>CBDBLX010000002.1:0-2488123 GCA_965207445.1 Candidatus Nitrosopumilus sp. | reverse complement strand
CATTCTCACCTGCAATATCTGATATTCAAAGGGAACACCCAATTCTCAGAGAGATGACAAGGATCATGTTGACACCATTACTCACGTCACTTTCCCTATTGCAACATATCGACATAGATACAGACTATGAGATGATCATCTATGGTGTTGGTATAATTATACTCAATTTGTTAATCTATATTGGTCTGCCTGTTTTTACTGTAATTTTGTTACGTAAAAAACTTGGAAAAAGATGATGGCCCATATATCTAAAAATTATGTTTGATGAGATATAATTTGCGAGCATTGTTGTGTGTGGTAAATAATTTTTCACAGTTAGTACAAGTAACAGTTTAGTATAAAAATGGCTAGATTTTTAAAACCCATTCTATAATCCTAAACTATGATGACTAAAGCAGTCAGTTCCTTTTTTTTACTGTCTGTGCTTGTAACGGGAATGGTTGCTATTGCACCCTCGGCATTTGCTGATGTCCATCCAATACTAACACCTGTCGAAGGTTCAGGTGTACCTGGATGTCAAGATACAGAAGAACTATGCTACAATATGCCAATCCTGACTGTGAGTCCTGGAACCGAGATTACTTTTGACAACACAGATAATGTGGCACACACATTAACATCTGGTTCACCTACAGATGGTGCTACTGGTGTGTTTGATAGTAGTCTTGTACTTGCTGGTAGTTCATACGTATTCACAATAGATGAAGAAGGTACGTATGACCACTACTGTCTTGTTCATCCGTGGATGACTGGTCAGATCATAGTGTCTGCATCTGCAGATCCACACTCTGATAACGACTCTGACATGATGGTAGATGACTCTGACATGATGGTAGATGACTCTGACATGATGGTAGATGACTCTGACATGATGGTAGATGACTCTGACATGATGGTAGATGACTCTGACATGATGGTAGATGACTCTGACATGATGGTAGATGACTCTGACATGATGGTAGATGACTCTGACATGATGGTAGATGACTCTGACATGATGATGGATGACCCCCCAGTAGATGACACTACCGGTGATGACGGAAATGGTGGTTGCCTCATAGCAACTGCTGCATTTGGCTCTGAACTTGCTCCGCAGGTTCAGCAGCTTAGAGAGTTGAGGGACAACACTGTGCTTGCAACTGAATCCGGAACTGCATTTATGTCTGGTTTCAATCAGGTCTATTATGCATTCTCTCCAGCAGTAGCAGATCTTGAAAGAGAAAATCCAATGTTTAGAGAAGTAGTTCAGGTAACATTGACTCCAATGTTGTCGTCACTTTCACTTCTAAACTACGCTGAGATTGACTCTGAGTCAGAAATGCTAGGATATGGTATATCTGTAATACTGTTGAATTTGGGAATGTATGTTGGCGCTCCAGCATTTGCAATTCTAACATGTACCAAACTTGTACGAGCAAGACTACATAATGGAAAACTCCAAAATAGATGATGTGGTGTTAAATCAGACTCATTATCTATCATATTTTTAATTTTTCTAGAATCAAAATTAAACTCACTTTTATTATAAATTAACTTGTATTGTTACATGTTTTATAAATATATGTATATATATTTATATTTTTAATTTAATAATTATTTATATTGTATTTCATTTGCATTATTATTTTGCATTATTATTTATAGTTGAAATAAAACCAAACGTTTAATGTTACCCTACATTCTGTTTACTACGAGTCAACGCTATCACACTCAACACTACGGCAACAGCGGACATGGAGAGTCCCATAACTGCAAAGCTGTATAAAGTACCGTCATCAGTAGGGTTAGATGAAACAACCGTCTCACCCGATTTTAATCGTGCTATATCCTGTTGTAAAGATGTAATTGCCTTTTGCATTGCAAAGATTTCTGCTGCATTACCACTATCGCCACCACCACTACTACCACCACTACCTACAACTGGAGGAAAATCTAATGCGGCCGTATGCTCAACATCCTCTATTGGAATTGTAATTTCTATAGGTGTGCCACGAATATCGCCATTTTATTTGAACTAAATAGGTGGCTCTACACTCCAACCTGCCTCTACATCATATTTATCCACTGGGATTGTGGTATGAGCAAACAAAGGTGTAGCACTCCAAACTGTTGTCGACAATAAAAATATAGACATTGTACAAATAATTAATAATGTTTTCAACACAACTGTTTTCTCGTATGGCTTTTTATATTTACGTCAACGAACATTAAAAATTCAGTATCAAGATTATTAGAAAATAAAACCAATTACAGGTGTACACAATATGGTACAAATTTTGATTTTGTGCACTAATCTGCACCAAAGATATTTCTCATTTAGTATGTGTGGCCATTAATTATTCATAAAATTAATTGGTACAAAATATGAATAGTATCAAATGCGTTTATTTGTGGAAAGGGTGCACAAATATGTAAATGTACCAGATATTTTACAAGACAAACATGCAAAGAAAATTTTTACCTATACACTCACCATATTTTTCATACTCTATACTCTCATTACTTTTGTTGACTTCATTTGTGTTGTTTGTACCTTCTGTCCCTGCGGCATCGGCGCACCCCTTTATAGTAGATAGCACGCCCAACATTTCTCAAAACGCGCCTGTGGGTACAACAGAGATCGTGGTCTCTTTTTCAGAGTCTGTGGATATCGAATTTAGTGAGATCGTAGTTTTAAATGACAAAGGTGACCGTATAGACAACAAAGACTTGCGATATTATCACGAAGATGATGATTTGGTTTTAGCAGTCTCAACTCCTCCCTTACAAGATGGAGTTTATACGGTATCGACTAAAGTGTTATCCAAAGTAGATGGGCACTTGGTGCCAGGCGTCATTCTCTTTGGAGTGGGGGACGTCACGATAGACCCAAAATTATTGGAGCAAGAAAAACAAACTGAGTTGTTGTTGCTACCCGAAGCCGCAAGTGATTTTCCAGGTATTGTGGGTCAAACAATAATAGTAGGTGCTGCCGTATCGGCTCTTGTAGTATGGGGTACACAGAACAAACGCTCAATTAACAAAGATGAGCTTGTGAGAATAGAAGATAGACATCGCAAAAGATTTTTGCAGTTGTCAAGTGTTGGGCTTCTTTTGATACTTGTATCTAATGTGTCTGTAATCATATTACAGATGTCAAGGTTAGAGTCTGGGCTTGTTGAGAGTATTCAAACGCAGTTTGGAATGATCTGGCTTGTACGGTTACTCATTACGATAACACTTTTTGGAATATGGTTTGCATCTAACAAAATCAAAGCACAAAGACTAGTCCAGTCCTTGATGTTGGCTGCTGGACTCGCACTTATGATGACATCAAGTATTTCTGGACATGGTGCAGCAACTGAATCTATAGGTGCAATTGCACTTGATTATATACATAACATAGTGGCAGGAGTCTGGATAGGTGGCTTGATCTATATTGTATTTGGGTTGTTACCTGTACTATCAAAATGCTCTGATGTGTACAAAGAGCGACTATGTATTACAATGATACCAAGATTTTCAATGATGTTTATAATATCTGTGGGTATTGTTATAGTGACAGGTCCCACACTACTATGGACATTGGAGAGTGACGTGGGTCTTATAACAGAATCAATGTTTGGAAGATTAATCATATTAAAAATTGCAATTGCTTCTGCCATGATCGGTATGGGTGCGTTCATACAGTATCGAATTCAGAGAAATGCAGAGATTTCATATATTATTACTACTAAAAAAAACATCACAATACACAACAGACTCAAAAAGACATTAAAGATCGATGTCATACTTGGTGTCTCTTTACTATTGGTAGTTGCCTTGCTTACCAATGGCACATTACCTGCAGGCGAGATTCGCAATGTCGAGGCGCAACAAGTGTTTACTGGTCTTGTCACTACACAATTCTCAGATAACGCACGGTTTGATATAGAGATCACGCCATTTGGAACGGGTGAGAACTTGATTACAGTATCTACATCAAACACAAATGGCACATCTATACCAGACCTAGACAAAATCAAGATCAAGGTGTCAAATCCTAGCAAAGGTATTCCACCAATTGAGTTAGATGTAAAAGAGGTACCATCACACGACTCACAACAAACATACTCTGGGGAGTTAATTCTTGCATTTTCAGGACAATGGTTATTAGAAATCGAGGCTCAAAGAACACAGAGTGCAAATGAGGCTGTGCGTCTTGATGTATTTGCAAAGCCTCAACTAACAGACCTTGATGTGACGATCACATCACACATGTTGCCAAACGGTACTAGTCCTCTTCACGCTGCATATGATTATGCTGGTGGTATGTGGTTTAGTGATGCCCTCTCACCACGATTGTGGAAGATAGACATTAACACTGAAGAAATTGTCGAATATCCGTTTGATGGAGAGTCTTCGTCATTTTTGGCATACAACAAATATGATGGAAACATATGGTTTACAGACAGTAGAGGTGGGCAGATCGGATATGTTGATGTGCAAAATGGACATGTTCAAACCATAAAAACACCTGATTTCAAGTCAGATGCACCCACCTCAACTCCAAGGGATCGCGCAATGCCATTTTTCATCGAAGCCGATGATAATGGTAACATATGGTTGACTATAATTAACAAAGGGTTGTTGGCAAAATTTGATCCTAATTCTGAGGAATTTACCACAATTGCAATATCAGGTAGGGATACATTGCCATTTGCATTAGCCGCAGGACATGATGAAAAGATGTGGTATACTGCAATTGGAGCTGGAACAGTAGGTTACGTCAGTTATGATAATAATACAATTACAGAGGTAATTGGTGGCAATAGAACACTTGCATCACCGGAGGCTCTTTTGGTGGGTGGTGATGAGATGGATGGTACTCTTTGGATTACAGAACACACTGGATGGACTATAGTAAAATATGATTATGTATTGGATACATTGAAGAGATTTAATGTGTCGAATCCAGATTCATCTCCGTTTGGAATGGCATTTGATAGATATGGAAATGTGTGGTTTGCTCAACACACTATAGATAGTATTGCAGTGCTTGATCCTCAAAATGGGGCAATACGTGAGATTGAAATTCCTGCAACAACGCAGTCAGTACAGTTTATCGAATCAGATGATAATGGTAACCTATGGTTTGCCGAACAAAGGGCTAACAAGATAAATATGATCTCAATTACAGAGAGACCTAGCACATATCGGATTTCTGATCAAGCAGATTCACAATTTTTATTTTTCGATCCAAGTGATGTCAAATACGCTGATCTGGTTTCACCTCTTATGGCTCTTGGTGTGCTGGCGACTTCGTTGTTTTATGTAAGAGCGGTTCATGACAAACAAAGACTAGACAATCTTTTCTTGACTTTTAGAAAAGGCACCCTTTGATTTGGCTATCATTGTTACTATAAGTGTGGATATTGCAATCAGCACAATACTTCCTGCAGGAGCAATATTCAATACATATGATAACATTATACCTGTTATGACACATGATACGGATGTTATGATCGATATTATCATTGTATCTTTAAAACCTCTGCCCATCAACATTGCTGTAACATTTGGCATGACAAAAAGTGCAGATATCAATAACACACCTATAAGCTGTATTGCTGTCACTACTGTTATTCCTGCCATAAATATTATTAGATAATTTATGCGCTCTACGTGTATGCCGCTTACCTTGGCCTGCTTTTCATCAAATGTTGTATATATGATCTGTTTAAATAAAAATAGTATAACAAGTAAAATACCACTTGCTATGGCTAGTGCCGTTATGGTATCATTAACACCAATAAGTAGTATACTTCCAAATAGAAAACTGAATATGTCAATTGAAAATCCCCCTGATAATCCTATGATAACTAGTGCCGTTGCAATCCCTGTAGATAACATTATTGCTATTAATGCATCGCCTGATATGTCGAATTTTTGTTTGGCTCGCGTGATTAGTAAAGCGTTAACTATTGCGAAAACATACGCTGCCCATATTGGATAAATTCCTACAAACAATCCCACCGCAACACCTCCAAATGCTGAGTGAGCTAGTGCATCACCAAAGAGTGAGTAACGTTTCAAGACTAGAAACATTCCTACAACTGAACAGAGTACTGCTATTACAGCGCCTGTTAAAAGCGCCCTCTGCATAAATCCATATTCTAATATCTCAAATAACGGAAACACCATATTTTATCGTCTGTTTAGTGATTATTTAATATTGTTAGATATTTCTTTCTTGTATAATTTAACATTAGTGTCTGTGTCACTACACTCTTTTGTACGGAGACACATGGAAATTTCTGAGTACATATTAACTAGTTTTTCATCTGTAAAGAATTGTTTTGCCGTACCATGAAAATGTAGTTTTTTGTTGAGGCACACTACTTGCTGTGCCAAACGATCTACGGCTTCTATATCATGTGATGACCAGACAATGGTTATCCCATGTTCAGTGTTAAGATGTTTTAATATTTCATAAAACATATCAACACTTGCACGATCAATTCCTGTTACAGGCTCGTCCATTACAAGTAATTCGGGCTCATTTATAATTGCCTTTGCGATGAACACTCTCTGTTGTTGTCCTCCAGATAATTCTCCAATTCTCTTTTTTGCCAATTCTTGTATCCCGAGCTCTTCCATTACTTCATCTACACGTTCTTCTTTGAGGTTGTGCCACATACCCATCTTGACTACCTCTTTGACTGTAATTGGAAAGTTTCTTTCAAAGTGTATCATCTGTGGTACGTATCCTAGTTTTTTTAGAGGCTCTTTTGTCTTACGTACATCCTCTCCAAATATTTGCACAGTACCATCATACTCTGTATTGAGTCCAAGCATACATGCAAACAGAGTTGATTTTCCTGCTCCATTGGGCCCTATGATGCCTAAAAAGTCACCTTCGTCTACTGTCATTGATATATTTTTAAGTGCTGGTACACCTGAATAACTGACCGATAGATCCGAAATTTCTATTGGTCGTTGCATAATGCCATCTCTAAATTATTGAGGTTTTTATACATACTTGAAATGTATGTTTCTCCAGGCTGTCCTATTTCAAGTGGAGTGAGGGTGAGTACTTTACCGTTTATCTCATCTGCAATAACTTGTGTTATTCTAGGATCTGCTGCTTCCTCGGTGAACACTGTTCTGATATTATGTTCCCTTGCAATGTCCACTATTTCTTGAAGTGTCCTTGTAGACACTTCACCGTGTGGCGTTAATGACTTTATTACGGTATATTGTACCAAGTCATATTCTACTTCAAAATATGTAAATGCTTTATGGAATGCGATAAATTCCTTTGAGCAGGATTCTAAAGTCATTCTAATATCCGAATCTAGAAGTTTTAATTCTTCGATGTATTCATCTGCATTGTTTTGGTAATATTCGGCATTTTTGGGATCAATTTGAGAAAGCCCATCTGCAATATTTTGTATTTGTATTTGTGCGTGATTTGGATTCAACCAGATATGTGGATCTCCAAGTGAATGATCGTGGTGGTGGTGGTGGTCGTCATCACGTCCCTCATCACCGTGCTCTTCATGCTCATCACCGTGCTCTTCATGCTCATCACCGTGCTCTTCATGCTCATCACCGTGCTCTTCATGCTCATCACCGTGCTCTTCATGCTCATCACCGTGCTCTTCATGCTCATCACCGTGCTCTTCATGCTCATCACCGTGCTCTTCATGCTCATCACCGTGCTCTTCATGCTCATCACCGTGCTCTTCATGCTCATCACCGTGCTCTTCATGCTCATCACCGTGCTCTTCATGCTCATCACCGTGCTCTTCATCTTCAGGCATAATGATCTCGATACCTTCACTTGTATCTATTATAATACCTTCAAATCCTACATCTTCTACATCTTCTATCCATGTTTCAAATCCTATACCATTAATCACAATTGCGTCTGCGTTTTTCATATTCTCTACGTCTATTATAGTTGGCTCCCAATCATGTGGTTCTGCTCCAGGTGGCAAGACAAGTTCTGAACGTATCTTGTCACCTCCAACTTGGGATGTAAATTGTTCTATTGGATAAAATGACGAAAGTACAAATATTTTTGGCTCTACTTCGATCGTACTCGGCTCCATAATCTCTGGTTCAACAGTACTCGGCTCCATAATCTCTGGTTCAACAGTACTCGGCTCCATAATCTCTGGTTCTAATGTAGTACTGTATACTGCAAATATTGCGATTGGAATTATAATTGCAATTGCAATGGCTGCATATGCAGTAGTAGATACCATACTGTACGCAAAATATTGTTATTAATAAATCTTTAAAATTTATTAATAATTCATATAATTTCATATTTTTTTAATATTTGATATGTAATTGTAAAGACTGTGTGTCATTTTCTCAATATCTGTTTAATATTCTCATATGATATATATTATTATATGATTTTTATTAAGTAGTTTTTATCATGTATAATATTAATTCGACTAGCTGTGGATGATTATATACAATAGAGACCTGTGTTGTTTTTGGGTGTTTAGTGCTCATCTTTGAATAAGGAATATTTTTTTTTGGCAAATTACTATCATCAATCATGTGATCTTATCGAATCTAGCGCGTGTTTTGCTCCTTGCACTGACACGTCACCTTTTAAGATCATCTCTTTTACAACATTATCAATTTCGTCGAATTTTGCACCGGCCTCGCTTGCAAAGTTTCTTGCATGTAGACTCATATGCCCCTTTTGTATGCCATCTGTTACAAGTGCTCTCATGGCTGCATAGTTTTGAGCAAGTCCTGCAGACGCCATTATGCATGCTAGGTCGTTGGCTGATTTGACTTTTAACATATTTACACATAGTTTTGCTATGGGGTGCACTTTAGTCACGCCACCCACAATTCCAACTGACAAAGGTAACTCGATCTCACCCACTAAATTCCCGTTTTCATCCTTTGACCATTGTGTAATGGATCGGTATCTGCCTGTTCTTGATGCATATGCGTTTGCAGCAGCTTCGATCGCTCTACTGTCCTGTCCTGTTGCGTTTGCTACTGCAATTATACCATTCATCACGCCCTTGTTGTGTGTGACTGCTCGATAAATGTCACAGTCTGCAAACTCAAAGGCAGATATAATGTCATTTACCGTATCTGCTCCTCCTACACTATCTTTTGCAAATACGCCCTTTGCAGTCACGGTACGATGTGTAGAATAATTTGATAATATGCGTAAAAGTGCGCGTGCACCACCATCACTGTTTTCATTGCATATTTGCTCCAAGAGCGGTGACACTGCTTCGCACATACTATTTGTCATATTTGCACCCATTGCATTGTCCGTATCAATGAGTAACTCTACAATCAACATTGTACCATTTGATGGTGTATCTATAGTGCGGCACGATACTGACTTTGCACCTCGTTTTATACTTGGATCTGTTTCCCTCTTACCATTGGCAAGTGATATGATTTTGCGCTCGGAATTATGAATTCTGTCAATTGCGGATTTCACATCACTTACATTTAGCAGTTGTATTTGGCCTATACTGTATGGTGTCTCAGATGACATGGTGGCAGTGAACCCTCCCATCTCGCGTGTCGCTTTGGCGCCTTTTGATGCTGCTGCAATAACTGATGGTTCCTCTATTACCATTGGAACTAGTACATCTTTACCATTTATCACAAAGTTCGTTGCTACTCCCAAGGGCATACCAAACACACCTATGGCATTTTCGACCATTGCATTGGCGTGCTCAAATGCCAGTCCACCACCATAATCTTTGTTCTTTAGCGTCTCAATGTCTGTGTGATTGATATATCCGAGTTTGAGTAATGTATCGAGTCGCTGGTCGCGAGTCTTTTTATAAAATCCTGATATTGATGAGGATGATAGTTGGTCATCTTTTTTGTTACTCATTTCAACACTTTTCTCATCTCAATATCTGTATAAGTCTATCATCATCTAGATTGGGAAAACCTTTACCATCAGTGTTTGATGTTATCAGATAAATCGTACCGTCGCTAGGATGTACAACTACATCTCTGATACGTCCCGCTCCACTTAGAATTGACTGTTGTGATGCCAACCCTTGCTCAAAATCTAGTTGGTAAAGGTTTGATGCTCTCAACGATGTCATTATGAATGGTTGCTCGACTCCTAATAGTCTATCATGATCATAAAATATGATGCCACCTGGCTCTATGCTCGGATCATAGCATAAAATTGGAGATTCTGCGGAATTATCATTATCTGCACACTCATAGTTAGGCCAGCCATAGTTACCACCGGGTATAATTATATTAATCTCATCATTTTTTCCAGGGCCATGATCTGCTACGTACATTGTATCACTGTTATCCCATGTTATACCCTGTGGATTCCTATGTCCAATCGAATATACTGGGGAATCATGACCAAATGGGTTATCTGTAGGAATACTACCATCATCATTTATTCTCAATATTTTTCCTGCAAGTGAATTAACGTCTTGTGGCAGATGAGATGCATCTGATGTGGTGCCTGTACCAATGTATAATTTTTTATCAGGACCAAACTTTACAAAACCACCATTTGTAAATTTGGATGCTGGTATACCATCTATAATGTCTACAGCATCGTATATGCGGTTTTCTGATTCTGTAATTCTAATTACTTTATTCCACAAGGCATTAGGTTGTGTAGATGATGTGGTATCATTGTGTGGTTTATCTTTGTATGTCAAAAAGACATACAGATAATGATTTTTATCAAAGTCGGGATGAACTGCTATTCCAAGTAGCCCGCCATCAAACACGTTAACATCTCGAAAGATGGCAAGTGGTTGCTCTAATAGAGTACCATTTTGTACAATACGTATTTTTCCTTTCTGTTCTGTTATGAATACACGATCATCATACACTGCTATTGCACGTGGTTTTTCAAGGTTGGTGGCAAGTATTGATATTGATGATGATGATAAAGAAGCCAAACTATCGTTAGTGTTTGTTGTATCTATTGTAGCAGGATCAGGTAGTGGAAGTGGGTTTGAAGGAGATGAGAGAACCATAACAGAGAAAGCTATTGCACCGACAAGAACTACAATCTGAATCTTTTTGTTCATATTATTATTATAATAATATCTCTGCTAATTATCTTTTGACAGAGAAGAACATACACACCATTGACTACTAATCTCTTTATATTTTTATAACGTATTTTTATTTACTGTAATGCGATGTAAACTTATTTTACAACACTCTGAAATGTATCATTGCTGTATGAGTTGAAAAGCGTATATACGGCACACTAACACCTATTCTCTAGCGGGGTGGGGAAGTCAGACTCTTTAGGGCTATGTCATCCCGGCGGGCTCATAACCCGCAGATCAGTAGTTCAAGTCTACTCCCCGCTATTATTACTATTGTAAACTTGCAACCATTCAATATTATTCTCAAATGTCATATCTTGGTTGTATCTGTCGTGTCGTTGCCTTGGCCTAGTCAGGTGGCGCTGTGCTCCGATATCTGGTATGTAGAGTCCTTGTTTTATCACTCTGGGTCTCTCACAAATGATCTTTGAATCTGCGTGTGGGTGTTCTTTGCATTTGACGCACTCAAAACCTTGACCAATGCCCTTTGATTTCATGTTTTTTTTGCAAATATGACATGTAGGATTTGTCAAGTATACGTCTTGTGCTAGTGAAATCACATCTAGATACTCGACATTGAGGACTCTTTGATTATGGTTCTTTGATGCCTTGCGGATGCCACCTCCAATGCGTACTTTGTCACCTTTGATCAAATGAGATGCAACATGTGTAAGTTTGGTCGGTTTGTATACTGCGCAGCGTATAACTGTGTTGTTTCCTGATGAAGATGTTGCTAGAACATCAAAGAATACATGTCCTCCACGTCTTATCGGATAAGGTTCCACATATGATATTGTACCTATTATCCATCCTGACGCGTATGGTTTGATGTATTGCGGTGTAAGTTCGTTGTGCATATGTGCACCTGTTCCTTGATTTGTTCTAAATATCATATATCCTTGAGGTGTTTCGCTACTTTGCACCATCTGTGCTGCTGTAATTAATGATGTGGTGTCTTCACCCCGAATGCCATAAAATACTGGGTCTGGACCCCGCGGTGTTATCAAGACTCTGTCCTTTTTTTCATCATAACTGTTAAAGGTGTGTGGTGCAGTCTGTCTTTGCATTCTCTTTACACTCTTTGCATCTATTATTCTTGGTGTCCCACACATTTTGAGTGTACGATAGCTTAACAACTCTAGTGTATAATCATCCCATACGTATCCGATGGCGCCTATAGCACCTACTAACCCTTGTCCATTTCCTTTGTAATAGTGCTCTAGTTTGTGTTTCTTTACAAAACGTTTTGTATCTGTTCTACTTACTAGCTGCCACAACGCTTGTTCTCCGAACTTTGTAATCTCGCCATCTATTTTCTCATATTCAAAAAATACCAACCCTGGATTTGCACCATGTTCAATATCTGCATGTGAAAAGACCATATTTTTTATCAGATTTTTAACATATTCCGGATTGTTAGTTTTAATATGTAATGCAACTGCACCATTACCTCTAGTCTTCCATGGAACATTTGGATTGAATCTGATTAATCTTGGATAATCAAGAAATTCAACCTGTGTATCTGTGTCATGTGAGACGGCAGAGGATTTTTTGATGTTTGGTACAAATTTACAAAATTTTCTCACAATCAGATATGCCAAATACGTGGTGCACATTCCAACAGGCGAATCTGTATCATCAAAGCCTACACGTAACGTTGTAGTTTTAGAGTCTGTACCCATGTGTTATCGTGTAATTTGAGAATTTATTGTTGTTGTCATTATTGTTGCTATCACTTACAAATATTGCTTTAAATTAATAGGTACGTTGATCACATCATGATAGTAATCGATGTTAAAAAGATCTCAAGTATAATACAAGAACGTAAACCTGCATCAGTTTCACTTAATGGCCCCGACGGAATGCTCCCTCAAGTTCAAAATGTAGCATCATACATTACAAAAAAATTCACAATACCTGCATATGTAATAGCAGATACTACATGGGGTACATGTGACTTGAACTCAAATGGGGCCGCAACACTGGGAGCTGATATTCATTTTAACATTGGACATACAATAAACTCAGAGACCATACCTGGAAGCAAGAACACTATCCTGATTAATGCTTTTGATGATGTATCATTTGATCGAGTCGCCATGCAGTGCGCCAAAAAATTACAAAATATGACTGTATCACTAGTGACTGACAGCCAGCATCTGCATCAATTAGATGCCGTCAAGACCATTCTAGAACAAAAGGGTGGCATAAATGTAATAATTGGCAAAGGTGGGGGGCAGCTTAACGACGGACAGGTATTTGGTTGTGAGTTCTATCCAGCTCACAACGCAAAAGAAAAGTCTGCTGCTCATGTGTTTATGGGACAGAGCAACTTTCATGCCGCCGGAGTAGCACTATCTACTGGTTTACCCACATATGTACTCGATCCATATTTTAATGAAGTTCGTGAAATATCAGAATTTGCGCAAAAACTAAAGCGAAAAGCCACACTTGCAATATACAAGGCAGCAGAAGCTCAAAAGTTTGGTGTAATTGTGGGATTAAAAGAGGGCCAACTCTCAAAAACATTTGCACTTCAAATCAAGCGCGAGTTAGAGTCAGTAAATAAAGATGTTCAACTCTTTGCAATGACTAATATCACTAATGAGAGACTTGTAAACATACGTGGTATTGATGCGTTTATTCAAGTAGCTTGTCCGCGCATATCAACTGATAATACATTTGACAAGCCAGTTTTGTCTACACCGCAGGCAAAAATGCTGATACAGTTGTTGCAAGGCAAAGATATTACAGAAAAAGATGAAAAATATTTGCAGATTAAACACTGGCTCTAAGTGGCATCCCAACGCTACTTGCATACTTTCATATTCATTATATAATAAATGATGATATTAAATACACCTGTGTAAAACAGTGACTCTTATTGTCATATTTGGTAATCACTTTTGAGTGTGTGTCATAATTTGAGGTTTGATTAGAATTTTCCCAAACAATCCCTTTCCTCGCAGCATCGTTTTGTGCGCAAGTGCTGCATTATTGAGTGAAAATGTAGAGTTAATTATCGAGCGTATCTTTCCTTGTGACATCCAGTACAGTCCCTGTTCTAACTCAGCTCGTGTGCCTTGTGTTGATCCTAGTATGTTTATTCCTTTGAAGAATATGTGTCGCAGATCAGTTGGAGCATTATACCCTGTAGTTGCCCCTGTGGTTACTATGGTTCCGCCATAGTTGAGTAACCCGAGTTCTTTCCCCCAATGTGTTCCCCCAATATGTTCAAATATTATGTCCACCCCAAGTGGCTCTCCGTACTGTTTTGGCATCTTTGATGTTATATGCCGTACTTTTTTATGCCAGTCGTCTGCGCGATGGTCAACTGCATAATCTGCACCAAGATTTAGCAGACTGTCTAGTTTGTCACGGCTAGCAGTAGCAATTACTCTGCATCCGTATAGTTTTGCAATTTGTATACCATAACTTCCAACACCTGATGCGCCACCCATTATTAACACAATTTGGCCTGGTTTAATCTGAGCCCTACTCACTAACATATGCCATGATGTGAGTAACGTCATGGATGCGGCTGCTGCATCATCGTACGAGACATTATCAGGAATTCTCACTGCATTTGATTCTGGTAATCTTGTGTATTCACAGTATCCGCCCCATAATGGGCCCGTCTCAAATCCCCATACCTTTCTGCTTTTACAATTGTACTCGGCTCCGCTTGTACACATCTTGCATATTCTACACGATAAATTACCGTGTGAGACTATTCTATCCCCTGGCTTTATGCTTTTAACATCTAACCCAACCTTGACAACTTTACCTGCTGCATCACTACCTGATATATGTGGAAGAGGAACTGCTAGTGGTTTACCTCTCATGCCCCATATGTCATCATAGTTAAGTGCGGCTGTCTCTACTTTGAATATAACATCACTAGGTCCTGGTTCTGGTATTGGTATATCTCTGATCTCTAATATAGAATCAAAATTATCATCAGTTGTATAGCGGTCATATACAAGTGCCTTCATTAACAACACTGTTGAACCTTGCTTATTATTGATTGTTAATGTGTGTTGTAATGTTGAGTGTAATGTTGAGTGTAATGTTGAGTGTAATGCTCAGTATGTGTTCAGTGTAACAAGTGTAACCGTTCAGCTCATTCTCAAGTTTAGACACAGATTCATCGCCTAATTTTTAGTGCAGGTAGGGGGGGGGGGGGGTTGAACGGTTACATAACAAGTTAGTGTCTAATTTATTACACATAAACTACTATGTTTCATTTAATGGATTTTACTAGTGTGGACATATTATATTAATATAAATTATATCACATAAATTACTTTTTAACAAAAAATAACAATTAGAAAATAATTTTGAACACTAACAGTCAAAAATACAAATATAGCATTCCCATAAATATACTCATTTAAAAATAAAACAACTTTAAACCTTACATATTATTTAAAAATGACAATTAAAACCATTAGATTACTATCTGAGCTATTAATTCATATAATGCGATCTTAAAAACAATGAGTATACTTTTTATCAATGTAATCAATATGATTAATTGTTTTGAATCTATGTTTGGCCATGTAAATATTATATTTCCAAGTACTAACAAACAATTATAATCATTACTTTATGCCGTAGCGCATGTCAATTACAAATGACACAACAATAACCATATTACCTGGTGAAAAAATTGCATCTATTGAAGAATACGAAGCAGGTGCAAACACATTTGATGATGGGGATATGGTAAGAGCAACTGCAATAGGTCAAAAGGTAATAGACAAAGAAACACGAACAGTAAGTGTCACACATAAAGTGGCACCTTGTATTCCGAAAAAAGATGATGTTGTCATTGGTACTGTAGCGGCAGTAATGTCTTCTATGATTGCAGTAAGTATTGATTACATCAATGGCGTTCCCACTACCTCAAAGGTCGAGTGTGTGTGTCCTACACGTAACATACGAAGAAAGATCATTGCGCTAGAAGGAGATATAGTAACTCTGCGCATATTGGGTAGTCTCAATGGCACTATACACAGCTCCATGAGTGGCCCTGAGTTTGGTGTTATCTTTACCAAATGTCGTAAATGCGTAGGTTCCGTAGTGCCACTTCGAGATGTGATAAAATGTACTGAATGCTCGTGGATTGACGAGCGTAAACTATCAAACAAGTTTAACAATGCTGATTTTGTGAACAATAGTGTACCTTTGAATCATGTTACCAAAACTACTGTACGGTGACAATAATGACAGTTAGAGTTTCGTTCCAAGGAGAACGAGGTGCGTATAGTGAGGCAGCTGCTGTCTCTTTTTTTTCTGATACAAATATAGAGACTGTTCCACATGAAAACTTTTCAAAGGCACTACATAGTACTGTGGGTGGTGATACTGAATATACTATACTACCTGTTGAAAATTCAATTGAAGGGAGTGTAGGTGAGAGTTATGATCTATTAATGTCGACTCCTCTTATCGTATCAGGTGAAATACGTCAAAGGATACGGCACTGTTTGATAGGGTATGGAACACTAGAACAAATCAAGGTTGCTTACTCTCATCCTCAGGCACTAGGTCAATGTAGACAGTTTTTAGAAGAGCATGAGATTAGAGCTGTGCCGGCTTACGATACTGCAGGAAGCATTAAAAAGATCAGTGATGACGCAGATGATGTCACAATAGCAGGTATTGCAAGCAAGAATGCTGCTATGTTATATGATGTTCCAATAATAACTAAAGACATTGCAGACAACACGCACAATTATACTCGATTTTTGATACTCTCAAAGGACAAAAAGATGTCAGCAACAGGATACGACAAGACTTCTATAACGTTCTCAATTAAACACGAGCCTGGTTCTTTGTACAAGATACTAGAGACATTTTATCATAATAACGTAAACATGACAAAGATAGAGTCACGGCCAACTAAAACAAATGCATGGGAGTACAACTTTTACGTTGACTTTGAGGGACATGTAGATGATCCTCGTGTGTCACATATGATGAAAACTATAGGCAAGAATGCGTTTGTGCGCGTGTTGGGGTCATACCCATCAGTTAAAGAACCATCTCACAAATAAATGATTATAGTACGATCCTCACATTGTTATATCTCACACTATATCTCACACTATATCTCACACTATATTACATGATTAATTTTTGTCTAATACTACAAAACACATTCTAAATTTGTGGTAGTCTTTAGTGTTGCTGTGCTTACAATTAGAATCCTTTTGGTCTGCGCGTTGCAAATCCTAAACTAAACCCGATTATTATAATTCCCGATATTATCACCATAAAGTCAAATGCTATCCAGATCGGATCTGAACTTCGAATTATTGTAGGTTTGATAAATAACTCATCTCCTCCAATATTTTTAATGTAAATGGTAGTGTCACCTGACTCTACATGTGTCCATTGTAGCGTCGCATTGTCACGATATTCTGCATCTGATAACTGAAGCCCATCACCTGGGCTAGATAGCGTAACACTAAATCTATCTCCTGTTATTTTCATGACTTGATTTGTATTCTCAGGTGCGGGTATCAAATATGAGACTGATTCACCTTGTAATACCGTGTAGTTTTCCTCTACTGTGATTGGCCCTAGGTGAAGCACAAACGATGATGCTCCAATTCCTATGATAATAGCGCCGATTATTACACCTATTACGGTTATTCGTGACCACATAACATAAGATAGTTTACTCTGAATAAAAAGATTAAGTGTCAGCCATTACTGATTCATCTCAAGCACTTTATTGTTAAGGTGTGCCATGTTAACTGAGTCGGTTTCTAATCTAATCTTGATTCAATCAACTGCATTTTGGATTATTGAGTTTTGTAAGATGAATATGTTTTGTTCCGAGTGAACCATAAAATTGTGTTGAAGATTATGCCGGAAATTATGCCGGAAATTATGCCTAATTATATTCATATTTATGGAATAATCTATACATATTTATTGTATATTTACTACATTTTTTAGAATTTCAAATAAAAGGTAATTACTTGTTGAGGTTGTTAGCGGCAAAAACAAGCTCATTATTATAATCACATACAAATATAAAATTAGACATTGATCATTTTTAAATATATATTTACTGATATAAATTGAGATGTCATAAATATTTGATCAAATATTCATAAAGTGTTATATAAGACATTATATTTCGTATTGTATTGTCATCAACTACAACCTCTACTGTCCCAGTACAATCTATCAGAAAACGGGATGGGACGGAAGCTGTCTTTGATCAGAGTCTCATAAAGAATGCCATTCACAAGGCCGCTGCTGAATCAAGTGGTATGGATGCTGAGAGTATAGCAGACAAAGTCAGCAGAACTGTGATGGAGCGTATAGAACTCACTGATCATTCACGTCGTGTATTGACAGTTGAAGATGTACAGGACATGGTAGAGACTGCATTGCTTGATGAAGGTCATGTGCAGATCGCCCGTGACTATATCAGATATAGGCATGAACACCGTCAGGCTAGGGCTGAAAAACAAGAGATATTAGGAAAGCGCGTACGATTGTGTGATGTCTCAAAAAAATTTGATATAGCGTGTCTACGTGTAATGGCTTCTAGATACTTGTTCAGAGATGATGCTGGGGATATAGTAGAGACACCAAAACAGATGTTTGAGCGTGTGGCCTTGATGATGGGGCTTGCGGACTTGGTGCATGATGAATCAATTGCCCAAAAAGGTTTTGCTACTGATACTGATGTACGTATACGCAGAGAAGATGCAATGTCATACTTTAGCTTACTGGATAGTTTTGATGGCAAATTAAACATAGGCCGATACACACTCAACAAATGGCACTTGCGTGCTCTGATAAAGGCATACGTGGATGTAGCACCGCGCATATCTGTGTCATTTAAGAATCTACTTGATATGATGGCGCGCGGTGACTTTGAGCATGTGTCAGAAAGTATAGATCAATATTATGGACTGATGATATCTCAAAAATTTATGCCCAATTCCCCGACACTCATGAACGCTGGTGGCCGTTTGGGACAACTGTCTGCATGTTTTGTGTTGGGAATGGATGACTCACTTGGTAGTATTATGAAGACTGCATCTGATGCAACTATGATATTCCAATCCGGGGGAGGTGTTGGAATTAACTATTCGGACTTGCGACCATCTGGTGACACTGTTGCTAGCACGTCGGGTGTCGCATCAGGACCGGTATCATTTATGGAGATTATAAATTCAATTACCAATGTTGTTAAACAAGGTGGCAAGAGACGTGGCGCAAATATGGGCATAATGGAGGTGTGGCATCCTGACATTGGAGAGTTTATCCGTGCAAAACAAAAACCAGGCGTTCTAGAAAACTTTAACGTATCCGTCGGTATATGGGAAGATTTTTGGAAGTGTGTCTTGGAAGGTACAAAGTACGCATCGCACAATCCACGTAATGGCAAGATCACTGGTGAGACAGACGCACGAAAACTGTTCAACGATATAGCAGAAAGTGCATATATGTCTGCTGAACCTGGGTTGATATTTTTTGACAATTCCAATACTCATAATGTGTTTGCAAGCGCACGCGGTGGGCCCTTACGAGCTACGAATCCTTGTAGCGAACAAAGTCTGTATCCGTATGAGTCATGTAATCTTGGCTCTATCAATGTAGCAGGATTAATTGCAGCAGACGGTACGTTTGACTGGGAACAATATGTGCGTGCTATACGTACAACTACACGATTTCTTGATGCTGTTGTTGACATGAATCAATATCCTATACCTGAGATTGCACGTGCTGCTAAAGAATCTAGACGTATTGGACTTGGTGTTATGGGTGTTGCTGACTTGTTGTACAAGATGCGTATACCATACAACTCTAAAGAGGGATTTGCACTACAATCAAAATTGGCAGAGTATCTGACATATTATTCAATGGACGAATCTGTGAATCTTGCAAAGACTCGTGGGACGTTTGGTCTATTTGAAAAGACAGATTATGTAAAAGGATTGCTTCCTGTGGCTGGTGCGCGCGACGATGGTATGGGACCTGAAGACTCACCGTTGCGCGGATGTACATGTGACTGGGACAGACTTACCAAGCGTATCATACAGCATGGTATACGTAATGTAGTGACTACAACAGTAGCACCAACTGGCACCATTGCCATGATTGCAAGTTGTAGTAATGGTATGGAGCCTGTATTTGCACTATCATATGAAAAACATGTGACGGTGGGGAGTTTTTATTATGCTAATCGCGATCTGCGTACAGAATTAGAAGCACGGGGATTATACAGTGAGGAGGTCGCCGAGCGTATAACTGAGATGGGTGGTAGCATATATGCTGATGAAGAGATGCCAGAGGATCTACGTCGTGTCTTTGTGACTGCTGCTGACATTCATTGGGCAGATCACTTGATGGCTCAGGCCGTATGGCAACGATGGATATCAAATGGTATTAGCAAGACGATTAACATGCCTTCTGGTACTGATGTTAATGATGTAAAGGCTGCATACGCGTTGGCACACGAGCTTGGACTAAAGGGTATTACTGTATACCGAGATGGTTCACGCGACAAACAGGTGCTGCACCATGGCAAGTCTGATGCATCTACTACGAAAACAGCTAGTGGTATGGAAGATGTAGATTCTGCAATAGGTGGTGGCAAAAAGGCAATTTCTGCTGATAATATTATAATGTGTGATGTATCTGACATCACGCGTAGTATAATAGAGCAGATACAACGTGGTAGTGAGTACGTGCGTGATGTGCTATCCTATGCATTTGCATCTAATGACAAAACTGATAACATTGTGAAAAATATCGACAAAATTACTGTCCCGACAAGCAATAAACAAGTTGCCGTAGACGCAATGGAGGTCCCATATGTATCAGCTCCTCAACAACCATCTAGTAGTGGTAATAACACTAAACCAACTGTTGAGACAAAAAACCCTACCAATCACCAATATTTTGCAATGGGTAGTAGTAACAATAACACTAAACCAACTACTGAGACAATACATTCTACAGTTACTATAACACCTGACTCAAATGTAGATCGCACATGTCCAATATGCGATCAACAAGTAATATTAGCTGAAGGTTGTGCTTATTGCCATCATTGTGGATTTAGCGCTTGCTCTGTATGATATGTGAGAGCTCGACAATCACACATCAGATAATTAATAACAAATTTTAATTTTACGATAAATTAACTATACACATATACTAAATTGAGAAATTTATCTAATCTTTAATCAAAACACTATAATCTAGATTATGCGTATTTATTGGCCCCATTGCATCCGACACCAGTACATCCACATCCCCAACTCTCGTCACACTCTGGGCACACATAGTCATACATCTCGCCACGTCGGCATATCTCACAAAGTCGTATAATTTTGGGTTCACATTTGGTGTGGCAACGTGGGCAGTCCATATTTTTAATATACCATGTTCATATAAAAATCTTTATTATGTTCGTATAGGTTAAAAAATAATATAATAATAATATAACATGACAAGAACGTATGTGGATGATCAGTTGCCGTGCCCTGACTGTGGAAGAAAAGATGGCATAGTTGTGCCACCTGATAAGTCTCGCATTATATGCATAATTTGTGGTTGGACACACGAGGGTGGGGAGTAAGGTATGCGCTCTTGGTGATTCTACTTGATTAAAAATAAAACATTTACAAACTTTGTATTTACACATAATATTTACACATAATATTTACACATAAGTAATATCAAATATTTGTTAATACAAAAAAGACTACATTAGCGAGACATCATGTGGGTTACTCTCTGCAAATCCTGCTCTTGACATTTTGATAAATTCTGCATTGTTTTGCATCTGCGATATGGTGTGCGCTCCACAATAACTTAATCCAGAGCGTAGTCCGCCTGTAAGTTGTTTTAATATATCCGTGACGCCACCTTTGTATGGGACCATTGCTTCTACACCTTCTGCTACATAGTCGTTGAGATCATCATCTAGTGACTCGTATCCTGTATCTTTGGACTTTCTACCAATGGATGCTGCAAGTGACGCCATACCTCTGTATACTTTGAATCTCTTGCCATTTTTAGTCAAAACAGTACCTGGTGATTCATCAGTTCCACCAAGCATGCTTCCTACCATGACAGACGAGGCACCTGCCGCCAATGCCTTTGTTGCATCCCCTGATGTACGTGTTCCACCATCAGATATTATTGGAATGTCGCAGTCCTTACCTACCTTGGCACAATCTATTACTGCAGTTAGTTGTGGCACACCAGATCCGGTTATTACTCTAGTAATGCATATGGAGCCAGACCCTACACCCACTTTTACTGCATCAACACCTACACTGATAAGATCTTTTGCACCTTGCGCTGTAGCTACATTTCCTGCAATTAACTCACAGTCTGGAAACGCTTTTTTGATATTTCGAACAGTATTCATAGCATTATCACTGTGTCCGTGTGCAATGTCTACAACCAAGACATCTGCCCCTGCATTAAGTAATGATTCACTTCTCTCCATAAAGTCGCCCTTTACACCTACTGCTGCTCCCACAAGCGGTCTACCCTTACCATCGACTGACATCTTTGGGTAATCTAATGTATTTATTATATCTCGAGACGTGACTAGTCCTCTGACTTTACCATCCTCGTCTGTGATTGGTAGTTTCTCTATACGATTCTCATGCAGTATCTTTTTTGCTTCATCTAGACTCACACCTAATCTTGCAGTCACTACATCTGAAGTCATAACATTTGATACAAGATCATCGGGGTTAGCAAACCGTATATCGCGCCCTGTAATTATACCCTGCAATATCTTTGTAGATGTGTCAGATACCACGAGCAATCCTGATACTCTCTTTTCCTCTGAATAGTTTTTGGCGTCTTGTATGGTCTTTTCTGCTGATATCAGGTATGGGTGCTCTATCATGACACTCCCTGAGCGTTTTGCCAATAGTACTTCCTCGGACTGTTCTTTTATTGATAGGAATCTATGTATTATTCCAATTCCACCTGCGCGTGCCATTGCCACTGCCATTGCGGATTCTGTGACAGTATCCATATTGGCACTGACAATTGGTATGTTCAGTGTTATGTTGCGTGAGAGTCTCGTAGACAAATTAGTTTGTGATCTACTTGTTATATCGGAATATTTGGGTACAAGTAAGACATCATCAAACGTTAACCCTTCTCTAAATTCCAATTATACCCTGTTATAATTCCTGTATGGCGATTATAAATTTTGCTAGCAATCTTGTTTCGTAACTGTTCAACCCTTGTGCATGAGCCAGACGTTAGGCGGTGAGTCTGTGCCTAAATTTGGGAAGGAGCTGAACGGTTACTATATGATGCGCCGTGTGGCTTTTAAGCGAATGCATGATTGGAAGAGCCGCTAGGAATAGGCAGCCGAGCGCTAAAATATGGAGAATGTGTATCGTTTGCCAGACAAAGGAGCGACTCCTTGGAGTCGTCCACCTGTGTCCTCATGATGTCTGGAGAGACCACGCGCCACAAAAGGTACGTCCAGTCTTTTTTCCGGAGAAAAGATTTCCTGTACCAAGAGTTATTGAAAAATGTACGCGGTCACGTCATGCCTAATTTCTGACATGTACCTTTATGTGTGATCAGGCGACTTGTCCGTCCAATTGATCAATTAGAGTTGGAGTCTCCCGGTTACATATAATTAATCGGTTTGAACCTTGACCCCCTGTCACATACCGAGATTTTAGTCAATTTTTCGTGCATGTGTCCAACACTCGAGACGTCCTTTGTGGTATCGGCGATCACAGTTACATTGTCAATTCGCCATGTTTCTCAGCGATCTTCTCTACGTCTTCATGGCTCAAGTCTTGTGTCTCTACCCTGAATCGGAGGCCAAGAAATGCCTTATGTTGCTTCTCGTATTCGTTACAGGCTTTCTCGAGCTTTTGGTCGATCTCCTTGCGCTTGCTTGGGGACGACGCGTTTTGTTTTTCTTTGACATGTTTTGCTCTTTGACGTTCAATATGGCAAAGATTGTCCCTGATCTTGCCCAAGATGTAGCGCACTTTTAGACGGATCTCAGGATCAATATCCACGCGCCCATCCACGAGTTCCAGAACTTCACAGGTTTCGTAATGTATGTCACGCTCATGTGACTGAAGCAGACTGGCATAATAATCCCGATGATCTGCTATCGACTCCGGAATATATGCCAGCGTATGCTCAAGTATTCCGTTTACCTGTAGTTTGAGAGTGTAATTGTATGTTTCAGAGTCGTTCTCGATTTCATCAATTATGCTGCGAAGCTTTTCAAGATTGCCCTTCACTTGCTTGTCAAGAGTCTTGTCCATAGGAAAGTCAGGGGCATAATACCCTATAATACTCCGCTGAGTTTTGTTCTTATTCCTCGTAACCTTGCCCGGTTTTTTGCCACGCTTCAAGCCTCCGTATTCTACCTGCAATTCCCCATTCTCGGCCATATAGTCCAGTGTTTTTATGACGGTGTTCTTAGATGCCGTGCTGCATCTTTTGACAATGTTGCTCTTAGATATTCCGGGATAGCGTTTTACGATGGAGTGTATGTCCTTCTTTCTGCAGTCTATACTATTCGTTTCTGACACAATTGACCATACTCTTTGATATTAATAAACGCCAATACCAGCCAATTCTCTAGGGTCGTCGGTGGTATTGCGTGTCAACAGCACCCATAAAGTACCTTTTATCGCAGTAGACATATGGAGAAATATACCGGCACTGGCGACAAAGACGACCTTGACAACCATTCAGACCAGTGCAATCCGAACAACGAAGAATACGATGGCTACCAAGAGAAATAGCCACCAACCACCCCCTTTCTTTTTTTATGGATTTTAGTAACAGACCGAATTCCAAAGTCGTTGATGTGTAAAAATAAGGCTTTCGCAAAGAAGGATCGTAACAGTTAAACCCTCTACCTGTACACCTCAACACACAACCACCGCTATGCGTTGAAGTTGGGTAAATGATTTAGCTTGCCATGATGGTGTCATGAATATTCTTTACAAGATCCTTGTCCTGATCATACCACGTCATCATACACGACATCAATATATCATAAACTTCCATTCCTGTTGTACTGCGAAACATCTGACGAATCTTTTTGTGAATCACGACGCGCCACAGTGATCGTTCGGATTTGTTGTTGGTAGATGGCATGCCCGGATATTTGACAAATAGATCTTATACATAATCGATATTTTATCAGTACATATTATTTTTTTATATTTAAAAGATTATATTAAATATTTTTGATCAGTTAATTTTAAAATTATTTATAATCATTTATGAAAATTTATCCAAACATTTAATATATGGTCGCATTTAGGTCACACACTTGACATTACAACAAGAGCAAACTATAAGAGATTTAAAAGAAGAACTTCAAAAAACAAAACTACAGTTACAAGTACAAAAAGAAATAACTCAGAAAAAATACAAGATAATAGAAAAATTTACCAAAACAGTAAATGAACTTAAATTTATGTGGAGTTTCAATATTCTCAAACGTGGCGGGAACTTAGAATTCATGCATACTCAACACAACATGTAACCGTTCAACCCCTTCCCAAATTTAGGCACAAATTCACCGCCTAATGTCTGGCGCAGGTACGGGGGTTGAACGGTTACGATTGTGCATAAGGTCTATTCTATGTTATATGTACAGAACATATTACTTGTTTTTCTAAATATCAAGTCGAGACACTGTCAGTGCTGCATCATGCGCTGCTGCCACATTATGCGTTCTAATTATGTTTGCACCATACATCATGGCAATAGTTTCTGCTGCTACTGATGCATGTATTCGCTCGTGTGCATGTTTACGATCTGTGATACTACCCAAAAATGACTTGTTTGATACTGATACAACAATTGGTGTAGTGTATTGTTTATGTCTGAGTTTTGCTAAATTCGATAATATCTCAATGTCTCGTGTAATCCAGTCTGATGATATCTTTGTATAAAAATCTCCAGTAGCCTTGTCTCGAAAGAATCCGATCGACGGATCTATTGCAATCTTGGATGTTTTAATGCCTGCATCTAATGCAATCTTAAAACTCTGCTCAAGCAGAGTTCTTACCATCTGCACGTTTGCATTGTGTGTATTTTTTGGCTTGCTGTTGTTTTTGTTTATTGCGTGTGTAATTTTGTGATTTTTGCCGCCGTATGCGCCAAGTATAACTGATGCATCATACAGTTTTATAACATCTGCCATTTTTTGATCATATTTTAAACCAGTAATGTCATTGATTATACTTATTCCATCTTCTTTTAGGGCCGCTTGCGCCACTTCGGCTCTACATGTATCGATTGATATTGGAAGGTTACAAGCATTTTTGATGGTTTTGATTGCCATTATAATGCGCTCAGTCTCTGTTTGTTGTGACACCATAGTGTTTAGATATGGTGCAGTAGACATTCCACCCACATCGATTATTGAGCCCCCTTCGTCCTCGATCGCTTTTGCTCGATCCCAAATGGACTGTATTGTTGTGTGTATGGAACTCTTGTAAAATGATTCTGGGCTAGTGTTGAGTATTCCCATAATGTGTATCTTTTTTGTACTACATATTTTTTTAATATCCATTCTACAAGGATTTAACAAGATATATCATAATTGAATCCTATGTTTGAATATGTTGGGAAATGATGTGTGGCATCAAATGTATGATGTGATATCTGCCAACTTTGAGTGTAATGTAAGAGCAGATAAAAAGAGTGCAGAGATGCTTGCAGATATATTAAACAAACAAGTTGTCTTTGATACAAATTCCATATTACATACCTTGATCAAAGACAGAGATGTCTTTGTGGTGGGATCTGGTCCGTCTTTACATGACTCATTTGATACAATTGAACATTATGCAAAAAATGTTGTTGTTATTGCATCTGATACTTCATTAAAACCATTATTAGAACATAAGATTATACCCAATGTAGTTGTCACAGATCTTGACGGTGACATGGCTTCTCATACAAAAGCATCTGAGTATGGTGCCATAATGGTAGTACATGCACATGCAGATAATACACACATGCTACATTATGCAAAACAGTACAAAAGATGTATTGGCACTACTCAGACTGCACCTGTACGTCATATTCAAAACTTTGGTGGATTTACAGACGGAGATAGGGCAATATTCTTGGCAACTCATTTTATGCCAAGGTGTATTGTACTGTTTGGTATGGACTTTGGATTTAAAGTTGGACAATACTCCAATACTACTAAATCCGATTATGCAACAAAGGTGCAAAAGATGAAGATTGGAAAAGAACTCTTGGAGAGGTGGATTGTAAATGATAGTTCTTTGGCTTGTCGCATATATGCGATATCTGGTGATGATGGTGATGGTGATAGTGTGATTGAAGGAGTTGAATCTATTGCATATGGTAGTATAGACTCGATACTAGACAAGACTACTATAGTAAATAACTGATATGCGATGACTAGAATGAATTTAATATCAGTCAACGTTTGCCAAGGCCATGAAGCTCTCAGAAAATGAAATAAAAAATGTTCTTGCGATACAAAAGAGATTAGAGTCAAAGATCGAGGCTCATAAAAAAGAGTTAAAAATACTAGAGCAAAATTGGGAAATACTTGATCGTGTAGTCGCAGAATCAAGTTTTACAAACGCCGCTGATCTAATACAAGAGCAAAACATACCTGATGAATCTTCTGATTATGAACAAAATAATACTGCTAGTATAACTCAACAACAGACATCACCGTCACCCACTGACAAAAATCAAAGTGCCGATACACAAAATAATGCAAATACAACACAACAGACAAAAGATCCTCTCATCACTCCTATACACGGTAATAACACTGATCAGATAATTGCGAATGCGTATAGAACACCTGACTATATTAGTATCATGATATCTGATGATGCCCCATTAAACTTGAGTACTGACGTAGAACCATTTGACTCTTTTTTTGTCAAAAAGATACTAGAGCAGATGAAAAGAAAAGATCAAGAAGAAGTTCAAAATGGCACATTAACACCACAATCTGCAATGGATTATGATGTGGAGACTGACCCTGATACGAATCGTATCATAAATGTCATAATTAGAAATTATCGAGATGAGCGACGCGCAACGGAACTACTTAACACTGTAGGGTGGTCATTTAGACGTATGCTGAAGCAGATCAACGACAGTGGTGAATGACAAGTGACAGAAACTATAATTGAGAAGATAATTGTACTTGATTTTGGCTCACAGTATAGCCATCTAATATGCAGGCGAATCAGAGAGTTCTCAGTATATGCAGAGTTGGTTCCCTATAATGTAGATGTCAAAAAACTCATCAATGATAATAATAATATAAAAGGTATAATCTTTTCAGGAGGCCCTGCTAGTGTCAGTGATGAACATGCCCCAATTCCTGCTGATGGTATATTTGATCTAGGACTACCCGTATTGGGAATATGTTATGGGCATCAAATTATAGTGGACAGATACGGTGGTCGTGTAAAACGCGCAAATCGAGAGTACGGCTCATCTATTCTATCGATAGATGATGATACGAGTT
The DNA here is from genome assembly GCA_965207445.1 of Candidatus Nitrosopumilus sp. Classification (GTDB taxonomy): domain Archaea; phylum Thermoproteota; class Nitrososphaeria; order Nitrososphaerales; family Nitrosopumilaceae; genus Nitrosopumilus. The sequence continues at coordinate 2,459,509 of CBDBLX010000002.1, read as the reverse complement.
TACTACGTGGTATAGGAGGCTCTATACGTGCATGGATGAGTCATGGTGATGAGGCAGAATCAATACCTGATGACTTTAATGTAATTGGCCATACTGAAAACTCAAAGGCAGCAGCAATTGCTTCTAATAGTAAACATGTGTATGGTATACAGTTTCACCCTGAAGTAGTTCACACCCAACATGGCACTCGTATACTAGAAAATTTTGTTTTGAACATATGTCGTGCAAAGCAAGAATGGACAATGGAGAAGTTTGTAGATACTGCAGTATCTGACATTGCATCTATATCTGGTAATGTGCTGTGTGGTGTGAGCGGAGGTGTGGACTCTACAGTAGCTGCTCTATTAATACACAAGGCAATTGGCAATAGACTCAAATGCGTGTTTGTTGATAATGGTCTGTTGCGCCAAGGAGAGGCTCAAGAGATTACAACCATATTTCGTGATAATTTTGGGGTAAACTTTGAGGCTATTGATGCTACAGATGCTTTTTTGAGTAAACTAAGAGGGGTATCGGACCCAGAAGCAAAAAGAGAGATAATTGGTGAAGAGTTTGTCAAAGTGTTTAGCAATTTTGCAAAAAGCAACGGTTCTTTTGATTGGCTTGCACAGGGAACGTTGTATCCGGATGTCATTGAGAGTGGTGTATCAAAAGGACCTGCTGAAGTGATCAAATCTCACCATAATGTTGGTGGCTTACCTAAATGGCTTGATCTCAAGGTGTTAGAGCCTCTGCGTGACTTGTACAAAGATGAGGTGAGACAAGTTGCACGTATACTACAAGTACCCAAAGATATCTACATGCGACATCCGTTTCCTGGCCCAGGTTTGGCTGTTCGTATTATAGGTGAGGTGACTCTAGAAAAGTTGCATATTGCTCGTACTGCTGGTATGATAGTGGAAAGTGAACTTGTGAATGCTGGGTTATATGATGAGGTCTGGCAAGCATATGCTGCTGTTGGTGATGACAAAGCAGTTGGCGTGGTCGGTGATGGACGTATGTATGGGAATATTGTAATGATCAGAGTTGTTAATTCTGTTGATGCAATGACTGCTGATTGGACGCGTCTGTCCCATGATCTGCTTGAGAAGATGAGCAATCGAATAACAAACGAGATTGAGAATGTGACATGGGTCTCTTATGCAATATCAAGCAAGCCACCTGCAACTATCGAACCTCAATGATAGTTGTATGTTAAATGAAGATCATATAAATGGCGTTTTGTATATGCTGGTTGTTATATTATGTGACTATATATAATTATATATGATATATAAAATGTAGATTTTATATGTATATAATAATTATTGCCATTTTGATAAAATTGTGACAAATTACAACATAACTGTGAGTAAATACATTTGTTTACTGGTGCTGTGCAGTCAAACTCTAAATACAATCAATAAAATTTTAATTGTTTTTGATTTAAATGATTTTACAAAAATTGTTTTTATAATTATTAAAAAATACATAACCACAGCGCTAGTAATTAAAACATTTTTATTAAATTCTTTTTAAGTATAATGTTTAATTGGAAGGATTGATCATTTTTCATCGTATACAACATGTACTAGATCAGAGAGATTTCGCCTAGGTTTTGGATATTTGGTCTGTTTTGGATATCCCACACACAACAAAGAAGATGGCACCAAGTCAGTACCAATTGCATCCATGACCATCTTTTCATCAAACATTCCAATCCATATAGAACTAAGTCCTAATGCCTGCGCTGCTAGTTGTGAGTATCCTGCTGCTAGTGTGGCATCTTGTATTGCAAATTTTTTGAGTATATAATCATCAAAATCAAACTTTACTCTAGAGGGATTTTTACAAAACACCAACACAAGTGGCGCATTTACATATGGTTGTTTATTGCATGCCTTTACCAACTTTTCTTTTACCTTGGGACTGCGAATCAAAAATATCTCAAAACCTTGGTAATTACCTGCTGTAGGGGCTGTATCTGCTGCTGCTATAATTTTGTCAACCTTTTCAGGCTCTACTGGTTTGTTGCTAAATTTTCGAGTAGAGCGCCTTGATGCCATCGCGTCAAACAGATCAGTATTAATTGGAACCGTACCTAATTCTTGATCATCCGATGATGTGTATTTTGAGTGTAGTATGAAGTTTAAGAGCTTGTTTCTAATAACAGATTCATCATTTGTATTGGTATTATCATCTGTTACGTGTGGTTTGTAATCTGCAGGATAAACAACATTATTTTTTGAGTTGATCTTTTTTACCAATAGTTTGATGAACGTATTTATCTATTAAGGTATTATGCCAGGATGTTTCGTTGTATTATGTTAGAGATTAATCCCCGGAATGTGTTTTTTGTCGTCACTGTTTAATCCCTACGTCTACGCCATATTAAGTGGTGAATTTATACATATTTGTGGATCTGAACAGTTGCATGTAGTGGTATTCATATTAAACAAGCTCCTATAACACCTGCAGAGTCACCTAACCTGTTTTTTAAAATTGGTATGTCCGATGCCACATGCGAGAATATCTTTTCTCGTACAGATTTTACTCCTTCATCATACCACATTGGTATGTTTGATAATCCTCCACCAAGTATTATGGCATCGGGATCTATAATATTAATTACATTTGCAAGTGCATGGCCAAAGTTCTCTAAAGCTTCTTGATGCCACATGCGCTCACCATTTTGCTCTGTTTTGTTATTTCTACTTGAATTATTGTTATTGTTGCCACTGCTGCCACCACCGATGTTTTGTTTTGTCACTATATGAGATATGATCTGTGGCATATTCATCTTGTTGCGTGTAAGTTCCATCCATCTTCGCTCAAGAGCAGGTCCGCTAATGTACGTCTCAACACACCCGCGTCTTCCACAATAGCACAGGTTACCTCTAGTGTGAAGTGTGTGGTGTCCCCACTCACCTGACATGCCTGTTCTACCCTTGTGTATCTTTTTGTCAATTATAATACCCCCACCGACACCTGTTCCCATTATTACTCCAAATATTGTATTGTATGTGGTACCTGCCCCTAGCACTGCTTCTGCCAATGCAAAGCAGTTTGCATCATTCTCAATTGTAATCTCTCTACCTATCTTATGTTGTATGTCACGGCGTAGCGGTCTGTCTTGAAGTGATTTGGTATTACTATTTGTGATTAATTTTTTTGCGCCATATTCGGTACCTGGTGTTCCAACTCCTATTCTCTTTACATCCTCTAGTCCATTTGGAAGTTGTTTTGATACGCAAGTGATTAAATCTACAATTGTGTTTACTATCTTATCATAATTGTCACTTGGTGTCTTAACCCTGATACGTTCTTTGACTGTTATGCTGTTATCGTGGTTTCTATCATGATTGCCGACATCACGATTACTGACACTACCACCATAATTACTGCCATCACGATTACTGACACTACCACCATAATCACCGCCACCATAATTACCCCCACCATCATTATGAATACATAACACTACCTCAGTCTTTGTACCGCCCAGATCCACCCCTATTGCATATGAGTTTGTCATACTCATTTACAAATAAAATATTTTATAAAATTATATTGACACCTTTGTTGATATTGTTCTCTCATGATTGCTCTTTGTAGACTTGGTATATGCCACTACACACATACATACCCAAAAGATACTATACTATCTAATCTCACACACATTGCATGAATCAAATACCATCTCGCATTACACAACACACGCCAGCAAAACATGGCGGCAAACTTGCAATTGACCCAAATAATCATAAATTTTTGATAGATTTTAGCTCAAACACAACTCCATTACGTGCCCCTTTAGCATTAAAAAAAGATAACATAAATTATAATATTTCTGAATATCCAGATCCAGCATCACGTAAGTTTATCACAGAATTATCAAAATATATTCATATGAAACGATCAAATATTATTGCTGCAAATGGCGCAATTGAAATCATATATAATGTATCTTTTGCATTTGCACAAAAAGGTCAAATATTGATCCCATCTCCTACGTTCCAAGAATACGAGACTGCTATTCGATTACATCATGGCAACAAACGAATTATACACTTTGAGAGTATGGATATGGCATCTGATATCGATGAGTTTATCAAAAAGATCACTACCACTCAAAATGATAATTATACTGGAATGATATTTGTATGCAATCCAAACAATCCTACTGGACGTTTATTGCCACGCAAGCATATGAAAAGTATACTTGATGCTGCTGCCACCATAACTAGCAAGCCAAAGAAACGCAAGTGTCATGTGATAGTCGACGAATGCTTTATTGAACTATGTTCTAATCCACTTGCATCTGTTTTATCATTTGTTCCAAAATATGAACATTTGATAGTTGTACGCTCCATGACAAAATCATTTGGGTTGGCAGGAATTCGTCTAGGATATGCAATAGCTTCAGATGACGTTATAGATATACTATACAGAGTCAAAGTGCCGTGGAGTGTAAATAATGTTGCATCAACTATAGGTGCAATGGCGCTACAAAATGCCAAAGAGACACTTGCAAAGACGCGCCAATTCATACACAAAGAATCAACATATATGCAAAACAGACTTGCAGATATTGATGGTATAGAATATTATCACACAGATGCAAACTTTATTTTATTGCGCACACAAATTGACTCTTCAACACTGCAAGCAAAACTAATAGAAAAATACCGTATTCTAGTACGAGATTGTTCTGATTTTAGAGGCATACATGACAATAATCATATACGTGTGGCTATCAAAAGACACAAAGACAATGTTGCATTATTAGACGCCTTGGAGGATATAACAAAACAATGACTGCAAGACACATAATGATACAAGGAACATCGTCTGGTGCAGGCAAAAGCACTATTACTGCTGCATTGTGTCGCATACTCTCTGACTTTGGGTATACAGTGGCACCATTCAAATCACAGAACATGTCAAGACACTCTTACCATATACGTGATCTGGAGATATCATCTGCCCAAGCAGTGCAAGCAGCAGCAGCTAGATGTAATATAACCACACACTTGAATCCCATACTGTTAAAGCCAATAAAAGGTGCTATGACAAGTGAAGTATACGTCAATGGTCGTCTGTATGACGTGATGGACTCTGTCACCTATTATAATAATTTTGTACTAACTGATGGGTTGAAAGTTGCATCTGAGTCGTTGAGTTCATTGAGTGCCATGTATGATGTTGTGGTATTGGAAGGTGCAGGATCTCCTGTTGAGATAAACTTGGTCAAATACGATATAGCAAACATGAAGATGGCACATATGGTAAATGATGCTGCTGTCATTTTGGTTTGTGATATTGAGCGAGGGGGGGCATTTGCAGCCCTTGCAGGTACAATGCAGTTGTTACCTGATAAAGATGCTCGTCTAGTCAAGGGATTCGTATTCAACAAATTTCGTGGTGACGAGTCTATACTAAAACCAGGATATGATACATTGTATAATATCACAAATGTACCCACACTCGGAACGGTTCCTGTATTAGATGACTTGACTGGTATTCCTGATGAGGATTCACTTGATGCGCGTGATGATGCGCCTCGCTGGAGTACTGGTGATGTACCATCATATGTAGAGCAGGGATTACATACACTTGCAAAAAATGTTAAAGCCCATCTTGAGATTGATCAAATCTTGGAGATGATAACGTAATGATGATGTTTTTTTTTGAGTTTGGTCTTGTCGTATTTGGTGCAATTGTACTTGACTTGGCATTTGGTGATCCGAGAAATCGTTTTCATCCTACGGCATGGATGGGCCGTCTTTTATCAATTCTAGTATCGTGTTTTGCATGTCGTGGATTTAGAGTAGAGCGGCTTGGAGGAATAATAACAGTTGTTATAGTTGTTATGGTTGTAGTATCTGCAGTGTCATTGTTCTTTTTTGTGATTAGTATGGGTGATACTAGTTATCTGCATAATTCACATAATATGATATTTGATGCTATTGCGTATACGTTTGTATCGGTATTGATAAGTTGTATACTATTAAAATGCACAATTGCAATACGCGGTATGCAAAAGTATGCTAATGCGGTAATCGAATCATTACATGATAATGATATGACACGTGCAAGGAATAATCTTTCGATGATCGTAAAGAGGGATACAAGTAAACTTGATCAGAGACATATCATATCAGGTGTGCTTGAGAGTATAGCTGAGAATACAGTTGATGGAGTGACGGGCTCTTTATTTTATTATGGACTGTTTGGACTACCTGGGGCATTTGCACATCGCGTAATAAATACTGCGGATTCTATGATCGGGTATCAAAGTGATATGTTTAAGAATTTGGGATGGTTTGCTGCACATGCAGATACAATATTGAACTATCTGCCTGCTAGGCTTACAGCTCTATCAATGATAGGTGCTGCGTTTTTACTCAAGTATGATTGGAGACAGTCGTATCGTGTTATGATACGTGATGGTAATGCAACTGCATCACGTAATTCTGGATATCCTATGGCAACTCTGGCAGGAGCATTGAACATTAAACTTGAGAAGAGCGGACAGTATACATTATGTGCTAATGGTGATGCTCCGATGCTTGATGATGTGTCTCGTGCTGTTATGCTAATGAAGACTAGCATACTTTTGTTTACCATAGGTGTGGTCTTGCCGCTTGGATTCTTGTATGGTGTGATATTTGGACGTTATTTTTTGTGATGATTGATAGTTTACATATACTTAGAAAGTATGGTTGATGGAGATACACAATGACAGACTCTTTTACAATTCGAAAATTGGGCGGACTTGCATCAGTGTTTGCATTTCTTAGTATCATACCCATGCCAGGGAATTCTTGTGTGAGTCTTCATAGTGCTGCGAGAAGCATGCATCTCTTTCCAGTTGTAGGTGCTACAATTGGACTTGTGGTTGGGTTGTTTGCATGGGGGGTATTTGAAATAGTAGAACCGTTGCTTGCAGGATTGCTGGTATCTGCTGTTTTACTTGTAATTACTGGATTACATCACACAGATGGTCTGGCCGACATGGCAGATGGTTTAATGGCTCGTGGAGATCACAAACGTAAACTAGATGCTATGAAAGATCGTACAACTGGAACAGGTGGTATTGTAGCAGTTGTACTCTCTATTGCAGGACTTGTAATTACATTGTCTCTCTTTACATCATCTAGCATACATGTACTATTTGGTATAATACTTGCAGAGACCTTGGCAAAGTTCTCAATGGTTGTAATAAGTGTGGTCGGCAAACCTGTTGGAAATGGGACCGGTTTCTTGTTTGCAAATGCAATACAGACAGACAGACGTAAGATGATGGCATCTATTGCAATTACTATTGCAATTACTATTGCAGTTATTACTATGATTATGTTTGTGTTTGATGGTGTGTGGTTTTATGGTATAATTTTAGTGACAGCGACAGTATTGATAATCCCTATATCTTTGGCATATGTTGCCAAGCGTTGTTTTGGAGGTATTACAGGTGATGTGATTGGAGCTACAAATGATATTGTACGTATTTTTGTTTTGGCGGTGTTCGTATCTATATGATCGGCATTGTAATGGCAGGTGGGAAGGGTAGTAGAATCAATATTGCTACTACTACTACTACTACTACTATTAACAAAATCAAATCATTTTACAAAGATGGCAATATAGAAAAATTACTTTTTTGTGCCCCATCTTTTACATCTTCTAAAAAACCACTAGTTGCACATGTAATAGATACACTTTTGAGTTCTGGCTGTATGAGTAAAATCTTTGTCATAACATCTAATAAAAATGCCCCTGCAACTCAAAACAAAATTTATGAGACGTATGGAGACCATCCACTTGTCAGTATAATTGACTCAAAAGGGACAGGATACTCTCAAGACTTGAAAGACGCATTACATGTAATCTCACATGATACAAATACATGTGATGGTGATATGGGTGCTCTTGTTGTATCTGGTGATATGCCATTTTTAGATACTGCAATAATTTTACGTATTGCCAATCATTATGCAAAAAACATGTGCACATGTATTGTTGTATCAAAATCATATGCAACACTGTGGAACCGTGAGTTTGAGTATGAGGTTTTTGTAAATAATTATACTACTAATAATAATCATAATGGCACATATTGTTATTACACTGGCATATCTATTGTGGATCTCAATTGTGTTGGCTCATCTACATGCGATGAATTGCCTCAACGACATGTCATAATAGATGATCACAGAATTACAATCTCAATTAACACTGCAAATGACTATACAACATACATTGAAAACTCTACACAATTGTAATTATTTCTCTATTGTTTGTGTAGTAATATCTATTATAGTGGTATCAACTGCCCCTTTGATCTTTCCTGCTAAATTTGATTTTGATCCTGATGGTGTTGCAAGCGGACTCCCACACTGGTTGCAAAATACTTGTGTTGTGGCGTGTGAGTATACTACTTGTATCTCAGTACACTCTGAGCACTCTAGTTTGTAAAACTTACTAGATGGGATTGGAATATCAATGTGATTTTTTTTCATGTTGCCACCAACTCAAATTTCTTTATACGTATTCCTGGCTTGTTGAACTTTTTCTTGCATGATGTGCATGTCAACAATGGTGTGACCTTTTTTGTCACCTTTGCAGGCTTTGCAAGCTTAGGAAACTTTTGGCCTCCGTATCCTTTTTTACGCTCAGCATGTCTACGTTCTCCTCTAGCCGACCCGCGTCTCTTACCTGCTTTGTATATTGAGACTTTGTGTTCTGCATGTGTCTTGCATTTGGCGCAGTATTTGCGGATGACTTTGGGAATGTTCATGAGATGCCACCTTTTTAACCGTAATTTAAGCATTGGATTGTGTGGTTATAGTATAAAGAGGCCTTAAAACTGAAAATAAATAGATCCATGTCATAGCATATGCGTGGCTTTTGAGCATTCTACAATACAAAACAGTATATCTGCTGCCTTGGGTGAGATACCTTCTACAACCATACTAACTAATTGTACTATATTCTCAGTATACACCGGCGAAATATTACACAATATGCAAATTGCAATACACAAGGACAGAATATCTTATGTGGGGTGTGATGCATCACACACAAGGGGACCGGACACAAAGATCATTGATGCCAAAAACAGATATGTCTGTCCAGGTTTTGCTGACCCACATCTACATATAGATCAGTTCGTAATGCCATCTGAGTTTGCCAAAGAAGCACTATTGTGTGGCGTGACTGCACTCTTCTCTGATCCAATAGATGTCACAAATGTAGCAGGATATAGAGGATTTGAAGCATTTTTGAATGCAGGACGCAATTTACCAATTCGAATATTTCAGACTGTGCCAGGTGGATTACCTGTTGAGCCTTTACTTGGCCGCCGTAATGACAACGGAGCATTATCTTCATCAAAACAGATCAAACTTATCAAAGATAATTCTGATGTAGTCGGAATGGGTGAGGTTTTTTCATGGACCAAAGTGACACAACAAGACTCGCATACTATCAATTCCATGGCAAATATGATACGCCACAACTATATAATAAATGGTCATACTGCTGGTACCTCTGAGAAGAAATTAGAGGCGTATATTGCATCTGGAATATTGTCATGCCATGAACCTATAGACTTTGATCAAGTCATACAACGATTGAGACTAGGCATGTGGGTGATGATACGTGAAGGATCTATTCGTCGTGATTTGGCTACAATCATAACTAGACTATTATCAAATAAGACGTATATTGATAGATTGATGTTTTGTTCTGATGGACTTGATCCTAGTGCAATCAGAAAGTATGGACATATTGATTATTGTGTAAGTGAGGCAGTTAAACTTGGTGTAAGACCTATTGATGCGATTATAATGGCAACTAGAAACGTCTTTGACTATTATAAATTGGAACGCGATTTTGGTGGTATTGCGCCTGGAAGATTTGCTGATATACTTGTGTTAAAAGATGACATATCGTTTAAACCAGATATCGTAATGGTGGGTGGTAATGTTGTTGTGCATAATGGAAAACTTGTAATAGATATTCCTTTAAAACGCATACCACCTTGGATCAAACGTACAGTTCAGATTCCAAAGATGAATGCACGTGATTTTGAGATTGTATCAAAGAGAAAACCTATCAGAGCAAATACCATCATACTAAAAACTGAGATTATAACAGGCGCTGGTTTGATTGATATTGATATTGATGAGCACAACAGAGTTATCATATCTGAGGATATCGATGATTCTGATATATGGAAAGTGGCAGCAATTAGGCGTGTGTATCACACTACAAACCACACTGCAAACCGCACTGCAAACCGCACTGCAAACCGCACTACAAACCACAAACCTAAATCTTCGATTGGATTTTTACAGGGGCTTGGATGTGATATTGGAGCATTTGCAAGTACATGGTCATTTCATGAAAACGACATGATTGTAATTGGTTCAAATGACAATGATATGGCTCTTGTGGCAAATCATCTGAAACGTTGCAATGGAGGTGTGGCAGTATCAAATCATGGTAAGATCATCGCCTCTATGCCACTTGAGTTTGCAGGAATTGTATCGACTAAACCTTTTGATTGTGTATTAGAGCAACAGTCGCAGATAAATGATGCATTTGCAGATGCGGGGTGCCGCTTTAAGAATCCTATACTGATACCACTCTTTTTACCATTTTTAGCGTTGCCTGCAATCAGAATCACGTCTGATGGTGGTATGATAGATGTAAAGCGTAAGACAAAGATAAAGCCACTAATATATGATTGATTATTATGGTATATTTTGGGTAATTTGATCATATTATAATTATTCCAATAATCATCACATAACATGTGCATTGTTTTGCTGGTTATCATATGCATCTACTCAAATTTTTTACTCAATGTGTGGTTTTTGACTCCAAAATTACTCTATATATGATTATATTCTGCTTAAGTAATATTAAAAAAGGGGTTATTTCGCCACAATTTTTGTAATATGGCGTCAATACAGCAAGGACCAAACGGACCGGTACTAGTTCTAAAGGAGAGTGCCCTACAGCAAAAAGGCAAGGATGCTCAACAAAACAACATTACTGCTGCAAAACTAGTAGCAGAGTTGGTCAAGAGTAGTCTAGGACCAAGAGGACTTGACAAGATGCTAGTTGACTCATTAGGAGATGTCACTATAACAAATGACGGTGCTACAATACTAAAAGAGATTGATGTACAACATCCTGCTGCAAAGATGATTGTAGAGATATCAAAGACTGTGGACAATGAAGTCGGTGACGGTACTACATCATCTGTTGTATTTGGTGGTACTCTGTTGGGCAGAGCCGAAGATTTACTTAAAAAAGACGTTCACTCTTCTACCATAATAGAAGGATTTCAAGCCGCATCAGAAAAGGCACTTGAAATTTACTCAAAGATGGCAAAGACGATAAAACCTGATGATCGTAATGAACTAATAAAAATTGCAAAGACTAGCATGGAGTCCAAACTAATATCTGAGGATAGTACAGAGCTAGCAGATGTAGTTGTAGATGCAATACTAAGTATTGCAGAACAGTCTGGTGACTCGTATGTGGTTGATTTGGATAACATAAAGGTAGAGAAAAAGGCTGGTGGTTCTATACATGACACACAAGTTGTTAATGGCATTGTACTGGATAAAGAGATTGTACATAGTGGCATGCCATCAAAGATTACAGATGCAAAAATTGCACTTGTGGATACTGCCCTTGAGATTGAAAAGACAGAGATGAGCTCTGAGATTCGTATATCTGATCCTACTCAGATGCAGCTATTCTTGGAGGAGGAAAATCGTATGTTACGTGATATGGTTAACAAGATCAAAGATGCTGGCGCAAATGTGGTAATATGTCAAAAAGGTATTGATGATATCGCACAACATTACTTGGCAAAACACGGAATAATGGCAATTCGTCGTGTAAAGGAAAGTGATATGACCAAACTAGCAAAAGCAACTGGTGGACGTGTCACTAGTAATATTGACGATCTATCTGCAAAAGACTTGGGTATTGCAGGCTTGGCACAACAGCGTAAAGTAGAGTCTGACAAGTGGGTATTCATTGAAGGGTGCAAGGATGCACGTTCTGTATCGTTGCTGATTAGAGGTGGCTCACAACGAGTTGTAGATGAGGTTGATCGTTCTATTCATGATGCATTGATGGTAACAAAGGATGTTATTGAGAAACCTGCCATTGTCGCAGGTGGAGGTGCACCAGAAGCATACGTTGCATCACAATTAAAGATATGGGCAGATAGTTTTGATGGTAGAGAACAACTTGCAATCAAAAAGTTTGCAGAAGCACTCGAGGCAATCCCACTTACAATTGCAGAAAATGCAGGAATGGATCCTATTGATACAATGGCAACTTTAAGGGCTAGACAAGACCAAGGTAACAAGAGTACTGGAATTGATGCACGCAACACAGAAATCGGTGATATGTTTGAACTTGATATTGTTGAACCTGTCGCAGTCAAAGAGCAGATAATCAAATCTGCTACTGAGGCAGCATGCATGATCTTGAGGATTGATGATGTTATTGCAGTTTCAGGTGCACCTGGCGGTGGACCACCTGGCGCACCACCAATGTAATTTTATTATTATTATTATTCAACGTGACACATCTCTATGACTGTATTATTATAAATTAAATATTTAGTATATGTATATAAAATACATGCCGCAATACATGCCGCAATACATGCCGCAATACAACAACAAGTGCCAGTTTCATTAAAGATATAGGCAGTTGTGTACTGAGTGGAAAAATAGACGTAATTGGCACTATGTGTAGCAGATACAAATACACCAGTCGTAACAATGACATACACACCAAATACAAGTATATGATTTCATTATTGCGTCCAAAGAGCTTGGTTCACACGGATAATTGGATGTTGCACTAATGAGTATTTTTATACAATATGTACTTTTAATATTTCTAGTAGCAGAATTTATCGTACAAAATCATGTGCAATGACAAGCGTAAACAATTAAACTTACACAGTTAAATTTACGACTCAAATTGGCAAATCTTATTAGAGAATTTCTACTAGCATCGTCAAATCGTAAGATGATTCCACTAAAAGATGAAAATCCCCATCCTCCAGGCTTTAAACCTATTATGACTATATTATTAATAATTGCAAATACTATTGTGTTTATACTATCTGTTATCTTTACCGGTCAGATATTTGATATTCCACATACTTTTTGCCACGCCTGAATACACGGCTGGCACTTTACATGGAGCATGTATGGATTACAACTGGGGCCTGCTTGATTTCCAAATATATGATTATAACAATGTCTAAAAACTATCGGATCTTTAATGAAACTATATATAACAAATACACCAGTCGTAACAATGACATACACACCAAATACAAGTATATGATTTCATTATTGCGTCCAAAGAGCTTGGTTCACACGGATAATTGGATGTTGCACTAATGAGTATTTTTATACAATATGTACTTTTAATATTTCTAGTAGCAGAATTTATCGTACAAAATCATGTGCAATGACAAGCGTAAACAATTAAACTTACACAGTTAAATTTACGACTCAAATTGGCAAATCTTATTAGAGAATTTCTACTAGCCAAATCGTAAGATGATTCCACTAAAAGATGAAAATCCCCATCCTCCAGGCTTTAAACCTATTATGACTATATTATTAATAATTGCAAATACTATTGTGTTTATACTATCTGTTATCTTTACCGGTCAGATATTTGACTTTACAAACTCCAAAGCTTTTGAGATGTTTTATGGATGGGGTGCTGTACCAAATTGTATAACTGGCGCTACCTCATCATTGATAAATTTTGGTGGTGGTCAAGTATCAATACCATGTCATGACGTGCAATTTTTGCCATTACTCAGTTCTGTATTTATGCACGGTGGATTGTTACATTTTGGTGGCAACATGTTATTTTTGTGGGTGTTTGGTGATAATATAGAACAAAAGTTCGGCAAGTTCAAATATCTTGGAATATATCTGGCGTGGGGAATAATAGCTGGATTAGCACACATATACGGTGACCCGACTAGTGTAATTCCGGCAGTTGGCGCGTCTGGTGCAATATCTGGCGTATTGGGGGCATATCTGGTACTATTTCCTCGTGCCCGAATTCTTACATTTGTTGGATATTTTATGTTGCATATACAGGCAAAATGGTTTTTGCCGTTTTGGCTCATCATGCAGAATTTATTGCCATATTTTGTAGGTGGGTTTGGTGTTGCAGGTGGTGGAACTGCATATCTTGCACATATTGGGGGCTTTATCATTGGTCTGATAACTGCTTATATATACAAAAAAGCGTTTGATTCACAACCCTTGTATGGTACAAGATATGGGTACAGACCTGACTATTAACAAATATATCTAAACGTACAGTGATGATGTTATGCCTTTAATTACGGTGTCAATGTATCCTGGCAGAACGCAAGAACAAAAAGAAGAGTTTGCAAAATCCTTGACCGAATCTGCAGTTAAAATACTCGGGACAAAAAAAGAGCATGTGATCGTTGTCTTTGATGAGAATTCAAAAGATAATTGGTTTCTTGCAGGCAAACAACTCTAACTATTCTATTTTTTAGCCAAATTCATTTTAAATTGCTAAAAATGATCTTGTATGTAAAAATTTAATATTACTAATTATTTTGATTAAACCTTTATTGTGTATTGTGTGTATTGTTGCATTGAAGGCTGCAATAGTTCAATTCAAGGCATCGACTGACAAGCAAAAGAATCTTGATAAAATATTATCATATATAAAAAAAGCAGCTGATAATGGCGCCGCACTATGTGCTTTTCCAGAATTTATGATGTTTTATACGAGCTCGTCTCAAACGTCACATCAACTTGCACAAGAGGCAGAACCCATAACTGGTAATTTTGTCTCTACCATCTCTAAATCTGCTAAAAAACACAACATACAAGTTATCGGCTCAATTTATGAGACAAGTAATGTGCGCAATCGTGTTTATGATACTGTGTTTGTGTCTGATAAAAAAGGCAAAGTAATATCGACATATAGAAAAATTCATTTATATGATGCGCTTGGATTCAAAGAATCCAACAAAATGACACCGGGTGCTTTTATTACCAAACCAGTTAAAACTGCAATTGGTAGAGTTGGCATGATGGTGTGCTATGATTTACGATTTCCTGAAATTTCACGCTCACTTGCTGCATCTGGCTCTGAGGTACTAGTGGCCCCTTCTGCGTGGGTGAATGGATATATGAAAAAAGAACATTGGCGTACATTAAACAAAACACGTGCGATTGAGAATGGGTGTTATGTGATCGCACCTGACCAGATCGGACACATTTATTGTGGACATAGTATGGCAGTTGATCCGTATGGCAAGATACTGCTTGACATGAAGCAACAGCACGGTATAGGATACGTCGAAATTGATATCTCTAAAGTCAAAGATACACGTAAATCTCTCCCACTCTTGAATAACCGCAGAACTGATATCTATCCGTCGTTACGTATCTGATCTAGTAGGACATGCAATGTTGGAACACTGTCTGGTCCATTTCTGTTTTGATGAGTATCGAAATATCACTTCTGGCCATTTGCATATACTGCATGCCTTTTTTGTTGCCCGTAGTCTTGCTTTTTGCAACAAGGGTGACGATGCGTCACATCCGCCATAAAAATTGGTACATCCAATAAAACGCTTGCCACTTTTCGGTGACTTTATTACATGCAGTTGACCTATGCCACAGTTTGGACATGGAACAAGTCCGTCTTTTGCTGAGTTGACGCCAAATATTGCATATTGCCGCTTTTTTGCAGACCATGATACGTATCCACTAGAATCCATATACTGTTGAATCTGGTTTTTTAGAATCTTGGCTTCAGATTTGATGGTTTGAACTGTATGTCTGTCTGTATTTTGTTGGCGTTTTTTTGATTTTGAACGTGATGATGCTTTGTGCGATGATGATGCTTTGTGCGATGATGATGCTTTGTGCGATGATGATGCTTTGTGCGATGATGATGCTTTGTGCGATGATGATGCTTTGTGCGATGATGATGCTTTGTGCGATGATGATGCTTTGTGCGATGATGATGCTTTGTGCGATGATGATGCTTTGTGCGATGATGATGCTTTGTGCGATGATGATGCTTTGTGCGATGATGATGCTTTGTGCGATGATGATGCTTTGTGCGATGATGATGCTTTGTGCGATGATGATGCTTTGTGCGATGATGATGCTTTGTGCGATGATGATGCTTTGTGCGATGATGATGCCTTTTCTTTAGTTTTAGATTTGTTAACTGTTTGTGTCATCTTTTTGCCGTCTTTGGTTTTGCCTCTTGTCGTCTTTGCCATACAAATATGTAAAAATTTCTGTTATTACAATTTTTATAGGGAACATTCTGATTCGTTTTGTGGAACAAGTTTGCGTTCTTGGAGCAGGAAGTACGAAATATGGCAATCTTTCTGATAGTATATCTGATATCACTACACAGGCTTCTGTTGCTGCAATTGAAGATGCTGGAATAGAGCCAAAAGAGATCAAGGCATCTTATATATCAAATGTGTTTGGTGTTGCAGATAAACAAGTACACATTGGACCTGTCTTGATGAGTAATTTGGGCATATCTGATAAACCATCACTATCGATTGAATCTGCTTGTGGTAGCGGTTCTGTCTCATTTAGAGAGGCATTTGCAAATGTGGCAGCAGGATTTTATGACTGTTTAGTTGTCACTGGTGTTGAAAAGGTCACACATACAGGTACAGAGTGGACTACGACATACTTTGCTTATTGTTCTGATTATTTTTACGAAGGGCAGTCTGGTGCATCATTTCCAGGACTCTTTGCATCTATGGCACGTGCATACATTACTGAATTTGGAGCAACAGAAGAAGACTTTGCACATGTTGCAGTCAAGAACCATGAAAATGGGATCTTGAATCCAAAGGCTCATCTGAAAAAACGCATTACTGTAGATGATGTGATGAAGTCTGCTGTAATTGCAAGTCCATTAAAACTCTTTGATTGCTGTCCGTTTTCTGATGGTGCTAGTTCTGTGATTTTGTGTTCAGAGCAGTTTGCAAAAGAACATGGTGGTGATTATGTCAAGGTTATAGGTTCTGGACGAGGCGGCTCACCTGCTGCACTACAAGGACGTGAACACCTAACTACAATTCCTAGCACAAAAATTGCTGCTGATGCTGCGTATAAGATGGCAAACGTTGGGCCTAGTGATATAGACTTTGCAGAAGTTCATGACTGTTTTACAATCGCAGAGGTAGTCGATACTGAAGATTTAGGCTTTTTTGAGAAAGGTCAAGGTGTACAGGCAGCTCGAGAGGGGAAGACTAGTCTCAATTCTGATATTTCAATTAATCCATCTGGTGGCTTAAAGTCCAAAGGACACCCAATTGGGGCTACTGGTGTTGGGCAAGTAGCTGAAGTGTATGATCAACTCACTGGACGCGCAGGAGAGAGAACGGTTAAAGATGCTCATATAGGCCTTACACACAACTTTGGTGCAACAGGTGCCAGTTGTGCTGTTCACATATTTGAAAGTGTGTAAAGATGTCTGTCAAAGAAGAGATAAAAAATTGTGCTAAACAAGGCAAGATACTTGTACACAAATGTACAAAATGTGGATACTTGCATTTAAGCACCATATACTTTTGCCAAAAATGTGGTGCAAAAGAGTTTGAACCAGTGATGTTGGATGGTAAAGGAAAAATCGTCACATACACGATCATAACCGTCCCACCTACTGGATTTGAAAAATATACCCCATATGCATTTGTTGTAATGAACGTTGATAACTCTGATCTGAGAATATCTGGGTTTATGGCAAATATTGCGACTCCTGATGACCTGCCCGTATACACTAGAGCTAGAGTGGTTGATTTTGATGAGCGCGGAATTGTAATATCTAAAGATAATTGATCGCAACTCTGCCTAGATTTTATATTTTTGTTTGTACATGTGAACATTTTCAAATATACATTGTTGATTAAAATTGTTGAATCTAGTCAATTTTGTATTAACTATACTTTACTAACTAAAAGTCTGTTCTGAACATGTAATTTTTAATCTATTTCAAATAAAAAACATTTTATCTAATAATATTTAAAATCATAATATGTCTGTAAGCATTATGTGTGCTAAATGTGGTAAATTGATTACACATATGACGATGATAAAACCTCTAAAAGATAATTCGGAGCTAAAAAGTGGGAAATGCCCTTTTTGTGGTACCGACATATCATTTTCTGAGTTTGATATTGATGTTGAGAAAAAATAATTGTGTTTGAACTCTTACAATATTTTATTTAATACTTTATTTAATACTTTATTTAATACTTTACTTAATATTCACATATAACGTTTGAATACATTCCCAAGTATTGGGTTTGTAAAAAATGGGAATGTATTCTTGAACCATACCGCTACTCGGACTATGGGTGGCACTATGATCTCGAGTCTTGGAGAGTTTGCTGCTTTTAGAACCGCCTTTGCTACTGTTTTTGGGTGCAGCGACATGGCTGGATTAGTCGGAACATTCTTGAAACATGGATGGTTGAAAAACTCAGTTCTGACCATAATGGGACTTACCACCGTCACCCCGACCCCCGTCCCCTTTAACTCATGTTTGAGTCCCTCTGAGAAACCTAGCATTGCAAATTTCGATGCACAGTACGGAGCTATTCCTGGTAACCCGAAACTTGCAGCAACTGATGCTACATTGATTATATGTCCAGAACCACGTTGTGTCATGTGCTGTAGTAGACTTTTTGTGCAATATATCATACCAAAATAATTGGTGCGCATTTGTGACTCGATATCTTCAATTGAGGTGTTTGAGACAGCACCACTAATTGCAAATCCTGCATTATTCACTAAAATATCCACATTCTCAAATTCATTTAATACTGTTTTTATCATGTTTGTTACTTGGTCCTTTTTTGATATATCACACATGTGTGCTGTGACACGGATATTTTGATCATCACACTTGGAGATTATATCTGCTGCAATCTTTTTTAATAATTCGCTTCTTCTTGCAACCAAAATTACATTAGCACCTTTGCGTGCAAATTGTATGGCAGTCTCTCTACCTATACCAGATGATGCCCCTGTGACAAGTACTGTCTTTCCTTTAAAATCCATAATATATGATAGTATGATCTGAATAAAGTAGTTGTCACGTGTAATATTTGGATTGTACTCTGGTATGATTTTGGATAACTTATTTTGAACAATTTATTTTAGATACTATACCTGTAGATACTTTGTATTTTTTATAATATGGTTTATGTTACAAATGGATTTGGGTGCTTTAATATGATCTCTGATACTTCGGGGCGCAAAATGAATTTTGAGGGTGTCTTGTGGTTCTGAATCATCTCTCTGAGCATCGTACCACTTATCTGTTCTCTTGAGCTGTCATCGTGTGGACAACATTTTATGTTTGTATACGTGAGACACAAATTACAGTAAAAGAATGCTGGAAAGAATACTGGTTGTATTTCTAGTTCAGGATACTCTGAGAATATCTCTTGGGCTGCAAATGGACTGTAAAAGGATCCTACTCCTGCATGATCTCGCCCGATTATAATATGCGTACACCCATAATTCTGCCTCATTATGGCGTGATGTATGGCTTCTTTTGGACCTGCATATTTCATCTCTGTGTGCACGGTTGCAAAATGACATCGTTTTTCTGGATAGTATAGCTTTATCACCTCCTTGTAACATGATATTATCAACTCGTCTACAAAGTCGCCCTTTTTTTTGCGGCCTACAAGCGGATTTACAAAGACACCATCACGTGTTGTAATAGATGTCTTTTGCAGTATTTCATGTGCTACATGTGGTGGGTTCCTAGTTTGAAATGCACATATTGTTTTCCACCCTGCATTCTCAAATGCTTTGCGTGTCTGCTGTGGTGTCTGTCTGTCAGAGCGCAAAGATATTTTACTATCATCGGGTCTTTGTATATAATCAATTTTACCTGATACAAAATACTCTTGCAGTGATAATGTATATGCAACGCCTGGATGTGATGTATCAACTACACCATACACGCCTTGTGCTATATCCTCTTTTGCTGATTTGTATATGTCATTGACAGACAGTATTGCAATTCCTACGCCTTGTGAATTTTTCAACAACACCTCTCCTGCATCTTTTATTGCCATTGCATCATCTTTGGATGCATCCAACACAATGGGTATAGTCCATGCCACATCATTTGCTAGTCTTCCTCGCTTTACAACTGATTCTACATCATCTTGGTCCAAGAATCCTTCAAGTGGACTGAATATACCGTCTGCGATATTCTCGACATCATTTGCCAAATCATCTGATATACTCACTGCATACATGTTTTCTGTATCTTTGGTATTTTTGACCATACGGTCTATCAGCTTGCCACCGTGTGCATTGATCATTCCATTTTGCGCCATTGTAATCAAATTTACTTAGATTATGGTTCTATATGAATTCCACATTCTTTAATCTCACCGGTATTTTCCCACCACCACCTACCATCTCGCAATGATTGTCCTTCTTTTATGGGTCGTGTACATGGATCACATCCTATACTTGGATACCCTTTATCAAGCAGTGAATTATACACCACATCATGTGATTTAAGGTACTTTTGAACATCTTCCCAACTCCAATTTATTATAGGATTTATCTTGAGTATGTTGTCGTGTGCTACATCTAGCTGGAACATTGTAGCGGCATGACGTAATTTTGTCTGCTCGCTGCGCAATCCGGTAATCCATCCATCTAGAGTTGTAAGCATTTTATTCATTGGCTGAACCTTGCGTATATTGCAGCAGAGCTTGCGATTTTCTACACTATCATAAAATAGATTGATACCTTTTGTATTGACCATCTCTTGTACTAGAGTAGCATCTGGAAACAAGACTTCTACTTTGATGCCATATCTTCTATATACAGCATCTATCGTCTCGTATGTCTCTTTGGGTAGACGTCCTGTATCTAATGTAAAAAAACGAAAGTCGGAATTTATCTTTAACATCAAGTCCATGATAACTGCATCCTCGGCGCCAAAACTAGATGCTTTTGCCACCTTTGGGTGCAGATTATCTGATGCCCATTGTAATGCCTCTTGTGCACTAGTAATTGTGGCGTTTAATTCTTCTACCTCTTTTTGGGTAAATTTACTCATACTTTTGTCATATCTTTACCATATATTAATTACAATATATTATGTAATCATAATTTGTATAATCTGGCAACTCTATTCTCAACTGTACTTTGTGTGTCGTTTGGTGTTGCTACTATTGATGGGTGGTTGTGTGGCGGTTTGTCGTTATAAATTTTCAGTACTTTGTCATTATTTTGTTCCTGTGTGTGTACAATGTGTAGATATATTGGTTTTTTACACTCTGTGGACTTTTGAAGTATCTCTGCTGCTATTTGAGATATGGTATCTGTATCAATACAATGTAGTGTCATAATTGACGTTTGCCGCTTAACGAATATAATATAATAGATCTTTTTTGTCTCATGGATTCTTCATTTACAAATTGTACAAAATCAGAGATAACTGATTTACCAATAAACATACTCGATATAGTCATTTTAATATCTGGCAGAGGCAGTAACATGAAATCAATAATTGATGCTGTAGAGATGCAAAATATACCAAATGTACGTGTATCACATGTAATATCAAATGTTGCAGATGCACATGGTTTAGTGATAGCACAAAATCATGGAATAGCATGTAGTGTGATAAGTGATGTAAAAAAGGAATTGTCTATCAAACTCAAAGAATTAAACCCTGATATTATATGCATGGCGGGGTTTATGCGTATAGTTCCGTCTGATGTGGTAAACAAGTATGTCGTATTGAATATACATCCTGCTTTGTTGCCTATGTATCCTGGATTGCATGCACAAAGACAAGCCATACAAGATGGTGCTAAATGGTCTGGTTGTACCGTTCATTATGCAGATGAAGGTGTGGATACGGGGCCCATTATAGTACAGTATGCAGTTCCTGTATTGGAAGATGATACTGAGGAGACACTTGCCAAACGTATCTTACAAAAGGAACACATTGCGTATCCCCATGCAATAAGATTGGTGGTAAACAATCTTAAAAAACCTACAAAAGTCATATAAAAGATCATACAGCTTACTAGAAATTATTAGCAAATCAAAAAATAATATAATGTTTTGTATAAATTATCTGTTATATTATCTTGCACATTATATATACATAATAATAAAAAACACCTAAAAAATTCTTTTAACTAAATTTGTTGCAAAGCTTGCACACAAAATCATTTTATGACTTGCTATACGTATTGTAACGTTAGATTAAAAACCATATTACAATTAAAGTTGACAATGGAGACTGTATCATATGTCGTTGTTTTTCCGGCCATATTTGCAAAAAAAAGAATTCCGCAACTTTTAATCAATATCAAGACCATTTTAAAAATTAGGGGACAGCAATATCAATCCATAAAACGCGATTGTGATGTAATATTGGTTCAGACAAATGATCCTGTATTTGCATCATCTGCAATAGGATTGTTGTTTGGAGTTAGTAGAGTTGCTATTGCAAGAAAGATCAACAATAATTTTGATGAAGTGATCTCAAAAATTGCATCGATTGGAGGTAATATGTTGTTGCGTGGTGAGCGTTTTTTGGTTCGAGTGGATGGAATCACAAAGGGATATATTGCAAAAGATGCAGAAATTGCAGCCACATCAAAGATAATAGAAAGAAAAGAACATGGAGCCATACCTGGAACAGAGGAAAAATTTGACAAGGAGCTATATACGTATGTTACTAGAAAAAACGCATATGTCTGTATATTTTCTGATGGTGCTATGTGGGGAAGGCCAACAGAGAAGACCCAACAGGAGCGTTACACAATATGTGCTATATATGACGAATTATCTGCTATATCTTGCTTTGAGTGTATGCGTCAAGGATACGATGTTAAAATAATGATCTTTTATAAAAAAAAGACCGAGTTGCGAAATCTAGTACGATTGTTCAACCGATTGATCCCTAGAATGTTGGACGTTGAAGTGAGATTAGAGTTCATTCATCTAAAATATGATAATAAAAGCAAATCTTACATAAAATATGTAAATGCAATTACACAAATTGTATTGGACCGATACTCTAAGAAAGGTGTTCACCATAGAATTGCACTTGCAATCCCACATGGAATCTTTCCTATACATGTGACTGATGCATATTTGAGATATGTGTTTGAGTATGGTATGATTCCAATCGTACCGTTGGTAGGATCCGGTGTAAGTGTGTATGAGATTGCGCGTGAGTTGAGTCTGGGCCAAGCGGGAATCAAAAGTCTCGAAAAGACAATAATGTCTGCTGCCATTGTTAAAAATACAGAATCTATAATCAAACCAACACAAACACAAATCATAAACACTCAAAAAATCACAATTCGGCCAGGACAAAACAATGTCCATGAAATATTAGATATGCTGCATACTACTACCGATTCAACTAATAGTGCGGGTTATGGTTGGACTGAAATGCCAAGCGGGAAGAAAGACGATAAGCAATAGTGAAAGTGGGCCAGACTATTACAACACCCGTCTGTCTATATTCTGTGAGCAGAATATAGTACCATCAACGTTGGTAATCTAAATGAGTGTCATCATCATCAGCAGTCCCTTGAGTCCTACTTTGCAGCTGACGTACGGTGGCATGCCATCAATATTATCATGTCATTTTCACATTATGTAATCACTCGTCAAAAACTACCGCCATTTTATTGAGATTTTACATCAAGCTAATATATTATACTATATTAAAAAACATGTATCATTTAAACTAATTTATTGTAAAACATAAATAATTATTTTAGGCATGGGTTGATTATACATGAACTCTTATTGATAATATTTAGTGTTACTATATTTTGTAACAATTTATGTTTGTACGGTTTAGTTGTAAAAATTATCGTACTGTTGTAATATAATATGTCTTTGTTAGAGAAAGGGTGAGCACACACGAAGATCATAATTTAAACGGGATATTATTTGACATATCATGTACAAGATAGGTGAGTTTATCTATCCATGGGGTGGTGGGCATTATTCTAGAATGATGCGATTTGATCGTGCATTAGCACAACATATGACTAGTTCATACAACGTGGAGGTTCATTATTCAAGTAAGGGAAAAATATATCAAAAATTACTCGAGCGTTTTGTAGATAACACTGCCAATATACATGAGATACTAATGCCAACTCCAATCGATGGTAAGATGGGACCTAGTGTCTCAAAATCACTTGCAAATATACTCTTTCCTATAGAGAAAAACCCTTCACTCATAACGCAGATTACAAATTATCTGCGTGAGGAACGTAAACTATACGACACACAAAAGTTTGATCTAGTGGTAAATGATGGTGATATGGGATCAAATATACTCGCAAAGAACAGAGGCATACCTTGTCTATTCATCACAAATCAATTCAAACCTAAATTGTACAAGTCACGAACGTATCTGTATCCTGCTCTTTCGTTTGTATCAAAACAGATAGCAAAAGCCTCTAAAATACTAGTAGCAGACTCGCCTCCACCTTATACCATATGTGAATACAACCTAAATTTTCCAAATAATTCGCTAAAGGAAAAAGTAGTGTATGTAGGCCATTTTGCAACAGATGTTGATATAAATAAAACTGGTCAGATATGTGAAACTACTGATCTAAAAGAATTATTAGAATTAGGTGATTTTGGTTATTGGATGCGTACTGGAAACAAATCTACCAATGATGGAACAGGCAAACGATATGAAGACGTTTTTGCCACAGACGAAATCAAAAATAGTGAACGTAGATTGATCTCCCATGCAAGAGATGATCCAAAGATAAATTCTGTGATGGATGTGAATAATAATAGATACACGATAAAAGAAGCTATTGACAAAAAGATAGATTGGGTACAGATAGACATAGGATTTCTCTCTGAATATGAAAAGGATGTGGTACTTGAGATGTGTGACTATGCTGTCTTAAATGGTTCACATACTGTCATGGGTGAGATAATGGGGATCAAGAAAAAACCCATAATTGGAATTCCAATATATGATGAGCATACAAATAATATTAGATGGGCTCATGAACATGGCTTGGGAATTTTAGCAAATAACACAGATCAAATAATCAAAGCTATACATACTATCAAGAATAACAAATCTGAATATGTAGATAAACTAGACGAATTTGCAAAAAATTTTGATGGGTGTGGTGCGCAACATGCAGCAAAGATTGCATCTGAGATGTTACACTGACAGATAATAAGAAGATGAATTGTACGCCTGTACAGTCTGGCACGTAGCGTACATTCGATGGGCGAACTGACCAAAAGGGATGATGATAAGAGCTAGTGTGCCAGACAATTACACACTCATCGAATTTTAAATCTGAATTATTTTAAAACATATATCATAATATAAAATATCTACAAATTATGTCTGTTGCATACTTGTATGACCATTTAGATTTCATTTGATTAATTTTTTATGTATTCTATTTAATTAGTTGTTATATTTGATAGTGTTTGCAATTTATGCTGTATAATATGGCTATATGATGTGGCTGTATATTATGGATGCAAAATAATTTTTAACACTGATGGGTTACTTGCGTGTTTAATGTTATCAAGAAGGCTTTTTAAAGGAAAAAATTTGGCAAAAATCACATGCCTAATTGTCCCGAGTGTGTCTTTAAGGAAAAAAAAAGAATACAGGAAAAGTATGAACTTGAAACTCCTGAGGAAGATAGAAGTAGAGATGAACTCTATAAACTATTTGATGCAATTAGTGAGCCTATGAAACTTGATCCATCTACAAAGCACTTTATATGCAAAACATGCGGTCTGTACGCTACACGAGAGCAGATATCAGATATTAGACGCAAACTAAACGAAAAAGCAGAAACAAGAGAGGATAGACAGGACAGGATTCATGAGTGGTGGCAGATGAGCAAAAAAGAGAAACAGGTCGATTAAGAAGATGACTGATGATTTACCTGATTGGGTAGTAGGTGATATTCAAAATGCAAAGTTCAAAAGTACCACGTCGCTAGATGGTACGGGTTACATACTAGAGATCTATGAGAAAGATAGCAAGGCTGACATAGAGTTGTTTGCACCTGTTGAGGATGGCAGACATATCGTAACAGTTGACATTGGAGATGACATCAAGATGAATACATTGGAAAAGGGAACCGTCTATCATTTTATTTTCGAACAGCACAAGGCTCCGTTGAGTAGAAAGACAGTAAAGTATCTACAAAGTGAACAAAATGTTGATATGAAGGCAATATACCGTTTTGTGTTGAATTCACTGGAGATAGTCAATACAGATGTTGACTAGTGGTATATTTTTTATATTCACATTTTTAATTTAAAAATCTAAACTTATTGCTCAAAATATACTTTGTAAATCAAAAGCAAATATTATATGATCAATATTGACATGTGTATTGGTTTGTAAGTATATATTTTGGCAAATTTTTAATGCCATAAATTTTATTTAGTGGATTTTAAAATTAATTTTGGATGAGTACTAAAAAAATTGTTTTTGTGCCTCCAAAAAAAACACCCTCAACACCTGCTGAAAAACACATGCGTTCAATATTCAGTTCGATGGCTAATCTAAGTAGACTTCAGATTATCCGAGTTTTATACTCCAAAGGTCCTTCCACATATACTGGTATTCGCGATGAAGCAGGATTTGAAACTAAAAGAAATGGTGGAAAATTTTCATATCATTTACACAGGTTGAGTGATTTGGGACTAATTGAAAGAAACACAACTGAGCGTCGTTATGATATAACAAACAAGGGGAAATTAGTTTTAGAACTTGTAGATAGAATAGAGGCCCACTCATTTGTAGAAAGTGGCAAGTTACGCGTCAGATTGTCAAACTCTTCTATTGATGAGTTTAATAAACAACGGATACTGCAATCACTTGTTAAAGAGAGTGACATGCCATACGAACTAGCAGATAAGATGGCAAAGAAGATTGAGAACAATATTCACAAGTATGACCTTTCATACATTACAGGTTCATTGATCAGAGATGTAGTAAATTTCTTCTTACTTGCAAATAATCATGAAGAGTATCGAAGTAGGTATGTTCGTTTTGGAATGCCTGTGCATGATATCAAACAAATGTTTGATAATTTGAATAATGTGGATGGTGGCATGGACGATCTCTTGCTTGCAGCAGGAAAAAATGTCTTTGCCGAAAACACGATGTTTTCTACACTTCCAAAAGATTTAGTAGACAAACATATGGAAGGTTTTATCCATTTGTCTAATCTTGCAACGTGGACTTTTCTTCCTGATGTACTTTTTGTCAACATAAAAGAGATTCTTGATAATGGTATGGACATTGGTGGCAAACACACTACCACATCAAGGGTTACAAAGACAACACAGATCTATGATGTAATGTCCTCACTCTCTCTAATGATTCAATTGTTGTTAAAAGAGACATCAAATGAGCTAGTCTTGGCTGGCCTGCCACAACTACTTGCTAAAAGATGTGGAGATAAATCTGATCTTGAAATAGAATTGGGTTTGTTGTTTGCATTTATGACCTCATCTGTAGTGGTTGGATCTGTCACAAATACCCCCACTAGCACACTTGCTGGAAGACTATCTCGTGAATTTGACACTAAACTTACATCAATACGACTCAATCTGAGTTCCGATCCTAAAACAACAAATTGTATAATTAATGCATATGCACGATACGTGAAACAAACACCAAAACCAAGTATAGGACTTGTCATAAATTGCGAAAAAGAAGCGATCGCATCAATATCTTCTCGTGTCGCTGAGATTGTACTACTTGGTGGTCGTGTACTCTTTACAAAACAACCACAAGTGTCAAGTCGTGGTGTTGTTGGTGGTAGCTTGAACAAAGCTGATAGTATAATGTCCATGGCGTTGCAATCTGTGTCGATAAATTTACCAAGTTTGGCCTACCAAGTCGATAAAGGTGATACAGAGTACTTTGTGGCACGCTTGATTTTGGTGATAAATGATGTGATCAATGCTCTCTTACAACGCAAAAAAGCGATATTTGATGCGACGAGATCTGGACTAAACCCTATGATTGCAAAGCATACAAAATGCATGCAACATGCATATGCTTCTTTGACTATTAATTTGGTGGGATTTCAGGATACTATATTTGATATTTTAGGATTTACATATAATCGTAAAGGTAACGAGTCAATTAAAAATATACTAAGTCAAGCTGTATCTGTGGGAAACTCAACTTCAAAGGATAGACCAGAACCTGTTACAATATGTATTGCAGACTCTGATGGTGCAGAGCGCTTTGCCAATTTAGATAATAAACGATATGGCAAACATAGCACAGGTCATGTTGATACAAAGCCTTACAAACAAGGTTTAAAATTTAATGCATCTGAAATCTCAAACTATGTTGCCAAAAACCCGCAGATCACAATGTGCAACAAGATTAATCGAGCTCTCAGTGCCGGGTTACAAATAGAGTTGAATATACCCGAAGATGAAAATGATTCTGCTAGTATTAAAGATGCAATTGAAAAAATGTATATACTAGTACCATCGTTTATGCCCATAAAAGACATTTTTATCTGTCCTGAATGTGGATATAAAGAAAAATATTTTGACATAAAGTGTCCAAAATGTCATGCTCCGCGACATACATCTTGACTTTAATCTGTGAGAATTGTAATCTGTTGTCACTAGTAGCTGATTTATCAACGTATGATATAATCATGAAATTGTAATTGAACACATGTCATACGTTATATGGAATACTACTTTAATATTCAATGTAGATTATTTTTTAGCGTGTGTGCTAAATTATTAATTGCATCACGCAACCTCTAGTATCATCACCCAAAGTAAACATTGAATTAACTGCATATTGTATTTGTACAAAATATAGAGAGTATATTTTACGAGTAAAAATGATGACTATATCATTAATTTTGGCCGAATCTGCACTAGAAATTATACCTAAAACAATATTTGGACACCCTTCTGTAAAGTCACATGCGCGCAAAACAAGAGTACATCCATCCTATACATTACTTGACAATTCTTGGCATTATGCTGCTATGAAAAACCTTGATAATTTTGAAAAGCGTGGCAGGCCTGATCTTGTCCACCTTGCAATTCTTATGGCTACATCAACTCCATTATACAACAGACACAACGATCTTAATTTATATGTCCATACTGTTGATAATAATGTGATACACTTTGGTTCTAGTGTGCGTATACCAAAATCATATCATAGATTTGTTGGTTTGATTGAGACTCTATATCGTAAGCGATTGATAACTGTTGACAAAACCTTTTCTCATGATGGTGATTGTTCTGGTAATGTACTGCTTGAGCTGAAACGAAA
The DNA here is from genome assembly GCA_965207445.1 of Candidatus Nitrosopumilus sp. Classification (GTDB taxonomy): domain Archaea; phylum Thermoproteota; class Nitrososphaeria; order Nitrososphaerales; family Nitrosopumilaceae; genus Nitrosopumilus. The sequence continues at coordinate 2,430,067 of CBDBLX010000002.1, read as the reverse complement.
TCAGACATTTGCAGACTTGGTATCTGAAAAAAAATTCTCCAAAGTCATAGGACTCTCATCACAGGGACGATTACTCTCTGATCTGCCTTGCGCTTATAGAGCTGTTGCAGATAACTTGACAGATGGTGTTGCAATTGTTGTGGGTGGTTTTCAAAAAGGACACTTTTCAAATACTGTTGCCACTCATTTTCATGAGATGTACTCTGTTGACACACATTCACTTGAGGCCCATGTGGTGATATCGCGACTCTTGTACGAGTATGAAATAAAGCCATTTATGTAAGGCGTATGACATTTGGCATATTGCAGTCATCGTATAGCCTGGTTAGTATTCGGGGTTTCCAACCCCGTAACGCGGGTTCGAATCCCGCTGACTGCACCATTAATGCAAAAAGAATTTTTTATGACTGTACATAGCAGGCATATGATGGGAAGAAAAAAGGCACTGCAACGCCGGATCGTTTTATACAAACGAATGAACATTCTCATCAATATCGCTATCTCAAATGCAAAGTCAAATCCTACACTTGCATCAAAACAAGCATACATTGCGCTACGATTGTGCTCTAGGCATCGCATACGTATGCCGTATCATCTACGCATGCTTTTTTGTCGATGTTGTAAATCATTTATTGTACCTGGTGTTTCGTCACATGTGAGAATTGGAGGATCCAATATTCGTTCTATTAGAACAACGTGCCATTTGTGTGGATTTGTGTATCGTAAGATGTTGAATTGATGTACTGGAGATTTTAATACACATTCAGTTTAGCTTGTCGTTGACCTTTTAGTATCCTGAATGTATTGAACCCCGTGAGTCAATCAATTCAGTTTAATTCGTCGCTGACTTCAATGGTTTATAAAGCGACTCTGACGTTCTCATCAACATGGCCAAAGCATATGATGTACCTGCTGATGTGCTAATTGATAGACTAGCTGATACACTAAAGCAAGAGGGTATCAAAGAACCTGTTTGGATTCCATTTGTAAAGACGGGGTCTCATGCAGATAAACCGCCACAGAATAGGGATTGGTGGTATGTGAGATGTGCATCAATTTTACGAAAGATTTACCTTCATGGACCAATCGGAATTAATGGATTGAGAAGCGAGTATGGAGGTGGCAAACCATCTGGTTATGGAGCGGCGCACCATCGTTATGCTGGCGGTGCAATCATCCGTAACGCTGTGCATGAACTTGAGCGACTCGGTTATATTCAAAAATTTACAAAGAATGGTCGAATTATATCAAAAGATGGCATGAAGAAACTTGATGTGCTTGCATCTAGTATACTATCTGAGATGATCAAAGAGAATCCACAACTACGAATATACACATAGATCTGAAATGGACTTTCCAGAACCTGACGACTCTGTTGGCATAAATAATAATAATAGTAGTAGTGGTGGTGATGGCACTGACAGTTCATTTAATCTTAATGCAGAAGCAAATGCCCAAAAAGAACAAATGCTTCGACGTATATTATCACCTGATGCTAGGATGAGACTAAACAATATCAAAATGGTAAAGCCTGATCTTGCAAACTTAGTAGAGCAACAACTTATTGCCATGGTTTCTCAAGGACAACTACAATCGCAAATATCTGATGAACAGCTTAGGCAACTATTGTACTCTATACGACCACCAAAACGTGACTTTAAGATCAACAGGATTTGAGATGTACCGGTAATGGTATCTTAAAACTCAACAAATAACAATATCTTACCAGTGCTTTGTATATTATTTTTTAATTATTTGGTCACTTATTATTCATGTGGGGTTATGTATTTTTGCGGTGATATGGTGGTGATGGTGATGGTGATGATGATGGTGGTGGTGGGTAATTCTCTTTGTTGATGCTTGTTGTGGTGTGTGACGATGGAAATTAAAATATATTTTTTATTTTGTTACTAAGATATATTTATAGGTCTTTTAGGACTTTGCTTATGAAAGCTGTAGTGTATGAAGAATATGCTCCTGATGACAACTATGCACGAATACTAAAGGTAAAAGACATTGATGAGCCAAAACCAAAACCAAGTGAAGTCATATTTGAGGTAAAGTCATCTGCACTAAACTATAATGATATTTGGGGTATGCGTGGACAACCAGTTGCTGTTCCGTTGCCACATGTGTCTGGTTCTGATGCAGCAGGTGACGTTATTGCCGTAGGTGAGGACGTTTTAGATATCAAAGTAGGTGATCGCGTTGTATCTCATTCAAATATGGCCTGTAGGATATGCAAGGCGTGTCTTGAAGGTCGTGAATATGACTGCACACGACGTACTATATGGGGTTTCCAAACTGGTCCCATGTGGGGTGCTTATCAAGAAGTCACACACCTTCCAGAGGTCAATGTGTCTAAAATTCCTGAAGGTGTGTCATATGATGAGGCTGCCGCATCATCGATGACCTTGTTGACTGCATGGCACATGTTAGTGGGTAGAGCCAAGATAACTCCTGGACAGACTGTTCTGATAATGGGCGGCGGTTCTGGAGTAGGAAGCTTTGGAATCCAGATTGCAAAACTATACAATTGTGATGTTATAGCTACTGCTAGCCCAGACAAGCTTGACAAATGTCTAAAACTCGGAGCAGACTATGCAGTTGATCACCGTAAAGATGATTGGCACAAGGAAGTCCGTTCTATCACAAAGGACATTGCAAAGCGCAAAGGTGAGGCACCTGGCATTGATCTGTCTTTTGATCATATTGGACAGACTCATTGGAACAAACAACTTACATTGTTAAAGTATGGTGCATCATTGGTCACGTGTGGAGCTACTACTGGATATGATGCAATGACTGATTTGCGACATATCTTCTTCAAAGGAACCAATATTTTGGGATCTACACAAGGTACCAAAGCAGAACTTGACCAAGGCTTGTATTGGATGGGGCAGGGAAAGATAAAATCTCAGATAGACTCTGTATATGCATATGAACAAGCAGCAGAAGCACATACAAAGATGCTTACTGGCAAGGGACTCTTTGGAAAGATTCTCCTAAAGTCACAGGGTTGATCAGATCTGCCACCACTGCTATTTCGCAGTTTATTTTTTGTTCCAGGAAATAATCAACGTTTTATAACAAAGTCACAAAAACTCAAAGCCGATATAATCTGTTTTGATTTAGAAGACTCTGTACCTTTTGATCAAAAAGATACTGCAAGGCAGATGATACAGCAAGCACTCAAAGAGCGAGATCAATATAGTCCAAACACTGCTGTATATGCTCGTACAAACTCCCCTGACTCTGGATTGGTACCTGATGACTTAAACGCAATAATACGCAAGGGTATTGATGGAGTTGTAATTCCAAAACTCGATAATACGACTCAACTTTACAAGATTATAAAAATTATCGAAGATTTAGAACAACAACGACGACTCGAGTCAGTTGGTATAATACCATCTATTGAGTCTGCACAAGGTGTAGTGAATACGTATGAAATTGCATCATCAGGTGGCAAACACTCTAGAATCGATTGTATCATATTTGGTGTGTTTGATCTGTTAGCAGACATGGGAATTGAATACTCTGCATGTTCTGATGCTGCTAGATATGCACGCGCACGTGTGGCACTTGATGCACGCGCCGCACGGGTTAATTCTATTGATGGTATATGGCAGGATTTAAACGATCAAAAAGGTTTGGAGCAAGATTGCTTACTTGGCAAGTCACTTGGATATGCAGGCAAGAGCGTTATACATCCAGATCAGATCGATATGGTGCATAATATGTTTCATCCAAGCGCATCGGAGATATCATGGGCAAAAAAAGTTGTATCGATTTATCCCCAATCAACTCAACAAGGCAGAGGTGCCATTACAATAAATGGAAAGATGGTCGATGAGGTACACTATAAACAAGCAAAAGCCGTATTGGATATTATTGTCCGTGACTGATTAAGACTCTTGGTAATAGCATTTTTTTTTGCTTTTAGCAATAACTTAATTTATAATTTATTTTACATGTAATTATGATAAATTCATTTGATCTGAAAATCATACTTGATTCATTGTACAAGTCACATAAATATGACAAAATGTACAAATATTGTACTGATATTCTTGCAAAGGATCCTGACAATATGACTGCTCTACAAAATGTTTCACTTGCATTAATCTCTCTTGAACGATACGATGAGGCTATCCCGTACTGTGACAAGGTGTTGCATTTACGTGGATTTGATGAGTTTGCACTAAAAGTTAAACTCTATGCATTGGAGGCTCTGGATCAAAATGAAAATACCATGGAAACATGTGGGCATATTTTAAAGTCAAACCCTCGTGATGTCACAGCTCTTACCGTAATGGGATTTGCCCTTGCAAAGCTCCAACGTCACGCCGAATCTCTACCCTATTATGATAAAGCACTTGACATATCTCCTAATAATGAAACTGTTCTATTTGACAAGGGACTTTCACTGATGGAACTGACGCGATATGAGGATGCATTATTAATTTTTGATCGTATATATGATGCTGACTCTTTGACTCTTGATACCAAAAAACGCATTGCATTTATTCGCTCTGGTTTATTCACAATGCTAAAAAAAGATGACCATGCGTTTTTAGCAGCACAAGGTGTACGTGATCGTGACATGGCACAGATCATAGATGATGCTCAACACAACAACTGTACTGTATTTCATCAATTCTGTGACAACGAATATTCTGATATTTTAGCACAACATGACTCCAACTCTTGATCTATTTGTTGTAAAAAGTTGGCAGTTGTGCTATGGCATTTTAGTTTAACAGTTATGGACAAAATGTACTCAAACAGATTTCATAATTTTGATGCAATGGCGTGTATTCTTATACAAGTAATTATTTTGAAAAATATTCATATTGTTCTCTGTGCATGTTAAATCTGATTGTTTGTAAAAACACGAATATTTTGCCCAATCATATGTTGTTTGTATTATTAAAACTTGGCAGAATGTTTTTCACACAATATTTGTTTTGTACTTAGCATTTAATTATCGTACTATGTGTAATTTATGTGACATTAATGTTTACAGGAATAATAGAACATACGGGTGTAATCAAGAGTGTGATTTTTACTACTAGAAATCGCAGCGCAGCTAAAATTATAGTTGACTTGTCACAAGAGCCCAAAGGACTCAAAGAAGGGCAAAGCGTTGCGTTAAATGGAGTTTGTCTTACTGCAGTAGACATCAATGGCTCTGAGTGTACGTTTGAGCTTGTTGAGGAGACTATCAAAAAGACTAGTTTTGGAAGCTTGGGTGTTGGAAGTGTGTTGAATGTAGAGCGTAGTTTAAAGATAGGTGACAGACTAGAAGGACATTTTGTGTTAGGCCATGTGGATGGCAAGGCCACTATAACCAAAATTCAGAAACGATCAAAAGAAGTGAGATTGCACATTGAGATTCCTAAACGTCTCACAAAATACGTACTTGAGAAAGGCTCTATCACACTTGATGGCATAAGTCTTACTGTTGTATCTGTAAGGGGACGTCGTGTATCCATCTCACTTATTCCTCATACCATCCAGATGACAAATCTCTCTACCAAAAAAGTCGGTGACAAACTTAACATTGAAGTTGACATTCTTGGCAAATACATTCTAAATTGAATTTGTACCCATATGTGGGTAATTACCACCATACTGGTAAACTTTATAATCCGAATATGTCGTGTATTTTTTACATGGCACTTGAAGATGCACTTGAATCCTTGAGACGAGGTGAGTTTATTTTATTGCATGACTCTGAGGGTAGAGAAGATGAAGTAGATATGGTATCTTATGCTGCAATGACGAGTCCGGAACATGTGGCTCGAATGCGCCAGAGTGCCGGTGGATTGTTATGTGTTGCAGTGGATTATGCGTTTGCAGAATCTGTTGGATTACCATACATGCATGATATACTTGCAAACTCTGATACTATGCACTGTGACAAGTCTATGATAATGGGACTTGCACCATACGGGGATCGTTCCTCTTTTTCGATATCTGTTAATTCTCGACATACCTATACTGGTATTACCGATAGAGATCGATCTACTACTATATCTGAGATCGTTACCATATATGATGAGTCAAACATGGCACGTGCATTTGCACGATCATTTCACACACCTGGTCATGTTCCTTTACTAATTGCATCTAAACGGTTGTTTGAGGAGAGACAAGGTCACACTGAGATGTCTATATATCTTGCAAAAACAGCAGGTTTGCGACCTGTAATGGCTATGTGCGAGATGCTTGATGCTCAAACATATACTGCTCTATCTGTTCAAAAAGCATCAGAGTTTGCATCTGAGCATGGAATACCTCTGATAGACTCTGCAGAGTTATTAGAATATGCCAAGGTGCACTAGATGAGAATCGCTATTGTATCTGCAAAGTTCAATTATGATGTAACGTCACGCATGTATGATGTGGCAAAAGAACACGCCGCATCACTAAATCTTAATGTGGTGCATACATCATGGGTCCCGGGTTCATTTGATATGCCAGTTGTTGTGGATGCATTATTACGTAAAGATGATGTCGATGGTATAGTGACACTTGGAGCAATAATAAAGGGGCAGACAAAACACGATGAGGTGATAGGACACTCTACTGCGCGGATACTATCGGAGTTATCTGTCAAATATGGCAAGCCAGTGTCACTTGGTGTGACGGGTCCAGGAATGCAAGAACAACACGCGCTTGCACGTATACGGCCTGTTGCTCAGCGTGCCGTCGAAGCTGTACTACAAATAGATGGTGAACTTGCAAAAATTCGTATGTTGTGAATGGTAGGAGTGTTGATAAAGGTGAATTTAATATATACATATAAAGTTAGAGGTGTTGCATCGTGACGGTACAATTGAGTGTTCTTACAATTGTTGGATATGGGCCTTGGACGCTTACACTAGGAAGTGATAGAGAACATGAATTACAGATGCTTCAGGCATCATTGTACAAAGAGGTACAGAGACTATTTTCTGAACGCAGATGTCTCGTGTTCTCAAACCGTGCAGATGAGCTCATAGTACTTAGCAATGGTCTTGACTTAGAGTCCCACAAGGCTATTCAAGATACTTTAATCTCAAAATTTCAAAATCTACGCATAAGAATTGCAATAGGATATGGGAAAACTCCTCTGATAGCAAATAATATGGCACATGAATCTATCTCTAACTCTCAAAATAATAATAATAATGATGGTTTATCCTTGAGATCCGAATCCACATTAGAAAAAAAAGACTACATGATATTTGGCTCTACTCTAGATGCTGAATCCAAAAAAGACCCTCTTGATGAATCTATGAGATTATCATCTAATGTGACAATAATGCATATGGACATTGATGGACTTGGCAATCGTGACTTGAGTCCGTATGATATATCACTTTTAATGTTTGGACTGTATCACAAGATGTCTTTGTTTTTCTATGATTATGATTCGTTGGCATTCTTTATGGGTGGTGATAACTTTATGATAATATCCTCAGACTCTGCCAAGGCCGCTGCTCGAAAATTTGTTGACATGATATATCAACAAGATGGTGTAAAACTCAATTGTGGTATAGGGAGTGCACCCACTGCACGGGATGCTGCTTGTCTTGCAACTGAATCACTTGATATGATACGAAAGATGCGTGATGATCCATCATACATGTCGCATGTTGGTGAAAATATTACATCTGATACATCATCAACAAAACATCCTCAAAAATCACAAGTGTACGAGCATGCCACAAAGAGACATTTTTGATCTTGGTGGATGAATATATGGCACATCGATTATTACTTAAAGATGCTTCTGTTTTATATGGTTCTGATTTGGCGTATTTGCCTTGTGCTGATATTGTTATTGAGGGTGATAGGTTTGTCTCTGTTGTGACAGATGATTTGGTTCATGGTGATGATATGAAATATTCTTCTCATAATGATGATCACACTACTAGTCACACTACTAGTCACATTACTGATACTGACACGACATTTGATACCTCATTTGATACAGCATTTGATACAACTCATACTAATCATACTGTAATTGATTGCAAAGGATTACTTGTAATGCCTGGTTTAATAAACTGTCATACACATATTGGTGATTCTATTGGGAAAGATGCAAGACTAAAAGGAACCGTAGACCAAAAAATACACCCTGTATTTGGTTTGAAATCTCGCATACTATCTCAAACTCCACCTGATACTCTTGTTGAATTCATGAAATACTCGTGTATGTTGATGCTCAAAGGTGGCACCACAACCTTTGTTGATTTTAGAGAAGGGGGGCTTTTGGGCACAAGGATGCTACGACGTGCACTTGATCAAATACCAATACGTGGCATCATAATGGGACGAATTGACAATTATCATAACTCTGATGATATACACAATGACACACCCCTGTCACAAGAAAAGATCTCTGAATTACAGAATCTCATACTAGAGTGCAATGGCCTTGGAATAAGCGGTGCAAATGAAAATAGTGATGCTGTACTTGAAACATACTCTAAATGTGACACACTACGTGCAATACATGCCGCAGAGACACAAGAGAGTACATCTCACTCAGAAATACTCACTGGCACTTCTGAGACTATCAGGGCCCTCAAGTTCATGCCTAATTTTTTAGTTCATATGACTTATGCCACTGTACATGATTTAGAGGCAGTTGCAGAGTCATCTAGTGTCAGAGGTATTGTAGTGTGTCCACGTGCAAATTCAGCTTTGGCAGAAGGACTCCCCGATATAATTACGATGCAGCGACACTCTCATTGTAAGTTGGCACTTGGCACTGACAATGTTATGGTAAATACTCCTGATATGTTTCGGGAGATGGATTACATATGGAAACTGACTATGGGTATGCACAAAGAGACAGTAGAACCAGTCGAGATATTAAAGATGGCAACTGTTAATGCTGGTGCTATACTTGATTTGGATATAGGACAGATTGCATCTGGTATGATAGCCGATTGCGTGTTTATTGATAAACACTCAATTGAGGTTGAACCCATGCACAATCCACACGCTGCAATTGTACATAGAGTAGACATATCATCCATAAAGGCAGTTATGATAAGGGGAAAGATTGTACATGGTCAGATCTGAGAAGGCTCAAATATTTGCCAAAAATAACAGACCCCGAGTTGTACTGAGTGCTACTATATCCATTGATGGGAAGATTTCTGGTGCTCGTGGAAATACTGTGACGCTCTCTTCTGTGGATGATACTGCCAGAGTACACCGACTACGAGCTTGTCATGATGCAATACTAGTTGGAATTAACACTGTATTGTCTGATGACCCGCTCCTTACAGTACGACATACCAAACTACCCACAAAACAACATCACAATCCAGTTCGAGTGATACTTGACTCTTGTGCACAAACACCACTTGACTCTAAGATTGTTCAGTCAAGTGATTCGATCAAAACAATAATAGCTGTTTCAAAAGCCGCCTCTAAACAGTCCATATCAAAACTATTACAAAACTCATCTGTTGATGTGATTGTAATTGGCAAGCACACAGTTGATATCAAAAGACTTCTTTCACATTTGGCTACTAATTTTGGTATACGTACTGTTATGGTTGAAGGCGGGAGTACGGTGAACTGGTCATTTATTCAAAAACGATTGTTTGACGAGATAATAGTTGCAATATCTCCACACGTGTTAGGTGGTAATCAAGGCAGTGATGTTGTGTCATTTGTAGGTGGTTCTGGATTTACACGACTCTCTGACTCACCAAAACTACGTCTCAAATATTCCAAACGGCTCGGTGACCATATAATATTATCCTATGTACCATACTAACATGTATTTGTTCTGTTATGAATGTATTTTATTTATATAATAGTATAATTTGTAATAAGTATAATTTGTAATAAATATAATTTGTAACAAATATAATTTGTAACAAATATAATTTATAATAAATATGTACATAATTAGAACATATCTAAAATAATTAGAATAGTTTAAGAAATAGATGAAATAAGTTACACCACATATATAAGAGGATTAAATATAATAGGTATATGGGAGTATCAGATGCAGAGATTGAACGTATTATAGATACAGTTCAAAATAACTGCGCGTCTAGTGGGGGGTTGTTCAGTGTTTACTGATGGCACAAATTTAACATGTGTTATGGGGGATGAAGAAATATGTTACATAAACCAAGAAGACGGTCGTGATAGGTCAACTATTTTTAACATAATACGGAGTGCTGCACCATGACTAATATACGACTTTCAAAGGAACGTATTATTGAATTAACAAATGAAGGTTGTTCATTATTACAAAATACTCCACAAAATGAGCCACATGTACTTGTCTTTAATGAATCTGGTAATGATGATGTGACTGTGGAATTGTATATGGGTGATAAAGTGAATGGTAAGTCTGATTTATTTCCACGTGGTACGAATCCTGCAGATGAGATATATACACACCTCGCATGCCTGTATGGTGAGCCTGGTATATTTTAAATGAATTTATTTTATTTCGTAAATTTTATATTTTATAATAAATTGAACATATAATACATATTTTTTGATCCAAGTGTACTAGAACCAATCGGAGATACTTTCAAATGTGTTCTCAAAAAATATACCTGTTACTCCAAATAAGAGTGTAAGATCCAATGCAGAGTTGGATTATCCATTTTTTAATGTCACAAAGATAAAGGTAAAAATCTACCTTCATTAAGATGAGGGTGATCACGTACATAAATATAACTAGAACATTTGATACTTGTTGTATGTCAACTACATCATTACGACGTGATCATGATTTAATTACAAAGGTGACTCGAGCTATGGAGTCTACAATACAATTACTTCAAGATGGAAAAAAGATACCAGAGTTCATACTTTTACCTGTAGTAGACTTTACCAAGAATTTTACAGATGTGTGCCACCATACAAAAGAAGAAAAGTCACTCTTTCCTGCTCTTGCAGATGCCGGCATGCCTACTAGTATGGGACCTATTCCTGTAATGTTGGCTGATCATGTACGTACACGAGAGATTGGCCATAATATGGAAAAGTCTGCTCTAAAGTATCTCGAGTCAGGTGATTCTTCGGATCTAATACACGATATGAAACAGTACGTTGAGCACGTAACAGAACATCTGTGGAAAGAGAACAATCGATTGTTTGCCATGGCAGAGGCGCGCCTACAACACGTATCACAGAAAATGGATGACAATCTCAAAGATATCGAAGACGAACAACTACGTATAGTGGGAAAGACTAGAGATCATTATGAGCAACTTGCCGGAGATCTTGAACGTGATGTTTCAAATCACAAACCATCTTGATCGCTATTCTACGTAATGTTGATGCGTCAGATTATCATAAAATCTTACTGACTTTACGTTTACAAACTCTAGCATTCCATATCTTGATAACTCGCGGCCGAATCCACTATGTTTTACCCCGCCAAATGGCACCCTTGGGTCTGATACAACTACATTATTCACACTGACTATTCCTGACTCTATTCTACGTGATAATTTTTCTGCTTTACTCAAGTCTCTAGTCCATATACTTGCCCCGAGTCCATACTCTGAATCGTTTGCAATTTTTATTGCCTCTGATTCGTTCTCTACTATTGTAATTGGCGCAATTGGTCCAAATGTCTCTTCTTTAGCTATTTTCATATCTGATGTCACGCCAGTTAATATGGTTGGTTTGTAGAAAAATCCTTCTGCGTCCTTGTCTACTGGCTCACCTCCTAATAAGACCGTTGCACCTTTTACTTTTGCATCTTTTACTATATTTGATATGGTATCAAATCCAGATTTGTTTGCAATAGGACCCAAGTCTGAGTCCATGCTCATAGGATCGCCTACCACAAGTTTGGATGCTTCTTTGACAAATTTTTCGGCAAATACCTCTGCTACATTTTTTGCTACAATGAATCTCTTTGATGCAATACAACTCTGTCCGCAGTTGATAAATCTGCCCTTTACTGCTCCCTTGGCGGCCTCGTCTATTATTGCATCATCCAATACGATGAATGGATCGCTTCCGCCCAATTCTAGTACACACTTTTTGAGATTGGCCGATGACCTTTGCCCCACCATTGCACCTGCATATGCGCTTCCAGTAAATGTGACTGCATTGATTCCTGGTGAGTCGATCATATGATTTGCAGTGTCTACATTTCCGACTATGCATTGAAATACACCATCGGGAATTCCTGCTTCTTGAAATGCCGACTCTATCTCAATACCTGATTGTGGTGTCACACTTGCAGGTTTCATCACAATGACATTTCCTGCCATGATACATGGTGCTGCAAATCGTAGTGCCTGCCAATATGGAAAGTTCCATGGCATTATCGAACCTATTACACCCAATGGCTCAAATGTCAAAAAGCTTTTTCTTGCATCTGTGTTTAGTACCTCATCAGCTAGAAAACTGTCTCCATGATCTGCGTAAAATTCTAGTACCCACACACACTTTTCTATCTCACCTATGGACTCTTTTATGACCTTGCCCATCTCAGCAGTCGCAACTTTTGCCATCTCGTTTTTATGTTTCTTTAAATATTCGACTAAATTATACACATAACTGCGCCGTTTCTCATAGTCTTTTTTCCATTCTGGATATGCTCGTTTTGCCCTGCTAATCCTCTCTGTTATCTGAGACTCAGACATTGCCTCGTATGTGGATAATATCTTTGCTGTAGCAGGGTTTACGGTATTAAATTTCATAGTCATTTTCAGCACTTTTGTATATTATTGTTGTATGTATTAAACCACTTTGCACTGTTTGAGACAAACTGTGTATATAGGCCAATAGCCGTGTGCATCTGTTTGTTATATGTATTTACCATCTCTGAGTGAGTTTTTGCATACATGTGCAGATACTCCCTATAGTTGTCAATGTATTCCAAAAATGTCTCTGTCATGCCTTTTGTATTCTGTCCTATATTTGATATAATACTGTCATCTATGTTTATCTTGTTTTTGATCTCTTTTTCTGAGATAGATAACATAGTGAACATGTTATCTAATATATGTATATATTCTTTATACATGTCTGAGTATAATTGAAAGTGAGTCGGTGACTGCCGCTCTATCTCTTTGAGTATCCTCAAGGTATTTTCTTTAATTGTGTTGGTTAGTAATACTTCTTGTGTCATTGTAATCACTCTAAATATTTTATATTTATACATGTTTTTCATGTGTGTTTTAAAATGTTGGACTGATATGTGTCAAAATGTTATCGTGAGCAGTGACAGATAGTTGAACTTATGGCACAAACTATATAGAAGTTTTAAAACTATAAAGTAAATGAGTGAAAATGAAGAGACCCGTAAGATTCAATTTACCGGCAAGTCTTCTTATATAGTGACATTACCAAAAGATTGGATCAACGATCTGGGTTTGAAGCGAGGAGATCAGATCAAGATTAGGAGAAAGAGTGCAACTGCGCTTGAGATTTATCCTCCAAAGTACGAATCTAGAACTCCAAGGAAAGAGGATGCAATACTTGAGATCAACGACAAAGAGGAACCCTCAAGTATCATTCGTAAGCTTATATCATTATACTTTTTAGGATTTAAATCAATTATTATAAAACCAAAAAATGGCAGACTTGATACTAACCAAAGGAGTACCATAAAAGAGTCTGTAAAAAGAATGCTGATGGGCTCTGAGATAACATCAGATTCGAGTAGTGAGATAACTGTGCAGGTACTAGTGAACTTTTTAGAATTGTCAGTAGATGGGGCATTCAAACGAATGGTACATTTGGCAAAATCCATGTGCAAGGATGCATTACTGTCCGTGCAAGAGAACAACCTTGAGCTTGCAAAAGAGGTCATTAACACTGATGATGAAGTTGATAGATTTGGATTTTACATAATACGTCAACTGAAAATAGCTATACAAAATGAGCATGTATTAAAAGAGATCGGATTTAGCAATGCGCGAAATTGTCTTGGTTATAGGTTGGTTGTTAAAAATATTGAGAGAACAGGTGATCATGCTTCTCGAATAGCAAGTGACATATTGGAATTTAAAAAGACCATCAGCAAAGACTTTCTTGAAAAACTTCAAGACATGAATGGTTTTTGTTTGTCGGTACTAGATGATGCATGCTTGGCATTGTTCAAAGAAGACTATGTACAGGCAGAGCAGACCATAGTTAGATGTAGTGAAATTACATTATATGAGAATGACTTGATCGAGTCAGTAAAGAAACTCAAAGATGATGAGGAGACCTATCGTATAAGAAGAATGTCTGAGAACATAAAGCGAATTGCAGAGTATGCAAGTGACATATCTGAGATCGTACTAAACATGAATATTGAAAAAGCACTGAAAAAATCTAAACAATAGTTACATACTGTTAACAAAAGTGAGCAAGATATGAAGACTGCAATATTGATTACATATGATAGAGACGATATTCTTGATGAGGCCTTGGGATTGTGTGATGCGGCTAGATATGATCTTGTTGATGTAATAAAGCAACGCTATCTAAAGCACCCAAAATATGGAATAGGAAGTGGCACACTTGATAATCTCAAATGTATATCAAATGAGACTAACCCTGATGTAATAATATATGATGAAATATTGAAACCTAGTCAAAATTATAACCTTGCATCTGTGCTTGGCAAAGAGATACTTGACAGAGAGACACTGATACTTGAAATATTTGAGAGTCGAGCATCAAGTGCAGAGTCAAAATTACAGGTAAAACTTGCACAATTACGCTATGAGATGGCTCGTGCAAAAGAGAGAGTGAGATTATCTAGTATGGGTGAACAACCTGGTTTTATGGGAATCGGCAAGTTTGGTGTTGATGTATACTATAATGATATTAAAAATAGAATGAATAGCACACGAACAAAGCTTGAGAAATCTGGGCGTCAGCGTGAACTACACAGGCGCGCACGCAAACGCGCCGGATTCAGTACCTTGTCATTGGCCGGATACACATCAGCAGGCAAGACTACGCTATTTAATTACTTGACAGGTGAGAGCAATCAAAAGAGCAAAGAGTTGTTTACTACACTGTCTACTACCACTCGACGCACAACAATATATGACATGACAACAAAAAAACAAAAAGCAATACTGATATCTGACACTGTGGGATTTATCAGTAAATTACCTGCATATATGATCGATGCATTTCGTTCTACTTTGGAGGAGCTTGGATATGTTGATGTTATAATATTGGTAGTAGATTTTAGTGAGTCTACTCAAATGATAAGAAAGAAGATTTCAAGCTGCCACAGAGTACTCGATGAAATTGGTATCGATAGGGGACGTATCATATATGCATTGAACAAAGTAGATATGATAAATGCAAAAGATGTGATAAACAACAAAATATCAGACATACTAGATGTGGAAAATGATCGATGGGTTGTAATTTCTGCACAAACAGGAGAAAACATAGAAGAGTTGAAGAGTATGGCAAGTCGTATCATTTATGTCACACCAGAGTATGAAAAAAAGGTGGTAAACAAGAAATGGAACATGTCTACTGTAATGGATGATGGGCGGACATCTGAAAAAACAAAGAGTATTTCATATCAGTCACACACAGATAATGATAATGATGATAATGATAATGATGATAATGATAATGATAATGATGAACTGTGTACGTCAGGCGATAAACGATGACAATAGAGGTATTGAGAATAGGACAACGTCCTGTAAGAGATGATAGAGTCACTACCCATGTGGCATTGGTATCGCGTGCATTTGGTGCATCTAAAATATACATGACAGAGGCAAATCCAGAGATCAAAGACTCGATTCAAGCAATAAATAACACATGGGGTGGCCAATTTGAGGTCACGTATATTGATACATGGAAGCCTGTTTTAAAATTTAAAAAAAGTCAAAATTATTTAATTGTGCATCTGTCGATGTACGGTGAGTCTATAAATGATATACAAGATACGTTGCATGAGCATCTAAAGGATCGTGATATACTAGTCGTTGTTGGTGCTAAAAAAGTTCCAAGAGAAGTATATGAGATGGCAGACTACAATGTAGGTGTTGGAGGACAACCTCACTCTGAGATATCTGCCTTGGCAGTGTTATTGGATCGTATACACAAAGGCAGACAGTTTAATGTAACGTTTGCAGGTGCAAAACAGCAGATCATACCATCCCGACACGGTAAGAATGTAATGGGTCTTTGATATTGTATAATTACTTTGGTGACTCTGATATTCTTATCTGTTGAACTAACTATAACGTGCATATTTGCATGGACACGTCACAAAATATGTGATGTGGAAAAAATTTCATCAGTTGTCATTTTGTCTAAAAGATGAGTAGTTGCTTTCACATTTATTGTTAAATTTCGTTTTACTTGATTCTCTTACAGTTACGCATGTGTAGATTCAGTGTCAACTACCCATGTTTACAAGAGAATCTTTGATTTTAAGAGGTGTATTATTGGGTTTTATAGATTATAATGTAAATTACAAAAATCGACAACAGATTAATAATGTCAAAGTTGCCTAAATATAATTGGCAGAAAAATACGAAGATCCATTTGTAAAAATTGCAACAATATTGGGTGGTGATGAATACCTTAAAGTTGCAATAGCACTTTTGAAAGCAGACGATGCGACTGATGAGGAGATCGCAAGCTCAACTGGATTGAGAATAAACATGGTTCGTAAGGTGTTGTATGATTTGTTTGGGAAATCACTCATAACTGGAATCAGGGTAAAAGATGAGCGCAAAGGATGGTTCGTATATCGGTGGAGGACACGACGCGAAGAAGTTGAACATTTTATAGAAAAACAGAAAAAAAAGATAAGAGAGCGACTAGAACAACGATTAGATTATGAGAACAATTCAGACTTTTATCATTGTGGCAATCATGAATGTATCCGTACTACATTTGAAGATGCATTAGAGAGTATGTTCAAGTGTACAACGTGTGGCGGAGTCTTAAACTTTAAGAAAAACGACAGAGTGAAAAAAGCATACGCAAAAAAGATTGATGAGATCAAAAAAGACATGCAACAGATATTTTGATTATATGGGATCTTTTATAATGTATTTTATGATAACTTGATTCAAATATTTTTAAATATATTAATATATATCATAAACAAATTAAACACCACAATATGACACAAACACCACACTTGGTTTCTGGTACGTGTGGTGGATGATTGACTTGATATAATTTCGCATAACTAATAATGACTTGTTTTTTGTGCGTTAGTATGGATCACATTCTCAAGATACGACATACAATTGATGCACAGTTTGGCTTTAATGCTAGTATGGCATTGCCTTCTGATGTTGTAATAGAATACTCTAAGAGAACAGGCCGTATACGTGGGATTCGTGATAGTCATGGGAAACTGCTTGGTACATTGAGGCCTGATGGTGGGCTAGCAATTGGCATATATCTTGCACAACGATTACTCTCAAGACGGCCAAAGTCGTTTGCAGCAATATATTGTGTAGATGTCACAGCAGATGCTGCTATATTTGTGGCACAGGGGCGATCGGTATTTTGTAAGCATGTTGTACGATGTGGTAACCGTGTAAGGGCTAATTCTGATGTGCCTGTCACGTGTGATCAAAAGATAATTGCAGTTGGAAAGGCACTACTTTCATGTGATGTAATGTGTGATATGAATAATGGTGTTGCAGTCAAGATCAGGGATAGTTTAAAAAGTCGTGATTCATTGAATATGTTATGATGCGAGGTGGAAGAGGAAACCGTGATGCACGCCGCATGATGGACAAGATGGGGTTTGATATGGATGAACTCAAAAATGTACAAGAGGCGATCATCAAAACAGACAAAAAAGAAATTATAATTGAAAAGCCTAGTATATCGAAAATGGAAAACAAAGACTCTACAGTATTTATTGTCTCGGCTGATGAATATTCAGAACGAGAACTGGAGGTTCCTGTATTCTCTGATGAAGATATTGCATTAATCTGTGAGCAGACTGGTGTTGATGACGAAAAAGCAAAAAATGCATTGGCAGAAACAGATGGTGATTTAGTAAAGGCCATACTATTATTGGGCGGATAATTATAATTGACCTTGTTATACATGACATGCATTTTTTGTTAATTCCATGTTTGTTTTTAATATGTAATTATGTTAATATATGGTATATCATTATTGTAATGTAAAATATTCATATATTATATTAATTATATATTTATATATTATACTAATATTATTTGTTATGATCTGTGTTTATTGTTTGATCTTGCATTTGAATGAAGGTTTAAGTAATAGCCGCTTGAAATCATGCCAATGGGTAGTCGTTCTTCAACTATGGTGTCCGAATCCAAGGTTACCGAAATTGTCAAATCATTAAATGTATTAGAAGATGATCTCGATTCTTTGAATGCCAAAGTAGGTGATGTAAAAAAACAACTTGCAATAAATACACAATCACAGATAGACTCTTTGAGTGAAAAGACGCGTCAGATGGCAACTAGTGAAGCTGAGATTATAATCAACGAATCGAAGATTAAAGCTGAGGCTGAATCTAAAGAGATAATCGAAGATGGCAAAGTCAAGATATCTAAGATCAAATCATCTGTAGATGCTAATTTTGATAGTGCAGTTGAGAATGTAGTCTTAACAATATTGCAGCCGTGATCTGTAGAGGAAATTCTCTAATGTTTACTCATTTCACAAGAAATTCCCCGCTTCCAAAAAATTATCGTATTGCAATTGCAACTTGTTATGGTAAACCATACTATTATTTTTTAACTTTATTACGACGTATTGACATGCATTTTGACTCTCTTATACCTGATGATATAGATACATATACTGGCCATGTTGTTCTTACTACTAAATCCGAATACTTTGAATCTCACTCTAATATACCTGCAATATTTTTTGAAGATGTAATAGATTGTCCTGCCGCTGCTGTATACGGCTTGATGTTACAAAAAATTGATCATATATATTATAAATCAACTGACAGTCTTGTTGTTGGTATTGATCCAGGCCAGCGCAACGGTTTGTCTGTCGTGTATTGTGGTCAAGAGATAGAGTCATCCATACACACGTCAGTTGATAGTCTGGTATCTAAAATAATTAGCATTCTTGGTAATTTGTCTGTCAAACGTAAACTAGTAAAGATTGGTGATGGTGATATGCGTACAGCAAATAAGATAATAAATTCATTGCATTTGCGGTTCTACTCTCCTTTTGAGTTGGAGCTTGTAGATGAAAGTAGAACTAGTCTCAAAATTAAGAACTTTAACTGTCGTAGTAGACGTGACATTCTCTCTGCAAGATACATATCGCGCAGAGATGGACGTCACCGTGAGATTATGCCACTTTCATTGACAGGTTAAAAAATGTACATTAAAAATTTTAATGTTGTTGTTAGAGATGATTATATAGTAAAGCACCTGATCATTATGATGTAGAAAAATACCGCGTCATTATTTTATACAATCTTGAAAAATGTATACTTGTTTGGTGTTACAGGAATTATAGTAATGAATTGTAAATAAATTCGATTTATAAAATTCACATCTAAAAAAAAGTATGGATATTTATTAAGGTTTTGATGTTTTTTTGTTATTTTTTCAATAAAAGTTGGTTTAAATTTAAATATCTTTTAAATGATATTACTTTTTTTAAGTATTTTTTGTCTTTATATTTAAATACCCTACATGTTTAATGATAACACTAACATGACTTGTAAGGGAATTTGCACACGATACAAGGCTCAAAAGCCCGTGGGGATTGGCAGATACGCCTCTGGTCAACGCCGATGTCAGATATGTGAGATATTTATAAAATGGGAAGGGTTATGGTGCCCATGCTGTGGTTACAGATTGCGTACTAAACCTAGGAATCTCAAGTACAAGGCAAAACTACGTGCACGTGTTGAAGCAAGTAATGCAGAGGCACGAGCACTGGCTGCTGAAGCTAAAAAGACAGCTAGCAAGACTGCAAAATCTACTACAAAAAAGACCACAGCTAGCAAGACTGCAAAAACCACTACAAAAAAGACAGCTACCAAAACTGGAGATACCAAAGAGAAAAAAGCACCAAAAAAGACCACAGCTAGCAAGACTGCAAAAACCACTACAAAAAAGACAGCTACCAAAACTGGAGATACCAAAGAGAAAAAAGCACCAAAAAAGACCACAGCTAGCAAGACTGCAAAAACCACTACAAAAAAGACAGCTACCAAAACTGGAGATACCAAAGAGAAAAAAGCACCAAAAAAGACCACAGCTAGCAAGACTGCAAAAACCACTACAAAAAAGACAGCTACCAAAACTGGAGATACCAAAGAGAAAAAAGCACCAAAAAAGACCACAGCTAGCAAGACTGCAAAAACCACTACAAAAAAGACAGCTACCAAAACTGGAGATACCAAAGAGAAAAAAGCACCAAAAAAGACCACAGCTAGCAAGACTACAAAAGCCACTGTACCCAAAGAGACAAAAAATGACGAATAATCGTATGTATACCGTGGCAAAATATTTACATGTCCATTATAACATACAATGAACTATAAAGTGTCTAGTGTACCTGTTGATAATAAATAGCTGTATGAATAGCAGTTACCAATGGATAGTCTAGATGGCGGTAATGGTGTGTTTTTGCACAAAGAATTGAGTGTCGGTGGGCGGTATTTTTTCATTCGCATACAGAGATTTGGCAATGGAATGTTTGTTTCCATATATGAGGGAGAAGCTAAGATTGGATCTTTAATAGTCTCTATGATATCTCAGTCAGGAGCTCCACCGATCACTACGACGATCATTTCTCCTGTTAATCAGAACTCTTTATTTTTTATGAGAATGACTGCTGAACAAGTTAGCACACGTATAAGTGGGATCGCGATAGTTTCAATATATATAAAAAATGAGATAGACATGCCAATGTCAAAGGTTTTACTTGATGCAATAGTGGAGATGATAACATATGACAAAAAAGACACAGACGACGATCATTGATGACCTGCGTGGGTATATTGATGCCTTGTGCAATCGTGGTGAACTACACACAATTACAAAACCCGTGTCTACTAAATTTGAGATTGCAGGCGTTACAGCATGGGCTAATGACAATGGTTCTGCAATACTGTTTGAGCAAATTGTCAAAAAAGGTGACTTTCGTGTAATATCAAATCTAGTTGGGACTAGGTCTAGGTTTGCACTAGCAATCGGTGCAAAGTCAGAAAATGACATTCATAACAGAATGTTATCTGCAATTACAAGGGCAAAAAAGCCAAAAGTGTCACGTCAGGCAGGTGCCTTTGAGGCGAATCACTCTCGTGACATATCAAAGCTTCCAATAGTGACACATTTTGAAAAAGAATCGGGACCATTTGTTACATCCTCTATTATACATACAATTAATCCTGAGACAGGTGAGCAAAACTCGTCATTTCATAGACTTATGCCCCTTCCAAAAAGTAAGACGCAGTGTTCTGTTCGTATGGTTGAGGGACGTCATTTACACCGGTGCTTTGAGGTTGCAAAAAAATGTAAAGAAGATCTCAAGGTGGCCATCACAATCGGTGTTCATCCTGCAATATCGATTGCAGGTGCCTATCAGGCAGAGTGGGGGAAAAGTGAGATGGATATTGCAAACTCAATTCTAAGAGGGAAATTAACACTAGCGAAACTAGGGTGGTCTGGACTATACATTCCATCAAAGACTGAAATAGTGCTTGAGGGTCGTATATTGCAAGATGTTGTACATCCTGAGTGGATGGTTGAGATGTTGCAGACATACGATCATAAACGTGAACAACCTGTATTTGAACTAGAAAATCTCTATTACCGTGACTCTCCATTATTTCATGATGTGTTGTCTGGGTATGCAGAGCATCGACTCTTGATGGGAATGCCTATTGAATCAAAACTCAACGGTGAGCTAAAAGCAGTGTTTCCACAAGTACGTAAAGTTTCTATGACAAACGGTGGTTGTAACTGGTTACATGCTGTTGTTCAGATAGATAAAAGACACTCTACTGATCCACAAAATATAATCAAAAAGACATTTGAATCTCACCGTTCTCTCAAGCAAGTTATAGTTGTGGATACGGACATTGATCCCAATAGTGCCGAAGCAGTTGAGTATGCAATGGCGACAAGATTCCAAGCTGATCGAAATTTGGTTATAATTAAGAATGTTCGTGGTTCTAGTTTGGATCCCTCAAGTGATCAAAAAAACTTAAAGACTGCAAAGATGGGTGTTGATGCTACACGGCCAGAATCAAAACGCCTTGAGGGCTTTGAGATTGCAAAGATTCCAAAAGTTGAAAAATTTCGATTGGAAAACTATTTGGATGATGTGTGATTAAAGATACTTGTTAAATTAAAAGATTTAACTCATTAATGGGCGTACTTTTTATCTAATAATTATATAATGATTATATAATGGTGTTGTTTTCAAATCATCTCTAGTATTCTCAAGGTTGATTAGATGTATGATGCGTCGCCAAGATACATATTTTTTCTGCCAACGATTCAATTATATTAATATGTGCTATCTTGTTTAACCATGTTTTAGGTATTTCATTTATGCCATAATATGCTCCTGCTATTTGGCCATATACGGCACCTGTTGTATCTGCATCACAACCCAAGTTTACTGCTAGCAGACACCCCTCCTGAAATGACGTACTTTTGTAAAACGCCCAGAGTGCTGCCTCTAAAGATTCTACTACAAACCTACTTCCCTTGATCTCTGGTGGCTCCAATCTTTTAAATGATCCACTTTTAATCTCATCAATTTGGTTTACAAGTGGATTGTCTTTCCAATAATTTGGTGCGGGCTCGTATTCTTGTGACAGGATTTCTTCTTTTGTTTTATTTAATATGATTCCAGATATTATGGAACCAAGATATCTGCACGCATCAATTGCTTGTATACTTCCATGTGTTGTACGTGAACTTGTACCTGACATGTTTGTTGCAGTTATAGGATCATTTGCAAAGAAGAGTGGTACGGGTGCGAGTCTCATTATGGAACCGTTTCCTGATTTTTCATATTCGGTGGGACCACAGCATGGCTCTTGTGTCACTTGAAACTTTTCTAGCGCCTGTTTCGTTGTACCTCCAATGTCAAAACACATTCCTGTACAACTCATGTATCCATTTTTGTACCATTGAACATATCGTTCAAGTTGATCAATAGGATCAAATTTGTTCTTTTCGACCAAGCTTGTGGCTAAACACAAGGACATGGATGTGTCATCTGTCCATTGTCCTGGTTTTAATCCGTGTGGACCTCCACCTTTGATATCCTTTATTGGCTCAAATGAGCCCGGATCTTTAAACTCTAAAGTTACGCCCAAAGCATCACCTGTGGCGAGCCCAATCATACATCCCTTGTAACGATCCAGTCTCTGTATTTTATTTTCTGACAATATTTGTGATATTACTGTAAATAATATAACACTGCACATTATTATAATATATCATTATGTATAGTTGCAATATTTTAAGAGATATTGTTTGCGAGATGGACATGCTGTCTATAATTAACTTACATACATTTTTTTACGAATTACGCACCAACCTCATTCCAGAGGCAAAGATGTCCCAAGATTCATCTTCTGTGATGTCATGTATATAGTGCAAGTATGGGCGCGTCCAAGCGCCCGTACGTCACGCCGCGTCCACCCTGTATCAAAGAGGTGACACAGCGGACGGGCCTTGCCGCAGGGCAATTTGTGATTGGTTTGACTTGGCTTACGTCATTTGGGAAGAATAATAGAAATAACTTTTATTATTTGACGCGTATTGATGATACCTAATGGAAATGCTTGGTTCCTTCATAAGATTTCTGGGAGAACGTGGATTACTTGGCCTTGAGAAAGTCACCGTCGAGGGCCTGGACTTTGATACCCGCCTGAGGATTCAAAAATACACCTACTTGGCAGGAAATCTTGGGTTGAAACACGGATACAATTATTCGTTGTACCGATACGGCCCATATTCCCCCTCGCTTGCAGATGACTATTATGCACTGGCCGAGGATCCGGCCAAGATTGCGACCGAATCCAGACAGCAGCTAGCAGGCGAACTTGAACAGAAGCGGTTTCTGCGGCTGGTGCGCGGCAGGGATTCAAGCTGGCTGGAGGTGGCATCCACACTGATAGATCAGAATCCAAGATTCCGGGGCGACGAGGGACTCGTACGTCACGTAGAGCGCATCAAGTGCAACTATTCGAGAGATTACATCCGGGGCGTTCTGTCCGATCTCAAGGCACATGGAATGATCGACTCATAATCCGTCTACGATCCTAAGCTGTACCCTACGGCTGCCCGAATCCCTAAGGTGCTTCTCTTCGTCTACGATCACATCTGAGTCAAGCATCTTCCTGTCTGCGGTAAGCAGCCTTTGTGAATCGGGATCCAGCAGGGATTGTGCCACTATTATTGCATCCGTATCACTAAGGTGTTCGTCACGGTCCTTGAGTAGTTTTGCCTCTCCGAGGATTTTCATCGTTATTACAGGAAAGCCGCGATCGGGTACATGTATTTGCATTATTTTATCATAAAGGTGTTTTATGGTAGCATGGGCGTCGTTGGGATCTGAATAGTCTCTTATGATTGTGGCAAGTGCTTCTCCTAAAACGATCTGGGGCATTACAGTTTCAAACGAAGCGTTTGCCAGCTTTGAGATCTCGCCCAGCGCCTCTGATCTCTCTGGCTTCTTACTAGAAACAAGTCCGCGCAGCACATACGTGTCTAAATAGACCTTCGTGGGCATTACTTCAACTCATGTTCCGACTGTTATATAAGAAATATAGAGCGAGAGAGGTTGGTGCGTAATTGACATTAGGACTGCCTGTGACCTTTCTGTGAACTTATTCGGTTTATTGCACATTTAATCTGCAGAAGACTGAAATCTATCTATAGTGCGTTTCGTTTTTGAATATACATCAGTAGTTCGCAATGTGCTCAATTTTTAATGATCTTATTTTTGATTATGCAGTGCGGCAGATTTACAATGGCAAGGAATCACCGTGCTCCAATTCCCATCGAAGCAGTCTTCTGATTAATCCGGCAATTGAATCCATAAATAATCCATTGTGAATAATTTTATGACTATGTAGTTCTTTTTAATCAGTTTTTTTACGGCTTTGGTTACGTTGCCGCGCTCGTGCATTGGGAATCCTTTTTGCAAGTTGTCCAACGACGTGTATTTTTTGCCCACATACCTGTATGTGTACATCTTCCACAATACCGTGATTTCAACTACGTTGTTCATGTGTTCTATATCTAGGGGTTGTGTATATATGGTATTTTTTTACCATATGATGTGTAGTTTTATATTATATACTGCATATCATGATATATGAAGGGTGGCACGACACGGGTATCTGGGCAGCAGTTGGAAGATTCGGGGCCGCTTGCAAGCGTCCTTCCGTGCTCAGAATCGCGCGTGCTGGATCATATGATAATAATGAAGGCATTTGATTACTCTATTACCGACATTGCAAACGCATCAGGCGTCGGGGTAAAGACCGTGCTGCGTATAGTTCACAGCATGGAGGATGATGGCATCTTGCTCAGGACGCGAAACGTGGGCAGGGCCATAATGTACAGATTGAATCCAAACTCAGAGCGGGCCAAGACGCTGGAAAAACTGGCATTTCAGATTGCCGACGAGCGCATAGCCTGCATCCAAAGATCATGACCTTGAGGATACTGGCCCTGATTTTTTTTGTGAGGCTGCAAAAACACTTGCGATTGCATCTACCGCGTATACTAACACCCTTGTTCTTTTGTAACGCGCCTTTGGGAACCAAACGGCTGACATAAAACAAAATGGTCGGCGTTTGCGGTATTAGTCCTTTGGTTTTCTCCTTTTGTTTGTAAAGTGGCCGACTCGTGGCGCGCTCACATGCGAATGCCCATTTTATTGTATCTGCAGCCTGTTGTCCAATGGCAATTTCAGAAAAGTCCCCCGAGGACATGAAAAAGTTGAAAAGCGGCGTGATCAGCGTCGTAGTATTGCACATGCATTGCAAGCACGCGTTAAGTCCCAACCTTGCCTAGCGATTTAACCTGAGCTTATATCCTTTTGATTTGACTAGCCCTTGACTGACTAGCCCGCTACTGTTCTACACCTCGCTGTTCATGTATAACATGTGGACCATCGAGCGCTGCAGAGAGGGGGCAAACCCTGAAGATCTCACTTTGAAGTCAATAGTGTGTATGACCGCCGCGATTATTCTTCGTGACGTTGTGGATGTGCCATTTGATCAGGGCTGACGGGCTTTAATTCATCTGTCTTGATCCACCGGTTAATATACTATTTTTTTCTGTTCATTTTATGAATAAAATGATCTTAATTCCCACTGCGTTGACACTCTTGACGCTCGTGTTTGGCATGTCCATTGTGCTTGTGCAACATGCAGAACACACACATCAATAGTTTGCAATGTGCTCAATTTTTAATGATCTTATTTTTGATTATGCAGTGCGGCAGATGCCTTGAGGGTCGTCCACGTACCTGACACCCGCCGCCACTGACGAAGTGTCGAGACTCGGTCCCGTGCCGGACCCCGTCCTGCGCAAAGGCACTCCGGATCCGGTTAGACCTCCCTATATAACGCAGTATACGAGGTTATACAATGACGAGAACCAAGACGACAGTTGTCGTAGCGCTGGCGGTCGTCATGGTGGCAGCCTTTGTGGCGTGGCCGCCGGGCGATGGAGAGACACAGACGCAGCAGATCGACATCATAAACGATAGCGAGTCTCTGGAGATCGTGATGGTCTCGGACGACGACGAACCCGGAACGACATTTTATGCGCCCCCGGCCGTAGGTACCGAGTCCCACGACGAGTGGATAGAGTGGTACAGGACGGCCGAGTACGAAGGAATGAACGCCCTCACACGCGACATCGCCGTACTGCAGCACGACTTTGAGGTCAGGTTCAATACCGACCACGACGGCCCTGACGTAACGGGAGTGGCAGTAGCCCTTCTGGTACAGATGGACAGGCTGTCAGGCGAATATGACCCGACTGCAAACGAGAAACTGGTACACGACTGGCACATAACAGAGCACGACCCTCCCTCGGATCCCGTTGAGATATACGCGGCGCTCCTGGGCATCATAGGCACGGCCGATAACATGCACTATGCGGAGGCCCTCTATGACGCGACCAACGTGGGAGCCAACTTCGGGTACGTCCCGTACGACCTGCACATGCAGGACCGGATGTACTGGCACGATGAGGCGTTCTACGCCTCTTGCGAGCACTTTTGGGATGACTGCGATGCCGACGACCTGCGCGCAAGCGCGGCCATGAACCGGGAGCTGACCACCGAGGAGATCGCTGACCTCCACGAGCACATGGATCGGGATACCACCGGCGACGACGACATAATCCCCTCCGCCTATGCTCTGGAGAGGGTGGCAAAACTCAACACCGCCTACATGGTAGTGTGGGCAGACAGGAGCACCTGCACGCACTATGACCAGACGAAATGTCGTTTTCAAGACAGCGACGACGGCATCGGCTGGAACAGAGCGTTCCCTGCCTCGACTGACTGGCACGACATCCGCGGTGGTTCGTCACACGCCAGCAGCAAGATACACTACGACGGGACCGTGCGGGCGAGCCACTCGTCTGGCGCCCTCAGCCAGTACGTCTACATCACAGCGCAGTTCAAGATACCGAGCGACAGCTCGTCTGAGAGCGCCTACGGCACTACGCGCGCAAATGTTTCAGACAGTTGGAACCCGCCGGGAACAAACCACTCCTACGGCGCAAAGGCTCGGACATACGCGTAGTAATTTCATTAAAGATCCGATAGTTTTTACAGGCGATTTCGGCTAGGCAGGAGGGTACGGAGTGGAAAAATAGACGTAATTGGCACTATGTGTAGCAGATACCGTGTGGTAGCAGAAGAGAGACGAGGAATTGGGTGTGTATGTCAGTGGCAGGTATTGGTAATTTTTGATTATTTGGTTGAATTAATTTGACCTCGAGTGTCAAAAGGCGATGTGGCCATTAGTGTTTAATGAATACCCACAAAATGGTACATCGACTAGTATTCGCCGATGCCATATTTAACGACTCTGCAGGCAGATCGTCTTGCGGCATCGACGAGGTGCGTATTTTTTGAAGACAGCCTATGTAGAAAGAGGGGATGGGTTCATGCCCGACGTGTCCCTGGAAGATCTAAAAGCCGCCTACCGCAAAGAGCCTCCGGGCAAGTCCCGGGACAGACTGCAGGCAGCAGTTGGGCGAAAAAAGGGCAAGAGTGAGTCTGCAATAGCCACCCAGCTCGGACGCAGCCAGAGCGTCATATCCGAGTGGCTCAACAGGCTACAATCAGAGGGCTTGAAGGGCAGATATGACCGCAAGAGCCCTGGCAGGCCGTGCAGACTCACAAAAGAACAACAAGAACAGGCAAAGGCCGATCTGAGTAGAGAGCCGATGCAGTGCGGCTTTGAGCGTGGGACATGGACTGCCGCCTTGTTTGCATTGCATCTGGCAAACATTTTTGACGTCCAGTACACGTGGACCGGGGCCCTGGCGCTAGCTCACAGGATGGGCTTTTCAATAAGAATGCCCAGGCCAATTCACCACAAGTCTGCCAGTCCATTAGAAGAACTACATTATGTACACAACACAATACGCGCCATCATGGCACACGCCCGCGCCGGCTATGAGGTGTTCTGCATGGATGCCGCTGCAATCACAAACTCGCCGTATGTCGCGCGCGGACTACATCTCCGAGGAGGCTCTGAGACTGTAAATGTCAACTTTTCAAAAACGAGCATGAAAATGCTGGGTGCACTCGGGGCCGGTACATGCCACCTGCACTTTTGCGACAGTGCGAATACTGTAAACGTCATAAAGTTGTTGGAGATGCTCCGAGAAAAGTACGGCAAGGTATTTGTCATATGTGACAATGCATCTGCGCACAAGTCCAAAGACATCAAGCAGTATCTGGAACAGACAAGAGGACAAGTCGCACTATGGTACTTGCCGCCATACACTCCTCAACACAATCCCATAGAGATCCAATGGCGCGAGATAAAGCGCGCACTGGCAGGCAGATACTACAAGGGCGGTTTTCCAGAGATTCAAAAGTCCATACTACACATGATGGAAAACGGCGAGGTTGGTACAGTCAGGCTGCTAGAGTACATGCGCAATGCCATACAAGACGCAAAGAATAACGCGCTAATACCAGCACTCCGGGCTGCATGAACTGCATATTACGCGAACTAGGAGGTCCGGGCGAGGCTGTGCGACGCACAGATCGCACTATGATCAGGACGGCTGCGCACATACCTTTTGCCACGCCTAAATACACGGCTGGCATGCCCATGCCCATGGGAAAATCATGGAGCATGTATGGATTACAACATGGGGCCTGCCTGATTTCCCAATATATGATTATAAGAATGTCTAAAAACTATCGGAACTTTAATGAAATCACTACGCGTCGGCGACGTATAACTGAGCGCCAAACACTCGCGCGTTCTCCCTTTCTTCTTTTTTTGTAGCAGGCGCCGAAGGCGCGGGAAGGAGGATTTTAAATGTGCATGTAGAAAGTCGTCCATTCCCGTCACGTTAGACTGCATGTATGTAACTATTTTGCTTTTTGAAGTGGATACTTAAATTCTTATAATTACATACTATGATAATTTTGGTTTAAAAAATTTGATTAAAAACTCTAATAATTTAATGTTAGAGGTGTTAAATCAAAACGCTTTCATTTATCATTAAGTGTGAATAAAATGATGGCCAGGAATGATATTAGATCATCGCACAAACGTGATTTAAGTGATCAGTGTGACTGGCGTTGCAAATGCCAATTATTTGCAGGAAGGTGTATAGTTGTGCTGCTCAAAAACTCGTGACAAAAATAATCAACTGCGCGTTATTATTGTCAATTGTTTATATGTGAATATACGATGCCGAGATCATTATGATCGGAAAAATGCGCATGATCTTTTATCTTATATGTGCACTTCAAAAAGTAAAATAGTTACCAACTTACGCGTGTTTGAGGCCTTTGACGGCGTGGCATGTATTCATGATCTGGACATCTCCCGTGACTAGGAGCTAATATTATATGCAAATGTATGACAGCATAAGCATTGATGTGCAAGGGTCGTGGGAGGCAACCAAGAGGCAACGCTAAAAGGAGCAAGGGGGGATCTCCCAGTGGAGCGCGTCCACAAAGACGCCGCAATACAAGAACAAGCAACACGCATCACAGAAAAAGCCGCAGGCAGGTCAACCGAGAAAACCAGGAACAGGGCAGGGAGGGGGAAGAACGCACGCGATCCAGGTACGAGCTTATGGGGTACAACGTAACGCGAACAGGAAAGGGGCACGACTTTAAGGCCACAAAGACAAACCCACTTACAGGAAAAAAAGAGACCGTATACGTGGAGACCAAGACAGGCGGTGCAAAACTATCTCCATTGCAAAAGAAGAAACGGCGCCAGTTCGGTGGCAGGTATGTGGTGGAAAACGGCGACAGCGTCTTTGATGCGAATCCACATTCTTCAAACGAGGGTGGTTTTTTTGGCATGTCCGTAAATAGATCACCACCATCACATAGTGCAAAGTCACGTAAAACACACACAACCAAGAAAACACTTGGCAATAGAATTCGTAAAAGTATTACAAACACACTATTTTCAAGCAATTCAGGAGAATCGCGCAAAAGGTCATCGAGTAGCAAAGGTGACAAGGACGCATCGATAAGCCGCGCCCTGTGGGGTGACTCAAAGCAGTCGCGCAAAAGGTCATCGAGTAGCAAAGGTGACAAGGACGCATCGATAAGCCGCGCCCTGTGGGGTGACTCAAAGCAGTCGCGCAAAAGGTCATCGGACAGAAGGGATCCTAGTTCCCTGTGGTGACGCACACCACAAGACTATCTTGTATACGAACAAAGTTGCACCAATAACCTGCATGTACGTCATCATGTCATACAATGGCACGGGTTTTGACAAAAACAGTAACAACGCGGGAACGACTATGGTGTTTACACTATGTATCAACAAGTCTCCGCATCATACTCTAGTTCCATGACGGGTGTGGTTTTAAGAAGTGCATGAAAGCAGGGGGCATTATATACAAATGAAGTATCTGCTGGCATGCTAAAAATCGGACTTGACATCGGGACGGGTTTTGTAAAGTGCGTCTCAGAGCACGGGTTAGTCAAGTTTCCGTCCCTGTATGTGAAAAGGACACACAGGGACTGGGTTACAAATAACTCTGAAGCTGTGGGTGAAAGGGCTGCCATGATGCTGCATACTGCAGGGGCCGCCACTGTGCGCCTCATAGCGAGGAGAATGCCAGATCCAAGGTATCACAGGCAGGTCGGGATGCTTATACGAGAAGCAGTATCCATGGTGCATGTGGCCGCAGGACATAGAGCTGATGTTGACAGTACAAATAAAAAAATCAGGATGGCAGTGGGACTGCCATACGAGGCCGCTGACTGCCGCGATTCTGTATCCAAGCTTGTGCGCAAGTGCGTTCCCGATACAGAGCGTTGTGATGTGGTAGCCCATGCAGTTGGGACGTTGGTTGATGCGGGCAAAGTACGGGGATGGTGGTGTCAATTGGGCATGGACAAGCGAAATTATAGTAATAGAGGACAATCAGGTGATCGACGGCGAGAGTTCGAGGTGGTCATCTGAGTTTATCACGCGCAAAGTAAGCAAGTTTGCGCACCTTAACACGTAACTGTTCAACCCCTGTATCTGAGCCAGACGTTAGGCGGTGAATTTGTGCTTAAATTTGGGAAGAGGCTGAACGGTTACGATTGATTTTTGTTGTTGACTTAAATTACAACAACGTACTGCTATACATTACTAATACCCGATACCGTTGCATTAGATGTGAAGTTTTGTGTCTTTCATAGATGGCCCGTCAAGAAACATACAGCCTATGATCTGTAAGTCATCTTTACTGACCTTTTGCATTTCTTTGAGTGGCTCTAATTCTATCTTGTACTTTGCCAAGAGTGATTGGGTCCGTTTGAGCAGCATCATAATATCGTGTTCCACATTGTACTGTTCTACTATCTCGCGTAGTTCAAACTCCCAAGCTGCTAGACTTCTTGTGTTTAAAATATTATATGCGTCACCAATATCATCATATACCAATGACTTTTCGTCTTGATAACCCCTCTGTATTAGATCTCTAATTGCTCCTTGGAATTTTTCTCCCACGTCGTGCGCACTCTGATTTACCATTCCCTTGTTGATTATTTTTAGGATCTCAGCACATGCTTTATCATTTGCCATTTTAATGTAATTAAAGGAATCACTACCTTTGAATGGCATGGAGAGTTTTTCATCGTTGTCGCATTTTATGTATGAGAACAGTTTTGTTATGTCGTTCATAAAATCTACCTTGGATTCTTTGTGGTTGTACATGGCCATGTGAACGTCCTGCGTGTTTTTCTCTCTGTACATCAAGATGACGCCAGAATGGCTTGAATCCAGTCCACTCCTCCTTCCATATTTGATAGTTTGCAATGTATCAGAACCCAAATTCTTTACATATGATAAAATCTCTTGGTATGGGGTCATCATTCCAAACAAGTCTGAGCCTGCTTCAATGTCATCGATGAGTCCTTGGTCGTTTTTTCGAATTCGTTCAACCGCATTGAATGTCTTTGGATTTTCTTTTTCACCCAGTATGCTGCCCTCTGCGCCCACTACATCTCCAATGTTCTGAATCTTTCGCTCCAGTTTTTCCATTATGCCAAGCAATTCGTTTAGTTCTTTTTCGGGGATAAATACGGCCGATGTGATCTCGTCAAAGCGACTGGTCAGCCTGTCTACTCTACCTACCCGCTGCACTATCCTCATAGGATTCCATGGTAAATCATAATTTATGATATAGTTACAGTCCTGCAGGTTCTGACCCTCAC
Organism: Candidatus Nitrosopumilus sp.; assembly: GCA_965207445.1. Taxonomy (GTDB): domain Archaea; phylum Thermoproteota; class Nitrososphaeria; order Nitrososphaerales; family Nitrosopumilaceae; genus Nitrosopumilus. The sequence goes on along the minus strand of CBDBLX010000002.1, from coordinate 2,397,181 downwards.
TGAGTATCTCAGTAGTGACCAAAATATCTGCCTCTTCCAAGTCTGCAGGGATCTCATCTTCGTCTAAATAATTGGATCGCGGGGAAAATCTCTTCAGAGACTCACTCCTCTGCTTGGTTGATTTTTGACCTGTAAGCAGCAGGATTTGTCTGGATTTTAGACGCTCCTTTAGATACTTGTGTATGTATGTGGCCGTATCCACATATGCCGTAAAGATGACTACCTTTTTGCCACCTTTCTCAAACACATCGTATTCTTCTAGATCATCTTGCAGTTTTTGAAGTTTGCTGTCTCCCTCAGGTTGTATCAGGTCAAGTTTCTTGACAAGATTTGAGATCATACTCATATCTTCACGTAGGTCTCTTGCCATTTGCTTTTTGTCATAGTGTGAGCCTAGCGACTCTAAATCCAACACATCATCATTTAGAGCTTTTTTGAGTGCATTCTCATCATTTTCTGCATAATCACTGCGTATGTTCTCTAGTAGGTCGTCCAGCTGTCTGCGGTTTATTATCTTGTTTTGTTGCATGGCCTTTTCAAAATAGGCGTAAAATTGTTGTAGCCTTCCTATGCTGGAACGTATGGCATCTATACTGGACTCGAACCGCTTGGCCAGAATTATCTTTTGAAGTACGGATATGTGTTCTGCACTCTTCTTTTCGTCTTCGTCTGCCTTCTTGTCATAGACCACCAGTTTGTAGGGTGTCAGATGCATATTTGATATGGCGTCTATGACATCATGATATACGTTGGCGCCATACAACTTGGTAAGAGAGTATTCTATCTTGTGAAGATTTCTCTTTGGAAAGTTGAGATGTTTTCCGTTGAGGGTTGCCTCTGGATAGTTTGATTTGATGAATCCGCGGGTCCGCTTTATCATTATCTCGTCTAGGAGTCTTACTATGGAATCTATGCTCTCTCTCACCTCTTTTTTGTTTGCCGCTTGTACAAAATGGGATCTCAGATCCGGAATGTCCAAGTTTGCAAAGTACGCGTCGTTGCCAGTGGTGAGGAGCGATACCTGATAGTACAGGTCCATTATGCTGTTGTTGACAGGAGTGGCAGATAGCAATATCACTTTTTTTCGCCGGCCACCTGCCAGTATCTTCATCATATTCATGCGACGCTTTGCACCAGGAGAGCGAAAGTTATGGCTCTCGTCTATCAGTACGATATCAAAGTCCAAATATTCGCCTGGGTCAAATGTGGGCTGTCCCATGGATTCGAGGGATACGTTCTTGGTCTTTATGCTGTCCTCGAGTAATCGTGGTTCCCATACAGTATCCTTTACTTGCGCAGGCGCCACTAACAGTACCTTTTGTTTTTTTTCAAGCAAGAGGTATCGGAGCAGTTCCACACCTATGTGGGTCTTTCCCAGTCCGGTGGAATCTGATATTATCACGCCGCCGTATCTACGTAGTATCCTTTTTGCTTCTGTTACGGCATCTTGCTGAAATTCTGTAAGTTCAACTCCCTTGCCTTGAGCGTTTTCCATATCATCAATTCTCTGTTTGTAATATTCATACAGCATCTTCATGTACATCACATGTGGCTCAAGGGGTAGCCCAAACTTTGATTCCTCTATCAGACTTATTAGATCGGCCTTTGTGTCATCTGCTTCCTGCCAGCGCCTCTCGAACCACTCTGCTACCAACTTTAATGCAGATGGCTGGTACAGTACGGCATTCAGTTCTATGTTGTCGCGCAATCCGGCGCGCGTAAAGTTGCTGGATCCAACCACAGCGTTATCTTGTCCAAATACATAGCACTTGGCGTGGGAGAACCGTCCATGACTTTTTTTGATCATTACGTTGTCCCTTTTTAGAAATTCAATCAGGTCATCTACTGACTGTTTTTCACCACCATTCATGTCAAGAGTGTCAATATCGCCTAGAATTGTATCGTGATAATCAATGTCGCTAGGCTCTATATCTGACAAACTTTCCTTTCCAAACAAGAGGCGGAACGTACTGTTTGGTTTACTGACCATGTTCTGGAGTGTATCTGCCACTTGTGTATAACCCCCTACATTGAAAAAGCCTGTGGCAACATCCACTCTGGTATGTTTGGCAAGATGTTCGTTGAGAAATGTAGCTAAAATATTCCCTGCCTCGTTGTCTATGATCTCTCTTTTCGGTTCCATACTCATACTGTTTATCATCTCGATATGTGCTTGTCGTAGAATGTCAGGACACGTTCGCGTACCTCATGGTTAAAGGCACGTATGGTGGTGTCGTTCCATTCAAACTCTTCATCATCTTCATTGTTTTCGTCTACAACAAGACGATTGGTCATAACTCTATGATCATCAAATGTATTTACGACGTATTCGTACTGTTTCCTATCTAGGCCGTAGTGGTGCGCCACTAATGCGTCTAAATGGGCAACAGTCTCAATTTTTTGTTGTATGTTCAGTTTGTTGACCTTTGTCCGCAGGTCATTTGCCATTTTAGAAAAATCCTCGTGCTGTATAGTTAGAACGCCTGAAAGTTTGATTATCTGCTGTGCGAGTTTGGATTGTGTGTCATCTGGGATGGCAATGTTGTTTAGTATGAAAAAATTCAAGTTCATGTTTGCGCTTAATCGAGTTATATAATCAAATGTCATTGAATTAAATATTGCCGTAAGATAAAGTATAATTTTGTTATATGTGCTGTTTAAAAGTGGCGCTTTGTTGTGGTATATGACAAGCGTTGGCGAACTGTCTGCAAAAAATCTATGAGGAGGGATTATACAAGATATCATTGTCCGTATATTTGTCACGCTTGCCACCTTTCTAAATGACAACCTACACTCATCATGGATTTGCCTGTTTTTTTCTCCATACACTTTGGTTTTCTCAGTTTTGGCCAGTCCTTTTTTTGGTTCTATTGTAAATTCAGATTTTAAGAAATCTGGAATAAATTGGTGAAAATTTTTGCCTTCAATCAGAGGCCAGCCTTTGCCGTCACGTTTAAACAATTTACTGGTTGTGGTTCTATTAAATTCTGTAAGAAAGTTAATCGTGTATTTTCCATTATCTAGTCCGTCCCTTATGCATTTGTGTTGGTGGTATATTTTGTTGAGGATATCTATGTCTCTTGATGTCCGTACCTCGGGTATGGAGAAGATATCCGGTGATGTTAAACGCATCATTTCTATTGGCATTTTTACAAATTTTTCTTGCTCTGTTTTGTGATCGAGTGCAGCAATGTCATATAGGTAGAATGCAGCATCAAATTTTGACTCTGGTTTTGCGCTTGCAATAGTCAACAGTACAAATTTGTATCTGGAATCAACCTCGGGGAATATTTTTCGCCTGTTTTCAAACTCGTATATGGATGTGATCTGCATGCCTAACAAGGCTTTTCTCAGCTTTGTTGCTCCATCATTGGTCAGGATCCCTGAAGGTATGACTATTGACAAACGTCCTTCTTTGGCTAGTAATCCAATCATTCTCTCAAGAAACAATTTCCACATGTCTGATTTTCCCTCGCGCATGTTGTATTGTTCTGAATCCTTGAAAAACCATGACTGTTCTTTTATGTACTGTTTATAATCTTCAAAAGCAGTTCTGATATCTTGCTGTCCTAGTAACTTTGATTTGATTTTTTGCTTGTCTTGATTATTACTGTATGCTCGAAAATTAACATCATATTTGGAAAAGAACTCGTCATCGTGAGGTTCCACTGACTCCCATGGTGGGTTTCCAACTATGAGGTCAAAGCCCGGCCGGGCATCGGTAAACGCATCTGAGAACTCTAGCTGCCAATGAAAAATATCATGTTTGTTCACAGTTGTAACTACCTCTGGTTCTGATGGTGTGCCTTCGGTCTGTCGTAAAATGTGGGCACATCTTGCATCAAACTGTCTCCTTAATTTTGTGTTTTGTTTGTAAAGTTGTATAATATGTACTTCTGCCTGTTGCACATCCTCTGGTATGATATCAGGTGACTGGCTGATCTCACGCAATATATGGCCACCTGATTTCATGGTCTGTTCCATATAGTCATCAAGCGTGCCATTATTTTGCATATTTGTATATACACCGATCAACGAGTTACCATGTCGTATGTGATGCCCCAAAACGGTCAATGGCATTCCGATGGTAAAAGAGTCGAGCCACAACGAAAGCTTGGCAAGTTCTACTGCCAGCTCGTTTATGTCCGTCCCATACACACAGCTCTTCATCACCATGCGTTTGAGAATCGCGTTGGGCGTGAGCAGATCAGAGTTTAGTTCTATGCCTTTTTCTTTCTGAGTTTTGATTACTTTTTTTCTCTGAGCATCAACCATGTTGACTATTGGAGCATCCGGATACATACTGATTAATTCCATTATCCACCGTGTTATCTCGTCTGTCACGGTCACGAGAAAGTGTCCGCTCCCCATGGCGGGATCCAGTACCTGAAGGTCAAGCATCAGATTGTTGCACTGTTTTGTAGCATTGGAATCTCCATCTCTGTACTGTTTCATGGACTTCTCAAATTTTTTAGTACGTTCATCAAATATGGGTTGCAGCCCCGATCTGACAAGGTTTTTGACTATGGGCTCTGGCGTGAAATAGCTTCCTGTTCCCTTGCGCGCCAGGCCTCCTGTAGATAGATAAATATCATTTTTTTGTACGTATGAATCAGGTTTTTCTGAAATATCAACTGCAAAATCCGCATCAAGTATTCGATCGCCTACAACTATCATATCCTGCTTTGCTTGCACTATATCATACTCTAGCAGACTTTCGTATATGGAACCAAGATGCCTGACTCCTAGGCTCTGATAGTCTACACTTTCTCCTTTCTTTTCGGTCATGTCCCGTATTACAGGAATCAAGAACTTGTTTCGTATACGCAATTTGTCAATACCGCCTTTTTCAAACAGCCTGCCATTGTACGCCGGAAGATTCAATTCCGTATTGCCTTTGCTTATGCCGGAGAACAAAATTCCCAGGTTGTCCCAGCACGAACATGATTCGCCCTTCTTTTCGTATGAATCAAGACCGTCACGCATGGAAAGCATTGAGACATTTCTGTATTTGGTATGATCCACTGGTAGAAGGAACCGTGACTCTGCATACAGAATAAAGAGCAGTCTGTATAGGATCCGTATTGCCTTTTCTTTTGCATCTTCTAACTCTATGCGCTTGTATCTCTTCTTGGGGTTGTGATCCAGCACCCCTCGAATCAGCATGACAAACATGTTGCCATCGAATATCTTACTACGCATGTCATCTTCCAATTCAGAGGCATGCATCGTACTTCCTTCGTGGATAGAATCGAGTTGGGACGTGCCATTTACAACCTGAAGAGAGAGTGCACCAAAGATTGCAACAAAATACTGCAACCGTATATCTTTTTCATCATCTACCTGTTCAAGATCCACCTCAAAGTAATTCGTGCTTGCAGAAGACACCTTTGATGAATACATCCTCCATATGCGTCCATTGGTAAGCATCACCCACTCATGGTCTGAGAGCGCCGCCACGGCCTGCATGCTAGGCACTCCCTCGTCATACCTTACATCTAGATTGTGGCGGTCAGATACCACTATACTTGATGCCGGAATTTCATTTACCAACAGAGTATATCCATTCTTTTTTTCTCGTAACTCATATCCAAGCGCTTTGAGCAAAGATATAATTTTCTGTTCAGGTGTTCTAAGTGCTTCTAGTACGGGTATAACCTCTTTTATTATCTTCCTTTTTTTCGTGTGAACAAGATCTTTGAACATACGATTCTCAAGATAATATGTGGAGAATAACCCCCTGTTAGTAAATGACTCGCTGGAGGTGGCCATATCCTTCAAGATATCTGCAAGTCCTGCATGTGCAGTGAGTATATCTGTGGTCAAAGTGTACTTTCGAAATACGGCTATTGCCTTTTTGTATTCAGAGTCCTTGCGCAAAGAAAACGTGTGGTATTTTGTTTTGTTGCCCCTACGAAAATTTTTGATGAATAGACAGTCATGATCTTTGAGTGATGCAGTAATGACAAAATGATCTGCTTTTATTCCTCCCACGAATGTTCGGAGCGCTGATATGCTCTTCTCATGTGTGTTCAGGTGGTATATTCCTAGTCTCGAATCGACTTCAAAAAACAGCGCCTGCCAACCGGTTCGTGGCGGTTTTGTGGAAAATGTGGGTGACACTTCATAGCCCAGTTCATAGTCAAGGCCAATTGCGGCATACAAGTCACTTATTCGATTTTTTGAAATCAATTCTAAGTCTTTATGGGGATTTATTGTACCTTCATCCCCTTGAGTATTTGTTCAATTATATTTATCATATGTGGTATTTGTGATTCTTCTGTTATTTTAATTCGTAAATTTCCGCCACCATGATGTCCAATATTCGATACATCTTCAATCATTTTTTTAGGATCATTAATTTTATGCAAACTGCCTGAAAAAGTTATGTCAATGCTGTTTTTCCATGGCTCAACCCATGCAAAATTACGTTGTAACTTGAACACCGTGCAGAATTTTTTAGTTCTGGTTTGTATGTCTACATTAAGTGCCATGATATTATTCTCAATTTTCTTGACCATTTTTTTTATCTCTAGTGTGTTATTTGGTTGATTTTTTTTGGGTCGTTTTTTATGTGGTTTTTTAATAATTTTTTTAACTTTATGAATTGTATTGAGTAATATTGTATCTTTTGAATATCGACGTATTTCATAAAGTTCTATACGTAAATCTGGTTTATTGGCTGCTTGTTTTTGATGTGCATTGAACGTACGAGCTATTATGATGACTTTTGACTGCTCCCAGTCAAAGTCTTTATTTTCTAAAAAACATTTGAATTTTTTATTATATTCAAGTACAAAATTGGCTTGGTTTTCTTTTAAAATATTGAGATATGCCGTACCTTGATCGACTACTGAATAGCTCTTGTCTCGTTTGTACTCTATTATGACAAATGACTTTGTGTCACGATCAAATCCAACAGTATCTATGCGAAAATTATTTACGCGTAATTCGCTATTGATATACTCAATCCCAAGTATGCTGTACATGTTACTTTCTATCATGTGTTGTAACTCAGATTCATGTTTGAACTTGCGCTCGTCTAATTTTTGAAACTTTTTTCCATTTTTTGTAAATAACTGTATGTCTGATGCAACATCTTGGTCAGTGTTCATATGGACCGCCTCACATGCTGCCTACGTTCTTTGGCTGGTAAAAACTTTAAGAGTTCATCAAGAGATTCGTCATAGTGCTTGATCCTTTCTTTGGTGTACTCTACTGCCTTTTTCACATTCTCTATTTTGGCCTTTGACGGATCGTCTTTGGGCGCAATGTACAACGACTTTGGCCCCGCCTGAAAGTACAGGTACTTGACTCCCCTTGACGTTTTGATTATCAGTGCCATGATGCTGTCTTATTATGGGACACTACTTTTAAGCGCTGTGTTTACTAGATTAACTTACAATATCTTTATATATGCAGGCGTATAATAAGATAGCATGGAAATACGCAAAGTTGTGGTACGCAAGATGCTTGATGCATATGCGATCAGCCTGTCGAGTGCGCCGAGGTTGGTGCGTAATTCATCAAATCGCTATCTGCATCGTACTTGCAAAGCCATCTGCAAATATCGCCAGAGTTCTATGTACATATATTTAATAAGCTCATATATAAAAATATCTGCGCGTATACCAAAAGTTACTTATAGGGACATCCCAATTGAATAATTGGAATATGTACAAAGGGGATGCTAAATAACGTTGACTAGTCAATGTTATCAACGTATCGTTTGTGAAGTGTGGTGGAACGACGACATATGGTGGGTTGCCACAACATGCTATACTACACAGAATGACACCCATTACAATGCATGGTTTGTGATGAATGTGGCACCTCAGTAGTTCGCAATGTGCTCAATTTTTAATGATCTTATTTCTAATTATGCAGTGCGACAGATTTACAATGGTAAGGAACCACCGTGCTCCAATTCCCACCGAAGCAGTCTTCTGATTGATCCGGCAATTGAATCTACAAACGCATCCATTGTGAATAATTTTTCATCTACAAGTCCGCCGTAATTTTCGTACCTTGCCATTACCCATAAACCATATAATAACATTCCAAAAAATATCAACAGTAATCGAAGCTGCAAGGCGTTGCTAGTTGGCTTTGGAGTCGTGTTTTTTATCACTCTGTATCCCGTCTCTATTATCCAGCGCTTGCGATAAGTCTCTGGGATGGTTTTGATGAGTTTGCTTTTGCTAGTGATTTTCATATTTGTGGCAAATGCTACATACTGATCGACTGTTTTATCAGTTTCTTTGGCATTATTTTTTTTTGACGACAAGTAATGTGAACTTTACTGCTTTTTTGTTTTTATCACGCATACTGATATGATTAAAGATCCGATATTTTGATTGATATTCATCTCGAAGTTGAACATGTATTATGAATACAAAATATTAGAAAACTATCGGATCTTTAATGAAACTACTACGCATCTCAATGACTGATGCAGTTTTTCTCTTTTTGTTGTGAACTTCTAAAATATATTTTTGTATGCGCTTATTTTTAATTGCCGGCATTATGAAAGACAGGCGCAAGCGCAAAAGTTCATCTATGCATGCAACATTGTAAAAACCCCGATCAAAGAGGCCAAGTTCCGGACGTAACCGTTCAACCCCCTATACCTGCGCCAGACGTTAGGCGGTAAATTTGTGCCTAAATTTGGGAAGGGGTTGAACGGTTACGTTCCGGACGTGCATCCTCTCGAATTAATTTTTCAATGATTTTACGCATGACTGTGACCATTTTATCCTTACTGGTCACACGATGTGCAAACAAATGTATGTTACCTGCTTGATTTACCATTTGTGCTGTCATAAATGAATGAAATCTCGCAGTACCATTTTTGGGCTTTGTTTTTAGCATCTCAGGTTTGAGTGCCTTGCCATGATATTCCCATCCGGTCATATCCATTGCAATAGTGCTTGCCTTTTTTTGAGCATGTTGTGTTTTCTGACATTGCTGAGCATTGTTTTGACGTTCTCGTCACCCCATTGTTTTACTTGCTCTAGATCTGCACTCTTTAGGCATTTGAGCACAGTATTTTCAGATGGTATGTTTATGCGCTCACTTTTTCTAAAATAGTTAGTCTCATTGCGTTTTCTTTTGTGCGTTGCTGCATTTACGCACATGTTGTTGAGTGACATGGTGACAAGTGTACCAAGATAATCATTCGCCCCATACTTGCGGTTATATCTGGTTGATATGTCTAGTCCGAGATCGTCGAATCGTTTTCGTAAAACTTTATAATTTACTTGTCCTAATTTATATTGATGTTCTAGTACCTAATTTTTCATATATGTTCAAAGGTACTAAAATGTCCCCACATATTATACTTTCTATTTGATCTGATCAAATATGATCGTCAACGTTCAACGACATTGCGGATTATTCAAATAAAATCATCTAAAACACATTGCGAACTACTGAGATCGAGGCTGTTAGGCCACGTACCCGATCAAAGAATCACGTTGTTCGCACGTTTCACTTTTTGTATGCTGTGATGCTATACAATATTTGGGTTATGATCAATTATTTACATGTCGCACGAATGGGTATTTTTGAAGTATGAGATGGTGAACAGCTTGTAACACAACTGAATATGAAGATGTGCATATTATTATATGCCTTATTTAAAACATTACATAAACCGCCACCTAATGAATACATCATAGAGATAATCAAAACATGATCTGTGCCAAATTTCTCATACTTACATTACTAATTATTACATTCATATTAAACGTACAAATATCACAATATGCATATTATCATATAATATCGTTACAACGTTATCAACAGACACAATGACTAATTATGGCAACTCAAAAATATACATGGAATCATTTTATATGATTGGTAGTTTTTATATAACTATATTTTAATGTCTATTTAAGTAAAAATCCATTTGTTTTGAAGACTTTTGGGTTAACTGACGTTTTAAAAAAACTACTTGACAAGTGAAAAATAACTACCATCTATCATTGGATTATGATGCCCGGGCATGCAAACTAGCAATTTTCCACCAAATACGGGGTTTCTGCATAATCACTAATGTCAGTGGTATAAAAGGTCCCGGCCACTCAAGGCATCATCTTTGATGGCACCGTCACGATGATGGCAAGATGCCTATGCAGTCAGCATAATAAATGCACATAAAAAAAATACAAACTTTAAAATACGTATAGTGATATTATATCCATACGGCTCCCGCTGGTGGCAATTGCTGGCTACGGGTTCATAGAGGCCCAGGGACCGACATTATCTATAGACGCATCCAGATTCATAGTATACACCATCAATGTTGTGGTATTTTTCCCTGATGGAATCCCACCTGCGACTCCTGTCCCCATTGGTCCTGTACATCTCCTGCGTCGCATATGCAAAAAAGTCTGCCAACTGGAGTACGGGATCTTTCAATGGATTCCCATTCTGTATGTCACCCCGTATGTTATCAATTTCCACATAGTGTTTCAGTGCAAGCATCTGCCTTAGCCTGTTCATTACCTCGGAGTTTTTTGCGCTCGATCTTATTAAACCGTTCATACTTTACTATGCCTCGTGTGTCTTTGTCTTCCAGAGACGATTGGAATCGTTCAAGAATAATTAACATTGCATACGCTTTTGGGTTTATGGGAAACGAGTATTTGTCAAAATGGGCAACCAAGTCAATCGTCACGGACAGCAACGTGCATGGAGAATCTTGTATTATGCGAAACATCCCATCCTCCAGATGGTGCCGATCCAGACTCGAAAGTGCATCATACGGGGGCGCCCGCCGGAGAAGGGGATGGCTGTGGATCTTGGTTGTGTTTACGACCAACTCTGAAAAGAACGACAGTGCCAAGTCTCTTACGTTTGTATCAATCCTGTCTTTCTCCTTGCCGTCCACTATGATTCCTGCAAGCGTGAAGAGTTTTGAACTGCCATGTATTACGTTGCGATCCTGATCCAGAGGCCTGCCCGGATCGCCGGACTCGTCAACGTACATGCCAAACATAATTTTTTGATTGTTGATTGTGCATGATAATTTTTTGCATGTACCGGGTGGGGTCTGGCCTGTGCCATAACATTACACAAAGCATGAAACGTGGAGAATTTTTGCGCCTCAAAGAGTCATGCTACCCGCAATCCCTTACCCACTGGGCATGGCGCAGACTGCCAGTAGTTCTGATGCGGCGCATAAACACGACAGTCTGCGCCAGGCCGACCAAATGTGCGGCTCCATCTGCCACCCCGGATACGGAGGCCACAAATACCACATCCAACTCACGAACCACCACCAAGGAAGCCACCAGAGCCACCACCACCTCGGCTGCCAGCATGACGCCGACTGCCGCGCCCAGTCCGTATCTCTTGTTTCGTAAAGGCAGCCGTCTTGCCCGTGTGCGCAACAACGGATTTTGCTCACGTTCTGCAATGTATGCACGATACCTCACGGTATATGCCATGTCTGCTGCTCATGTCGGCAGCCAGAACCCAAGCAGCCTCCACAGCAGCGCCAGGTTGTCGGCAGGAATCATTCCAAGCTTGTAAAATAAAACAGATGGTGAGGCTGCCGCGCTGACTGCAAACATCTCCTTGAAGGTCAATACTTTACGCCCACTGCAACCAGCGCGACAAACCCGACTATTGCGACGCCATATATCACGTAGTCGAGCGCCCTGATGATGTTCTTTTTGATCTCACCGTCCTTTAGACACACCTTTTCGGTGGTACCATCGTCTTTGGTGACAGTTTCGCAGAGGTCATCAAGGTTAACACCGGTAAACTCTGCGATAATCACAGGCGACAGCGCACCTGGCACCAGCAGCAGTACGACGCCGATCATGCCGCTCTTGAGATTTTTCATGTCCTCGGGGGACTTTTCTGAAATTGCCATTTGATTACCGATGGCAGATATGATAAAAGGGACGTTTGCGCACGTGCGCACAACCACACTACACCTTTTAGTATGATAATAAAAAAAGAAAGGGTGTGTGTGAGATACTGTAAGCGTCCCCGCATACGCTTTCTGCCGTCTGTCTGTTTTGTATGATCTTATATGGATGGCTATACCGCGTGCCATCTCGTGGAGTGCAGCCTGCCGCAATGAGCTCGGGCCATCTGTTAGAGCGGGCCCAAAGGGTGCCGACACAGCTGTGGGAGCGGGCCTGTAACGACGGCAGAAAGCGAACCGGGACGCTTACAATAACACCCCATCCCTACATTTTTTACTCATTTTCAATCATGTTTATTAGACACAATGATCGGCGCCTGCTTTCGTCACGCATTTAAAGGCTCAATCATATCCTCTGTTGATGCAAAAAACATACACTCTGTATATTGATGAGAGTGGCTATGTGTAGAACTATCATCCTAACACCCATCCAGACTCGGAACATCGATATTTTGTGTTGGGAGGAGTCATTGTAGAGTCCAATCAAATACTCGTACTTGAGCAAAAAGTTCAAAGAATAATTAAAGATCATTTTACAAGATCTGATCTGCCTGATACATTCAAGTTATCATATCATGGATTGCGTAATGGGGTTGTGTCTCCATATGACGCGCTAGATTCCGGCACTAGGTACGTTATTGCAAATGAGATGTTTGACATAATTGCAAGTTCAGACTGTCACCTCATCTCATGTATTATAGATCTGGATTATGTATACAAAAACCTTATTGACAAAATACTACAGAGGACACTAGCACTTTCGTTTCTGACAGAGCGATTCCAGTACTTTTTGCTTGAGCAAAAGAGTACGGGAACAATCATTCATGAATCTGTTACAAAGCAAATTCACAAAACTATGCAGACCAATTATGGTCGTGTCTTTAGGCCCCGCAATCTCCCCCAGACTGTCAAATTCTCAAGCATTAAAGACAGGATAAAATTTGCAAGAGTTGCAGAAGAACCCCTCCTTCAGATCAGTGATTTTTTTGCGTATTCGGTCTTGATAAGGGCAAGGACGCAGGGAAAAAAGCAGGACCGGTGGAGATCCATATCTCACAAATACTACAACCTAGACCATCCTAACGTCTACAAACGCGAAAACTGTTCATTATAAAAATGGCGGTCCCTTGGACACATACGTATCCGACGTGTTCTATACAAAACACAGGGCCGTATGTATAGTACGACATGGCGCTATATATGGTTTTGAATGCAATTAGCGTGTTGCATAACTCGTAAATTTATACTCCTCTGGGGTCGTGGCCATGTGGTCTGAGCCGCGCAACCTACGTTACACGATTCGAAGCCACTCAAATGCTCTGTAAACTGGACAGGAAGACTGTCTGCCTCAAGCTACGATGCCAGCGGGTGTGTCAAGTCACGCCTACAACAAGCCATAAGCAGGCCGTGCTTCCAAGCCTACAAAGTGTACGCGCAAAACATGGCGTGGTAGACGCCTTGGTATTTTATGAGTACATACACATATCTCCATATTTGTATTTAATCTATACAATGTGCCATTATACCTTTTAGAAGACGCCCTCAGAAATATGGATATTGAACCTGGCGCGCGACGCAGACAGGCCAAAGAGCAAAAAAATCACAAGAGTAAGACATATCCTAAAATTACTATGACTGCTGATGGTGGTTTTGATACAAGAAAGATGTTCTCAATGTGTAGAGAATTAGACATTACGCCAAACATTAGAGTTCAGACAAACTCAAATACCAAAGCTCGTGGCGTTGACCGCGCTAGATCCAATGTGGTACTCGAGCAGCTCGGTGGCCCAGATGCAACACCAATGAAATTTGCATCACTTACAGAACCCGAACGTGAGGCAAACCGCAAAGATTGGAAAAAACAAGTAGATTATGGACTACGGTTAGCTTGTTGAGATTGTGATATCTGCATTCAAGAGAACATACGGTGGTGTGGTCATGACAAGAAAGATGGAGAATATCTGCCAAGAGATCAAATTAAAGATCCGCACCTATAACACAATGCTGCGAATTGGCAAGGAGGTGAAACCATAATTCTAACAACATAAACATAAACAACTATTTGTGCATATAATTACGCACTAGATGCAAATAGAGTCCTAGTGCCGGATCAACATGCTTGATTTTTGAAGATGTAAGGCTTCAAATCCGGCCATTGTAGCTTGCGCTCTTACACGTGTCACTGCAAGCCTGCTGAATCATATTGCAACGGTGTCGTCCTATAGGATGCGCATCGAGTTATGCAACACGCTACCCGCTCAGAATAATTTAAATCCAAGTGTTGTGTATGATAAGTACGGTCTTACATGGTAACATGTTACCGGGGGTAGCCACCAAGTGGTAAGAACCCGGAAGGATCGCCTTATAATATGACAAATCCCTTTCTCTTCCACCCATCGCCGCGGTAGTATTTGTGTTGAATCTGGTGCCACCTGTCCTGCTTTTCATTGCGCGTTATGGCCTTGATGTGGGGGGCATAGACGAAAAAATCTGAAATCTGGAGAAGGATATCCGTGCGGGGTTCTCCGTTTTTGATTTTTCGTGTGAACCAAGCTCCGTGCCTAGAAAATCCATCAAACGCCATTTTCCACGCACAGAGATTGGTTCACACCATTTTTCCCTTGATTCTGCTCAATATGGGATGAAGCTGTGTTATCGATCGCAGGCTAGGCATTTCGGACATAATCTTTCTCCTCATGCTGTTAGTAAACGACTCATAGTACGTGATGCCTTCGTCTTGGCTGTCCTCTAGAAAAAATTGGAATCTTTCGAGGCATGTCAATAGTGTATAGGCCCTCACATTTGTAGGATGGGTGTATTGGGCCATGTGCTTTACTTTATTTATGGACACGGAGATGAGGGCGCAATCTATGTTGCAGATGGCATCGAATATCTCGTCGGCAATGTCGTGGCGTTGCGCCGTGCCCGACAGCTTGTCATATGGGTGCTTTTTCTGTCTCAATTCCGAATAATGCAGTTTGAATCTGTCTGGCAGTGTAATTCCGTTATCGTGGAAATATCGATCAATTATTGATGCATGAACGTCTTCGAACGCCTTTTTGCCCTGCTCGTCCACGATCAGTCCACCCGTAGTAAACCAATCATAGCCGAAATCCTGCTTTCTTGGATCTTTGACAAGCGTGTCGACGCCTGATTCATCAATGTAAAAATAATACAACTTAACAAAGTCCGTAGTGTACATATTTTAGTTTTCCGTAGATACTTGGTGTAACCGTTCAACCTCTTCCCAAATTTAGGCACAGACTCGCAGCCTAACATCTGGTGCAGGCACGGTGGTTGAACGATTACATACTTGGACTCTCGCATGTCTGGGATCGTCGTGGCAGAGATGGCCATAACCTGATCAGGATCGGTGCGTCTTGACTGCGGGCAGTTTCTTCAACGCGCTGTTGGTTTTGGCCTACTTGCAAGACGCTCTGCGTCACCGTACACATGAGCACGACTCTTATAATGATGATGGGTGTCCTGCGTGCCATCGATTCTTTGGCCTGCAAGCGGTGGGCCTGCCACATGTCCGATTACCTCGGAGCAGGGTGCTAGTGCCCGTACTAGCGTTTGCCGAGTCGGCAAAGGCTCTGATTGCCAACGCGTCAGCAGACATGCAGCTGGTCCGGAGGCTTTGGCTCGCATCCATGCTCGTCACGGCCCTTATAATGGCGGTAGTCTGGCTTCCTGTGCTTTTTTTCTTCGGCGACATAGCAGGCTCGCTTACGGACGACGCGGAGACGTTGAGGCTAGCCGTTGTGGCATTCGGGATCCTACTCGTGCCCTACGTGCTGTTCTCGTTCAATACCGTAACTGACAGCGTCTTTTACGGTATAGGAAGGACTCGGTACATTGCGTTCCAGTCGGTCACCACCAACGGGATGGTGTACCTTGCCGCATTCACGCTCTACACGGTGGGCGCGTGGATACCGACGTTTGAGGGCGTTATGTCAGTAGTTCGCAATGTGTTTTATATGATTTTATTTAAATAATTTTTAATATCGTTGAACGTTAATGATCATACTTGATCAGATCAAATAGAAAGTATAATATGTGGGAACATTCTAGTACCTCTGATGTTATATGAAAAATGAGGTACTAGAACATCAATATGAATTAGGACAAGTAAATTATAAAATTTTACGAAAACGATTTATCGATCTCGGACTAAACATATCAACCAGATATAACAGCAAGTATGGGGTGGATGATTATCTTGGTACACTTGCCACCATGTCACTTGATAACATGTGCGTAAATGCAGCAACACACAAAAGAAAACGCAATGAGGCTAACTATTTTAAAAAAGACGAGCGCATAAACATACCATCTGAAAATACTGTGCTCAAATGCCTAAAGAGTGCAGATCTAGAGAAAGTAAAACAATGGGGTGACGAGAACGTCAAAACTGTTTAACAATGCCAGAATACACAACGTGGTCAAAAAAGGCGTGGCACTATTGCAATTGATATGACTGGATGGGAATATTATGGCAAGGCACTCAAACCTGAGATGCTAAAAACAAAACCCAAAAATTGCACCGCGATTTTATTCATTTATGACAGCACAAATGGTGAATCAAGCAGGTAATTGTTTGCACATCATGTGACCCGTAATGATAAAATGGTCACAGTCATGCGTAAAATCATTGAAAAATTAATTCGAGGTGCACGTCCGGAACTTGGCCTCTTTGATCGAGGTTTTTACAACGTTTCATGCATAGATGAACTTTTACGCCTGCCTTTCATAATGCCTGCAATCAAAAATAAGCATAATACATTTTAAAAATTCACAACAAAAAGAGAAAAACTGCATCAGTCATCAAGATGTGTGGCAAAAACAAAAAATTAGCAAGTTTAGATTACTTGTCATCAAGAAAAAAAACAGTGCCAAAGAAATTGATGATATAATCAGTCAGTATGTAGCATTTGCCACAAATATGAAAATCACTAGCAAAAGCAAACTCATCAAAACCATCCCAGAGACTTGTTGCAAGCGCTGGATAATAGAGACGGGATACAGAGTGATAAAAACACGACTCCAAAGACAACTAGCAACGCCTTGCAGCTTCGATTACTGTTGATATTTTTTGGAATGTTATTATATGGTTTATGGGTAATGGCAAGGTACGAAAATTACGGCGGACTTGTAGATGAAAAATTATTCACAATGGATGCGTTTGTAGATTCAATTGCCGGTTCAATCAGAAGACTGCTTCGGTGGGAATTAGAGCACGGTGGTTCCTTACCATTGTAAATCTGTCGCACTGCATAATTAGAAATAAGATCATTAAAAATTGAGCACATTGCGAACTACTGACATGCCGCCGGCCGAGTTTGCAGAAAAATGGCGGGAAGTGAACAAATGACCGGCGGTGTTTCCTTTTTCATGCCAAAAGCGTTCTCAATTGGTGGGGTCCAGCTCAAGACGATGCTGTAGTCACATACCAGTAGTCGAGAAATCATCATAATGGTTCTTGCAAACTCGGTTAGTTTAATTGTATGAGTTCACGTCGTGCCTGGTTTTTCATACATTTGGTCGTTGTTTAGGCACAAAACCACCTTAGGACGCGAATACGTACGTTTAATTTTTTGTGAGCCTATAATTATGTGTACGGTTCTGGGATCATCCACCAATTTGAAATCGTGTCAGTGTAGATGTGATTGCGGCGTTGTAGATCCGAACTCCGCGGCCAAAAGGCACTCCAGATCTTGATAAACTTCTTTATATAACGTGGAGATGCAGTGGTATGCAATGAATGCAAAACGTACAGAAACGATCAAAACTACTTTGCTTGCTCCGTTGCCGTAATCATGTTGTTTTCGGTTGCATCTATTCAAGTAGATGCTTCAAAAGACAATCATGATGCAGAGGTAAAAGTCCTATTTGCAGAGATTGACAGCGAAATCAAATCTTATGTAAAAGGCGAGATGCAAGATCCTAACGAAAAGAAAGATGAGCTCAAGACAAAATATGCAGATAAACTAGAACAAATCGTGTCCAAAATATCCCAAAAGCACAGTTTTGAATTCGGCACAGAAGATAAGGACGGTTTAAAAGATTTAATCATCACGGAACACATGAATGAAGTAAAAAGACAAGACATGGTAAATGCTATACCTGATGACGCAATAACGGAGACAATCGAGATTGGTGGTCTGTCTGTTCAGGGTGAGTTTATCTTGCCAGCAGCTTATGCCTCCGGCAATCCATACCCAATTAACAGTTGGAAACAAGTAACCGTTGATGTTAATGGGGGTTCTGGTACCGACAGTGCCGGAAACTCATATGACATTAATGGTGGAAATCAACTATCTATTCTCCGGACCACGTACACATCTTCACAAGTAACTTACACACTAACCTTTGCAGACGAAGATCATCCAGATCCAAGCTGGGATGTATTCTGGGACAACTGGAGAAGGATCCAGTACCAAAGAACTACCGACATAGAATCATTTACTGTGAACAGTAACGGTGTCGTATTTGCCGACATATGGGATAATGACCGAACATTCGCAGAGTTCTGGGGACAACACGGCGCAAAAACAAGATCTTATAACTCTGGTATGAGTATCTACGTAAGTAACGTCTGGAACCATGCAATGGACACTTCAAACGAAAATTTAGACATGTCAATTACAACCTGGACAACCTAATCCTTTTTTCATTTGAACAATATGAAACACGTTATAATAGGAAGTATGCATTGGGTGTTTTACACCTTCCTTATGTTGCCGGTCATTCTTATTAATGCAGAAACGTGGTTTTTTGGAACTAAATTTAGTGGAATGGAAGCTATTGCTCTTCATTTTTTAATTGGAGGAGTAGGAATAATACTTGGTTATCTTATTTATAAAAAACAAAAATATTCTCTCTGGATGGGGCTTGGAATAGCAATATTTTATGTGACCGGAATTTTCATGAATCATCTAACCGCATAGTTGTTTCATTAGATATTATACATAATATCTACATAAAGGGTGTGCGGACAGACAATAATGATGTTGAACGAACTAATCGAGTATTTGTATCCCTAAAAAATGAAGGTAATGGTGGAAACAGAACGTCTCGTGGTATGAGGACAACTCAATATTACTCACACTACTTGCAACAGGTAAGATCAGAGGCGAGAGCTTTTTTTTGATATGCTGTGCAATGCATGCAAACCCGGTTAAAACTACAGAATCGTTTGCCCCATCTGCGTATTGTAATCATCTACGCGTTATTATTGCCAATTGATTATATATGAGCATACAATGCCGAGATCGTCATGATCAGAAAAATGAGCATAATTTTTTACCTTATGTGTGTGCGCTTCAAAAAGCAAAATAGTTACCTGCGAGCCTATTTTGATACGCAGCTGCTCATAGCAGAATCAAAGGGCAAGATTGCACATGACTTTCGTGTTTTCTTTATGGGACACAAGGGATCCATGGAAGCACGATACATGACAAACAAAGGAATGCTGCCTGAGATGCTCACCCGAGAGATGCGTGAAGCCTTTGCCAGATCAGAAGAGTTTCTGGATTTGGAGGCAGATGGCGCAACCATACACGCAGGCTTGCAACAATCAATAAATCAAAAGCAGAAACTGCACGATATGATACAGAACGCAACGTCAGAGCAGCTTGACCTGGTGCTAGAGGCGCTAAGACGCGCCGGCAACATACAGGGACAGGCTGCGATACTGGCATAATAAAGAGATAGACAGTCGTTGACGCGGACACGGCAGAACACCTAATCGTATCTGGTGCATAATAGTTTCATTAAAGATCCGATAGTTTTCTAATATTTTGTATTCATAATATGTACTCAACTTCGAGATGAACATCAATCAAAATATCGGATCTTTAATCATATCAGTATGCATATGGGTGTTTGCTGGCGTGCTGCCAAACGGCAAGGTCGTATTGCAAAAAAGAGGGTCCGAACCAGCTGTTAGAGCGGGCCCAAAGGGTACCGACACAGCTGTGGGAGCGGGCCCGTAACGACGGCAGAAAGCGAACCGGGACGCTTACAATACCCCTCCTACATTTTTACTCATTTTCAATTTATGTTTACAAGAGGATGTGACTGGCAGTCAAAGTAAGAAGTTTGCAAGGCACGATCGGCGCCGGACTCCGTCATGTATTTAAAGACTTAATTAAATTCTATGCTGAGATAAAAAATGTACAACCTTTACGTAGATGAGAGCGGCCATGTGCAGAACTACCACCCCAATGCACATCCAGACATGGAACACCGGTATTTCGTGCTGGGAGGTGTGATCGTAGAGGTAGGCCAGATACCAATACTTGAGAAAAAAATTAAAGGAATAATTGAAGAGCATTTTGCAAGATCCGATCTACCAGATACATTCAAGCTGTCCTACCACGGCCTGCGCAGTGAGACCCTACCTCCATACGATACCCTAGATAGAGGCACCAGATATGCCATTGCAAACCAAATGTTTGACATAATTGCAAGTTCTGACTGCCACCTTATTTCCTGCATCATAGACATGGACTATGTATACAAAGACTATCTTTGCAAAGTACCGCAGAGGACCCTGTCTCTTTCATTTCTGACAGAACGATTTCAGTACTTTTTGCTTGATCAAAAGAGCACGGGAAAAATTATTCACGAGTATGTGACACGACAGATAAACAGATACATGCAGACCAACTATGGGCAGCTGTTCAAGATACCCAGTCTCCCACAGACTGTCAAGTTTTCAAACATTGAAGAAAGGATACACTTTGCAAGAGTTGCAGAAGCACCCATACTCCAACTCAGTGATTTTTTTGCGTACTCTGTCTTGATAAGGGCAAGGACGCAAGGTAAAAAGCAGGACCGGTGGAAGTCCATATCTCACAAGTACTACAACTTAGATCATCCCAACGTGTTCAAGCGTGGGAGCTGCTCATTGTAAAAGTGGCGGTCCCTTGGATACAATGTATCCGGCGTGTTCTATACAAAACACAGGACCGTAAGTATAGTACGACACGGTACTATATATGGATTTTTGAGCATAATATGTTCATTTTCATGTCGATTGACCTCGCAGGCACAAATTCTGTGAATGTTAAGTCACTTTAAGCATGGATTTGGTGTGTTGTTAACTCATGTCTTTGTGGCACACGTCCACTTGGAATGGTTTATGTTAGGCCAGAGATATGGTGGGGACCCAGCTAGAGTGAGACCGATCAAAACCGAATGTTTAGTGGTTTCATTAAAGATCCGATAGTTTTTAGACATTCTTATAATCATATATTGGGAAATCAGGCAGGCCCCATGTTGTAATCCAGACATGCTCCATGATTTTCCCATGGACATGTGCATGCTAGCCATGTATTTCGACGTGGCAAAGGGTATGTGCGCAGCCGTCCTGATCATAGTACGATCTGTGCGTCGCACAGCCTCGCCCGGACCACCTAGTTCGCGTAATATGCAGTTCATGCAGCCCGGAGTTCTGGTATTGGCGCGTTGTTCTTTGCGTCTTGTATGGCATTGCGCATGTACTCTAGTAGCCTGACTGTACCCACCTCGCCTTTTTCCATCATGTGTAGTATGGACTTTTGAATCTCTGGAAAACCACCCTTGTAGTATCTGCCTACCAATGCGCGCTTTATCTCGCGCCATTGGATCTCTATGGGATTGTGCTGAGGAGTGTATGGCGGCAAGTACCATAGTGCGACTTGGCCCCTTGTCTGTTCCAGATACTGTTTGATGTCTTTGGACTTGTGCGCAGACGCATTGTCACATATGACAAATACCTTGCCGTACTTTTCTCGGAGCACCTCCAACAGTTTTATGACGTTTACAGTATTTGCACTGTCGCAAAAGTGCAGGTGGCATGTACCGGCCCCGAGTGCACCCAGCATTTTCATGCGCGTTTTTGAAAAGTTGACATTTACAGTCTCAGAGCCTCCTCGGAGATGTAGTCCGCGCGCGACATACGGCGAGTTTGTGATTGCAGAGGCGTCCATACAGAACACCTCATAGCCGGCGCGGGCGTGCGCCATGATGTCGCGTATTGTGTTGTGTACATAATGCAGTTCTTCTAATGGACTGGCTGACTTGTGGTGGATTGGCCTGTGGGTATTCTTATTGAAAAGCCCATCCTGTGAGCTAGCGCCAGGGCTCCGGTCCACGTGTACTGGACGTCAAAAATGTTTACCCGATGCAATGCAAACAAGGCGGCAGTCCATGTCCCACGCTCAAAGCCACTTTGCATCGACTCACTACTCAAATTGGACTTTGCCTGTTCTTGTTGTTCTTTTGTGAGTCTGCACGGCCTGCCAGGGCTCTTGCGGTCATACCTGCCCTCCAGGCCCTCTGATTGTAGCATGTTGAGCCACTCGGATATGACGCTCTGGCTGCGTCCGAGCTGGGCGGCTATTACAGACTCACTCTTGCCCTTTTTTCGCCCAACTGCAGCTTGCAGTCTGTCCCGGGACTTGCCCGGAGGCTCTTTGCGGTAGGCGGCTTTTAGATCTTCCAGGGACACGTCGGGCATGAACCCGTCCCTCTTTCTACATGGGCTGTCTTCAAAAAATACGCACCTCGTCGATGCCGCAAGACGATCTGCCTGCAGAGTCGTTAAATATGGCATCGGCGAATACTAGTCGATGTACCATTTTGTGGGTATTCATTAAACACTAATGGCCACATCACCTTTTGACACTCGAGGTCAAATTAGTTAAACCAAATGATCAAAAGTTACTTAATACCTGCCACTGGACATACACACCAATTTCTCACCTCTCTTCTGGACACCACACGGTATCTGCTACACATAGTGCCAATTATGTCTATTTTTCCACTCCGTACCCGTCTGCCTAGCCGAAATCGCCTGCAAAAACTATCGGATCTTTAATGAAATCACTAAGCATCCACAGGACAGCGGCAAGAGGGCACTCAAGACATTCGTGTCCACGCCGCAGATCAGCAAGGAGATTCGCAAGACGTTCCGCCCCAGGTTTGCATGGAGACCATACATACTACGCGCCTACTTTGATACGCAACTGCTCATTGCAGAGTCCAAAGGTAAAATTGCACACGACTTTCGTGTCTTCTTCATGTTATACTTGCTTGTATTTGATCCAGAATCTATGACGAGGTAAAATTGCACACGACTTTCGTGTCTTCTTCATGGGCCACAAGGGCTCAATGGAGGCGCGATACACGACAAACAAGGGAATGCTGCCTGAAATGCTCACACGAGAGATGCGTGACGCCTTTGCCAGATCAGAAGAATTTTTGGATCTGGAGGATGGCGCAGCAACCATGCATGCAAATCTGCAGCAGTCCGTAGACCAAAAACAGGAACTACACGACATCATACAGAACGCAACGTCAGAGCAGCTTGACCTGGTGCTAGAGGCGCTAAGACGCGCCGGCAACATATAGGGACAGGCTGCGATACTGGCATAATAAAGAGACAGACAGTCGTTGACGCGGACACTGCAGAACACCTAATCGTATCTGGTGCATGGGTGTTTGCTTGCGTGCTGCCAAACGGCAAGGTCGTATTGCAAAAAAGAGGGCCTGAACCAGCTGTTAGAGCGGGCCCAAAGGGCTTCGATCCCTTGACCATTGGATTAGAAGTCCAACACTCTATCCATGCTGAGCTATGGGCCCAAAGTGTTAATTTTATAATGCTATTTTAAGGGTTTTTTTAAAGCCATGCGGCATTGGCATCATCTCTTGCCATCTTAAAGAGCCACTGTTGTGCATATCCTGCATTTGGTCCAAAATATTGTACTATTTTTTCATGTATGGTTTTGTATTGTTTGTCTGTCAATGCTGTTACTTTTTGTGTTTGATCTGCGATATCTAGTATATTTCCATAATACTTTGATAGTATGCGAATCATCCACCTATCAAGCGGAAACGCATCTGATCTATTTAATGAAAAAAGTAGTATGCAGTCAGCAACTTTATTTCCTACGCCTGGTATTTTACACATGGCATTTAATGCATCATAATAGTTCTCCATTTGCATGATCTCATCATAATTGATATCTTTTGATGCAACCATCTCTGAGGCTTTTACAATATATTTGGCACGATAACCCACTCCACATTCCTCTACCTCGCGCACCGATGCTTTTGCAAGTACATCAGGTGTCGGAAAAAGATGCATCTTGCCTATATTGTTTACTGTTACATCTTTGCCAAACTTTTGTGTAATTTTTGTGAGATTTGTTCTGATTCGTTGTATGTTAGAATTTGCAGATGTAATAAATGATATTGTGCATTGGAATGGGTCTTGGCGCATTATTCGAAGCCCTGGGTATCTTGACAATGCCGTCTTTATTGTATTGTCATTTGGAAGTGATCTTGTTATGTTATTTCGTATGTCATCTTTATTTCTAAAAAGATCACTTGTATCTTTGTACCATCTACCGTTGTGGTATGATTTCACTATAATGTTGTCATTGCTATAATCTGATGTCATGTATACTTTTAGTATGTTTTGTCCGTTGACACCGTACCATTCATTCTTTTCTCTGTGTGTATTCTCGCCCTTTTGTCTTGCCTTGATTGTACTCCACAAGAAAACTTGGCCACTATCAATGGTGTCTACCAAATTTATCTCATTATATCTCATCTATACTCATTGAATAAACACTATACCTGTATTGTGTCATTTGCAGAGGGTGCGTGTGCATCCCATCCAAACTCATCGTGAATCTCTTGTGCAAATGCTTTACAGTCCTCCCCATCTCCGTGTACTGTGAGTACTTTTGGGTCTCCCTGTATTTTCTTCAACATTGCAAATAACTCATTTCTGTCTGCATGGCCTGAAAATTCAAATTTTTTGACTTCTGCTGCAACATCAATTTCCATACCTCGTGCTTCTACCTTGCCAGTATCAAGTAATCTTTTACCTGGTGTACCATCACCTTGATATGAAACAAGTGCAATGCCATTTCGTTTGTCAAATGCCAACTCTTGTAGATAAAATACTGCATTTCCTCCAACCAACATCCCTGCAGGTGATATCACAACGCATGGTTCTTCATAACCTTTATCTGATTTACCTTCCCTCATTACATGTTTTCGTTGTCCATGACTCTTTATCGTAACTGCATCATTTATTGCACTCTTAAACACATCTGCATCGCGCAAATAATTCGGATGCTTTAATATTATATCATTTACTTTTAGTGCCATACCATCCATTACTATCTTGTGTTTGAAGTTTGCATTGCGCAAGACACATGCAATCTCTTGGGACCGTTCAACTGAAAACGATGGTATGAACAATATACCTTTTCTATCCATCACCTCATTTGCAAATTCTATTAACGCTCGCTCAGATTCTGTTCTAGGTGTTTGGACAGTTTGTGAATACGTACTCTCAGTGATAAGCATATCAATCTCACCAATATCCAAGTCTGCCTCACGGAGCATCCTAGAGCCATTTGTCTTTATATCCCCTGTGTAAAAGAGTCTCTTGTTCTCTGACTCTACTAGTACTGTACCTCCACCTGTCACATGGCCTGATTCACGTAACTCAAATGTGGTGTTTCCTTTTACAACCTTTTGTTTGTACTCTATCCCTTTTGCGTGTTTCATCATGTTGATCAACTCGGGCATATCAAATTGATGCGCATTTTTCTCTATCTTTAGCATGTCAGTTATCAGCAACTCTGATAGATCAAGTGTGGGTAGAGTAGCATAGACATCTGTACTTCCACTCACAAACATTGCAGGTACACACCCCGAATGGTCAAGATGTGCATGTGTGATAACTATTGCATCTACATCCTTTGGCCTCACATGTAATGGATACTTTGGAGGGCTTCCTCTCCTCCCAAACATAACTCCATAATCAAGTAGTATGTTAGTGTCACCACCATTTATCAAAAAACCTGATCTTCCAACCTCACCTGCTGCTCCTAAAACTCGAACATTCAAGAATTAATACTCAAAAACATCTACGTTAAAACCCTTCTTTTTTCACATTACATAAATTTGAGCTCATTTAAACACGTACCTCTTGTCATTTTGTGATTTATGCGTTGTATTTTCCTTGTATGTTGTATCGTGTATGACTTATTTTATGTATCATTTTACCTGTATCTGAACAATCACATCTAAAATTTACGCCTAGATTTCAGAAAAGTTAAACGATTGTGATTTTATGTAGTGTGTAATCTTCAAAAGCTTTAATTACTATAATCAACTTTTGGCAATTTATGGGAAGAACCTTTGAGCAATGGCTTTCAGAGCAAGATGCTGATCTTGTAAGGAAAACTCGTGCAGATGACGAAGATAACAAGCCACTGCTGAACCAAATTAACTGGATCTGGGTTAGTAATCTTATGAATAAGAAGGCCGATCTAAATCCAAGTTCTGCTGAACTGCTTGATTGGGTTACATCAGGTCAGATCGACGCAATGAGAGAAAAAGCAAAGTAATTACATTATTGCGCATTTCTTTTCTTTATTTATTTATTTTTTGTACTGTTCGCTGTTGTATAGTCGAGAAATGATGTCACCTCATAGAGTTGTGACATGTATTTCCTACGACATGGCCGAATATCAGTTTTTAGCAGGGCCAATGTGGTAACCGTTCAACCCCGTACCTGCGCCAGACGTTAGGCGATGAATTTGTGCCTAAATTTGGGAAGGGGTTGAACGGTTACGCCAATGTGGGGTGGTAATTGCCGATTCAGTAAATTGGGCATAAAATGATCGGGTTTTTACGTCACGGTACATAGAATACACTGTGGTGTATGGAAGTACTCTCAGTTCAGTCAATATGCGTAGTAATTAAAATAGTGATCCAAAAGTTTTTGGTCTTTTATATTCATTTATTGTTCTTGATCTATAGATATTTGTAGATGGGATTTTCAATTTTTTATTTGAAACATTATGCGAGTCAACTCAGACGTCGCTTTGGTGAGATTCTCCCTCTGAGAGTATTCTTTCTTTGTATGTACTGATCGGTGTTTGGCCATAAAGGCTGCGATGTATACGCGTGTTGTGATATATGATAAACTGCTCTGGAATTCTCAATGAATATGGTTTTTACTGTGCAAATCATTATCTGTCCTTGCACGTCATGTCTCTTATGTGTCGGGGTGACATGATTCCCTGACTTTTACTGTTCGTTGTGTACTGCACGTTTTTCATAACAGGGTTATAGTATTCACTCATAGTTTAAATACTAAATAACAAGAATTCATAGTGTAATGCCTATAGCAATACTACCTGACATCGATGAACAGAGATGTATCGGCTGCGCACTGTGCGTAGAGATCTGTACGTCTTTGGGACCTGATGTCCTAAGAGTAAAACCAGTCGAAGGCTGGAAACGTGGTAAAGCATTTGTCTTTTATCCCGAGAGATGTATCTCAGACGGTGCATGCATTGGTGTATGCCCGACAAAGTCCATCTTTTGGATGAGACCAATGAACTATACTGCAGGACAGCCAGTACCGCTCCACAAGAACGGTGTCTTCATTAATGGCTGGGCCGAAGATGCGGCACTATAACCGCTCTTTTTCTTTTCTTTTCTTTCTTATTTTAGATCATGTGGCTCTGATCACTGTCTATGTTGGAATTTAACACTTTGATTAGTTAACTAGTCCATTATTGTGGTCAAGTACAGACGAATTGCTGAGACATAATGGTAGATTGTTAAAAGATCTGTTTGGATGGTTTCATTACAATCATAACAATTACCACACAATAACAATTACCATACAATAACAATTACCATAACAACATACATGATCTGTTTTATAATATTCTGAAATTAAAAAATGAATTCATAAATTTTCATTTTCTTGTACAATTGAAATTATACGTGAAATGATTATCATATCATTTGTGTAGGTAGAGTGTTTGCCTCTTTACTCCTTTGAGCATTTTTACAAAATAACTCAAGAATTCGTCACTCTTATCATAATAGATCTCCTCAAATTTGTTATTCTCAAATAATGCATTCCATGTGTGTAAGAACTCTGTGCATTTTGAAGGTTCTATGTAAATATGTGCTGACTCGTGCTGTGCTGCCGGATACATGTCTGATAGCTCAATTGGTATAATTCCCAGTATGGGATTGTACTGACAAATTTGTGTGTCTTTTTTGTCTACATTCTTGTATACTTTTTTATAATCACGTGACATGTATCCTGGTTTTATGTGAGACTCTGATATAATCACAATTTTGCTCTTTTTTGTTTTAAATGCTCGAGTTATCTCATGGTATGCTATAACCTCTGGTCTGTATTGGTCCTCTATATTATACAAGAACACTGCTTTTTGTTTGAATTGTAAAGTTCCAGTCTTAAAATATGGTGTGATGCTTGGTGTTGCAATAATTTTGTTAATTGCCTCGTATAACTTGGGATGTGCCCTTGACTTTTTTATTACATACTCCCATAACCGGCCCTCTACAATAGCTTGTCTTGTCTTGTCTAGTTCTAGCTTTATTGCATACAGATTATGTATTCCTAACTCTTTTGTTAATATGTCATCGTCCATTTGGCGCATCTCATTTGGAGTGTACTTTGAGCATATAACACAACAGCATGGAAAGTACTCTATCTCATCTAGATTTCGTGTGCCGTCTTCTGTCATGTATCGTCGTTGTTTTGCATATAACACGTATGATGCAGAGTCAAATGTGTCGCATCCCAATGCTACTGCAAGCGATATTGTAAGTGGGTGGCCTGCACCAAACAGATGAAGTGGTATGTTGTGTGGCATATTCTGCTTCGCAGTTATGATCATTTTTGCTAATAGCCTATACTCGTAAGACTCCATAAACTCAACTGGACTACCTAGTGCTAACATCTCAAAGCCCATCTTTACTAGACTTTTTGTAGACTTTGCTACAAGATCAAAATGTTCACCTCCTTGTATTGGTCCGACCCATGTTTGGTTCTGTTTGCCACGATTCTTTAATGTCTCTTTTGATACTTTGAGTGTGTGTTTGACATATGACTCTGCCATATCTGCTGACATGCCAAATCCTGTAGGTTTGTCAAGGGGTATTGCAAAGTCTGTCCGTATGCCTCTCTCAAATGCGGCCATCTCTTGTGGCGTAACTTTGACCTTGCCATACTCGAGAACTTGATATCCTCCCGAGTCAGTCATTACGGCTCCATCATATTTGATTATATTATGTATGCCGTGTTTAATTGCCTTGTCACCGTATACATTTCTTGTAATGTATGCGTTGGTAATGACGATATCGAATCCCATATCCTTGATGTATTTTGTTGGTATGATCTGTTTGGCAGGATGTATTACTGGAACATATGCTGGAGTCTTAACTATACCATGCTCTGTGTATATTTTGCCGATTCTAGCTGCCAGGTCTGTCTTTAATATCTCAAAGTGCATATTGTGTTGATCTATGTACTCTATAATTAATTACCATTTGGACATTTTGACAAATTACACGTATGATTATCTACAAAATATTCATATGTAATATTTTGATCAGTTTTTGAAAAAATCCTCTAGCATACGTCGTGTCTTTGTAGATACTCTGCCAATGTCATCATCATTATAATCATCATCGTCTCGCATCCAATCTATGGGTTTCCATGGCTCTATGTTTTTTTTGCTTATTGGATGTTGTGAGTTGTAATCACTACTCTTATTGTTATGACGTATGTCATGTATTACATCAAGTATCCCCCTTGCCACTTTTTTGGGATCTCTTTTTGTTGTGTTAAATTGACCTATTCTGTTATATGATGCTGCAAACGTATCGTATGCAATTACCCCTAGTGCCTCTGATCCTGCGTTCTCGCGGGATTTTAAATCTGTGTACCCTCTATCTTTGTAAACTTTGAGAAGATCATATGGGTCTCGTCTCAGTATGGCTACAAATATGACCTCTTTTGTTGCTTGTATGACATATGGTGCCAAATGTCCGACTACAATGTAGTTTTTGGATGCTTTGATCTCTTGTTTTATTATATTTGAGAGTTTATCTGTATCAATATCAATTGTGTTTTTATTATGTTTGCTAGTGGTGTAATGTACATCATTTGTATGTGCATCTATATTATACTCATATAGCCCTGCTTTACGAGCTGATTCGTTTACATCAATAATGTGCCAGTCGGCTGTCATTTTCATAATCTCTTTTGCAACAGTATGCTTTCCAACTCCGGGGGTTCCTGTTATTATTATTATTATTGTGCCAGTATGTTTTTTCGTTGCTGTTTTTGTCTCTTTTGTTATTGTCATATTACTGTTCATAGTGCCTCATTTTGTAATACTAATATAAAGTAGGTATTTTATACATTTAATGCAGATTGGACTATTGGGAAAAGCAAATGTCGGCAAATCAACATTCTTTTCTGCTGCAACAGAGGTGACGGTTCCATCTGGTAATTTTCCATTTACCACAATAGAGCCAAATGTTGGTGTTGCACATGTTGAGACTGATTGTGCATGCAAACACTTTGGAATCTCATATCAAGACTGTCCGTGCAATAATGGAACTAGACTCGTGCCTATACGATTAATTGATGTTGCAGGTTTGGTGCCTGGCGCACATCAAGGCAAAGGACTTGGAAATAAATTTCTTGATAATGCAAGACAAGCAGAGATTCTCATACATGTTGTAGATGCTGCAGGTACTACTGACATATGTGGTCAGCCTGTATCGGCAGGAACACACGATCCGACTGAGGATGTAAAGTTTGTAAAAGATGAGTTTGATTTATGGTTTGCAGATATTCTAAGCCGTGATTGGGACAAGATCGTACGTGAGGTTGGCCAAAAACGTACCAAACTCGTCGATGGTATAGCGCAAAGATTCTCGGGACTAGGTGTAAGTACATCTGATGTAAATCGTGTTTTGACAAAAATAAGTTTTGAAGGGAGAAGTCCGACTGAATGGTCAGAATCTGATATTGTGTTATTTGCACGTGAGCTACGTGCTGACTCAAAACCTATGATAATTGCTGCAAATAAGATTGATTTGTGTGGTGATGATGCTGGTAATGTGATTGAACGTCTTAAACAAGTTGGTGGATATGTAATGCCGTGTAGCGCAGAGACTGAACTGTTATTACGCAAGGCCGCCAAAGCAGGGATAATATCGTATGAGATTGGTTCTGAAAAGTTTGAGGTCAAAAAACAACTTACTGATTTGCCACTTTCTCAACAAAATGCATTAAAGATGACTGCTTCTATCTTGTCTGCAATATCTGATACGGGGGTACAAAAGATATTGAATCGTGCAGTGTTTGAGATGCTAGATTATATTGTGGTCTATCCTGTAGAGGATGAAAATAAACTCACAAACAAGGATGGACAAGTATTACCTGATACTAAATTAATTAAAAAAGGTTCAACTGTAAAGGACTTGGCGACATTAGTACATGCTGATTTAGCGCAAGGACTACTTCATGCAATTGACTGTAAAACAAAACAACGGATAAGTGGTAGTAAACAATTATGCGACGGTGATGTGATTAAGATTGTATCTACTATGAGCCGAGGATGAAATGGCAAAGACTATTGGCTTGGGTATCGAAAGTACTGCACATACATTCTCTTGTGCCATACTTGAAAAGCGTGGTTATGATAGAGGGGTGATACTCTCTGATGTACGTCATATTTACAAGCCTGATGATGGTGAAGGGATACATCCTCGAGAAGCATCACGTCATCATGTAGAGTACGCGCCTCAGGTATTACGTGACTGTCTTGAGCAATCTGGTGTCTCGATTAAAGATGTGGATATAATATCATATGCTGCTGGACCTGGTCTTGGACCTTGCTTGCGTGTTGGTGCTGTAGTGGCGAGATCACTTGGTTCTTTTCACAAAATTCCAAT
The DNA here is from genome assembly GCA_965207445.1 of Candidatus Nitrosopumilus sp. GTDB lineage: Archaea > Thermoproteota > Nitrososphaeria > Nitrososphaerales > Nitrosopumilaceae > Nitrosopumilus. The sequence continues at coordinate 2,365,422 of CBDBLX010000002.1, read as the reverse complement.
CTATCCTGTTAATCATGCTATAGGACACATTGAGCTTGGCAAGCTACTTACCGGGGCAAAGAATCCATTGGTATTACTCGTATCAGGTGGGCATACAATGCTGTTGGCATTTTTGGACAAACAATGGCGAGTATTTGGTGAGACACTAGATATTACACTAGGACAATTACTTGATCAATTTGGGCGGACACTTGGACTCGCATCTCCATGTGGTAAGATAATTGAAGAGATGGCACTGCAAAGATCTGTTTTGAGAAATTATGGTGGTGATGGTGGTGATGATGGTGGTGATGATGGTGGTGATGGTGGTGATGATGGTGGTGATGATGGTGGTGATGATGGTGGTGTGCCTAATACCAATAATGAAAAAAAACAAAAAAACACCGACTCTGATCAACACTATATTCCTCTTCCATATACGGTAAAGGGAAATGATGTATCTTTTTCTGGACTGTTGTCTGCTGCAAAATCTGCTGCGACCACTGATAAACATGCCGCCTGTTTTTCATTACAAGAAACTGCGTTTGCAATGATAGGTGAGGCAGTGGAACGTGCATTATCATTTACTGGAAAACGTGAGTTGATGATAGTAGGTGGTGTTGCTGCCAATAAACGACTCTCTGCTATGCTCAAGGATGTATCTAGGAGACATTCTTGCAAGTTTTTTGTAGTTCCATTAAATTATGCCGGAGATTGTGGAAGCCAGATATGTTGGACGGGTCTACTTGAGTCAAATGTAAAGTCTGGGGTCAAGATATCTGATACCTTTGTGACACAATCGTGGCGACTTGATTCTGTTCGTGTAGATTATTGAAGTTGTGCTATAATGTTGTGTGATATAATGTTGTATGATATTAAACCGTATAGGTAATTAATATTTTATAAGAACATATTTATTTTTTCCATTTAATTAATTATATTAATTATTAACTCGATCATTTTTTAAATTATTTAACAAATGTAACCGTTCAACCCCCGTGCCTGCACTAGAAGTTAGGCGATGAATCTTTGTCTAAACTTGATAATGAGTTGAACTGTTACTGTTGTTATATCTGGTTGATATATTTAGTCCGAGATCGATGAACCGTTTTCGTAAAACTTTGCAATTTACCTGTCCTAACTCATATTGATGTTCTAGTACCTCATTTTTCATATATATTCAGATGTATTGAATATTCCCATACTTTATACTTTTTATTTGATCTGATTAAGTATGATCATCAATGTTTAACGACATTGTAGATTATTCAAATAAAATTATATAAAACACATTGTGGATTATTGAAGAGAATAACTTGTAAAAGATAAGCAAAAATACAATGTTACGATCATATTAATAATTAATCATATATAATATGACTAGATTTTTTAAATATTGCAATTTTTATATCTGGCACCAGATCAATACATGACACTGATCAAGTCTACTAGTTGCAAATATCTAGATCTCACAGTATTGATCACTGTTGTGATTTTTGTTCTGTGTTGTGCGATCTATCTTTATCATATTCATCTATTGCATCTTTTATTGTGTTTCTCCAACTACCTGGGCCGAACACTCCAAATTTGTAAGTCTCCTCACCATTTGTTGTACGTGCAGTAAAACAGACCTTTTTCATAAACAGACCTTCCTTCCATGTATCGGTTACGTTGTGTAATGGGACGTCTAGTATGGTATCTCCGATGTTTTTGCTAAAATCCATTATGCGGGATCTTGTCTTGTCAAATGCAATGCGTTTGTTAGTCAGAGTTAGTATGCCTGGACCTAGCTTGTCTTCATTACAGTCTTCTTGTCTGATCTTTTTTTCATTTTCTTCCATAGTTAACTTTTATTGAATGCTTGTAGTTATAACGATAATGGAACTTATCAAAAAGGGAGCAGAGGCAGACATCTATCATATACTGTGGGATGGACGTGATGCAATAATGAAGATACGCAAACCAAAAAGTTACCGTAATACTCAATTAGATACTCGAATACGACATCAACGTACTGTACGAGAATCAAATATCATATGTGCTGCGCGCACATTTGGTATACCGACTCCTTTGATATATTTGGTTGATGTTAAAAAATCTGCCATTATAATGCAATATGTAAAAGGTGTAACTGTACAGTCACTGTCAGATGATCTTATAATTTATCTCTCTGGTACAATTGGACGATTGGTAGGTATCTTACACAAAAATGGTATTATGCACGGTGATCTGACTACATCAAACTTTGTCTATAACCAAGATCGCAACATATTGTATATGCTGGACTTTGGACTATCTCAAAACACGCAAAAACCCGAAGATCATGCAGTGGACATGAGACTCATCAAGGAGATATTTAATAGCGCTCATGCACGTATAATGAATTCATCGTGGAAAAAGTTACTGCAAGGATACACATCTGTTGTAGGATATGATCGATGTGCTAAAATTAAACAACTTGTACTAGAGATAGAAGGACGCGGGCGTTATGCAACAGTTGTGTAATTGTGATTGTTGTATTGATGATTGTTGTATTGATGGTTATTGTAATTGTGGTTATTGTATTGATGGCTACAATGATGCTACTAGTGGTATTGTAAATTGGATTGATGCAAATGATTATGTTATTCTCTTCATTATTATAATAACGATAATGATATTTGTAATGATATTCATGATGGGAATTACATGACAATGATTTCATTTGTATCCTCAAATTCTCATAAATATGATGAGGCTAGTATCATATTGACACAACTTGGTTTAACTACAAATTATATAAAATCAGATTTAATTGAGATTCAATCTGAGTCACTAGAGGAAATCGCGCAATCCAAAGCACATGATGCATTTTTGAAATTTAACACACCCGTACTTGTAGAAGATGATGGTCTGTTTATAACTGGATTAAACGAATTCCCCGGCCCTTTTTCATCATATGTACATAAAACGATCGGAGTTAATGGCATATTGAGACTTTTACATACATCTGATAACAGAGATGCAAAGTTTGTTGCAGTTGTTGCATATGATGATGGCGTGTTGAATCATACATTTCGGGCTCAAGTTTGTGGTACAATATCTAAAACGCCTGTTGGTGATGGCTGGGGTTATGACCCGATATTTGTTCCTGAACATTACAATGGCAATACATATGCAGAGATGGATATGATGCAAAAGATTCTCATGTCTCATAGAACATCTGCACTCAAAATATTTGCAAGTTGGTATGAAAAACACGCGTGATGTACATGTCTGCCCAATTAGTGATATAAAATATAATAATATATGGATACTTGAATCTCCAGCATTGTTCAACTTACTGGTATCTTTGAATTTTATTTTATGTTTGTCTTAAATTAAAAATCTGCATATGTGATGAATCAAAAAGTCATCGAGTTTGTATTTTTGAATCATGTTATGTTTTTAAATAAAACTTTTGAATAAAAATGAATCTTCTGCTATATGTTTTTAAATATTTGTAATAATATGTTACTTTAAATAAGATTCTATATATCGGTTTATTTTTCTTTTGTTGTTTTGTAAAATTACAATTCTTGATACCTCACTCTCATCCATTATGGAAAATGTATTACTATGTTCAACTATCTTTTTTGCAAATTTTCTCACTTCGTCTATGTTTAACATGTTCTCATACTCTAGTCTGTTTGTTGACCGTCCTATGTGCATGTATGACTTTATCTCAACAAAATGTGGGCTGGCATCATCAAACATCTTTGCAAAAGTGGGTATCATTGATTCATCGTCGTTATATTTGCGAATTAGTGTAACGCGTAATACTGTTCTTGTTGGGAGTTTTTTTAACATGAATAAAGTTTCATTCCATCTCTCCCAAGAGTCTTCATATCTGGGCTTGTTTATCTTCATAAATGACTCTCTATTTGCTGCATTTGTTGAAAGGTACAATTGTGTAGGAAGTGTGTCTGGCATATTTTGCATCTTTTCTATCATATGTGGCTCTTGACCATTCGTCACTAAAAATACAGATTTTGTTGCATCAAATGTATACAAATATTTTATCAACTCTGGTAGTTTTGGATACATCGTAGGTTCCCCTGACAGAGATATTGCATAGTGCGCAGGCAAAAGCGATTCATCGAGTTTCTTTTTGTCATTTTTTGAACTACCGTAATATCCATTAATCAATCTCTTTCTCTCTGCCATGAGGTTTTCTAGAATGTCCTGTGGCGCTGCTACTTTGTCTGGCTCCATGTTTAGTGCGTCATAAAACTCCATGGGGCGCCAACAATATACACAACGATTTTCGCAATGCATTCCTGCTGGTGAAAACTCCATACATCTATGTGTGCTTATTCCATAAAATTTATGTTTGTAACAGTTTCCTTCACCTCTAAATGATTTTTTGGTCCAGTGACATAACTCTACTGTTGAATGATCTGATACGCCATACTTTGCCTTTTTGAGTTGTTTTGCTATGGCAGGCTTTATCTGTATCAGACTTGTACCTTGATCCTCGATGTCGACTATTTCACCTGAGCAACTCATGGTTGCTTGTAGATTTGCTTGTTTATTATAATTATTGTAGTGTTGGCACATTACGGATGGTTTGCTATTACTATTGGCACTTTGACACTTTTTTGATTCATTCAATAGAGATCCGCCCAATTTAGAGAAGTTTAATAAATAGATTATTGAAACAATCCTTGTATTTGAAACAAAATAAAATATTTCCCTTTATGCTGTTACTAGTAGCTACGTTGACTAGCGTCCCGTTTGCCTCTCAACAGGCTTTTTCTGACCCAGATCCTGACAAGGATGGTGTCATGGATGATGTGGATTTATGCCCAAATCTAATTGAAGATTATCAAGGAGAAATAGATGGGTGCCCATCAAACTTTGTCCCGTGGTACGATGAGGACTCTGATGGAATTCAGGATCATGAAGATAGATGCCCTGCACTAAAAGAACAACACAATGGATTCGAAGATGAAGATGGTTGTCCTGATTCTGCACCTGGAAGCGGTGAAAGTGGGTTGCCAGACTCTGATAATGATTCGTTCTCTGATGTTGTAGATTTATGTCCGACACAACCTGAGACATTTAATGGCTATCTTGATTTGGATGGTTGTCCTGATTCATTAAGTACCGTGGACCGTGACTATGATGGTATTTCTGACCATATTGATGCATGTCCACTTGCGCCTGAAAATTATAATCGCTTCCAAGATGAAGATGGTTGTCCTGACACCCCCAGCGATCCTTCTTTTGATGATACAGATGGTGATGGTATACCAGACAAAGTCGACTTGTGTATGACTGAACCTGAAACTATAAACAACTATCGTGATTTGGATGGATGCCCTGATGTTGTTCTCAACGTAGATTCATCTGATCGTGATGGTGATGGCATTGCAGATCAATTCGACATTTGTCCGTCTGATCGCGAAACATACAACCAATTCTCTGACTTTGATGGTTGCCCTGACACTCTTCCAAATTTCCGTAACACACCAGGTGACGCTGATGGCGATCGTGTTGCAGATCATGAAGACTCTTGTCCTCTAATACCTGAACGATACAACGGCTTTATGGATGATGATGGTTGCCCTGATATACCGCCTTATACTACAGATGTTGATTCTGACCTTGATGGTATTTTAAATAGTGTGGATCAGTGCCCTCAATCCAAGGAGACATATAATCTCTTCATGGACGGTGACGGTTGCCCTGATTATGTTGGCTCTACCAAACCAGTTCCTGATAATGATAAGGATGGAATAAATGATTATGTTGATCTGTGTCCAAACCAGCCTGAAACATTCAATGGTATATACGATTTGGATGGTTGTCCTGATACAAAATCTGACTCTGACCGTGATATGGATGGAATAGTAGATGAACTAGATGAATGCCCAACTACTCCTGAAACATGGAATAAAGTGAATGATGATGATGGTTGCCCTGACACGACTATTGTAGTAATATCACACGATGCTGATAATGATAATATACCTGACTTTGTTGATCAGTGTCCGCTATCTGCTGAGATAGTAAATGGTTATTTGGATACTGATGGTTGCCCTGATGTGTCACTCTCTGATACGGATGGAGATGGAGTAAGTGATGTTATGGACTTGTGTCCTGATACTTTGGAGACTTGGAACCGTTACATTGATTATGATGGTTGCCCTGATGATGGTACTATAGGGACTGATGCTGACTTTGATGGCATCGATGACGCAGATGACCAATGCCAACTAGCACGAGAGACTTACAATAACTTTGAGGATGACGATGGATGTCCTGATTATCCTGACTTTGTCACTACAATTGACACGGATTCTGATGCTATACCTGATGAAGTAGATATGTGTCCTCTACTAGCTGAGACATACAACTTCTTTATTGATGGTGATGGGTGCCCAGATACAGTTGCAGATAATCGAGATCAGCCTGACTCTGATGGTGATGGGATATTTGACTCTCGTGACTTGTGTCCAAACCAGCCTGAAACATTCAATGGCGTGCTTGATACAGACGGTTGTCCTGATGACTTTAGGACACAATCTGACCGCGATTCTGATGGAATTTTAGATGATGTTGACATGTGTCCAACGGCTCCTGAAACTTGGAATAGGCTTTATGACGCAGACGGTTGCCCTGACAGTGTTGACCAAGGTAATGTAATCCCTGACTCTGATGGTGATGGATTGAATGATGCACAAGATGACTGTCCAAGCCAACCTGAGACTCTTAATGGATTTGAAGATGAGGATGGATGTCCTGACGTCGATGAGACAATAAATGACACAGATGGTGATGGAGTTCCAAATAATATGGACCTCTGTCCAGAACTCGATGAGACTTGGAACCGTTACATCGATTATGACGGTTGCCCTGATGTGGTCCCATTTGTAGCACAGCAGACAGATACTGATGGGGATGGGTTTTATGATGATGTAGACCAGTGCGTTGAACTCCCAGAGACGTGGAACAAGTATCGTGATGGTGATGGTTGCCCAGACTCTATTCCAGAACAGTCAAGATACAAGCATGATTCTGACTTGGATGGAATCTTAAACAGTAATGATTTGTGCCCCTTGGAGCCTGAAGATTACATTGGTACTGTAGATGGATGCCCTGAGACATGATGATGATAATGTGTAATAATATGGAAGGTAGTGAAATAAGATGACTTGGATCTCAAACCATACTCACAACAACAACAATGTAAAATTCACTCAACGGCGTTATCACAACACTCGTAATTTTACCACTGTTGCATTTATGATATTTACTATCATGACTATTGGACTCACATCTCCAATGTACTTTACTACTACTGTATATGCAAACACTGCTATTGACACTGACGGCGACGGTGTACCAAACAATATGGACCAATGCCCAAACTTGTTAGAAGATTATGATCCTCAATATGGTATGAATATAGACGGATGCCCTGCTGATTTTGTGCCTTGGTACGATACTGACTATGATGGAATTCAAGATCATATAGATAATTGTCCTACAGTCAGGGAGACCTATAACCAATTTGCAGATGCTGATGGATGTCCTGACACACCTCCCGTAGTTACACCTCGTATGACTAGTGATGTTGACGGCGACGGCTTTCCTGACTATCTGGATTCTTGCCCCACTCAATCTGAGACATTCAATGGATTAAATGATAGGGATGGATGTCCTGATGATTCACAACTTGTATCTGATATTGACATGGATGGACTCTCTGATAATGTTGATGCTTGTCCTACAGAACCCGAATCATACAACCTATTTGAGGATACAGATGGATGTCCTGATGATGCCCCGTCTGTTATGTCAGAGTACACGTTTCCTGATGCTGATGATGACGGTATAGAGGATAGATGGGATAACTGTCTTGATGAGGCAGAAAATTACAACAACTATCTTGATTGGGACGGATGCCCTGATACACCAGGTGCTGAATCAGTTGTTGTGTTAGATGAGGATTATGACGGCATACCTAATGATATAGATCAATGCCCACTTGAGCGTGAGAACTATAACAAGTATCAAGATGGAGACGGTTGCCCAGACGTATTGTTGTTTGGCTTTAATGGTGATATTGACAATGATGGAATATCCGATATGGATGATGCATGTCCATTTAATGCAGAGACATATAACAAGATATCTGACAATGACGGATGTCCTGATCTTATAATTGACAACAAACAGATTATTGACTCTGATCAAGATGGCTTTATTGATATGGTAGACTTGTGTCCAACACAACCTGAAAATTATAACAAGTATCTGGATCAAGATGGTTGCCCTGATCGCGTATCGATACTTATCCCAGACTCTGATCAAGATGGTATACTTGATACAGTTGATCAATGTATATCCCAACCTGAGACCTTTAACTTTTTTGAAGATTCAGATGGTTGCCCTGATACTGCACCTGCATCTGCTGTGACACAATTTACTTTTCCTGATAATGACGATGATGGTGTAGATGACAGATGGGATAACTGCCTTGATGAGGCAGAAAATTACAATAACTATCTTGACTCAGACGGTTGTCCGGATGTACGGGGCGCAACCACACTAATTGTATATGATGATGATTATGATGGGATTCCAAATGACAGTGACCAGTGCCCTGATCAAGCAGAACGTTACAATGGATATCAAGACGAGGATGGATGTCCAGAATCAATACCAAGTAACTTTGTAGGCGATTCTGATAATGATGGTATATTTGACGATGTAGATGAGTGTCCAAACGCCTTTGAGACATATAACAAGTATCAAGACGATGATGGCTGCCCTGATATAGTTGTAGACAATCCGTCTGTCGCAGACAGCGACGGTGATGGTCTATTGGACTCTGTTGACTATTGTCCAAACCAACCTGAGACTGTAAATGGATTCAATGACCGCGATGGATGTCCTGATGATGTTCTCAGTGCACTTGATGTGGATATGGATGGTATTGTAGATATGGCAGATGAGTGTCCAACTATGGCAGAAGTATACAATATGTTTGAGGATGATGACGGTTGTCCTGATGATACTGATGTAGTGTTGCCTAACTATACATTTCCTGACAATGACGATGATGGTGTAGATGATAGATGGGATAATTGTCTTGATGAGGCAGAAAATTACAACGACTATCTTGATTGGGATGGATGTCCTGACACACCAGGTGCGTTATCAGTAATTCCACAAATATTAGACTCTGATAATGATGGCTACCTTGACATCAATGATATGTGTCCAACGGCTCCTGAGACATGGAACAAGTACTTTGATCTAGATGGTTGTCCAGATAATGTTCCTGAACAGCAGAGGTTTGCACACGATGCTGATCTAGATCAAATATTAGATGATGTAGATGCGTGTCCATTTGAACCTGAAGACTATGATGGAGTATCTGATACAGATGGTTGCCCTGATCTGTAAAAGTTGAGACTAGGCAAACTAGAATAATCATATATACTTGTACAATCAGCTTTTACCATACACCTCAATTCACGTGTGAACCAAGCTTTGATATAATCATTTAAAAATAACTCCTAGCAAAATACACCATATGTACGATACTCGATATGCAGAAAAAAATATGACTAAATACACGTATATAATTTCGTTATTGTATTCAAAGAGCTTTGTTTACGACATCTTACAACCCTCTCACATCTCATCTCACAACCCACTCTCATCTCATCTCACAACCATCATACATGATACTTAATAAATGCGTGATACAAAGAAAAACTGATGGAGATAAAGTTAATTGGAATATCTACAATAATGATTATACTCGTATTGAGTATTGGCATGTTCCCATCTGGCGCCATGTATGCAAATGCAGTTATTGACACTGACAATGACGGCATTCCTGACTCTGATGATTATTGTCCTTTTTTAAAAGAGGACTATGATCCACAATATGGTTTGAATATTGATGGCTGTCCTGCAGACTTTGTACCTTGGTATGATACTGACCACGATGGAATACAGGATCATCTAGATCATTGCCCACGAATCAAAGAGACTTACAATACTGTAGATGACACTGATGGGTGTCCAGACCAAAACATGTCTGAGGGTGCAAGTATCATAATTGATTCAGATTCTGATGGATATCCAGATAACATGGACTCTTGCCCCACTCAGCCTGAGACATTCAATGGTGTAGATGACCGGGATGGATGTCCTGATGACTCGATGAGTCTTGCAGATAGGGATCAAGATGGAATCTCAGATACATTTGATCAGTGTCCTTTACAACCTGAAACTTTTAATTTGTTTGATGACACAGATGGATGTCCTGATAGTACTGATAATGGTGCAGACTCTGCTGTTGCAATTTATCAATTTCCAGATACTGATGGTGATGGTATTGACGATCGATGGGATCAATGTCTAAATGAACCTGAGAACTATAATGGAAATCTTGATTGGGATGGTTGCATCGACACTATTGGCGCAACTCCAATTCCACTTGTTGACTCTGATCATGATTCCATACCTGATGATTTTGATCAATGTCCATTTGAGCGAGAGAATTTTAACAAGTTCAATGATGCAGATGGCTGCCCTGATGTGTTGGCGCTTTTACCGTCAGGGGACTCTGACTATGATGGTGTGTATGATCTTCAAGATAAATGTCCATTTGCACGAGAAGTATACAACAAGTTCAATGATGAGGATGGTTGCCCTGATACGTTATATGATGCTAGGCAATCCTTTGATACTGATGGGGATGGCATACAAGATCTGACAGATTTGTGTCCAAACCAACCTGAAACTATAAACGGCATATTGGATAGTGACGGATGCCCTGATGCAGTAAATATAATGTCTGATAGAGACCGCGATGGGATCTTTGATTCTGTTGACTTGTGTGTGATTGAGCCAGAAACGTACAATAATTTCCAAGATGATGATGGTTGCCCTGATCAGATAGATCCAGTACTATCTACTGTTTTCGTCTTTGCTGATGCGGATGCTGATCAGATTGACGATCGATGGGATCAATGTCTAAATGAACCTGAGAACTTTAATGGTTATCTTGATTGGGATGGCTGTCCAGACGTCCCTGGTATATCTGGTACAGGAATAATTGACAGTGATCATGATAATATACCTGATGATGTTGATCAATGCCCACTACAAGCAGAACGCTATAACCAATTTGCCGATGAGGATGGTTGTCCTGATACTGTGCAATATGAAAAATTAGGTGATACTGATTATGACTTTATACTAGATGATGCAGACCAATGTCCATTTGAAAAGGAGACTTACAACCGTTATCAAGATGAAGATGGCTGTCCAGATCGTGTAGATGACTCGAGATCTGCTGCTGACAGTGACAATGATAACATACTTGACATCTTTGACTCTTGTCCCAACCAACCTGAGACTCTAAATGGACTACTTGACCGTGATGGTTGCCCTGATGAGGTTGCATCTCTTACAGATGCTGATTATGATGGGATTATAGATGCATTTGATCAATGCCCTTTACAACCTGAAGTTTACAATATGATAAATGATGATGACGGTTGCCCTGATGAGGCTGTGTCTGCTGAGCCTATTTCTGCATCATTTGGACACTTGCCTGATGCAGATGGAGACCAAATACATGATGCCAAAGATAATTGCCCTACTGAGCCTGAAAACTTTAATGGTTATCTTGATTGGGACGGTTGCCCTGATGTGAGACCTGCACCTGATCCTATGCTCTCATTACCTGACGCTGATAATGATACATATCCTGATTATGTTGATCTGTGTCCTACAAGCCCAGAGGTGTGGAACAAGTACAATGATCATGACGGATGCCCTGATGTATTACCCGAACAACAAAGATTCGCACACGATCTTGATTTGGACAATATACTAGATTATATGGATAGTTGTCCCTTGACTCCTGAGAATTACAATGGCGTTGAGGACCACGATGGTTGTCCAGAATAACAAATAACACAGCGATGATATATCACTAGATGGTTCTTTAATTATGCTTCCACGTTTTTCTGGTAGAGTATTTCTTGCCCCTATGGCAGGTGTAAGTGATCCCGCTTTACGATTGCAGTGTAAAAAGATGGGTGCTGCACTTGTTGTAACAGAATTTACTAGCATACATAGTATTGTAGCGCAACATGCACAACTTGAGCAAAACAATGGCTCAATACGTGATTTTATAGAATATTCTGATGCTGAACGCCCCTTGTCAGTACAACTGTTTGGCTCTGATCTAGAAGCTCTTGCCAAATCAGCTAAAATTGTAGAGCCACATTTTGATATAATTGATTATAATATGGGTTGCCCTGCGCCCCACATTACAAGTCAGATGGCGGGAGGTGCTTTACTTCAGAAAGAAGATTTGACACGCCAGATATTTCAGACACTAGTTAACTCTGTCAAACATACACCTGTCACGTTGAAGATGCGTGCTGGTGTTGCTGCATCGGATCCATATTTGTTTCTTAAAATAGCACAGATAGCTCAAGATGAAGGTATTGAGATGATAACTCTTCATCCTCGCACTGTTGGGCAAGGATACTCTGGTAAATCGGATTGGAAGCTCATTAAACTACTCAAAGATCGCTCTAGTGTTCCAATCGTGGGCAATGGTGATATTACAACTCCTGAGGATGCTAAATCTATGATTGATCAAACTGGTTGCGACTATGTTATGATTGGAAGAGGTGCGATGGGAAATCCATTTCTCTTTGAACAAATAAATGATTATTTACAAACTGGTACATATAATATGTATTCACCTAGTGAAAAATTAAATGCATTCTTTGAGTATCTAAATATTGCAGCTCGGTATCAAATTCGATTTGCAAATATCAAAGGACAAGCGATGAGATTTACAAAAGGAGTTCGCAATGGTTCTAGTGTGCGCTCAATGATAACAGCAACAAAACATATTGATCAGTTAATTTATGTAATGCGTTCTTATATGAAACCTATTCTTTGTTGATTAATTATTTACATGTGTTTGAAAATATGTGTCACACTATGATATTTTTTGAGATAATTCTGCGCAATTTTATATAATTGAAAATGTAACTAGTATTGATGATGATGAGGAGGAGGAGTTGTGTGTAATGGCTACTGCATATGTTTTAATAAATTGTGAACTAGGATCAGAAGAAACTGTAATAGATGAACTAAAATCAATAAAAGGTGTAGTTGAGGTGCACGGCACATTTGGCGCATATGATATTTTGGCCAAGGTAGAGCTTTCTCTTGTCGATGTTTTACGTGAGACCATAACGTGGAAGATCAGAAAGATTCCAAAAATCCGCTCTACATTAACACTCATAGGTGTAGAGGGTCAACGGTAACCATTTTTGAACAACATATGTTAATTATTATATAATGTCGGGAAATGATGTCACCTCCGAGTTGTGATATGTATTTCCTACGGCATGGTCCAATGTCAATTTTTGACAGTTAGTGTAGGATGGTAGTGTTGTCGATTCAATAAATCGGACATAAAATGATCGAGTTTTTACGTCACGGTGCATCGTATACACTGTTGGGGGGTGAAAAGGGGGTATTCTCAGTTGCATACATGGCAGTCGGCCAACATCGTCCTATGGACCATATCCCTTGGAAATTTTTGTTCTACGGCATGGTCTGCTGACTTGTAGTTGAGGTGTACATACACATCATTGGCGCCACTTGGTATTGACAAATATAATAGTAGAATGTTTCCTAGGGCCTTGGGTTTTATGCCATGATGTCTGCCATGCCGCTTTGGGTGGTACAAGATGCTATCTATATGGTCCTTGAACATTTCTCATATGCACTGCACGTGCCTAATACTTGCATCATCATACCTGGGTAATTATGGAATTGGTCGTGCCCTCTTTTTCTTTTCACGTGTAATGTATCTGGTATATGGTGTGTCAAACTTGCGTATGGGATTTTTTCACGTTTCTGCACCTGCCCTATTATCCGGTGTGTCTCTCATCTCTGTTCGTTTACGTCCAGTACTGTCGCTGTGCAAATTATTATCTGTCCTCACGTGTCGTGCCTCTAATGTGTCAGGGTGACATGATTCCTCTGACTCCTCAAATGAACTAATTTTTTAAAAAAAAGTATTAGAGGGCTTCTTCGCCACTCTTTTTTGTTGAAATGTTGTTTACGCTATCGATATTTGTGACGATGATGATCCCATCTCCTCTACTGCCTGAATTTGCGGCACTTGTAATTGCGTTTGAAACCTTCTCGACATCCTCGTCTGGCACTATAGTAAAGACAGTGGTGGTTTGATTATATTCGGCTACTGTTGAACCTGTTCCTCTACCTTGTCTGACAATTTGTCTCTTACTAGATCCGCGACCTCTGCCTTCTATAGCAGTAAATCCACCAACGATGTCATTTATTGCATCTGAGACTGCTGCCAGCCTACCTGATGGAATTGTTGCTGTAATTTGCTTCATTATTGTATTTTTTTTTAACCTATTAATAAATATTTGAAAAATTATTCTATAAATCAATTTTATTTTGAATTCTCTTTCTACTTTTATATCAAAAAACATGGTGTCGCCAGACTACCATCGTGAGACGCGACTTTGTGTAAAATGACTTTTTAATTTTATATTAAAAAGTATGGTGTCATCAGTCACTACTATTACTATTACTATTATTATTAATAATAATAATACTGTCTACTATACACCCTATCACTACCAATAATTTACTTTTTAAATTGAAATTACATGCATAAATATTGAGAATTAGACACAGAATTAATGTACGATGACATGATTGATGATGTTAAAAAACTACTAGATGGTGATTTTGGTGGTGATCGTATTCTCAAAGACATCTATAGAGCATGTAAAAATAACGAGCCGATCAGTAATTATGAACGAAAGTATGTGCGTGATTTGGCACAACGTTACTTGCATCATATTGGTCATAAAAAACAAGATACTGATGTGGAAGAATCTGACATAGTGCCTGATGTGGAATTGCCAAAAGACTTGAATGTTGCCCGAAAACAAAAACAATCTACCGTCAATAAAAAACACAAACAACCCCACACTGATGATAATTCTGTACGGTTGATCTCCTCTACTGCCAAAAAGACTAGTGCTTCCAAAGGTAAACTTTTTGCCATCTCAGTTGGCGCTATAATTTTGGTATTGATAATAGTGGCATTTGTTTTTGTTACAATGACTACGCCTTCTTTAATTGATGATGTGTCTGTTAATAATCTCACCGAGCCTTTTGCTGATGAATTTAATGTAAAGACGGATCTTGATTCGTATGCTATGGGTGATCTTATATCGATAAGTGGTTGGTCTGATGCTGTCACAGGATCTAATATAGAACTCATCATCACAAACCCTACAAACGAAACTGTTTGGACAGAATCAACTGTGATAAAGTCTGATGGTGTCTACTCTACCATTACTATTGCAGGAGGAGATAGTGGTTGGGCTCAATTAGGTGTATTTACTATCCATGCCAATGATGGTGATGGTAATATGGTTATGTCTGAATTTACAATTATTTCAAACTAGTCATTTACATTCTAATTATACTATTTTATCATAACTACTTTATTAGATGTTTTTGAGAGTTGGTAAGACGATTTGTACTTTTGACTTTTATGTAAGTTGGACAGTTCTGACAACAAACTGATGGGGCAACTAGAATATAGCACGATATCAGTTGGAATCTTATCATCTATAACAAAAACCACCTTGTGCATCTTTGTATAATATAAGATACTCTTCTGGATTCTTCCTTGATTTTTTGGCACTTAAAGCGTCTTGGTATGCATTATAGTGTTTGATCTCGTAGAGTTCTCCTTTGCTGTTAGTAAGAAAGTCCATCCCAACTAGACTAAACCCATTTTCTGGTGTAAGTTTCATACGCTGAGTAATAATATTCGGATCACTGTGCCAGTCTATCAATTTATCATCTCATGTATGATTTTGTGGTATATAACGACGCTCATAAGTCTTAACACATTAAAGTCATGGCTCTGTTGTAAATAACCTGTGATCATTTTTGATATGTGTCTGACATGGCCGCAAGAAGTGTGGCGCGTAACTGCCTCCTAGAGTGAAAAGTCAAAAATATGTTCATTTCTAGTTACAGTGTGCAAAAAAGCAAACAACTAAAAAAATACACAGGTTTGAAAAGACGAAATGTGTTACGCGCAGGCTTTAATGTTGATTGTAATTTACCTAAGATTGCACATTTTCTGATACTGGACGCACCTATAGTTGCGATTGACGTATTGTTTCAAGATGATTTCACAAATATGATGGTTGCAAAAATCGTTTTCAGGTTATTATATGAAACACACTTTCTGATTTGTCGTGTGAACCAAGCTCTTTGGCTACAATAATTAAATTATATACTTGTATTTGGTCACATCCTTGTCTGTATATCAAGTATCACACATGCAATGCATTTGGCCAAAAGTTATTTTGAATGATCATATCAGTCATAAAGCTTGATTCACACATTTTATTGTGTGGACATTAAATGATGAGCGCGTGAGTTTAACAAGAAAGTGTTTTTCAAATAAAGTATTTGGCATTATAGAATCGTGCATACAGTTTATGTTACCACAATTTTCACACCAATATACACGTGTGTGACACCACATCTCCTCTAGTTCATTATGGTCGTCAAGTTCATGTAATGTCTTGTATTCCTCACAAACTTGCTCTATTTCACAATCACATTCAGGGTATGTGTCTAGTTCAATGTCAAATGTTTTGTCTGGATTAAATGGTCTGAAAGATGAATCATGTTTTAAAGGTGAATCCTAGTTTGACAGGTGGTTTGTCTTGCGCTGCTTGTCTGCACAGTCTTGTTTCTCCTTTTGTATCTGCTTTTGTGTCACTGTTTTGTGAGATATAGGTGTGGCACCATTCGTCATTTGCAGCATCACTGCGCTCTAAATCCACAATACGTATATTGTATTCTTTTAGTTGTATTACTTGATATTTGTCTGCAAAAATTTTGCATTCATTTCTCATCATGTTTCCATACTGTGTGGTAGATTTTGCCAAATCTTCAAGTATCTGCTCACGTGACGTATACCTGCCAGTTTGCGTCACAAATACCAATTTCTGATATACCAGTATGATGTCAAGTTTTCTTCCACCTAATCTATCAAACAGATTCATACACTTTTCTTTCCACATGTTTTTCTCTTTTCGTTCCTCTTTCATGCCCTTTCATAAACTAGCATTTTCATTCAAAACTTTGGACATTGTCTCGTCATAGATGATCGAAGATACATCGATTTTGTTAAATAATTCATCTACAACTATCTTTTGTTGCTACATACATTTACTCATTTTTTGTCTACATGAGTAAATGGTAGCATACGTATTTAATGATTAACATACTTTTTTTTACATTATCTCACAATTTCAGTGATTTGTAATGATCGTAGTGTGTGTCCATGCCTAGTCCACGTGGTATAAAGAGGGGGTGGGGGGAGGCGACACGTTACCTGACTATACCCCTATTCCAAACTATCGTCATAGTCACACAAAAAAGTACTAAAAATTTATACTTTTTCAGCCTCAAATATTAAATTCAGATAAAAAGTTCATATAAACACCGATCAACTGCGTTTGCAAGAGAACCTGCCAGCGAAATCTTAATATATAATGCGTGTCATATATAGTGTATGATACAGGGATCCCTCGACACGACTCGCGCACCGGGGGGGGGGGGGGGGGTGCATATTGCACACGCGCCCTGAGAATGTGCGCGCTGGCTGCACTGGCAGTGCTTGGCGCGTCCGCGCTCTCGGTAGTAGCGGCAGAAGACGCGCACGCCTATGCGGGATTCGACGTGCCCCAGGACTGGGCCTACGCACCTGACGGCCTGGCAGTAGGGGACACGTTTAGATTACTGTTCACACCATCCGTCGGACATTCATTTACGGATGCCAAGATGCAGGGCTTGATTGAAACATCTAACATCTTTACGTACGGTAAGACGACGCACTATCGTTTAACCGATGATCCTACTGTTCAGTGTTATGGTTATTATGGCCAGATGGTCAGCTCGGATGTCTATTGGAATATTGTTGAAAGGAACAATAACGGTGAGGGAACTAACATAAATAAAAACGGCGGGGATTATTGCTATCATGTGTATAAGCGGACGGTAAACGTTCTAAAGACAGAACCCTCGCCGCTACGGGAATTACACGACCACTTTCGCGTACTGCACTTTGGGCACTCCGACCGCGACGATGTCCGGAGCCACACCTACACCGAGGGCGCCGGCGTCCCGATATACTGGGTCGGGGGAGACAGGATCGCAGACAACTATAATGACTTTTACGCCGGCGGGACGCCAGGCGAGTCAGACGGCAGCAGGAACGAGCACGGCAAACACTCGCAGTCCGTCCGGTATTCTTACGGCATATCGCCTCTGCTGAGGATCGTGCCGGACGGCGACCCATTGATGTGGCCGCCGGTCTACGTTGAAATTACTCCGGGGTTTCCCTCAAACCCGCGAGAGAACCAGTTTGCCGGTGTTGACTTGGTCCCATCCGGCCACAACTTTGGATACAAGTTAAGAATCAACTATATCATCTCCCAGACCGGGGAATTTTTGAATCACGGGGCGGGTGAAAGGTCATTGCTTAGCTTTGTGAGTGGCGCAAACCTGCCGATTGCCTTGACCGACGACACTGTCGACGAGCCGGACGGCACCGTCACCGTAAAGGTGCTGCCGGGCTACGGTTATACGGTGGGCGACCCGTCTAGCATCACCATTTCGGTGCGCGACAATGACCCCGGACCGCACGACAACCCGCAAACGCCGCCCCCGCCGCCCCAAAAGTGCACCCCTGGCAACCCGTGCATAAGCATGAATGTGTTGGATAAGAGTTCCTTTGAGGGTGATAATGTGATGGTTGGTTTTGATATAGAGCCGTATCGTTCTGGCGTATCTCCGTATACTGAGCCGGGTGAAATTCGTCCCCCCGGAGACGACAGTACTATAGCAATAAAATACACAACGCACGGTCAGGCGCTCACTACCAATCAAAATGGCGAGACGCGCACGCTTGCAGCGTATGGCTCATCCTTTTATGATATTCTACCCACTACGACTGACTGCAACCCCAACTCTGGGAGCAGAAACGAGATAACATTCGAGCTGCTCGACGGCCCCGGCTACCAGATAAAGGAGGGTACCGCGACGACTAAGACTATAACGTTAGGCGAGGCTGGCAGCCCGGCTGTGTACCTGGATGTGAGCGCGTTCGGCAACCTGACCGTCACGGAGGGCACCGATACAGGCACTGATCGTGCATTCAAGACGCGATACACGTGCGACTCAGCGGATATCACAGTCAACTTCAACGTGGCCCAGACCGGAGACGTTGTGAGGTTTGCATATCTGGTCGGTGACCAAACCCTCGACATTCCGGCGGGCAGGACACATAAAGTCACTGGTTCTTCATCAGTTGTAAACACGCACGACGACAACATCGACGAGGTCGATGGCACAATCACCTATACCATACTACCGGGCTCCGGCTACCGCATCGCGCAGCCGTCCACCATAACGTTCACGGTGTTGGACAACGACTCAGGCCCGCTGGGCAGCGGCAGCCCCCCACCCCCGACTACAGTCTCAATCGGTATATCGAGCGGCGGCTCGGAGGGCGATCCCGTCTCATTTAGCATCGGCGCAGCCCCCCACCCCCTGCAGTCGCCTTTGCCAGTCAACGTCACCCTTTCGGACACCGGGAACGTACTCAACGCATCTGACGTGGGCTGGCGCATAGTGGAGATCCCACTGATCGGCTCGTATACGCTGGAGGTTCCGACCATAAACGACGGCGTCATAGATGTCAACAATGTTACGCTCACGATAAATCCCGGAGCCGGCTACACGCCGGGCCAATTTGTAAGCTGGACCGTGGACGTCCAGGACGCCGGGACGACGTCAAGCCTGATGCAGCCGCCCGTGTACGACAAGCTCACACAGGCGCAGAATCTGACGGCAGTCGCCATAGACCCAGCGCTGGTCGCCAACGTGACCGCGATGGCGTCCCAGACACAGCACGGCGACGCGCACGTGGACAGGTGGAACCGCGTTCTAGCTGCCTTTGGTGAAATTGACCACTCAAACCCGATGACCGCAGCAGAGGCGCAAACCAATGCAGAAAAGTACAGCAGCCCGCTGTGGCCGCAGATTGTCGACGTGCTGACATTGCTAGAGGCGGCGGCAGTAGTAGAACAGGACGATCCGCAGACGCCGCCTGACGTACCGACCGAGCCTGACACGCCGCCTGCCATAGACCCTGCTCTGATCAACAGCGTCAGGGAGCTGGCGGCACAGACGCAGCACGGCGACGCGCACGTGGACAGGTGGAACCGTGTTCTAGCTGCCTTTGGTGAGATTGACCACTCAAACCCGATGACCGCAGCAGAGGCGCAAACCAATGCAGAAAAGTACAGCAGCCCACTATGGCCGCAGATTGCCAACGCGCTGGCGGCGCGCGAATAGCAGCAGCGGCTCGGAGGCGAATTAACTGCCCGCATCGGGTCAAAGTGAACTAGTGTGTAATTCCCGACTTATCGCAAGCGCTGGATAATAGAGACGGAATTATAGTGATAAAAAACATAACTCCAAAAACAACTAACAACGCCTTGCAAGTCTGATTACTGTTGATATTTTTTTGAAATGTTGTTATATGGATTGTGGGCAATAACAAGATACGAAAATTACGACGGACTTACAGATGAGAAATTACTCACAATAGATAATTTATGGATTCAATTGCCGGAGTGATCAGAAGACTGCTTCGGTGGGAATTAGAGCACGGCGGTTACTTGCCATTGTAAATCTGCCGCACTGTATAATTAAAAATAAGATCATTAAAAATTGAGCATATTGCGAACTACTGATGTGCCCATTTGTAAAGGCAAATCCTCGCACTGCTGATTCCAAAATAGATGAATACAGCGGTGGACTAAAAGTATCATATGTAATCTCTATGTTTAATGTCCCGTCACATGTTAGCGCACGTGTGCATCATAGAGTCCTGCCACCACATTTTTTGACATTTTATCTTTTAAAAAATATAGCAAATCTGAATTACTAAACATTTCTATACATAGATGTCTGTTAAAAACTACCTTGCATGATTTTTTCGTTGTGCCCAAATTTATGAACATCACTATAGATGTTACTTGTGTCTATTGTCTTTTTTATAATTTTGGTGATTGATTGTATTTTAATGGTATTTCATAATACTATGATAACAGTAATGTTCATTCGTATAACATTAGATCTTTTTCCTCTAACAATGCATGCAAATTATGAACAGAGCGGTACACATCTTTCTCCCTTTTGGCTCCTGTGCAGACTAGTTTACCTGATGCAAACAAGAGGATCACTGTCTTTGGATCTAGCATGCGATGAATCAGTCCTGGAAACTGCTCAGGCTCATACATGCTTCTTGGGAGCGTTCTAGCAGCCTTTTCAAGATGAATCTTACCTCCTAGATTGATTGCCGCTACTATATTTTGAACTGTAATCGTTGCATTTTGTTTTATCTTGATCTTACCTCTTCTTAGCCTCTGTACCACTGTGTTTACTGCCTTTATTGACATCTCTTCTGATTTTGCACCTGTGCATACCATCTTTCCTGTACGAAATATCAATGTCGCAGTACGTGGGTTGTTGAGTCTAAACACTAGTCCTGGAAATTGTTCTGGATGATATTCTGTATCTGGAAATTTTTTTGTAATCTCGTTGAGATCTATCTTTTGTTCTACTGATGCTGAGGCCACGACATTCTCAACGCTAACTATGGGCTTTGTTTGCGGCATAAAAAGCACTTTTAAGCCTCATATATATACTAGACACTTTGATTAAAAATTTGATCATTTGTATATGGTCTACGTTGATTTATAATATTTGGTATGGCGTATAATTAGATATTCTAGTTCTGCTTGACTATTAAAAGTGATTTCTCTCAACACTAATCAAAAATTTATTCTACATGTCCCTTGGCGACATGTGTAATTTTATACATGCAATTTCTATATTTCAGAAATTGTCACTTGAGAATTTCACATCAATTACGTACCTGTATTTGCATGTTAACAAGTTGACAAAACGCAGAATTACTTTAGTTGTAGTTTACTAAACTCATTAAAATGATTACAATGTGATGATTGAGTGATTTTGCCTCATTATTCAAGATATTATAATTTACTATTTTTGTATAGATAATTTTATATCTATTTAATGATGACCAATTAAACGAAACCGGTGCTCTTGATCTATAATGTCCCCAAGTATACTATCGTCGCTAGTGTTTGTCAGATTTACATCAAATAACCCTAATTGGCCCCTGTATGGTATTGGAACTGAGAATGATTTTGGTTCTTTTAGCATAAATCCATACTTGGTTTTTTCAAAAAATTCTTTACTTGCGTGATGACTTTTTTGATCTCTTTTGATCTGTGCAACTGACCCATACACAATTACATCATATAGTGTGACTTTGCCTATAATTGCCCCTACTACATATTCCCTTTGTGGTATGTTCAGTCTCTTGTAATCTGATGTACGTGCCTTTTGCGGAGCATGTATCAAAATCTCGCCGCGAAATTTTGTGTTCCATTTACGCAACTCAATAGTCTTTTTACCTGATATTATGAGATCTGCAAATGGTTGTGATACTGAGAGGCACTTCATGATCATATATGATTATCTGTGATGGTGTTAATATGGTTTAGTCAGTTGCCACCTTTACAATCTGACCTGGACTCTTCATCATACTTTCTGGCAAACCTGTTATACCGCCATTGAGACTCTCAGTTGTAATTCCGTTTCCTGCGAGCATCTTTGTTGTCATGAGTGATGTGTTGCCTGCCATGCAGATCAACAAACATTTGCCCTTTTCTCCCTGTAGACTTTGACTTAGCTCTTCTGGTACTGTTTGTGTTGTTAATAGTTTTTCAATAGTGCTTGCTTTTTGGATTGCTATTTTGTCTTTGTCAATGCCAAGTGATCGTGCAATAATCTCGATACCTTCTTGCTGTGGTGTATATTGTGGGTGAACCCATACTACCTTGTCATACTCATTAATGGATTCTGCTGCCTCTTTGAGTGAGACTTGTATACGACCTGTCATTTTGGCTGCCGCGTCCATGGCTTTTTTGTACTTTGAGATACCATCTGCAATTATAACAACAAACTTTTGTGCTTGATTATTTTGCGACATTTTCATTGCCGCGTATGTTGCAAGAGCTGAACTCTCCCCCATATCATATCCTTTTTGTTTTACAAAAAAGCGGTGCAGTGGTCTCACTTTTTCAAAGTCTATAATATGCTCACCGGCATATGATCCTGGTCTGTACATTGTTAGTCCGTCTGCTGTAGCCTGTGTTCTTATTCCTGCTACATCTTGGCCTACAGGTGGAAAGACTACATGAACTGCATTCTTTGAGTACTTGTCAGTCATATACTTGTCAAATCCTGATGATGTGCCACCTGTGCCAAACGTACACATTATTTGATATTCTCCAAGTGACTCTGATAATTTTGCGAGTTGCTCATCTACCTCTACTGCTGTTGTAGTTATGTGGGCTTCGGGGTTTAACATATTGTCATATTGTGCAGGGCAGAAGCAATCGTACACTTTTGCGAGAAGCTTTGCAAGGTTTATGATGTCTTGTGCTTGCAATAACTCCAATATCTCTTGTATATTATTATCAAATGGTTCTGGTTTAAACCCTAAATCTAAGATCTGTGTGCGTATATTCCCTGATGCTACCCTTGCTGCTATCTCGTCTTTGTTACCTTTCATACCTGGCGCAGGACATACATCCATGTCAAGATCAATTATGTTTACTTTTTCATTTCGAAGTTCTTCAAATACGCCTTCTTGTAGCCTTCTTGAGACAAATGCTATGACCTGAAGTCCAAGTCTTGCAAGTAATCCTAGTGATATTCCAAAGTTTCCTGATGTGGCTTCAATTACGGCTTGTCCGCTACGAAGATGTCCGTTTTTTATGGCATCGTGTATTATGTGAACTGCTGGTCTGACCTTTATTGAACCTGTTAAAAGCTCAGCGTCAAGTTTCCCTACTATCTTGAGATTTGCATCTAGTTCAATCTTGTATATGGTTCTGGCACACTCTCTGAGATCATCTGTCATATCAACTAGTGACGTTGCACCCACCACTGTGTCGTCACCATTCTCGTTTTTTTCTATATGTGGTATTTTACTCCATATTTCACTTTCAAAGCGCTCCAATAGTGCTACATCTGTTGTTTGTGCTGCTGCTACCATACTATGACCGTACATACGTGCTCTTATAAAATATGAGATCTGTCGCATTTGTGGTTTTGAAAACGATCATATGTTTGATGTATATTTCCGCGTGTTTGCATTGTTGAAATTTACTGTATGTAATAATATTGATGTTTATTATATGTAATTATTATTATTATTGTGATTATTATGGTTGTGGTTATTATTATTATTATGATAATGGTTATTATTTTTCTAATATGCTCATTACCTTGTTTGGAATATCTGTCAACCTACTGACTGCAACAGTCTTTTCATACCCGAGGTGCTTGAGGTTATTTGCTATGGTAGTAGATCGTATAATGTTTGGCCCTAATCCTAGTGCAACCACATTAATGTTTAGACTCTTTAATTTTTTAATCATATCTCTTACAGCATCTGGATCTGATGGCTCACCATCTGTAAGTGTTAAAAATGTATCTGTACTCTTTGCTTGTAGTATGGGGTACATTTTATCATACACTTCTGCTAGCGGTGTAGATCCGTTTGCCACTATGCGAGCCAGTCTCTTTGCTGTGATTGTATTCCATTTTACAGAATACGGTTTTATAGACCAACAAACTACTGCTCTGTCTTGTGTGTTGAATGCATAAACTGAGAATTCCACTCTTAAAAACGACAGCACTTCGCATAATGCTAGTGTTGCTTTTTTGTATTCTTTGGCATCTGATGCTATTGATGATGAGTGATCAAGCAGTATTGTAATTTTGGTCTTTATAGATCTCTTTGCATCTGATATGAATGGGTTGTTTGTTTCCTCTATGTAGCCCTCAGCATCAAACTCTTCTCCTGCTGATGCAACATAGATCTCCTTCCATCCACTTTTCCATTCTTTGAATTTTATTTTAAGACCATTTATGAGAGCTGCATCATATATGGTAGATTCGTCAACTCTGTCTTTTGTGTTTGGCGTTTTTATGCCTATTTGTTCTACTGATGTTAGACCTCTGTTTTCGATACGTTGGTTTTCATCAAGTAGCATCGTATACTCATCGTATACGTCATCTGCTCCCTGTAGAATTAATGATGTGTCATCTATATCTACAAGACCTGCCTTTTTGTCGTGTTGGGATACAATCTTTAGGACCTTTTCCATCTCTTTTTGATCTAGTGCCATGCCTGCTCTGGTAAATGGTAATGATATTGGTATGGTCATGAGCGAATCGATATCTAGCATCATTATGATGCGGCTAGTGTGACTCTCTACCCATTTGGTTCCTCGATTCTCTGCTACTGCTTGTGATATTACGTCTCTTGCAAATTTAGTTGCTTTTATTATGCGCTCTTCGTGGCTTGACTGCATCTCACCTTTAATGACTCCAAACATCATATGTTGATAAAATGCTTCTACTATGCGTGCCCTTCCGTACACTTCGTGTAACTGTGGTCTCTCAACTAACATATGTGCACGATGCATAACGATCTCGTGACTCATGCCCTGCCAGACCTTTATTCCTACTTGCTCAATTCTGCATGTCTCCATAGAGTTGAGTATAAATCCAAATGCGTGATCGTTGCTCAGTATCTTTTCACAATGTCTTATCTTCATTGACTCGTACCACAATGAAGTGCGAAATTGTCTGTATCTTTGAAAACCGTCACCTGTTCTTTTTTCTGGTGGTGATATTGTTATAATATTGTCTTTGAGTCTTGTTCTAGTTTCTGACAACCTCTCTGTTATCTCAACTGTAGTTGTGTTGTTTTCAGACCACCTCCTTGCCAAAAATGTTGCAATCTCGATGAGTGCATCTGATGAGATCTTTATCTGCCGATGTTGTTGTAGGGGTTGCCTCTCCTCTAACATCAATATCACTTATTGCCATCTATGCGATATGTTGAATCCACTCCGAACATTGATGTTATTATATCACTTACTTTTTGATACTCTATGTGTCCCCACTGTGCATATACGTTTCCAAACACCCACTCAGCAGCCTTTCTTTTAGACACACCTTTTTTCAGTAGTTTTGCAAATGCAATGGTCTCTCTAATACTCGGTGAGTAAAATAATTCTTCTACTGCTGCTGCTTGCCTTAATGTATTTGCAAGTTTGATTGCTTGTATTATGTCATCGTGCATAGTATCATTTACATCTCCGATATTTGTTTTTATGATCTCAATTTCTATATCTTGGGGCGGATATTCTAATTTTATTCTTACGGGAAATCTACTCAACAATTGAGGTGGTAGTTCCTTTGTACCACTGTGACTGAGTGGGTTTATGGTTGCAACCACGAACCATTTTTCATCTGCTTTAATCACCTCCATTGAAGATGATTCCTTTAAGACTATCTGATGCCTGTCATCTAGCGCCTCATCTAATCTCAACAAAACATCTGCTTCTGCTGCGTTAATTTCATCTAGATATAGTATGTTGCCATTTCTCATAGATCGTACTAGTATTCCTTCATCAAATGTTACGTCTCCGTCACTGAGAGTCTTTGCACCAACGAGGTGACTCTCACGTGTTCGAAGGCTAAAGTTTATTGATTCTAAGTTGTATTGTTTGCCTGTCTGCTGTCTTTTCTCATCATTTTTGATACGTGCAAATTCTCTTACAAGCGATGTCTTACCTGTGCCTTTTGGGCCCACAACTAGCACAAACAACCCTGCATCATATGCACTATGTAATACCTCAAGTGAGTTATTCCAGTCTAGGTATTTTGTAGTGCGTGACGATGATGGTGATGATGGTGATGATGATGGTGATGATGGTGATGATGCATTTGAATCCATTATTCTTCTTGTATATGTGTGATATTTTAACTAAATGATAATACTGTTAATGTTTGTATAATTCTAATTATACATACTTTTTTTTAATTTTTAGTGTATTTGATATTTTTGAATACACATACTAAAACATTTCAAATCAATTTCCAAACGTTGCTACTTTTGCAAATGCTGCATCCATTCGTGCGTGTAGTTTTTTATTCCATATATCGAATCCAGATGGCTCTTTTGGAAAGTTTCTATAATGTTCTACTAACCATTGATTCTCCTTTGATGTGTATCTCAATCCGTCTGCTACTGTCTTATTCATAGCTCCTCTTATTATCATACTCAGTTTACTTAGTCCTGAAAAATCTGGATGCTCGCCCTTACTTATTGCCTCTATGTCCATATTTCCAAGAAAATGCTTCATACCATAACTTATCTGCTCATTTGTCATTTGTTGAACCAGTCTGCGGAACAACTCAAGTCCTGCTGTCTTGTAGCCATACTCTTCTATAAAGTCCAAGTTGTACTGCCATAATCCACCTTCAGTCACGTCGTTTGCTTCTAGTGCCTGTGCAACACACTTTCCAAGTATCGTTCCTGCAATTAATGCAGGTCCAATTCCACCTGCATCAATTGGTTTTGGCATCCATGCAGAGTCACCTACAAGTAAGTATCCTCCTGATACCATACAATCATTTTGTCGTCTTACTGAAACTTGGAATATGCCTGAGTTGTTGTTTTGATCTTCTGGGTCTGTTGACAATTTTGGATTCTTTATGGCCTTGTTTCGATTCAAATATTCTATCATTAGTGATTCTACGTTGTCTTTTTTAGCAAGTCTTTGGTTTCTTTTACCAAGTAGTGATTTTTCGACACCAAGTCCAATGTTTACTTTGTTGTCTCCCTTTGGGAATACCCACCCATACCCACCAGGTGCAATATCTTGATCAAGGTGTATTATACAATAATCTGGATCAAACTCTGATAGATTCTCTTGACCTTTCTCAAAATACATTATGTATCTGCCAGTAGACTCCAAATCACGCCTATCTATTCTCCTTTCTATCTTTGTGGTATTTTTGATTCCGTTGCGCAACATTGATGTCACTCCTGTCGCATCTACTACAACTTTTGCCGATTTCATGTATGGTTCTTTTGTTTTGTTATCTACCCCCTTGACTCCTATGACCTGTCTGTCGTCGTATTGGAGTCCTGTCAGATTGATCTCATAGTCAAACTCAACGCCAACTTTTTTACATCTACTGTTTTGAATCTCTGGAAGCTTTTGTCTATTTAGCATATATCCATCTCCGTCAAATGGTATTGAGGTCTCCTTGTCTGGTGAGAATGCCATTACCCCCTTGACGTCATGCTCGATCTCTGGATTTGTCCAGTTTACCCCTATGCGTTCTGACATGTAATCAACTGCGTCTTTTGAACATGCATCACCGCAGACCCACCCTGCCAAAGATT
This sequence comes from Candidatus Nitrosopumilus sp., assembly GCA_965207445.1. Taxonomy (GTDB): domain Archaea; phylum Thermoproteota; class Nitrososphaeria; order Nitrososphaerales; family Nitrosopumilaceae; genus Nitrosopumilus. The sequence goes on along the minus strand of CBDBLX010000002.1, from coordinate 2,336,903 downwards.
TTCGACCTGGCATATACTGTGTATTCCGATCAATTACTAGTATGTTGGCATTTTGGTTTGTATAGTGTGATATTGCCTGCGCCGTCACTGTACCTGCCAATCCTCCACCCGCTATTATAACATCATATGCATCTGTCAATACACTGAACTCTATATCTTGGTATTTAAAATCATATGAATGTCATTTTTGGTGGCAATTTGGCACCATATGGTCGTTTGAATGATGAGTGATAGTTGGGGTCGGTTTGTCGCGGGTTCTTCATAGCGTTGGCTCAGATTGGAGCGGCTATTATCTCCTCATTCCCTGATTGTAGTGACATGATCTGTTATTTAATGTGTAGCAACTATAGTAAATAATCCGTATTTATGCAATTTTTTTGCTTGTGGTATCTATTTGTACACCTGATTGTGATTTTGAGATGATTGTTTAATTTATGAAATTTGTAATAGCGTGACATTCACGATGATGACATTCACGATGATGACATTCACGATGATGACATTCACGATGATGACATTCACGATGATGACATTCACGATGATGACATTCACGATGATGACATTCACGATGATGACATTCACGATGATGACATTCACGATGATGACATTCACGATGATGACATTCACGATGATGACATTCACGATGATGACATTCACGATGATGACATTCTGATATAATTATTGACACTCTTCTCAAAATGCAATTTGTTTATGGTTTGCTGTTGCTGTTGCTGTTACCTCGTAAGATTTTTTCAAACACTTGCACTGTATCTCTTTTATTGTATATTGGCGTGTAAATTTTTATTTTTATCATATCTCTTGTAATATTTCGTTGATTGTGGTCGTCATCTTTGTTATCTGATTCGTACAAGTTGATTATCTCTATTCGTCGATCTCTGATCATCGTCTGCTTCTCTATTCTTATATGAAGTCTAGAATCCACGGTTCTCTCTGGACTCTGCTTGATTAACATATCTAGATCATCGTCTGAAAGCATCTCTGTGAATTTTTGTACAAAATGTCTGGCGTCATTACCTGTTATCCTTGCATTGTAAATTGTTATTATGTTATTAAAATGCCCTGTTGTCTTGGTGGATTCAAATACATCGTGCTTCACTCCAAGATCCCCGATTGCATTTATCACTATGTTTGCATTTTCAGTCGCATGAATAATGACACTTATTGTCACCTCTACTTTGCTTTGCATCATTGTACTGTGTAATGATCTTCAAAATATGTTATTCTAGATGTTTACTACTATGCTTGTAGTAGAACTGTCTCTTTTTCTGCTGTTCTAACCAGCTTTACTTTTTCAAGTCCTACATGTCGTACCCTTATCACTTTTTTGAATGCTGCCATTATATCTGAGTTAATCTTACTATAACAAGTAGCTTGTACAAACTGATCAATTGTCATCTCCGGCACACTCTTGTTGATTATGTCTTGTGCGATAAGTCTGAGTGCATGTTGTCTTGAGGTGTTGAGTTGTCTATGCGTCAAGGCTATGATCTTTATTCGAAATATGTATCCGTCTTTTGTCTTTACATCTATGGTAAGATTTATCTTTGATGACCCTCTTCGTACTAGACTACGTAGAAATTCTTTAGAGTATTCAAATCTCTTAAACATAGTGTGTGCTTTGTCTCCTTCTATACTACTGACCTGAAAGTACATCTTGTATTGGTATTGAGATGCATCTCCTTTGAGTATGTCATGTAGTGTTACCTCTATGACACGTCCCTGCGCTGTTTCATCATCTGTTATGGGTATGTACCCTATCTTGACATTGTTAAATGATGGCGGTGCGTGCGCAGTCACCCAACGCTTCTCGCGCCATTTGTCTTTCACTCTACCTTTTCGGCGTGCCAATTATTTGACACTCTGAGTCTAAAATATAAGGGTAATCAAATACCGTATTTGGCGATCAATCCACACACTGCGAGTCTACATACTAATAGACTAAGTGCATCTACAATCAATATTTGACTGCAATATTTGACTGCAATATTTGGCTTCATCAGATCTCTTTTTGTTTGCCGTCTCCCATATATGGTACCAACTCTTTTGGTATTGTAATGTGGCCGTCTTTTGTCTGAAAGTCTTCTAGTATGGCAACAAGTACTCTTGTGGTTGCAACTAGTGTGCTATTTAATGTGTGTACATATGTTGTGTTTTCATCTGTTCTATCTCTGTATCTTATCTTGAGTCTTCTTGATTGGTACTCTGTACAGTTGGAGCATGATACTATCTCTCTGTATGCACTCTGTCCTGCCATCCATGCCTCTATATCATATGTCTTTGCAGATATTTTTCCCATATCGCCTGATGAGAGCATCATAACTCTATGTGGAATCTCTAATCTTTGGTAGAACTCTTCGGCTATCTGTAACATTCTCTCGTGTTCTGACCATGACTCTTCGGGTTTTGTAAATACAAACTGCTCAATTTTTTCAAATTGATGTACTCTGAATATTCCTTTTTGGTCTCGTCCATGTGCACCTGCTTCTTTTCTAAAACATGGACTAATGCCTGCATACCTGAGTGGTAACTTTTTTCCATCAAGTATCTCGTCTGCATGCATTGCTGCAATTGCGTGCTCTGATGTCCCAATCATGTATAGATCTTCGTTGTCTATTTTGTATATGACATCCTCAAAGTCATCTGCTATAACTGCTCCTTCCATAGATTTGCGATTTATCATATATGGTGGTTGAATCAACATATACCCTTTCTCTACTAAAAAGTTTAGTGCAAATTGCACTAGTGCATAGTTTAGTCTGGTCAGATCTCCTTTAAGATAGTAGAACCTTGCACCTGCTACCTTGGCGGCTCTCCTCAAGTCTATTAGATCTAAATTTTCAGATATATCGACATGATTCTTTGCCTCAAATTCGGGGTTTAATGTGTCACCCCACACTCTAACTTGAATGTTTGCAGATTCATCTGGACCAACGGGTACAGTATTATCTATCATATTTGGAATGGTCTTTGAGATCTTATGATAAATTGACTCTACTGTATCTATATGGTCATTTAAGGTGTCAAGTTCTTTTACTATCTGACTCATTTGAGATATCATATCTGAAACATCCTTTTTGTTCTTTTTTGCCTCTGATATGCTAATGCCTATCTTGTTACGTCTTGAACGTAACTCATCTGCCTCACTCATCAATCTCACCCTCTCTGCGTCACATGCAACAAATGCATCAAGATCAAAATCATTCATTGCACGTGCATCTAGCATTTTTCTGATCTCTTGTGGGTTTTTTCTAATTATATCCGGATCAATCATCACCAATCACCTTTAGTGCAACTTGTACATGCTCTAACACTTCATCTACTGTTCCTACAAGGTATCCGATAGCGTGTGTTGCTACCTTGTTTTTATCTCCTTTTTTTTCCATGTTATATTGTGTCTGTGAAAACTCTAATCTCATTGTCGGTTTTGACTCTTTGAGCGCTTTTTTGTCATCTTTGATCACAACTTTGAGCCCTTTTGGCATCTGTATGTTGTCTGGTTCTAGTGCCATCTTTACTGATGTTATCTGCTGTGGAGTCAAGCCATTAACCTTGATCTGAACTGTGCATTTTAGAGATGTTTTCATCAAGTATTCTTAAAAAGTCATCTAATTTGTCTTTAGTTATTTTAGCTCCTGCTGCCGTATTATGTCCGCCACCAATACCTGCACACTCTGCTGCTGTCTTGCTCATTAACTCTCCCAAATTGGTACTATTGGTACTCCCCCTCTTGTCATCATCATCATTTGGTATATTGTGAGAACGCCTTGCAGAGATCTTTACTATCTTCTCCTCTTCTTCTGTTTTTGTCCATAGTATGACTGCTTTACCTGCATTTCTTGGTGCACCTGATATTATTGATGCTATGGTACCTGACATTGTCTCTTGAACTACACTCTGAGCATTAATTGTCAGATATGATTTATTTGGCATCTCAGATATACGCCATCGTTCATTAGTAAGTATGTTTATGGACTTTTTAATTCTCCTCTTGTATTCTTTTAGAATTGATTCTCCTTCTTGCAGACTCTTTGTTCGATTCCCCATACATATGGCAATTCCTATTCCTGCCCTGTTGATCTTGCCGCATGAGTTGAGCATTGTGGCAAACTCTCTTGCGTCTCGAAGTAGCCCACACCTATCCTCTTTTAGAAATGTGTATGTATATCCTATCAACTCTGACATCATTATTTTCTTGGCATAATCATCATGATCTTTTGATGTGTATTGTGCAATAGACTCGATTACACGTTTTTTCTCATCCTCATCTAACTCTGCTGGTACGCGCAATCTCCCGTCCTCTTTTAGCTTTACATTTGCCCTTTTCAATAGTTTATGGCATGTGTCTCTATTCCAAGTTAATCCATCAATGTATGGATGTGATGTGTATGCAAGCGCACTAGATAGCGGTCTTGTCTCTCTTCCAACCAACAACAAGTCTATGTCAACCTCCAAAAGTCCTTGTTTTTTTGCAACTTGTGCAATTTCAAAGTTTTTTCCAACAAATGATCTCTTCTCGCCTTGGTCCTGTCTGTCCCCTAGTGCTGATACTACTGCTATGGTTGAGAGGTCTGAATTTTTTTCATCCAATTTCATGGATGCCATGTATGCCATACCTCCTGCTGATATCTCCCTACCTCCGTTAATATCATACTTCCATGAATTTATCACATTTGGGTTGTCTATCTCTTCATCTGATATTTGGTGGTGATCAAGTATTATCCACTTGTCATCTCCGAGTATATTGTTCATCTTTGATGCAAACCCGCCTCCCAAGTCAGTCACTATACAAAGATCTTGTGATCGAGATTTTAGAAACTCGATCACTGTATCACTGAACTCTTTTGAGCTAGTTACAGTACATCTTGCGCCTGCCCTAATGAGTGCCTTTGCTATGATACTGCCTGATGCTAATCCATCGCAGTCAATGTGTGTAGTCACAAGTATTGAACCGTTTGATTTTATACAATCATTCACTCTGTCACGAAACAGACTTAGTGCGGAGCTTAGTGACTTTTGTGACGGCATTACTCTAATTGAGCCACGACTGATTTATATTTCCAATTCTTGGGTATCCGGCCAGTCTTCTTATAGTATACTGACAACCTGTGCACTTTTGCTTCTATCAATTCAAGCGATCTTGTGTTCCTATGATCGCCTCGATTATCCTTTAGGTGTTTTTGTAATCCCACTGCTTTCTTTACAATATTCTCCAAGTCTTCTGGCATGTCGGGGTGTAGTTTGTTCTCTTTTAGTATTTGACCTATTGTCTTTTTTGTTACCATCTTGACAAGTGGTACTGCATGTTGATCTCTGAGTTTGATGCCTATCTGGCTTGGTGTCATTCCGTCTTTTGAATACTTTACCACCAACTCTTCAACTTCCTGTGGTGTGTTTTTTACCCATGTAGGCTCTGCAAGTATATGTGGTCTAATGGAGTGTGACTTGCCATGTCTGTGTGTGTGCATTCGACCCATTAAATTTGTCTTGTACACTGTTAACTTAAACCTTGCCAATACTTTTTTTTTGTAAATGGATGTATAGTACAAATACCATCAAGTTGTCATTTTGAATCTTTTTTTTTGATATTGCGTTGCTTGTAATTGCACTTATTGTCGGTGTATGGCTTTAATTCGTTCTTTGTACCACTTTCAAAAAGTTTTAAATAAGCACAAAGTCCACAAATACTATGAATACAAAGATGATATTAACAGCAACAATGCTGTCAGTCTTTCTCTTTGGAACAATGGGCGCTGCATCAACTGCATTTGCTGTGTATATGGGTAATGTTGGATCAGGTGGTGAAACAGGTTCACATACCCTTGAAGAGGCACTTGCAATTCAACAAAGTCGCATAGAGCTTGTTAATAGCAATCCTGCATCAGGATCTGGAACTCCTTATCTTGATGCTGGTGGAGTTGTTGGCGCATCAATTATTGCTGGAGCAATATTTGGTGGTATTGCCGGCGCGTTCTTTTTGAAAAGTCGTTCTGGCAAATATGCTGCAATGGGCAGAGGATAATCACTCTGACCTCTTTCTTATTTTATTACTAGTTATTGGCGTGTGTGGCACGCGTTGTTTTATATACAATTGGTTATTTATAAATGGACATGGTTATCTTGATTAAATGTATACATCAAAATTTATGTTGTTTGTGTACTTTGTTCTTGAATACATGTGAATAGCCGTTACATTGCCCAAAATCACTATTGATTCTTTAAACAGTAATGTATATAAAATACACACAGTCCACATTTTACATGGAACCAATAGTTGGAATCTTCCTAAGCATTATATCTGCAATTGCAGGACAGCTAGGACCAAACTATGATCCGCTATTCTTTGATGTAATGATCTACATCTTTGGAACCATGATGTTTACTGTATTCCTACTTGGGATTATAGCATTCTGGTTACGTGTTCACGGTTGGGCTTACAAAGACAATCGTGAAAAATGGGTCGACGAACTGGACAGGCACTTTGAACGTGAAGGTATAGGTCTGATTCCAGATAATGGCAAGTACTGGTAAGTGCTTGCTTTACCATATTTTATCATCATTTTTCAATCTGTTTGGATTATTAACAGCACCAGTTTACACGCGCGTCATTTGATGTTTTTTAATGACTTGAGAATAACGAATTGGCATTGTTGTAGTGCTTTAAACTATTTTTTAATTTGAACATGTTACATTTGACAAACATGCCTGCCTGTTTTTTTGATATGTGGGTGCTTGAGCATGTACAAAATAATAATTATGTTCACATTGCTTTTTTTTGAACCTGTGGATGTGACTTGCCACCCTCATCCATCAACACCCTCCCCACCCACCCACCACCCGCCATCAACACACCTGACTGATGAGCCAATGATCGTAACTGCAAGCATTATTCATCAACATGCCCATTCATCAATACCACTCTCATGAACACGTACACTGCAACTATCGATCTTACAAAACTCTCAAGAACCACAGGTGGTAGAGATCAACACATCACTCTCATGAACACGTACACTGCAACTATCGATCTTACAAAACTCTCAAGAACCACAGGTGGTAGAGATCAACACATCACTCTCATGAACACGTACACTGTAACCCCTATTACATAATCAACTGTATTGTCTTTTTGACTCAATTATGATACTGAATCTAACCTTGATCTTTGTTACGTGTCATCTTGTATTATCGGTGGCAAAAAGTCCTGATCCTTTGTATCGTCGTACTCTTTTGATGTAAACTCTGCTTTGTAGTGTGCACCATCTATGAATGGATGATTTATGAATTGTGGTGACTCTAGTCCATTTACAGATATCCTGGACTTGTCTTGTTTCATGTCTTTGAGTGGAAATTCCCACATCCACAAAAAGTGGCCTATTTGAAATGGGTATTCTTCTTCCCATTCGACATATATGGTTCCATCATCATGCAGTGTATACATTGTCCTTTTACATTGATCCATGTTTCCTATATTTGCTGGAATGTCTGCCTTTACACCATCTATAATAATCTCCAATGTGGCACTGGCTTTGTATGGTGTGTTTCTGTCGTTTATACAAACCTTGAGTGGATCATCAATACTGAGCAATTGTTGTATTATGCTACTAGCCGCTGCAACTGAAATGCCAATTATGGCAGTAATTACCAAGAATCGTATTGTCTTTTTTCGTTTGTATGGATCGCTAGTACCTGGCCACTTCATATATTGTAATTGTTACTTGCTTTTTTAAATCCCTTTGCATGATGAGTAAAACTTGGCATTATATGGGATGCATTAAACACCACATTAAATTTGATAATACTAATGTCTCAAACCCACCATGTTATTTTTATGATCTTTATGTTTAAATTACGTTGTTGTGATAATTCACCATTTTCTTAATTGGGCAGAATCTCTACTGTATCGATCTCATCTTGATGATCTGCCAAATAATATGTAATTTCATCAGAATCGATCTCAAGCCACTCTGATTGCCATTTCTCATCGTACACTAGCCAATCTTCTACATAAACTCCGTTTGGACCTGATAACCGAACCAACATTCTTTTTTTGTCTTTTGTCGTGTAGTTTGGTATTGGAAATGGTATTCTTAGTACCTTATCTCTTCTCTGGCATTGAATGTTTATTTTGTATGCATCTGTATGGAACTCTACTTTTCCTACAAAGTAACTTTGAGCAATGTCTAGTTTAATTATGTGAAAACTCAGCATGTCACTTGTATATGTCAAAATGGCACAAATAACACTTGGCAACACGTCACTTTTTTTTACTTAATAATTTAATGATTATATATATTTAATTTACTAATTAATAATGGACAATAACTAAATAACCAATTAAATAATCTTGTACAAAAAGTATATGACTCTTTACATTGATTTGGTTACCTGCACAAGGTTACAAATTACATTAACCATAAAATAAAATGAAAAGGAAAAAGGAATTGTGGGTTTTAGATTACCTGCCAGGGTCTAGTGGCAAACGTAATCACATATCCTACTCCGATTATAATCGACTGGTATGCAATGTTCGTGTATGGAATTGGCTTGAGTATATTGTCGCCTTCTACGACTACTGTCTGACCTGGACCTAATCCAGGACCAACGCTAGCTACATTGAGCTGGGTGTGTACATGGTATACACCTGCTTCTAGCGCCTTTGCAGACAAACTATACTCTAATTGGCTATTTCCAGGAATGTCAAAGACGTTGCCTGGGGGATCCCTAGCTAGCATCTCCCATCTGTTACCGGCATTTGTCGATTCTGAGAATATAGACAGCCATCCTCTGAGATCTCTCTCTACTAGACTAACTAGATTTCCAGTCAGTGTGAGGGTTTCACCTGTCTGTAGTGACTGTCTGTTAAATGTCTCGTCTTCGATTCTAATAAACCGGCTTATGAGTTGTGCCTGAACACCGTGTGCTTCTGCACTTGGAAATATTGATTCAACCCAGTTGAATCCTAATGTCCCTAGCGCTAGCACCACGGCCAGTCCTAATACGAAAATCTTCTTTTCGAACATAGTATCCCTTATTCATATTCAAATAATATACCGTTATATGTTTTACTTTATGCGACAAACCTGCATCATAATTCGATGATCTGAGCCTCATTTTACTATATGTACAATTTAAACCGTTGAACAATTGGCGTTTAGTGTGTGTATATTTAACTAGTTGAGATTTAGTATCTGTCATGCTTGACTAGAATGTATGGATATTTGACCTTGAACAAGTTCTATTGATGTAATAGTATCTAGTTTTCAAGTTTGTAAACCCATTGATTAACAATAATGCTTAACATTGATTTTGTCATTTTTACTATAAAATTTTTACATGTTTTTTATGAAAATAGTATTTGAAATTATATTACAATTTGTTTTAATATAATTTTTCTGTAAATATGTAGGTGTTTTAATTCTAGTACTTTATATGTCTAAACTGACTGAATATATCTATGGCACAAATGCCCGCATTAATCCCAAAGGAAGTCGAGATCCAGAGACTAAAGAAGATCTGGCTGATCGTCATTGCAATGGGATCAACTGCAGCATCAGTTGAAGTTGATAACTTCGTTGATGGATCTCTCCACCAGACATCGATTAGAGATAGTGCATTTACTCCTGCACACTGGTGGCTATATTCGCACTTTGTTGCACTTCCATTAGGTTGGGGTGCTGCTGCTATATATGACCGAAAGGTACCTGTTCTCAGAGGACCAAACAACTCTATGAATACGGGTCTGAAGATGACCATTCTTGGTTATTTAGCGACCATGTTTACAATTGGAGTTAATGAGATGTGGCACTTTTGGTTTGTAGAGGAAATCTTTGCAGTACCTAATCACTGGATGTTCAATATGGGTGTCGTAGTGGCATTCATGGGAGCACTTGCTTATGTGGTTAGAGTATACGCTAGACTCGTAGAGTTGGGCGCAGAGACTCCTGGTGAGAATCCATACGTTGCAGAAATGTACAAGATGGCCCTAGAGGGCAAACTGTACAGCAGATCAATCCCGTAGTGTGTGTTTATTTTTACACACTATTTTTTATTTTGACAAATTATATGCGCACCGTATTTTTAATATGCTAATTTTTAATATAGATGATTTAGTTACGTGTTATATTATCATATGTGTAATCACTTATGTAATCATCTATGTTTGTCATAATTCAACAAATTAAAAAGATCATTAATACAGACACACTGAAATGTTACGCTGTTTTGTTTTTGAGCTTGTCAGATAATGATACAAACTTGCCGTCATCTTCTACTTTGATAGATGTCTTAATCTTTACTGGCAACCCCACCATACGAAATACTCCCATCAACTGACCACCATCAATTCTCTCCGTAATGTTTTCGGACTGTATGATCTCAACTAGTCTCTGAATTACAATGTTCGACTCTGCAGGATATTGCCTCTCTGCACTCTCTAGTACTTCTAATCCTCGAAACCCTAACAAACTAACTAAAATATCACGGGACGTTACCTTTTTCGAAGTTTCTGATGTTGTCTGCTCTTTTGTTTTTTGTATATTGATGTTTTTTTGCATCTCTGCAAGTCGTCGTGCCTTGAGGCGTTGAAGATCTGCATCATCATTATCATCTACGTTGTTCATCACCATTATCATCATCCCTTCATAACTCCTATTGGTACAAGTTTTGCCACTTTGGTTCCTATTCCTAGTGAATGCGATACATCAACTACTGCATCCACATCTTTATATGCTTGAGGGGTCTCTTCAACTACGCCGTCACGAGTAAGTGATTTTATAAATATTCCTTTACTGTTTAGTGATTCTCGCACCTGTTGTTCTGTATAGTTGCGTCGTGCCTTTGAGCGTGACATCATTCTACCTGCCCCGTGCGCAGTAGAGCCAAAACTTAACTCCATTGCATTGGGTTGGCCTAACAGTATCCAACTTGCAGTACCCATAGAACCTGGCACTAGTACTGGTTGACCAATATCCTGATATCTTTTGGGAATCTCATCACGGTTTGCAGGAAATGCTCTAGTAGCTCCCTTGCGATGCACTACAAGCTTGCGTTGTTTGCCATCTACCTTGTGTTCTTCAACCTTTGCAATATTATGTGCTACATCATACACGAGGTCCATGCTTAGGTCTGATTCTGACTTTCCAAATACGCGCTCAAATGATTTGCGTGTCCAATGAGTTATCATCTGTCTGTTTGACCATGCAAAGTTCAGGGCCGCAAACATTGCTTTTCGATATGATGTTCCCTCCTCTGATGTATTTGGAACACATGCAAGTTCTCTGTCTGGAAGGTTGATGTTGTATTTTCTCATAGAACGCTCAGATACTCTTAGATAGTCACTGCATATTTGATGCCCAAATCCACGTGAGCCACAGTGAATTAAGACCGTAATTGCACCTAATTTTACTCCCATGCGATCAGCTGCCTCTTGATCGTGAATCTCTGCAACTTTTTGTATCTCTAAAAAGTGGTTTCCAGAACCTAAACTACCGAGTTGAGGCGCACCTCTACTCTTTGCCTTTTCTGATACCATGTCCGGATCCGCTCCTCTAATGTGGCCTGTATCCTCACATGAGTCTGCATCTTTTTCAGAGCCGTATCCGTGTGCTACTGCCCACTTGACACCTTTGACCATTACTTCATCTAACTCTGATTTTTTAAGTCTGATCGCGCCTTTTGAGCCCACACCTGATGGAATTGTATTGAATAGATCTGCTATGAGATTTTTGATACGCGGACGCACATCATTTTCAGTCAACTCTGTGCGCAACAGTCTAACGCCACAGTTAATGTCATATCCTACACCGCCTGGACTTATCATTCCATCTTCTGCATCCATTGCCGCAACCCCTCCTACTGGAAAGCCGTATCCTTCATGTCCATCAGGTAGCACAACACCATGTCCTACGATACCTGGAATAGATGCAACATTACATGCTTGTTTGAGTGTGCGATCAGTGAGCATCTTTTGAAGCAACATCTCATTTGCATATATCATGACTGGTGCTAGTCTACCTGTATCTTTGTCGGGTTTTATCATATATTGATTATCATTTACCTTTATCGGGGTTAGATCAAAATTATCTATCATCATATGTAGTGTAATATATGGCATTTTAAATCATGAGATCTATATCACTTGTACTACAAATGAAACAAACTAGTTGGTGATGAACCTATGTATTTTATTTGGCAGTAGTGGTCCAACTCCATACATCAGATATTGACTCGAACATTATTCTTCTATTTGTCATAATGTACTTGGAAGTTGAATTCCATGCCATTTTTCTCAACTATACATATTGTTTATCTCTTGTACAATTTTGCTTATTTGTAATTTTTATTGACTTTAAGAAAGGATTTATTTTGAAATACACAATACATAGTTTGATGGCAATTCTTCCAATTGATGATGGGCGATACGGAACTGCTGAGATGAAGTCCGTATTTGACACGCAACATAAGATCGACTGTCAGGTGCAAATTGAGAGTGCTGTTGCAACCATTCAGGCAAATATAGGTATGATTCCAAAAAGAGCCGCAACGGCGATCAGACGCGCCTCTGCAAAACCGGGCAACATAACTGCAAAACGTGTCATGCAACTAGAATCAAAACGAGATCATGATACTGCAGCATTAGTAGAAGCGTTAGGCCAAAAGTGTCCTGATTACGCAAAACCGTGGATCCATTATGGACTAACAAGCAATGACCTCGTAGATACTAGTAATTCCATGCAGATTCGTGATGCTATTGCTATTGTAGAGCCCCAGATAGCGAAACTAGCACACACACTTGCAAGTATGGCATCTCAATATTCTGATATTCCTGCGGTTGGTAGAACACACGGACAGCATGCAAGTATTATATCATTTGGACTAAAGTTTGCAAATTGGGCCGCTGAGATGGCATCACACATTGACCGAATAAATGAGATCAAAAGTAGAGTGCTGATATGTAAGACACTTGGTGTGGTGGGAACAGGCTCATTGATGGGTAAAAAGGCACCTATAATACAAAGGCAAGTAGCCAAGATGCTCAATCTATATCCTGCACTAGTGGCAACACAGATAGTTCCAAGGGAACGCTATGCCGAATATGTCTTTGAGATGGCACTGCTGGGATCTACATTGGAAAAAATTGCAGTTGAGATTAGAAATCTTCAGAGAACTGAAATAGGTGAGGTAGCAGAGTCATTTAAAAAAGGACAGATGGGTAGTAGCGCTGTTCCTGTAAAAAGAAATCCAATTAAAAGTGAACGTGTAACATCACTTGCGCGAATTTTAAAGAGTCAGGTGATAACATCACTAGACAATATACCATTGTGGCATGAACGTGATTTGTCAAATTCTGCAAATGAGCGGTTCACTTTACCTACTTGTTCTATACTTGTAGATGAGATGTTACACACAATGCAAAAAATAATTTCAAATCTTTACGTAAATACAGAAAAGATTCAAAACAATCTCTACGTTACAAATGGTCAAATATTTGCCGAGTTTGTACTTGAGGCTATGATCAACAAAGATGTGCCGCGCATCAAAGCATATGAGAATGTACAACGTGTTGCATTTGAGGCAAACGAATCGGGTGCTTTATACAATGATGCAATTAAATCAGATGCAATGATATCCTCGATACTTACTTTAAATGAGATCGATGACATATTTGATCCAAAAAAACGTATGGGCGCATCAGATCAAATAATTAAGGATGTCATACGTACTGTCAACAACAAAGTCACAAAGTATTCTTTTTAATTTTCAATATGGCTTTGTGTATTCCAGTGCCATATTGAAGTGCTTTTTTTCTTTTCTCATGTGATATTGTGGGTACACCTACCTCTCTTGCAAGTCGTCGTATTGCATGTTTACGATACATATCATCATACCCTGTAATTTTTTCTGATAGTGGTATATTGTATGCAACTTTACAAAACTCTGGGTGCAATAATGGTTGATATAATGAAATACCAAAATCTGATCTTATAATCTTTTCAATTGTTCTAAACATGTGCAACTCATTGTCAAGTTTTTGATGCATTAAATTATCTATTGCATGTTTATAGTGTGTTGTGATCTCTTTTCTTTTTGTGTCGGATTCTAGTAAACGACGATATGCATCATAACCACAAAACAACTCATCAATACCATTTGCAGTAACTATCTTACTGATGGATTTTTGGTGTGCTAGTTGTGCTAGGTAATAAAATGCAATTGTATTCTCTAACCATGACAAACTATCTGTATATGTGATTTTTTTGCGTATTATATTATACATAGATGTAAAATCTGATCTATCTGATATAATTGATGTATGGTGTTTAAATGACAGTTTTGATGCTATTTTGTGTGCAAACTCGACATCATGTGACTTTGAAAATCCCACTGTTAATAACACAATATCGTATTTTGCTTTATTACATAATACTGCAAGTAATGTACTATCAACTCCCCCTGAAAATGCAACTCCGATAGGTGTTTTGTGTACACTTGGAGCCCCAAGTGAATCTTGTATTGAGTATTTTATGGCATCAAGTAATGTCTTACATATATGGTCCATTTTATATCATCTGTTATTTTTGTATATATCGTTCTGTGTGTATGGTATATTGATTGATTTTTGATAAAGTTTTTTTATATTTGTGGTGGGCATATTTGAGTAAGTTTGACCAATTAAATAATATGTTTGTCTTTTGAGATTGCAATTTGAGGATATTTTGCCCTTTGGTCCATTTTGTCATAATTGATTCCTGTTTTGACCATTTAACAGATTGAATGTGTCTATTTATGATACTCAAATTCATTACGATCGTAATTGTACAATTCTAATAATTTACTAGTTGATATGCCGTCTGCTTTGATCTTGACTCTTTTTACTTGTACGTCGCCTAGTCCAATCTTTTTACAGCCATCTTTAATTTCGTTTATGTTGTGGCGCTGGTTGTATCCGAGCGCAATTACATCTGGTTTGATCTTTTTGACTGTACGAAACATATCCGACTTGTCACCTATAACACACTGGTCTACAATTTCTAGTGACGCGACTAGTCTTTGTCGTTGTTGTGCAGTATGAATGGGTTCACGTTTATGATTATATCTTGATACAACCACTACTAGTCTATCTCCCATCTTTTTTGCTGCTTGCAAAAACTGCACATGTCCTATATGTAGTACATCAAACACACCACCTGCAAGTACCACAACTGTCATATTTTGTATGCTGTCTTAATATCTATAAATGTTAATATATATTCAATTAAAATTAATATTTTTGATTTATAATTAAGTCATTTAATATTTGTTATACTATAAAGATTCAACCATACATGTCAGTAGTTCGCAATGTGTTTTATATGATTTTATTTAAATAATCTGCAATGTCGTTGAACGTTGATGATCATATTTGATCAGATCAAATAGAAAGTATAATATGTGGGGACATTTTAGTACCTCTGATAATATATGAAAAATGAGGTACTAGAACATCAATATGAATTAGGACAAGTAAATTATAAAGTTTTACGAAAACGATTCGACGATCTCGGACTAGACATATCAACCAGATATAACCACACGTATGAGGTGGATGATTATCTTGGTACACTTGTCACCATGTCACTCAACAACATGTGCGTAAATGCAGCAACACACAAAAGAAAACGCAATGAGGCTAACTATTTTAGAAAAAACGAGCGCATAAACATACCATCTGAAAATACTGTGCTCAAATGCCTAAAAAGTGCAGATCTAGAGAAAGTAAAACAATGGGGTGACGAGAATGTCAAAGCAATGCTCAAGAATGCCAAAAAACACAACATGTTCAAAAAAGGTGGTACTATTGCAATTGATATGACCGGATGGGAATATTATGGCAAGGCACTCAAACCCGAGATGCTAAAAACAAAGCCCAAAAATGGTACTGCGAGATTTCATTCATTTATGACGGCACAAATGGTAAATCAAGCAGGTAACATACCTTTGTTTGCACATCGTGTGACCAGTAAGGATAAAATGGTCACAGTCATGCGTAAAATCATTGAAAAATTAATTCGAGAGGATGCACGTCCGGAACTTGGCCTCTTTGATCGGGGTTTTTACAATGTTGCATGCATAGATGAACTTTTGCGCTTGCGCCTGTCTTTCATAATGCCGGCAATTAAAAATAAGCGCATACAAAAATATATTTTAGAAGTTTACAACAAAAAGAGAAAAACTGCATCAGTCATTGAGATGCGTGATAAAAACAAAAAAGCAGTAAAGTTCACATTACTTATCGTCAAAAAAAATAATGCCAAAGAAACTGATAAAACAGTCGATCAGTATGTGGCATTTGCCACAAATATGAAAATCACTAGCAAAAGCAAACTCATCAAAACCATCCCAGAGACTTATCGCAAGCGCTGGATAATAGAGACGGGATACAGAGTGATAAAAAACACGACTCCAAAGACAACTAGCAACGCCTTGCAGCTTCGATTACTGTTGATATTTTTTGGAATGTTATTATATGGTTTATGGGTAATGGCAAGGTACGAAAATTACGGCGGACTTGTAGATGAAAAATTATTCACAATGGATGCGTTTGTAGATTCAATTGCCGGTTCAATCAGAAGACTGCTTCGGTGGGAATTGGAGCACGGTGGTTCCTTACCATTGTAAATCTATCGTACTGCATAATTAGAAATAAGATCATTAAAATTGAGCACATTGCGAACTACTGATGTTACTAATTTTAAATATGTCAGACATTTTAAATGATAATGCATTTTAAATAATAATATATTTTAAATGATAAATTTTTAATTATTGATACTAATTCAAACCTCACATCCAAACCTCACACAAAACCATTTAACTGTCTTAAAGTGTTGTATTGTATGCCATCTGTACTTTCAAATGACGAGATCACACATGCCATAAAAGATATGATGGGTTGGTATGTTGTAAATGGAAAATTACACAAAGAGTACTTGTTTGATACATTCAATGCTGCGTTTGGATTCATGACAAGAGCCGCAATGGAAATTGAAAAAGCAAACCATCATCCAGAATGGTTCAATGTTTACAACAAGTTAGTAATAGACCTGGTGACTCATGATGCTGGTGGTATCACAAAAAATGATCTTGATTTGGCAAAGACTCTCGATACGCTTGTATGTTCATAGATGCAACTTGGCTAACAATAATCAAAATACCCATTGTTGTTTTTTACTAATTAAATAATGTGACTATATTTGGTGATTTTAACTATTGATATAAAAAGTCTCTATATGTTGATTTGGCAAGCGTTCTCCCCCCACTCCCTCTAGCTGGGAACGGGTAGTCGCTGCGGCGGGCTGATGTGGGGTCGTGTGTATGTGTGCGTCATTGTCGTTGCAAGGTGTGTGCGGTTTGACTTGCAAATGTTTTAGATCTGATATGGTGTTGGTGTGGTTGATGTGTAATTCGACAGACTTTGTGTAATGTTAGAGATCTATTGTCTAATGAAGTTTGAGATATATCATGTGGGGCAAATCATAGATGGCAGGAGACCACTTGCAGACATTTGCACTTTTCTGTATTTATGTAGAATTTATAATGATACGAGAGGCACAGATCATTATGGAGTCCTTGAAACCACCTTTGGATCATTCACACATAACTGATTCAGATTTCAAATATGTTGATAAATATGGAAACATTATGAAGAGTAGAACTGAACTAACAATAGCTCAAATGCTTGACTTTTTAGATATAAAGTATGAATATGGACATATTATACAATTGAATGATGGAAATATAGAACAAGTAGACTTTAAGACAGAAAAGGGACTCATTGAGGTCATTGATACTAATGATGACATTGAAAAGTACAAGAAAATTAAATCACTCTCTAATCAATTTACTGTGTCATCTGAGTCTGATCGTATTGTAGCAATTGGAAGTCCAAAGCACGTTGCACGCATAAGTGAGGTTCATGATATGGTGTATTATGACAAGGCACCTCAAACGGGCTCTATATTCTTAGAAGATCCATCGTTTTCATTTGACTATGCACATATACTTCCGTTAGTTAAAAAATGCTCTATACTACATGGGCACACTTCGTCTGTAATGGTTGAATTGGTAGGGCAGATGAAAAATAATTTACTAGTGGACTTTGGTGTTGCAAAAGAGATTATTAAAAGAGTAATTTCAGTATTTGATCATAAATTTTTTATAAATGAAAAGTACATGACGGATCAAGATGATCTTCATTATACTGTGCAGTTTACTGGACCAAAGGGTTCATTTCGCCTAAATGTCCCAAAAGATACCACATATCTGCTCAAAGGCGAAGCGACTGTTGAGAATTTAGCAACTGAGATAATTAAACTACTTGCTGAACAGATGCCATCTAACATTGAAGCAATTGGTGTTTACATATATGAGGGATACAACAAAGGTGCACATATAATAACAAAGATTAGAGATATTGAAAAATGACTAGAAACAACCCTACAATAACTACCAAATCTTGGAATCCTGAACTTGAATCAGAGATCCGAAAAAAATGGCAAGATGAGAACACGTATGAGTTTGTACTCAAAGAAAAAGGTCAAAACTATACAATTGACACTCCACCTCCATATCCTTCGGGAAGGCCTTGGCATATCGGTGCTGCTGCCCATTACTCGCAAATAGATATGATCGCACGCACTGCTCGTATGGCAGGTAAGAACGTTTACTTTCCTATTGGAATTGATAGAAATGGTTTACCCGTTGAAATATACACAGAAAAAAAACATAATATCCGAATGCGTGATACTGATCGCACAAAATTCTTAGAGTTGTGTAAAGTATCCCTTGATGAGTTAGAGTCTGAGATGGTCGAGATCATGAACGAACTTGGACTCAGCGGTGATACCTCCAAAAGATATAGGACAGATACGCCTGAGTATAGGGCACTCACACAAGCCACATTTATCAAGATGTGGAACGATGGGGAGATCTATCTTGCAAACCGACCCAATAACTATGATTGGGTTTCAGGTACCACTATTGCAGATGCTGAGATTACATACGAAGAAGTGGCGTCTAAACTGGTGTATATGCGGTTTGAGCTAGTCGATGAGTATGATGGTGCTGTTGATATTGGTGATAACAATGATGACGACAATGATAATAACAATAATGACAACAATGAGGATGGTGATAATGATGATGGTGGCAATGACGACAACAACAACAACAACAATGATGATTATAATAACACTCATACTAGCAACACCCCTGATAATTCTAACACTACTATTAGCAATGACTCAAATACTATTCCTTACATCATCGTGGCAAGTACGAGGCCAGAGTTATTATGTGCATGTAAAACGATAATTGTCAACCCTGATGATGAACGATACGCAAAATATGTGGGTAAGACAGTGACGGTTCCACTCACAAATCACAGTGTGCAAATACGCGCACACTCTTCTGCAAAGTCTGAGTTTGGTTCTGGTGCTGTAATGGTGTGCAGCTATGGTGATCAAAATGATGTGGCATTATTCAGGGAGTTAAAACTCAAAGAAGTATCTGCTATTGGACTTGATGGACGTATGACTGATGAGGCAGGCCCATATTCTGGGTTGAGGCCAAAACAAGCCCGAACAAAGGTTATTGAGGACTTGAAGAATATGGATTTGACCACTAAAATAGAAGATGTCACACACCGCACACCGATTGCAGAGCGTAGCAAGAATCCAATTGAGATAATTCCGATGGAGGAATATTACATGAAACAGATGGACTATACCGAAAATATGCGCAATATGGCAGAACACATAACATTTCACCCCCCGATGCATAAACAGGTACTATACAACTGGTTAGAGTCAATCAATATGGACTGGCCAATATCTAGACGTCGTTATTATAGTACAGAGATTCCAATATGGCACTGCCGTAAATGTAAAAATGTGTATGTTCCAGAACCTGGTGCGTATTATAGACCGTGGGCCCAAAAATGCCCTGCTACAAAATGCGACAAGTGTGGCGCAAATGACTTTGTTGGTGAGGACCGTACCTTTGATACGTGGATGGACTCTAGTATATCGCCTCTGTTTGTGTGTGGGTATGGCAGAGATATGGATATGTTTGAAAAGATGTATCCTACATCGATAAGACCACAGGCAAAAGACATAGTGCGAACATGGTTATACTATACCCTTTTGAGATGTGCAAAGATTACTGATATGACACCTTGGTCCGAAGCTTGGATAATGGGATATGGACTTGATGAGCATGGATTGAAGATGAGTAAAAGCAAGGGTAATGCAATTGATCCACTACCTGTAATACGGCGTCTTGGTGCTGATACGTTTAGGTTTTGGAATGCAAGTGAGGTAAATCACGGATATGATTTTCGATGCAACGAACAAAAGATCGAGTCTGCAAAAAAGTTTCTCAGCAAGCTGTGGAATGTCTCAAGATTTCTCTCGTCATTTGAGGTCCCAAAAGAAAGAGATCATAGAAACGTATTGGTCAATCCTTTTGATTATGATCGTGATAATAATATACATTTGGAGCACACTGATAGATGGATATTAGAAGAACTCGACGAATTGATCTCAGAGTGTCGCGGCGGATATGCCGTATACAACTTTTTCGTACCTGCAATTGCAATCAGAGAGTTTACGTGGAATGTGTTTGCTGCACATTATATTGAAATGGTCAAGGGACGCGCATATGGAATTGAATTCTCAAATGCAGAATCTCAGGCGGCAACACACACACTACATTTTGTACTATACACCATACTAAAACTACTTGCACCCATTACACCATTTATCACTGAATATTTGTGGCAAAAACTCTATGCAACACCAAATGATCATGATAAAAGTACAAAAAGCATACACACACAACGACAGCCCGAATCATACAACGATGGTGATAAAAAATATTCAAACATTACAAAAGCAATAACTGAGTTCAACTCTTTTGTATGGAATACTAAAAAATCAAAAGATCTCTCTTTAAAAGATCAAATAAATATTGACATTCCAGATATTCTAAAACCATTTGAAAAAGATCTGCGTGCAATGCACAATATACTATAACACATATTTTAATTACGTTTTTTACGTCTTACAACATCCACAAAGTGTCTATGTATTGTATGGTCACCTGATAACTCAGGATGAAATGCAGTTGCAATAATGTTTCCTTGTGATACTGCTATGATCTTTTTATGAACATCTTGTTCACCATCACCATCACCATACATCTCACATAGTATATTGACATCAGGTCCTACATGTGATATTAATGGTGCTCGTATGAATACTCCCTTAAAATCATTGATTGCAAGTGGCTTCAAGTCAAGTTGTGTCTCAAAGGATTGACGCTGTCGTCCAAATGCGTTGCGTTGCACTGTAACATCTAGTACACCTAGTAATGGTTGATTTTGCTCTTTTTTATTTACTCTTGAGTCACTAGCAGATTTAGCAAGCATAATCAATCCTGCACAAATGCCCAAAACTGGCATTGCGTCGTTTTGAATCCTTGACTTTACTGCATCAAGTGTGTCATTTGCATTGCAGAGTAATCCAATAGTTGTACTCTCGCCACCAGGTATTACTAATCCATCAATACCTATTACGTCTTGTGGTGTCTTTACATACACCACACTATCGTCATTGAATCCTCGTGGAATCTTCAGTGCATTTGATATGGCAGATACATTCTCCTCTACATCTCCTTGTATTGCCAAGACTCCTATCTGTATACCTTTACGATTACTATCATCACTCATTACGCTGTTGCACCTCTCTCTTGCATTCTTAAATCAAGTGTGTTTACATCAAGTCCAAGCATAGACTGTCTCTCATCAATCATCTTTTGAGCATCACGTATAGTTGTAGAGTCATCCCAATGTGTGGTTGCAAGTACGACTGCACTTGCACGTTGAGCAGCATCATCAGAGTTGAATATCCCAGATCCGACAAATATTCCGTCACATCCAAGTGACATCAAGTACGCCGCATCTGCAGGTGTTGCAATACCGCCTGCTGCAAAATTAACGACTGGAAGACGCCCTAGTTTGGCAGTTTGGTCTAGTATATCGTATGATACCTTGAAATCACGTGCTATTCTAATCATCTCTTGCTGGTCACCTGAATCTTTGATTGCTTTGATGATTCGCATCTGATCATTGAGTTTTTTTATGTGTATTATTGCCTCTGCTACATTTCCAGTACCTGGCTCACCTTTGGTACGTATCATGGCGGCTCCCTCTTCAACACGCCTGAGTGCTTCGGCAAGTGAACGTGCACCATTAACAAATGGTGTTGTAAAGTCCCACTTCCATATGTGGTGTCTCTCATCTGCAGGCGTCAGTACTTCTGACTCATCTATCATATCTACATTACATTTTGCCAAAACGTCTGCTTCTGAGACGTGGCCTATGCGACACTTTGCCATTACAGGTATCGTGACAGCATCCATTATCTCCTCGATAATCTTAATACTTGCCGTGCGTGCAACACCGCCTGCCTTACGTACATCCGATGGCAGTTTATCAAGAACCATCACAGATACAGCACCTGCGTCTTCTGCTATTTGAGCCTGCTCTACTGTAGTCACATCCATAACCACTCCATTTTTGAGCATGTGCGCAAACCCGCGCTTTAGTCTACTTGTGCCGCGCAGTGTCTGATAACCATATTCTGGTTTTCTATCACGTATTATACCTGCTGCATCGCCTCGTTGTCCAGACAGAGATATCATACATGATTATAATATTATGCGTATTTTATCTATTTGCTCGTATTCAATTTATCGATAATTGCATCTAATTCTTGTTCTACCATTGTAATTATTGGTGGAATGAATCCTGATGTTACGTTTTGTTGGGGCCAGTGTATCTGATTTGCCTTGCCATTGAGCATGACTTTAACATTTGATTTTTGGTACTCTGTGACGTTATCATACACTGGAAATGATTCTGATGGGATTGATATGAACCCTGTCTCTTTTATCAGCGCCCTGATCTTGGACAGCTTTGCATCATCAAGTTTAGATTTTATATCTGGGCGCAGATATCCTTGGTCTGATACTGTATATTTTATCTCACCGTTGTTCTTGATGACTAGTATCTCAGTGTATTGTGAGCCCACGCGTTCTGTTATACCATGTGAGACCTTTTTGAGTTGATGTTTTGTATACTCTATCTCCACTGTATCAAAAGAGTGAGCTGCTGATACTGGTATCTCATTTTTTATAAACAGAGGAACTGAGATGAGCAATGCCACTATAACGGGAATGGCACCGAGTGCTAGGTAGATTGACTTTACCATGATTATGTATAGTCAACATCAAATAAGTTTGTATGCCATATTATAACATCTATTTAATAGAAATTATTTATATGGATATATTTTATACAAAATTATACTTTTTAATTATTAATATTATTAAATCTGAAAACTTTACTTGTTGTTGCAGTGTTGAATCGTAAAATAACTTAAAATTCAAGTGTATATTCCAAAATATCGTGGGGTCGTAGCCTAGCCTGGTAGGGCGACAGTGTCTACGCAGATCACCGCTAAGGGCTCCAGAGGTAAACTAAGCTAAACTGACTCACGGATGATGTAAGTTTGGAGCTGTAGTGACCCGTAGGTCGCCGGTTCGATTCCGGTCGGCCCCACGTTTTTACAAATGATATTTTTACAAATGATGTTTTTACAAATGATGTTTTTACAAATGATGTTTTTACAAATGATATGTTTTTGCACTATATCCTTGTACAAAAACTAACTTGTAAAAAAGTGCAAGTTTTAATATATTTACAATTATATATATAATTAATTATAGATTTAGAAAACAAAAAATTTACCAATACGAAAAAATTAAAGTTGTTTTTATGTGGCCTGGTTTTTTATTTGTTTTTTAGTACATTGAGTGCAGATCCTGCACGGAACCATTCAATCTGTAGATCGTTGTATGAGTGATGCAACGCAATATCCTCTGACTTGCCGTCTGCATGTGTTATTGTGCATGTAATTGGTTTTCCTTGTTGCATATCTTTTAACTCGTGTAGACTTATTTTGTCATCTTCTTGTATATTTTCATAATCTGATGATTCTACAAATGTCAAGGCCAATACCCCTTGTTTTTTTAGATTCGTCTCGTGTATGCGTGCAAGGCTTTTTGCAATTACAGCAGCACATCCAAGATATCTTGGAGTCATTGCCGCGTGCTCTCTACTACTACCTTCACCGTAATTTGAATCCCCGATTATCACCCATCTTATATGATGTTCTTTGTATTTGCGTGCAATGCTTGCAAATGACATTGTTGTCCCTGTTAGCGCATCTTTACCTTGTCCTATTTGGTCTGTAAATGCATTTACTGCACCCAATAACAAATTATCACTTAGTTTGTCAAGGTGTCCTCTTAATGACAACCACGCTCCTGCAGGTGATATATGATCAGTGGTACACTTACCTTTTGCCTTTAGCATTATTGGCATCTCTTTGTAGTCTTGTCCATCCCATGGCTCAAAGGGTTCTAACTTTTGCAATCTGTTGCTGTCATGCTTTATTATCACAGGTACGTTTGCAGCATTTATGGTATCAGGTGGTGCTACAAATATGTCATCAGGTATTCTGAATCCTTTAGGTGGGACTTCTGGTGCAGGTGGTGGTGGTTCTAAGATATGTTTGGTGCCATCAGCAGATGTGATTTCATCGCGTGTGGGATCAAATGATAGTTTGCCTCCAAGTGACATTGCAATTATCATCTCTGGACTACCAATAAAATTAAGAGTGGTACGTCTACCGTCATTGCGTCCTGGAAAGTTTCGATTAAATGTTGTAATTATGGTATTTTTTGTATCTGCTTCTAGTTCTGGTCTGTCCCATTGTCCAATACACGGACCGCACGCATTTGCAAGTACCGTGGCACCAATACTACGCAATGTATCCATCTGTCCGTCACGCTCAATTGTTGCTCGTATCTGCTCTGATCCTGGAGTCACTAACAGTGGAATCTTTGCACTTATGCCTTTTTCTTGTGCTTGTTTTGCCACACTTGCGGCGCGTGACATGTCTTCATATGATGAGTTTGTACAACTCCCCACAAGTGCAACTGATATCTCATCAGTATACCCGTTTGCGTGCACATCATTTGCCATATGCGATATTGGTCTTGCCAAGTCTGGTGTATGTGGACCTACTATATGTGGCTCTAAATTTGACAAGTCAATCTCAATTATCTGATCAAAGTATTTTTCAGGATTAATTTGCACATCTGTATCTGCTACAAGCATATCTGATGCTATGCGGTCTGCTATAGTTGCTATCTGTCCCCTACCAGTCACTGACAGATAAGTTGACATACGTATGTCATATGGAAATATAGAACATGTTGCCCCGATCTCTGCTCCCATGTTTGTTATGGTTGCCTTACCAGTACAGCTTATCGAAGATACGCCATTGCCATTATTTTTGTCGTTATTACTGTGACCTCCAATGTACTCTAAAACAGCATTAGTGCCTCCTGATACTGTCAACTCGTCTGCTACTTTTAAGATTACATCTTTTGGTGATGCCCATCCATTAAGTGATCCTGTAAGTTTGACTCCAATAATTTTTGGGTACAGCAGTTCCCATGGATTGCCTGCCATGACTTCTGTTGCATCGAGTCCCCCTACGCCAACTGCGATCATATTTAATCCACCTGCATTGGGTGTATGAGAATCCGTACCTATCATCAATCCTCCCGGAAATGCATAATTCTCTAGCACTACTTGGTGTATGATACCTGCGCCTGGTTTCCAAAATCCACAACCGTAGTGAGCTGCTGATGATTTTAAAAAGTCAAACACTTCTTTGTTTTTACCAAGTGCTTCTCTCATGTCTATTTCACTACCTGATTCGGCTCGAATAAGATGATCACAATGTATGGTTGTAGGGAGTGTGACTTGTTCTAATCCTGTTTGCATAAATTGCAACATTACCATCTGACCAGTCACATCTTGCAGTGCCACTCTGTCTGGTCTCAAAAATACATAATCACCACCGCGTACAAATGGTGCATCTGGAATTTTTTCAAGATGCCCTGCTAGTATCTTTTCTGTTAGGGTTAGTGGCCTGTTTACTATATCTCGATAACACTTGATCTTCTCTGACATTGTCTGGTAGATGATGTTGACCATCTCAGGTGTAGTATCTGTTATCACAATATGCCGATATTGTGCCCGAATTTAACTTTAAACTGTAAATATGTGTGATTGTGTGTGTTTTTAAAAATTAACACTTGAGAGAGATTTTTTTGCATACAATTATAAACAAAACACAGTTTATGTATATAATGTTGGTGGACAAATATCTCCGAGGTTCCATCTAATGGCTAAGAAAGGTTTTCCAAAGTTTGGTGTGTCACAGGCGGGCGCATTTGCTGCTGCATTGAAGAACTACAACTTGCCTGATTTTATACTTGTAATGATTGCAAAAGAGTGTAATTCAGATTTGCTTGAACGTGGACGTATAGACAGTCGACTACAGAGTATGAATGATAAAGCATTGGAGATGCTTCACAAGATATTTGTCGAATGTGAAGAAGATAAAGAAGGCAAGTTTGCTCAATACAGATTTTATGCATTTGTATCTAGTGTATATCACAAGTGCACGGTTTTAGTAAATGAAACCATACCTGGGGCATCTGGAAAGAATCACCGTGTACATGTTGCAGTAAAGAATATCGGTGGCGTGTATATTTCTGTTGCATCAAACAAGGCAACTGGAAATTCTGTTAATGTAAAGGACATTGAAAAGTTCTATCATATTGTAGATGATATCAAAAATGGCGAACAAGGTACAATGCTGACTGATGCCATTTATGGTTCATCTGTGGGATTCAAAAGTGATGCCATAAAAGAACTGACTCGACTAAACAGTGAGAGACCTGATGATCCTGAAAACCACTTGGATTTTAAAACTGCAAACTTTGAGAATACAATTTACTCTGTGACAAAGTGCTAACTTTGAATACTATTATGAAGAGTTACACATACTCTACAAAAATAAATTATTCAAAACACAATCTATATCCTCGCCTCAATAGTAGTTTGTAATGTGTTTTAAAATTATTTTATTGTAATTATCTACAATTTACCTGCACTCTATGTTTTGTTTTGATAATTAAATTAAAAGTTCATACAGGCATACTAAAGTATATTTAACTAGATCTAAAAAATAATATATTTAAACATAAAGCAAATTAGAACAAATAAATTACAAATCTTTAGTAAAACGATTTATAGTACTTTGACTTGAGATATTAACTAGACCTGATAGTCTGTATGAGACGAATAATTATTTTACAACATTCACTATCACGGCACTCAACTGTATGTGTTTGTGTACAAGCGGTGAACACACAAAAGAGAGCGCAACGAATTTAATAATTTTGAAAAAATGCGTGTCACCTGAAAACACTGTGTTTGGATGTTTGAAGAGTGCAGGTTTAAAACATGTGGAACAATGGAACACCTTGTATACTAAAAGTAAGATCATAATAGACTATGTTGATGACTGTTGGCATGTTCCATCGTTTTTGGTAAATGGCTCTATCAACGGCTCACCTGTACTTGGCATCAAGAACATGTATTGTCTTTGTATTTGGTTCGCTCATCTCAGTCAACTTTTACACTAAAAAGTATCACTCAGAGTCATTTACTGCCTTTGTGAGTTTGGCATTTGTTATATTATCATAACCTTTTGTTGCATCTTCTTCTGTAATGGCTTGATCACTTTCATCTTCAATATTTGTATTCTCAGAAATTTCAATCGTCCCTTTTGCATTACCAATTGAGATTGTCCAATATCCTATGTAATGGATATTATTCGAATCTGCAAATACTACTGCTGTTCCAGTACTTGTCAATACTGCTACAGTTAATTGACAGCATTATTGTGCGTACATCCATCTTATTCATAATTAGTTTCTTTGTATTATGTTTAAATTTCCTAAAAGTAAAATGATCTATATTCTACTTGTTGTTGTGGGGTATTGATGTTTGGTCTAGTCTGTTAGCTCAAATTCTGATGTATCCATTACAAGAAATGTGGGCTTGCTATTTGTAATGTTGTGATTGTCGTCGTATTGAATAAACTCTAGTTGTGAGAACAGGTGTTTTGTCCATATGTCATGCACATCTTGAACGTATCGCTTGTAACCTCGAGCTCGTAAAATCTCGTGAATAATCTGATGAGATACTACTGTACAGTTTTTTTCTGCAAAGAATAACTCTACATCTTTTTGGTCTATTTGCTCTTTATCTTTTGGTGTCTTCCAATGCGCCATGCCAAAGTTTTCTGCATGGTAGCCTTCGCATGTACAATCTGTCCATATGGGTCTAAAATATGTGAGATAGAAGTGATAAATGTGCCTGCCACGCTGGATGTGATCTTTGACCAAAGTGTGTGTATCTATTCGGTCAAATATGTTTCGGGGTTTGGTTACAAGTTCGTCACATTTTATATCATATGATATGTCAAATTTTTCTTTGATCCATGTGCCATAAAACTTTGCCATCTTTTGTACATATATGTAATCGCGACTACGTGCTTGTCTGTCTTCCTCTTTTATCACAAATATGAAATGTAGAATATTCATTGTATCATCGTTGCTAATGGTGTATAATACATACTAGTAATAAAAAGTCATACGGTGCTATGCGTTATACTTGGCCTTCGATACCCATCAAAGTAAGCGTTGAGCGAATCTTTTCTATCTTTCTGATCTTCCATGTAATAGTCTCTCTGAGTTTTTCAACTGTCTCTGATTCTATCTTGGCCAATATGTCATACGCACCAAATGTACCATGAACTTCTCGTACACCTTCTAGTTCTTTTAGTTGATGTATTATGTCCTCTTCTGATCCAAGTTCACAGTTTATCAAGACATACGCTGTTGCCATAAATTACATTCAAAAATGGCATATATCAATAATTCGTCATGATGTTTTATTCATGATTCATTTACTATTGGACATTTGAATTATTACATCCCACATGTCTTTTTGCACTGGCATCACAGACAATCTAGAGATGCGCAACAACTCCCACTCTGCAAGTTTTTTGTTCTGTTTTATCTCTGAGAGTGTAATTGGACGTTTGAGTGATTTTTGAAATTTCACATCAACTACGACAAACCTCTCATTTGACTCTTCGGGATTTGGGTATGGTTTTGATATAATTTGCATGATGCCAACTATCTGTTTCTCTTTACCTGTATGATAAAAAAACACCAAATCACCTGGTTTCATACTTTGCATGTGTTTTAGTGCCAAATTGTTGTGAACTCCGTCCCATACAGTAGTCTTGTCTTGTTTCAACTGTTCAAAAGAGTAGCTACTCGGTTCCTGTTTTGCAAGCCAGTAATTCTTCAACTATAATGCTGTATTACACTCTAGTATATTATTTTACGTGTGCCCCGGTTCTGACTCGCGCCAGCTCATTGGTATTTTAGCCAAACCCTCACCGTGTTCTTTAACCGGGGATGCCCGTATGTGTAGCACACCTGGGTGAATCGAAAGTCACTGGTATCTGATACGATCGCATCATCCCGATCCGTCTGCATGCTTGCTCTTGGGCAACACTAGTTGTTATCTTCAAATTAAAAAGATTTATCATAAATCTAAAAATAACAAATGATAACTAGCATTATGAGATGACTCCAAATTACGATGATCATGTGTTAACATCAGTACCCTCAACTGTTCTATCTTTGGTGGGTATAACATGCATAATTTTGGGGGCACTTGTAGTCACATTTGACTATCCTCAGATTGAATACCTTGGTGGTTTTGATAATCCTATTATTGAAACCAATGATCCGAGTATGGATAGGGGGTTGTATGAGCGCCTAATAGTAGAATTTGCCATTGGTGTTGTTATATTATGTGCTGGCGTTGCATTATGTATGCCAAAAGTGATTATGATAATTGTGGAATCACTTGGTAGACGCAGACAAATCTGATAGTGATATCTCAAATCCTGAAACAGGTACTCTAATTCTATATGTCGCAAGAATTTTCGGGTCTATCTCACCTATGTATCCAATTGTATCTGTAGTGGTGGTATTTTGGTTAGTCGGTGATGATGATGATGATAATGATGATGATGATAATGATGATGGTGATGATGATTGTGATATGACGACTTTGGCACATCTTCCATCTGCAAACATTTTGTGTGGTTTTGGCACTGTATGAATTTGTAATTTGTTATACATTGCAGAGATTGCAGTTTGTAGTGTAGATTTTGCTTCTGAAAAATTGGCATCAGTATGTGCAATCAACGCTGCAAAATGCATCTTTTCTAATATATGTGCATTTTTATTATATCTAGTATTGTAATTATTTTTTTGATCACTATATTCACCATCTTTATCATTATAATCATTATTTTTCCCGCCATGTTTTTTTTGTCTAGTTGTGTTGCTGTATCTTGAAAATACGACACCTGTCTCATAGAGTTCATGTGGATATGATTCGTGTATATTTTTGGATATATTCTCAACTAGACCTGGTAGTAACGAGTCACGTAAAATTTCGTGCTCACTGCTCTTTGAATTGGCAGTTGAGATCATCTTATTTTGTTTTGGAGTCTTACGCCCTACCATCTCATACAAAGTATGAGCACTTGTCAAACAAGAGTTGAGCGCCTCTATATGCCCCATACCAACCATTATTTTATCTATTGTCTGTATGATTCGTGACATCTCACCTTGCTCATAACTGCCAAATGTCTTTGAATGCGATAGGATTGGCTCCAAACGCCATGTACCATAACCAAGTGCCACTTCTTCTACTAGATCAATTGCAGATATTATATCGAATCTATATGGTGGTATAATACATGATATGCCCTCTTGACCATATGTCGGGTCTAGCCTGCATTTCTGAAGACATAGCATTGCCTCTTTTGCAGACAGATGTAGTCCTAGTATACTGTTTATCTCCTCAAGTGTCACACTTACAATACGGGTGCTTAATGGCGGTGTACGGTTCTTACCTCCTTGAACAGATAGGGACTCTAGTTTAAATCCTGCTGCATGTAGTGTGAGCGCTATTATTGCAAGTGCATTTTCTGCTGAATATTGTGACGTCCCTGTCACATCCACAAAGATATCGCTGGTATCTGTTGTGATTGCAGTCATATCGGAGTTTATTATGGGTGGAAGCGATATCGTGTTGCCGTGTGAGTCAAGTATGATGGGAATATTATCTTTTGAGTCTTGTAATGTATCATCATCATCATCATAAAGAAGATGTGCATATTCTTGGCCTATTTTGGTATGTTTGATGATCTGAGATATACTCATCTCTGTGTCTTGGTGTAATGGAACAAATGTGTGACTTGTAGGTACTGTTGTGTATTGTAGTGGAAAACTATCTTGCATCTTTGAGAGATCGTGTAGTCCAATTGCAACTTTTTTGCGATTGCGACCTAGTCCAAAATGTATGTCTTCTTGTAATGTCACTAGTTGGCGCAACATTGTGTCATCAAGTATGCCTCCTTTGGCTATGATGCCTGTTAGTATTGGACGTATTTTTGTAACAGAATGTGTCACGTTTACATGGTATGGATGTTGCACTGTCGTGTCATTACCTTTACTGTCATGATCATTATAATCATATTTTGTATCATACCTCTTTATCTCAAATGGCACTAGACCTTTTTTGACTTCTAGCAAACCTTGTAGTGCTAGTGACACCCCGATGTCAGTTGCATAATCTGGTCTGTTTGGACTGTACTCTATGCGGACAGTATCATCACCATCATCTGATTCAATGTCAAGTCCAAGATATGGCAACTTTTGTGATATTGTATGTTTGGTTATCTTTTTACCACCTGATATTAACTCTAATAGTCGGTTGTATGACAATGATACTACTGGCATTACACTCTCCTCGCACTACGCAACCACTGTAGATCATTTGCATAAAATTCACGAACATCATCAATACCATATTTTATCATCGCTATCCTCTCTACTCCTCCACCCCATGCCAATACTGGATATTGCAGTCTATGTGTCACGTGGGGGTGGAATATTCCCATTCCAAATAATTCAACCCATTTACCGATCTTTTCATTGTATACCATTGATTGAAATGACGGTTCTGTATATGGAAAGAACGTGGGCCAAAATTTCACTTTTTCTAGGCCTAATCGTCTGTAAAACTCAGTCTGTATTCCCATCAGATCCCGTATCGTAGCACCTTTTTCATGTATGACGCCTTCGACTTGTGTAAACTCGGCAAGATGCTTGTAGCTAGTTTTTTCATTTCTAAACACACGTCCCAATGAAAATATGCGTGCATCTGTAGGTTTTTTTGATATGGGTATGGTATTGAGAAGATGTTGTAGTGTAATGCATGTTGTGTGTGTGCGCAACACACTCTTTTTTGCATCTGATATATTCCATGCTTGATGCCATGTTTGAGTATGTATTTTGGAGATGTATCTTGTGTGTTTTTGTGACGACTTTATAGTATCAACTGCCAAATCATCATCAAGATAAAATGTGTCTTGCATCTCACGTGATGGATGGTCTTGTGGTGTCAAGAGTGCATCAAAATTCCAAAAACAAGATTGTGTCATGTTACCTGATATCTCTGAGAATCCCATGGAAACAAAGATCTCTTTGATCTCTGAAATCACATCTTTGAGTGGGTGCACTCTCCCAAAACGCTTGTTTGGAACCGTAGCAGACACATCTATTGCGTTTAATGTTGGATGTTCTGTTTTATCTCCTTTAATGTCATTATCTCCTTTAATGTCTAACATTTTGGCATTTTTTGTGAGTTTAATGTTCTTTGTAGTGATTGTGGTTTGTTTTATGAGATGTGGTCGCTTGAGTAGTACCTGTAGATCTGCTCTATTGACTAGTGTACTATGTATTGGTTTGTCACTGTCTGTTATGGTCTTTAGTGCAGCCTCACCTGGAAGTATTTTTGGTGCAGCAGCAGAAAGTGATATTTCTGTTGTGTTATTTTTTTGATTCTCATTTACAGATATCCATCCGTTCTTTTTTGCTATACCTATAGCAATACCAAAAGTTGATGCCCCTAGAGTATCTTTAAGTGATGATATTTTCTGTGGACCGTCTTTAAGAATATTGAGTAATAATCTCTCTGGCAACATCATGTTAGGTAGTTTCAATCCGTTTTTATCAAGAGACAACAATGTCTGTTTTGTATCCGATACGTCTGCAAGTCCTTTGTGACGCAACCATTCTACTCCACGACGTGTCTGATCAATTGAGAGTTTTGTGGATGCTGCAAGCGTGTCTAGTGATTGCACTGACTTTGACTTTAATGACGTAATGATCTTTTTCTCAATTATGTGTAATATGATCTTTGACATTGATGGTGTGCTTTGAATCAAGTATTATGAATGTAATTATACAGGTTGTATTTGTGTTGTACAAATCATTGAATCTTGATGAAATTTACTTGTCAAATGTTGTTTTAATATTAAAAGTAATTTTTCAAGAACACGATAAATCTGAATTATTAAGTATTTTCGCGTAAAGACGCCTGTCAAAAATTATCTTGCGTATTTTTTTTTGTGTGCCAGAATTTATGAGTATTGCTACATTAATAGTGGTAATAATAATTGTAATAATAATATATTTAAAAATAGTATTTTTATTTTAATTGGTTATAATGACTTGTTGTGCTTGTAGACAACCAATAAGACTTTTTTAATCCTAAATTTATTTCATGATACATGTCAGAGGAAAATAATAAAACAAATAGTGGCAATGAGGATTTTATCGTAACACCATGGCATGTGTCTGGGAAAATTGATTATAACAAACTGATTGAAAAATTTGGAACACAACGTATTACAAAGGATCTAAGTGCAAGATTGAGCAAACTTGTTGGTGAGGATCATTTTATGATACGAAGAGGAATATTTTTCTCGCATAGAGATTTTGATCTAATCCTTGATAGATACGAAAAGGGAAAAAAGTTCTTCCTGTATACGGGGCGTGGACCTTCAGGACATACTCACATAGGACATCTTTTGCCGTGGGTCTTTGCAAGATGGTTACAAAAAAAATTCAAAGTAAAGATGTACTTTCAACTCACAGATGATGAAAAATTCTTTGCAAAAGACAATCTTACGATGACTGATACTACGAAATATGCCTTGGAGAATGCACTTGACTTTATTGCGCTTGGATTCAAGCCAGATGATACTAAGATCATAATCAATAGTAGAAACATAGACACGTTGTATCCAATAGCAACTCAAATTGCAAAGCGGGTGAACTTTTCAAATACTAAAGCTGTATTTGGGTTTTCAAATACAACAAATCTTGGAATGATCTTTTATACTACGTTACAATCTGCTCCTTGTTTTTTAGAGGATATGCCTGTATTGATACCGCTAGGTGTTGACCAAGACCCGCATTTTAGAGTGACTCGTGATGTGGCACCAAAGATAGGAAAGCACAAACCTGCACTGATGCACAATATAATGCTCCCTCCACTTGAAGGTGCAGACTATAAGATGTCTGCATCATCAGATCATGGTACCATTTACACAACTGATACACCTGCACAAGTCAGAAAAAAGATAAACAAACATGCATTCTCTGGTGGGCAGCCAGATATTGAGCAGCACAAAAAAATTGGTGGAAATCCAGATATTGATGTGTCGTATCAATACTTGAGGATGTTTTTTGAGCCTGATGATGCGCGTCTACAAGTGATTCATGATGATTATGTATCTGGCAAGATGCTGACCGGTGAACTAAAAGCAATATTGATTGAAAAGATAAACGAGTTTCTCAAAGTGCATCAGGCCAAACGTGAGCAGGCAAAAGAAACACTAGATGAATTTTTGCTTTGAGGGTTACTTTATGATGGCACACAAACAACAAGATACTCTTATTGTGCAGTGTGAAGATAAGTATGAGGCACAAAAACTTGCAAGTCTAATAATGATTAAAGATGAAAACACTGGAAATGTACAGACATTTATCAAGACTATAACTGCAACCATCAAAAATGAAATTATAATATTACTTGTAGATGGTTCGTCACATAGCATATTACTAAAAGACGAGTCTGCTGTAGAGTCTTTTGCAGATTTTATCCAGTCGGTGACAGAACAAAACTATCGGTTAAACATGGTGTGTGTTCAGGGTACTGATAATAATAATAATAATAATTCAGTACTGATCTCAAAGAGTCTTGTATGTTAGGGGACTACAACTACATAGATTCCCACCACGCCTACCATTGCAATTAATGATAGTCCGAGTGCTTTAAAGTCTGAATCCATAAAATACGTGTGTATTTACTATAATTAAAGATTAATGGTATCTTTTAAGTAACAGTTTAGGCCCAGTATTTCAAATATGAATTTGGTTATTTATTCTAGTGTATGTACATGTACAAACAGTTACACTTTTAATGATCATATATTTTGATATGATTAGTGTTGTTTATGTATGACGACACTAGTTAAGTGCAGTTGTTTACAAATACTAATTTGCAACCATAATGGTAACCGTTCAATCACTCTCAATTTTAGACACAAATTAACCGCCTAACGTCTGGCGCAGGTACACGGGGGTTGAACAGTTACACCATAATGTTTACGCTTTTTGAGTTGTACACCATTAACATCATACAAGTGACTTGTCCATCTCAGATATGAGCGCCTTTTGCACTTTGAGAAAATACAACTGTGTGGTTTTTGGCATGTTGTCTATGTTGTTTTCTATTGCTATTATGAAATATTTGATTGCTCGTTTTGATATATCTATATTAAACTTCATAGGCAGTATTGGGTCCTGTTTAACCCTTATCTTATCTTGAAGCCACGGAGGTGCCATTTCAATTGACTCTGCTATTATATTGTCATACCAATATGCAAGATTATTTGGTAAGAGGCCATCTCTGAGACGTCCCACATCATCATCGAATTGATTTATCATGCGCTCTATTAACCCCATAGAACATAATTACAATAATTATTAATAACTATTGTCAAATTTATCCGTGGGATTCCCCTTTACATCTATCTCAGAGTTTCGTATTCTACTTGAAGATATACGATTTGAATCATATGCTAATATCATTGGCACGACAACTACATCAACTGGTTTTAATCCTTTTGATAATCGCATTTTGTTTAACGTTTTGGCCTTGTGTGCTGTCTCCTCACTTGTCACGAGCGCACCAACTTTATCACTTAAAACCGCAGGGCCAAAATCGTTCTCAAGTTTGCTTATTTCAAAAGATGCACCACAATACGTCTTTCTCAAGTATGTATTGAGATTTGTAAATCTTTTGGCATAATTATGTAGTATTGTCTTTTGCTTTTTTTTATTATATGCTGCAAGCATTTCGTCACTTGTTAATCCTATTATCACATGAAAATTTGCACTTTCAAAGGCAACGTCAAGTAACTTGTAATGTCCTTTGTGTAAAATATCAAACGTTCCTCCTGTTGCTACTATATTGTATTTTTTAACCACGTTATACATGGTTTGTACGCAATAAAAAATGATGTGAAAGTTCTATTTTACCAAAATAAGCAATACTGTGTTTGGTTCGGCAAGGGCTACATTGTTTACATCCCACACAAATGTTTCTGCAATGTATAGACCGGGTCTCTGTGGCGTCCATTCTACACTTGACGTTTGTGTACCTTGTGCTGTGATCTGCCCCCCACGCTTGCCGATAAACTCTATTTGTTCTGTTCCTGATGCATCTTTAATTTGCACATATAAAATATATGCGCCTTTTACACGTTTTACATCATCATCATTAGTTGATTGTACTGTAATGATTGTTTTAATTTTGGCAGCCTCACCTACCGTTGCAGAGCCGATTCTGTTTTCTGCACTATCATAAAGTGACACATCACTAATTACAATTGGTTTTGTTAACTTGTCTGATAGTTCTTCTGTTACAAAGAATTCTAATGAGATGGGTTGTTGCAATAATGGCTCTGCGTGATAAATATTTGATTCGGCAAATACACTAAACGATCGTGCATTTTGGGGCAATACATCATCAAGCTCAAATTCTATGGTTTCATTATGACTCATGTTTCCTAAATGTATAGATCTTACATCTAGTGTGCGTGGGGGTACAAATGCATCATAAAATGCAACATATACTGTTGTATTGGATGAAGGCGCAGGCCCATTTTGGATATTTCCGTTGATTGTAATATTGTACATGTTTGTATTTGATATGATTGGCGTTGTTGAACTATCATCTATTGTGAGAATTAGATTTGACTCTTTTTGTTGTGAATCCCCAACATGAATTATTTTGGCAGATGCATGCACGATATTTGAGTCTGGTATCGACGATCTTATCATAAATGGTGTTTTTGAATTTGGTGGCAAGACATCAATTAGAGTGGTTCCCGATACGATATTGATAGGTGAACTTGTAGATTCGCCATAAAACCTTACTTGAATCTGAATTGCAGAGATGTAACTGAACCCTTTATTTTCCACCATGCCGACCATGACCGCATATCCTGAGTCATCTAAAAAAACATACTGACTAGTCTCCTCTAGTGCAGCTACAAGTGATGGTGGTGTGTCTGTGTATTCTTGTGCATATGTAATTGGAATTTCATGTGTTGCCATAATGGAAATAACTACAATGCATATTGATATTATAGTGGTTATGGTGATGGTCATTGACATTATATTTTGAAGATTTACAGGTATACTTGTGTTTTTTGGTTATGCACTTTATTAATCACAATGTACCTGTATTTGGTATGCGGCAAACGAATTGTCACATCTCACATTAAATGTATTCATTATAATAAAAAGAGTCAAATGGGCAACTAATGCCCTCTTTTACTTTCTTTTTGCAGTAATTGCTAGCCAGTATACTAGTCCAGGTGCTAAACCTACAATCAGTGGAATCCATACAGGCCATCCATCTACAATACTTGCCATATTATATTTCGAATATGCTTTATATTTAAATCCATCCAAACACATTTTTCCAGGGTCTGCAGGTTGTTATTTGGATTTATGCCTAAATAAGATCATAGATTGTTGTACGTATTATTTGATAAATAATGCAATGTTGATACATAAATGAATGATTTCAAGTGATATTTGGTATGAATTATAGGATCAAATATAAAACAACTAGCCAAGTCTGTGTGAGTGTATGTATGTATGTTGTGCCGACACATGTTGGGGTGGCTGTTTGCAGTTTAGAACAAAAGGCACTCCGTATCAATCTAGACTTCCTTATATAACAAATCTCATGAACAATAAAAGTAATCGTTCAACTTCTGTGCCTGTGTCGAAGAGTTGATGACAAAGTCCATACCTGATTTCTTAAAGTGGTTGGACGGTTATTTTACTATTTCTTCTATTGAGATTGTGAATATATTATAAAATAAAATTACAACCTTGGCAGTACAATTATGGTGTGAACCAAGCTCTTTGGACACAATAATGAAATTAATCATTATTGGTGACATGACAAGTAATCATTTACAACAAACCTATTTTTTTAGCAAGTCTCTTGTGTTGAAATCTTTTTGATTTATCTGCTTCGTAAATTTGTGCCAATACATCATAGCAGTGAAGTTTGAGTCGTATGTCGTTTATGGGATCAAGCATTCTTCCATGCCGTACGTCGTTTCGAAGTGAACGTATGATATCCATTTTATATGTAAATATGGGTTTGAGCAAGAATGTTGTAGCAAAATATTTTTCCCAATTATCCTTACGTGTAATTATCTTTTCATATGCATCAAAGTTTACAAAATCCATAATTGTATAATTCGGTTTGTTTAAAACATTATTCATGTGGATTGTTTTTTTGTGTCTTTCTTTTGTGTCTACCAATATGTCGTTTGGTATGCATGCTTTTTCCCAGTTTTTGGTAGATGATAGTGTATTTATGAGAAAATCTCTCATTGTACTTTCAAGGTAATTTAATACCTCTGAGTTATTCAATTCGTTTATTGTATAAAGTTGTCTTTTAAAAATATTTCATTATATTATATATACATATTCAAACTATTGAGAATTTGAATACTATTTTGTGTATTTTGTTACCATGTATGAATTTCTCTATTTTCTGTAATGATTCTTGGGAGTAACCGTTCAATCTTTTTCCAAATTTAGGCACAGGTTCACCGCCTAACGTCTAGACAGGCACAACAAGGGTTGAACGGTTACTTGTGGGCGATGTATGAGATTAAATGGTGGACCGGACGGAATTTGAATCCGTGACCCCCCGCGTGCAAGGCGGGTATACTACCAGGCTATACTACCGGCCCTCAAAATCGTGCCAAGTTATATGGATTTTAATTGTTGCTATGATGTTTATGACTGGACAGAATTTTTTCGTATGTAATTGCAATGCAAGATACATTTTATATTTTCAACTGTATTTTAGGTATAAATTGCATCGTGTGTGGTGGTGTACAAGTAGATAAATTTTACCTTGAGAACAAGAATTTTATTTGAAGCCTGTTGTTGTTGTGTATGGTACTATTAGAATCTCAGGTAAAGCTGAATATTGGAGACTCTGCTCCTGACTTTTCTCTAATTGGAATAGATGATAAGCGTCATTCACTTGCAGATTATGATGGATACAAGGGTCTACTTGTCATATTCATGTGTAATCATTGCCCATATGTCAAAGCAAAGACTGATGCACTCAATGAATTGTATGAGATGTATGGCTCTAGTGATGTTGCTATTGTAGGCATCAACAGCAATGATTCTACTGATTATCCTGAGGATAGCTTTGATGCCATGAAACAGACTGCTAAAGAGAAAGGCTTCAAGTTTGATTATCTAGTGGACGATACGCAGAATACGGCGCGCACATATGGTGCAGTGTGTACTCCTGATCCGTTTCTCTTTGATGCAAACCGTAAGCTTGTGTTTCATGGCAAGATTGACGATGCCCCTAGTCCAGATGATATGGCGTCAGAAAAAACAATGATTCTCAACATTGGCAAGATGCTCAAAAATGAGTCAATTGAAAATGGTTTTGATCCATCTATTGGATGCTCAATTAAATGGAAACCGACATGATAATGATGGTTTAATTTTAATTGTGATGTGTTTTAATTTTATTGTGTTTTAATATCGTTTAAACAGTTGCGTAACGTGTGTTCGAATTATTTAAATGA
The DNA here is from genome assembly GCA_965207445.1 of Candidatus Nitrosopumilus sp. GTDB lineage: Archaea > Thermoproteota > Nitrososphaeria > Nitrososphaerales > Nitrosopumilaceae > Nitrosopumilus. The sequence continues at coordinate 2,296,695 of CBDBLX010000002.1, read as the reverse complement.
CACACTAATGTATTTTAGCAATGGGCTCGTAGCTCAGCTTGGCTGGAGCGTTCGACTGATAATCGAAAGGTCATGAGTTCGAATCTCATCGGGCCCATTAATTAATCATATACATTTATTTTATATTCGCCAAAAAGTAAATGTGTTTATATGTAATTATAGGTAACCGTTCAACTGTGTGAGCCATGATCATTGTACACAATAATGAAATACATACTTGTATTTGGTTATATTTTGTCTGTATATCGAGTATCGTTCATGCGATACATTTGGCTAGGATTATTTTTAAATGATTATATTAGTCATGGAGATTGGTTTACACGAAAATGTATAATTTCAGATAAATTACAATCAACATTAAAGCCTACGCGTAATGAGCCCTGTCTTTTTGGACTTGCGTGTTTTTTAGTTGTTTAATTTTTGCATGCTGTAACTAGAAATAAACATATTTTTGACTTTTCCCTCTAGAGGGGCAGTTACGCGTCACACTTGTAGCCATGCCAGGCATATAAAAAATGATCATAGGTTATTTACACCAGATTAGTGACTTTAATGTGCTAAGACTTGTGAGCGTTGCTATATGTGTATGACACTCATCCCGTCGAGTTGGCATCTTGGTAAGTGGGGTTTTCTACACAGTTCAGATCATTGACAAGTGTATTATACTCTACTATATTTTCATTGTACAATTCAATGATCCTATTTCGCTCATCAATATTTGATTCTGGTGTTTGATCTAATTCTGCTTGAAGCTTTTCGCGCTCGTCGTTCAGATCTTGTAACTGTATGTACAAATTCAATCCCCTTTGAGTATATGGGGTGCCTTGTGACAACGGGTCTGTAGGTATAGTCCATCCTAAAGAGTTGAACGTACCATCATCAATTCCATCAGGTGCCCACATGAGATTTCCTTCATCTGATGTATGTCCTATTTGTAGATAGTGGCCAATCTCGTGTGCGACAATACTTGAGAGTGTATGTTCATTAAACTGCTGATACGTGTCTTTGCAGTCATTTCGTCCCATTTGCACTGTTATTGTGTGATTGATAAACGTCCTGGTGCTTTGATCATCTAAGAAATAAGCCTCGTAGAGTCCAACAGTAGATGGACCATTTACCTCATCGACAAAATTCAAATGTATGACTGAGATCGGTTGCGTGTTAAACTCGTAATTATCTTCATCTGCGAGTGGTTTTGCTAGTACCTCAAAGTCCAATATGTTTGGGTATAATTCCGTCCACAGTCCAGTTGCATTAGTTATGGATTTGTGTACAATGGTACTAAAGTCTGAGGTTGGTGTGATTGGATTTGGATGTCCTAAAATCATCTTTGTGGCATAGGATTGAGTTGGTATTGGTGGTTGTTGATATTGGGCATTTTTTACAGTACTGATTTGTGAAGGATTTACTATAATTAGATGAGTGTCACTAACGGTGTTCTCATCACTATCCGTTATAGTTGCAGTAATTACATAAGTGCCCGTCTGATTGGGCGTCCATGTTACAGAGGAACCTGTCCCTGTTACACCTGCAGGATTAGAACTCCATACTATATTATTTGCAAGCCCTGCATTGTCATCTTCTACATCTGATACAGTGGCAGTCAATGTCACTTGTGTGTTGATTCGGGTTTCAGCAGATACGCCTGAGTTGATTTCTAGTGTGGGTGGGGTACCACGGTCAACTGTGAGTGTGTGCGTGTCTCGTACAAGATAACCCGTACTGTCAGTTACGGTTGCAGTAATTACATAAGTGCCCGTCTGATTGGGCGTCCATGTTACAGAGGAACCTGTCCCTGTTACACCTGCAGGATTAGAACTCCATACTATATTATTTGCAAGCCCTGCATTGTCATCTTCTACATCTGATACAGTGGCAGTGATTGTTATGGGCGAATTGATGCGAGTACTATCCGGTACATTATTTCTAATTTCAAGTGAGGGTGGACTGCCGCGGTTTGTTGTAATGGTGTATGTATCACTGACAATATTACCATTACTATCAGTTATAGTTGCAGTAATCACATAGGTGCCACTCTGAGTGGGCGTCCATGTTACAGAGGAACCTGTCCCTGTTACACCTGCAGGATTAGAACTCCATACTATATTATTTGCAAGCCCTGCATTGTCATCTTCTACATCCGATACAGTCGCTGTTAATGTTATTTGTGAGTTGACTAGTGCCGTGTTGGATTCTGATGTAATGCCAATTGTGGGTGGATTTCCTCGGTCTATGGCAATTTCATGCTCGTAATTATTCATATTACCATCACTATCCGTTATAGTTGCAGTAATCACATAGGTGCCACTCTGAGTGGGTGTCCATGTTACAGAGGAACCTGTCCCTGTTACACCTGCAGGATTAGAACTCCATACTATATTATTTGCAAGCCCTGCATTGTCATCTTCTACATCCGATACAGTAGCAGTCAGTGTCACTGGTGATTTTACACTAGCAGTATTGGGCGCTGATAAAATGCTGATCGTAGGTGGAGCCCCACGGTTTACTATTAGCGTATGAGTGTCAAAAGAGATATGATCATCACTATCAGTTATAGTTGCAGTAATCACATAGGTGCCACTCTGAGTGGGCGTCCATGTTACAGAGGAACCTGTCCCTGTTACACCTGCAGGATTAGAACTCCATACTATATTATTTGCAAGCCCTGCATTGTCATCTTCTACATCCGATACAGTAGCAGTCAGTGTCACTTGTGTGTTGATTCGAGTTGTGGTAGGGGCGCCTGAGTTGATTTCTAGTGTGGGAGGGGTTCCACGGTCAACTGTAATGGTATGGGTATCTTGTACTATGTTGCCGTCACTATCCGTTATAGTTGCAGTAATCACATAGGTGCCACTCTGAGTGGGGGTCCATGTTACAGAGGGTCCTGTATGAGACACACTTGCTGGGTTTGATGTCCATACTATCTTATTTGCAAGCTCTTCATTATCATCCTCAGTATCAGTTATTGTTGCATTGAATGTTATTTGTGATCCCACTAGGGCTTTGATAGGTGTATATGCTGGAATCGAAATTGTAGGTGGATCTCCACTATTTGCAGTAATCTCATGAGTATCACTCTGAGTATTACCTGCACTATCCGTTATAGTTGCAGTAATCACATAGGTGCCACTCTGAGTGGGGGTCCATGTTACGGTATCACCTGTGCCAATTTGACCTCCTGGGCTGGATGTCCATACTATATTATTTGCAAGCCCTGCATTGTCATCTTCTACATCTGATACAGTAGCAGTCAGTGTCACTGGGGTGTTGATTCGAGTTGTGGTAAATACATCAGATGTAATGTCAACTATGGGTAAATTGTCCCTCTCAATTGTAATCTCATGAGTGATATATGTGACATTACCGTCACTATCAGTTATAGTTGCAGTAATCACATAGGTGCCACTCTGAGTGGGTGTCCATGTTACAGAGGAACCTGTCCCTGTTACACTTACAGGGCTAGAGCTCCATTGAATCTTGGAATCTGAGTCGATATTGTTTGCGTCGTCTTCAACATCAGATGCAGTTGCAGCAAACGTTACAGGTACATTGATCTGGGATAAGGTAGGTGTGTTTGATGTAAAATTGATTGTGGGTGCATTGCCTTGGTCTACTGTTATGACATGTGTGCCATATGCGGTATTACCGTCACTGTCAGTTATTGTTGCAGTGATTGTATATTTGCCATGATTTTGTGGTGTCCATACTACTGTGTGGCCTGTGGCATCAAGTCCTACAGGATTGGAACTCCACACTATATTAGCAGCAGAGTCACCATCCTCAGTATCAGTTGCAGTAGCGGTGAGTGTGACTTGAGTGTTTACTTGTATGGTGGTGGGTATGGTGGCATCGATGTTTATGATAGGTGGATCGCCACTGTTCACTGATATCGTATGGGTGGCATACGCGATATTACCATCACTGTCAGTTATAGTTGCTGTAATCATATAATTAACTGCACTTTGCGGTGTCCACATTATGGTATTACCAGTCCCAGTCACACCTGTGGGACTAGAACTCCATGAAATTTTTGCATTCAAGTCACCATCCTCAGTATCAGTTGCAGTTGCAGTGAGTGTGACTTGAGTGTTTACCTGTGCAGTGGTTGTTGTGGTAGTGGGGATCTCAACTGTAGGTAAATCACCAACTATTCTTGGAGTGATGGATCCGACACAACGGTCATTTGCATGCAGATTACCTTCAACTCCCACTCCTGATAATAGGGTGTAGGATGTATCAGGAGCATTTGAGTCACGGTACTCGTAATAAGATGTCACTTTATCAGTAGTGAGTGCATCTATACAAGCTTCAAGAGGTGGTATCAACGCATCATCAGATTCAAAATCCTCAAACAATGCAAATGCGACGCTAGTAGGCATAATTAAGATCAACATGGCAATTGTGACATGCAAGAAAGATACGGGCTTTACGACTCTCTTTACATTTAATATTATTACAGATGGGGGTAGATTGCCCATATGCGTTATTTTAGATTTTTATATTTATACTATTACATGCTCAAATTATGTATAATGCCTCCATTTACATATCAGTAGTTCGCAATGTGTTTTATATGATTTTATTTGAATAATCCGTAATGTCGTTGAACGTTGATGATCATATTTGATCAGATCAAATAGAAAGTGTAATATATGGGAACATTCTAGTACCTCTGACGTTATATGAAAAATGAGGTACTAGAACATCAATATGAATTAGGACAAGTAAATTATAAAGTTTTACGAAAACGATTCAACGATCTCGGACTAGACATATCAACCAGATATAACCACACGTATGAGGTGGATGATTATCTTGGTACACTTGTCACCATGTCACTCAACAACATGTGCGTAAATGCAGCAACACACAAAAGAAAACGCAATGAGGCTAACTATTTTAAAAAAGGCGAGCGCATAAACATACCATCTGAAAATACTGTGCTCAAATGCCTAAAGAGTGCAGATCTAGAGAAAGTAAAACAATGGGGTGACGAGAATGTCAAAGCAATGCTCAAGAATGCCAAAAAACATAACATGGTCAAAAAAGGCGGTACTATTGCAATTGATATGACCGGATGGGAATATTATGGCAAGGCACTCAAACCTGAGATGCTAAAAACAAAGCCCAAAAATGGTACTGCGAGATTTCATTCATTTATGACGGCACAAATGGTAAATCAAGCAGGTAACATACCTTTGTTTGCACATCGTGTGACCAGTAAGGATAAAATGGTCACAGTCATGCGTAAAATCATTGAAAAATTAATTCGAGAAAATGCACGTCCGGAACTTGGCCTCTTTGATCGGGGTTTTTACAATGTTGCATGCATAGATGAACTTTTGCGCTTGCGCCTGTCTTTCATAATGCCGGCAATTAAAAATAAGCGCATACAAAAATATATTTTAGAAGTTCACAACAAAAAGAGAAAAACTGCATCAGTCATTGAGATGCGTGATAAAAACAAAAAAGCAGTAAAGTTCACATTACTTATCGTCAAAAAAAATAATGCCAAAGAAACTGATAAAACGGTCGATCAGTATGTGGCATTTGCCACAAATATGAAAATCACTAGCAAAAGCAAACTCATCAAAACCATCCCAGAGACTTATCGCAAGCGCTGGATAATAGAGACGGGATACAGAGTGATAAAAAACACGACTCCAAAGACAACTAGCAACGCCTTGCAGCTTCGATTACTGTTGATATTTTTTGGAATGTTATTATATGGTTTATGGGTAATGGCAAGGTACGAAAATTACGGCGGACTTGTAGATGAAAAATTATTCACAATGGATGCGTTTGTAGATTCAATTGCCGGTTCAATCAGAAGACTGCTTCGGTGGGAATTGGAGCACGGTGGTTCCTTACCATTGTAAATCTGTCGCACTGCATAATTAGAAATAAGATCATTAAAAATTGAGCACATTGCGAACTACTGATATGGATAGACATCCTCGTGTATCGTGGTGAACAAACTTTATCGTTAATTTATGATGCAACGCAACTTTTACAAACAACAAAAAACACAATTAGTGAGCATTGGATAAAACACACATACTATAAAGACAAATATGATGAGTATGTTGTATCTGACCATTGCAATACTTTAGATATATCATCACTTACAAAATAGTCACAAGACTTGAGATTTGACAATGACTCTTCAAGTCCACGTCCACATAACAGTAAATACATCCGCTTTGTTTTTTTAACAATTGGATACAGACTATCTGCAAAAAAGTTCAAGCTTTCTCTAGTACTTGAGAATACTATCGTTATCAAAATACCTTGTTTTGTATTCCATATTCTGTCTACAAGTTTTTCAAAGTCTAGATCAAACAGCACACCTGCTGTAGCAGACATGTCACCTAACTCAAAGACTGACCACTTTTTTGAGCGATATGCTGCAGACACTGCATGTGATATGGGTTCGTTGTGTTTATCAGCTGCAATCACAATGACGTTTTTCTTCTTTGAATTTGTCTGTTGTATGCTGTTGTTTAATGCAAAGATTGAACGTGACACTATACTGTATAGTAGATTTTGTTCTGCTGCTCCAATCTTGCCTGCTGTATACATTTGAGATATGGTGTTATATGCAGGTATGATCACATCTAATATAATTCGTACAGGTATAGCTCCTGATTTTGTACAGTTCTGTATGAGCGCAAGTGCACGTTCTTCTGATGCATCGTTGATACATTGTATGTATTCTTCAGATACTTTGAAATAATCATCTGGAAATGTGAATGATTCTTGTTTTGACTTTAAAGACCACAGTATGACGTTGCCTATGTCTCTTTGTTGCAGCGTGCCATCTGTTGCAAACATGTTGAGATATTTTGTTATGGTGGTACGACTTATGTTCAGTTTTTTGGATAACTCTACCCCTGACATACCTGTATCTGAGTCACGTAATATGCTGATTAGTTGTCTTCGTATCTCTGGTATGACATAACCCCGAGTCATGAATATTTGTTAAATGTGGTATTGTAAAAGTGGTTTGTCATCACTAGTAGGGTGCAAAGACTGACAAGGCTAAACCCAACAAACAAAGTGGTGTTTTAGGGCATAATGGTGGTACTCGTATATTCAAAACAACAGAAAAAAAGAGACATGTTGCTACATGCCTGTCCAGAATGTGAAGGGTAAAAACAACATACAAGACATACACAAGGATAAAAAACGGACAATAGTTTCGATACCTGAATTTGTTCCTCACACTGTAACACTACACAAAACTGTCCAGTACAATTGTTTTGACTGTGGTGCAAAATTTCAAGCTAAAAATAACCTTCCACCAAACTGTAGTTCGATTACTCTGTAATTCGCTATGTGGCATATCAACTCTCGCACAGAAAGACTCCTAAAATGATTTCACAAGATTTTAAGAATCTGTACAAACTAGACGTTTCTGATACGGCAATTTGTAATATGCGTGATCGTCAAACTACAATACTAAAACACACAAGAGACGGTTTCATGGCAGAATTAGAAAAATCACGATCAGTAATCATGGATGAGGCCGAATACAAAGGTGAGCCCAAAAGATGGATAATGGCAGTTAGAAACGATGGCACCGTAGTGTACATGCACGCTCAGAATTATGGTGCAGTAGAGCTCAGCACAGGACAAAAACTGTATTGGTGCAATAAGTCGAGATGGATGCCGCAGATATGATACTGTATTCCCAAATCACATAAAACAGCGTTGCACACAACACATTGTGCAGAAGAGTGAAACTATTTCAAATCATAGTGAACTTGAATCTGCTATCAATCTGTATAACGCGTTGAACAAAAAATTTATCGCGTTGCGCAAATGGACTCGTGGCTGCCACTACTCACCAAAATAAGTATTCATATGTTACAAGAAGAATCAATTGACTTTTTTAGTACATTCCAAACCTCTTCAACTGAATTGAGGTATGGATATACCGTGGGATCCCAGAGCAAGACAATATCGCGGGTTTTGAAAAACTTTTCTACGTTCTTAGACAAATGCCATGGGGCCTTGTCCAATATTCAAACCATTTTTCTGAAGAGTCTGACATAGTAATCTTTACATATAAAAAAACGAAGCGTAACATATGATGAGCTCATCAAATATGGCAGGCACTACATTTGAAGTTGCAGGACATGATTACACAAGTGCCAAACTCTCAATCAAAATGGCACTGTCTCACATGGAGAGCTTGGTAAGGACATATAATGGCTATACAATAGGGCCACCATCTGAGCGCTTTGGATGGGTGTTTTTTATCTTGTCAATAAAACCCGACTTTCAGACAAGTATAGAATCCGAATTTGCAGATATGTTTGCCAAGTATACAAAGGAGCGAGATCGTACAAAAAAATTTGCTCTGTTTTTATCTGACTATTTTAATTCTAGAAAATGCAATGTAAAGATCAAAGTTGTATCTTAGACTCTTCTGCCGCGTTTGCCACCCTTTTTTCTTGTTGTATCATGAGGTATGGGTGTGACATCATCAATTCTACCTATCTTGAATCCTCCTCTTGCCAAGGCTCTGATCGCAGACTGTGCACCTGGCCCTGGCACTCTAGAACCAACTCCTCCGACGGCACGAACTCGAATGTGAAATCCGACAAATCCTTTTGCACGCGCAGATTCTACAACTGCATTTGCCGCCTTCATTGCCGCAAATGGGGATGATTCGTATCGGTCAGCATTAACATGTATTCCACCAGAGCTTATTGCAACCGTTTCGGCTCCTGTTAAATCCGTCATGTGTATTATGGTATTGTTGTAACTACTAAAGATGTGTGCAATTCCCCACTTTTCGTTTTCTTGTTTTTTTATCTCTGGCTGGGCTTGTAATGTTTTAGATGCAGTATTTGATTTCACGGCTTCTACCATGCTATCTACTTCTGCACCTGCCTTTATGGCCTCTGCACGTGTCTGTGCGGCAGTACGCAGTTCTGCTAACTGTTGCTGTGATTGGGAATCTGATACTGTGGCTGTTATTGTTTTTTGCACATTATCTTCATTATTATTATTATCATCATCAGATATGGTCTCACCTGTAGAATCCGTGTCATTTTGTTCACTATCTGTTGCTACTTGTTGCCCTTGTGAAATTTCATTGTCTATAGATTTGGCTGGGCCTTGTTCTACAGATGTGTCTGTATCATTTTCCTCTTTGGGTATGCTTGTTTCTGAATCTGACAATACCTAACCCATTCAAAAGGGTTTAAAATACACTACGTATGACCGTGTGAAATTTTTTTTAGGGTGTTATATCAAATAAATATTCATTTAAAACCATAGTGTGATGTATTGACATCAGTTTGCTGCAAGTTCAATTACCTTGTAAACCAGATATGAATTTTATTGCCATGCAAGTGTTCGTCCTCTATTCTATCTAGGCATGGGTCGTGACATATGTCTGTATACAAACTTTAAAATTCGAAATGGTTATAATATTAGTACATATTACATATCGATGTGAGAGGCTTGCTGCCTAATCTTCTGCCAATCTACATTGCAGTGTAATACGGCCTGATACAAGATACGCACTGACATTAATAATGCCATTACAGTAGGTATGTCATATTGTTTTAATAGTATCAAACCTACAAAAAATATGCCCCAAACTAGTACATCTATACATGACAGAGAAAACATTACTTTTGATGGTGTGAGTGATGTTACACCATTTAAGAACCAGTACCAGAGTATGTTTGCAGTCCACATTATTGATGCAAGTATGGCAATGTTTACAGATAGAGACCCGTCCTCCATCGACTGTGTGTCATATAAGATGATTGCAACGAGGACTACAATGCAGAGTGCAAGAGCACATGTATCGAGAATTCTTACTAATTTCATATCATCCAACCCCAAACAATTGTGTGATTAAATCTATGATTATAAAAAGAGTTTCAGGATTAATAGTAACTCTATCTAATTAAGCAATAATTTCTGTTACAAGTTTACAGATGCGAGTTTGTAACTCTTCTTTACGGCCCATTATTGTACACGGTTTTGTAATGCGCGTAACTTGGCAATGGTGTCACGTCGCCACTCATCAACTGCCTCAAGATTATTTGCGTCTGATGGCTGCGCGGCCAAAATGTTGTTTGCAGTAGCATGTACATCATTAATTATTTTTTCTGCTTCATAATCATCATCAGACATGTATAAAATATATACAAATACGTATTTAAAGTTTGGTAATGCGGTAACGGTAAATAGTGAATGAGTGTGTGGTGATGTGTGTGGTGATGTGTGTGGCCGAAGGTGAGTAGAAGATGAACGTTTACATATCTTTGCACCCGTTTTGCCTTAAATGAATACAAAATGATATTCTTGTTTGCACGTATGCCAACGCCGTTTTTCTCCAGACTGGTAGAACCACTAGATGGCGATGCTGTAAGATTAACCAGTGATGCTAAACGATGAAAGGATATGCTCCATCAGACAAGAACAGATATGCTGGAACCGTGGGACTTTACTGTGCTTGAAATGATGCGCCCCGAAGACATGACTGCTTTGATGAATGTTGGTACGATGCGATTCACAAGATCAATATTTCGCCTATATACACAAGGACTGATCGTCAAACTTGACAGGAAGTCGACATTCGATAAAGGGAACAATGTAATGCATTCCTAAAGTCACCGCGGCTCAAGGCATATGTAGACAACATATGAGACACTGCAACAAAACATGACTATTGTTGCTTGGGATGTCGCCGCAATCATGCAGCAAAAAGGCATTTCTAAAATGTGGAATTTAATGGATGCTGGTGTGTTCGCGCTTGAAGCAGAATGGCAAAAAACCAGTTGAATGCGAAGTTACAGGACATCTACAAAATGACCCTGCAGGATTCTACAATTTGACAGTCAATGAAACGCACATATCGCTGATGCTGGCTAAAGCACGTCAAGGCCTATAATTGGATGCATTGTAGCATCAGATTGTGATTATGTGTCTGATTTGTGTGAATGACGTTGACTTTGGTGACTTTTGATGTAACTGTTTACTTTTCAAAATTTAGGCATAGATTCATCGACTAATATCTGGCGCAGATACGAGGGTTGGACGGTTACCGAACCATTTTCAATTACACTCAAGGGCATTTTATGTATTATAACGCAGATCACAGTATAGATGATCATTCATTCACAGTTTATTGAAATATTTGACAATGAACCAATTACATAGATGATTCAAATACAATTACCACCTACGCAACACATGACATCTGGAATCATATTTGCCGCCATAGGCACGCTAGTGGCTGCTGCCATATTTGGCTCTGTTGCACTTCAGTCACTGGCTCCGGTAGGAGATGGTATTATAACTCCCCTTGAGCAAAAATGCACTGATATTGCACGACAAGGCCATGCAATTCACACTACATATCCAGATTTAACTATTGATGAGCTGCCAGTAGATGATGTAAGGAAGATGCTCAAACTCGATGATATGTGGATGAACGAATGTGTCGCAAAACTTCCTCCAAATGTAATTGTTGATATTGCAGACAAAGTGTCACGTGGACCACCTACATTTGGTGAGTGAATCAACATGTAGGATTGAAATGATCCCACCCATAATTCTTAATTACGCTTTTACAGCCAGTGTCATCTATTATGTATACTTTGTTTGTGGTTTCGATATTTTGAGGATGTACTTTTTTGACGACTTGCCCAATCTCAATTATCGGTGTGTTTAGTTTATGTGCAAGTTTGATAACATCATTTACATTATGTGGATGTATAGTAAATACAGTCTCATACTCTTCACCACCATAAAATACAAGTTTTCGTAGGTCTTTTTTGCATTGATACACATACTCTAAAAGTTGCTGTGTTGTGGGTATAGTATGTATCTCAAACACACATTCACTTTGTCGTGACATTTCATTCAAAGTAGCTGCCAATCCATCACTAGAATCCATCGATGATGTTACATACGAAATACATGATGTCATAAATTTCAAATGAACACTTGGTTCCAATACCGATTTTATGGCATAATTTTTGATTGTAGAGTTATCGTCTTTATCCTGTGCAACTATCGTTTTGTTATTATGGTCATTATGATGATGATTATTATTATTATGATTATTATGATTATTATGATTATTTGGACTGTTTCTGCTTTGTTCATCTACTCTTTTGGTACCATCTGTCAAGAGCATCTCTAATCCTAGCGCTGTATATCCAAAAGGACCAGTGACAAATATCTTGTCTCCGACATTGGCACCTCCGCGCCGTATCACATCTTTATGACTGCCTATCAAACATACATTAAAGACAAATTCTTTTCCTGCATTCGTATCACCTGCTATAATTTGAATACCATACTCAAAAGTGGCATCTGCAAACCCCTGCGCTACATTTTGCACATCTTGCCGAGTGATATATTTTGGCATATTAACAGATATAGTTGCAAATTTTGGTTGTACACCCTTTGCTACAAAATCACTAATACATGATACAACACTCTTCTTGGAAGCTTGTCTGAGGGTCATGTGAGGTGGCATATCTGTGCTCTGTACTAGAGTATCAGTATTAACAACAATTGATCGTGTGTGCAATGTACCGTATCCCACATCATCATTTGGAAAATGACTTTGTGCGAGTTGAGAATTTACAAGCGTTTCTTTGATGATTGAAATTATCTCTTGTTCATTTAATGTTGCACTATCTCTTTTGGACGAAATGATATGATCTCCATTCACAGCTGTTGTATCTGCATTTTTCATTTCAGTCCCTCATGACACTAGTCAACTTGTCAACAAGTATGCGACATTTTTCAGCATTTGATGATTCAACAGACACTCTGATTGCATCCTCTGTATTTGAGGGTCGAATCAATATCCAATTCTCATCATCTAAAATACCTTTTATTCCATCAAGTTCAATTATCTCAGAAGACTTGGCTTTGAGCCATTGTGATGCTCGATTCATCATATACTCATGTTGTGCACTTTGTGCCGTGACTTTTGTACGCAGTATGGTATATTTGTTCAATGTCGATAACACATCTTGTAAATGATTCTGTGCATTTGAAAATCCTGTCATTATCATACCTCCTGCTAATATACCGTCTCTGCAATGATTAAACTCTGAAAAGATAAATCCACCACTACTCCCCTCACCGCCTACCTGAGCTTGTCTTTTTATCATCTCATCTACTACATTAGCTTCTCCAACCTTTGCCCTCACACAAACACCACCATACATGGTAATTAGATTCTCTACGCCTAAACTAGTATCTACACTGAGTACAAATTTTTTACACCCTCGCTCCAGTGCACCCATCACACCTAAACCTAGTGTGACATCAGGCGTCTGTTTCACACCATCAAGAACAATTACTAGTCTATCACCATCAAGATCAAATGCAAAACCGATACTTGCCTTTGAATCAACCAAATGTTGCAAGTTGTCTGTAGTAGGATCAGGCCCCCTAGAGTATAATGTATGGTTTATTGTCTTGACATTACAACCAATTTTTGTGTATAGTTGGGAGGCGACATTGAGCGCGGCTCCTCCACCTACATCAACTATAACTGTAGGGGTTTCGTTTACACTTCCTATAATTTTGGAGGCTTGTTTGATATATGATGAGTGATGTGATGTCTGTGTGCCTGGTTTTATATTATCATAATTTCTCTTTTTGTGTTGTTTGCCATGTGTTATCTGCGGTAATTCAGATTCATTTATGCCCCTGCCGTGTAAGACAAACTTTAGTCCGTTCCAATCAAGTGGATTATGAGATGATGTTATCATTATACCTGCGCCCATCTTTCTTGCCTCGTAAAACAATACAGGTGTTGGAGCCATACTAAGATCGTACACATCAATGCCATTTTTCATTAATGTTGCATGTACCATATGCGAGATCATGTCACTTGTGGGCCTAGTATCCATCCCAGTCACGCATTTCCCATTTACCATATCTGAAAAATTATCACAAAACTGCATTACATCTGCTAGTCTGAGATCATCGCCTATAATTCCGCGTATACCTGATATCGTCTTTTTCATCCTATGGGATTTGTCGATACTTTTTATTAACTCTGATGATGCTCATGAGACATGCCTCGGTAGCTCAGCTCGGTAGAGCGAACGCCTCGTAAGCGTTAGGTCGCGGGTTCAGATCCCGTCCGGGGCTTTTTTTTGTAAATTTATCTATATTACAAATTATCCCATAAAATACTCACAAGTATAATTTTTAGATGAAAATTTACTAGAAATTATTCAGCGTATGACTCGATATCCACTTGAAGCTCTTCTCCCAAGCCAATCCACCACTGGTTTTCATCCATTTTATCCATACCTAAAAAACTAATTGCAGTTGCGCCTTATAGATCTGTCGTTAAACTAGAATTTTTAATATTTATAGACATACATGTTAATTTATAATAATTCAACACTTCTGTTCATTTTTTACAATTTAAAAGTAGATTTGTATTACATTTCTGTTGATCATAAAATATATGCACATTTTAAAGTAAACATTAAATTTTCCGTATGAACCAAGATCTTTATACATAATAATATAATTATATGCTTGTATTTACTCACACTTGCCGCCTCTTTTGTCCTTGAGCATTTGGTTTTGATCGGTCTCACTCTAGATGAGCCCTCACTAAAATTGTAAATATGCGTAAACTGTACAATGTACATGAAAGTCGCAATCGTGTATAACAAAAAACAAATCGATGAGAGTGATGTCATTAACATATTTGGAATGGTAACAAAAGAGCATTATAGCTTCAAGACAGTAGAAAAAGTTGCCAAATCACTTGAAAAAGGGGGACACAGTGTAAAAATCATCGAAGGTGGTATGAACTTTATTGAGGATATGAAAGATTTCATGCCTCGAGTTGTGGCAGGGGAGCGTCCTGGTATGGTGTTTAACATGGCATATGGTATACAAGGCCAAAATAGATACACACATGTACCTGCAATGTTAGAGATGCTTGGTATTCCATATGTCGGGTCTGGACCAGAGGCACATGCAGTGGTTCAAGACAAGGTAATGACAAAACTAATATTGCAAAAAAATAATATACCTACACCAGGCTTTTGGGTCTTTTCATCTTCTCAAGACACGTTTGATGATCTAACTTTTCCTGTTATTGTAAAGCCAAAGATGGAATCAACATCAATGGGTATGGAAGTAGTATATAATTGGACAGATTTACGTACTGCAGTCAAAAAACAGATGGAAAAATACTCTCAAGAGATACTAGTAGAGCAGTTTATTGCAGGCAGAGAATTTGCAATAGGTTTGTTGGGAAATGGAACAAATATTGAGGTATTGCCAATAGTTGAGATGAATTTAGGGGATCCAAATAAAATACAAACTATAACTGATAAAAAAAAGACCCCTGTTGATAAAATTTGTCCTGCTAACTTGTCAAAAGAACAAACCGAATATTTACAAAATATATGTATTCTAGCATTTAAAAAGCTTGGAATCAATGACTTTACTCGTGTAGATTTGAGAATGAGCAAAGAAGGAATCGCGTACATCTTGGAGCTAAACTCACTGGCAAGTCTTGGTCAAACCGGTTCATTTTACACTTCTGCCAAATCTGCTGGATACACGTATGATTCACTAATCAACAAGATATTTGATACTGCCGCTATCCGATATTTTGGAGAGTCGTATCTACATCCAGAACACGACAACTCCGACAAGATAAAGTCACACCCCCTACGTTCTATTATACGAAGCTATTTGAGAACACATCAAACATCAAATGAAAAGTTACTAGAGCATTTTGTAAATATTAACTCTAGTGTGTATAATTTAGAGGATGTAAACAAGTTAGGTGTGCTAGTATCAAAGCGGCTAAAGCATATGGGATTTCACATACAACAGTATTCTGAATTTGATGTAGGGTCTATGATATATTGTACAAATCATAACTCTAGTGAAAATGATATACTGATTGTGAGTCATCTGGACACATGGTACTCTAATCAGGATTTTGCCCCCTATCACAAGATTGGAAACAAGATATACGGCTCTGGTGTGGCAGAGAGTAAGGGCGGCTTGATAGTGATGTTGTCTGCTCTTCAAGCTCTTCGTTATGCACGAAAACTACGAACGATCAAATGTGGGATACTACTCATCAGCGATGATAGTTTAGGTGGACGATTTAGTAAAAAATTGGTACATGATACTGCAAAGATATCAAGATATGTACTTGACATGAAATCTGGATTAGAGGAAAATGGACTTGCTACATCATGTTCTGGCATTACAAAATATCACATTGACATGACTCACATCAGAAGAGCAAATGAGACTAATAAAGATGTGATACCTGAGATGTGCAAAAAGGTATCTGCGTGGAAAAAAATATCAAATAAACACAACAATGCTAGAATCTCAATATCAAGCTTCAAGGCAAACACATCATTTGGGCAGTCACCGGACTATGGAACAATATCTCTGACATCCCGATACATTACAAAATCGCAGGGAGATGAATTTGACAAAGAACTACACAAAATTGCAAAAAAGAGTGACCAGACAAAGTTAGACATACACATTACAAAACAAGTGACCCGAAATCCTGTAGAAGTATCAAAAGAGACAATGCAATTTTATGACATCATATATGATATTGCAAATAAAGCGGATATAAAAATATCATCAAAGCACCGGTATGCATCCTCTAGTCTAGGGGATATAGATCCATGTGTACCGATGATCGGAAGTATGGGGCCTGTAGGAATAGATGTTAGAACCCCAAATGAGCATATTTATACTAACAGTATGATAGACAAGTCCACACTATTGGCACTCGTACTAAATAGACTATCAGAAAAGTATGAGGCGTAAAAAAAGTTGGACATATCCAAAATAGAGAATTCATTCAAGCAAACCGTCGACAAAAAATGTACCATTGCAAAAAACGGTATGGTGTCTAGTGCATTTCCAAACGCTACTCGAGCAGGGCTTGAAATGCTTAAAAAAGGTGGAAATGCAATAGATGCTGCATGTGCTACTGCATTGGCTCTTGGTGTATGTGAACCTCAAGCATCAGGAATAGGGGGCCAATCACTTGCCATTATTCACATAAATGGCAAGACCATATCAATTGATGGCTCTAGTCGTGCACCATCTCTTGCACACATGTCGCTTTTTGACAAACGCTCAAAGAGACTAATAGGATACAAAGCAACTACTGTTCCTAGTACGATATCAACACTAGGATACATGAATGAAAAGTATGGAGTTTTAAATTGGTCCGATATAGTACAACCGTCAATTCGTATTGCCAAAAATGGGTACCGTATAACTGATCTACAAAGTCGTCTGCAACATGAGAATCTACACAAGTTTCTCAAAGTTAAGCCGAGGTCAGGTGCTAGATACTTTTTAAAAGATGGACTAGTACCCTATGAGCCTGGTGAGTTATTTGTACAAGAAGATTTAGCAAACACACTAGATATGTTGGCCACACATGGATATAGGTCGTTTTACCATGGTATGATATCTACTATAATTGACAAGGATATGAGACTAAACAATGGGCTCTTGAGAAAAGAGGATTTAATGCTTATACCAATACCTGTAGAAAGATTACCATTAAGTAAACGGTATCGAGGTGTTAAAGTATACACAATGCCGCCACCTGCAGCAGGCGACACAATGCTACTTGTATTGATGATGCTAAAAAATCTAAAACCGTCACTTGTCACAAGCCAGAGTTTTGTTTCTTATCATTTTCTAGCAGAGACATTTCGCAAGGCATTACTATACCGTACACAGAGACGATTTGATCCAATTACATATCATCAAGTAGATGACAAGATACATCTGAGTACACGATTTGCAAAATCATTAACAGAGTCGATTAAAAATGTCATTGATCCGAGTTTGCCGCTGCATGATGTACCAGATGTAGAAGATACAACACATCTCTCAGTTATGGACAAAGATGGGAATGCTGTAGGTATAACACAGTCAATTGAGCTTGTGTATGGCTCAAAGGTAGCAGCTGATGGGTTGGGGTTTTTGTACAATAATTACATGTCAGCATTTGAGTTTGAAAATCCAAATCATCCATTTTACCTAAGACCTAATGCAAGTCCTTGGACATCAGTTGCCCCGTCGATAATATTTTATAATCATGTACCGTGGATTGTCGTGGGTAGTCCTGGAAGTGCAAGGATATTTTCAGTCATTAGTCATTTTATTAGTAGAATAATTGATGGGGGGAATTCTATGGGTGATGCGATGATGGCGCCCAGAATGCACTGTTCATTGGATGGAAAAATTAGTATTGAGTGTGATGATGTTTGGGTGAAACATACAAAATATCTCAAAGAGATGGGTTATACAATAGATCGTAGAGAGCGTTTCTCATTTTATCTAGGTGCGATTCATGCGGTAATGAAAATGCAAACTAGGGATGGATTTCAAGGCGTCTCTGAGATTAGACGTGATGGTATATCAGAGGGACTGAACTGAAAACATTGCTACCTATAGTTTTGTCTATTCCACATGGTGGAACATTAGTCCCAAAAGAACTAGATGGATATGTGTGTATTACAAAAAGAGATCAATTCGATGATTTTGATCCGTATGTAAATGAGATATATGATACAGATGTGGTTTTAAAAGTAATCAAGACAGATATTGCAAGGCCCTTTGTTGATCTGAATAGGTCATTGTGTGATGTGCCGCCAAAAAATTTAGATGGTGTAATCAAGAGTGCAACATGTTATAAAAAACAGATTTACAACAAAGAACTAGATGAGCATATAATTAAACAGTTAATTCAATTGTACTATATGCCATATCATAAAAAGATTCAAAGCGCTATTACAGAGTCCGATGTACATGTCTGTTTTGATTGTCATTCAATGGCATCATTTGCACCAGATATTGCACCTGACTCACGCAATAAAGAGCGACCTGCATTTTGCCTCTCAAACCAAAATGGCAAGACTTCATCTGATGAGATGATTCACAAATTGGCAGATGCAATATCAGAGTCATTTTCACTAGACAGAGAGTCAATCTTCATAAATGAACCATTTAAAGGTGGATACATTACAAAAACATATGGCAATAATCCGGTTCCATGGATACAAATTGAGATGAATAGAAACATGTATCTGAAAAAAGAGTGGTTTGATAGTGATACCTTGGCAATTAACAAACAGCGGCTAGTAGAGTTGAATCAAATGTTTAAAAATACACTGGTGCAATTTTACAACTCTTGTTTTTTATGATAATAATAATGTGCTCTATTTGCTTAGTGTATATGATAATTTTATGATCTGAGTTTTTAAAGTTATATTTCAAATTAATCCAAGTTGTTAGTAGTGTAGCGTTATGGGGTCGGTGATGGTGGTGCACTTGTGGTATTTTGTTGTGTGTTGTCAGATGTAGTACCCTCAGATGTTGTACCCTCAGATGTGATATTACTAGTGATGTTGTCCTGTGCAGTATTGTCATCAAGAGAATTATCTTCTTGTGTATTGGTTGATTGCTGCTGTTGCTGCTGCTGTTGCTGCATTATCATATCAAAGTCAATCATTGTATCTTCTGCTGTAACTCCTGCATCAGGATCGTATTCTCCATTTACTTCATATATGAATATGCCAATCATCGGACCTGGCACTTCTGTATTAAATGATGGTGAAGAGTATGCTAATCTAAACGGCCCATTTCCATCAGCAGGATATTTGATGTCTTTTTGATATATTGGAACTGACCCAGGAACGTATGTTGGGAACTGTTGTGCAGGGTTGTTTGGATTCACATATGTCGTGACACTAAATGGGAATAGATGAGCCACTGCGGTATTTTCCCAAAAGTATTCAGTACCACTTATTCCATCCATGTGTAGATATAACTCAACATCATGACCACCTATTCTCATAAACCATTGTTTCTTGGATTCGTCACCTCCGTTTTGAAGTGTATACAATGGTGTGGGAGAGTCACTTGGGAGTAGTTGCCCTGCTACAAACACCAATATATAATCAGCTTGCAGTTCTTGTAGTATTTGCCATGCTTCATCAGGTGATCTTATGAACATGTCGGCCAGTTTCTCTATACGATCACTATCCAGTGTACCATTGTCTGCAAGCGATGCACGCTCACCTACTGTGCTAATCCAGTATCCATAGTCCCACCAAGACGCAATGATTGAATCAGGTGGTGTACTATTTTTAATCCACGACAGTGCATCAAGCCAATCATTTGTAGGGTGTGCAAATGATGCGCCACCAGTAAGTATGGTGGGTGGTGTATCTGTTATTGAAAATACATCTGCTGATCCGACTACAGAATATGTCAAAGGTAGCAACAATAAAGCGACGATTCCTACCATAAATGAAATACTAAGTTTGCCGGAGACTACTCTTTTCATGTTTGATGTGTTTACATGTGTTGTAGAATAGTGATGCCCCCGACGAGAAGATACTTTGGCACGTGCAGTTTTTGATGGCAATGAACGGTTATTATTATGATCATTATTATTATTACTATTATTACTATTATTACCACTATTACTCCCACCACCACTATTGTACGACACATCATCTTTTACCATGGGTTCTTTTTCATCTTGTGCATGGTCTGCCACAACACCATTTCCATACAAGTTTGATTTACTTTGTGCAAAGAACTCTTTTGATAACATGGACAATCCTAATGATGCCATTGTAATAACAGATATGGCAGCAAATACTTCAAGACGAACATATGATGAGCTAATGTATACGCCCGTCATGCTCACAATAAGCGCAAATGCAAGCATGTCAAGTCGAATATAATCTTTAATCTGTTTTCGATCCTCTGTCAGTTTTCTTGCAACTAACCATATCCCAATTCCTGCAAATATCATCAATACTGAATGGAATAAAAATGATTGTGGTAATGTAGTGGTTGCATGCTCAGATACAGACTCTACAAGTGGTATCTCTGTAGTCAAAAATGGATTCAACGCATTGAGATATCTATATTCTGGAATGCCTATAATCCCACTCTCAACAGATACAATGGCACCTGTAGATAACACGACCATCGCCGCACCTATGAATATCAATCCATTTCTTGTTTTGTGCCGAGTACTCTTTTTTTGTACTAGTAAACATGCAACTAAAACACAAGCTGCCATAACTAGTGCAATTCCTGCCAACGGCGTTGATGCAAGACCTCTCTCAAACAAAAATGATGTTACAAGTGTAGATGTTGCAAAGAGAGGTATTGCCCATATCAAAAAATTGTGATCTTTACGCAAAAATGGTAATGCTAAGAATAGTATGCCTATGGGTATGACAAAGAATATGTTTCCACCCCATGCAGATACAGAAGTCGATACGAACAGTCCTGCTGCTATTAATCTAGCTGCTGCCACACTTTTGTTTGCAGAATACAGCCCGCTTACAAACAAATACGCGGCAAGTATACTCAAAAACAGGCCAAATGGTTCTGATTTGAACCAACCAATAGGCGATCTGACCAAAATTGGCAATGATATTGAATATAACATTGCTGCAAACAATCCTGCTGTTGTGCCGCCTATGACTCGAACTAGTGCAAATAGCACCACTGCTGTAAATGCTCCAAATATGGCGGGAAATATTATAGTATAATCATAAACAGACATTATCCCCTCAAACATACTATACGTAATTGCTGCTGTTATGTGCAGTGCCACCTGTGATGTGGCCGATATATCCCTACCATTTGGATACCAACTCATGGTATCATGCCACTCATAATATGCTGGTATGCCGTTTTCTACCATGTAGAGCGTTGCTCTATAATTAAAAAATGGATCAAACTCGTTGAGCTCAAAGCCATACTGGACCGGTTGGGCACGTATTAAAAACGCAATTGCAACAGATGCGGCAAGTATAGCAATAACTAACAGGTGTCTATACCTGAGGGTGTGTCCACCTACTGATACAAGTTTGGTGTTGAAGCTCACAATACAATCGCCCTAAAGTGTTTTAATATTGCTTTTGTTACACATGATGTATCATATATTTGATCATATTTAATATTACAATTGATAAATTGTAATACAAATATGTCAGTTAATTTTTAAAGTGTTTGATTCTTGTTTTTAGATCATGAATGGGTGTATGATGATAAATATGAAAACAACTGTAGAATACGCAATTGTCAAGATCCCGCGCATTATTGTTTTGTTGTATCTGTGTGTATGCATTTTATAACATACTTCATTCTATGTATTGTGATTAGAAAATATCTTACGAATCTAACGGTACACATGTGATGATTGTTTTGTATATTAGTGGACATTCTAATTATACATTGTAAAATACTATACATGCCATCTGTCTCTTTGTTCACCATACTTGCCATTATCATCAATGCAATTTTATCGGCCTCTATTTGTGCCGTGTTTTATATTCTCATGTGGTGGGAATGGCTGTACACACAGTAATTGCCAATACTATGACACCTAAAGTTTTACTTTTTAAAACGCTCATATTTTCTAGTCACGTATTTTGAATCGTTTATAGAGATTGTTACATTTGAGGTAATTTTTCATATGCGTTTTAAACATGCGCAAATCGTGGACTACATGTTATTGCATTTGCATGAGAATTGACAGACAGATTGTATTTTGAATATTTAATTATCATGATTCATTTTTCATAACTATTTTGAAATCACACATGTTTGCATAATGTACTTTGCAGTAGTTGTACTAGCTATACACACATGACAGCTTTTGTTTATTATGT
The DNA here is from genome assembly GCA_965207445.1 of Candidatus Nitrosopumilus sp. Lineage (GTDB taxonomy): Archaea > Thermoproteota > Nitrososphaeria > Nitrososphaerales > Nitrosopumilaceae > Nitrosopumilus. Next base: position 2,273,950 of record CBDBLX010000002.1, on the reverse strand, counting down.
CTGCTTTGTATGCGGGGAATTTTTAGATAAAATCGTTCTAAGAAAGACTTAAAAACATTGTAAGATAGCCACAATTAATGACTCTTCCAAAGGGATTCGGTTCTGGCGGCGCAGGTGGTTCATCTAGCGCCGATGTAGAACGAATGATTGGGAAACGCGTTGAAAACATGACTGGTCTGATTACAATCTCATTCTGGGCAGCATGGTTGGCAACATTTGGTGGTACGGCAGCAGGATATTACTATTATCCATGGGCATATCCAACCCCGAGCGGCCATTTTGCATTCATCGTACTTACAATCATCGAAGCAATAGGTTACATCTTTTGTGTAAAGGTCATGGAAGAAGGCTCAAACAAGAACAGTAATGGTATTGTGGCAGGTAGTATTGCCGCTGTAGCAGCAGGAACGGTTGCAATATCTCTGTTTGTTGAGGGCGGATAACCTACTGAAGGGAAACCTTCCACCTTTTTCATTTCAATTATTTATGATCATCTAAATCTGTTTTATCAATTCTAAAATTTTATATACCTATAATTAGCCTCTAGATTTAATGGTCTGGTTAAGACGATGTACACACTACTTGTTCATAGTAGTAGTTGCAGTTAATTCTACACTGCTGACGATTAATGCAGGAGATTACATCTTCTATACTGACTGGGCTTGGACATCGTATACGGTATTCTCTATATCGCAAACGTTGATGCTTGTAGTAGGTGCTACATACTATCTTACATTTACAGGTGTTCCAGGTACTGCGACGTATTACGCGTTGATCATGACCGTCTATACATGGGTCGCCAAAGGTGCATGGTTTGCACTTGGATATCCATATGACTTTATTGTCACCCCTGTTTGGTTACCATCGGCAATGTTGCTTGATTTGGTATACTGGGCGACAAAGAAGAATAAACACTCGCTGATACTGTTTGGCGGTGTACTGGTAGGAATGTCACTGCCATTATTCAATATGGTAAACTTGATTACAGTGGCAGATCCGCTAGAGACGGCGTTCAAATACCCGAGACCGACATTACCTCCATATATGACTCCGATAGAACCGCAGGTAGGCAAGTTCTACAATAGTCCAGTTGCCTTGGGCGCTGGTGCTGGCGCGGTGCTGGCGTGTACGTTTGCAGCGTTGGGTTGTAAACTCAATACGTGGACGTATAGATGGATGGCTGCTTGGTCAAAGTGGGACTAGACAACTCCCCACCCTATTTTCATTTTCTATATTGTTTTTGATATTGTGTATATTTTTATTATAAAATGTTCATTTTCATCATATTCATTAAAAGTCAAATCATGTAATGTGTGAAAGAGCAGACTCAACTTGTACCCGACCACGATTTTGTACACGGGGGTAAATTTAATGTTACAATTGACAGATATGTAAATTCCACTATAGTAGAAACATAGAATGTATGTCGCGTCAATGATATGTTGAATACACATGATGCGCAGTGTTTCAAATAAAGAATTGAAAATTTCATAGACAAACATTGATGGATCAGGAACAATAAATGGGAATAAAAGATCAAAAACTTTTTGATCGTTGTTTTAATTGCCATGCATATCAAATAGTGACTTTGACAAAATAATTGACAATGTACAAAAGTGTGACTTTGTGCACTTTGATCCACCGTACCTATCAGTTAGTAACTACTAGTTTTACCACGTACTCTGGAGATGACTTTGATATTAATGATTAAAAGAGATTGGCTGAACTATACATACAATTGGATAAAAAGAGTTGACCATGCGTTGTTGTCAAATTCTGATTCTGATGCTGTATCTGTTATTTTTCTACACATTACTGGACAGTTGAACAATTGATGTGACTCGTTGTATGGATTCTGATTTACACAAGTGATGGGGACATTGTAAATGATTGATTAAAAATTATAAAGCTCCGAACGGGATCTGAACCCGCGACCTTTACCTTACCAAGGTAACGCTCTACCAGGCTGAGCTATCGAAGCATAATCTCAAATGATGTAAAATCTTTATAACTCTATTCTGTTATTGTATGTATCACATTTTTTGTGTATAATAATGAAATCATATATTTATATTTAGTCACATCCCTGTCTGTATATTGAGTATTACACATGCGCTACATTTGGCTAGAAATTATTTTTGAATGATTATAACAGCCATGAATCTTGATTTACACCTGTTATTTTGTGTGCACGATATGGTTTACAACTAATAATCTCATTTTGTTTTAATGTGGAAATTTTGTAACCGTTCAACCCCTTCTCAAATTTAGACACAGATTCATCGCCTAACGTCTGGCGCAGGCACAAGAGTTGAACAGTTACGAAATTTTTGTTTGTATACCTGTATAAGTTAAAATTGTTATATGTATATTTGGTGGAGGAGGTGGGATTCGAACCCACGAACTCCTGAGAGACAGGATCACCCATGTTTGATCTTAAGTCCTGCATTTCCAAAAGCTGTTGCTTGCTTTGGCCAGGCTAGATTACTCCTCCTCTATTGTGATTATTGTTGTGTAAAATTTAATAGTTTTTAGTAAATCAGTTAACCAACTGTCTTCAAATCCTGTGGGTTTTTGTTTAAATACCGCTAAAAATATGATTATAAAAAACTGCAATTACCTTTTTCTATAGTTTTTACATATTGATTATCCATATTGATTATTTTTTAATATTTGTCCAAATTTGAACTGCTGATGTAGACCGTCTCCCTGTTTAGTTTGTAGAGTAGTTGAGTGACTCGAATCGCATTACAACTATAGGTTGTGCGGCTCATCACATGGACACGATTCCGGAGGAGTATAAATTTGCGAATTATACAACACACTATACCATGATCACGTACTATACCTATAAAATAATGTCATACAAACTACATATGTGTCTGATGAACATGTGGACAATCAAAGCCTTGTATCCATAATTATACCCACATACAATAGAGCTGCATTGCTTAGAGAATCCGTCGATTCTGCTCTGAACCAGACGTACACAAACATTGAGGTGGTGGTAGTTGATGATGGATCTCAAGACGATACCCACGAAATTATGGAAGGTTATGGAGATAGGATTCGGACGGTCTATTTAGGGTACAATTCAGGCGTGTCACATGCTCTGAATGTTGGCATGGAGCATGCGACGGGCCAGTGGTTCAAATTTCATGGGTCAGATGATATACTTGACTGTGACGCTATTGCAAAGATAATGTCTCAGGCATGTGCAATCGATGCGAGCGAGGGGGGGGGGAAGGGGGTGGAGAAAGGAGAAAAGAATCCAAATTCTGTTTGTCTATTGCTATGTGCCCATCGTATTATATCTGTCAGTGGGGATGTCATAGAATATCCTCCTATAATGCACGAGTTCAACTCATTCTCACATCAACAAAAAATCCTAGCTATTGTGGCTGGTTACGTACCGATAGGGTCATTCGTATGCCACCGCGACGCCCTGGGTGGACGACAATTTACAGAAAAGTTGACTAACTGGGAAGATTATGATTTGCTCATGCGTTGCATACTGGATGGTTCTCCTGTATGGTGTGTAAACACACGTATTTTTTCAGTACGTAGGCACAATAACTCTCTCTCACAACAACGCAACCGTCCTATGGACAAGATCAAGATAACCCGGGCGGCGCTGTCAGTGCTACCCTGGAGAAAGCGCGTATGGTATGCTCGTAATATGACACAGAGCACAATACTAGGTCAGAAGATAAGGAAGTATATGCGGGTATTTAATATAATATCATATATGTTTCCAGGACCGATCTCACCGTGGCTTGCCCAATTTTATATCCGCATCGCATTTTCATATTCTGCTTGGAGATCCTCTAAAAAACGCAGTTAGTGTGTGTTTATATCAGTAACCATATTTGGTTTACAAAAAACTCATTGCAACAATTTCAGATATATCATAAACGTTGTATAATTGAAACAGGATACAGAGTGATAAAAAATACGTAACCGTTCAACCCCTTCTCAAATTTAGACACAGATTCATCGCCTAACGTCTGGCGCAGGTACGGGGTGGTTGAACGGTTACTATATCACGTTAGGATAGTTTTTTAACTCAGTTTTGAGAATAATTCCATGCGCCTACTCTTCATATCATCCAGATATGACGATGGTATAGGTGGACACGCGGCCATGCTGGCGACTCAGCTTCAAAAGCGCGGACACAGTGTTGACTTGCTACGCGTCCCACACGTACCAGTCAAGAATCTAAAAAACCCAAGCTTTGCAGTACTGGCCGCGTTCCGCGCTCTAGTGACACGGTGGCAACGGTACGACATAGTTCATGCATTCAATGTGCCGTCGGCGCTCCCGATGATATGTACCAGAGCTACGAAGCGAGTGCTCGCGGTTCACGGAGTCTACTGGGAACAGATCGGCATGATCCACTCGCGGGCCGCAGCGCGGCTCGCCACCGTTGCAGAGTCCACGGCTTTTGGATGGTCAGACGCACTCACCACCGATTCCAAGAAGACGGCGTCTGTGTACAGGGATCTCGGGTATGATCTTGTGCATCTGCCGTCTGCGATAGATCCTACCATGTTCGATGGGATTGTACGCGCTGGAGAGCGTACAGACAAGATGGTGGTGTATGTAGGACGCGACAGTTACGAGAAGGGGATAGACATATTGCGCGGAATCGAGCCAGATATACGAGCCACCGTTCGATACTGCACCAGCATGAAGTGGCGTGATGCCATGTCTGTCTTGGCAGGGGCGTCCATAATGGTGTTGCCTTCAAGAGCAGAGAGCCTACCCACAGTCGTAAAGGAAGCATTCTACTTGAAGGTACCAGTGGTCGCCATGTCAGTTGGTGGCGTTCCTGAGCTCATAGATGATGGCAAAACGGGATTCTTAATAGAGCCGGGCAATGCTAGGCGCATGACAGAAGTCGTAAACGGCATACTAGACGGCTCCATACCAACACAAGAGGTGGTGGAAGCAGCCCACAACTACGTGATGCGGCACATGACGTGGGATGCAGTCATGCCACGATACGAGAGAATGTACAAAGAATTACTCGCAAGAGGGCACGAAACTGACCAGACCAACTAGATATTCTACAAACTCAGTTTAGTGTGTGTATGATATGGACTGTAACTGCTAGTGGGACATTTATCCTGATCGTAGCTGTGTCACTAGGAAGAAAATCATGCGCTTGGAAGACATACGGGTCTCACATCATGATTAGAATCAATGTATGCATCAAGCTCCATGACTGATATGATCATTCAAAAATAACTCCTAGTCAAATGCATCGCATACATATTACTCAATATACGGGCAGGGATGTGACCAAATATAAATATGTGATTTCATTGTTGCTATCAAAGAACTTGGTTCACGCATACGATGGAGCCGCGTCATACTCACAACACCCCTGCGGAGCAGAACGATTGGATCCTTACACAATCTTTTCTGCAATCTTGACCATTTTCTTTAGGTGTTTTTGTCTCACGCCGGGATGGACGGGCAACGACAGTACGCGCCCTGCAGCACGCTCCGTGACGGGTAGCTTTCTGCGGCTACCTTTCATAATTGCATAGAATGGTATCTTGTGCACTGGTATGGGATAGTACACGTTTGCTCCAAACCCAGATGCATTGAGTGTTTTTTTGAGTTCACTCTGCTTCTCAGTTAATACCGTATACAGGTACCAGTTGACCTCTTCGTGCGGCCGTTGCTTTGGAATGATGATGTTCATTCCCTTTAGCAATTCAGACAGAATCTTTGCGTTTGCCCTTCTCTTGTCAAGAAACGACGGCAACCTGTTCATTTGCACCTTTGCTATCGCTGCATTGATTTCCGGCATCCTCAGATTCAGGCCAAAGATTTGAGAGTCATATCCGTGCATCATTCCGTGGTTGCGCACCAGCCGTAGTTCATCGTACAAATCCTTGCTATTTGTCACCACCAATCCTCCTTCCCCCGCGGTGACCACCTTGGCAGGATACAAGCTAAAGCATCCCATATCTCCGAACGTGCCAGACTGCCTCTTTCTATATGTGGACCCCATGGACTGCGCCGCGTCCTCGATCACACTCAGCCCGCGTTCGTCTGCGATCTTACAGATCTCCTCGACTCTTGCCACGTTTCCGTAAAGGTGTACCGGAATCACCGCCTTTGTCTTTCTGCTTATCTTCTTCTCTAGATCCTCCGGATCCATGGTATGTCTCGTGTCAATGTCGACAAACACGGGCTTTGCACCTGTAGCTACCACCGCGTTTGCGGTGGCCACAAACGTAAACGATGGAACCATAACCTCGTCTCCCTTTCCGATACCAAGTGCATGTAATGCGGCCTGAATGGCAGCCGTCCCGGAGTTTACTGCTACTGCATACGATGATCCCAGAAACTGCCTTGCGGCCTCCTCAAATTCTTGTACGTTGTGACCGCCCTCCATTGAAGCGTTCGTTAGCGCACCTGCTCTCAATACCTTACTCACCTCACGCATCTCCTCTCTGCCCAGAACTGGCATGTTAATTGGAATGTTCATGTTACTTGGTAGATGCAGATCTTAAAAGTCAAACGATTGATTGGGCGCTGTCCAACACAACATGATCTTACTCAAACAATATATGCACTATAAACACATATGTGGCTTTTAGACTGGGTCCGGGAGTCACAAGATCGGCGTATGCGTGTCAGAATGCTGTAGTGTTTTACTCTGAAATGATCGACAACATCCCCCAGGATCTGATTTTTCTCTGAATAGTACGTGCGATGTCAGGTTTTACTCTGAAATGATCGACAACATCCACCAGAGTGCCGTCCATACATGATGCAATTGTGACGCCGCTTTTCGTACACCTTGCAGTCGTGCCACTGCTTGATCTGTAGCCGGTGTCACTCTTTCATATACGCCTTGACTTGACACGCGCATCTACATGACTGTCTTTTCTCCTTTTTCTTGCCGTGTCTGTCTCATTGTACTGTGTTCTCAAACCAACCGATTTTTTGGCACTTTTACGTATCAGAACCAATTAAAATATACACAAACATGAGACAGAAAATTTTGAGCTGGTCAGCTTCACAGAACAAAACCCGCGAAGCAACAGATTAATCAGCAACGCCCATTACACGGCCCGTGATCTCACTGCCGGCCCTGACATGTGTGCCAGCCGGAACGTCCTTTGTGACCAAGCAACCCATGTCGATCATGGCGTTTTCACCAATGATTACTCCTGGCGCTAATCCCACGTGGGCTCCGAGTCGTGCCCCGTCTCGTATTGCCGGTGTCATACGTGTATCATGTGTGCTGTTCGGGTACCCAAATCGTCCTTTACTGATCTGTGGTGTGTTTGCGCAATAGAAGAGTGGACCGACGAACACGCGGTCGCCTACTTCCATGTCTGCTGCCAAATGACATTGACTGAATATGGTAGTCCATGATCCAATTTTGGTGCCACCCTCAGTGGCCGATAGCGTGCCAAACACACTGTGGTCACCAATTTTGGTGCCCTGCTTAAGAACCGCTGACGTGCCTATAATACAACCTTCACCGATGACACAGCCGTCGTATATAACGGCCCCCGGTTCTATCTTTGTGCCCTTGCCGATCATTATACCCCGTTCGCTGTCCTCAAAACACTCGGCAAAATTCATCGGTTTGTCGGCATGGATCATAACTGGAAATTTCCTGGACCGTACATAAACATTATGACTGCATAATGATGTGAGTCCATTTGCCCTACCTGAATCCCATAAGAACAAAATTGGAGTACGGTCTTAAGGAATATGAACTTATACGTATGGTGTACTTGGATGCAAAATATGCAATCATAGGCACTAGTCTCCACCGGTGTCCGGTACTATGCATTGGTGGCACCATGTAGAGTCCAATAGACGTCAGCGCGATGCTATACATGCACATAAACAATATCACAATACGTGTTAAATGTGAAGAGGTTGACTCATACCAAAGATGTAATGGCCTTTTCCAGCACATGGTATGGATCTTCCATCGATCGTATCAGTTTAGCGGCCTTTGTGGCATACGCGCTTCGAGGTGCATCGAGCATTTTTTTTGCAAGTTTCACAGCCGTGTCAGGATCCGGTGCACGATGCAATACTCCCTTGCGCACCAATAACTGCTCACCCCAATTGGGCACAGCATTGGTCGATATGGTGGGCACTCCCATCAACGCCGATTCAGACGTCATGGTGCCACCTGAGCCCACGAACAGGTCGACGCCCTCCAGCAGGACGCGACCGTCGTACGACCTAGTAAGGACTGTCACCCTGTCCCCGAACATTTTTTGTAGGCCTCTTATCTGATCTGTATATCTTGCAAGCACCACGATCCTGGTATTGTCCAGTCGATCTGCAAGAGCCCTGAGTATTTGACGCATGTTGTTGCCGTCCTTATCTACATACGCCGACTGCTCTTCAGCCATCCTAAACAAAATGATCTTATGTGAGCCGTCTCCTTTGCCATCGTCCTTGTTGTAACGGGAGAACGGCGCCGCGCCGGGCTGAACGGTGGATGCATGTTGTGATATGATGTAGGCCGCATCAATGGCTCTGTATGTCATTATGGCGTCTGCCTCGATCCCGTATCTGACAAATGCAGACTTTGGTATGTACGAGGGTATGATCAGCCGTTGTACGAGCGGAACTGCAAGCCGCATCTGTGGAATGATGTGTGGTGAGTCAAAGAATGCGACGTGGTTTATGCCAAGACCATATGAGACGCGTGCGGCCTCTGGGGAGCAGAAGCTTATTGCAATGTCTATATCTCCTTTACACTCTGCTTCAACAAAGCGTTGCAGGCGCGCCACGCGCGAGGCACTGGCCCGCAGTTTTTCGGCCTTGTCGCCCCCACCATGTCGTCCGATAATCTTGAGATCGATGTTGTATATTTTAGCAAGGTTTTCTAGTTCCCTGTATCTGCGTCCGGTGCAAATCACTGAATGTGTTTTGGCCAGCTTTCTTGCCATGGGTGTAAAAAACAATATCTCCTTTGGGGTCAGTATATCAAACCAGATCTTCAACGGATCTGGTGGGGGCGCCATCATATTATAAGTAACTGTTAAGACGACGTCTAATTTTTAGAATAAGGACTGATAATGGGTATAAACTATGGATAAAGAAATGGTTTTTGCCAATATTTAAATATTCAGATAAATACCATAGGTAGGTATGTGTGTGTGAGAGAGATAGAGTATGAAAACATGTTGATTAAACAAAAAATAAAATGAAAAGGAAAATGGTTAGATATATTTTACAAGATCTATACTAGTCGCGGTCCTTATACATCCACGTTCCAATACATCAGTAGTTCAAAATGTGACCTAAAAGTCCCATATCTCAAAAAACTGATCTTGTTATGTAAATTTGTCCAAAACACATCATAAAAATAAACGCGTGTAAAGATATTGTGGATACACCACGTCGATCTAAATATACACTGCATATTGATATTCTAAAAACTGTATTTAATCACATCAGTTCCGAATTACTCAGTTTGGAATTACTCACGACAATCCCCTCATCGTTTTATGCTAAATTTAATGCAAGGTATGCTGCAAAAGACATTGTTTGTTATCTGCTAATGATGTGTGCCAACCGTACACAAGTCACAAAGACATATTCTGATCATGCAAAGACAATATATCTGATCCGACAAAAGTTCCAGCATGTGCAACACTACTAAGTGGTTGGCGACTCGTCTTATACTGACACATTGAATGCTTGTAACAAAATGTTAGAAATCATATCAGAGAATATTGGAGGCACCACCAGTTAGTATTGCCCACACCACCAATAACATCACGCCATAAGATTCGTTTGCGCGTAAAGGGACCAGGCACAGGGGAACGAAGCTGCATGTTAACGTCGATACATGCAATCTATTGGACTTGAAAGGTCTACAAATGGAGCCACGTTCACATCGGGCACAAGGGAACGAAGCTGCATGTTAACGTCGATACTTGCAATCTACTGGTGGTGGATGGACACTCACAGTCACGTACGATGCGTGGTGGAGTGTGCCCTGCTACTCTTACTTTAGATCCAGATGGACCGGGACCCAGACTAGACAATCTGGATGCTTTAATATCCTCAACCACCACTCTTACTTTAGATCCAGATAGACTGGGACTCCTCTCTTGGCAGACAAGAGTGCAGATTCTGCTATCTTTGTCACGTTGATTGCGTGTCGTGGCTTTACCCGAAGTTCCGCATGTCCATTTACTGCACCTATAAAGTTCTGTATTTCCAGCAGTAGTGGCTCTTGCTTTTCGTTCTCCACTATCTGCATGCCATCATCTTTTTCCACCTTGATCTCTTGCGTAATAAAGTTTGAGGAGATTACTGCCTCGGTGCAGATGGCATCAAACCTACGCACTCTTACAGGTGTCAGCCAGTTGGAGAGTATCATTGCAACCTTGTTGTCGTCAAATCCCAGCATTATAGAGGAAAAATCCTCATGCTTGTGCCTTATCTGGCCTGCGCTTGCGAACACCACGTTGGGCGTGCTGTTAAACAACCACATGGCTGTGTCAATGTCGTGTACTGCGGTATCATAGATGATTCCCACATCCTTTATGTGGAGGGGCATTTGGTTCTCCCTGTGAAACTCCAACATCATAAGATCGCCGTACTTTTTTGAGCTTACAAAATCTTTTACTATATCCACAGCGGGATTGAACCGCTCTATGTACCCGCACGTTAGTATGACACCGTTTCTATCGGCCAGTTCACGCAGGCTCTCACCATCCCTAGAGTTGTATGTCATCGGTTTTTCGACAAATGTGTGTTTTTTGTGGTTCAGTAGTTTTATGGCTATGTCTGTGTGCGTCTTTGTGGGTGTACAGACGAGCGCCGCATCAAACTCCTCTCCGTCCAGCAGATTATCTACCGAATCATAACCCGGTACCGAATACTGTTGTGAGAACTGCTTGCAGCGCTCTGCATTTATGTCACACACGGCGCAAAGGGCCCCGAGATGTGAGAGTACACGTGCGTGGTTCCTGCCCCACCCGCCCATGCCTATCTGTACGACGCGTACCATTTGCAATCCATCCCTACACCTCACTTAAAACTTGATCCCAATTGCGACGAGTAAGCGTTCAACTCATACCTGTGCCAAACGTTAGGCGATGAATCTGTGTCTAAATTTGGAAAGGAGTTGAACGGTTACATGGAAAATTATGATTCAACTTGTATGTGTGCATAAAAATTCATATATAGTATCTTAATACAGCGTGGTGATAATAACGCATCTCATACTCACAAACTACTCCGATAGATATGACCTACTTTTGGGACTAGTCAAGGAAATCAAAACTTTATAAGATATAATTGATACGTGGAGAGAGTGATTATATTATGACACAATTGAGAATTCTTTTTGGAGTTGATACTTCAAAACTTTCACATGTAAATGAATTTGCAAACATTTTATCAAAAAACAAAATAGAGTGCAAAGTAGTTATAGACTCTGATATTTATGATACATTCCCAAACCGTAAAATATCTTCATGGTTTCAAACTGCAAAACATGCAAACAGACTTTTTAAAGAGTTTAATCCTGATCTAGTCTTTGTTGACCGACATGGACATTTTGCAAAGGCAGTGGTTGATGCTAGATTGCCTTTGTTAACACACCTGCGCGGTGACTATTGGTCAGAAATGCAGTGGTATAAAGAGACTCTGGGCCGTACCCCAATCAAAAGGATAGGACGGTATATCAAATCTCGAATGGAAGAAAAATTATTTCAAGATACCTCTGCCATTTTACCTATATGTAATTATCTTGATAATATCGTGAAAAAACGTTATCCTAAAAAAAAGTCGTTTACTTTATACCAAGGAATAAATCCCGATAAATGGGATCCTGGTAACACTTCTAACACCGAACACAAATTATGCGAGATGAATATATCTCATCCATGTGTTGGATTGTTACAAAGTGCTAACATATGGGGCAAGGCACGTGAGATGCTCATATTGTCAAAGGTGATCAAAGAACTGCCTGAAATTATGTTTTATTGGGCAGGTGATGGACCATACAGAAACGAAATACTTTCGACACTTTCTAAATATGATAATTTTAAATGGCTTGGTGCATTAGAGTACCCACACCAAGTAAAGCAATATCTTGCAGAGATTGACATATATGCACTGATCAGTGGAATAGATATGTCACCTCTGACATTACAAGAAGCTCAACTTATGGAAAAACCAGTCTTGGCGACAAGGGTAGGGGGCATACCAGAGATCATGCAAGATGGTACATCTGGAATCCTAGTTGATGCTCAAAACCCTGATAAAATAGTTAAAGGTATATGTACACTTATAAATGATGAAAAAAGCGCAAAGGAGATGGGCAAAGCTGGTCGCAAATTTGTATCTAAAAACTTTAACTGGAACAAGATCGCAGTTGACTTTTTAGATATTTCAAAGTCTGTGATGAATTAGGTAAGCTGTATATTTGGCTCTATCTCTTTTGTTATGAATATTTTATACCATATTTCAAATGCCAACAACCCCAAAAATTTGTTTATGTACCTGACGTCTGTTAGGTCGCGACGTAGATGGGATTCAACCCATCTCTTACTAATCCAGCCATCGCGTATGATTTTAGCAGTACTAAGATATGTGGAGCAGATGTCATATCCATACTTGTGCCAATATGACACTGTATTGGGTGAAAATCCCGCCTTTTCATCTGAGGTTAGATGCTCTGCATCAAGTATGCCAAGTATACTTCGAAGTGGTAACTTTCCTATCTCATTTACATTGTCATATTTTTGTTCTGGTTTGATTTTCATGGCGTATTTAATTATCTGTGGAGATAAGAGCGGCGCCACAATCTTGACCCCAAAGTGAGACGACAGAGGTTTCACAATCTGAGAAAAGTTGTATAACATCTTACCATTATAGTCTGCCAAAAAGACCTGTTCAAGTGACTCCAACTTATTGTCAAAATATGGATAGAGGATATCATATATGTTCTTCCAAGAAAAGTTCATTCGTGAATCAAACAGATCGTTTTGTTCATCTACAAAATCACGTATATGATTGTTCAAGTATGCGTGTATTTTCTGATCAGGCGTAATTGTATCTACATCATAACTAGTAATTACATTTAAAAAATTTTTATACCTGAATGTGTATCCTCCAAACAATTCATCACCGCCATCACCAGACACAAGTATATCTGCAGATTGTGCAGATGCCTCTTTGACAACATTGTACACGTGTAGATCCCACATTGGTAATGATACTGTATGTATTGCAGCTGGAAGATCCTGCAAGGGGTTATCAACATCTACTATAATATGATCGGCGCCAAGCGCCTCTGCGGTACGTGCTGCATGTGCAGATTCATCATATGCACCATCAAATCTTATAGTTATGGCAAGTACGTCTAGGTTTGGAAAGTATCTTCGTAAGAGTGCCAGCATTAGTGTAGAGTCGACACCACCACTTAGAGCCAGTGCAACTTTCACATCTGAATTAACACCACAAAGTGACAATCTCATAGATTTGACAATCATGTCTTGCAATACGCTCAATGACGGTGGTGTAGTATGTAGTGGCCGCATATCTGATGAGTGTATGCGCGGTAGTGTGGGTGCTAGTAATGGGTTGTAACGTAATGTCAAATAATATAGAGTCGAGGATGGATCATAGGCTGCAGTATTTGGGAGTTTGTGGTTCAACTAGCATCACTATTAGCATGCTTTACGTGTGCCGCGTTGACCCACACTCCGATACACCAGACCTACTGATTCTACTGCATCTGGATTTGTTACACCTTTACAATCTACAAACACTCTGCACCCTGCATCTCTAATTGTAGATGCATCCAACGCACACAACTCGTCATGATCAGTGACCAACACTGCCGCATTTGCGCCTCGGAGTGCGTCCGTAACAGATTTTTCGACATGTACCTCAAATATGTTCTCATCTGTATAGTGGGGGTCATATGCACGAACACTACTTCCTCGAGTTCTTAGCATATCTATAATCTGCTCTGATGGTGCAAGCTGTACGTCTCGAACATTTGGTTTGTAGGAGAGGCCAAGTATTGCAACAGTTGAAGAGTCTGGAGTCACGTTTATCTCGGCAAGTCCGTCATATATCATATCTACTACATGTGATGGCATAGATTCGTTGACACGTCGTCCTGTGCGAATGATTCTGAGCATCGAATCACCTCCCGGTAGATGTGATGCGGTGTTAAGTAGCTGATACGAGTTGACAGGTAGACACGGTCCACCGACTCCTGCTCCCGGGTAATGAGGCTCAAAATTGTACTTTTTCTTTGCCGCCTCTAATACGGTGTGCGTGTTGATACCGAGTCTTTCAAAGAGTATTGCAAGCTCGTTTACAAATGCAATGTTAATATCCCGAAATACATTTGTTGTAAGTTTTACTGCATTGGCTGTGCGACAGTCAGGCATCATGACTAGTTCAACATTAAACACATGTCCATATACCTTTGATATTATATCTGCAGTACGTGTATCCATGGCACCCACAAGACGTGGCAAACTCTGAAAGTTTTTGAGGATCTCACCTGGATTGGCAGTCTCCGGACATACTCCAAGTCCAAAGTTCTCAGAAGTTTTTAAGCGCATACGGTCACCTTCTATCAACGGAGACATTATTGATTCTACAAAGTTGGGCTCTACTGTACTCTCCACAACTACAATGGAACCAAGCGTCAGTAAACAATTTAGCTGTGTTGCCATGGATTCTAGAGCCGTATAGTATGGAATGCCTGAAGCGTCCATCGGGGTTGGTAGTGAAATTATTATTATATCAGAATTTGGTATTGCATTTGTCGCATTAGTGGTGGCAGAAAATTTACCTGTATTTATTACAGTTTGAAATATCTCCTCGTACCCAGGTTCGTCATCTAGTGGAAACACCCCTGAGCGTATCTTTGAGACAAGAGATTCGTTTATGTCCAATCCAGTTACCGTAAAACCTGCATGTGCAAAAGAGAGCGCAGTTGGAAGTCCTATCCTTCCTATTCCAATAACATGTCCTATCCTTCCTATTCCAATAACACATACTTTGACATGTCCTGCATTAATTCGAGTTTTTGGATCAGTAGCATAAAGAAGTGGGCAATCTGGTTCATCAGGCACACTCATATTCATATACTAGCGCACAAAGCGCGGCAGATATATATTAATTGAAAATATGATAATACAAGCGTTCATTTCCACATACCAACTGCTATCCACGCTCATTCTGCCGCTTAGGTGTGCATCAAACAGCCGTTATGGCATGTGGCAGAGTCACCGGTGTGTGTATGTGTATGTATGTATGTGTATGTATGCATGTGGCATACTATGTCACGTCACGTCACTGTGTGAGAGGTAAAATCATCTGATTGACTCATGATATTAAGAGTAGTTTGTGTATTGTGTCAGATGGGCGAATAGTACAACATGGTGGAGTGGATGTGTATGGTGTAAAAATAGTATAACGTGTGGTGAGTTTTTTAGTAATATGACTATATTAAAAAGTCATGTGTAGTGGTTTCATTAAAGATCCGATAGTTTTTAGACATTCTTGTAATCATATATTGGGAAATCAGGCAGGACCTGTGAGGTAATCCACACCGGATCCATGATTTTTCCATGGACATGTCCATACCAGCCGTGTATTTGGGCGTGGCAAAAAGTATGTGCGCAGCCGTCCTGATTATAGTGCGATCTGTGCGTCGCACAGCCTCACCCGGACCCCACCTAGTTTGCGTAATATGCAGTTCATGCAGCCCGGAGTTCGGATATGAGCGCGTTGTTCTTTGCGTCTTGTATGGCATTGCGCATGTACTCTAGCAGCCTGACTGTTCCCACCTCGCCTTTTTCCATCATGTGTAGTATGGACTTTTGAATCTCTGGAAAACTGCCCTTGTAGTATCTGCCTGCCAGTGCGCGCTTTATCTCGCGCCATTGGATCTATACACATGATGCCCGCACAGTATTTTGATGGGAGGCTACTTGATCGATTTTTTTATTCTTCGTACCGAATATACAATTAAAAAAATCCCTGTTGCTCCATATCCAATGACTAGCAGCGACAGCCTCGGGTCAAAGTAGCATTCTTCTGCTGCCTCCACGACGCTATCTGCCAACGACTGTGAATTCCCCACGGTCTCCAGCATGCAGTGGTACGTGACCAAGTGGACCGTGTTTACGTCCCCCTGGAGTTGCGGAATCGAAGAAAAGACCGAAAACAGGCACAGCAGGAATATCCCTGAGAACAGCTGTACAGCCATTTTTTTGAACATTTCAGGTGATTTTTTCCTTATTGATTTCAGTGAATGCACTGTCAGGAACATCCCTGCACCCCCGTATCCTGCCACCAGTAGCGACAGCCACAGGTTATAGTAGCAGTTATCTGACGACTCCCTCATGCTTGTGTATGGCCCGTATTCTCCGGTATCTAACATACAGTGGTACGTGAACAAAAAGACCGAGTTTACCTCTCCGGGGTTTTGTGGGAATGCAGAAAAAAATGAAAACAGGCACAGCAGGAATGTCCCTGAGAACAGTAGCACAGATGATTTTTTAAACATGATAAAAAACAGGGTTATGGATAGTCATTAATGCTTACTGATATGATTAAAGATCTGATATTTTGTGTGAACCAAGCTCCATGACAGATGCACTCATTTGAAAATAACTCCTAGCCAAATGCATTGCATGCACAATATTCAATATACCGACAAAAATGTGATCAAACACAAGTATCTAATTTTATTATTGCATCCAAAAATCTCAGGTCACATGGAATGTTTGATTTGTATCTTTGCAAGTACATATGACTGGCATTGTGACTGGTATTGTGACTGGTATTGTGACTGGCACTATGACAGGTATATATGAATAACCTGTGTGTTGGTGGATTTACTGACTAGTAATTTTTGCATTACATGCCCACCCACTGGCTGTGTAAAAATGATCTTCAATCAAGGGATTGTTAACTAGGCTCGCACCAATACACAACATAAAAAATATATTAATTTTTACTGTGTCTCGGTACCACCAAAGCACAAATAGAAACTTTGGGCACGTATACAAATCCTCACCACCACCATTATAGACATTACAATAACAACAAAAAGATACATGCTGGCACCACTGCATACTCTGATCTGGACTGCATATCTGACTTTGAGATTACAATGCCACTCTCTGTGCCCGTCTTGCCAAGAAAACTACACAGTCCAGAAAGTTCTCTGAACTTTATTTTATTTCTGTATTTTAACTCGATCGGAACTTCTGCAAATCCACCTGCACGTAAAATAAAGTCTACCTCTCGTCCTTTTTCATCTTTCCAATAAAACACATGATCAAAATAGTCAAAAGATTGTCTTTGGCCACTCAGATCAAATGCCCATCTTATGAGGTGGTCTGCAACAACTCCCTCAAGAATCTTACCTTGATTCTCTTCTTGGGCAGTGTAGTTTATTATCTTAGTGTTAAAGGTGGTGTCAAGACCTGCCACTGTATTGAGCATGTGCAGGAAAAAGGGATCCTGAAAGTAGAACTTTCTGTTTTTTTGATCAATGGGATCTTTTTGTCTGTTCCGTACATGTGAATTATTAAAAGTACAAACATTTCCTTTAGGGTATGTGCATAATCTGATGCGGTGTTTGGGCTACCAAGATCAGCCTCTTTGAAGAGTCCATTCCACGACATGTGTGTACCCATGCCTTTGATTATTGCCATACAAAATTGTTTCAGAAATGTTTTGTTTTTTTGAAAACTACCCCACTGCCCCATTAAACTCTCAAAATATGCATTTTTTGTGGATTCACTTATGTTTCCGGTCTTTATCTTTTCATCAACTATTTTTGGAATACCGCCTGTTATCAGATAACTTTGCAAAATATAGTCCAACTCGTCTTGATACTGCTCAAACAAGTATAGCCTCTCATCTATCTCATTGTTTAATAGCTTTGCAAATATGCCTCTTCTAGTACTGATAGAAAACATATCATTTTTTACCATTATTTTCCTTATGGTGTTGTTTGTAACCGTTACATATTCTGAAAACCTCATAGAAAGTAGCATTTTGTCATGACTGCCATTTACAACACCCCTACGACCAGGAAGCCGCTCAGAAGATCTCATTATATCTATAGAATGAGAGCCCGTAACCATGACAGTAGCGTTTTTTAATATATTCATGTCCACCAGCCACTTTATACCTTTTTGCCATTGTGGTACAGATGAGATCTCATCGAGAAATATGTAATAACGGTCTCCTTTGCGCCACAGGGAGCTAATGTTCAGATATGTCCTTGTGATATCTACTACATCTTGTGGTGTGTCTAGCAGATCAGCAGAATAGTACAGAATATTCCATGCTGAAATACCATTGTTTAGAAACTCCTTTATCTGCATCTTGACTAGTGTTGTCTTGCCCACCTGCCGTGGTCCACGAAGAGAGTATACTACAGTGTTTGATGGCTCAAAGTTATATTTGATCTCATGCATAATACGTGGAATATATCTGATCTCAGATTGTTCCCACTCTTGTAGTTTTTGATCATTTTGAATGTTAGCTGGATTCTCCCACCATGGATTTGATTCTCGTAGTATGCTTTCATGAATCATAGGTTCTATTGACAATTATATTATATATTGTTTTAATATTGCTGTGATGTTTTTTATATGTGAGTGTTCACTAATACTGAATGGTTCTTTATATGTAGTTGATCACATCTACTGAATGGTTCTTTATATGTAATAATGCAGAGTTATCTGTGTGAACCAAGCTCTATGACTGATAGGGTCATTAAAAATAGCACCAAGTCAAGCGTCACGCAGATGCAGGATTATACAAGCAGGGATGTGACTAAATACAGATATGTGATTTTATTATTGTGTCCAAAGAGCTTGGTTCATACGATATTTTGATTGATATTCATCTCGAAGTTGAGCACATATTATGAATACAAAATATTAGAAAACTATCGGATCTTTAATGAAACTATTATGCACCCAGCATCTTTATACTTGTTTTTGAAAAGTTGACATTTACAGTCTCAGAGCCTCCTCGGAGATGTAGTCCGCGCGCGACATACGGCGAGTTTGTGATTGCAGAGGCGTCCATACAGAACACCTCATAGCCGGCGCGGGCGTGCGCCATGATGGCGTGTATTGTGTCGTGTACATAATGCAGTTCTTCTAATGGACTGGCAGACTTGTGGTGAATTGTCCTGTGGGTATTCTTATTGAAAAGCCCATCTTGTGAGCTAGCGCCAGGGCCCCGGTCCACGTGTACTGGACGTCAAAAATGTTTGCCAGATGCAATGCAAACAAGGCGGCAGTCCATGTCCCACGCTCAAAGCCGCTCTGCATCGGTTCACTACTCAAATTGGCCTTTGCCTGTTCTTGTTGTTTTTTGTGAGTCTGTACGGCCTGCCGGGGGCTCTTGCGGTCATATCTGCCCCCCAATCCCTTTGACTGTAGCCTGTTGAGCCACTCAGATATGACGCTCTGGCTGCGTCCGAGTTGGGCGGCTATTGCAGACTCACTCTTGCCCTTTTTTTCGCCCAACTGCTGTCTGCAGTCTGTCCCGGGACTTGCCCGGAGGCTCTTTGCGGTAGGCGGCTTTTAGATCTTCCAGGGACACGTCGGGCATGAACCCGCCCCCTCTTCCCACATAGGCTGTCTTCAAAAAATATGCGCCTCGTCGGTGCCGCAAGACGATCTGCCTGCAGAGTCATTAAATATGGCATCGGCGAATACTAGTCGATGTACCATTTTTTGTCTTTCAACAAACACTAATGGCCACATCACCTTTTGACACTCGAGGTCAAATTAATTCAACCAAATGATCAAAAATTACCCAATACCTGCCACTGACATACACACCCAATTCCTCGTCGCTCTTCTGGCCACCACACGGTATCTGCTACACATAGTGCCAATTACGTCTATTTTTCCACTCCGTACACAACTGCCTAGCTGAAATCGCCTGTAAAAACCATCGGATCTTTAATGAAATCACTATGCGGTAGCGATCTTGACATTTTGAACCTTGGTGTGCAGGTGAGATGATGTGCCTGTATGAAGTTCAGATGATGTCGTGATGCATTCTGCGGCGATAGCATATACGGCCTCTGCGGTGGCGGTGACATTATTGTAATTGATTTTATCGGCAGCGGCTTTCAGGTGCCACGACGCCAGACACCAGTTGACTTGAGAATATACCCACGATCTTGGCGTTTGCGTGGATGATCTGCAAGTTGGATTATGTCTGCGCAGCAGTCCAATGTCTTAACTAGTAAAATTTTGGTGTGAACTGATCTCTTTGGATATAATAATAAAATTACATACTTGTATTTGGTCATATCCATTTTAGTATATCGCGTATCGTGCATGCGATGCATTTGGGCAATAGTTATTTTTGAATGATTATACAAGTCATGGATCTTGACTCGGAGAAATTTTGTAAACTGTCAATGTGTACCCAATTATATTTTTTATATAATATAATAACATACAAAATTGAACAGACGACATATGGTCAAAATATGTACAGTCACATTTATTCAGAAACGCTAAAATCTATTACAACAAACACAAACACATGAAATATTTGGTGACAGGGGGAGCCGGGTTTATTGGCAGTCACTTGTCAAAATACTTACTTGAGCGTGGCCATTCTGTATGTGTGCTTGACAACCTTAGCACAGGAAGCATGGATAGATTGAAAGACACTATGGATAGTATAGAATTTATCATGGGGGATATCAAAAATCGAGATGATCTTAAGATCGCCATGCGTGCATGTGATGGTGTGTTTCATCAGGCAGCTCTTGTAGCGGTTCAAGAATCATATTTAATGCAACAAGAATATCATGATGTAAACGTCACAGGTACAAAAAACATACTTGAGATAGCCCGAGAGTATGGTATACGGGTGGTTTATGCAAGTAGCTCTAGCGTGTATGGCACTCCTCAATCTGTACCCATACGTGAGGATGCCCCACACGCACCAGAAAATCCATATGGTAAAACAAAATCCGACTGTGAAGTTATATCTCAAACACACATGGGTGACGATGGCGCAGGAGTTATGGGACTGCGTTACTTTAATGTTTATGGCAGAGGACAGACAGGAGCATATGCAGGGGTTATAACACAGTTTATGAGACGGCTAAAGTCAGGACTTGGACCAATAATTAATGGTGAT
Source organism: Candidatus Nitrosopumilus sp. (assembly GCA_965207445.1). GTDB lineage: Archaea > Thermoproteota > Nitrososphaeria > Nitrososphaerales > Nitrosopumilaceae > Nitrosopumilus. The sequence continues at coordinate 2,252,758 of CBDBLX010000002.1, read as the reverse complement.
GGGTTACAGACACGTGATTTTGTAAATGTGATGGATGTGGCAGAGGCTAACCTCGGGGCCATGACAAGCACTCGACATGACGGTTTTTTTAACATTGGAACAGGAAATAGCGTGACAATAAACAAGCTAGCCGATATCATGACACGTGTTTATGAACTAGATGTATCCGCAGAGTATTCTGAACCGTTGCAAGGTGATGTACCTCATAGTATGGCCGACACTCAAATTGCTGCGCGCGATATACCTTGGCAACACTCTATAAATCTGGAGGATGGATTGTCAAAACTCATTCATGGCTCTATTGAATGATTTCAGCAGTTTTACATACATCTTTTTGTGTTACTGTATGCGTAATAGTTTCATTAAAGATCCGATAGTTTTCTAATATTTTGTATTTATAATATGTGTTCAACTTCGAGATGAATATCAATCAAAATATCGGATCTTTAATCATATCAGATGCGTGTAGACATTAGGTTATGTTTAGTCATTTACTCTGATTTTTTACGATTTTATATGTGAAATTCTACGGCAATTTAATGATTTGTCCAGTGGTTTTATTTTATAACGAATCTGAAACACTGCCCCGTTGTTTAGACAGTCTGAAATGGTGTGATCGCGTATATGCAATTGATGGGAAATTTGTGGGATATGGTGACGAACATGAAGCAAAAAAAAAACAAATGGTCTTTCAAATGATGACTCACGTGAGATTTGCAAATCTTATGACAATGTAATTTTATTGGATCGTCCACATACAAATGTCAACGACAAGGTTAGCTTTGGTTTTAAACAATTCAAGAATTCAGTTGATGTTAGTTGGTACATGGACTCGGATTGTTATGTAATTGGAGATACTTTAAAATTTAAAGAAGAGTGTAAGAAAAGATCCCCTTGGAATGGTGTAGTGGGGTTGAAACATTATTACAAGATATGGCAAAGAAATAAATCATACAACAATGAATATAATTACTTATATAGATTACTCAATCCATTTAATACTTCTGTTCATAAAAAATATCATGGATTGTATATCACAAATAATGGAAAAGTATTATGGCCTATGTTTGTCATACCCCACATCACGATAATACATGATGATTCTCAACGTCCAGAGAAACATACTATGTATTCTATAAAGTATCATAATAAATATAATGAAATGGAATCACAGCTAGCACGTTCTGAGCCTGAGCCTAGACCTAGTTTAATATATCGTATACGTTATAAGACAAATCAAATTTTAAACCCATCAAGATATCCAAAACCAAACCCTAACTTGAAATAGTTTTGACACTGAAAAATAAATATAGTACTATTTTATTTTGTTTAATTATATCATATTTTATTATATTCTTTGATTACACACATTAGTAATCCGCAATGTGCCTAATTTTAATGATCTTATTTTAATTGTACAGTGCAGTACATTTACTGGCAATAACTGCCATGTTTTAATTCCCACCTGCTCATCAATTGCAATGGTGCTTATCTTTTTTGAGCATGTTGTGTTTTTTGGCATTGTGGAACGTCTGACGTTCTTGTCACCTCGACTTTCATGTGCTCTAGTTCTGCGCTCTTTAGACATCTGAGCACAGTACTTTTAGATGGTATATGCGTATACGCTCGTTTTTTCTAAAATAGTTAGATTCATTGTGTTTTCTTTTGTGTGTTGTTGCATTTACACACATGTTGTTGAGTGACATGGTAGTAAGTAAACCAAGATAATCATCTACACCATTACTTGATCAAAACTGGACTACACCACATACAGACTACAAGGTAAGTAAACCAAGATAATCATCTACACCTTGCTATGTCTGGTTGATATCTTTGATCCAAGATCGACGAATCGTTTTCGTAAAACCTTACAATTTACCCGCCCTAATTCATATCAATGTTCTAGTACCTGATTTTCATATGTGTTCTGAGGTACTACAATATTTCCATATAATACTTTGTATTTGATCTGATAAAATATGATCATCGATGTTCAACGACATTGTAAGTTATTCAAATAAAATCATATAAAACAGGTTGCAGACTATTGACGTGTTATTGTAGGTTGTCTGTGTCCTCTACCTCTCTTTTTTTGATCATTTTTCTGTATATTATTATTCCAAGCGCGCCTGCGGCACATCCCCAAAATACCATTGAAGTTCCTGCCTCTATTGCAGGGCGAAGCGCACCTACAAATGCAAGTACCATTATTCCAATTAAGACAAATCCTATCAACTCGAGTCCTTTTTTCATTATACTATGGATAACTCAAAAAGATATATGGTTTTGCAGTTAAAGCATGGTATGGACAAGTATCTTACAATTATTTTAATATTCATGTTTGTAGGAATACCAATTGCATTTGTAAGTCCGAGTACTGGTGAGATACGAAACCCTCCATTTTATGTGTTGTTTTGGGTATCGATTGGGGGTGTAGTTGCTATATTTTTGTATGATGCTTATAAGACAAGAAAACAACGACAGAACACATACGATAAACGCAAACGAAATAAAAAACGATAACTCTTGTATAATTATATTGTTCTAGTACGCTGTATGAATTTATCTGTCATTTGCTATGTATATGTTGTAATTCAAAAAGAAAGAGAGAGGAAAGCCTCTATGATCAGAGGTCTAGTCCAAATGACTCTGCTATGCTAGAGAATTTTGCGTATGACTCTAAATATTGTCTACCTTTTGGGGTGATTACAAACGTGTTCTTGCCGTCATAGTCTATGCGGTTTATTAGTCCGGCACCTGTAAGGTTTTTCATGAATTTTGATAAGCGCGAGTGCGAAAGATTCGCCTTTGTTAGTAGAGATGTAGTCTTGATACCTTCTTGTCCTGAATCTTGTGTTGCAGTCAATAGATCCGCTACAATCTGCATGCTTGTTCTATATACCATGTTATGTAGTTTTATTACTAAAATATAAGCTTAAGGCATTAGACGTAACCGTTCAACTCTTGTACCTGCGCCAGAAGTTAGACGGTGAATATGTGTCTAAATTTGGGAAGGGGTTGAATGGTTACCTTTTTTGCTGTTGTTGTTGCTGCTGTTATCATCGTCGTCGTGTTGATTACTATGATTATAATCAGATAAATACACCACCGTACAATCCATGAACTGAAATCCTTTTGTGCTTGACAAATTTGAGTGATCGCGATCAGATAAATACGCCACAGAGCGATCTCATACAATGTCAGAGTCTCGAGGACCATTATCTCCAATACCCTGGTTTGATGGCATATCTGGTATTGCATATAGATATTATGATCTACGTATGACTATTGTACCCTTGGTCCATGATCAAAAAGAATCTGCAGAATTGTGGCGTGATGTCATATATTGGTGGCTTGATTATACAATAAAGATTAGATTTGTCGAATCTAGTGATGATACCTATTGGTTTATCATGGGCGCACAGACTAAGAAACCTTCACAGAACTTGTCATTTTACAAAAATATTGCAATCTCTGATAACTATGCACGCTTTAAGAATGGTCATGATGGTGAGGCATATCTGAGATTGGGTGTCTATGAAAAGACAACCCTTGAGGATGTAAAAAAGAGTGCATTGTGTAGCAGATGTGGCCATGAAGCAAGGGATCATGATGAGAATGACAATGACTCTTGCCTTTATCATGTGTGTGACTGTGAATCATTTGTCTCGTTTCAAGTTACAATGTCTCGCAGAAAAAAGACCATAACTGATATCAAGTTCATATCCGAGTCTGATGAAAAGGCAATACGCAACGACCCACTTGTGTGGAACTGCCTTTATACACACAAGTATTCTAAACAATCACCTTTTTAGTCTGTTGTGGTGCTTTTATTGACTCTGATGTGCTCGCCTGGGTAATGCTCGTGTAACATCTTAGAGTAACACTTGCCACATAGTGGACCTTTTACATTCCACTCTTTCATTGGATAAAATTCTCGTGTTGTTGTTTCATAACACATTGTGCATTTTTTGCTTTTTGCCAATGACCAAAATCTCTTACATCTGTATAAAAACGATCTTAAAGAAAAAGACTCAACTATTTAGCACCCCAAAGTTATGCATATGTATGGTCGATGTGGATCATAGCTCTGATAATGCCACATCACACAAAGACGACAAAAAATTATTACTAGTTATAGTGACCATTATAGCATCCATTTTAACAGTTGGTGTAGTTGTAGTAGTGGCCATGATTGCAACTGATGAGATGACGCCTGACTCTAACACCTCATTTATCACATCTGAAAATAACACTATTGGCAAATCAAACCCTGATCACTTTTCTAATGATTTGGTTCGCGTACTTGATCCTCTGAACCGTAAGACTGACATTGTAATGCCAACAAAGGTGTCACGGCCTGGATGTGAAGTCACTGACTCTTGTTATCTACCCTCCACATATGATGTATCTGTAGGCGAGCCAATAACATGGACAAACAACGACTCTGCATTTCACAGTGTCACATCTGGCACTTTTGATGCACCTATGGATATGTTTGATAGTGGATTTATGGATCCGTATGACTCGTACACTCTATTATTTATTGTACCTGGCACATATCAATACTATTGCACACTACATCCATGGATGGAAGGTACAATATCAGTTTATGAGAGGTAAGAGAGGGAGTCGAACCCCCTTGTATAGGCTTTGCAGGCCCACGCATAACCGTTCTGCCATCTTACCGGCCTGTGTTCATGCTACAGACAATTAATCCTTGTTACTATATCCGATAGTGCCGCATAGCCATCTTGATGTCTTGACCTTGGATAGTACGACGCTTTGCATGATTTGCCATCTCAACTGCATCTTTGGCTAGCGCATCTGCTATCTCTTGCATTGTTCTCCTGAACTCTTCTACTGATTCATCGCTGATTCTTGTTGCCCCTGCATTTTTGAGTATTCTGTACATGGCTGTTGTACCAAATTCTGTTTTTACCATTATTTGTATTTCGTAAATTATGAACAAAAGGATATAGATCAAAAAAATTAGGCCATTAAATCGATTTATACAAACCAATTATGCGTAATTTCTATGAGAATGGTGCCAAAATATGTTGATACTCACATACATTTGTCAGATGTGGCATATGCTGATGATCTGAATTACGTGTTATGTCATCTTGAGCGTCTACATATTGCAGCATGTGCAGTATCTATGAACTATAATGATTCAGTACGTACATTACACATTGCAAACATGAGTGATTCTGTGTTTGCTTTTGTGGGCTTGCATCCTGAATGTGTTTGTGCAATTGGTGTTGATGATATGCTGTATAATTTAACATTGTTAGCAGAACAAAACACATCACAAATAATGGGTATTGGTGAGATCGGACTAGACCCGACTTTATCTGATGGTGTGATATCGTCTCAACAGATGCATGCATTTGTGAGTATGCTAGAACTAGCATCCAAATTGAAAAAACCTGTATCGATTCATTCTCGAAAGAGTCTTGATGATGTATTTGATGTCATGACATCTTTTGATGCATCATGTGCATCTTTGCATTGGTTTGATGGTAACAAACGTCAACTTGCACGTGCACATGATATGGGATTTTACATATCATATGGACCTGTCTCTGTTTATGCAAATGACAAACAGCAATTGATCTCTATTTCTGATGTGAATCAGATTTTAGTTGAGACTGATGGTCCTGTAAAGTTTTCTAGATGCTTTGAGCAAAAGTCAGGACAATCTTGTTTTGTTGCAAGTGTGCTTTATGTCATGTCTAATTTACATCATATGGAGTATGATCGTATGGCAGATCAGATTGTAAAAAATTCTGTAAAATACCTTGGACTGGAATCATTTAACACCATATGCAAATGATTATATAAATTAACCTTTTGTGAATATAATAACTACACAACTGGATAAATCGTAACCGTTCAACTTTGGCACATACACAAAAAGTTAGGCGATGAATCTGTGCTTAAACTTGAGAAAGGATTGAACGATTATCCATACAACAGACTAAAAAATAAAATGGTCTTTTATTATGTAACCGTTCAACCCCTTCCAAAATTTAGGCACAAATTCACCGCCTAGTGTCTGGCGCAGGTACACGGGGGTTGAACGGTTACTATTGTAAAGTACGTTAATTGAACTATTGTACATAAAATGTAATTCTTCACTTGTGATTATACTAGTGAAATTTTTGTCTTGATTTGAGCGTGACTAGGTATAATATACCCATCCTTTTTGTATGCCTTATGGACAGAGTCAGAAAACTGTCATTTGAGATACTTGAAAAACACAAGTCAGAGTTTGGCGAGGATTTTGCAGGTAACAAACAAATACTCAATGATCTTTCAATTATACGCTCAAAGGGACTAAAAAATAAGATTGCAGGCTATATTACAAAAATGGTCAAAAATGAGATACGCTCACTCAAGGCACAAGAAGAACAAGAACAAGCACAAGCTAGAGAAGAAGAGAAAGAGCGACAAGCAAATGCACATAGAATGGCTAGATCTGAGAATTCTGTTGTAAACAACTACGATGAGAATTCAGATGTTGTTGTGACTCGTGATGGTGAATATAACAAAGATACTGGTCTTGCTGTAAATGACAGCTCTGTTGCACTTGATACTGTTGGTGATGAAAATACTCAAAAGTCTGTTGGTGATAAACTAGACAATAATGATAATGATGGTGGCAAACAACCATTAGACTCTCATGCCCAAAACACAACTAATCATAATAACGACAATACTGATGACAAACCTGCCTCTTTTTGAGTACGTTATATAGCAGAATAACAAAAGTCACAAATATGATCCGCGTAGAACTTGTTGGTGGTGCAAAGAAACTCTTTGCGCAGAGTGTGATTAACATTAATCGATCAGATGTATCACTTGATGAATTGGTTCGTATTCTACAAAACATGCAAGTTGAAAACTCTCCTAAACTTGACTTGAGAAACACACTTGTTGCAATCAATGGTGCAGATACTTCTGCTATTGGTGGCACATCGTCTATGGTACGTGATAATGATGTTGTTAGTATAATACCTATAGTGCATGGTGGTAGTGGTAGTAATAATAGTAATAATAGTAGTAGTAATAATAATATCAGTTCGTCACCAACCACAACCCTGACCTCTTCAACAAGAATCACTATAAAATTAAAAACACGACGCTTTGATATTATCGGAATACGCGGCAATACCAGTGTACTATTTCTTGACAAACTGAGGACATCTCATCCAAAGACAACAATTCAAATCATATCTGCAAAGTATGTGTTAAATGAAACACACGCAAGAAAGATACTTTTCTTGTCATCTGAGTCTCAAAAACGTAACATAATGCTTGCAAAAAAGATCGAGACTGACATTTTAATGCGCTTTGCCATTACAACCCAAATATCCATTGCAATTAAAGATGCTGGTATATCACAGTCGTCACGTCACTCTTTTGTACTCGTATCAACTGGCGCCCCTCGATATCTTGACTCTTTGTACAATTCACTTGATAATTCTGTTTTATCTGTACTGTTTACATCAGACTATACTATGTTTTTAAAAAAACGATTCAAGATCACGCAAAGGGCAATAAACTCGACTATATCTAACACTCCCCTTGAGGACATTTTAGCAGAACGGGCTGCTGTTCTAAGCTCTGATGTTGCATAATCATTGATTCATATCCCGACGAGTCTTTTCTGCACTAAATATGTCCGTATCATGTAATACTGATACACCTGCTATTTCATTACCAATTATCTCTACTAATATTGTCATATTTGCATGATCAAGTGATACCTTGTTTTTTATATGGTCAGCTATGGCAGTTATGATATCACTACTTGTAAGACTTGAGTTGCGCTTTTCAATAGTGATTCTATATGTTGCATTTTTTGGTATCATGTGTAGTGCCATTTTAACTGCTGTTTGTGCAATTGCATCTGTATTTGCACTAACTGTAGCTTGTATGGGTATGATTCTCATACAATATCGAACAGCCCATGGCTCGTCTATGAGAATATTTTTTATCTCTTTTGATACTAGTATCGGGTCAAGTGTCGTATCGACTGTTAATATTCCTGACATGTCTGTAATTGTAATGTTTGGTGTATCATCACCCATCACACTCAAAATTCTTTGAATTTCATCTGCTGCCTCTTGCTCCATATGTCTTTGAGAAGTTACAATTAAATTCATAATCACACCTTTTGCAAATCTTGCATCGTTATTTTGCCTTTTCTTACTATGGTAATATTTCCATCTCGAGTATCAACAATTGTAGATTCTGTAGGATTTACTATGATCCCTCCATCTAAAATCATATCATACATCGTCATTGATCTTGCACATTCATCTGGATTGCCAGTTGATTGAATATTTGAGATATTGGCGCTTGTACCTGTAATCATCTTACATACATTTAACAACTCTAGTATACACTTGTGATTGGGAACTCGGAGCGCAACACCTCCTTGCATCTGTATGTTCATTGATTTTGCCAATTTTGAATCTGTCATACTCGCAATTATTGTAAGTGGACCTGGCCAAAATTTTTTTGCTATACTTGTCGATATGTCATTCATATCAGATATTGATTGTGCCGTGTCAATAGAATTTACTAGTATTGGAAGTGGTTTTGATATGTCTCGTGATTTTATCTCATAAATCTTTTTGATTGCTTTTGTATTGTATGGATCGCACCCTATTCCGTATACTGTATCTGTTGGGAATATGATGACTTTGCCGTCTTTGAGCATACGCGATGCTATTTGAATTCCATTATAATTGCACACAATTTTATTCATTGTGTATCATATGTGTTTGCTCTATTATATTCTGTGTATCTTTGTGGTATGGATGTTTTGTATTTGATGATTCGTCTGAATTTACTGTACTGTATTTAAAATTGGCCAAAGGTAATCGCGAACCTTTTTTTAAAATCGATCATTAATACCATGTACAGATTTTAGGATCTTTTGAGTTTGCAATATACGATTACATACTTAATCCATAATCTTTTGCTAATTCTGTAAATGACACATATGCTTGCAAAAACTCTCTCCCATTATCATTTATCTTGTATCTGTTTGTTGGTCTTGACTGATCTTTATCTATCAAACCACGTTTTGTTAACATGTTTAGCATCTTTGTAAGTCTGTCATGTGGCACATTGGTCTTTTTCATTAAATATGTGACTGTAGAGCCGTATTCATCTTCTACATCATCTCTTGCAGTTGAGAGGATCTCACCTATTATCTGTACGTGTGTTCTGTACTCTTTCATTATATGTAATATGTGCATCTAGTATGATAAGGTATTGGTTTGCTAGTCCCACTCATCAAGACTTCCTGATGATAGCCCTTTACTTGCAGCACCCGCATAGTCACTCAATATGTCTGAGTAAATTGGATTGTTATGTGCTACATATTTTACATATTTGCCATAACTCATATCAAATTCACATGTATTGCATTTTACAGATGAAAAATCTGATGCGAGAATTGCGTCTTTTTTACACTTTGCACATTTGATCTTCAATAATTGTATTTGTCAATTGTCACTATTATGATTTTCAATTGAATGTTCTTTGCGTCGTTGTCTTTATTGTTTCCCTCATACTATTTTTTTTCAATTATTTTTAATTTTGAGTTTTTGATATATCTCGATTTATGACACTCATTTATTTTTATATTCTTAAATACTGTTGTGCTACATCTGGTACTATTAACTTGATTATCTTTGACTCTCTCTCATCTAATCTTGACACTGCATCCCTCAGTGATGCGGCGATTAATTTGTGTTGTTCTGGTTGCAATGTTAGAAATATTCCAAATATGGCATCTGTATTGAATTTAATCAATTTTTCTGGATCTTTTACTACTTTGGTCACATATGCGCTTATCAGTTCTGCTCGTTGCTCTGATTGTAATGTGGCGAGTATCTCAAGCCATGTCTTGAAAAGTTTTTCAAATCTGCCAAAGTCTACTGTAGGTCCTGCGTTGAGTGCATTTTCAATAATCTCTTGTTTTTCTGATTCTGGCAATGCAAAAAATTCCTTCATTCTTTTGGCAAGTATAGGTTTTCTTAAAAAATCTGGTAGACCTGCTAGATTAGATATTATATTTCCTGCAAAATTCTCACCCGTCATATTTAAACAGAGTTCTTGAGTATAATAAACTCATATGTAACCTTTCAACCTCAGTACCTGCACCAGACATTAGGCGGTGAATTTGTGCCTAAATTTGGGAAAGGGTTGAACGGTTACTATGTGTGTGTACAATGCGCTATTCATTATAGATTTCATAGTGTGATCCAAGTTCCATGACTGATACACTCATTTGAAAATAACTGCTACTAGTCAAATGCATCGCATGCACGATATTTGATATGCAGACAGGAATGTGATCTCACACGAGTATGTGATTTTATTATTGCGTCCAAAGAGATTGACTCACACGTCTCATATACTAAAACATATTCAATATTTGACACTTGTATTTGAGTTTTTGATCAGTTGGGTACTATTTGTAATTTTATTACATTAATTAAGATGTCATATGATTGCTATCTCGTGGTATTAACAATAGTTGTAGGTGGATTTTTTGGAGATGAGGGTAAAGGTAAGGTAATATCTTATCTGGCAAAAAAGGACTCGCCTAATATCATTGTACGTGGTGGAGCAGGACCAAACGCTGGACATACCATCAAAGATGGCAAAAATACATACAAAGTTCGTATGCTACCTAGCGGATTTTTAAATCGTGATGCAAAGGTAATGATCGGACCTGGTGTTGTGATTGATCCTGATGTACTCTTACGTGAGATCAAGGAATTTGATGCAAAAAAACAGACGTTTATCGATGCAAATTGTGGAATAATTGAGAATAGTCATCGTGAACGTGACTCTGGTGGCCGTCTAAAAGAAAAGATTGGCAGCACTGGTTCTGGTACTGGTCCTGCAAACTCTGATCGAGCATTGCGCACACTCAAACTAGCACGTGATGTACCGTCATTGTCTGGTATGATTACAGATGTACCTCATCAAATAAACTCTGCACTTGCAGCAGGGTATAATGTGCTTGTAGAGGGAACACAGGGTACATTTTTGTCGTTGTGGCATGGAACATATCCATACGTGACATCAAAAGATGTGACCGCCTCTGGAATATGTGCAGACATTGGTTTGGGACCTACAAAAGTAGATGAGGTTATGGTAGTGTTCAAGGCTTTTGTTACACGAGTCGGCACAGGCCCACTTGAAAATACACTATCTGAGCAAGAGACTAAAAAACGTGGTTGGTCTGAGTATGGTACAGTCACAGGTAGGCCACGTCGCGCTGCAGACTTTGATCTGAGTTTAGCGGCGCGTGCTGCAATGCTTAATGGAGCGACTCAATTTGCACTGACAAAACTTGATGTTCGATATCCAAAATGTGCTGGCAAACAATCGTTTGATGATCTGCCTGATGATGCTAAAAAATTTATACAAGATATAGAAGAAGCATTAGGAATACCTGCAAGTATTATCGGAACTGGACCTAATGTAGATGATATTATAGATCGACGTTCATAGGCAACTTTATTTATTTATATATCTTATTTGCACTCATTATTTACGCCCATTATTTACGCCCATTATTACTATCGTGAGTAAATTCCTAGTTTTAGCGGTGCAATGACTATGTTTTTAATTTTAGAATAACTGCAGACGTTTTTGCGGATTTAGTGTGTTTTATTACATCTGTGAATCTTCGTTGTAGTGCAATTGTCTGTTTTGACATGCACACACTACAGTTGCACTGATTCTCGTACACTTTTTCTTTCTTTCTATTCTCAATATGTATTGTTGATAATATAATTAAACAAGGGTCTTCTGCGTTAATCGTTGGTAACTTGCACGTTGCTACCATTGTCGCTTGTGCGACATTGATGCGTCCCGTAATATCACCGTCGTTGCATGACTGGCTCAAGACCCTTGGATTCACATGGCAAGGTTGTACAGACTCAGGCCACTGCTCCTCCCATGGCTGCCACGCCAGCATTGCCGATGAGTGTAATCCATTTGTTATTGCCGTGTATTGTTATTCCTGCTGCTTCTGCGGGTGTACCTCCTAATGATCCATGTGGACGTACATAGTTGTACCACACACTAAAGCCCATGGCTATGGCAGATTTTGTGCTTTTGATTCCGCGTCGAGGATTGTAACAGATTCGCTGTATATTGTTAAAACTTTCAATGACATTGTTGTTTCCCTTGTCATGAGTTTTGCTTATTCCTGCTTTGTCTTTGTGTATACATTGTGTCTTTTTTTGTCGTTGCAATTGTGTAATTTTATCAGGATCTGAAATGTGCTCACAGTGATCATCAAGTGGGCTAAGTTGTGCGTATACTACTCTAAATGCAACTTTGTATGAGTCAAGATCGTCGCTGATAATCTCTACGGGTATCTTATTTGCACGTATTGCGGCATTTGTAAACAGGCTCGTTGCATTAAATTCATCCTTTTTACCTCCCAGTTCAATTGCAAGCAATACCCGCGTCTTGTAGTCAATTATAGTAAACAGATAATGCGTTTTATTATCTATCTTTACATATACTTCATCTACATGAAATCTATCGCCAAGATTTGGTAATGGGAGTTTCATTGTGTATGTATTGATCATTTTGGTGTATTTTGCAATTGTTCTGAGGATGCTGGTGTGATGTCTTTCTAGTCCTTGGGATTTTAGTGTGTCAGAAATTGCGGGTGATGAGTGTCCTTTGAAATAATCATTTAACATATCTGCTACGTCTTTTTTGCTACAACGCATACGTTCCATGCCTGCTCTGTATACAAATACTGCACCACAACCGTCTTTTTTACTACACTGCCATCTTTGTTCTTTCTTTTTTTGGCCTGTTTCTTTTACAGTCCATTCCTGTGTCCCATATTTGATTATGTGCGTATTATTGCAGTGTTTACACTTTGGAGGGTGTTTTTCATCTATTGGGTAGATGTGCGTAGGCTCAACAGAATCTGTAAATTTATCACCACCATTATCACCACCATTATCATCATATAATTCAGATTTTGTTTGTGTGTCTGTATCTTTTTCTTGCTTTGATTCTGTGTGTGGTAATTGATCACCACCATTATCATCATATAATTCAGATTTTGTTTGTGTGTCTGTATCTTTTTCTTGCTTTGATTCTGTGTGTGGTAATTGATCACCGCCATCGTATTTTTTGGTACAATATTCTGTAATGGTAGTGCAACGATTTGTAACGTTTGTCTCTTTACTGTCTATCTCTGATACGTTTTTCATAATTTTTTCTGCTTCATTGTCCACTACATGTGCTGTCACCGCCAAAATGTGTTTACATTTAGCTTTTCTGTATTCGTAATCAAAGCAGTTACACTCATATCTTCCGGTGGATTTCCGGATAACGTCATACCACAGACCTGGTTGGGACTGCGATTTGACTGCATAATGACCAGATTTAATGCACGTTATATTCTCTGGTTTTTCCAGTATACGCATGGCTTTTTGGCCTCGTTTTTCTGCGCCCTTGCTCCATGAGACACGTTTTTGCATCCATGTTGCTAGTCTTACTGTCCTGTCATGTTTTAGTGTAAACCATCCTCTAAATCGTTTAAGACGATCTAGCTTTGGGCGTTTTTGTCCCAAATCATTTGAATCTTGAACACCATCAGGGTTAAATTCATAATCAGTAATCTTTTGTTGTACACTCTTTGGTCTCATTTTTTCTATCTCAATGAGATCTCACGACGTGTATATTTAACGTTCATGTGCAAAAACGATGTCAACACACCCATATTTTGAGAAAATATTCACTAGAATTATACATTATGTGAGATTTTAAATTGTGAATTTTTAAAAAGTTTATTCAACCACGCCATGAGTATACCTACGGAACTTGCCAGATTTCAGTTACCAACGATTAACGCAGAAGACCCATTAAACAAATATGATTTAATTACCCTCACAAAATATTATAAAGTTGGTAAATGTTTGTTTGTTTATAGATGGTATCCTTTCATAAAAGATTGTCTAGCAAGCAAGATAAGCGTATAATACTTGCATGCGATTATAACATCACTCAAAGTACTGTACCTGTTGGAGACGACAATACAAAATTCACAATATCTACCACTGATCATATAATATCTGATATCAAAAATACTTCCCACTACTTGTGTGCAATAAAGTTGAACTTTCATCTGTTGTTGCCATTTGGCATGAAACAGACATCACATATACTAAAAGTTGCACATCAATTTGGCTTACAGTGTATTGCTGATATAAAACTCAATGATATCGGAAATACAAACCATATCACAACTAATATTTTATGGGATATGGGATTTGATGCTGTTATTATAAATCCTATAATGGGACTTGATAATCTCAAAACACTCGTAAATTCTGCACATGAAAAAGAAAAAGGTGTAATCACGTTGTGCCATATGAGCGCGCCAGAATCCACAACATCATATGAACTGAGTGTCTGTGGTCAGTCGCAAACATCTGACAAAATGCACAAATTGTTTCTTCAGTGGGCCATTGATTCTAATGTAGATGGAATTATAGTTGGCGCAACTTTTCCTGATGTAATTCGAGATTGCGCTACACACATACAAGACTCTGGTCTGTCCTGCGCACCATATATCTTATCTCCGGGTGTAGGGGCTCAGGGTGCTGATGCTACTGCCACTATGCAATCTGGCTCTGATTATATTATTGCAGGACGATCAATCATACACTCTGAGAATCCTACCCATGCTACATTGTCATTACATGAGGATATTTCACGTAGTTTATCCTCATTATCCTAATTCTAATCACAATGACACTAGTAATATCGTTGTGCACTTGAGATCTCTTTTAATTACAATGCAATCTTGCAATTTAACTATACATATTATGATTTATTAGTCATTTTCATTCAAAATCATATTTGCACTTGCAAGCACATCTCTTGCAGACGGATACGTGACGCGAAAAGATGCATCATCATATTCGCACCATGCATACTCTTGATGCTCATCTGATAGTGTTATCTCTTTTGTTTGAGTGCATCCAAGAAAAAATATTACAGTCTTGTGTATCATCTTACCTTTATCTTCCATAAACTCATACTCCATCTCTCTCTTAAACCCCTCGTGAATGACAACATCCTTTATGCCTGTTTCTTCTCTGACTTCTCTGAGTGCCGTTGTGATGTCAGTCTCACCTTTCTCTTTTTTACCCTTTGCAAAGTCCCAATGCCCTCCTGCATACTTGAGTATCAGATATAGATTTTTACCACTATTATCGTTTGTTCTGTATAGTATTACTCCTGCCGAACGCTCCTCTATTACATCTCCAGTCATCACTTGCCAAGCCTCCTCTTTCTACTTTGAAATGTACGAATTGCCCTCATTAAATCGATCTTCCTGAACTCTGGCCAGAATATGTCCATAAATACAAGCTCACTATACGCACTCTGCCACATTAAAAACCCACTCAATCGCTTCTCACCTGATGTTCGTAATATCATGTCTGGTGCTGCCTGTGGCAAATGTGATGTGTACAAGTTTGATTCAATAACATTTCTGTCTATATCCTCTACGTTTAGTCTACCATCTTTGATCTTTTGACCGATCTTTTTTATTGCATCGACTATCTCATAATGGCCCCCGTATGCTAGTGCAATATTCAAAAAACGCTCATTGTAATCTTTGGTTGCACTCTCAAGATTTTCGAGTACCTTTTGTATTGGATGTGGCAGCATCTCAATTCTTCCTATTGCCTTTACTCTCATGTGACTTTTATGTATGCGTGGGTCTGCAAGTAATTTTTCTAGTCTCATTCTTATAAGATCAAACAAGTCTTGTAACTCTTGATCGTTTCTTGAAAGATTTTCTGCTGATAGCGCATAGAGTGTAATTATCTTGATATCTAACTCTTCGCACCAATCAAGTAGGTTCTCTACTGCATCTGCGCCTTTTCCGTGTCCTACACTTGTCATTGCAAGATGTCGTTTTGCCCATCTACGATTTCCATCAAGAATTAATGCCATGTGGTTTGGTATGTCACCTGATTTGATCTCACGTTCAAGTCTTTTACTGTACATCTCATAAAGTCCAAAAAAACCAAACAATATTTTTCTGATGTTAGTTGCCATGTATGATGTTTTTATAATGTATGTATGTATATTGTGTTAACAATTGACATAAATTCCGTGTGAACCAATCTCCATGACTAATATAATCATTCAAAAATAACTCCTAGTCAATGTATCGCATGCATGATGCTCGATATACAGACAGGAATATAACCAAATACACGTATGTATTTCATTGTTGTGTCCAATGAGCTTGGTTCACACGATTTTTTGCCTAGGTGCAAAAAATAATCAAACGTGTTTTCAACATTTTAGGCACTTTCTCACATATTGTGTTTATCATTTAGATTTACGTAAATTCGATCACAACAATGATCGGTGATCGCTGTTGCTGTATCTGTATGCATACTTACAAAATAGGGGTTGAACTGTTACGAACCATTTCAAGTAAACCTTATACATGTGCCCACAAAGTTAAACACAATGAACACAAGACGGTACATGACCACCATAATGGGACTCATTGCTGTAGTGGCTCTAATGACCACAGGCGCGGTACAAGCACAAGCGCAGACACCACCAATAGGCAATATAGACACAACTATTACAAAATGTTCAGAAGGATTCGGCGATTCTATTGACATTAATACCACGTTCATAAACCGAGATTCACAGGAATACAGAGCCGTCTACTACACATTATTCTTACATGATCAAAATGGAGTCAAACTCACATCAAAAAACTCACTTACGACTAATTTACAACCACAATTATCATACTATGAAGAAGATTTCATAAGATATTCAGGCACATGGGATACATGCAGTGTTGAGATAACCCGCACAACACCAGCAGAGACACCGACACCACCAATAGGCAATATAGACACAACTATTACAAAATGTTCAGAAGGATTCGGCGATTCTATTGACATTAATACCACGTTCATAAACCGAGATTCACAGGAATACAGAGCCGTCTACTACACATTATTCTTACATGATCAAAATGGAGTCAAACTCACATCAAAAAACTCACTTACGACTAATTTACAACCACAATTATCATACTATGAAGAAGATTTCATAAGATATTCAGGCACATGGGATACATGCAGTGTTGAGATAACCCGCACAACACCAGCAGAGACACCGACACCACCAATAGGCAATATAGACACAACTATTACAAAATGTTCAGAAGGATTCGGCGATTCTATTGACATTAATACCACGTTCATAAACCGAGATTCACAGGAATACAGAGCCGTCTACTACACATTATTCTTACATGATCAAAATGGAGTCAAACTCACATCAAAAAACTCACTTACGACTAATTTACAACCACAATTATCATACTATGAAGAAGATTTCATAAGATATTCAGGCACATGGGATACATGCAGTGTTGAGATAACCCGCACAACACCAGCAGAGACACCGACACCACCAATAGGCAATATAGACACAACTATTACAAAATGTTCAGAAGGATTCGGCGATTCTATTGACATTAATACCACGTTCATAAACCGAGATTCACAGGAATACAGAGCCGTCTACTACACATTATTCTTACATGATCAAAATGGAGTCAAACTCACATCAAAAAACTCACTTACGACTAATTTACAACCACAATTATCATACTATGAAGAAGATTTCATAAGATATTCAGGCACATGGGATACATGCAGTGTTGAGATAACCCGCACAACACCAGCAGAGACACCGACACCACCAGTAGTCACACCACCCACCAATAATACAAACACACAAGACACAACGCCATTTGATCAAGCATATGTAGACACCGCTTTAAAACAACAACAAGACATACTACAAGCAGAGTATAATACAACACTAAATACACTCCAAGAGAAGTATAATACACTCCAAGAGAAGTATAATACACTCCAAGAGAATTATAATACACTCCAAGAGACATATGACACACTATATGCCACCATAGAAGAGATCAATAGAGTTGTGAATCTCATAATCGCACTATACAGTTAACATTGGGTCTTCTGCGTTAATCGTTGGTAACTGAAATCTGGCAAGTTTCGTAGGTATACTCATGGCGTGGTTGAATAAACTTTTTGTAACGTGTCACCTCCCCCCTCTTTATACCACGTGGACTAGGCATGGACACACACAGATATCGTCATAAATCCCTAAAATTGTGAGATGGCGCAAAAAAAGTATGCGGGTAGTTAAATACGTATACTGCCATTTACTCATATAGAGAAAAAATGAGTAAATGTATGCAGCAACAAAAGGTAGTTACAGATGAATTATTTAACAAAGTCGATGTAGATTCGATCAGCTATGACGAGGCAATGTCCCAAGTTTTGAATGAAAATGCTAGTTTGAAAAAGAACTTCAAAGAGAAAGAAAAAGAGACCAATATATTGAAAGAAGAGAATAGGAAGTTACTTGATAGATTAGGTGGAAGAGAACTTGACATCATACTAGTAAATCAGAAATTGGCATTTATGGCGCAGACTGGTAGGTATACATCACGTGAGCTGATACTTGAAGATTTGGCAAAATCTACTGCACAGTATGGAGACGTGATGAGAAATGAATGCAAAATTATTACAGACAAAAATCAAGAACTATTAGCACAACTAGAAGAATCCAAGCGACGCGTTGCAGATTTAGAGCGCAGAGATGCTGCAAATGACGATGGCGCCACGCCTACATCTCACAAAACAGTGACACAAAAACAGATACAAAAAGAGAAACAAGACCGTGCAGAAAAAGCAGCGCAAGACAAACCACCTGCCAAACTGGGACCACCTTTAAAACACGATCCATCATTTAGACGATTTAATCCAGACAAAACATTTGATATTGAACTAGACACATGCCCTGAATGTGATTGTGAAATAGAGCAAGCTTATGAGGAATACAAGACATTACATGAACTCGACGACCATAATGAACTAGAGGAGATATGGTGTCACATGCGTGTATATTGGTGTGAGAATTGTGGTAGCATAAACTGCATGCATGATTCTATAATACCAGATACTTCATTTGGACAACACTTTCTTGTTAAACTCACGCGCGCATCACTTAATGTCCACACAATGAACCAACTTGCTGATGATGTCGAGATACACTATCACAAAAGATTTGCTCATGATACTTTACGAAAAGGACTAAAGGCAGCAGCTGCAAAGCTTCTGAGTACGAGCGTATAGGCAAAGAGATCGGAAATAGTACAGCAGGAAATATTGATGACACACCAGTAAAGATTGGCAAAAAGAGTGGCAGGCTAGGAATTACAATCGGTGACAAAATATGGATTCAATATCAGGCCCTATCATCCCGCTCAATGGATGATGTAAAACAAGCCAATCCGTATCCCCACTTGAAAGTGACACGTGATGCAGCACCCTCATACAATTGCTTTGATACGTATCAATTATGCTGGGCGCATGTAAAGACCAAGATTAAAAACAACACTGTAAAGATAAAGGATCCGACTGCAACATACCTGTATGGAATAGTTATGGCCATATATCACTACACAAAAACACTGCCACCAGACACACCCACAACTAAAATAAACGGACTCATCAAACTTGTGAAAACTATCGGTGAACAATTACTAGACCGTGGAGCTAAATCTGGCAGATATTTATTCAACTGCTCCGATCACTTGTTTACTGCAGTACAATACCCTGAGATGTCACTTACAAATAACATAGCAGAGCGAGGAATACGTCCATTTGTACTCAAACGGAATTCGAGTTTTTGGTTTTGGGGGATGGAGGGGGCCAAAAGATACTGTGTCATTGCAAGCGTTCTGATGACATGGAAAGCTCAAGACAAAGATCCAAATATAGAATTGTTGCGACTCTTTTCAGCATGAATCTATGATACATGTAAACCTAACAGGGTTGGTTTTATTCGCATGTTGTAGTTTCTACTATACTTGTTGTCATTGCACCAAGATGTAAACCTCACAAGGTTGGCTTTATCCACATGTCCAGAAAAATGCCCCCTGTATATGCACCACAATGAAAACGTAAATGCCCAACCACGTTAACTTTACTTTTGTCACTTGCTTAGAGTACTAGTAATATCTCAAATTACGTTACATCATAATGCGCGTACAGTGTTGTAGACGGGTACATTTCCTGTGAGATGTGTTTTTCCGCAGATAATACATATGCTCACTAAGATGATATTCGTGTTAGTATGAACTTATTTAGGCACGATGCGGTGGGGGGAGGTGACACGTTACAGTTACCAACGATTAACGCAGAAGATCCTCAATTGTTCATCACGCTTATAAGGAAATTTCCGTGAAAAATCAATAATAACATGCAAAACGAAAATTACAGAAAATATACTAGCCTAACATTAATGGCAATTATGGTTGCCGGTGGGCTTACCTTTGCAATACCAGGTACTGCACCCGTAGCATACGCTGCTGTGGACCAAACTAATGCAAACCTGTATGTATCTGCAGAAGGTCAAGACGCTGACAATCAATTTGCCGAAGGAAACATTATAGAAATTATAATTTTAGATAGTACAATCGGAGATACTGGTGAGAGTGAGGCTGAGCCTACCGTAACCGTAAATGGTGCTGATTTGCGAATGTTGCAAACCGGCGACGGTAACTGGCGTGCATACTTTGCACAAGCCGATGCTCTTGCAGATATCGATACAATGAACGGACAACTAGACTATGGTGTGTTTTGTTCTGCAAGTGATGCAAGCACTGTTTCAACTCTGCAGCTAAGTGACACAAACGGTGTCTACTTTCCTCCAGGTTCAGTTAATGAGAATTGTGCAGCACTTCCCGGTGATACTAGTCACCCTCTGATAAGGGAGACTAGAACTCTAACTGATTGGAACCCCAATGGGGATACAATCGGTCAGCTCGGACTTGCAAATGATAACTTGTGGCCATTCATACAGGTCTTTGACTTTGCTTCACAAAGCGATGTCAGAATTGTGTATGAGAAAGGTGGTCAACAGACAGTCACACTAACATTAGATGACCCATCAGAATCACACTCACTAAACAGTGAGCGATATCCACAAAGCGCACACGTACTTGTCACGATAAATGACTATGCACTAAACATAGATCCTACTGATGAGGATATGTGGGCATTTGATACTCAAAACGGAGCTGCTTATTACAACTTGTTTGATGAGGACGGCACACCTGATAATATCAGAGATTTGACAATTGTTGACTATGCAGGTTCTGCTGGAATTGGTGAACAGATATCCATAGTTCGTAACGGACAAGGCGGTGATCCTTTGATTGACTGCCAAGTCACAAAAGACTTTGGAATACAAGATGCGAGTAATGCAAATATGGATTACTTGGTGAGTAATGATGACAGTAATGGTGCTTGTGTACCAACTGACAACATCACCAATGCTGCTGCAAGTGAAATATTTACAGCAGATAACTTTGTAATCGGATTTGTAGAGGATGGCTCTAACAATGATGTATTTCTCAACTGGGCAGAAGACCAAAGGTCCAACCTAGTGGTAAGAGATGACGCTGATAGAAACCGTAGCTTTGAGATTGACTATAGTTCACCAGGTGCAATATCTGGTATTGTAAGTCACTTCTCGGTAACCACACCGCCAACCAATAATACAAACACACAAGACCCAACACCATTTGATCAAGCATACGTAGACAACGCTTTAAAACAACAACGAACCATGCTGCAAGCAGCGCATAACACAACATTGAACATACTACAAGATAAGTATGATAGACTACAAGATAAGTATGATGTACTCCAGAAGGCATACGACACACTAAACGCTACAATAGCAGAGATTAACAGAATCGTGAATCTTATAATCACGTTATACAGTTGACACTTGTTAATGATCAAAAAGCCATTTTTACGATATAACTCACAGATCACATCTTTTGACACAACCCGCATAGTCCAAAACACCATCATGCTTAAATAAATATTTAAACAGTACCAAAAAAACACAACATAATTGAAATACACACCATATGCAATATTTGGATTATTTGTAATAGTAATACTAATGACCATAAACATTACAAGTACACAAGCTCAAACAGTCACTGTTGATAATGGTGACTTCAAAATAATTTATGGTCCCAACCCTAATTCACCATATACAATAACAAACGCAGAATGGTTACAAAATACACACTTAATAGATGATGAAGTAAAATGGCTTAACGAAAATTTCAACTTACCATATGATGTTATAATCTATGCACAGGAATGTGGTGCAGAAAATGCATACTATTATCCATTAGAAAAAAAAATAGTCATATGTTATGAACTAATAGACGACCTAGACAGAATACAATATACATATAATCTAGACATGTTTTTTACACAAGACGTTACATACTTCATACTTTACCATGAAATTGCACACGCAATTTTAGATATTTACGACTTGCCATTTTCAGGAAATGAGGAGACTGTTGCTGATCAATTTGCAACTATGTTAACAGCAGTTATACAAACAGATCTACATCCTAATTTAGGACATGACATGCTATACAACACACAATATTTTTTCTTGTACCTTGATAGCGGAGCTGATTATACAAGCACACATGACACAGACTTGAAACGGTTTTCTAACATTGCGTGTTGGTCATACGGTTCAGATCCTGTTTACAACAACTACTTACTATTTGATGGCAGTTTAACCTTAGAAAAATCACGTTCATGCCCCGAACAATATTACCAAATAACAAGATACTGGGAGTATATTCTAGCAGATCATGTACCTTTTGAAACATTTTTCAAACCACAAAGTGAACCGCCACCAACGCCACCAACGCCACCAACGCCCGACACAACGCCACCAATAATTGTACTAATTGGATTTAACAACACTGACATAACTCAAGGTGTTACATACAAAGATGAAGGAGCAATATGTTTTGATAAAAATGATGGAATTATCACAACAATCACATCCAACGCAACCAATATCAACACAACAAATACAGGCATGCAAACTATAGCATACACATGCACAGACAACGCAGGAAACACAGAAACAGAAACAAGAACAATAGTCATCAATACGCCACCACCCACACCACCACCACAATCAGATTTAGAAACACCGCCAGTAAACATGAAAACAGACCCAACACCATTTGATCAAGCATACGTAGACAACGCTTTAAAACAACAACGAATCATTCTGCAAGCAGAATATAACATGACCCTGAACACACTCCAAGAGAAGTATGATGCACTCCAGAAGGCATACGACACACTAAACGCCACAATAACAGAGATTAACAGAATTGTGAATCTTATAATCACGTTATACAGTTGACACTATAAGGATCTTCTGCGTTAATCGTTGGTAACTGAAATCTAGGTAACTATTTTGCTTTTTAAAGTGCATATATATAAAGTAAATGATCATGCGCATTTCTCTGATCATGATGATCTTGGCATCGTATATTCACATATAATCAATTGACAACAATAATGCAGCAGAACATATGTACACATCAATACGCTATCCGGGAGCGCCGCTTCATACAAACGGTGTTGAGGGTACACTACGTGATTGTTTCATTACATGCTATCGCAAGTGTAAGGAACCATTTCCAAACTGGAAGGCAGCCCATAACTTTTCTACAAACAAGACATTTACTGCTACTTGTAAAAAAACGGAATATCTGTTAATGATGCAGTCATTGAAATGTCCATGAACCCACACTTTGACATCTTTAGCCGCGCAATACCGCCACCGATCATGTCACACTGCAAGCAGCCTGTCAGCGACAATTCACGTCTGTAATGAGGAGTCAGGCTGCACAGGCACACAAACACATATCTGCAGACTCTATGTCAGTAGTTCGCAATGTGCTCAATTTTTAATGATCTTATTTCTAATTATGCAGTGCGACAGATTTACAATGGTAAGGAACCACCGTGCTCCAATTCCCACCGAAGCAGTCTTCTGATTGAACCGGCAATTGAATCTACAAACGCATCCATTGTAAATAATTTTTCATCTACAAGTCCACCGTAATTTTCGTACCTTGCCATTACCCATAAACCATATAATAACATTCCAAAAAATATCAACAGTAATCGAAGCTGCAAGGCGTTGCTAGTTGTCTTTGGAGTCGTGTTTTTTATCACTCTGTATCCCGTCTCTATTATCCAGCGCTTGCGATAAGTCTCTGGGATGGTTTTGATGAGTTTGCTTTTGCTAGTGATTTTCATATTTGTGGCAAATGCCACATACTGATCGACCGTTTTATCAGTTTCTTTGGCATTATTTTTTTTGACGATAAGTAATGTGAACTTTACTGCTTTTTTGTTTTTATCACGCATCTCAATGACTGATGCAGTTTTTCTCTTTTTGTTGTGAACTTCTAAAATATATTTTTGTATGCGCTTATTTTTAATTGCCGGCATTATGAAAGACAGGCGCAAGCGCAAAAGTTCATCTATGCATGCAACATTGTAAAAACCCCGATCAAAGAGGCCAAGTTCCGGACGTGCATCCTCTCGAATTAATTTTTCAATGATTTTACGCATGACTGTGACCATTTTATCCTTACTGGTCACACGATGTGCAAACAAAGGTATGTTACCTGCTTGATTTACCATTTGTGCCGTCATAAATGAATGAAATCTCGCAGTACCATTTTTGGGCTTTGTTTTTAGCATCTCAGGTTTGAGTGCCTTGCCATAATATTCCCATCCGGTCATATCAATTGCAATAGTACCGCCTTTTTTGAGCATGTTGTGTTTTTTGGCATTCTTGAGCATTGCTTTGACATTCTCGTCACCCCATTGTTTTACTTTCTCTAGATCTGCACTCTTTAGGCATTTGAGCACAGTATTTTCAGATGGTATGTTTATGCGCTCGCCTTTTTTAAAATAGTTAGCCTCATTGCGTTTTCTTTTGTGTGTTGCTGCATTTACGCACATGTTGTTGAGTGACATGGTGACAAGTGTACCAAGATAATCATCCACCTCATACGTGTGGTTATATCTGGTTGATATGTCTAGTCCGAGATCGTCGAATCGTTTTCGTAAAACTTTATAATTTACTTGTCCTAATTCATATTGATGTTCTAGTACCTCATTTTTCATATATTATCAGAGGTACTAAAATGTCCCCACATATTATACTTTCTATTTGATCTGATCAAATATGATCATCAACGTTCAACGACATTGCAGATTATTTAAATAAAATCATATAAAACACATTGCGAACTACTGATGTAGTGGACAATGAAGCAGAAAAAATTATGAAAAACGTATCGGAGACAGACAGTAAAGAGACAAACGTTACAAATCGTTGCACTACCATTACAGAATATTGTACCAAAAAATATGATGGTGGTGATCAATTACCACACACAGAATCAAAGCAAGAAAAAGATACAGACACACAAACAAAATCTGAATTATATGATGATAATGGTGGTGATCAATTACCACACACAGAATCAAAGCAAGAAAAAGATACAGACACACAAACAAAATCTGAATTATATGATGATAATGGTGGTGATAATGGTGGTGATAATGGTGGTGATAATGGTGGTGATAAATTTACAGATTCTGTTGAGCCTACACACATCTACCCCATAGATGAAAAACGCCCTCCAAAGTGTAAACACTGCAATAATACACACATAATCAAATATGGGACACAAGAATGGACTGTAAAAGAAACAGGCCAAAAAAAGAAAGAACAAAGATGGCAGTGTAGTAAAAAAGACGGTTGTGGTGCAGTATTTGTATACAGAGCAGGCATGGAACGTATGCGTTGTAGCAAAAAAGATGTAGCAGATATGTTAAATGACTATTTCAAAGGACACTCATCACCTGCAATTTGTGACACACTAAAATCCCAAGGACTAGAAAGACATCACACCAGCATCCTCAGAACAATTGCAAAATACACCAAAATGATCAATACATACACAATGAAACTCCCATTACCAAATCTTGGCGATAGATTTCATGTAGATGAAGTATATGTAAAGATAAATAATAAAACGCATTATCTGTTTACTATAATTGACTACAAGACGCGGGTATTGCTTGCAATTGAACTGGGAGGTAAAAAGGATGAATTTAATGCAACGAGCCTGTTTACAAATGCCGCAATACGTGCAAATAAGATACCCGTAGAGATTATCAGCGACGATCTTGACTCATACAAAGTTGCATTTAGAGTAGTATACGCACAACTTAGCCCACTTGATGATCACTGTGAGCACATTTCAGATCCTGATAAAATTACACAATTGCAACGACAAAAAAAGACACAATGTATACACAAAGACAAAGCAGGAATAAGCAAAACTCATGACAAGGGAAACAACAATGTCATTGAAAGTTTTAACAATATACAGCGAATCTGTTACAATCCTCGACGCGGAATCAAAAGCACAAAATCTGCCATAGCCATGGGCTTTAGTGTGTGGTACAACTATGTACGTCCACATGGATCATTAGGAGGTACACCCGCAGAAGCAGCAGGAATAACAATACACGGCAATAACAAATGGATTACACTCATCGGCAATGCTGGCGTGGCAGCCATGGGAGGAGCAGTGGCCTGAGTCTGTACAACCTTGTCATGTGAATCCAAGGGTCTTGAGCCAGTCATGCAACGACGGTGATATTACGGGACGCATCAATGTCGCACAAGCGACAATGGTAGCAACGTGCAAGTTACCAACGATTAACGCAGAAGACCCCTATAAAACGCACATATATAAACAAGCAAAAGTATACACACACATGAACAAAAAAGAGACTATACACAAAGTCAGTTTTTTGGCAATGACTGTCATAATTGGTACACTCTTTTGGACCGCAACCGAAACACAAGGACAACAAGACGCACAAGACACACTAGATGAATTACAATCGAAATTTGGCCCAACACTAGACCCAATACCAAATCAGACTGTCAATGTAGGCACAATAGTGAGTTTTACTGTTACTGCCACAAATCCACTACCTGACACATTGAACTATAGTCTGACTGGAACATTCCCAGACGGCGCATCGATCACAGCGGAAGGAGGCATATTCACATGGACACCAAATAATCAACAAATTGGCACACATCAAATTACAGTTAAAGTGTTAAATGGTGTTTCTGAAGATACAAAAACTTTTACAATCACAGTACAAACACAACCAACACAACCAACACAACCAACACAACCAACACAACCAACACAACCAACACAACCAACACAACCAACACAACCAACACAACCAACACAACCAACACAACCAACACAACCAACACAACCAACTAGTACGAAGGCCGCGTGTAGATAACTGCGTGTTTTCTTTTTTATTTTATACTAAGGCCATGGTATCTCATGGCATGATCTGCCATGGTATACATGCCAGTATCATCTCAAGTACATGCCAGTATCATCTCAATAATATCTAGAACTGTATGCACTGCCATGGCATACCATGCCAGTATCATCTCAAGTACATGTCATATCTCAACAACATACCATGGTATCAAGGACATGATCTGGTAGTAGTTTCATTAAAGATCCGATGGTTTTTGCAGGCGATTTCGGCTAGGCAGGCGGGTACGGAGTGGAAAAATAGACGTAATTGGCACTATGTGTAGCAGATACCGTGTGGTGGCCAGAAGAGAGGTGAGAAATTGGGTGTGTATGTCAGTGGCAGGTATTTAGAGTAACTTTTGATCATTTGGTTTAACTAATTTGACCTCGAGTGTCAAAAGGTGATGTGGCCATTAGTGTTTGTTGGCAAACGAAAAAATGGTACATCGAGTAGTATTCGTTGATGCCATATTTAACGACTCTGCAGGCAGATCGTCTTGCGGCATCGACGAGGTGCGTATTTTTTGAAGACGGCCTATGTAGGAAAAGGGGACGGGTTCATGCCCGACGTGTCCCTGGAAGATCTAAAAGCCGCCTACCGTAAAGAGCCTCCGGGCAAGTCCCGGGACAGACTGCAGGCGGCAGTTGGACGAAAAAAGGGCAAGAGTGAGTCTGTAATAGCCGCCCAGCTCGGACGTAGTCAGGGTGTCATATCTGAGTGGCTCAATAGACTGCAGTCAGAGGGCTTGGAGGGCAGGTACGACCGCAAGAGCCCTGGCAGGCCGTGCAGACTCACAAAGGAACAACAAGAACAGGCAAAGGCCGATCTGAGTAGAGAGCCGATGCAGTGCGGCTTTGAGCGTGGGACATGGACTGCCGCCTTGTTTGCATTGCATCTGGTAAACATTTTTGACGTCCAGTACACGTGGACCGGAGCCCTGGCGCTAGCTCACAGGATGGGCTTTTCAATAAGAATGCCCAAGGACAATTCACCACAAGTCAGCCAGTCCATTAGAAGAAATGTATTATGTACACAACACAATACGCGCCATCATGGCGCACGCCCGCGCCGGCTATGAGGTGTTCTGTATGGACGCTTCTACAATCACAAACTCGCCGTATGTCGCGCGCGGACTATATACCCGGGGAGGCTCTGAGACTGTAAAGGTCAACTTTTCAAAAACAAGCATGAAAATGCTGGGTGCACTCGGGGCCGACACGTGCCACCTGCACTTTTGCGACAGTGCGAATACTGTAAACGTCATAAAGTTATTGGAGGTGCTCCGAGAAAAGTACGGCAAGGTATTTGTCATATGTGACAATGCGTCTGCGCACAAGTCCAAAGACATCAAACAGTATCTGGAACAGACAAGGGGTCAAGTCGCACTATGGTACTTGCCGCCATACACTCCTCAGCACAATCCCATAGAGATCCAATGGCGCGAGATAAAGCGCGCACTAGCAGGCAGATACTACAAGGGCGGTTTTCCAGAGATTCAAAAGTCCATACTACACATGATGGAAAACGGCGAGGTGGGTACAGTCAGGCTACTAGAGTACATGCGCAATGCCATACAAGACGCAAAGAACAACGCGCCAATACCAGAACTCCGGGCTGCATGAACTGCATATTACGCGAACTAGGAGGTCCGGGTGAGGCTGTGCGACGCACAGATCGTACTATGAACAGGACGGCTGCGCACATACCCTTTGCCACGCCTGAATACACGGCTGGCATGGACATGGCACGGAAAAACCATGGAGCATGTATGGATTACAACATGGGGCCTGCCTGATTTCCCAATATATGATTATAATAATGTCTAAAAACTATCGGAACTTTAATGAAATCACTAAGCATTTGAGTGGCTTCGAATCGTGTAACGATTAGGTTGCGCGGCTCAGACCACATGGCCACGACCCCAGAGGAGTATAAATTTATGAGTTATGCAACACGCTAAGTCACACGGGTCTTCTGCGTTAATCGTTGGTAACTGAAATCTGGCAAGTTCCGTAGGTATACTCATGGCGTGGTTGAATAAACTTTTTAAAAATTCACAATTTAAAATCTCACATAATGTATAATTCTAGTGAATATTTTCTCAAAATATGGGTGTGTTGACATCGTTTTTGCACATGAACGTTAAATATACACGTCGTGAGATCTCATTGAGATAGAAAAAATGAGACCAAAGAGTGTACAACAAAAGATTACTGATTATGAATTTAACCCTGATGGTGTTCAAGATTCAAATGATTTGGGACAAAAACGCCCAAAGCTAGATCGTCTTAAACGATTTAGAGGATGGTTTACACTAAAACATGACAGGACAGTAAGACTAGCAACATGGATGCAAAAACGTGTCTCATGGAGCAAGGGCGCAGAAAAACGAGGCCAAAAAGCCATGCGTATACTGGAAAAACCAGAGAATATAACGTGCATTAAATCTGGTCATTATGCAGTCAAATCGCAGTCCCAACCAGGTCTGTGGTATGACGTTATCCGGAAATCCACCGGAAGATATGAGTGTAACTGCTTTGATTACGAATACAGAAAAGCTAAATGTAAACACATTTTGGCGGTGACAGCACATGTAGTGGACAATGAAGCAGAAAAAATTATGAAAAACGTATCAGAGATAGACAGTAAAGAGACAAACGTTACAAATCGTTGCACTACCATTACAGAATATTGTACCAAAAAATACGATGGCGGTGATCAATTACCACACACAGAATCAAAGCAAGAAAAAGATACAGACACACAAACAAAATCTGAATTATATGATGATAATGGTGGTGATCAATTACCACACACAGAATCAAAGCAAGAAAAAGATACAGACACACAAACAAAATCTGAATTATATGATGATAATGGTGGTGATAATGGTGGTGATAAATTTACAGATTCTGTTGAGCCTACGCACATCTACCCAATAGATGAAAAACACCCTCCAAAGTGTAAACACTGCAATAATACGCACATAATCAAATATGGGACACAGGAATGGACTGTAAAAGAAACAGGCCAAAAAAAGAAAGAACAAAGATGGCAGTGTAGTAAAAAAGACGGTTGTGGTGCAGTATTTGTATACAGAGCAGGCATGGAACGTATGCGTTGTAGCAAAAAAGACGTAGCAGATATGTTAAATGATTATTTCAAAGGACACTCATCACCCGCAATTTCTGACACACTAAAATCCCAAGGACTAGAAAGACATCACACCAGCATCCTCAGAACAATTGCAAAATACACCAAAATGATCAATACATACACAATGAAACTCCCATTACCAAATCTTGGCGATAGATTTCATGTAGATGAAGTATATGTAAAGATAGATAATAAAACGCATTATCTGTTTACTATAATTGACTACAAGACGCGGGTATTGCTTGCAATTGAACTGGGAGGTAAAAAGGATGAATTTAATGCAACGAGCCTGTTTACAAATGCCGCAATACGTGCAAATAAGATACCCGTAGAGATTATCAGCGACGATCTTGACTCATACAAAGTTGCATTTAGAGTAGTATACGCACAACTTAGCCCACTTGATGATCACTGTGAGCACATTTCAGATCCTGATAAAATTACACAATTGCAACGACAAAAAAAGACACAATGTATACACAAAGACAAAGCAGGAATAAGCAAAACTCATGACAAGGGAAACAACAATGTCATTGAAAGTTTTAACAATATACAGCGAATCTGTTACAATCCTCGACGCGGAATCAAAAGCACAAAATCTGCCATAGCCATGGGCTTTAGTGTGTGGTACAACTATGTACGTCCACATGGATCATTAGGAGGTACACCCGCAGAAGCAGCAGGAATAACAATACACGGCAATAACAAATGGATTACACTCATCGGCAATGCTGGCGTGGCAGCCATGGGAGGAGCAGTGGCCTGAGTCTGTACAACCTTGCCATGTGAATCCAAGGGTCTTGAGCCAGTCATGCAACGACGGTGATATTACGGGACGCATCAATGTCGCACAAGCGACAATGGTAGCAACGTGCAAGTTACCAACGATTAACGCAGAAGACCCAAGTCACACTGATCGCTTAAATCACATTTTTGCGATGATCTAATATCGTTCCTGTCTATCATTTTATTTGCACTTAATGATAGATGGAAGCGTTTTGATTTAACACCCTATCGTTAAATTATTTCGACTCTTTGATCAAATTTTTTAAACCAAAATTATTATAGTATATAATCATAAGAATTTAAGTGTCCACTTCAAAAAGCAAAATAGTTACGTTTGTTTGGTCTTTTTTGACTCATAGTGTTGGTAAAAACCTTTGATCATATAAGTGTATTTATTATTTCCAATGATTTAGATAGATTAATTTAAATATGAGAAAAAATATTATAGTAAAACCTAAAAATCTAAATTATTTTATTTATTCATATTCAAATTTTAAATGAATACATCAATCAGGGAGGTTGGTTCACACTAAATTCCAATTAGTGATTGTTTATAATTTATTTTGTATAGATATTTTATAATTTATCTTAACATATTGTTATAATTAATATATATAATAGTCGCCAGTTGATTTGTATTTGGTCATTCTTCTATTTTTCGTTTTCTATACTTTCTAAATAGCACATATGCAATACCTAATGTTGCTACTAGTCCTCCTAATAGCGGCAGAACCAATGTAAATGAACTCTCATCATATATTATGACGTTTGTAAATTGATAAACTGTTGGATATACAGCTACCAAGACTACGAGTCTAAGTATGTCTACTGTATGTTTTGGTGTGCCACCTATTAAATTGCTTAAAAATGTACCTCCTAATATGACCCCCATTCCTATCCATAATATGGGAAGCGCACCTGCAATAAATTGACCAATTATTGTCTTGTCTGATATTATTGTCATAACATCTGCATCTGTATTAAACAAGTCTACCTCTATTGCACTTATTCCTGCAGGAACTGATGAGAGTATCAAGATCACACCCGTCACCATTGTAAACATCCGTATGAATCCCATCGGTGTAGGTTTTGACCAGTTACTCCATGCTTTGTCTATATCAAAAGCCCTGATTAAAAATGCACCTCCTAGTATACTTATCATTGCTGCAAATATTATCTCTGTAAAGTTAAAGACAGTAGCTATTCCGGCAATCAGCATCAGTATACCTGGAACACCCAAAAAGAATTTTGAGTATCGTGAATCATACGCTATTGTCTTGAGATATTTTCCAAATACTGCATACGAGTACTCTACACTACGACTTACCTTCATTACAACACGTTGAACAGATACTACTGGTAGTGCATTCTGTATAACCGGTATGACACTTTCATCATCCTCTCCATCAGACACTATCACAGCACCTGTTGCTGCAAATTTATTTTGCACATCTTTAATCTCAGCTAGTATCTTTTCATCTGCCCTAACCCCTCTCTCTTTTACTCCTGCAACTGTAATGACCTCTACTGTGTACCCTTTACTTACCAAGTCCTCATACGTCTTTATCGCTGCAAATATTGCATTAGAGTCTGCATCTTCTGGGTCCTCCAAGGCTAGTCTTTGCGCTGCTTCTATGCATGCATTTCTTCCAATAACAGGTGTTTTGATACCTGTTTTCTCACCTACATCATCATCTCTATCAACACATATGACAAGCAACTTGTTTGAAGTGTCACTTGTATCTTTTCTTTCTTTTTTTGTGTGATGTTGTTGAGACATGTCGTATTGTAGCTTTGTTTCTTTTTAACAATTTCCAGTTGTTTGCCTAATTATGATGTAATACATGTCTACTCTTTTGTGTTGATCGGAATTGAGCATCTATATTTGCTATATTGTAATATTAAACCACGCGTTATTTTTTACATGCATGCCCTTGAGATATGATATTGTGCCTTGTTCACCATATATGCCATCTGGCAATAAATTCCAACATGATGCCGCTGTTGTTGATACAGTATTTGTACTCAATGAATATCTATGTGTCAATAATTCACAGTCACTTCCTGGCCATTGGCCGTCATGTCCTATGCACAATATGTATCGATCCTTTGGAATTACATTTTTGATTGCATTAACTATATGATACTTTGATGTATGATATGGAATAATATCAATAAACTTTTTTGACTCTAATACTTTTATCTTTTCTAGTAGTGGATATTTTGCGTCCCTCATATGTGATAATATTTTTTGTGCGCTATACATGCCACTGTAATTTTTAATTGATATTTGGTTGTCATATTTGATTGTATCATCTTTTACTATTATGCCATTTCTGATTGCAAATTCTAAAAATGACTCTAGGTCTTTATTCTCATTATTGTGATTTTGATCATCATAGTTTAGTGTACTTGTGTTTGCTCCATTACAATATGACGTGTATGTGTTCTCCCAATACTCTGGTGCAATTGTGTGTTGTAAATGTGTTCTTATTTCTTGATGGCTCTGTCTAGATGCAATTCCAATTGTAATCCTATTTGACAATAATCTTTCTAACTCAACACTAATCTCTTTGAGTGGCATTGTGTGTTCTGTTGTATCGTCATGCAGTACTGTTTCATATCCAAACACAACTGCTCCAAATTTTTTTGTTGAAATCTCATTTACAAACCTCGACAAGAGCCTTGCTCGTGTTATGCCTCTTGCATCTGACATTTCTAATTTACTAAACTTTTTGTCTAGTGCCATTACTCCGCGCTCAGTTATGACCATAGAATTTGCACGTGTTTTGTG
Organism: Candidatus Nitrosopumilus sp.; assembly: GCA_965207445.1. Taxonomy (GTDB): domain Archaea; phylum Thermoproteota; class Nitrososphaeria; order Nitrososphaerales; family Nitrosopumilaceae; genus Nitrosopumilus. The sequence continues at coordinate 2,218,555 of CBDBLX010000002.1, read as the reverse complement.
CGTATCTTTTTTTGATGTTATATTATTCACATTTGTGAATTTGTATACTCACATAAAGACTATGGTCATTGAAGAGGGCGTGCTGCATCTGAGCGCATGATATACTCATTTGACTCTTTACTAAATCCTTCTGCTCTGTCTATTGCCTCTTGCATCTGCTCATCTGTTATATCGTCTCTATTTTGTATCATATTGGCAACTACTTGTGTTTCTGCTAGATATGAGTTAAACGACCGCAATGCTTCTCCATACAGTATATAACTTTCCTGCCACATTTCTGGTGGCTTTGATGTAATGAACTCTTTTATCTGCATTGTGACTTGTAATGATGTGGCATCTGATCTTGTCATGTATTGTTCTGGTGTAATCTCATATGTCACTAGCATCTCAAACTCAATTGCAGTTGATTTTATCAATACTTCATGTATGCTCTTCACATCATCAAGGTATGCTTTATGATCTGTTATTATGAATGTGGCATTGTTTGATGATTGGCCTCCTAGTGGAATCCATGCCAAAAAACTTGCAGCAGTTATGCCTGCTAATATTGCAATAGTTATGATAATTCCCCTTTTTGGCCTCAATATGCGGTTACTTTGCACATGTGCCTTATAATCTATCGGTGATGTGTAATTTTACCATTTTGATTAAAAAATTCATAAAATATTAAAATTATATATATAATTATCATATTTCAATATAAAAGCTGTAAAATTAACCATTTTTTGATTTATTATCTATCGTACATTGTCAAAAAGTAATCTACAAAAGTCACCTTAATTATCAAATATTCTTTACCTACTCTTACTATATATACGCACACAAATGTAATTTTGAAATGGCACAAGCATACTGTGTGAAATGCAGAGAGAAGGTGGAGATCAAAGATCCACAAGAAGTAACTCTCAAGAATGGTCGACCTGCCGTTAAAGGCACATGCCCTAAATGTGGTATTGGTGTATTCAGAATAGGTAAACCACAATAAACGGAGTACTTACTCCCTTTTTTCAAAACTCATATAGCGTGTGCTATGTTCGTTATGTTATGGTAGAACAATACAAGTCACTGCTCAAAAGAATAGAGGGTAATCTTGGGTGTAGTGTGAATCGCGACGGTGATGCTAATAGTAACTCTACGCGATTTGAGCTTCCCGTAGTTGATGTAATGTGGGAGGGTCAAAAAACATTTTTGAGAAACTTTGCTGATTTTCCAAAGGTGCTGAGGAGGGACCCTGATAAAGTGTTACAGTACTTGTCAAAAGAGTTTGCTGTGCCTGCAGAGCGGATTGGTGACAAGGCAATGTTCATTGGCAGACGTGACCCTGATGACTTTACAAGACTCTTTCAGATTTATGTCAAGGATTACCTAGAGTGTCCTACATGCAAGAGTCCAGATACAAAGACGGTTCGAGAGAATCGAATATCATTTTTAATATGTGAGGCATGTGGAGCCAAATCTACACTAAAGGGCAAATATGCGTGATTTAACAATGTCCTTTTCTGCTCGTGTTTCAGAGTATCAGGGAAGTACAATGTTGAATATATGTGACTATAATCTGCTTGGAAACAAGATTGGTGATGGTGAACATGAGATGCATATTAGTGAGGGGTATTATGGGGGCAAGATTGTATCTACAGACCAGGCAACTGAACTATTACAAAATTCATCTATTATCAACTTGGTAGGTCCAAAAATAGTATCATTGGCAATAGATCTGGGTGTGGGTACAAAAGATGGTACACGAGTAATATCTAATGTTCCATTCATGTTGATATTTAAAATGTAGTTTTTATTATAGTGTTGCTGTGAATTACCGTTGTTAAATTATTTGCTTGTATTATACAATCTCAATATTGGCCATCGAAATTAATTTTAGACTGTGGTTGTACCATCTACTATGGCAGAAAAAATTAACCTAAACCACACAGTTGAAGACACGTATGATAGTAATGATACTTGTACTGATGATAATCTACATCGCACTTTTACTACAACTCTTAATACTAACTCTGATGATGTATGTGATGATGTATGTGATGATGTTTATTTAGATGGGAAATATGCTGATGATAATATTGATGATAATACTGATGATAATATTGATGATAATACTGATGATGATATTGATGATGATATTAACAACAATGAACACATTGTATCTAAAATAGAGCAGAAACTTGATAACCGTATACACACACGTCGCAAAAGAGATCTTGCAGATGGTTTTAAAAAAAACAAGGTGGTAAATGAAGTACTCGACAAGTCAACTATAATGACATTGTACAAGATGATAACTGGTGGTATACTGTCCGGTGTAAACGGCTCTATTAGTGCTGGCAAAGAGTCCCTTGTGTTTTGGGGACTAAACTCTACTGGTATGAGTGTTGCTTTGAAGATCTATTTGGTTAGCACATCGAACTTTAAGCGTCGTCAAGAATATGTGTTAGGAGACCCACGGTTTACTTCTGTCAAAAAGGGTACGAAAAATATGGTGTATTTATGGGCCAAAAAAGAATTTCGTAATTTAAAACAGTGTCAAGCCGCAGGAATACCTGCACCAAGACCAATACATGTGGCAAACAACGTCCTTGCCATGGAGTTTATTGGCTCGTCACATCATTCTAATGATACATATGCAATGTCTACTCCTGCAACTCAACTCTTGCACTCTAAGGTAAACTATGATGATTATCTACAGGCAATATCAATAATAGTTGACATGTATGAAAAAGCTAGTCTTGTGCATGGTGATTATTCTGAATACAACATATTCAAAGTTGATGGGCGGGGGTTGGTGGTCTTTGATCTGGGGTCTGCTGTACACAAAAATCATCCGAACTCTACAGTTTTTCTTCAAAGAGACATTAATAACATTATTCGATTTTTCAAAAAGCGGGACGTTGAAATAGATGATAATGATGTTGATCGTATCATGGAGAGGCTTTTAACATGATATTTGAGAAATTGGTACGCATACCCCATGAGCGAGTAGCTATCTTGATAGGCAAACGTGGTACAATTAAATCACAAATAGAGCGCAAATGTAACGTCCAACTTGATATTAATAGTACAACTGGTGAAATTTTAATCGTACATGTAGAGACGCCAGATGCCCATATGCATGATACTAATGTGCATCTTGGTAATATGCTTGATAATACACCTGATACTACGCTTGATAATACACCTGATACTACGCTTGATAATACACCTGATACTAATAATGATTACAATGATGGCCACAAAGACGATCTGTTCTTACCATTCAAAGCAGTCGAGATTGTAATGGCAATAGGTAGAGGTTTTACGCCCGATGTGGCATTAACTCTACTTAAAAATGAGAACTCATTATTTGTGATAAATTTGACTGAGTTTGCAGGCAAATCACGTTCTAGCATTGAAAGGATAAAAGGTAGGGTTATTGGAGAACGTGGCAGGGCAAGAAAGAATATGGAACAACTAAGTAAAACGCACATCTCTGTATACGGAAAAACCGTGTCAATAATTGGTGCAGGTGGAGGATTGATGCGCGCAGTGGATGCTGTACGCGCAATATCTTGTGGAAGTACACACGGTGCAGTATACAACAAGCTCGAGGTTGCAAACAGGCACCAAAAACAGCAAAGAATGATTCTATGGGAAGATGATGATAGATATGGTTCAGATTAAAGAGAGGTTTAATCAGATCTCACCAAGTGAGTTCTTTTATAGCAATAGAGACTTGGCAGGATTCAGTAATCCTACCCGTTCATTATACACTGCTGTTAGGGAGTTGGTAGAAAACTCACTTGATGCATGTGATCAAAAAGGAATACTACCAAACGTACATTTGTCGATCAAAGCAGTTGACTCGACAAAAACAGATCCACGTCACTATATCCTAACAGTAAAGGATAACGGTCCTGGAGTTGATGCCGATCATATTCCACTTGCATTTGGTACTGTTTTGTATGGATCAAAATTTGGTCTAAAGCAAGCCCGAGGTATGTTTGGATTGGGTGCTACGATGGCAATTTTGTATGGACAAATAACTACCAACATGCCCGTCACGGTAGTTAGCTCTGTGGATGGAAAGACACAGGATAGATTTGAGATACTACTTGACATTCAAAAAAACAAGCCTGTTATAGTAAAACATGAGACTCGCAAAGCTGCAAAAATGGGGCTCTCGGTGAGTATATGTTTAGAAGGTGACTATTCAAAGGCTGGAACGAAGATACGTGATTATGTGTATGAGACGTCACTGATTACACCTTATGCCACTTTAACATTTAATGATCCCAAAGAACAGAGCTTTTCACATTCTAGGTTTGTAACTGATATACCGCCACCACCAACAATAATTCGTCCCCATCCACATGGTGTTGATGTTGAGCGTATACGACGTATGATAGTAGAGTCACAATTTGACATTCCTGTTGTAAATGATGAGATGATATCAAAAATATGCAAAGAATTGATCGTCAAAAAAGATGCCAACTTTAAGCGAATAATGATTCGTACTGCCAAAAAATGGAAAGGCCTTACAAAACACGTTCGAATAATTCTTGCTATAATGTCGTTTTTAGAAGCTGATTTTGACACTATTAGTCGTATTCGCATAGAAGATATTGATACTGCAAACAACGTCATATCGTATTGGGACTTTGCAACTTCTGATACAAAGACTGCATCTTTGGATAGTAAGAGTCCATACTATCGGCAACTTGCAAACACTGTACAAGGTGAGCCACTAGCAACATTTTTGATAAAGCGTTTTCAACGAGTAGGATCTGGCACTGCAAACAAATTTGCAGAGTTTGCAGGATTCAAGCCTGAAAAACGGATGGGTTCTATGACAAACCAGGAGCTGGTGAGTTTGAGTGACTCACTACAAAAATTTGAAGAGTTTATGGCACCTGACTCTAGTTGTCTTGCTCCTCTTGGTGCCATGCCACTTGAAAAGGGGATAAAAAAGTTCTTTAATCCTGACTTTTCTGCAGTTGTGCAACGTCCTGCATCTGCGTACTCTGGTTTTCCATTTATAGTTGAGATGGGTATAGCATATGGAGGCGAGCAGATACCTAGAGGTGGACCGCATGTGTATAGATTTGCAAACCGTATACCATTATTGTATGATGAGGGTAGTGATGTTGTCCTCAAGGTGATAAATGACATTGATTGGGGACGATACAAGATAAAAGGTGATCCGCCATTTGTTATCGTATCTCATATATGCTCTACACGTATTCCATACAAGACAGCCGGTAAGGAGAATGTAGCGGATCGTCCAGAGATCGAGCGCGAATTAAGACTCGCCTTACAGTATTTGTCACGAAAACTTGCCGGATACATGTCAAAGCGAGGTCAGGCAGAGGCTGCAAGAAAACGTGCCAACTTGTATGCAAAATATGTACCTATGATATCACAATTTTGTACCGAACTTGCAGGGAAAAAGAAAGAACCTGCGTATCAGCAGATGTTACAAGAACTTTCAAGTGCATTGCACATATCAGAGACCAAAAAAGATCAGGATGATCATAATGGTGGTGACAATAGTAATGACAATAATAATGATAATAATAATGACAACAATGATAATGACAATGATGGTGACAATTCTACTTTAAACAACAACAATAACACAACTATCCCGAACCCATCTGATAACAATATACAAGATGACGATTCGACTACACCACAACCTAGTGATGTCTCTGAGATGAAAGCATTCGATGATACATCTAACACTACAAGCAAATCGAATACATCAAATACTGCAACCATTAGATCATCAAAAATGAGTCTTGGAAAGCGGACTACTAGTGGAGTGACTACTAGTCGTAGTAGTGGTAATCGCAAGAGCAAAAAGAAAGTTATCAATACTAAAAAATCCACTCACTCAAATACAACAAAAGGAAAGGTCTTACAATAATGGCACGTCGTACATCATCATCATCATCTAATACACGAACCCGATCAAAAAAATCAAAGATCAATGCCGCAACAAAGGCAAAAGAAAAACAAAAACATACACTAGAAGATCTTAAAATACATGGCGCCAGAATTTATAATGATCTAAACAAAGGAAAGTTTCCTACATTCTCGATACCGAGTAGATCTGTTAGTAATATTGTATTTGATGATGCTACGCGCCAATACATTTTGGGAAATGTCACCTCTACTAGAAGTTCTCGTAACTCGTCACAACTCCGCTCATTTACCCAACTAATGTGGCTTGCATTCTTTGCAAACAGACTTACAAAAGAGAAAAAGTCATCTACACTTCGAGATGTATACTATTCTTCCCAAGCGTTTGCAATAGAGTTTGATAATCAATCAGAATCTGATAATATTATTGTAGATTTGGAAGCAGTCACTTCTAGGCCTCGCGAGGACTTTCACATATTCCCTGAAGAGCGTAGTACAATATTTGGCGATCTTAACATAGAGTACACTATACCTGGCTATGAAGGCAAACCTATGAACCTATCAAATCACCCTGACGGTTACTCTATTGGGCCTAGTCTTACGACTGCTGAACTAGTAGATACAAGTGCAGAGATTGTCATTGCAATAGAAAAAGGTGGTCTTTTTACAAGGTTTGTAGAAGAGCAGATTGATAAAAAGTTCAAATCCATTATCATAAATACTGGAGGACAGGCTCCGCGTTCAACTCGAACTTTGCTCAAACGACTACACGATGAGATGGGACTACCAATCATTATTCTGACAGACGGTGATGTGTATGGTGAGCATATTGCCATGGTTATAAAGTCTGGTTCTGCAAATGCTGCGCACTTGCGTGAATTAACAGTTCCAGATGCAAAATGGGTGGGTGTATGGGCAACTGATATAGAAAAATACAAACTTCCCACAATACCGATGACTGAATCTGATATCAAACGATGTCATGATTTGAAAAATGATCCACGTTATGCCTATGGTATATGGCGCAAAGAACTTGATGTCTTTTTGCGTTTAAAACGTAAAGCAGAATTAGAAGCATTCTCAAAGTATGGGTTGACTAACATTACAGACAAGTATCTGCCCCAAAAATTAGAACTTGCAAAGAGTCTGTAAAATTTTTTGTTGATTGGTAGAAGATTTTATCTGATTCTTAATGTTAGCACTCCATTCCTATACTTGAAATCAACTATCTGCATCTGCTCTGCGCCTTGTATTGGAACTTCTTTTCCAAATCCCCCTGAACCACGTATATACAGCACTCCGTCAATAAGTCTGACTGCTATCTTGTCTTCTGGACCTGGTACCTCTGCTACAAATATTGACTCATTCTCGCCTTTCATCAAGTCGTACATCCAATTTTTACTTTCTTGCTCTCTGGCCTTTGTGTATGCTGGTTTGTGATCTTTTGCAATCTTTTGTAACATACGAACCCAATAAATCATCGTAATGGCAGCTGCTCCAACTAAAATAAAGCTTGCAAATCCTGCATCTGATCTTTGTGACAAAAAGTAAACTGCCCCTATAAACAGCATTGCAATTATGGGTAATGCAATTCCGTATGATTGCTCGTTTGTGTATGTTCCTTTGTAGCTTGACAAGTATATTGAATTTTAGTCTGACAAATATAAAGACGTTGTTGAGTGTAAAAATTAATATTTTACTATACATAAATATGTCCTAATATTTAATTATAATTGGGATTACATGCGATCTTAAAAACGATCAGATTTTATAATTTGGGCATATCTTCATTATTGTGTAAGTTCTTTGGATTTGCGTCATTTTATATTTAGTTGGTGCCTATTTGACTTGATATATAAAATCATATTTTAAAATCATATTTTAAAATCTAAATTAGTATATTACTGCCCCATACACTAATTTTTATAACTCTCAAAAGTTTGTCATTATCAGATTGTCGCCTTTTGATGATATCTCACGCAAACCTACAAAACTCACGACCAAAGATATCGTCAAAAAAGGATCACTTATTGGTGTTATAGTTACTGCACCCTCCCTTTTGGTCTTTTTTTTGGCGTGGGTTGTACTAGATGATTTGATGATCGGCGCAATTGCAGGCGTTATAGCTCACTTTATTGCTATGGGTTTTTCACTTAAAATATCTAGACGTCTACTCGTGGGACGAGACTCATCTGATGGGCAAAATGACAAATAAAAACGTGTGAACCAAGCTCTTTGGACGTAATAATGAAATCATATACTTGTATTTGGTCACACCCTTGCCTGTATATTGAGTATCGTGCATGCGTTGCATTTGGCTAGGCGCTATTTTTGAATGATCATTTTATCATGGATCTTGGTTCACGCATCACTGTGGCTATCAACCCGCATAAGTCGGAGACGGCTATATTGCGCGATGATCTGGTCGGGGTGGCCGCCGAGAACGAGAATGTGTCCAAGGTGGTGCGCAAGCACAAGGCCAAGTTTGAGGAACGGATAGCGGCCCTTCGGGTGGTGCGCAGATTCGGTTTAGGCATATTCCAAGCCGATTGTAAACAATACGATTCCAATCAGAATTATGATAACATGATTTCTGGTCAGTATGCCGTGTTGCACAGCCGCATAGGATGTCGCACTAAATATCGCGCCAAAAACGGCTACAAACGTGAAGCTAAGGTGAATGCCCCAGTCCGTCCACACCCTGTCCCAAAAGGACAAGGTCCACCCACCCATCATGCCATCTACCTGCGCCGTCAGGTTCTGCGCGGCGATAAACCCACTGACGCACATTGCGCAGACGCTCGTTATCATCCAAAAAAAGAAGATGGGTTTGGTCATGATGCCTCGGTGCCTCTAGTTGTAGTATACATTGACCGTTGCCGAGTACCAGCCTTCTCCGTTGGCGTTCCACATGTCGATGCTGGACTGCCTTGACGAATCGTAGACTGTGTGTCCTTCGTGCGTGATCTTGACTTGGTCGAACCCTTGATACAGGAAGCAGTACGAGAAGAACTGGGGTTGCGCTCTCCATGTCATGTATGTGTCGTCGGTGGTGTCTACGGCTGCTGTGAATGTGGCATAGTTGCCCAAGCATCCCCTGTAGTCGTCACTTAGGACAATCAGCTCGCCCTCGTCTGCGTAAGCGCGATCACTCAGTGTGATGATCGTCCGCGTCAGACTTTGTGATGCACGTCCCTGCAGGTAGTCGCTCTCGTCGTCTGTAAATACCACGTCTATGCTCCTGTCCGTGTTCACCAACCTGTACGTTCCGTCGTTGTTCTGCGTGATGGCCACGGTTTCGTCGTTGATGGTGGTGCCGTCTGCAGTGGTGACCGTGTGCACGGCGTACGTGGAGCCGTCCTGCACGACCGTGTTCGTGGTGGTGACTCTTCGTGTGTCGTCGGCCTCGGTAATCGTGGCGGTACCTGTCTGGCTGATGACGGTGCGTATGTATTCGACCATCTCGGGATCATACGTTGGGCTGGATTGCGCCTCGGACTGGTTGAGCGCCGTGGGCATTACGAGCAACGCCGCGATCGCAACCACCCCCAAGATGGCGTATTGTGCATTTTTTGTGGTCATTGCACACCATTACACCTTGCGTTATATAAGGAGGTATATCTGGATCTGGAGTGCCTTTTGTAGGCTTGAGGGATTTTGGCAAGGCTGATGCGTCACGCGGTTGGGTCTGACACACGTTCCCTGAACAGGATTGTACTCCTCTAGCCGTCTTATGTTGTGAATATGGGGCAATGGGTTGAGCCGTCTTTTGTGTGGTTCTCGCGGTGCGAGACACGTCGCCGAGTAACGTGAATACAGATCCTGCGGCGTGTATGAAGACATCTTGGTCGGCGCGGTGGCCTTGCCGCCCCGCCCTGCGCGCCCGCCTTCCATTCGCGCACGGGTTGACACACTTTACACCCGCTCCCTCGCGGCCCCAACCAAACAAATGACCGACGGTGTTTCCTTTTTCATGCCAAAAAGCGCTCTCAATTGACGGGGTCAGCCCTCCACTCCAGCTCACCCTGCATTGCATTCGCCCATTGCAAGGTTTACTTTTGCCTCGCAGTGCGGAGGAATGTATATTGGCGCCCGGTAGTGACGCAAGCCATGGCCGCCACATACACCAGGAGGATAGTCAATGTCTTTGCTGGCGGGAACAAGAGAGGCGGCGCGGGCGCCGATGACACCGTCACTATCTCCAGGGACTCCATGGCAAAGGGCAGGCAGGCTGTCCGGACAAAGGCGAGCGGACGGGCAGAGATCCGGCTCAGGCGCGGCGTCGCGTTACACCACGGGGACATACTGGAAGGTTTAGATCCGGCAGCCAAGACTGCGAGAAAAAGGATGCTGGTGGTAAGGCGGGCCCCGGAAAAGGTCGTAGTGGTGCGGTTCCTTGAGAGGCGCAATGACGGCTATGACTATTATGACAGCTACTTTTATGACGTCCCCCTGCTGGTGGGACACGCGGTTGGGTGCATGCACTGGACACTCGTTTTTTGACGATAACCTTCAAGACTATGGGATGATGGGCGTGTCGTTTTCCGTACGGGACGACAAGGAACTGCGGGACTTTAAGAGGGTGCTCAAGTCCGTGCTAAAGCATACTGATATGATTAAAGATCCGATATTTTGATTGATATTCATCTCGAAGTTGAGTACATATTATGAATACAAAATATTAGAAAACTATCGGATCTTTAATGAAACTATTAAGCACGCCAAGATAAGCACAACAGAGCAAGTATCCCTCCATGAGTGTGAACCAAGATCTTTGGACATAATAATGAAACCATATACTTGTATTTGGTCACATCCCTACCTGCATATTGAGTACCATACATGCGATACATTTGGCTAGAAGTTATTTTTGAATGATCATATCAGTCATGGAGGTTGGTTCACACGGATTGGACAATTAAACAGATTGTGTGAACCAAGCTCTGTGCGTGGAAAATGGTGTTTGGCGGATTTTCTAGGCACGGAGCTTGGTTCACACAACAGATTGACACCTTTATTTTGTATATTATGTGTGGTAAAATATGTCGTTACCGTCTAATATACAAAATGACCTGATCTCTGAGCTTGGAATCAGTGTTATACAAGCACAAATTTACTTGCTTGTTACGTGTAATGGACAAATGTCGCCTCAAATGATTGCAAAACACCTCGATGTATCTGAATTTGATGCTAGTGCTGCTGCAGAGTCTCTTGTCGAACTAGGTGCCTTTATTAAAATGACCGAGACCACTTTTGAGGCTATGCATCCTCGCTTTACTGCTGTTAACATGTTTCGGCGTATATGCGAGCGCCAAAACAAGAAATTTGGGCGCAATCGTGTGATTGATGCTATAGGTGCTGCATTAGAACAACCATATGATTCTGCAAGGACTAAATAAAGGAAGATTGGCGTGTGCATTGTGTCTACTACAATTGACCCTGACACTTGCAAATGTCAACCTGTCTACTTTGGTGTGGTGAATATTAACATCAGTGAGCGCACAATTGGCTCTGTTGATGTATGGCGTTGTCCGTTGTGCAAAAAGATATTTTGTGAGGAAAAACAGCTTGGTATCGAAGAACTTACTGACCTAGTTGGAATGCCGCGCATAAACTCTGATGAAAAATGGGCCGTATGTGTCTCCAAATTACAGCAAGGTAAAGACAAATGGAAACTTGTAAAACTCAAAGAGCATGGTACGTTGGTCCATGAATCATTAGATGAGCGTATAATCAAGATCCCTGTATCGAACTTTGCACTAGTAGATGATCAGCATTGGAGTTTTCTAATAGAAGATCATGTCAATAAAGCAGTGGAGATCTGATTGCATGGATATTCGTGTAAATATCAATGCAATAGATGGAACTCAGATGGCGGCTAAAATCGATGGTACATTTGCCCTAGATGATGCTAGTGTGTATCCTTTTGAAGCAATTGCGTTTGGACGAATAGGTGGTCAAAACATTGGAGCAAAGTTGTCCGAATCAGTAGAATCTGAGATAAAGGCTGCAGGTTATGATCTTGATGATGTGATAATGCAGCTTCAAAAGAATCTATTACAAGGTGACTTGACTCTCCCAAAAGGACTGTCACGTGAAATGTTTGCAGATGATAACTTGCATGATAATAACACGTGATACATTGTAGTTACGTTTTGATTTTTGGACTAGTTGCTGTTGTAGTGTGTTTTGTTACTAGTTGCTGTGTAAATAATATTTCATGCAATCTTAGTGTTGGTGCTGATTGTTATTATTGTGATACTGATGATGATACTGATGATGATGACAATAATGCTTAGTAATTAAAACAACGATCCGAAAGTTTTTGGTCTTTTATGTCCATTTATTATTTTTGATTCATAGATGTTTGTCGATGGAATTTTCGATTCTTTATTTGAAACATCATATTGATGGTTGTGTCAATATACATGATCATACCATTCACAATAAAGTCTTACTTTTACCTTTAGCTTTGTGACGCTTTTTGTCAAAACAATCGTATTCAACTTTGCATTGGGTCTTACTCTCTTATTTGGAACAGTGATGATTTACTTTAGAAAATCTTTCAAAAACCTTTCAGTTGGATCTAGTTCACATCTGTAACCGTTCAACCTCTTCCCAAATTTAGGCACAGACTCGCCACCTAACATCTGGTGCATACTGATATGATTAAAGATCCGATATTTTAATTGATATTCATCTCGAAGTTGAGCACATATTATGAATACAAAATATTAGAAAACTATCGGATCTTTAATGAAACTATCATGCATGCACGTTGATCATTGTCGGCAGTAGATGTTCTCCGTACACGCGTAGTCAAGACGATGGTAGCAGCGGTGATATTACTATGACATGCACCAACTGGAATACCAATGAAAACTACATGGTACTTGAATTACCAGGGGCTTTTTTTGGGACAGATCGATTCAAACATACATATTCAAAGCCTCGAAGACGGTTACGATCCAACACCATGAAAAAAACACTTTCTTTCTACCTTTTTTCCTTTTCATACCCACCAAACTTGCGCGAGTCATTATTGGCAAAAAACACAGAAACAATTAGTGAGAAAGTCACCACACTCCAATCAAAATGTCAGGAAAAGTTGCTAATTAAAGGAAATAAAAGTATAGAAGAACTAAAGCAGATAATACTCGATTTTTATCATAATAAATATGTCATACTGTATGTGAATTATGATGATTTTATGTTCAAGGATAATACAAACGAGATCCTGTTAAAGAATCAAGACAATAAAATTATTTTTCGAATATTTTCGACAACGAATCTCAAGATTTACGAAGTTTTATTCTATCTAATATACAAAGATCTAGATGTAAATACAATCACACCACATTGGTATAAACCCATACGTCCTTCTTAAGGAGCAGTTAAGTTTGTGTGTGATTACTAATGGGTGGACACATCTAACGTAGACCGATCAAAATCAAGTGCTTAGAGGCACAGGAGGCGGCAACAGTGACATGAGTGGGCCGGACCCCGGCGCTGTCCACTAATCTTCTGGGTGTAGAGATGTTCATAAATTCTGGCACAACGAAAAAATCATGCTAGGTAATTTTTAACATATATCTTTGCATAGAAATACTCAGTAATTCAGATTTGCAATATTTTTTAAAAGATAAAGTATCAAAAAATATGGTGATGGGACTCCATAATGCACACATACACTAACATGCGACGGGACATGTAAATATGGAGATGGTAGACGGGTACTTTTAGTCCACAAAATTCGCCTATTTTGGAATCAGCAGTGCTGGGATTTGCCTTTACAAATGGACATATGAGACTTTTTAGTGGCCGGCGCTTTCAAAACTTTTTAAATTTACTCAAATATATGATTATCAATAAACTTGTACACGGCGTTTAGATGGGTGGTTTTATCCACACATCTAATTGCGTTATCAACTGTTCACTTGAGTATACTCCATACCTCTTCTATCGGATTTAGATACAGATGTCCAGTAGGACCACAAGATGATGTTGCCATGTGTTCTAAAGAAATCATGTGTCTTTTTAGAAGTGTATCATGGTTCCTTGTCAAGCACAAATTATGATCTTTTCAGGCATAAAATTGTGTAAAATTGGCGTACATGGACTTGTGATCGTTACTGCACTACTTGCTTACAGCGTGATTTGTTAACAAATCATTTGTAATGTATTGTCTGCATTGTATTGTCTGTGTGTTTGCATTACCTCTACAAAAAAACCTCCAGTGTTTGTCTATTGTTTTTCTCAGTGTATACACATGCTGCGCATTTCTGGCAGTTATCATCTGTCCCAATTAATACTAGAACTCTGCTTCCTCTAGTGCTCTTGCACATGCACACGTACGATGCGTATTGGGTATATTTGGTATCAACTCTGTCAACAGCTTTTTTATCCGCTCTACATTCTTTGAGAGTGTTTCTATGACCTCTTTTGCAGTCACCGGTTTTTCGGCCCATGCATCATAATCTGTGACTGTTGCAATTGATGTATAGCATATCTGAGCCTCTCTTGCCAACTGACATTCCGGAACCAATGTCATCCCGATTATATCTGCCCCAAACTGCCTGTACATCTTGGATTCTGCTTTTGTTGAAAATCTCGGCCCTTCGATACATACGTATGTTTTGTTTACTGCAAGTGAGATATCTAATTTTGATGCCACAGATACAACCACATCTTGTAATTGTGGGCAAAATGGCTCTGCCATTGATATGTGTATGACCCTTCCTGTTTCTGAAAACGAGTACTCTCTTGATTTTGTATAGTCAATATATTGCGATGGTAACACAAAGTCTCCTGGTTTTAGATCTTCTCTGAGGCTTCCTACTGCCGATGGTGCTATTATATGTGTGACTCCGATCCTCTTGAATGCTTCTATATTTGCTCTAAAGTTTATCATATGTGGTGGTATGGTGTGCTTACGTCCGTGTCTTGGAAGAAACGCAACTTTTCTGTTTTGAAATACTCCAACTGTTATTACATCTGATGTTGCACCATATTTTGTATCTATCTTTATTTCTTGTGCACCATCTAACAATCCAGAGTCATATATGCCCGTTCCACCAAATATTCCAATCTCTGCTGTAACCGTATTACTCATAATCTTATTCCTCTGTATGTAGTCACTCTATTCCTAACGAAGACATATTTTTACCTTTAGCTTTGTGACGCTTTTCATCAAAACAATCGTATTCAACTCTGCATTGGGCATTGCTCTCTTATTTGGAACAGTGATGATTCACTTAGAAAATCTTTCAAAAATCTCCCAGTTGGGTCTAGTTCACATTTAATGTAAAGACTTACTAGATTATCGTGTGATTTGTTAATGAATCACTTGTAATGTAGTGTTTGCATTGCACCCATAAAAAAATCTCCTGTGTTTGCCTGCTGTTTTTCTCAGTGTATGTACATGTGACACATTTTTGGTAAGGATATATTGAGAATTGATCTCTAAATTTTATTTCATTTTTTTGACTTGCACTTTATATTTTGTATCTGTGCATTAAATACATATAATTATATACCTTTTAAATTATGTAATTAATGTGGCCAAACATTACCACTATTTTATCGTGAGACTTTACGGTATGTTTAAAGTCGGCGTACCACACCTGCATTAAAAAACACGCATCATGCCAACTCATTTTACTAAAAAATATACGTAATCATATTAGGCATGGCCTGATCACCTACCCCTCTAATATTGTATCAATGACTTGTATTTGTACTCTGAGATGACTTTGGCACCACTCAAACCTGTGAGTTCAATAATAAATGCATAACCTGCCACTATTCCACCTGCACTCTCTACTAGTTTCCCTGCTGCCTCTGCTGTCCCTCCGGTCGCAAGCAAGTCATCGCATATTAGGACTCTTTGCCCATTTGATATTATGTTTGTCTGCAACTCTAACTCACTTTGACCATATTCCAATTCGTATGATCTCTTTATTGTATTGCCTGGTAGTTTACCTGGCTTTCGTATCATTATGACACCTTTGTTGAATGTGGCACCTAGTAGTGTAGATGTGATAAACCCACGTGACTCTATTCCTGCCATTACGTCTATCTGTTTCATATTATCAAAATGCTTTCCAAACTCAGATGTCATGAACATGAGTGCTTTTGGCTCTCGTAGTATTGGCCCAAAGTCTCTAAATATTATTCCTTTTTTTGGAAACCCTACATAGTCTGTTACCATGCTTTTTAGATCCATATTTTTAATCTGAATACTATTAATAATAAATGTCTTGATCTATTTTACAAATTTATCTCTAGTCAAGTTTAGTATCAATTTTGATATGCATCGTTAATAATTGGCAACAAGTTATGATATTTACTATATCATACAAATATCTCATTATACTTTGTATGTAAATATGGCTAATTAATAATTTTCACAAACAACACATTACTGTTTCCTAAAGTGTACATAATATTGTCTATACATTTGTTGAACTTTAACTATGCGATATTATCTGTTTGCATACTTTAAAATTAATTTTGAAAACAACCTACTATCTCAAAGAATTGTCGATGATTAATGATGCTAAACATTAGCCGTTTATTTCCACTTCAGTCTGTGCAGTGTGACCATGTGTATCTATTGCCTTTAGTACATATGTACCTGGCACAATATCATCTGGAATTAGTATCTTAGCAATTGCGATATTCTCATCTGTTATGGTGATCTTTTGTTCTTCTCCAATTATCTGGCCCTCTAATGTCTCTATGTGTACTTTAACTGTCTGTTTTGCACCTATTACAGTCACATCAATATAATTCACACCTGACAAATTATCTCCTTCTGGTTCTGAGACGTGTATTGAGATGCCCCTTGGTATTATCGTAATGATAATAGATTCAGAATTTCCACCACTCGTCACTTTGATAGTCCATTCCCCAAGACTTCCACTTGATGGGATTTGTAGCGTTTCTAATGCTTTACTTCTGTCCATATCTTTTTCTCTGATAAAGTTTGAGAATGATTCTTTTGTATTTACAACATTACCATTGACATCTATCAAATCTATAGTTAGTGGGGCAATCCTGTCACCTGTATCTATTGAGACTAGTATCTGCTCTCCTAGATAATATCGTGGTTTTACAGGTGTAATGTTAATTGTGGTTGCACCTGATTGCCCTATCGTAAATGCATTGGATGTCTTTTCTGTCCCCTTTTCAATCTCTGCTGTGTATATTCCATTCTCAAATTCTTTCAAATCGAGTGTTATGGTACTCTTACCATCTGACTGTACATCAATCTGTTCTGTATATACGAGAGTATCTGATTGATCTAGTATGTTGAGCTTGACAGTCTCAAGTGGTTTTGCTATTATGTTTATTGTAGCCGTGTCGGTGGCACCATAATTGACCTTGTCAAGCTCAAATCTGTTCTTTATTGTCGGTATCTGATCTATTCCAACAAAATGAAATTCTTTATTGTTTCCATGTTGTACAAGCAGTGTATATGTGCCTTCAAAGTCCGTATGCTCTATGTTATAGTTGAACACTACTGAGTTTGTGTTATTTAGATTTAGTATATTTGAGTATACGATGACATTGTTTGGATTTTCTAGTTCTACCTTTACTGATTCTCCACCCTCATTACTAGTTGTAATGTTAAATGTCATGGTGTCACTACGATCGTACCTTATTTTATCTGATCTTATTATAATATCCTCCTCAAATATGACTGTTAATGTCTTTTGTGTATTTTGTATGCCATCTGTAGCAAAAACAATATAGTCTCCAATCTTCATGTTGGCGCCTATCAGATACGATTTTGGTATTAACCATATGCCTGATTCGTCTGTTTGTATTATGTGCGAACTTAGCATTGTATTGTCCGGACCATTCACGTATACGACTATTGTTTTGTTTGCAGTGGCTGTTCCATGAATTGATAACCTGTCTCCAACCTTTGCTGTATTTGGAATACCTGATATGGTTATTGGTGCAAAGCCTGTTGTTGATGGTTGTTGTTGCGTATCACTTGTATTTGGAACCTCACTTCTAACTTCTGCTTGATTTACCCTTAGACTTCTTGTAACTGTGTCACCGTTTGAGTCTTTTATTATAAAGTCAACTCTATCTGCTTGCATTTCTGATGGTAAGTTCTGTGTGGTTATGAAATTCCCATCACTGTCAGTTGTAAATGTACCAAGTCTTATGTCATCTAAGTAGAATTCATAACTTGTAGATGATCCGAATTTTTCACCTATTACTCTGATCGTATCTCCAACGTTTATTCTGGCAGGTATTATTCTAAAGTCAGACTCTGATGTGATCCCCTTTGGTGTTGGATCTGGTGTTGTTATTGGCGTAGGATCTGGATCTGGATCTGGTGTTGTTATTGGCGTAGGATCTGGCTCTGGATCAGACTCTGGTTGTGTGTTATTGTCATCTGGCAAGGATTGTGCTATTGCTACCTGGTTTCCACTTTGGTCAATTGCCATCCAGTTTATTCTTGATATCGGTGTGTCTGTCTTTATTCCAAATTTAACAGAATCGCCAACTTTGAGAGGTACTGTTGCTGTAAATGTAATTACTTGTTGTACCTTTTGACCTACCCAACCACTCTCAGTTTTAAATGACTTGAATGTTATGTGATTGTCCTGTTCATCTAACCACACTTTTATGCTTTGTATGTTTGTTGTATCATCTGTGTCGTCATCGTTGCCGACGTTTGTTATTGAAAGTATGATGGACTCACCTACCATTATACTTGATGCAGTGATGTTGTGTTGTTTTTGCGCGTATGCGTAATTTTCATCAATGATGTATAACTCATTTAATGCAATTGTTATTCCTGTTGTCACACATATTACTAAAAGTGAGATACGTGCTATCTGCACAATAACCTGATTGGAAAATACCTTTGTTGTGTTTGATTTGGTGTTCATTATATACTACCATCCATTTCTATTCTATGGCATTTATTTTTAATGTCACTGTTCATGTATAACTTTTGATAATTGATGTAGACTTTCATCATACTTTATTATGATATCTTTCTTATGTATGTGTGTAATGATTACCGTGCAATTCAGTTTACAAGTAAATTTAACATGTCAGTAGTTCGCAATATGTTCAACCTTAATGATCTTATTTTTAATTATATAGTGCGGTAGATTTACCATGGCAAGTAACCGAGGTTGGTGCGTAATTGACATTTGGCCTGCCTGTGACCCGTCTGTGAACTTGGTTTATTGCACATTCAATCTACAAAAGACTGGAATCTATCTATAGTGCGTTTCGTTTTTGAATATGCATGTGTGTTTTGGCAGACATGGATTATAGAATATGAAACGTGCAAGTGTGATAGCAGTCACTATCATTGGTATGATGGAATTTTTTGCCCTTTTTCATGAGCGCAGATAAATCTGTTCAGGACGTTGATATTCCATGCAATTGATAGTATTTTACCAAATCGCTTTCTGTTTTTGGCCAGACGCATACGACAGTGCAGCCTGTGATTCTTTGTCTCTTCTGCTCCAAATATTGCCTCGATAAGTGCGCGTTGTTTGTATGCATCTTGGTCAAAGATCTCTGCTGCCTTTTTTCTGCTTGGTTTGCCACGGTTTGTATGACCTGCGCCATCTGTGTGATTGCGTTGCTTTATGTTTGGTTTCATGTTTGCATTGAATATTGTCTCGCAATTTTGATCCGAGTCGTATCCCTTGTCTCCGTTGAATAAGCGTTCTTCAATCTGTGTATAGTTTTTTGTGAGAAAGCTGACCATATATGGAAGCATTGACGTGTCACTCACATTGCTTGGAGTTGTGTATGATGCAAGTATGATCTGGTGTCCTGTTATCGCAGTAATGTGATATTTTAGGTACATCTTGATGCGTGTAGGCTCAAAGTCTTGTAGTACATGATTAGGTCTTTCTTGTTTTTCGTACCTGTCAGTCTCTACCCCACTACTGTCTATCCCAATTGGAGCTGTAGGTTCTTGTTTTACGTCTTGTTTACCGCTCTCAAAATCCTCGGATCCGTGCGTAAGTATGGTCTCTTTACCTTTTATCGGTACCGGATCTGTCCCCGATTTTTTAAGTTCAGTTAGACACATATTGGCAGTATATGCCAAAATAGAATCAAGCCAGTCGAGATCAATTGTTTGCATATGTTTGGTTACCCAACTATAATCAGGCTTCGGCTCGTCAACCCATTCATCATGCATATGTCCAAGCTCATTTACCACGTCACGAAAAGGAATATTTTTTGCAACTTTTAAAAGACACAAAAAATCCATCTTGTCACGAGAATGTACCGGCTTGCATCCTCTATTTGTTTTCTTTTCCTTGCACGGATGTGGGTTTTTTCGTATCGCCGACAGCAAGGTCTTGCGCATAAAATCCGGCTCAGATTTGCGTGCCTGTTCGTAATACTGCCAATAACCTTCGCGTCGCTTGTGCTGCTCTGTCACTATACGGTCTGCCTCCATAATCTGTTCTTATTTGAGACCCGCCCACTAAATTTACACAAACAACAAGCAGGCGCCACATTCATCACAAACCATGCATTGTAATGGGCGACATTCTGTGTAGTATAGCATGTTGTGGTAACCCACCATATGTCGTCGTTCCACCACACTTCACAAACGATACGTTGATAACATTGGCTAGTCAACGTTGTTTAGCATCCCCTTTGTTATTATCACAATTATTCAATTGGGATGCCCCTATAAGTAACTTTTGGTATGCGCGCATATACTTTTATATATGAGCTTATTAAATATATATACATAAAACTCTGGCGATATTTGCAGATGGCTTTGCAAGTACGATGCAGGTGGCGATTTGATGAATTACGCACCAACCACCAAGTAACCGCCATGTTTTAATTCCCACCGAAGCAGTCTTCTGATTAATCCGGCAATTGAATCCATAAATAATCCATTGTGAATAATTTCCCACCTGCAAGTCCGCCGTAATTTTCGTACCTTGCCATAAGCATATAACAACATCACAAAAAATATCAACAATAATCTAACCTGCAAGGCGTTACTAGATCTTTGAAGTCGTGTTTTTTATCACTATATCTTGTCTCTATTATCCAGCGCTTGCAATACGTCTCTGGGATGGTTTTGATGAGTTTGTTTTTGTTAGTGATTTTCATATTTGTGTCAAATGCTACATACTGATCGACTATTTCATTATTCTTGTCAAAAATTTGGTTTTCTTACATGAGTGTTTATTTGATGTCAAGTATTTGCTTTGTGTACTCTCTAATCCTATGCTGGATTGCATCTTCACGTGGTCCAAAAATATAGAACTTGTCTATGGCAGATTTATGCACGTTGATGGGCGAGAACTCATCCAGTTTTCTGGGTGTTCCCTTCCACATGACCATGATCTCGCCTTCGTACAGATTCCCAGGCACTGCAGAGGCGTGAGCAATCACGTCATGTTTGTCAAGGCCTGTCCCCGTTGCTATATCGTGTGACATCTGGCGCAGGTCCTCCGCATCCAGTCTTGACATGCGATCCCGCACCTGCGCGTTGGCTATCTCCTTGTCAAGCAGACGTTCAACTGCTCTTTTGAGGAGATCTCGGTGCTGTATGCGCCGGAGAATCTTGGACGCCTTGCTATCTTCTTCTCTAAATATGTAGTCATACAATCCACGATCGTCTAGGCTTGTGTAAAAGTCCAAAAACTCCTTGTGTGACTTGGACAGATCCGTGTCAGTGAGCAATACCTCTTGAGAAATGATGTCCTCCTCACCCACTGCCAGATCGAGTGCTTGGAGAAACATCTGATCCCCGATCAGTCTAGTGTGATGCTTGTAAACCTGTGCGTGCATAAGATATCTTCCCAGTCTATAACTCTCTATTGATTCCTTACCCTTGAAATCAACACATATCCTCTGCTCTCTTTGATCGTCAGTGTGCGTCAAGGTGTGTATTATACGCGGCAAGTCAAACTGTCCGTACGCTACACCAATATGATAAGAATCGCGCCTCAGGTAATCCATCTTGTCCACATCAAGGGGGGACTTGATACTATATCAGTTGCCAGGGAACTGATCTTCTTGTCCAATCCGGGTGCGGGACTGTGATCTAGTATGTTGATTACCTTTTCACCCATGTCCCCAAGTATAGATGAGATATCCGGATCCTCTCTTATCAACATCATCGAGATCTTCTCATGGTCAATCTTTTTTCCATTGACGCGCTCCATAACTGTCTCAAACAAGTGAGAGAACGGGCCATGCCCTATGTCATGCAAAAGCGCGGCCATCCTGACAATCTCCCTCACCTCATCATCAAATGAAAGATGTCGTGATACACGATCTGCCAGATGTGTTACTCCCAACGAATGCTCAAATCAAGTGTGAATCGCGGTGGGATACACCAGATATGCATGCGAAAGCTGCTTTATTCCCAAAAGCCTTCGAAACACAGGCGTGTCTATTATCTGCGTCTCTTTTTCGGACAGATCTATAAACCCATACAGTGGATCGCGTATAGACTTGAAGCGAAAATATTCATTCGTGTACTTTGACAAGGCCTAGCCTCTCCAACAGTTGTGCTCCTTGCTCTACGTTGTCTTTGGACACATTCCATCCGAGATCTTTTGCATACTCTTTGGCCTCTAAAAACGACATATCATCGCCTGACTCGTTGGAATGGAGCAAGTAGTAAATTTTGGATGCATAGGATAAGGGGGCAGTTTTCAGGTCACAGAAATCTCTACATGTCTTGACAATCTCCGCCACTTTTTCAAACGTACCATTGTTTCTCTCCTTTGCAATTTTTGCAATCTCGCGTCCGTCACTGGTAAGATCATACTTGTACCCCTCGTGTATGGTGCCCGGAGGGCTTGCCTCGTATAGAAAGTAACAAGAGATCATCTTCTCAAGAGCCCATCCGAGTCCCGGGCTGAACGGTCCAAAATAGTGTGCCTTGTATGGGGGCACGTCAAGTGTGGGGATCTTCTGGCAGGAGAGGTATGCAAGCTTTTGAATCACGGTTCTGCCCCGCATTGTGTTGTCGTTTGCAGTCAGTAGAGCATAAACAGTATCATAGACATCCATAGGAAAAATGAGATGTGATGGCTTAAATTCTTTGTGTAAACCAATCTATTTTGGCATAATAATAAGATCATATACCTTTAAGATTTATGTGTGAACCAAGCTCTATGAATGTAATAATAAAATTAATGGTGGTGGTTAGGAATTATCTTTTTGCAGGTGTACGTTTTAATCTCTCAAGGTCTGCTTTTGTAATGACATTTTGGTACTGTCTAATGCGCTCTGCCATCAATCTGTACAATGATCTAAATCTATCTCTTGTCTTATCTGATAGGAAATCTGCATCCCCTAGTGTAATCTTTTCACAAATGTATCGGGTAATCTCTTCATTATCAAACTGTCCCCATCCTTCTTCTTTATGATCATTCCATATTTCAGTAAGTTTGGCAATTATTCCTTTACTATCTTGTTTCTGATCTATATCACCGGGCCCTATGGACACGTATCCTTCACGTCTAAGTTTTATCTCATGGGTCTGATTTACCGGATGCAGATAGTCCTCTGGCATTATGTAATCTTCAATAGATTCAAGATTCTTTCCATCTAACTCGTAGAATATGGTCTGTACTTTTAAAAATCCGTTTGTAGCTAGCTGTGATGATATTTGCATCGACTCTTCGGTATTATCAAGAAGTATGAAAGTCTTGTATCCGTGACTGCGATAAAATATGGCAAGTGGAAGTACTGCATTTTTGTTATATGCTGCTACCACATTAAGCGGGTTCATAGATATGTTGGGATCTTGTAAAAATTTGTCAAATGCATTAAGATACATCGAATCTGACATGGTCTCTACTATCATAATTGGGCGTGAGTTGGTGCCAATCTCTCTGTCTATCATCGACTCTACCTGACCGCGTGACAGTCCATACAGTATTGGTGTCAACGTATTGTCATCTGCATTCCAATAATCATAAAATATTCTGCTCAGGTGAAGTCTTTTATCAAGCTCTACAACAAGTAGATTACCTGGTGTATAATCAAATATCATAAATGGTGAGTGTGTAGCATACAAGACTTGATTTGATCCTGCTAAATTCTTTAGTAGATCTGATATACCCATCTGTTGTGTTGGATGCAGATTCCTTGCAGGCTCATCAAGTAATAATATGGCCTCTTTTAATTCTGCCCTTTGTGTTTCTGCTGCAAAGTTGACGATAAATGAAAATGTCCATTTGAATCCCTCTGCTCGTCTATTTAACAATCCGGTGTTTGTCACGATACCATCTCTGTGAATATCTGATATTACGACACTCATTATATTACCTGGATTATACCTCAACTCTACCCGTATTGGGTCTCCCTTCCATGCTGGATTGAGCCGTGATGTTAGCCTGTTTGATGCTGCATTTAATAATTTGATGCACTTTGATGGACTGTCACTTACCTCTTCTAGTTCATTGAGATCTAGTTCTGCTAAATAAAAGAGATTTCGGACAGTTTCTGCCTTGTCAAACTCTTCTATGTATTCAATTGATCGTGTGGCGTCTCCACCTTTCTCTCCTCTAATATATTCACTTAAATTTATATTTCCATAAATCTTTTTGTAATCTGAAAAGTAGACAAATCTTGGATGAATGTTTGCCTCTACGAAATTATCAAGTGCAACTCGTTCATTTTCACCGCTTAGTAAATTTGCAAATTTATTTTCCGGATTCTCGTATATTTTACGCCACTCTGCTGTTACATCTGGCTCTTGTATTGCTATGACATGAAACTTGTTGCTAAACTCTGCCATCTCACTGTCAAAAGACTCTTGTGTTGTGGGTGCTGGTCCGTCAAAAAATGATGTATCTATCTGTATTCTGAGATGGTTTGGTATGGTGTTTAAAAATGTGATTATTTTTTTTGTAAAGTTCTCCCACGAGTTGAGATCTTTGGCATTTGTGTCATCAAATATTATGTTATCAAACTCATACTGCACTGTGGGATTCATATTTGTTCTGTATAATGTGATGCGTCTTATGTCTGGCAACTTGGGGAAATGTTCTTTTATTGTGTTTGTCTCATTTACATTTAACTCAAATTGCCCTTCTACTAGTCTTATCTCATTTTTGAGTTCTTCATCCATCTCATCACATAAATCAAGCTCTGATACATGCTCATCTCGATTTAGTAGTGTGAGTGCCTGGAGTATTGTGGTCTTGCCACTCTCATTTCTTCCCACAAATGCTGCCAAGTCACCTACTGTAATCTCACCTGAATCGTGTATACATCGATATGCTCTGACTCTGAATTTTCGAAGTCTCATCGCGCATTTGTTGCATGATTACGATTTAACTTATTCGTAATTGGGCTCTCTTGTAAACTCAGTTAATATGCGGTTTTATGCGTGAATGATGAAATTTTGGTAGGATAAAGCAATATGCAGAATAAACACACACTCTTTTCCAAAAATTAGACTAAAAATCATGAGTCATTTTTTAATTTACGTGCTCAAATGAACTACTAGAGATATAATTTTGCAAAGTCTGATTGTCTTGCAATAATGAGTCATAGTGCGATATATTGTACTGTAGTTTTGTCCATCATACAATAGTAGATATGGTTTGGTATTTTGTGCCAAGTGTGTGACAAACTTATCAGTCTAGATCAAGGTTTGAGTCTGGTGTATGTGTGATATCAATACTTGTAGCTTTTTGCAAAATGTAATTGTTTTCTAGTAAAACGTACTCTAGGAAAAAGTTGGTGTGAACCAATCTCTTTGGATACAATAATGAAATTATTTTGTCACATCCCTGTCTGCATGTCGAATATTGTGCATGCGATGCATTTGGCTAGGAGTTGTTTTTGAATAATCATATTAGTCATGAAGCTTGGTTCACACAAAAGTTGTAATATGTGGCTAGTAATATTATGATCATTATGTTGTCTGATTTGTATTCATGTGTATTTTTCAATCTACCTTTGAGATTATCGTTGAGTCTCCCTTGTATGTTATTTTGATTAAAGATATTTCAGAGGTTAACGATTACTATTCATAACTGTCAAATAGATATATGGGAATTTTAGAGGTAATGTGTGGCGTCTCAAAGAGTGTTTGTAGTGTTTGTACTTCCAATAATTCTGTCAGTGACACTTGCTACTGCTGTAATGGCAGATGTGCTTGACAAACCTGATAGAAGTCTCCAAATGTGGCCACCTTCATCTGGCACACATGACTTGACAACAACTCATGCAAATACATCTGAAGAAGACATACGTATAGTTGGACTTGAAAGATCATACGCAGTGAATGAATCAATTACAATTAGTGTTGCAGTGATGGACCTGTCTTTTGACTGTGGCGATCTTTACATTACTATACATGATGCACAAGCTGATGATATCGTGTTGAATCAAAGAGCATTCTTTGAGCAATGTTTTGTTGCAGATGGTGTAGAACTACCTGTCTCTGATAGTTTTGTTGCTTCTATTGACTCACCTGGTTCATATGTAATGACAGTTGAGATGTATGGTGGTGATAGTGATGGTGATAGTGATGTTCACTTGATCTCAGTGCAGGAGGAGTTTACTGTTGAGTGACTGTTGTGTTTGCGCACTATGTCATTGTAGCGCTTGCAATACTACTGTTGGTAATAATTTTTATCTATATTGTCATTTATATTCACCTGTAGTCTTTGTTAGTAACAATAATAGGATAGGTTGTATGCATAATTTTCAGATGTGTTGTAATAAATGGAGCAGTGATGTTGTATGACTACAAAGGCAAAAACCAATGAAAAAGAGACGCAGAAATCTACAAAAAATATGAAAACCCCTACCAATGTATCTGATAAAACCTCGCAAAAAAAGAGACGTTCTACTGCTGCCACTACTACTAAAACACGCAACAAACCTACTAAAAATACCTCATCTACTGTGATTGGTGATTCTGATATAACCCCTACCACTCAACCTAAAAAGACTGACAAACCTCGTCGCTCTAAAAGATCAAAATCATCAAAAGATGACAATAACACTAGTGCGGATAAAAATGCCTCTTTGAAGACTAAACGCACACAACGCTCTACATCTACAACTAAAGCCAGTACTGTTGATAACTCTGATGTGTCTGTAGCAGGTGACGCGCCAAAACGTGGCAAATTAACAAAAAAGACCACTACAAAACGTACTAAAAAATCCACAACAACTAGTTCTAACAAGAGTACTGCCAAGAGTACTGCCAAGAAACCTGCTGCCAGTGAATCTACAAAAAAACCAACTCAAAAACGAAAACGTACTGATTCTTCTTCCTCTACATCTACCAATACTAAACCTGCCCCAAAGCGTACTAAAACACAAACCTCTCAAAAAACTTCTCGAAAGAAACGTTCTACTGATACCCCTACCCCTACTACCAGTACCGATGAAAAGAACGACCCTGCCACTGATCCTTCAAAAGACACCTCTAGTATAGGTGCTGGTTCAGTTGATCCTAAGAGTGAAGAAGAAGACAAGAAAGACGAGGTACCTGAACTTACTTTGGAGGAAAAACTTGAGAGCGAACTCACAGAGGACGAGATTGAACGATTTCAAATTGAAAAAGTCAATATGGAGCAACTCATTCGACAAGTATGTGATATTTTAGCTGAGCGCGAATCTACTGGCATGTTGCAAAATGAACTATGGAAGAAACTTAAACTAACTGATATGATTGGCTCTCGCCTGGCGCTGAAACTTGAGCGCATGGGCACAATCACACGCGAAAAGTTACTTGAAAATGATCGATGGACCTATAGATTAACTCTAAAAAAGACACCCATCAGTACACAATCAATTGAAGATGCTCCGTGTCTCACATGCCCCGTAGAGCAGAAATGTACTCTTGATGGCGAGATAAGCCCGAGGACATGTCAGTATATTGAGGATTGGGTAACTATAACAAAAAAATCTAGATCTAAATGAAACTCCAAGATGCTCGCAAGGACCACTATCGGCGACTTGCCCACGAACAAGGATATAGAAGCCGTGCTGCATACAAGCTAAAAGAACTCAATACATCATATCGAATTATTGGTCCCGGATTCTTTGTACTTGATCTTGGATGTGCTCCAGGTGGGTGGACGCAAATGGCAGTGAAACTTGCTGGAAACCAAGGCAAGGTAATGGGTGTTGATACATCATACGTTGAAGAAATTCCCGGTGCTCATATATTGCGATGTGATATTACAGATGTAAAACTTTCAGGTTACATAATATCTCATTTTAGGCGTAAGGTTAATGCTGTAATCTGTGACTTGTCACCCCAAGTGAGTGGGAATTGGTCAGTTGATCATGCACGGCAAATATCACTAAACTATGACTGTATTCAAATTATGGATGATGTCTTGGCGCTCAAAGGCAATGCTGTTTTCAAAGCATTTGATGGTCAATACTCTGCTGAATTTCGTGATTATGTAAAAAGAAAGTTTTCCAAAGTGTATGGGACAAAACCAAAGGCAAGTCGTAAACAGAGCAGTGAATTATACTATGTGGGCTTGGGATTTCTCGGCTCTTCTTAATTGATGATTTTGATAAATTCTCACCTCAAACAAATCACTCAAAATTATACGTAAAACATTATTTAGTTATAATATATTTTTATATTAATATTGTACTTTACACTAAATTAAGATGAATTCATAAATAAAAATGAATATAAAAAATGAATATATAAAATGATCACCTATTATTTGTCAAACGTGTATATACTTTGTGATACTCTGATATTTTTAACTAAACACATCTTTTATTATGTCTAATGGTGCATCTGTTCTAAATCCTGTGTACGAAAGTGATGTAGATGATGCTTTGAATCCGTTCTTTTGTAATTGCTCAATTACGTGTGCAAAGCGCGGCGGCGATGTCTTTGCTCGTGATGCCATTTCATCAACTGTATAATATAGTCCTGTATTCACTTGTGACTCTTTTATTACTTTGTACATATATTTGAGCATACTGCTATTTGTTGTATCTTTTAACAAGTGTGAGAGATGCTGACTTGTATCTTTTACAAATGCCTCATCAAATAGAGAACCGATCCACAACGGTCCTGCGATCTTGACATCTGATTCATCACAATCATTACACTTTGCCGTTTTGTATCGTATTAATGCACGACTACCACATCTTTCACAATGGATGGCATACCCGATCTCCTCATTTGCACTCTTTGTGTGTTTTACCATTATATATGAATAAATTCTATAATAGTGCATTT
This sequence comes from Candidatus Nitrosopumilus sp., assembly GCA_965207445.1. Lineage (GTDB taxonomy): Archaea > Thermoproteota > Nitrososphaeria > Nitrososphaerales > Nitrosopumilaceae > Nitrosopumilus. The sequence goes on along the minus strand of CBDBLX010000002.1, from coordinate 2,189,418 downwards.
CTGCTGTCACAAGTACTGGCTGTATTGATACGCCAAGTCGTGCTGCCACTGATCTGAGGCATCCAAGCACAAGTCTAATTGCAATTTCGTTGCCATATGTGACGCCGCGAATTGGAACGCCACCGTATATGTTCTGACAAGCATCATTAAACAGTCCATTGAGAACTTGAAGATCTGTTGCTGTACTTGATAAGAGTCCTCTGTGCATTGTTGCTCTTATTGCACAGTCAAAGTATGGTGCAGGAGAGCCAAAAGGATCAATATCCACGATCGCACCTCTTGTGCCTTTTGCAGCGTGGTCTGATAAGAATCTGCATGCTTCACTATTTGTAAATGTCACTGATCTTAATCCATTCATTGTTGCTGTTCTCTTTGCAATCTCTATTGCATTGTAATTGATGTCATTGAGGTATATGTGGTGGACTTGGGCATCTGCCTCATTTGCTACTCTTAGACCTCTTGCCCCTATACCTGAAAGCGCTTCTAAGATTGTTTTTGGACCCTCAAAATTCTCCAAAAATGCCAAATATGCTGCAATTGATATGTCTCTGTTGTTCTTTGCTTTTGGATTATAAAACGCAACATCTCTTGGTGGCACCTCGTCTGTCATGGAACCTTTGGGCACTAACAGTTTGGTGGCACCCTCTGTAATCTCATCTATTCTTTGTGCAATGCCATCTTCCATGATGTACATTTCATGTCATCGTTTATTACGTGCTCTGCGCACTTGTTTTGTTGTTAGTATGCGGCGTTGATGATGCTGGACGTGGTTCTATGTTGGGGCCACTTGTAATTGCAGGCATCTGTATGCAAAAAGATCATATAGTTGAGTTGCAAAATCTAGGAATTCGTGACTCTAAAATGCACACTGCACGTGCACGTCGCACTTTATTTCCACAAATATGTCGTATTGCAGATTCTTATCATATTGTATATGTGCATCCACGATCAATTGACGCAAGTGTAAAACAACATGGTCTAAATAGATTAGAGGCCAAATATATGGCCAGAGTAATACAAAAGTTAAATCCTGATGTGGCGTACGTTGACTCGTGTGATGTTGATACACAAAGATTTGCAAGATACATCTCAAATATTTCTGGTAATGACCATATAGAATCGTATCATCATGCCGATAGTAAATTTACAATCGTATCTGCTGCATCTATTTTAGCAAAAGTTGCCCGTGATGCTTCAATAAAACGGATTGCAAAAAAAAATTCTAATGTTGGAAGTGGTTATCCGAGTGATTCTAAGAGTGTCTTGTTTTTGGAATCATACTATAGCAAAACTGACACTGTTCCAACTTTTGCTCGTAAGAGTTGGAAACCTGTAAAAAAAATTCTAGAGTTGTAAGTTTTTAACAATAATATGTTGCAACACTGATTTTTTCTCTCGTTTGTGTTGAAAATTATATGAGCTTTACTATGTGTATTAATATAAACATTTAACAGTTACATTTAGAAAATGTAATTGATGCAAATGCTCAAAAGAGATCATGTGATCGTACATCTAATGTTTGACAAACTCTATGGTGTAATTAATGTGAACTTTGATTTTACACGCGATAACTATAATCGTACAGAACTTGAAAAATATTTATTAATTCTACTAGTTAATTTTATGGGAGATATGAAAAATGCGAGATAAAGTCGGTGTAGTATTAAATCGACTGACTATTGGTTTTGTCTTTGCTTTTGTATATAATGCCATTGTGGGTGTTGTAACTTCTATACTATCGATCTCATTGACTGGTGATCTACATGATTTAATCAGGGGAATTGAACAAATAGAATCCATTCAAGGGCATTGGCTTATCATATGGTGGGTAATCTCTACAATAATAATAACTGTCGTTGCGTTAGTGATTCTACGATTAAAAAAATATATCTCGCCGTACAAAAATGAAAAAGATCTCCAAGTTCCACTTCGTATCACTCCAATCACTGCTATAATCGTTGGATCTGCGATCTCGTTTCTGTTCTTTTTACTAGATCTTATTATGAGTGTAATAGTGCCTCCTGAATCGATCACCGATGCTCAAACAATATATGCTGCTGCCCTGATCGGCGACTTTGTTCCATTGTTAGTCACTCTCATATTTTCAATAGTATCTGGATTTATTGTAGTAGGTGTTGCAAGTAAGACTGCCAAAGTCAAGGAGATCACAAAAGATGTTGGTGTATCAAATATAGCCGCGCTAGGAAAACGTATTACCAAAAAATCTAGCAGTAAACATACTGTTGCTGATACCTTGGGACTGCAACCTGGTGCTCTTATCCACATTGGAGAAAAAAAGGTAGACAAGGTCACCTTTGATGTGTTTGAGTATGATGTGGATAATGTGACTGACAAACATACAGATGACATAGAGACCTGCTTTGTGACTCGAAATTACGAAAAACTCTTTTGGATAAACGTTACAGGAATACATGATGCAGGTGTTATTGAGAGGTTTGGAGAATATTTTGGTCTGCATAAACTTGTCCAAGCAGATATAATGAATACTGATATTAGATCCAAGATTGAGATTACAGATAATTATATATTTTTGATCTTAAAGATGCCACATTTTGATAAAGATACAGGACAATTACTCATAGAGCAGATAAGTCTAGTTTTAGGCAAAAATCACGTCTTGTCGTTTCAAGAGATTTCTGGAGATGTATTTGACAAGATTCGAGAGCGGATTCGAGTTGATAAAGGTGATGTGAGACAACAAAAAAGTGATTACTTGTCGTATCTTCTCACAGATGCCCTCATTGACAACTTTTTTGCTGTAATAGAAAAGATAGGAGCTAGAACCGAAACACTTGAAGAGGAACTAATGTCAAATCCACAACCTTTGACCCTTCAAACAATTCATTCACTCAAACGACAGATAATGGTTTTACGAAAAACCGTCTGGCCACTTAGAGAAGTGATTCATGCTTTTGAGCGAACGACATCTAGTTTGGTCTCTGCAGAGACAAAGACTTACTTGAGGGATGCTTATGGACATACAATTCAGGTGATGGATACAATTGAGTCCCTTCGAGATGTGATTGGAGGTATGCTCGATACATATCTCTCAAGTGTAAGCAACAAGATGAATGAGGTAATGAAGACGTTGACTGTAATTGCTAGTATATTTATCCCAATCACATTCATTGCAGGAGTTTATGGTACAAACTTTGCGTACATTCCAGAGCTTGCATGGGAAGGAAGTTATTTTGTCATGCTTGGTATCATGTTCATAATTGTACTCTTTATGACGTTGTGGTTTAAACGAAAGCAGTGGTTGTAGTGTTGTTATATGTTGGGCATAAAACTACAGCGTATCTATGAAATCGTTGAAGGAACTACTAATGATCGAGCCGCAAAAGGATTTCAATATTTTATAGTTGCATTTATTTTACTTAATGTATTCGTTGTCATTCTAGAAACTGAGGATTCACTGTTCGATAAATATTGGTATTTCTTTACACCTTTTAATATTTTTGCCATTACTGTTTTTACTGTTGAATATATAATTAGAATATCTGTTTGCCATCTAAATCCAAAATATAAAAATTCAAAATTCTCACGACTTCGGTTTATCCTGTCTCCCATGATGCTAGTTGATTTGGCCGCAATTCTACCGTTCTTTTTACCGTTTGTCATATCAGATACCCGATTCATCAGAATAATCAGACTATTGAGAATATTTGCGCTCTTCAGATTACCTCGATACTCTGAGTCACTGAGCACACTTGGCGCGGTGTTCTGGGCAAGGGTTGGTGACTTGGTAGTTGCGTTTTTCATCTTTTTCATAATGGTGCTTTTATCTGCTAGTTTGATGTATTATGCTGAGCATAATGCTCAACCTGATGTATTTTCTAGTATTCCTTCAGCGTTGTGGTGGAGCATAATCACGTTGACGACTATAGGATATGGTGACACATACCCTGTAACAACTATGGGTAAAATAGTTGGAGCTGGTGTTGCAATTTCTGGTATCGCCGTTTATGCTGTTCTGACAGGCATCATTACATCTGCATTTACTGAAGCGTTGCGTAAACGCAAAAAAAGTGAAAACACAAAAAGAACTTGTCCTCATTGTGGCAAAGAAGTTGTTGACTGAGATAAAACAGTTGCTGTATAATTTTGTGTGAACCAATCTCCATGATTGATATAATCATTCAAAATAACTCCTAGCCAAATGCATCACATGTACGATACTTGATATACAGACAGGAATATAACCAAATACACGTATGTGATTTCATTATTGTTTTCAATGAGCTTGGTTCACACTTGTGGAGGTGTGATTATCCCATCAGATGATCAGTCCATACCGATTGTCTGGATGCCACAATATTCCCAACTGCCCAAATAGTGTATGAGATAGTCCACAAATTTGGTCTGGCCCTGCCGCAGATCCCAGATCACTCCTGTCCCACCAACTCTCAGGTCACCAAGATTTGACAAAGCCGATCGGATCAAGAACACATATAGAAATAGATACATTCCCGTGAATCTGCAAGTATGCTACATGTTACCGATCCAATCCTGCAGAAAAGTACCCTTGTTCAGTTATGAGTAGGTGCATCACTGTATAGTTAGCGGTTCAGCAATCTTGACATCAAAAATTGAATATAGATAAAAGAGAATCCATATCGTTATTCGACATGAGTATTTCAAAAAACTCTGTTCTGTTGATTGTCATCGGGGTGGCTTTGGTCATCATTTTGGTGTCTTCTCAGATGGGAATACATGTGGGAAAAAGAGTTCTTGGGCAAGTGGGCCTCCATAGTCACTATAATCTCCCTAGGAATGCCTCCGGGGATATATTTCTGGAAAAAATGGCAAGATTCTAGGAATGAACGCTCTCGTGCAACAAAAAACTTACACACGGAACTAGTCGATGCATTAGATGAATTAAACGAGAGAAAGCACACAGGCGACCTTAAAAAAGTAGATCTTCCAAACGACAGAGAAGCTTACTTTATGAACAGGGTGTTTAACTATGATTTTTACGACAGTTTAGTTTTTTCGGGCAAAATAAACTTTCTGCCACCAGAGATACAACAACCCGTTCAGGATACTTTTCAGAAAATCAAAGATCACAACAGACACTTAAGAAAAATTAGGGAGATCGAGGATGACGCCGGGGAGGAAGAGGACGTCTCCAAAAAAACCACGCGGTATTACGAAAGTCTTAGCAAGATCGAATAAGAACTCTTATCGGACATCCCCAAAGTAAAAGAAAAACTTGAAGAGGAGTTTAAAATAGGCTAGCCTGAACTTTTTTTAGGCCTAGAAGTAGCTGGTGACTCTACGTTGGTCGTGCTAGCGATTCCCTTCCTGCTTCCTATGAACGGTCTGCGTTTCTTAACAGTACTTGGTATGTCATCCGCCACAAACAGTACTGTCTTATCTTGATAATAAACATGTTGAAAGATCGGAGGTTGGTGCGTAATTGACATTAGCCTGCCTGTGACCCTTCTATGAACTTACTCGGTTTATTGCACATTCAATCTGCAGAAGACTGAAATCTATCTATAGTGCGTTTTGTTTTTGAATATACATGTGTGTTGTTTTAACAGACATAGATTATAGAACATGAAACGTGCAAGTATGATGGCAGTCACTATCATTGGTATGATGGAATCTTTTGCCCTTTTTCATGAGCGCAGATGAATCTGTTCAGGACGTTGATATTCCATGCAATCGATAGTATTTTGCCAAACCGTTTTCTGTTTTTGGCCAGACGCATGCGACAGTGTAGCCTATGATTTTTTGTCTCTTCTACTGCTCCGAATATTGCCTCGATAAGTGCGCGTTGTTTGTATGCATCTTTGTCAAAGATCTCCGCTGCCTTTTTTCTGTTTGGTGGTTTGCCATGATTTGTATGATCTGCGCCATCTGTGTGATTGCGTTGCTTTATGTTCGATTTTTGTTTGCATATGTTCGGTTACCCAACTAATCAGGCATCGGCTCGCCAACCCATTCATCATGCATATGTCCAAGCTCATTTACCACGTCACGAAAAGGAATATTTTTTGCAACTTTTAAAAGACACAAAAAATCCATCTTGTCACGCGAGTGTACAGGCTTGCATCCCCTATTTGTCTTCTTTTCCTTGACGGATGTGGGTTTTTTCGTATCGCTGACAACAATTTTGCGCATAAAATTCTGCTCAGATTTGCGTGCCTGTTCGTAATACGGCCAATAACCTTCGCGTCGCTTGTGCTACTGCTCTGTCACTGTACGGTCTGCCTCCATAATCCGTTCTTATTTAAAACCCACACACTAAATTTACACAAACAACAAGCAGGCGCCACATTCATCACAAGCCATGCATTGTAATGGGCGCCATTCTCTGTGTAGCATAGCATGTTGTGGCAACCTACCACACATGTCGTCGTTCCACCACACTTTACAAACGATACGTTGATAACATTGGCTAGTCAACATTGTTTAGCATCCCCTTGTACATATTCCAATTATTCAATTGGGATGCCACTATAAGTAACTTTTGGTATGCGCGCAGATACTTTTTTATATGAGCTTATTAAATATATGCACATAAAACTCTGGCGATATTTGCAGATGACTGCAAGTACGATGCAGGTGGCAATTTGATGAATTATGCACCAATCTCGTGCGACGCACAGACCGCACTATGAACAGGACGGCTGCGCACATACACTTTGCCACGCCTGAATACACGGTTGGCATGGCCATGGAAAAATCATGGAGCATGTATGGATTACAACATGGGGACTGCCTGATTTCCCAATATATGATTATAAGAATGTCTAAAAACTATCGGATCTTTAATGAAACCACTATTCACGCGGTATAAAGAGAGGGTGGGGGGGGGGGTGTGGGGTGAGTGACACGTTACACTCTAACATCCCTATTCAAAACTATCGTCATAGTCACACAAAAAAGTACTAAAAAATTACACTTTTTCAGCATCAAATACCAAATTCAGATAAAAAGTTCATATAAATACCGATCAACCGCGTTTGCAAGAGAACCTCATTGCTTAAAATTCTTAAATTATGTAAGAACATAAGCATGGCATGTCTGAAATGCAAAAGGATAATACGGATACACCAAGGCCTGCCCGTAAAGCTAGGGATGCTTCTGTGCAGTTTAAGGGCAGTCAAGATGCACCGGATATTAACGATCCACGGCTCACCCGGTCCAAGGGACGGCATTCTAACTAGCCGACTCGGGCTCAAACTTTTTCTCCAGCTTGCTCATCATGATTGGAATTTTCTCTATTAGTTGTTGCTCATATCTGTCCCGCATTATGTAGTATGGTATTGCAGATTCTTGAATCTTGTCGTTGTGGGTTTGGCTTTCCACCACGAGCCTCAAATAGTGATTATGATATTTAATCATATTAAATATGTCTTGTATGGTCTGATGTATTTCATAGTCAAGAAACTTTATCTCGCCAGAAAACACAAGGCTGTCGTATATATCATGGTTGAGAAAGCGCTTTGTAAACGTGATCTTGTGATTGTCTACTATTAGATCAAACAAATCCTTTGGAAACTTATCTCCCTCTATGGCATACAGTGTATCGGCAAGCTCCCCGTACAGATTTTTTTTGACGCACGTCTCTTCTCCATGGTATCGTTCCAATCCCTCTCCTTTTCTTTTTCACGTTGTCTTGCAAAATATGCGATGGGTGCGCCAACCAGGGAGAGAACCACCACTACGGATGACCACTTGCCTAAGAATTCACCCTTGTACATGTAGGGCCATAGTGAAAACAAAACAAGCACTATCGCAGCTGCTATGATAATCACGTATATTGACATATTTCCATGGCTCATTCCACACTACAAACACTCCAGAATTGTCTGTGTCACGGGACATTTAAGTCACATCTTGGAAATTCCTTGCAGGCATTACGCGTGCTCATTTTTGTAAGGTAATACGTAACTATCTGGACCTGATTTTTTGGATAATTTGAACATTTAATTACCCATTAAATGATCTTTTATATAATGGGTCTGGAATGACTTGAATACTTGACTCTATCTTTGAAATATCTTTAACCAGAATATCTGTCAAGAGCTCAAACAAATTTTCATCTCTGTGGTTGTATCTAAACTCGATATACTTGAGATATAAGGGGAAATATGTTTTTGGAACACCACGGTATGCATACAGAAAATTTTTGGCAAAACTCCAAAAACCTTCAACACTGTTTATGTGTACATCATCTCTAACATATTCATCCTTACTATGAGTCACCACTTGATGTGTACCAAGCTCATCAAGTGTGCCGTATGCAGTATGTTCATCTGTATAGTACAATGACCCTGACATAGTATGCTTTTCAATTATGGGTCTGAGTGTTTTTTGCTTTCGATTAGGCACGATAAATGTACAAATTTATCCATTTCTAGAATGTATACCAAAGACGAGTGTTTTTCCTGCAGCTCCCCAACCGCGTTTTCCTTTTCGATGACCTCCAAACATTGCCTCATCCAATTCTACTTCGCCATCAAAGATGAGTTTTGGAGATGTGTCATATATGGCCTGTCTGAATAACATGAATGTTTGCTCAATGGTACGAAGACTAACATCTTCATAAAATCTTATTCTGTATGCAGGAACTCCAAGAACAAACAGATATGCACGATGTGAAACTGTATCCAGTGGTATGCGAAGTTGTCCAAGGTAGGTGTTTGTAAAATCACCAAACTTGTATTTACACCGCTTACATTGATATCTAGAACTCAGGCGATTTAGTGACCTGTGATTGCATTTTGGACAAACTCGCCTTCCTGCCCATCTTTTCTTGACAAAAAATGCCTTGCTTTTTGTCAAATTATTTGCTAAGATTTTTGGATGGTTGTTAGGCACTACCTAGGCATGAAATTATTTATCAATATGAACTTTTTCAAGGTCCAAATAGTTACGTATTACCTTTTGTAAAGCGCCTAGTGTACAATGCCATCAAATAGTTATGCAATTCTCCAAGGTTGTTCTAACCGTGATAGGTTCTGCTCACGCCATGCTCAATATTTATATTATTCATGTTTTAAACACCACAAATATGTAGCGTTCGAATCCCAAAATTTCTGGGTTCTGCCCGTGTATATGGCAGGTCCCTTTAGACCCACTGTATATATTCATTTATGTGGAAGATGTTATAGGACTTGCCACAAACTGCAACATATCACCTCCCTCCTCCTCACTGCTAATATCTCAAATTACGTTATATCATAATGCTTCACACAGTGTTATCGACGCGTATAATTCTTGTGAGATGTGTTTTTCACAGATGATACATATATTCACTAAGATGATATTTGTGTTAGTGTGATATTATTTAGGCACAGTGTAATGGGGGGAGAGGTGACATGTTACATACTATGTATTTGCACTGCGATATTTTGCAACAACTATTGCGTGATCTTTATCAAATGGTTCAAGATTTATGCGCTCTAGTATATCAAAACTGTTATGTAGTTTCGCTGTTTCTTCTTTAATCACATTTTCTGGCTTTTTTATAACATCGATACTACGTGTCTTTATTATAAGAAACAACAGTCCGTCTTTTTTTAGATACATGTTGCAGTTTGCTATTGCTATCTCTGTTTGATCTGATTGTGCAATGTCTGTATATACAACGTCAACTTTACCAAATATTGCAAAATAGTCACTGGGCTTTCGTGCATCTTGCATTATTGGTATGATGTTTGATCTGTGTCTTGCTACTCTGTCCATAAAGTCGCGTGCCACTCTACTTGCATGCTCAACTCCAAAGATAATTCCAGATGGACCTATTATATCTGATATGTGACTTGCTGTAGTTCCAGTTGAGACTCCCAAGTATAGCACTTTGGAGGTATTCTCAAATGGGAATGTGTCTAATCCTTTCATAATTGCCGCTGCTAGCTTTGATCTGAATGGATCCCATGTACGATATTCTATCTTTTTCTTTACAAGAATTTTTTCTCCATACACTTTGTTTCCTGGAACAAGATTCTCAGTAGCTGGCCTGTCTCTTCCGTCAGTCTTCACCCATATGTAAGATGGTATTTTTGAGACTTGCATATATTTTCACTTTTTGTAATTGATGTACGTTATATATAATCATTTATGTCTGTTTTTTCTCTTCTTGCTATGTTTACTTGCGGTGTAATTTTTTGTACTGTTTTTTGAGTTGGCTTGTTGATTGCGTGTATATCGACTGTTCTCTTTTCTGTTGTTTGTTTTTTTGTTTTTGTTTTTGCTTCTGCCGCCATCATAATCATTATTGTAATCATCTCTGTATTTGTAGCCTTGATGAGTATTTTGGTGATCGTACTGATCTTTTTTACTCGTATACTTTTTGTATCCTCTTTGTTGTGTGTGTTGTTTTGATGATCTTACTCTTCTGTCTGCCCATTTGGGGCGGGGATATTTCTCATCATTGTCGTCTCTTTTGTTGCTTTTATGTCTAGATCCGCCACCACCTCTTTGTTGTTGCCTGTATCTGGTAGCTGCTACCCTCGTCGTATCTTGATATCTACTTGATTCTGATTTGGAATCTTTGTTGTATCTACTATCTGCAATATTTTTGGTCTCAGTTGGTTCTTGAAATTTTTCATTAATCTCACCTACTCTAATGTTTAGCTTTTCAAGCAGTGTACTATTGAGACCTTCTCCTTCATTGTACACATCTACTCTTACTGCAATTACAGCTTTTGATGCTATTGCACGTGCAATTTTACCGCGCTGCCACCTCGGAGCTGCATGGACCATTGGATGTTGAAACAAGAGTCCATGTTTTGGTGGCTCAGAGCCGGTCTTCAGCGCGCGAAATAGTGCTCGCTCTGCACCTAATATCTGTATTGTACTTGCAGGCAGTGTTGCCATTCTCTTTATACTCCCTACCCTTGCAAGCATTCTTGCACTAAGTGATGCTCCTAGTATGGCTGAGAGATTTGGAGCAGTTTTGTTCATATCATCTTCTATTACCTCCTCTAAGTCTCTTCGTAAGTTATAACACGAGATCATCTTTTCTGCTATGGACTGGACCATCTCAAGGTTCTTGTCTGATATCTCACCTCCTCTACTCTTTGATGCTGCAACTAGTAACATTTCTGATTTTTCACTTGGAAATCCTGCCTCTGCAAAAGATTCGACAGTGAGGTCATTACGTCTTCCAGATAATACAATACGTGCATATCCCTCAATACTATCTACGATGTTCTCAAGTTCTGGAAAGTGTAGTCCATACCATTCTTTTATTCTAGAGCTTAGCGCGTTTGCGACCTTGTCAACCTCATCAAGTGAGTTGACTGCTTGTATGACGTGTAGATCAACACTACTTGATATCTTGGTTACTTTGGATGATGAGAGTTTTGTTGCAAATTCTCTTAACTTTTCAATTATATCTCTAGAGTCTGATGCTAACCCTGCCGCTATCATGATCTGCTGTTTCTTAGCCCTTACATCTTCTGCTTGTCGTCCTTCAAGTGTATTGGTATCAACTGTGGCTTTTTTTAATATGTTTATTAATGATTCGTCACCTGTTGATATTGTTGTGTTTAATGATTCTATGTATGATCTTATATCTGAACACGATTTAGGAATGGCACCTGATTTAATGGCCAAATAATCTGATACAGGATTACTAAATGCAAATGCTTTCTCAACTATGTGATCGTCACCTTTTGTAATTACAACTCCGAGCTCGGTAAGTAGAGCAAAGTAGTGACTGTTCATGACTGTGAACAATTTGAGTCCTTTAAAAAGATACTATTGGGGTTGATATTGTATCGCTTTTTTGAATTAATAAATTTGTATATGGACTTAAATAATGTGAATTTATTTAAAAAAAGATTACATATTTAAATTAAAATTGATTCTATTATCTTCCTACAAAAAATCAGAGAGATCAAAGATGACTCCATGGAAGGTGATAATGTTTCCAGAAAAACTACAAGATACTACAAAATGTTCGACAGGGTTGAGAAAGATCTCTTATCTGACATTCCCACAGTAAAAGAAAAACTCAAAGACACGTTCAAAATACACTAGTCGATGCCGTTGTCATGCCCCGATAAAAATCTGTTAAAATTAAGGTGTGAACCAAGCTCTTTGAATGCAATAATGAAATCGCATACTTGTATTTGGTCACATCTCTATTTGCATATTGAGTATCGTACATGTGATGCATTTGGCTAGGATTTATTTTCGAATGATCATGTCAATCGTGGAGATTGATTCACATGTTGTATTTGATGTTTACATAGTTTAACTAGTGATTTTGCACACTTGCAATATTCTCAAAAATTAAGTAACTATTTTGCTTTTTGAAGTAGACACTTAAATTTTTATGATTATATACTATGATAATTTTAGTTTGAAAAATTTGATCAAACACTTGAATAATTTAGCGTTAGGGGTGTTAAATCAAAACGCATTCATCTATCATTAAGGATGAATAAAATATGGGTGTGAACCAACCTCCCTGACTGATATATTCATTTAAAATTTGAGTATGAATAAATAAAATAATTTAGATTTTTAGGTTTTACGATAATATTTTTTTCATATTTAAATTAATATATCTATGTAACATATCAATTCTCACACAGAAAGACCCCTAAAATGATTTCAGAGGTAACGCGGTATATTTGTCAATTACAAACCAGTAAAGTATAAAGTACTAATTTCTTTAGTATGTTACACATACGGTACTTGTTGCATGCACATCTGAAATGTTTCTATTCATATTAAAAATAGATGTAACGTTTTTAAAAATATAATATTTTTACATATGATCTTTTCAGGCATAAAATCGTGTAAAATTGGTGTACAAGGACTTATGCTCGTCGCTATATGTTTAAAGCAAAACTCGATAAACAATATACATGAAACCACAAACCAACACGTCTATTCTAGTAGGTATACTATGTACACTATTGGCCATATTGGTAGTAGAAGTAATAGAACTACAAATAGACCCACACACAACAGACCCACAAAAGATCAATGAACAATGGTTTTGTGAAAAATGGTTTGGAGAAAGAGCAAGTAAAAGTCCAATAATAGGAAATTTAGATTATATCAAAGATAGTGACCATGTATATCATCACTGTTTGAAATATCTTGAATAATAGGTAAATTCAAAATCTGCAATAAGAAAGCATGAAGCCTTTGTTTATGGCAATGATCTTAATAGTTGCAGGTGTGTCTATATTTGGAGTAATTGCAATAGTAGATGAAAGAATACTGATCAAATATAAAGGGGATTATTGTGTGAAGCAAGCTCTTTGGCCGCAATAATAAAACGCCATACTCGTATTTGGTCATATCCCTATCTGCATATCGAGTATCGTACATACAATTCATTTGACTAGGAGTTATTTTTAAATGATTATATCAATCATAGAGATTGGTTCACACAAATATAGACCGGAACGATATTGGTTCATCGCGCAAACATGATTTAAGCGATCAGTGTGACTGGAATTACAAGTGTCAATTATTTGCAGGAGTGAGCATAGTTGTGCTGCTCAAAAACTCGTGACAAAAATACACGAAATGCAAAAATGCATGTCTCAAAGATGATTGCGATTATTGCAAGTGGTGGTTGCACAATACCAATTGACAAGATATTATAAAATGATCTTTTACTTTATATATGCACTACAAAAAGTAAAATAGTTACTAGTTTGGGATGTTTGTGCACCCGAGCCGTTGCATTTTTTCTTTGATTTTTTCTTTTGTTTTTTTGACAAATATCTGATAGGTGCTTGTATTCAAATTACCAACTATTCATCTGATGATACACGTTAGCAAGATCTTCGCATGTGTGTAATGTGTCTATATTCTCAAACGGTGATACGGGTGTCATCTAGTACTTGATTGTGCCCCCACTTATGAATTTGGTGTGTTAATTTTGTAATTTGGGTTTTGTTTAACAATGTTGTATCTTGATAATTTTTTTGCAATCTGCAAGAGGTGTACCAATCTGCAAATTTTATAATTTTATCAATATCTGGGAGATTTAGCGCATGAGCATATTCTACGATATTTCGTGTAAATTGAATTTGTATGTGTTTAGCAAGCATAACTGCACGCAGTATATCTCCAATACATCCATAGGAATACATGCCCCACGAAGGTTGTTTGTGTTTTATTTCTGATTTGAATTTTGATATATTTTTATCGGCTTGCTCAAGCCAATATTTTACACTTTTTGCATAATCAATTTTTTTGTTAATTTGTAGTTTATTTATATCACCATAAATTACAATACCTTCGCGGACTATATTATAATGCTCTGCATCATAAATATTACACATGTTTTGTACTTCTTTCCATCCATCAATAAATGTGGTTGCATCATCTATACCGCCATCACATGATAACATTCTTGCAATATGACCATGCAATTTTATCCATTTTTCATACCCTAACTTATTTTCCACGATACAAAGAATATCAAGGTCACTACCTAGACGCTCATCCCCACGTGCTTGTGAGCCAAACACAATTATTGCCTGCACCTCTTTTGGTCTCTTTTTTAAAAGTGCCTTGCATGACTTACTAGCTTTTTTATTCATACTTATCGGTAGTCAAAAATATATATAAAATTTTATAAAAGATGAAGTAGCGTGTTGCATAACTCGATGCGCATCCTGTAGGACGACACCGTTGCAATATGATTCAGCAGGCTTCATTGTATAGATTAAATACGAATATGGAGATATGCGTATGTACTCATAAAATACCAAGGCGTCTACCACACCATGTTTTGCGCGTACACTTTGTAGGCTTGGAAGCACGGCCTGCTTGTGGCGTTTATAAAATCTTAAATATTTAATATCTTTGTCTTATGTATTTTATTTACTAATAATACACACATTGGCACTAGTACACGAAACACGCTAATATTTGCTCCTATAACTAGTGGGATAATATCATAAAATTGCATTCCTAAAACAGGTATGATTCCACCAATACTAATAAAGGCGAGTAAAATATTATAAATTGTTAAACCAACCAAGGCCAATTTATTTGACATTATTGAACCCCAACGAGCAGGTGCACCTGTCATAACCATGCAAAATGCCCATGCACCCAAAGTTGAGATGCTTACAAATGCATATATTTCATAAAGTTCGGTATCTGTATAGCTTAGTATAAGAATACTTGTTATTATACATAAAGATGTTAGATCGACATACTTTACAATCATTGGAATAACACCACACCCCATTCATCAATTAGTTCAATAATACGATTGAGATATTCCACTATTTTTGGGTTGGGAGATGACCCACCTATAAGATAACTCCCAGAATTTTTTTAATTCATTTAAATAATACTCTAATTCTGTTTTGGCTTCGGTAACATTCATTTAGACCACTATAAATTTGCAATGCGTTCAGCAAGGTCTGCTGCTTCTTCATCTGTAAGTGGTTTTGTGGTGTCAAGTGCATCGCGTATACTGATTAATTCATTCTTGAATGATTCTATATCCATATGATATGTAAACATATGAGACTTTTAAAGGTTTGGGTAAGAATTCAAGTTGGTTTTAAAATAAAAGTTTGTATTTTACATGAGGGTTGGCTTGTATGTGGTAATGCCTTTCGCAGGGCATTTAAATGGCTTCGAATCGTGTAACGTAGGTTGCGCGGCTCAGATCACATGGCCACGACTCCAGAGGAGTATAAATTTACGAATTATGCAACATGCTAAGATGAAGGTAACAGTTAAACCCCCTACCTGTACACCTCAACACACATCTGCCGCTATGCGATGAAGTTTGGTGAATGATTTAGCTTGCCATGATGGTGTCATGGATATTCTTTACAAGATCCTTGCCCTGATCATACAGTGTCATCAATATGCCATAAACTTCCATTCCTGTTGCACTGAAACATCTGACGAATCTTTTTGTGAATCACGACGCGCCACCGCAGTGTTCGTTCGGATTTGTTGTTGGTAGGTGGTATGACCGGATATTTGACAAATGCAAACAGGTCTAGCGTCGCATTATGTGGTTTGCCACCAAACGAGTGTTCCTAGTTCTGTATATGTGCCTGCAATTGCCATGACGACATCTATCCAGTTGTCTTGCAGTTGTTGTTGTTATTGATCTGTGGTGTCTGGTAGTAGCTGTTTGGCCTCATGAAATATGTGCTGGAGTTTTCTGTGCAATTCTACGAGATTGCCGCCATGCATGGTCTGCCAGCAGTTCGGCATCGCGCAAAACATGCGCCCAGTGGTAGCGCTGTTTGGTTTTGAATTTGTTGTATGCGGCGTATCCGTCCACCACGATTGGAATGTCAAATAACGAACAGTTACGATGACACCGTAACCGTTCAACCCCCGTACCTGCGCCAGACGTTAGGCGGTGAATTTGTGCCTAAATTTGGGAAAGGGTTGAACGGTTACGATGACACCATACCAAAAATTTATACCAATCTATTTCACAAAAGTTTGTCTGTACAAACTCAAAAGACCGATCGCCGACTATTTTTGACTGTGTTAAATGCACACGGGTGCAGATGTTGTGCACGGGAGCAAAAAGGAGGTTGAACGGTTACATGCGTGCACTTTAAAAAGCAAAATAGTTACAAAATTAATTACTATTATATCACAACAACTTTTTCATATAATTGTGGATGATATTTTAAAAACTACAATAGGACCAATAAAACTAAAGAGACCTACCATGCTTGCATCTGGAATATTGGGAATTTCCTTGGATGTGTTTGAGCGATTATACAATGCAGGTGCAGGTGCTGTAGTATCAAAGTCTTTGAGTCGTGAGCCGTGGCAAGGGTATCCGAATCCAACAGTCATACCCCTTGAATCAAATGGATGGATAAATGCAGTAGGCTTGTCAAATCCTGGAGCACGAAACTTTGCATCCATGATCAAAACTAGTCACAATGATGTACCAATCATTGTGAGTTTAGTAGGATCTACTCCTACAGAATTTGAGGACATGATATCTGAGTTCTCTGATTGTGCAATAACTGCATATGAGCTTAACATGTCTTGTCCTCATGTTGAAAAGGTAGGACTTGAGGTGGGTGATGATCCTGAATTAGTAGCTCAGATAGTTCGTGCCACAAAAAGAGCATCTCCTAAGACTCCCGTGATAGTAAAGGTCGGATTGGGATCGTCTAATTATCTTGATACTGTACGTGCGTCTATTGATGCAGGTGTAGATGCTATTACTGCTATAAACACAATACGTGCCATTGCAATAAATGCAGAGATGCAGATTCCTATTTTGAGTCACACGTTTGGAGGATTGTCGGGGACTCCAATCAAACCTGTTGCACTGCGATGTGTATTTGAGATTGCAGTTAAATATGATGTTCCAATAATTGGGTGTGGTGGAGTGTCTACATGGGAGGATGCAGTAGAGTTCATACTAGCAGGTGCTTCTGCTGTGCAGGTTGGAAGTGCACTTGGTTATACGTCTGGTAATGCAGGTTCTGGTATTGGTAATCATGGTAATGGTATTGGTAATGGTATTGGTAATGGTATTGGTAATGGTATTGGTAATGCTGATGGTAGTCATGGCCGCCATAATAGTAGTGACAACTCGATTAACATCTCACTGTTCAATGAGATAAATAATGGAATAATATCATATATGAAGCGCAAGGAAATATCCAGTATTGGGGAGATGGTTGGCATTGTCAGGTAATATCCATAATCATCCATTTGTAGTGACTATAGAGGATGTAATAGATGAGACTCCAACTGTACGGACACTAGTGTTCTCTGATGATTATATGCAAGATGCCCTACCAGGCCAGTTTGCAATGGTATGGGTGCCGAGGGCATATGAACTGCCAATGAGTGTTATGATTGCGCGAGATGGACGTCCTGCATTTACAGTGAGACGACATGGCCCTGCATCTACTGCATTGTATAATGTGAAAAAAGGTGAGCAGATCGCAGTTCGTGGTCCATATGGTAGATCTTTTGATGTACGCAATGGCCATCTACTTTTAGTTGGAGGTGGTACAGGACTTGTACCTTTGATGCGACTCTTGTCTTACTCTGATCCAAAAAATCAGATTACACTGATGATGGGCTCTCAAACAAAATCTGAGATATTCTTTGATGATATTGCATCTGATATGCTATCAAAACATCCTGAGAATAGTCGTATTGTGATATCTACTGATGATGGCTCATATGGTATACGAGGAAGAGTAACTGATGTGGTTGATGATGCATTTCTGAAATCTAGTGAACATTTTGATGCTGTGTATACATGTGGGCCTGAAATTATGATGTATAAGATAATGTACACTGCACATCAAAACGGTGTGTTTGCGCAAGCTAGCCTTGAGCGTATGATGAAGTGTGGTGTTGGTTTGTGTGGGAGCTGTGTTGCCGGTTCTGATATAGTGTGTCGTGATGGTACTGTATTTGATGCATCCTACCTACTTACAAATCCTGAGTTTGGGAACACATACAGAGATAAATCTGGTGTTGTAAAAAACTGGTAATCTCATATTTGGCATTTCTTACAAACATTAGGTTTGTGTCTTTAGTGTCAACTGAGAAAATCATGCCTAGATTTGGGGTCTGATTGCTATAATGTCCTCTAAATTGGCAAATAAGCAAGGTTTAAAATCAATAATTTGGGCTATAAAACTAAAATATGCCTACTCCAAAGATAGTACTCACAGCGGATCGTACCTTGATGTCTCCATATAGGGGATTATCACTTGCCTCTTTTTTTGGCTGTGCGCCTGCATTGGACCCACACAGAGACAAAAAAAGTCTGTTATACAAGATAATGGGAAGACAAGTAACTCCAAAGATACTATTTGATTTTATATGCAATTACATATCTCATACAAATGGTGTTGCTGATTATGCACCATATGGACTCAGAAAACTAGAGGCAGGACTACTCAGGGATGGTTTTGCAAGAGAAGATGTTGTTGTGGCACATCCTGATCATATAGAAAAGTTTATTGGACCTGAGACTCTTGCAATTGGCACATATGAGATGGATCCTCTTGGTATGGGACCTGTCACGATGACGTTCACATATGGACGCAAACAGACTTCTTATGATGAGTATTATAATGCAGAGCTGCATCAACGCATAAAGATTGCAAAAGAAAAGACCGGTTCAAAAGCAAAGGTGATCTCTGGAGCATCTGGTACATGGCAGTATAACTATGATCCTGAAAAGATTGAAGAGTTTGGAATATATGCAATATTGGAAGGCGAACTTGGCGGTATTGCACCTGAGATTGATGGACATGCGGGTCGCTTTTTTAACTATTTACTAAATGATGAATTTGAGAATATGGATCCTTTTAGAAAACGTAGTGACTTTAAAGTGAATATAAAAGAATTTGAGCGAAATGGTAAAAAACTCTATGGTAGATTTGTGAATTTTTGGGACAGGCCTGATATTGATGAGATACCTGACATAGTGGAGCCTAGTATGCATGGTATGGTAGAGGTAATGCGTGGTTGTGGACGTGGGTGTAAATTCTGTGATGTTACTTTGAGATCATTGCGGTATTACCCTCCTGAAAAAGTCAAAAAAGAGATCGAGATTAACATGAAAAAAGGAAATGCAAACTCCGCATGGATTCATAGTGATGATATATTTGTGTATGGAATGGATCCTCGTACCGCAAAGGGAATGGAACCTAACCGCGAGGCTCTAGAAGAGTTATTCACTGCTGTAATGTCAACTGGTGTTCCACACACAAACCCAACACATGGTACACTTGCAGGAGCTATTGCAGATGAGCGACTTATTCCAAATCTCTCAAAAATTATCAAAGCAGGTCCTGATAACATGATTGGTGTTCAAGCTGGCTTTGAGACTGGTAGCCTACGACTGATCGACAAGTATGCTGACAGAAAACTTGCTCCATATTCACCATCAGAATGGCACTGGGTTGTAAAGGAGGGTGTAAAGACACTCAACGAACACTATTGGGTTCCTGCATTTACTTTGATAATGGGATTGGATAATGATGAAACTCCTGAAGATTCGTGGGAGACTATAGAGTTGTTGTGTGAACTTGAGCACGAACAACCTCACTCTATGTTCACAACTACTGCTCTTACATTTGTCCCGATAGGTTTGCTTGAAAAGTCTGACTTTTTTAATATTGGAAACGAGATGTTACCTGCACAGTTGGGTGTCTTGTACAAGACATGGCAGCATAACTTCAAGTACGGTATACAAAAGTTCATGAACAAGACTGGTTCTGCAGGACCACAGAGATACTTTTTCAACATGCTTGCAAGGTCACTTGGTGGCGTACCATTGGGTGCTATGGAGAGGTATGCGCGCAAAAAGAGTAGTGAGCACGAGCGTGTAATTGAAAAGATAAAGGCACAGTATTGGTAATTGTCTCATTTTGTGGTTTTAGACTATATACGATCTTAAATTTATGTGTACTTTTAGGTCATTTAATTTGGTTTGATGATGTATAATGATATACAATGATGTATAATGATATACAATGATGTATAATGATATACAATGATGTATAATGATATACAATGATGTATGATGATATACAATGATGTATAATGATATACAATGATGTATAATGATATACAATGATGTATAATGATATACAATGATGTATAATGATATACAATGATGTATAATGATATACAATGATGTATAATGATATACAATGATGTATAATGATGTGTTATACAACCACTAGTAAAAAAATTGAAAATACAAATACATAAATTGATAACAATTATCATATTATTATGGCAACTCACGGTTCGCTTACTAAAGCAGGTAAAGTCAGAGGTCAAACACCCAAAGTTGAGGGTCGTAAGATTGTAGGCACAAACTCTAGTTTGCGCAACAAGAGCAACTTTAAAAAGCGATTTATACTTGGAAGGTTTCCTGGCCAAAACAAGCCTGGACAGAGAAGACGTAAACGTTAATGCAAACCATTTTCTATTTAACAATCAAGAAACAATATCTATAAGGCATTTAACGTGACTATCATTATGCAACATCATGTCATTGGGATGCGGTATATCTCATGTACAGTTATTTGCACTTTGATACTTTTTACCGTATGCGCCTACACCCCTGAATATCTTGACTCTACATTAAATTCTGTTTTTACATCAGATTCTATTTTTGTTGATAATAGTTTGACTTTTCATAATGCATATGCTCAACATGCACTACCTAATGATATTCAACTAGATGTCAATACTAATGGCAAGGTATTTGCTACTGATCATAAACTTCAAGTATATGGGAGTGCACTTCCAGAAGAAACTCTGATTGCTCGTTTATTTGCACCTGATGGCTCGATCGCAAAATTTGATCAAATTACTACTGATTCTGATGGCTCCTTTAACCATGATCTGTTAATATGGCCTGAACCTACACCTACGTTTTCATATGGCACATATGTAGTTGAGATACTGAGTACTACTCAAAGAGGTGCATCTTATGCTATTGATGTACGGTTCACATCAACTACTGATCTGCTTGATGTGCCTGTAGAGCGCCATGTTAACATACTTGTATTTGCCCCTGAGACTGCTGCAATACATCAACCATTTAGGGTATTTGTACAAACAACTAGTGATGGATTATTGATAGGAAACGACCCTTCCGAATTACTTGAGACTACTCATGTGCATCTCCCATCTGGCAAATATGTGCCCCTCTCAGAATCATTTGAGACATTGCATCAGGGTCTGTATTTTGTAGAGTATGTACCTGTTGAGGAAGGTACACATGTATTTCACGTGGTAGTATTTAGTCAAGGCACTACATCACATAGTTCTGCTGCAACAAATGTATTGAGTCAGGATTTAGGTGGAATATCCGATCAAATAATATTATTGAACTCTATACTAAATGAGACTTCAAGTGAACTGGAGATCTTAAAATCTGAAATATATGGATTTAATGCAACACTTGATGATGCAAGTACCAAGATCGACCACAGTACTGATAGTATATCTACATCAGTAGCGTTTGTGAGCGAAGCATCTTCTCAACTAAACTCCCTTTTATTCCCAATTATCGCATCAATTGGGGTTATAGTTGCCCTTCAGATTGCCATATTGGCAAGGCGGAGATAACCGTTTTTGTAATTTTGGTGTTTGAATATTTGATGATACTTTGCCTAAAACATTAACCAATCATATATTATATTTTAATGCGATGGCGACTCAATTGTATTCTTTAAGACATTGTCTAAACACTCCTGTATTGCCAAATTTGTTGAATCATTTTGCTTTGTGATGATAATTATATTGCCATGATTGTCATACAATTGTAATGTATCTGTACCGTATGTCCACTATTGATCACAACTACCTCGTTGTATTTTTGATAATATTCATGCTTGCAATATCTGTCTTCTTTCTTTATACTATATTTGATACTGTGATATTGATTGATGCATGTGATACGACAACTGCGTGTCATGCGTGGGCTTTTGCACAATCAGATATGTCTATTACCTCTTCCATATATTCGCCTGCGTTTAATTCTACTACCATACATAATACAAACAATAACAAAAATCATGCACCATACACTATGTCAAATACTCATATATCGCAACTTGGATTACCGTGGAATCTATATACTGAAGAGCCATATGTGTATATGACACGTCATGGTATTAGTAACTATAAACAATCTATGTTTGATACTGCATTGATAGATTTTGACTCTGAGATTTTTCATACTGTTAGTACAGATTCACTAAAGCGCTATATGGTGTTTGGTACAAATCCCATTCATGTTGGTTCGTCCCACGCACATCAAAGTCCGTCTAGTGGAACATTGCCCAATGGTGGATTGTACTCACTTGCATTTATGTCTCCAGAATCTGCTGCACAGTTGTCATCTAGTGGGTTTTTGGTTATTCCCGATGTACCCCTTGATTTTCACTCTAGTGATAATGCAATGTATGATAATCTTGTTGCTAGTGGCTTCCAAAATATGATCACTGCAAATGATAATTCCAGAGTGGATAATTCATACTTTTTAGGAGGACATGATACTTTATCAAAGCCATATGCACATGAGCGTGATTCAACAAAGGATGCAACTAACATACCTGTTGTAGTGGGACTCGATCATGATGCTACTAAATACAATGCCACTGGTAAAGGAGTGACAATTGCAATTGTGGATACGGGAGTTGATTTTTCAAATCCTGATATTCAACACTCTCTTGCAAGAGATCCGATCACTAACCATCCTGTTATGCTTGATCCTGATGGACAAGGCATAGTATTGACTAATAGTACATTTTATGCAAACATCGATCAAAATGGTATTATCAGAAACCATCATGGTGAGCTCTCAGAAGAATTTGACTCTGTTGTGTATGTATCATCCGAAGGTGTATTTCTTGATATATACCAAGGTGGTAATGGGACTACATTATCAGTTTACAACTCTTTGTATCCTGCAGTGGGGAACGCACCAATATTTGAAGGAGTACTAAATCAAGATATGAAGATAGGAAGTAACAGTCAAGATTACATAAAGTCACAAAGTGGTAATTATCGGTTAGGTGCTATATTTCAAATGAGCTTGGCCGGATTAGGTTCTGAGAATGGTGCTCCCAAGGCCCAAGTAGTGCCAGTGTTGGTAGTAGATTCTACTACATCTGGTGTTTATGACACCATAATTCCCGATATGAGTAGTTCGTGGCTTGATTATGTCAGCGAACCTGGTACCACTCCTAATTTTGATCTTGACTTTACAGATGAGACGCCGATAATACTTGGCAGTGGAAATGAGTTTCTTGTGTATGACTCTGATGATGATGGAATTACTGATTATACTGCAGGGACGGTAGGCGCACGCGTATTGGATGTATTTTCTGTCACCAATATGACGTCTACTGCTCACTATATTGAGAATATTCAAGCAGTTAACGGGACATTGTTGCCTGCAATAGATCCTGATGGTCGATTCTTTGGTGTTATGACTGATTTTTCAGGTCATGGAACATCAAGCTCTGCGACGATAGTATCTGCTGGCAAGATGAAATACGACATTTATAATGATACCAACGATTATGTTATCCGAGGAGTCGCACCTGATGCAAAGATCCTTCCTGTAAAGGCAATCTGGCTTGGTGATGTTGTATATGGGTGGCTGTGGTCTGCTGGATTTGAGAACTATAACGCTAGCTGGAAGTTTTCAGGTATACCTCGTGCTGATATCATATCTAATAGTTTTGGAATCTCGACTTTTCCAAACGTCGGCTCAGCACCTGGTTATGATATCTTATCACTTGTACTAGATATGCTTGTTATGCCTAGATCCCTTGATGATGATTATCCTGGTGTGGTAATGGTTGCAAGTGCTGGTAATTCTGGCCATGGTTATGGTACTGTGTCAACACCTGGTGTTGCATCATTTGGAATATCTGTTGGTGCTAGTACCAATAATGTCTTTGTAGGATATGGTCCGTTCAAGGATCAGCCTAGGTTTGGTGTTACAAGTGTTGAGAATGATTCTGATGATGATAATGATAATAATAATAATAATGATAATAATAACCTGGACAATGTAGATATTCCTCATAATGGACATCCTGTGGACTTTACTAGCAGGGGCCCCGGGGTGATTGGCGATGTTAGACCTGATGTCATCAGTATGGGCGCTTTTGGTTTTGTACCTCAAAGCATGATGGGTGCATCACAGAGTGCTGATACACGCGATCCGTTTACGCTTTATGGTGGGACTAGCATGGCAGCGCCAATGGTGGCAGGAGTGTCTGCTCTCATAATGAGTGAATTAACTGAAAATTTGATAGATTATGATCCTTTTATTGTTCGTAATATATTGATGTCTACTGCACTTGATACCCATAATGATCCGTTTGTGCAGGGGGCAGGGCTTGCAGATGCAGGAACAGCACTTGAATTTGTACATGGTGATGGTGGTGTGTTTGTTGTGTATAATGAGGACTCTTACCAACAAATACGTAAAATATTACAACCTGCCATATCATCTGTAAACCTTACCAATACTGGAATTGATGCCTTTGAGTTACCTGATCGTAATATACCTATGACTGCATGGTTTGCTGGACATTTGGAATCCGGTGATCGTAGTACTGTGACATTCAAAGTAGAGAATCCTAACTCAGATGCAATACGGGTAGACGTGACACCACAGGTAATGTCACTTGTACATCGTACCATATATGATGGAACTACAGTGCCCCACCAACAAGATCCAATATTAAATGATACTAATGTATACACTCCAAATTACATACGGCTTTCAGATGTATACTCTGATAATCATCTTGGAGGACTCTTGGATGATGGTGATGTACCGTTTCTAGACAATGTATCGCTTTTGATACTTGATGTAAATTTCGCATTCTCGGATTTTATGAACATGTCCACTGATGTATATGCTGATGATATTAGTATTGCATCCTTGTATCTATATGATTGGATTGATGCAAATGATGACTCTGAGATTACAAGCAATGAACTAATACTGGTGACGCGTGGTGGTTCATGGGGAACTGTCCAAGAGATACGTGTCTCTGATCCGGCCACGTTGTTTGAAGGTATTCCAATAGTTGGGATATATCCAGTTCCACAAAGATACTCTTACTGGGTTGGACAAAATGGTATGAATGCCACTGCATTAGATTATACCATCTCTGCTGAATATTATACAAAAAAGATTTGGAATGATGTTTTATGGCCTGAAAATAAGGAGATTTTAATAGGTGCTAATGATGTGGGCACTGTTGATATTACACTTGTCACTACTAATGACACTGAGGTTGGAGTACATCAAGGATTTATAGAATTTGCAAGTGATGATCATACAGTTAACGTACCTGTATCCTTTGTCGTGAAAACCTCTATACGTGCTTTTGACACTGGGGTTTCGATCAAACCTGTGTTGTCTGATGTTTATGACGATGTACATATGAGTGATCTTTCTGACACTGATACTTTTTCACTTGGCACCATATATCACAACAGCTACACACGAGGTTCATTTGATATGGTTGGTCGATATATGGCAGGTGATTGGCGCAATTATTATTTTGATGTGTATGATGAGTCTATTGGTATTGCTACTGTAGAGCTATCTTGGCAGTCACCTGATACTAGTATGTCTATATTTGCAGTTGATCCTACGGGAAAAATAATTCAGACAAATGTCCCGTCTGGTGTCTTTGGACACTTTCTTGATTGGCCATCAATAGATTGGCTTGGTGTAACTCCATTTAGTGAAGGTGGTGGTTTTTATCCTGTATCTGGTGATGTAGAAAATGATTACACGTCTGCACTCATAACCATTCCAATTAATGGTTCTGGAATGTACACTATAATGACACATACCACATTATATGGCGCTGAATCTATTATAGAGCCGATCTCCATGAATGTAAAATTTTACAGAGATATATCCAACATATCCACTAGTGTGACTCTTGATACAAACTTACTTGATAGAAATATACCGTCTGATAATACAATTCTTGATGATCTTGGGCAAAATAGTGGTAATCTGATTGATGGTGCTATGATTGACCATAATGTGATTGACCATAATACAATCGATAATACTCTGAATCCCCCCATCGATAAGATGTTTGATAACATCGTCGACAATACTGCTGATATACTATTGCCTCCTAATACATCTCAAATAGACTCTGAAATTTCTATAGATGGTGGTACTGATAACATTGTTGACAATACTGCTGACAATACTGCTGATAATACTGCTGACAGTGTCGATTCGTTTGCAGATATATCAGAAACTACACCCACTCAAAACTCTTCTGATTCTACATTTGGCATGGGTATAGTGGTTGGTGCTGTGATTGGAGGTATCATTGCCATTGTTGGTAGTTTTATAGCATTTCATAGATTAAAAAACAACACAACCTCTGAAATAACACCCGTATACAAAACAGATGTTGACTATAATCGTACACAACACACGCCAGTATGATTTTTACAATCTACCACGCAGAATATATTAAATTCTATATTTTGAAATTTACTGTTTGAGAAGTTCTTCTCTACTTTAACCATTCATTCTACATTTTTAATTGTCATTGTGTTGTAATCGTCACATATTGCATAATTACATAGTGTTGTGTCTATGCAATAATGTTCTGAATTTATCGCACTAGTAATTTTATGTCTGACTTTAAAATCTCTAGTGTGTCCAAAAATTTGTTTTGTGTTTGGTATGTCAACAAATTCATTGTAATCGCACCATATAATGCCGCCCACACTATTTTCTGATCCACCTCTAATGGTTCCTGCTTGTAAAAATGTGTGTTCTACTGACTCATTGTGAATATTATCAAGATCCTCATCTGTTCTTTGTAAAATGTCGTTGACTGTTTCTGAGCCTGTCTTGAGATATTTTACAAATAGTTTGTTTGTAAATCCTGCATGTGTGCATAGCCACCTATCACTCATATCATCTGTGTCTCCTAGCCAGTAATAGAGTCTTAACTTACTCCAATCAATATCAAACGTGTCTATTATGTTGTGTTTAAGTCTAGAGTGCCCCCTACATGTGAATTTTTGATTCATAGTCATATAATGTAAATCATGATTTCCAATCAAGTGTATTCTACAGTTACTTGTCTTGTTATCATTTTCAGTACAAGTAGAATCAAGTGAATCTTTTAGCCATTTTGCTGTATTGGCTACATCATCAGCAGTATCATAAAAGTCATCAAAATAATCTCCTAAAAAGATCGTTAGATCTGGACGTTCCTTTGATATGATCTGCTCTGCTATATGGTATTTGTGATGTATGTCTGGTATCACAAGTGTTCTGTGTGTCATATAGTATTTGATTTAGTGTGTCAAAATATTTAATTTATTGTCTAGTCTGTATTTGTTCAATTATTATTATTATTATTGTAATGTGTAGTTTATGTCTAAACTTGTGTTGTGTTTGTGTAATTTAACAAAATATTGATTCAAACTTTATTTTTTATGCTGGTCTGTTAGAAAAAATATTAAAAGCTCCACTTGTCTATTTGGGATATAATATTATAACTACCTAAAATTACCGTAAAAGTACCAAACAAAACCTTTATTATACCGTACTTTTGCTATTCAATATGGAAGATATGAAACTCGACAGCTTGGAGGGCGTCGGCCCCGTTACAACACGAAAGCTGTCTGATGCAGGTGTCCATAATGTTATGGATCTTATCGTCCGCGGACCTGTCGAAATTTCAGACATAACTGGAATGGAAAAAGACAGTGCCGAGAAGATCGTCAACAAAGCACGACAACATCTAGTTGATAGTGGTCAACTGTCTGCAGATTTTGTTAGCGCAAGTGAGATCTACGAGAACAGACAAAAGATTGGTCGCATTACAACTGGCACAAACTGTCTTGACTCGCTATTTGATGGTGGGTTGGAGACACAAGCACTGACTGAAGTGTATGGTGAATTTGGTTGCGGTAAGACACAATTTGCTCACACCATGTCTGTAATGGTTCAAAAAACCAAAGAAGAGGGTGGCTTAGACGGTGGTGTTTTGTACATTGATACTGAAAACACATTTAGGCCTGAGCGAATCGTCTCAATTGCTCAAGCACATGGAATGGATCCTGTATCTGTTTTGCAGAACATTACAGTAGCGCGTGCACAAAGCAGTTCACACCAAACACTAATTTTGGAAGGTGCAGGACCTGTCATAGAGGCAAACAACATCCGATTGATTGTTGCAGATTCTGCTGTTGGATTGTTCCGATCAGAATATCTGGGACGTGGAACTCTTTCAAACAGACAACAAAAACTCAATCACTTTGTCCGTCTGCTGTCAAGGTATGCTGAGATCTACAATTGCGCTGCAATTGCGACGAATCAAGTTATGGCATCTCCTGACGTATTCTTTGGTGACCCAACTAGACCGATCGGTGGAAATGTAGTTGCACACACTAGCACCTATAGAATCTACTTTAAAAAGTCTGGTAAAAAGAGGATTGCTCGTATGGTAGATAGTCCACACCATGCAGAGGAAGAAGTAATCTTTGCACTTGATGTTGCAGGCGTAGTTGATCCTGAAGATGCAACTACAACTAAAACTAAAAAGACAAAGAGTGCTGACACTACTGCAAAGACTACTGCTAAAGATGAACCACTTGAACCAGAGTCTAGTACTGCTACAAAGACTACTGTCAAATCTACGAAAACAACTGCCAAAAAGACAAAGACCACTACTGCTGAATCTAACCCTGCTACAGTTGATGACGATGCTCCAAAGGCAGACTCACTTGAGATTAATCTTGATGATGAGATTGATCTTACTGATGTAGAGAACTCCGACGAGTAATCTCTCTCTTTTTTTATTTTTTATTTTTGCTTCTATTGTAATGGCTAAATGGTTTAGTACGTGGAAATTTACATCTCGATTAAAAGAATGTGTAGCGGGGATGACTCTAAAATCTCTGTGTTGTACAATATAGTAGATTAAATAGGGTTTAACAGACGTATTTTACATGGCAACTAAAAAGTCTCATGGCCGCTCACATGGATTTCGACACAAATCCCGCTCTGTAATGAAAAAGAGTGCTCCTAGAGGTGTATCGTTTTTACTTCGTGAATATCGTGAGGGACAACAAGCTCTTGTCATTATAGATCCACGACAGCACAAAGGACTGCCTCATCGTAGATATCATGGAAAAGTTGGAGTTGTAAAAGAGGTGGGCCGTAGAGCTGTGACCTTGCATGTAAAACTCGGTAACAAGACAAAGACACTAATCACCAGATTAGATCATATCAAACCCTTTGGTGTGCAATAAAATGGAAGAAGTACAAAATAAACAATCAATCTCACTCTCAGAGGTCAAAGAGATTTTGGGTAAAGTTGGACCAGATGAGATGGACCAAATTCAGAGATGGACATATGATTATGTATCAAAATT
Source organism: Candidatus Nitrosopumilus sp. (assembly GCA_965207445.1). GTDB lineage: Archaea > Thermoproteota > Nitrososphaeria > Nitrososphaerales > Nitrosopumilaceae > Nitrosopumilus. The sequence goes on along the minus strand of CBDBLX010000002.1, from coordinate 2,159,493 downwards.
TACTTTTACTGATTCAAAAAATGCCGTAGAGATGAAAAAATTATTGATCAAAGAGTGTAATCTGACAGAAGATGAAGCAGTTGAGATTATAAACATCAAACCTACTAGTATGGCAGAACTTCGTTCTTTTACATTTGGATGGAAGAAACTTATCCTTGCAGAAACTTTGGAAAAGATACTTCAAATATCAAAAGACCATTCATAATGCTGTTGTGTCAAAACTGTTATTGTTATTGTATATTGCCTTATAGTTGATTTATCTTCATGGTCTTTTAATATATGACATTATGTAATTAATTGTCTTTTAAATAATCTTATATTTTTTGATATTTTATATTTGTTGGTGGCTAGTGCAGATTCTAATTTTAAGACATATGAGGTCTTTATGTGAAATTAACATTTGACCAATTACTTTAGTTAAAATATAAAAATAATATATGTATATATAAATTAAATTCAGTCCTCACTAAATTCAGTCCCCAGTAAAATTAGCACTACTCAATAATGAAAAAATATTTCTTTAAAATACGCATTAACATAATAACAACAATCGTTATATTGATATGACCATAATCATAATTTGCAATAAATGGATGTTGTAAAGATGTATGATGCGAAGAGTCAGAATGATGAATATCCTCCTTCTGAGGATACATTCTTTCTTGCAGATTACATAAACTGTTTGCCCTGCGGCAAAATGGCTCTTGATGTTGGGAGTGGTTCGGGATACATCACAAAGATGCTGTATAAGACATTTGATATAGTAGTTGGCACTGATATTAATTTTAATGTACTAAAAAACCAATCTTATACATATCGTACAGAAAATCTTGTATGTTGTAGTGGTTCTGATGCTATATATGCAAAATTTGATCTAATCGTTTGCAATCCTCCATATCTTGCTACTGATAAAATTACTTATCTTGCTACTGATGGTGGACTAGATGGGTTAGTTGTACCCTCAATTATACTTGACTCTGTATCTTATAATGTTGCAAACGGTGGAAGATTTGTATTCATCAGCACAATATTATCTGACTATAAAGGTTTGATGCAACATGCACTCGATGCAGGGTTTGATGATGCTCATATTGTATCTAGAAAGAAATTATTTTTTGAAGAATTATTATTAATTGAATGTACTATGAATAACCGTGACTTGTAATCTATGATGGTTTAACGATGTAAAATTAATTTTGCTTTTTTGCATATCTCATCTGCCATCTGTGTTGTTTTCGCAGATCCGCCAATATCCCATGTCACTGTCTTACCTTCATTTACCACCTCTTCTGTGGATCTAAATATTGCATCTGCAATCTCTCCTTCTCCTAGATATTTTGCCATCCATGCACCCGAACAGATTGCCGCAACTGGATTTACAACGTTCTTTCCTGCAAATTGCGGTGCACTTCCATGTGCTGCCTCAAACATTGCAAATTGATCACCTATATTTGCCGAATAAATGAGTCCAATTGACCCAACTAAACCTGACACCAATTCTGATACTATATCCATAAACAAATTAGTACTCACAAGTACTGTGCCATCAAACTGTTTTGGATTGATGACTAGTTGTTGCATTATATTATCAATGTAAATTTCTGACAATTCAATTTCTGTGCCTTGTACTCCTTGCTGTGCTGCACTCCAAAATATCCCATCAGTCTCTTTGAGTATGTTTCTCTTTGTAATTGCAACCATCTTTTTCATATTGTGCTCTTTGGCCCATTTAAGAGATGCATTTATTATACGATCACATCCCTGTTTAGTTATCTTTCTAATTGCAATTGCTGTATCTTTGGTTATTCGTGCCTCAATGCCTGTATACAACCCTTCTGTTGCCTCTCTAAAACACACACAGTCTAGGTTTACACCTGGCGAGAGTCGTTCATATGTCTTACTGGGTCTTATATTTGCATAAAGATCAAACTTTTGTCGAAGCGTGACTGCTACGCTTTTTGGAGCATCGGGTATGGGAATTGTTGTGGTTGGACCTTTGAAACATGCATCTGCTTTATGAAGTGTATTCATGGTGTCATCTGGTATGTATGATTTTTCTTTCCTTCCATTACGATCCCATTGTTCTGAGCCTGCTTCACACATTATAATCTCTGATTGAATACCACATTCTTTGATAACCATAAGCATGGCATCAACTACTTCTGGACCTATTCCGTCTCCTTTCATTACAACTGCGCTTTTTGTACTCATTATGATGAGACAAGTGAGATATTATTTAACCCTTTGAGCTTGATGATTAATCTTGCAAGTAGTCGTACATAATTTAATCATGTTTTATTATTTTGTGTTATTTTATGATCTTATGTGTTTTAGATAATATATGTTGAATTTAAATAATTTATGAATATTATGTGCAAGTATTCACTTTTTAATCTAATTATATACGAGTGCCCCTGTAGTACTAGGATAGTATGATGTCATGCTCTTTGAAGAATACCTTTGATTTCTTTGACTTGTGGTATTATACTTGATCAAACACTTTTCCCTATAACCTTGCAACATTAACGAATTAAATCATCACTATAATAAACATAATTTACATTTATTTGTAATTTTGTGTACAAATACTAATTATGATCAAATGTCTAATCTAGTATAATGAACGATATACACAAACAACTAGGTCTAATCTGTTTTGTTTGAGAGTCTAGTTATATCACGTGGGAAGAACAAGTCTATGAACCAGTCAAATCCTACTCGTATCTTTTTTTCAGTAGTTGGAAGCTTTGAGAGATTATAATGTTTCCATATAATCCATGCAAGAGGCCCTCGGATTTTCATTCCAAATATTATTGCCACTCCTCGCATATGTCCTAACTTGGCCATGGACCTTGTTGTATTGTATTTAAAATCATACTGTACTCCTATATGCTTTACTCTGTTTGTGAGATTTTCTGCAACTAGATTTGCTTCTTCTAATGCATGTTGGGCAGTTGGTGGATATGGTATTCCGTTACGTGGATTAGTGAGAAATGCACAGTCACCTAACACAAAAATATCTGGGTTGTTTTTTAGACTTAGATGTAAATTCGTTATAATGCGCCCTGATTCGTGATGTTCTGTATCTGTGTTTAATATGACCTCATCCACTCTACCTCCTCCTGCCCATATTAGTGTCCTAGTATTGGTAGTTGTACCGTCACTGAATTTTGCTACTTTATTTGCATAATCAATTAATTTTTTATTACCGTACAACGTAACTCCTACCTTTGTTAGTGTTGCGGCTGCATGTGTGCCCAAATCTTCGAATTCAGGTAGCAACTTTTCATTTTTATGTACTAGTATCACTTTTATAGATGATTTTGGTATATTGTGATAATAATTTTTAACCGAACCTCGTACAAACGAGTTCAACTCTCCTACCATCTGTACACCTGCAAACCCACCACCAACAACCACAAATGTCATAAGTTCGTCTCGTATCTCAGTATCGTGTTCTTGGTCCGCATGCTCAAGTATACCAATTATGTGGTTTCTGATATTTATTGCATCATCCATAGTCTTGATGGTAAATGCATTGTGCTCTATGTTTTTGTTTCCATAAAAACTAGTCTTCATACCTGCTGCAATAACCAAATAATCATATGCAAGTACATCTGTTTTGTTTTCTCCAATTTTGTGCATAATAACTTGATTGTTCTTTAGTTCTATTGAGGTTACACGGGCTTGATAAAATCTCGCCCTTTTACAAAACTTTCGTATTGGAGTTGAGATGTGGCGTGCCTCGATGATGCCTGTGGCCATCTCAGGTAGCATTGGTGTATGTAGAAAAAAATTTGATTCACTGATTAGATTTATACTCACATCAACGTCGTTGTTGAACTGTTTTTGGATCTTGTTTAACACAGTGACGCCTGCGTATCCGCCCCCTAGTATTAGTATGCGCTTCATTGAAGCCGAACCACTTCCATGTACATGTGATTTGTGAGCCTTTAGAGTTTTGGTATTGGAAAAGACAACATCACAAATACTGCAACGATAATTGGCACCGTATTTACGAGTCAACGCTGTGGTGATTGCCCCTAGTACCAATCCCCAGACAATATGTGTAAAAATTGATTCAAACAATACTGTAGAGGAAAATTCGTATGTGTTCATGGCCGCATCATATGATCCTGTCAATAGTAGGTATATTGTAGGTGTTGCAAATGCGGCAAATACAATACCGCATGCAATTAATCCAAAGAAGAGTCCTTTTATGAGTACTGAAACATCAATTTTTAATGTACGATGTAACATTACTCCTACAATAATGCCCACAATGACTGCTGATGATACATGCACTAGAAATTCCGCACCTTTATCAAAAGAACTCAATGTATCTCCAAATACAATCCATATTAGTGCATAAGATATGTTGCCAAAACCATGAACAAATATTTCTGGAATCTGCATAATAATGGCGCCTACAATAGAACCAATAGTTACAAACACAATCTCTTTGTGAATTTGAAAATCAACACGATGATCTGTCTTTTCACTATCTTGATCCAATGTATTTCGCACCCTTGTTAGTATGTCTGTATTGTTCACCGTCTTTACAATGGCTCATTGTATCTATTACTAGCATCGCTATAAGACATAATTATTGATATTATTATTAACAATTTTTATTGCTCATTTGATGAACACTGCTGATGATCTAATTAGACTAGTTGTGTGAACCAATCTTTGTACACAATAATGAAATTACTTGTATTTTGTCACATCCCTGTCTGCATGTCAAGTATCGTACATACGGTGCATTTGACTAGGAGTTATTTTTGAATGATCATACCAGTCATAGAGATTGGTTTACACTTTTATTTTACTTTAGATGGGATCATTAACTTGTAATAAGTAATGAACATTAAATATTCAAAAATTATAGTTTTGAAAATAGTCATGGGTAAATTGATATACATACTGGATAGACTTTAACTGATTTAGATCATAAAATGGCAAAAAAAACTACAAAGAAGAATCAAAAAGATAGATGGAAAACCTTACAGCACAATGGTATCATATTCCCACCTGAATATGAGCCAAAAGGACTTTCACTCAAAATTAAAGATAATGTAGTGCATCTAAATGGTATTCAAGAAGAGATGGCATACCAATGGGCAAAAAAGAAAGATACGCCATATGTCCAAGACAAGATATTTCAATCCAATTTTACCAAAGATTTTGCAGCAGCTCTGGGCTATGAATACAAAAAAATATCTTATAATGATCTCAACTTTGATGATATTTACAATATAGTGGATATGGAAAAAGCTCGCAAAGATGCCCTGACAAAAGAAGAACGAAAGGAACTTGCTGCAAAACGTAAAAAAATTCGTGAACAATTAAAATCAGAATATGGTACTGCCATATTAGATGGTGAAAAAGTTGACGTTGGTAATTACATGGCAGAACCACCTGGCATATTTATTGGTAGGGGTGACCATCCACTAAGAGGTAGATGGAAGCCTCGTATTACTCACAGTGACGTCACACTCAATATGGGCAAGAGTGCTGTACATCCAAAAGGTGCTTGGAAAAAAATAATAGAGAACAAACAGGCTACGTGGTTGGCAAGTTGGACTGATCACTTGACACAAAAAGAAAAGTACATTTGGCTTGCAGACACATCGGCGATAAAACAAAACATGGACAAGGCAAAATACCTTAAAGCCGAAAATCTTGCAGCAGGGATTAACAAGATATTGGACAAAATTGGACATGATATGGCAGAGAACGACACTAAAAAACGCAATGTATCTACAGTATGTTATCTGATTTATCGTACTGCAATGAGAGTGGGAGATGAAAAAGATCCTGATGAAGCAGACACCGTCGGTGCAACTACATTACGCAAAGAACATATCACTGTATTGGATGATGCAATAAGTCTTGATTTTTTGGGCAAGGACAGTGTAAGGTGGCAGGAGACTATAAAAGTTGAGAGCCCCCATGATGAACAATTTAAAAAAAACATATCAGATATAATAAAAGATAAAAATAATAAAGATGAAATATTTGATGGTATACGATCAAGTCATGTTAATGCGTACTATTCAAGTATCGTCAAAGGTTTGAGTGCAAAGGTGTTTCGAACATACAGTGCTACAAAAGTGGTAAAACAGTATTTATCTGAGCATGTAGATGTGAAGAATGCAACACAGAATAAAAAATTGTATCATGCAAAACGTGCCAATCTTGAGGCAGCTAAAATGTGTAATCATAAACGAACTATACCAAAAAACTTTGCTGAATCCCTAAAAAAGAGACAAGCAAAACTTGACGAGGCAAAGGAAAAAAAACCATGGAAAAAGACTGAGGAGAGGCTTGAAAAAATAAAAGCCTCAAAACCCAAGACTGCTGCGCAGAAAAAGAAAAAGTCTGCAAGACTTAAAACTGTACGAGTACAGATGAAAAATCAAAAAACTAGATACACAGAAAGGATAGAAAAAATGGATCTTCAAATTGACCTGGCGAAAAAAACAAAGGACTATAATCTTGGAACGTCTCTGCGAAATTATATTGATCCACGCGTTGTCAAAGCATGGACTAATGAGACTCAAACAGAATGGGAAAAATTGTACACTGCTGCTTTACAAAAAAAATTTTTGTGGGTTCATAATGAAGATTTAAAGTGGTCTGATATTGTAGCATTCGATACCACTGCACCTAACACTGATACCACTGCACCTAACACTGATTTAAAAAAAGATGCTAATCGTGATAATTTTGTTATGGATGTTCAAAATACTAATGACTCTTGAAAATATTGTTAGTACGTAGCATTTAATTTCTCATTATATTCACACAAATTATGCCGGGGTAGCTCAGCCTGGTTAGAGTGCCAGTTCATTTGGCAGGCTCTAGCAGTTCTCCAAAAAGGCAAGACTCATAATCTGGAGGTCGCGGGTTCAAAACCCGCCCCCGGCACACAATACATATCACAATCTGTCATTTGCTTGAGTGTGACATACAGTAGATGTTGCGGCATTGTTTGAAAATTCACGAATAATATTTGGTAATACGTAACTATCTGGACCCGATTTTTTGGATAATTTGAACATTTAATTACACATTAAATGATCTTTTTATGTAATGGGTCTGAAATGACTTGAATACTTGACTCTATCTTTGAAATATCTTTAACCAGAATATCTGTCAAGAGATCAAACAAATTTTCATCTTTGTGATTGTACCTAAACTCGGTATACTTGCGATATAATGGGAAATGTGTTTTTGGAACACCATGATATGCATACAGAAAATTTTTGGCAAACTCCAAAAACCTTCAATACAGTTTATGTACACATTATCCCTAACATATTCATCCTTACTATGAGTCACCACTTGATGTGTACTGAGCCCATCAAGTGTGCCGTATGTAGTATGTTCATCTGCACAGTACAAAGAATCTGGCATAGTATGCTTTTCAATTATGGGTCTGAGTGTTTTTTGCTTTCAATTAGGCATAATAAATGTACAAATTAGTCCATTTCTAGAATGTATGCCAAAGACGAGTGTTTTTCCTGCTGCTCCCTTACCACATTCTCCCTTTCGATTACCTCCAAACATTGCCTCATCCAATTCTACTTTGCCACCAAAGACGAGTTTTGAAGATGTGTCATATATGGCCTGTCTGAATAACATGAATGTTTGCTCAATGGTACAAAGATGTGAACCAAGCTCTTTGGATACAATAATAAAATCACATATTTGTATTTGGTCACATTCTTACTTGAATATAGAATCCTGCATCTGTGCGACGCTTGACTCGGTACTATTTTTTAATGACCATATCAGTCATAGAGCTTGGTTCACACGAATTTTCTTTTCATATTTTATTTTTAATTGAATACATGCATCATCTGCTTTGTCTGGTCTTTTTTGACTCATGGTGTTGGTAAAGAGCTTTGATCATATATGTGTATTTATTGTTTCCACTGATTTAGATAGATTAATTTAAGTATAAGAAAAAATATTATCGTAAAACCTCAAAATCTAAATTATTTTATTTATTCATATTCAAATTTTAAATGAATATATCCGTCAGGAAGGTTGGTTCAGATGATTTTTATAGTACGTTGGAGTCGCCGTTGTATGAATATTTCATTAATTAGACAGCTGCGCGTCAAGCAGAGATCTGTTCCCTCTCAATCCCCCCCCCCCCCCCTCACACACCCACTCCATCATTCTAACGCGCAACATCACCTTTTTACAATAATAACACCTCTTTTACTTGCCGGAATTATAATCACAATAGTTGCAGTCGTTTCGGCGGCTGACTGGGCCGGCGCCGGCCACGGTCTTGCCGTCTACCCAATCCCCGACGACCTGAACAGGGCGGCCGTCACGTTCACCTCGCCCTCGGGCGGCGGCACCCTGAGAGGGACCGTGACGCTCGAGAACCCCGCCACCGAGCGGATGGAGTTCGCAGCCGAGATACGCGAGTGTATAGTGGACCTGGGCAACGTCGGCAATATCCCACTCCGGTCGGCTAACATGTGCGGCAACGACGTGCACGCCAGCCTGGACCCCAACGACGCGGGGCGCGACTTTTCGCGCAACGTAATCTGGACGGACTCCACCAAGACCGCTGTATCATACTACTATATCCCGACGTACAGGACGATAACCATAGAGAAGGGCGACCTTTTCGCCGACGCTACGTGGCAGACGCACAACGATGGCACGTCGAACGTGCAGTCGTTCACGGTGGCGGTCACGCCCCTCACCGGGGGCCCCGTGTACGCACACTACTGGGTGAATCCGGAGAGGCCGCCGGCCGGGACGTTCATGTCCCAGCACCACTGGAAGGCACAGATAAACAACGCCACGCCGGAGCTGATAATGGTGGCAGACGTCCCCACCGACGTCACGGAGGGCACCGAACTGCGCGTAGTGGTGCGCGCCACCCCGACGCAGGACCCGCCGCTTACGTACAACATCCACGTCTCCGACCCCCACAGCGACACCAACCCCAACGGCTTTGTCAGCAACAGCCTTGATGGCGACCGGACCCAGTCCGGGCTCCGCAGCGAACAAAAAGTACGCGTCCCGACCCATAACGACAATCAAGACGAGCGCGACGGCACCGTCACGATATCGCTGCGCGACGGGCCCGGCTACACCGTGGGCACGCCTAACGCCGTCATATTTACGGTGCGGGACAACGACCCAGGCCCGCTGGGCAGCGGCAGCCCCCCACCCCCGACTACAGTCTCAATCGGGCTGGCAGGCGGCGGCTCGGAGGGTGACCCCGTCTCATTTAGCATCAGCGCGTCCCCTCCACCCCTGTCACCTTTACCGGTCAACGTCACCCTTTCGGACGCCGGGACCGTGCTCAACGCCTCCGACGCGGGCTGGCGCATCGTGGAGATCCCACCGATCGGCTCGTATACGCTGGAGGTCCCGACCATAGATGACGGCGTCATAGACGTCAACAATGTTACGCTCACGATAAACCCAGGCGCCGGTTACACGCCGGGCCAATTTGCAAGCTGGACTGTGGACGTCCAGGACGCCGGGACGACGTCAAGCCTGATGCAGCCGCCCGTGTACAACAAGCTCACCCAGGCTCAGAATCTGACGACAGTCGCCATAGACCCCGCGCTGGTCGCCAACGTGACCGCGATGGCGTCCCAGGTGCAGCACGGCGCAGACCACGTGGACAGATGGAACCGCGTGCTGGCCGCATTCGGCGAGATTACCCACGACAACCCGATGACCGCAGCAGAGGCCCGCGACAACGCCGAGAAATACAGCAGCCCGCTGTGGCCAAAGATTGCAGACGTGCTGACATTGCTAGAGGCGGCGGCAGCAGAACAAGACGGGCCGCAGACGCCGCCGGACGTACCGACTGAGCCGGACGCGCCGCCCGCCATAGACCCTGACCTCGTCTCCAAGGTAAGGGCGCAGGCGTCTCAGGTGCAGCACGGCGACGCGCACGTCGACCGCTGGAACCGCGTGCTGGCCGCATTCGGCGAGATTACCCACGACAACCCGATGACCGCAGCAGAGGCGCAAACCAATGCAGAAAAGTACAGCAGCCCACTATGGCCGCAGATTGCAAAAGTACTAACACAGCTTGAGTCAAGGTAGGTGTTAACTTCGTGCCTAGATTTTCACCATTTGTGTGATTTTTTTTGCCCCACCTGTTCCAAATGCTGCAAGTCAGTATTTCGCAATGTGTTTTATATGATTTTATTTGAATAATATGCAATCTCGTTAAACATTGATGATCATACTTGATCAAATTAAATAGAAAATACAATATATGGGGATATTCTAGTACCTTTCATCATATATGAAAAATGATGTACTAAAACATCAATATGAATTAGAACAAGTAAATTATAAAGTTTTACGAAAACGATTCGTCGATCTCAGACTAAACATATCAACCAGATATAACAGCAAGTATGGTGTGAATGATTATCTTGGTACACTTGCCACCATATCGTTCAATAACATGTGTGTAAATGCAGCAACGCACAAAAGAAAACGTAATGAGGCTAACTATTTTAGAAAAAGCGAGCGCATAAACATCCCATCTGAAAATACTGTGCTCAAATGCCTAAAGAGTACAGATCTAGAGCAAGTAAAACAATGGGGTGACGAGAACGTCAAATGTTTAACAATGCCAGAAAATACAACATGCTCAAAAAAGGCCAAGCACTATTGCAATTGATGACTGGATGGGAATATTATGGCAAGGCACTCAAACCTGAGATGCTAAAAACAAAGCACAAAAATGGCACCGCGATTTCATTCGTTTATGACACAGCACAAGTGGGAAATCAAGCAGAACATACCTTTGTTTACACTTTATTTACATTGATATCTAGAACTCAGTCGATTTAGTGACCTGTGATTGCATTTTGGGCAAACTCGCCCTCATGCCTACTGATATGATTAAAGATCCGATATTTGGATTGATATTCATCTCGAAGTTGAGCACATATTATGAATACAAAATATTAGAAAACTATCGGATCTTTAATGAAACTATTATGCCCATCTTTTCTTGACAAAAATGCCTTACTTTTTGTCAAATTATTTACTAAGATTTTTGGATGGTTGTTAGGCATAGTGATTTCATTAAAGTTCCGATAGTTTTTAGACATTCTTATAATCATATATTGGGAAATCAGGCAGGCCCCATGTTGTAATCCATACATGCTCCATGATTTTCCCATGGACATGTGCATGCTAGCCATGTATTTCGACGTGGTAAAGGGTATGTGCGCAGCCGTCCTGATCATAGTGCGATCTGTGCGTCGCACAACCACACCCGGACCTCCTAGTTCGCGTAATATGCAGTTCATGCAGCCCGGAGTTCTGGTATTAACACGTTGTTCTTTGCATCTTGTATGGCATTGCGCATGTACTCTAGCAGTCTGACTGTACCTACCTCGCCTTTTTCCATCATGTGTAATATGGACTTTTGAATCTCTGGAAAACCACCCTTGTAGTATCTGCCTGCCAATGCGCGCTTTATCTCACGCCATTGGATCTCTATGGGATTGTGTTGAGGAGTGTATGGCGGCAAATACCATAGTGCGACTTGTCCTCTTGTCTGTTCCAGATACTGCTTGATGTCTTTGGACTTGTGCGCAGATGCATTGTCACATATGACAAATACCTTGCCGTACTTTTCTCGGAGCATCTCCAACAACTTTATGACGTTTACAGTATTCGCACTGTCGCAAAAGTGCAGGTGGCATGTACCGGCCCCGAGTGCACCCAGCATTTTCATGCTTGTTTTTGAAAAGTTGACATTTACAGTCTCAGAGCCTCCTCGGAGATGTAGTCCGCGCGCGACATACGGCGAGTTTGTGATTGCAGCGGCATCCATACAGAACACCTCGTAGCCGGCACGGGCGTGCGCCATGATGGCTCGTATTGTGTCGTGTACATAATACATTTCTTCTAATGGACTGGCAGACTTGTGGTGAATTGGCCTGGGCATTCTTATTGAAAAGCCCATCCTGTGAGCTAGCGCCAGGGCCCCGGTCCACGTGTACTGGACGTCAAAAATGTTTGCCAGATGCAATGCAAACAAGGCGGCAGTCCATGTCCCACGCTCAAAGCCGCACTGCATCGGCTCTTTACTCAGATCGGCCTTTGCCTGTTCTTGTTGTTCTTTTGTGAGTCTGCACGGCCTGCCGGGACTCTTGCGGTCATATCTGCCCTCCAAGCCCTCTGATTGTAGCCTGTTGAGCCACTCAGATATGACACCCTGACTACGTCCGAGCTGGGCGGCTATTACAGACTCACTCTTGCCCTTTTTTCGTCCAACTGCCGCCTGCAGTCTGTCCCGGGACTTACCCGGAGGCTCGTTGCGGTAGGCGGTTTTTAGATCTTCCAGGGACACGCCGGGCATGAACCCATCCCCTCTTTCTACATAGGCTGTCTTCAAAAAATACGCACCTCGTCGATGCCGCAAGACGATCTGCCTGCAGAGTCGTTAAATATGGCATCGACGAGTACTAGTCGATGTACCATTTTTTCGTTTTTCATCAAACACTAATGGCCACATCGCCTTTTGACACTCGAGGTCAAATTAATTCAACCAATTGATCAAAAATTACCAATACCTGCCACTGACATACACACCCAATTCATCATCTCTCTTCTGGCTACCACACGGTATCTGCTACACATAGTGCCAATTACGTCTATTTTTCCACTCCGTACCCGCCTGCCTAGCCGAAATCGCCTGTAAAAACTATCGGATCTTTAATGAAATTACTAGGCACTACCTAGGCGTGAAATTATTTATCAATATGTGCTCTTTCAAGGTCCAAATAGTTACGTATTACCTAATATTTTTGGAATCCTTTGTCTGTTGGATGTATCTCAACTTTTACACCCAAAAGCCCTTTTTTCTCTATAATATGTATTAGCCTTTTATCCTCTAAATTCTCCAGTGCAATGTTTAATCGTTTATCCTCAAAACCTGTCTTTTTTTGTATTCTATCAAAAGTCTTGACTCCTCTGTGTATTATGCCTAACACTACCATCTCATCTGTCTGACCACTAACTGTATCTGCGTTGGGTTCATTTGAGCTATGTGTGCGTGTAGGCTTAGATTGTTTATGCTTTTGTTCTTTGTTCATATCATCATTTGATACTATATTATCTGACTTTGTAATGGGTATGGTATCGTAAGTGTTCTTATTATTATTATTTTCATATGGATTATTGTCAGAATAACGATTAGACTGTTTATTCCTTGAGATAATTCTTGGCAGTATTCTACTAATAGGAATTGCTAGGAATACTAGATATATCAACCACCAGTACTCGCCTACCACCATGCATTATTTATGGTATTGTGGGTTAAATTTGTTGGCACCACTAACACTTGTAGAATTCAACTGTAATTGGATATGCTGTTTTGTGAAAAATAGCCTAAAGTAATAAAGGGGTAAAATATACTAGATACATGTCTAGATACCAGTCACCGCGCACAAATGTGAATGCGGGTGCTGCCAAAGCTGTTGCAATTGCAATTATCGTTCTTATTGTAGTTGGCGTGGTTGCCTATGCATCTGTAAAGATAGTGGATGCAGGACATAGAGGCGTATTACTTCACTGGAATGCAGTGGATGTTTCAAGTCCTCCTCTTGATGAAGGGTTGCACTTTGTAGTTCCTTTTCAAGATGATGTCATAAATATTGAAGTACGAACGCTAAAGTATGAAAGAGAGACCCGTAGTGCATCAAAGGATCTTCAGACAGTGGAAACAACTGTTACTGTAAACTATCACCCAGACAAAGAAAATATTCATAGACTATATCAAGACTTGGGCTTGGATTATGAAAACAGAATCATACAACCTGCCATAGAAGAGACTGTAAAACAAGTCACTGCAAATTATAATGCAGAAGAACTAATTACAAAACGACCACTTGTAAAACAGGACATTGAAGTCTCAATCAGGGACAGACTTGCTCAGTTTCAGGTGGTAACAGAGGTTATATCTATAACTGACTTTGAATTTTCACCGTTGTTTGCACAAGCAATCGAGGCAAAAGTAGAGGCAGAACAAAAGGCACTAAAAGCAGAAAACGATCTTCGTAGAATCGAAGTTGAAGCGAAACAGAGAGAAGCAAACGCAGTAGGTGTTGCAAATGCCAATATTGCAGAGGCAAAAGGAGAATCTGAAGCAATTGCAATTATCAATAAAGCCCTTGCAGAGAATCCTCAATATCTTGAGTGGTTAAAGACTCAAGCATGGGATGGCAAACTACCACTTGTAGTTGGTGAAGGTGGAACACCGTTCATACAAATTCCAGTAAACCCGTAACTAGAAGATATAAACACCCCTCAACAATTTATTTTTTTCAATTTTAATTTTGTATATTTTGAATATATACATTTGATCAATTGTATTTGATCAATTGTGTTTGACCGATTGTATTTATTGTGTGAACCAAGATCCATGACTGGTATGATCATTCAAAAATAACTCCTAGCCAAATGCATCGCATGCACGATACTCGTCATGTAGACGGTGATGTGACAAAATACTCGTATGTAATTATTATTGTGCCCAAAGAGCTTGGCTCACACTATTTGTTTTATCCACATACTAAATACACTATTATTCCTGACTGATTTTTTTATACTTGCTGTATGTGGAATATAATTTATCTAAACACTATTTGTATACTATCCTGATGAGTCGCTATACATCTACGTTAGTATTGTTTCCCTTTGTTTTGTCTCGTATCACATCATACATTGCAAGGAATTGATCTGGCTCATTTCGCATGCAATCTCTCTCTATTCCACGAATCTCTCTATCTGAAAGTGCTTTTCCCTTTACCATATAGTATTCTCGTACTATTTGAGACGGTGTCTTGTTAATGTTGTACTTTTGTAATGTCTTTTGTACTGCACGTCTTGATGACATGTCCAATATGAAATATTTGTATACTAGATATCCTACTAGACCTACAACCATCACCACAATAATTGGGATTACAATTACTGATACCATTTAGTTATTTGTTAGTATTCTTTGTATTTCACTGTTGTTGTGAATGTCTTGATTCAGTCAGGTTAGTGTTAAATTGTAGGTGTACGTTGTCAATACAATGAAAGAGTCTGAAGAATTTGCAGAAGCACTCATGGGACAACTATCAGTTGAGATCAATGAAGAATCTGAAATTCTTAATCTTGGTACCAAAGCAATGGAGAGTATATCAGGAAGAGTCCAGTTCAGAAAACTCGATGATGTTGCAAGTGAGATATTTCCCATATATGTGAACAAAGTACAGGATTTTTTAGGAGTTGAGTGTGATGCGGGATTACGACTTGAGTATCTTGAGCTTGACGGTCTAAAAAAACTCAAAGCTTCCAAAGTATTTGCTGGCAGTGATGAGGCACAACAATTCGTCTCGAATCTATTTGCCGCTGTTGCAGCCGAAGACCAAACAGCGATTGCAAATATGATGGAATCTGACACTGCAAAATACTTGGTATATTCTACATACGCAATCCAATACATATCAAAAATAACTACTACTTATGGGGATTACCTTGACTCTGTGATATATCTTAACAAATTCGTATTATCTCGATACCCGCAGATAATCTTGTATCGACAAGGCGAGCCATATGAAACGAGATTTAACGAGGTAAATGCTGGATATATTGGAGCGATAAAAATGACGGTGTTAGAAGAAATTGTTCATTCTGCACAGCGAAACCTTCACCTAATAAATAAAAAAGCTGCAATACATGTCAACAAAACCAATGAAAAATTGGCAAAGACAATAATGAGTCTAGATACGCAAACTGTAAACAAACTTGTAGAACACTGTCAACTGCAGGCCGTTCCAGATGATTTCCCATTTGCAAAGAGAGCCAATTTGTTCTTTTTTTTGAATCCGGATCACTTTCTAGTGGAGATGGTGGGACCTGATGTTATGACTTATACTCATGTCGAGATAGATCCTACAATAAAACAATGTGTACCATCACTTTTGGACATATACACAGAATGGCTCAAACCGATACAGCAACATCACTCTGCATTTGTAATCATGGAAGGAATGGCAGCACTAGTTGTAAATGAGATTTTAAAAGATGATGAAGACTTTGCAAAATATCTGAGTACTTTTATGGGTACTGATTTTAGCACATACAAAATTCGAAAAAATATGGGACGCGACTTTGTAAAGACAATATTTGATAAACGCGGCAAAGATGCTTTTTCCATAATGATAAATGATCCGCCTACCACAATCGAGTTAAGAGATCCATTACGCTATCTTGAAAGAATAACCTAGTTTTGTTGTATAATGTGTGAATTGAACTCGATGATATAATTTATTTTTAAAAAGTATGTTATAATATCATATAGTATGTAACTGATGATGTACACATAAAAATGACATTGCGATCATTTACTGATTACAACCTCAACAGTAACGTCACTAGTCAATAATACTTTTGACATCGTCGCCTTTTTTAATCTTGGAGATTTCATAACGTGCTATGGTATTCCGCAATGCTTTTTTGAGTAGATCAACTTCACTTTGCAGTACTGCAACATCGTCTTCAAGCTTAGAGACACGATCATAGATAGTTTCAGATTCTGAGCTCATCATTAAACGTCAGATGTGGTGCTAAAAAAAGTTATCCGTGGGTTATTATTTTGATATCAGTTCTATTATAATTTGGATATTGCATCTCTATTATAATTTGGATATGTATTGACACACGATAGCAATCTGGAGCTTTACAAAAAATTTACATTTTTGAGCATGCAATTTAACTTGATTTTCAAGCGTCTTTATTGTTGATTTTTGATGATTGATACCATACAGTCAATGCAAAATAGTTATGGCATGGTTGTATGTTGAATATGATAAAAATGGATTTGTGTCATATTTGAAAATAAGAACGTGGAGTGATGATTGTCAGTTGAATAAACAAGCAACACAATCACATCAAAGATCAAATTCTCCTCTACATTTCTCACACTTGCACTTTTCTTCACCAGGAGGCCCAATAAGAAAGACTTTTCCTATAGTGTTGCAGATTGGACACAGTCCTACTGTGGCGTTTTTTGGACCTGATCGAATGATCTTTTGTGTTTTTCTGCGTCCCATATGTTTAGAGGAATTTACTACAATTATTAAGTTTTCAGTGGTTTGGTTGTTACTTGCCATGGTAAATGTGTTGCACTGTATAATTAGAAATAAGACCATTAAAATTGGGCACATTGTGGACTATTGTTGTGTTTGTTAATTGTTGATGGCGCGGAGAGGGGGATTTGAACCCCCGTGTTCTTTCGAACATGGGATTAGCAATCCCACGCCCTACCATGCTAGGCGATCTCCGCACGCATGTAATTGAGATGGCACACAATTAAATTGATTCATGTGTGGCAAACCCATCCACACTGGTTCATTCTTCATGATATTGATCATAGTTTTTTACAATCTCATTAATTGGTACTTTTTTACCCCCTACTATCTTCAAATCAATACTTGTGTGTTTTGTTACATCATCAACAGTCACTATATTGTACGTATTTTCAAACAAACCTCGTACGCGCTCTGATGTGGCTGTTCCTGCATTGACTACTGTTAGTCCGTCAAATTCCCATATCCAAGGCCTATGTTTGTGTCCGCACAACACAATGTCGACATTTGTCTCAAGAATTGTTCGTAATACATCACCTGCATCAACTACTGTAAGCTGATCTGAGCCTGTGTCAGGTATTGCGATAAGATGATGATGCATTGCAACGATCTTGACTCGATCTTGGTACTTTTGTAATGTCCTACTGATCCACAAATTTTGTCTATATCCGACTTCACCATCATTTCGATCAGGTCTTGCTGTTCCTACTGTTATTAATACAACATTGTCTCCTAGTTCATTTATTGTCTGAAGTGGAAAGTACTTTTTGAACAACAGATAACCTGTATTACGATAATCGTGATTTCCGCTTATTGTAATTATCTTTTTGGCGTTGAATTTTGTTATCAGTAATTTTGCTTTTTGATATTCTTTGACTAGCCCCTCGTTTGTAAGATCACCTGTAATTACAATGACGTCTGGATTTATCTCATTTACTTCTGATAGTAACAGATCAAATTTTTCTGAAATAAATTGTGATCCAACATGTAGATCTGAAATTTGAACTATTTTCATAATGTGTCATGTGCCTCGTCTGGTTAATAATCTATAGGTACGTGATCACCTTTTTTCTAATAAAAACTGACTTTTACCTTTAGTTTTGTGACGCTTTTTTCCTAAAAATTATAATCCAACTTTTATCACATGTGTGTTTTACTTTGCTTTATCGTTTTATTATTTTATTTTATTTTATTTCATTTTGGAAACAACTCTTCTTTCATATATTGTTCAAATTCTATGTCTGTCTTTGATACTTTTGCTTTTGTGAACATCTCTGCATCTGCACCTACTGTGTATCTTGGCAACATATTTTCTCCATCTTTGATTGCTATCATTATGGTCTCTGCCACCTGTGATGGTGGTGTTCCCATCTGCACCATCATACTAATTCCAGATAAAATATGATCTGTCAATGTCTTGTATTTTGGATCCACACATGATTCTGGTACTCTCATAGAATCAAAAAATTTTGTTTTAACTACGCCTGGTTCAATCAATGTGGTCCTAATTCCAAATTGCCCGAGTTCATACCTGAGACATTCTACAAGGCCTTCGAGTGCAAACTTGGAGCTAATATATGCCGGCGAGCCTGGCAAACCCATCCTTCCTACTATTGAGCTGATGTTTATGATATTCCCTGAGTTTTGTTTACGCATGATCGGTGCAACTTTTTGTATTAATTGGACAATACTAAAAAAGTTAGTCTCAAACTGCTCTCTAAATTTTGATATAGGTACATCTTCTGTGCATCCGAATTGGCCATATCCTGCATTGTTGACAAGAACATCTATTCTTCCATTATATGATAGAACTTTTGAGACTGCATCTGTTATGGATTTTTCATAGTTTACATCAAAGTTGGATATTATATCAACACTTAATTTTTCATTTGATGCTCTTTCTTCTAGTGTAGGTGCGCTATCACTCCTAATTCCTGCAAATGTATGATAGTTGTTTTTTGCTAATGCTAGTACTGTTTCTGTACCGATTCCTGATGACGCACCTGTGACAAGTGCAACTTTTTTACTCATATCTGTATTGTCTATACTATGCACATATTTATCATATGCGTTGTTGCCCCTGATGAGGATAACTCTGTGTATAATAGTGGTGCCACAATAAACTCACGATTTACATCTAGTTTGATTTTTGTTGTGCTTTCCAAATGTACCATGTTGCTATGGTTCTATATGGTCGCCATCTCTCTGCTATTGTCTCAACTATCTCTGTTGATGGCATATCTGATAAATTGTAAAATAATTTGATTCCTTTTCTCAAACCTAGATCGCCTACTGGCAAGACATCTTTTCTCCCAAGTCCAAAGATTAGAAATATCTCTGCAGTCCACCTACCTATGCCTTTAATTTCTGTTAGCATGTCAATTACTATATCATCTGGCATTTTACTGGTATGATCAAGTTTTAACCGCCCGTCTTTGATTCTTTTTGATACTTCTTTTATGCACTCTATTTTTCTATCTGAGAGTCCTGTTCTTTTTAGTTTAGAATTGGATGTTGCAACAACATCTATGGGTTTTGGATATGGTGTGTTGTATAGTGACTTGAACCTTTCTGATATTGCGTTTGCAGAATGAGATGATAACTGTTGTGTAATTATGGCCTTTGTTAGCGCACGGTATTTGTTACGAGTAACCTTTATCTCAAATTCTATAGACGTGTTGTCTATTATTTTTGCAAGAATTGGGTCTTTGCGTAAATGTTTTAGCGCATATGTGATATCTGTTTTAGAGTACACTTACTATTTACTCTGTAATTGCACTATAAATCCTCTGTGTGCGATGTTTTGGGAATTATGTGTTTAATTTACAATTTTATGATCAATTTTAATCATATATTATGATACACGTGGTATAGTGTATCAGATGTGATGTGCTACAAGTCACTTGATTTGATATCTACATGGACTATAGATGTTCTGTTATAAGTTACTCTAATCAAAGTTACTTGTATCATTGGCAAGGTGTATGATCTGTGCGCCATACAGCGTCACACTGTAGTTGAGCACTCTCTTTATCTGGTAGTTCTCGAATGATTATTTTACAAGGAAAGTTTAGGAGCTTGATTTGATCTTGTGGTTGTAAACCAAATACAAATCTCACATATTTTGATATACTGGAAATATGATGATAGTTGAGTTGGTAATTGTTTATGTGATATTTTTAACTATACTATTCGTTGGCAAATACACGGTTCAGACTATTGGCTTTTGATATTTGTCTTTCTAGAATACCGTTTTGAGTGTACGTAGGACAAATATAAGATTCAGACTATTGGCTTTTGGTACTCTAGTGAATCTAATGCTAGTGATGTGCGCTCACCATTGTTTATTCTTTTTAACACTTCTAGTGATGACATTTTGTGTAAGTATTCATTGTTGTTACCGCATCTATATGACATGATGCATCTCGGGCAACCTGATTCTGCTTTACATGGACACTCGTCTACTATATGCATGCTTCTCTTAAATGCTAATTCTAGTCTGTCGTATAGCGCTCTACTAGCTCCACTACCTCCAATTACTCCATCATGTACAAATATTATTCCAGATGTGCCCATTGATATACCTCCTAGATTTTGTGATGCGCCTCCTGTTATCATATTACTTCCCTCTATTACTACGTGCTCTGTTGCATGATAACCACTTGTTGTTATGTAATCTTCATCAAGTTTATTGATGAATTGATCCTTTTGTGTCAATTCTGGACTTTGTATTGTTGTTGTTGCTGTTACTGTTTTTTCTTGATACTGACTTTGATTGTTCATCTTTGTTTTTGCTTTTTGGATCTCATCGACAGGCCGAGGTGCACAAAATACAATACCTTTTGTTACATATGTGTATAGTAAAGGCTCATCTAATTTTACTATATTTGATGATGATATATCATCATCATCATCATCATCTGCTAGACTATCTGTTGTGACGTTTTCATCATACTTTTGCATCCCACTGTATGAGTCTCCCCACTTTATCTTTGCATATTTTGACACGTTTTTTTCTATTCGAAGTTTACAAAACGCAGTTTCTATCCCATTAACCATTCTCTTTTCTATGATTTCTTCTATTGACGGATACTCTGTAGTGAGTGCTTTTGTATAATATGGATGATTATTTGAAAGTGGTTCTATTATGGCATGCTGTCTGTTGGGATAATCAAAACTAGTCACAATATATGATCTTCCTGCAAGAAAGTACACTGCTCCTTTGTGTAACTCTTCAAGTGCAATGGGGCATACTCTATCCCCTACCTTTGTTCCATTATACACAATGTCAATTGATTCTCCCATCCCTCTAATGTTATAGTTAACAAGTGTCTGACTGTTTGATGTGTGTATATTGGGAACTATTGTCTTGTCATATCTCTTTTTTAGTTCTCCTCGCATAATGAGTTGTTTTATTGTATCTGCATGTTGTTGTATCATTTCATCGCATTTGATTGGAGCATCATGTGCCATTGCTAGTATTTGACACTCTTCAACGTATGGGTTGTGGGGATCAATGTATAGTTGTTCAGTGTCCTCAAAGTAATCTGTAGCATGATTTTTGTAATATTGTGATATTGGATCATCACCTAGTACCAAAAATGCATAACCGTGTCTTTTTCCGCTTCTAGCAGCTCTCCCAATTCTCTGAATTAGTCTATTTATTGGCGTAGGTGCAGATACGACACAGTCCGTTCTACCAACATCAATTCCAAGTTCTAATGTTGGTGTGCATGAGATGGCTTGCAACTTTCCATCTTTGAATTTCTTTTCAGTTGCACTTCTCTGTTTTGGAGTCAATCCTGCTCTGTGGACGTTAATGTTCACGCCTGCTCTCTGAGAATATATTGCAACTAGTTCAGATCCTCTATGTGAGTTGCTAAATGTCATGGTTTGATGTCCTGATGTTGCAAACTTTTTTGTCAAATCTACCATTAATCTTCGTGGTCTTCGAAGTATGGGAAACACCATTGCAAATTCTATATGTCTACTTGGACCTGAGCCACGTACATGTGTAATTTTGTTTATGTCAAATAATTTTGTACAAAAATTTTCTGCATTCACCAACGTGGCAGATGCTGCTATGTATTGTACATTTTTTTCAAAATTATTTGAGCCCGCAATTCTTGCTAGCCTCTTTATTACATAGTGCACATTACTGCCAAATATTCCTGTGTATGTATGTACCTCATCTACTACTAGAAATCTAAATGTTCTCAAAATTTTACTTAGGTTTGTCTGCCGCCACATTTGATGATGCAATAGATCAAAGTTTGTTACTAGGATGTGTGGTGGGTTGTTTAGTATCTTGTTTCGTGTCTGTCTATCTGTATCCCCATCCAACACGTCTGCACTTAGATTCACTGCTTTTGCCATATTTTGAATTTTTGGTAATTGATCTTTTGCAAGTGCCTTTGTTGGGTATACGAATATGGCATGAACATGTTGTCTCTTGTTGATACTTTTATTTTTGGTGTTTTTATCCCCATTACCTTTGTCATTCTCATTATACTGATTATCATTATCATCATCGTATTTTGTGTACATGTCCTGATTATCTCCACGTGCATTTTCTGAGTCTATGATACGCTGAATTATTGGTACGAGAAATGCTTCTGTTTTTCCTGATGCAGTAGGTGCTTCTATAATTGTATCATTTCCTGCAATTATGTTTTTGATTGCTATATGTTGGAATTTGTACAATCTGTTTATGCCATTTTTTTTCAGCTCTTTGACAAGTCGTTTGTCAAGTTTCAGCTTGTCTGTATTTGGACCGTATTTTGGTTCTATTTCTCTAATAACTCGATAGTCTGCAAGATAATCAGTTTTTGAGTACAGTACACTGCGTGTTAATTTATCTGGTTTCTCATCTCCTATCATTTTATCTATCTCAGATTCGGATCTGACACTATTCTCATCTCTTACTATATTGCTAATGCTATTGTCACTGTTGGTATTGTTCTTGTTTGTAGATTCTGTTTGTGTTGTTGCTGTTGCTACTACTGTTTTAGTAGTTGAACTGGTTGTAGATGTTAGATTGTTATCTAATTTCACATCATTTTTGTGATTGTTTTTATGACTGTCATACTCATTATTGTCACTTACTTTATCCATAATTTCGATATTTGTTGTATATGTTGTCACTTTCTTATTATCCTCGTCATATTTGCACAAAAATTCTAAAAACACTTCATCAGGATTTACGTTGTATTCGCATGTATCTTCTAGATTACATCTGGTACACGATATGTGCATCTTGCCTTTACTCGTTTCTTTTATGCGCATGTTGGCGCTACAATCGGGACATTGGAACACCATTATACGATGATATGCTATATTTGATTTATTGCTTGGGGTTGGCGTGTTGCCTAATTCATAAATTTATACTATTCCGGGTCGTGGCCATGTGATGAGCCACGCAACCTATCTTTTTGTGTTGTTTCGTATACTTGGTCTTGTACTCAATCACTCACTTCAAGATCTTTTATCATGCCCTCCACACTACTGTGCCTAGTGGGCTCTTCTCGATTCGTATGATACTCAATTGCCACACCGAGCTCGTCAAACGTCTCTTCCAAGTCGTCACCGTTCGAATTCAGGTAGATGTATCTCTTCATGTCGGAGAGTACGTTGTCGCGATTCCGTATGGCCGATTCATCATTCGGTCTTGTTTCTAGTACTTTGTCATAACATTCTACGGCTTTCTCGTACATGCCCAGCCTGACCAATGCGACCCCTATGCCCATCAGCGCTCCCGCATCGTCGGGACTGATCTTCAGCGCCGATTCATAGCATTTGACGGCTGCTTGGTATTTACCAAGATCTGCAAGTCCTTTTCCCTTTTGCGTCCACCCGTCTGCATCGTCTGGACTCACCTCCAGTTCGTACTGACGGTCCACCCTCCGGTTGTAGTCCCGCATGCGCGCGCCTATCGTATTCCTATTCCTCTTCAGTCGGTCGTTTGGACTCACCTGTAGCGCGGTATCCAAACATCTGTCTGCCTCCTCAAACCTTTGTAATGCCGCAAGTTCTTGCGCCTTGCCGTCAAGTGCAGACACGTTGCTAGACTCAAATTTTAGTGCCCGGTCAAAGTTCCATACTGCTTCCTCATGCTTTTCAAGTTTCGCCAATATTCTTCCCTTTGCGACTAGCGCGCGTCCACTGAGATCCGTTGCCGTTAGTCCGTCAAAGCATCTGATCGCCTCGTCATATCTACGTAGGCCTTGCAATATGATTCCCTTTTCTTCCAGTGCCCATGCATTGCCTGGATCTGATTCCAATATTTTGTCAAAACAGCCCAGTACCTCGTCGTTCATATTCTCGTTTGCAAGTATGATGCCTTTGATCAAACGCGCCGGTGCCATATCTGGTTCCGCTTTCAATACGTCTTCAAGATACTTGATTGCTTCTTTGTGCTTGTCCGCGCTCGCCAGCACTGTCCCCTTGATGAATTTTATTAGTATGCTGTCCGGATCTGCCTCAGATGCCACATCTAGGCATTTGAGGGCGTCCTCGTACCTTTCCATCATTCCCAGCACCATTCCTTTGGATGTCAGTACCAGAGCATTGTTTGGTTCTAATTCTAGTGCGCGCTCGCAGTACCGAATTCCTTCTTCACGATTACCTGCGGCGGCCAGTATAATTCCCTTCATTATGATCGCACCTATGTTGCTCGGCTCTGAATCCAGTATGCGGTCATAGTGCCATACGGCATCTGAGAATCGTTCCATTCCAGCCAGCGCCATTCCTGTGATCATCAGTGCCGGGATGTTGTAGGGTTCTCTTTCCAATACATGCCTGCAGCATTTGACTGCCTCCTCAAATTTCTGGGACACCATAAGGGTGACCCCTCGTATGACTGTCTTGTCATTCAAATCCATTTTCACCGATTCACTTTGGTGCGTTTGCACGTGCGCGCCAAATGTTTTCAACATCAGGACATCGTGAATCTGACTCATACTTGATATGATTCCTGTTTTGTTATAAACATGTAATTGGTCGGGGATAACGTGTTGCATAATTCATAAATTTATACTCCTCTGGGTCGTGGCCATGTGATGAGCCATGCAACCTAGTTGTTACGTGATTCGGAGCCACTCAAATACTCTGTAAAATGAACAGGAATATTGTTTGCCTCAAGATATGATGCCCGCGGGTGTGTCAAGTCACGCCTACAACAAGCCATAAGCGGGCCGTGCCTCCAAGCCTACTGAGTCATATTGCAACGGTGTCGTCTTACATGATATGCATCGAATTATACAACACACTAGGTTAAGTTATTAATAATGTAAATGACGTCGTATAATGTCCTCTACATTTGATTTTAATTGTATATACAATATGGACTGCCGAATTGGCATGAAATCTGTTGAAAAATCTTCAATAGATCTTATAATTACCGATCCTCCATTTGCCATTGACTTTGGTGCAAAGAAAAGTAACTATAATCGAACACAATCTAATGTTCTTGAGGGTTATAATGAGATTACAAGTAAGGATTATTACAAATTTACCCTAGATTGGATGAGATTGGCATATGATGTATTAAAAGAATCTGGTTCGATGTATATATTTTCTGGGTGGAATAATCTCGTTGATATATTAAATGCTATACGCGATATTAACTTTACACTTGTAAATCAGATAATATGGAAATATCAGTTTGGTGTAGTCACTACGCGTAAATTTGTCTCGTCTCATTACAATTGTTTGTTTGTATGCAAAGACGATTCAAAGCGTCCATTTTATCCATACGCTAGATTTTCAAAAGATGCACGTACTATAGATGGTCGTAGTTTACACTATCAAGACAAAGAAGATGTATGGAATATCAAACGAGAGTATTGGAAAGGCTCTCAAAAGACCCCCACAAAATTACCTTCTGAAATAATTAAAAAAATATTGGCTTACTCTAGTAAAAAAGGTGATGTTGTTATGGATCCTTTTCTTGGTTCAGGACAAGTTGCAGTTGTTGCAAAATCTGAAGAACGTCAATATATTGGATTTGAGATTGTGCCTGAATATTTTACATTTGCCAAAACAAGACTCGATAAAAATCAATATCTGATTGATTGACTATGTTTATACTTTGTTATATTACACTTTAATGCATATTATTTTATGTATATGTTGTTGATTTGCTAATATACTGTTGATTTGCTAATATACTGTTGATTTGCTAATATACTGTTGATTTGCTAATATGTTGTTCTTGAAATCTCATTTTTTATCTACCATATTTTGATCATTATTTTGATTGTTGTCTTGATTACTATTGTCGTGACTATTATTGTGTGAATTTTCATTTTGCATCTTTTTTGTTATTATGTCTTGTAAATCCTCGTCACTTTTGTTCTCTGGGTTTACTCCAATTGATCGTGCAATGGTATCTAGTTTTTCTCTTTGTGATTCAACGGGGCCTGATATTTTTGGAATGTTATTTGAGATCTCTTGTGCATTCTTCACATGCTCCTCAATGCCACTCTTTGCCTTATTATATTCATTTACAGCTTTGCCTATCTTTCTTGCCGCCCCTGGCAGTCTACCTGTTCCAAGTATTAGCACTAGTGCAACAAATATTATAATTATCCACTCACTTCCACCTATATTCAGTTCATATCCGTACATTACTGTAACACCATATACTCTAAACTGAAATTAAACTTAATGCCATTATAGTTATTTGATAGAGATTACTGTTCTTGTATCTATACAAACCGTATATGCGGTAACATATGTTTCTAGATTTAAAAAAATTGAACAGTTACGTTTAATGTCGGTAATTTATGATCTCTTAACAATTGATAATATTGTAACTTGTATCTGTCAATCAAAATAATGATCAAAATTATGCGGATGATAATCGTACTGATGATCGTGATGATGGTGATACTGTTACTAGTAACGATCACACCAACCATATCTAATACTAATAATAATGATCATAGTATAATGATACTACCAACTTTATCACATACCTACTTTTTTGTCCTATCTTTATCGTTTAAATGCTGCAACCACTATTGCACCTCCCATCAAATCTTTTTCAAACTCTACTCGCTCAAATTTTTCCAGAAGAATATCTTTTAGCTTTGCATTTTGTGGCCATCTTTGAAATGTCCCGTGCAATGTGCCAAACTTTAATCCAAGTTTACCTCCTGCACAAAGAGCCAATATGGGCAGAATACATTTAAGGTAAAATGAGACCCCTGTACGTATAATTGTGTTATCTGGTTTGCCAAGATCTACTATAACTAACCTTCCTCCATCTTTTAGAACTCGATGCATCTCTGATATGGCATCTCTAAGATCTATTGCATCTCTCAATGAATAGCCGCATAATACTGCATCAAATACGTTATTATTAAATGGCATATGCTCAAAGACCCCGCACGTAGAGTCGGGTTTGTTTGTAAATAATACTCCTGTGTTCTTTAGCATTGCAACAAGTGGATCGTACAAAGTTATTGTTATTTTATTGTCTGTTATCTCTGATGCAGTTTTTGACATGTTACCAAAACCAGAACCTGCATCAAGTATATGATTGCCTGGCAGTACCCTCTTTGATATTCCGCGCTTTCTGTGTTTGGCATCTTTACCTAATGATATTATGCGATTTACTTTGTCATACACTGGTATTATATCTTGTAATACTACAATGACTTTTGACCAATAACTACTACCTAATCCTTCTGGTGTGCCGTCGTTTTGATTTCTGTCTTTTCGATTATTCCCTCTATTCTTGCTATTATCGTCTTTTTTAGTGTCCACTGTTGATTCATCTGTTTTGACATTCTCTCAAGTGGTAAACTCTGGCATATTGTTTGCGAGATCTTGCAATGTCTTGTCTGATAACTTTTCAAACTCTTGTTTGTCTTTGGATATTTTTGCCATTTTTATATGTAGAATTTCATCTTTTTTCTCTACCTTTAGATTAATGGCACTGATTGCAAGCTTTATTCCGTCTTCAATATTCATATCTGGTTTGTAGTTTTTCTCAAGAAACCCATTTACATCATCTGAGCCTGCCCCTATTGATACTGCCATATATTGCATGTATGCCCCACTTGGGTCAATTACGTAAATAGAATCTCCTTTTTGATCTATTCCACCGATAATCATGGACACTCCATTTGGACGCACTCCGCCATATTGGGTAAATTGATGTGCATGATCTGCTAAATGCTTTGCAACAGTAGATACTTCAACTGGTTCATCATATGTCATTCTAGTGCCTTGAGAAAATAATCTTGCATTATCCACCTCTACTCTTGCATCTGGAATATACCCTGCTGCTGCAACGCCAATATGTTTGTCAACTTGGAATATCTTTTGTGTCACATTCTTTGTCTGAAGTGTTCTTGGTTTTTCCTCTACTGCAATTATGACTCCTTCTTTTGTGCATACTCCAATTGCAAGTGTCCCTCTCTTTACAGTCTCAATTGCATACTCTACTTGATAGATTCGACCATCCGGTGAGTACATTGTAGATGTCATGTCATAGTTACGTGATGCCATCATGATATACTGAGTCCCTTCAAAGTCAATTTAAGGGTTTATACGTGGTCAATTAATTTGTAGATCTAAATGATCTTATGTTTATTATAACTAAATTATTAACTCTAGGTTCAACTATATATTTTTATATATTTATATATTATTACTGTGTATATCGACTATATGATTATAAATATCATAAACAAAGCAGTTTGGATAATTAATTATGCTACTATGAAAAGAACAAACTCATAGTATGTATTACATTTTGTGGAATACTCGATTTTTGGTACATTAAATTTTTGTTTTTTTGTTTTTTTGTTTTTTTGTGACAAGACCTCTCACCATTTAACACTCAAAAGATGGTTTGTTGTGTACGCGGATTTTGATGTATTGTAAACCTCAAATTTGAATTGGATGTGTGCTCGAATTTCTATTGTGCTTTGTATGTGTGTATATACATAAGAATTTGAAATTGGATATAACGTTTTAAGCAACCTATATGCGTTGTATTGTATGGCAGATCAACAGTTGTTATTATTAGATGAGTTTCAGCGGACCCTACGTCATATGAATACTCTGAATTCTACACAGCGTAAGACTGACAAGCATACAAAAAAACTTCTATTTTACATATTTGCAGGAACTCGGGGTGGAATTACACGTTTGCGCATTATAATGAAACTACTAGAACAACCACAAAATAACAATCAACTCGCAATAGAACTTGGATTAGATTACAAAGCAGTAAAACACCATATGAATATGTTGATGCATAACAGTATGGTATCAACTATTGGTGATGATGCTCAATATGGTGTATTGTATAGAATCTCTGATCTGTTAGAGACAAACCTTGCTACACTTGATGCAGCAATAGACCAACTCTCTCGCAATATTTCAAAAAAGAACAGAAAAAAAGTCTATTTGTAAAATACTTTAATGTTATGATGACTTGATGTCATTACAATATTTAATGAATATGATCTTGTTGTAGTGTTTGATGAATATGATCTGGCATATTTGTTTATACAAAATCAAATGTCAAATATTAGGAATTGGCAACATTCATTTGCAAATAAATTGTCTATTGCGTATATGAAATTTGTATGATTATTTACTATTTTCACTAATGGATTCACATCAATTGGCGTGGTGCTTTGTAGTGTATCTGGGATTGTTGATATCTCCATAGTAGTTCATTTGATTCATACATCTCAATTGTGACTTTATTGGAGACAAGTGTATGATATCTGTTCTGCCGTGTAGCGCGTATGTCTCTGACATACATACACACACTATACTCATCAAATGTTCTGTCTGATTTGTTCGTATTTGATTAGTATTTTTTGATTAAATTCTGTTATAATGAGTTTACAAATATCACATCATACTGTACATTTACTCCACTCTCAAACCGATTTATTGTATGTGTTATTATGCCTAGATTGTATCTGCTCAGAAGAGGTGTGTGTTAGATGGGAGGGGAGAGGAAGGATGGAGGCGTAAACAACTGCCGCAAATTAAATTTGTACTAGAGAGTAACCGTTCAGTCCTAGTGTCTGCGCTAGATACTAGGTGGTGAATTTGTGCCTAAATTTGGAAAGGCGTTGAACAATTACAGTTTTAAAAAGCAAACTATATAACATTGAGCCTTTAGTATTTAATTACTTGTCTCTACATGACCCTTTTGCAAATGCAACTAAACAAGTGCATGATGCATGTGACATATTAGGCATTAAAGATGATGGGTTGCGTGACTATCTTGCAACGCCGAATCGCATTATGCGTGTTAAAATTCCTGTAAGAATGGACAATGGTAAGATTCGTATATTCACTGGATTTAGAAGCCAACATAACAATGATCGTGGGCCCTACAAAGGCGGTATTCGATACTTTAATCCTACCGGTGGTGTTGAGTATATGGAGCGTGAGGTCATGGCGCTCTCGTCATGGATGACATGGAAGTGTGCAATCGTTGATGTTCCACTTGGAGGTGGTAAAGGTGGCATATTTGTAAACCCAAAGACTGAGGGTCTTAGTGATGGTGAGTTAGAACGACTGACACGTGGATTTGCATACCAAATTTCTGAAATCATTGGCCCTCAAAAAGACATACCTGCACCAGACGTATACACAACTGGCAGAGAGATGACTCAAATTATGGACACCTTTAACAAACTAAATGAGAACAAGTACACGCCAGGTGTAATTACAGGTAAACCTATTGTCATGGGTGGTTCCCTTGCAAGAGATGTTGCAACTGGACTTGGAACTGCTTATACTGTAAGAGAGGCCGCCGGTGTACTGGGACTAAGCCTTCAAGGCGCAACTGTTGTGTTACAAGGGTTTGGAAATGCCTCTACACATGCAGGCGAATATCTTGAGGATATGGGTGCAAAAATAATTGCAGTAAGTGATTCAAAAGGCAGTGTACTTTTACCAAAAGATACAAAAATTCACAGCGTATTAGCACACAAAAAGAAGACTGGGAGTGTCGTCAAGTTTCCTAAAAGTAAAAGCATCACAACTGAAGAGTTGCTAACAACTGAATGTGATATACTCGTACCTGGTGCCTTGGAGAATCAGATTAACGTTAAGATTGCAAGAAAGATAAAGTGTAAAATTATTGGAGAGGCTGCAAATGGACCTACATTGCCAGCTGCTGATCCCATACTGTACAAGAAAAAGATACTGGTAATTCCTGATATATTGGCAAATTCTGGTGGCGTATGTATATCCTATTTGGAGTGGGTACAAAACAACATGGGTTATTACTGGTCATTTGATGAAGTTGCTCAAAAGATGGAGGAAAAGATTACAAAAGGATTCAAAGACTCATACGTACTATCAACTGATCATAAAATTGACATGAGAAAAGCCACAATGGTTCTTGCAGTGCAACGTGTAATAGATGCCTTTGAGCAAAAAGGTATCTGGCCTTAGAAAACAAAATACAATTTTGGCTTGCAAAAAATTGATCAATTTAATGCATTTGCTATATTATTAGATTATTTTGATGATATGTGATTGAAGGGATGTATAACACATTGTTAAATATATATGATTATATTATAACGAATTACAACTCGCGTTTTTTGATAGGGAAAGAGGCGTCCTACTTTGAGTATGTATTTTGTATGCATAAACGTTTCTTGAAACTATTCTTAGATTATTTTTTATTTCCAATAATTTAAATAGATTAATTTAAATATGAAAAATATAATCATTACAAAACCTCAAAATCTAAATTAATTTTACTTATTCATATTCAAATTTTAAATGAATATATCAATCAGGATGGTTGGTTCAGACTAATGAATTTCACAAAAAATATAATCATATTTCAATATTTCATGAAAATTTAATCTCTTGTTATCTTCTGTGAATAGTTAATATACAGAATATCTTCGCCCCTAGTAAATGGCAGTTAAAAACGATCAAGGTGATGTACGCAAAATCTTTGATCAAATAATGCAGTCTTCTGATAATGTAATCACAGAGGAGACTTCAAAGTCTATTCTTAAAACGTATGGAATAAGCGTTCCACCATACGCTATTGCAACATCTGCATCTGATGCTGTCAAGAAAGCAAAACGCATAGGCTTTCCACTTGTAATGAAGGTAGTCTCACCTCAGATACTACACAAGACTGATGTTGGAGGTGTCAAGGTTGGAGTTGAAAATACAAGTGATGTTAAAAAGACGTTTGATGACATGTACAAAAGACTGTCAAAGAAAAAAGACGTCACACTCAAAGGCATGCTGCTTGAAAAGATGGTTCCAAAAGGTGTAGAACTTATTGTTGGAATCCAAAACGATCCACAATTTGGTCCCGTTATTATGGTGGGACTTGGTGGAATTATGACTGAGATAATGAAGGATGTGGCATTTAGAATGCTACCAATTACTAAATCTGATGCAAAGTCAATGCTTGCAGAGCTGCGCGGTGCAGCACTATTACAAGGATTTAGAGGTGCAGAGCCTGTAGATGTCAATGCAGTTGCAGATACACTTGTCAAGATAGGCAAGCTTGGTATTGATCATGCAGATTACATTAACAGTATTGACTTTAACCCTGTTGTGGTATACCCAAAATCTAATTCTGTATCTCACTATGTGGTAGATGCAAAGATAATTTTAAATGATAATGTCAATGCAAACTCTATCTCAAAGACAAAGCCAAATAGTAGTGATATGGAAAAATTCTTTACGCCAAAGTCAGTTGCGCTTGTGGGCGCCTCTACAACAAAAGGTAAGATAGGAAACTCTATACTTGACAGTCTGGCAAATTATGATTACAAAGGTAAAGTATATCCAATCAACCCAAAGGCCGATAAGATATTTGGGCGCAAGTGTTATCCATCAGTTGCAGATATACCTGGCAAAGTAGACTTGGTTGTGATATCAGTTGATCTCTCAATTATTCCACCTGTACTAGAGGATTGCGCCAAAAAAGGTGTGCGTAGCGTGGTTATCGTATCTGGCGGAGGCAAGGAACTTGGTGGACAGAGAGCCGAATATGAGGCAGAGGTAAAGCGACTATCTACAAAGCACAAGATTCGTATTATTGGACCAAATTGCATTGGAATGTTCAATGCAGCAAACAGGCTTGATTGTGCGTTTCAAGGACAAGAGAGAATGGTGCGCGCTAGACGTGGCAATGTTGCATTATTGTCTCAGAGCGGTACTATGGGGATCAGCTTTTTAGAGTCTGCTGACTCGTTTGGACTCTCAAAGATGATAAGTTATGGTAATCGTTCTGATGTTGATGAGGCTGATATGATATGGTATTTGGCAGATGATTCTCAGACCAAAGTCATATCTCTATATGTTGAAGGTTTTGGAGATGGACGCAAGTTCATCAACACTGCAAAACGAGTTATGAAAGAGAAAGGCAAGCCCATTGTAATATGGAAATCAGGAAGAACTGAAATGGGTGCAAAACAAGCCGCATCTCATACTGGTTCACTTGGTGGCTCCAATGCAATAATAATGGGTGCATTCAAACAGGCAGGCATCATATCAGTTGACAGTTACCAAGAGTTAGTGGCAGTCACAAAGGCTCTGTCATGGCAACCACCTGCTAGGGGAAATGGTTCTGCAATGACTAGTAATGGTGCTGGTCCGATGATTGGTGCAATTGATCATTTTGAGCGCTTGGGATTGAAACTTGCAAATGTCAGTTCTGACTCTGCTGCAAAAATGGTAAAACACTTTCCTCCAACATATGTAATTGGCAAAGGAAACCCAGTGGATGTTACGGGAGGGGCTAGTGCAGAGGACTATAAGTTTGTCATAAAGACGTTCATGGATGATGATAATGTGGATATTGTAATGCCTTGGTTTGTGTTCCAAGACGACCCACTTGATGAGGTTATAATCGACTATTTGGCCGCATTTTCAAAAAAGAAGGTAAAACCACTTTTGGTTGGTGCAAACGGCGGGCCGTTTACAAACAAGGTCAGCAAAAGTATTGAAGAAAGAGGTGTACCTGTATATAGTGATCTTCGAGACTGGGTTGCGGCTGCATCTGCATTGGCACAGTGGGGAAAGATAACTACTGGTACCAAAGGTGGACGTGGCAAAAAGTCTGTTGCATAAATGTAATTTACAATCTAATATATCCTCATAATTATTTTTTTTTTGCATCTGCGGGGTGACAAAAAATCTGTTGCATAAATTCAATTTACAATTGTTGTAAAGATATAATGCTTGTTAATGTGTCATTGATGTTATTTAATATGATTTTGATACAAATGTGAATTTACTTTATTGAAATTTTGTATATCATTCACGATAAAAAACAGACTTACTCTTAATTTAACACCATATCGTGGTGTGTCGTGCATAGGTTTTGTGCTTACGAGACGTAACCGTTCAACCCTGCGTCTGCAGAAGTTAGGTGGCGAATCTATGCCTAAATTTTGGAAGGGGTTGAAGGCTAGTAACAGTTCAACTACTGTGCCTGCGCCAGACGTTAGGAGATGAATCTGTGTCTAAATTTGGGAAGGAGTTGAACGGTTACTGCAGGCTATCTGCAAAAGTTTAGATGTTAGTGTAAAAAAATCCTGTGATATGAAGCATATTCTACCTACTACTTACCTACTACTTACCTACTACTTACCTACTACTTACCTACTATAGGAGAAGAGCCTCTGAGGAGACAACCAAAAAATCCGGCATTTATCTAGGACCGTCAACATATAAGATCAGGAGGGGACTCCTTTGAGGCGATCAAAAAGCCACTCAAAAGTCACTGTTGGTGACTATCAGCACAAACATGAGCGACGCAAAAACAATCCATCCATTGGGCTTGTCAAAGATAACATACGTCCATCCAAAAAGACATACTATCCAGAAATTGATCCCCATGACTCGCCAATTCTTCTTTTCAATGGTCGTGATGAAACTGACAAGATTGATGTTGATGTAGTCCCATTGCATGTGCATGAATCTGTACATCCTTCTGCTATTCTTGATCCCGTTATAGCAAAAAAATCAACACTTGATGATTTTTTTGGAAACACTAGACCACACAATGAAGCCGTAGAATTTTATGAACATGAAGATGGATGGACTAATCGCATAATTGCAGGAGATTCTCTTTTGGTGATGACATCGTTGTTGGAAAAAGAGAACATGGCAGGCCGCCTCCAAATGTTTTATTTTGATCCTCCATATGGTATCAAATATAATAGTAATTTCCAATCACAAATATTTGATACACATGTAAAGGATGATGTACATAATATTGAGAAACGTCCAGAACCAATCAAGGCGTTTCGAGACTCTTGGAGCATGGGTATTCATTCGTATCTGGCTATGGTGCGAAAAAGATTAACCCTTGCCAGAGAATTACTCGCAGACACTGGTTCAATATTCGTCCAGATATCCACTAAAAATCAACATTTGGTTCGTCTCTTGCTTGATGAAGTGTTTGGTCCTGAAAATTTTATGTGGCAAATTCTATTCAGAACAAAAGGTGGCGGCGGCGTAGGCGATAGACCAAATCCTTATGATTACATACTGTGGTATGCTAAAAATAAAGAAAATGTAAAATTCAATAGACTTTGGCAGGATAGAACTGATAAGTCTATACAAAATACACACAAACAGATTCATCTAAAAAATGGCTCCATTATTACAGCACCCAAAGACGGAAATCTTCCAAAAGGTTCGCGTCGGTGTAGTACAATTCATCTTGATTCTCAGGGGGAATCAACCACGGACAGATCCAAACCTCATACATTCCCAAACGGCAAGACATACTCTATTCCTGCAGGTTCTCAATGGCGACTAGGACATGATGCTTTGGATGTACTTTATAATCAAAATCGAGTTTATTTTGGCGTAAGTAGAGTATATCGTATTGAATATCCAGAAGATTCTCCCCAACTATTTTTGAATATATGGGAAGGAACACAATTAAGCAGTAAAAATTACGTAGTCGAAACCAAATCTATTGTTGTTCAAAACTGCATGCTGATGGCATCTGATGTGGGAGATCTTGTCATGGATATTACCGGAGGATCAGGTGTTACTGCACATGTAGCAGAACAATGGGGACGGCGTTGGATAACATGTGACACATCACGTATATCATTGGCAACAATACGTTGTAGATTACAAACTGCAACATATCCATGGTACAAACTCGTTAACAATGATGCGGGAGTTGATGCTGGTTTTCAATATGAGACTCAAGTGCGATTAACTGCAAAATCATTATCATCAGACGAATCAGAAACACCAATAGTCAGATATGACAAGCCAAAAACTGAAGATAATCGTAGCCGTGTTACGGGTCCGTTTACAGTCGAGTCCATACCCTCACCAGTCATCCACAATGAGAATAATGTTGTGCCAGTAAGGGACAACTTACTGTCATCACTTGCGACCTCTGGCATTACAACTAAAACTACTCCTATGAGATTTGACAAGATTGAGAAAAATTCTGACAACACTTCGCCCATACATGCGTATGCTTACAACGGCGATCAGAAAACGGCCATATCATTTGGCCCAGATCACGGACCCATGGGGAAACATCAAGTGGATCAGGTTCTTGTAGAGATATCCAAGACTGATAAAGTGTTATTCTTTGCCATGGCATTTGATCCTGTAGCAAAAAGTACTATAGACAAGACGACAGGAGCACAGACTGTTTTAATAAATAATGATGTACTTGTATCAGAGTTAAAGACTCAGAGTACAGATCAGCCTTTTAACATGGTAGGTGAGCCTGATGTTGAAATATCAAAAAAAGGCAAAAATTATGTGGTCAAAATTAGGGGATATGACTATTATGATCCGATTCAAGACAAGGTAGTGCCGGGCACTGCAGACAACATTGCAATGTGGATGCTTGATACTGACTATGATGGTAGAACATTACGTGTAAAGCAACTGTTCTTTCCAACTAGGCCAAATCTCTGGAAAAATCTAAAGGATACACTACGAAGTGAGATTGATTCCGAACTTTTGGAAAAGTATTCAGATACAACATCAATTCCATTTGAGATGGGACACCACAAAAGAATTGCAGTTAAGATAATTGATACAAGTGGAAACGAATCACTGACTGTCAGAGGCCTTGCAAAATGGTAAAGGGTATTGACAAACTGATTATATGCAATCCATATGAGATGCCTATAGAATATTATCAATACGATTCAGAGCGTGACATGTATTGTAAAACCCATGGTCGCAGGCCATCTGGATACCAGAGTATGTCCGAGGATGGAAAGTATGGAATACACAATTCAATTGACAGCGTCAATAAAATTCGTCCATATGTAGATAAATGGCGAGAATCAAATTATGCAGGTTCAACTGAAACAACCAAACAATTACTACGACACTGGAGATATCGTGACGAGTCTAGATTGTTTTTTTGTCAATTAGAGGCCATTGAGACTATCATATATGCATCAGAGCATCCAAACATTATTGACAAATTCATAACCGGAGATAGTAGTGCATTTATTAGATACTGCACAAAGATGGCGACAGGTACTGGAAAAACTATTGTCATGGGTATGCTGATCGTATGGCAGGTTCTCAACACTGGTAAAAAATATACAAAGAATATACTTGTAGTCACACCAAATCTGACTGTAAAGGATAGACTCCAAGATCTATATCCTGGTAATCGCGACAATGTATATGAAAAGTTTGATCTTGTTCCTGCAGGATATACAAGTAAGATGGGAAGCTCCCACATTGTCATAACCAACTTTCATCAACTAAAACCAAAGAGATCAAAACCTACAAGTGTGGCAAAGCTTGGAGTACAAGGAGCTAGATCATTTGCGGCATCCATACTTGGAAGAAATACTTCTAATGTTCTTGTCATAAATGATGAGGGACATCATGCATGGAGATCATCAGAATACACTACTACTGATGTGGATTCTAATGAAGCTGAAAGAGCGGGCACATGGATGTCGGGTCTTGATCTCATACATGAGGCGTGTACAATAATGCAATGTCATGATTTTTCTGCTACGCCGTTTGTGCCAACAGGTAAGAGTGCTACTTATGATGATATGTTCAAATGGATAATCTCTGATTTCTCACTTGCAGATGCAATAGAATCCGGACTTGTCAAGACTCCATATACGCCACGCCATGGCGATCGGTTTTATCATCTATATCGGCATGAAGATGTGAGCGCATCTCTAAAAAAAGGATCAATACCAAATATAATCAAAGATGCATATCAAATACTTGGAACTGATTGGTTGAATGTAAATAAAAAATGGTCTGCACGCTCCACACCTCCTGTAATGATCACTATATGCAATAGCACAAAACATGCAAAGCTTGTCGTAGATCACATTAAGAAAGGCAAGTTTCTATTAAATGTCGACCTTGTAAAACCAGAGTCACTCTTACATATCGACAATGAGGCAATCAAAGCCATCAACAGTGAGGGTGGTCGACGAGATCTTCGAGATATGGTATCTTCAGTTGGAAAACCTAACAGTTCTGGTAAAGATGTGTGTAATATAGTATCTGTAGATATGTTGACTGAAGGATGGGATGCAAAAACAGTGACTCATATCATGGGGTTACGCGCATTCAAGTCCCAGTTGTTGTGCGAACAGGTGGTAGGACGTGGCCTGCGACGTACAAGTTATGATCTGAACAGTGACGGGTTGTTTGAGTCCGAAGGTGTTTGTGTTTTAGGTGTTCCATTTGCTGGCATATTATCTGAGATGGAACCAAATAACGGCGGTATAAATGGACCTTCAAAACCTCCTGTTGAAATACATGCAACACGACCAAAACACCGTATCGGATGGCCCATAGTCACAAAGATACAGAGTCTAATAACTATACGTACCAAAATTAATTGGAATAATATCAAATTAACACAATTTGAACACACCCCTACCACATCTGTGAATCTGGGACCACTTGTAGATGGTTGGGTAAAAGCCACAGATACTACAATTACTCCACAACTACGACTCCAAACTATCACATATGGAATACTACAAGATGTTATTGGAAACATGCGTCGTTTAGAGTCATCCCCATGGATAGAATCCAATCCTTATAATGAGAATCCTCTACAGAGTACAATCGATATGCTTGCGATTGTAAAAAGGTATATCTCCAAATATGTAAAGACTCGTCTTGATGAAAATGGATTAATTAAAATGCTTGTGGCTTATCGTGATGACATCGGACGCGATATTTTTTCCAGTGTTGTAAAATCAGATCCGAAATCCAAACCAAAGGCAATCATTGTTGGAATTGATTCAACTGACATGTCAGGCAGTAAATTTACTACAAAATCAAAACGTCTCAAACCAAAAAAGACCCATCTCAACATAATGACGGCGGACTCTGATCTAGAACTCACAATTGGAAAAGAACTTGACAGAAATTCAAATGTAATATCGTGGGCCAAATCAGATATGTCAGGATTTGCAGTTCCTTATGTGCATCCAGATAATACAGAGCGGACATACAGACCTGATTTTATAGCTCATTTAGATACTGGAGTCACACTTGTGCTAGAAGGTAAAGGCAAAGAAGATGATGTCGACAAGGCCAAAAAAGATGCGTTATGCTTGTGGGTAGATGCTGTAAATCGTGAGGAACGATATGGGCTTTGGTACTCGTCGACGATATATGCCGGCGATAACGTGCAGACAAAACTTGAGGATGTTATAAGACTCACAAGAGAGAAAAAATATAATCAATATTGTCACATATGTGGGATTAAAACTAATCTAATTGTAGAGGCGATAAAAGAGTTTGGACTTGAAAAGAGACATGGTTTGCTCAAGATTCATACTTGTTGTAAAAAATGTAGGTCGGATGCATAAATTGTGATTTGAAAACGTTTTTTGTTTGTCTAGTGATGATTCCAAATTTGCAGATGTGTTATTATGCTACATT
Source organism: Candidatus Nitrosopumilus sp. (assembly GCA_965207445.1). Taxonomy (GTDB): domain Archaea; phylum Thermoproteota; class Nitrososphaeria; order Nitrososphaerales; family Nitrosopumilaceae; genus Nitrosopumilus. The sequence continues at coordinate 2,119,414 of CBDBLX010000002.1, read as the reverse complement.
TTGCGTATAATCGTACATACAATACAATACAATACAAGACAACACAATCAACTCTTAAATTGTATATTTGTTATGTAACAGATTCTAAAAACGATGACATTTAAGGTGGGTCTAAAGTTGCGCATACAATGACACTAGTCACAAAATCTACATCAGAACAAGGCATCTGTACTGTCAAGATAAACAGACCTGACAAACTCAATGCCATGAATACTGATGTTGCCAAAGAACTGATCTCTGTGTTCACTGAGATACATCGTGACGATGCAATCAAGGTCGTTATATTGACAGGTGAGGGCGATAGAGCATTTTCTGCTGGTGCAGATATTGAATACATGTCAAAGATATCTGCTGATGAGTCAGTAGAGTATGCCACACTCGGACAGCTTGTAACGTCGACTGTGGAACTTGTACGTCAACCCACAATTGCAGCTATCAATGGATTTGCACTTGGTGGTGGATGTGAGCTTGCAATGTCTTGTGATATACGTATTGCAGCAGATACTGCAAAACTAGGACAGCCAGAGGTCACGATAGGGATTCCACCCGGTTGGGGTGGCACACAACGTCTAATGAGAATTGTCGGAGTGGCAAAAGCAAAAGAGTTAGTGTATACTGGCAAGATGATAAAGGCAGATGTTGCACGTGAGATCGGCCTTGTAAATGAGGTAGTTGCACTTGCTGATTTGCAAGAAGCGACACAAAAGATGGCTCTACAAATTGCTGCAAATTCTGAGATGGGAGTACGTATGTCAAAGGTTGCAATCAACAAAGGTCGAAACGCAGATTTGGACACTGGACTCTCAATTGAACTCTTGGCGTGGCGCAACTGCTTTACTCATCCTGATAGAGAAGCAAGAATGACTGCGTTTGTTAACAAGTCAAAAAAATAATAACAATAAACCCCTCTACTCTTTTTTCTAATTTTTATAATATGTTGTAGCATGTGTAAATGATTTGAATATTTTTCTAAAATCTGTATCTCTATATTTTTAGATCTATGTATATGGCTACATATATGGTAAATTGTGGGTCAGATGCGAATATTTGCAACTTCAAAAGCTTATTATAATTTATCATATGTATTATTGTATGGCAACTGAACAAACGCAAAAGGTGGTAACAGTAACTCCAAAAGCGGCTGAAAAGATCAAAGAGTTCATGAAGGAGGAAGCAGAATCACCAGAGTATCTTCGCGTATATGTACAGGGTGGTGGTTGTTCTGGCCTATCCTATGGAATGGGTTTTGAAAAAACGCCTGAAGAAGATGACCTCGTTATGGAAGAAGGCGGCGTGAAACTGCTTGTAGATAACTACAGTATAGATCACCTTAAAGGCGCAAATGTTGACTATATCGAGAGCCTCATGGGTTCAGGATTTAAGATCAACAATCCAAACGTCACAAAGTCATGTTCTTGTGGACACTCGTTTGAGACTGGATAATCAATAGTCTCTGACCTTTGCACACATTTTGTGTGTAATCTTTTTTATTATCTGTGCTGTTTTTGTTACTCTTGTATGCTTTGGCATGAACAAACATCCCAAATATACAAAGTTAAATCATATTTATCATAAATATTTAGTCATATTATCCAATTTCAATAAACTTATTATACAGATTCAAAGAGGCAACAGTATGATATTAAAGGAGATGAGTGTTGTATGCCTCAATCAGGAATTGTCAAGTATCACGTTAAGCTTTCCTTCGAAGTTGATGGTCTCGTTGAACGACCCGATATAATTGGGGCAATCTTCGGGCAGACCGAAGGTTTGATGGGTCCTGAGATGAATCTCAACGAACTACAACGTGCATCCAAAGTAGGTCGTATTGAGGTAAATGCTACAAATACATCAAATTCTACAACTGGTGATGTAATTCTACCAATGAGTACTGATATTGATGTCTGTGCATTGATTGCAGCATCCATTGAGACTATTGACAAGGTGGGACCATTTGATACTTCATTCAAACTAGTCTCAATTGATGATATACGAGCTGCTAAAAAAGATGAGATTGTTAAGCGTGCAAAAGAGATCAAACAGCGCTGGGCTACAAAGACCATTAGTGAAGGCGAGAGTATGATAAATGACGTTCATCACGGTGACCAAGCTCAGCTCACTACATATGGTCCTTCAAATCTCACTTGTAGTTCTGGACTAGTTTCATCTGAATGGATTATTTTAGTAGAAGGACGAGCCGATGTCATCAATCTTTTACGTGCCGGATATGATAATGCAATTGCAATTGAAGGGGCAAAGATAGACGCTTCCATCAAAGAATTGTGCTCTTCAAAGAAGATTGTGGTAGCATTTCTTGATGGTGACAGAGCAGGCGGCTTTATATTAAAAGAGTTAAAGTCACTTGTTCAAGTGGACTATGAACTTCGTGCTGACCCAGATATCGAAGTAGAAGAGATGACCCCTCAGAGAATAGATGATATCTTGAGGCCAGTTGCCGAAGAGATAAAAGCAGAGATCCAACCATCGACTCTAAAAAATGTATCTGACAAACCACTTGCTGTTATAGCAGAACGTGTTCATAAAGATATAAACGAGACTCTTGAAGCAGTAGGACTTGACTCTAATGAAGAGTCTGTATTCAAAGTGCCGATAAGTGAGATTATTAACAAACTATCTACACAAACAAACATTGTTCACTTGTTGTTAGATGGGATAATTACACAGCGACTACTTGATGCTGCACGCAAAGCTGGTGTTCAGTATATTGTTGGACATAGAGTTGCAAAGCTCTCAAACACAGAAGGACTTGAACTGCGTACCTTTAATGAGCTTGGAATATCTTGAGTGAAAAAAAACCAACATACTCTGCTACTAATAAAAACAACAACCATAACCACAACAACACGAAATCTAATAGTGACTCTGTTTATGATGTTGCCGAATCTAAAATTAAAAAAAGCATGGCTGATTCTATTTATTCTAACATCATAGAACAGTTACATATGTACCATATACTTACACTTGCGTATCTACTCTCAAAAGGAGCACGTCATAACTATATTGATATAACTACTGCTGAGTTGGGCAACAATATAAAAAAGTCACAACAGTCAGCATCTAGATATCTGACTGATCTTGAGCAAAATGGATTGATTGAACGTGTGGCATCTACTTTTGGTCGAAGCATGTCTGTTCGTGTCACAGAACATGGACTCGATTCTATTAAAAGCATAACTGACATATTACAAAGGAGTGTGAGTTTTGCAGATTCTGATAATTTTACACCTGTATCATTAAGTGGTGTTTTGATGTCTGGAATGGGTGAGGGCGCATACTATATGGCACTTGATGGATATACCGAGCAGTTTCGATCCAAAATAGGTTATGTACCATTTCCTGGAACACTTAATGTCCAACTTCAACGCCGTGAGTACAAGGAGATTGTGCGCAGGTTAAAGTCTGAGCGCACTGGAATTATGATCAAGAGTTTTTCAGATGGGCAGCGCACATATGGATGGGCAAAGTGTTTTCCAGCAATATTACGTGTAAATGATTTTGCACAGGTTCGGCAACCACAACCATTGCAACAACCATCGCAACCATCGCAACAACCACAAACTCAACTCAAAGAACACTCAATTACAAAGCGTATGTCTGATGGAGAAGAGAGGGAAATTTATAATTCTAATAACATTGAACATCAAAATCACATCAATAATCCTAATATCAAAACAGACTTTATGTCAAAAAATGATACAGGTATATTATGTGCACTTATAGTACTTGAGAGAACTCATCATAATGATTCTATAATAGAGCTAATATCAAATGTGTGTTTGCGTGAGGCTGCATCTATATCTGATGGGTCTGCAGTTGATATTGATATTATTCCTGTTGACTGTTATAAATGAACATTTAAATGATTAATTAATGTGTCAAATCTCAATCTTATAATGTTTTTTTGTATGAGAAATAACATATGAAATATTTTGATTAAAGAACCATGCAGAAAGAGGAAGAACGAGGTTATCGTGTATTCGGCCCCTTGCCAAATTCAGATGCAGATTAACTGCTTAACGTCTAGTACAAGCACGGGAATTGAACGGTTACGATCTTTTCGTGTTATGTGCAAGTTTCTCTTGATGTTTTCATTATTGCGCTTTAAAGTGAAGGTTTTTTCTTTACAGTGTCTCCTGTGTTAAGCCCTCTTAAGATTCGGAGTGCATCTACTAGTCCGTCTGCATATCCGACACTTAGAACAGCTACGTCTTCGTGCCCTTCTTTTTTTATGAAATCTTCTGCATCACTTACATACAACTCTGCATTCTCGAGAATATTTTGCATTATTTTGTCATCCTTACAATGATCAGAAACATCTTTGATGGATCTTCTGATCATGGGCGCATACTTTGAGATCATCTGACTTGATATACGTTGAGGTGTATTGGGGTTGTCTTTTGCAGCACTTTGAGATTGTGGTGGTTTATCTATACACTCTGCTAGTGTGGTGATTGCATCTGATTCTGTAAAGTGAAGATTTCCTGGTATAACTATGCTATGTGGTGGTTCTCCAAAGTCTCGTTTTGATATAAGACTTGATATTTTTCCTGCTGTTATGTGTTGCTGCTGCCGTTGCTCTTGCCGCTGCTCATTTACCATACCGACTCTTGATGCAATTATTGCGTATGTATCATTTGATATTACATTTCTTTTTTGCCCCTCTTCTACCTTTAATAATCCACTCAAAGCATCCGCGGGCTCTAAAAAGAAACTTTTGCCGTCGTCTCTGCTCTCTGTTCCTTTATAATCATACTCTAGTAATAACAGTGTGTGACATTGCTCTATTGCATTTTTGTATATTGTATAGTATGGTGTAGTCATAGATTTTATATCTCTCATAACCGTTGCCATCTTACCTACTTTGTAGTGATGCAGTCCACACTCTCCGATCACTGCCGTGGGGCCTGACGATGCATGAATTACACTAGCCTTTATACCTGATTTGATCGCTCTACATAACAACTCTGTATGCGTTGTAGCTACTAGTGGATCTCCATATGATAACAGCACAACATTTTTGTTTGTGGCATCTTTGAGTATTACAGTACCATCTTCAACCATCCATCGTTTTGCGTCTTTTACTGCTCCTTTTGTATGGCTCTGTATCGCTGCTGTTGTATTTGCAAGTGGAGATGGACTTGTAAACTGTTCATAGTATACTATATCTGCGTCACAGATTGCAGCAATTCCACTCTTAGTCATTGATTCTGTGCCTGATATTCCCATTCCTACAAAACAGAGCATTATGCCACAGCTCTTGCAATTTTTTTGTCATGGAGCATCTTTAATTGCTTTAATGTCTCTTTGAGAATCTCTATTCCTTTTAGGTATTCTTTAATTGACACTTTTTCATCTTTTGTGTGCGCTTCGTGTGGGTCTCCGGGACCATACGTGACTACTGGTATCTTCCATTCATATCCTAGTACGTTCATGTCCCCTGTACCTGTCTTTCGTACTAGTCGTGGACGTTCGCCATCAGTCTTTAATCCACTTAATGTGAATGCTCTGACAAGTGGAGAGTTATGTGGGGCTTCAAATGGTTCTGTCTCATCTAGTATGGAATAAAATGGATCAACTCCGAGCTGTTTTCCTGCCTCTTGTACTAGTGTTGCGACTCTCTGCTCTGTCTCCTTACAACTACTACCCACGGGTATTCTAATATCAAATGTAGTCTCGCACTCTGAAGGTGTGACGTTGTGGCTTGTCCCTCCCCTAATCATAGTTACAGTTGCTGTTATAATCTTACTTTTACGCTCTTCTTCTTCTGATTGGTTTCCTTCCAACTCTTCTTTTAGTCTTGTTGCAAATGCCATGGATTCGGTAATTGCATTTTTTGATAGCCATGGAGCGCTTGCATGTGAACTATCTTTAGATCTTACTCTGAGGTTTATTGCTAGTCTTCCCTTGTATGCTATAGTGACCTGTTTTGTGCCACTTGGCTCACCAAATATAGCATAATCAATATCCATCTTCTCTTTGACAAGATTTTTGATTCCTGTTGCGTTTCCTTCCTCATCTATGGCACCTACAAACGTTACAGTTCCTTGGTCTTTGGGTATTGCTGCTGCTGTAAAGAGCATTGCCATCAATGGAGCCTTTGCATCTGATGCACCACGCCCGTACAAATAATCTCCTTCTATTCGCACTTGTATCTTACCTGGTACCACATCCATATGCCCACACAACATAATGTTGGGGGCGCCATTTCCTTTCTTTGCTATTACATTTCCAACGTCGTCTATGCGAATGTCTGTAAATCCAAGTTCTTTGCATTTTTCTGTTAGAAATTCTGCCATTGGACCCTCGTGTTTTGATAGTGTATACAATTCGAGTGCCTTTTTGAGCATTTTTGTCTCATATCTTGATACTGGATCAGTTGATTGGGCGTTTGATGATTGCATATCATCTGACTGCGTATCATCTGCTTGCATACCTGACAACGACTCTTCTTTACTCAAGACTCTCACCCTCTATTAGATCTCTTTACTGCAAACTCTAGCATGATCTTTGGTATGTCCACATTACAAACTCTGACTGTGTTTTTGTATTCAGTTGTGTTGTTAATCTCATGTACTACCAAACCTCTTGATTCATCCTCCATAAGATCCACTCCAACTATATCGCCATATACAGCATTTTTTGCTTTTATGCATATTTCTTCCATCTCTGCTGTCACCTCACATGGGTCTGCTCTTCCCCCAAGAGCCGTATTGGTCTTCCAGTTTCCTCTTTCTGATGTTCTGTAAATAGCAGCTACGATTTCATCTCCTACCATTATTGCCCTGATATCTCTTGGTGGTCTTTTAACAAATTCTTCTAGATAATGTGTATGGTGTATTGGATACATTGCTTCTCTTCCTTCTATGATGCCTTCTGCTGCATCCATATTGGTAAGCTTGGAGACTAGTCGTCCCCAACTACCTACAGTCGGTTTGATTACTGCAGGCAGTCCGGACTCTTTGAGATGTTTTAGTGCAGCGTCTTTTGAGAATGCTATTGTGGCATCTGGTGTTGGTACATTTGCTTTTTGTAATAACATGTGTGTAAATAGTTTGTTGCCTGCCAAGATACCTGTTTGCAGACAGTTGATCACTTTAATACCGAGTCCTTCAAGTGCAGCAGTGGAGTGTAGATTCCTATAATAACTGACGCATCTTTGTAGGACTATTCCATATTCTGTTTGGTCTGCATTTTGATGTTTATTATTATTATTATTATTATGATCTATGACATTATCTCCCTTACCTAACCCCAATGCCAAGTCTTTGCAGTCTAACATGCGTACATTTATGCCTGCTCTCTTACTTGCTTCCAATAGGGCTTTTTCTTCCCATCGGATAGTATCATAAAGAACAGTAACGTCAGGATTCACTGCCCCCAATCCTCGCCGACTGTTTGGGCTGGCCTGAGCTCAAAACCATTTGCTCCAGCCTTTATCTCAAAGCTTGCACCGCATTCGGGGCATGTCACAATCTCACCTTCTAACGTGTCGGCTGGAATGGGAATCTCTGCATCGCATTCCTCACAATTTGCCATATCTTACACTCTCTATCACATGTTTATCATGGTTGCGATCAATTGTTTTATGGACCATATAATACGTTAATTTTTGATAAAATATAGTTATTCATCGTACACTCATTTTAATCCTTTAATTCTGTCATCTTTCTCTCAAGGTTGTCACTCAATGGCAGATCAATTAAATCTCCCATTCTAAGCTCTTTTAATCCACTTGCCATATGTTTTGCTTGCTCTTCATCATTTCCCAACCCTAAAAGTGACATTAAATACGCAGCTCCTGTCTTTCCTGCCAATTCCCCGAACACTATTCTTCTTTTATTTCCTACAGTCCTTGGAGGTATTGGCTCATACGCAGTAGGATTGCGTAATATGGCCGCAAGATGTGTTCCTGCCTTGTGTTTGTATGCTGATGTACCTACTATTGGTTTTGAGTCGTATGGTGGTATCTTTGTATACTCTTCGATCATCCTTGAGAGGTCCTGTAGCATGTCTAGTCTAAAGTCATTGTTTGATTGGTACAAGTATGTCAACACAACTGAAACCTCTGCTAGTGGTGGTATGCCTGTCCTCTCACCTATACCATCTATTGTTGTGTGTATCTGATCTACTCCTGCATCGCATGCTGATATTGCATTTGCTACTGCTAGTCCCATGTCATTGTGCACATGTACATCAAGTGGCACATTGATCTCTGCTTTGACTGCCTTGACAAACTCATACATTCCTGCTGGATGCATCACTCCGACTGTGTCAGGTAAACTAATGCGGTCAACTTTTACATCTTGTATCTGCTTGCACAGTGATATAAGAAACTCCGGATCGGCTCTACTACCATCCTCTACTGTAAATCTAATGTGCAGTCCGTGCTCTTTTGCGTATTCAACCGTGTCTACTGCACGTCTAATTGCCTCTTTACGTGTTATTCGAAGTTTGTCTTTGAGATGCACATCTGATATTCCTAAATAAGCAGCACACCATTTTGCCTTGCAGTCAATTGCCGTATCAATATCCTCTCTAATTGCCCTTCCGTGAGCTACTATATCTGCCTGCAAGTCCTGTTTTATTATGGTCTTTGTAGCTTCCTTGTGATCTTTTGATATTACTGGTGATATCTCTATTTGGTCAACTCCAAAATAGTCTAGCATCCATGCTATCTGAATTCTCTGTTTGTTTGTAAAGGTGACTCCTGGGTGTTGTTCTCCTTCCCTTAGTGTGCTGTCTAGTATGCGTATCTTTCTACTGTCTTTTTCTGTGTTACCGTTTAGAATTCTGTTTTTGAGTCCTAGTGTATTGTATGCGTATGCATGAATGTTTGCATCATCGTGTTTTGGTTTATTGTTGTGTGTTGCGGTGGCGGTGGTAGTAGTAGTTGTTGTTGCCTGTGTACGACGCACACGTGTACTTTTTTTTGCATATCTATGCGAGTCTTTGCTTTTATTTTTTCTTGTTCCCATATGTGAATTATCCACAATAGGAAAATATAAGCATAATCGTACATTATTCGATGATTCTATGATGTTTATTTATGATATTCGACACATATATGAAAAAAGTGTACGAATATCGATCATGTAACTTTTTTGAGTATTATTATCGTATTCGTATCCGTAACACCACTGATCTTTCTGAGCGTGTCAATTGCAGCATTGATGTCACTCATATTTAATGCACTGATGACAGTTGCAATATCGTATTGACCTGTAATTTCATATACCACTTTGACCTCGTCGATCTTTGATAATTTAGCAGATATCTTTGATGTGTCAATTGACGAGTCAGTGGATACAAAAACAATGGCACTTGTCTGATCTGACTCACCCATCTCTACTGTAAATTTTGAGATTATCTTACCATCAAGTAAATTCTTTACTCGCCTTCTGATCGCAGACTCTGAGATGCCTATCTTCTTTCCAATATCAACAAATGGCACACGTGAGTTTTCCTTTAGCATCTTTATTATCTGCTCATCTGTCTTGTCTCTTACCTGTGTCATTGTGTATTGATGCCTCCTTGTCTTGCCTTTAACTCTTCTTCCAATACAACATCTAGTGTGCTTAAAACTGTCGATGCCTGCTCTTTTGATATTACAAGCGGTGGGAGCACTCGAAGTATGTTTCGCCCAGAGTATAGCATTAACACTCCTCTATTGATTAATCGCTCAAGTATACCTCTAACCTCAAACTTTAACTCTACTCCAATCATTAATCCCATACCGCGAACGTCTCTGATCATTTTTGGATGTTTCTCTTTTAGTTTTTGCAAGCCATCTGCAAATATTCGTCCAACTATATCTGCATTCTCTACGAGTCCATCTTGTGTGAGTGCATCTAGTGTCGCAGTTCCTGCTGCACACGATAGTGGGTTACCGCCAAATGTGGATGAGTGCTCGCCCTTTGACATTGTACCTAGTATCTCTGATTTTGTTATTGTAGCTCCCATCGGAACACCCCCTGCAATTCCCTTTGCAAGACATAATATGTCAGGTGCAACACCCCAGTGCTCTGATGCCCACAGTTTGCCTGTTCTACCAAGCCCTGCTTGGATCTCATCGAATATCAACAATGCCCCAAACTCGTCACATATGTTTCTGGCTTTTTGTAAAAAGTCCGGTGGTGCAACATTTATCCCACTCTCGCCTTGAACAGGTTCAATTATTACAAATGCTGTATCTTTATCTACTGTATCATATAGTGCTTGGGTGTCACCGAACGTTGTAAACTCTGCTCCTTGTATAAGCGGCTCAAATGGTTTTCTATATTTGGGACCAAACGTGATTGACAGGGCGCCAAGTGACTTGCCATGATACGAGCCCTTCATAGCTACCATCTTTTTGCGTCCAGTGTATTTTTTTGCAAATTTCATTGCAGCCTCTATTGCTTCTGCACCACTGTTGTTCAGGTGTACCTGATCCAAGTTTTTTGGAGCTAGACTGATCAATTTTTCCAAAAATCTTTCTCGAGTCTGGTTGTACAACGAACTATGTACTGTAATTATCTTGTCGAGTTGGTTTATGATCGCATCATTGACTCGCTTGTTGTGGTGGCCTACTAGTGCAACTCCATATCCTGCCATGCAGTCGATATATTGATTCTTGTTTACATCCCAAATGTGTGCGCCCTCGCCACGCTCTACTGTGACGGGAAATCTCTGATAGAGCTTTCCCATGTAAATGTCTTCTTTGTTTGTTATGTTGTTGTTGTTACCCTTACTATTGCCGTCATTTCTATTGCTATTGTCGTTACTATTATTGTCGTTACTATTATTGTTGTTATTACCATTACTATGATCAGACATCTTACTCATTCCCTAATTACAGTACAATTATTCTCTGCTATTGCCATTGATATTGGGTTTTCTCGTTTTCCATTTGCAATCAATGCAGTATGCACACCCATCTCAATTGCTTCTGTGGATGCCAATATCTTTTTTTCCATACCTGGACCTATACTTGGCATTGCTTTTTCTGCATCTTGTTTTGAGATTTTTGTTACGAGCTTGTCATCTAATACTAGTCCATCGACATTTGTGACAAACAGTACCTTGTCACACCTTGTCGCACCTGCAACATTTGCAGCCGCCCTGTCCCCATCCACATTGAGCATATCATACTCTTCACTTATTGCAACAGGCGATATTACTGGAATGATTCCTTGCCCAAGTAGATTCTTGATAAATCCTGAATTTACTTCTGTTATCTTTCCTGTGTATCCACCATCAATTATCTGCTTGCGACCTTTATCATTTATTATGATTAATTTTTGTTTACGTTTTGCCCTTATCAGACACGCATCTACACCTGATAATCCTACTGCGTTTATGCCGTTTTCTTGTAAGAGTCGAACTATTTCCTTGTTTATTTTTCCTGACATCACCATTGTAAATATCTCTGCTGTCTCCTTGTCTGTATATCTACTCTTGATGCCACTAGGCGACGTGACAAATCTAGGCTCTTTTCCCATCTTTTGAGACATCTCTGTTACCGACTTACCGCCACCATGCACTATAATCACACTCTCATAACGTGCCACTTTTTTGAGATCTTGTATTACTGATGGATGCATCTCATCTACCACACTTCCGCCTATTTTTATGGTAATCATTATCCATTGTGTCTATATTCTCAATAATAATGATATGTATTGTATTGTTTTGTTTTGTTTTATTTGTACTGTTCACCTATGTAATTGGGGTGAAATACAGAAATCATATTTTAACTAGTAATTCTTTTACCTGCTTTTTTACACTGATACTGTTGCCAGCTTTTCTGTGTTTACACAGCGTTATACCAATACCTTCACATAAATATGATTATTTATAATTTGACAATAAAATGACCTTTTGTATCCTGGCCTTTTACATCCTGCCTGTTTGTATGATACGTATATGTTAATTAATAATATGTTTAGATCTACTAATCTATATGATTATTTAGTTCCATCTTGTTGCCAAAGTGGATAGACTAGATTAAAAATATGTAACTCTAATGATGTTTTTCATGAGACATTAGTGTACATAACACAGAGTTTATTGCAGATATCTTTGCAACAAACTTTTCATCAGATGATCCGATTATGATGAGATCGTTTTCTTGAGGTTTTAGATTTTCTAGTAGAATGTTTTTTGTTTTTGGATCATCTCTTAGACAATCCTTTGTCTCTCCGACAAAGACAAATCGATTGTTTTCAAAGGATAGTGTAGTTGCGCCTTTTGCTCCATATAATATTGCATAGTCGCGCTGGTCTATTCCACTTTTAACATATGTTGCATAATCTCTTAAAAGAACTCCGTGATTGTATTTGGCCTTTGCAATATGACATAGATTGAATGTACATTGAGACGGAATGACCTCGAAGAATTTCTTTGCAAAACGTACTCCTTTTTGTGTAAGATATGTTCCTGCCCTGATTGAATCTGCAAGTCCGGATTGTTTTAGGTGTGATACTAATGTTCTCGTAGCACCTTCACCTATGTGCAACTCTTTGCAAAGTGTCTTTCTACTTGTGTACTTTTGTCCTGATAACAACTCTAATGCCAAAAAAACATGTGGTGCACTAAATGTTAAGATCTTGTTAGATCTCTTTTTTGTAATAATACTTTGTAGAATTTTGATCTGATTGTGCATTTGCTCTTAATTGCTTATTTTACTATATATATAACGTATTGAATAATCTGTCTGTTTTTTATACGATATAACTTACTGGCCTTGATGCCATGTAACCGTTCAACCCCGTACCTGCGCCAGACGTTAGGCGGTAAATTTGTGCCTAAATTTGGGAAGAGGTTGAACTGTACCTGTATATGTATGAGGATAATTTGCCAAATTATCTAATGTGTCAGCTATATAAATTGGATGAGACGTCCAATGGTTTAATAACAAGGCATTTTTTCTGGATTATATGTCAACATCACCAACACAAGTTACAACAACAGATAGACCTATTCCAATTTTTGCAATCGTAATCTTGGCGTTTGTCTTTGCGTTTGGTTTGTTTGTTGTAGGGTATGATCAAGGACACATCTTTAGTATTGCATTTGGAGAACAGGCATTTGAAGATCTCTACATTCACGAATTGACACATGATATGAGACATGCTGCAGGCTTTCCATGTCATTAAACTACAAAGTGATATAATATGAAGACCGCTCTTTTTCTTACAATAGTTTTGATATCTGGTGCATTTGCTGGAACCGTTCATGGAATGGCAAATCTTGTAATTGTTGAGCCGTATTTGGATGAGGCAATTGGAATAGAGAATCAAAATTTGTTTGCATCTGGTGAGGAGAAAGACACACCAGAGTTCTGGGTAGAGTACACAACTTACAGAGACTGGCAAAAAGGTGGGCAGGTATTGGCTGGTGTAATTTTAGGCACATCTACTGGCGCATTATTTGGAATTGTTTATGCTCTTTCTAGAAAGGTATTGCCGCAAGGAAGTGACATGAAAAAGGCGTTTGTGTTGGCTACTGTAATGTGGTTTTCAATTTACATCATTCCGTTTTTGAAATATCCTGCAAACCCTCCAACAGTTGGAGATGGTGAAACTGTAGTACTGCGTGCAATTTTGTATCTATCATTTATTGCAATCTCTGGATTTGGGGTCGTAGGATTTTATCAACTTTATAAGAGATTGGCAAAGGGCAAAAAGTTTGTAGCATTTGCTGGCTATGCAGTATTTATTGTATGTGTGTTTGCACTAATGCCACCAAACCCCGACGAAGTTACGGCCCCGATGGATTTGGTCAACGGATTCAGGGTAATGTCAGTTATTGCAGTTACGATATTTTGGATAACCCTTGCCTTTGTCATGGGTGCACTTTGGCAAAAGTTTAGACTTGAATCTGATGGCAAGTCAATAGACAACACTCCAAGATGATAAATTCTATATCCTGTGATTATTTCATCTATTTGTCTTTATAGTAAAAATGTATGTGATTAGTATATACTTTTCATTTTTATTTTATAATAAATTGGGCGTATGATACGTGTTTCTTGATGTAAATGGGTGGGGTGCGCCGATTTCAAACATACTACAAAGTCTCATGGTAAAATAGTTGTAATTTTTGACCACAGTAATTTGTAAGATGTGTAATGGTGTTATGTGTGATTTTGAGTATAATTTTGAGTGTGATTTTGAGTGTGATTTTGAGTACATAACTAGAAACAATAAACAAGATATCATCAAACCAAATAAAAATATATGAATATTTAATTATCTTTATGAAAATCTAAAACTTAACACAATATACTATACAAAGTGAATTAATTACTATACAGACTAGTATTTAATGCAGAGTTAGATTGTGCTTTTTTGAAGAAAAGCGTCACAAAGATAAATGTGAAAATCTGTCTTTTAGAAAGAGTATGATTGCATATGTATGTATAAATTGTTTCTTAGTACTTTGAAACACACTATACAATCTAACCTTATACCGGTGTCAACGGTGTGTGCAACAACCATTCTGCTTCCTCAAAAACCAACTACAGTTCCATCAATCGAGTTTTCAAATAATCCTCGAATCTAATTACTTATATATGAAATATGTATACAATACACATGAGTGATACGGAAGAATCTCTTACGTCAGAAGTAGGCGTCATACTTTCAAAGATGCGCTCTCTAAGTGGGGGTCCAACTGATGATAACGTGAGCGCAATGAATAACTATCTTGAAGAATTAAGTGGTTTAAAGTCAAGAGTAGAGTCATTGCCAGATGAGTGAATTTTATGTCCAAAGAAAGATTGCTTGAAATACTTGGCATTTTGTTAGCCGGCAAGGATTAACATGGATTCGTGAAAATTGGGATATGATAATGAATTTTATTTCGGGGTTGGGGACATGATAAAAACTTTGCTTGGATATATGTTTGCAGGTGCGTCAATTGTATCTGTCATACCTATGCTTTACTCTGTGCCAATTGACATTGGACTTTGGTCATTATGTGCACTGCCTATATTGCTATGCTTTGTTGTAATAGTATATGGACATACAGGTATTCGCACAAAAATGCATGCATCCTTGATAACTGTTGCAATGGTTTCAAGTACCTTTTTTGTAATGATATCTATGGGTGTTGTACATGCTCCTTTTACAAACATTACAGTCATCATACTTGGTACAAGTTGTGCATATGTGGTTGCAAGCGCATGGCATAGTGCGCGTCTGACATCTAACCTTACAAATACGGTACAGTTGTAGATACTCGATCAAGCTGTAGATTTTTGCAATATGATATTGAAACTGTAATGTAACTTGTATCTGCAAGTTCTGTGCTGCAGTTTACATTGGCAAAAGGTGGGCAGGTATTGGCTGGTGTAATTTTAGGCACATCTACTGGCGCATTATTTGGAATTGTTTATGCTCTTTCTAGAAAGGTATTACCGCTTATACTGGTGTCAATGGTGTGTGCAATAACCCTTCTGCTTCCTCAAAACCACACATTACATTCATGTTTTGTATGGCAGAACCTGCTGCACCTTTCATCAGATTATCTGATGCTGATAAAGCAACTAGTCGCTTGTTGTCCTCATCAATGTCAAATCCAACGTCACAAAAGTTAGAGCCTACCAAAAACTTTGGATCAGGGAACTTGTACAATCCCTTTTTGTCACGAATGAGTCTGACAAACTTTTCATCACCATATGCTGTCCTGTATACTTTCCATAACTCTTTTTCATCAATGTCTTTTTTCATAAATGTGTGATTTGTACACAGTATGCCTCTGACCACATCAACTGCATGTGGAGACATTGAAACTCTGATCTTTTTTCCTGCAATCTCACTCAACTCTTGTTCAATCTCACCTGTATGTCTATGCTTTGCAGGCTTGTATGGTCTGATGACGCCTGCCCTCATAGCATGCGCAGTTCCAGAACCTGACCCTGCACCTGATGAGCCTATCTTAGAGTCTACTACTATATGATCTGTATCTATAATATCATTTTTAACAAGCGGCGCTAGTGCAAGCATTGATGTGACTGCCATACATCCTGGACATGAGACTAGTTGTGCACCTTTGATGGCATCTCTATGAAGCTCTGGTACACCATATACTGATTTTGCCAAATAATCTGGATGTGAGTGTTCCCATCCATACCATTTATCATACCCTTCTTGATTGTGCAGCCTATAATCTGCACTCAAGTCAATTATCTTTATACCTCTGTCATATAGTGCCTTTACTATCTCAGTTGCCGTTCCGTGTGGAACTGCTGTAAATACTAGATCACACTTGTCAGATACCTTGTCATAATCCATCTCTGAGAATGTCAGATCGGTGAATCCTTTGAGACTTGGTTGTATTCTGTGAAGATATTGACCCACGTGCTGTCTTGATGTCACCATTGCAATCTCTGCTTTTGGGTGTGTTACAAGTAGCCTGAGTGTCTCGCCACCCACATATCCTGATGCACCAATTACACCTACTCTTACCATACATCTGCAATTCTGCGCTATAATTTATGTCCTGCATATTTTTTACTTTTAGTTACTCGATTGTAAGTGTGCTTATCGTCTTGCCACATCTATGGCATACTGTATCATTGCTTTTGGTATGTTTTTTTGTGACACTTTTGAGATTCCTTTAAACTCTACTGTATTGTTGACCTCGTGCACTATTAACTCGTCTCCATCTTGATTGTCATTACTCTTCTCCATCATGTCTACTCCTAGTATACCCCCACCAACTGCTTTTGATGCTGCTATTGCCAATTCTGCCATCTGTGGTGTTATCTCACATGGCTTCGGCTCGCCACCAACTGCCACATTTGCCCTAAATCCACCTGCTGCGTCTCTGTACATTGCAGATATCGGCTCATCACCTACCATGATAACTCTAATGTCACGGCGCTTTTGCTCACCCCTCAGATGCCCTGAACTATTGATGATCTCTTGCAGATAAAATATGCGATCAAATGGACCATCGGTGACTGTTCTTGCCTCTAGTATTGCCATGAGCGTATCTTCATCATATATGGGTACGACACCTCTTCCCCAACTCCCTATGACCGGCTTTATCACAAGTGGGTATTTGGCACTCTCAACTACATCTTTAACCGTATCTGATGAGAATGCAAAATACGTCTTTGGGGTTGCAACTCTGGCATTCTTAAGTCTGAGTGTCATTATCATCTTGTTTCCACATACACTGGCAACATCATACGAGTTTATCACAGGCATGTTCATTGATTCGAGTGCCGCTGTCATGTGCAGTCCCCTAAAGTAACTTATGCATCTCTCAAGTGTCACATCACCTGAGATCAACTCGTCGAGTTTCGTGTCTGTGTCTAGGTGCGCAGTCTTTGCATCTAGCAGGGATATCTGGCATCCGAGTGACTCTGCTTCACTTTTGAGCATCTTTTCTTCTGACCTGAGTCGATCAAAGACGATGCAAAGCTTCGTCATTGCTTACTCTCCCCAGTCTTCACCCACAGTCTCTGCCTGCTTTAACTTGACACTCGTCTCGTCTCTTCCTGCAATTTCATAGTCTGCTCCGCATTCAGGACATGATATGATCTCACCTATTTCGGCATCATCTGGTATGTCAAGTACTGCGTCACATTCTGCACAATTACTACTAGTCATGATTTTTTTGCCCTCTTTTCTTGTAATTTATTAGCTTCTGTAAGCTGCATTCCCCACATATTGACAAAGCCTATTGACATTCTTTGGTCAAAAGTAGAGTCTTCACCATATGTGGACTCTGTACGATCATAAAGTGAGTTATCTGATTTGCGTCCCACTACCCTGAGACTGCCCTTGTATAGCTTGAGGCGAACAGTACCAGTCACTGGCACCTGAGATGCTTCTATGAATTTATCTAGGCATTTTTTGAGTGGGTCATGCCATAGTCCTGCATATGCTAAATATGCCCACTCTGTATCAACAACTTTTTTGAATCTGCCTGTTCTGCCTGTGTGTACCATTTTCTCAAGATCTGAATGTGCTTCTATTACACATAATGCAGCAGGAGTTTCGTACACCTCTCGTGATTTTAAACCCACTGTACGATCCTCTATATGATCCACTATTCCGACACCTGTTTTACCTGCCTTTGTATTCAAATAATTAATTATTTTTTGTGAACTCATTTTCCTTCCATCCACTTTGGTGGGGATGCCCTGCTCAAATTCAATCTCAATATATGTGGGTGTATCTGGTGTATTCTTTGTATTTACCCATGTGAATGCATCCTCTGGCGGTTCTTTGTATGGATCCTCAATGTCACCGCCTTCTATTGCTCGTCCCCACAAATTCTGATCAATACTATACTTTCTTGCAACAGTATCAATTTTGATTCCTCGCATTCTTGCAAATTCCAATTCTGCTGTTCTATCAAGATTCTTCTCTCTAATGGGTGCTATAATTGGCAAGTCTGATCCTGCCCTTAATGTGAGATCAAATCTTACTTGGTCATTTCCCTTGCCTGTGCATCCGTGTGCTAGCGCTACGACATTCTCTTTTTTTGCTATCTCTAAGACTTTTTGTGCAATGAGTGGTCTTGCTAGTGCCGTTGCAAGACAGTACTTGTCTTGATACATGGCATTTGCTTTTATTGCTGGAAATACATAATCATTGACAAACTCTGTTTTTGCATCAATGTTATAGTGACGTCTAACGCCCAAACTCTTTGCTTTTGCTGCAATCTCTTTTTTGTTATCGTTTTGACCTACATCTACTGTTACGGTAATGACGTCTAGTTCGTGCTCTTCTTGGAGGTATTTGACGACTACTGATGTATCAAGCCCACCTGAAAATGCAAGTATGCCTTTTTTTGACATTGTTAATTGTCTATATAGTTTGAATTTATCTTTTATGATGTGGTGTTTGATTTTGCGAGTGTTATTTATATCGAGTAATGTTAATTTGTATATGATTATAAAAATTATATTTATCATTTGATCTAAATTAGTGCCTGTTAGTGGACATATTGAGCTTGAGCTAAAATACGTTCATTTTTTAAACTTTGATTATATTGCCACTTTATGCAAAAGCGTATTGGTGTAGCATATGGTGTAGCAGCTGGTGTGGCTACAACTGTTGTGATAATTGCGACATTGTTTGTAGTTGATAATGTTGATGATACAACAGAGAATTATTCAAAGACGGTACGACTTGGATACTTTCCTGTAGTAGGTCATGCAATACCAATAATAGGTGTAGAACGTGGAATATTTCAAGATTTTATGCCATCTGATGTGCAGATCAAACCCCTTGTGTTTGATAGTGGGCCCCAGGTAGTAGAGTCTATGTTTGCCGGTTCAGTTGACATTGCATATGTGGGACCTGGTCCTGCGATAAACGCATTTCTCAACTCAAAGGATGGCCAGATACGTGTGCTATCTGGTGCTGCAAGTGGTGGGACTAGTTTTGTAGTACATCCTGATGTTTTTTCTTCTAGTTTTGATTTTGCACACAAAAAGATTGGCGTTCCTCAAATTGGAAATACACAGGATGTATCGCTACGTCACTATTTGAGCACACTCGGACTACAAACTACTGAAAAAGGCGGTACAGTCACCGTGTATAATATCCCAAACCCCGATATTGTGACTCTGTTTCTCAAAGGTGAGATAGATGGCGCTTGGGTTTCAGAGCCATGGGCAACCATACTAGTGGAACAATATGATGGAATTCGTCTGTTTTATGAAGAAGAGTTGTGGCCAAACGGTCAGTTTGCAACTGTACTATTAATTGCAAACACTGATTATACAGATGCGAATCCTGATATCTTACATGGATTGTTACTTGCTCACTATAATGTAGAACAACTCATAAATTCTGATGCAAATATGACAAGTACGTCATTTAATAATTTTTTATATGGGCATTTTGGCCAAAAATTGGATCCTGATATTGTTTATGTGTCTGTGCACAACACTGAGGTCACAACTGATCTATTAGAGGATACTGTATACGAGTTTGCACAACGGGCTGACGCATTAGGCTACATGGGCAGAGGTAGCTATGATCTCTCTGATCTGTTTTATGAGACTAGTATTGAAAGTGTTGATGTGAATGGGCCGAATTGAGTCTTTGTTGTTGCATGGGTGTAAATATGTGTAGACTTGAATAATGCTATTCATAGTTGATGTGCGTCTTGTATAAAACTACAAAATCCTGTCTTGATGGTTTGTCATTTTTTTCTAGTATAATTTTGAACTAGAGAAAAATTCATTTGCTGCTGCAAAATCATTTGGTGATGTGATTAAAATATCCTCTGTAATGCCGTACACCTCTTTTACAAATTCATAAAAATTATCTGCATATGTATCCATATCCAGGTTTAAAAATTCAGCAGATTTTTTGTTCTTTTGGGACGGTAATAACACAACTGGTATGATTCTTAATCCATACATGTATTTTGTCAAATTCTTTACTTGTTGTGCACTCTGAACAACTTGGGTAAAAAAGCCGTTTGGCTGCACCATTATCTTTTTTTGAATCTGTGTAGCGCTTGGCTCAT
Source organism: Candidatus Nitrosopumilus sp. (assembly GCA_965207445.1). GTDB lineage: Archaea > Thermoproteota > Nitrososphaeria > Nitrososphaerales > Nitrosopumilaceae > Nitrosopumilus. Next base: position 2,098,909 of record CBDBLX010000002.1, on the reverse strand, counting down.
TTGATATTGACATGTACAATTCAATCTTTGAGTTTATACCACATTCCTTTAGATTCTCTGTGACGGTACTTGGTATTTGACCAGTATCGGGTCTTCCATCGCGTGATGGATCCCCCATCAAGATCAATACTCCATCAAACTTGGCATCAATGCACTGATCTACAAATACCGATATTTCACTCTCTGTCTTGTCTCTGACTCTAAGACTTACTGTCACTGATGTTTGTGGTAAGATCTCTTTGAGTTTTACTCCCATTGTTATAGGGGATACTCGCTCAAATCCTAGCACATTTTCTGTGATGTGTATTGCATCGCATTTTGGTGCAATTGTAATTAAACGCTCCATTCCTATTGTAACTGTTGTGTTGATATCTGTATTGGGTTGGACTTTTGGTGGATTGTACTCGTATCTTATGTTGCCCATAGTATGACTCTTTTATTCCCTGTTAAAATCTTTGAATATGGGATTGTTCTCACATGTACTATCACTAGACAAGACACATTTTGTGCTGTCTCAATTCTCGTGTAATGATACTATATCTTATGATCATATTTGTAATTCTAATGATTGCAATGTTGATGCTAATCTGCCCCACAAACGTGCTGCTGTTTTAGTTATAGTTTATGGATTACAACACAATCAAGATCAACTTGAGTTTTCAAACTACACGGCGTCACCACCTTTGAGCATGTCTCATATGCGACCTATTGTAATAATGACTGTAAAGTCAGTTAATATGAATATACATGCAGGTGAGATTGCTTTTCCTGGAGGAAAGGTTGAGTCAACTGATACTGACCTTTTGCATACTGCATTGCGTGAGACTCATGAAGAGTTAGGACTAGAACTAAAACGTGAACAAGTAATTAGTAGACTCTGTCCAGTGAGAACTCGCAACTCTGGCTTTCTTATTGTGCCATTTGTAGCCACACTGTCTAAGAGGCCTACAATGACTCCAAATACTGAGGTTGAGTCGATATTGGAGATACCACTTGATATACTGCTTGATACTATTTCACAAGATACGGACCCCGCGCACGATGCAACACCTGACATGTACACCTTTGAGCATAGCAATACAAGAGGTCAAAAGATATGGGGCGCTTCTGCTCGTATACTAAAGCAGATTCATGATATTTTGGGTGGAAAACAACTATGAATATTTTGTTACAAAATTATATGTATTCAAGTTATATTTTGAGTCTTTTTGCGTGAATTGGTATTTGGTCTGTTGTTGATTTTTTTAGATTTGACTTTGAACAAGTAAAATGTTTCATATTTTGCATGAATTTTGAAAGTTAGATTCATTTAAAAAGAACTTGAAGATTTGATGACTCATGGCAGCACGCAAATCCACGCCTCGTAAGATACGTCTGATGAAAAAGACAAAACAGGCTTCACCTGTACCTGCGTGGATTATTCTAAGAACCAAAAGGGGTGTGCGCACAAACCCAAAACGTAGACCGTGGCGCTCAACTGATGTGGAGGTAGGATAAATGTCCGAAGAACTTGAGCGTGTTTACACGATAAACTTGGGCAAAGTATTATTGTCACAATCACAACACAGATCAGTTCGTGCGCTTAACATGATTCGTGAGTTTGCACGACGTCACATGAGAACTCAAAGTATCAAAATTGATGAAGATTTAGCACAACAGATTTGGGCCAGGGGAGCAAGACGCCCTCCTCGAAAGATCAGAGTTCGTATGTATAAAACGGATACAGGTGACATTCTTGTATCAAAATACGAAATACCTGTAGAATCATTGCCTACTGATAACTTAAATGTGCCAAAGATAGATGACGACCTTGCAACGGCGGCAATAGATACTACCACTACCACTACTACTGCTGCTGCTACTGCTGCCGCCACTAGCACCGCCCCAACTCTTCCAGAACCCATTGATGAACTCTCTGATAAAAAAGAGATTGATGCTGACTTTGATGACATTGGTCTTGGTGTTGATGACAAACGTGATGATGCATCATCTAATAATACTGCAAATATTGATACATCACTTGAATCTTATCGTGATACTCATAATGTAAGTGATTCATCTTTGGACTTTGATACTAATGATGATGGTGATGATGTCTCAAAGACAATCTCTGAGCCATCTGCATCTGATGCTAAATCAGATGATCATCTAGATACATCTGATGATACCACTACTACAGATACCACTACTACAGATACCACTACTACAGATACCACTACTACAGATACCACTACTACAGATACCACTACTACAGATACCACTACTACAGATACCACTACTACAGATACCACTACTACAGATACCACTGACAATTCAAGTGACACATCTGAATCACCTAACAAAGAATCATAACTATTCTATCTGTCAAATCATACGTATTCATATTGATAATTACTATGTGTAAATAATGATTATATATTTTTTATTCTATACTCGCGACTGTTTTTGTTTTTTATTCTGATAAACATAAATGATCTTATATATATGCATGCATATTCAAAGAATTTTGTTACAATAAATTTGGCTATTTAGATGGTATCTACAAACAATCTTTATATTTTCCATCTTTTACAAGACAATAAAAATTATCTATATGATCTTTATATAAAATATGCGTGTGTATATGATAATCATAAAAATAAAATAAAATAAAATAAAAATAAGAAAGAATTGCACCAGTCATTCTAATTGATACAAGTCTGCAAGTTGGCAATCAATACTACACTCTGGTTCTGTCCAATCTAGCATTTTGTCTTCTGGTATTGCTCCAAGTGGATCATACCTTTCAAACTTTGACATGTCTTGTACAGTAGATAGCATTACTATTCTGGATCTATCTGTTGTTGTAGATACTACTTTTGTGTCTGCGGTTGCATGTGATGTCATTTTCCCAAATTTGGCACTTTTTGTTGCAAGTGCACCTTTGAGGAGTTTGGTAGTTGTATTTAGCATACCTGTTGGTATGTTCTCACCATTTACCACGTACAGAATCGAGTGTTTTATGGACTCTGGATTTGTACTTCCATACATGGTCTTTAATGCATCTCGTAGTGACACTTCTAGCATTTCCCTGTCTCTGCTTGCAACCAAAATGTTGTCACTTGACTCGAGGTCTGATTTTTCAATAGAACTTAACACATACAGTATAGCAGTATCTGCTATACCATAGCACTCTTTTGGAGTCAAGTCTGGATTGCTCTCTAGTATAGAGTCATTGTCAAGTACTATGGTACTTGTAGATGATTCCCTGAGTCGTCTTAGAGCAACACCTGCTGCAAACAGTTGAGATTTTTCATAACCAAATGGCATGATTGCAAATGATATCATCTTTGATTCTTCTGCTTTGCATACCTCTGATATTATCGGCGCAATAGCACATCCTACTTTGCCTGCCAAGTTGCCAAACAGAAATACTGTTTGATATCCTGACACGTGTTCTCTTATTTGGTCGATCTTACTGTATGTAGCTGCCCTTACTAGATTTATGGTGGGGTTTATCACTGCGCCTGTGTCGACTTTGATTACCTTGTTGTGCTGTGATGACGTTTTCAGGTCCTCTACATCATTACTGATCAACATATGATCACAGTTGAGTAGATTGCTTGCCTTTGTTGCAAGTTTAGAACCTGCACCACCTAATCCTATTGCTAGGATTGGTTTTCTGATTTCAAGTGTCATCTCTAATATGTGTCTCATACTTTGTTAAAAAACTTTTAGTGATTTTTCAACTGTAATGTCAATTTATAATGTTAAACTAATACAAGATCATTTGCATGATGTCAACTAACTCTATTTTGCTATAATTACACCTGTTAGATAGTTTCTGTGCGTATCAACAATTGATACGTTACATCTTGCACCTAAACTTGGCGTATCTGGTGTATCACTCTTTATGTATATTGGCTTGTATGCGTAATTTCTACCCTTTATTCCTGACTCTGTTTTTTCATCAAGCAGTACTGTACCTTCCCAGCCCATCCATTTACTGTTTGCATTGTATGATAACTCTGAGATTTGGTCTGTTATCATACTACTACGCTGTTTTATCTGTAATGGTGAAATTTGGTCTACTCTTACTGCTGCATCTGTACCTGGACGAGCACTATATTTGGAGAGATTTACAATATTGGGTTTTGTCTCATCAAGTAATTTGACAGTCTCATTGAATTCTGAGTCTGTCTCTGATGGGAAACCTACTATGATATCAGTTGATATTGTGATATTTGGCATTAACTCACGCGCGTCCTTTACTATCCTTTTGAATGTCTCTGCAGTGTGCCCTCTTGCCATCTCGTGTAGTATGCGATTGCTACCACTCTGAACAGGTATGTGTAGAAACTCAAATACTTTATCTGATTGTAATGACTCTAACAACCTGTCTCTAATTCTTGGCATGTACATTGGGTTCATCATACCTACTCTGATCATACAACCGTTTGGTATTGCATCTGATACTGAATCAACAAGCTCTGGTAGATCTGTTCCAATGTCTAGTCCATAACATCCATTATCAGTCGATGTCAACCAAATTTCTTTGCAACCATCTGCTATCTCTGTTCTGGCTTGCCTGATAATGTCACCTGGCCGATAACTTGTCAATCCCCCCTTTGCAAGTTTTGTCTGACAAAACGTACATTCGCTCATGCACCCACTTGCTATCTCTATTATACCAACAACTGGATTGAGCCTGACTTTTGGCAGTCCAACTTTTGGCTCTGCGTTGTCCTCTAGTTCTATTATCGTTTCTCCTCGAAGGGTTGATTCTACAATTTGCAAGGTTTGGCTTATGGCGCCTGGTCCCATCATACTTGCTGTTTTACCTGCAAATCTCTCTACAGTGTCCGGCTCTGCTTTTGGTAAACACCCTGCCACTATTAGTGGCTCTTTTGCTGCTCCAAGTTTTTTTATGCGATGTGTCATTCTCTTTGCTGTTGCATCTTTTACAGAGCACGTGACTATCAAGTTGAGGTCTGATTGCTCTTCACTATCTGTAATAATGGTGTGTCCACCATTTTGTATCATCCCTGTTATCATCTCAGAGTCTGCAAAACTTGCAGAGCATCCGTATGCTTCTACAAATATCTTTGCCATATATCATCTTGTTTTGTGTGGCTTATATCTGTCGTTGCTATTATTAGTGATGTAGATAGTTCAAGTGTAAACGTTCAACTCCCGTACCTGCGCCAGACGTTAGGCGGTGAATTTGTGCCTAAATTTGGGAAGGGGTTGAACGGTTACTGTCACTAGGTACAGTTTATCAAAATGTGACGTATGCAACACACTCTTAACCTGTATTTGGCATAATTTTTATTATTTTATTTACAAAGTTATTCTTTGAGCAACATGTCTAGCTCTGTATTCGTCACAACATTTTTTGATACTGCAAGATCTCTGATTGTCCTACCTGTGTTCAGTGACTCTTTGTAGAGTTCTGCTGCGCGCAAGTATCCGATCTTTGGAGCAAGCAATGTTACGATAACAGGACTGTTCTCTATATATTCACTTAGTTTCTCTTTGTTTGCTTTTAATCCGTCTATAAGATTTCTAGTAAATATGGGGGCAAATCGCTTGATCATATCTGTGGATTCTAGCACTGCATTTAGCATTCCTGGCAACATTACATTTAGCTCAAACTGTCCTGCATGAGAAGCATATGATACTGTGGCATCGTTTCCTATTATGGCAAAACATGTCATGTTCATACACTCTGCAAGTGATGGGTTTACCTTGCCTGGCATGATCGATGAGCCTGCATGCACTGCTGGTATCCCAATCTCTGCTAGTCCAGCTACCGGACCTGATGCCATCAGCCTAATATCATTTGCGAGTCGTCCGATCTCAAGTGCCATATTGCGTAGCGCACTTGACGTTGCTGTTACTGCTGCTCTACTCTGCAATCCATATTGCATATCTTTTTCTGGTTTTAATGGTAGGTTTGATATTTTACTCAATTCTGTAATTGCTATCTTACGGTATCCTTTTGGTGTGTTGGCACCTGTCCCAACTGCTGTGCCTCCCAATGCTACTGCATACAGTCCTTTTTTTGCAAACTCTAGTGAATTGATTGTGCTGTTTATTGCAGTTGCATGTGCTGCAAACTCGCCGCCTAATGTGACTGGAAGTGCATCCATGAGATGTGTTCTTCCTATCTTTTTAAATTTGGAGAACTCTGCTGCTTTTGTATTTATTGACCTTACCATGTCTTTAATTACAGGTATTGCATCATTGAGATTCATCAATATTGACATGTGCATTGCAGTCGGATACGTGTCGTTGCTTGATTGAGACATATTAACATGATCATTTGGATGTAAATGTTCGTACTCTCCTTTTTTCTTTTTGAGAACGTGTTGTAATGCGACATTGGCTATTACTTCATTTGTATTCATATTAAATGCTGTTCCTGCACCAGAGTTTATCATATCTACTACAAACTGATTTGTATGTTTTCCCGCAAGTATCAAATCACATGCAGATATTATCGCCTTTGCTTTTGATCTGTCTATCGCCTTTGCTTTTTGATTTGCCACCGCAGATGATCTTTTTATCATAACAAATGATTTTATTAAATATGGGTGGGCGTATCGCCCTGTGACGTTGTATTGTTTTATGGCTCTTCCGGTAAATGCCCCATAGTATGCATCGTGTGGTATCTTTACTTTTCCTAGTGAATCTTGATCAAACCTGTATCTCTTTTTTTTCATTAATTATCATGCGTTTTGGGTATATTTCAATTCTTTTAATAATTGGTATTTTGTGTTTTGTCATTTTTCATTTTGATGATTCTCATGTTCTAGTTTTCAATGGACTGGTGTCTATTTTATGTGGGAGTGAATAAATATATGTACATTTTAATGTTTGGTATCTGTACCACTATTCATATATATACGTGTGTCAAATACGGCGCTTAATGAATAAACGAATTAGTATGCTCTTTACTGTTGCAGCAGTAGCAGTTATGGGAGCTACCTTATTCGGAAGTACATACACACAGACACAAACTGGACAATCTCTTAACATTGCACAATTGGACGCTGATATGGTGGAACAAATTCATCAAATGGGCGGATTACAATTGGTAATGCCAGAGGCGTTTGCAGTGACTGACTGCGGTGTACTGGAGTCATCGGGAAGAACAGTTCACAACTTTGATCTAACTGCTGAAAGTGTCGAGCTCCCAATAATGGGTGGCAAGACATATCATGCCATGACATTCAATGGTATGGTACCTGGACCTACAATTAGGGTTCTACAAGGCGACGTGATCAAGATGACACTTACAATTCCTGATGATGAACCTGTTGCACATGGCAACGACATGCATGCATCTCAGATTACAGCTGCAGCATTTGAATCCATAAACCCAGGTGAGACCAGCCAATATTGCTTTATTGCTGAGTCTGCTGGTATGTTCAAATATCACTGTTCTGGTATAAAGCTTGCAGCAATGGACCAACACGTGCTCTCTGGCATGTATGGTATTGCAATTGTTGATCCTGCAAACGGCTACAAAAAATTGATGGTTGAAAAGACCAGTGGCAGTGGCGAGATCGATCGCAAGTTTTACGATGCTGACGCACTAGAGTTCCAACTTCAGTACAATCAACTTTACCTCACATCTGATGGTAACTTTGATCAATCTGCAATGTTCAAGCATCAAAACACTGGTACTGTTGTAAATGGCTTTCAGTTTGGATATGTTCCAAATATGGCACACAACCTACTTGTGAATGGTGATACGAACAAGAACATCTTTGTAGCACAGCCTTGGAATGGAATTGATCTTAAACAATACCAATCACAGTTGCTCTTTGTGGAGAATGATCAACATGTGCGAATCTTTGTAGAGAATCAGGGTAATGAGCCTGTCTTCTTCCACATTGTAGGAGAGATCCTCGACAGAATCACACAGGGTAATAGAGTTCAATCTGCCGCAACAGAGACATGGTCTCTAGGTGGATCACAAGGTATGATTGTTGACTTGGTGTTTGATGAACCAGGAGTGTATGCTGCAGTCAATCATGACTATGCAGCAATCTTCTCAGGTGCTGCTACTGTATTTGTAGCAGGTGATCCGTTCAATTTGAACCCCACACTAGTGGAGAAGGGCATACTTCCAGAACCAGTTCCATCATATGCATATGCATTGGGTAATCCAAGTAGCGCTGTTCCTCCAATGGGAATGAACAGTATTGCACACCCAGCTGTCAATATACATGGACTGTATACTGATGAAGTTGTAGCAGAGATGCAAGAGTCTGGTGACTATGTTGCTCTTTGGGAAGTAATTCCCCAAGTAGCAGAGATACTTACTTCCTAATCTTTACAATCCTTTTTCTATTTTTTTGTTGGTATGGTTAATTGTTTATGTGACTGGTTTATGTGACTGGTTTATGTGACTGGTTTATGTGACTAGTGTTTACTTGTTTATTATGTGACTCTTTTTTTGAATGTAATTATTATAATGTATATTTTGAGCTCAAATAACTTACAACACAAGTTATATTTTATCAATTGATAACAAGATTATGGCATTTGATGAATCTGTGTTGATCTGTGATGAAGTGGATTCTGTATTAAACAAGATATTGATTGATAATGGACTAAAAGTCTCTTATGAGCCTGATATTACCCCGGATCAAATACTAGAATGTATATCTCAATTCAGTATAGTTATTGTTCGAAGCAGAACTAGAATCACACGTGAAATGATCGCGCGTGCTACACATTGTAAGGTTATTGCACGCGTAGGAGTTGGGCTTGATAACATTGATCAAGATGCTGCAAAGGAGAAAAACATTCGTGTAATAAATGCAGTTGAAGGTGCGATAAATGCCGTGGCCGAGATGATTCTTGGCATGATGTTGTCACTTGCACGGCATACTGCTAGAGCAGATCGCTCAATTAGAAACGACCAATGGATCAAAAAGGAGTTAAAGGGAACTGAACTGCGTGGCAAATACCTTGGAATTATAGGACTAGGTAATATTGGCAAGCGACTCGGTAGGATTGCACGTGCACTGAATATGAATATTATCGGATATGATGTTGTTCCAATTGATGATGACTTTGTCAAAGACGTGGGATTGATAAAGGCTGATCTTGATACACTTTTGAAGAGTTCTGATTATGTGTCACTGCATGTACCATTACTTGATTCGACATATCATATGATAGATGCACAAAAGATCTCATTGATGAAAGATACTGCTATACTGTTGAACGCATCGCGCGGTGGCGTAGTGGATGAAGATGCGTTATATGATGCTCTTGTGAATGGTGGTCTTGGTGGTGCTGGACTAGACGTGTTTGAAAAGGAACCTGCTATTGGAAACCAATTTACAAAACTCGACAATGTCATAATGACTCCTCATATTGGAGCACAGACAAAAGAAGCACAGTTGCTTGCTGCAAATGTAATTGGTGAAAAAATAATTCAGATTTTACGTGGTGTCATATGATGGCAATCGTCAATATTATGTACATGTGCAAGATGATAACTGATAAAATTTATGTCTGAATTTGAGAAAAACCAAACAATTATTATTCAGTCGTAATTTTAGAACAAAAATTTAGACGTGATAAAAATTTCTTTCGTAACATGTCACCTCCCACCGCCGCCGCACTGTGCCTAAATAAGGTCACACTAACACGAATATATCTTAGTGCACATATGTATCATCTGTAGAAAAACACATCTAACAGGAATTATACGTGTCGATAACACTGTTCGAGGTATTATGATATGGCGTAATTTGAGATATTACTAGTGAGGAGGAAGAGGAGGGAGGTGACGCGTTACATCAAATCTGAGTCTAGATATGCGATCTTGTGAATGATTATATTGAATGATTATATACGATAATTCTGTGTGTTTTTCAATACTTTTAACAGTATGTAATGACGCCAATTATGTATTGAATTTTACTATATCTAAATGTCCACGTGTGTCTATGTTTGATGCTATGAATAATATCTTATCTGTTTTTGTTATTGTGTCTGTGTGTATTGTTGCCACAACCTTGTTGATCTCTGTTCCTGTTTATGCTACAACTGTACCTCTAGGCTATTCTGATGATGATTATGATGCATCTGTGGAAGTTCCTCCATTATTAGAGTACGAAGGCTCCCAAATGGCTATCACTACTGCTACATTGGGAACATTTCCATTTCTTGAACTTTCTGTGAGCTTTGATGATGATGCTGTTACCGCAGATACACGATTAGAAATTTTACTCTCAGATATGGTGTTTGATCCCATATTTGATATTAATGCTGACTTTCAAATTCTTACAGAGACAGATTTTCATGAAAATTTTGAAATATCTCAAAGAAATTTGATAATTTCAGAATTACCTGTAGGTATTGAGACTGTTGAAATATTTGTTGCCAAAGAAACTACTATTGACGATGTAGATGATACTGTTGTAGATGATACTGTTGTAGATGATACTGTTGTAGATGATACCCTGACAGAAGACATAATAGATGATACTGTTGTAGATGATACCCTGACAGAAGACATAATAGATGATACTTTTACAGAAAATAATTTTGTGTCTGATGAGATCTCTCCTGATACAATCCCAATACCTGATCTTGATACTGTTGATAATTCTGATGAAGATTTGCCTACATTTGATATTATTGCCGTTCAACCATTTGACACATCAAAGTGCGGTCCTGGAACTGTTCTAGTAGATGACACCTGTATACTTGAATCTGATGCTCCTACTGACACATCAAAGTGCGGTCCTGGAACTGTTCTAGTAGATGACACCTGTATACTTGAATCTGATGCTCCTACTGACACATCAAAGTGCGGTCCTGGAACTGTTCTAGTAGATGACACCTGTGTACTTGAATTATCTGACTCAACATCTGTTGTAAATGATGATGAACCTGAAACAATACCTGCTGCTAGCACTGCAAAGGTGTCTGGACGTGAACTTGTAACGGGTGTAATTGCTGGTTTTGTAATTGCTGGTTTTGTGGGTGTTATATTGGCGTTGATGCATCGTGCAAATAGGCGAAAATCGTCACCGAAGACGTCACTGTAATTCCAATATTCAAAATTTGCTTTTATTAAATAGTTTTAATTTATCTGCTTTAATTACCTCAAAGTAATTACAATTTGATTATAAATAGAAAAATTATGTGAACCAAGATCCATGACTGATATAATCATTCAAAATAACTACTAGCCAAATGTATCGCATGCACAATACTCGACATGTAGACGGGGATGTGACCAAACACAAGTATGTGATTTCATTATTGTGTCCAAAGAGATTGATTCACACAAAAATTGATCACAATTTAGTCATAATTTTAAGATTAATTTTGGGCATAATTATCATTTACACATTTACACTTCTTTTTAGATACCTATCAAAATTTTACAAACTATCAATTACAATACAGGTTTACAGCATTCATCTTGTCATTGAACTCTGATCCTGACATCTGAGTCGTCACATCATATGGTACTAATCCAAGTATGGGTGTTGATATCATTGTTTGTATTATGAACTGTCTTTCATCTATTCTAAACTCGCCACTATTGATTCCATGGTCAATTGTCATTGCCATACTATGTGCTCTTGCTATGTGTTCTGATGTAAATACGCCGTTTTGCACACTCGCTGAGCTTGGATTTATAGTAAATGATTCTACTGTGTATGTTCCAACTACTTCCCCTCGATAGTACATTATAACTTTGAATTCATCAAAATTTGTCCAAAATGGTATTGTGTTACAAAATTCTAGTTTACCATCTGTCGACAGTTTAAAAAATGAAAACATTCCGGGTGAATCCCATCTATATTGTAATTGTTCTGCTCCAATTATGTTTACAGCTGATATTGCAAATGGTGTGATTATTGCAATTATTGCAATTATTGTAATTATTGTATACTTGTCCATACTAGTCACGTATCTATGTCACGTATCGTCGTTCTGGCTTGATTGCATATTTTCCTTTTCAACTTCATTGGCATTTATGATTTTGGTCTTTATCAAATAGTCAAACACATTTGCTATCTCGTCGTCTGTCACATCATCTATAATCCACCAATAAGTGACTATTTTTACCCATTGAGGTATGGATATGTTGTATATGTTGTCTTGATCAACATCAAATGGCACCTCTATTAGTTTGGGATCTACTGATTTTTTAATTGCATCGATTACAAATCCATCTGAAACTGTTCCTGTTACCCATACTGATGCTATCTGTTTAATTTGAGCAGGAATGCAAATATTGTCATTATCAACTAGATCAAAGCTTGCAGTTGACTGTGCTCCTGCGTACGTCATGTTAATTGTATATGTACCTGTTGGAAATATTGCCCTCTCAAATGGAAATGGGGCATTAATCTCATTTTCTAACATTTCAATTGGAATGGGAATTGCTTGACTACTCTTTTGATTTTGATCTATGATATGTGCAATTGCTATTTGACCAGTTACCTCAGAAACTGATACTACATACGAAAGTTTTTCACAGTATTGGTATGTTGATTTTGCAATTGTTATCTTTATGCTTGGCGCATCTTCAGCATGTGTAGTTTGTGTAGGAACTACAAGTACAATTGTAACTATACTCATAAGAGTAAAAACTAACACAAGTGTTTGTACTCCATAGTCTCCCATACGTCTTGATATGTGTGCCTCAATTAAAATTGAGTCTTTTAACAGTTGCATTTTATATAAAATGATCTTACATTTGAGAAATTAACTACCAATCTCTATTAATTTTTATATTTGTATATGTATATATATAAATATTATGCAGTAGCATTGTGAATTTGGTGTAAATAACAAAATAGTTTTTGGAGTGCGCATTAAAAATTTGACTAAATTATGACATTACCTCTCATCAATGACACAAGTATGTTCTCCATCAAGATGGATTTGCATAGCCATGTGACACTCTCATGATGGATGTTTACTCATTAACAGTTTCAAATTTGTGACAGAAATCAATTATTAAGGGGATTTTAGTACAAGTATCATATGCCTTCCTATCAGGACAAAACATGGGTACGTCTATGGCGTGAAAATGCACCTGAACTACGTCAACGTGTTGTGATTTGGCGTAAACAAAATGCAATTACACGTATTGATAAACCTAGTCGAATTCAAAGAGCACGTCGACTAGGATACAAGGCGAAACAAGGAATTGTTGTTATTCGTATGCGTGTTGGTACGGGTGGTATGCGCAAACAGAGACCAAGAGGTGGTAGACGTCCAAAACACCTCGGTGTGACTAGAATCAAGGCCGATGACAGTATGAAGATTGTAGCTGAGCGTAGAGTATTGGAGCGATATCCAAACATGCGTTTGTTAGGATCATATTTCATCTATAAAGATGGTATGCATTATTGGTTTGAGGTAATACTTGCAGACCCAATGCATCCTAGAATTGCACGTGACAGAGAACTGAATCGACGTGTGTTTGCAACTGTTGCATAAGTAATTATGTTTACTGTATTATAGTTTGTTTTGTATGAATATGTCTAATGGATATTTTATGTTACAGCGTCGTCGTTTTGTATACTTTTGGACACTTTTGTTTTTATCAAGTCTATTTGTTGTTGTTGTTGTTGCAATACCTACTGTTGAAATTAACTCTGTGTATGCACAATCATTGTCTGATGCAACGGGATTGATAAATCGAATCAACATACCTACTGATACTGGTACTTATGAGGTCATGATAACATCTAGTTTTGATATCTTGGATCACTCTTTTGATGTTGATAATAAACGACTAACGTTGAATACGAGTCCTGGCTTGTCCAAAAATATTGCAGAAATTATAATTCCTGTAAATCTCTTATCCGGTGACATTACTCTATATGTAGATGATGTACTACATGACCCTGTTGTGAGATCAACTAATGAAGTTTCATTTTTAGTATTGCGGTTTTCAGATGATGTTGAACCGACTCTACGTGATGGGTATATCATTGACATAATTGGAACAAAAACAGATGTGAGTGTATATACTCCTGCTCCTTCTTCTGATTATATTTTACCTGATCATATTATTAACAATAATAATGATGATGGTGATGATGATGATGTAAATGGGTCTAATGATGGTATAGATGATAGTATGGATGATAATAATGAACATGGTGCTGTGAGTGATAGTGCTGTGAGTGATAGTGCTGTGAGTGATAGTGGCAACGGAGGAGGATGTCTTGTTGCAACTGCAGCATTTGGCTCTGAATTTAGTCACCACATACAACAACTCCGAGAGATACGTGATACAAAGATTGCAAGCACTGAATCTGGGCGCGTATTTTTAAATGAGTTTAATTCAATATACTATACATTTAGTCCATTTGTTGCAGACTATCAGCGCGAAAATGTGATGCTTCAGGATATAACACGATTCTATCTTGGACCAATGCTACTCTCGCTTGGAATAATGCATAACGCACAGGCCGGATCAGAGGTGGATATCTTGACTTTTGGTGTGTCTGTGATTGCACTCAACATTGGTATGTACATAGTGGCACCAATAGCTGTTTTGATGATTTTGTTTAGATCATGTATTAGATAATATATTAAATAATATATTAAATAATATACTAAATATTTATTTTGATATTATGTTTGTATTTATATTATGCCCAAAAATTATTTTTTTATACAATTGTTGTATTATACTGTTGACTAAATCTATTTTTAAAATGAATATTCAACACATTAACAAAAGACTATAATTGGAATTTAGATATACTTGCTAATGGATGCTGCAAAAATTGCACTGGTTGGGGGATTTGTAATTGTCGTGGCTCTATCAGTGGTCTTGTTTGCTGTGTATACATAGTTGTTATTCGTCTAATAGTTTTCTTATCATGCCATCTAAATGACCTGATTGACCAAATGAGACGTGACGTAGTATTCCTTTTCTATCTACTAGTATTGTAGATGGTGTTCCACGCAACATAAACTTTTCAAAAGTTTCTGCGTAGTATTTTTTTGTACTCAGATAATCTTTCACTCGTTGTATTATTTGTTTTTGATATTCTAATGGTTCTGACTCAAAGTTGGGAATCTGAGGTCGTATCACCTGCATGATCTGTTCATGATCTGGTTCTTTTTCATTTTTTATCAAATTATCCATGGCAAGTGGGAATGGTATTTTGTATATGTATTTGGTTCCCTGTTCTAGTTGACCGTATGCTGCAAGCGCCTTTTTGGTCTCTCCTACAACCTCACCTGTCTCTGCAAGCATTCTGAGATTTTCTGTTGTGTTTAACTCAAAATCCTCAAAAGCCGTTGCTAGTCCTATCACTTTTACTCCATCATTGACATATTTTTGGTAAATTTGAATGGCTTCTGGTATTGCATGCATAAAACAACCTGGACAATTCACTTGAAACACCTCTACTAGTACGATGTGATCTCCTTCTTGATCAAAATTGGTGGGAATCCCTTGAATCCATTCTGATGTAGCAAAATTTGGTGCTTTTTGCCCTATTACAACACTACTCATGACGATTCTCTGATATTATTGCGTTAAATATCTATTACTTGAGTGTGAGTGTACATATGGAAGTTTTAAAGAGCATTTCTTTCACTAATAGAGTAATAGCCAGAGAACCGAATTTTGTTTTTTGGTAAAACGCGTAAAGTATTGCTCAAAATATGGTTGCTCAAGTACAACTAATATAGGCCGTATACATATTCAATACAAATTGCAAGTAGTAACCGACGATCGGATGGCTCTTTTCTCAGAGATGGAGTCAAAATATGAGTCTCATGATACTGAATACTTTGTAAAATTACTTGATCATCCTGACTATGTTATTAGAACAAGGGCTACCTGTATACTTGTAGATTTTGGTGGTGAGGACAAGGTCAAACACATTGCACGTGTATTAAAATATGATGAAAATGAACTTGTCCGACACGAGGCTGCATTCTCACTAGGTCAGATGTGCTATTCGAGCTCGATTGCACCTTTGGAAGATGCAACTCTTAATGATCCTAGCCTTTTTGTCCGACACGAGGCTGCCATTGCACTTGGTGTGGTTGGCTCTAGTGATGCAAAAGATGTACTTACAAAAGCATTAACTGATCCTGATAAGCCTGTTGTAGACTCTGCAATTGTGGCGCTATCAAACATACATTTTATGGAGACACTTTGCAAGAATGAAAAATTTGCAAAACTTACTGGAGGATGATGTTGAACTTTTCTTATGGTGTTATTGTAGCAGTTGGCATACTAGTTGCAATATCACTTGGGTTTATTGTAATGTCACCTGACGATGTGATCGGTGACTATGTACAAACAGTTGATGTTGTACCGGACTCTGAACCTCAAGTCACACTTGAAACTACAACAGAACCAGTTGATATTTCACCGATAATATCAATTCCTGAAGGAACATCTGTACCTGGATGTGAAGTAGATGATGCATGCTATTTGCCCCCTGCATTGACAATACCTAGTGGCACTACTGTAACATGGGTCGTTGATGATAATGCTGCACATACAGTGACAAGTGGAAGTCCTAATGGTGGAATAGCTGACCTATTTGACTCTGGTCTTGTTATTGCTGGCGATGAATTTGAGTATACGTTTGAAGATGCTGGGTATTTTGAGTACTTTTGTATAGTTCATCCATGGATGGTTGGTACTGTAACAGTGACCTAAGATATAGTAAGCAAACAATCATCCTGCGTCATTGTGTACCTTTACAGAATAAGTGGACTAAGATACAGTAATCGAACAATTACATTCTGAATTTGTTACATGTGACACATAACATGGCATGAGATCAGGATGACAGTCCTATCTTTCCTCTTAAAATTATCTCTTCTGAAGTGCCTGATGGTGTTGTATAATCATTGTATATGATCTTGTACCAGTCACCTATGTTAATGATCTTACCATCTATCTGACGTGGTATCTTTATTGTAACATCAAATATTCCTGTATTGGGACCTGTCTCTACCATGTGACTCTTGTTTGCATCAAATGCATGATGATCAAGTGTGACCTTTATGTTACCTTTACTTTCAAACTCAAATCTATTCAAAGGTATTCTGTCTTCTTCTTGTGAGTCTCTGTTTGCATCTGGTTCATGTATTACAAGTCTAAACTCGTGACCGATTCGTTTTCCGCCGTCTCCTTGTGTTTGAAGTTGTGCATATGTGCTTGAGAGCGTAAATGACTTTCTGACCGTATGTGGCTCTCCAGAATAATCTGATTTGTCTAGATATGTAATGTCTACTATGTCATTTTGATTTAATGGTCTGCCATTGATAGTGGCAGGAAGTTCCAACTTTACATAGAATTGTCCTGTATTGGGTCCTGTTTCTGTCATAGTTTTTGGCCCTTCAATGGGTATTCCGTTTATAGTAAATTCCAATAATCCTTTTGTTGAGATTGTTTCTGGTGCATTTCGAGCTATGTTTAGATCGTGATCTGTGACATAAAAGTTCACAACTGACATGGTGGATGCTGGTATCGTAGTGACGCTGCTTGGATTGGACTTGTCTTTTTGTGAATTTGATGCTGTTGCGCTTGCATTTGTGTTTGCCATTGCACTAGTCGAGTTTGCCATGTTTGTTGCATCTGTATTTGATGCTGTTGCGCTTGCATTTGTGTTTGCCATTGCACTAGTCGAGTTTGCCATGTTTGTTGCATCTGTATTTGATGCTGTTGCGCTTGCATTTGTGTTTGCCATTGCACTAGTCGAGTTTGCCATGTTTGTTGCATCTGTATTTGATGCTGTTGCGCTTGCATTTGTGTTTGCCATTGCACTAGTCGAGTTTGATACAATTGTCTGATTTCCTTGATTCGTGTCCATGTCATTGATTTTATCTTGTAACTCTATGGATGTGGTATTCTTTTTTGCATTCTCATCTTCATATTTTGCTGTATGGCCTATGATTCTGTCTATAATGCCTCTATCAGCTAGTATCTCTGCTGTATTTACTGTGACACACATAGCCGCACCATTTACTCTGATCGCAAGCACATGCTCTTTTTTACATATTATATTTTCAGGCATAACACCTAACTCTACTTGTTTTTTTGGTGAATCTGGTTCTATTTGTGCAAATGCATTTTTTGTGTAATGTACATTGTTATTCATATCATATATAATCATAATACTTGGTACCAACATAACACTGCATGCAATTACACATATCATGTTGATTCTATTCATGTGAATTCCATATGTCAGATTGTCATAAAAAGATTAGTCTGTATTGCATAAATGAACTCAACCTTAAATTTAATTAACATTGAACTACTATGTCTTGTGTTGAAGAGAATAGGCTTGCTTGGTTGTGGAACTATTGGTACTACTATTGCACGTGCAATCGACACTACTAGTATAGATGCCAAATTAACTCACATATATGATGCATCACCTGATGCTGCAAATTTATTGGCATCTAAATTAGAATCAAAACCTCAGATAATGACAAACCCCAATCTACTGTTTACGAGTCGCGTTGATATTATAGTAGAAGCTGCATCTCAGTCAGCCCTTCGAGATTCTGCATTGGCAATAATACAGAACAAAAAAGATTTAATGATTTTATCTGTTGGTGCATTACTTGATGAATCAATACATAATGTACTTTTGGAGGCATCAAAAGAATTTCAGACTATTGTTTTGATTCCATCTGGTGCTATTGCAGGACTTGATGGTATACAGGCAATCCGTGATGAATTGGACTCTGTACACATCACTACCACAAAGCACCCAAACTCACTACGTGGAGCTCCATTTTTTGATACACGTGATATTGATATTGATAACATTGCATCATCTATGGTATTGTTTGAGGGACCTGCTACTAAGGCTGTCTCATTATTCCCTGCAAATGTCAATGTTGCAGCAACACTCGCACTCTCAGGTATTGGGGGTGACAAAACAATTGTTCGAATAATAGCTGATTCAAACACTACAACAAATACTCATAAAATAGAGGCCAAGGGTAAGTTTGGCAAGATGTCATTTGAGATTGAAAATGTTGTATCTCCAGACAATCCAAAAACAAGTATACTTGCAACTCTCTCTGCAATCAATACGTTGCGCAGATATTGTTCACCTAGTGGAAATTTTAGTCCTGTTCAAATATAATTACTAAAACATAATTACTAAAACATAATTATTCAATTAAACATAATTAATCTTGACAAGAAACATTGTAACCTTGTGGTATAGTATATTTTTGATATTTGATTCAAATGGACCCTGATGTATATAATCATACATAATTATTAATTTAATGTTTTATTGTACTCTTCTATTTACTTTAAGATCATTTCATATAATTCTCGATATATTTAGAATATGTTTGTAATTATTCCTAGTTTAATATTATGGCAAATATTGCCGCATACATACAGTTTTAGTCACAATTATAGTCTACTTGAAACGCTTTAAATCAATTATATTTGTCATTTCTATTAGAATGTCAAAACAAGAACAGACACAAATAAGAGTTGATGATTTTAAAGAAAACATCTTACGTCTTAAAAAGGAAAAAGATGTTGTCATACTTGCACACAACTATCAAATCCCGGATGTGCAAGATGTGGCAGATTACATAGGTGACTCACTTGGATTATCGCGTCAAGCTGCTACTGTTGACCAAAAGACAATTCTCTTTTGTGGTGTTCACTTTATGGCAGAGACTGCTGCAATCATAAGCCCTGACAAAAGAGTCTTAATTCCAGAACTAAATGCTGGATGTTCTCTGTCTGATTCAATTACCGTGCAGGAACTTCGTGACTGGAAAGCATCTCACCCTGATGCAATATGTGTCGGTTATGTTAACACAACTGCTGAGATTAAATCTGAGCTTGATTACTGTTGCACATCATCTAATGCTGTAAAGGTAGTAGAGTCTATCCCTGATCATAAAGAGGTGTTGTTTCTTCCTGACATGTTTCTTGGCTCTTATGTTGCCAAAATGACAGGACGTAAAAATATGCGTATATGGGCCGGTGAGTGTCACGTTCACGCAGGAATCACGCCTCAGGATGTTAATGAAAAACTCGACTCTTTACAAAATGCAGAGTTTGTTATACATCCAGAGTGCAGCTGTACAACTCCTATGTTATATGATTCTGCGACTGGTGGATTTGGCGACAGAAATGTTTCCATACTATCCACTGAAGGCATGCTCAATCATGTGAAAAAGTCATCTGCCAAGACATTTGTTGTCGCAACTGAGACTGGCATTCTGTATCGTATGCAAAACCAGAACCCTAACAAAGAGTTTATACCTGTATCAGAAAAAGCAGAGTGTCAATATATGAAAATGATTACACTTGAAAAGGTATATGACTCACTTGTCAATGATCGTAGTGTTGTGACGGTACCTTCACATATCGCAAACAAGGCACGTCTTGCAATTGAGCGCATGTTGCGTATTGGCTGATCTTAATGACTGGACTTTTTTCTAATCGAGGCAACAAGAGTAAAACAAAAGGGATGGGTGGTAAACTCTTAAAAGAGTTCAAGGCCTATGTAAAGGACAAAAAGTATGACAAGGCATTACGCTGTGGTGCCGAATATGTGAGTAAAATAGGTGATCATAACCATGATCTACTTTTTACTATGGGTGCCATATATTATATGCACAAAAAATACAAACCTGCTCTTTCATATTTGGACAAAGCACTCGAGATTGGCTCATATGATACAGAAGCGTTATTGTTAAAGGCCAGATCTCATATCATATTAGGCCAGAAACACCAGGCCATTTTATCGTGTAAAAAGATTCAAGAAATTGATCCAGAAAATAATGATGCACAGGAGTTACTTGAGAACTTGGAGTCAACTTGACTCTTGTATGACCTCCAAGCTGAGATCAACCCCTTTAACAGAGTTTGTAATGGAACCCATTGATATTCTATCTACACCACTTTTCATATATTTTCCAATATTTTTTTTGGTTATCTTGCCTGATGCCTCTATTGTTATACTATCTCGCAATCCCTCTTTTTTGAGTAACCTTACTGTTTCTATGACACCAAAGGGTGATAAGTTATCTATCATTATTGTGGTTGCACCTGCGCGCGCTGCTATTATGGCATCTGTTGAACTCTCTACTTCAACTTCTATTTCTTTGTACTTTTGTTTTGCTTTTTTAATTAGATGTTGTATTGCGCTACTCGTTGTGTGTTTTGGAGATCTTGAATCTAGAGTACATACTGTTGCAATATGATTGTCTTTTATCATTATTGATTCATCCAATCTCATTCTGTGCCTTTTTGCGCCTCCGATCTCTACTGCAATTTTGTCAAATATGCGCAAGCCGGGAGCTGTCTTTCTTGTAGCATAAAGTTTTGCAATTTTTCTTGTTGATGTTGATGTCCTGTTTACGATCTCTGCTGTTGCAGTAGCAATACCGCTCATTCTTGATAGCAAATTTAGAGCAGTTCTCTCACATGCTAGTACGTTTTGTGGTTTTCCACTAATTCTCATAATGGTGTCTCCTTTGTGTGCCTTTACACCATCTGACTTTAGTATTTTGGATTCACAATTTTGTAATTCAAACATAGTTCTTGCATATGTTACACCTGCAATTATTGTATCTTCTTTTGTAATTATTTCTGCTGTAATTGTACCATTTGGGAGTAGTGCACTTGTAATATCGCCTTTTCCAATATCTTCTTTTAAGAATCTCTCTAGTTCTTCTTTGATCTGAGGTGTTATTTCACTCACTGTATTATTGATGTTTTATCAAATATTTTAGTGATGCTAATTATCAATTATAATACTTAATTATAATAATATTGCATGTTATAATTTAAACAACATAACAATTACAAATAAAATAATAATATTTTTAATACAAGTAATAAGTATTAATAAACATATTTGAATACTTGAATGATTCTACAAGACAAATATGATGTCACAATTGTAACCGTTCAACTCATTCTCAAGTTTAGACACAGATTCATCGCCTAACTTCTAGTGCAGGCACAGGGGTTGAGCGGTTACGTCACAATTTATTAAATATGTGATTAAATTATAATAATGCATTCTGGTTATTTTTAATTTCTTGCATAATATTTTTTTAACAACACATTACAGATACCACATGCAGGCCTCCAAACTTACTCAACTACATGCAGATGTAGTTATGCTGATTGGCATACCTGGGTGTGGAAAAACAACATATGCTAAAAATATGCTCTATGATTATGTTCATGTGTCACTTGACATAAATCGTATGTGTATGAATGGATTCACCCGACACAAATTAAAAGAAAGATATGATCAAGAAAACCCGTTATGTCTTGGTCTAACGTATAGTACTATGCCAAAAAATCCTGCATGTACCACACATGACGCACAATTGAGCACCACTCAGAACAGCAATAGTCGACAAGTAGAGTATATTCAGATATCTGATATACTCAAATCTGGCAGAAATGTAGTGATTGATGATACAAATCTTACACAAGAGGTGCGCTGGCCATACATACGACTTGCTCGTTTGTATAATGCATCTATACATGCAGTGTCATTTTACAACTTTAAGCAGGCATTTGTGTGGAATCGTAAAAGAACTGGCAAAGAACGTGTACCTGAGAAAATAATTCGCAAGCATTACCATATGTTGGAGTTTCCAGGCCCGTTGGAAGGATTTGACTTTGTAACTAGATGGAATTTGTGAATCATGTTGAGTTAATTACACCTTTGACACTCATTATTAATTTCAAATATAATTATACAGATATAGTTAAATGAAGATGTGAATTTATTATTAATATGATATTATGATTGTTATTAATATGATATTATTATTATTATTAATATGATATTATTATTAATATGATATTGTGGTTGTTATTAATATGATATTGTGGTTGTTATTAATATGATATTATTATTATTTTTGCAATCATGGTGGTCATGTGACTTTGAGTGTGAACCAAGCTCTGTGGATGCAATAATAAAATCACATACTTGTATTTGGTCACATCTCTATCTACATATTGAATATTGTGTATGCGCTACATTTGGCTAGGAGTTATTTTTGAATGATCATACCTGTCATGGAGCTTGGCTCACACGACTTTGATTGCGTACTTGCCTTTTTGTGTTATTCCTAGCGTTTTTGAGATTTCTGAGTTGGATGGATCTACTACTAGTACTATGCCATTCCAGTCTGGAGTTAGGTCAGATGATTTACAAACTGGGCATAATTTTGCGGTGGTGACAAACTTGCACTTGCGGCATGCCATCTCCCTTGCCATTATTTTTTACCTCCGCCATCCTTTGTCTTTTTACCTGCATTTTTCTCACCACTGTTGCTTTTTTGCCCATCACTTTTTTCATTACCGCCCTCTATTTTTTTAATTTCTTCTGCAATCCACTCATCGGTGCCCAAAAATGGCTGTCTGCATGTTATACCGATTTTACCCATTGTAGCTGATTTGCCTAGTGACACTGCTGTAATTCTTGCACGTAGTGCAGAACCTACTTTGAGTGTCCTACCACTCTGATTTGCAATGATCATTCCAGATTTGACATCACTCTTCAAATAGTCATCCATAACCTGTGACAGGTGCAACAATGCATCCGTAGGTCCTATTCTAACAAATGCACCAAAATCTGTAATATCTACAATCTCGCCGTAAACGATCTCTTGCAACTTTGGATAAAATGTAAGTGCCTTGAAATTTACTCTGTGAAACGTACCCCCGTCACCTGCTACCATCTTTCCCATCTCATCGACTTTGGCATCTAGTATCATGATTATGTACCCTAGCTCAGAATTAATCATACTCTCGTATTTTTCCTTTAGTATACTCATAGCAGCTTTTCGGAGCGTAGTTCCGAACTGATCGGGTGGAATCCTGACAACATCTGCCAAGGTTGAGATTGAAAACAACTGACTTTGCTCTTTAGAATTAATTTATGAATCTTTGTTTGTTGCATTTTTCAATATTTGTGTATCTCCTTCATTATATGTGAGCATAATTGTCTCATCTACATGTTTTTGTTGTTTGTGCGTGCGGTGAAGAGTAGTATTTAGTGAATAGTTGTGTATATTAAAACAAAACGCGATATGTTTGTAGTTGTTTGTGATAATACCTGATGAATTCTTTGGTTTGTAGACTATAAATATAGAAAAGCAGTTTTTCAATTAATGGTTGGTGTAGATCAAGTTATAAGCAAGCTTGCAACTGTAATAGATCCTGACCTCAAAAAAGATATCGTATCGATGGGCATGATAAAAGACATCGAACTAGTAGATGACAATCTAAAATTCACACTAGAGCTTACTACTCCTGCTTGCCCATTTAATGCTGAGATTGAAGAAGATGTACGTAAAGTCATAGGCGAATTGGATGATTTAAAAAATTTTGATCTTAATGTGACTGCAAAAGTAATGGAGGGGCGCTCACTTGATGATGATGCATCCATGGCAACTGTCAAAAATATCATTGGCGTTGCAAGTGGCAAAGGCGGTGTGGGCAAGTCAACTGTATCATTGAATTTGGCACTTGCCTTGCGCCAAACAGGAGCCAGTGTGGGATTACTTGATGCTGACATTTATGGACCAAGTATTCCGTTAATGCTTGGAATGAAAGATGGATACATGGAAGTTGACAATAACAAATTACAACCTGCAGAATCAAACGGCATCAAGGTTGTATCATTTGGATTTTTTGCAGAACAGTCTCATCAAGCTGCCATATATCGTGGCCCTATAATATCTGGTATTCTGAAACAGTTTCTAGTCGACACGAACTGGTCTGACCTGGATTACCTTATAGTTGATCTTCCGCCCGGGACTGGTGACATTCCACTTACGCTTGCACAAACAATTCCTATTACTGGAATACTTGTAATTACCACTCCTCAAAATGTGGCAAGTAATGTAGCAGTAAAGGCAATTGGAATGTTTGAAAAACTCAACGTACCGATTCTTGGTGTTGTTGAGAATATGAGTCACTTTGTATGTCCAAATTGTGATCATAAATACAATATATTTGGTGACGGTGGTGCTAAAAAGATAAGCGAACAATTTAACATACCATTTTTAGGCGAGATACCTCTCAACTCTGGAATAATGTCTGGCTCTGACCTAGGCAAACCTATAATGATCACGGGACCTGATTCGCCTAGTGGGACTGCTTTTCAGAGTGCTGCGCGAAACATTGCTGCACAGTGTAGCATACTTGCTGCAAAATTGCAACAAGATTCATCTGGTAATGATACAAACACTGACAATTCTACTGGCAACTCTACTGATCAAAAACCTTTATCCCCAACTGGCAATTCTACTGATAATGTCCCTCAATCTATTGAATCTACAAATACACAAAGTGCACAATAAGGCGAGTTTTGTGTGAAGTTACCTGAATCATACAGAAATCGATTGAAGACTCCTTTGGGTATACTAATACCTGATAATATGCTCACACGAGAACGTATTGAAACGATGATTCCTGGTAACTCTTATGTAATTACCGTAGGTGATCGTAGTACTGAAAACATGATCAAATTTGGAATTGTTCCATCTTTACAGATAGTCGATGGTCTTGAGAAGCGCCAAAAACGACCATACCCTGATTTTACACATAATGTTGGATGTGATGATCGTGTACCTATGATAATCAAAGTTACAAACCCCCCTGCAGAGATAACAACTGAAAGTATATCTGCAATATGCCACGCATTCTCAAGTGAGCCACCTATTCGGATACATGTGGATGGTGAGGAGGACCTGCTTGTGATCCCTGTTTGTGTATATGCTCCTGAAAACTCTGTGGTCTTGTATGGACAACCAAATCAAGGACTAGTAGTAACTGTGATCAATGACAAAGTTAGAAATAAAACAAAAGATATTCTTGATGTAATGGGAAGGGATGATGAGACGGTGGCTGTATGAATGGTGATTAAACACCTATGTCTGATCCTATACCCATTGATTTGAATAAATTATGAGTTAACATATGTGACGTACACATGTGACGTACACATGTGACGTACACATGTCATATATTCTAATTTTGTAATTGTATATTATGAAGTATGGGCCGGAACTACGTTTATCAATCTTGGAAAAAGTTGGTATTTACTCTGCACGTTTTTCAATTGCAGAGCCACACGTACTTTTAACCACTCGTCAAGTGTTAGATGCTCCACGTCATATGACAGCAGGCAGACGTACATCTGCTTACAAGTATTATGGTGTTGCGTATATGCAACATAATACAATTTTCATAAACGTACGAAAGATACCAAATGAAAAGGTACTTGAGAATACAATAGTACATGAACTCATACATATGAGATTTCCTTACATGTCTCATGGAAAACGATTCAATTCACTTGTTAGACGTGGACTGCGTGGTGCACGTTTTGCACCTTACAAGAAACGTAACTCAAAAAAGAATGCACAAAAATAATTTCAAAACGTGACAAGCATCAACCAAATTTGACAGATAAATTATAATCATTTAAAATAATTGAATGATCATTTATACTGTGTGTAAAACGTATCTGTTTTCCCATCATTGAGATAACCCATCTAATACTTTGTTTTTATTGACATTTCTGCATATTGATTAGATTCACAATCAATTTCTGTTTTTAAAAAGTTTAATGGTTATATATCATACAATATCTCTGACAATGTTCAAAAGTACGATAAATTGGGTTTGATTAGGGTTTTTTGTTGATCACACTTGGTATTTTTTTGATTTATATTTACACGTTCAGGCAGTCCGCCATATATGGAATTAGTTGAGATCCTGCCGTTTGCAGCCGGTGCGGCTTCGTTTATAATTGCAGGTATATTGGTAGGCTGGATCTCAAAGCAACCAGCTGGAACAAAGCAGATGATGGAAATATCTGATGCAGTACGTGTAGGTGCTGCTGCCTTTTTAAAACGAGAGATGATGATTATCATACCTGTGGCGATTGCACTCTCTGTTATCATAGGTGCGTTTTTGGAGGTATCAAATGGTATTGCTTTTGCAGTTGGCGCTACACTCTCTGCTGTAGCAGGGCTAATATCCCTTAAAATTACAGTAAAGGCAGCTGTTCGTGCTGCAAATCTGAGTGGTAGTGGATTGGGAAAGACATTTGCGATGGCATTTCGTGGCGGTGCAACTGTGGGTCTGGCAGTTCCTGCAATGGCACTCTTGGCAATTACTGGATTGTATCTAATATATCAGGATCCGATTACAATTGCAGGCGTTGGGATTGGAGCTAGTTTAATTGCACTATTCATAAGAATCGGTGGTGGAATATTCACAAAAGCAGCCGATATGGGTGCTGACTTGGTTGGCAAAGTAGAGGCCAATATACCTGAAGATGATCCTCGTAATCCTGCTACTATAGCTGACAATGTAGGTGACAATGTAGGTGATGCTGCTGGTATGGGCTCTGATGTATACGAGTCATATATAGTGACTATCTTGGCTGCCATCTTGATTGCTGCCCTCATCGGAGCGCCAGAATTGTTCTTGTACCCAATACTGATTGGTACATCTGGCATGATTGCATCTATTATAGGTGTGGCAATTGTTGGCTCAAAGAATATTACTGATGTTATGAAACCCCTCAATAGATCATTTTATGTCTCTGCAGGTATAGCAATTGCTCTGAACTTTGTCTTTACAATGTGGTTCATTGGTGATACTATAACTTCGTATGCGTTGTTTGGAACTACAATAATTGGTGTTATTTTGGTGCCTGTTATACAGAAGATAACTGATCATTATACTAATTACAAATACAAACCTGTAATTGAGATTGCCGATTCTGCACGTTGGGGTTATGCATCTTTAACATTGATGGGTATCATAAAGGGATTACAATCAACAGGACCGTTTATGATCGCACTAGTGGCTGCAATAATAATATCATTTAGTGTGGCATCTAGCGCTGCACCTGCAGGAGAAGATCCTGTCCTTTATGGAATATTTGGTACTGCCCTTACTGCAATGGCAATGTTGAGTCTAGCAGGCATAGTGCTTAGTATTGATGCGTTTGGTCCAATAGCTGATAATGCAGGTGGTATAGTAGAGATGACTGGAATGGGTGAGGAAAATCGTAAGGTGACTGATGAGATTGATGCTGTTGGAAACACAACTAAAGCAGTCACAAAAGGATTTGCAATTGCAAGTGCCGCATTGGCTGCGCTTGCCATGATTCAGGCATTTCAATTCGAAGCCGCTCACATCTTTGAGGGTGTATTGGCACTTGACTATAGTCTTACAAACCCTGCTGTTATTGTGGGGTTGCTTGTGGGTGGACTGGTTCCATTTATCATCACAGGTCAATTGATAAGTGGTGTATCTAGAGCTGCATCGAAGATGGTAGATGAGGTTCGCAGACAGTTCAAAGCAGATCCTGAGATACTGACAGGCAAATCAAAACCCGATTATGCCAAATGTGTGGATATTGCAACTGTCGCATCAATCAAAGAGTTATGGAAGTCTGCTATCATTGCTATTATTGCCCCGATAATACTTGGCGTATTACTTGGACCAACTGCTGTTGCAGGATTATTGATGGGATCTGTAGTGACGGGAATATTCTTGGCGTACCATCTAGCAAATACTGGTGGTGCATGGGACAATGCCAAAAAACTAGTAGAGATGAAGGGGCAGAAGGGTACAGAAGAGCACAAGGTGGCAGTCGTTGGAGATATTATTGGTGATCCTTACAAGGACACGGCTGGCCCTGCATTGAATACTGTAATCAAACTACTCAATACAATTGCAATTGTGTTTGTATCTGCATTTGTAGCAGTGTTGGTATTGTAATTATTGTAACATCTTTTACTAACATGCATATGGATTGTTTAGCGATGTCGATTCTAAAGACTTGATGTTGCATAACGAACATCACAGTTAATACTAATATGAAAATTATATTGTTGATGTTAATATGAATATATAATTATTGTTTGGGAAACTGCAAAAGATAAAGTCATATTGATTGTGTGTCTACTGTGCAATATTCTTATTTACACAATTGTCAGATTCTAGTAATCTTGACTTCCATTCAAGATACTTTGGGTCTGGTGGATCATTGATTATATTTTTAGCACATAATTCTGATGGGATAGATGCTAACCATGTTTTGATCATATTTGTTTCATTGTCACGTAATGAGTCTACTATATCGATCTCATAATTTTTTGATACTTTGATTGATCCGTGCTCAAACGCCACATCGCAAAATTTACACAGCAACAATCCATTTGTTGGATTCATGGCATTGTTTGGATCTTCTACGCGCATTACAGAATATGGAACTATGTGTGCCCCAATTAGATACTCTTTAATTTTAAACATACATAATGCACATTTTACGTAATTTTCTAGCAGCACTTTTCTAAATGCACTCTGTTTTTGTCGCACAAATATTGTACACTCTGAGTCTTCTGCACGATAGTTTCTCATTCTCATTTCTAATATGGCTTTCTTGTTCACATGGTTAGTAAGTTTGGTTCTATTCAACCGCCATACACCCATTCCTGTATTTCTTGATTCTATGTGTCTCCAGTCAACTAGAATTCCTTTCCGTCGTAGTACTCCTATCTCATTTGCAATTGCCTTGTAGAGTGGATTCTCTGACATTTTCGTACCATAGTCTTTTAGTCTCAAATTCATTGTATTTTCCACATATCTATCAATCTCTGACTTTGTGTGCCAAATCGCCATCTTTTTTGTTTCTCCATGATCAAGATTTGTTTTTATCGTCTGATTTCTTTCATTTTCGATCTGTGGTATAGTTTTACCAATTGTGTTTAGAGCATTCCAAACTATTTTTTCCAAGTTTGTAAATTCTGGATAAGCTTTGTATTTGTGAGATCTACTCATTATTGCATATAGTGTCAGTCAACTAGTAAATGTAATGCTTTTGTACGTAATTATATACTCCCTAATAAAGATGGATTTTACCTTTATCTTTGTGAGGTATCTTTGCGTCAATTATGGATAAAAAGACGTCCTGACTATATGTGCAGTCAGTCCCTGCAACAAATGAATTTGACTCACAGATTCCACTCACATGCCAAGAGGTGCGTCTTTGAAATGTCTTTAATTAAAACAACATACAAAAAATACTCAATGATGAGCTCAAGTACAAATTGAAAATTATGCGGGGGACACAAATCAGACAATTAAATGCTCACAGTACCACGTCATACATCATAACTTTTCTCCTAGATTACTAAAAAACAATTACATTCTGTAAAATATGTGAAAATTGATATCATACATTCACCCGACTCACCTTGAGATAGACAGAAGTTTGTCACATTTGTTCAAAATACAGTCATATCTACTATTGCATGGTGGGCAAAGACACGCTACCCACTATATCGTATCGTGACATTCATCACTACAAGAATCCCATTTTGTAAAATTACATCTCTGGTAAATTCATGAATAAATGAATTAAAAAATGACTTGTGATTTTTGTCTAGTTTTTAGAAAAGATTGTGTGTTTGTTTGGTATATTACTTGTCAAAATTTAATAATATGGTTATATAAATACATGACAACTAAATTTACAAGATAACTGTAGCATGTACTTTGGATAGATGCACTGGGCATGATTTGAGCAAGTTTGCTAATGTATACTAGATTATATGATGTATTGTCATTGACTAGATTTAAAAATAATTTAGAGAAAAAATAGCAAGGTATCCGTTTATGGACAACCTTCCATCTTTTGTATAAAGTAGCCCTTTTCTTTAATTGATTGCTCAACTGGTTCTGGGGCATTTTGTGAGTGACAGAATCTACATTCGTTTGAAGTCATTGTAGCTCCTTCTTCTCCTATGGATTTGAGCCACTCTTTACCGTACTCGATAGCTTTGTCGTGGTTCTTTTCTCCTGTAATCACATCAAAGTGCATGGTATTTCCGTTTGATGCTTTGACATATGTGTCATATACGTGGATTTCCATAATTTTATCGTAATTATGTCCTATTTAATTCAAAATATAGTTATTCAATGTTAGTTTAAAGATGTGTTGCTGTTTGTTTATTTACTTGCTTGCTTGCTTGCTTGTTTGTTTGATGATTAATCTATTTAATTATAATATTATATAATTATATGAATATAATGATTTTAAAATGTTAAAAGTTTGTTAAACCTTTGATAAATCTATTACAGTTTTGTTAGGTTGCTGCTGTTACAGAATTTATTCTATTGACTTTTCTCTTATAATGTGGACATTTTCTAATTCGTTTGTGCTGTTTTCTTTGATTACATATGCACGAAACTCATTATCAGTACCTGAGTATATCATCCATACAACAGGATTTATGGACATGTATTTTATGTCTGTATTAGATGGTATTGCTTTTGATGATGGATGAGAGTGGAATATGCCAATGACCTCGTAACCCTGCGTCTCTGCCATTTTATATCCTCGTATTAACTGATCAGATGGAATTGTGAAAAATTTTTCAGGAATACTATCTGAATTTTCTGTTAAAAGTACTTTTTTGATGTGATTTTTTTCTCCAAGTAGTAGCGCACAAGATTCGTATTTTTTTACCGATATTGCATGCTGTCTTAAAATACTGAGATTCTCTTTTGATATTGAGATTGTGTGGCTTTGCTGCATTGTGTATAGTTGTATGTTTGATTATTTTTATTATTCGTATGTGTGTTGTACTATTTAACCCGAAAATCCACATCTATTTTTTTATCAATTACACGTCTATTCTATTATTATGCTAGATTGCATCCATGGATGAACTATACAATAATAATCATATTGACCTACGACCAACTCTGATGTCTCTACGATAAAGATCTCACCTTTTGCCATCAGACCTGAATCAAAGGTCTCACCTTGATCATCTATGGTCGTGACAGTATGTGCTACTTCATCCTGATTAGTCCATACTATACTATTCCCAAGTGGTACATTTGCAATATCTGGGTCATAATCGGGATTATCTGGTGTGTCAGAACCTAACAGTATTGCAATGTCATATACTGGTCCTTGAGGGCCGATTTCTTCTACTACCTCTTCTACAACAACTTCTTGTGGTATGATATATGCATCTGGACTTACAAATCCAAATGATACCCACATGATAATTCCAGTAGCACCAGCTATTGCCACAATCGATCCGACTGGTTTCAAGTATACTGGATGTTTCATTGCCAAGTATGATATGATAATTGCGGGAAATGCAATTGCCATCAGTATGCCGGCAATGGTTACTGTGTAGTTTGATGTATTCATACCCATGGCATACATTCCAAACCCTAGTGCAATTGAGAGTATGACTAGTGTCGTAGCCTTTGCTCTGTTACTAGTTGATACTCCACCATCAAGTATGCCCGTTGCAAGAAATATCAATCCTACAAACATGGTGAGTCCTGTTAATGCATGCATGCCGTCTATGAATGTATGTGCAATATCTGCATATGATATCACAAGGCCTGCAAGGCCTATGGATGTCAATCCCATGCCGGGCATCATAAGGTCCCAGTTACTCATATGTCTGTGCTAGAGTTTCTAGTTAAATAACCGTTTTCACACATGGTATAATCTCTGTTATGTGACACTCAAAATATATTTAGTAAAAATCACACGATCCGTGACGTAACTAATCTTTTGTTGTGTTTGATATTTGTTAGATTTACTCTTGTAATTTGGTGGAGTGGATCACATGCTTTGGTACGTGTGTGCAAAAATACAGATATCATAGGTAATGCACTTGTAATTTGATGGAGTAGATCTCATGCTTTGGTACCATTTCTTGCTCCAAAATACGAATGATTTCTCTTGCAAGGGATCGTGTCCCAAAAACCAGTAGGGGTTGATTCATCATTATACGATATCGAGGGATATTATCGTGTATTATCTTGCAAACGCGGTTGATCGGTGTTTATATGAACTTTTTATCTGAATTTGGTATTTGAGGCTGAAAAAGTGTAAGTTTTTAGTACTTTATTGCGTGACTGTGACGATAGTTTGGAATAGGAATTAGTTAGAGTTGGTATCAAAAAGACAAACAGGGTGGTTCACCTTGAAGAAATTGAGTTGTACGCCAAAAATGATAGTTTGATTTGGCATCAAAACACAAACAGATGTAGAGTGTTTGTATATATGATGTGTAATGTGCAGAATCTGTGCAATCTGGTGTCAGTGACGTTATAACGTTGGATTGACAACAACAAACATGACTAAATGGCCTGCCAATGCCACTGAATTCCAAGTATCCATAACCCACAATGTGAAAAGGGGTACCAGTTACTCGTACATTCCAAAACCGGTTCTTGCCAAACTTGGTAACCCAGAGGGTTTGAAGTTTATCATACGTGGCGACAAAATACTAGTTACGTGTCCGGATTGACCGCAACGGTTCAAATCTGTATTAATTGCCACCAACCGCGTTTGCAGGAGAAACCTATTAACTCCTAGTAGATTGGTAAATATTGCATAGAAAAAGTTATTTATTTATACCTCACTTGATATTTTATTTATATGATGCCGCCACTGTTAACCAAACGGTGGAATACTGAGTATACACTTGGTAGGTATGAGTCGGACAAATCTGTGGATTTTATTTATGACATCAAAAAATATGCCCCCCTTCGTGGATGTGGGTTGTATGTGGGGTGTGGCAACGGGCGTAATTTTATACCTCTTTATGAAGACGGATTGAATTTAACGGGAATAGATGTCTCTATGGTAGCCATAAATCAACTTTTAGTAAAGAAACCTGGTCTTGAAGGACGTTTAGTATGTACTGCATTTGAACACTACAATGCTCAAAAGCCATTTGATTATCTTATTGCAATTCAAGTGTTTCAACATGGCACATTTGATTCAATACGAGCAAATTTTACCAAAGTCAAGGAGTTACTTGTCAAAGGTGGGTTATTCTTCTTGCGCATAAATTCATCAAATACCACCATTTATCACGAACATACGATTTTATCTACTACAGAATTTGGGATTACTATACGGTACGAATCCGGTCCAAAATGTGGGCTTGTGCTGTCATTTTTCACTCGTAACGGTCTCATTAAAATGTTAAAAGAGTTTGACCTTATTTCCATAAATGAAAGAGTTCATTCAAGAACTTTACCAAAAACCGGCACATGGAGTCAGTGGGAAATTATTGTTCGAAAGAAGTGTGAGTAATTAATAATGCGTGTCTTAGAGAAGTTAGTGAAAGATTACAAGGCCGACATGGTTCTTGTCAGCGTTTCTGTGGCTGGCAGCGACCGCCTACAACCCTGCCGGAATTTATCCTCCAGTCCTGAAATGTCGCAGGTGAAACGTTGTGTTTACAGCATAGAATACATGATAACCCCCTCTACGTACTAGTAGTGATGAATCGACCCCTGAATCACTATGGGACAATGCTCCCTTTGCATAGATTGGGGCAATCCGAGCTGCTGTATGATTGGGCTGCGAGCCCTGATAGGAGTATGCAGCTTCCGTTTCATCAAAAGACATCCGACCAGGAGGTGATAGCAAAGGATGAAGATAAGCATAGGTATAGACATTAGCAAGAAAAAGTGTGACTATTGTGTAGTTAACAATAGGGGCAAGGTACTCGACCGTGGGCAATACTTTAACACGCAAGAGGATGCAAGACAATGTGCACGCGCCATACTTGACAAGTATGGTAAGATGGGAAAATGCACTGCAGCATGCGAGACCACAGCTAACCTGTGGATTACGACAATTAATGCGTTTGAAGATGTTGGCATTCCGATCAAGCTTGCCAATTCGTACAAGATGGCACTGATTAACAAGACTGGAAAAAAGACTGACAAGATAGATGCAGAAAAGATAGCACAGATACTCAGGATGAATTCCATTCCAGAGTGTTACATTCCATCAAAGCACATACGTGCAATTAGGAATCTTGTGAGGCAGCATGTACGTCTGGTACAGGCAAGAACCAAGGTGATAAACCAAATACACAACCTGCTTGATGCCCATGGCAAGGCCGCACATGCGGCCAACATGTACTCTCACAAGGCACTATTCTATCTGGACACTCTCAATCTCGGTGATGCACAGGATAACTTTGTACTAAAGCAGTGTGTAAGACAAATCAAACACTACACAAGCGAGCTTGTAGAAACTGACAAACAGTTGGATGCCGAAGCAGCTCAAAATGAGTATGCAAAACTGCTTGTCAGTATGACAGGTATTGGCACGTATGCGGCCATACTATTGGCAGTTGAGATATCGGATATATCGAGGTTTGAGACTCCCAAACAAATGATCTCATGGGCGGGGCTCTGTCCTACAATAAGACAATCAGGTAATGAGATGCGTCTTGGAAAGATAAAAAAGGCAGGCACAGACCGGCTTGTAAATTGGATAATGTGTGAGGCTGCCAGTGTGGCGGCCAGACATGATCTGAGAATGAAAGCCGCATACGAAGCAGCACGCAAACGACATGCAGACAAGCATGCGCTTGCAGTTGTCGTAGTCGCGAATAAAATGATGAACATCATGTGGCACATGCTCCAAAACAATACTAGCTACGAGTCACGCAACGAAGATCTGTACAAGCGCAAATTGGCCAAGCTGGAGAGACGACGACAGAACAAGGCATAAGCACATCTGCCGCGTATGCATATGTACAGATTAACCCTTAGCGTTAGCTATAAACTACACTCTGTACTTGGTAGTCATGAGACGGATGAAATATCGGAAAGGTACGACTCGTACGCTCGGGAGTTATCATAGGAGTGATTTCATTAAAGTTCCGATAGTTTTTAGACATTCTTATAATCATATATTGGGAAATCAGCCAGGCCCCATGTTGTAATCCATACATGCTCCATGATTTTCCCATGGACATGGGGCATGCTAGCCATGTATTTCGACGTGGTAAAGGGTATGTGCGCAGCCGTCCTGATCATAGTGTGATCTGTGTGTCGCACAGCCTCGCCCGGACCTACCTAGTTCGCGTAATATGCAGTTCATGCAGCCCGGAGTTCTGGTATTAACACGTTGTTCTTTGCGTCTTGTATGGCATTGCGCATGTACTCTAGCAGTCTGACTGTACCTACCTCGCCTTTTTCCATCATGTGTAATATGGACTTTTGAATCTCTGGAAAACCACCCTTGTAGTATCTGCCTGCCAATGCGCGCTTTATCTCACGCCATTGGATCTCTATGGGATTGTGTTGAGGAGTGTATGGCGGCAAGTACCATAGTGCGACTTGTCCTCTTGCCTGTTCCAGATACTGCTTGATGTCTTTGGACTTGTGCGCAGATGCATTGTCACATATGACAAATACCTTGCCGTACTTTTCTCGGAGCATCTCCAACAGTTTTATGACGTTTACAGTATTCGCACTGTCGCAAAAGTGCAGGTGGCATGTACCGGCCCC
The DNA here is from genome assembly GCA_965207445.1 of Candidatus Nitrosopumilus sp. Lineage (GTDB taxonomy): Archaea > Thermoproteota > Nitrososphaeria > Nitrososphaerales > Nitrosopumilaceae > Nitrosopumilus. Next base: position 2,062,530 of record CBDBLX010000002.1, on the reverse strand, counting down.
GAGTGCACCCAGCATTTTCATGCTTGTTTTTGAAAAGTTGACATTTACAGTCTCAGAGCCTCCTCGGAGATGTAGTCCGCGCGCGACATACGGCGAGTTTGTGATTGCAGCGGCATCCATACAGAACACCTCGTAGCCGGCACGGGCGTGCGCCATGATGGCGCGTATTGTGTCGTGTACATAATACATTTCTTCTAATGGACTGGCAGACTTGTGGTGAATTGGCCTGGGCATTCTTATTGAAAAGCCCATCCTGTGAGCTAGCGCCAGGGCCCCGGTCCACGTGTACTGGACGTCAAAAATGTTTGCCAGATGCAATGCAAACAAGGCGGCAGTCCATGTCCCACGCTCAAAGCCGCACTGCATCGGCTCTTTACTCAGATCGGCCTTTGCCTGTTCTTGTTGTTCTTTTGTGAGTCTGCACGGCCTGCCGGGGCTCTTGCGGTCATATCTGCCCTCCAAGCCCTCTGATTGTAGCCTGTTGAGCCACTCGGATATGACGCTCTGGCTGCGTCCGAGCTGGGCGGCTATTACAGACTCACTCTTGCCCTTTTTTCGTCCAACTGCCGCCTGCAGTCTGTCCCGGGACTTGCCCGGAGGCTCTTTGCGGTAGGCGGCTTTTAGATCCTCCAGGGACACGTCGGGCATGAACCCGTCCCCTCTTTCTACATAGACTGTCTTCAAAAAATACGCACCTCGTCGATGCCGCAAGACGATCTACCTGCAGAGTCGTTAAATATGGCATCGACGAGTACTAGTCGATGTACCATTTTTTCGTTTTTCATCAAACACTAATGGCCACATCGCCTTTTGACACTCGAGGTCAAATTAATTCAACCAATTGATCAAAAATTACTTAATACATGCCACTGGATATACACCTCAATTCCTCGTCTCTCTTCCGGCTACCACACGGTATCTGCTACACATAGTGCCAATTACGTCTATTTTTCCACTCCGTACCCGCCTGCCTAGCCGAAATCGCCTGTAAAAACTATCGGATCTTTAATGAAATTACTAAGCATATCTCAACTGCAGATATGTGGGTGATAAAAAATACTACAACAACATCGACTTTGTCCTGTGGATTACGTCTCTTATTGTTCGTATGTTTAGTTCATTTTTCTGCATCACTTTAACAACATCGACTTTGTCCTGTGGGTTACGTCTCTTACTCATGCGTATGTTGATGCCTTCTTTGTCCTTGAGCATAATAGTTTCATTAAAGATCCGATAGTTTTCTAATATTTTGTATTCATAATATGTGCTCAACTTCGAGATAAATATCAATCAAAATATCGGATCTTTAATCATATCAGTAAGCATTCGGTTTTGATCGGTCTCACTCTAGATAAGTCCTCATCATTGACTGTATTGACTAATTTACAAGAAAATAAATTGTATTATACTGTGATATGCATAATGACATTACGTGATATAGTAGAAGTCTCAAAGCCTCGAATAGTAATTTTACTAGTTATAACTGCTGTTGCATCCATGTATGGTGCTAGCAAACTCGTCGATGGCGCACCAGATCTAGATTATATACACTATATTCATATTATTATTGCAGGCTCTCTTGCTTCTGCTGGTTCTAGTGCATTGAATCACTATTATGATCGCGACATTGACTCTATGATGGACCGTACGCGTAAACGACCCATTCCAGCAGGACGCATGTCACCGTCTACAGTGCTGGTATATGGTATGGCAGTCAGTTGTGTTTCTGTTATATATGGATATTTTGCATTAAATCCTGTATCTGCTGCATTCATATCGCTTGGGATTTTTTCGTATGTAATAATATACACAGTGTGGCTAAAAAGACTCAACACATCAAATATAGTAATTGGTGGAATTGCAGGTAGTGCTGCTGCATGGGCAGGATGGGCAGGGGCTACTGGTAGCATGGATTTACTTGGATTTTTGGTCGGATTTTTGGTGTTTGTATGGACGCCTTCTCACTTTTGGTGTCTTGCAATGAAGATAAAAGACGAATATGCACAAGCAAATGTTCCAATGCTCCCTGTTGTAATAGGAATGCAAAAGACATCTCGCTACATACTTGCAAACACCATCATACTCGTACCGTTTTCATTCACACTATCATTTATCCCCGCAGGTATGGGATTGGTATATTTTGTAATTGCTGCTATATCTGGTGGACTAATGCTCATTTATCACTACAAACTCACAAAGACTCCTACATCTGAGTTTGCATGGAAAGCATACAAGGTGACTGCACCTTATCTCACTATAATATTTGCAGCAGTAGTGTTGGATGCTGCGTTTCACATGCCATTGTTTTGAGCGTATGCCATCACTATTGTGTGATGTATAATTTTTGTGAATTCGTCAATCTTCACACACATTGATTGTACATATGATGTGCAAAATATCGATTGCCATATTGAACTTTAATATTTAGTGCGTGCTTTAGTGTTTTGATAACTGATTGTTGTGTATGTATGAGTGTGTTGGTATGTAATTGTGTTTATAATTGTAAATAATATATGATTTAATATTTTCATACTATTTTTCAAAGCCAGGAAAACTGGCCTCGTATGACACATCTTCGTCATTTGATCTTGATGCATTGCTGTTGCCCGATGTGTATGAATTGGCATTGCCACCACCACTACCACCCCTACTACTATTATTATCACTATCATTTCCGTCATTATTATTTGCATAGTTATCTTGTATGGGTTCTTCATTTGATATTTCTATACGGCGGTTGTCTTTTGTAGACCATGATACTTTGATCAAGCCTTGTATCTCCAAATCAAGTAATAGTTTGTTGAACTGGTCTTCTGATATCACATTTCCATCTTTTGTCATATTCTTGTACAGTTCTGTATCTGTCAGTGCGCCTACATTCTTTACCTTTTCATATAATGTATTTTTAATTAGAGATACCATTTCAATCATTATCCATAAAATGTAGTTTTACTATTTTTTGATGGTAAAACAACATTAGATATACCTTCCCTGATGGTATCATACCACTGATTTATCTCATCTGTGATGGACGGTCCGACCTGTTTTAGTGCATGTGTAAAGTGTATGTCACTTATGGTGTCTAAATTGTCTTTTATTGCTGCAACTGCTGCTTCTCTACAAATTGCTGCAATATCTGCTCCTGTATAGTTTTGTGTCATTGATGCAATTTTGTCTAGATCAACGTCATTTGCAAGTGGCATCTTTGATACGAGTATCTTTATTATATCAAGTCTATCTTGTTTGTTGGGTGCTGATGCATATAATGCAAGGTCAAGTCGACCTGTCCTCAAAAGTGATCTATCAAGAACGTCTGGCCTACTCGTAGTGCCAATTATTGCCACTCTAGATGATGCACTCTCAATCTCTGTTAACAACTGACTCAGTATAGTCTCATTTACTGATGCATTATTTGTGTCACTTGTCCCGTATGATTGTCTGTGGTGCGCAAGTGAGTCGATCTCATCGAATATTATAATACATGGTGATGATGCCTTTGCCTTGCGAAATATCTCGCGAATAGCTTTTTCTGATTCTCCTACCCACTTTGAGAGTATCTCTGGACCTCTAACAAGTATCATATTTGCACCTGTTTCAGTTGCTAGTGCCCTCCCTAGTATTGTCTTGCCACATCCTGGCGGTCCATATATTAGCGCACCCCTTGGCGGTTTTATTCCCATCTTTGTGAACTTTGTCGGATCCTTTATGGCAGATACTATATTGTCTGTCAATGCCTCTTTGAGATCATCCAAACCTCCTACATTTTGCCACTTTATGGTGGGACTCTCTACGTAAAATTCCCTCATTGCAGTGGGTACGATCTCTTGCATTGCATCATAAAAATCTGCAAGCGTGACTTGCATTGAACGTAAAACCTCTGAGGGGATACTCTCTGATGCCAAGTCGATCTCTGGTACATATCTTCTAATGGATTTCATTGCAGCTTCTCTGCACAGTGATTTGATGTCGGCCCCCGTATATCCATACAATTCTGATGCTAAATTTTTTGTATTTACATCTGCTGCCATTGGCATTCCTCGTGTATGTATGAGCAATATTTCGTGTCGCCCTTCTTCATTTGGAACAGATATCTCAAATTCTCTATCAAATCTACCTGGCCGTCGTAATGCAGAATCTACACTGTCTGGCATATTGGTTGCACCAAGCACCATGACATTTCCTCTATCATTGAGACCATCCATTAGCGCAAGCAGTTGTGCCACGACACGTTTCTCTACATCACCACGTACATTGTCTCTTTTTGGAGCAATGGCATCTATCTCATCTATGAATATTATACTCGGAGATGCATCTTTTGCTTCTTTGAATATGTCTCTGAGATTTGCCTCCGTTGCCCCATAATATTTGGTCACTATTTCGGGACCGTTTATCAAAAACATCTTTGCCTCTGACTCGTTTGCAAGAACTCTTGCAAGTAGTGTCTTGCCACATCCTGGTGGGCCATACAATAGTATGCCACTGTGTGGCTCTACACCTAACATTGAGAACATCTCTGGATGCCTGAGTGGGAGCTCTACTATCTCCCTCATCGCTCTGACTTCTTTTAAGAGACCGCCGACTTCCTCATACGTTATACGCCTCTTTTCAAGTTCTATATTTTTATCAGTGTGATCTGCTGCTTGTATCGTGACTAGTGTATTTGAATTTACTTTGAGCACACCACTTCTTGGTTGAGTCATTGATACTTTGAAGACTTTGGGACTACCGAGTATCATGACTGATATCTCCTCATCTTTCATGATTGGCGTTCCAATTAATTTACTTTTGATAAACTCGACAAAGTCCTTGTCAATTTTACTATTATGAGTCGAATCATTTCCGTCATTTACTCCTTTGGTGTTTCGCTCACCCATAGATGCTAATGATATTGATTGTGCTTGTTGAACATTTGCTTCTTTTATCTGAACTGTCTCATTGATTGACACGCCTATGTTATTCCTTGTTTGGCCATCTATTCTTATGATGTTTGGTGACTTGTCATCACTTTCATCCATGGGCCATACCGTCACGCAACTATTCCCATTGCTCTTTGTGTTTGATATTGTGATTATGTCACCTGCCTTTATTCTTATATGATCTAATACACTTTGACTTATACGGGCTCTCTTTTTACCGATATCTCGCTGTATTGCTTCGCCTACTCTCATCTGGGAGTTGTCTATATCTTGGCGTGCCAAGAAGCTCACATCATCATTTTACATCTACTGACATTCTACTCATGTTGAGAACTTCAAACTCACTTACTCCTTTAGTGCTACGCACGGCTTTTTCTAGTGAGTCCATCTGCCCTTCTTTGTCCTCCAAGACAAACTCTGCTTTTAAAAAGTGCAAACCAAATGCCAGTGGCTCTTTCTCGTATCTTTTTAGTGTGATATCATCTGTCAATGCTGATTTTATGGACTCTGCCATGACATCCAAGTCTACCTCTATCTCACTTGGAAGTATCTTTGTAATTAACAAAAGTTGCGCCATTTACATATCACCGCTACTAATCAAGGACCCTCAAACCCACATGTTATACATTTGTATTCTATTGCCGCTTCTCGACAACTTTGACATCTCCATATCAACTCTGTTCCACAACTCGGACAGTAAAACTTTACACACTTGTCATTTGGCATTATATATCTAAAGCAAGAACTACATTTTGGCAATACTATTGTCGATGATGACATGACGCATTTTCTTTTCAGGCATCATTTATACCTTTATTCACTTTGTTATGTTTGATCATATGATGTATATTGATGGATAGTATTTTGCTTATTACTTTGTCTATCATTGTATTTGTAAACAATAGTAATGTTGTGACAAAAATACAAGAGATTACCACATTTCACAAAACCATCAAATCAAAACCATCTACATCTTAAAACAAATACTACACATACTCGACGTTACAGATGCACTGCTTGTTCTCCAAAACTAACTGATTACAACAATGACAGGAGAATTAGAACCATTACATGTAACATCTGTTTATAGATGCATATGACTGACTTTTTTTTTACACACACGTACAATATTATAATCAGATATGATTTATGACTATCATTGAGATGTGGATCATTTGATCTAAGGTTTTGCTGTCAACTTTTTGTCCATGTGTATAAACACAAACTTGAATTTTACTTTTGCTCCATAGGCAGCAAATGAGTGATTTTATTTTTTTTGCAGATTAAAGTTTTATTTTTTGTTGATAATTCTTCTCAACTCTGATGCAACCATACTTTGTGCTACCTTTGCTGTTCCCGTCACTCCCAACAATCTCAAAATTGCTGATACATGAAAATCAAAGTCATCACTTTTGGATATCTCTTGCAGTGTATTACTTGGTACTGATTTTATCATCTTTGTTATTGCAATATTGTCTACTCTCTCCAATGTCTTTCTTGCAAGTATCTGTTTATTAAATTCGTGTCCGAATTTATCAAGCCATCTTTTCTGATACATCTTACCCATCTCATCTATGCTCTCTATTGTTCCTTTGAGGTATTGTGATATTGCACGTCCTGCAAGTATGCCCCCCATACCACTTGAAAATATTCCACCTGCTGTGGTGGGTTTTGCCTGTCCTGCTGCATCCCCAACTATTATCATTTTTCCGTCATGAAACTTTTTTATATGTCCATTAATCCAGATTGGTGCAAATATCTTTCTGATGATCGAACAAGTATTTGAGCTGTGATCTCTTTTTGCAAGAAACAACTCTAATGCATCTCCCACATTCACCTTTCTACCTGCCACACCGACACGACCGCGGCCGCGACCTGATGGTATAACCCATGCAAAGAACCCTGGATACTTTTGCTGATCTAGTACGATCTCTACCGTTCCATCTTTTATCCAATCTGCATATACTTCATATTGTGCTGATGGTATTGCACCTGTTCTGTCCTTTTGAATCAGAGATGATACTCCTCTTGCATCTACAACAATATCACATTTTATGATTGTGCTATTGTTGCCATATGTAGTCACTCTTACGCCATCATCTGTCATCTCCTGCACGGTGGTTTTGGTGATTATCTTGGCTCCGCTTTTTTGAGCTTGATGAGCAATCTGTTTGTCAAGTGCACGTCTGTCAATTCCAATTACGTTTTGATTTTTTGCATCTATTGTTATGCTGTGTGAGCCATCTGGCGTCGTTATTTGGGCTTTTTTTATATGATGTAATATTGTATTTCCAAATGGTACTATTCCAAGCTCACTTAACCCTTTACTACTAACAAGTCCTCCGCAGTGCTCTGGTGTTCCAATCTCATAATCTTTCTCAACTACTAGTACTGTATGTCCTGCTGATGCTATTTCCCTTGCACACAAGAGTCCTGCAATACTACCTCCTGCAATTACCACATCATACAAAGTACTCATGAATTGACTCTGTATTTGAATTATTTAATTGATGAAATCATCGTTTGGTTTTTCTAGTATGTATTGTGCCATGTATTGTACCACGTATTGTACCACGTATTGTGCCACGTATTGTGCCACGTATATGAATTTGATAATTATTTCTGTATTTTTGTTGTTGTTTTAACTATTGCAAATGTTTTTGATGCACTTGTGTTATGTTATATCATGGATTCAATAAAACAGGTGATTGTAATGCGAACTGACCTTGGTATGGGTCGTGGAAAGATGGCCGCCCAAGCTGGACACGCTTGTGTACTGGGAGTTGATCGTGTGAGAAAAACTCATCCCGAATGGTATGACATATGGTGGAATGAGGGCCAAAAGAAGATTGCACTCAAGGTTTCAAATATTGCTGATTTAAACCAACTAAAGATTGCCTCTGCCCATGATAACTTACCCTATGCAGTTGTATCTGATGCGGGACATACTCAGCTTGAGCCTGGAACTGTCACTTGTATGTCAATAGGACCTGCACCTGAAAATGCAATAGATCGTATAACGGGACACCTCAAATTATTGTGACTTGTGAATTAACATGCTCATGTGCATCATGTGATGCAGACTTACTAGAAGAGTAGTTTTACAAAAGATGAATAATCGTCGACATTATAGAGATATTAACGGTGCATGAAACATCTCATTTATGAAGAAGCGTACTAAAGGACTACTTGCATTTGCGTTTCTTGGTGGAATAATGCTTACATCTACTATAGTGATTGCAATACCTGGTATAGTTCCAGATAACATGTCCTCTGATTCAATGATGTCTAACACACATGATGTAAATTATGACTACTCTCAAAACCACCCAGAAGCTGACCGCATAATGTTCTGTGGTACTGGGCAACCTCCTACATCAACTGATTACATTCGTGAGTTTGAGATCCCTACTGCATGTACAAATCCACTTGCTATTACAGTAGATTATGATGGACATCCATGGTTTGCAGAATCAAACACTGGCATGGTTGCAACATTTGATCCTGACACTGAGACATTTACCGAATTTCCTAATCCTAATTGGCCTACTGGTGCTACTTCGATGATGTGGGGTATGGATTATGCTCCTGATGACTTGATATGGTATACTGATGATTGGTCTGATTCAATATGGGCATTTAATCCTACAATCGGACAGTATGGGAATATTCCATATCCACGAGCAGTAGATGATCCACTTCCTCAACGACTGTTAATTGATGGCTCACAAATTATAGTGAATGATTTTTATGGAAATATGATTACATTTTTGGATGTTAGTCAACCTGACTTTTATTTGGTTGCACCATCTCCATTTGATGGTTCTGTGACGGCTAGTTTTGTACCTGATGGTAATGGGAACATATGGTATACAAGCTGGCAGTACCCTGATGGTGATGGGTACCTTGTAAAGTTTGAGCATAAGAGATATGTTGATATTGCAGCTGCATCTGGTCAACAATTTTTACCTCCAATTGACTTTGTAGATATTTACAATCTACCTACTGAACTTCAGACACCAAATGGTATTGCAATATCTCCAAATGGTAATGTCTGGCTTGCAGATACATCATCCTCGTCACTCTTTGAATTTATACCTTCATTTGGATACTTTACAAAATATACGACAGCAGACCCAATGCCCTCTACATATGGGAATTACACGGGGGTCATAAAACAACCAATCTCAAGACCATACTGGTTGGCAACAGATGATGCAGGTCGCATTGTATTTAATGCACAGACATCAAACAACATATCTGTTCTTGATACTGCATCTCAAAAATTAGTAGAGTATCATGTACCATCTAAAAACCCTTATTGGTCTGATTGCAATGCACCTACTCTTAATGATACTGCTGCTCTATTGTCTGCTGAACGGTGTGGTGTTGCACAGATATTTGACTTTGACATATACGAAGATCAGATCTGGTTCACAGAATGGGCCGAGAATAAGATTGGTGTAGTTGATACTGCGCATCCTCTACCATTTGACATTGAACTATCCTCTGAATTTTTGTCGTTACAGAGATCTACACTTGAATCTCTCACATTCAATGTAATTATGAGCAACAACACATTAAATGCAAACACTCCTCATATACAGTTTGAGCCATATGTGATATCTGCAAGCGAACACATTACAGTCACAATGATTCCCGAGGCAAATGATATTATGTTAAATAATCAAGAAGTATTTGACCATAGAGTTACAAGTTATGATGTTATAATATCAGTGACTGCTAATGCGCCTAACGGACTTTACAAAATCTTACTTGGTGCTCAGGCACCTGATGTAGCAGTAGGCAAATTTTTCACCGTGACGGTACAGTGAGTACAGTTCCTGATATTGATATTGATGTTGGCATTGGCCTATATGCAACTGCATTTCAAGGCCTTGGTAGCGGATACGGCATCCGTGCAACAGTAGATGATTTTGCAGTACATGAGATTTTGTCTCAAAAGACACTTGATTCACTTGCCAATTCTAATGATTATTTTAATAATGCTGGCAAGTATGATATAGCACGTAGAGGTGTTTCTGATGTTGCATCTGTTGATACCTATAGTAGCAAAGGCGGTTATGCAGTATACATGCTCAAAAAACGTGGAATCGATACTGCACATGTATTATCTACAATATACAAAATGACTGGTGCACGTCTAAAATCATTGGGACTCAAAGACGCATCTGCTAGTACTAGTCAATATGTTTGTTCAACTGGTATGAATAAACGTCTTCAGGATATTGCCACTCCAAAGTTTAGCATAACGTTTGTAGGTTATCTCAAAAAACCTCTTACTAAAAAACAGATGCTAGGAAATAGGTTTCATATACGAATAACCGGTGACTGGAGCAAGATAGATGATAGTTCAATATGTGATCCGGCCAGATTCACAGAATATACGCGCATCCCAAACTTTTATGGTTATCAGAGATTTGGATCTAGGCGCCCTGTGACGCATCTTGTGGGGCGTGCTGTTATAAAATGCGATTTTGATGAGGCTGTGCGATTGATACTAGAGTTTGACTCAAAGTATGATACTGATGATCGCCGTAATATGCGCGAAAACCTCGCAGATCCTGCTAAATATGGACAGTCCATGAGACGGCTGCCCGCTGGCATGGATACTGAACGATTAATACTAGGTGAGCTTGATGCACATGGTGATTCGTTCAAGGCATTTAGGGCAATTCCTTTACAACTGCGTAGATTATACATTAGTGCATACCAGTCGTATATATTCAATCGTGTCTTGAGTATTGCTATTTCCAAGAATGAAGATGTATTAGTACCAATTCGTGGTGATGTTTGTTTTGATCGTGCTGGGCAACTTGGCAAATATGATAAAAATCAAAAGGGTTTGACTACTACTACTACTAATAATAGTAGTATCAACGATTCAAACCATAACACCAATAATGAACATAATTTAATACGAATTAGTCCATACAGTGTCACGATTCCAATTGTAGGGTACTCTTACTATGCGAAGACTAGATTTGCTCCTTTTGTGTCATCTGTACTTGCAGATGAGTGTGTATCCCCAAAGGATTTTTTTGTAAAAGAGATGCAAGAAGTCAGTGGCGAGGGTGGGTTTAGAGATTCTATTATGCAATGCTCACAATATGAGTGGCGGCACAATAGCAAAACTGTTGTGTTTTCTCTTGCTAGAGGATCATTTGCTACTATGCTACTTCGAGAGATAATCAAGTCACCTGACCCTATTGCATCTGGTTTTTAATATCTGGTTTTTAATATATAATTTCATGGATTATATAGAAATGGGTTCTCTTGCAAACGCGGTTGATCGGTTTTTATATGAACTTTTTATCTGAATTTGGTATTTGATGCTGAAAAAGTGTAAATTTTTAGTACTTTATTGCGTGACTGTGACGATAGTTTGGAATAGGGATATAGTTAGAGTTGGTATCAAAAAGACAAACATGGGTGTGGTGGTTCACCTTGAAGAAATTGAGTTGTATGCCAAAAATGATAGTTTGATTTGACATCAAAACACAAACAAATGTATAGCGTGTTTGTATATGTGATGTGTAATGTGCCGAATCTGTGCAATCTGGTGTCAGTGACGTTATAACGTTGGATTGACAACAACAAACATGACTAAATGGCCTGCCAATGCCACTGAATTCCAAGTATCCATAACCCACAATGTGAAAAGGGGTACCAGTTACTCGTACATTCCAAAACCAGTCCTTGCCAAACTTGGTAATCCGGAGGGTTTGAAGTTTATCATACGTGGCGACAAAATACTAGTTACGTGTCCGGATTGACCGCAACGGTTCAAATCTGTATTAATTGTCACAATCGCGTTTGCAAGGGAACCGGTTATCGATATGCACATAAAGTACTCGATAATCTTTTAAATAAATCTACCTTAAGAATACCAATGGCGTCTGAAGACAAGTCCAAGAAGAATTCGTTGCCATCACTCAGTGGTACAATACGATATTACACTCTAAAGAACTCGACAAATAAAGACCGAGATTCGAACTAGTCTATAATAGTTTCATTAAAGATCCGTTAGTTTTCTAATATTTTGTATTCATAATATGTGCTCAACTTCGAGATGAATATCAATCAAAATATCGGATCTTTAATCATATCAGTATGTATAACAAAATTAGTAGCTCTGTTAAAGATCTACTGTCGTTGCGACATCTCCTATCACCGCAATGTGTCGGTTTTCTATAGTAACGTGCTTGGAACATCGCAAGCATTAGAACATACTCCATAGTGATGATCCAAATCTCCAAGCAGGGCCGTCAGATTCGCGTGTTTTGGGATTGCAGATATGCAAGATAGTAGTTCGCAATGTGCTCAATTTTTAATGATCTTATTTCTAATTATGCAGTGCGACAAATTTACAATGGCAGGGAACCACCGTGCTCTAATTCCCACCGAAGCATTTTTCTGATCGCTCCGGCAATTGAATCTACAAACACATCCATTGTGAATAATTTTCCACCTACAAGTCCGCCGTAATTTTCGTACCTTGCCATTGTAACTGTTCAACCTCTTCCCAAATTTAGGCACAGACTCGCCGCCTAACATCTGGTGCAGGCACGTGGGTTGAACGGTTACGCACAGGGTCTTAATTTATTTAAAATAAAACAGTCCTTAATGTTCATGTTCGAATACACTCCATCATAGGCAACAGTATGATCTTTGTGGGTTGGCACTGCAGATCCACTCACTATAGAATGCTTAGTCTGCCTTTGTATATAATCCCAATAATTTCTATACATGGTTTTTTAGATGATTTTTAACATTGCGTCAACGCAAAGTATCTTTTCTATGTGTTTTTGTAACAATTTGAACTATTATGCCAACGATACATAAACACACACCCATAATTATTATCACCTTACCGTTTGTGTCCCATTGAGGATTTGCGTACATAAATGATGATTCTGGTCCTAGTGTGCCTTGACTTTGTAGTAAAAATACAAAACCAAATACAATCATTATACCACCTGCAAGTATTGTGAGCTTTTTGATATGTGAAATAGGTGTCATTGAACTTTGTATATCTTGAGAGAAATTAAAGTAAACCCTTGTGTGCTATTTCTTAGAGAAATTATTTAATTCATGTGGTTGAGGCAGTGTATGGTAAGTTCGCGTCTAATTATTGACGTATGATTGACGTATGATTGACGTATGATTGACGTATGATTGACGTATGATCATTGGTGTAATTGATAAATTGAAATCATGTACGCTTACATTAATAATTCAATGTTGTCTTTATATGATAATAATAACTTTTCATTTATGTCATTACTTGTCCAAGTCTACATAAATTCCAGATATTGCATTATTGATTCTGTCATGATATTTTTCACAACCGTCTAGCTGAAAGTCGCTTGCTTTGCATTCGTTAAAGTGCATTGTGTTATCTCTTTGTATGTTATCTGCAAATAATACATCAGAACCAATTGCAAGCGCCAAGAGACCTATTGCTGCAAGGCTTGCTGATACTACGATCATTGCATGGCCTACTTTTGCATGGTTATGTGGGTCGCTCATTTAGATATGAATCTACAATTCATAAATTTAATCCTTTCAAGTGTATGATTTTTGTTGGGGCATTACGTGATTTTAATGATGAATTTTATTTTGATGTACAACTGATGACATCATTCATCGATGACTAGTTTGTTAGTATTTGATGGATAATGCGAAACAGTGAAAAACAATACATGATGATATCAATTGTGAGTATACAAATATTACAATATGAGTTTCTAGGACCAATCCCACTATCTGAATGGGGTCCTCCTATGGGTGATCTTGTCTATCTTGTAATGTCTAGAGACAAGGACAGATTCAATATCTTGTATGTGGGTGATTGTTCTTATACTAATGACAAGGCCTTTTTCATTCAACACAAACAATTCAAGTGCTGGGTGGAAAAAGCCGGTACTGACTCTGCTTTACACCTTGCAGTTCTACCACTCAAAGATAATCCCAAGCAGAGGCAACTAATTCAAAGACGTATACTTTCAACTTATCGACCATTATGTAATCCTGCAATTGACGCACTTGAGAAAAAACCAAGTTATCGTGTTCGAAAGATACTAGATTCTGATGATGAGTATACTGATTCTACAACTGATAAGATTGACTCTTTATCTGATACTGATGACTCTATTGATGATGTTTCTGATAAAAATAATAATCATGATCACTTTGAGAATGATGATAGTAGTAATAATAATGATCATGATAATAATAATGATAATAATGATAATGATAATGATGATGATGTTCATCATAATGCAGACAACAATAACAAAACTACCTCATCTACAGCATCAAAAACCGTTACAAAAGACGATCTCGCATCCTCTGCACCAAATGTCATCGCGTGCCCATGTTGTGGCTCTTATATGAACTTGGCAAACAAGGTTGGAGAAAATTCTGTACTGTACCGATGCACTGATTGTGGTATGAGTGAGACTCGTCTATTGTGACTGTGCCATGTTGCTTTGGTTCTGAATCTTGAATATTTGTTGCAACATCACATCCATTGCTTTTTTTAGATGATCAAATTCTTTAATTGAATGCATCTGGCCATCTACTAGCATTCTCATTATCTTTATGGTGTCTTTTTGAAAGTCACTATCAGCCACAACCTCCATTGCATTTAACCGCGATAGCACATTGTCTAACTCTTTCAGAGTTTGCTCAGAAGATTTATGATCCTTGTGTGTTTTCATCAAATTTTATAATTGTACCTGTTATATGAATTTACAATAATTCTTCATCTATCTCGATTATGGGATCTATGTATTGCTTACAATTACACTCTGGTACAATACACTCACCTGTTCTCATAAGTGAACTATTTTTATTATTTTGTGCATCTTGATTCTTGTATGTGTGTGCTTCGTGTGTGTGGTGACATCTACTACAAATCATTATTGTATTGTTTTTAGTATGGGTTATAACTTGTATCTATAATCATATTTGTGTAATATTTTTTTGATTATTCATGGAATTAGTACTGCACGCGCATCTATCTTGGAGTCTTTTAACATGTGTAATACATGATTTGCATCTTCAAGTGGATATGTCTGTGAAACTACCGTTAGATTATTCTCTTTGCATATCTTGATTACTTGCTCCATGTCTTTTGTAGATCCGATCAGTGTTCCACGTATTGTCTTTTCCTCAAATGCAAGAAACTCTGGATTCTTTCCAATAGTTGCGATCACTATGATACCTCCTTTTTTAACCGATGCAACTGCCATATCCATCACAGCATCTGCAGGTGCAAATACTATTGCAGCATCAAGTAATCCTACTTTGTCTTTTATATCACCTATGAATTCTGTATTATCTGTAAACACTACTATATTATCTGCCCCTAGTCTCTTTGCAACATCAAGGTGTTTTTGTGCCCTTGATATTGCTGTTACGTTGCACTCTTCGACCTTGGCAAATTGAATTGCCATATGCCCTACTCCACCTATTCCAAATATGCCTATCTTTTTTCCCTTTTGTGGTTCTGCTGCTTTAACTGCTTTGTATGCTGTAATGCCTGCGCAAAACAGTGGTGCTGCGTATTCTGGTTTCATGTCATTTGGTATTAGTGTTGCAAAGTTTTCTGGAGCGGTGATATATTCGGCATATCCGCCTCGTATAGACTCACCTGTTATTGTGGATGATTCACAGAGATACTCTTTTTCCTCTATTGTGCAGTATTGACACTTACCACATGCCTCTAGTAATGGTGTTACGCCTGCTCTTTGCCCTACTTTGAACTTTGTAACCGAACTACCTACTTCTACTATGGTACCTACCACTTCATGTCCTGGAACAGTAGGCAGAGTGGGCGGTATTCCAATGTCTTTCCAGTCACCTTCTATTCCATGAAGCTGAGAGTGGCATACTCCACATGCTTCTATTTTGATCAAGATCTCATCGGGTCTATTGATCTTGTGTCTTTTTATTGTGGTGAGCTTAAGTGGATTGGTCTCTATTGGGGCACATTCATTTAGCATCATGACGCGCATAGTATCTTTCATGTGATTTTGTACTTTATGTTGAATTTTAATATTTTTCGTTATGTTTGTGTTTGTAGTTTAATTGATTAGTTGTTTAGTGATTAGTTGTCTAGTTGACCAAATCTAAATTTCAGTTACTGATGTCATACTATTGTAATTATACATCATCACATTAGATCAAAAGTGCGAACCAAACTCCATAATTAATATGATCATTCAAAAATAACTCCTAGCCAAATATAGCGCATACATGATATTCAATATGCCGATAGGAGTATGAGCAAATACGGTATATAATTTTATTATTGCATCCACAGAGCTTGATTCACACGATCAAAACATTATAACCAAAAAATGAGAGCAATGAAAACAAGCAATACAATTACAACATACACGTTTGACACACTATAGCAACACGTCACACATATCCAAATAATTATAATTTTGAATAGCGTTATGTTTGAAATCATATATAGTACAATACATCACTGAAATTAAGAGTTGTAATACTGTGCACACTACAAATGAAGACAGAGAACGTGTTAGACTGTTGAATATTGTTGCCCAATCAAGAAATGGCATAAACCAACTGACACTTGATGAACTTGTAGTTTTGCAGGGTATGGTAGAACGCAAAGATTACTCTCAGACAAAAAAGACTGCTAAATCCAAAGCAGCTTTACTCAAAAAGATAAATGTCCGAATATATGAATTGACTGAAGGCAAAGGTATCTGGGACAGATAGATAACTGATTATCTTTTTTTTTTGATGCCATACGGTCGTTTGGCAGTGGATTTTTTAGTCGATTACACAAGTTAAGATAGCAAATATAATCACACCGCGACATTTTTAAATCTTCATTTTTTATTATATCCCAAGGAAGAACATAAAATGATATTGAAAACTTGTTTTATATGTAATATCTTAAGACCTGCGTATGATTTGCAAGAAACAATGCCTCCTAGTGGATAGTATATGTATGGAGATCATACTGTCTATTGGGCGCGACGCTAGTGTGCTCTTTAAAGTGCAATTTTTACATAATTATATTTTATAACAACATTATAGATTTAAAATATCTCTCTTGTAATTCCACTCAATTGACCAGTATCTTATAATCATAACAGAAAATACAATCCCACCTATAGTCCACAACACAATATACAAACTCTGAAAAAACATGACTGACTCTGGATTCAAAAATGCAGTATATGCATATTGTATATCCCCAGGACCTCCAAACACAACAAATTCTATTACACTTTGTGGTATGGCAATTAGCAGAATCACATACAGTAGATATCTTCTCAGTTTCTTAATGTGGTATGCAGAATACATGTCTAAAATAGGAATGGCTGCACATATGCACTGTTTTGTCACATTAACATATCCATCTGCTGGCATGCTATATCTCGTATGTTGTACATTTTGAATGTTTCACTTGAAATATCTGATTTGTATGGTTTGATGATTGTAAAACACTCACTCACTCACTCACTCACTCACTCACTCACTCACTCACTCACTCTTAATGGCACAATAATCATAATACCTGCACTCATAGTGAGAAAAAACAACACTTACACCAAATGTATCCGACGTAACCGTTCAACCTCTCAATCACCCCCCTCCACCACCAAGCCCAGAGTAGCACAGATGCGGCTTTGACTTGATTATCTACCCACACACTACGTGTACTTGTACTCTAGATCAGATCGCAAGGTCAATACTGAGGTTATAAGCAGATATCGACACTCATTATTACCGTGAAAAATAATGAGTGCAAATATCAATGATAATTCATCACGTGGATTGAATTTAACCAATATGGGTACGGGAGTGTCTTGAGATGGCTGTTGCAGTATCTGAGACGGTAGTGTTGCGCAGGGAATTACACGAAATGGCCACGCGGATAGATGGTCTTGTGGGTGTGGTAGAGTGCCTGATAGGCACAATGGAGAGTCTGAAGATGGACGTATTTAGTCAAAAAGTTAGGGCAGAATCGGCCATCCAGCAGAGAGATGAGATGCACGAACTATTGGATAGACAGATCAGACTGACAAAGGCTTTGACAAGTCTACTGTCTGAAAACAACATAGAGTTTGATGAGACTAAACTAGAAGAGTCTATTCACACTCGCGATGAGAAGCGGGCAGAAAAGGCCGAAAAGGAACTTGATGATGAAAAAAAGCGAGGCAAGCTCACAAGTAATTCAAACACCTCCGTCCATGGATAGTGATGCCCAGTCAAAGATTGCCAAATACCGCAAAAAGAATGCAGAAAACTACCAGGATGAGGAATGGATAGACGCAGGCAAGAGCAAGAAAAGCAAGAGTGATGGAGAGAACGGTAAGAGTGCACACAGATCAAACCACAACATATTGAAAGAGCATTCAGTACAAAGAGCAACCAATCCAAAAAGAACACAAGACGTCGTAAACAAAATCCAAAGGAGGCATACACGCTTGAGGAGATGCCAGTAACAGACGTGTGTGATTTGACCACCACTACGTGTACGAATAAGAATTGTGATGCCGAAATCGATGTAGTTACGATAACAAAGGATACGTAATGGAGACCCGCTGCAAGAACCAGTCCTCCAACTGGCTGACTTTTTTGCATACGCGGTTCAGATCATGTACAAGACCGACCATGTCAAGAAGCGCAGGTGGGAGTCCATCAGGGAAAAGTATCACAACATTGACGGCAGTTACTTTGAGTCGGGTTGCGTTTATAGATGATGTCGGTCCCTGAGCCTCGGTATGAACCCGTAGCCAGCAACTTCCACTAGCGGGAACCGTACGTGTATTATACAGACTTGTGTATTTTAAAGTTTACAGTATTTTTACTGTAACCGTTCAACCCCCGTACCTGCGCCAGACGTTAGGTGGTGAATTTGTGCCTAAATTTGGGAAGGGGTTGAACGGTTACGTATCTGACCTCGGATTCATACAAATAGGCGTCTTTTCGTCTTTTATTGTGGCTAAAAACAGACTTGCTCAAGAAACTAGTCCGTATCTCTTACAGCACGCCGACAATCCTGTTGATTGGTATGCATGGGGCAGTGAAGCCCTTCAAAGAGCTATCGCTGAGTGCAAACCTATCTTTCTGAGTGTCGGGTATAGTTCTTGTCATTGGTGTCATGTTATGGCACATGAGTCATTTGAGAATGATGATATTGCTGAGTTTATGAATGAG
The DNA here is from genome assembly GCA_965207445.1 of Candidatus Nitrosopumilus sp. Lineage (GTDB taxonomy): Archaea > Thermoproteota > Nitrososphaeria > Nitrososphaerales > Nitrosopumilaceae > Nitrosopumilus. Next base: position 2,043,379 of record CBDBLX010000002.1, on the reverse strand, counting down.
AATTTTATCAACATAAAGGTAGATAGAGAAGAGAGGCCTGACATAGATGACATATATCAAAAAGCGTGTCAAATGGCTACTGGTCAAGGAGGATGGCCATTAAGCGTATTTTTGACACCTGACCAAAAGCCATTTCATGTTGGCACATATTATCCTCCTCTGGATTCATATGGCCGACCTGGATTTGGTAGTCTTTGTAGGCAACTTGCTCAAGCATGGCGTGAAAAACAAGATGATGTAAAGTCTCGAGCCGATGATTTTGTTAACACAATGAAAAAGGCAGAGCGTATCCACGACACACCTAAAACTACTGATATTGAATCACAAACGTTACTCTCTTCACAACAACCTCGTAAAGAGTTAGGGTTTGACAAGATTACATTTGATGAGGCGGCTATGAATTTGTATGACAATGGGGACTCTACATACGGTGGATTTGGTTCTGCTCCGAAATTTCCCAATACTGCATGTGTGTCATTTTTGTTATATTACGCAAAAATCTCTGGACATGCAACGTTTGAGGCATTTGCATTAAAGACACTTGAGAAGATGGCTAGGGGTGGTATATTTGATCAAATCGGTGGCGGATTTCATAGATACTCTACTGATGCTAGGTGGCTTGTGCCACATTTTGAGAAAATGTTATATGATAATGCTTTGATCCCAATCAATTATGCAGAAGCATATCAAATAACAAAGAATATGTTCTTTTTGGATGTTATGCAAAAAACTCTTGACTTTGTTTTGCGTGACATGACGTCCCCTGATGGTGGTTTTTATTCTGCATATGATGCTGACTCTGAAGGTGTTGAAGGAAAATATTATACGTGGAAAAAACAAGAGATCTTGAGTATTTTAGGCAATAATGCTGATGCCGATCTTTTTTGTCTATATTATGATGTTACGGATGGTGGCAATTGGGAAGGCGAGACAATCTTGTGTAATAATTTGGCCTTATCTACTGTCGCATTTAAGCTTGGAGTATCAGAAGAAGATGCAAAGAGTTCACTCCATGTATCTTGTACAAAGTTATTAAATGAGCGCAACAAAAGATTGACACCTGGACTTGATACCAAAATATTGGTGTCATGGAATGCTCTGTTTGTCTCTGCACTTGTAAAGGGTTATCGCGTTTCTGGGAATATTGCATATCTGAATGCTGCTAAAAAATGTGTGTCATTTATTGAGTCTAAAATGATTATAGATGGTAAACTTTTGCGTACATACAAAGACGGACATGCCAAAATAGATGCGTATCTTGAAGATTATGCGTATTTTACATGTGCACTTTTAGATCTATTTGAGGTTGAATCTAATGTTCAATATCTACAATCTGCTATGAAGTTTGGTCATATACTATGCGATGAATTTTGGGATGCTACAAAAAACTGCTTTTACATGACTGGAAATTCCCATGAACAATTAATTACGCGACCTCAAAATATCTATGACCTCTCTGTACCATCGGGAAATTCTGTTGCAACATATATTATGCTTCGACTGTATCATCTTACAGGAAATAACACATATCTTGATGTGTGTAGTGCGTCTATTCACTCTGTTTTTCGTGCTAGTGCAGAGAATCCATTTGCATTTGGATACATGCTCAATGTAATGTTGATGATGTTTACTGGACCACGTGAGGTTACTGTACTCAATCCTAGTCCTGATATACGTAATACTATATATCAGATGTACATGCCTGACTCGTTTGTAGTTTCAATTGATGATGCTGCATCACTTGAGATGTTATCTAACACATATCTGTTTTTCAAAGGAAAAATCTTTGATCAGAAAAAAACTAGTGTGTATGTGTGTAAAGACTCTGTGTGCTCATTACCCATGTCTAATATTGATGAGATTTGTAATAAACTTCAATCAAGTTTGTTTTTTAAAGTCTAGTTCAATCACTTGGCCTACACTTGGCCTTCCCATGGATTCGAATCTTGATACTGGCATAGTCATTACGATTTGAGTCTGTTGATATGACTTTATCTTTACTGTGGGTTGCGCCTGCAATATTGCAGTCAGTATTGGCATGACGTGTTCTTTGGTATCGTTATCTAGAGTCTTTGAGACATTTTCCATTATCATTTGTTTTTGCGTGATTGGCTCAGTTGAGACATCCTCTACTAGAGTGAGCTGGATTGTCTTACCATTATCTACAATCTGCGCAATTCTAAATTCATCTTTTGTTGTCATATGATGACTCGTATTTGCTAGTGATTTATCTTTAACGAATTAGGGAAAAGTATAGTGCTATAACTGCAGTTGCTACTGCCCCTGCTACACCAAATACAAATATTATCTTACCACCTTCAAGACCCATGTGTGTGTTGTGTATGTTTGAAAATTAAACTGTTGCTTGTGGTGGTAATTTTTCAGGCGTGTTAGTGGTAGTGCTAATGGGTGTTAATGATGTGGTGCTAATGATGGTGACTGTTATGAGATATTTTTTACTTTTGATACCTTTGTAGATGCATTATGATCTTTTACATTTGTATCTTTACTGGTCTTTTGCTCATTTGGCTCAAATCCTGACTCATGTGTTGTTTTTACTTTTGATACCTTTGTAGATACATTATGATCTTTTACATTTGTATCTTTACTGGTCTTTTGCTCATTTGGTACATCGTCCTCCTTACCCATTATCGTTGTCTCATCTGTACCTTTGTCTGTTGTTTTGTTTAATTTTTTATCTACTGTATGTTGGTTTGTAGCATTATGTGTTTGTTCATTGTACTGGTCTTTTTTTGAATTCTTTTTAGTATCTACATGTGCCGTATAATTTGTCCCTACTGATGCGGGATCAATTATTGCTTTTTTAATTTCTGCCGCTCTACTTTTTATCATATTGTTAAACTCTGTCATGTCTTCTAGTCCGGGCTGTATCTGTTGATTTCTATACGTTTCAAGAAAACTTGCGTAAATACACCCTGTGATTATACCAAATGCTGCATCTGCAACTGATTCTATCTCAGGTACATAATGTTCTGCAATCTGTTTGTATGAACTAGACTCACTTATGTAATAATTAATTAGATTGTCAATAAATTCTCTATTTGTATTTGAGATCGTCATATTACAATATTTGGATTGTTGATATTTAGCTGTTTCTATTGGCTAATTTGCGTGTTTATAATTTTCACTAAAAACAACGCCATCAAGTAATATGGGTTGTTTTTCTGTGGCAGTAGAAATTGTAATCACTACTACTGACAATATACTATACACGTCACTTAATTGTAACCGTTTAATTCCTTCCCAATTGGGAACATTTGACGCCTAACGTCTGGCGCTGGCACGGAGTTCAACGGTTACCATTTGATCCTCTCTTACATCATCAATTCTCTACACTAGTACATTTTGACCTTTATGACCCAAATACTACAAAGATCAAAATGATGTGTGTAAACCAAGCTCTTTAGATGCAATAATGCAATCATATACATATATTTGGTCACATCACTGTCTGCATATTGAATGTCATGAATGCGATGCATTTAGCTAGAAGTTATTTTTGAATAATCCTACCCGTCATGGAACTTGGTTCACACAAATAATGTGTTTGTATTATTAAACTGAACCATATTACATTTACATACCAAACTTGGATTTTGTTTATGTTATTTTAAACTTCAAACTAGTCACATTATACATCAAATTAAACTGAACTATTTGTAATGCGTTGCGTTAAATATTGTGATGTGAAGTTTACCTTGTGTACTAGTTTGGCTTGTTGCTTATAGTTTATTTGCTTGTTCGTATTTGTCATATTGTTGTCAAAGTCACAGTGGAAGCTTGATCTTGATGAAGATTTTTTTCGTATATATGATTCTAAAAAGATGGTAATGGGATACTTTGATCCTGATTACGGTGACGTATATCCTTCTGATAAGCGTGATGAGATTATAGCGTCCATGCTCAAAAACCATGATAGTGTTTCAGGTGGTGCTATAATGGTCCCAATGGTAAAATTTGGTATGTTTGATACTGATCTTGCAACTGGAATTAGCACTGTTCAGGACAACGTATTGCGTGTAAACTCTCATATTAAAAAATGGAAAGAGTTCTTGTCTGAGTTGGGGTGTCTTCAACGACATGTGGTTCGTATATCTCACACTGATCAGGATATGCTAACAATAACATTTCCTGTGAGATTTTCCAAACCAATACCACTTGAAAAGAATGCATTGGTGGCAAGCATTGAACCTACTTTACATTTGTTGCAGAGATCAGGTTTGTCATAGGTAGTTTCACTAGTCTAGTTACTAGTACATATGCAGAAAATGTAGCCACTAAAAGTATTACAGTACCAATAGGAAATTCTGGAACTGCTGCATATTCTTCTGACTCTGCGACCAAGTCGTATGTGGCGGCATCTATTGTGTGCGTTTTATCAGGTATTGCTATTGCAAAAAATGTACTCTCACCTGCACCTAAATAGTCTGGTTCTGTATGTACGCGTGTCACTGCTGCAACGTTTCTTGTATCATCATATATGGTTGCCACCACTGATATTGTATTTGCTGTTATCTCCCCCTTGTTTACAACCATACCTGTTATAATCCAGTTTCCATGCCTATCCCTTGACATTTCTGATTCTAAAATGTCAATGACTTGTCTCTTTGGGGTTGCAAAGTCATAGTCAAGATCAAATATGTATTTGATCTCATTATTTTGCATTGTGTATTCTGTAATGTCTATATTCGTTATTATCAGATCAAATGGCCCTCTCATACCTGGCATTATCGTATTTACGAGTGAGCTTGTCTCTTTCTCAAATATGGTATTTTCATTCTCATCATATATGCTAACATGCACAACTGCTCTACTCAACGGAACATCCAAGTCATTTATGATCTCGCCTACAACGTGTAGGGAACCATCATCACCAATATAATATTGATCATTTTCTATGATCTGAGCAAATGCTGTATGTGATTGTGATGATGATGATAATGGTGATGATAATGATGGGATGTGTGTAGGATGTGCTATACATGCTATTGTAAATACTGCTATTGTAATTGAGCATATTATAGTTAGATTTGATTTAATATTTCTTGCCTGCATTGATACTACATAATGGTGCTTGTACATTAATGTCACTATTGCAATTGGAAAAATAAAAAATGATTCAACTAAATAATGCTTATGCTTACGACGGTGCTATGGTATTATATTGTTGTTCATCTACTGTACAAAAATTAAGTGTTGATGATCGGCATTACAAATTACATGAAAATTATATTTCTTAAATTGTTCACATTAATTTACAATATTTACATTTGTTGTTATTTTGAGAATTAATGTATCTTTGATTATTTGTGACGGGTGTGTGTCTGTTTCCACTCTTCTGCATTTGTTATACATGTGACCCATTCTGGATTTGGTGTATCTATTATGCTAGTATTGTTTTGTGTTATATTGTCTGAACCAAACTTTTTGTCACATTCGACAATCATGTGATTCACAACTTGATTTATCTTTTCTGTGTTATCTACTTTTGGTCTTGAGAATTTCTCGCCAGTGTCATCGTATGATGTTACTCCTGTCTTTGCAGAGTAAAATTCTACTAACCCCATCAATTCATACTTTAATGCGTCTTGTAATAACACATCTGATCTTATTTTTGCTGCATTATCATCTGCTTTGACCCACTTTATGTATTCAATGTCGCTTTCAAGTTGAGATTTTGATGAGAGTTTTAGCATCTCTACTGATCCTTTGAATACCTCTGGCGGTTCTAGTTTGTCGTATTTGTCTATGATCTTTTCAAATTCGTTTACATGTCTATCATAAAATTCTAAGAGTTGATCACGACTCTGATCCCCTTCCTCCCATTTTGTTTTTTCGGAATAAAATGTTGTTTGTATAGTTTTGATTTCATCTTGTATTGATTCAAGCTCCGTGCCAAATACTAGTCCTTTCTGTTTTGTCTGTTCTACTGAATAGTTGTATGCGATAATCCCGCCCACAATTGCCGCTGCAACTGTAATTATGACCATGTTGCGAATCTTGTCGTTTTTAGACTTTTTTGCCTCGCGTCTCTCTCTCTTCTTTTTTGTTCTCAAAGATAATCCACATAATTCCCGTTTTCGTCTAGTTTGAGTTCTATTGTGTGCTCTGTGCCACTGATAAATGACTGATTTCTAATTGTCCGAACTCTATTGATTATCAATTCATATGGCCAAATGTCAACTACAATTGATCCAATCTTTGCAGTTGGTGTTTCGGTAATCTCCATATCATCTTTTTTTATCCCATGTCTCTCAAGCATATGTACTGCATGATCAAGTAATGGTTTTGGATTGTTGTAATCAAGTACCCATACTGGTGGATCATATTTTATGGTCTTCAACATATGATATTATTTCATTCCTTGCTATATGTTATGTGACTTGTGTCAATTCAATGTGACTTGTGTTGGAACAATGTACATTTTATGTTGATTTTATAACTTGGATGAATGCCTGCTATATTCCACATGTAGTGTTTGTTTTATGATTATGACTCTACTATATTGAGTGTCATTGTACTTACAACACTTGCAAGCGATCTAATATCTGCAACATTTTTTTCAAATGATTCTTGGTCTGGTGCATTTATCTCTGCAATTACATCGTATGCTCCAAACGTTAAATATGCACTTTTAACTTTATCCATTTGTAACATCTTTTGTACAATCTGCTCTTCTGCACCTAGATCACAATTCAACAAAACAAATCCTTTTTGCATTGTATGCTATGTGTTGTGCTTTGAAGTCTTTAAATCTTCGGTATAAAACCATAATTGGCATTGGTTTTGTAGTTTATTGTGTATTTTGTAAATGCTAGATGTTTATTCAAAATATTTCTAGTAACAATTTTTACTACAATGTTTGGTATAACTATCAAAGTGTATTCTAGTTGTGGATATCTTGCCTTTAACAATGCAATATTTGAGGATAGTTAATAATCATACAAGCACAAACAATCACAGGTGACTTGTAACTAAATAGAATATCATTTACGTCACTTGTAAGTTTGATGAGATAATTTACAGTAAATAATACAAGTGTCCATTTATTATATTCTACCTTGATAAATTTGGATGTTACTTGACTGTCATTATTTATATTCAAAATATGCCTATATTTATGAGGCATGTTTTACATCTGCATTTACAGTCATGCTTTTTATAAACAATATTGGTGTGTGGTTGCAGATACTTTACTCGTATTACTCAAATCTATGGCCAAATCCATTGTAATTGACTTTATGATTTACTATTTGTCCCGTCTATTTTTATTGCCGCCACCTTTGTCATTACGATTATTATTCCATCGTCTCGAGCTTTTTCTCTTGCCATCTCTTGGATCGTATGCCTCACCACCATATCTTCTATTATTGCCACCACTGCCACCATATCTTCTATTATTGCCACCACTGCCACCACTTCTTCTTCTTCTTCTATTGCCACCATCTCTACGATAACCCATATTTCTTTTATTACCGCCTTGGCCGCCTTGGCCACCGCCATACCTCCTCTTCGGTATTACTCTTTTTAGTGGGTCTGGTATTGATATTGTAATCCCCATAGATTCATTGAGATCTTGTAGTGGTACTTTGATCTGTCGTTTTATTATATTCCAATCACCTATGGATGAATATGACACAAGTGTAATTGCTTTACCCTCTGCACCTGCTCTTGCAGTTCTTCCTATTCTATGAAAGTATGTCATCTCTTGGTTTGGGACATCATAGTTGATTACAAGTGCTACCATTGGGACATCTATTCCCCTTGATGCAACATCTGTTGCAACTAGTATCCTTGCTTTACCACTACGAAACTTTGCCATCGACTGTTCTCTTCTGACTTGTGACATGTCACCTTCAATCGTCACTGCATCAACCCTCTCTTTGTGTAGATATCTGCTAACATCTCTGGTTCTGTATTTAGTCGAGCAGAATATGATGCACTGCCCGCGTGTTTCTTTGAGAAACTGCATAACATACTTGAATTTTTCCTTGTCTCTAATTACCAAAAATGCTTGGTTTATCCCCTCGCCACTTAAATCATCGGCATCAAGCAAAAACTGTTTTGGATTATTCAGATAGTCTTCTGAGAGACGTAATATTTCAGTTGGCATTGTGGCAGAAAACAGTGACATGACCCTCTCCTCTGGAGATACATCTAGTATGAATTGTATGTCATCTATGAATCCCATATCTAGCATAGTGTCTGCTTCATCAAGTACTATGTGTGTCACTTTTTCGAGATTAATTGTACCACGTTTTATATGATCAATCAATCTTCCTGGAGTGGCGACAACTATCTCCACACCTGATCTTAACGAATCTAATTGCGCACCCATTGATTGACCTCCATAGATGCTAGCTGTTCTAATCTTTGTATATTTGGCAAATTTTTTAATCTCTGCTGTGATCTGTATTGCAAGCTCCCTTGTTGGTGTCATGATCAATCCTTGAATCGTTCTATCTGGACGTATCTCTTGTAGCATTGAGAGTACAAACGCTGCTGTCTTGCCTGATCCTGTGTGGGCTTGCCCTACTACATCTCTCCCAGTTAATAGAACTGGAATGACTGCTGACTGTATTGGAAATGGTTCCTCAAAGCCCAACTCCTCAATACTCTTGAGTATCTTCTCATCAAGTCCTAGATCTGTAAATTTTGTCATTTTCTTTTTTCACTTTTTGTTGGCAATGACCGAAAAGCTCATCACCTATCGTCATTATTCTGACATTGCGGCATTTAAAACGTCTAATAAACGCTCGCTATACCATTATGCTAGCAGTTCAACTTCTTCTCAAATTTAGGCACAGATTCACCGCCTAACATCTGGTGCAGGTACGGGGGTTGAACGGTTACTTGATGATGATGATGTTGATGTTGATGACATGAACAAGATACCTTCATGGGTGAGAGTCAGCGCCGGATGGTGGGTTAAAGGAACAATTAATGATGTCACATTTTTACAATCTATACAATTTCTTGTACAAAAAGGGATCATAATTATAACTGAATCGGAATGACATCAATTGATATGTTGTACTGTATGAATGTCTCTTGATCTAAATTCACAATTCACACAAATTATAATCCAAGTTGAGTGTCTATTACTCTCTTAAAACTCTCAAATGGCTGTGCACCTTGTATCTCTACATATCCAATATTATCATTTCCTATGTAAAAACCTGGTGTTCCAGACACACCATATGCTCTACCATCCTCCAAATCTCCTCTAATATCATCAACATGTGTTCCCATGGCTACACATGTCTCAAACTCATCTGCATTGATACCGATCTCAGTTGCATATCCTACTAGTACGGCCAAAATACTTTCTGCACCAACACTACTCCACTCTCGTTGTTTTTCAAACAGTATATCATGCATACCTTTGAAATCATCTTGGTCATCTGCACACTCTGCTGCTAGTGCCGTTATCACTGCATTGGGGTGTATGTTTTGTATTGGAAAGTCTCTAAAGACAAGTTTTACCAACCCTTTGTCTATGTATTCTTCTTCGATCAGTGGTAGTGTCTGAGCATTGAATCTTGCACAGAATGGACATTGAAAGTCTGAAAACTCTATGATTGTAATTGGTGCATTCGAATCTCCAATTACTGGATCATCATCTGCTGATATTCTTACTACTGGTGGTTGCTGCTGCTGTTGTCTATTTGCTAGTTGCTGCTGTAGCATCTTTAATTCTAATTTTGCAATTGCATCATCAATGTTCTCTTGTGTTATCTGTTCTTTTTGATCCATATTCATCATGTATGCTCCTGCCATAAATCCTGCTATACCTACTGCTATAACTAGTCCTACCACTAGTGCATACACTGTTGATTTTTTTGCATATATGTTGTTCATTGAACTTGAAGTAACATCATAGTTATTGTCTTTCATTGTATTTACAGACTTGTCTCCACTACCATCATCACCATCACCTTGTCCACCATCATCTACTATTTCACTATCCGAACTACCACTACCATCATCACCATCACCTTGTCCACCATCATCTACTATTTCACTATCCGAACTACCACTACCATCATCACCATCCCCTTGTCCACTACCATCATCTACTATTTCACTATCCGAACTACCACTACCATCATCACCATCCCCTTGTCCACCATCATCTACTATTTCACTATCCGAATTACCACTACCATCATCTACAGATTCTTTTTTTGTCTGCTCACCATCATCTACTATCTCTTTGTCTCTTGCTGAATCTTCTTTACTGTCTTTACTTGAATCACTATTTACACTCATATCTTGATAACTGTCATTTACCACCTCTTTAACAACATTGTGACTTGCAGATGGTTGCACTTTTACTAGAGATATAACCATACAAAATGTCTAATCTGTGTACAATATAAAATACGTAGCGCACTTTTTATATGATATTTCTTAGTATTGATAATGGATATTTTTCTTTTAAGACATGGCAAAGCAGAAGAATACTATATTGGCTCAAGCGACTCGAAGCGTAAACTGACCGAATCTGGCAGAGCAGAACTAGAAGAGATAGCGTCTGGAATTGTTACAATTGGAATTAAACCTGATATTATAATCTCAAGTCCACTTGTACGCTCAAAGGAGACTGCTGAGATCGTCTCAAAGCATATATCTCATCGCAAGACATTGCCTAAGATTCGTATATGGAAAGATCTAAAACCTGAATCTGATATACATCAGACTCACAAAAATCTGATGCGTATGGCGCCTGATGCATGTATAATGCTTGTAGGACACGAACCTCACCTCTCATCATTAGCATACTCTATGATCAGTTTCCCAGAACCACCCATGAGATACAACAACAATGATACTCTGCACAACAGGCTTTATCATAACCCATTTAATCTCAAAAAAGGCGGACTTGTAATGATTCGTGCAAACGCTACAAATTCTATGGTGCGAGGTACTGTACGATATATGCTGCATCCAAAACATCTAAAACTACTGAGTCGTCTCAAATAAAAAAAATTTGTATACTACCACTTAATGATTTTATGATAATGACCTCTGAGACAAACATGGATGAAGATTCATTACAACACTCTGAGCATCAACTTTTACCATTTAATGCCGTCATTAACCCTTCTAGTGTACCTGCTGCATCTGTAATCGATCTCGGCTCTAACTCTCTCAAACTCACACACTATGCAATGGATACACATAATACATTTAAGCTATACTCTCACAACTCTGTACGATTAAAATTATCGCAAGGATTTGATAATGATGGCAATATACGTCAAGAATACATTGATCGTACTATTGATGCACTCCGTCTCTTCAAAGAAAAGATTGAATTTGAAGGCATCTCTCGTATCGTTGCAGTTGCAACTAGTGCAATTCGAGATGCAAAAAATAGTAGCGATATAATAAAGCGTATACATAGTGAAACTGGAATAGCTTTTAAGATACTCTCTGATGCTGATGAGGCATACTACTCTTATACGGGTGCCATTCGTATGTTGCGCATACCCTCTGCACTGTTCTTTGATATTGGTGGAGGAAGTTTGGAGGTGGTAGTTGCAAGGGACTATAAGATAAAAAGTGCCAACTCGTACCCTCTTGGTGCACTGCGTTTGACACAAAAATTTGCAAAAGACGACAATTACAAGCAAATTGATTTTGATGCCATGGCCAATTACATCTCAACAGTACTCCCTGATCCTAAAGATATTGGTGTACATAACACTGACAAATTCTTGCAAGATGATGATGCTCACCATGGTCAGAGTGCATTTGCCGTGATCGGTGTGGGTGGAGCGCTACGCTCTATGACTAAATACGTACAAGAGAAGATAAAATATCCATTGTCAAAAACACACAACTATGTTTTAACCGTGGGAAATCTTGAGGATATATGGGATAATATACATGATTTGACTCCTGACAAGATTGACAAAATCTCTACCATCAGTAGCAGTCGTGCAGATACTATACGTGCAGCAGTACTGTTAGTTTTGCAGTTTCTAAAAAAAATGCACTCTGAAAAATTTATCGTAAGTGCGCACGGTCTGCGTGAAGGATCGCTTGCATTATCTCTGCAACACCCTACTGTATTTGAATCACAGAGTATTGACAAACAACATGTACGTGAGACTATACTTTATGCTGCAACACCACCCGTGTCATTGATCACATCCGGTGTTAATGCACTGATAAACATTTTACTTGCTGCTAATTTGTTGCGTACCACTGATCGACCAATAATATTTTACGCTCTAAAACAGACTGATCGACTAATCTCATTTCGAGATGTCTCAAATGTTTTGTATACGATAATGGATGATGACTCTTATCTAAATCATATAGATCAACTATTTGCTGCGCTCGCAATAATGAATACGCGTAAACGTCGCAAGACTGACATAAGTGTGATGAACAATTTGGAGACAATTACTGGCACCATATGACAAAATGTTAGTGGATTCGACGGCTATCTGCAATAATATTTTTGCACCAAATACTGAGCAAATCTTCTTATGTTTCAATGACGCCTGAATTGGACAAAGGTGGTACTATCACACTAAAAATAAACATTGATCAGAGGGCAGATAATGTGGTACTCCCAAAATTGATTCTGCAAGAAGTGTGTGAGCGACTACAGGATGCATTTGGTGTCCCATTTACTGCAAAGTTTGATGTGTCTTGTTGACATCTGTATATAATATATTCACAAAATTTATAGATTGCCAACAAAAATATCACTCATGTATAATACGTCATTGCAATCCTCAAAGGAGATTGGAGGCGCCTCTGCATCTGCAAAGCAAAATGTATTGCGCCGCAAGTCTACTATTGGTAGTAATAGGGGGAGAAAAGAAGATATCCCTGGCAAATTAATAGTTGTAGAAGGGATAGATGGCTCTGGCAAATCTACACAACTACAACTGCTTGAGAAATGGCTTCAATACAACGAGTTTGAGGTATTTCGTACAGAGTGGAACTCATCAGACAAAGTTCGCTCTATAACATCAAAGGGCAAAAAGAAAGAGATACTGACTCCGACTACATTTAGTTTGTTGCATGCAACTGACTTTGCAGATCGATTTGAGCGACACATACTACCATTACTGCATGCAGGTTATTTCGTTCTAGCAGACAGATATGTCTACACTGCATATGCTAGAGATGTTACACGTAGATGCGATCCTCTGTGGATAAGAAAAGTGTATGATTTTGCAATAAAGCCTGACATTACATTTTACTTTCGAGTACCACTTGATATTGCAATGGATAGGATTCTGTCTGGTAGACCAAAGATAAAGTTCTATGAAGCTGGCGCAGATCTAAACCTCTCAAAGGATATCTATGAGAGCTTTCGTATATTTCAAAGTCGTATAATAGAACAGTATGAGAAGATGCACAAACGTGAAGGATTTGTTGTAATGGATGCAACTCTACCAATACATCAACAGCAAGTAATTATGAGAAGTATGGTACGAAAATTGTTACCAAAACGACTAAAGAAAAAGACTCAGATGGAGATGCCTGAATCTGTCTAGTCCAAGTCATGATATATCATCAAATACATCCTCATACGAAGATGATGACATTCAAATCGATAGTCATGCTTCATATGACTCTGATATTTATCAAAGAGAACTTGGTGTGGTATCTGGCAAGAACAACACTGGTATTGTAGATGGATTGTCTAGGCACGAACCTCGATGGTATGGGACAAAAAAGTTTGGTGGACTGCATTACTTGCGTGATATCGATATTACTGGACGACTGATTGTAGTAGAAGGGCCTGATGCTTCTGGTCGAAGTACTCAGATCGAACTGTTGACTGCTCAGCTAGAGGCTGAAGGCTATGCAGTTCTCAACACTGGACTAACAAGGTCGGCGTTGGTGGGAAAAGGCATACTCGATGCCAAGCGCAACGTATCTTTGGGTACTAGGACACTTGCAATGTTTTACGCTGCTGACTTTGCTGATCAGTTAGAACACAAAATTATCCCTGCACTCCAAGCAGGATATATTGTGTTGGCAGATAGATACATCTACACTTTGATGGCTAGAAATACAATACGCGGGATAAAACGAAACTGGTCTGCCAACCTGTACAGTTTTGCGCTAGTTCCTGATATGACGTTTTATCTTGATGTGGATCCATATGTGCTTGTGCATCGCGTCTTTGCAAAACGACAGAGTCTTGACTATTATGAGTCTGGTGCGGATATGGGACTCTCAAAAGATATGTATACATCATTTATCATATATCAGCAACGTCTTGCTCGTGAGTTTAAAACTTTAAAGCAAAAATATGATCTTAATATTGTGAATGGTAATCGTACAGTAGAACAACTCAATACACGTCTTAAAAAACAAATTCTAAGATATCTCTCAAAAGTATGATTATTGTATAAGAATTTTTCAAAGTTAATTAATAATATGTGCATATATTTTATTTGATTATCGTATGTGTTGCATATGTGTGCATATGTGTTACATATGTATTGCATATGTGTTGCATATGTATTGCATATGTGTGCATATGTATTGCGTATGTTGTAATTTGATTTGATGGTTTTAAATCTCATTGATAACAATCACGATTCATTCCTATTTTTGACAAATTAATTTGTAATTTCATTCTGATTCTGTCTAACTATATAATTGATCAAATAATGTTTTAGTTTCAAATTAATAGATCTCAAACATACTTTATGTGTGGATTATATTGAATCTGTCATACTTGGTATACTACAGGGGGTATTTGAATGGCTACCTGTATCGAGTACGGGTGAGCTTGTAATTATAATGACTGAACTCTTTGGGTACATGTCACAAGATGCATCGGATCTGTCGTTCTTTTTACACTTGGGAACAGTTGGGTCTGCTGCGCTGTATTTGCGCCGTGACATTTTTAACATACTAAAAAATACAAGACATTATAATTTTAGATATGATGGGCCTAACAACTCTATGATCTCATTTTTGCTTGTATCAACTGTAATTAGTGGTGGACTGGGTTTTATAATATTCACATATGCATCTGATGTTGCCATATCGGGTGAATTTTTGTTGGGATTAGTAGGTGTGGCACTTGTTGTAACTGGTATCATACTATATGTATCAAAACAATCCGGAACTAAAACCGCAGACTCGGTAACTATCAAAGATACCCTCCTGCTTGGTATAGTGCAGGCATTCTCTGCAATACCTGGTCTGTCGCGCTCTGGAATTACAGTCTCTGCATTTTTAATGAGAGGGTACACTGCACCTGAGGCATTACGACTTTCATTTTTGATGGGCATTCCTGCTGTACTTGCAGCACAAGTGGGACTATTGCTTGTGTATGGGTTGCCTGATATGCCTACTGATTATTTACTAGTTGGTTTATTGTCTTCATTTGTAGCCGGTTATCTATCAATACATGTTCTTGTACAGGTAGCATCAAGGGTGCGTTTTTGGTGGTTTGCAATTATAATGGGACTTGTTGCCCTACTGTCATTTGTTGGATTATTATGATTATGTAAATGTGATTTATGTACTGTTTAGCTGTGCCTATTTAGCTATACCTATTTTTCCACATATATTTATAACAATAATATCGTTGGAATTGTATGGCAACTGAAAATTTGGAGATGGATTATTCCAAATACGACTTTAAAGATTCTACGGAAATGTACGTCCACTTGAGCAAAAAAGGTCTCACAAAAGAGACTGTAATTGGTATTAGCCAGATGAAAAATGAGCCACAATGGATGCTTGACTTTAGATTGCGCTCATTTGAGACGTTTATGAGCAAGCCAATGCCTGCATGGGGCGGTGATCTAAATATGATTGACTTTCAGAATATTTACTATTATGCAAAAGCCTCTGAAAAGACTGAGAAAGACTGGGATGATGTGCCCCAAGACGTCAAGAACACTTTTGACAAACTGGGTATTCCAGAAGCAGAAAAAAAATTCTTGGCTGGTGTTGGAGCACAGTACGAATCCGAGGTAGTATATCATAATTTGCGTGAAGACCTGCAAAAGCAAGGTGTAATATTTTTGGATACTGACTCTGCTCTAAAAGAACAACCAGAGATGTTCAAGAAATACTTTGGCAAGGTGATACCTCCAGAGGACAACAAATTTGCTGCTTTGAACAGTGCCGTATGGAGCGGTGGCTCTTTTATCTATGTGCCACCTGGTGTCAAAGTTGACATGCCTCTGCAAGCTTACTTTAGAATAAATGCTGAGAATATTGGACAGTTTGAGAGAACTCTGATTGTAGTAGATGAGGGCGCAGATGTCCATTATATTGAAGGTTGTACGGCACCTGTGTACTCTTCGGAATCTTTACACTCTGCTGTTGTAGAGCTGGTTGCCCACAAAGATGCACACCTCAGATATACCACAATACAGAACTGGAGCAATGATGTATACAACTTGGTCACAAAACGTGCATATGCATATGAGGGGGCTACAGTTGAGTGGATTGATGGCAATATTGGTAGCCGTCTTACTATGAAGTATCCTGGAATATATCTACTTGGGGAACGTGCATATGGTGAGACACTCTCAATTGCATTTGCAGGCAAGGGACAACATCAAGATACGGGTGCCAAGATGGTACATTTAGCACCAAACACAACATCAAAAATAACATCTAAATCTGTAAGTCGACTTGACGGCCGTTCTACGTATAGAGGATTACTAAACGTTGCAAAGGGCGCTACTAATGTAAAGTCCACTGTAAGATGTGATGCGCTATTGCTAGATGACACTTCAAAGACTGACACTTATCCATATATGGAGATAAACCAAGAAGATGCCACGATAACGCACGAGGCTACCGTTGGCAAGATTGGTGATGAACAGATATTTTATCTGATGAGTCGTGGCTTTACAGAAGAAGAAGCTCTGTCACTTATCGTAAATGGATTCATGGAGCCGTTTACAAAAGAACTTCCAATGGAGTATGCAGTTGAACTCAACCGACTCATCAAATTAGAGATGGATGACTCTGTAGGATAAATGTGTTATTTTGATGGTATATGTCATCATTACAAAAATTATCAAACATTGGAACAGAACATATTGATACAATATCTTCTGTAAATGGTGAGCCTGAATGGTTATTACAGTCACGACATGACTCACTTGCCATATATGATAAACTTCCTATCGAGACGTCGCCGCTGTACACAAAGTATACTGATGCAAAGCGAATGAATCCAGAGTATGTGTTGTTGAGTGATACTAATAGCAGCAGCAGCAGCAACAACGATGATAATATCTTGACACCTCAGTTTCTAAATCGCAGATTAGAAGAATTACAAAACGAGATCTCTATAATTCAGATTGGTACTATAACAACTCGTATACACGTGCCTAGTGAGATAAAAGAAAAAGGTGTTATACTTGATTCCATATATGGTGCGCTCAAAAACGCCAAAACAGAGAGTATTGTTCGCTCTGCTATAGAGTCATCTGACTCGGCCGGTGACAAGTTTACTGCACTAAATAATGCTGCATTTAACTCTGGTCTATTTTTACATGTGCCACGTAATGTGATATTGGAGCAACCCATACATTTGCTCGTATGTCTGCCATCTGATGGAACATCTGTAATATCACGAAATGTAATATCTATTGATGAGAATGCCAAGGCATCTGTTGTACAAGAGATGTACTCTGATGATGGTGCTGCTGCTACTGCTACTACTGTTGCCGCTACTGCGGATAGTGATGATGCTAATGCACCAAAAGGTGCAAACCAGTCTGCATACCTTGAGTTACTAAATACATTTGCTCGTGAAAACTCTCACCTTGATGTTACTACACTACAGATGCTTGATCAAAGATCTTCTATCAACTTTTCAACTAGGCGCACCACACTTGCAGCAGACTCTCAGGTCAACTGGTACTCGGGACTATTTGGCTCTATACTGTCTCGTTATCGTATAGAGTACTTTTTGCAAGGTAGTGGTGCTTCGGCAAACGACTCTGAGGTGGTATTTGGAAACGCCGAGCAATCCTTTGACATACAGACAGATGTGAATCATGAGAGTCCAGCAACTGAAGGCAGGGTGGTAGAAAAGTCCATACTGCGTGACAAGTCTCGCTCATTATTCAAGGGAATGATCCGCATAAAAGAAAATGCCACAAAGTCAAACTCTTTTCTGTCAGGTAGATCCATACTACTTGACAAGGATGCCAAATCAGATGCAATACCTGGTTTGGAGATTTTTACAAACGATGTAAAGGCTACTCACTCTGCATCCGTTGCACAGATTGATGAAGAACAGATATTTTATTTAAAATCAAGATGCCTCAGTCAACAAGAAGCAGAGAGAACTATAGTTGAGGGATTTTTAGAGCCGCTGTCACGCAAGATGTCTTATCAGGTAAGGGCTTGGATCGCATATCTGATAGAATCAAAGTGGGAGGGCCGTGAACTTGGAATTAACACTGATGAAGAACTCACAAAGTTCGTAGAAGTCGAAGAGACTAGATACAATGAGGATGCGGAGATTGAACAGCACTACAAGTACAGATAAAAATTATGCCGATGATGACTCGTCTTCTGGCACAAGTTGGATTCGCGCATGCAAACTAGATGATCTTGATGATGGACAACTATACAAGTTTGAGCATCATGATGCATCTATACTAATTACAAACCAGAATGGCACTATTTGCGCAGTTGACTCTGTGTGCACTCATGCAGACGCTGACTTGTCGACTGGGTTTTTAGGACCTGATGGTATACGGTGTCCACTTCACCTCTCAGTTTTTGATCTTTGTGATGGTGTTCCAAAAAACCCACCTGCTGAAAAACCTCTGCGTGTGTATAATGTTAAAATAACCGATGGTTGGATACAGGTAGGAGTATGATGATCCATTGACGATGCAAGAAGAGCAGCAGCAGAAACAACAACAACAACAACAACAAAACTACGACGACAACCCCTCTGATATAATTGACTTTGAGAGTCTACGTAATGATTTTCCCATACTTTCAAGAACTGTGCGAGATAACAAACCACTGGTATATCTTGATAATGCTGCTACTACACAAAAACCAATACAAGTAATAGATGCAATAAGCGACTATTACAAAACATACAATGCTAACATACATAGGGCAGTCTATGCTCTTGCAGAAGAAGCAACTGATGCATACGAGTCAGTTAGAAGCAAGATTGCAAAGTTTTTGAACATTAAAGATCAAAAAGAGATAATCTTTGTTCGCGGCACAACAGAGGCGATAAACTTGGTGGCATACGCGTGGGGGCGTAAACATGTTAATGAAGGTGACATTATAGTGACTACTGAATA
Source organism: Candidatus Nitrosopumilus sp. (assembly GCA_965207445.1). Classification (GTDB taxonomy): domain Archaea; phylum Thermoproteota; class Nitrososphaeria; order Nitrososphaerales; family Nitrosopumilaceae; genus Nitrosopumilus. Next base: position 2,024,057 of record CBDBLX010000002.1, on the reverse strand, counting down.
TGAACATCATAGTAATATAGTACCTTGGCAATTACTAGCTCAAGAAAAGGGCGCCCGACTCGAATATATCCAAGTTGATGACAATGGTGAGCTATTACTAGATGACCTTGACAAATACATCGCAACTGGTAAAGTAAAATTGGTCACGTTTACCCTGATGTCAAATGTATTAGGTACAATCACTAATCACAATACCATAATATCAAAATGCAAGGCGCACAATATACCCATACTAGTTGATGGTGCCCAAGCAGTGCCGCACATGAGTGTTGATGTGTCTGGTCTGGGGTGTGACTTTTTTGCATTTTCTGGCCACAAGATGATGGGGCCAACTGGTATTGGAGTTTTGTGGGTACGTAAAGAGGTGATGGAGACAATGTCCCCTTTTCATGGTGGTGGAGATATGATTCGCGAGGTACACAAACACGAGTCGACATGGAATGATCTTCCTTACAAGTTCGAGGCCGGTACGCCCAATGTGGCTGATGTGATTGGACTAGGTGCTGCAATAGACTATATTGATAAAATTGGAATGGAAAGTATACGTGAACATGAGATTGAACTTACTACATATGCATTGGAAAAATTTTCTGCCATACCTGATATCAAGATATATGGTCCTCTTGACCCTCAAAAAAGAGGTGGCGTGATATCATTTAACTTTCAATCTGTGCATCCTCATGATGTTGCATATATTATAGATCAGGCAGGAATATCTATACGGTCTGGACATCATTGTGCTCAAGTATTGATGGAAAAGATGGATGTTGCTGCTACATCAAGGGCTAGTTTTTACATTTACAATACTAAATCTGAGATCGATGCACTTGTCGCATCACTTGACAAAGTTGCTGAGACTTTTCTCTTGAAGAGGTGAGATGTATGAGTAGTACTGGTACTAGCATTTATCATGAAATGATTATAGATTACTCTAGGAATCCTGTCAACTTTGGGAAACTTGAGAATCCTGATGTGACTTTTCATGATGCAAATCCGTTATGTGGGGATAGTATAGATATTGATATGAATATTGATAACAATGCTGTATCTGATATCAAGTTTCATGGCAAAGGATGTGCTATCTGTATGGCATGCTCTTCTGTGTTAACTGAGATTACAAAAGGTAAGAACCTTGATGATGTAAAAGCAATAGGAAAAGACGACTTGTTAGGTGAGTTGGGGTTGGAGCATTTACAGGCGGTTCGTATAAAATGCGCACTATTGCCACTAAAGGTGCTCAAGTCTGCCTTGTATACATATATGATTAATATGAAAGACTCTGATGTTTCTGATACTTTTAATATTGACAAGCTAAAAGAAGAAGCAGCAGGATTATACTAGAAAGTGATTATAATTGCATTCTGTGCAAAATGACTCTGATAAGACTAAATCTAATGAGACTAAATCAGGCAATGCAATGCAACTCTTAATTCGAAAGATAATATTTGAGCAGTTCAATGATCCTGACTTGCGGTTTACAAATGATGAAATATTTGAGATACTCAAAGAGAATTATAAGAGTGCATTGAATGATGATATTTCTGATGTGTGTGATTTAGAGTCTGATTTTGATTCTCTTTGTGAGTCTGGTATGATACGAAACATTGCGCAGAACTTTAACACAATGTGGTTCAAGTTGTTTGATGTTGTAGAAGAGGTACATCAATGTAGTGGCTGCTCAAAGACTATACATCTGAGCAAGTCTGAGACTCGTAGATGCCCTGATGTTTTATGTATGTCATTTATTACATGATCTCTTTTATATGATGTTATAGTTGTTGCTATGATGTATGTATTTTTTGTAGATTTGCAAACTGTTTTACCTAATGCATACATATTTTTTGTTCAATGTAACCGTTCAATCCCTTCCCAAATTTAGGCACAAATTCACCGTTTAACGTCTGGCTCAGTGATGGAGGGGACTGAATGGTTACAATGTTGCTAATTTTCTGGTTAGTATGATTTGATAACAAATCACTTGTACATACAATGTTTGCAGATGTGTTGGCACCTACGTTGTTTATGATTTTACTACTCTTAATACACTGACACTTTTTGTATACTATAATACACTGACACTACTATCATCTTGTATTATTGGTATAATTGACAAGCTTAATTTGTCTGCTAATCTGTCTGAATATGTGGAAATTACAGTAGACCAAATGTACAAGATTGAGAACAAGGGGCATCAGATGGGTTTTCTCAAAAAATTCATGATGGAAAATGCTGGTGCTGTTGCTACTAGAAGATTAGTAGAACACGTGGGTGATGTTAGTGATACTAGTATACTTGTCATCGCTGGGCTTGGGAATAATGGCGGTGACGGAATGGTAATGGCCAGACATCTTGCAGGTTATGGCGCAAAACCTACTGTATTATTACTTGGAGCACCAAATAACATCAAGACTGATGAGTCAAAGTGGAATTGGTCACTATTAGAAAAGATGCATACATCTGTATTGACCTGTTATGGGGATGAGTTTTTACCACCTTTTGATATGAATCCAAAAATAATCATAGATGCTGTATTTGGGACTGGAATTACAGGTGATATCAAAGAGCCATACATGTCTGCAATCAAATACATCAATTCATGTAAAAACACATTCAAATTTGGCGTTGATGTACCATCTGGACTTGATCCTCAAACTGGCATGACTGCAAATATTCACACTACATGTGATATGACCGTCACGTTTCATCGTATGAAACAAGGCATCCCAAAACGCCCTGACTTGACTGGCATTTTACATGCAGAAAAGATCGGCATCCCGCCAGAAGCAGAGGAAGGTATCATATAATGGGCATTGAGATAATACAGGTGCCTGTGGGCCATATGCAAAATTTCTCATATATCATATATGACACTAGTACGCGCGAGTCCATTATAATTGATCCATCATGGGATCTACATAAACTAGAATCTCTAATAGAAGATCATTCATTACATGTAAAATATATCATTAATACTCATCATCACCTTGATCACACTACTGGAAACGAGCAGATGGCAAAGTCTACTGGAGCTCCTATAGTGCAACACGAGTATTCGGAACTACCTCATGATATGTCACTCAAAGACGGTGATATCATACACTTTGGAGAATCTTCAATCAAGGTGCTATATACGCCTGGACACTCAAAGGACAGCATGTGTTTGATTGGCCCTGACTTCATATTTAGTGGAGATACTCTGTTTGTTGGCAGTTGTGGCCGTGTGGACCTTCCTGGTGGTAGCTCTCAAGACCTATATCATAGTATATTTGATGTACTATCCAAACTCGATGATCATCTTAAAATGTATCCTGGGCATGATTATGGCCCTACTCCAACATCTACTATTGGTGAACAAAAACAGTATAATCCTGTTATGTACCCTACAAGCAAAGAAGAATTTGTTGCAAGGATGGGCTAGCAGAATGATTATTGTGTTTAACGTTTTATCATCTAACATGCTATCATCTAACATGCTATCATCTGGCATACTGTCGTTTTGTGTACCATCACCTGTATATTCTCCCAGCAGTCTAAAACCATGCATCTTTGTGTTTGATTGAAATGTATGGTGATGTCATGAATGCTATCGACGATCTCAAAATATATGGAAACATGCACAAGGCAAATAACTTTGTAGATTCGTTGCAATCTGCCAAGTTCTTATTTTCAATGGTAATGTCATATACTGCTACTTGTGAGATTCCTGGAATATCGATCGCAGGTGCTGATACTGATTCTTTCAAGTTTACTCCACCTGCTGATGCTGAATATCTACATTATGGGTATTGTAAAACCATAGATGGGATCCCAATAACCCCTGACGGAAAGCCCACACCTGCACTACTTACAAAGGCTGCTTTGGAGTACTCTAGTATACCACATATGATAATAAATGCAGGTAGCCACATAACGCCACAATTACCATTTATAGAGACTAGACTATCGTATGGCGACAACATATATCATAATAGCGCAATGAGTGTTTCACAAGTTACACATGCAGTTGACTATGGGCGCATTGTAGGGCGCAATCTGTCTTCACTTGCTGACTGTATCGTGATTGGTGAGAGTATACCTGGTGGTACTACCACTGCCATGGCCGTCTTGCATGGACTGGGATTTCAGGTTCGTGTAAGCTCTAGCATGCCTGATAGTCCTATACAACTTAAAGAAAAGATAGTACACGAGGCACTATTGCGCATTGCAACTCTAAATTCTAAATCATTTACAGCAAAATCTAAGTCTGATTTTTCTGGCAATCCTACTTTACACACTGATACTATTTCATATATGGAGTCGGTGAATTCTGCAGAACGACTACAGTATATGTATGCAGTTGTGGCCCAAGTAGGTGATCCTATGATCCCATTTGTTGCTGGAATGCTCAGTTCTGCTTCTGTGTCTTCTAAGGTCATACTTGCAGGTGGAACACAGATGGCCGCAGTTCTTGCTTTTGCCTCTGGAATTGAATTCAATGATGATAACGTAGCAGTTGGAACTACTACTTATGTTGCAGATGATCAGAATGCTGACTTTCCATCCATGATATCAAAAGTTGCAGATGTACCTGCCTTTGCAGTTGATTTGGGACTCGAGCACTCCAAATATGATGGACTAAAGGCTTTTGCTACCGGTTATGCAAAGGAGGGTGTTGGTGCAGGTGGGTGCATGATATCATCGATGATAAAATCAGGCATGAAGCCTGAACATATAGTTGATATGGTTGATGCAGAGTATACACGACTCTTTAGTAATTGATTATCTAAGAATTTAATATACTATGTGAATAATTAAAATCTATGTGTTTTTCTAGTGTAATATAATGATTAATTATGATATTTGCGGTGTAAAAAATATTTGTTATTATTTATATAATGAACATTTTTTGGAATATTTAAAATATAATATTTTTTTAACTATAACATACAATAGATTAACATATCCTCAATGAGTATATTTAGATTAGTTGTTGTTATACTAAATGATTATTCTTTTTTTATTGCTTGGTCATCTTTTACAGAATCGACTATTACATCTGTGTCTTTTTCATCACTAGAATTTGTGGCAACGTCTTGATTGGTGGTACTAGTGTCGTTGCTTTGTGTGTTATCGCTACTTTGTACATCGCTACTTTGTACATCGCTACTTTGTACATCGCTACTTTGTACATCGCTACTTTGTACATCATCACTATTCTGTGTATGGTCATCAAACTCACTTTGATAGTTTTGTGCTTTGTTTTTCTCCAAATTGTCTGCAATGGTCGAGTTTGGCTTGAATTTTATTTCGCTCTCTTCTTTGACTGTGACCATGTATGATGGGATATCTATCTTTCTACTACCGATCATCATGTGCCCATGAATCACTGCTTGTCTTGCTTGGTATGGCGTCTTGAATCCAAACTTTTCTGTCACGATGGTCTGAAACCTTCTTGCAAGCAAGTCACTGACCTTTAGGTTTAACACATCATCTAGTGTCGCATCTGAACTGACTAGTCCTATTCTAGCTAGTGATCTTAAGAGTATTGGTTCTTTTTTTGATCTGTCCTCTGCCCTCAACGCCAACAGTGATCTTGCTTGGTGTCTGACACGTGACAGTTCTGTATGTGCTTTCCATAATTCTCGTTTTGTTCTCAGACCAAATGTTCCTAGTGTCTTTAATTCGTCCATCTTCAGATCATAATTGAGTGGTCTCTTTGGCTTTCGCCATACTCTGCGTGGATATTTTGGATCTCCCACTATAATCGACTCCTATTTGGCCGGTGCTGCGCCGCCACCCTTTGCCACGCCTACTGCACCACCCCTCCTACCAGATGTTCGTGTTCTCTGTCCTCTAACTTTGAGTCCACTTAGATGTCTGTACCCTCTCCAGCTTGCAGTGACTCTCTCCCGCTCTATGTCATTTCGTAGTGTAAATGGAATATCTGATGTAAGTAAATGCTTGTCTAGTCCTGTCTCTATATCTTTTTGTCTATTAAGAAACCACCGTGGCACACCTGCTGATATGGGGTCTGTTATCATCTCTTCGATCTTTTGAACATCACTATCTGTAATATCGCCGACATTCAGATTATGATTTATCTTTAGCACATCTAGTATCGCAGTGGCAAAGTTGTACCCAATACCTTTGATCTGCGTCAATCCTATGAGTACCTTTTTCTCACCCGGTATGTCGTTTCCTAGTATTCGGACTATGTGCCTGTATTCTTGTTTGTCTTCACTCAAGTATTTAAAATGCGACAGATCCCCGATAAAAACCATACATTGCACAATATTTTATCAAAAATTTAATGTCTTTTTGATTTTATACATTCATATAATTGGTAGAGGTTCAACCAAACCAAAGTAATTGCCAATTTTTTATCTTATAATATTCTCTTTAACAACACCAAATACAATACTCATGCCTTGTACTAAATATAATCATTTATAATCTTCTATACTCGTCCAATCTTTTCTGTGTATATTCCACAAGCCGCACCTGCAGCATTTTTTAACTCCACTTTGTTTGTCTATATTTATACAATAACAGTGCTCACCCTTACCTGATTTATCGCCTCTGCACATCTGCTGCATGTTTTGTTTGCTATTTCATATTATTTGATTTTTCAGTATTTTTCTGATATTGTGCAAATGCTTGTATAATGTGCCTAATATGATATGTCTTGATACGACACGATTATAATGTAACATTTGTTTTGTCTATTATGAGCGCTGAATATGACCGAGATAAAGTGGTTGAATGTATGTTTGATCCTACTACATCACTTCTCATAGCAGAACTAGAAGATGGTGGTAAACTATGCTCACACCTTGCAAATACTGCATCAATATCAGAATCTGATGTAATTGATAGACTCTCATATCTCATAGAACATGACTTTATACGCAAAAGTATAGATGAATCCTCCAAAACCATAACTCTTGAGGCCAACTCTGAAAAGTTATCGGAGATAATAGAGAATAGTGGCAACTTTGATGCTGCTGTAAGTGGACTTGAAAAAATGGATAGTTATTTGAATTAATCACGTCTCATCTTTTTCATGCTCACGATGCCGTATATGCCTAGTCCTGCCATGCCCATTATTCCGGCAAGTAACATGTAAAACGGGATAAATGCAAGTGCCTTTGAGCCAATGTCTGGCAATGGGCCTATTGCACCAAACACAGTTACTACATCATATTGGTTATTTTGTATAATCAATGTGTATGTTCCTTCAACATCTACATCAAATCTTCCTTCTACATTCCCTTCTGTAATTTCAGCAGAAGCAATAGTGGTGCCAAACGGATCTAACACATGTACAGTTACATCTGTATTTACCGTATCTAATACCTGTACTGCAAACACACCCACCGGTACATTGTCACCAATAGGGTCCATTACAACATCAATCTTCAAATCTTTACTTGTGCTTATCGTGTCACTTGCTTGCACCACATCATCTAACACTGCTTGTGTTCCAAGTACCATCAGTACGAGTCCTAGTGCTATGGCGCCTCCGCAACTTGCTAGTGCGATCATTACTTTGCGCATTAATTGTATGACTATGCATTGTGTATTAAATCTATGATGACTCAAAAAAGTTAGTTTAACCTAAAAAAGTTAGCTTTGGTTAAATTTAAATTATAATTAACATGGGTCATATTATGTCATATTATACAAATAATTTATCTATGGTAATGTTGGTGGCTCTGATCTCTTCAGTTGCAACTGTATTCTTATTTGGTTCTTATTTGTTTGGTGGCACAACTGATGCACAGTCAGAACAAAAGACGTTTTTGACGCATACTGGCGCAGTAATTACTACTAGTGGACAAGTACTTGATCCAGTATACAAAGTATCCAAAGTAGAATTTGATCCTGATGTATATCTGAGAAACTTTGAGTACGGTGATGTGTCTATATCTGATACTGGCCAAACTATAAGAGAATATACTATAGTTGCAGACGATGATCAAATACAAGAGATCGCACCTGGTGTGTTTTATAATGTGTGGACATATAATGGGACAGTACCCGGTCCTACAATTAGAGCGACTGAGGGTGATATTGTTCGTGTTACATTTATCAACAATGGAACAAAGCCTCATACGATGCACTTTCATGGCATACATCCTGCTATAATGGATGGTGTGTTTGAGCCTGTTGGTGGCAGCGGCGGCCAGTTTGTCTATGAATTTGAGGCAGGACCTGTGGGTGTGCATCCGTATCACTGTCATATCATGCCACTTGAGGAGCATATCATACATGGTCTGTATGGTGTGTTTATTGTGGATCCAAAAGAGGGCAGAGCACCTGCTGATGAGATGGTGATGGTATTAAATGGACTTGATACTGATTTTGATGGTGAAAACAACTTTTATGCTGCAAATACTATTCCATTTTATTATCAACATCACCCAATAGAGATCAATACAGGTGAATTGGTGCGCATCTATGTTGTTAATATGGTAGAGTTTGATCCCATAAACAACTTTCATCTACATGGCAATCTGTATTATTATTATCCAACAGGAACTGATCGAGTACCCTCATTTTATACTGATATGATTACACTATCCCAGACTGAACGTGGTATCATGGAGTTTACATATGATCACCCTGGTAAATTTCTGTTTCATGCACACAAAGTAGAGTTCTCTGAAAAAGGTTGGGTTGGGATGTTCTTGGTACGTGACTCTGATGTACCGGACAATTCATCTACTGTGTTGCCACAACTAGGCGAGTCTGATATGTATGGCACATGAATCTAACATTTACAATAAAACACGTAATGTGAGTCGAGCGCGTACAATAGCAAGTGGTGTGATACCTTTTGTTCTTGTAATTGTATTGGTGGCATATGTGTTTGGACCTGGTTCTGACATGCTTGATTTGGGTGTACCATTACCCGAAATTACAATTGAGCGTGTAATGTTCGTTGACTCTGAGATTAATGCAATTGTTCGGAATACTGGACCTATTCCTGTTTCTGTTGTAATTGCAGATGTAAATGATCGCATTCATCCTGCCGCTGTTGAGCCTGATGGTTATCTTGAGCGATACGAGACTGCTCTTGTACGCATACCATTTGATTGGAATGTGGCAGAACCATATGTTATTGGTATTACAGTTGGTGATGGGACTAGATTTGAGCGCGAGGTAGAGGCTGCTGCTCGATCGTTGGAGCCGTCATGGGATATGATTGGATTTTTTGCTGTAATTGGATCGTATGTGGGCGTAATACCTGTTTTGATAGGGTTGTTGTGGTTGCCATTCATGCGTCGTATGGGCAAAAGTGTGTATGTGTTCTTTTTGGCAGTGACTATTGGACTGTTGTTGTTTCTGGCACTTGATTCTATAGAAGAAGCAGTGGATGTATCTCAAGAAAATTTGGCAGGCAGTTTTAATGGATTAATGTTGCTTGCAACCTCTGTTGTGTTGTCATTTTTGGGGCTGTACTATGCAGGTGAGCGACTCGTTAGCGTACGATCATCTAAGTTCACACGACCTATTGTTATTGCTATGATGATCTCTATTGGTATTGGACTGCATAACTTTGGTGAAGGTCTTGCAATTGGTGCTGCGGTGGGGTTGGGTTCTGTTGCGTTTGGTGCATTTTTGATAATAGGGTTTGCAATACATAATGTGACAGAAGGTGTAGCTATTGCAGCTCCACTGTCTCATGCACGCGTATCTGTGTGGCAACTAGGTGTGTTGGGTGTTGTGGCCGGTGCGCCTGCAATATTTGGTGGTTGGGTTGGTGGATTTGCATTTTCACCATTTGCATCTGTAATATTTTTGGGTGTGGGCGCCGGTGCGATATTTCAGGTTATGGTGGTTTTGATTCGGTGGATTGGAATGGATTCTGTTAGGGCGTATGGTAGTAATGGTAATGGTGATAGTAATGATGATCGTAATGATGATCGTAATGATCATAGTAATGATAATGGTGATAATGGTGACACGACACCTGATACGTCTAGAACCTATGGTATAAGCGACAATGACACTTTGAACGATTCAACTACTCGTGTAAAACATGATAATAAAAATGGATTACTTGGTGCACCATTTGCCATTGGGATTGCAATTGGCATGTTGATAATGTATATCACTAGTATTCTTGTGTGATTGACGCACATCCAAAAAAAGTATTGTACAGTGCGTTTTGTTTGGCATGATTAACATTTTGACAATTTTATAATCAATTTGATGGTGTTCGGATCAATGATTAGGGTATAACTGCACTAGAGTAACTTGACTACTGTCTTCTCAAAGCCCTTTGCAATTAGAGAGTAGCTGTATTAAACTACACTGAATAACTCTACACTGAATAACTCTACACTGAATAACTCTACACTGAATAACTCTACACTAGAATAACTACACTAAATCCCCATACCTAAAAATTAATCATAAGACATCCCTTAGATCGGCTCTGGGTGTATCGTAATTATTGCATTATCGATCTCACTTGCAATTGCTCGCTCAACAGTAGATACTAGTTTGTGTACCTCTTCAATTGACATGTTCCCATCAAAAGAACAGTCAACGTCAATCTTAAACACATTCTCAAAACTTAGTGAAATTATCCTTCCTATTGTACAAACCTGAGGGTATTTGCTGATAATCGTTCTTATCTTTTCATTGACCTGCACATCCTCTACATCAAAATTCTTTGGTATGGTGGTAAATGGTTCTAAATGCACTGTAGTGTGTATTATTTCTGGAATCTCATCTTTGATCTTTGTCTCTACCATCTCTGATATTTTATGTGCTGTGGTCAGGTTTGTTGCACTATCCACCATTACATGCAAGTCTGCGTACATGTCACTGTCCTTTTTGTACGTGTTGACATTGTGAACTCCTTTGACACCTTTGATATTCTTTGCAATATCTGATATTTTAGAGTCAACTGGAACATTATGCCACTCTGGCTCAAAGTGAACCGTCACAGATGCATTCTTGATTTTTTGCAGTATATTTCTCTCAACATCTGCACTAATCTCATGTGCTCTATCAAAACTTACATCCCCGCGCAATAGTATGGTAATGTCTGCAAATATGGTGTCTCCTGATCTTCGCATCAACACCGCACCTGTACTCACGACCCCTCTAGTTGAGTTTACTATATGATGTACCTCAGATACCATATCAGGTGATATGACATCTGTTAGGTCAAGTGCCGTACGATGTATCAATTTTATACTTAGTGCCACTAGCAGCCCTCCTAAAACTAGAGCTGCTATATGGTCACCTTGATATGTACCCATGTATGCAAACATAATTCCTATTATTGCAATACCTGTAGTTCCCAAGTCCATTATGGCATGATACATGTCGGTTTTGATGGTAACACTAGTTTTGTTTTCGCCAGTGAGACTTTTTTTGAGCAGTACTATTCTGAATATGTCCACACATATTGTATATGCACCTCCTGCCATAGCTAACATACCTGGTATTATGCTGGGTGGAGGTTCTTGTAGTCTGTGTAGGGATTCGTATATGAAAAAACATGCAATTACAAGTATTGCAATGCCTCCAATCATTCCACCTAATGATTCTATTTTACCGTGTCCGTAGGTGTGCTCTGCATCTGGTGGCTTTAATGCCATTTTGGCTGCAATCAAGAGTATTGCTGTGACTAGGCAATCAAGCAAGGCGTGTATACTATCTGTTATCAAAGCAAGACTGTTTGATATCACACCTAGTGTCATCTCTACTACAAACGCTGAAAATATTGCACCTAGTGACATGTAGAGAACCTTGGTTCTCTTTATTCTGGTGATTACCATATCCGATGATCGTAATGTTTTGTGTCTTTGCGAATATTTTTTCATATTTTGTGTAGAATCTTCATGATTGCCGTCTTTGTTCATTATATGTGATAGATATATCTAATATAACCATGTTGCTAAAACTACAAGACTATTTACTATCATGTTTCATATGATTATCAATCATGCCTATACTGTCTGCACTTACTATATTATCTGCACTTGAAATACCATTACCAAATATGAATATACATACTATGATCAGTTTTTTTGTCCTTTTTGTTATAGTTTTTACCATTTATGGCATGCCGTACAATAATCATATAATCAATAATACGAATATATTTTTGGATAATGTATGGCCTCTTACATTATTGTTATTTGAGCCTGCCTTTGCCGATACATCAGATAACCGTCTATTGGTATCTGCAGACAATCCAGAATTTGATAATTATTTTGCAGGCTCTATGGTAATTGAAGTTGTAATAACTGATTTTGATAAAAGTGACACTGGTGGTGGTGGCGGCGAGCCTCATGTTAGTGTTAATGGTGCTACCTTGCGTATGGCTTTGGCAAAAAATGGGTATTGGTATGGTTATTTTGCAAACTTAGATGCTGCACAAAACGCTGATCATATATACCGTGATATGTCTGGACAAGGTCTTGACTTTGGCGTTTTTTGCTCATCTGCAACTATGGAATCTGTATTTGGTACATCGTTTTCTGACTCTGATGCAATATCGACTCCTAGACAAAGTGGATTGACTGAATTCTCAAATGGTAAAGAGTCACTTGTTGCATGTCAGGGAGACATGTCTGTATCGTCTAAAAAAATAAACAATGTTGTGCGCTCACCACCTTCTCTTATATCTGATCAAAACATGACTGTGGGGGGTATTGGATTGCATCAGAATGCTTGGCCCATTGTGCAACTCTATTCATTTTCTGGCAATGTCCGGATACAGTATGAGAGCGGTGGAGGCAGTCCTCAACAAGTCATTTTAAAATACGGTGATAATGATTCGATATTTTTTGTTACTGACCGTATGGACGAGCCATATCCTGCACATGCAGATGTAATACTGAGTATTCAAGACGTACAGTTAAACCAAGATCCAACTGATGAAGATGCTTGGACATTTGGTGTGTCCAATGATAATCCATTGGTCTTTTATGAGGCATTCTCCTCTAATAGTGGTGGTGATAATCGTATACCAAATCTGTACCCCCACCTTGACTCACTTGGTTTTGATGACAATGGATATTTGCAAGTTGACTTTGGTGATGTACTCTACATTAGACAGAACAAAAATCAACCTATTGACTCACTTGAGAGTGGTGATACCATATATGCTGATATAGTGACGCTAGTTGAAAATAGGGCAAATTCTGGACTGTTTACAAGCTTAGACTCGTCGAATCTCTCAAATCTTTATATTTCACCTGATGCGCCCAGAGGAACGTCTGCTGTTATCACGTATAATGACCGGTCTCTTTCTGTATTGACCGGCTCACATACTGCATCACTGTCACTATCTGATCCAAACATTACGCCTACCTTTGAGATTGATACAACAGGGTGGCGTTCTGGCACTCGCATACCTATCACATTACAGGATCATGACCAAAATACAAATCCAAACGCTCGTGATACACTTGATGTATACAACAGCAATGCTATAATTCCATCAATTCGTATAGGTGAACCACTCACATTATCTGGTTCATCTAATGTCGTATTTTATCCTAATAGTGGTTCATTTGATGATGGTGTACCAATATCTGTTAATTCATTTGATCCAATTTCATCTAGATTGCATTTAGATATTACGCGCAGTGAGCAACTGTCTGTTAATAATTCCTCTGAGATGGTGGCCATCAAGATGGGGTTCTCTGCCACTACGCTATACAGTGCACTGATCGATACTCAAACACAATCTGCATTTGGAACGAATTGGATGAATATTGACTTGCGCTCACTTGATATGTTTGGCGGTGTTGCTGGTGCCTCTTTGAGTCTTTATTTTGGAGATTTACACTCTGGTGCGCCTCACATCAAAATTACTGATCGATTAAATTCTGCACAAGATTTGATCATGATAAATTCTGATGATGTGCATCGTATTGCAAACATGCAGGGGGATGTTTATGCAGTGTTTGATTTTGGCTCTGATGGCCTTGTTAGTGATACGTCTCGTACACTCACTCACTCTAACTCACAATTATACAATCCAATTGTAATTGATATATTTTCTTTTGGCATCAAAAATAATATTATAATAAATAACGCCATGTATCGATTAGAACTAGAAGAGATTACACGCAACTCAGGTATATTTGAGGGAACACTAGAGTTCGCAGCTGCCAATCAACTAAACATTGATGATCCTGACTTTATACGTGAGATACGCGCCACAAGTGATAATGTAAAATTTGTAACACTTGATAAAATGATACATACAAACGGTATCACAATTACATATAATGATCTTGCAAAAGTCGGTGCTATAATACCGCAGTCTATCTCTTCCCCTGAGACTGATATTACAACTAATAGTGGCACTGTGTCTGTATCAACACCATCTGGACAGCTAAGATTTGGCACACCCATTACAGTCACACTTTTTGATCCAGACTTGAACACATCTGCTGATACTATTGAGGTGTACCATACTGTAGATGACCCTCGACTATCAAGTGTAGATACTGTGGGTGATGCAACTAGTATATTACTAGAGGTAAAATTCAAGGACATACGATACAAACGTTGTGTTATAGATGGTGTCACGTATGGAGGCCTTGCATCAACCGGGTTCACTTTAACTGAGACTGGTCCTGCAACGGGTATGTTTAAGGGAATATTCAAGATGCCGACTTTGATATGTGACAAGTCTGGCTATGAGTTGATATCGACTGCAGGTGGCAGTATTGATGTCATATATTATGATGCGCGAGACTCTACTGGCGAGCCGACTAGATTTAGTCTTTTGCGCTCCTTGCATAGTGAGTCTTCTGTTGCAGGTAATACTGGTGAGATATCTGGGCCTGATTATATTGATGATACGACACAACATTCCGATGTAATTGAGAGTGATATGTACAATGATCATACACAAAACAAACATGTTGATGATGCCCATACACAAGATCCGTATGTGTCATTGAGTCTAAATCATGTATTGTTAAAAGATGTGGGTGATACTCAAGGTGTAGTACTGTCTGGAAATACTGGCTCTAATGTGTCTGAGTATGTGGTATCTGTTGCATTGGTGCCGCCTAGTGGTGATGTGCAAACATTTGATTTGAGAACAAATGGATATGGGAAGTTTGGCTCTAAATTGACTTTTCAAGGTGGAGACGACATACAGGGCCTCTACCACATTAACGTCACACAAAAGGATGTGCATGTAGGTAATGTTTCACTTTATGTAGAATCGGTGCCACTTGTAATTCCAAAACATACTGTGTTTGAGTGGTCTGATGATACATTTGATGAGATGTTTACAAACGTATTGGGAGATTTGGCAAAGTCTGATATCATATCATACGATGTTGCATCTAATACTAAATTAGATGTGCCTGTGTGGTTGAGCCATGTTGTAAAATGGTGGTCTACCAAACTCATATCAGATGATGCTCTTGTCAATTTGATTCAATATTTGATTGATGAACGTATACTATGATTTGATTGATGAACGTATACTATGATTTGATTGATGATTACATCTATCTTGTATGATGTTAAAAACATGTGAAATCTTGTGTGAACCAAGCTCCGTGCCTAGAAAATCCACCAAACGCCATTTTCCACGCACAGATCTTGGTTCACACGAAATCTTGAATCTCTTTGTATGAATCTCTACTCGTCGTCGAATCTGAAATGTATGATGATGTGTAATTTTGAGTAAAATTACATCGACTTGTATTGGGGTATTTATTATGGAATACATAAATACAGGTTATATGGGTAAAATATAATTATGGAAATTAATCATGTAATTGCCTTTTCATTTCTTGCTGTAATTGTGATATCATCTGGTGTTGTACCTGAGGCTTTGGCACAATCAAATGGTGATGATGAGGATGATAAAAATCTAAAGTTAGAGCGTCAAGTGCTTCCGACTGCCTCTTTTGATCTTGTGACTGATCGACCATTGTATGCAAACGGTCAGACTGTGTCTGTGACTGGCACTGTGCCAAACTTTGCTGACTTGGATCTAAAAAATTCTGTCACATTCAAGGTTATGCATTTACTCGAGTCAACTGATTCTGCTGATGCTGTGTTGACTATACTGGCACTAGGACAAGCAATGCCTAGTAGTGATGGCTCTTTTACTTTTTCGTTTAAAGCAGGTGGTCCTTTATGGAAGGTTGATGACGCATATCACGTTGTAGCATATTATGGTGGCATAAGTCGTGATGTTGCTAAATTTGATTTTACAGGTGCCAATACCAATTTATTTGATGATAGAGTATCTGCACCCGACGAGGATGCAGATGTTGGGTCAAGTCCATCTACAGACCCTTCACCTACTACGCCACTAGAGACAGATCCGCCTCCAACTGTTGATGATGATATTGTTGATACACCACCCCCACCACCCCCACCACCCACTCCTCCACCACCCCCTCCTCCTCCACCTCCCATTGATGATACTCCTCCACCCACAACTGATCCCGTATGTGGACCCGGAACAGAATTGGTTAATGGGGTATGTCAGGTAGTTGAACCTGAAACACCTGCCCCTCCACCAACACCGCCGGCTGATGATAATACTGGTAGTAGTGGTGGCTGTCTGATTGCAACTGCAGCATATGGTACAGAACTAGCACCACAGGTTCAGTTCCTCAGAGAGGTTCGAGATAATACACTGCTTAGTACTGGCTCTGGCACATCATTTATGACGGGCTTTAACCAAGTGTACTATAGTTTCTCACCTACAGTTGCAGACTTTGAGCGAGATAGTCCAGTGTTTAGAGATGTAGTACGTACTGCAATAACTCCGATGATATCAACGCTCTCTATAATGACCCTTGCAGAACCTGGCTCTGAGGCACAAGTGTTGGGATTGGGAATATCTGTAATTATTCTTAATTTGGCAATATACATTGCAGCACCAACTCTTGTTGGTATTGGTACACACAAGTACATCAAATCAAGAAGAAATCCAAACACTTGATATTCATTATTTTCTAGTTTCTAGTACTAGTTTTAATAACTTGGAAATTTTGACATCAATCTTGTTTCGTTACTAAAATTCCAAAAATGCAGATAATGTATTTTTTCGATTTTTCTAATAATTTTCTAGTATGCCAATTGTATCTGCTACTCATGGTTTGAACATAATTTTGCTTGAGTGTTTTGTTTTAATATTTGTATTAATAATATGATTATAAAATTTAAATGTATATTTTTGTTTACAGATCTTTGTACACGCATCATTATTATACAACGAAATCTTTACGTAATTCATGCATATTGAATACGAAGAGTTTGAGACGACTGATGACTTTTTTATGTATATTACATCTGCAATCTCTCCTATGAAAAACACACTACCAATTAGCTCTTACAAAGGATATTTGATGTCATTTGTACCTCTTGGTGGATCTGGTGCAGACTCGTTTTTAGTCGTATATGTAAAACAAGACTTTGAGCCTGGACTGTATGAGTTTGACCTACCGACTAGAACTTACAAACTTGTAGAACAAGTAGAGCGCGCTGACAAATTTTACTTTGTAGTGCTAAGACCAAAACGCAATACACTTGCAGATGAAGCACTCAAGAATATCTAACTGCCACACTTTAATCTATTTTATATATTCATATTTTATAACTATATGTTGCTATTTGCTTGGTGGTTGTTATCGTTATTCAACTAGTTGAATTTTAGACTAGTTTTTCATACATTAGATTAAAGTTTCTTTGTTTGTATCTTTGGCATGGAAACTGATCTACTCTTTGCATATTTGGCAACAATCTCATCTGGCATTCTACCATTGAACAGATCCTTGCACAGCCCACGCAGGTATCTCATTATTGCCCATGTGCCTGCCTTTAGCATTCCGTACATAAAGACCTTCATTGGCGGACCATACGTCTTGTTTCGTAGTATGATGGGTATAATATCATTTATCACGTGCAAGTTGTTCTCCCAACACTTCCAAAACAGCGTGAATTGTGCCTCGTTGAGATTTCCAAAGTGCATCGAGTTCTTTTCACTAAAGTCTTGGTATAGTAGTGGTGCCACTAGTCCCCTAAAGTCCATCTCCCTAAAGTCTGCCATCATGTCTATGGTATATTGTATGTCATCTGGAGTCTCATCAGGCCATCCAATAATTATTGTTGCTGCTGGGAACCAGTGATTCTCATTTAGTATACGCGCACCCTCCCTCACAACACTTCCCCACTCATCAGTTGAGAATGGACGCGTCTTAACACCTAGGTGTTTTTTGACCATTGCAGGCGATACCGTCTCGATTCCAAGATTTGTAGCAAGCCACCTTCCAGTCTCGTGTTGTTTATTGATGTTTGCTATATCGCGCATCAAGTCTGGATCTGCTGCCACTGCTGAAAATGTCATGTGTGTCGTGCCTACAAAATTTGCGCCTAGGTTCTTGAGACCTCTCCACAACTCTGTAATTGCATCACTGTTCGGACGCATGTCTCGATTGTCACATCCATATAACAACATCTCATCTGAGTGCAACCATATAGAGTCAAATCCATAATCCAAGTTTACCTTTGCCTCACGTTGTAGTCTTTCTAGTGGCAAATCCTTTTTGGATCTCTTATTAACATCACAAAAATCACACCCTCTGCCGCATCCCCTCATGGCCTCGATAAGTGAATTTATGGTCGGGGATTCTATAACTGGAATGTTCTGTATATTTCTCACAAAACAATGCATAAGTTCTGGGGCATCTCCCTTTTCCAAGTCATGAAACAGGTCAACTGCTAACTCATCTGCCTCACCTGTCACTACAGTGTCGATTCCATGTATTCTCATGCGATCTGTCTTTGCAAGCTCCCATGCCCCATTACCACCTACTACTACTTTGAAATCATATTTTTTCTTTAATTGTATTATATTTGCACACATTTTTTTGAACTTCATTGCAACATATGAGAGCTTTTCCGGGGACATTGTGGTAGTTACGGGAGCCATACCTAGTGGATCCATAACATTGATCCCAACTACATTGGTGTCTGGGCCTATGCATTTTTCAAGCATCTCTGGGTGTGCTACAAATACATCTTCTCTGTTATAATCACCTTGCAACAGGGCACTCTCGACTCTGCGAAGGCCTATTTGAGCTACTTTGGCCTCTCCTGTGATTGGATCGGTCTCAACTGATGGGCAAAATACCTTGTCAAAGACCCATTCTGGAAGCACTTCGTATGGGCCACATGCAATAAATCCGTACAAAAAGTTACCTCGATAGTTGGTCATCAAACTTCGATCAGCAGTTAGCACTATGCGTCTGCCATTATTACTCATATGGTTGGTTTTGCTTTGTGCGTATTTATGATTTACTAGAAGATCATCATGCTGTATTTTTTTGCACTAAAATGTTGGTTTTCATCATTTTTTGGGAATTCTTTGTATTTGTTTATGTGTAATTATTTGGTATTTGTAATGGTGTATGTGGTTTATTGACTATTACTTTGTTACTGCTTTGATTCAATTACATCTTGTGTTATGGTTGCCGATTCTAATCTCCTATTTGCAATATTTGCTGCAATGGCGCCTGCTGCAACTCCATTGTCAATATTCACAACTGCCATACCTAATGAGCAGCTCTGAAGCATAGATGCTAGTGCGGCTATTCCTTTTTGTCCGTATCCATATCCTACTGATGTTGGCACACCAATTACTGGGATTCCAACTAGTGATGAGACTAGTGTGGCAAGTGCACCTTCCATTCCTGCCACCACTATAATACATCCAACATCTGATTTGATCATATCATTTAGTATGGGGAATATACGTTGCAATCCTGCAATACCAACATCATATCCTGTGATGCATTTACATTCCATGGATTCGCAGACTAGTCTTGCCTCTTCTGCAACCCCGACATCTGATGTTCCTGCTGCAAGTATACCTATTGTACTGTTTTTGAATTTTAGCTTGTCTGTGTGTACAAGTATGGTAGTGGAATTTCTACCCATTGTTATCTTTGCATTTAACTGATCTGTTGCATATGATGCAATATCTTGATAGTCTTCCTCTTTGATGCGTGATACAACTACTAGTTTGTTCTTATACAATATGGATTTCATGATCTCTTTTATCTCGTCTCTTTTTTTGGATTCTGCAAACACTATCTCTGGTATGCCTTTGCGCATGTTGCGATTCACATCAATCTTTGCATAATCTTTTATTTGTTCGATTGCGTATATGGAAAGTAAATTTTTTGCTTTTGTAATATCGATACTACCTGCTTTCAGTGATTGTAATATGTCATCTAACTCCAACAAATTTGTGACTTTGACATGGCTAAAAAAATGTGACGTTTGTCCGTTGGATCTCAAGGTGAAATTACTAACATTGATAATTATTATTATTATTATGACTATACCTATACAAACATTCAAGACGGCACTATTTATGGGACATTGGGTGCAACAAACGGTTGCTACCTAGTTGTCGAATCGATGTGAATTCTGAGTCGTACTATACATCTAGTGTTGATATTGCATTTTTTATAGACTCTACTGATTTTGAAAAAGACTCTTTTTCTTTCTCATTCAAGTCAAGCTCTATTATCTTCTCAACCCCTCTCTTACCAATTACTGCTGGTATTCCAATAGTTATATCTGAATAACCATACTCTCCGTCAAGTGGTGTTGATACTGGCATTATCCGTTTTTTGTCTCTTACAATTGATTCAATTATTGAGGATATGGCATTTCCAGGTGCATGAACTGTTGCACCTTTTAATTCTATTACCTTTGCTGCCACTTGTTTTGTATCTGCTGTGATCTTCTCTGTTTCATTTTCATCCAATATGCTGTTGAGTGGTATTCCTGATACTGTTGAAAATCTTGGGAGAGGAAGCATATTCTCCCCATGCTCTCCTATCACTAGAGCCCTTATCGAATCACGTGAATGCCCTGTCGCTTTGTGTATAAATTGATTAAATCTTGACAAGTCAAGCATTCCACCCATTCCACATATTCGATTTCGCTCAAACCCTGATACTTTGTATGCTATGTATGCCATGGGATCAAGTGGATTTGTGACTGGTATGAGTATAGAGTCATCTGCATATCTCTTTATCTCTGTTACAACACTCTTTACTATCGAAGAGTTAATCTTTAACAAGTCCATTCTAGTCATACCTGGCTTTCGACCAGATCCTGCTACCACTACGACAACTTTTGAGCCTTTCATGTCTGAATAGTCATTTGAGCCTGTGACGTTTACATCAATTCCAAGCTCTGCAAGTGCATGGTTGATATCCATAGCTTCGCCTTGAGGAAGTCCATTTACAACATCAAGTAGTAATATTTCATCATCAAGCTGCTTTAGTGCAGAGAATAGTGCGGCATCTCCGCCTACTTTGCCTGACCCTATTATGGTAATCATCATTTATGGTGGAAAATGTTCGATAAATAAAGCTAGATCATTGTAAATGCAAAACTCATCTCAAATTATACAAAAAAATAATGTGTAATTTTTTGTTATGATGTGTAAGACAACCTTAAACCTTGTATATCATATATTTTGTTATAATTTGTAATATGTTGAATTTAATTCTGAGAAAACCCAAACGCAACTGTTTAACTCTTGTGTGTTTGCGCCAGATATAATTGGTGAATTTGTGCCTGAATTTGGGAAGAAATTGAACGGTTATAACATAGATAGCCTGCGCGTAATACACCTCATCTTTTCGGACCTGCGTATTTTTTTAGTTGTTCAATTTTTGTATACTTTTTTAGTTGTTCAATTTTTGTATACTAATAAATGAATGTATTTTTGACTTTTCCCCCAAAGGAGCAGTTACGCGCCGCATTTGTGACTATGTCGGACGTTTATCGAAAGTAACTCACAGGTCAATTTGCAACTGATTCGTGGCTTTAATTTGTGCTAGAACTTGTGAGCGTCGTTATATCTAATTAAAATTACATCTGAGATGATTCAAGTATTGATTAGATGCGAATATGTACTTATTTAATAATAAGTGTATTCAAAATAATATGAAAATATTTAACTTGTATTGATCTGGATTTTTTGTTGTTATATAATTTATATTCATTTTTTGATTACAATGATGTATGGTTCTTGTTATAGATGCACAAGTTGCAGGAATTTCCGGTGACATGTTTTTGTGCGCACTAGTTGACCTAGGTGCAAATAAAGATGACATTATACGTGGAGTTAAAACCTCTGCAAAATTTCTTGGTGATGGTGTTGCTATAAATGAGATAAAGTTTGAACAAACTCGCAAAAACGGTATATCAGCAACCAAATTATTGTTAAATGCACATGACACTTTGAATACTGGTCACAAAGAACGCAAAGGCACTGATTTGGTTGATGCAATATCTAATGCATCTACAAATATTTTACTATCTAATGCTGCATCTATTTTTGCATCTCGGTGTATCAATATACTTTTAGATTCTGAGTCCAAAGTGCATGGAGTATCAAAAAATTCAGTCGTGTTTCATGAAGCATCTGGTGTGGATACGCTTGTAGATATCATAGGGACTGCGATTGCACTTGATAGTTTAGATCTTTTTGATCATCGTATTGTGTGTATGCCTGTGTGTGTTGGGGGTGGTACTGTCTCATTCTCCCATGGTATATCTTCCAATCCTGCATATGCGGTACTTGAGATCTTTAAAAAATACCACATATTGATTCATGGTGCAGATGTTGATTCTGAGCTTGTCACACCTACTGGTGCATGTATACTTGCTGCATTGCAACCCCATACAACTAGCTTTTATCCACCCTTACTGATTGACTCTGTTGGGTATGGTGCAGGGTGCAAAAACTTTGACAAGTTTGCAAATGTACTCAAACTAGTATGTGGTTCTGAATCTCTGATACATACAAAAAATAATGCAATTGAGCGTGTTTGTGTACTGGAGACTAATGTTGATGATGCAACAGGTGAGATAATTGGCAATACAATCAACAAGATCATGAATGCCGGTGCAAAGGACGTCTCTGTGTTTCAAGGACTCACAAAAAAGAACAGGCCGGTTAATATGATCTCTGTTATGTGCGATGTAGACATGTCTGAAAAATTAACCGATTTATTGATGAGTGAGACTGGCACACTTGGTGTAAGAGTATCAGAGTCCAAACGAGTTACAGTACCCAGAAAACAACATGTTGTAAATTTGGTGTTATTTGACAAACGATTTGAGATAAGGTACAAGACTCGTGATATATTTACAGATGATGATGACAACACACCTACTAATTTTGGATTTAAGATTGAGTTTGATGATTTGCTAAAGGTATCTGATGCAGTTGGCATGCCTATTTTAAAGATAGAACCCATCTTACGAGATATGATTGTAAATATGGACAATGGTGGATTGTCATCAAATACTTTGAATTTTGATAACTGTGATGGTAATAATGGTGATGGTAATAATGGTGATGGTAATAATGGTGATGGTAATAATGGTGATGGTAATAATGGTGATGGTAAATAACAATTTTAATACTAGTACATATAACATACTAGGTGCTATGCATTATAACAATCTACCATACACACCAACCTTTTCTTATGAGAGCACAGTACATGATGTAATGGTTTATGTGATGCTGTGCGTGATGTCTACATATACTAGTGACGTTACGTATAATACCATATACAATATACAATGTGATAATATATGTATATACAATAAATGGAGTTGAGCGAATATAACGAAATTTGATAATCTTTTAGAGTGGTTTCAAAAACGTGATGAGGGTGCTTTGATTGCACTATCTGGTGGTGTAGATAGCGCTTTGGTTGCGTATGCTGCATTTTCTGCTCTTGGTGAGCACAAAGCAATTGCCATCACTGCTGACTATCGAACACTGTCTCAAGAAGAATTAGATACTGCAAAGTCAATATGCGCCGAGATTGGAATACAACATATCATGCTAGAGTACAATGAGCTTGAGAATGATAATTTTGTCATAAATGATAATACCCGCTGTTATCACTGTAGAACCGAACTTGGTGGACGCTTGGCTGAGATGGCAAAAAATATGCCTGGTTTATGGATCGTAGTTGATGGCACCCATCTAGATGACCTTGGTGATTATAGGCCCGGCATTACAGCTATGAGGGAGAATCACATATACAGTCCATTGATCGATGTGCAGTTTACAAAACATGATGTACGTACCGTTGCACAGAATACGGGACTCTCCATATATGATAGACCATCTAATTCCTGTTTAGCATCTCGCATACCCTGGGGTGTACGAATTACTGCTGAAAAGCTCACGCGCATTGAACTAGGTGAAAGAATTGTGCGTCAATTATCTGGTGCAAAGCAAGTAAGAGTGAGGGATATTGATGGGTCTGCTCGCATAGAGGTGGAGCCTGAGATTCTTCATGTGTTTGATGATTCTGAGTGTAATTCTGAGTGTAATTCTATCACATATGATATCAATAAACCTGACAATTGTATAATGTGCGGTGACGGTAACGTTGTTAGTGGTATTAGCAGTGATGTTAATCATGATAATGGTAGTGACAGTAACAGTAAAAGTGGACACACGAACCTCTTGGATGCTATAACAGATAGACTAAAGATGATCGGGTTCAATGACGTTATACTTGATCCACAAGGATACAGAACAGGAAAATTAAATGATGTGATTTTGGATTGAATACCATATATCTTGATAATGCCGCATCGACACCCATACATCCTAAAGTATATGATGCGATGTTACCTTTTCTCAAAGAACACTATGGAAACCCCTCATCTATACACCGCAGTGGCAGAATAGCAAAAAAAGCAATACAAAATGCACGCAAACAAATAGCACTCTTGATAAATGCTCACCCCTCTGAGATATTTTTTACATCTGGTGGTACCGAATCCAACAATTTAGCATTGTACGGATTTGTAAACAATTATTCTCACTCTACACATTCTTGTAATATTATTACATCTTCTATAGAACACGATGCTGTGCTCGAGCCCTGCCGTAACTTACACGATACACAAATGGCACATGTACATTATCTTTCAGTTGACAAGTATGGAACAGTCGACATCGACGAGCTCAAAAAATTATTGAGCGCATATGATTTACAACATAATGATCAATCTGATTTATTACAATCAAAACCCGCCCTTGTCTCTATAATGTATGCAAACAACGAGGTCGGATCTGTGCAACCTATACAAAAGATTGTTCAGATGTGTCATGATGCTGGTGCCATATTTCATACCGATGCAGTTCAGGCAGTGGGAAAGATGCCCATTGATGTACGTGAGATTCAAGTCGACATGATGTCTATTTCATCTCACAAAATTCATGGTCCAAAAGGTATTGGTGCTTTGTATGTACGTGATGGTATAAAATTAATGCCAAAAATGCTCGGAGGCGGACAAGAGCGTGGTGTGCGCTCTGGCACTGAAAACGTCATGGGCATTGTAGGATTTGGCACTGCATGTAATATTGCACGCCAAAAGATGAATGACAACGTGATTTGTATCAAAAAGCTACGAGATACATTAATTTCTAAAATACTAGATAATATACCAAATTGTGTTCTTAATGGGCCCTTAAATACACGCCTTTTTGGAAATGTTCATTTCACATTTCTTGGAGTAAATGGTGAAGATCTACTTGTCAAACTAGATGAACATGGAATTGCCGCATCAACTGGTTCTGCATGTACAATGAATAAACAAAAAGAGTCACATGTTCTCAAAGCTATGGGATTTACACACGAGCAGATTGCAGGATCTCTTCGACTTTCATTTGGCGAATTCAATACTTTGGATGATGTAGATTATACAGTTGACACACTTAAAAAAATTGTACATGAGCTGCGTATGGTATCTCCTTTTAAATCAAAGTATGAATTTAATTGACGTAGAACCAACCTTGTCAATTTTAATATTTATTTAGTCATTTTATAGACGTGCATTACATTTGAGTATTTTTTTGTTTTTGACAAAACGATCACCATTACCATGATACCTATTATTGACATCATTATTATTACATAGTGTGAGAATTCTGGTACTGCATAAGTTCCAATTATCCTTATCTCTGCATCATCTTCTAAAAATGCTATACTGATACTCCTAATGCTTCGGTCTGCATTATTCACTTCATTATAATCGACTTGGGTGCCGTCGATCTGCACTATGAATATGTCATCTGATGCCGTAGGTCTACTTGTATCCTCTGCTCCGATATAATCTCGAGGCATATCTATGGTAATTGATCCAAACTCTTCTGTTGTCTCTATATCTACAATAAGTGTAAAGTCCCTCCAGTCAAGTGTCATGTCTATTACGTTGCCTCCTGTAATTGTATATGCTACATCAAAAGTCTCATTTCCTACTTTTACTTCTATACTCCCTGATGACTCTGTTGGTGTATCTTTTTCTTTTTCTTGACTATCTACAAGGGTAAAACTTGTTGCTGCCTTGCCATCTTTACCATATCTTATATTCACTTCATACTCGCCCACTTTGCTCCATCTACTCCCTTCAGTCTTGACTATCTCCCAGTACGTGTTGTCTTGTGCAGGAGTGATCTGGTTTATGTGAATTGGATTACCATCTCTGAATATCTGTAATATTACTGGTGTATCTGCCAAACTTGTGGTTATATTACCTGATACTATAATCACGTCACCTATTGCATACTCTGATTTGTCTGTTGTAACTGATATGTTTGATTTTTGACGAGTCAGAGAACTCTCTTGTGCAAATGCATACTCTGATATTATATTGACACTACCTACAACTGCGATCAATATACCTGTGCATATTATGAGCAATGCCAGAGATGTGCCTGTGTGAAATCTCCGAATGTGAAGCATTTTAACTTGATTTTAGATCTTATGCCTCCTATTTAAAAAGCAATATAATGCTATCTCAATTGATTTTATAACAAAATGAAAAAATAATAATAAAAAAGTACGTGAGCTTATACTCTTGGCATTACCATGCCGAGTCTTGTTCTCGATGACATGACAATTATTGAGACTATGGCTATTGCCAATATCATTATTGCAATAGTACCAAATTCTGGTATAACATATGTACCGATCACTTCAATGATCTCAGTTGTGGGCTCAAATGGCGTGATGATCGTGTTGTCCTCTGTTATCATATAATCATTGGACTCTTGACCATCAACTAGTACCATAAAGATTCCGTCAATGACATCACTTGTAGGCTCAAGTGTCAATACCCCATTGTCTGTAGCATCAATTGCAATGACAAGTGACATGTCATCTGTGTTGACTGTTGCTCCTGTCACAGCTCCGCCTTCGATGGTGTATGGAACACACATACCTATGACTACAAGCTCATTTGATGCACATTCTTTATCCATGGGTTCTCTTTGCATTGTGGGTTTCTTCTCACCTTCAACAAGTTCAACTTGTATCTTGTTTGAGTTTTGGCCTTGCTGTACATATATTGTATACACGCCATCGTATATCCACAGTCTACCTGCAGTATTCAGGGAAGTTTCAAATGTTTTATCATCGTTGACCTTTACCTGATCTATAGTGACTATACTGCCAATAGAGTTTCTCACCATGACAGTAACTTGAGATTCTCCAGTTCCTGCCGTATCTGGATTTGCTACATAGCCAGTCAGCATTATAATGTCCTCATGTGTGTATTCGTCCTTGTCCACCCACACTGATATGGGTATTGCATCTTGCAATATCTTATCTGCTGTTGTAATGGAATCTTCGGCATTACACCCAACACATGCATCTGGAAGTCCTTGATTCGTGAATTCCGTTTGAGCATATGCTGATGAGATGGTTACTGTACTAACTGCTGCCAAAACAGCAAGTAGCGCAAAAGATGTACTAATATTCATCTTAATGAGATGCACATGTATCTCTATTTATGTATTTAAAAATAAAAAATTGCTTAATGAGTTGTAGCTGTTTGGACTATACTCAGTCTTGATCGTGCAGATACAACAATTATTGAGATTATAGCTACTGCTAAAATCATGGCAGCAATCGTACCAAACTCTGGTACAACTAACCCATCTGCAATCTCTATCTGTGCTGATGCCATATACAACTCATCATCATTTTGTTGTGCAGTTACAGTGTACATGCCGTCTTCTTTCCAAAAGTCACCACCTGTGGTTATAATAGCGCCATATGTGCCGTCTAGCTCAGGAGACACTTGTTCTACACTTGCAATGTTGCCGTTTGGTGCAATAACTTTCAAAGTGATATCCTCACCCAACTTGTCAGTATCGCCAGATACCATGATTATGTCTGAGCCTACATCACCTGTTGCCTCTATTGTGATTCCTGTTGGTGCATTGGGTTCTGTCATGGGTTTATAGACTATCAATCTTTCCAAATTTCCGTCTGATTGCATCGTATCTTGTGCCATGCCACCAATTACCATTACTGGTAGAGTTATTGTGTATAGTGAGTTGTCTTGTGCTGGTCCACTTGTGGCTGTAATTCGATAACTTCCATCTTCTGTCCAATTCTCACCTATTGTAAATACAGTCTCAAATGTACCGTCAATTGGTGTTTTCTGGTCTATTGCAACTGTATTGAGTCCATTGGGACTAGTGACTTTGAATGTAATATCTGTTGGAAGTGTCTTTACTATGGTTCCCGTAACGGTGATTACCTTGGATCCCTCCTCTGCTACTACTACCATCTCCATGCCTTGTTGATTGCCGATTTGCGCAAATGCATTAAGTGGCATTGTCATTGCAAGTGATATTGCAACTAGTACTACTGCTATAGATGTTAATGATCGTGTTTTCATTAAATCTCTGAACTCTTGTTCTTATTTATGTATTTATAACAATAATTCAAACTTGGCAACTGTGACATTTTCAGAGATTTACAGCGATTTCAGTTCAATTTTAAAAATTTACCATTCTTGCAAATTTTAAACTTGTATTTTGTCGTAGTTGATGTTTGATATAATACATCTAAAGTACTGTGATAATTTAGTAAAATGAAACTTCCTGAACTTTGCCATATCTAATTTTTGATCTATTTTTCAAAAATATCGCCACCTTGATTAAAATATTCTGTACCATTCTTCTTTTTTATATTTGAGCATATTTAATTAGTGTATTTTTTAGTGTGTTTGTATTGTGTCATGTGATGCATGATTCACTTGCGCTACAAATCATATCTTAAACATCATATCTTAAACATCATATCTTAAACATCATATCTTAAACATCATATCTTAAACATCATATCTTAAACATCATATCTTAGACATCCCATCTCAAGTAGACTAAATGCTTTATGTGTGTGCATGAGAACATAATTATCTATACATATTATCTATACATATTTAACATATATGTCAAACTTACGGCATTGTTTAATTTAGTCTGAGTGATATTTTCAAAATCAAATAACAATACATTTCAATTATGCAAACTATACATTAAATTATAATCTGTGTTGTGAATATGCATTTTATTTTACTCCTTTTATGTTACAATGAATTATTTTATTTTTATATATGCATGATTATATCATGCATAGGCTTTACCTAGTGGCAATCAAATTAAAAATAAAAAATGTGGTCAAATTCTTGGAACTATACTTAGTCTTGTTCTTGACGATATGGCAATAATTGAGATTATTGCTACTGCAAGAATCATGACCGCAATTACACCGAATTCAGGAATTACCCATGTACCGATTATCTCGATCTCTTCGGCTCCGTGCGCAAACTCGACTGTCACAGTTCTATCCACATCGGTTCTTGTCTCATCAAATATTGCCTCTTCTAGATCTACTAGAACAAACAAATCATCGTCTTCGTCACTGTCATTGACCTTGGCGTCTAATATTGTTCTTGGTATGGTCATTGTCAGATCTCCGTCACTTGTCGTCTCTATGGTTATGACCAATGATTTGGACTCGACATCAGGTACAACACTGAGTATTCTTCCACCATTTATCTCATAACTTATGGTGTCATCAACATCATCAATTGTAATGGTGTCTTCTCCTATGTTACTATTTGGTGATTGTGGTTCTTCTGTCTCTGGTGTTGTGTCCGGTGGCATCTCACCTACAATCAGTTCAAAGGTTGCAGTGGCCTCTGATATTGCAGACGAACCATATTGCGCCTTTACTGTATATGTACCGTCACGACTCATCAACGGTCCCCCTGCAACAAACTGCAACAACGTTTACCTGATTGATACCCACACGGTTCTGAGAATCATCTGGTCCAACTATCTGTATGGTGACAGCTCCGTCTCCTGCTCTTGCTACTTTGCCGTTTATCACTATTTTGTCGCCTGTCTCATACGTTGACTTGTCCGTGGAAACAACAATCTGTCTCAAATCCGTCTCCTGCTCTTGCTACTTTGCCGTTTATCACTATTTTGTCGCCTGTCTCATACGTTGACTTGTCCGTGGAAACAACAATTGGAGCATTTATGGGCATGCCATCCATCATTTGTCCGTATATCGGTGCTGTGCTAAGACTAGCTACTAAAATTGCAGATAATGCAAACACCGAAAGTTGGGATTTCATATACCTTTAGTCTTATAAATTGACTATTTAACCTTGTGAAAAGTTTCCCAAATTACTCATTGTACATATATAGTTGTTTTGTGTATATTTGAAGGATGTGTGTTGATCACTATATGTCTGATTATCATGTCTGCATACTGTATGTCTGCATACTGTATGTCTGCATTTTATTTTTATGTTGTGTCAAAGTGATGACGCAATTATCGTAACCGTTCAACCCACGGTTACCTGTACTAAAAGTTAGGCGATGAATCTGTGTCTAAACTTGAGAATGAGTTGGTGAACGCTTACCTGAACGGTTACCAATTATCGCTGTCTAGATATATATTAGTCTCTACAAGAGTGTCGACTGTTTGTATACAAATAATTACTTGAGTGGTATTTACGGGAGGTGTAGATTATAACAGGCAAAAGAATACCTATATTGGTACCTGATCATGATTTGGTTCCAAAGCATGAGATAATATCAAAAGAAGAGGCAGAAAAAGTACTAGAACAGTACAACTGCCAGCCTACAGAACTGCCCCTCATATTTGCAACTGATCGCGCTATTGTTGGGCTTGGAGTAAAGCCAGGTGATATGATTAAAATTACAAGGACTAGCCCTACTGCTGGTCATAGTATCTATTATAGGTATGTGGTGGATGAATAATGGCTGACCCGTCTGTAAAGCGATGGCCCATAATTGAGGATATTCTCAAACGTGAAGGTATAGCACGTCAACATCTTAACTCTTTTGATGAATTTTTTGATATTGGTCTGCAGAGTATAATAGATGAGACTGATCATATTGATATAGAGAATGCCGAATATCCTTACAAAATCCAACTAGGAAAGGTAAAGATAGAAAAACCACGTATGATGGAGCTAGATGGTTCTATAACCCATATCTCACCTGGAGAGGCACGTCTGCGAAACGTCTCGTATGCTGCCCCCATGTATGTGGAAGCAAAGGTGGTAGAGGATAACAAGATACTTGAATCGAGGTTTATCCATGTTGGGGACATACCTGTTATGATCAAATCCTCAAAGTGTATACTACGTAACTGTAGTGATAAAAAATTGGTAGAAAAAGGTGAGGACAAAAATGACCCTGGTGGGTATTTTATCATAAATGGGTCTGAGCGTGTTATAGTTGGACTAGAAGACCTCTCATACAACAAGATTATCGTTGACAAGGAGATTTTAAGTGGTAATATTGTATACAA
Source organism: Candidatus Nitrosopumilus sp. (assembly GCA_965207445.1). Lineage (GTDB taxonomy): Archaea > Thermoproteota > Nitrososphaeria > Nitrososphaerales > Nitrosopumilaceae > Nitrosopumilus. Next base: position 1,992,348 of record CBDBLX010000002.1, on the reverse strand, counting down.
GGCCAAAGTCTACTCTTCAATAGTCGGTTATAGGGCAAAACTAGAATTGGTAATGAAAAATGATGGATTGATTGTAGCACGTATACCTGGCTCACCTGTTGATATACCCGTAGTCACTTTGATGCGGGCATTGGGTTTGGAATCTGATAAAGACATTGCAAGTGTTGTATCTTTGGTCGATACTATACAAGATGAACTAGAGGTCTCTTTTGAAAAGTCTGGTGATGTATCCACATCAAAAGATGCAATTGTGTATATAAGTAAACGTATTGCACCTGGCATGCTCGAAGAGTTTCAAATCAAACGCGCCGAGACACTACTTGACTGGGGTCTATTACCGCACTTGGGCAAGCATCCGGAGCATCGCAAAGAAAAGGCACAATTTCTTGGTGAGGCAGCATGCAAACTATTGGAACTTCGACTCGGATGGATCACACCTGATGACAAGGATCACTATGGCAACAAAGTGATAAAGTTTGCTGGTCAAATGTTAGCTGATCTCTTTAGAACTGCATTTAAGAACCTTATTCGTGATATGAAGTACCAGCTAGAACGCTCAGGACAAAAGCGCGGCATCAACGCCGTAGCTGCTGCAATACGACCTGGTATAATCTCTGACAAGCTAAATAATGCCATTGCTACTGGCAATTGGGGTAGGGGAAGAGTTGGTGTCACGCAACTATTAGATCGTACCAACTACTTGTCTACGATCAGTCATCTACGTCGTATTCAATCTCCGTTGAGTCGCACACAGCCAAACTTTGAGGCAAGAGATCTTCACTCTACGCACTTTGGCCGCATATGTCCTAGTGAGACTCCAGAAGGCTCAAACTGTGGACTGGTAAAGAATCTCGCTTTGTCTGGTATAATCTCGATCAATGTACCTTCTGAAGATATTGTGCAGAAACTATACGATATGGGTGTTGTTCACTTTTTCGATGCAAAAGATGATCTAAAACGTGGAACACGTGTGTTTGTTGATGGCCGATTGATAGGTTATGTAAAAGATGGCGCTGATCTTGCAAACAATATGCGCATACAGCGACGAAGTACAAAGATTCACCCTCATATCGGCGTGTCTTTCCAAGAGTCTTCTGTGGATGATGCAACAAAGCGGCTGTATGTAAATTGCAATGCAGGTCGTGTATTGCGTCCACTTGTAGTAGTTGAGAATGGCAAGTCTAGACTCTCATCTGAATTACTAGAAAAGGTTACAAAACGTATCAAAAACTGGACTGATCTATTACAAGATGGTGTACTAGAACTCATTGATGCAAACGAAGAGGAGAACTGTTACATTACGATGAATGAAGATGGTGCAACTAAACAACATACTCACCTAGAGGTATTCCCATCTGCGATACTAGGTGCGGGTGCATCTATAATACCATATCCTGAACACAACCAATCCCCAAGGAATACATACGAGTCTGCCATGGCAAAACAGTCATTGGGTTTTTCAACACCTATGATGAATACGAGCACATATGTAAGACAGCATTTTATGCTTTATCCACAGTCTCCAATAGTGAACACAAAGGCTATGAAGCTACTTGGATTGGAGGATAGACCTGCAGGGCAGAATTGTGTGGTTGCAGTCTTGCCATTTGATGGATATAATATTGAAGATGCCATTGTACTGAACAAGGCTTCAGTTGATAGAGGACTCGGACGCACATTCTTTTACCGTATATATGATGCAGAGGCAAAACAGTACCCTGGTGGTGCACGAGACAAGTTTGAGATTCCAAGTGAGGATGACAACTTGCGTGGATACAAGGGTTCTCGGGCATATCGTTTGTTGGAAGATGATGGAGTGATATCTACTGAATCTACAGTAAAGGGTGGTGATATCTTGATTGCAAAGTCATCTCCACCTAGATTTATGGAAGAGTTTAGAGGTGAGTTTGGTTCTAGTGGTGAATTTAGACGCGACACATCAGTTGGTGTTAGGCCGTCTGAGAATGGTGTTGTGGATACTGTTGTAATGACTCAGTCAAATGAAGGTGGCCGCATGTACAAGATACGCGTACGTGATATGAGAATTCCTGAAATAGGTGACAAGTTTGCATCCCGTCATGGACAAAAGGGTGTCTTGGGAATATTGGCAAACGCCGAAGATCTTCCATACACTGCACAAGGAATGTCCCCTGATGTGCTGATTAACCCGCATGCATTTCCATCACGTATGACAGTTGGTATGATGATGGAGTCCATATGTGGCAAAGCCGCTGCTCTGCGTGGAAAACGGTTTGATGGTTCTGCATTTGTGGGTGAAAAGATGGATGAGGTCAAAGAGGTGATGGATGCTCATGGGTTCAAGTACTCTGGCAAAGAGATCATGTATGATGGGCGCACAGGCCAAGCATTTCCAGTTGATGTGTTTATGGGTGTTGTATATTATCAAAAACTACACCATATGGTATCTGATAAGATACATGCAAGGGCACGCGGACAAGTCCAGATGCTCACAAAGCAACCTACAGAGGGACGAGCACGTGGTGGTGGACTGCGATTCGGAGAGATGGAGCGTGACTGTCTTATTGCGTATGGTGCATCTATGATACTAAAGGACAGACTCTTAGATGAGTCTGACAAGTCTGATGTGTTTGTGTGTGAGCGGTGTGGATTGGTTGCGTATTATGATGCACGACATCGCAAATATGTGTGTCGTGTGTGTGGTGACAAGGCAAAGGTCTCATCAGTATCAGTTGCATATGCGTTTAAACTATTATTACAAGAGATGCAGAGCCTAAATGTAGCCCCTAGGCTACTCATAAAGGAGAGGGTGTAAAATGTCAGTTGAGACTGTAAAGATCATAGATGGTATACGTTTTTCTGTATGGTCACCTGCTGAGGTGCGTAAATACTCTGTGACCGAAATTACTGCCCCTGAGACCTATGATGAGGATGGTCTTCCGGTTCAAGGTGGACTGATGGATGGTAGACTAGGTACACTAGAGGCTGGACAAAAATGCCTTACATGTGGAAATACTGCTGCAAGATGTCCTGGACACTTTGGGCACATCGAACTAGCAGAACCTGTACTACATATTGCATTTATTGATAATATTCACAAATTACTGCTGTCAACATGCCGTTCTTGCGGGCGATTAAAGGTTCCACAAGAAGAGCTAGATGCATACAGGGCAATAAAACTCAAAAATGCAGCACACACTGTAGTGTCCCAAAAAAGAATTCCTGAGAGAATAATTGAAAAAGCTCGCAAGGCAAAAGAATGTCCACATTGTGGCAAGGCCCAGTATGACCTTATATTTACAAAGCCTACAATCTTTGTCGAAAAGACTGAGATAGGTGAGCACAGACTATTACCAATTACAATTCGTGAGCGATTCTCACAGATACCTGATGAGGATTTGGAACTATTATCATATGACCCTGCTACTGCACGCCCAGAATGGTTTGTATTGCAGGCACTACCTGTACCGCCAGTTACTGTAAGACCATCAATAATCTTGGAGACTGGTATACGATCAGAAGATGACCTGACTCACAAGATGGTCGATATAATCAGAGTAAATCAGCGACTCAAAGAGAGCAAAGAGGCAGGTACGCCACCACTTATCGTACAAGATTTAGTAGACTTGTTGCAGTATCATGTTACTACATACTTTGATAATGAGGTGTCTGGCATCCCGCAAGCACACCATCGCTCTGGTAGACCATTGAAGACACTAACACAACGCCTAAAGGGAAAAGAGGGGAGGTTTAGAGGCTCATTGTCAGGTAAACGTGTGGACTTTTCAAGTCGTACTGTAATATCCCCTGATCCGAATCTGGATCTATCGGAGGTAGGAGTTCCTGAGAGTGTTGCTATGAAGCTTACAATACCTGAAATAGTCACAGAATGGAACATTGAGAATATACGTAAACTGGTTATAAATGGCCCTGAAAAGTTTCCTGGTGTTAACTATATTGTAAGACCTGATGGAGTAAAGATACGACTTGACTTTGTTGATGATCGTAGTGGAATTGCAGAATCTTTGGAGCGTGGATTCAGAGTAGAGCGTCACTTGTCTGATGGTGATATCGTAATGTTCAACAGGCAGCCGTCGCTACACCAAATGTCAATAATGGCACATTATGTAAAGGTGTTACCTGGTAAGACGTTCAGATTACATCCTTCTGTGTGTCCACCATATAATGCTGATTTTGATGGTGATGAAATGAATCTTCATGTGCCCCAGAGCGAAGAGGCACGTGCTGAGGCCATACTATTAATGAGAGTTCAAGACCAATTGATATCCCCTAGATATGGCGGTCCTATAATTGGAGCTCTGAGGGATTTTGTGACTGGCGCGTATCTGATGACAAAAGACGACACACTACTCACAAAACAAGAATTCTCAAATCTTGCAATGTTAGGTGGTTATACAGGAAAATTACCAAAACCCGTTGATAACATAAAGACCTCAGATGGCAAAAAGACTTCGATGTATACTGGCAAGCAGTTGTTTTCACTATTTTTGCCTCGAGACTTTAATTATGTCATGACCTCAAAGTGGTCAAAAGGCACAAAGGGCAAGCAAAATGATGTTGTGATTAAGAATGGTGAGTTGATAAGCGGTGTTATTGACAAGACCTCTATTGGTGCAGAAGAGCCAGAGAGTGTGTTGCATAGAATTGCCAAAGATTATGGCAATGAGACTGGCAAGCAGTTTTTGAACTCTATTTTGATTATGGTAAAGCAGTTTATCACTCATTATGGATTTAGCTATGGGTTGGGAGATTTGGAGGTACCTGAGGATGACCGTCAGAACATATTGAGTGATATAGAGCAGACGTATGGTACTGTAAGTGATTTCATTGATCAGTACAACGATGGTACCTTAAAGGTCACTCGCGGCATGAAGCCTGAAGAGGCACTTGAGGCCTATATCGTAAATGAGCTTGGCAAGGCACGTGATCGTGCTGGTTCTTCTGCAAATGACTCACTTGCACCTGATAATGCTGGAAAGATAATGGCAACTACGGGTGCTCGTGGCTCGTCACTTAATGTAGGACAGATGGCAGGTGCTTTGGGACAACAGTCTAGGCGTGGGAATAGACTCAATGACGGGTATAGTGATAGGGCATTGCCTCACTTTAGACGTCATGACAACAATCCTGATGCACACGGATTTGTCAAATCAAATTATAGAGACGGACTCTCTGCACTAGAGTTCTTCTTTCATGCAATGGGTGGACGTGAAGGGCTGGTGGACACTGCTGTTCGTACACAACAAAGTGGATATATGCAGCGTCGACTCATAAATGCACTTGAGCATATCCGACTAGAGTATGATGGTACTGTCAGGGATCCGCATGGTCATATTATACAGTTCCTATATGGTGAGGATGGTATTGATGTGGCAAAGAGTGATCATGGTGAGGCATTCAACGCACATAGGCTGACTGAATCTCAGACTATTGTTGATACTGGAGCCAAGGCCAAAAAGTCAGAGTTGGAAGCATTGATTGCAAAGTATACAAAGACGTTTAATCCACGTTTAAAATCACTCGTATCTGATGCACTGTATAGTTCTGGTCTGAGCAAATCTGGAGCAGAAGATGTATGTAAAAAGGGATTGATGTTGTATAATAATGCCAAAGTAGAGCCAGGACAGGCAGTTGGTATCGTAACTGCACAGTCAATAGGTGAGCCTGGTACACAGATGACGCTTCGAACGTTTCACTTTGCAGGAATCAGAGAACGTAACGTCACGCTGGGTCTACCACGACTCATAGAGTTAGTTGATGCTCGTAAAAAGCCTGTAACGCCTACTATGGATATCTATCTTGATGATGAGAACAAAAACTCACGGGAGGGTGCAATTGAGGTAGCAAAGAATGTACTACAAACTAAAATAGATGATATACTTGAGACTCATGACACTGATTATCTGACTCAGATCAGACTAGTGCTCAATGAGCAAAAGATGGCATCTCGTGGATGTTCTATTGGTGATGTAGAGGCAGTATTGTCATCTAACAAAAAATTCAAGATCGAAACTACTGCAAATATGCTTGTTTTAAAATTGGTTGAAGAGTCAAATACTGAAAAGGTAATTGAATTACGAAACAAGATACGAAAGGTGACTGTAAAGGGTGTGCCTGATGTTGAGCGAGTATCTTTGGTGCAAAAGAGTGGTGAGTGGATTATACAGACTACTGGCTCTAATATGTCTGATTTGTTAAAAGTCGATGGTGTGAACAAACGTAAAGTTAGAACTAATAATGTATTTGATATTGCAGGGACACTTGGTATTGAGGCTGCACGAAATGCGCTAATAATTGAGCTACAAAATACACTAGAAGACCAAGGTTTGGAGGTTGATAATCGTTATATCATGCTTGTATCTGATTTGATGTGTTCTAGGGGTTATTTGCAGCAGATTGGACGACACGGCATTGCCGGTACAAAGGATAGTGTGCTTGCACGCGCAGCATTTGAGATTACTGTACCTACAATTGCACACGCTGCATTGGGTGGTGAGATTGAGCAATTAAAGGGAATTACAGAAAATGTTATTGTGGGTAGTAACATACCGATTGGAAGCGGTACTGTGGATTTGTACATGCAGGTGAGCAAGAAACGGTAATTATTGTTGTTTTTGAGTTACATGGTAGTGTGATGATTGATTGACTGATGATATAACTGCACTACTTGAGAGTCAAAAAGATCACAGGCTAATGATAAAATTGCGAAATGGTAATGTAGTTAGGGGTGTGTTGCGAGATTTTGATATACATATGACTATGAAACTTGATTCTGTCAGTCAGACGTTGCAAGATGGCAGTGTTGTTTCTGACAAACTTGATTCTGTACTGTTGCGCGGTGATAATATATTAATGGTCTCGATACTTGACTCTGAAGATCAACAATAATTCTGATATTGTGTCGTTGTTGTTTTTTATTTTTTAATTACTATTATCCATTCTAATGACAATTTAGTACATTTGTACATGGGTAATTAAAACACATAAAATCATGATTTTATCAGAGTCGTTGCTTTCATAAGTTCAACTCATTTTAAATTTAGGCACAAATTTACCGTAGCGTCTGGCGCATGTACACACGGGGGGTTGAACGGTTAAACTAGTCTGGCGTGTCTATGAATGGAATCCATGTGTTGTGATGACCGGATGCATAGAAGGTGTAACTTTTACCCAATTAACGCAATGATATCTTTCTCTGAAAGAATTTAATAGTAATAATCATTTAAAGTGAAATATTGCAGTTGTAGTATAGTTTGGTTAGTATACGAGCTTGCCAAGTTCGCGACCCGGGTTCGAATCCCGGTAACTGCATTGTAAATCAAGAAATTGTCCACAGTCACCATTTACAATCACCATTTACAATCACCATTTACAATCACCATTTACAATCACCATTTACAATCACCATTTACAATCACCATTTACAATCACCATTTACAATCACCATTTACAATCACACACCCCACATCATCATCATCACAATGTTTCATCTCTACGCCTACCTAACCCCTTTTTTATCAAATCCAACGAATTTGCTATACGATCAGGTCGTGGAAACTGGATCATTATGGCAGTCTGCTCATCAGGGTCATCCATATGCAGAGGCAAAAGCCCAATCATTATACTATTTGCCATTGCCTTAAAAAATGAAAAGTGTTCTCTAGCATTTAAGATAAAGTGCTCTTGAACAAAATGTAGGTCATTTGCATCAAACTTTCCATCATGATTTGTTGATGCAAAGTGAGGCGTGTCCATAACTATCTCTACAAACACAACTCCTCGATGATTATCAAATATATTCAGATCAACACCAATTCGAGCAGAGTTCTCACACAATACGCGGTTAATCGAGCGATACTTGTAATCATCAATTACTATACATGGAACTCGTACATCTGGCATATAGTCAACAAGTATAGCATCGCCAACTTTATCACCAACATTCTTACCAATACCACAAAGATATTCTTTCCACTCAACAGGTATATCAACATAGTCATTTGCAAATTCACTTTTTGAGTAAGGATAATCAAAAGTAAAATTATCATCAGAGTCTCTGTGTGACATTGCAATCAGGATCCTTTTACAGTACTAGTGTCACTAGATTCATCATCAGAGTATATGGGCTCTGCATCTGTATGTGATGTGATATTATTTTCACTTTCTGCTTTTTTATGATCATCATGATCGGCATAATTATCACTGGGCATTGATGTTATAGTCTGATCAGAGTCATCACCATCACCAGAAATATCCTCTTTTTCATCATCATCACTAGTTGCAGTCTTTGATACTATCATGTCTCCAATTTTTACAATGAATGGGGCCAAAAAAGATGTCACAATAGATATCAACCCTATTAGAGGAAACACAAATGCACTCACTGCACCTATATCCACACCAACCTTTACAATAACAATAGAAAACTCACCACGTGGGGATGCAAGCATAAATGCCGAACGCAGTGCTTTTTTGCGCTTCATTCTAAACATCATATTGCCTGCCAAATTAGCGCCAAACTTCATACCTATTGAAACTGCAATGAGTCCTATTGCTAACCATATGTAGTCGTTGAGTTGTGATATGTCCATCAGTGCACCTACAGATATGAAAAATATTGCAACAAACATGTCTTTGATCGGATTTGACAGTACGCGCGCCACCTCTGCTGACTTTGATTCTGCCACCAACACACCTGCAAGAAATGCTCCAATTGCAACTGATAATCCCATCAAGTTTGAAAATAATGCATACCCAAAACAGATGCCAAGTAGACTGAGTAATAATATTTCACGATTTTCAATTGCTGCCACACGGTCTATCATGTGTGGTATGATGCGCGTTCCAACCAACAATGTTCCTGCAATTAAGCCCGTTGCAACAAGGACCACTACAATAATTGACTCTATGGATACAGAGCCCACAAGTGCAACTGACTGCAAAGAAGATATCAAAATTACAGCAATTACATCCTCTACAATCAATATGCCCAAAACCAATACAGATGATTCTTCTTTTATGCGCCCCATCTCCTCAAATAACTTGACTATCACAGCAGTACTTGATATTGAGAGTGCAGCAGCTAAAAATAGTGCATCCATAAAGACCATTCCAAGTGAGGTGGCTGCAAAGAATACTACGCCTAGTGTCGATAAAAGTCCCAATGAGCCAATTCCAACAGCAGAGCGTCCCATGGTCTTGATCTTGGCATATGGAAACTCCATTCCAATTACAAACAATAACAGTATAACTCCGATTTCAGCAAACAGATTAAGCGCAGAGATGTCAGCTACTAGCCCAACTAGTTGAACCGGACCACCACCATCTTGTAGATGAGACGTATCAACTACATCAGGCAGTACCCAAGACCAAAACGGTGACAATGGACCTATCAGCATGCCTGCAAACAGATACCCAATAATCAAAGGTTGACGTATCTTAAAAAACGCAAGTGTGATTACAGCTCCAACTATCATTATAATTGCAAGGTCAGTTACAAAGTTAACGTGTATGAGATCAGGTGTGAGATGATCAATTGCAGTGCTCAAAAATCCCGATGATTCATCTGCATTTGTGGTATCGGTAACGAGTGGATGATTTAGCACATAATAACATCACTGTACAGATTTAAAAATATCGTGGTCTTTTTGTAGATTTTAAAGTTGTGTAGCAGCAACAACAAAACAACGCTCTTTAAGACAAGAATAAACAACAACATAACTGCAGGATGATGAGCAGGTCAGCTGAATGTAATGTAGAAAGAGAGACCTGGGGTATCTGACTGCACATTTCTTAACAACTATGTCACTGTCCTATGCAAGATTATTCTCTTCATCCAGACTAGTACAATGATCCACAATATCACTAGTCCTAGAGTTATTATAGCTTTGAGTATGGATGATGCAAGTGGTCCATGTTCATTGCAACAATCTATCTGAATTGGTGCCACCAACATTACCAATATGCCACCACCTACTAGCATAAGTGCCCACATTATTATAATAAACATAACAAGAGGCTTGAGGTTTGTCATCTGTACTATCATCTCACCATATATGAATATACTGACATGTAAAATGTACAACAATATACATAATCATCTGAATCGATAACATTCATCAATCTACCAAAAACCCCATACACTCAAAATAGCACTCAGAACAGCTAAACATCCAGATAATGCGGCAAGCTTGAATATTGCAAAGACGACTTGTTTTTCTGTATGAAATGTAGATCCTGTGACTAGTCCTACCAAGCTTATTGATGCCCCCTTTTCTGGTGAGCACTTTATCTTGTAATCATCAGATAGTATGGTTGATTGTTTCTCAACTTTTCTGTGATCGACTATCTTTTTTACACTTGCAAGAAACAAAAAAGAGTTAACTATTGCAGGCAATAGTGCCACTGCTGCAATAATTTCCACACCTCCACATATTGCAATTGCACCATACATTCCACCAAACAACAGAGAGCCAGAGTCGCCAGGAAATATTTTACAGGGTATCTTGTGATACTTGTAATAAGAAAGTGATATAGTCACAAGTACCAATGACATTATGGCCATCTCATAGTTTTGGAGTATGAACAGTGATATTGTCAATGCCAAACCTGTAATTGCCATAAATCCACTAAGCAGGCCATTCATCACATCAATGGAATTTGCAGTGTTAGCAGTGATGCATATTATCAGAGGTGCTAAAATCAGATACAGTAATGGAATGTGTGTGTCTCCAAATATTGGAAATGACAAATTAGAGTCATATGTACCCAAGACAAGTATCGGAATAGCAGCAACTAAAAGTGCCAAAGGCTTGAACCATCCACCCATCACCTTTTTGTCATCTATATATCCAATTACAAAGCAGGCAAATGTGACTAGTAGTACTGCAAGAATATCCATTGACTCAAAAAATGCATACAAAACAAAACTTGCTGCCAAGACAGCAATTATTAGAACAGGACCTGCAGGTCGTGCAACCATTGCTTTATCTGGCTTCATCACATCAACCACAACGCTTCTGGTCTTTTGAAGATGGTTTATCAATAGTGGTGTTATGAAACGCACAATTGCAAAGGCAACTGCAGATGCAATAATAATAGCTGCAACATGTAACATTATCTCAAATTCCAACACATTGTGGGTATAAAGTTCCAATTTACATTTTTTGCAATGATTACAAAGTCAGATAGATAAAATATTTTAACAGTCAGTAATTATACAAACACTCACGGATAAATATAGTATAATATATATTTGATCAAATACAATAAAGTCCATGGTAGATGCTAATGTCTTGGATGTATCAATGCCCAAAGATTTTGAGATGTTAAACCAACAGTTATTTCTTGCATTATGATGATGCTGAACATGATGTTTGAGATATTACATCAGTAAAGTGTGCAAGAAGAGTTCAAATCGTTTGCAATGTGCATGTTTTTAAAATCAAATTGAAAATACAGATCATGACAACACGAGTGATAGTGAAAAAGAGTACATCAAATACAGCCAAAAATAAAAATGATGCAAAACATGCAACTGCACAAACATCTACAACAAAAAAGACAAGAATAAATGCGACAACAAAAAACAAGTCTAGTAAAATAAAACAAGATAATAAAAAAAACACACCACAAGAAAAAAATAAAGATTTGACAAAAAAACACAGCAAGCCCACAAAAACAAAAAATACAAAACAAGCACAAAAGACAGAGACAATAACACCTGAGGTACTATCGAAAATAAACTCTATTACGGAGTTAAATGAAGAGTTACGTAATGAGATAAAATCAATCTCAAAGACATTTGCTGGCAATCAAAAGAGAATGTCATCGATAAGTGGCATGTCTGAGTCACTAGCAGCAGTACTATTGCAGATTCAAAAACAATCCCGTCAGATATCAAATTTAAAGAAAGAGACGCAAGGGTTATTCTCTGGACTAGAGGAGATCGGAGGTCAATCAAAGGCAATCAAAAAACTCGAAAAACGTGTACTTGAGTTTCAAGAACAGATAAAAGACGTTGCCGCATTATCTACTACAAATGTAAAAGCACAGAACTCATCTAACACAAAGACAATCACAAAAAAGATCAGCGATGGTGTGAAAACGATCAAAGAGAGTACAGATGCAATAGCAAACCTCTCACAAGCAGTAGATGCGGTGAGAAAAGAGATAAAGATAGTTGCTGCACGATCAGCGTCTGCTGCAGGAACTAGTGCAGAGATTGACGCACTGAGATCAGAGATATCAAAGATGACTGATGTGACTCAATCAGGTTCTACAATAAATATACTGAGAAATGATATTGAAAAGATCAAAAATGCGGTTGGAAAAATTACACAGTCAGATGTAGATATAAAGTCACTTAGAGAAGAACTCACCAAGATTGTAGAGTCTAAATCTACTCTAGCAGAACAACTACAAGACAAAGTTGAAAAGATTACGAGCACAGTAGATGGGATTGCACAGTCAGATGTAAATATAAAGTCACTTAGAGAAGAACTCACCAAGATTGTAGAGTCTAAATCTACTCTAGCAGAACAACTACAAGACAAAGTTGAAAAGATTACGAGCACAGTAGATGGGATTGCGCAGAGCGCCATTGGCGCACAGGATATAAGAAATCTAAGTGATAGTATAGTAAACATTACATCACATATGGATAAGATGAATCAAGATGCAGATTTACTACAAGCGCAAATCAACGAAATTGTATCAAAACATGAATCAACAACAAAGTCAACTATTGTTGCATATCAGACCATATCTGAGAAGATTAAGCAGATGCGCTCAGAGATACAATCACTTGTACAAAGAGCAGATGCAACCGACCTGATAGACAAAGGACTCAAGACAATACAAGATGACATGGCAACATTAAAGACAGATATTAAAGATAACATACAGCAACTAAACCAACAATTACACAATACATCAGATGCACTGCAAAGACAAGAGAGTGATACTACAAATGTATACAAAAAGATAGATAACATATATACCCATATACAAGATCTAAGAGGTGCAACAGGAAGGGTGGCACAAGATTCAATTACAGAATCCACGAGGTTGCTCAAACTCTCAGAGTATCAATCTGCAATCAGAATGAATGCAGAGTCAAAGTACGGAGACATATCAGTAATAAAAGAGATGGCAAGACGAACAGCAGAGATCATAGTACTTTTTGAAAGAGACACAACAATAATGTCAAAAGACAATTCCAGTGAACAAGAAGCAAAGGGTGGCCAAACAACGGTAAATCATGTAGCAGATGTAATGTCAAACAGAGTAAACGATTTACCACAAGATGTGAAAAGATGGGCATTGAGTAAAATGTTTGATTGTGCAGATAGATGGGAGGTGCGATTTGCAGACGTGTATGATACAATAAAGAAGAGTGTAGGTGTCAAGATACTCAAAGAGTCACTGCACATGCAACAGGTTCGAGACATATACGGAATCAGAGCAATCAAAGAGATACAAGATGATCTTGGTATTGTTGTACAATAGTGTGTTGTGATGAGAAAAAATGTTCTCAATGACTCTTGCAAACGCGGTTGGTGGTAATTTAATACAGATTTGAACCGTTGCAGTCAATCCGGACACGTACCTAGTATTTTGTCGCCACGTCAGTAGTTTCGCATGCTGTTGTGCACTGGTTGTTCGTACCATATTTTTTCAATATTTGATTTGCAAATTGCTTTGCATCCTCTCTGTTGTTATTGTATTGTTCACGTTCAAGAGTCTTACCTCTACTTCCAACTATGCAGTAATCACATTTTTCTTTCCAATGTCGATTCCAATGTATGTCTTCATCCTTTTTCTCTCACCTCCTTTTGGATGTATTTGATGAAACAGAAGCTGCATACTCCTATCGGGGCTCGCAGCCCAATTATACGGCAGCTTGAATTGCCCCATTCTGTTGCAAGGGATCGTGTCCCATAAACCACTAGGGGTTGATTCATCATTATACGATATCGAGGGATGTTATCATGTATTCTGTTGTAAAACGAGGCGTTACAGCAGGACACACCTGATTAGTCACCGTATGTCATAACGTCGACTTGCCACTTTTTGAGCCCAACGTCGTTTCTTTAAATATCCAAAAATAAAACGCACAGGAGGGATAATGTTGGGCGAGGAATCCGAGAGATACATAGCTCTGCTACTAGGGGTCAAAGACAACCCGATACCGTCGATGTGGCATCTGCAAAAAGAGATGTTCATCGCATCTCGGGCAGTCCCAAAGATAAACGAGATCTTTGGCTTTGAAAAACACTACCATGGTCCATACTCCCAAACACTCCAAGAGGTAACGGAGGATCCCCTGCACCTTGACAACGCGTATAAGGTGCGACGGGATGGAACCATAAGCATAACTCAATACGGCAGGGATTATTTTAACAAGATCGTCGATCAATACAAGGGAAACGAGAGGTTTGCAAATTTGCTCCAAGCTCTGAAACTGACCCGGAACGTATATGATAAACTGGGATGGGAGGAGCTGCTGTTTCTGATATATATGACGTATCCGGATTATGCTGATACATCTAATATTTATGACGAACTGGTCGGTAACAGGGAAAACCGGACAGGCTAGCCAACTCACTGTTCTCCAAGGGACTAGTCACCGAAGAAAGATATAACGAGCTAAGAAATTGAGCAACACGGCACCCTGCGTAATAGCAGACAGTAGTTTCTACATCTGTTTCTTAGATGACATCACTTGCCCGGCCTTGCTCAACTTAATACTGGAGGGCCCGTTTCAGTTTCTCATTACTAGAATCGTACATGATGAAATAAAAGCATCCAAAAACTACTTGCAAATACAAACAGGGAGACTAAAGAAGTTGGAGGCGCCTCAAGGCCCACTAGTCGCTTCCGAGCAGGGTGTACGGTTGCGACAAAAAGAATCGCAGGTCCGCCCCCGGTGTTTCCCAAGAAAGTCGAATCACGTCAACTTTCTAGTTTCTTCGACTGCAGACTGCTGGATGCAAGAGCCATGCAGACAAGATCCCACTCGTCTGCAGAGGCAGTTCGAGAACAAAGCCGTCGGACATCGAAAACCCTGTCCGGCTCGACCCGCTGTGGCTTTAGTTCGACGGCGGCTTCCATGATCAGATCGCGTATGCGCTCACTCATCTTGTCTTGAGGAATCATAAAATGTTGGAGGTTTTCGGGCACCTCTTTCCCAAAGTCGGCAAGAAAAGACTCGTGCTCTTCGACTGCCTTCTTCGCATTGTCCAGGCCGTAGGGATCCGGAACTGTCCCGCCCAGATACATGTCCTCGCCGAAGATTCGTATGCTTCCGTTGCAAAACTCGGCTTGAGACTTTGCGCCTAGAGTATTCAGCCAGCGCGATTCGTACTCCACAGAAAGATTGTCAAAGAGGACGTGTAATCCGATGTCGTTGTTTACGATATGGTACGGGAGCCACCCTGCTTTTTGTGGTCGCATGCGGCCCCCTCCTTCCAGCCATCTGGACAGCACACGCAAGGCATTCTTCCAGAACCGCCTTTCTCTCCTGACATATATCTCGTCGACAAACACCCTTGGATCAAATGACGCGTCGCTAACTGTGGGACTGGAATATGGTGTGGCAATTTCGGCGACGCGGGAGTCGCAGACATCATCCCGAACGATCCTTTTGGGGTATGTGGAAATGCTCCCATCCTTTTCCCAGAGTATCAACCGTATCCCACTATTCGGTTTGCTTATCATGTGCTGATAATATTCCTCCGTCCGTCGTACCTGTTTTTCATTTTTCTCGGATACGTTCTTCCAGTCCCTTGCCGTGGGCGGATCATACGACAACATGTCAAGCAGGATTGGTGTAAAGAGATCAATCATATGTTTGTCAGCATTGGTTTGCTTTGCCATTTGGGCATTGGCCCACCGCTTAGTGTTCCAGTCATTCTTGCGGCGCAATCTGTATAATGGTCCTGATAGCAGGGACAGACGATCCAGGGGCATCTTGCCATCACTCATCTCTAAGAGAATCATATCGTCGTAAGCGTTAGAATTGTTACTGCTTCTGTCAATCGTAAGGCCCTGCTTCACCCGCTGACCGTACGGTTGATCCACGTACGTTTCAGCCTCGAACGGCGTTGAATCGTCCCATTTGCTGCTAAACTTAATCTTCCGAGCGGCAGCTTTGGAGATCGTAGCCTCGAACGGCGTTGAATCGTCCCAATTGTGGTCCTTCATTATCTAAGAATACTAGTGCATCTCGTATATAAGAAAGCCGGACAGTTTGAACCGAGAATGGCACATACGTAAGACTACCCAAGCTCAAACTAAATTGTCAACTGTCCGTTTTTCTTTAATAAAGCAGGGTGTAAATAATGTCATGAATCCCGAAATCAACCTTGTGGCGTTGATTCACGTCTGCCTCCCCACACACCACACATCACAGGAAAACAGGTTTCTGTTCCGACGCCGGCCCTCACTAGATATGCCGGACCCATCGGCTTTGGCTCGGCCAGAATTCCGCATTGAGCAACGGAGGGCAAGGCGTGAATGAAGGTCAATCCAAAGAAATTTCGGAACGGATTGGGTGGCGAACGACTCGACTCTGACATAGTCTTCAAGATCAAGAAGTACCTGAGAAAGGAGCACAAGATACGGGCCTCCCAAATACTGATCGAATGCCGTGTACTGTTTCGTGCCGGAGGTTACAAGCTGCTCGGAACGCACAAGATCGGACAGACCGAGTGGATAAAAGGGCTAGTCCACACCCCCGACCTCGCGGTGACTGACGGCGCGGGTGGACTACTCTTCGTGGTAGAGCAGGACGGCATGATACACGAGTCGGCGGCTCTTGCAATAAGGAACAGACTACGGAACGGCCACTACGCCAAGGCCGGCATTCCGTGCGTCGTCCTGAAGAGCTCCGAGATACGTTCAAGCCGGACGTGCATGGCCGAGAGATTGGACCGGGAGTTGGAAAGGCTCGGAATGAGAAAACCGGCTGGACTGCACATCCAGTCCATTCTCGCCCGGGCCAGGTCAAACCGAACAGGAGGACCCTGACAGTGCCACGATCAGTGCCACCGCGTCCGGTTATTCTGGTCTCACTGGACTGGTTGAGGAAAGGGGATCCACCCTTCGGACTGGGCGCCGCATCGATCGCTTCGTCCCTCCGTGCCTATGGGAGTTATGTCAGGATCGTCACGGACGCGGTAAATAAACCGGAATTCTCTATGAATACCTTCCTCGACCGCGTCACGGAAGCCATCTCTGAGGTTGGGGCCCAAGTCTTGGTCGGAATCAGTGCCTTTGTGTGGTGCGAGCCGGAGGTACATGTGCTTTTGCGCGCACTTTGCCCCAAGGTCGACGTGGTGCTCGGGGGGCCGCAGGTCTCATACACAGGGCCGGGACGACTTGAGCAACTGTATCCCGGAGCCCGCTATTTTGTACGCGGGAACGGAGAGCTTGCGATGGTGTCGCTGGCCGTAGGACACGCGGAGAATGGCT
Source organism: Candidatus Nitrosopumilus sp. (assembly GCA_965207445.1). Taxonomy (GTDB): domain Archaea; phylum Thermoproteota; class Nitrososphaeria; order Nitrososphaerales; family Nitrosopumilaceae; genus Nitrosopumilus. The sequence continues at coordinate 1,974,873 of CBDBLX010000002.1, read as the reverse complement.
TGCATGGAATCCATGTTGCAGGAATGCCAGACCTTTGCACTAGGGCCGACTTTCCGCTAAACGCGTTGCACTCGCCGCACCTTGACGGCACCTCTCCGATAAGCGACTTTGTACGGTGGGAGACTCAGCGCGGTTGTCTGTTTACCTGCACGTTCTGCCAGCACAAGCAGCCCGGAGCCCGCCTTCGCAACGCAAATCTGGCGACGGGACGCCTGCGGCGCGAGATGTCCGCGTTTCGCGATGCCGGGACGCGCAAGATTGCCGTGCTGGATCCGATCTTCAACACAGATGTCAAGCGAGCGATGGAACTACTGGACTGTCTGAAGGAAATTCGCATTAGGGCTCATCTGTCGCTACAGTGTCGCTTTGAGCTGGTTACCGACGTCTTTCTGGACGCGGTCGAACCGCTTGATGTCACGCTTGAGTTCGGCCTGCAGACGGTTCATGACGACGAGGCGTGGGCCGTCGGCAGGCCAAACAACATGGACTCGGTGGAGAATGTCATCACAAAACTGAACGGGCGGCGGATACCTTACGAGGTCTCCCTGATCTACGGGCTTCCCTTCCAGACGGTGGAGCGCTTTCGTGACTCTGTAGAGTGGTGCTTGGAACGGGGAGTGCCCAAGGTGCGCGCATGGCCGCTGATGCTACTTCGGGGCACAAAAATCCACACAGAACGGGAGAAATGGGGGTACGTCGAGTCTACAGGGGCGCGCATCCCTATAGTCGTGGAGAGCAGCTGGTTCTCGCGTAGTGAACATTCTAGAATGGCAGATATTGCCTCAAGTCTGATCTGATGTACTCTGCTTTAGATCGTAACAGTTAAACCCCCTACATGTACACCTCGACACACATCTACTGCTATGTGATGAAATTTGGTGAATGATTTAGCTTGCCATGATAATGTCATGGATATTATTTACAAGATCCTTGTCCTGATAATAACCTGTCATCATGCACGACATCAATATGCCATAAACTTCCATTCCTGTTGTACTGCGAAACATCTGACGAATCTTTTTGTGAATCACGACGCGCCACCGCAGTGTTCGTTCGAATTTGTTGTTGGTAGGTGGCATGCCCGGATATTTGACAAATGTAAACAGGTCTGGCGCCGCATTATGTAGTTTGCCCCCAAACGAGTATTCTAGTTTTGTATGTCAGTAGTTCGCAATGTGCTCAATTTTTAATGATCTTATTTCTAATTATGCAGTGCGATAGATTTACAATGGCAAGGAACCACCGTGCTCCAATTCCCGCCGAAGCAGTCTTCTGATTGATCCGGCAATTGAATCCATAAATAATCCATTGTGAATAATTTTTCATCTACAAGTCAGCCGTAATTTTCGTACATTGCCATTACCCATAAACCATATAATAACATTCAAAAAATATCAACAGTAATCGAAGCTGCAAGGCGTTGCTAGTTGTCTTTGAAGTCGTGTTTTTTATCACTATGTCTCGTCTCTATTATCTGACGCCTACAATAAGTCTCTGGGATGGTTTTGATGAGTTTGCTTTTGCTAGTGATTTTCATATTTGTGGCAAATGCTACATACTGATCAACTATGTCATCAGTTTTTTTGGCATTATTTTTTTTCTTGACGACAAGTAATGTAAATTTGACTGCTTTTTTGTTTTTGTCACGCATCTCAATGACGGATGCAGTTTTTCTCTTTTTGTTGTGAACTTTTAAAATGTGTTTTTGTATGCGCTTATTTTTGATTGCCCACATTATGAAAGACAGGCGCAGGCGCAAAAGTTCATCTATGCATGCAACGTTGTAAAAACCTCGATCAAAGAGGCCAAGTTCCGGACGTGCATCCTCTCGAATTAATTTTTCAATGATTTTACGCATAATTGTGACCATTTTGTCATTACTGGTCACACGATGCGCAAACAATTACCTGCTTGATTTGGCATTTGTGTTGTCATAAATGAATGAAATCGCGGTGCCATTTTTGGGCTTTGTTTTTAGCATCTCAGGTTTGAGTGCCTTGCCATAATATTTTTATCCGGCCATATCAATTACAATAGTGCCTGCCTTTTTTGAGCATGTTGTGTTTTCTGGCATTGTTAAACAGTTTTGACGTTCTCGTCACTCCATTGTTTTACTTGCTCTAGATCTGCACTCTTTAGGCATTTGAGCACAGTATTTTCAGATGGTATGCTTATACGCTCGTTTTTTCTAAAACAGTTAGTTTTATCGCGTTTTCTTTTGTGAGTTGTTGCATTTACGCACATGTTGTTGAGCGACAAGGTAGTAAGTACCAAGATAATCATCCACCACATACTTGCGGTTATATCTGGTTGATATGTTTAATCCGAGATCGTTGAATCGTTTTCGTAAAACTTTATAATTTACTTGTCCTAATTCATATTGATGTTCTAGTATCTCATTTTTCATACTTAATCAGAGGTACTAAAATGTTCCCACATATTATACTTTCTATTTGATCTGATCAAGTATGATCATCAACGTTTAACGACATTGTAGATTATTCAAATAAAATCATATAAAATACATTGCGAATTACTGTTATTGTGATTTCCTGTAACGCTTTCACAATTGGACTTTGCCACATGTGATTATTTCGGGCACGAAATCACAAAAATTCACTGTACGGAAACTTATACCTGTCGCTATAACTGGGTTTTAACCGGTATCGTCTGCAATCTCTCTCAAGTTCCGCTTATATTCCTGCAGATTTTTCTCTACTTCCGTGAGCACAGCGCTCAATTCGTAATCCTTTTCCTCCGCTATGGATTTCTCAATACCTGTCCGGATCAGTATGTCAAGGTCTCTCAAGCCTTGTTGCATCTCCGACAGTTTTCCGGCCGCTTCATCAAATTCACTTGACGGATGCTTGTTTTCCAATACTGCATCGGAGTGGCCCTTCCTGTAGGCAGTTGTCCATCGCTTTGCAGACTCTAGACTGTCTCGGAGCATGTCGCGTTTTTGTTCAAGGTTGATCAGTATTCCCCTTGATTCATCACGCGAGTCTTTGTAGTCGTAGGGAACTTCCTCACCAAACTCCAAGCATTCTTTTACATGATCTGCATCATAAACCAACGTGTCCATTATGTAGGCTAGTTTTTCGATATGATTCGCGATTTTTTTTCGGGAACTTGCGTGTAGATTGTCTCGTTTCTTTGCCAATCTTAGGCGCTTTTTGACGGTTTCTTGAAAGACTTGGTAGGCGTCGGACTCGTATGAGAGCAGACGCTTCATCAGAAGAGGATTTTTTACGTGCCTATGACACATAGATCTGATGTCTCTAGTGACTTTTTCATATATTATCCGTTGTTCTTTGTAACCGGTTGTTACAACCTTCACATGGTCTTTTATGGATTCTATCTTGGTAACACCGGAAGAGCTTATCTCGTTTATGAAATACAACATGTTGGAAGGATATGTTGGAAAATCTTTCTTCAGGTTTTCTACAGTATCATCTAGCTTTTTCATCAGGTTATTAAATTTGTCCATCTCGACGGCAGAATCTTCCGCCGGGTAGTAATGATCTGTTTTGCCTATTCTCTCACGCATAACTATGCCGTCTTTTATTAATCGCTTAAGTGCCCTGCGAGTTGAAAAGGTATTCTTGTCGGCCAGTTTTACGATGTCGGCTACGGTCAGATGTTCATCATGCGTTTTCAGCAATTCCATTATATGGTCATAATATGCGGGAGACTCATCCATTACACCATTGCCAGATTCGCAGCATCTAAAAATTTTACGATATTGGTAAGGCCGGTACGTAAGATGCCTTCAGACTGGTTTCAGCGGCCCGGATGTAAAGCCACCACAGTCAGTATGGAGGCGAATTACGCGACAACCACATGGTTGACAGCCTGTAGTACAACACCCTCGTAGAAATAACTCTGGCATACATAGCACATTCTCAGTTGTTCTTCATGGTCGCGGCCTCGTCTGCTTGGGGTTGTAGAAATAACTCTGGCACACACGGCACATTCCAATCCGTACACACGGGTAGTAGGCTTAGAGTCTGACTGTGACGAATACAGACAAGCGCCTCAGCGCAACTTGGATTGGGCAAATTTGCCGTTCAGCACGATTTTACACTATGTGGCCCCACTTGAGATAATTGCGGTGCGGGTCAAATGAACAGGTATACAAGTTCCGCACGATTTTACACTATGTGGCCCACTTGAGAATATACATCAAGCTGTATGTGTTAGATATCATGTATGAATAAAAAGATATCCGACCGGACAACAGTGGCAATTCCGTCGGTAAACTATCATCTGTTGCAAGCATGCAACATGAGCTGCGGCCACTGCTATGCCGCGAATCTGTCACACAAGAATCTCGGATCAGAAGAGGTCGTGGAGATCGTCAGATTGCTTGCAGACGCGGGATATGAAAAGATCAACTTTGCAGGTGGAGAGCCTATGCTGTATCCCGGGCTGGATGATCTAATCAAGGAAGCCAAGTACGGTGGCATGACCACATCCATAGTTACCAACGGGAGCAGGATGACGGAGGACTGGCTTAAAAGCATGCACCGATGCTTGGACTGGGTTGCGCTCAGTGTAGACAGTATCAGGCCCGTAACAAATGAGATGTCCGGACGCGCCACGAGTCTGGGCTCCATAACTGCAGAAGAGTACCTCTGGACTGCCAGATCCATAAAGATGCACGGAGTCAGGTTAAAGATCAACACCGTGGTCACATTATACAACCACGAGGAGGACATGTCCGGGTTCATCAGGGCAGCAGAGCCAGAAAGGTGGAAGATCATGCAAGCGTTGACGGTGGCGGGACAGAACGACGAGTCCATGCACAGCTTCCAAGTAACAGCGAACCAGTTCAAGGCGTATGTGGAACGGCACAGGCGGATAGAACGGGAGGGCATAGTAGTCATACCGGAGGACAACGACATGATGACTGGCAGCTATGCTATGGTAGATCCATTGGGGCGGTTCTTTGACAACGTGGACGGCAGGTACTCGTACAGTCGCCCGATTTTGGAAGTCGGAATAGCCGATGCCCTGAAGGACGTGAGGATCGACACAAACAAATTTGAGGAAAGGGGGGGTCTTTACGACTGGGACTAGGAGGAACAAGCGCACACGCGACGCGCACGTGGATGAGAGATACAGTGACAGCGGCCCCATATTCGCCATTGTAAAGCATCTTAGGAAATACTACAGAATACGGATGGGTCAGATAAGACAAGAGTGTACCGTGGAGTTTACCCGCCGCGGCCGTAAGATACATGGGGAGCACATGAACCGCATAGACATATCCGCCCTGTCAAAAACGCGCCTCATCCACACTCCAGACATAGTAGTGACCGACCAAGACGGAGAACTGGTTCTGATAATTGAGCTGGACGGCAGCATACATGAATCAAGGGACGTTGCGGCAAGGGACAGAAGGAGCAAGCGTTCACCCCCTCCCCCTCCCCTCAACTCTCACCCACTTACGCTGCCACCTTAGACAGATATCGGACAGGCGTTATGGTATGTGATATGGTGGCCATGCAGGTAACATGCAGGTAACATGCAGGTAACATACAGCGTCACGTTGTTCAAGGCAAAAACATCGGATTGGATGGTGGCGGCACGGCCAGTTTGTTTATTGTGTTAGTAGTGTCAACGGTGGGGAGTGTGTGGACGGTACAAAAATGGCATAATATGGGGCAAGTTTTACAATAATCTGATTATATTAAAAAGTCATGCGGCAGCGACCTTGACATTTTGTGATTTTGGTATGCAGATGAGGTCGTGTGCCTGTATTAATGGATCAGATGATTTCGTGATACATTTTTCGGTGACATGTGGACGCGGTCTCTGTGATGGTGACGACGACGGGGACATTATTGTGATTGAATTTGATGGCGGCGGCTTCCAACTGCCGCGATATCCTGATACCAATTGTCCTGAGAATACGCCCCACAGGGCAGAGTTTGCATGTATGGTCTGCAGGTTGGCCTGCGTTTTTGCAGCCGTCCAGTCTGGAAGCCCCCCTTGCATCTTGCGCGGCAATACGTTACATTTCTTGATGAGTCGCTCAATGTCATTTGTGTGACCTTGCATGCCCGGATGCCACAGAAATGTAAACATGTATGGTAGTGCGTTCTCAAGTGAGGTGGCGTATTTGCGCGTGTCTTCATCAGAGACCTCACCATACCGGTACGCGTCTATCAATTTGAGCATGCGGGTGTTTAGTACGTCGACCTCATCACTTATTGTTTGTGAAAGTCCAGGTATGGCTCGAATCACACTGTCAACCTCGCAGATAGATGTGAGCGGGCCGCCGGCCAGCTGGGTTATGCGTTCACCTGCGCGTTTTGAGAGTCTGAATATATTGAGATGCTCTTCAGAGTACGTCTGCTCTGGTGAGTGGATGCCATGCAATACTGCCAACGACTCGCCTCGACGCCACAAGTGTACACGGCATGTCTGTATGTCACCATCAAACGCATTGCCTGCAAGATACATGTCGGCCTGGAGAGGTCTGCCAAGCAGATCCGGGAACATGTATTGTATAAGATTTTTTGATTTACTGTCTGTAATTTTTATCAGGGTGGCAATTCCGGGACAGAGCAGTACGAGCGTCTGCCGACGGTGTCCTGCTACCTTTGCATTTGACTCGTCCCACATAATATTGGGGGCCATTGTGATCATCTCGTATATCTGGGTGAATAGTGGCGGGAGGACGCTGTGCATGTGTGTGTCAGGTATAGTATCCGGTACAGGCGCCATCTCAGGTAGGGGAGAGTCTTCGGATTTTAGTTTTGGTGGTTTTGCTGCTGCAGGTTGTTGACAGAACATGGCAACAGGAGGCTCAGAGTGTGCAGTCATTATGATTGTCTCTGTACCATTATCATCTTGTTCAGTATATGCGACCATTTCATTAGTAGATGTCTCTGAGTTCTTTGTATCAGTACCATAGGCCGCCTTTACATCCTCGATCATATCACGGGGTGCCTTTACCCACAAACAGTCATGCGTAGCGTGTTGTGATATCGCCTTTAGGCACTTTGAGATGGTACCTGTGCCGATCTCAGTATGATGGTTTGCGGCAAGTATATTGTGTATGCGCTGCACGGGTGGCACTTGCCCGTGCAGGTTCATGATCTTTTCGCGCAAGATCGGTCCGCACGACGATCCTGGGATCGACGGCGTCTCTGGGTAGATGATCACCTCACACTGCAAGCAGATTGCAGGAACTGATGCCTCCATATAGGCAAACAATGCGCCGTTCATGTGCAAATTCTCCACCATCTCTTTGGGATTCTCAAATGGTCCTGGGTCTGTGCAGAACCGGTCGCCATACTCGCGTATTTCAAGTACCATCTTCCATAGGAATCCTAAATGTATGATGTCAGTTCTGCCGCACCGGACGCATGTTTCGGGCGCGCATAAATCATCTAGTTTCCTGTCTGGTTTTAGGCCACACGACATGCCCTTTGAACCGGGCTGGCCGCCGCGATGCCGCAGGCCGGATTTTCTACTGCTTTTTTCCTTTTCCACATCCATGGCGCACTGCACATTCTCTTCACTCTCGACTCTCAACGCCTGTCTGTGTTTCTGCCTATCATGGGCAGTCTTCGTCCCCCTGTCGGGGTTGTTATAGTTCTCATGCATTGCTAAAAGCCTTTTTGCATCTTGCAGTTGTTCTTTGAGTTCATCACAGTATGTTTTCAGACTCTCGACTTTGCCTTCAAGTCTCTTGATCTCATCGATGAACATGGCAGCCTGCTCCCCCCATGCTTCCATTATGACGTTTACAAACTTCCACATGTGCGCGAGTTTATCGCGTAAAATCTTATTCTCACGTGCGGTGGCAGAAGCATTACTCATTACACTCACACCCTCTCATCGTCATATCATGCAACTCTGCCTTTCTTGTCTGCATGTCCCATCGCCTCTGAAACTGAATGGTTCGCTTTTTTGAAAACAATAGATTGATAACAGCCCTCAGTAAATTCATAATGTCATCCTCTTGGTTCTAATCATAATAATTCCATTTGGATGGCCCTATATGTAACTTTTGGTAAGAGCGCAGTTACATTTATTAAGTATGAGCGATTTTATTGGAATTGTCCGGGTGCAAAGCGCACTGTAGATCCACTAACATACAGATTTTTGATAGGGTATGACAAGCTGGCAAATTACACAACAACTACACCACCACTACACCACCAATCGGGTCGAGAACATTTGCAAGTCAATCAAACCCTACGTATTCTAGCTGCAATGACACACGCGTAACCTCTCTTCCACCTTACGTGCCATGAGCACGCATAGCCACGCATTCGCTCACCGTAAGTGGCTGCCCTGTACCTAGCTAGGGGGAGGGGGGGTGAACGCTTGCCAGAAGGAGGAACAGGCACTACGCTGATTCCGGTGTCCACTTCATCGTTATAAACACGGCGCGCCTGAGACGCAGTAGAAAAAACCTGTTCACATATCTGGACGAGGAAATGGAGAGGGTTGGCTGGCCGCGCAAAAAACTTCACAGGTGGTGTGCCCGGCCTTGTGCTGGACAGGTCGCAGTCAGTAACGTCGTCATCCACTAGGATCTCACCGCCGCGGCGCTTCTGCCGCCCTGCAGACTTTGGGCCGGGATCAGAGTTAGACGGTCTCACAAACCAGATTAAACAATCAACAAACGTGCCAACTCTGTGGTCTGGATGGGGCGTATAGCGACGGGCATAAATTTCTGTACAGTGAATTTTTGTGATTTCGTGCCTGAAATAATCACATGTGGCAAAGTCCAATTGTGAAAACGTTACAGGAGATCACAATATGTGTATTTTTATGTTCAAAATTATGGTGGTGTGTTGCAATATGTACGATCATACACCAAAGAATGGAATAAAATTCAAGATTGAGATGGATGGCTACGATGTGTACTTACACGTAGCGATAACCATGTTGAGAGAAGATGTACCTGAGAAATAATGTGATTTTATATTACTAGTTTATCTTTTTCTTTTTGTTGTTGTTGTTGTTGTTGCTGCTATCGGGATGGTTATGTTGCATTCCTTTACTTCAAAACTCAGTTCATCTTCTAATTTGACAATTGGACGCATTACTCTTTAGGTGGTCTTCGTGAGGTTGGTGCGTAATAGTTTCATTAAAGATCCGATAGTTTTCTAATATTTTGTATTCATAATATATGCTCAACTTCGAGATGAATATCAATCAAAATATCGGATCTTTAATCATATCAGTATGCACCAGATAGATGATAGCGTCGCGGTCGGACATCTCGCGGGAACGCCTCCTCATGGGGTGGGGGGAAGTACAATAGATCCGTCGCGGTCGGACATCTCGCGGGTCTCCCCAGCCATCTTGGCCGAAACGTGGAATCTTCCGGAGATGTTATGGTCATTCCTTCTTTCATATAGATCAGGGCCCGTCACGGAGTCATCCACGAGGCGGAGCGACAGTGTCATGTGATCCGGTTCCAGTTCCTTGGCCCGGTGGTGTATGCTATCGATTCTAAACTCGCCCTGCATGCACCCAAACAGGGGTTTTAGGATGCTGCATTTTAGATCTGTCAGATGCCACGGTAGGTCGCACACCCCTACTGTTTTGTTCGGGTCGTATCCTGCCTCTTCCGGATCCGTATCTAGTCGAACCACTCTGCTTTCTTCCGGGATTATTGTAGAGTCGGTATAGTATATCTTGTACATCCGACCCGGGCTACGTACAAAGACCTTGTCGTCTTCGATGGCATTCTCGCCTGCCCGTGATATGGAGTATTGACCATCATACTCTTCTACCATCTTCTCCTTTTTGCAAATCTCGAGTAGCCTCTTGCTTACCGACTCCATTCCAGGAAAGAGCTCAGATGAGAGTGATTTTGCATCGGCTTCGTCTTCCATATCCCTCACATGTAATAGCACTGGTAAAATATATCGGCGTGCGGGTACGGATATCTCGGCATATACTATGTAGCATTTCAGATTGATCTCCGTGTCTATCTCTATCCTATTCATGATTTGCAGCCCCTGTGTACACGCGTGTTCATGGCAAACCTGCCCATCAACGATCTCGAACTACTCATGGCTTTTTTGTCCCCCACGATCACGTTCTGGTACCGTGCCCTTGTTATCGCGACGTTGATGCGGTTGGGATTTTCAAGAAAGAGTGTCGGGTGGTTGTTTGCGATGCTCAAGAAAACCACGTCGGCCTCGTATCCCTGAAAGGAGTCCAACGTGCGGCATTGGACGGTCACGATCTCCTTCCTGTCATCCATCAGCGCGAATTCGTACCCGTTCTTGGCCCGAGCGATCTTTTTGATGTGGGACAGTATGGTTTGCTGTTGCTTTGTGTAAAACGTCAATATTGCCACCTCCCACGGCAGGCCGCGGCCTGGCTTGGTTTTGATCGCGAATCCGTAAAACTTTTCCAGCTCATTCATTATACATTCGGCCTCGGCTTCAGAGCTGTTCTGGGATGCATCCTTGACGTCGATCCAGACGGATCTTTTTTCGTATTCCCTGTATGACCATTCGCGTTCGAATCCTACTGCTTTTGGAGTCTCAAGCGCTCGTCCCTTGTACACGTATGTCCTGGGAAATTTTGCTATCTCCGGGTGCATTCTGTACTGCTGCTGCAAAAGCACGTGCCGTTTTGCAAAGTCTTGTTCCGGAATACCTTCCGTCATGATCGTATTCTCTCCTGTCCCATAGCCATGCTGAAGCAGATGTAAAATCGACGGTAGCGCGATCTTTTTGACATCTTCCAGTCTGAGACGTGTATCCTTGTCGTCTGCCGGCATGAGCTTTTCGATCGCTTGACTGGCATAGTGTTCCGAGCCGCTCTCGTGTCCGGACAGTGATATGATCCGCCACGCCATCTGCGCCCCCCATGTCAGGTCTTTGTCCAAACCATTCTTCATAGGATGTATCACCCGCGGTATTCTACGCTTTTGTCGATTTAAATGGGCACGTATCTCGTCGTACCCTCGGATTATGTCGCGCTTGGGATTGACACTTTGGAAAAATCCGTCGTCTGCCTTCGATATGGAATCTGCTGTTCCCACTACGATTCCTTTCCATGCGCGCTCCGGCGGCTTGTCATCGGCGTCATGCAGGGCGACCCCGTGTTTGTCGCATTGGCGACTGTAGGCATTCTTTGCAGATTGGCTTTCCACAGTTGCTATGATGCGTTGGTCTTGACTGGCGGCTAGAAACGCGTCGAGGCACGCTTGACCTTCCTCGCGCCCGATGCATGCGTTGACATGCAGGCCAAACTCTTCCGAACTTGTGTGGGGTGCAAGCTGCTTGGTATCGCCTACTATTATCCAGCGCTTGGCGTGCATAGCCGGAACCAGAAACTCCTGAAACGTGGTCTTGGAGGCCTCGTCAATTATCATGACGTCGAACATACCCGCGTTGCCGTTTTTGATGTCGGGATGCTGGAGTATGCCCATGGTCGTACCACACACAAGGTTTGCGCAGTCACGTGCTATGTTTCCTATAGTATCGTCCGATCGGAGCTGCTCATACAGGGCCTTTTGCGCCTCGCTTTTGTCGGAAACGTCCTCAAGATGGTTGGATATCTTTTCTTGCATGGTCTTTATGCAGGTGTCGTACGTGTACCCGCGTACGAGGTCGGAAATCTTTTCCGAGACACCCACCCTCAGTGGGATGATGTTGGAGTCTGTAGGTTTTCTTGTGTACTCGTTGGTGATCTTTTCCAGCAGGTTGTCCACCGCTATGTGGGTTGACGCGCAGAACAGCACGCGTTTTCCCTGATGCACGAGCTGGTGAACCAGCTCGCAGAGTACGGTAGTTTTGCCCGAGCCTGGCGGCCCTTCCAAAAATCCAAAGTCCGGAGTGGCGAGAGCCTTTTCCACGAATTCCTTCTGCCGGTCAGAGCCATCGCGCCCGTCCAAAACAAACCATTTGTCTATGTGTTGTTCTTCCATGTCTTCCAACGCCACGTGGTCTCTGTCGTAAAAGAGCTTTAGCAGAGGGGAATTCTCCGGTTTTGGTCGATGCAGCAAAGACTTTACGGCCTTTATCTGCGTCATTATCGTGTATATAATGCGATATACTCTCAGCTTTTTAGTTCTCGGCCTGCGCGCCAGCTGCAATCTTCCGGCAACGTCGCGTTGTATGACACTTATTTTTACTTCATCATCCTGATCTTTGTCCACATCCTCATGCACATGTTTTACATGGTCCCCGTCTAGAATATATCGTCGATCTTCATCGCTCATTTCACCCAGTTGAATCCATACGGGTTCGTCCTGTCGTATCTTTCGCTTTGGTTTGATTCCCTGAGGTTGATCATATATGTAATTAAACACTATGGGATTTTCTCTGTAGTGTTTGGTTACCAATTGGAGATATTTCAGGTATGGCTCTAACCTATCCTTTACCTGTTTTTTGTGATAATCGTGGTCCGTGTCTTTTATGATCTCTTTGTAAAGATCGAAACTTTGGTACGACATACATCTTTACTCCCTTATTCTATTCGTAAGTAGTTTGCTCTTAGATTCTATCTTAGATCCTTCTCCAACTCTTCGATGGTTATGTCTTATGGCGGTGGTTTATAGGCGTTGTCTGTATGGATGCATCCTGATTCTTGTGTGACATGTGTATTCTGTTGTCAGGTTCTCCTGCAAACGCGGTTGGGGGCAATTAATACAGATTTGAACCGTTGTAGTCAATCCGGACACGTAACTAGTATTTTGTCGCCACGTATGATAAACTTCAAACCCTCTGGGTTACCAAGTTTGGCAAGGACCGGCTTTGGAATGTATGAGTAACTGGTACCTCTTTTCACGTTGTGGGTTATGGATACTTGGAATTCAGTGGCATTGGCAGCCCATTTAGTCATGTTTGTTGTTCTCAGTACAACGTTATAACGTCACTGACATAGAATTGCGCACGAATGCTTATATATCCAATTGGTGATATATGTATAATGAAACAAAAAACAGTTCAGGAAGAAAAGGTGGTAGACGAAACTACTCAATCAAGATCAAAAACATTGGAAAATGACAACCCAAAGCATGGCAAGCAGAGGCGCTCCAAGGCTCAGATTGATGCAATTAGGAAAGCAGGCATTCAGATTGCATGCATTGCATAATAGTTTCATTAAAGATCCGATAGTTTTCTAATATTTTGTATTCATAATATGTGCTCAACTTCGAGATGAATATCAATCAAAATATCGGATCTTTAATCATATTAGTATGCAGGTGCCATAACTACACTAAGCTCGATTAAATGGACAGTCGCATCGCAAACTGTGCAAGGTCTATTGTATGTGGTGTCGCTTAGTTCACTTGGAATGAGATGTCAGTGTGAGGCCAATCAAAATGGAAAAAAGATATGCAAGCATGTAGTGGGTGTATACAAGCTCTTAGACAAAGAGTGGTGGTGTGGGCGTAGAAAAAGGATACAGATTAGGCGCAAAAAATTGAGATGTCAGTATTCAAAATGCAGATCCAAAGATGTGGTAGGATGGGGAGAGCGCAAGTGTAAGAGAAAAAGATCTGTGAGGCGATACATGTGCAAAAAATGTGGCCGTACATTTTCTGGAATGGAAGGGTTCAAGGGACGGCATTTTGATGCATCCGTAATAGCAAAAGCGTTGTCCATGATGGCAACTAAAATGTCTCCAGAAGAAGTATGTGTGCAGCTTGCAATGGATGAGATCATCATAAACCCATCTACAATACATGGGTGGACTGATGAGTATTCGCGAATCATGCTACGGTTCTCAAGTTTATTGTGTCTTGATGCATGGTTTCAGTGGCATGTCGACGAGTTAGAATTTAAAATACGTAAACAGACCAGATATTTGTTTGGTGTAATGGATGGCGCAAGTCGATTTGTTTTATCCCACGAGATCCTCAAGAAGAAAAAGGGATCTGATCCCACTAACCTGTTTCAAATGGCTGCTACCCGTACGTGTAGGCTACCACGCATACTTGTAAGTGATGGACTGCAGGAGTTCATAAAGCCTGCCAGAAAAGTATTCTTTAGACGGGCTGGATCGGTGTTTGTACACATACGTGAGATACACATACAGAATCTTTTTAATCAAAATAACGTCTACGAACGACTCAATGGAGAATTTGAGGATAGACTCAAGTGTGTACGTGGACTAAAATCAGAGGACCCCGGACTCTTACGTCTGATCATAGTATATCATAATTTTTTTAGAAAACACACAGGCCTCAAAAACAACATGACGCCTGCCAAGGCAATTAAAATTGACATTATATCAGTAAAAGACTCTGATCTTGCAGATAGTTGTGATGCTTGGATAACGTTCATTCAAAACGCATCCATACGTGCCTCTGCCTGAATTGCCAGACTCTGCACATTACACATCATATATACAAACACTCTACATCTGTTTGTGTTTTGATGCCAAATCAAACTATCATTTTTGGCGTACAGTACAATTTCTTCAAGGTGAACCACCCCGTTTGTCTTTTTGATCCTAACTCTAACTGTATCCCTATTCCAAACTACCGCCATAGTCACGCAAAAAAGTACTAAAAATTTACACTTTCTCAGCCTCAAATATTAAATTCAGATAAAAAGTTCATATAAACATCGATCAACCGCGTTTGCAAGTGAACTGATACTTGTTGCACGCTGTTTGTACACATCGATCAAGTCTTGTTTTTACAAAATTCTACTATTACTGTTACTGTTACTACAATACTTCCCTAAATATCTCCGGATGCCTCTAGAATCTCGATCACACCTGTGATTCTACAGCATGGCACTGAACTGTTTACCATACAGATCACACCGAGTCCATGCAGAGATCATCACCTGTGACTCTGCAAGTATAACACTGAACTGTTCACACTCCTTTTCAACCACATTCTGTAGCTATGGGTACACCCCATAACCCCGATGTATTACCATGCCCCAGAGCGAAGAGACACGCGCTGAAACCATACTACATGGGTACCCGCCATACCCTCGATGTATTACCACTGTATCAGTCAAATTCTAAAGTTTACATGTTTTTGATGATTAAACTCTTGTGTATTGTACATCATTGTACAATACGGTGACTTGTATGTATATGATTTATGAATTACTGTACTCTATTTTTCACTTATTGACGTCTTGCGGTCAGGTACGTATGGATGTCAATGTATCTGATTTGACCTGAGCTCGTGCTTTTGGAGAATCTAAAAATCATGACAGTTAATTATGCGTATTTATTAATACAAACAATTTGGTAGCAACTATGTTGGTGATTATACGACTTTCGCAAAATTCGGGTATAGTATTTTACTATATGTATTTTACATCTGTAGTAAACAGAAAAATTGAAATGTTATTTTATATACGACTTTTTATGTTATTAAACAAATTGGTCTGTATAGGATGTGTGTGTTGGGGGGGGGGGGGAAATGGAAGGTGTACCTAAATGTGTAATACATCTGACTATATTATGCTATGTAGTTGGTGGGATATTTGCATGCTGTTGGGAAAAAGGTGATTAGAACTGGGCAACACATCGGACTGTGTCAGGCGCGTCATGAGTCTCTTAGTTATGATGTCTGTTATTATCATTACGTCTGCTCTGTTTGTAATGTATGATGATACTGGTGGTGGTGGTGGTGGTAGTAATGAGGCGCACGCATCCTCATTTGAGTACAACTTTGTCCGTAATTTTGAAAACCTGCAGGATATTGACTCCAACTCAACGCATGTGTTTGTGCTAGATGCCCTCAAAACAGAATCCACCGGCAAAGTCTTCATATTTGACGAACGCGATTCACTCGTCTCGGAGTTTGACGTCTCTGCACAAGCACGAGTCCTTACAGTCACCCACGATAAGGTGTTTGTGATGACCGACTACAGTGCACTTAATTTCAATTTCGTCCTTTATGAGCGGCTCGAAGTATATGATCATTCAGGGAAACAACTGTTCGTTTACCCAAAGATTGGACAGAAGGCGGGTGAGACTCCGAGAGGTTACTTTAATGATGTTCTAGGCATGGCCTCCAACGGCACGCACATCTTTGTGACGGACACACAACGGGACTACGTCACGGTACTCGACGTAACCACCAACAATGAAGATAAAATCCGATCATCGGCAGGTACTTTGTCCCACTCCTCCTTGCGCGATCCACACGCGGTCGCGGCCAACGCCACTCACGTCTTTGTGACGGATACCGCCGGCGACATGGTGCACATCTTTGATGCCAACACGCGAAAACATCTCTCGAGCTTTGGCAGCACCGGCACCGCTAACGGCCAATTCCAAGACCCCACGGGCATCGAGGTAGACTCGGCGAACATTATGGTGATGGACTCTGGCCGCGGCGACGTTCAGGTATTTGATCTGTCCGGAAAATATGTGCGCACATTTAACAATACTGCCGGCACCGCGAGTCAACTACACGATCCGACTGGCATTACAATTATCAAATTCCGCACCTTTGTGGCAGATACAGGGGGCGGCGACAGGGTCAGGGTGTTTAACAATTATCCGTATGCGTTTGCCGGGGATATAATCAAGGGTAGCGGCGATGGACAGTTCCAGACTGTACGCTCAATTACGGCCAATGCTGAGAAGATATTTGTGCTGGATTCTCAGCGCCGGGACGTGCAAGTACTTGATTATAACGGCAACTATCTCTCAAAGTTTGGCAGTCAGGGTAATGCAAATGGCCAGTTCCGAAGCCCTACTGCCATCGCGGCCAACTCTGAGTTTGTCTTTGTGTCAGACAACGCGCGGGATCTCATCCATGTGTTCCGAGCCGACACTGGGGCATTTGTCACAAAGTTCGGCGGCACCGGTACTGTCAACGGCCAGTTCCGAAACCCCACTGGCATTGCTGCCAACTCTACGCATGTCTTTGTATCGGATATCACGCGAAACGATGTTCAGATATTTTACACCAATGGCACCTTTGTCACAAAGTTCGGCGGCAACGGCTTTGGTAACGGCCAGTTCCGAAATCCCACTGGCATTGCAGTCAACAATATGCACATCTACGTGGCAGACCGCGACCGGGATATAGTGCAGGTGTTTGATCATTCTGGAGATTATATATCCGAGTTTGGTCGTAGCGGTACCGGCCAAGGTGAGTTTGCCGCCGTGCGTGGTATGGCATTTGACGGATCGCGCGTATTTGCCGTGGATTCCTCAAACCAACGGGTGTCGGTGTTTACACCCTCGGGACTATTCATCTCGCAGTTCGGAGATGAAGGCTCAGGACTCGATCTGTTCGGAGACCCGTATGATATTGCAGTTATTGGTGATTACGTGCTTGTGGCCGACAGCGATCTTCCGTATGTAGTCAAGGTCGGACTCTCGGAGTTTGGAATAGACACCGCGCCGCCCAGATATGTGCCTATTGCCGCCCCTATTGCCGCCCCTATTGCCGCCGGCACGTTTACCATCAATGTGACGTCCTCTTCTCTCTTTCCGACTGAGAGGGGCAGTGACTTTGGCTCATCTGTGGCATCCATAGGGGACATAGACGGCAACGGTGCCGTTGACTTTGCAGTGGGGGCAAAGGACTATGACCCAACTGAAGACAGTAGTGATGAGAACGAGGGCGCCGTGTTTATAATACTGATGGAAGATGGTGGGTATGCTATAAAATCAGTACAAGTCATACTGGACCAAAAGCAGCCGGTCCGGGGTTCACATGACTATTTTGGCACCTCTGTGGCACCTGCCGGCGACATGGACGGCGACGGTGTTATGGATATACTGGTGGGCGCTACCGGAGATGACGATAGTGGACCTAATACGGGCACCGTATACGTGGTACTGCTTCACAGCAACGGCACACTAAAGTCCTCATTTGCGATACACAATGCGAACGGAGGACCCATCCTTGAACAGTTTGATGAATTTGGCGCCTCTGTGGCGTCTGCTGGCGACATTGATGGTAACGGCGTTCCTGATGTGGTGGTGGGCACCCCTAATGATGACTTTGATGACCCGCTCGGTTCGACGGTGGCAAATCAGGGCGCCATACATGTAATTTTAATGAACAGCGCAAACTCTATCAAATCTACATACAAGTTCACCTACAGATCGGTGGGTGGAGATACTACTGGACCTGATATCAAATTTGGCACGTCAGTTGCAAACGTGGGTGATGTCAACGGCGACGGCACCACGGAGATTGCAGTAGGGGCACCGGGTGAACCTCACAACGGAAGCAAGGACGGCTCTGTATTCTTACTGTCACTAGGATATGCAAACGGCTCCCCGTCGTTGAACCTGTTGCACAAAATAACTAGCAGCGACGAGTTTGGCCCGCGCCAGACCTCTCGTTCCAACTTTGGCAGCTCTGTGACGGGAATGGGCGATCTGGACGGCGATGGATTCTACGATATAGCCGTGGGGGCTCCGGGTGAAGCGACCTCTGTGGATGACAACTCGATACATCTGGTGTACCTCGGCGGCGACGGTGTCCCAAAGTCCACAATTACAATCAACAACGACACAGAGCACATCATGATAATGGACCAGAGAGACGGGTTTGGCACCGAGATAGCGGCCGCTGACTTTAACGGCGACGGTGTGACCGACCTTGTAGTCAGTGAGCCCACGTACAATTATACGGGCGCTAAACTGGGTGTGGTGCATTTGATCCCGCTTTATGCCCCAAAGCCGGGGCCCAGCGAAGAGTTGGGCGACAGCACTGAGATACAACTGTTTGAGGTGCACCGAATACTACATCATAGAGGGTATGAATGCTTTTCCCTGGACATAAATATCTGTAAAAGGGCTCCGGTGTACAATACGGCAGTGGCTGGGCTAGGAGACCTGAACCGCGACGGCACCCCGGATCTTGCCGTGGGATCGTACGGCACTCGGAATATTTTTGACCGTACGCCTTCTGGATTTCACATCGCATTTATGAACCCAAACGGCACAGTCAAGAGCAGCGTCGGTCAAGCCACTCACTCTGCGGGGTTTGGAAGATCCGCTGTCAACATAGGAGACATCAACCGTGACGGCACCACGGATATATTGGTGGGCGTCCCGGAAGCTGGTAACCCCGTATGCAATCCTGGCACATGCGGAGAGATCCAGGTGCGATTGCTAAACCCAGACGGCACGGTAAACCATACATCTTCTTTTGGCCCGCAGAATTTGGCAGGCCTTGATCCCAGCGTCCGGGGCCAGGAGGGTCGCATAAGGGTGAGCGACAACTTTGGGTCCGCGCTGGCAGTTCTGGGCGACCTGGATTTTGACAAGACTGTCTATGTGGCAGTCGGAGCCAACGGGGACGGCCCCCGTGCTAGTGGCGCTATACATATACTTTCGCTGGACCGTGGGTCAGGCGGCCAGCAGGTGCGCGCGCAGCACGTGGCCGAGATAAACCGCGACAGCGCACGCGGCTTTGACCTCGCAGACGGCGCAGGGTTGGGATTCTCGCTTGCTGCCGTCGGTGACATCGACGGTAATGGCATGATAGATTTGGTGTCCGGATCGCATCCCTCGGACAGCTCCTTTAACCACGACAATGTGAGCTCGGGGTACGATGAGGCCGTGCATGTAATACTGCTTGAGCGCAGTGGTGGCGGTGGCGGCACGATATCTGTAAAGTCTGTCCTAAAACTAGACGCCTCGTCAGAAAATGCCCCGGCGATACGGGCAAACGACGACTTTGGACTGTCCGTCGGGGCCGCGGGCGATCTGGACGGCGACGGGACGCCGGATGTCGCAGTAGGGGCCCCTGGGGCAGACAGAGATGGTGTGAACAACGCCGGTACCGTCCACATGCTACTTTTGAACTCAGATGGGAGTATAAAGGGCTCATATGAGATTAACCGGGCGATGCATGCAATAGGCGATGACGTCCGCGAGTTTGGCTTATCCTTTGCTGTTATAGGTGACTTGGACCGCGACGGCGCCCCCGAGGTTGCCGTGGGCGCGAGGGGGGCCGTGTACGTGCTGTTCTGGGACAGAGACATCCTTGCTTATGGTGTGTCAGGCGCCCAGACTGAGGAGACGTATGGCGCAGGCAGGCAGGTGTTCATTAATGTTCACTTTTCTGAGCCTGTACATGTCACGGGCACACCCGTGCTAGATCTGGAGACGGGCGCGGCTGACCGAACTGCCAGATATGATGGTGGCAACGGTACTGCGCAACTCGTCTTTTCATATTTGGTGCAAGACGGTGACTATACTATGGATCTCAACTATGTGTCTGCTGACTCGCTGAGGTTTCCTGACGGTGCTGCCATAAAGGCAGCATCACATCCATTCAGAGACGTACTACCTGACCTCCCGCCCCCCGAGCTGACAATGCAGATAAACCCGCAGCCGCCTGTTAGCAAGTCCGGACCGCTGGCGTTTACCAGTACTATATCTGTTGACGGGATATTGCCTTCTGTAGACATCATATCGCCTGCCGACGGTTCATTCCACTCGCTGCAGCCCATACGGTTTGAGGCCCAGATATCTGACAACATTGAGATACCATCTATATCCTGGAGCGCAGACGGCACTGAACTGCCACAGTATGACAACCAGATGAGCATCACGCATCAACTTGCGGCCGGCACGCACACGGTCACGGTCTCTGCTACGGATATGGCGCAAAATAAGGTGGACGCGTCTGTTATGATAACTGTGGAGGACATAACGCCGACAGAGGCTGACCTGGCAGTCATTGATCTGGACTCTGGCAGCCGAGAACTCCGTGTTACATTCAGTGTGGCAGTTGATGCAACGCCTGCTGATCACGTCGACACGTCAAAGTTTTACATACGCGAGCGCGGCGCGTCGTCTGGCGGCGTGCAGTTGACAGAGGCATCAGTATCGTCATCGCAAGACGACGGACCAATCCTTGTAATAGAGATGACAGAAGAGCAGAGGCTACAGGTTCTTGATATGACTCGCCCACTTGAGCTCGACTTGGATGCCGGCGCAGTCATCACTGTAAATGGCATTGAGAGCGCAGAAGACGTTAATAACCCGATAATTATACGCAACGACACGGCCCCGCCTATAATTACGGGCGCTACCATAAACACACAGGGACGCACTCTGTTGATCTCCTTTGATGAAACAGTCGACGTCTCTGCTACTGCAATACGGGGACTGGCAGTCTCAGGTGATTCCAATGGCACGGTTGCTGTGGGGCTTGCCAACTCCACCATACGTACTATATCTGACGGCAAGGACGTGGTGTTGGAGATCACCGACACGCAACGCAGAGACATATTGAACCTGAGGCAGTCCGTGTTGTATTTGGTAGCATCAGAGGGCACGTTTTCTGACGTGTCAGGAAATCCTATGGACAAAACCTCCGTCGTACTGGACACAGCAGAGATCACCACGCCGCCGCCCCATGCGTCAAATGCCACTATGAACGTGGCGCCCGCCGTGCGCACGCTGCTTGTCAGCTTTAGCAACGCAGTCGTTGCAGAGTTGACGAACCTTGAAAAACTCTCCGTCACCGACAGTATAGATGACACGAGCCGGGACGTGTCACTTGGCGGCGCAGAGATGGCGCAAGCAACGGGTGGTGGTATGGGCGTCTTAATCACACTTACACCTGCACAGATCTCACAGATAGATGCCCTAGGGGACATTATATTGCTCAGGGTTCAGGAGGGGGCGTTTGTCAGCCCGTCTGCCGTGCCAGGAGCGGCCGTGACGCTGCCGATCAGCGTCATTAATGACGGACAATCGCCATCCCTCACAGTCGCCGCATTAAACGCGCACAGAAGTTCACAAACACTCTTCCTTGACTTTGATGAAACAGTAGACGTATCAGAGGCCGACTTTGCCGGGCTGTCCGTATCAAACGGAACCGGGGACTCTGCGCACGTCGTGATAAGCCTCGCACGCGGCACACTCGTGACGACATCTGATGATGCACACGTTGCCATAAAGCTCCCGAGTAGCGTGGCCACTGAAATATTTAACCTTGACTTTTCCTCTGACTCTGAGTTATATCTAGGCGTGGAGCGCGGCGCGTTCAGAGATCTTGCAGGAAACCCGATCGCAAAGAGTACGATACAACTCGACGTCGGCAGCCGTACTGCCATGGCGCCTGAGATACGTGAGCTTGGCAACATAGTACAGGACGGGACGTTTACGATACACTTTAAAGAGAACGCCGGACCCCCACTAAACGAGCTCTTACACAAAATCGACGTGTCACAAATCGACCTGACGCTACTGTCATTTACAAACTCTACTGGAGGGCAACTCGTATTTGACAACTTTGATATAGTGACAGACTTTGACTCTTTGTCAATCAAGATACGCATACCAGAGTCATTGATGCCTCTGGTGTGGCAGCTCGGAGACTTTGATGATGTTGTACTTCGCGTAGAGCGCGGAGCGTTCCGAGACGTGACGGGAATCGTGATCGAGGCGACAGATAAGCCGTTTGAGGTGGTCTTTTTTAGCAATTTGGCCTCCAGAAACGAACTAGCGTTCACATCGTCTGCTACACCGTCAGTTGATGAGCATGTCGAGTTGCAGCACCGCATCACCCTCAACAGACTTGCCAATCTGTCGCTTGCAGACCCCGGAGAGAACAAAAATGGCAGGACCGGCCCGCTACCCACACTATCAGACGACGGCCGGCTGGTGTGGAATGCCACCGAATCTCAGGGCGGCCACGGTGACACACACGACGTGATTATCACTGCAGTGGATCTCTTCCGGGAAAGCCTCAATCAGACAATCAAGGTAACTGCACGCGAGGTCAACCGGCCCCCGGTTATAGACAGTCCGGGACAGCAGGCAGCAGCTGTAGACCAAGAGCGTGTAATCTCACTTTACGCAAGCGACGAGGACATTCCTGCCAACGTGCTAGTCTACTCTACTAATGCCACAAACGGTACAATTACGGGCAGCACGTTTACCTGGACGCCTGGCAACGACGACATAGGGCAGCATATAATCCGGTTCAGCGTATCTGATGGCATGGGTGGCACCCACTCTGTGAATGCACAGATCACCGTACATGAAACTCTGAGGCCTGTCGTCATCCTCAGCGGATCGTCAATTGTCCGCGTTGAGGCGGGTACGGGCACGTACACTGAGGAGGGCGCCACGTGTGAGGATAACAAAGATCCGGACAAGCCTGCCGATGTTGAGGGTAGTGACGCAGTCAACCCAAATGTAATCAGAACATACCAGGTCTCATACATATGCACTGACTCCGACGACATGCGATCTGACCGCGTGATAAGGTACGTCCTGGTGGCCGACACGACTGCGCCCGTGATTAATCTGATGGGCAGCTCTCTAGTCCTGATTCCAACTGACTCTGCCTATTCAGATTCGGGTGCCGAATGTACTGATACTTTTGATGACGCCCCCACATTAACAGATGATAGCAGTAGCGATGGCGTTGTTGATACGTCTACTGCCGGGACATATACTGTCACGTTCTCGTGTCAGGATGCCTCTGGCAACTCGGCCCCGCAGGTGCATCGGACAGTCATGGTATACACGACACCTGACGCGCCTGCCGGATTGACTGTCACTGCGGGAGACGCGCAAGCTGAGCTGTCGTGGACTGCTAGTAGTGACGATGGTGGCTCTGCAATAACAGGTTATATAGTAGAATATAGCTCAAATGCGGGCGCCACGTGGCGCGCCCACCCTGTGGCAGGCGCCGGCACTGACACTACCGTCACGGGCCTGACAAACGGCATACTGTACCAGTTTCGCGTCAACGCCACAAATGTGGCAGGCACGGGCCCCGCATCTAATGTGGCATCTGCTACCCCGCGCGGCACTCCGGGCGCACCCATGGAACTGAGAGCCCTGCTGGGCGACACTAGAGTTGAGCTCGTATGGAATCCGCCTGAGGACAACGGCGGCTCTACGATCACTGATTATACTGTAGAATATCGCAGAGTCGGCGGCTCTGCATGGGACACTTTTCTGAGCGCCGGCGCCGGCCTTAACACCATTATATCAAACCTGACAAACGGTATACCGTACGAGTTTCGCGTAAACGCCACAAATGTGGCAGGCACGGGCCCCGCATCTAATGTGGCATCTGCCACCCCGACTATGATTCCCGGAGCGCCCACAGAACTGACTGTCACTGCAGAAGACGCGCAAGTTGAGCTGGCGTGGAGCGCACCTATGGGCGCCGGAGCATCCGACATTATTGAGTATACATTAGAGTACAGGCCGATTGGTGGCGCATGGTCAGAGTATCTGACTGGTGGCCCCTTTGATGGCACCACTGCCACCATCACGGGCCTGACAAACGGTATACAGTATGAGTTTCGCGTCAACGCCACAAGTGTGGCAGGCACGGGCCCAGCCTCTGATACGGTATCTGCCACCCCGCATACACTCCCTGACGCACCCACCGAACTGACTGCTACTGCAGGCGACAGGCGAGTGGACCTGATGTGGACTGCTGGTGACGACGGCGGCTCTGTGATTTTTGACTATGTCATAGAGCGCAGCAACGACGGCGGAGCCACATGGAACATATTTCCGAGCAGCGGCGACCTCCCCGCTGGAACCGTCACGGGCCTGACAAACGGCATACTGTACCAGTTTCGCGTCAACGCCACAAATGAGGCAGGCACGGGCCCTGCCTCTAATGTGGCATCTGCCACCCCGCGCGGCGCTCCGGGCGCGCCCACTGGACTGACTGCTACTGCAGGCAACGGGCAGGTGGACTTGATGTGGGCTGATGGTGGTGGCGATGACGGCGGATCTGCAATAACTGACTATACCATAGAGTACAGAATAGTCAACGCCACGACGTGGATCTTGTTTAATGATGGCATCAGCACATTTACCAAAGCCACAGTCTTAAAGCTCACAAACGGAGTTTTATATGAATTTCGTGTAAACGCAACAAACGTGGCAGGCACGGGCCCCGCATCTGATGTAATATCTAAAGCACCTGATGTTGCCGCTATGGCGACGATTCCAGACGCCCCGAGAATGCTGACTGCTACTGCGGACTATACGTACGTTGAGCTAGAGTGGAGCGCGCCTTTAAACAACGGCGGCTCACGTGTCATTGACTATACCATCGAATACAGTGATGACGGCGGCTCTACGTGGAACCTGTATCCAGACGACCCTACAGATGCCACATTTGCAAACGTCACGGGCCTGGTAAACAGGCAGGAATACCAATTTCGCATAAACGCCACAAACGTGGCAGGCACGGGCCCCGCCTCTGATACGGTATCTGCCACGCCGCGTACGGTCCCGGCTGCCCCTGTGGGACTATCTGCAGTCGCCGGCGACGCGCACGCCAGACTGACGTGGACTGCACCTACAGACGACGGGGGATCTTCAATTACGGATTATGCCGTAGAGTACAAGCTGAGCAGCGCCGCTCTGTGGGATGTATTTGTAGATGACATATCTAGTGACACTACTGTCACCGTCTCAAATCTGACAAACAGTCTACCGTACGAATTTCGCATCAAAGCCGTAAATGAGGCAGGCACGGGCCCTGCCTCTAATGTGGCATCTGCCGTCCCGCGTGGCGCTCCGGGCGCCCCGACCTCGCTTGCCGCCACCCCGGGCAACGAGCGGGTCACACTGAGATGGGCAGCGCCCACAGATGACGGCGGCTTTACAATAACTGATTATACTATACAGTACAGTTCAGACGCCGGCACAACGTGGATTACATTTGATGATGACATGGGCCCCGCCACCTCTACTATCGTCTCAAATCTGACAAACGGTATACCGTACGAGTTTCGCGTCAACGCCACAAACGTGGCAGGCACGGGCCCTGCCTCTAATGTGGCATCTGCCATCCCGCGCAGCGCTCCGGGCCCCCCGACCTCGCTTGCCGCCATCCCGGGCAACGAGCGCGTCGTATTGACGTGGATGCCGCCCATACATGACGGCGGCTTTACAATAACTGATTACATTATACAGTACAGTTCAGACGCCGGCACTACGTGGCGTACATTTGCCGACGGCACCTCTGATGACACCTATGTTATAGTCGTGGGCTTGACAAACAAACTCGAACACCTGTTTCGCATAAATGCCACAAACGTGATCGGCACGGGCCCCGCCTCTGATGTGATATCTTCAACACCGCGCGGTTTGCCGGGCGCGCCCACAGATTTGTCTGTCGATATCGGCAATGAAAAGGTCAAACTGACGTGGATACCGCCCACAGATGACGGTGGCTCTACAATAACTGATTATATTATACAGTACAGTTTAGATGCGGGTACAACGTGGATTACATTTGACGACGGCATATCTAATGACACTGATGCTACCGTCTTAAACCTGACAAATGATCAGTTATATATGTTCCGTATAAACGCCACAAACGTGGCAGGCACGGGCCCTGCATCTGATACGATATCTGCCACCCCTCTTGCCACGGCCGATATCACCCCGCCGACTATCACATCTTCTGCTGCCTCTCTGTCATTTACTGAGCACGTTGAGGGCACCCACACCTTGGAAGCAGACGAGCCCGTCACATTTACCATCGTATCGCACAATGTAACAGACACCGTTGCTGATGATGATGATGATGATGTACCGGTAATATCAGGCAGCACGTTATCCTGGACGCCCGGAGAGCAGCATGGCGGCAACATATACGGCGTGGAGATAACTGCTACTGACCTGTCTAATAACATGGATGCTCAGAATCTGACACTTGTAGTATCGGAGACAAACGACCCTCCTATAATTACGAATATTGAGAATCGTTTTATCGGATACGACCATGAGATTGTCATAACCCTGTCTGCTACGGACATTGATGAGCCTGCTGACACGCTATCTTGGTCGCACGACGGAACTGTGGGAACGATAACGGGATCTGACCGGACTGCCACATTCAGGTGGACCCCCGCCATAACTGATCTAGGAGATCACACAATAAGATTCACCGTCGATGACGGCCGGACGGGAGGAACGGCACACGAACATGTGACTATAACCGTATATGACCCTGAGAGCACTCCTCTTGTCTCTATCTTCACCCCTGTGACGAGCCCAGTCCAGAAGGATATAATATTGGTAGGCGCCAGGTTTAGCGAGCGTGTCACGGGGTTTGATGCATCTGACATATCTGTATCTTCTGGCATCGTGCACAACCTGGCAGCACCAGAGACGCACACGCTTGGAAATGACACCTCCCCACGAATTCTCCATCCGCGCGGGGTGGCAGTCAACTCTACGGGACACGTGTTTGTCGCAGAAGTGGCATCGGACCGTGTTCTGATATATGACTCGGCAGGATCATACGTTGGCTACTTTGGCCAGACAGGCAGGGGCAACGGGGAATTCAATAATCCTTATGGCATTGCGGTGGATAACACAACTGACCGCATTTTAGTGTCTGACAGGGACAACAAAAATGTCCAAATATTTTCCCCCGACGGCTCATATCTGGGCAAGCTCAGGGGCCATACGTTTGGCATCCCCCTGGGACTTGACATAAACTCTACTGGCCACATTTTTGTTGCAGATTCACGAGAACACCGCATTGCCGTGTTTAATTCGACAGGCCATTATCTAGAGACGATTGGCACGCAGGGAACAGAGAACGGCCGGTTCCGAGCACCCGTTGATGTTGCCGTAGACCCTGCAGGCCGTCTTTTGGTAGTTGATCAGTCTAACAATCGCATCCAGATAATTCACCCAAATGGAACATTTGTCAGTCTACTTGGCGAGTCTGTCAAACCTCGCATATGGATCCCATACGGGGTGGCCGTAAACTCAACTGGTCATGTATTTGTAATTGACGCTAGGAACCGAGTTCTCATGTTTGATCCTAGTGGCACGAGTATAGGTCCGACTGACTCTAATCCGGGTTCGAATCTGGGAGAGTTTTTTACTCCTCAGGGAATCGTAGTTGATGAGTTTGGTCGTATATACGTGACAGAAAATGGCAACCCTCGCGTCCAGGTGTTTGGCAGCGGTGTGTATACCTTTGAGGTGCACAATCCTGCGACGGGACTGTTGAGCATCAGCATACCGGGAGGCTCAGCACAAGGGGGCGGTGGAACATTGAGCGCCGAGTCCAACATACTGGAACTAGAGGTCTTCCCGACACTTGCCCCCGCGCCGCCCACAGGATTGTCCGCCGTAGCGGGCGACGAGCAAGTTGAGCTGTCGTGGACTGCCCCCTCAGATGTCGGCGGCTCTGCAATAACTGGCTATGTAGTCGAGTACAAGCAAAGCGGAGTCACCTCGTGGACCACGTTTTCAGGCAATCCGGTCACCGGCACCACTAATGCCACCGTCACAAATCTGACAAATGGCATACAGTACGAGTTTCGAGCAAGTGCCACAAACACGGCAGGCACGGGCCCCGCCTCTAATGTGGCGTCTTCAACACCGCGCGGCGCTCCGGGCGCCCCGACCTCACTTGCCGCTACCATAGGCAACGAGCGCGTCGTATTGACGTGGACTGAACCCACAGATGACGGTGGCTCTGCAATAACTGATTACATTATACAGTACAGCTCAGATGCCGGCACAACGTGGCGTATATTTGCCGATGACGTCTCGACTGACACTAATGCCACCGTCACGGAATCTGACCAAAGAGCAATCATACCAGTTTCGCGTCAACGCCACAAACGTGGCAGGCACGGGCCCCGCCTCTAATGTGGCGTCTTCAACACCGCGCGGCGCTCCGGGCGCCCCGACCTCACTTGCCGCTACCATAGGCAACGAGCGCGTCGTATTGACGTGGACTGAACCCACAGATGACGGTGGCTCTGCAATAACTGATTACATTATACAGTACAGCTCAGATGCCGGCACAACGTGGCGTATATTTGCCGATGACGTCTCGACTGACACTAATGCCACCGTCACAAATCTGACAAACGGCATACAGTACCAGTTTCGCGTCAACGCCACAAACGTGGCAGGCACGGGCCCCGCCTCTAATGTGGTGTCTTCAACACCGCGCGGCGCTCCGGGCGCCCCGACCTCACTTGCCGCTACCATAGGCAACGAGCGCGTCGTATTGACGTGGACTGAACCCACAGATGACGGTGGCTCTGCAATAACTGATTACATTATACAGTACAGCTCAGATGCCGGCACAACGTGGCGTATATTTGCCGATGACGTCTCGACTGACACTAATGCCACCGTCACAAATCTGACAAACGGCATACAGTACCAGTTTCGCATCAACGCCACAAACGTGGCAGGCACGGGACCCGCATCTGATACGGTATCTGCCACCCCTCTTGCCACGGCCGATGCCACACCGCCGACTGTCACGTCTGCTGCCACCATCACGTTTGCAGAGCATACTGCGGGCACCCACACCTTGATGGCAAACGAACCAGGCGTCACATTTGCCATCGTATCGCACACCGTGACGGGTACGTCCGTACCGATAATATCAGGCAACACGTTATCCTGGACGCCCGGAGAGCTGCACGGTGGCAACACATACCACATAGAAATATCTGCCACCGATGCGGTAAACAACGTGGGATATCATAATCTGATAATTATGGTATCTGAGACAAATACGAGTCCGATGTTTTCACAGATAGGACCGCAAAACGCAGTATCTGGCAGGCAGTTTACCCTCGTACTGGCAGCCGCCGATCCAGACATTCCGGCCGACCCCTTGACATACACGCGCTTTGGCAGTTTGGGTACAATAACTGCTACGGATAACAGGACCGCCATGTTCACCTGGACTCCCCGGTCCGTAGTTGACCAGACTATACAATTTACAGTAGACGACGGGTCCGGCGGCACTGACACAATACATGTTGCAATACCAGTGTCACGTCCAGGCCCTGACTCTCCAGATCCTGCCCTGTTAGTACCAAAATTTACATACAATGTCAATGACACTGCCAACACATTTAACAACCCGCGTGACGTGGGGTCCAACTCTACGCATGTATTCGTGCTGGATAACACACGTGTCGAGATATTTGACGAGCGCGGCCAGCCCACCTATCAATTTGACACCGCTTCTAACGCGCGCAACATCGCAGTCTCCTCAGACAAAGTGTTTGTGGCGCGCGACCTTCCAAACAGAATAGGTAATGCTCAGATTGGCTACCAATTCTCTGAGATTAATGTGTATGATCATTTAGGCTCCGATTCGGGTAAGATTCGCAGCAAGAACATACCTTCGATAAACCTGGATACACGCGACTCGCCTGATGGGGCATTTCGGGAGGTCTTGAATATTGCGGCCAATGAAAACCGCGTGTTTATAGTTGACAACAGGCAGGATGATGTGCAGGTGTTTGAACACGCCGGCAGATTTGTTGGAGCCCTTGCAAACTCATCTTTGGGAAAGCCGTACGCAGTCGCGGCCAGTCCCACGCACGTCTTTGTGACGGACACTGAGAACAACAAGGTGCACATATTTGATGCCGGCACGCGAAATCACATATCAAGTTTTGGCGGCAACGGTACTGCACCCGGAGAGTTCCTAAACCCGACAGGCATAGCCGTCAGCCCGTTGCACGTCACGGTGATGGATACCGTCCGCAAAGACGTACAGCTGTTTGACCTGTCAGGAAACTATGTGGGCACACTAGACCACACCGGCGCAGGACAACTGTATGATCCGACGGGCGTTGCAACTGTCAGGTTCCACACATTTGTGGCAGATACTGGGGGTGGCAACGAGGTCAGAGTGTTTGATAACTATCCGCACGCATTTGCCGGGGATATAATCAAGGGTAATGGCGAAGGGCAGTTCCAGAATATACGCTCAATTACGGCCAATGCTGAGAAGATATTTGTGCTGGATTCTCAGCGCCGGGACGTGCAAATACTTGATTATAATGGCAACTATCTCTCAAAGTTTGGCAGTCATGGTAATGCAAATGGCCAGTTCCAAAACCCTACTGCCATCGCGGCCAACTCTGAGTTTGTCTTTGTGTCAGACAACGCGCGGGATCTCATCCATGTGTTCCGAGCCGACACTGGGGCATTTGTCAAAAAGTTCGGCGGCACCGGTACTGTCAACGGCACGTTCCGAAACCCCACTGGCATTGCTGCCAACTCTACGCACGTCTTTGTCTCTGATATCACACGAGACGATGTTCAGATATTTTACACCAATGGCACCTTTGTCACAAAGTTCGGCGGCAACGGCTTTGGCAACGGCCAGTTCCAAAACCCCACGGGCATTGCAGTCAACGACATGCACATCTACGTGGCAGACCGC
The DNA here is from genome assembly GCA_965207445.1 of Candidatus Nitrosopumilus sp. Taxonomy (GTDB): domain Archaea; phylum Thermoproteota; class Nitrososphaeria; order Nitrososphaerales; family Nitrosopumilaceae; genus Nitrosopumilus. Next base: position 1,943,747 of record CBDBLX010000002.1, on the reverse strand, counting down.
AACCGGGATATAGTGCAGGTGTTTGATCATTCTGGAGATTATATATCCAAGTTTGGCCGCAGCGGCACCGGCCAAGGTGAGTTTGCCGCCGTGCGGGGTATGGTATCCGGATCGCCTCACCTGTTTACAGCAGACAGTCAAAACCATCGTATATCGGCATTCTCCCCTGCGGGAGTCTTTGGCGCCTCGTGGGGTGGACAAGGCCCCTCTGGAATCAAGCCGTTTGGCGATCCGTTTGACGTTGTAGCCATTAGTGATTATGTGCTTGTGGCCGACCGCGATCTTCCATATGTGGTCAAGATCAAACTCTCTGAATTTGACTTTGACAATGTGTCGCCTGCAATCTCCATATCTGATGTGACAGTAGAGTCCACGGGAACTGTGACAGATGTCCCACTCGGATTTCCGGGCATATCGGACGTTTACGGGGGACCTTATGTCGTGACACATAATGCTACTGGTGCATCCCAACAGGCCACAGAAGACGTTACGGCACAGTTTGCAGTCGGTACCCATCTGATACGATGGACTGCCACGGATCCCTGGGGCAACACCGGTACTACCAACCAACTCGTCAATGTATTTGATACCGTACCTCCCATGCTGACACTTGACGGCATCCCCTCTGTCTTTTTAGTCGTGGGTGAGACATATTCTGATGCGGGCGCCACGTGTGTGGATGTGTCTGACCCCTCACCCATACTGACAGTCAGGGGCGACGGTGCTGCTGCTGTGGACACGTCAGCTGCCGGGGATTATACAATTACATATTCGTGCCGAGACGCTTCTGGCAACCATGCCCCTGACATATCTAGAACCGTCAGCGTATATACGACGCCGGGCGCGCCTACTGGATTATCTGCCACTGCAGGCGATGAGCAAGTTGAACTTTCGTGGACTGCGCCCACAGATGATGGCAACTCTGTAATTACTGATTATACCATAGAGTATAGTGCGGATGCAGGCGTGACGTGGACCATATTTGCAGACGGAGTTTCTGATGAGACCAATGTCAATGTCACGAGGCTGGCAAACATGATACCGTATCAGTTCCGCGTGAGTGCTACAAATGCAGCAGGTACGGGCCCCGCATCTGATGTGATAACTTCCATAACGCGTACCGTTCCGGGAGCCCCGACCATACTGACTGTCAATGCGGGCAACAAGCACGTTTTGCTGTCGTGGACTGAGCCTGTCGATGACGGGGGCTCCGCGATAACTTACTATACAGTCGAGTACAGACCTGATGGCGTCTCCTCGTGGGTTATATTTGATGATGACATACCTGCCTCTAGTACGACTGTCATTATAACGGAACTGCAAAACGACCGTCAGTATGAGATTCGTGTAAATGCTACCAACATAGCGGGTACGGGCCCCGCATCTAATATCGTATCTGTCACGCCTGTCAGCACGGGTGACTTTATCGTACCCACAATCACGTCTGCTGCTACAATCACGTTTGCAGAGCATACTGCGGGCACCCACACTTTGATGGCAGACGAGCCAGGCGTCACGTTTGCCATCACGTCATCGCACAACGTGATGGGCAACACTACTACCATTATACCGACAATATCAGGCAACACGTTATCCTGGACGCCCGGCGAGCTGCACGGTGGTAACACATACCACATAGAAATATCTGCCACCGATGCGGCAAACAACGTGGGCGTTCAGAATCTGACAATTATGGTATCTGAGACAAATACACATCCGGTGTTTTCACAGATAGGACCGCAAAACGCCGTATCCGGCAGAGAATTTGTGCTTATACTAGCAGCCGCCGATCCGGACACCCCGGCAGACACCCTAACATACACGCGCACCGGCAATCTCGGTGAGATAACTGCCATAGATGCCAGAACTTCTATGTTCACCTGGACCCCGTCGTCTGCGCACATTGCTGATCATATTATTCAATTTACAGTAGATGACGGAGCCGGAGGCACTGACGCAGTAGCCGTTACGATAACAGTGTCCGAATCTCCTGGAATTGGTGACATTATGCGTGCAAATTTGGTAATCCCGCAGTTCGTATACAACGTTGATGATACTGCCAACACATTTAAAAACCCTCGTGACGTGGGGTCCAACTCTACGCACGTATTTGTGCTGGATGGCGCACGTGTCGAGATATTTGATGAGCGCGGCCAACCCGTCCATGAATACAACACCCCTTCTAACGCGCGCAACATCGCAGTCTCCTCAGATAAAGTGTTCGTATCGCGCGATCTCGGGGGACAGCAAGGCAATGCACAAATTGGATATTTCTTTTATGAGATAGGAATATTTGATCACTCTGGTTCTAAAATAAAAGAATTTAAAGGAAAACGTATACCGTCTGTAGACCTGGCTACCAGGGACTCTCCTGACGGGGCTTTTCGCAAAGTTTTGAAGATGGCGGCCAACGAAAATCATCTGTTTGTGACTGACAGCCGGCAGGATGATGTGCAGGTGTTTAACCACGCCGGCAGATTTGTTGGAACCCTTGCACACTCATCTCTCGAAGAACCACGCGCAGTCGCGGCCAGTCCCACATATGTCTTTGTGACGGACACTGAGAACAACAGAGTGCACATATTTGATGCTGACACGCGAAATCACATATCAAGTTTTGGCGGCAACGGTACTGCACCTGGAGAGTTCCTAAAACCTGCAGGCATAACAGTCGACCCACTGCACGTCACGGTGATGGATACCGTCCGAAAAGACGTACAGCTGTTTGACCTGTCAGGAAACTATGTGGGCACACTAGACCACACCGGCGCAGGACAACTGTATGATCCGACGGGCGTTGCAACTGTCAGGTTCCACACATTTGTGGCAGATACAGGAGGTGGCAACGAGGTCAGAGTGTTTGATAACTATCCGCACGCATTTGCCGGGGATATAATCAAGGGTAGCGGCGAAGGGCAGTTCCAGACTGTACGCTCAATTACGGCCAATGCTGAGAAGATATTTGTGCTGGATTCTCAGCGCCGGGACGTGCAAATACTTGATTATAATGGCAACTATCTCTCAAAGTTTGGCAGTCAGGGTAATGCAAATGGCCAGTTCCAAAGTCCTACTGCCATCGCGGCCAACTCTGAGTTTGTCTTTGTGTCAGACAACGTGCGGGATCTCATCCATGTGTTCCGAGCCGACACTGGGGCATTTGTCACAAAGTTCGGCGGCACCGGCACCGGCACTGTCAACGGTACGTTCCGAAATCCCACTGGCATCGCGGCCAACTCTACGCACGTCTTTGTATCGGATATCACACGAGACGATGTTCAGATATTTTACACCAACGGCACATTTGTCACAAAGTTCGGCGGCAACGGTTTTGGCAACGGCCAGTTCCAAAACCCCACGGGCATTGCAGTCAATGACATGCACATCTACGTGGCAGACCGCAACCGGGATATAGTGCAGGTGTTTGATCATTCTGGAGATTATATATCAGAGTTTGGTCGCAGCGGCACCGGCCAAGGTGAGTTTGCCGCCGTGCGGGGTATGGTATCCGGATCGCCTCACCTGTTTACAGCAGACAGTCAAAACCATCGTATATCGGCATTCTCCCCTGCGGGTGTCTTTGGCGCCTCGTGGGGTGGGCAAGGCGCCGGAATCAAGCCGTTTGGCGATCCGTTTGACGTTGTGGTCATTAGTGATTATGTGCTTGTGGCCGACCGCGATCTTCCATATGTGGTCAAGATCAAACTCTCTGAATTTGACTTTGACAATGTGTCGCCTGCAATCTCCATATCTGATGTGACAGTAGAGTCCACGGGAACTGTGACAGATGTCCCACTCGGATTTCCGGGCATATCTGACGTTTACGGGGGCCCCTATGTCGTGACACATAATGCTACTGGTGCACCCCAACAGGCAACAGAAGACGTTACGGCACAGTTTGTAGTCGGTACCCATCTGATACGATGGACAGCCACGGATCCCTGGGGCAACACCGGTACTACCAACCAACTCGTCAATGTATTTGATACCGTACCTCCCACACTGACACTTGACGGTATCCCCTCTGTCTTTTTAGTCGTGGGTGAGACATACTCTGATGCGGGCGCCACGTGTGTGGATGTGTCTGACCCATCGCCCGTACTGACAGATGATGTTGACAGTACAGTAGACACGTCGGCCGCTGGAAATTATACAATTACATATTCGTGCCGAGACGCTTCTGGCAACCAGTCCCCTGACATATCTAGAATCGTCAGCGTATATACGACGCCGGGCGCGCCTACCGGATTATCTGCCATATCTGGTAATGGGCAAGTTGAGCTGTCGTGGACTGCGCCCACAGATGATGGCAACTCTGTAATTACTGATTATACCATAGAGTACAGAAGAGTCAATGCGACGTGGATTACATTTGCAGACGACATCTCTACTGATACTGACGTTGTAGTTATGGGACTGACAAACAGGCAACAGTATGAGTTTCGTGTAAACGCTACAAACGCAGCAGGCACGGGTCCCGCATCTGCCGTCGTACCTGCCACGCCGCGAATCATCCCGGCGGCCCCCACGGGGCTAGCTGCCGTCGCGGGCAACGCGCAAGTCGAGCTGACATGGACTGAGCCCACAGATAACGGCGGCTCTGCAATAACTGATTACATTATACAGCACAGCTCGGACTCTGGTACAACGTGGATTACATTTGCAGACGATATCTCTACTGATACGGACGTTGTAGTCACGGGACTGACAAACGGTCAAATGTACCAGTTCCGCGTAAATGCCACAAATGCGGCAGGCACGGGTCCAGCTTCTGGTACGGCATCTGCCATCCCGATCACGGTCCCGCTGGCTCCCGCTAATTTGGTCGCCGCTGTAGGCAACGAGCAGGTTTTGTTGACCTGGAGTGAACCTGCAGGTGATGGTGGCTCTACGATAACTGATTACATTATACAGCACAGCTCGGACTCTGGTACAACGTGGATTACATTTGCAGACGATATCTCTACTGATACGGACGTTGTAGTCACGGGCCTGACAAACGGTCAAATGTACCAGTTCCGCGTAAATGCCACAAATGCGGCAGGCACGGGTCCAGCATCTGCCGTCGTACCTGCCACGCCGGCCTTTACTGGTGACGACCGCGCCCCTACAATCACGTCTGCTGCTACCATCACGTTTGCAGAGCGCGCTGAAGGCACCCACACTCTGGAGGCAGATGAGTCCGGCGTCGCATTTACCATATCATCGCACAACGTGACGGGTACTACTGTTGTACCGACAATATCAGGCAGCACGTTATCCTGGACGCCCGGAGAGCAGCATGGCGGCGGCACATATCGTATAACGATATCTGCTCGTGATGCATCAAACAATGTAGGCGCTCAGCAACTCTTAATTCTTGTATCGGAGACAAACGAGCCTCCTGAAATTATTACAATTGACGATCAGTCCGCGACAGTCGGCAACCAACTCTCAATTTCACTATCTGCCACTGACGCCGACGTCCCTACCAATACGTTGACATACACTTCCAACCACACGGCCGGTACAATTGAGGGTAGTACGTACACATGGACACCCGTGCATGCTGATGTGGGTACGACTGTGGTCATGTTTACAGTTGACGACGGCAACGGTGGCACCGACAGCGAAAATGTCACCATAACGGTCACTGATGTCACGGCGCCTATAATCACGTCTGCTGCCACTGCGACGTTTGAAGAGCACACTGAGGGCACCCATACCTTGGAGGCAGACGAGCCCGGCGTCTCATTTGCCATATTATCGCACAACGTGGTGGACACTACTGTTGTACCTGCAATATCAGGCAGCACGTTATCCTGGACGCCCGGAGAGCAGCATGGCGGCGGCACATATCGTATAACGATATCTGCCACCGACCCGTATAACAACACAGGCACTCAGAATCTGGTAATTACAGTATCAGAGACAAACGAGGCCCCTGTAATTGAGGATATCGAGGACCGTTTTGTCGGGTATGGTCGCGAGTTGGTCATTACAATGTCTGCTGAGGATGCCGACGATCCGCCTGATACGTTGTCTTGGGCGCGCAACGGGACTGTGGGAACGATAACGGGATCTGACCGGACTGCCACATTCAGGTGGACCCCCGCCGTCACTGATCTGGGAGAGCATACAATAAGATTCACCGTCGATGACGGCCGGACGGGAGGCACGGCGCACGAAAATGTGCTTGTAACCGTATTTGATCCTGTGAACAGCCCCATGGTGGATATATTTACACATGTGACGAGTCCTGTTCAGCAGGATATCATATTGGTAGGAGCTAGATTTGACGAGCGTGTCACGGGGTTTGATGCATCTGATATATCTGTATCTTCTGGTATGGCTCACAATGTGGTAGCGCCCGAGACGCGCACATTAGGAAACGGCACCGTCTCAATTAACTTTCCGCGTGGTGTTGCAGTAAACTCTACGGGACACGTGTTTGTCGCAGAATTACAATTGGACCGTATTCTGATATACGACTCGGCAGGATCATACGTTGGCTACTTTGGCGAGACAGGCACGGGCAACGGGGAATTCACTTATCCTTATGGCATTGCTGTGGAGAACACGACTGACCGCATTTTAGTGTCTGACAGGGACAACAAAAACGTCCAAATATTTTCCCCCGATGGCTCATATCTGGGCAAGCTCAGGGGCCATACGTTTGACTCTCCCCTGGGACTTGACATAAACTCTACTGGCCACATTTTTGTTGCAGATTCACGAAAAAACCACATTGCCGTGTTTAATTCGACAGGCCAGTATCTAGAGACGATTGGCACGCAGGGAACGGAGAACGGTCGATTCCGAGCACCCGTTGATGTTGCCGTAGACTCTGCAGGCCGTCTTTTGGTAGTTGATCAATCCAACAATCGTATCCAGATAATTCACCCAAACGGAACATTTGTCAGTCTGCTTGGCGAGTCTGTCAAACCTGGCATATGGATCCCATGGGGGGTGGCCGTAAACTCAACTGGTCATGTATTTGTAATTGACTCTAGGAACCGAGTTCTCATGTTTGATCCTAGTGGCACGAGTATAGGTCAGACTGACTCTAATCCGGGTTCGAATCTGGGACAGTTCAATACCCTCCAGGGGATCGCAGTTGATGAGTTTGGTCGAATATATGTGACAGAAAACGGCAACACACGCGTCCAGGTGATTGGCAGCGGCGTGTATACCTTTGAGGTGCGCAATCCTGCGACGGGACTGTTGAGCATCAGCATACCAGAAGGCTCGGCGCATAGCGATGATGGGATACCGAGCGCCGAGTCCAACATACTGGAACTAGATGTATACTCGGCGCTTGCCCCCAGGCCGCCCACAGGATTGTCCGCCGTAGCGGGCGACGGGCGGGTAGAATTGTCGTGGACTGCACCCAGAAATGAAGGCAGCTCTCCGGTCACCGGCTATGTGGTAGAACAACGGTCCGGCGGAGGCGCGTGGACCACACCTGCCGGCAGCAACATCCTCACTACCGGGATCAGTTCTCTTATCATCATGGGATTGACAAACGATGTCACGTACGAGTTTCGCATCAATGCCATGAACACTGCCGGCACGGGCCCCGCCTCAAATGTAGCGTCCGCCACGCCCACCGCACCCGTCGTACCTGACACCACCCCACCCACCATATCCATCACCACCCCGTCGCTTGTACGCGTCGAGGCAGGCGGCACGTACACTGAACCTGGCGCTATATGTCAAGATAACATCGACCCGAACAAGGCAGCCACAGTCGGCGGTGAAACTGTAGACCCAAGCACGCTTGGAACCTATGTAGTTACATACGACTGTACTGATGCTGCAAACAATGCTGCAACGCAAGTGTCGCGCAGCGTCGAGGTGACAGACACCACTGCACCTGTCATCACACTGACTGGTGCCGCCACGGTCTCTGTGCAGCGCGGTGCCACCTATACTGATGCAAGTGCCACTTGTACTGACTCGTTTGACACCGCACCCACATTAACTGACGACAGCAGCTCAGTAGACACGTCTGTTGTCCAGGATTATACAGTAACATACTCGTGCCGGGATGACTCTAACAACGTAGCGGCCCAGATACAACGGACAGTCAAAGTATACACGACTCCTGACGCCCCCACGGGACTAACTGCCACTGCGGGCAACGCGCGTGCAGAACTGGCGTGGTCTGCACCTGAAAATGACGGCAACTCTGAGATCACCGGATATGCAGTTGAATACAAGCAGAGTAGCGCCGCCTCGTGGACTGCGTTTGCAGGCAATCCAGTCACGAGCACAACTTCTGCTACTGTCACGGGCTTGACTAACGGTAATGCATACCAGTTCCGCGTCAATGCCACTAACATAGCGGGCACGGGCCCCGCATCCAACACTGCATCTACCACGCCCACCGCACCCGTCGTACCTGACACCACCCCACCCACCATATCCATCACCACCCCGTCGCTTGTACGCGTCGAGGCAGGCGGCACGTACACTGAACCTGGCGCTATATGTCAAGATAACATCGACCCGAACAAGGCAGCCACAGTCGGCGGTGAAACTGTAGACCCAAGCACGCTTGGAACCTATGTAGTTACATACGACTGTACTGATGCTGCAAACAATGCTGCAACGCAAGTGTCGCGCAGCGTCGAGGTGACAGACACCACTGCACCTGTCATCACACTGACTGGTGCCGCCACGGTCTCTGTGCAGCGCGGTGCCACCTATACTGATGCAAGTGCCACTTGTACTGACTCGTTTGACACCGCACCCACATTAACTGACGACAGCAGCTCAGTAGACACGTCTGTTGTCCAGGATTATACAGTAACATACTCGTGCCGGGATGACTCTAACAACGTAGCGGCCCAGATACAACGGACAGTCAAAGTATACACGACTCCTGACGCCCCCACGGGACTAACTGCCACTGCGGGCAACGCGCGTGCAGAACTGGCGTGGTCTGCACCTGAAAATGACGGCAACTCTGAGATCACCGGATATGCAGTTGAATACAAGCAGAGTAGCGCCGCCTCGTGGACTGCGTTTGCAGGCAATCCAGTCACGAGCACATTCTGCTACTGTCACGGGCTTGACTAACGGTAATGCATACCAGTTCCGCGTCAATGCCACTAACATAGCGGGCACGGGCCCCGCATCCAACACTGCATCTACCACGCCCACCGCACCCGTCGTACCTGACACCACCCCACCCACCATATCCATCACCACCCCGTCGCTTGTACGCGTCGAGGCAGGCGGCACGTACACTGAACCTGGCGCTATATGTCAAGATAACATCGACCCGAACAAGGCAGCCACAGTCGGCGGTGAAACTGTAGACCCAAGCACGCTTGGAACCTATGTAGTTACATACGACTGTACTGATGCTGCAAACAATGCTGCAACGCAAGTGTCGCGCAGCGTCGAGGTGACAGACACCACTGCACCTGTCATCACACTGACTGGTGCCGCCACGGTCTCTGTGCAGCGCGGTGCCACCTATACTGATGCAAGTGCCACTTGTACTGACTCGTTTGACACCACACCCACATTAACTGACGACAGCAGCTCAGTAGACACGTCTGTTGTCCAGGATTATACAGTAACATACTCGTGCCGGGATGACTCTAACAACGTAGCGGCCCAGATACAACGGACAGTCAAAGTATACACGACTCCTGACGCCCCCACGGGACTAACTGCCACTGCGGGCAACGCGCGTGCAGAACTGGCGTGGTCTGCACCTGAAAATGACGGCAACTCTGAGATCACCGGATATGCAGTTGAATACAAGCAGAGTAGCGCCGCCTCGTGGACTGCGTTTGCAGGCAATCCAGTCACGAGCACAACTTCTGCTACTGTCACGGGCTTGACTAACGGTAATGCATACCAGTTCCGCGTCAATGCCACTAACATAGCGGGCACGGGCCCCGCATCCAACACTGCATCTACCACGCCCACCGCACCCGTCGTACCTGACACCACCCCACCCACCATATCCATCACCACCCCGTCGCTTGTACGCGTCGAGGCAGGCGGCACGTACACTGAACCTGGCGCTATATGTCAAGATAACATCGACCCGAACAAGGCAGCCACAGTCGGCGGTGAAACTGTAGACCCAAGCACGCTTGGAACCTATGTAGTTACATACGACTGTACTGATGCTGCAAACAATGCTGCAACGCAAGTGTCGCGCAGCGTCGAGGTGACAGACACCACTGCACCTGTCATCACACTGACTGGTGCCGCCACGGTCTCTGTGCAGCGCGGTGCCACCTATACTGATGCAAGTGCCACTTGTACTGACTCGTTTGACACCGCACCCACATTAACTGACGACAGCAGCTCAGTAGACACGTCTGTTGTCCAGGATTATACAGTAACATACTCGTGCCGGGATGACTCTAACAACGTAGCGGCCCAGATACAACGGACAGTCAAAGTATACACGACTCCTGACGCCCCCACGGGACTAACTGCCACTGCGGGCAACGCGCGTGCAGAACTGGCGTGGTCTGCACCTGAAAATGACGGCAACTCTGAGATCACCGGATATGCAGTTGAATACAAGCAGAGTAGCGCCGCCTCGTGGACTGCGTTTGCAGGCAATCCAGTCACGAGCACAACTTCTGCTACTGTCACGGGCTTGACTAACGGTAATGCATACCAGTTCCGCGTCAATGCCACTAACATAGCGGGCACGGGCCCCGCATCCAACACTGCATCTACCACGCCCACCGCACCCGTCGTACCTGACACCACCCCACCCACCATATCCATCACCACCCCGTCGCTTGTACGCGTCGAGGCAGGCGGCACGTACACTGAACCTGGCGCTATATGTCAAGATAACATCGACCCGAACAAGGCAGCCACAGTCGGCGGTGAAACTGTAGACCCAAGCACGCTTGGAACCTATGTAGTTACATACGACTGTACTGATGCTGCAAACAATGCTGCAACGCAAGTGTCGCGCAGCGTCGAGGTGACAGACACCACTGCACCTGTCATCACACTGACTGGTGCCGCCACGGTCTCTGTGCAGCGCGGTGCCACCTATACTGATGCAAGTGCCACTTGTACTGACTCGTTTGACACCACACCCACATTAACTGACGACAGCAGCTCAGTAGACACGTCTGTTGTCCAGGATTATACAGTAACATACTCGTGCCGGGATGACTCTAACAACGTAGCGGCCCAGATACAACGGACAGTCAAAGTATACACGACTCCTGACGCCCCCACGGGACTAACTGCCACTGCGGGCAACGCGCGTGCAGAACTGGCGTGGTCTGCACCTGAAAATGACGGCAACTCTGAGATCACCGGATATGCAGTTGAATACAAGCAGAGTAGCGCCGCCTCGTGGACTGCGTTTGCAGGCAATCCAGTCACGAGCACAACTTCTGCTACTGTCACGGGCTTGACTAACGGTAATGCATACCAGTTCCGCGTCAATGCCACTAACATAGCGGGCACGGGCCCCGCATCCAACACTGCATCTACCACGCCCACCGCACCCGTCGTACCTGACACCACCCCACCCACCATATCCATCACCACCCCGTCGCTTGTACGCGTCGAGGCAGGCGGCACGTACACTGAACCTGGCGCTATATGTCAAGATAACATCGACCCGAACAAGGCAGCCACAGTCGGCGGTGAAACTGTAGACCCAAGCACGCTTGGAACCTATGTAGTTACATACGACTGTACTGATGCTGCAAACAATGCTGCAACGCAAGTGTCGCGCAGCGTCGAGGTGACAGACACCACTGCACCTGTCATCACACTGACTGGTGCCGCCACGGTCTCTGTGCAGCGCGGTGCCACCTATACTGATGCAAGTGCCACTTGTACTGACTCGTTTGACACCGCACCCACATTAACTGACGACAGCAGCTCAGTAGACACGTCTGTTGTCCAGGATTATACAGTAACATACTCGTGCCGGGATGACTCTAACAACGTAGCGGCCCAGATACAACGGACAGTCAAAGTATACACGACTCCTGACGCCCCCACGGGACTAACTGCCACTGCGGGCAACGCGCGTGCAGAACTGGCGTGGTCTGCACCTGAAAATGACGGCAACTCTGAGATCACCGGATATGCAGTTGAATACAAGCAGAGTAGCGCCGCCTCGTGGACTGCGTTTGCAGGCAATCCAGTCACGAGCACAACTTCTGCTACTGTCACGGGCTTGACTAACGGTAATGCATACCAGTTCCGCGTCAATGCCACTAACATAGCGGGCACGGGACCTACCTCAAATGTAGCGTCCGCCACGCCCACCGCACCCGTCGTACCTGACACCACCCCACCCACCATATCCATCACCACCCCGTCGCTTGTACGCGTCGAGGCAGGCGGCACGTACACTGAACCTGGCGCTATATGTCAAGATAACATCGACCCGAACAAGGCAGCCACAGTCGGCGGTGAAACTGTAGACCCAAGCACGCTTGGAACCTATGTAGTTACATACGACTGTACTGATGCTGCAAACAATGCTGCAACGCAAGTGTCGCGCAGCGTCGAGGTGACAGACACCACTGCACCTGTCATCACACTGACTGGTGCCGCCACGGTCTCTGTGCAGCGCGGTGCCACCTATACTGATGCAAGTGCCACTTGTACTGACTCGTTTGACACCACACCCACATTAACTGACGACAGCAGCTCAGTAGACACGTCTGTTGTCCAGGATTATACAGTAACATACTCGTGCCGGGATGACTCTAACAACGTAGCGGCCCAGATACAACGGACAGTCAAAGTATACACGACTCCTGACGCCCCCACGGGACTAACTGCCACTGCGGGCAACGCGCGTGCAGAACTGGCGTGGTCTGCACCTGAAAATGACGGCAACTCTGAGATCACCGGATATGCAGTTGAATACAAGCAGAGTAGCGCCGCCTCGTGGACTGCGTTTGCAGGCAATCCAGTCACGAGCACAACTTCTGCTACTGTCACGGGCTTGACTAACGGTAATGCATACCAGTTCCGCGTCAATGCCACTAACATAGCGGGCACGGGACCTACCTCAAATGTAGCGTCCGCCACGCCCACCGCACCCGTCGTACCTGACACCACCCCACCCACCATATCCATCACCACCCCGTCGCTTGTACGCGTCGAGGCAGGCGGCACGTACACTGAACCTGGCGCTATATGTCAAGATAACATCGACCCGAACAAGGCAGCCACAGTCGGCGGTGAAACTGTAGACCCAAGCACGCTTGGAACCTATGTAGTTACATACGACTGTACTGATGCTGCAAACAATGCTGCAACGCAAGTGTCGCGCAGCGTCGAGGTGACAGACACCACTGCACCTGTCATCACACTGACTGGTGCCGCCACGGTCTCTGTGCAGCGCGGTGCCACCTATACTGATGCAAGTGCCACTTGTACTGACTCGTTTGACACCGCACCCACATTAACTGACGACAGCAGCTCAGTAGACACGTCTGTTGTCCAGGATTATACAGTAACATACTCGTGCCGGGATGACTCTAACAACGTAGCGGCCCAGATACAACGGACAGTCAAAGTATACACGACTCCTGACGCCCCCACGGGACTAACTGCCACTGCGGGCAACGCGCGTGCAGAACTGGCGTGGTCTGCACCTGAAAATGACGGCAACTCTGAGATCACCGGATATGCAGTTGAATACAAGCAGAGTAGCGCCGCCTCGTGGACTGCGTTTGCAGGCAATCCAGTCACGAGCACAACTTCTGCTACTGTCACGGGCTTGACTAACGGTAATGCATACCAGTTCCGCGTCAATGCCACTAACATAGCGGGCACGGGACCTACCTCAAATGTAGCGTCCGCCACGCCCACCGCACCCGTCGTACCTGACACCACCCCACCCACCATATCCATCACCACCCCGTCGCTTGTACGCGTCGAGGCAGGCGGCACGTACACTGAACCTGGCGCTATATGTCAAGATAACATCGACCCGAACAAGGCAGCCACAGTCGGCGGTGAAACTGTAGACCCAAGCACGCTTGGAACCTATGTAGTTACATACGACTGTACTGATGCTGCAAACAATGCTGCAACGCAAGTGTCGCGCAGCGTCGAGGTGACAGACACCACTGCACCTGTCATCACACTGACTGGTGCCGCCACGGTCTCTGTGCAGCGCGGTGCCACCTATACTGATGCAAGTGCCACTTGTACTGACTCGTTTGACACCGCACCCACATTAACTGACGACAGCAGCTCAGTAGACACGTCTGTTGTCCAGGATTATACAGTAACATACTCGTGCCGGGATGACTCTAACAACGTAGCGGCCCAGATACAACGGACAGTCAAAGTATACACGACTCCTGACGCCCCCACGGGACTAACTGCCACTGCGGGCAACGCGCGTGCAGAACTGGCGTGGTCTGCACCTGAAAATGACGGCAACTCTGAGATCACCGGATATGCAGTTGAATACAAGCAGAGTAGCGCCGCCTCGTGGACTGCGTTTGCAGGCAATCCAGTCACGAGCACAACTTCTGCTACTGTCACGGGCTTGACTAACGGTAATGCATACCAGTTCCGCGTCAATGCCACTAACATAGCGGGCACGGGCCCCGCATCCAACACCGCATCTACCACGCCCACCGCACCCGTCGTACCTGACACCACCCCACCCACCATATCCATCACCACCCCGTCGCTTGTACGCGTCGAGGCAGGCGGCACGTACACTGAACCTGGCGCTATATGTCAAGATAACATCGACCCGAACAAGGCAGCCACAGTCGGCGGTGAAACTGTAGACCCAAGCACGCTTGGAACCTATGTAGTTACATACGACTGTACTGATGCTGCAAACAATGCTGCAACGCAAGTGTCGCGCAGCGTCGAGGTGACAGACACCACTGCACCTGTCATCACACTGACTGGTGCCGCCACGGTCTCTGTGCAGCGCGGTGCCACCTATACTGATGCAAGTGCCACTTGTACTGACTCGTTTGACACCGCACCCACATTAACTGACGACAGCAGCTCAGTAGACACGTCTGTTGTCCAGGATTATACAGTAACATACTCGTGCCGGGATGACTCTAACAACGTAGCGGCCCAGATACAACGGACAGTCAAAGTATACACGACTCCTGACGCCCCCACGGGACTAACTGCCACTGCGGGCAACGCGCGTGCAGAACTGGCGTGGTCTGCACCTGAAAATGACGGCAACTCTGAGATCACCGGATATGCAGTTGAATACAAGCAGAGTAGCGCCGCCTCGTGGACTGCGTTTGCAGGCAATCCAGTCACGAGCACAACTTCTGCTACTGTCACGGGCTTGACTAACGGTAATGCATACCAGTTCCGCGTCAATGCCACTAACATAGCGGGCACGGGACCTACCTCAAATGTAGCGTCCGCCACGCCCACCGCACCCGTCGTACCTGACACCACCCCACCCACCATATCCATCACCACCCCGTCGCTTGTACGCGTCGAGGCAGGCGGCACGTACACTGAACCTGGCGCTATATGTCAAGATAACATCGACCCGAACAAGGCAGCCACAGTCGGCGGTGAAACTGTAGACCCAAGCACGCTTGGAACCTATGTAGTTACATACGACTGTACTGATGCTGCAAACAATGCTGCAACGCAAGTGTCGCGCAGCGTCGAGGTGACAGACACCACTGCACCTGTCATCACACTGACTGGTGCCGCCACGGTCTCTGTGCAGCGCGGTGCCACCTATACTGATGCAAGTGCCACTTGTACTGACTCGTTTGACACCGCACCCACATTAACTGACGACAGCAGCTCAGTAGACACGTCTGTTGTCCAGGATTATACAGTAACATACTCGTGCCGGGATGACTCTAACAACGTAGCGGCCCAGATACAACGGACAGTCAAAGTATACACGACTCCTGACGCCCCCACGGGACTAACTGCCACTGCGGGCAACGCGCGTGCAGAACTGGCGTGGTCTGCACCTGAAAATGACGGCAACTCTGAGATCACCGGATATGCAGTTGAATACAAGCAGAGTAGCGCCGCCTCGTGGACTGCGTTTGCAGGCAATCCAGTCACGAGCACAACTTCTGCTACTGTCACGGGCTTGACTAACGGTAATGCATACCAGTTCCGCGTCAATGCCACTAACATAGCGGGCACGGGCCCCGCATCCAACACCGCATCTACCACGCCCATACTGACAGGAACTGATCAGGACACAGAACCTCCAGTGGTCATATCAGCTGAGATGAACCTGCATCCAGAGATACGTACCCTTACGATCACGTTTGATGGGCCAGTCGACATATCTGCCATAAACCTCTCTGAGATATACATCACAGAAGGCACCGATCCTACTGCCAGCATCACACCGACGGTGGCAGGCTCGCAACGGACTCTGTTTACCGCGGGCGTATGGCACGCGCAAGGCGTAAACATATCTTTACCTACAATCAAGCACGCAACGTGGGAAGCGTCGCAGGGGCCCGGTGTGCGATACGTACAGAGCGCCGGACTGCCAGACGTCGTTCTAACTGGCGCCACTATCGTCACTGTTGAGGACGGACCGGTCGTCGTCATAAACCTCACGGGGCCGCAAGCTGCCGTCATCCAGAATATGACCTCTCCTCTTCTTAGAGTGGAGTCGGGGGCGTTTGTGGATATTGTAGGCAATGAAATTTCTGCCACTTCTCAAATAGTCGTGCAGGATCTAGCACCCCCGATTGTATTGTCTGCCCGGCTAAACCTGGACCACAACAACCGTACACTTGAAATTACGTTTGACGAACACGTGGATGTATCTGCAACTAATCCTGCCAAACTCTCGGTATCCCATACTGATGGCTCCGGCGGCGTGGGATTGGCGGGCGCCATGGTCGTCACTACAGAGGACGACTCCCGTATCCTGATTATAATCACAGAACAACAGCGCGCTGACATAGAGGCACTCTCATCGCATCTACTCGCGGTGGGTGCCGGTGCGTTCTCTGACACCGCGGGCAATTTGATAAATGCCGTGGCATACGGGGACATTGTCATAGTATCCGCGCCTGATACTACTCCACCTATCATCTCACTTGTAGGCCCACAAGATGTCACCGTGACAAGAGGTCAGTCATATGCAGACGAGGGTGCTATATGTACTGATGAGACAGATGGATCGATCAATCCTGTCGTGTCAAACCCCGTTGACACCTCAGTATCAGGAACATATGTAATTACATACAGCTGTACAGACACTGCAGGAAACGAAGCCGATGGCGCAAAGCGTACGGTACGCGTGTCCGATGAGCCAAGACAAGATTCCAGAGACGGCGCGCGATCGAGTGGCGGTGGCGGCGGTGGCGGAGGAGATGGCGGCCGCTCGGTCCTTACACTGAGCCCCATAGCCGTTGCGTATGACTTGTGCGGCCCCGAGAGATATCTTGCGCTACTTGCTGCTACATACGGTGACAACCTCTCCTCGTCGATCACATATGACAACACTACAACCCCAGGGTCAGATATTACAAACTTTGTGAACCTTGATGAACATATTCTCTCAAGTGTACCAGTGAACTTGTACGTCTTTGTCTATGCCGGACTCCCTGCTGACACTACGTCATTTGAGATCAGCATACGTGATCGGAGCGGCAAGGAGGTAAACACACCTCTCCTCCTGACATCAGACCAATGCTCTGATGTGATCCGATTTGCGGATATACATAGCAGAGTGCTTCCTGGCATAAACGTACGGGACTCACTTGTTGACATACTGCCCAATATAGATACAAGGGATATGTCGCAAGAAGACACACCTGCCAGTGCATCTGACTCAACACAAGATGGACTCGATGACATGGAACATACTCCAGATACTACAATAGTTGATCCACAAGCGACGCCTGATGTGACACCTACACCCAAAGGAACAGAGAGTATCAGTCCACCTGATGCAGATGATTCAGAACGTGTGTACACGCCACCGGCCCCGGATACAGACATACGAGATTCACCTACACGACAAGTTCCAGACGCACCTACAAGACAAGTTCCAGATGTACCTACTAGTGATGATGTACCCTATGAGAGTATTGGCCCTAGTGAGTCCGGCGACACTGATGATGCAAAACACACCATTTATGATGGCGTGGTGTCAATCCTACCTGATGTAATACTTGAGAAACTACTCCAGTCAATATTTGATGTGTCCTCTGAAATTGATGATGGTACATATGGGACGTCTGATTCTGTGTATGATGGACCTGCTATTGTGACACCATCACCTGCAGAATCAAGTGACTCGACTACTACTGAAAATACACCTCTAGTGGTAATCCCTGCAGATGATAACAACACGTCTGGCAACATTACGAGTCCGGACACTGAGCTTACTAGTCCAGAAATACCGCCTACCCTAGATAATCCACAACAGAACCAAAACACTACTACTACTACTACTACCACCACCACCACCCCTGCTGAAACACCACTACCTGCAGACAACAACGTACCAGAATCTTCCCTGAGAACACCACTACCCGCAGACGAACAACCACACCATACTCAAAACCACAATCCTGTACTTGAGCATGTACCTCCAAGAAACGCTACACTAGGCGTTCCGGTGACTGTGCATCTTGATGCATATGATGCAGACGGTGACAAACTAAAGTTTAGCACAAACATGACTGATGCATGGATGAGTCCTGATACTGGACGCTTTACCTGGATGCCTCATGCATCGGACTTTGGTATGAATTATGTGGAGATGTCTGTATCTGATCCTGCAGGTGGTACTGACACGGTCACGCTCATAGTCAACGTCACCACGATTCAAAACACATCTCCTAAATTTGATCCACTGGACCATGTTGTCGTGTCTGAGCACATACCGTTACGACTTGATCTTGCCGCGACTGACGCAGATGGTGATGTACTTGTCTACTCGTTTGCTAAATATGATTCACCTCCGGAAAATGCAACACTCGATCCTGATACGGGCGTCTTTGAGTGGACGCCAGGTGAGACTCAGCAAGGTGTACATGTATTTAGCATATTAGTATCTGACCATAGAGCCGATCCCGTACGCCAGACTGTCTCAATTGAGGTAGCAGAGTCAAACGAGCCTCCTGTACTCTTGTTACCTATTGAACAGGACATAAAAGTCACGGTCGGAAAAATGTTTGAGATTGATCTAGATGTAGTTGATTTGGATCAACCAATTGACAAGCTTGTGTTTTCCACGAACATGACTGATGCGACATTTGACTCCGATACCGGAAAACTGGTCTGGTTGCCACACGGCCGCGACATTGGAGAACATTATGTGTGGTTTGGTGTACACGACAACAGAGGTGGGGAGGATGAAGCAATCATACTGATTGTGGTCACTGCAACGTCTACTGTGGGGTGACGCAACGTCTCAGGTATCAACGCGCAAGCGAACCATCTGATGTTGATCTGTCCAGGCCAAAGAAACCTGACTTGTGACCTTTGTACTGTTAGTATGTATCCATTATGTAATGATGATAAGTGTGAGTCGGTTGGATCACACGAATTAAAAAACCACCTGTGATTTTTATCTAGTTTTTGAAAAAAATCATATTTTATTTTGCATTGTCTTTTACTATCAAAATTTAATATATTTACAGATAACTATACGTCAACTACCTTTAAAATAACCTGAGAACCAAATATTCTTATACATAAATAAAATGAAGAAAACAGGTGAGACGGCAGTTGTATGAGACCGTAATGTTCAAAAAGTATAACGTGTAAATTCATAACGGATGGTAATAACAAATGATAAATTTCAAAAATGATCAAAGCAGACAAAAGAATAAAATTTTGATCACTAGTAACATAATGTTAATTGCATTTGTAGCATGTATGATTCCTATAGCATGTATGATTCCCGTAGCATGGGCAATAGATGATAATTCACAAGAGCGAATCAAATACGACCAAAACAACATAAACACTCTAGTGCAACTGACAGTCAACAATACACTTGCAATCTACGAGCAAGACAGACAAACAGCATTTGATACGATTACCAATAGTGGCAACACCATGCCAAACTCTGATGCACCCTTCCCTCTGGTAATTGATAATGTCACATTTGAGATCGTCGCACACGGCAATGGCAACGAATACGTGGGCCAAACTGCATTTGAGATAGCAGAGCTAACATCTGCTCAAATCCGATCAAACTTGGAGCAAGACCGGCAGATATGGTTAAGGCACATGGAGACGAATCCTGAAAACGGACAAATGCAATCAAAACAATCGCTGCTTTATTTGCATGATGATGGATACATATTTGCTGCAGGTTACTACATTGAAGACTTTGAGGTTCAACTACTAGTAGAAAATACGGTACTATCATATGAGATGTATGGTGTGGATGCCTTTGATATGATAACACCTGATACTGCCATTATAACTGATGAGTTGTATCCATTTGTGATAGACTTTGCAAATTGGAGCAGAGTGGCAGATGGTGTGGTGCCTGCAAGGGTGGGACAACCAGAGCGCATACTAGACACTGCTGTTAGATCAGTTCAAGATGTTCAAGCAGAACTAGAGTCAACAGGCTCTGCATGGGTCACGTATACATTTCATAATCCTGCAAATGACATTATAGAACTTAAACTCACTTGGCTATATCTCTATGATGGCTATGTGTTTGGGTCTGGGTATTATCCCCCTGACTCTCAGGCAAAATCACAAGCACACTCTGCACTGCTATTATACAAGGCACACCAAACAGATGCATTTGATTCAATAACTCCTGATACATTTGATCGATTTACAATGAAATCAAACTTTGTGCTAGATGCTGACACATTGAGCATTTTGGCGCACGGAAGACTGCCGATGAATGTAGGTGAGCGCTTTGAGCAACTAGAGATGGCAGATATGCCTCTGGATCAAATTATGACACAATTGCAAGATGCCGGCGAGGATGGTATCTGGGTATGGCATATGGACTTTAACTCTGCAACTAGAACAGATCAATTAACACATACATACTTGGTTCTTTATGATGGGCTGATATTTGGGGCAAGTATATTTCTGCCTGACATTAGACTGCATGCAGTACTTGATGAGGCATTATACACATACAGACATGATCCGCAAAATGGACTTGATGTAATTAATTCTGGTGTGCTCAACAGATTGGGTGTATATCCTGTGGTGCTAAATCAGACTCATATCATAGCTCATGGTGCAACACCGCACTTTGTAGGACCGGTCCCATCTGGGCAGGCTCTCAGGGCCCCTGATGGACGGGAGTTCGAAGATGTTCCTGATGGGACTACATACTGGGATGAGTATGTGTTTCGCGATCCGAGTACTGGTATACTACAAGTGTCACGAGGTTTGATCTATTTTTATGATGCACTTGCCTTTGTTGGCTATTATGCCATTGCAAATGCAGATGTACAGTCCGTAACCGATTATGCAAGATTCACCTACGAGTCAAACCGTGATGATGACAGTTGGGTTGATATCATTACCCCTGATAGAGCCATAACTACTAGTGATCTGTATCCGTTTGTTATTGATGCTGATAGTTGGACTCGACTAGCTGATGGCGTGATACCTGCCCGCGTAGGACAGCCTGAGAGAATCTTAGATACATCAAGCAGAACAGTCGATGAGGTGCTAGATGATCTCAGAGAGACCGGCGGTGTGTGGGTCTCGTACAAGTTTCAAAACCCTGCTACGGGAGTAGAGCAGTTAAAACGCACATATCTGCAACTCAAAGATGGACTTGTCTTTGGATCTGGTTTTTACATATTTGACACTCATGTACAGGCCGTGTCACATGCTTATGTCATATGGTTAGACTACTTTGGACGAGATTCTGTAATTGACTTTTTAGACGGTGTGCCTAGTCGTCCATACACCACATATGTGTTTGCAGTTGATGCACAAACAAACATGACCTTGGCGCAACGAGTCGACCCTGCACTGATAGATCACGTATATGATTGGGATGCAATTACAGATGTAGTGTCACCTGATGTAATACATGAGACATTAAGAGATGATCTTGGAATGTGGATAAATTACATGCACAAGAATCCCATTACAGGCGAATATGAAGTCAAACGTGCATGGCTTACCTTACACAATGGCATTATATTTGGTACGGGATACTATGCATCGGATATAGCAGCATATGACACGCGATATGCTGTGTACAATGCAATAAACATCTATTATGATAATATTGAAGATGATGCTTGGATTGACATCATTACACCTGATAAACCAATCACTAGTGATGCATATTATCCGTTTGTCATTAATGCTAGTAGTTGGACTAGAGTGGCAGATGGTGTCGTACCTGCCAGGGTAGGACAGCCTGAGACCATACTTGACACCTCATCAAGATCAGTTGAGGATGTCTTGGAAGAGTTGGAGCAAAAAGACTCAGTGTGGGTGACGTACATATTTCACAATCCGGCCACTGGTGTTGAGCAGTTAAAACGCACATATCTTGTACTACGCGACGGACTTGTGTTTGGTTCTGGCTATTACATACTTGACTCGCAGATACAGTCAGATACACACAGCATTATAATTGAATATGACAGAGATGGCCGAGACTCTGCATTATCATCGATAAACCAAACGTTGCAGATGCCAATCTCTACGTATTCGTTTGCAGCTGACCCTGCAACTGACACTACATTGGCGCAAGGTGTTGATTTTATGACAGGCATCAATAATGCAAAATACGATTGGAACTCTATAATAATGGAATATGAAAAACAAGATCTATTAAATATACTGAGTCGTGGAACAGGAACATGGGTAAGTTACAAACATGTGTCACCGATTACAGGTGAATTAGAGTTAAAACACTCGTGGTTAGTGCTACATGATGAGACCATACTAGGTACTGGATACTATTCACATGACATACCTGCAACTGATTCGATGTTTATAGTGCAAAACACAATTGAGATTTATGAGAATAATAAAGAAAACGGTACCTCATCGTGGGTTGATATCATCACACCTGATGAGTCAATTATGACTGATGCACTGTATCCGTTTGTCATTAATGCTAGTAGTTGGACTAGAGTGGCAGATGGTGTCGTACCTGCCAGGGTAGGACAGCCTGAGACCATATTGGATACATCAAAGAGAACAGTTGATGATGTCTTGGAAGAGTTGGAGCAAAAAGGCTCAGTGTGGGTCTCGTACATATTTCACAATCCGGCCACTGGTGTAGAGCAGCTAAAGCGGTCATTTTTGCGCCTGCATGATGGTCTGGTGTTTGGTTCTGGCTATTATGTACTTGATTCAATGGTGCAGTCAATGGCACACAATGTGGTGCTAGAGTACGAGCGCGATGGTAAGAGATATGCAATCAATTCTGTCAACACATTTGATTATAATGCACCAAATACAAAATATACTTTTATAGTTGACACCATTACTGGACAGACACTGGCTCAGGGTGTAAACTCTTATTTTCTAAACTATACATATGACTGGGATTCGATAACAGACACGCATGCTGAATCAGAGATCCTAATAGATAAACTGAGTCTGGGAAGTGGACTGTGGACAAGTTATGAGCATATATCACCTGCAACTGGCAACTTGGAGTTAAAACACTCGTGGCTAGTATTACACGACGATCTGATATTTGGCGCAGGATACTATTCAACTGACATACTAGAAACAGATGTAATATTTGAGGTCCGAGAAGCAATCGAGGTTTATGAATCAAATCCTGGCACGTGGCGTGATATCATTACACCAGACCAACAACTCACAACTGATGCATTGTATCCGTTTGTCATCAATGCTAGTAGTTGGACTAGAGTGGCAGATGGTGTCGTACCTGCAAGGGTAGGACAGCCTGAGACCATACTTGACACCTCATATAGGTCACCGGCTGATGTTATATTGGAGTTAAATCAAAAGGGGTCTTTGTGGGTCTCGTATATCTTTCACAATCCGGCCACTGGTGTAGAGCAGTTAAAGCGGTCATTTTTACAGATTCATAATGACGAATTGATATTTGGTTCTGGTTATTACATCTTAGAGGCAGAGGCACAATCGGCCACACATAATTTAGTACTAGAGTATGGTCGTGAGGGAAGAGAGGCTGCTATTTCATCTGCAAGTATGATTTTGGATAGTGCAAACAAGAGGTACTCTTTTATTGTAAACTCTATTTCAGATGAGACGCTGGCACAAGGTGTAACACTTGCCGATGTAAATGAGATTACTGATTGGAGTGCTATCACTACTGTGTTATCAAAACAAGAACTGTTGGATAGATTGCGCCTTGGGTCTGGGGTGTGGGTAGATTACAATCACACATCACCTGTAACAGATCAGATAGAGTCAAAGCGGACATGGTTGATACTATATGATGGATTGATATTTGGAACAGGATATTATACATCTGATGTACGCAGTGAGGTTGTGCCTGGTGCGCGAGTGTGCCGTTAGTTTTGCCAAGTCTGCAAATGCAAAAAGTGATAATTATGTGTGATATTTGGTTAATAATTATATAATCTATTCAAAATATGATTATTTATATATATTTGCAAGTATGATGAATATAGTTTACACAAATACTATTTTTGATGTGAATGGTTTTGTGTAATGCAATTGTGCGCAATCTACTGGTGATACAAATCAACTTTGTGTGTCTTAAGCGCAGTTGTTAGATACTTGCATAGGTGACTGTACATGTACTTGCGCATATACTTATATATATATTTATATATATACTTACAAGTAACCGTTCAACCCATTCTCAAATTTAAGCACAGATTCACCGACTAACGTCTAGCGCAGGCACCATGGATTAAACAGTTTCTACATGTAATATGACTCAATCTTTTGCGCGTGCACTTGTGAATCACTCTTTGATTGAAGAAAATGCAGTTTCTACTATCTTTTTTTTGCAACACTATGTGTCATACTGGTCAAGTTTACACATCTCCTCTGCGCGTCTTTGACGCTCGATGGATGCGCGTCGCTTGTGGTCTGCTAGTGTCTTTGCCTCATGGCATTGTACACACAGCGACTGCATGTTATTTTGATCCCACATATCTCCACCATCCGTTATTGATTTGATATGGTCAACTTGGGCTTGCTTGCTTAAAGCCACACTGCACATACAGCACGTCCACCCATCTCTATCTAGCACACGCAAACGTACATCGTGCCAGAACTCAAACTGTTTCCACCATATACGCTGATGCTCTTGTGAACACGCCCAACCGTTGTCAGTCCAATTACGTGTAGTGACAGGGTCTCGACCACACCAACATTTGCCTGCGTGCAGATTCTTGAGCGCAGACTGCAAGTCCACACCCTCAGGATACATCCACACGATGTGATCTTCAACACGATCTCTTCTCAATCCTTGAAGGTAAGCAGATAGAGATGGTGTGGTATGTGTATATTTTGTACCTGGTTTCTCTGTAGGTGGTGATGGTATGGAAGAGAATGGAAGCAGGTGGTGCGATGCTGATGATTCTGCTGATGTTGGATGTTTAGATTTCATATTATACAATTAATTATCTCACATTTATGCACCACGTCATTCTTACTCTTTTTCAAGCTAATTGACAATTCATATGAATATGTGGTGTGAGTTTGATAGACGCAACTTAAAGTACAGTGTGACAAACTTGTGATGCACTAAATAATACAAACATATGCAACATACACTGACTTGTCTATTTTGAGTGTTAATGTGTTGGAGGTTGGTGCGTAATTGACATTAGCCTGCCTGTGACCCTTCTGTGAACTTACTCGGTTTATTGCACATTCAATCTGAAGAAGACTGAAATCTATCTATAGTGCGTACTGATATGATTAAAGATCCGATATTTTGATTGATATTCATCTCGAAGTTAAGCACATATTATGAATACAAAATATTAGAAAACTATCGGATCTTTAATGAAACTATTATGCGTTTCGTTTTTGAATATACATGTGTGTTGTTTTGGCAGACATAGATTATAGACCATAAAATGTGCAAGTGTGATGGCAGTCACTATCATTTGTATGGTGGAATCTTTTGTCCTTTTTCATGAGCGCAGATAAATCTGTTCAGGACGTTGATATTCCATGCAATTGATAGTATTTTACCAAACCGCTTTCTGTTTTTGGTCAGACGCATGTGACAGTGTAGCCTGTGATTCTTTGTCTCTTCCACTTGACTCATTATATGATCCGCGTACGCATAGCTGCCAGCAGCCACCAGTGTCGAAACCATGGCCATTGTTGCAAATAAAGTCCTAAGCTTCAATTCGACCTCTTTTTTTGATGCTCAGTATCACAGTTGCCACCGCTACTGCAACAACGCCTACTAGAATAATGTGAATGGGACCGTCTTCATACGCTAACGTGCGTGGCTGCCCTTCAACGCCAAGATCGTTTACGGGGGGGTCGTGGTAAGCATCTACAGGCGATTCAAACAATTGTACGGTATCGGCCTCGGGGTAAATTCCGGTCACGTGATCAAGGGAGGCTACGTCGTACAGTCTAGATACAGGGATGAGCACCCCTATCTTAGCCCTTTCATAGTGCGTGGAGCAAGGGCCTTTGTCCACAATGCCAAGGTCCTCGGGCAGATTACAGTCATAGTCCTCAAAGGCAACTACAATTGACACCAACTGCTCGCCGGATTCGCCTGTGGATGCGCTTGAACCCGTAGCGCCAGAAGTTCCATCCTTAGACGCCTCATATCTTAAGGATGTTTCATACTCGTCGTACATATTCAACAAAATGGTGGCAATCTTGTACTTTCTTACTTCATCCAGCTTGCAGGAACCGTCCATCATGACATGTGCGTACGGACAGATCTCCGTAGAATTCGTCCGGTTCTGGGCAAAGGCAGTCTGGGCTTCCAGCGTGTGTTCCATGAGAGCAAGTGACACGCCAAGCACAAGTATCAAGAATGCCAATACGGCTGATGGCAGCACCTTCTTGTACAACAAGGTGAGTAAAAAAATGAAGCATATTAATCACTTTGTGCTCAGTATAGTAACCGTTCAACCCCCTCCAATCACCCTCCCACCCAGAGTAGCACAGATGCGGCTTTGACTTGATTATCTGCCCACACACTACGTGTACTGGTACTCTAGATCAGATCGCAAGGTCAATGTAGCGTGTTGCATAACTCAATGCGCATCCTATAGGATGACACCGTTACAATATGATTCAGCAGGCTTGCAGTGACACGTGTAAGAGCGCAAGCCACAATGACCGGATTTGAAGCCTTACATCTTCAAAAACCAAGCATGTTGATCCGGCACTAGGACTCTATTTGCATCTAGTGCGTAATTATGTGCACAAATAGTTGTTTATGTTTATGGTGTTAGAATTATGATGTCGCCTCCTTTTGGCCAATTCGCAGCATTGTATTATAGGTGCGGATCTTTAATTTGATCTCTTGGCAGATATTCTCCATCTTTCTTGCCATGACCGCACCACCGTATGTTCTCTTGAATGCAGATATCACAATCTCAACAAGCTAACCGTAGTCCATAATCTACTTGTTTTTTCCACTCTTTGCGGTTTGCCTCACGTTCGGATTCTGGAAGTGATGCAAATTTCATTGGTGTTGCATCTGGGCCCCCGAGCTGCTCGAGTACCACATTGGATCTAGCGCGGTCAACGCCACGAGCTTTGGTATTTGAGTTTGTCTGAACTCTAATGTTTGGCGTAATGTCTAATTCTCTACACATTGAGAATATCTTTCTTGTATCAAAACCACCATCAGCAGTCATAGTAATTTTAGGATATGTCTTGCTCTTGTGATTTTTTTGCTCTTTGACCTGTCTGCGTCGCGCGCCAGGTTCAATATCCATATTTCTGAGGGCGTCTTCTAAAAGTCCCTTGAATACGGGCTGCTCACCTGTTGAACTGTCTGTGATGCTAAATGACAGAATCTCTTGGGTGTCTCTATTAATCATTATGACTAGTCGGATAAATCCGCGTCGCACCTTGTGTACGATACGGATGTACTCACTGCGTGTAAAAGGTGTCAGCCCAGTACCATCAGGTATCATATTGATTGAAAAGTTCTCACAAGTAGTCTTTGAGAGGCTGTCCTTTATAGATACATTTTGTGTATTAATTCGTCTAAACAGTGTGGTGAAATCTGGATATCCCTCCTTCATAGCCGCCTCACACATACCCTCACATGATCTGTATGGTAGTCGTATTATATCACGTACACGCGATACAATTGCTATTAGGCTGCGTGTGTACACGAATGGACGCCCTTGCTTGTTGCGGTTCATGGCAGCTAGCTCCTCTGGATCATTACAGTTTTCAAGTAGGTTTGCTATCATATCAAACAGATGGTGTGAACGTTTGACATACTTGTCACTGTATTCGTATGATGATCGCTTGTCTGGTTTTCGCTGCCTGGTGGTTTTGTCTACCTGCTCTGCACTTTTGTTCATGATACAACCTCACCTCTGGTCTGCGTGCGCGGGACACAAGTAGTGTTAAATTTATCCTTTACAATATTGCATTGCTGATGTTTTGATCTCATCATTTCTGTGATCGATGAGATCTCACGTCATGCGTATTTAACCTATTTGCACATCTACACTGCTGTATAATGGGACATTGTATAGATTAAATAAAAATATGGAGATGTGTGTATGTACTAACAAAATACCAAGGCGTCTACCACGCCATGTTTTGCGCGTACACTTTGTAGGCTTGGAAGCACGGCCTGCTTATGGCTTGTTGTAGGCGTGACTTGACACACCCGCTGGCATCGTAGCTTGAGGCAGACAGTCTTCCTGTCCAGTTTACAGAGCATTTGAGTGGCTTCGAATCGTGTAACGTAGGTTGCGCGGCTCAGACCACATGGCCACGGCCCCAGAGGAGTATAAATTTACGAGTTATGCAACACGCTACCCGGTTAAATAAGATTTGGTAATACGGGTTCTCCTGCAAACGCGGTTGGTGGCAATTAATACAGATTTGAACCGTTGCAGTCAATCCGGACACGTAACTAGTATTTTGTCGCCACGTATGATAAACTTCAAACCCTCTGGGTTACCAAGTTTGGCAAGGACCGGCTTTGGAATGTACGAGTAACTAGTACCCCTTTTCACGTTGTGGGTTATGGATACTTGGAATTCAGTGGCATTGGCAGCCCATTTAGTCATGTTTGTTGTTCTCAGTACAATGTTATAACGTCACTGACATCGGATTGCGCACGAATGCTTATATATCCAATTGGTGATATATGTATAATGAAACAAAAAACAGTTCAGGAAGAAAAGGCGGTAGGCGAAACTACTCAATCAAGATCAAAAACATTGGAAAATGACAACCCAAAGCCTGGCAAGCAGAGGCGCTCCAAGGCTCAGATTGATGCAATTAAGAAAGCAGGCATTCAGATTGCATGCATTGCAGGTGCCATAACTACACTGAGCTCGATTAAATGGACAGTCGCATCGCAAACTGTGCAAGGTCTATTGTATGTGGTGTCGCTTAGTTCACTTGGAATGAGATGTCAGTGTGAGGCCAATCAAAATGGAAAAAAGATATGCAAGCATGTGGTGGGGGTATACAAGATCTTAGACAAAGAGTGGTGGTGTGGGCGTAGAAAAAGGATACAGATTAGGCGCAAAAAATTGAGATGTCAGTATCCAAAATGCAGATCCAAAGATGTGGTAGGATGGGGAGAGCGCAAGTGTAAGAGAAAAAGATCTGTGAGGCGATACATGTGCAAAAAATGTGGCCGTACATTCTCTGGAATGGAAGGGTTCAAGGGGCGGCATTTTGATGCATCCGTAATAGCAAAAGCGTTGTCCATGATGGCAACTAAAATGTCTCCAGAAGAAGTATGTGCGCAGCTTGCAATGGATGAGATCATCATAAACCCATCTACAATACATAGGTGGACTGATGAGTATTCGCGAATCATGCTACGGTTCTCAAGTTTGTTGTGTCTTGATGCATGGTTTCAGTGGCATGTCGACGAACTAGAATTTAAAATACGTAAACAGACCAGATATTTGTTTGGTGTAATGGATGGCGCAAGCCGATTTGTTTTATCCCACGAGATCCTCAAGAAGAAAAAGGGATCTGATCCCACTAACCTGTTTCAAATGGCTGCTGCCCGTACGCGTAGGCTACCACGCATACTTGTAAGTGACGGACTGCAGGAGTTCATAAAGCCTGCCAGAAAAGTATTCTTTAGGCGGGCGGGATCGGTGTTTGTACACATACGTGAGATACACATACAGAATCTTTTTAATCAAAATAACGTCTACGAACGACTCAATGGAGAATTTGAGGATAGACTCAAGTGTGTACGTGGACTAAAATCAGAGGACCCCGGACTCTTACGTCTGATCATAGTATATCATAACTTTTTTAGAAAACACACAAGCCTCAAAAACAACATGACGCCTGCCAAGGCAATTGGAATTGACATTATACCAGTAAAAGACTCTGATCTTGCAGATAGTTGTGATGCTTGGATAACGTTCATTCAAAACGCATCCATACGTGCCTCTGCCTGAATTGCCAGACTCTGTACATTACACATCATATACACAAACACTCTACATCTGTTTGTGTTTTGATGCCAAATCAAACTATCATTTTTGGTGTACAATCTAATTTCTTCAAGATGAACCACTCTCGTTTGTCTTTTTGATACTGACTCTAACTATCCTTATTCCAAACTATCGTCATAGTCATACAAAAAAGTACTAAAAACGTACACTTTTTCAACCTCAAATACCAAATTCAGATAAAAAGTTCATATAAACACCGATCAACCGCGTTTGCAAGAGAACCGTAATACGTAACTATCTGGACCTGATTTTTTGGATAATTTGAACACTTAATTACACATTAAATGATCTTTTTATGTAATGGGTCGGGAATGACTTGAATACTTGACTCTATCTTTGAAATATCTTTAACCAGAATATCTGTCAAGAACTCAAACAAATTTTCGTCTCTGTGGTTGTATCTAAACTCAATATACTTGCGATATAATGGGAAATATGGTTTTGGTACATCATGGTATGCATACAAATTTTTTTGGCAAAACTCCAAAAACCTTCAATACTGTTTATGTGTACATCATCTCTAACATATTTATCCTTACTATGAATCACCACTTGATTTGTACCGAGCTCATCAAGTGTGCCGTATGCAGTATGTTCATCTGTATAGTACAATGACCCTGACATAGTATGCTTTTCAATTATGGGTCTGAGTGTTTTTTGCTTTCAATTAGGCACGATAAATGTACAAATTTCTCCATTTCTAGAATGTATACCAAAGACGAGTGTTTTTCCTGCAGCTCTCCGGACACATTTTCCTTTTTGATGACCTCCAAACATTGTCTCATCCAATTCTACTTTGACATCAAAGATGAGTTTTGGAGATGTGTCATATATGGCCTGTCTGAATAACATGAATGTTTGCTCAATGATACGAAGACTAACATCTTCATAGAATCTTATTTGGTATGCAGGAACTCCAAGAACAAACAGATATACAAGATGTAAAACTGTATCCAGTGGTATGCGAAGTTGTCCAAGGTAGGCGTTTGTAAAATCACCAAACTTGTATTTACATCACTTACATCGATATCTAGAACTCAGGTGATTTAGTGGCCTATGATTTTATTTTGGGCAAACTCATCTTTTTGCCCATCTTTTCTTGACAAAAAATGCCTTGCTTTTTGTCAAATTATTTGCTAAGATTTTTGGATGATTGTTAGGCACTACCTAGGCGTGAAATTATTTATTAATATGTACTTTTTCAAGGTCCAAATAGTTACGTATTACCTAAGATTTTTATAATATAGGCACATAATACTTGTGCGGTTCCGCATTGCAATGCATGCTACGGGAAGCCTCGTGTGAACCTAGGAATCGCACTATAATTCTACTTTACCAGTATGAAATCTATCGCCTTTTAGATTGAAGTATTTGTGCATAATCAATCCATAATATGGAGAGTATTGACCGCTTGTCTTGTAAGTGTATGGAAGATACACAAAGAAGTCTGCAAGGTTTAGAATTGGTTGCTGTGTATGATCTCCATTTTGTATGCGTGGGTCAATTCTAGGTAAAGATGTCGGAATTGGAAAGTTATTGGTTTGCAATCGTCGGATCACTTGCTCAGTCCTCCTTTTCATCTTTGCGTTGAATTTTTCGCATATCACAACACCGTGTGAATCGTGCTCCTCAAGAAAATACTGAAACCTCTCTTGCATACTGATATGATTAAAGATCCGATATTTTGATTGATATTCATCTCGAAGTTGAGCACATATTATGAATATAAAATATTAGAAAACTATCGGATCTTTAATGAAACTATTATGTCAGTAGTTCGCAATGTGCTCAATTTTAATGATCTTATTTCTAATTATGCAGTACGATAGATTTACAATGGTAAGGAACCACCGTGCTCCAATTCCCACCGAAGCAGTCTTCTGATTGAACCGGCAATTGAATCTACAAACGCATCCATTGTGAATAATTTTTCATCTACAAGTCCGCCGTAATTTTCGTACCTTGCCATTACCCATAAACCATATAATAACATTCCAAAAAATATCAACAGTAATCGAAGCTGCAAGGCGTTGCTAGTTGTCTTTGGAGTCGTGTTTTTTATCACTCTGTATCCCGTCTCTATTATCCAGCGCTTGCGATAAGTCTCTGGGATGGTTTTGATGAGTTTGCTTTTGCTAGTGATTTTCATATTTGTGGCAAATGCCACATACTGATCGACTGTTTTATCAGTTTCTTTGGCATTATTTTTTTTGACGATAAGTAATGTGAACTTTACTGCTTTTTTGTTTTTATCACGCATCTCAATGACTGATGCAGTTTTCCTCTTTTTGTTGTGAACTTCTAAAATATATTTTTGTATGCGCTTATTTTTAATTGCCGGCATTATGAAAGACAGGCGCAAGCGCAAAAGTTCATCTATGCATGCAACATTGTAAAAACCCCGATCAAAGAGGCCAAGTTCCGGACGTGCATCCTCTCGAATTAATTTTTCAATGATTTTACGCATGACTGTGACCATTTTATCCTTACTGGTCACACGATGTGCAAACAAAGGTATGTTACCTGCTTGATTTACCATTTGTGCCGTCATAAATGAATGAAATCTCGCAGTACCATTTTTGGGCTTTGTTTTTAGCATCTCGGGTTTGAGTGCCTTGCCATAATATTCCCATCCGGTCATATCAATTGCAATAGTACCACCTTTTTTGAGCATGTTGTGTTTTTTGGCATTCTTGAGCATTGCTTTGACATTCTCGTCACCCCACTTTTTCACTTTCTCTAGATCTGCACTTTTTAGGCATTTGAGCACAGTATTTTCAGATGGTATGTTTATGCGCTCGTTTTTTCTAAAATAGTTAGCCTCATTGCGTTTTCTTTTGTGTGTTGCTGCATTTACGCACATGTTGTTGAGTGACATGGTGACAAGTGTACCAAGATAATCATCCACCTCATACGTGTGGTTATATCTGGTTGATATGTCTAGTCCGAGATCGTCGAATCGTTTTCGTAAAACTTTATAATTTACTTGTCCTAATTCATATTGATGTTCTAGTACCTCATTTTTCATATATTATCAGAGGTACTAAAATGTCCCCACATATTATACTTTCTATTTGATCTGATCAAATATGATCATCAACGTTCAACGACATTGCAGATTATTTAAATAAAATCATATAAAACACATTGCGAACTACTGATGTATACACCTTGGCTTGTTATATGATCTGCGTATGCATAGCTGCCAATAACCCGCGATGCCGAAACTATGATTATTGCAGTTAACCGAGATTTATGCTTCAACTTGGTTCCTCTTTTTAACATACAGGGTTGCAGACACTGCCATTGTTGCAGCTATGATAATTCCTACCAAAATTGTATAGTATGGTTCCGTTCCATTATGGATTGTCGAATCGGGCGCATTCACAACACTGGTGTCATCTACCAGAGGAGCAATGTCATCATCTAAAGATTGGTTGAAAAATTCAGTAGGGTCCGGTTCACTGTCAAGATCAACCCCAGTTACATGATCAAGCGCAGCCAGATCATACAGATTTGATATTGGAAGACGCACCCCCATACTAGATCTCTCAGGATACGTAAAGCAGGGGCTTTTGTTCACAATGCCCAAACTCTCAGGTAAACTACATTCATGATCCTTAAAAACAACAATTATTGGAATTAGCTGATTATCAGACCCACTTGAAGCAGCGGCGCCAGATGCGCCCTCACCCAAAGAGGCATACTTTGAGAATATCTCATACTCGTCGTACATATTCAGCAGCATGGTGCCAAATTTGTATTTTCTGACATCATCAGGTTTACAAACACCGTTAATAACCTCATGTGGATGACAGCCCAACGTACCGTTAGTCTGGTTCTGGGCAAAAGCGGTCTGCACCCAATGTGTGTGTTCTGCATGTTGTACATGCACAATGGACATACCAAACACGAGCGTCAAGAGTGTCAACGCGGCGGGAATTAAGATCATTTTGTTCATGAAATGAATAGAAAAAATTAGTATAATAGCCGTTGGATCAAGACAGATGAATTAAAGATATTGCGTGTTGTATTCATTAAGAATACATTTCACGTACAAATTTATAGGCACGCCGTGCAATACGTTTTGCCTCTTTTGCTTCATCCCAGTCCCAACTATCTTGCTTTCTATAGTGTTCATGCCAATAGTCTTGCCAGCCTTGCACCACATCTACATCCATTCTAGGCCTTTTATCAGGCTTTAACATTTCATAAAGTACATGCAAATCTTTTGTGTATGGAAATCGGATATGATTAAAAAGAAGGCACGTCTTTAACAAATCACTAATTACATGATGCATCCCAAAACACCAGTCACCCGCCTTGTAATATTTTGTAACATTTTTTGGGTTAGAGATATTCCCAGTAGCACGGTCAAAATACTCTTTTGCATTGCCTTCATAATTTACTTTTTTAACTAGTCGTGGATTAAAATCAGGAGTTCTATAAAGTACCATTGTATCTTCTCCGCGCAGTACTCTATAAGGAGGCAGACCATAAATGTTCATCTCCTTGTATATTCCCTTTTTTGTATAACGCAAACGCGTCAGCACATTCATGCCATCCTTTACTCTAACGGCGTCACAAACAGCGTCATGTAGTGGATCATCATGGTTTTTCACAACATATAAAAAATCCAAATCACTGTCAGGACGCTCACTGCCTCTCACTTGTGAACCAAATATTGCAAAGTACAACAAATTTTCTGATGGGTTTGCTAAAATATTTTTTCTTATAGAGTATAATGAGACTAATGATTGTTTGTTCAAAAATTAACACCATGGATCAATTTTACGTTGTGTTAAAATTCCTTGTTGTGCTTGTAATTCGACTTTAACACCTGCATCTTTGCAATGTGCTATTGTAAAATTTATTTCTTGTAAGAACCGATTAATACTTGTACAATCAGTAGTATTATCCATATCAGCCTGTGTCATCGGACTTGCATTTGACATGTTTGACTATAGTAACACATCTGTATATATTAATAGTGATTAATTAGTAGTAGCGTGTTGCATAATTCGTAAATTTATACTCCTCTGGGGTTGTGGCGTAACTGTTCAACCCCGTACCTGCGCCAGACGTTAGAGGGTGAATCTGTACCTAAATTTGAGGAGGGGTTTTGAACGGTTACCGCCGTACCAGTTCAATTCACGTGCCTGCGCCAGATGTTAATCGGTGAATATATGCCTAAATTTGGGAAAGAGGTTAAACATTCATACCACAACTACAACAAACAATTAAGTAATACACATTCCAACAAATAACATGAATGATTATGCCCATCCGGAGGTACTAGTCAGTACACAATGGGTAAATGATAACAAACCTAATGACAGCAGACGACTTGTAGAGGTTGATTATGATCCTGTAAATGGATATGAAAAAGGTCACATTGATGGTGCCACCTTGATATGGTGGAAACGCGATATTAACGATCCAGTCACTCGAGACATCATTGACAAAAAAACATTTGAAGAGTTGATGACAAAAAACGGTATTACCCCTGACTCAAAGGTCATACTATATGGTGACTTTAACAATTGGTTTGCAGCATTTGTATTTTGGGTCTTCAAATATTACGGTCACAGAGATGTCGTGATTATGAATGGTGGGCGTAAAAAATGGGAGTTAGAGAGCAGAGCATACATAACTGGTCAGGAACCTAAAATAGATTCATCCACAAAATATGTGGCACAACCACCAGACGAAGGACTCAGAGCATACTTTGCAGATGCCAACAGAGCACTAGGAAGAGATGATACTGTAATGGTGGATGTCAGATCACCACCTGAATTTGCAGGCAAGATTACAGCACCACCTGAATATCCTACAGAACACGCACAGCGCGGAGGACACATACCTGGTGCAAACAACATACCCTGGCTTACTGCTGTAAATGATGAAGATGGCACTTTTAAAAGCGTTGAAGAGTTAAAATCCAATTATGCGCCAAAAGGCATCACACCGGACAAAGACGTCATATGTTATTGTCGTATTGGAGAGCGATCATCACACAGTTGGTTTGTCCTAAAATACTTGTTAGGTTATCCTAGAGTACGCAATTATGATGGCTCTTGGACCGAATGGGGAAACATGATCGGAAACCCAGTTGAAAAATAATATAACCATATATAATAGATGGGTTGTCACATTGTCCAATACCATAAACAATGTCAAAAATAGTACAAATGACAAAAGACGACAAATCCTCAAAAGAGGAACGTTTTACACAATTACAGACGAATCTGATACATACATACTATTGGATAACACAAAGAGCGGATTGGCATTCAAAGAACGCACAATTGACACACAGACAAATGTGACATCAGATAACGGAATGATACATGATACCGATGGTATCGGACATATGGTACCGATCAGATGGTACTATAAAAAAAGCACATACGACATGGCAGATGTTCAAAAACATGCAGACATAATTGAAAAAAAATACATGGAGTTTCGGGAGATTACTTGTCCGGATTGATAATTATATGTATATGTTATCTAATAGCACACCATCTTGAACCCATGGAACCATACACCTAACTACACCTAACAACATACACCTAACAACATATGCCAACACCCACACCCTCCACCATACACCAACATGTAACAATTCAATACCTGTCCCCCTCCACCATACACCAACATGTAACAATTCAATACCTGTCCTCCTCCACCACTACCAAATCAAGGCAACAATAAAGTCACATAAAGATATTGAGAAGATTTTTAAAGAAAATATATCACACATACAATAATCATGTCGCAACTCTTAACGGATAGAGTATGGTCAATGGAGGCACCTACTGCAAAACGTGGTGTATATCCACTACATGGATTCAAACTCGGATTATACCGACTGCCAATAAAACTTGAAGATCCTGCTGAGATATGGTCCGTACATGAGGGACTCAAAAAAGCATTTGAGATGGACATGTATGCCGATAGGATATTTGCAACTTACCGATGGAAAGAATCCAACTCTGACAAGTCTAGATCAGAGGAGGCAGAACTATCAGTTACAGTAGAGATAGTGACAGGAGAAGTAGTAGATATTATTTACCAAATATTCCCAATCGAAAAGTACGGTGATCAGAACTGGGTAGTCGATTACAGAAAAAAAGCAGATCACTTTGCAAAGATGATAATAGATACAATACTACGAAATACAATACTGGCAGATAAGATGATATCTTACTTTGCAAAGACTGAAAAAGTCTCAGAGCCAATAGCAATTCAAAAACTAGAAGAGTTAACACCTCTTGCAAAGATAGTCATGGGTGCAAAACCAAAACAAATTGCAGCATCCGATGAGGAAGGAGATGATGATTCTGATGACGCCGGTGAGATTGAGATGCCTGATGGCGCCAAACCAGGACCAATAGATGTAGAGTACAAAACAAAACTAAAACAGAGCGCATCATATAGTGCACCTGAACATACTATCAAAACATGGGGACGTAAGGGTACAAGCAATGCTATAATGGGCGTCTGGGGTGAGTTTGTCTCAGTTGACTATGACATTTGTGTGGCAGACGGCGGTTGCATTGAAGCGTGTCCTGTAAGTGTATACGAATGGTTCGACACACCGGGAAACTCAGCATCTGAGAAAAAACCATTAATGTCAAAAGAGCCTGATTGCATATTTTGTCTTGCGTGTGAAGGTGTATGTCCACCACAAGCAATAAAGATATTTGAGCAAAAATAATTTATCTCACACAATGTGTGCAACAACAACAACAAAACAACCACATTTGTACTCAAATAACCTAATGACTGCTAGAATGCCCACCACTTACAAACATAAATAGCCACAAGAACATGCCATACATCATGGAACTACCGATGGTTCCCCTAGTAAAAGTGATCTTTGATATCTTTATCATTGCATCAGTTATCATAACTGCATATACGTGTAACTTTTACTATTTGGCATATCTCTCAAAAAGACGAAAAGACCGCCCAGATACCATACCAGATGCAGGAGAGCCTTCGATCACAATACAGCTTCCAATATACAATGAGAAATACGTGGCAAAACGACTAGTCGATTCAGTATGTGCTCTTGACTATCCAAAAGAAAAGATGTGCATCATGGTATTAGATGACTCTGATGATGATACTGTGCCGCTTTTACGTAGCGCAGTAGCACACTACAAAGAAAAAGGATTTGACATTGAATACATTCAACGCGGCACACGTACAGGATACAAAGCAGGTGCCCTCAAATATGCAATGAAACACACCAATACTGAACTAGTTGCAATATTTGATGCTGATTTTATGCCACCTGATTGGTTTCTCAGGAGAGCCATACCACACTTTGCAAAACCAGACATCGGACTTGTTCAATGCAGATGGGGCCATGTAAACGAACAATACTCTGCAATAACACGTGCACAAGCACTAAGTCTGGACTTTCACTTTTTAATCGAGCAAAAGGCAAAGAGTAACTCTAGGTTATACATGAACTTTAATGGTACTGCAGGAATATGGCGTCGTAGCTGTATAGAGGACTCTGGTGGATGGCACACTGCTACGCTAGTAGAGGACTTGGACCTGAGTTATCGTGCACAGATGAAGAACTGGAGATGTGTATTTTTACCCGATATTGTAGTTGATGCTGAATTACCAATGCAGATGAATGCTGCAAAGCGGCAACAGTACAGATGGGCAAAAGGATCTATACAGTGCGCAGTAAAACTACTTGCCGACATTGCAATCAAAAAAAGTGTGGCAGTAGAGACAAAGATACAGGCATTCATACAACTAACACGTCATGTGGTATATCCATTCATGTTGATACAGTTCTTGGCTCTTCCAATATTGCTTGCAAGCCATGCTAACGTATATTTGATAAATCTTGTACCGGCACTTACAATTGCACTATACTTGGCAATGGGCCCTGTTGCATATTTGATGATAATACGTGGTATGTATGATGATACATCATGGGTCTCAAAGGCAGTAATACTACCATTTCTTCTCATATATACTGCTGGTATATCTGTAAATAACACGATCGCAGTATTTGATGCAATAATTGGTAAAAAGAATGAATTTCTGCGCACACCAAAATATGGTGAGTTAAAGAACAAGGATGATTGGAAAAAGAATGCATACAATCTACCATTCTCACAAGTCACTTTACTTGAGATATTCTTTGGTGCGTATGGTGTGCTGGGAATATTTATTGCAATTACTACATCAAACATTATATTTGTACCTATAATTGGATTACAAACTGCCGGATTCTTTTATATTGCATATATGAGTATATCCCACACTAGATTTCAAAGAAATAAATCAACCGAATCTAAAAATAGAGTACGTACAAAGAGTGAAGTGATGGCAGATAGAATATACAAAGTAGCAATTGGAGGAATCATTACAATAATTGTATTTGGTGGAGTTATGGCATACAATGGGTACAGTACAGATATTTACCCAATTGACCGCATGAGAGGGCACCTTGATGGAATAATGTCAACATCTAATACTGTCACAATAAACACACATTTGACAGAGATAAAAAGTGACATGGCTTTAGTACTTGCAAATGACTTTATCCCTGAAAAGAGGGATGCAAACGGCATACTTGTCTCAAAGAATCCTGTGTGGGTCTTTGATACACCCACGACAAATCTTGTTCGATTAGATGCCAATATAGACACGATGATAAATAGAGTAGAGAAGATATCGACTATACCCATTGATAGTTCTGCATTTAGTACTGGTCTGATTGACATCCATAGTAAAGCTCAGACGATAAAGAGCAATCTGCGTGAGTTGACTCCCTTTATGTATATTAGTGTGGCAAACATACTATTCACAACATTATGGATATCTGCGATTATCTTGGTGTTTATTGCTATAAAGCGAAAGAGAACAAGTATGAAGAATGCGCTAGACGATGGCATATGATGGTAATGCTATTGCTGATAATGATGATGCTGATAACGATAATGACGACTACAAAAAACGTATGAACCAAGATCCATGATTGATATAATCATTCAAGAATAACTCCTAGCCAAACTTACATACACGATACTAAATATACCGACAGAAATGTGACCAAATACAATATGCAGTTTAATTATTGCATTTGAAGATCTTGCCTCACATCAAAAAAACAGTACAAAAATAAGAGTGATGTTATTTGATTCCGCGTCGTGCAAGATAGTCTGATACTATCTTTTTTGCCAATTCGGCAGGCTCCATATCTGATTCTCGTGACAATTTTGCCAGCCCCTTTGCCTGTGTCTTTGAGATATTAACTGAGATGTTCTGTCGCATTCTAAATGAGTTTGCCAATTTTGCAATCTCTGACATTCCAGCAGAACTTCCTAATTTCTCTAGTGCCTCAATATAACGCGTTCGTTTTGCAGATTCAAGTTTGGAGAGTTTCTTGATCATTACAAGTGCACTGTCAATCTGTGTAATAACACGGCACACGCGCATTGCATCACGTCTTGAGATTGTTTTTGGTACCAGTTCTTTGATCTCATCTGGCAGACCATCAAATCCAAGATACTCGCGCAACGTGTCACGGCTTATTCCAAGTGTCTTTGCAGCATTTGCCTTGCCAACTTTTTGTACAAGAAATTTACACGATGCTGCAATCTCCTTTGCAGACATACTCTTGCGATGCAGATTCTCAATTACAGATACTGCCTTTGCACCAGATACGTCTGCGAACTTTTTATCATCTAGTATTAGTACGGGTGCATTCTCGTATCCGAGTCTTTTGAGTGCTTCTAATCTACGTTGTCCTGCTAACAACTTGTATGTGTTGTCAGAATCATCATCACGACAAACAGTAAGTGGGTGTTGCAGTCCTTC
Source organism: Candidatus Nitrosopumilus sp. (assembly GCA_965207445.1). Taxonomy (GTDB): domain Archaea; phylum Thermoproteota; class Nitrososphaeria; order Nitrososphaerales; family Nitrosopumilaceae; genus Nitrosopumilus. Next base: position 1,902,324 of record CBDBLX010000002.1, on the reverse strand, counting down.
TGATTTTATAGACTTTACAAGAGAGTCGATCTCATCAATGTTTAGATCACGTGCTTGTGCATCTGACCAGATTCCTATAGAATCTATTGGCACGGTATCGAAAACATAATCGATGTTGGGTTTTTTTGAAGTTTTCATTGTTATGATGTGCATATAGTTATTGATAAGTATTTTAAGATCATATGTATATACTTGGATTATGTGTAGATTTTTCTAATACTGTAAAAATTATAATAACATCCATTTGATTTTTGGTTAAAGTAATTATTCGATATGCTTTACCTGTTGTTGCTGATGATGTAATAATGATGATGTAATAATGATGATGCAATAATGATGATGCAATAATGATGATGCAATAATGATGATGCAATAATGATGATAACGTGATGTTTTGCGCTAGCGACTAGTCACGATCTTGTTTATTGTATTTTCAAAATGATGTGATTCTTTAATCACTACTAAAGTCTAAACCCATCTTTTACAGATTTTTCACACTTTAATTTGGATACATTAACTATTACAAAAACGATTTATGTAGACTCTCTTATATGAGATTTAATTGAATCTAAGACACGTTGCCATAGTAAGCAAGGTAGGATCAAAAGAGTCCGAGGATGCAGCAGTCACGACTGCCCACCTATTCATTGAAAATGGCTCAAATGTATACACGATATCACCTGTACGTGTTGATGGCGCCCAATATGTTGAAACATTAGACGATCTCAAGCCTATGCGGAAACTTGATCTCATAGTAACACTTGGTGGTGATGGTACAACACTGAGGGCCTTTCGTAGTATTGAGAATGAGACCCCAATACTGACGATAAATGTGGGTGGTAATCGTGGTATTTTATCTGAAATTACACTTGATGAGATGAAAGATGCAATACAGCAGATAAAAAAAGGCCGATTCTCACTTGATAAACGTACTAGAATAGTAGCATCCGTTGCAGGACAAGACCTGCCACCTGCACTCAACGAGGTGTACATTAGTCGTACAACCTTGACTAAAACTGCCGAGATCGAGATCAGGTTTAGAAATGATACTGTTAAACAAAAGATGGATGGTTTAATCCTTGCAACACCTAGTGGTTCTACTGGACACTCTTTTTCACTTGGAGGACCAATACTTCACGAAAGCCTTGATGTACTAATAATTACGCCTGTGGCACCAGTGTATAGACTGGCATCTTTGGTGGTCCCTGATCAAAAAATCCAAGTCATATGTTCTCATGATTGTAGTGTTGTAGTGGATGCACAGGTTATAAAGAATGTAGAGTATGGTGATATAATTACAATAAGACGGCACAAAAAACGTGCTGTATTTATTCGTCTCAAAAAACGTGGACTGCGACAGATGAGCAAACTTGGATTCTAAAATAATGGTTCTTGATGCAGGTGCATTTTATGCTGGTGTACCATTTGGGACTGCCAATATCAAATCTACTGACAAATCATATGAGTTGTCACCTGATATCAAATATGTGACTAGTCAATCAATCTATGATGAAATATCTCACATCAAAAAAGATCATGATGCAATTACAATACTAATTGAAACAGGCAGACTTTTGATACAATCACCTGAACCTGAATATATCAACCAAACATACAAAGCTGCCCTTTTTACTGGTGACTTGCCAAATTTATCTGAACCTGATATATCTGCAATTGCACTGTGCATTCAAACTCGTTTTACATTGGTATCTGATGACTTTGCAATGTTAAATGTCATGCGCCAATTAAAAATGAATACCGTATCAATAATGACTCGTGGAATTAAACGATTTTACAGATGGCAGTATTATTGTTCTGGATGTGGTTATGTACTTTCTACTCGTGATATGTATCGTGTGTACACTGATATGACATTGCATAAAAAAAACAAACATATTTACAAAAAATCCAAAAAACTCAAAAATACATCAAAAAAAATTATCACGTGTGAATTGTGTGGTTCTGCATTGAATCGACGTACGATAAAAAATGATCAATAATTTATTCTTACAGTTTTGTTTGTGTATCATCTTTTTTATCATCTGCATCTTTTGTTGTTTTATTTAGCATATCTCTGATACGTTTTGCCCTTGATTCTCCCATACCTTCTATCTTTAAGAGCTCTGCATTGGTAGCACAAAGTGCCCTTAGCGGCGTTTTGAACTTTTCAAGCATACGGATTGCAAACTTTTCCCCAACACCTGGTAAACTACACAGTATGGTTATCTGCTGTTGTTGAACGTCTGCGCTTTTTCGTACTTTTTTAATATATGGGCCCTTTGTTGAGTTCTCTTTCTTTGATGCCATTACACTGAGTAGTTTTGCAGTATGTGTTGCGCTTGGAGTGGGTATGACTGGTATGCCAAACTCCATGACAACTGTGGATATGGCACCATAAAATATCAGTGGGTTTTCTGTTATCTCATCTAATTCATCTAGGTTACCCTCAACTAGTATTGCTGGTCTCTCAAAGTTATCCTTTAGTCTGGTGCATTGGTCAAATAATCTACCATCAAATATAGATGATACGAGATCGCGTACTGACTTTCTTTCAATTACTGTCTCAGGGGCCACAATGTAATCTCCTATGACAAGTGTCTTTATCTCTACATCCATTCCTATTGTTTGTAATAGTTGTGGTATTCCACTTTTACGCTCTCTGTCATCTGCTACAATTCGTATTGATTTCATGTTTTTTTGTAATGTTGTATCATTATATGCTTTTGATATTCTGATTGTATTTTATATTATTTTATTTTATATTGTTGTATTTTGTCTAATGTTATATTTTGTCTGTAGATCTTGTACTAGTGTCTATTATGATTTATTATAAAAATTTATTTTGTAAATTTGATTATGATGCGTTTGATGTTTGAATATGATATCTGAATATAATATATGAATATGATATCTAAATGTAAATTAAAAATGTAAGTATATTCTGTATATGTTATATCTGCGGTGATTGTGGTGATGACGATGTCGGTGGTGGTGTAGTTGATTGCGCTGCTGCTGGTGGTGGTGGTGTAGTTGATGACGATGTCGGTGGTGCACCTGCTCCCCCTCCCTTCATCGCCCTTGTAATTTCCATCTCTTGCTCTTTTAGTGATTCTTGTAATCGCGTTTCTTGTTTTTCTATTATGGTTGTGCGAGTCTTTCCAAGCTCTAATTTCTCTTCTAAATCTGATACGGTGTCTGTTTTTGTAGTTTTGATCATTACACTTCCTGAAATCTTAAAGACATCTTCATTCTCATCTGCTTTTTTTAATTCTTCAAGTGTTCTTGCTATGTTAATTCTTTCTACTTCTAACTGTTGTTTTTGTATTGCTATTGTTTGTAGTTCTTGTTGTGTTTTTTGAAATGCTACTATCTTTTCTTGTAGCCATGGTGGTACTTGTGGAGCGCCCATTGAAGACATACTGACACGCCTACATTGTACATTATATCCCTACCGATTATGCATATCTTGAATCATTTCATCTCCGCATCAAGGTTAAAACCCCGAACCGTACTCAATATACACCATATCCTAATCTGCCATCGACTCTAATATTGATGCGTGACATGCTTGTACTAGTCTCAATGTAGAATTTAGATTGGCTCGCAAGTGTGCAATATTATCTGACTCTGCCTCTATTGTAATTTTTTTGTTTTCTGTGATCATAATTTTTGTATTGACTGGATTTTCAGGATAAAACAATTCATCAGTGGCAATAGAATCATATATTGCAGATGTTACCTCTTTGTCTCTAATCTCTACTATAATAGTAGCATCATATTTTGACATCGTACGCGGTTCCGGCAATCTTGAATCCACATTTTTTACATGACCATATTCCTACTGCGTCTCTACCAAATGCTTTAGAGCCGCACTCAGGACACGCTCTCTTTTGTTTTAACTGAAAGTGCACCTTTGTGTACTGCTTTCGTATCTTTATGCCATATCTGGCACCGAGCCCTTTGAGGGACTTTTTCTTTTTTGCCATTAATCGTCACTCTTTTGTTTTATCTCTTGGAACTGTTCTCTTATCTTTGCGCCGATTCTTGCCGATGTCTTACCGCACTCTTTGATTTGCTCTATTGTAAATCCATCATGTCCCCCTTTTTGAAGTGCGCATATATTACCATCAGAGTTGGTAGTTATCGTGATTCTAGCATCCATACATGCCCATTCATCACCATTGGGGTCAACTAGTATGTGTTCTCCAATACGTCCCATCGTAACTGAGACTGGTATTGTACCTGTGGGCAACTTTGATGTGTGTCCTTCTATTAGAGTTGGTCTTTCATCTTTGAATTCCCATTTTGGCATTGTAGTTGTGAGCAGTGATGCAGTTGCAGCATAAGAGCATGCATCAAACAAGTTCCCATCATAATCCACAACTACATTGTCTGTAAATACTCCGACTACTGACTTTGATTCTTCAATTACTAGTTGACTTGTATCTATCATGTGACTCTCACGAATACCTCTATCCACTACTCTTGCAAGCTCTATTACATCAGGACCCGGAGGACCTGTCTCAACTGATGGGTGTGATAGTGGCAATAACTCTGCTGTACATATGAATACTCCCTTGTCGCCTGCATCTGGGAATGGTCTGTCTGGCTGCACTTTGACCCCGCACACTACTTCTGTGTCTCCAATTCTAACACGTGCAGAACCATTTGCCTTTGGGATTGCATTTGTCTGAATTGATATCTCTCTGAACTCATCTAATGCTCTACCATCTATTCTTTTGCCTTGTGATAGGATCTCAACAATTTTTTCTTTTTTAAGTGTGCTGATCATATCTGCCATTCTATTCCTCACCATTTACAAAGTATTTCTCATGTAATGCCTTTTTTTGCAACTCGTATACCTGCTTGCATCCCTTTATACCAATATCCAAACACTGCTCATACTCTTCTGGTGTTAGTATGCCGTCGAGCTGCAACAGTGTGACTTTTTCAAGGTTTGGCATATACCCTATTGGCATATCTGCCTGACCTGCTTGATCCTCTTCATTATTTACATCTAGTATTATCGTATCTGCTGCCTTGCCTGATGCACATGCTGCTACCATATCTCTCATTGGAATTCCTGCATCTGCTAGTGCCACTGATGCTGCAGATAGTGCTGCACATCTAGTGCCACCGTCTGCTTGTAGTACTTCTATGAACACCTCGACTACTGTTCTTGGATAGTCACTTAACATTACAGCAGGCTCTAGTGCCTCTTTGATTACTTTGGATATCTCGATCTCTCGTCTGGATGGTGCTGGATTCTTTCTATCCCCTACTGAGAACGGCTCCATGTGATATCTTACACGCAGTATGCCAGTATCAGTATCTGACATGTGTTTTGGATGGACATCTCTTGGACCATACACACCTACTACTATCTTGTTGTCTCCAAACTCAATATATGCAGAACCGTCTGCATTCTTTAGACCTCCTGCCTTTATCATTACACGCCTTGTCTCATCTATCTTGCGGCCATCACAACGTATCCCGTTCTCATCTAAGAGTACCATTGTAGCTTCTCGGCCGCCCATTACTCTTCGTCCTCCGTTCCTGTGGCTGTTGTTGTGGTCGTTGTGGTTTTTGTCAAATCTACTGTATCATTTAGTATACCAGTACCAACTTCGTCCTCCGTTCCTGTGGCTGTTGTTGTGGTCGTTGTGGTTTTTGTCAAATCTTCTGCATCATTTAGTATACCAGTACCGACTTTATCCTCCGTTCCTGTGGCTGTTGTTGTTGTGGTCGTTGTGGTTTTTGTACTATTATCTTGCTCTAACATCTCTTTTACTTGTTCTGTCAGATTTAGTGTAAGTGTCATATCATCCACCATTTTAATTGCTTTTTTTGCCTTTAATAATCCATCTGTATCGTCACATGCAACTATGATCCATCCATTCATACCAATGGTAATTACGGCATTAGTTGCAGACTCTATTACCTGTATCATACTTCCTCGTTTACCGATCAGTCTGGGTACTTTGTTAGGTGACATCTTTACCAACTCACCTGACTCAATCTTGCCCAAGTCTCTATCTGATATGGTCACAAGTGGGTCACGTGTTCGATCAAAGTTTGCAATTCTTGCAGCTACCAAATCACCTCGTTTTAATTTCGTTGCCAACTCATCGGCATGTGCTGAAAAGTCACGACCAAACACATCGGATGCAGGTAAAAATCCTACATAGTGTGAGTTGATATCAAGCTCCCATGACAATGATGTGTGCGATACGATCATGCCAACTACAAGATCATTTATTTTTGGAATGTACTTGCCTGCAAGTGGAATTACTCTAACAGAATCATCAAATATCTCAGTCACGCCTACTGCAGTCGATACGATCTTTTTTCCATCTACTAGTGCAACATTTTGCTCTGGACGATAGGGCCCAGTCGTTATAACATCACCGGGTATTACATATTTTTTTCTTGAATTCATTATTTTACCACCTCTACTCCTGCAGAACCCCGAGTTGCAGAACCTAGTCTATCTATCACAGATGGCCTTGCCCCTGCTGGTATTTCTAGTATTGCTTTTAGTGAACCGTCGTTTTGCCACTGTTCATTCTTTAGAGTTCCTGCTGATTTTAGTATCGCGTATGATTTTGATGCGTATTGTGCTGGTATCGTGATTTGCAACTCTACATTTTCTGATTTTAGTGCGATTATGGATCGCAGTTTTTCGATGATATCTTTTGCTTGCAGTTGTGCGCCCTTTTGTGGGTCTATTGACACTCTGCTGTCTTTTATTGCTTGCTCTATGCGTATGGGTGGGTGTGGTAGATGAGTCTTGGGATCTACGTAAGTTTTTACTATATACTGTACTATTTGTTTTCTCTTTTCTTCTATCATCTTTCTTCTTTGATCAGTTGTAAGGTTTAACTCACCCCTATCTAGTATGATTTTAGCTGCCTTTATGGTATCAGTTGTTCCAAATGCCTTTTGCATCTTTTCAGTAGATGGCTTGGTACCTTTTCCAGAGTCAGCGTATATATCATCTGACACCATCGTAGCAGTATAATTGGTACTCTTTCCAAGTTTGTAATCTAGTGCAGCATCTGGTTTGACTAAAATCTCAAATTTTTCTCCATTGTGTGTGTATCTTACTATGCTAATTTCAGCCATGAATTGATGGTTTTATTGCCATTTATCTATTATGTGTTTTTGTGTTTGTGTTGTTTGCTATGATATTTTTTATAAATGAATAAAATAAAATAATGAGATTTATGTACTGTACGATGATCGATTGTCAGATATGTGCTGCCTTTCCTGCGTGTTTGATTGTTTATGTATTGTAATGATCGTCTGACTATCAACTAAACATATATTGTTTTTAGACCATTGTATTATGATGTATGGTGGTGATAATGTATTGAGATTACACGCATTTGTAATCTTGTCTGTGGTGATGATATGTACTATTGGTGCTGTGACGTCTGTGTATGCTGGCGGCTCTGGTTCTGCAACAGGTGATTTAGTATGGGCAGGTGATAGATATATATCTGCACAGATTACAACTGATCCGCCAATATTGCATGATAATGTGCAAAATGTCACAATGTCAATTCAGGTTATAGATGCTGATGCTGGTGACGGTGGTGGCGGTGGCGGCGGTGGCGGTGTGCCTATACATGATGTAGAGTATACACTTGAGATCAAAGATGATTCAGATGTGCTGTTTGAGGCAGATGTATATTCTGGTGCTGATACTTCTGTTATCATATTTGTGCATGATGATACGTCTGACCTCGTAGGAAATATAACAAATTCAAATGCATGGATTGCAGAGCCTCACTCTCCTCTTGTGGCAATGGCGCCTGTCTTTTTAAAAGGTGGGTTATATGATGTTACAATTACCATAAGATCAATTGAGGGTGTGGTAGTTGATGAGCCTGTGCAGTTTGTGATATCATTTAGTATGGGCGAATTTATCCCATTTTCCATTACATATGATGATGTGGTGCATGATCTTGTCTTTGCTACATATTTGGATAAAATAGACGAGTTTAATTTCAATACACAGCAAAAAAGCGTCACTGCAACAATGCCCTTTGAGTGGGATGCACAATATATCGAATCAATACCATTTGTTCATGCTGAATATTATATTCCAAAAACTGTACTGTTGTTTGAGAACCATGATATCTTGCTTGCAGTCAATGATATGCCGTACTTTGGCACTGTGGATAGGTCTGGTGATGATCAGATTGTTGTTCATTTTTTGATATCCTCATCAAAACTACTTGATATGCTAGAGCAGATTTCTGATGATGAGGATAAGATGACATTTGAGATAAAATCTGGCAAGGAGCGTCACAAAGAAAAACAAGATGCATCTTTGGAAGCAGGTGATACATTGAGTATATTGTCTAGTCAAGAGGACTGGAAATTTTATGTGACATTGTCACCTGCAGGCAAAATACATCCTGAGCAAGACGTGTTGTTGAGCATTGAGTTTCGTGATCCAGTCACTGGTATTGTGATTCCTCTGGTCACATATGATGTGAATGTGTTGCTTGATGGTGTTTCTGTATACTCTGAGTCTGCGCGTCAAACACCTGATGGCAAAGATACTATACGGCTGAATTTCGATAATATGGGTGCTGCAATAGTATTGATATCAAATGTAAATGGTTATGGTACAACAGGTGAGTTTGCATTTCAAGTAAGTGATGCACTAGATGGGCAATCAACTCGGGGTGTATTTGATGGTCATAATGATAATCACAATAACAATGATGTATCATCTAACGATGTTCCTATACATGATGAATCATCAATGACACATACTGTTGATATGGCATTTGGTTCTTTTTCACTTGGATGCGAGCGTGATGATTCATGTTTTGAGCCATTTGAGATTGTAATTCAGCGCGGTGATATAGTTGAGTGGATAAATCAAGATGTACAAGCACACACTGTTGCATCTGGCACTACTAGAGGTGGCATTGATGGTATGTTTGAGAGTCCGGTTGTGGCAGAAGGGGGTAAATATAGTCACAAGTTTGGTGATACTGGTATATTTGAGTACTTTTGTACACTTCATCCGTGGATGACTGGTAGTATTACAGTTAATGATGCAGTTGTTGTACTATTACCTGATTGGATTAAAAATAATGCCAAATGGTGGTCAGAGGGACTCATTGATGATGTTGCTTTTTCAAGGTCTTTGGAGTATTTGATACAAGAAAATATTATAGTTTTGCCTGTTTTTGATACAATTGTTGATAGTGATGCAAGTTATGATTCTGATGATGAGATTGTGATACCTGATTGGATTAAAAATAATGCCAAATGGTGGTCAGAGGGACTCATCGATGATGATGCCTTTGTTGGTGCTATAAAATGGATGATGGAAAATGGTATTATTGTGATATGATGTCACTCACTCACTCACTCACACGTGTATATTGGTGTGCGAATTGTGGCAGCATAAACTATATGCATGATTCTATAATCAGGTACTTGGAAAACACTTTCTTGTTAAACTCATACGCTCATCATTTAATGTTCACACAATGAAACAACTCGTCGATGATATCGATAATCACAAAAAATTCACTCACGATACTTTGCAAAAAGGATTAAAGGCAGCATCTGCAAAGATTACCTCCGAGTACGAGCGTATAGGCAAAGAGATCGGAAATAGCGCAGCAGGAAATATTGATGACACACCAATAAAGATTGGCAAAAAGAGTGGCAGACTAAATTACAATCGGTGGCAAAATATGGATTCAATATCAAGCCCTACCATCCTGCTCAATGAATGATGTAAAACAAGCCAATCCGCATCCTCACTTGAAAGTGACACGTGATGCAGCAGCACCCTCATACAATTGCTTTGATACGTATCAATTATGCTGGGCGCACATAAAGACCACGATTAAAATCAACACTGTAAAGCTAAAAGATTCGATTACAACATACCTGTATGGTATAATTATGGCCACATACCAATACACAAAAACACTGTCACCAGACACACCCACAACTGAAATAAACAGACTCATCAAATTTATGAAAACTATCGGTGAACAATTACTAGACTGAGGAGCTAACTGGCAGATATTTATTCAACTACACTGATCACTTGTTTACTGCAGTATGTCACCTTGAGATGTCACTTACAAACAACATAGCCGAGCGAGGAATACGCCCATTTGTACTCAAACGGAATTCGAGTTTTTGGTTTTGGGGCATAAAAGGGGCCAAAATACACTGTATCATTGCAAGCGTTTTGATGACATGGAAAGCTCAAGACAAAGATCCAAATATAGAATTGTTGCGACTCTTTTCAGCATGAATCTATTATAATGTAAACCTAGCAGAGTTGATTTTATCAGCATGTCCATAAAAATACATCCCTGTATAGACGCCACAATGAAAACATGAATGCTCAACCACGTTAACTTTGCTTTTGCCACTTGTTTAGAGTACTAGTAATATCTTAAATTACGTTACATCATAATACCTCGCATAGTGTTATCGACGCGTATAATTCCTGTGAGATGTATTTTCCACAGATTCAAATGATCTTATAAACACAATAAACAATTCCGCAAATGAACCCATAAGACAGGCAGCAAACGGCACTATAGTTGGCACATCAGAGCGTTACTCTGCAAATTTCTCAAGTGTTCTTTTAGGACTTGTAGCCGCCGACAGTAGTATGGACATATCCGAAGCGGCCATATATACTGCCGCAACAGTGGGAATCTGTTACGCCCGGGGGACATTTCCAACCCGCTCTATAACGACAGGCAAATCTCTAACCCTTTCTGTGACCATATCCCACACTGTAATATGATCAATCCGAAGATATATATTTGTAACAAGTTAAATATATATATATGAGTAACGAAGAAGAAAAATCACACCTTGGGAAATGCACTCAAGATGCCCTCCTTGGTTCACGATTCGTAGTTGTGCCATTTAGCCAATTGGAAGAAATTTGGAACGACAAGTACACAAAAGTAATCGAGTGGCAAGTGTTCAGTCCATCCGGTCTAGTACCGGATACAGATATTGAGGACGTCACATATGTGGCCATCAGATATACGCCCCCGACTCCTGCGGACTTTGCACTTGAAAGACAACTCGAAGATAACCTGCATTATGCTGAGAAAGCCGTGGAGAAAGCTCAGCAACTCCATGCGGAAGTTCAGCAACTCACTGCAAAAGCTGAGCAACTCGAAGCGGAAGCTAAACAAGCCGTGGAGAAAGCTGAGCAAGCCTTGGCGAATGGTGAGCAAACCGAGCAACTCACTGCAAAAGCTAAACAAGCCGTGGCGAATGGTGAGCAAGCCGCGACGGAAGTTGCGCAAGCCTTGGAGAAAGCTGAGCAAGCTATGGCGGAAGCTCAACAAGCCTGGGAGGCTGCTTCAAACATTTAGACAAGAGGCCAGAAAGCTCAGCAAGCTACGGCGGAAGCTCAACAAGCCTTGGCGAATACTAACTAAAACCCCCTCTAGATGCGCCACGTGGATCAGGATTTATAATTCTGCCATTTAATAAATTCTCAAACTTTTGGAATGATCCTGGATTAAAAGTACTCGAGTGGCAAGTGTTCAGTCCATCGGGATTAATGCCGGACAAATACATTGAAGAGGTCACATATGTGGCTATTAGATATACGGGCCCGACATGATACATATGTTCACTCAGAGGATATTCGTATTAATGTGACCTTATTTAGACACAGTGCAGCGGGGGGAGGTGACATGCTACCGGCGATGGCTGTGTCTCATCGTTGGCTTTAATGTGTGATTTGTCTATCTTTACAATATCTTTACAACGCATATGAGATATTTCACTACATTTCGCAATTATAACGTTTAGTAATACCTTATGAACTGCTATCCTAAGTTGCGAAAATATATAATGTTAGCAAAAAAAGATAGTAACATGTCAAGAAAGACCAAAGTAGACATAACGCCTGACAAGAGACTAATCAAAAAACTGGGTCTTGTCGGATACCGGACAGAGCAGGCAATAGCCGAGCTGATAGACAACTCAATTGACGCGAGGATCGAGGGGGAAAAAGAACATATTCACGTTGAGCTGGACTTTGGCAGGGGACAAATTATAGTAACCGACGATGGCCTCGGAATGAGTCTTGATGAGCTAAAGGATGCGCTGACTGTAGCAAGGGAGACAAAGGACAAGAAAGGGGAGACGTTAGGACAGTTTGGCCTGGGAATGAAGAGTGCGTGCTCTAGCTTGGGCAAGTCATTTATAATAATCACCACAAAACATGGCCAGCAACCCACGTTTACGACAAGGTATGATGAGGATCAATGGCTTGGTGACGAATCGAGGGACTGGTCCAATTTTGAGATTGAAGAGACCAAAAAACATGCAAGCAAGCCTGGGACGCGCATAGAAATCAACAACCTAAAGGTTCCATTGTATCCGAACCAGATATCAAACTTTAGAAGGCGATTCGGGATCAGATACGGGCCGTATCTGAAAAATGAGCAGATTAAAATTAGGGTAGGTTCTAGAGACTGTGAGGCAGTCGAACCGGAACTGGAAGAAGGCACGAGGAGAAATGTTGACATAAAACTTCCAAACGGCCGCCAGATAGCCGGCTGGATCGGACTTTTGAAAAAGAGATCAATCAAGGGCAATTACGGAATCCACATTTACAGGAGGGGGCGGCTCATAAGAGCCTTTGATAAATTCGGCATCAGAAATCATCCCGAAGTCGCCAAAATAATAGGTGCGATATCCCTTGACCACGTACCCGTCAACTTTCACAAGACTGGATTCTTGGAAGACTCATTAGAGTACAAAGAAGCATTCACCCTATTCAAAAACGACCCAACAGTTGCAAAGATGCTGCGAAGATCGTCATCTCAAAAGGCGGGCGCCTCTGAGATCAGATCTGTACTCAAATACGATCCGGACGCGGCTCCAGAAAAGTCAATAGACACTAGAATGAGCGCCACGAATGCAAAATCACTCTTGGATGAGGCAGACAACATGACGATACTGCGGGGTCAGTTGGAGATTGATGTGGCGTTTGAGGGCATCAAAGAGGGCATCTACCAAATTAACTGTTCAGGCAACAAGGCCAAAGTCACGATCAGCAAAGACAGTGATGCATTTAAGACATTTAAGAATCCCTTGTTTCTCTTGGGGATGATACGTATAGAGGCCGAGCTTGTGGCGAGTAACCCCTCAAAGTACGCGGATTTTGTAGTTGAGAGAAACAAGAGGTGGGTCGAGTTTGTTGGTAAATCCTTGCCAAAGCAGGAGGTTAGAAATGGTAGGATGAATGAAAGAATCGTACCTAGGCCAAATTATTCTCTGGAGGCCGAGCTTGTGGAACTTCACGACCACATAAGGGGAAAGTTTGTGCACGACTTTCAATTTACTGGACTCAGCACACTGTTTCCGTTCTTGCAGAATGCATACAGCAAGATTGTCTACAATATACAGACCGTAAAAGGGGCGGGGCAGAAACTGTTGGAGATAATCTCTGATCATTCAAAAAATATCACGGTACTACTGGATCCCACGCCACTTGAGATGGAGATAACTCTTAGGATTTCAGAGCACAGTAGATTCATTGTAATACGTGAATATGCAGAGAGGCTGTCAGATACATGGGCAATTCCGGAGAAAGCTTGGTTGGATCTTTACCGTGAGGTAAATAAAAAAAAGATTTCCCTGTACGGTGACGAGCTTGCGTCGATCTTGACTGATCTTCTAGATAATAACCTGATCGATCCCAAAAAGTTACGATCGCTTGCCAGACACAGGAATATCCTGGGGAAGATTGAGATGTACATGGAGGAGGGTGAATAGATGATAGGATACTCGTATCTGCTAACTAAAAGAGCATTTCCTCAATTGCCACGCAGTATGGATTTCCACACGAACTATACATTGAAAAACTCATCATGGATCTTGAGATGCATGCTCGTATAGCCCCGAAAATTGATTGCATTATACGTGGAGGCCTGTGCATGCCTTTCCATCTTTACACACAGGAAGCAAGAAGGCTTAGCATAGATGTGGATCTTCTGACACCTTGGACGGTGGGCGAGGTAGAGAATGCCTAATAGTTTCATTAAAGATCCGATAGTTTTCTAATATTTTGTATTCATAATATGTGCTCAACTTCGAGATGAATATCAATCAAAATATCGGATCTTTAATCATATCAGTATGCAGTAATAATGAGAACAAACAGCACTACTATGAGAATAGTAAGCAGATCTCATGAATATGTGGTTGCATTTTTTTATAACCGGACCAATTGATCTCGTAGATTCAATTGGTGAAAAGATCAAACTACACATTTGGGCCTTTTCGGACAAAGTCACGCTAATATCTAGATTTTTATTTAGAATTTAAAGAGAAAAAACAGATTTGTCTTCCCTAGAGATACTAAGCAAAGATGATCAAAAAATATCAGTAAAACTAAAGGGTGTATCCTTGCAATATGCAAATGCACTACGAAGGGTATGTCTTAATGGTGTACCTGTGTTTGCGATAGATACAGTTGATATTGTAGCAAACTCTTCTGTACTACCTGATGAGGGACTAGCACACCGACTAGGACTAATACCATTAAAGACTGATCTCAAAGGACTACATGATATTGCAGATTTTCAATCTGAAAATGAATCTGAATTCTCTGACTATCGTGTAATGTTGCTTCTTGATGCCGAAGCTAGTTCTGAGACTATAACTGTCATGTCTGAGAGTCTTACATCTGATGATGATCAAGTCATGCCAATATCTGGCAATATTCCAATAGTAAAACTAGCACCTGGACAAAAGATCAAAGTAGAGTGTTATGCACGACTCGGACGTGGAACGCAACATGCAAAATGGAACTCGGCTAATGTCTCTGTGTTGGTTAATGGTGATTCTGATGATGAGCATATACTTACAATAGAGTCTACTGGTGCAATTGCACCAGAGCAGATACTTGTTGCAGGTATTGATGAGGTAAACCGTAAACTAGTAGACTTTAAAAACACTATAAACAACCTACCTCAATAAATCATGTTTTGATTATTTATTTTTCATGTCTATTTTATGAATTCTTATTATACCATCAATGTAATGTATTATTTTCAAAGTCAAAAAATTATCTGAGTATTGCATCATTGCACTCATTTGGATTTTGACAACCATACTTTTTACGTATGTGTGTTTGTGTGATGGCTTGCCCCATATGATGGATTACTGTATATGATGGATTACTGTATATGATGGATTATGGTATATATGTATATGTACATTATACCATACAACAAAAATTCCTAGATCTTGTGGCCGTATGCTCAATTTTAAAAATATATGCATTTTTTAAATTTAATTTCTGCACAGTTAAATCATATCAATACAATTATTACTACACTGGTGTCAAATTACGATATTTGACTATTATATAATATATTCACTTACATTATCACTTATACTCTTCACAGTATGATTTAACAACTATCCTGATTACAACTATCACCACACTATCTGTGACTTGTATGGCTTTACTGGTCAATCTCACTGACATACTAAACCCACATTTCTAAAATTCTGTGTATGTTGAATGTGACGGCCATCTCTGATGCTAATTATTACTCACTTGATGTACTCTTGATTGATTTGATATTGAAATGAATAGATTTTCTCAAAATTGTGCAAATTATGTCCCTCTTGCATACATTATATTTGGGCCATAAACGGCATCTCACATGGCAAATCCAATTATCGCACGCACTGCACGTGCATTTCATAAAGCATTTATTACACACAAGACTCCCTTGTGGTCTGTACTATCTACATACATGCTAAAACCATCACGTGCCCGTCGTAATATCAACATAAAGCAGATAAACCAATTAACAAAGACAAATGATACTGTTGTATTTCCAGGCAAAGTACTAGGCACAGGAAACATACAACATAGCATAACCTTGTACTCTTTTTCAATATCTGCCAGTGCACTTGCAAAGATTAAAGCAGCAGGTGGGACTATAATATCACACGATACACTTGTAGAATCAAATCCTACTGGCAAAGGAGTGGTACTGCTTGGCTGATGATAACACACCCTCTGATAATGTTGATGATGATGTACCATCATCATCACCATCACCACAACCTGATAACGACGTCTTTGATTTGAACCTTGAAACCCACAAAGAGATAACTACCCAAGATTCATCTACAGACTCGTCAAATACTATTGATGATGCATCAAAGACATCTAGTAGTAGTGTTGCCATGCTAGAGTATGACAAACCAAAGTCACCTGATATCACCGGCACTCCAATTGTAGTTGATGCCACTAATCACATTGCAGGCAGACTATCGTCTCTAGTTGCAAAATTATTATTGCAAGGAAATCGTGTTTCACTTGTGAACTGTGAGCGTATAATGATAAGTGGTACACGTGCCAATACCATATACGAGTATAGGCAATTTCTAAAGATAAACAGTATAATAAATCCGAAACATGGACCCGTTCATTATCGCAGGCCTGATACCGTAATTACAAAAATGATACGTGGTATGCTACCATTTGAGAAGAAACCTTCTGGTAAAACTGCACACAAGCGACTACGTGCATATGTTGGCTCTCCAAAAGAGTTAAAATCATTTAAAAAGGTACAGTTTGAAAAAGCAAAAATTAGACGTACTGCTTCATCATATACAACAATGGGTGAGTTATGTAGGGTAATTGGGTGGACAGAATGACGGTACCAAAAACTGAGATCTATTTTGCAACTCGCAAGACATCTAGTGCGCATGTGTTTATTAGAAAGGGACAAGGCAAGGTCAGGATAAATAATATCCCACTTGAGATGATCCCCCAAGAGACTGCAAGAGAAGTTATGTTGGCACCATTAGAGTTGATAGGTGACATGCGCAAAAATATTGATATCTCTGTTCGTGTTCGTGGTGGTGGGTTTATGGGCCAAGCCAGTGCTGTTGCAATTGGTCTGTCACGTGCATTGACTGGGTGGACAAAGTCAAAAAAAGATCCAAAATCTCATCCATTTACACTTGCAGAACGTGAGGCATTGCGCAAAAAGATAACTGAATATGACAAGTATCTGATTAGTGGTGATGCACGACGCAAAGAGCCCAAAAAGTTCGGTGGGCCTGGTGCACGAAGACGAAGACAAAAATCATACCGATGATTTGGTGTGGTTGTAGTTTACAAATTATATCTGTAGACACTTAATTATTAAAAGATGTCTACTATTTTTTTTGGTTGTTGTCTTGGCTACATCTGTGAAATAATGATGCACTCGATCATAATTAATAGTCGCCCATTTTACACAACACATATTGAAAGCAGTACTAATGGCAGGCGGACAAGGTACTCGTGGACGACCATACACAGAATACTTTCCAAAGGCAATGACACCTATATCTGATAAACCCCTCATAGATTACATAATCCGATATATTATGTCCTTTGAGTTCATCGATCAGATTATAGTAATAACTGATTTGAGAGGATTGGGTGGTCAAATACGAAACTATTATGGTACAGGTAATGAACAACCATCTGATTCTGGTAAACTTGTATTTGTTCAAGACTCTCAGAGTGGCACAGGAGGTGATCTGCTTCACGTATATGATATGATATCTGATGATGAGCCATTTGTATTGTGGTTTGCAGATAATCTATGTGCAGTTGATTTAGATGGCATGCTTGAGCAGTTTCGTACTAGAAATAGTACTGCATGTATTGCCATTCGAAATGTACGGCCAGAGGAGACTGGTTTTGCACTCGTTGATGATAATGGTATAGTTAGTAAATTTGTTGAAAAGCCTACTGTGAATCTTCCATTATCTGAGTGCCTTGGTGTGTATATACTGCATCATAGTGTATTGTCTAACATCAAAGATGTAATGGGACAAAAGATATCTTTGATGAGATCTACTACTACTACTAATAATAATAACAACAACACTAGTCCTCGTGATATTTCTGAGTCTCTTGAGTCTGCAAAACCTCATGTCAATCTCTCACATGACATATTAGAGTCACTCTCAAAAAAAGGTGCAATAAGTGCATTTGATATTGGAGATTCTCAATGGGTGGATGCAGAGTCACCTGTAGTTTTGGAGCGCAACAAGTCTCGTGTAGATAAAATAATATCTACTATGCGCGCCACCAGTGACGATTAATCTATATCCTATAGTTTATCATATTACAGTCATCATAATGTGATTATCCACTAATAATAAACCGTGCAAATCACTTGGCCATATCTGTTTGTGCAAATCCCACTTACAACTGTCTCTTTGTAACTGGGGGTGCAAAATCTATTCTTTTACTAGACTTTATTTCAAATTCAGTTATCTTGTCATTGTACTCTAGTGTCTGTGCAATCTCATCTAATCCTTCCAAAAGAACTGTGCGCCTATGTGAGTCTATCTCAAAGTCTATCGTCTCACTTGTGGCATCATCTTTGTATATATTGATTGCTTTATTTTGTAAATCCACTTTAATCTCTGTTACACTAGCCTCTAGTATCTTTTTTATCTGATTATATTCTAGTGTAATTGCAAGCACACCATTCTTAAAGCAATTATTGTAAAATATGTCTGCAAATGATGGTGCAATTATCACCTTGAATCCATAATCTGAAAGTGCCCATACTGCATGCTCCCTTGATGAGCCACACCCAAAGTTCTCACCTGCAATCAATATGGTGGCACCTTTGTACTTTGGATCATTTAACACAAAGTCCTCTTGTAAGTTCGATTCATTGCCATCTTTGTATCTCCAGTCATAAAACAGATATCTGCCAAATCCAGTTCTTTGCACCAACTTTAGGAATTGTTTTGGAATTATTTGATCAGTATCTACATTTATCTTCTCAAGTGGTACCACTATACTGTTTACAATATTAAATGGTCTCATTATTTGATCTCATCTCTTACATCAACAAAATGTCCATGTATTGCAGCAGCAGCTGCCATTATTGGACTCATCAGATGTGTTCTGCCTCCTGTTCCTTGTCTGCCCTCAAAGTTTCGATTAGATGTACTCGCACACCTCTCTTTTGGTGCAAGTATATCTGGATTCATCCCAAGACACATACTACACCCTGACTCTCGCCACTCAAATCCTGCATTCTTAAATATTTTATCTAGTCCAATGTGCTCTGCCATACTTTTGACTTGTTGTGAGCCTGGAACCACAATTGCACTCACTGTATCTGCGACTCTCTTGCCATTAATCATGAGTGCGGCTTGTTGCAAGTCCTCAATCCTAGCATTAGTACAAGATCCGATAAAGACCTTGTCAATTGCAATGTCTGTCATCTTTGTGTTTGGCTCTAGTCCCATATACCAGAGTGCTCTTTTTGCACTTTTCTCTTTTGACTCATCTCCATTGGCATATGTTTGTGGGTCTGGTACTGTATCTGTGATATCACACGTCATACCTGGATTTGTACCCCAACTAATCTGCGGTGCAATATCACTTACATCTATTGAATAACTCTTATCAAATATGGCATCTTTGTCTGTTACAAGTGTCTCTTTCCATACATCTACCATATCCTCGTAATTTGTCGGGGTGTACTCTCTATTGCGTAGATATTGATATGTAGTATCATCTGGTGCCATCATGCCTGCTCGAGCACCTGCTTCAATTGACATGTTACATATTGTCATGCGCTGCTCCATTGTCAACTCTGATATTGTCTGGCCCCTGTACTCGATTACTGTCCCCGTACCGCCGTCTGTTCCTATCTGTCTTATTATGTATAGTATGATATCTTTTGCAGTGACAGCATTTGGATTGCGTCTCTTTCCAGTTATATTGATCTCCAGTGACTTTGGTTTTTGCATCCATATTGTCTGAGATGCCAAGACGTGTTCTACCTCACTAGTACCTATACCAAATGCAAGTGCTCCAAATGCACCATGAGTTGATGTATGACTGTCACCGCAAACTATTGTGGCGCCTGGAAGTGTGATTCCAAGCTGAGGCCCTATGACGTGCACTATTCCTTGTTTTTCGTTGTTCATCTCAAATAGTTCTATTCCAAACTCTTTGCAGTTTTGAGATAGCGTGCGTACTTGGATATCTGATATTTGATCTGCCATGGGGAGTCTTCTGTGTTCTGATATGGTCGGAACGTTGTGGTCCATCGTTGCAATGGTCTTGTCTGGACGCCTTACTCTTCTGTTGTTTATGCGCAGGGATTCAAATGCTTGAGGTGACGTGACCTCGTGTATCATATGCCTGTCCACATAGAGTAGGGATGGTCCATTGTTTTCTTTGCGATGTATTTGGTGCGCGATCCATATTTTATCAAATAATGTTTGTTGCTTTTGTGTCATTATGACATCATCATCGTCTTCTTCTTCTTTTTTGACCTCTGCATCCCATACTTGAACAACCCTCCTGCCTCTATTATCTCACTGATTATATCAGAAAATGGCTTGATCTCATATGATTTACCACTAGTCTTGTCATGTATACTATTATTTTGAATATCGACTGCAACTGTATTGCCTTGTTTTATCTCATCGTATGCGTCTTGACCTATCTCTATTGGTAGTAAGAATGCCCCGTCTACTGCATTTCTGTAAAATATTCTTGCAAATGAGAGTGCCAATACTGCTTTGATTCCAGAGTGAGACAGTGCAATTGGTGCGTGTTCTCTTGATGAGCCGCACCCAAAGTTTTTACCTGATATTATGATATTTGCATTCTTTGCCTTTTGGTGAAACTCTGCATCCAACCCCTCCATTGCATGTGTGGCCAATTCTGCGTAATCATGAATCTTTAGATACTGCCCTGGTATTATTACATCAGTATCGATGTTGTCTTGCTCATATTTGATGACACCGCCTGTAATCGTATTTATCATTGTATCACTTCTCTTGGATCTGTTATCTTTCCTGTGACAGCAGATGCTGCTGCTACCATTGGTGATGCCAAATACGTCTGCGATTCTACATGGCCCATCCTACCTGGAAAGTTTCTATTCGTTGTACTGATGCAGATCTCATCTTTGCCTAGTACTCCCATATGTGCACCACAACATGCACCACATGTGGGAGGTCCTACCATTGCACCTGCATCTAGGAATATCTTGAGTAGGCCTGACTCCATTGCTCTTTTGTATATTGATATTGCAGCAGGTAGTATCTCTGTTCTGATCTTTACCTTGTTGCCCTTTAGTATGCGTGCTGCTGCCTCCAAGTCTTCATACTTGGCGCCTGTACATGATCCGATGTATGACTTGTCAAGCTCAATTGATGATATCTCACTTATTGGTTTTACATTCTCAGGTGAAAACGGTGCTGCTATGATTGGCTCTAGTTTTGATGCATCTATCTCATATACCTTTGAGTAATCCGAATCCGTACCATCAGGGGCTGAATAATCTATCACACCTGCCTTTAGATTTACAGTATGCGCATTTTTTTGCTCCAAATATTGGACTGTCTTTTGGTCTGGTCTAACGATACCGTTTTTTGCCCCTGCCTCTGTTGTCATGTTGCATAGTGTTAGTCTGTCTTCTACTGACATTTTCTCTACTGCCTCTCCTCCAAACTGCATAGTCTTGTAAGCCCCACCATCTGTTCCTATCTGGCCTATTATACTCAATATTACATCTTTTGCCATTGTATGGTTTGGTAGTTGACCGTTTATCCTAAAGTATATGGTTTCTGGCACCTTGAACCAAATCTCACCATATAACAGTACATATGCCATGTCGGTGTGGCCCAGACCGCATGCAAATGCACCTAGTGCGCCTGTTGTGTTTGTGTGTGAGTCTCCTCCAACGTATACATCCCCTGGCATTACCATTGCATTCTCATGTGATATTGTATGACACACTCCGTATTGTCCCATCCCATACTTGAAATGATTCTTAATTCCATATTTTTTAGTAAATGCGTCTAATTTTGCTATATTTTGTGCTGATATCTTTTCAGCAGATGGTACAAAGTGATCCTCTGCAACCCAGACTTTATCTGCATCCCACAATTTCTCAGTTGGTATGTCTTGCTTTGATAGTTTGTCAAATACTTTGATTACGCCTGGACCTGATACATCATGCACCATTGCCTTGTCAATCTTTGCAAATACTATATCGTCTGGTGATACTGTACTCTTTTGTGATGCTCGTGCAAGTATCTTTTCAACTAGATTCATAAATTGAGAACTGATTCGTTGATTAAAAGTTTTCAGATTTGTTGTTGTCGTTGCTGTCTCTGTTGTTGTCGTTGCTGTCTCTGTTGTTGTCGTTGCTGTCTCTGTTGTTGCTGTCGCCGTCTGTTTTCTTTTGTGTTTCTCAAGAGTAAAAAAGACCAATGATATTGTGCATTGTATGGCCTTGAGTGTAATGCCACTTGTATCTGAGCGTATGAATGAAAATTTTGATCTCTTTGTGGCATTGCATGATTCACTGCAAAAAAATGATGTCTCTTTACGTCATGGTGACATATTGGTAATCTCTACAAAATATGTATCCTATTCTCAGGGGCGTATAATACACATCGATGATATACACGATTCAAAATCTGCTGTACATTTATCAAAAAAGTATGCAATGTCTACAAAGATATCCGAAGTCATACTGCGTGAATCTGCTATATTGTTTGGTGGGATGGCAGGTTTTCTTATAACCGAATCAGTTCCATTTGCACCGTTGGCACCAGAACCATTACATGTGGATGAGAATGGTGTATTGAGACAATCTGATCCTCACACTAAACTGTCACCTGTATCTCATATGCGACTGTATGATCTGTACTCTCGTGGGATCCTTGCACCAAATGCTGGTATTGATGCATCAAATGCTAAAAAAGGTAATGTAATTTTGTATCCCTCATCACCATTTGAGACTGCTGAGATGCTCAGACGCAAGATATTTCTCTGTTTTGGTGTAATGGTGGGAGTGATACTTGCAGATAGTAGACTGATGCCTACTCGTGTGGGAACATCAGCAGTAGCAGTAGCACATGCAGGATTAAATCCTGTTGCGGATAATCGCTCAAAAATTGATCTTGATGGAAATCCACTCAAAGTCACGTTTCAGGCAACATCTGATAATATTGCCACTATTGCAAATCATGCAATGGGTGAGGGTGCAGAATCAAGACCATTTGTTATAGTGCGTGGTTCTGCCATAGAGTTGACTAGTAAGCGTCCAAACCCTCATGCTACTATGGTGTCAGTTGATCAGTGTGTGTATGTTCGAGGTCTTTCTGCATGTGGTGATGATGTATTATGAGTTGTTGCTATTTTATTATATGTGATGTGTTGTGAATTGTTGCTATTTTATTATATGTGATGTGTTGTGAATTGTTGCTATTTTAGATCTCTGCGATGATTATCTGTTTAGTTTGACATTGACTTGGTGATTTGATTACCTACTAGACGTGGTGCCTCTTTGCACAATAATCTAATATGACTCTACCCTCTCTTCTCTTATACACTGGGATATGACATGTACCACACATGTGACAGAAAATAACTTGGCAACAATCACTAGAATGTGTGTTTGGTCACTGGTTTTGAATATTATTTTTATAATCATATTAATGAGTTGTGGTATAAATTTTAAAAGTAAAAAACCAAATACAAAGGCAAGTAAAAAGTCGCCTAGTTGTTTGTGTATATGCCTAGTAACTAAAATGTACTCAAGTCATATTTCAAATGCCGCAGATACACGGACTCACCTACTTGCATCTTAATCCCTGGGCAAGCCACATCACAAAAACTCAAAGATATCAGGCAGGCTCACATACTTGGCATCCTACACCCCCTCATTACTGATTATGAGTTATATGAAATTAAACATCTCATTATAACTAGAGCTACAACAAATTTTACAAACAACACGATCAAAATCAGTTATTTACTGCCAAATTGTATATGCAATCTTTCTGCTTTAAATATGGTCTTTGTGATTAATCTGTATGGAGTGCCATATATGGAATATATGACTAAATACCCGAAGACCATTTCATTTTTTGATGGATTAAAGCACAAGGTGCAAGCAGACTCACAAGAAGGCGTTGAGCAATTACACATTGTAGTTAAAAAGAGCTTTGATGAGCTATCAAAGATATTTGCACAAGAGGGATTTACAAAAGTCAAGTTTGAGCATAAACAACCCGATCAAATTGGACATGGATTTAATCTTAAACTCAAGAAACCTTGGGAGATGCACATTCGTATGGTTGATCTTAAAAAAGGTCTGATTGGAATACATGCCGAAGTTGAGGTCTCTAGAGACTATTTGCAGCATCTGTTCTCACAGAGAACACCTGTTGTATATGAGGTCGCAGACATACTAAAGCGATATCATATAGATTATAGTATATGGCACAATCGCATACGGAAAAATGTGCGTATCATATCTGATAATTACAAGATAAAACTTGCCACGCCCAGTTTACCTGTGTTTGCTTGGAAGCCAATGCTCTTTGTCGTTGCAACTATTGGTCTGTTGTATGGATGGAAGTATATAACAACTATAATCTGACTGTATGTATAATATTATGTGCATGACATTATGTGCATGGCATTATGTGCATGGCATTATGTGCATGGCATTATGTGCATGGCATTATGTGCATGGCATTATGTGCATGGCATTATATATGTGAAATTATGTATATGATATTATATATAAAATTATATATATAATATTACATATATTTTATAACAATTGGTATTATAATATTGATAAATAATGAGATTTTTTGTAATTATTATCGTTGTCATTTATAACAATACTGTTATATTCCAAGTTGTTCTTCTTTCTTTAATTCTAGTGTGACTTTGTCACCTACTGATAGTCCCATACTCTTGTACTCGTGCATATCAAGCTTCATCTGTGTGAGTCCTGCCATTCCTCCTGGTGCCCCACCTGTTAGCATCTTGTTGATGTCTTTCATCATGTCGTTCATGTTTGTAAACCCCATTACTTTTGGACTGCTGTATGGTGGTTGTGGGTTGACATCTATACCTTCCTTGAAATCCTTTGATGATGCAAGTGAGACTATTACATACGGAGATCCGTCATGTGAGCCATCTATGCTTTGCACTATGAATTCCTTTTTCAATGAAATTCGGTATTTATCATCAGTATATGTAAATTTCTAATCTTTGTGTTGTAACCCTTTAATCCCTCTGTATGCATCATGACAGATGATTACCCGTGTATGAATTTTTATAAAATTGGTGTGGATTCCCTCAAATTGAGACCACCCAATTGGAAACAAATTTTACATGTGAACCAAGATCCATGACTGATATAATCATTCAAAATAACTCCTAGCCAAATACATGGCATGCACAATACTTGACATATAGACATGGATGTGACAAAATACAAGTATATGATTTTATTATTGCATCCAAAGACTTGACTCACACCTATTTTTCTTACTCGTAATTTGGAATTTTACATATTCTCTCATCTGGGTCTTTGGTGTATTTTCTTGATGTGTAAGAATCCCTTAATTATACTCAAATACATTGTTAATCATGTCTCAGACACTTTGTGCCACCTTGACGTATTATGGGGTATCTCCATGGGAGATTGAGGTGTTTTATGGATTACTAAACTCTCACTTTACTGTGGTCCAAAAAGAGACTGAACCATTTGATGATAATTTTGTCAGTTATCTTGATTTAGATATTCCACTTGAGTTCAATGATGCTTTTTTCAAGTGGTTTGATTTTAAGCGATGGGAGCGTGTTAAAGATATCCTAAAGGAGATGAAGCGCAGACGCGGTACTGGAAATGCACTAAGGACATTGATCCATTTTTCAGGTAATATTAAAATAACATTTGTTATAGATGCACTTGAGAAACGTTGGTTTGATAATGCAATTGAAAAGATAGACTTTGTGCTGGAACTTTTGCCACATCATATGACAAAGATACCTGAGCAGACCAAATCACTTGACTATCACTTTGATACCCTATCTGCTAGATGGAGACTCGGATGTGCTGTAACACTTGATGGTACTGTATTTGTGTTTAGGGGTGATGTGTGGGTACCACTCAAACAATGAATTTTGAGTATTTGTGCAAAGCAGTTGTGTGTAAAATGATTGTATGTAATAGTTGTGTGTATGTATGTGTATGTATGTATATGTGTGTATATGTATATATATGACTATACCTCCAAAGAGTCTAATATTGCGCTCAAATCTGTATTTGCAATTCCATCTTTTGATATTTCCTGTATTGCAGGATAGTTCTCAATGTAGTTTGGAATCTTGTCCGCTAGCCTCTCCTCGTATGGCCTAATTATCTCATTTTTATAAAATACACCAATGGGTATCTTGTCTCCCCACTCTAGTGACTTTACTAGTGCTTGTGACAAATGTCTGTCAACTTCTTCTTTTCCTGCATAATTTACAGTAGGGTCGTATTTTGTATCCTCTAATTTGTATATCCTAGAGTGTCTTTCTTGTGACTCTTTTAGCATATCTTTTCCTGCATACCAGTCTCGTGTATTGATGTCATTGTATGTTGGGCATGGCTGCAATACATCTAAAAATGCAAGTCCTCTGTGGTTTATTGCATATTTGATCAACTCTTTGAGATGTCTTACATCATACGAGTATCCTCTTGCAACAAATGTAAACCCACTTGCAATTGCCAGTCCTATTGGGTTGACATTATAGTTGGTGTTAGGTGAGGGAAGTGATTTTGTCTTTTCACCAAGTTTCAGTGTGGGTGATGCTTGCCCTTTTGTTAATCCATACACACCATTATCAAATACAATATATGTCATATCGATGTTGCGCCTACCTGCTGCTACAAAATGCCCTGCACCAATACCGAGCCCATCTCCATCACCACCCACTGCAACTATTGTCATATCTGGGTTTGCAAGTTTTGCACCTTGTGCAAATGTCAAGACTCTGCCATGCAAAGTATGAACTCCATATGTGTTAATAAAATGTGTGGTCTTACCAGAGCATCCAATCCCTGAAAAGATTGCAGTCTTGTCTCGTCTTATATTCATCTCGGCAAGTGACATCTGTATTGCATTAACTATACCAAAGTCCCCACAACCCGGACACCAATCATTATGCACATCTGTCTTGTAATCTGCAAGTCTAAGCGCCATATGTGAGAACCTCCCTCTTTTTGGCACTACCATTTTTGATCTTTTTTAATGCATCATACACCTCAGTGCATGTCATGCTTCGGCCAGTGTATTTTAATATATAGTAATCCATATCGCACTTTAGATTCTGTGTCATTAATACACCTAACTGCCCAATGTAATTTGCCTCTATATCAACTAGCGTTACATTGCTGTTGCCATTTCTTTTGTATTCATCAAATAACTCTGCTATTGCCTTTACAGGAAATGGATTTAACATCTTGACTTGCACTAGCCCAACCCTTATACCATCTCTTTGTTTCAACATATCAATTGCATCAATTATTGGACCTATTGTAGATCCCCATGTCACTATGGTTATGTCATGTATTCCAAACGATCTGATCTGCTCTTCTTTTGGAACTCTGTCTAGTATGAGATCTAGGCGTGACATTCGTTTTTCCATCATTTTGTTGCGCAGTATTGGATCTTCTGTTATGTGGCCGATTTCATCTGACTCGTCTCCCGTGTTCCAAAATATCTTGTCATCCATGCCAAGTTTTGCACGAGGTGATATTCCATCATCTGTAAACTCGAATCTTTTGTATGATGTGTCTGTGTTGTTACTATTATTACCATCATCATCATGACTATCCTCATCACCGTCTTGCTGATGTGGCAGTTTATCCTCTAACATCTTGCCGCGTCTTATCGTCACCTTTTGCGTATCAAATCTCTTACATGTCAAAACTGTACTTGCAAGAAATTTGTCCATCATGTGTATTACTGGTATCTGAAATTCATCTGAATAGTTAAAACATCTAGTCGTGTCGTAAAAACTCTCCTCTACACTTCCTGATGCATACACTATCTTTGGAAACTCTCCGTGTCCGGCATATATTACAGAGAGCAAGTC
Source organism: Candidatus Nitrosopumilus sp. (assembly GCA_965207445.1). Classification (GTDB taxonomy): domain Archaea; phylum Thermoproteota; class Nitrososphaeria; order Nitrososphaerales; family Nitrosopumilaceae; genus Nitrosopumilus. Next base: position 1,874,321 of record CBDBLX010000002.1, on the reverse strand, counting down.
ATCTTGTCCGTGTCTTGTGGGTAGACCCGTTGATGGACCACTACGTTGATAGTCTGTTATAACGATGGGAACCTCGTTTATTCCTGCCCATCCTAATGCCTCTGTCATGAGTGAGAATCCTGGACCTGATGTGCATGTGGCTGACCGAGTTCCTGTAAGGGCGCTTCCAATAGCCATTCCTATTGCACATATCTCATCTTCTGTCTGAATTATTGCTGTACTGCCTGGTCTATTGTCTGTCACATCTAGTATCTCATTTGCCTCCAAGTATACAGACTCATCTGATGCAGGTGTAATTGGATAATATGATTGGAATCTGCATCCGCTTGCCATCTTTCCGAGAGCCGTTCCTAAATGTCCTTGAATTAGTATTGTGTTTGGCTCTTTCTTTGTTGCTGTCAAATCTTGCAGTGTATGTGGAAACTCTTTGGTATCTTTTGCAGCATTGAGTATGGGTGATGCTATTGATGCGACTTGTTTGTTTAACTCTGCCACCTCTGGTTTTTTAACAAATATGTCATCGATTGCACCTTGCAACGGTTCTATTGGCATATCTACTAGTCCAAGTGAGAGTGTGACTGATATTGTATTGTATAGTCTGACATATCTGTTTAACTTTGGGTTGTCTAATTTTTGTGCAAGATCATCTAGTATGCCTTTAAACGAAACTGGATAAAGCAGTACACCGTTATTTTGAGCATGGCGCAAGATGTCCCCTATTGTGTGCTCTGTGTTATGTGCATCGAGTCTTTTGTGTAATCTCTCTTTGAATGCTGCATCTAGTGTGTGCACCTTGTCAGTATCTGTGTCCTCTAGCTCAGAGTCATATATTATGCCGCCTCTGGTATCATACACCTCATCATAATGGCGAAATATGGTCTCTGCATCAAATGATGTAAGCAGGTTCACACCTTTGACATTTGAGTGAATTGGCTTGTCTGCAACTCTGACTGCAAAGTAACTGTGCTCACCTTTTATGTTAGAGTAAAATTCCCTCTTTCCAAATACTTGATATCCTACTTTGGCACATACTTGTGAGAATATTGTGGCACCTGACTCAACTCCACTACCTTGAGGGCCACCTATCATCCATGTAAAATCAACAGACATGAATGTTGCTTCTCCACTTTTTGTTGTAATTTATGTATTGTATGGTCGATGTTGCTGTTTGCTGATACATGTGCATCATATGTGAGTATAGTATTGTGTCGTTTTTGTGTGTTTTCATATAACATTACCATCTTTTTACTAGTGATTTATTTGATTTGTGTTGTTGTTGTTGCTGTTGCTGCTGCTGCCACTGTTGCTGTTGTTGCATACATATTTTGCTATTTTTCATACTTGCAAACACCCTCATCACTTTACCTCATTACACTCAAAGTACACAAAAGCGTTGTTGCAAATTCTTCATTATGTGGTTTTAAGTTATAGTATTTCACAAATGTGATACAATAGCTTTCTATAAATTGTTTGTCAATCACATAATATCATGGCGCCTCCAAAACCAACCATATTCATGACAGGGCCACTTCAAGATTCAGCCATGCATCTGTTGCATAACAAATATGATGTAAACTTACATGATGGACGTCTACCTATCGGACATCGTACGTTGCTGTCAAACATACATGATGCGCAAGGATTGATATGCTATCCATTTGATCTCATTGATGATCATATAATTGATGCTGCACCAAACCTCAAAACAATCAGCACTTATAGTGTAGGATTTGATCATATTGATATCAAATATGCAAAGCGCAAAAACATCACAGTCGGATATACACCTGATGTCCTAACTGATGCGACTGCTGATATAACACTTGCATTGATGCTTGATGTCTTGAGACGGGTATCTGAATCTGATCGTATTATACGCCGTGGTAAATGGACTCAAGTGTATGGTGCAGTTAACCATTTGGGTGTTGATATGGGGTGCAAGACACTTGGCATTTTAGGGCTTGGTCGTATAGGGCAAGCAGTTGCAAAAAGAGCATCTGCATTTGGCATCAATATCATTTATCATAATCGCAATAGACTATCTGTGCGTGATGAAAAGCGAATTGGCGCTAAATATGTGACGTTTAATAATCTTTTGTCACAAAGTGATATTATATCCGTACATGTTCCATACAATGACAATACTCATCACATCTTTGATTCTAATGTATTTTCCAAGATGAAAAAATCTGCATTTTTAATAAACACTTCTCGGGGAAAGACTGTTTGTGAGTCTGACCTTGTCGATGCATTACATAATGGTGTAATTGCTGGTGCAGGTATGGACGTCTTTGAGTCTGAGCCTGTCCGGAGATCAAATCCACTTGTACAATTACAAAATGTTGTACTGACTCCTCATATTGGCAGCTCTACTGTAGAGACGCGCTCTGCAATGGCAGACATTACATTGCGCAACCTTGATCTTGGGATGCGGGGCAAAAAACCTGTGTATTCTGTATGGTGACTTGGATTAATCCCAATATACACAATTCATGCACCCATAATTTACAAAAAAAGACTTGTAATTTTTACTCATCTGTACATTAAACGTGCTATGTACTAATTTTTATATTAACATTGATCAACTAGTGTAAATGAAAAAGTTCAAGCACACAAACGCCGATCTTGAAATGGCACGAATCAGAGCAGAAAATGAGAAAAATTCTGATTCAAAGAACACTATGAATAATAGTACGCGTGACACTGTTACAAGTCATGATGTTGATGATGATTCATCTTGTGAGTATGGTGAATCTGATACAGACTCTGTTAATTGATGATATGTGACCCTCGAGTCAACACTCGGGGTCAATATTTTTTTTAAACGTGATTTTATCAATGCCGCATAGCGATATTCATAAATTCTGACACAACAAAAAAATCACATCATGTAATTTTTAACAGACATCTTTGCATAGAAATGTTCAGTAATTCAGATTTGTCATATTTTTTAAAATATGGTATCAAAAAATGTGGTGTCGGGGCTCCATGATGCACACGTGCGCTAACATGTGATGGCAGAGATTGGTGCGTAATTGACGTTAGCATGCCTGTGACCCTTTTGTGAGATTACTTGGTTTATTGTACATTCAATCTGCAGAATACTGAAATCTACCTATAGTGCGTTTTGTTTTTGAATATACGTGTGTGTTGTTTTGACAGACATAGATTATAAAACATGAAACGTGTCAAGTGTGATAGCAGTCACTATCATTTGTATGATGGAATCTTTTGTCCTTTTTTATGAGCGCAGATAAATCTGTTCAGGACGTTGATATTCCTTGCAATCGATAGTATTTTACCAAACCGCTTTCTGTTTTTGGCCAGACGTATACGACCATGTAGTCTGTGATTCTTTGTCTCTTCTACTGCTCCAAATTGTCTCGATAAGTGTGCGTTGTTTGTATGCATCTTTGTCAAAAATTCCTGCTGCCTTTTTTTTGCTTGGTGGTTTGCCACGGTTTGTATGACCTGCGCCATCTGTGTGATTGCGCTGCTTTATGTTCGGTTTCATGTTTGCATTGAATATTGTCTTGTAGTTTTGATCCGAGTCGTATCCCTTGTCTCCGTTGAATAAGCGTTTTTCAATCTGTGTGTGGTTTTTTACGAGAAAGTTGACCATATATGGAAGCATTGATGTGACACTTGCATTGCTTGGAGTTGTGTATGGTGCAAGTATGATCTGGTGTCCGCTTATCGAGTAATATAATATTTTAAGTACGTCTTGACGCGTGTCAGTTAAGTCTTGTAGTAAATGATTAGGTCTTTGTTGTTTTTCGTACCTGTCAGTCTCTACTCTTCTCTCACTACTGTCTACCCCAATCGGAGCTGTAGGTTCTTTTTTTACGTCTTGTTTACCGCTCTCAATTTGACGGGATCCGGACCAATAGATAGAATCACGGACGGCCCATTCAGTAAGAAATTCATACAATTCGCGCGCGTGGCCAGGCGTATATGGTCCGCCACCGATCTCGACATACATAAGAATCCTAGATGGTCTACAGCGGTCCTGGAGAAGCACGCCATCTGCAAATCCAACTACTAGGCATGGTGTGCAGTGACGCAGAGATGTTAGCGAAGATGTTTGACATGATGATGGCCAGAAAACGCCCCACCATACATGACACGCGAAACCCAGAACTTTTGGATCAGTATGCCCATGAAAAGTACAAAGACAAGCGCAGAGCGCTGATGCGAAAAATTACTCGTCAATACAATGAGGCGTAACAGTTCGACCCATTCCTAAATTTAGGCACAAATTCACCTCCTAACGTCTGGCGCAGGTACGGGGGTTGAACGGTTACCAATGAGGCCGGCAAGATGGCACAGGAGTGTAACCACGCTCTGTGCGTGGAAAATGGCGTTTGGTGGATTTTCTAGGCACGGAGCTTGGTTCACACTAGACAGGCTGCGTGGATGACTATACGAGTTCTGTGTTTTATATGTAAAACCGGAAGGTCTTATTTAGGTAACAGATCTATATTACATTGTCTAAGGGTCATGCGGAGCATTGCCTGGGATGTGCTAGTGGGGGGTTCCTTGCTGCACATTCTGACGTTTATTCGGGGTACTCCCTGTAGCCATAGCCTTCTACCTGTGAGTTTCGTTGAAGTAGCTTGTCCCGAATGATGCCCCAATACTTGTCAAACTGCACCTTTTGCATCTTGTGTTGAAATATGCAGTATGCAAACGCGTCTGCAATCTATACATCTGTTTGTGTTTTGATGTCAAATCAAACTATCATTTTTGGCGTACACCTCAATTTCTTCAAGGTGAACCACCACACCCATGTTTGTCTTTTTGATACCAACTCTAACTAATCCGTATTCCAAACTATCGTCAGTCGCGCAATAAAGTACTAAAAATTTACACTTTTTAGCCTCACATACCAAATTCAGATAAAAAGTTCATATAAATACCAATCAACCGCGTTTGCAAGAGAGAACCTGATAGCCGTAAAAATTTTTTGTTAATGGTTGCATTGGTTTGCCGTAGTGATGAATGTGATGCGTCTGAAGTGTGATGCGTCTGAAGTGTGATGTCCGATGTCATACATTTACTGGTCAATATGCACCAAATCCGATGCATCACCCTTTATACAATCCGTCCCAACTGGCTTTAGTGGTGTGAATCCTATTGTACCGCTAGTTACCATATTTTTTTCTTGTAATTTACGCACCTCTACAAGTATGTCTTTTTTATGTGTGTTGCATGTGACACCAAACATGTACTCGTCTGCACGTTTACTTTTATCTTCGGGGATCGTCGTTATTGTAACTATAAACTCTGGTGGATTAAAGCACTGTTTGCCATTTTTTAAAATCGAGCATCTGTTTGGAAACATAATGATTGATTGAATTAATGTATGCGATATTAATCTTGAGCCTTGTTGTTTTGTATTGTATGATTATTTATTTCTGTGAAACTATAACATGTCTATTTTAATTCACATTCTGTATGTCAGTAGTTCGCAATGTGTTTTATATGATTTTATTTAAATAATCTGCAATGTCGTTGAACGTTGATGATCATATTTGATCAGATCAAATAGAAAGTATAATATGTGGGAACGTTTTAGTACCTCTGATTACATATGAAAAATGAGGTACTAGAACATCAATATGAATTAGGACAAGTAAATTATAAAGTTTTACGAAAACGATTCGACGATCTCGGACTAGACATATCAACCAGATATAACCACACGTATGAGGTGGATGATTATCTTGGTACACTTGTCACCATGTCACTCAACAACATGTGCGTAAATGCAGCAACACACAAAAGAAAACGCAATGAGGCTAACTATTTTAAAAAAGGCGAGCGCATAAACATACCATCTGAAAATACTGTGCTCAAATGCCTAAAGAGTGCAGATCTAGAGAAAGTGAAAAAGTGGGGTGACGAGAATGTCAAAACAATGCTCAAGAATGCCAAAAAACACAACATGGTCAAAAAAGGTGGCACTATTGCAATTGATATGACCGGATGGGAATATTATGGCAAGGCACTCAAACCCGAGATGCTAAAAACAAAGCCCAAAAATGGTACTGCGAGATTTCATTCATTTATGACAGCACAAATGGTAAATCAAGCAGGTAACATACCTTTGTTTGCACATCGTGTGACCAGTAAGGATAAAATGGTCACAGTTATGCGTAAAATCATTGAAAAATTAATTCGAGAGGATGCACGTCCGGAACTTGGCCTCTTTGATCGGGGTTTTTACAATGTTGCATGCATAGATGAACTTTTGCGCTTGCGCCTGTCTTTCATAATGCCGGCAATTAAAAATAAGCGCATACAAAAATATATTTTAGAAGTTTACAACAAAAAGAGAAAAACTGCATCAGTCATTGAGATGCGTGATAAAAACAAAAAAGCAGTAAAGTTCACATTACTTATCGTCAAAAAAAATAATGCCAAAGAAACTGATAAAACAGTCGATCAGTATGTGGCATTTGCCACAAATATGAAAATCACTAGCAAAAGCAAACTCATCAAAACCATCCCAGAGACTTATCGCAAGCGCTGGATAATAGAGACGGGATACAGAGTGATAAAAAACACGACTCCAAAGACAACTAGCAACGCCTTGCAGCTTCGATTACTGTTGATATTTTTTGGAATGTTATTATATGGTTTATGGGTAATGGCAAGGTACGAAAATTACGGCGGACTTGTAGATGAAAAATTATTCACAATGGATGCGTTTGTAGATTCAATTGCCGGTTCAATCAGAAGACTGCTTCGGTGGGAATTGGAGCACGGTGGTTCCTTACCATTGTAAATCTATCGTACTGCATAATTAGAAATAAGATCATTAAAATTGAGCACATTGCGAACTACTGATGTGTGAACTTTTATGTTGATGATCATATAATTAACATTATGCCTGTATCATATCTGTGATCTAAAATTGCATATCTCTTGAGCGTTCGCATTATATCATTTTCACTATTACCATAAGCAATTTTCACTAAATCTTCATACTCTAGATCTGCATACTTTGTGTTCTTTGGTGCTCTTGAGAGACATTCAAATGCGCGGTCAATTTTTACATCATCAACATGATATCTTACATACCACTCAAAGACATATGTCATTGCAAGACATACCCACGCCTGCCCATTATTGGGCTCTATTCTTGATAATACCTTTAGTGTTGTTTGTGCTCCCTTGAAATCATACTCACCTAACTGTAATCTAGCTTTGGCTTGTAGTACAAATGGCAGTTTTGCGTCTTTTTTTAGAGCCTTATCATACAATGTCATTACTGATGCCCGATAACTTGGGTACTTTCTGTCTTCTTTTTGCATCATGGCTAGTGCTGTCATGGCATATGCATTTGCAAAATTTTTGTCTATTTTACTAGTCTTCTCAAAATACATGATTGCCGAGTCCATGTCTCTTGCATGAAATGACGCTCTGCCTAGATTATAGTGTGTGCGCACATGTTTGTCTCCCAATCCGATTGCAATCTTACCGTGTCTTATGGACTTTTCAAGCATCTCTGCACCTGTACTTTTTTCCATTGCGAATTTTGTAAACAGTATGTTAGCTGCCTCATTGTGGTTGTATGCATTATGCGGATCTATTTTGCACGCCTCTTGTATCCATTTAATTGATTCATCGAGCTGGTTTGTCAATTTTTTGATGGTCAACTCAAACATGACTCTTGCTCTGCATCTATACACATCACCTACAAATCCATCTGATCTTTCTGCCTTGTCTATGAATTCAAGTGACTTTTCTACATTGCCTACATGCATGTACTGCAATGCTCTCAGTAGCATTATCTCTGGTTTTGCATTCTCTTCATTCCATACTTGTTCTATGCATAGTATGGCCTCATGCCACTTTCCCATACACTCTAAAATATGTGTCTTCATATAGTGAGCTTGTATGTCGTATTTGTTACTCTTTATGTGTTGATTTATACATTTGAGTGCACTCTTTAGTCTGTCTGCTTTGTAGTGTATGATTGATTCATCAAATTGATTTATTGCAGGACGTTTGCCAATATGACTGACAAATTCATTTTTTTCTTGATTCATGTATTCTTTAAGATAATTGTAGAATATTTTTGTTTATCAATCCATATGTAGTCGTTTAATCCCTCTTCTAAATTTAGGCATAGATTCGCCGTCTAATGTCTGGCGCAGGCAAATTGTGGATTGAACGGTTACTCTAGTTCTTTATATGATTTTTACTATAATCACATGTGATTTTTACTATAATCATATATAATCCCCACTGTAATTTTTACATGTACATTAAAAGTATATCTATTGATTGATGAATTTTGCTTATTTGAACTGTCGTCATCTTTTTTTATTTTACTTAGATAATTACAATACTTGTGATCTGATTGATCTGTATTATACATTACACATTTATCTAATTTAGCTAAATTAGTGGCGCGTTTATTATCTATCTCTTTGTAGATTTAGTAATTGGATCGAACATTTGATGTTGTTATTATAGGTGGTGGAATTTTGGGCACATCTCTGTCTTATTTTATCTCTGCACTGCATGCTGCAAAGAGTGTGGCGGTAATAGAACAGTCACCACACGTTGCATTTCATACTAGTGGAAGAAACACCGGCAAGATACATGCACCATACCTGTATAACCCTCAAAAAAAGAGACTCCTTGCAAAGGCCGCATTTTATGGATATGATATGTGGCGTGAATATGCCAGTGACAAAAATTTACCATTCAAACATGATGGTGTCGTAGAGGTGGCAGTTCAAGACAAGGATATCTCCACATTGGAAAAATACATGAAATGGGGACTAGAAAATGGTCTGCAGGACAACTCAGAGATACAATTGTTATCTAATACTGAGATGTCTAAGATAGAGCCCAATCTCAAATGTATTGCTGCACTTGTGGTACACAAGGAGGGGTCTGTAGACTATCGGACACTGACGCAATCATTGATGAGTGACAGTCAACAATATGGTACTGTATTTTTCTTGAATAGACGTGCAGTAGACATTCGTCGTGTCAATGGACAGTGGCAGATACTTGCCGATGTACCTGTATCCGGTGATACCATCGGGGTAGGTAGAAAACACCGCCAGGCAAGTAGCAATGCTGATCTTGTAAGATGCAACCTTTTGATAAATGCTGCAGGAGGTGAGTCCGTTGATGTTGCGCATGGACTTGGACTATGCTCTGAATTAACTGATGTGCATTTTAGAGGTGAGTATTGGAAGGCTCCGACTGAATATGAAATGATAACAAAGACTAGTGTGTATTCTGTTCCAGAGTTTCCTGATTATCCATTTTTGGATCCGCATTGGATTATACGTGTTGATGGCAGATGCGAAATTGGACCTAATGCTGTACCTGTGTTTAGTCCATACGGGTATGATTATTCTGAGAATATTCGTGAATTTTTACCAAAAGCCATGGAGATGATCGGATCTGGTGCCATAAAGGCAATGTTTGATCGGCAGTTTCAAAATTTAGTTATCGGTGAGATACACTCATCACTCTCAAAGTCTGCGATGATAAACAGAGTAAAACGATTTTTACCAAGTATCAATGCCGATCATTTCAAGACAAGAGGGACTGCTGGAATAAGATCGTCTGTGATTGGAGATGATGGCAAGTTCATACCTGATGCAATTGTTATGACAAATGAATCTGATCCCTCTTTTCATATCTTAAACTATAACTCACCTGGTGCAACGGGTGTATTGCCATTTTCAATACATGCAGTAGATATTTTGGCGCGTAAAGGCCTTTTGCATATACAAAACAGGGATGCGCAGTGTGGCATCTGGAAGTTCTCTGATGTGTGTGATAGATTGTATGATAATTAGACTAATTTTGTGAGTTTGACAAGTAATGATATAAAAAATCATACCAATGACAAAAATAACCAAGAGTAAATAGCATCTACATGGCACGCTTTAAGCACATCTCTTCTGATTCAGACAAATTTCAATCTGCCCGTATGATTCCTGGGCACAAGTATCAAACTCCTGATGGAAAGCATGTATATGATTCTGTGACTACTATCTTGAATAATACAAAGGATCAAAAGGTTACACAACAGTTAGAGGAGTGGCGACAGTCACTAGGTAATGCCGTTGCTGATTACATATTACACGAGTCTGCTATTGTAGGCACACAGGCACACAAACTCAATGAAGATTATCTATATGGTGTCACATCTGATGATCATACTGATGAGACACGACTCTTGGCACGTGCACACCATGAGAATTTTAAGCCATATTTGGACAAGATAGATAATATACATGGTATTGAGATGATATTGCACTCTGACACACTTCAGATAGCAGGAACCTCTGATTGTATTGCAGAGTATAATGGTGTACTAAGTATAATTGATTACAAGACAAAGAGATCGCCGCAACGATTCGAGTGGATTTCTGATTACTTTTTGCAGGCAGCAGCGTATTCTATAATGTATGAGGAACTCACTGGAATCCGTATAAATCGGGCAGTTATACTGGTGTCCTCTGAGCGTGACACAATACAAGCATTTGTTTCTGATATTACAGACTATACAAGAGATGAATTTTTGGCTAGACTAGCCATATATCAGTACCCTGATAAGATTAATCTACCAAACACTACTACTGATGCAAAGATAAAAAATTACACATCAGTTATATCAAAATACCCATCTGAGTTATTTGTTAATCGAACTTGGGTTCATCTCTGTACCATGGATCATAACCCATCCTATCTAGCATATGCTCCCATGACTCGAACTCTTTTTCATATTCTACTACATGCAAAGGTGAGTGCTCTGTAATGTCTTGCTTTGTGGGTGTACGTTTTATTATGTTTCTGATGCGCTCAAATTCTGCAATCATTGATGCTTTGTTTGGGGGGTCCGTAGTCCGTACAAGGTTGATTAAGACATCTATACTTGTACTAAACTCAAATTCTATCTCATCATATGTTATGAGTATTCCCTTTATTTTTTCATCATCTAGGTGTTCGTTTTTTATTATTATGCGACCCAACTCTTGAAGCATACGAGCACGGCGCTTGCTAAAATACGTAAAGTCTACGTCTTCGATCGATTCCTTTCTCTTTAATTTACGTAGCCTTGCTTTGTATTCGATATTTCGTGGGTTTTGTCGAAGTCGATAGTTGCAACAATTGCAGTACCATCCAGTTGAGTTTTTGGTTGCAGGCGAGCCATCTGCAACGTGCGCTCCTCTGTAGTCTATCCATATATCGCATATCTGACATCTAGTTTGACCAGATGCGTATCTTCCTTTTTTGGTTGGTTTATTGACGCGATATTTTTTACATTCTCCGTGACATATTCTCTTTAATTCCATAGTGATGATATCCTGTGCTTGTCAAAAAGTATTGCTGTTATGTTTTGACATCTGGGGGATTTTTATCACACTTTCAAGTCAAGATGGTTAATTTGGTGTTTTGTTTTGATGATCGTCGTTTTGTTAATTTTTTGAAATATTAATTTTGTGATTTATCATCTTTATGGAATTACTAAAAACAATACTTTTATTTTTTTTATATGTATATATTGAACTCATATATTTTATGCATTTTTGACACTCTTTTTTTAATTCTGCTATGGATATGTATGCTGTTATTATTACTAAAATCACGACAAACAATATTACTGTTAATATGATGCCAGTTATTATTTAACCAGATATTATAGATCCTAGATCTCGTTCATTTAGATTTCCTAAATGTTGCTGTTTTTATGTGTGATTTGTGTTTGAATAGTTTCGTACTGTTGTTTTTTTGATGAATGTAATGTTTGTTTGATTGTTTGTTTAATTGTTTGTACATGTATAACTGAATTGCTTTATTTGATTGTCTACTAGTCGATTATATTTTTTGATTCAACTATTAAAATTAAACATATGACTCTACTGTAACCGTTCAACCCATCCTCAAATTTAGGCACAGATTCACCGTCTAACGTCTGGTGCAGGCACGGAAATTGAACGGTTACAACTTTATTTTTAAAAAGATTGGCGCCGGGAGGGAGATTTGAACTCCCGTTCCCTTTCGAGAACGCGCTTTATGGTGATTAATTTCCAGGCGCGCGCCCTACCAGGCTAGGCGACCCCGGCATACACTGTGGAATGTTTGGTTTGATTATATATCTAGGGTTGATGTATTGTCTGTCAGTAAATTTTGCTTTTTGAGGTAATTGTACTCTTGTTACTGTGATATTGTTGTCTGTTTTGCATATTTGGTAAATGTATAAATTATTAATTCTGATTAGCTTCTGTTCAATTTACATTATGTGTGGTTTTGGTTATGAGCGTTTATTTTTGATATAATTTAATATAATGTGATTATGTAGTTATTGTAGTTATTGTAGTTGCATTGTGATGTTTTACAATAATATCTATATGTATTACGTGGTATTATTTTTGATGCGTTATTGGATAGTTATTGTATTGGAATCTTTTATAGTAGTATGAATGCTACAGTCTGCCATGTTTATTGCAATTGCTTGTAAACTAATCTTGTAAACTCCTGCCTGTACTTTATTCCCATCATGCCTTGTTTGATTCCATGATATCTGTATCTCGTCACCTGGCAAAAGTGGCTGTGTTGTATCCTGTTCTGTTATGGTTGCTTTTGATTCTATGTAAAGTTTTATGTCCTCAGTTTGAGTATGGACAGTAAAATAGTAATTATTTTTATCTGTATTTGGCGTTATTTTGAACTGCCCACATTTACGCCAATCTGAGATCATCTGTCGTTGCTGTTCTTTCTGCTGTTCTTTCTGCTGTTCTTGATTCTGATTTTCCCCTGTCGTTGTATTTTGTTCTTCAAAAACGTATATGGGTATTCCAGATAATCCTGTAATGATGGCGCCATATATGCTGTCTTTCTCAGAGTACAGTGGCACGTTTCCTGAATTCACTATACGAAATGTTATCTCTTCTCCGTCTTTGAATGTGGGTTTTTCAGACAGTATGGATATTGACGGCTCATCTGTTATTGTAATTATTCCAGCGCCAAACTCACCTTTAGTGTCTAACATATACAATCCTAGTACCAAACCTGACAGTATACCTACTCCTACAAATCTCAGTAAATTTTTTGCAACCATTAGTCACACTACTATTTCTTTCCTTCTTTCTCTTTTTCACCCCTTTTTATTTTTTAATCGATGTTGAAATGTAACCGTTCAACCCCCGTACCTGCGCCAGACGTTAGGCGATGAATTTGTGCCTAAATTTGGGAAGACGTTGAACGGTTACAAATTTTATAAGGCTTGTTACTATATCACATGCATGGCAGATATTGCTAGATTGCGGGAAATTGAAGCCCGTACAACAGACCCTACAGCAAAGGCAGCCATCTCTCAAGCTATAGCAGCCATAGAATCCTGACTGCCTATTCTTATTTTTTACTCTTCCATCGTTTTGGATACGTACCTGGCATCATAATTATCCGCCTTGTCTCAAATGCATATCCCTTTGCAGCATCTACAATCTCATCTAGACTCATTGTAGCTTCTGCCAATGCAACTGCTTCGCCTTTTTGTGTGTATATTCCTACCAAATCTCCTTTTTTCAAGTTTGGATGAGCGCGCAAGATACCTGGTATTGCCAACTGTGCACCATGACACATCGCATCTACTGCCGCATCACCTATTACTATTGACTTTATCTCACTTAGTGCATCCTCTACTGGTCTTATCATACTATATAATTTAGATTCGTCACCTTCTTCTTTCCATCTAGCATATGCGTCTGTTAACTCATGCATAGTTGTCATCTTTTCATTTATCTCTAAAAATTGATTTACTCGTGTACGCCGCAACTCTATCATTGTAGCGCCTGGCCCTAGTATCTCACCCATATCATAATATAGTTTTCTGACATATGTGCCTGATTCGCATAGTATGCGTGTCAAGAGCAAACGTTCTCTTTGCTCCAACAACTCAAACTCGTATATGGTGCGTGTTCGTGTCTGTCGCAGTACTGCTGATCTCTGTGGAGGTTTTTGATATATCTGACCCTGTAGCATCTTCATCACTCTATCTAATTCGTCTTTTTTGGCAAGTGAGTGTATCCGTCCTAGTGCATGGTACTCTTTTGGGCCTAGTAATAGTACGCCTAGTGCTTTAGTAGCCTCACCTAGTCCCAATGGCAGTACACCTGATACTTGGGGGTCTAGTGTTCCACTATGTCCTATCTTTGGAATGTTTAGTATACGTTTTACCCATGCGACAGTTTCATGACTTGTTGGGCCGGGTGGCTTGTCAAGTATTATGATTCCATAGTTTAAGAGCTGTTCTATGCTTCTTTTGTTATAGTATGTGCCGTATTTGATATCTGTTACATCTTGGTTCAACTCGACTAGTCCGTCTAACTGTTTTGGCAGTTGTGTTGATGTATTGTTGTGTGTCATGGATGTGCCTCTGGTGTGTTGTTGTACTTGCTGTGATTACTGTACTTGCTGTGATTATTGTACTTGCTGTGATTACTGTACTTGTTATGATTGCCATCACTAACTACATCTTTGCCCCATATTGTATTATGTTTAATTTCACTTTTTTTGATACTCATTTTACATAATAAAATATACTGCAATACAACATCGTATAAAATATTCACATATATAACATAACAAGAATATGCTGTTCTAGTAAAAGGTAGTTGCATATGTGAGGATGTATTCTCCTCATTTTCACATGATACTATCATAGTCTTTGCAATTGTGTCTTTTGCAGTCTTGCTTATTTCAATCATATAATTGATTTACAAAGTTACTATTTTAATCATCAATCTTTGGTTTTTATTGCAAATACGAATTTATCGTACATTTTTGTGTTTAGAAAATTACACATCAACTATTGTTTACTTGTTATCATATGACTCATAATTGGGTTTTATACACTCTCCATTGTACTCATTTACCATCTTTTAATAATCAGACTTTTGTTTAACTTAAGATTGCCTCTTTTGCTGCACTGACGACCTGTTTTGCTGTCATACTATCAGTACGTATTATATGATCAAAGACTTCCATATCTACTCCAAATTCGAATCCGTATATCTCCTTGTACAGTTTACGGTTTTTGTCATATCGCTTGCGTGTAATCTCATATGCCTGTTGTACTGACAATGAGTCTCTGTTCTGCATCCTTTTTGTGCTACTAGTATGAGATCCATCCAACCATATCTTTCTGTTATGTTTGGTGCTTTTTGCCAACCATGGCAATGTATAACTGGTCACTACTATTCCACCCTCATAAAACATATTGAGTAACTGCTCATCAAGCCTACGATCAAAGTCGTGATTTCCTTCACGCTCTTGCAAAAATTTCATACCATCTGTAGTGTCCCACCAATCATCACCTGAAACATCATACCCCATGTTTGATGCCATTCCTTTGAGTACGTCGCCCCCACTAACGTGTTTCATATTTAGCTCTGCTGCAAGTGATGTCGCAAGTGTGGTCTTGCCTACTGCCGGTGGTCCTGATATCACTATGGATAATTTATCAGTCAACTGAGATCCATCGAAGTTTTTGTCATCTTCATTATAATTCCGCTAAATGCAATTGATGATAAAAAGTACCATGCCCACAAGAATATCGCATTCTCTTCTGTACATACGTGCTCTGGATCTGCTGCTTGTTCTGCTGTACATGTAAGTTGGAATATTTCACCTGGTATAACATTGAGTGGTATTGGTGATATTGCAACTGTATATGAGAACAAAAATGGTAGCACAAAATAAAATATCAATATCAGTGGTACAAATGTGATCAGCATGGGTCTCATGTTCATCTGCATTAATTCCATTGACATCTTGTTCATGTATGCTGACTTTTTATTCAACTCGCCGAGTTTTGTATTATCCTTTGATCGTGCTGCCTTTAGTTTCTCTTTTTGCCATGCCCTTGTCTCTTTCATCATGCGCTTGAGTTTTACCTGATCGATCATCTTTCTTCTAATTGCCGCATTAAACACATTGAGCAGTATACCAAAAGCAGCTACTACAAACAGAGACATTACCCATCCTTTGATTACTGGATCGTCGCTTCCAAGTGCTCCTCGCTCTGACCCAAAAAAGTCAAACTGCAGTGTCAATATGCTTGTAATGCCGTCTATACTCAAAGAAGATATTATCAGAGATATTCCTGATGTGTCTATTGCCCCAATAGTCATCATTATTGGTGCAATCATTGTAATTGCAAGATCGTTTATCATCATCACCATCACCATATCACCATCACCATATCACCATCACCAAACCTCAACAACTATAACTCCATGGACATTATTATCTTATTTGCCGCCTCTTCTATATGCCCTTCTGCATTTTGAATCACTCTTATCGGTGAGCCTGTAATAACAGCACATGCCGATAGCATACCTGATTGGACTGCTAACTCTTTTTTAATATTCAATATGTTTACATTGTCTCTGTTTCTTGTCACATCTTTTACTCGTCTACTGAATATCTCCTCTGGTCTTGCTGTTACGGCAATAAAATTCGTTGGTTTTATCACATCTAGCACATGTGATGGCAATCCAGGATAATACCCTTGCTGAGACTTTACAAAGGCATGTGTATCTATTATGACAATCTGCTCTGTTCTCTGAGCAATCATTATTGCTGCTGCTTTTTGTAATTCTTGCTGTTTTAATGTGGGGAGTTTTCGTAACTGATCTCGGTCTTTGATCTCCATCTGTTGTGCAATCTCTACCATTGTAGTTCCAAAACTAACTACCGTGACGTTTTTTCTTTGTTGTTTTAGTATCTCTACTGTCTTTTCTAACAATGATGTCTTACCTACGCCGGGTATTCCTACCACGACAATCCTCTTATTTTCTGCCAAGCAAGGCCCCCAGACGCGGCATGACGACTTCTACCTGCTCTCGTACTAGCTGTGTATAGTAGTTAATCAAAATGTCGACCATCAAGAGTATTCCAATTCCCGATCCAAACACACCAAGCACATCTGATACTCCTGCAAGTAGCCCTAGTATCATTGATCCAATAAGTGTGACAGATGGTATGTACTTGTTGAGTAGAGCTTCTACTGGCTTGTTTGAGCGTCTAAACCCTGGTATCTGGACATCTGCATCAAGCAGGTTTTGCGCTGCACTTTTCGGTGACAGCCCACCTAACTCTACCCATAATTTACCAAACACTACCACTATTCCTATCATAAATAACACGTATCCGACTGCTCTTGATGGGTCAAGGGCTACTACATCTAACCCCCTTGGAGGTGTGATATAGTATATCAGACCGCCTATTGGCGATGATGGGCTAGTGGGATCAAACTGCGCGACAAGATTCATGAACAAGCTGTTGTTTCTTGGATTAAAGTTTGCCCACAACATCTGAAATACAAAAACTGCATTTGCAGTCAGAGCAGATGCCAGAATTACCGGAATGTTTGAGACGTACATCATCTTGATTGGGTATACTGCAGAAAAGCCTCTGTATTTGGTAGATACTATTGGGATTTCGATCTTCATACCTTGTGTAAAGACTAGTATGAGTAGAACACCTGCTGTCAGACACAACCCAAATATGCTTGGCAACTGTTGTGACCGGAACAGTATTTGTGATATGTCACCTCCAATAAACGATTGGATTGTATATGGTATTATACCGATCACACCGCCATCCCCTGCAGGTAGTGGGCTGAAAAGACTCCACAGTATCTGTTGAGCTACTCCTGCCATGATGAACAAACTGATTCCGCTTCCAATACCCCATCCTTTTTGTACCAACTCGTCTAAGAACATGATGATAACAGACGCTGCCATCAGTTGACCTATCATGATGTATAGTACAGATGGATCCGTTAGGGTTGGACCATACACTGCTATTCCATATACGATCGATTCGGCTACTATGATGATGTATGTTACGAGCTTTGTTGCAGTTTGAAATATGCCGCGTTCTTCGGGTTTTTTAAAGTCAAATTTGAGGATCTCTGATCCACGAAGCAGTTGCATGAGCAGTCCTGCTGTTACTATGGGACCTATTCCGAGTTCTACTAGGGTTCCTTGTTGTGATGCAAATATTACTCTTGCAAATGCCAAAAAGTCAAACTCTGGTGTGGTTGCTCCAAATAGTGGTGTTTGACCCATTACCATGTATATGAGCAGCGCAACTCCGCACCAGAGTAGTCTGGTCTGGAGTGTGAGTTTTTTCTTTGGTTTTGGAACTTGTGGGAGATATGGTTCTGCCTTGAAGACGATCCGTCGTATTATGGCAGTCAGACTACTGTTATTCTTATCAGCCATTGGCAGACAAAACCTCCCCGCCTGCCGCCTTTACC
This sequence comes from Candidatus Nitrosopumilus sp., assembly GCA_965207445.1. Taxonomy (GTDB): domain Archaea; phylum Thermoproteota; class Nitrososphaeria; order Nitrososphaerales; family Nitrosopumilaceae; genus Nitrosopumilus. The sequence continues at coordinate 1,856,008 of CBDBLX010000002.1, read as the reverse complement.
TTTTCTGCTGCTGCGGCAGTAAACTTGGGAATCTTGATTGTATATGCGCCTTTTACACTCCCTCCACCGAGCAATTTTTGGTATCCTGCCGACTTTAAGTCAAGTATGTTGTTGTTGTTGTTGTTCCCACTACTATTACTATCATTGTCATTGGTTGCATTATCATTATTGCCACCACCATTATCACCACCCAAAACAGTACCATACCTTGCATAGAGATCATCTAAATCCCTCACAGATGCCCACTTTTTTGTTACATTTGGATGCGGGGGCTTTGTAGAGTTGTGACCGTAATGGTTCGGATCATATTTGAGCATACTACTGTAATGGTGTTTTAGCATGCCCGTCACACCCAAGCCACCTTGGTGACCACTTGCACGATGTTGTCCGACTTGACCCCATCCCATGTGGCGACCTCCTCTGAGCCTTCTTGTTTTTCGTAGTCTAGTTGCCATTATACAATCATCATCCTACGTACTATCTCACCTAGATCACTGTTGTTTCCAAGTATGCCTTTTTGACCTGCTAGTCGTTTTGTACTGCGTCTGAATCCGTGTCTTGGTGGCGCAAGTGCAAACCATGGCTTTAAAGGCTTTAACTTTGAGAGTGTTGCACTACCATTACATAGTGCAGATGCCACATCTGCTATATCTTTGAATCCAAGTTTTACAATATCCTCTTGCGTGACCTTGTGATATCCTGACTTGCGTGCCTTTTTCTCTAGTATCTCTTGTGCCAATTCAGGATTTAGTTTGGTCCATGATATGTAATGCTTTACCTTGTTTAACATACCTAGAGTATTATCTTTTGCAGGCAGTATGGTTGCTCTATACTTGCGCTCTAATTTCATAATTGACATTGTATGTGTTGCCCAGTATGGGACATCTGCCTGTCCCCTTATCCTAACGACCAAATATGCTCCAGAATTGCCAGTAGAGTTTGTACTACTCATCTCAGTCACCCTTGGCTGAACGTCTGTCTAAGACAGTTCAGTATAGCTTTTGATGTAGAGTTCATAGTAGGCGTAGAGCCTTTTGCCGTGGTCCATGCATCCTTTAGTCCTGCTAACTCTAATAGACGTTTTATCTTGCCACCTGCAACAAGTCCGAGTCCGCGTGGTGCTGGTATAATCTCTATAGTCACGCTTCCGCCTTTGCCCTTTACACGAAATGGAACAGAGTGTTTTTGATCACACCTGCACTCCCAACTACCGCATCCCAACTTTATGGGACTGACGTTCAGATACGCCTGACTCGTTGCTTTTCCAATTGCAATTCTCATCTGCTTTGATTTACCTTGTCCTATTCCAAGATAACCGTTCTCGTTTCCTGCAGCTACGATTGCTTTGAATCTTGTTGACTGCCCATTTGATGTCATTTTTTGTATAATACCGACATCTACTACTTCGGTTTTCAAGTCTGGTAGCAACTTTTTGATTATTCCTTCTTCTTGTACTCTTAATCCTTGCTCTATTATGGACTCTAGTGATGTAATTTCACCAGATGCGACCTTTTTACCCAATATGGTCTTTGGTATCCATATCTCTTCTTCTGTCTCACGTCTTCGTCTTGGTCTATCCCTTGAGGTGCCTTTGCCACCATAACCTCTTTGTGATGGTGATGATGATGATGATGATGATTGTGACGCTGAACGTGATGCTACTTGCTGCTGTTGACTCATCTATACTGCTACCTCCTGACTATCTATCTCAGATCTAATCTTCTCAACATCATTTTTTATAGCTAAATGCTCCCCATTTATCCTCTCATCTGGTGGAAAGGCGTTGTCCCCTGCAGGCACACTCATCCCTGCATCTATTGTGCCTTTGAGTGCTGCTGCCATTCTTTGGGTATATTTTTTGGTTCCAGTGTATAGTATGGCATCTGCAGCTCCCTTACTAACTGCTCTTTTGCCTGCCACATATCCTGTAAGATATGCTGCAGAGAGGCTCTTTCTTGATCCCTTCCAGCCTCGTTTTAGTAGATATCTAGAGTGGGCAGATGCTATGACTGTATCCCCTGTCATGCCTGGCTTTAATATTTGTACTTGGGTATTTTCATTTGAAATATTTACAGTGACAAAGTCTCGTCTTCCCATAAGCATAGTGGATCGTTTCTTGTAATTTGTTTTTTCTTCTCTTAATCTGCGCAATATCTTTGCATGTGCCAATAGAAACCAACCTTTGACTTGTCCTTATATACGTTATAGTATTTTGTTTTGGAAACTTGAGAAAAAATTTATCGTGTATTTGTACTGTTTGGATTGTTGTTGTTGTTGTGTTGTAAGACTAATTCATACGTGTTTTATATGTGAGTAATGATAATTGTAATACGCAATATATGGTCATGTGTTATTTTTGTACTATGATCGGAGTGCCTCTATGTTGATACCTGCGAATCTTGTGAAATGCATTATGAGATGCGGCCACACATGCAATAGCAGTTGCAATTCCTATAATGTTTCGAATAACAGTTATGTCTGATATGTACTCTTTACAAATTATTGATACATCAAGTATACAATAAGCACTGTCAAATATCCAAAACCCTAATGCCATCCATGACAAGATACCTGCTAAAAGATACCCTAGTCTAGTTTTGACGTGTACAAAACGAATTGCAAACACAACTCCCGCACACCATACAATTGATGCTAGCACCAATATGATATTATGTATCTCTGGGCTCATATATGGCCAATAATAACTCGTCCCAATTAGTCCCAATATGGGAAGCAGAATCATAAGAACTCGTTGGTTTGTCAAATAGTCTGTCTTTTCACCATCTGACTTTTTAATCTGATTTTTTTGGGACATTTCTTTTGTTGCAGAATCAATTGCCTCTGTGACTGTCTGCAGTTTCAATGGTATTATCTTTGTAATACTGTTATCACTCACTATAGTATTGTGCACTAAACTCTCAACTAGTGGCCTTGCTAGCGATGCTTTGACAGGAGTCACTAAATCCACCCAATATGAAGAGAGTCTAGTAGTGAGAATCGGAATCTGTATGATTTTGATACTTTTGCCAAGATACTTTGCATATGTTCTCATTAACTCTTCATAGCTGAGTATATCTGGCCCTCCAATTTCAAATATTTGTCCTGCGGTTTTATTATGATGTTTGGCACATTTTGCCAAATATGCAACTACATCAACAACTGATATTGGTTGTGCTAGTGATTTGACCCATTTTGGGCAGACCATAAATGGCAGTCGTTCAACCAAATAGCGTAACATTGCATATGAACTGCCTTCGGCACCTATAGCGACGAGCATAAGTTTCTGTACAGTGAATTTTTGTGATTTCGTGCCTGAAATAATCACATGTGGCAAAGTCCAATTGTGAAAACGTTACAGGAAACCACAATATGACTATTTTCATGTTCAAAATTATGGCAATATGTTGCAATATGCACAATCATACACCAAAGAATGGAATACAATTCAAGATTGAGATGGATGATTACGATGTGTGCTTACGTGTAGCGATAACCATGTTGAGAGAAGATGTACCTGAGCAATAATGCAATTTCATATTGCTAGTTTGTCTTTTTCTTTTTTGTTTTTGTTGTTGTTGCTATCGGGACGGTTATGTTACATTTCTCTGCTTCAGAACTCAGTTCACCTTCCAATCTGACGATTGGACGCATTACCCCTTTGGGCGGTTTTCGTTTCCAGAATTTGGTAAAATTATAATCAAACATGTATTCGTTGATAAATTTGAATACTGCTTCTTTGTGTGCATCAACAGTTGCATATCTTATAGAATTGTTGATTGATAATTTGAGTACGCCCCACAGTTCCTCAACAGGATTTAGGTACGGATGCCCTACTGGATACCACACTAACATAATGTCCGGGTGGTTTTTGAAATATTTCATTGCATCATTTGAGGTGTGATATGTTGCTCTGTCAAGAACAAGCACCATCTTTCCAATTTTTTGATACATACGATCAACATGCTCCAAAAATGAGGCAGTGTTTGCAGTGCTACAGGAATTATAGAATAATTCTCCAGTTGATGTCATTGAACACAGCATGCTGAATCTATGATGATTCCCACTCCAAAACGAGTATATGCGTACTCCCACTTTTGACCAAAACTTACGTGACCTCTCAGAATCTCGAATGTGTGATTCATCCATTGTCACTATTGTGTATCCTTTTTTGCTAAACTTTTCTAGTGTTTTAAAGAGTCGATATCTCCAAACTCGAACAGTTGTCATCTTGGCACGATTGATCTCAATTGGTTCTGTCTTTTTCTTTGAGCATTTCCACTGTCTCATGTATCTTCGAACTTGTGTTATACTTAGCCGTGTACCTGACAACTCAAATATCTTATCAGATATTTCAATAGATTCAAAACCTTTGCCATCACACCATTGTCTTACTTTATCAAGTATGGCTCTGTCAACTTTTGTCGGACATCCTGATCTAGGTTTGTCTGATAATGCATCTCGAATACCTTTTGGTGTCTTTCTTGCAGCCTTTAATCTGTGCCACCACATTGAAACTGTTCTTCTATCGCAGCTGTGTTTTCGTCCAGTATCACTAAATGTACCCAAACTAAGAAACAAAATCAACATGCACAATCTGCGTACGACACGACCGTCTTTTTCGGTTTTTCTTATCTTCGACAGCTGCTCAAGTATGTCCATACCATAGTAAATAAATTGATCATTTAAAACTTTCCTAAAATTAGGCACGCCTAAGCGTGCCGCAAAATTTTTGCGGTAACGCAGCATATTCGCCAATTACAAACTAGCAAAGTATAAAGTACTAATTTCTTTGGCATGGTATACACACTGCACTTTTTACAATGCACACCTGAAATGTATATATTCATATTAAAAACAGATGTAACGCTTTCAAAATACAATATTTTTACATATGATCTTTTCAGGCATAAAATCGTGTAAAATTGGTGTACATGGACTTATGCTCGTCGCTATATAATGATTGATGCTTGCAACTCTGTTACTGGAATGTGTGTACTTGCAAGAATTTTACCAACATCTCTTCTACTCTGCATGTGTCTTGAGAGATGTGATGTGTCACTTGTCAACCCTCCAAGATAAATTATTCTCTTGACGTTTGATGCAGTTGCCGCTTTAACAAAGTTTTGCGCCTGTATCTCTTCTCTAACTGCAAAGTCCTCCCATTGTTGTTTGTCGCCTTCCATTGAATGTAGCAGGTAGTATGCAACATCAACGTCTTTGAGTGCATGTGTCATCTCTTTTACATTAAATGCATCTGCTTTTACATACTTGACACTATTTGTATCTGCAATTTGTTGTCTGCTCATGGCCTTTACTTTTATGCCGTGTTCTGTAAAATACGTGACTAGTTTTGCACCTATGAATCCTCTTGCACCTGTGATTAGTATGGAGTAGGGATGAATTGATTCATTTGATGAGTTGTCTTGTTTCATTTTTATCACTATGGTAATAAACTAGTGTGTAAACCGTTGCATTTGCCAAGTGGTTGTTTGCATTTACATGTTATCTTTTGTTATTCTGATATTTAATTCTGACACATCTTTTTACTATCTTTGATAAATAATGTGTATTTTATATAATCTATGTATAATATATACATATATACAATACATACATATATACAATATATACACAATATATACATACAAGATATACATACAACATATACATACAACATATACATACAATTTTATGTATTTTTATAGTAGAGATGCAAGGAGAGCTTTTTGTGTGTGCAATCTATTCTCTGCTTCGTCCCATACTACTGATTGAGGACCGTCAATCACATCTGCTGTGACTTCCTGTCCACGTTTTGCAGGCAAACAGTGCATGAATATTGCGTCTGGGTTTGCCATAGACATTATCTTTTGGGTTATTTGATATTTTGGTAAAAATACATTGATACGATTTGGATTTTTGTTATGAATCGAATTGTGCGTGTCAGTTATGATGACATCTGCATCTTTTGCTGCTGTTGCAGGATCTGTTGTTATTTCTATCTGTGTATTTTTTTGTGCATATTTTATCACACTGCTTGCAGGTTGGTGTTTTTTTGGTGTTGCTATTGACATTGATGCTCCTGTAAGGACTGCTCCGTAAATCATAGAATTACAGACATTATTACCATCTCCAATCCATGAGATCTTTATGTTACTAGTCTTGCCCTTTTTCTCTGTTATCGTCATAAAGTCTGCTAGAATTTGACACGGATGAAACATATCCGACAGTCCATTAATTACTGGAATTGCAGAATATTGTGCCAAACACTCTATTGTGTCATGTTCATATACACGTGCCATTATACCATCGGCATATCTAGAAAGTGTTTTTGCAGTGTCTTGTATCGTCTCACCGCGTGCAAGCTGCATATCACTTGCTGCCAAGTTGACTGTATGGCCTCCTAGTTGTTTCATGCCGATCTCAAAACTTACGCGTGTTCTTGTAGATGGTTTTTGAAATATCATAACAAGTGACTTGTCTTTGAGTATGTTGGTGTGCGACTTTTTTCTCTTTTTTTCTGCTTTAAGTTTAATTGATTGTCGTATAAGTGATGAGAATTCTTTTGATGTTAGTTCTGATAATGTGAGTATGTCTTTTGTACCGAGTCTCATTTTATTACCTCTTGAAAAATCCAAACATGCCTCGTCTCTTTTTTGGTGTCTCTTTTTTGTCTTTATTGTCTATTTCGTGTATGTTACCTTTACTGTTGCTGTCGTGTGTCTCATTTTGAGTTGTTTTTATCTCACCTTTATCTTGTTTGTTGTAATCTTGTGTTGATGTGTATTTTGTATTCTCATCTGATCTGTCTTTGAGCCACTCTCTGATTTTGTTTGCCATCTTGTGTGCATCTTTATCATTTTCTGGCGGTTCAACATTAAATATCTCAGAGTATCTGGTAATATCTTCATCTGATATACCATAAAATGGATCATATGATTGTGGTTCATCATTTGTTGAGTGTGATTCTTTGGATTCAGCGGATGGTTGTGGTTGAGATGTATGTTGCAGTTGTTGCGGTTCTGGCTCTGGTGGTGTAGATGATGTAGGTGATTGCAGTTGTTGCGGTTCTGGCTCTGGTGGTGTAGATGATGTAGGTGATTGCAGTTGTTGCGGTTCTGGCTCTGGTGGTGTAGATGATGTAGGTGATTGCAGTTGTTGCGGTTCTGGCTCTGGTGGTGTAGATGCTGTAGGTGATTGCAGTTGTTGCGGTTCTGGCTCTGGTGGTGTAGATGCTGTAGGTGATTGTGTTGTTGATGTTGTAGATGGTGGAAATGACTGTGCTATGGATTGCAACGGTTCTGATTCTGATTCAATTGATGATTGTGTTGTTTTTGATATTTTATTAGGCTTGACTTTTATCAAATCTTCTGCTGATTCTGTATTTAATACTTGTAATTGCTCTCTTGCTAACTTTGTATCTGAATCCAACTCTTGTGTTTTGAGATTTGTCTGTTTTATTATCTCTTCTTTTACAGGTATTTCACTTACTATCTCTTCTTTTGTCACCTGTGCACTGTGTGTACTTTTATCTGCATCTCCAAATACAATATTTAGAAATACATTCTTGTCAAATGGTTTCAAGTCTTGATACTCTTGTCCTACACCAACGTATATGATGGGTGCTGATGTAACCTTTACAATTGATAGTGCTGCGCCTCCACGAGCATCTGCATCTGCTTTTGTCAATATGGATGCGTTAAATTTAGTATGTTCATAAAACTCCCTTGCTTGATTCACAGTATCGTTTCCTGCTAATGCATCACCGACAAATATCTTAATGTCTGGATTTACAACTTTTGTGATCTTTGCAATCTGTTCCATCAAATTCTTACTTGTCTGCATGCGACCTGCAGTATCAATCAATACGCAGTCTGTCTTGTGAGCTTTTGCATACAAGACTGCATCTCTTGCAACTGCTGCTGGATCGGAGTTGTAGTTTTGCGCGACAATCTTTATGTTGAGTCTCTTTGTATGCTCTTTGAGCTGTTCTATTGCACCTGCTCTAAACGTATCAGATGCTGCTACTACAACTGAATATTTTGCTTGTTGTAACATGTATGCAAACTTTGCAAGTGATGTTGTTTTTCCCGTGCCATTTATACCTACAAATAAAATCAAGAACGGCTCGCCTCTCTCTTTCTTTTCATTTATCATGCCCATGATGTCTATTTTACCTGTAGCATCAAATAGTGATAATATGCTGGTTTTTAGTGTATTTTGTATTGTGTCTTGCACTATGGATTTTTCAACCTTTGTTCCTATGAGATCTCTTTTAATATCTAATTTTATCTCATCTATTACCTCACTTGCAACATCTGCCTCTAAGAGTGACATCTCAAGATCAAAGAGTACATTATCGATATCTTTTTCATTTAGTTCTTTTTCCCCCAAGCTCTTTGCCGCTTTGGCAAATGCACTGTATAGTTTATCAAACATTCCCACTCGTGCCTGGGACACCGTACATTGATTGAACTGCTTGGTTCAATTGCATTCTGTATTGTTCTACGTAATGGACAAGTTTCTGTCTTTCTGCATCTGTATTTTTGATCACGATTTCGATTTCTCGTATATTGTTCTCAAAGTAATTTAAAGCGTATTCAAGATCTTTTTCTATCATTACTCCTGAACCAATGTCAAGTAGTATTTTATTTGATGCAGAAACTTTTGCTGAAACAAACATGCCTCCACCTATACTAAGATGGATATCATGTGGTTGCAATGATTCTGTTGTTGTGTTTTTTTCATTGTCTTTGATCTGTTTTGCCGATTCAATTGCATTCTGCATATCTGCACGTACTCTAATTGCATGCTCTTGACTTTTGATAGTTTGCTCTAGTTGTTGTTCTATGATTTTTAGTGTATTTGCCATCTGCTCAACTTTCTGCTCCATGTTCATGTTGTTTTGACTTTTGTTGTCGCTCACATCATTGTACATTTGTTTGATGGTTATAAACGCATTTTTGTGCGAGTTATGATGATTATAGTTACCTTTAGTATGTAGCATGTATTAGATATATATTCATATTATGGTTTGCTTGTATTTATTTTATTTTTTAAAAATGAATATAATTTTTGATGTTGCTAGTTCAAAATTTGACAAAAATTAAAAAACTGATCATAATTGATGATCAATATGTGAAAATTGTAATGAAAACGTAATCGTTCAATCTTGTGTTTGCGCCAGACGTTATGCGGTGAATATGTGTCTAAATTTGGAAAATGGTTGAACAGACAACTCAGTAGTTCGCAATGTGTTTTATATGATTTTATTTAAATAATCTACAATATCGTTGAACGTTGATGATCATATTTAATCAGATCAAATAGAAAGTATAATATGTGGGGACATTTTAGTACCTCTGACAATATATGAAAAATGAGGTATTAGAACATCAATATGAATTAGGACAAGTAAATTATAAAGTTTTACGAAAACGATTCATCGATCTCGGACTAGACATATCAACTAGATATAACAGCAAATATGGTGCGGATGATTATCTTGGGACACTTGCTACCATGTCACTCAACAACATGTGCGTAAATGCAGCAACACACAAAAGAAAACGCAATGAGGCTAACTATTTTAGAAAAAACGAGCGCATAAACATACCATCTGAAAATACTGTGCTCAAATGCCTAAAAAGTGCAGATCTAGAGAAAGTAAAACAATGGGGTGACGAGAATGTCAAAGCAATGCTCAAGAATGCCAAAAAACACAACATGGTCAAAAAAGGTGGCACTATTGCAATTGATATGACCGGGTGGGAATATTATGGCAAGGCACTCAAACCTGAGATGCTAAAAACAAAGCCCAAAAATGGTACTGCGAGATTTCATTCATTTATGACGGCACAAATGGTAAATCAAGCAGGTAACATACCTTTGTTTGCACATCGTGTGACCAGTAAGGATAAAATGGTCACAGTCATGCGTAAAATCATTGAAAAATTAATTCGAGAGGATGCACGTCCGGAACTTGGCCTCTTTGATCGGGGTTTTTACAATGTTGCATGCATAGATGAACTTTTGCGCTTGCGCCTGTCTTTCATAATGCCGGCAATTAAAAATAAGCGCATACAAAAATATATTTTAGAAGTTCACAACAAAAAGAGAAAAACTGCATCAGTCATTGAGATGCGTGATAAAAACAAAAAGGCAGCAAGTTTACATTACTTGTTGTCAAGAAAAAAACACTGCCAAAGAAACTGATAAAACAGTTGATCAGTATGTAGCATTTGCCACAAATATGAAAATCACTAGCAAAAGCAAACTCATCAAAACCATCCCAGAGACTTATCGCAAGCGCTGGATAATAGAGACGGGATACAGAGTGATAAAAAACACGACTCCAAAGACAACTAGCAACGCCTTGCAGCTTCGATTACTGTTGATATTTTTTGGAATGCTGTTGTATGGCTTGTGAGCAATGGCAAGGTACGAAAATTACGGCGGACTTGTAGATGAAAAATTATTCACAATGGATGCGTTTGTAGATTCAATTGCCGGATCAATCAGAAGACTGCTTTGGTGGGAATTGGCGCACGGTGGTTCCTTACCATTGTAAATCTGTCGTACTGCATAATTAGAAATAAGATCATTAAAAATTGAGCACATTGCGAACTACTGATGTTATTGTTTTATATCTATTATGTGTGCGGACTGCAGCTCATCTAGCACGCCTGCAATGTATTCTATGGAAAATCTTGGGGTGGTCCATTCGACGTTTTCGATCAAGTCGTTTCGGTTCGGAAGGGTTTCACTGCGGTCCATCAGAGTGGTGGCCACATACAACCAATCGTCATCCCTGTTCCTGACAAAGTCCAAAAACTCTTCACTTTGAAACGATTCCGGAAGCCGTATCACGATCTGGGCGGTCGTCATCCTGCCATTCGGGCTTTCCGCGTAATTCTCTGCGTATTTGAGGTAATCGCTCATCAATGCCCTAGACCGGGGCCCATACAGGCACATGTCGTACTCGTAGTGCATGTCAAATCCAAAGCGCTTTGCCAGTAACACATACCTTTGTAGCCTAGTTGTACTGTTGATAAAGTTAGAATCGTCTTTATTTCTCATGTCAAACTCTACGAGCCTATTCTTCTCCAAATATACCATGAATCCTTCCAGCATGTCGTTCATTGTGCGTCTTACACGGGCATTAAAATTAAACCTAGCGGAAGACACGGGTTGGCTGCTCAACCACTTGACTGGTGCCAAAAGTAGTCACACTCATAGAGACATTCATAAATCTTAGCACAGATGGTAGTTGCTTGCCCTGCCTTTTCTCTTACAACTAGGCCAAGATCAAGCATGCCACCTGATCGCTTTTTTGTATCATATCGACCTAGAAACAGTCGTCTATACACTTTCTCTTTTGGCCTGATCAATGATACGTCTCTAGTATGAAGTTTAATTTTTGCAATATCACACGTTGTGCATGCATACCCTTCTCAAACATAATTTGCAATATCTCTTGGCATATTCTGCTGGTGTTGGCTTTTGCACTTTGAAAAACTACCATACATCTCATGTGCTTATGGTCTAGTGATACTTGTATGACATCAAGTTACCGTACTGTATATCGTAATTTTTCATGTGAGCATTTTATGTATATGCGTAGTCCTCGTTATAATTATTATTCAATTGTAAATTAATGGCAATTTTACTTGACAAAAGTTTGATAGGATTCATATATGCAAACAATAAGATTATTTTCTTGTAATGTGGATTGTTTTTCTAATATTTGTACAATCGTGCATGCTTTACGATCATCAATTCAGATAAATCTAGTAGTTTAATTGTAACAATTATGCAAATACTGATGTACTGATTGTCTAACTTCCAAATAACAACATGTAATGCTTCAAAAACAATAAATTAGATTCCACGACTCTTCAATCATGGGAAAATATACACTTCCTGATATGCCTTATGCGTATGACGCACTAGAGCCACATATCGATGCCAGAACAATGGAGATTCATCACACAAAACATCACCAAACGTATACTGACAAGCTGAATGCGGCACTAGATTCATGTCCTACGGAAGTTCAAAATATGGACATATCAGAGATATTGGCCGACATTAGTGTAGTACCAGAAGACAAGAGAGGTGCAATCAACTTCAATGGTGGTGGTTTTGACAACCACAAACTCTTTTGGAACAACATGAAGCCCAATGGTGGTGGCGAGCCAGGAGGAGCAGTGGCAGATGCCATAAACGACTCTTTTGGTAGTTTTGCAAACTTTAAAGAAAAGTTCTCCACTACAACTGCAGTTATCCAAGGCAGTGGATGGGGTTGGCTAGTATACAATCCAACATCCAAAAAAGCAGAATACAAATCAATGCCCAATCAGACAAGTCCTAAAACCGAAGGACTTGTACCTCTGCTAGGATGTGACGTATGGGAGCATGCATACTATCTCAAGTATCAAAACAAGAGACCTGTATATATAGAATCTTGGTGGAATACAATCAATTGGGACGAAGTGAATAGTAGGCTTGCAAACGTAACATAATCTTGTGCAATACTGTAAAGATGTAATCAGTAATGCTCTTTTTTTATTTTTCTATCTCTATTTTATTTTCTTATTGTTGTTGTTATTGTTATCATTATTATTATTTAATTGACATATATGATTAAAAATAAGTTAAAGTTGTAACACGTATATTAATACAAGTATATTAATACAAACACATCCTAAATTACTAATTATACATAATTCACTTACAAAAATAGTTTATATGTATATACTTATTTGATTTTTAATAAAATAGATTTTCATCTTCTGTACTTTACAAAATCGTAATCAATTCTGCATTGGGTTTTGTACCCGCGCCACCTCCTCCCTCATCCACTCTTTTTTTTGAATAAGTGATGACTCATTTTTTAGAGATTTTTTCAAAAGTAAATTGTTGTATGTGTCAACAGCTCAAAATACATTGAATCTATAGACGTTGCCTGTATTGTATGTAAAGCAGTGATCCGAATATCATTTACAATAATAAAGTACTCTATTTTTTAATTCCGTATTGTGATGGTTATCTACAGATATGATTTACTGTGCTTGATGTTGCATCTGGGAATAGTCCGTCTGCAATAAGCTGATCTTTCTCATCGTGTATCTCATTTACCATCTTTTGTAGAATAGATCCCAGTATGGTGTCACCTTGAGTATGCCCCATGGCAAGTGCATACTCATCTCCAAGCAAGCCTGCGTTTGCAACTCCCTCAATACCGATTTGCTCTGCAATGTATCCTGCCATGTCCCATGGCTCCAAGTACGCATCGGCGCGTCCGTCTGATATCATTTGTAGTGCTTCAATTGTATTTGCAACTGCCACATATGACAAGTTTGGCATATATGTTGCAAGCCATGACTCTACTGCATAACCCTGTACTACAATGACCCTATAATTGTCAAGGTTGCTACGGTGTATCTCACCTACCTGTGAGTCCCTTGTTATGATATTGACTGGTATCACGTGCCATGCTGATGTAAAGTCCATATACTCTTCTCTCTCTGCGTTGCGTTCTATTGCCAGTATGGTATCAATATGGCCGTTTCTCACGCCATCAAGTGCATCCTGCCATGAGTGTATGGGTTCAAATGCCACAAACTGTGAGCCAGATATCTCAGAGAGCCTCTTTGCTACAGATTCTGAGACACCAAGCCACTCGGGGTCATATCCAAACGTAATGACGGGGTGGGACTCAAGCCACTGTTCTTCTTGTGTATCAAATGGTAACATTGCAAGGGCAGAATTACTACGGTCAATTGCATCTTGTACTAGTGACTCTTGCTCATCACCAAGCGCATCTAACATCTTTTGTAATATGCTACCAAGTGGACTTGCCTTTTCGTATCCAATTGAGAGGGCATATGTGTCACCTAACGGCCCCGCATTTGCTAGTCCTGAAATGTCGTTTTGCAGTGCAAGATAGTGTGCAACTGCCCATGGTTCGAGGTATGCATCGGCGCGTCCATCTGATACCATATGTAAGGCCTCTAGGGTGCTAGATACTGTAGTGTAATTAACATTTGGTAGATTTTCATCAAGCCATGATACAACTGCGTATCCTTGTACCACTACGACTCTGTAATCTACAAGATTACTTGCATTTATCACATGTCTTTGTGAGTCCTGTGTAATAATGTCAATTGATATAGTCTGCCACGTCGATGTAAAGTCCATGTACTCTTCTCTTTCAGGTGTGCGTTCTACTGAAAAGAGCACGTCCACATTCCCTGCACGGAGTGCATCAATAGAGTCTTGCCATGTCATTATCGAGTCGGCTTGGTAGAACTGAGATCCAGATATCTCTGAAAACTTTTCTGCAAGAGCTGCAGAGACACCTGAGAGCTTGCCATTTGCATCGCGGTATTCATATGGGGGCCAGCCAGGATCATATCCCACTATAATTACTGGATGATCCTCAAGCCAATCACGTTCTGCTGTTGTAAATTCCACGTTATATGTCGCATCTGCAGAGTCAACTGTTACTCCTGTAAGACATGCTACAATCATAAATATGATAGAACACGTAATTATACGATTCAATAATAAATGTTTTTTCTATAATGAATATAAAGATTTCATAAACTATAATGGTGCACGTATAGGGTTCACCTGTGAGTATTTTGTGAAAATGCCACAGCCACGCTATGTCCGATGTGAAATGGGGTGAGATGAGGTAAGGTGAGGTGATTTAGATGCAACGTAACCGTTCAACTCTTGCTCGAGTTTAGACACAAATTCATCGCCTAACTTTTAGTGCAGGTATGGGGGTTGAACGGTTACAATGATAGATCAATTTTCTTATAATAAATGCTATACATTATACATACTTTAAATGTACTTTATACAATATATAAACTATATATCATTTATCTGATCTTTTGTTTTGTATTATTTGAGTTATTTGTGGTGTGTCCAGTATGTATCATGTATATGATCTTTTTATATTCTGCAAATTAATGTGGTAAAAATACAATTGTGGTGTGTTTGTATGGGTGTAATGTGTTTGTATGGGTGATCAAAAATATGCGTTGTGTATAAAAATTAAAAAAAATAATGATGGGTTGTACCTTGCATGTACGACTAACACATGATTGGTATCTGTTTTGCCACATCGGGACCATCTATTGAATCTGAACTTAATCCGTCTGGGTAAAAGCAGATGTAAGTTACATTTGTCACAACACCGTCTGTATCTTGTTCTATTGTTAACTGTGAACCATTATCTGATATTATGATGACATTGATGCCTCCGACTCCAAGATTTTCAGTCATGGTGTAAGCGCTTGGGTATTTTTGTAACTATTTTGCTTTTTGAAGTGGACACTTAAATTCTTATGATTATATACTGTGATAATTTTGGTTTAAAAAATTTGATCAAAGAGTCTAAATAATTTAACAATAAGATGTTAAATCAAAACGCTTCCATCTATCATTAAGTGCAAATAAAATGATAGACGGGAACGATATTAGATCATCGCAAAAATGTGATTTAAGCGATCAGTGTGACTGGAAATGCAATAGTGTCAATTATTTGCAGGAGGGGGGAACATAGTTGTGCTGCTCAGAACCTCGTGACAAAAACACACAACATGCAAAAAAACCATGTCTCAAAAGTGATTGCGAGTGTTGTAAATGGTGGTTGGAGAATACCGGAATTGACAAGATATTGCAAGAGTCATCGGATTCAAAGAAAAAAATAACGTCCAATGGGGTGTCTGAGATGCTACAAGATGTCAACACGTTAAAGACACAAAATGAAGAATTGACCAAGGACAATAAAAAATATCAAAAGATCAACAAAGAACTAAGGGCCAAGAAAAACGGCATCAAGGCAGTCACTGCTAGTGATAAACCTGACAAAACGCCAGGAGAAAATAAACCACGGGGCAGACCCAAGGGGCAAAAAGCTACCAAAAACAAGCGTCCTGTAAACATAACCAGAACAGAGGTGATAGATGGCACTACATGCCCACAATGCAAAAACCCACTCTCATCGACCATAACAGACGAGTATGACAGAGTGGTCCAAATTATCACAACAATCACAGAGTATGTCAAGTTTGATATCAAACGTCGCTGGTGCAGTAAATGCAAAAAGCAAGTGCAGCAACCCATTTCAAATGTAAGGCCTCATGCACGCCGTTCAACTAATCATTCTGCAACCACAGTCACACTAAACATGAAAGGTCTATCACACGCAAAGACTGCAGAATTCAGCAAAGATGTCATGCAAGTTGAGATCTCCCCATCAGCAGCATATCGTGACAAGATATCACATGCTAAAGCACAAAAACCAAAACACGATGAGATCAAACAAAAAATTTTAAACAAAAGCGAGTTAGGCTGTGATGAGTTTGACTGGCCTGGGGCAAACAAAAAACATGCGTGCGGTTTAATTGCGCTCGGAGACGACTGCTGTCTAATAGAGATAACTGACAACAAAACAATATCCACCCTCAAAAAATTCCTGCCAAAATACAATGGACTAGTACGACATGACTCTAATCCATCATGGGGTCACATTGGAGTACAACATCAGATGTGTTTGTCACATCAGCTTCGACTGCCAAAAAAAGACATCCAATATGTGAATCCAAAAGGTGCAGTACTACGATTTCTCAACACATTAGTTCAAATATTCAAACAATTCTTTAAAGCAGATGAAATAGACGATCCTCACACACGACAAGTGGCCTCATATTGTTTGGACAGCCAACTGCGTCAACTAATGAACAATGATTGGACAAAGGAAAAAGACTGGGACGGTGACAAAGAGGGCATAATAAACAGATTCAAAAAGAGATGGAGACGCGAAGGATACCATATGAGCACCTTTTTACACATAAAGGGCATACCACCAGACAATAATGACGTTGAACGAACTAATCGAGTATTTGTATCCATAAAAAATGATGGTGGTGGAAACAGAACGTCTCGTGGTATGGAGGCCAACTCAATATTATTCACACTACTTGCAACAGGTAAGATCAGCGGCGAGAGCTTTTTTGATATGCTGTGCAAGGGATACAAACCTGGCTAAAACTACAGAATCATCTGTGTGCCCATCTGCGTATTATAATCAACTACGCGCTATCCTTGCCAATTGATTATATATGAATATCCAATGCCAAGATCATCACGATCAGAGAAATGCGCATGATCATTTACCTTATATGTGCACTTCAAAAAGCAAAATAGTTACGTATTTTTCCATAAATGCTACTGCTGCAGGATGTCTCATTATATCTGATGTAACTGCATCCATGTCTGTGGAGTTTATCTCATCGATCTCTTCTATCATGTTTAGAAATGGTGAGAACACGATGTATGTGCTGATTGCAAATCCTATGATTATTGCTGCTACTATGGCTAGTAGTATGATCAGCCATTTTCTCATTATTTTTGGTTGAATGTCTAGTATTTTGGTTTTTTGTGATCTTGTTAAAATTAGTTTGGATGGTTTATCATAGTAATGTCTTTACAAATTATGAATTTTAATCATATTTTGCCCTTTTTGTACAGCATCTCTGCTACTAGTACTGCACCCTTTGCTGATCCCATCTTTTTGTTGTGTGAGAACAGCATGTATTTGAGACCATTCTCAAACAATTCTTCTTTTTCAACTCGTCCTACTGTTGTAGTCATACCACCTCCCACTGTTCTCTCCATGCGCGGTTGTGGCCTTGTAGGATCCTCATGAAATGCATAATACTCTTCTGGTGCTGATGGTAGTCCGTTAGTCGAGACTGTCTTATTATAATCATCAAAGGTGTCTTTTGCTTTTTGTGGATCAATGCTATCTCTAGTCTCTAAAAAGACTGACTCTGTGTGCCCATCTATTACGGGAACTCTGGTGCATGTACAACTGATTAGAATATCTGCCTCGTCGATCTTTTGACCATTAAATGTACCTAGTATCTTTCTAGTCTCTTTTTTGACTTTGTCTTCTTCTTTTGGAATCCATGGTAGTATGTTATCTGTTATACCCATCGCAGAGACTCCAGTCTTACCGCCTCCTGATATTGCTTGCATGGATGTCATCATTACACGTTTTACTCCATACTTGTCAAAGAGTGGTTTTAGTGTAATTGCAAGACCCGTAGTGGTGCAGTTTGGTAGTGGCGCAACCCATCCCTTCCAATTCCGTTTTTTACTCTGTATATCCAGCATGTCTGATTGCTCATCATTTATTCCTGGTATGAGTATTGGTACATCTTCCTCATAACGGTATGCAGAACTAGTAGATATGACGGGAAGTGATGCTGCCATTTTAGTCTCGATATCGCGTGCTGCTTTGGATTCTACTGCTGAAAAGACCAAGTCGAGACCCGATATATCGATCTCATCTATCGTACGTACTGTCATTGATTTTATGTATTCTGGAATATCACCTCCTACATCCCATGCTATTATGCCTGATGCATCCCTTATTGCATCAAGATATTTTTTACCTGCAGAGCGCTCTGATGCTGCAATCTGTGTGACCTCAAACCATTTGTGTTTGTTCAATGATACGACAAACTCCTGCCCAACTGAGCCTGTCACACCTATAATTGCAACGCGCTTTTTTTGATCTTCTGTCATGTGTATTCAAATCATTTTTTTTCATAAAAATGTTATGAACTTGCTGAGGGTAAATGTTCGGCCTCTCGTGCCTGCGCTAGACGTTAGGCGATGAATCTATATCAATTTGGAAATGGGTTAAACTGCACGCAGATATGTTGTTCTGCTGAGATGTGCATTGAATTTTACAACATACTAGACCCATCTATAAATTTTAATTTATATGTTAAATTATATCAAAATGTTTGATTTTGAAATCTGCTAACAATTTTTACATGCCTTTGAAAAATCTGCTATAATGTCAAGTTTTAGATTAAAAAAGCACAATCTCGACTCTCAATCTCAAAAAAATAGCATGCGTAAAAATAACATGTTTCCAACTAGCATGTTTCCAACTAGCATACTTGCAACTATTATGATTGTAGTTGTTATGATCTCAGTTGTAATATTCTTTGGAACTATAAATGATCAAAAAATTCATACGTATCTTGACAAAAGTGTGCCATTTGTTGGAATTGATACTCCTAGACTTGATGGCATTGATGGCGAGGGAATATTCATTGCTGTAATTGATACTGGTGTAAACTATGAGCATCCTGATATGCTTGGATGGATGAGCGATGGAAAGGTAGCAGGCGGGTACAACCTTTTGTGGGATGCTGATACTCCGATTGATACTGATGGGCATGGTACTCAGGTAGCCGGTGTGATATCTGCTGATGGTCAACTCAAAGGCGTGGCTCCAAAGTCCAAAATTTTAGCATACAAGGTTTCAGAGGATGGTGAGAATGTATCATCTGATCTTATTGCGCAAGCAGTGACAAGAGCAGTTGATGATGGTGCTGATATCATAAATATTAGTATGGGTATCACCCATACAAACACTGTAATTGAGAATGCCATAAATGATGCACTGGCACAAGGTGTGTTGGTTGTGGTGGCAGCAGGAAACGCGGGCCCACAACAAAGTACAATTGGCAGTCCTGGACGCAGTAGTGGCTCACTTACCGTAGGTGCTACATATAACAATCTTACATCTAGTATGATCGCAACACTTGATGTTGATGATGTATATTCATATACGGTAATTCCCATGGTGGGCACAAACTCATTATCTAGTCCGATACAGTCACAGATGATATTTGCAGGATATGCAAAAGAGTCTGATTTTATAGACATTGATGTTAAAGACTTGATTGTGATTGCAGAGCGGGGCAGTGATGTACCTGATGAATTATTGTATTTTTCACTAAAAGAGAAACATGCAGCTGATGCAGGTGCAGCAGCATTAATCGTGTTTAATAATGTAGATGGGATGTTTCTTGGTGAACTAATACATGAGTTTATCGAATCTGGATACTCGCCACGCATTCCAGTCGTCTCGATGGACCGTGATGAGGGGTTAGAGTTACTTGAACTCGTAAATAATGCAACTGTAACTACTGCATCGTTGAATCTATTTCACAATCCTGATTATGTTGCCCATTTTAGTTCTAGGGGACCGGTGTCACCATTTTATATCAAGCCTGATTTGATGGCACCTGGAACATACATCAATACCACTCATACTGGTTCTTTGTACAATATTACAAGTGGAACTAGTTATGCTGCTCCTCATGTGAGTGGTGCTGCTGCATTACTGTTGCAAAAGAACCCTGACCTTGATAGGCATGAAATCAAATCAATCATAATGACAACTACTGATCCTGTGTCTGATTCGTATGGTGATTTATTATCTGTGCATGATACTGGGTCTGGCAGATTAAACATTATGCGTGCATATGAGGCAGATGTTGCTATTTTACCGCCTAGCTTTGTTGTAATGATGTCTGAGCAATCAAAGGTTGCCGAACAACGCTTTGAGATGCGTTTTATCTCAAGTGATACAGATGAAATTGCGTCTTATTTTGATGATGATAATAATAATAATGATAATAATGATAATGATCGTGGCAACAGTGGTAGCGATAATGATAACATACATGATAAATTGTCTGTTATGTTTAAAGGTCCTGATTTTGTAGAGTTCTCATATTTACTTGATGAGAATTTTGTCCTTACTAAAATGAGTATTTCACAAGACGTGATAAATAAAACAAATACCCTTGTTGATAGTAATGCCACTGAAAATTATGTTGTTAGTGGTGATAATGTCACACGTGATAATGTCACACGTGATAATGTCACACGTGATAATGTCACGTCTAATAATTTTCAATACGATCAAATACTACCTGATACATATGAGGGACGCATCATCTTTGATCTGAATGGTTCCACTTACACTGTACCGTTTTTGCTACATTATACGCGTGGATCAATAAGCACTACTGTCACGTATGACACTAGTGATAACATTGGTGATAATATTGGCAATAATATTGGCAACAATACCAGTCACAACAATACCACAACACGATATTTGTCATTTAATGTGTCACATCCTGATGGATGGGAG
Organism: Candidatus Nitrosopumilus sp.; assembly: GCA_965207445.1. Classification (GTDB taxonomy): domain Archaea; phylum Thermoproteota; class Nitrososphaeria; order Nitrososphaerales; family Nitrosopumilaceae; genus Nitrosopumilus. The sequence goes on along the minus strand of CBDBLX010000002.1, from coordinate 1,834,962 downwards.
TTTGCAAAAATAGATGTGATAGATAGCGTTACAGAAGAGACAGTGACTGTATCTGCAACAAAAGATACACACGATGAGCCTACTATCAAAGTACAAAAAGATAGCACGTATTGGATTGATGCTACAATAACCTCAAATGGTGAATCATATCATGCATATGATGTGGTTCATGTGGGATTAGATTCACTAAATGGGAGTATGTCTGATACCTTTGATACACTGTGGCTAAAACACAACTCAGAGCAACAAAATGCATTTACAATATCCGAATTATTACCCATGCGTCATATTATAATTTTGATTGTGGTAGCAGTTGCAATCAGTGTGACAGGTGTGGTAATAAAGATGCGCAACAAAGATGTGGATCTTCTGCGTTAATCGTTGGTAACTTGCACGTTGCTACCCTTGTCGCTTGTGCGACATTGATGCGTCCCGTAATATCACCGTCGTTGCATGACTGGCTCAAGACCCTTGGATTCACATGGCAAGGTTATGCAGAGTGTAATCCATAGTGCAAGTAATGGCTCATCTGTGAAACGGAACTTGCCAGATTTCAGTTACCAACGATTAACGTAGAAGACCCTAGCCATATACCATTCATGCCAATAGTAAATGTTGATGCAGACGGCCTAAAGAATTTCCAAGAGGATTTGGAAAAGTTTACACGTGAGGATGGTATGGATGACCTCTTAAAAGTCCACGAGAGCCTTTCATACTGGGGCTAGTTTAATAATGCCTTGCAGGCTTTAATCCAGCACGCCTTAGAATTTTATAAAGTGTCATAGGAGTGCAGCCCATTAAAGTTGTAATTTCTTTTATGGACTTGTCGCTTTTAATATAATTTTCCTCTAGCCATTTTTTGGTGCGCATTTTATCTGACACACGCATTAAGTGAGCCGGCCCCCTGCGACGACCTGGCATCTTGCCCTTATCTGATGTATAAAGTTTTATGCCGACTGCCCGCATGTGGTTATATGCAGTTATTGTAGAACACCCCATCTCTAAAGCAATCTCCTTTACGGGGCGCTTTTTTATATTATATTGCTCAAAGAGCCACTTGTAAGTACGCATGGATTTTTTTACATGCCCGTAACATAGTGTATGTCCTGCACGCTTTAAAATCTTAGATGACGTCCCTTTTGGTACATTAAACACCATATCAATTTTTGTTGCAGACACCCGCTGCTCATTTAATTTAATGATCTTATTTTGGTATTTGGTTGTTTTACGTATGTCCCATAACTCACCTAGAATACCAAGTGCATCCAAAGTAAATCCTATTTCTTTTGACATTAATTTAAGATTACCCTTGTATAATTTGTGCAAGTTAGCATAACGCCTGCGTGTCAGATTTTTCATATGTAATTTTTTAATTGAAATTATATATAAAGATTGAGATTTTACTGCAAATGAATGTATATATAATATCTCTTTTTAATATAGGTATGTTAAAACCTGACACGTTATGTGTTTACTGTGGGGATAAGATGGAAGGATATGAGTTTCGTGGGTTAAATCTAGATGGTTATGAAATGTGGCAGTGTACAAGATGTAAGACGCATTGGCAATTGACTGAACCAGATTAAAAAATACCTTCCAAAAAGAATTTTATAATTAAAAAATAAATAATTAGTATGGAAAATGGTGACATCTATGTGGTATGTGGTGAGCCAGCATATGAACACAAGGGTGAAAGCCCGGATGGTGTTGATCTGTACGAATGCACCGTTTGTGGTCATATCAAAGGCGACTCTGGATATTAGTTTTTTATTTTATAGTATCAATTTTATCTCGCATATTTTTTATATATTCAGGCGTTGTTCCACAACATCCACCTACAAGTTTGATCTTTGTGTATTTTGTCAGAATTGTTTGCATCATATCTGCCAACGTACAAGCATTTAATGAATACTGCCCACGGCTATCAAGTGACATATCAGGCAGTCCTGCATTTGGATAAATACATAGTGGCAGAGTAGAATTTTCATTTAACCATGTAATTGAATCCGTCATTTCAACTGGGCCCGTGCTACAATTTATGCCAAATACATCAATGTTCATGCCTGCTAAAGTATAATATGCAGACTGCACAGGTGAGCCTCCAAGCATCCTATTGGATTGTGCAAATGTAATACATGCAATAATTGGTATGTCCTTGCTACATTGTCTTATTGCATTTATCATTGACTTTAATTCAAGTGTGTCTTGCCCTGTCTCCAATAAAATACCATCCACACCACCCTTTAACAGGCCTAATGCTTGTTCAATAAAAGATTTTTCCAACTCTGTTAAAGTAAACACATTGGCTTGTGCACTATCTGGCAAACTTGGTGCATATCCACTTGGGCCCATGCTACCTAAGATATATCGCTTGTCAGATGAATCTGTAAAATTATCAATTACATCCCGCGTCAATAAAACGGCATTTTCATTTAATGTCTGTGTCTTATCAGCCAAGTCATATTCTGCCAATTTGATGCGACTTGAACCAAAGGTGTTTGTTGTAATACATTCTGCACCTGCATTTATGTACGTCTCATGGACTGCTTTTATCCATTCAGGGTGTGTTATGCATAATCCGTCATTAAAACCCATATGTTCATTAGGGTAATCTGATGACTGGGGGTTATACTTTTCCAGCTCTGTCCCCATAGCACCATCCATGAGTAATGGCCGTGTCTTTGTCAACCTCTCTCGTAAATCCATAAGAACCCATAACCAAGTTTTATATATAAAAGTTTATTTTTTTAGAATTTATATATTTATATTAAACAGTCAAAAAATGTAAAATTTATATATAAATTCACTCATGTATATCTATGTATATCACAAGTGTACAAGATGCAATATCAATAAGACAGGCACCCGCGCCGCTCATAATAGGTGAGACTCTAAATACAACTGCTGGAGGACAGGCAAAAATACTACTTGCAAAGGGGGATATTAATGGGCTTGTAGCACTTGGTAGAAGACAGGCAGAGCAGGGCGCACATTGCATTGACGTATGTGTAGAATCAATAGAACATGGGCCCGGTGATGAAAGTCGCATTATGTTAGATTTGGTGAAAAAACTTAGTCAAGAGGTAAATGCTCCACTTGTTATAGACTCAACTGATTCAGATGTTATTAGTGAAGCAGTGCGCGCATGCCCCGGACTCCCAATTATAAATTCTGTAAATTTAAACAGTTCTGATAACCGTTTTGAAAAACTACTACCTGTTATAACAAATTATGGCGTGCCATTTATTGCAATGTGTATGACAGATTCTGCCGGAGGTGGTCAGGCCCGTACAGCCCAAGACAAACTAAAAGCGGCTACAGAAATGTATGAATACGGCGTGTCTAATGGATGCAGGACTGACCAATTTTTAATTGATCCTTTGGTGTTTCCTATGACAGGTTCACCAGATGATGCACTTAATGCAATAGAGACTATTAATGGATTAAAATTAATCAAGCAAAAATTTCCTGAATGTCATACAGTATGTGGTATTAGTAACATTAGTGCAAGACTAGGCAATATACGTAAGACTCTTAATTCGGTATTTTTATATCATATGATACAAGCGGGGTTGGATGCTGCAATCTTAAATATTTCTCAAATGACTGCTTATACAAATATTCCAAAAAAAGAGCGTGCTTTGACTGAAGCACTTTTATTTAATCAACATAAAAATGCTATGGCCGATTGTATTGAGTATTTTGAAGGTAAAACTCAAACATCTAAAACGAACATATCTCCAACAAAACCCCTAGACCCACTTCAGGCTTTATATGAATGTATAACCAATCGTTTACCAAATGGTATAACACACAAAGTAGACGATGCTATAAAACTACAAAAAGTAGGTGATAGCAAACAAGACTTACATGAAGCTGCACTCAAGGTTTTGAGTGAAAGTTTATTGCCTGCCATGAAAGAAGTTGGTGACAAGTTTGGTAAGGGTGAATTGATACTGCCGTATGTACTATCATCTGCTGAATGTATGAAATCTGCCGTTTCACATCTTGAAACATATCTAATAAAGGCCGATGATGCGCGTACACGAGGTACAATCGTGCTAGGTACCGTATATGGTGATGTGCATGACATTGGTAAAAATCTAGTAAAGACGATTTTAGCAAACAACGGATATAAGGTAATAGACTTGGGCAGACAGGTACCTGTGCAAAAGTTCGTAGAAGTAATTAAAGAGCACAAGGCAGATGCAGTAGGCTTGTCTGCATTGCTTGTAAGTACATCAAAGCAGATGCAAGTGTTCGCCGAGTATGCCGCAGAAAACAATTTACAGATTCCCATATTATATGGGGGTGCTGCAATTAATAGTGGATATATTGACCGTATTAACAACTCTGTAAAATATGATGCTGGTATGTTTTTCTGTAAGGACATGTTCGCCGGACTCAATGTGGTAAATGTTGTATGTGGGGATGATGAAGAGGCCAAGATAAATCTCTTGGAAAAACGTAAAAAAGAGATGGCAGCAGCCTCAAATCGTAAAGTACGAGAAAGACCTGTCCTAAGACAGCCAAAGATAAAATCTAGGCCGTTAAATCGTAACATAAAGTCCTTTACTACATCAGAAACCTCTATTAAATTAGATGAAATCTGGCAGCATCTTGACCTTAAGGACTTGTTTACATTGTCATGGGGTATACAGGGTAGAGCCTCCACTAAAGAGCAGAAAATCTTACATGAAGACATTTTAGCTAAATGGAAACTCTATGTTAAAGAACAAGATATGTTTGAGCCATACATAATATACGGCTTGTTTGAGTGCAGCCGTAAAGGTGAGAATGGGCTTGAAATATTTACAAATGATAAAAGACATACATTAGATTTTCCTCGTGTAAACGGCTTGTGTCTTGCAGACTATTTTGATTCAAAAGATATTGTCGGGTTGCAAGCCGTATCAGTTGGCTGCAAGGCCTCTGTTATATTAGAAAAGATGGAAAAGTCTGATAAATATACAGACTTGTATTATCTACATGGTTTGTGTACACAGTCAGCAGAATCTCTAGCAGCGATTGCCAATCAGCGTTTAGTAAAGGCGATGGATGTAGAAAAGGCATTGAGATATAGTTGGGGCTACCCGGCATGCCCTGATGTAAATCAGCACAAATATGTGTGGGGTTTATTGGATGTGCCTAAAGAGATTATGACATTGAGTGATGCAGGGCAAATTATACCAGAGCACTCGACTGCTGCAATCGTGGTACACCATCCGCAGGCGAAATATTTTTGATTTTAATAGGGTCTATATGTCTGAAACTTTCACTGATGTACTTGGCATAGGCCAAGTCTGCAATCCGTCTAAAGACCGTCGTTGGGGTATTCTGCGTTAATCGTTGGTAACTTGCACTTACTACCATTGTCGCTTGTGCGACATTGATGCGTCCCGTAATATCACCGTCGTTGCATGACAGGCTCAAGACACTTGGATTCACATGGCAAGGTTATGCAGACTCAGGCCACTGCTCCCCCCATGGCTGCCACGCCAGCATTGCCGATGAGTGTAATCCATTTGTTATTACCGTGTATTGTTATTCCTGCTGCTTCTGCGGGTGTACATCCTAATGCAGTCTCTGGTTTTTCCAGTATATGCACATGGCTTTTTGGCCTCGTTTTGCTGCGCCCTTGCTCCATGAGACACGTTTTTGCATCCATGTTGCTAGCCTTACTGTCCGGTCACGTTTTAGTGTAAACCACCCTCTAAATCGTTTAAGACGATCTAACTTTGGGCGTTTTTGTCCCAAATCATTTGAATCTTGAACACCATCAGGGTTAAATTCATAATCAGTAATCTTTTGTTGTACACTCTTTGATCTCATTTTTTATTCATCAATGGGATCTCATGACGTGTATATTTAATGTTCATGTATGAAAACGATGTCAACCCACCCATGTTTTGAGAAAATGTTCACTAGAATTATACGTTATGTGAGATTTTAAATTGTGAATTTTTAAAAAGTTTATTCAACCACGTCATGAATACCTACGGAACTTGCCAGATTTCAGTTACCAACGATTAACGCAGAAGACCCTATACTGTCACACACTTTGCAAGGTGTCTTGGTCTATCCACATTCAAGTCTGCTGATTTTGCGGCCTGTATTGCCAACGACTGCAACCACAAGACATTGGCTAGAAAATCACCATCGACGTGGGCAAAATAATCTGTCTTGTAAAATTGCTTACTTGATAACAAAAGCACGCGGCCGCCCCTTGCAATTATTTCAGATGCAGTATCTGCGTGTCTACCATCTGTATCAAGTATAATTACCAAATGCTTTTCATCAAGAACTGCAAGCGGTCCATGCTTGAACTCACCGGCATGCATTGCCTCTGCATGCTTGTAGATCAGTTCTTTTAATTTGAGTGCGCCCTCCGACGCTGCTATCTTTACGATGCCACTACCTAGCAAGTAGATGTCAGTTGCGCCTAGTACTGCTTTAATAATTTCCTCTGATGGGTTAAATGCAGTCGACAATGACTTGTTATGTATATAAAATGCATCTAAAATAATCCTGGCAGTCGCAGCCAGACTCTTCGTAGCTGCTACTCCTTGTTCTGGCCCGCACTTCATATCCAATATTACATCGGAGAGTGCAGCCAAAGAACTGTGTGTATTATTTAATATGCTATACACCTGTGCTGTTCCATTCATGTGCTCTATTGCTTTTAAGACATCACCTGTCTCACCTGACTGAGATATTGCAACCATTGTCAAATTATCTGGCACATTTTCAACAAAGGGAATCTCACAAGCAGGTACTGCCTTTGAATCTGTCAGATATGCACCCAATTGAGCCATGTGATAACTAGAGCCACTACCAGTCCACCATATGGAATTTGAAATTTTACTCAAGGTTTGTGAATGCTCATTAATAGGACCATTTACAATTTTGATTGCCTCTATAAATTCTTGTTCTGTACGCGTTCCTTTACCATTCTCATCAGAATCTTTAAAACTGTCTACCTCAGATGGCAATGCCACTGTATCAAATTTCAATTGTATTGGTAAAGTATCATTTATGTTGTATGCATTTAAAGTATTCAAGTCAACTATTGAATCGTGTGGTACCTGTGCAATCTCACTAATGCCACAACTGGCTAGTGCATGTATATCACTTGCAAGACTAGTACCATCTTTTGACTTGCCCAAAATGAGTGATGGGCCATGTCTTATACAGCCTATCATGCCTTTGCGCAAGACAATTGCAGTATACCTATTGTTTTCACCTAACATACCATCCAAGTCAAATAGATTATCTGCTAGGCAGGCTGCATGTGCCACCAATTCAGTATCATTATCTGACGTAAATTTGCACCCATATTCATTTTCAAATTTCACTCTTAATTTTTCATAATCTGTAATTATGCCGTTCATTACTACGGCTACTTCTCCTTTTGTATCGCATCTTACAGTTTGTGGGTTTGTATTCACAAGGTCATTTTTTCCTCTAGTCGCCCATCGAGTCTGACCAATGGATGCTTCACTAGTAGGTGGCAAATACTTTTGTAAAGCATCAATGTCTGTTCCCAATGATTTTTGAATTGTTATCTTGTCACGTGTCAAACATGCAATACCTGCAGAGTCATAGCCACGATACGTCATGGATTCGAGAAGTTGCGCAGTACGTTGTACGTTATTTGCACCTAAACATGCTGCAATTGAGCACATGATATAAATTACATATTGGTGTATTTATATTATACAAACATCATTCAAATCAAGTTCATAACAACGACCCTGTCTTACTGTATTGATACTACTACTACTACTAACTAAAACGTCAAACATATTTGCATTAACTGAGTTTAGGCCCTGCTGCAATTATATTTTCAGGAACGTCTGTAAACTTTTCAAAGTTATCTACAAACATCTGAGCCAATTTTTTGGCAGTCACATCATACGACTCTTTTGACTCCCATGTGTTACGTGGATCTAGTATCTCGTGTGGTACTTGTTGGACTGCAGTTGGAACATCTATGTTGAACAGATCATTGTGTACATATGGTGTATCGTTAATGGTTCCTGTAAGTGCGGCAGTCACCGTGGCACGGCTATACTTGATACTAATCCTACTACCTATACCGTATGGACCGCCTGACCACCCCGTATTTATCAGATATACTGTTGATTTGTGTTTTGCAATTCGCTCACCAAGCATCTTTGCATATATGGGTGCTGGCCTTGGCATAAATGGTGCACCAAAACACTCTGAGAATACTGATTTTGGCTCTTTTATGCCTCGTTCTGTTCCTGCAAGCTTGCTTGTATATCCTGACATAAAGTGGTACATTGCACCGTCTGCTGTCAGTTTTGAGATAGGTGGTAGTACACCTAGTGCATCTGCAGTCAAAAATAATATGACTCGTGGATTGCCGCCGACACTTGGTATCTTGGCCCCTGGAATATGATCAAGTGGATATGCCGCTCTTGTATTCTCAGTCAATGTACTGTCGTTGTAGTCTGGTACATTTCCATCTGTCAGCACAACATTCTCAAGTACGGCACCGGGCCTAATTGCATCCCATATCTCTGGTTCGGCGTTCTTGTTGAGATTGATGCATTTTGCATAACAACCTCCCTCAAAATTAAACGTGCCATTGTCTGACCATCCATGCTCATCATCACCTATAAGCATCCTAGTTGGGTCTGCTGACAGTGTTGTCTTGCCAGTTCCTGATAGTCCAAAGAATAGCGCAGTATCATCGCCGTCTCTTTTTCCAATGTTAGCTGAACAATGCATTGGAAATACCCCGCGATCAGGTAGCAAAAAGTTCATTACTCCAAACACTGACTTTTTTATCTCACCGGCGTATTTGGTACCCCCAATTATTACAATCTTTTTTGATAGATTAATTATAATAAACACATTTGAGCGTGTACTGTCTCTCTGTGGGTCTGACTCAAAGTCATTGATGCACATTATAGTCAGCTCTGGATTATGTGTCTTTAATTCGTCTCGTGTAGGACGTATAAACATGCAACTACTAAACAGATTTTGCCATGCTCGATCATTTATTACTCTAATGGCAAGACGATGTTGTGGATCTGCTCCTGCAAAACCATCAAATACGAACAACTCTTTATTATTTAAATGAGTCTTCATCCTTGAAAGTATCTCATCGAATTTGTCTGATGGAAATTTATGGTTTATTTTGCCCCAATCTACTGTGTTATGCGTCAAATCATCGTCTACTATGAACCTATCATCTGGAGATCTTCCTGTATACCTGCCTGTATTAACTGCAATGGAACCTGTAGAGCATATGGTACCTTCGTTACGCTTTACTGTCTGATACATTAGATCATTTGCAGAAAGGTTTCTGTGTATGTTTGATGTATGTATGCCAAATGCACTGATCTGATCTCTGAATGTACCATTTGTGTCTCTTATCTCTTGTGTCAAATGTACTCAACTCCGCCTGTTAATTGCAATGTTGTATTCGTATAATGTGTATGTTCTGTACACCAAACTCATTACTATACCACTTGCATTCAAGATGATTCGATTCCCTTTGCATTTCCTTATTATCTTTTGTTAATTGTAAAATTTTAGCTAGCAAGACTCACACAAATTGAGTATTTTGTGTATTATGTTGCGTATATCTCAGGCACACATATCCCAAGATTTCTGCGTGTGTCTTTTCATGTTTGCCAAACTATCAAACAAATTAACGGATCCTATCATGTGATTATCCTTTTAACAAAAAAGATTCGAGTCATATTTACAATCTTTTCTTTTTTATGAGCGTTGGTGTTTCTTATCATACTTTGAATTTATGATCTTTTTCTTTATCAAAATCATATTTGCCTTGATATGTGCAACTTGGAGCATTATAAATATAATCATTTTTGATAATCAATGTTTAGCATTAAAAACAAACGTGATCTCTGATCTGCATTGTAATTCATAAGATATTACAAACATCATCTAAAATATCATTTTATATAGCACCACTTGAAATATGATCTTGTAAGATGTGTTTGTACTTTCAAACATCACTCTAGTAACACTTGTAATTTTAAAATTTGACAAGATTATATGCTCTTATAGTTCATATTATGACAAAGTTTAAAAAATTTATAATATTTTTTGCAGATTATTAACATGATGAAAATGGCACATCTTCCCTATTCTCATTTTTACACTTTTGATTCAGAGATAATTGCTCATACAGTATGATATGATAAATACAGTATGATATGATAAACAGTAAGCGTTCAGGTCTAATTATTGATGATCATAAGCAGGCACGCCAGCACGGGTCAATTAATGATATCACAGAGGATAATCCAGAATCGAGTGTGTCTAGATGTAAGGTGATGGGTGCGATAAACCGAATTGTGAGCCATGTAAGTTTTAGCAGTTGATATGATGTCAAACTTTAGGTGTTGTGATTAAATGATGCAGGTAAGTTGACCATGGAGATGAATAAATTTTTGTTATTTAGTCATATTATGACATGTCGTGCGGCAACGTAGAGTCCGCATGAAACCGTGGAATTCCTTGCAATCATACTTTGATAGTTACGGACGTATACTGTCTTCAGTAGATTGCTTGGTGTTTATCATTATCGGCGGAGGTATTCCAGAGGTGAAGATGTCCCAAGACTTATCTGCAGACATTTTGATGATCGCGTCATATGCAGATGTTCCGTTTTTTCTACAAGTTCTAAAGAATGTCTGCAGTCTGCCAAAGTTGCGTGCTGCAGTCCAGTTTGGAAATGGTCCTTTTCTTTTGCTTTTGGACACAAGGACATCACGTACATTATGCTCTGTGTCATTGTTGTGTAGTGGGACTCCGGGGTATTTGATGCCTGTAAATACATTTTCTCTTGCATTTTTCAGTGTAGTGGCAGCCGTGTCCTCTATCATGTTTGATGCTTTGTCATATTTTGCCAAGAGTTGGGCTATTGTTTGTTGTACGGATTGATCCAATCCTTTTTCTTTTATGATGTTTAGGTCACATGCGCTCTGCATTGGGCCCCCGGCATATGCGGTGAATGATTTTGCACTTGTTTTGGCATCTGCAAATATCTCACTGAGAAGTATGTGTCTGGTGCATTCTGGAGAATCAAACTCATTGTCCATTGCAGCATCTTCTACTTTGCGCGATATGTGTACTGTACATCGTTGAAAATCAAAGTTGTGCCAAGAGTATCCTTGGTATCCGTCACGAACATTTGGTCTGTTTGTGCCCCACTCTAGAAACATCTGCATCTCAGCTGTATACTTGTGTTCTACTGCCTTGTAATGCTCTGTTTTGTTTGTATTGGCAGTTAGCATCTGTATGTTGTCTTTTTTGACTTTGTGCGGTGACTCGTCGCTTTTACTGTATGGCTGCATGGATGCCACTTCCATGATATGCACGTTTTGGGGTTGTGTGACAGATGATGTCCAGACTGTACTGTAACGAGTTTGTAGTGCCTCGCTTTGTGCATACGTGTTCTCTCTAGTACGGTCATCTGCATCATAATCATCTAAAATGTCTGCACCCTTGCCCACTTTCCAACCGCCTGCAGGCTCAATAGGCATCCGACATATACGCAAGTCATCTTCATCGATTACAAGTGGTTTTTCAATTGGCGAGTGTATAATTCGACTATCAACTAAATTTGCAGTTGCACTGACGCAGTTTGACATGGCACCGATCGATATGTGCAGGTGTTCTCTATCTTTGATGTAACCTTGTGCAGTACGTACACTAGTGCCGCCGTTGTTGTACATGTTTATCAATGCACGCTCATTTACCAAAAATGCAGATCCGCTGATGGCATCTGTATCAGGTACGTATTCTTGACCGCATTGTGGGCATATTTCATGATACCACACGTACATCAGAGTACGCCATACTCCATCGACATCTTGGCCAAACACTCTTTTGCGCACACACGAACCCTGAATCATGTCTGCTCTGCCACAACATGCACTCAATCCAACTTTAAAAAGTATGGTCTTCTCGCACTTGCCCTCACGTGACTTGCCAACATGACCTGGTTGGCCTCCGGGGTTTTTTGGCAGTTTTTGTAACAGATCGCTATCCTCACTTGTCACATCCCCACTGTTCGTGTCACTGCTGCTCACAGACTCGTTACGCTTTTTGGTCAGGTGAGTTGCAAGTTCTTTTTGAAACTTTGCACGTTTGTCACCATATGGCTTGGATTTGGATGGACTGCCATTATATCCATATTCTATTGCAAATTTTTGTTGCAGTCCTGATAATTCTACCTTTAATCTCTCTGCCAACTCGTCTTTGTTTTGAATTTTTGCTACAAGACCTAATATGGTCTCCACCACCACCTCCATTGCACTCTTGAACAAATTCTCAACTGCTGTCTTTTCTTGATTTAACTTTGCATTATCATTGCGCAAACGAACCATGTCTTGATTTAATGCAACATCTCTCTCTTTCATATAGCCAATCGTATCAGACAATCCTACAACCTTGTCGTTTAATTCACCAATCGTGCGGTACGCCGCATCTCTTTCGGCACGTATGCGATCAATCTCTAAAGGCATCACACTTGCACCTCCCATCTGATCGCATGTATCATGGTTAAATTCCCATTGTGCAATATTGCATTGTTGATGTTTCTATTTGTCATTTTTGTTCGACAATGACAAATAGCGATATCTCCTTATAAATGTTATCTGTGTATTTAATATCGTGCTATGTGCTATGTGGTCGGAACACGCGTGCCTATTTATGATCATCAATAATTAGACCTGAACGCTTACGTTTCAATCCATAGACATTAAATTCTTGTAACAAAAATAGACCAAGTGAAATTGAGCATCGCTTTTTAATTTACATCCCTTTGTAAAAATCTCAAGTCACATTTTCATTTAACTACTCACAATTAACACAAAAGCATTTGCAACATGCACGATAAATCAGAGATGCACCCGTCACATTTTTGTATATTGAGAATTTATAATGTATGATTACTTTTTGTACACTTTACTTTTTTTGTTATGTGCTATCAAATCCCCATTTTTCCCTAATCCATCCTTCTATTCGATTAAAGATGAACATGTCAACTGAAAATCCAATTGCCATTATGATAATCATTACTGCAAAGACTTGTGATATATCATTAAGCGATCTACCTACATACAACATGTAACCTAATCCTAAATATGAAAACAATAATTCAGCTCCAATAAGTCCGCGCCATGCAAATGCCCAGCCCTGTCTTAATCCTACAACCAAATAAGGTAAACTAGCTGGTAGCAGTACATCAAAAATAAACTGTGGGTTTTTTTTACCTAAATTTTGCGCCGCATATACGATTTCAGGATTTAGATTTTGTATTCCTGTTTGGGTATTAATTGAGATGGCAAACATGGCCCCTATCACAATGATGAATATTATTCCCATGTCTGTTAAACCAAACCACAGTATGCCTAGGGGAACCCATGCAATTGATGGGACCGATTGTAATCCTAATATGAGGCCTCCTGCTGTTTTGTTTGCAATATGTGATTTTGCAAACAAAATGCCTAACAACACGCCACCTATAATTGATAGTATCAACCCTACAGACAAGCGCCACAAACTTGTAAAGAATCCGTGTACAAGAGTACCATTTTCAATGAAAAATACCATGTCATCTAAAATCTCCAGTGGGGATGGCAATACATTGCTAGGTATTACATCAAGTGAGGCAATAATTTCCCATATGACAATTATGGATACGTAAAATACTATTTGATGTTTATAATAATGTTTTTTTTTATTATTATTATTGATGGTATTATTGTTACTTGCAATATTAAATTTATTCATACTATTAAAAATATTGGTCATTTGACTCACTTGTGTAATAACTGTCGTATCTTTTTTGTCATCTCTGTAATATCTTCTGGTGTGCGCAAAAGTTCTTTGTCATTATGAAAGATCTGTTGAATTTTAGTTGGTCTATTACTCAGTACAATAACTTTTGTACCTAACAAACATGCCTCATCTATGTCATGTGTGATGAATACAATTGTCTTGCGTGTCTTTAGCCACAACAAACGCAATGAATTTTGTAACGTTTCTTTCATTTCTGCATCTAATGCTGCAAACGGCTCATCCATTAGTAGTATATCTGGGTTCATTATAAGCGCCCTTGCAATAGCCACTCTAGCTCTTTGCCCTGTTGACAATGCAGAAATATTATAATCAATAAAACCATCCATCTCTATCATGCTTAGGTATTCGTATACTAGTGACTCGCGTTCATCTTTTGTTATATTTTTTTTCGTTTTAAGTCCAAATTCTATATTACCTTTAACAGTAAGCCAATAAAATAATGCATGTTCTTGGAACACCATTAATCTACTTTGGTCAATTATTCCTGTAACCTCTTTTTGTGCATGTATTATTTTGCCTTGTGTTGGTTTATCAAAACCTGCGATGATTCGTAACAGTGTAGTTTTACCACAACCAGATGGACCTACAATTGTAACAAAATCATTTTCTAATATATTTAAATTAATACTATTTAATATATTATTACTATTGCGCGTATATGTAATATTTTCTAACTTTAACATATAAAATACTCATCTATTGGTTTTATAAAGGATCTCTATAAAATATAAAAATGAATATATTATAATAATATTAAAAAAAATAATTACATATAACATGTCAAATGATAATGAGATTTTCGAAATAATTTTACCACTCCACAACACAACTTTTGTTACTGTATTTGTTTGCGTTAGGTGTTGTACAATTTACTTGGCAATGTATTTGCGTGTTTGAGTTTAGCCCTAACAACGTATTTATTTAAAAATTCTAGAGGTCACACATGCCAATAAACAAGAGTCTCTTGCAGAGGCGATCTATACAAAAGAACAAAAACCCTGATTTTATACGACCTGAGAGCTGGCGTTATGTTCGACTCGAGACTGGATGGCGTAAACCAAAGGGGATTGATAATCATCAACGAAAGCAAAAGAGCCGAGGACGACCTGGACTAGTCAAGATAGGCTATGGTGGTCCTCGAGATGCATCGGGGTTGCATCCGTCTGGATATACTGACAATTTGGTGTATAATGTACGTGATTTGGATTCACTTGATCCGAAGAAAGATGGTGTTCGAATAGGCCATGGCGTTGGCACACGTAAACGTCGAGATATTGTTGTAAAGGCAATATCTCTAAAGTTTAAGATATTCAATGCGAGGATAAAGGCAGATGGTAGTTAATTTAAAGGCAAAAAAACGACTTGCCTCTCGTGTTATTGGTGTTGGTGTTCACAGAATACGTTTTTCTGAGGATCACTTGGAGGATATTGCAAATGCAATTACGCGTGATGAGATACGTAGTTTAATTACTGCAAATACGATAACTGTAAAACATTTTACTGGAACATCAAAGGGTAGAGCACACACCAAAAAATCTCAGAGAAACAAACGTGGTACAACGCAAGGCTCAAAACAAGGGCGAAAGGGCGCACGTGTTGGCAAAAAAGAGGTATATGTGGCAAAGGTGCGCGCCCTTCGTAAACTCTTAAAGATTGCCAAGGCACGTGAGGATATTACAAATAAAGAATTTTGGATGCTTTACAAAAAAGTAGGTGGAAATACTGTGCGAAACAAGGCACACTTGCGCTCTTTGATTGAAGAGACTATAGAGCGCAGAGACTCTACGCGTGATGTATAAATACGATTTTCTATTTTTGCGGTATATTTTTTGTATAGTTGTAGATGTTATTTAATATAATAATATATTATAATTTTATTATATAATATATTGTATGTATATATATGTATATATGTATTATATACGCATCATGTAAATATATTATGTATAAAGTATATGCACACAACACAAGATTGTATTATTATGGTGTATAAAATGCGCACCCGCGTGTTTAACTTGTCAATATAACCATTTTTCACCACGGTAGATTGTTGTTGTCTAGTACAAGTCCCTAAGCAGGGCCACTAGATCGGCTGCGGCTTTGTCGTTGTTGAAATTCTGTATGGCATGCTGTCGTCCGGCGTCTGCGATCTGTTTGTATCTATCAGAGTCGGGATCATGCAAGTACTCCTCAAAGCGCTGTTTGTAGTTGTCCTCATTTATTGCAATGCAGTTTTTGCCATCTACATACCCCCAGCCTGCCGCCTGATTCCTGTCTGTGATCTCCATGAATGTCATGCAACCGGCTGCTGGAATTTCTGCGTACTTGATGGTTGCATACCATGTCGTGGCGGCAATCACGGCTCTGTATCTAGATAAAAGCCTCTGATATGCCCCGGATTCGTTGCCACGTATGGTGACCTCATGGTCAACATATGGTAATCTCTTACAGGCGCTTCGCAGCTTGTAGTGGTACTCCATGTCACGGGAGGGGTTGAACACTCTTCTCCGCAGGGGGATCTTCTGTTTGTTTCTGACTATATCAAGTGCGTAACGCAGGCACGAAGAACATGCACGTCTAACCGGATTCGCCCTCCATTCCAAGGCACCGGATACTAGAATCCTCTCACGTATCCTTTTCTCAAAGGGCCGATGGTCATTATAGTGTCTTGGCTCTACTCCCCACCGGATACTCTTGTATTTGATGCGGCTCGGGTTATATCTGTAAAACTCTCCTTTATGCGCAAAGCCTAACACACAGTCTACTCCATATTTGTCGTATTTTTTTTCTAGCTCAAATCTCCTAGATGTGTGGGGGTCTAGCTCAAATCTCTTAGATGTGTGGGGGTCCGGGGCAACCACGACGACAGGTACGTCTAGTTCCTTTAATCCGTGTACTTTGGAGGCTCCGGGGTTGAACAGTCCACTCGTAATAATTGCATCCGTTTTGTCTTTTAGTCGAGACGCGTCGTATCCGGATTCTACTGACATGACATCGTAACGGTCAATGTCGGGGTTGTCTTGCATCGCGCGCACTAGAAACTCGTACAAGGTGTTGTCATAATGATGCCCAGTGAAAAATGCATCAGTACTGCTGGTTATGAGTGTGACTCTCACATATCCCCCCCCCCCCCCCCACCACAATATAATTCGTGCAAATTAATCCATGATTGATATGATCATTTAAAAATAACTCCTAGCTAAATATACTATATGCACAATATTTAATATGCCCGTAAAGATGTAGCCAAATACAAGTATGTAATTTTATTATTGTATATAATAAGCTTGGCACACTATAATTTAAAAAAGAAAAATATGAATACGTAAATTAATTTTTAAGTACTTTATGTAGGACTGCTGTCATCTTGAATCTTTATACTGCTTGATGAATGTATACAAATCACATATTCAGGTAATTTGTATGCCAAATGTGTTTAGATTGTTGATGTATTTTCCATCCAATTTGGAGAATTTGATGTATATGAACATAATTTATGCATAGATGCGCCACTAAAAAATAGTATAATTGTCATTGTGATTCTGATGAGTTCGGGGGCCGGTTATGCCGTATCGCATATGAGTCAATTATCAACGAACCTTTTCCGGTGGCGTTAGTGATGGGTGGTGATGACAAAACAACAACAACAACAACAACAACAACAACAACTGACACGATACCTGATGTAAAAGATACCACCTGGACAAACGACGGCATGAATGTATGTCACATGAACACTACTAATCACAAAACCCATGACTGTACATGACACTCTATGGTGTCCGTACCAAATGAACTCGTAGATGACAAACGATGTCTTGTGGACTAGTGTTATAATACTGCGGGTCTAGATATGCTTGCTGTTTACTATACATCCTGTCTACTATTTACCTACTTTTCATGTGGATATATCACTTGCAGGACTGTATGGTCAACTCACAATACTCAAAGATTGGCATTTTTTGAAAAAACTTGTTATGATTATAACTGTGGTATTTTCTGTAACGTGTTTTGAGTTAATTGAATCTGTATGTAATGTTATCCATATTGATAATCTTTTCATCTGTTATAGTGACTCCTTCTTTTGTGAGCATGTTGTTTTTTACGTCTGTACCATATGCATATCCACCTATCTGACCTGTTGATCTTACTACTCTGTGACATGGGATTATTGATGGATATGGATTTTTGTTCATAATTTTTCCTATTACTCGCTGACCATTTTTGATTCCTGCTGCTTTGGCCAACTCTCCGTATGTCGTGACTTTGCCCTTTGGAACTTTTGCAAGCAATGTGTATACTCGACGGTCTTGTTCTGTAATACTCAAAAGATTATCCTTTTTTGTGTTGCTGTTGCTGTTGCTGTTATTATTACTATTGCCACCGTTGCAGCCATTACTATTATTGTCATCATTGTCACTCATTATGATTCGTGCCACTTGTCATTGAATATAATTATATATGAATTATACTCAAGTTTGTCGTTGAAAGCATATCGCAAAGATTCTTTTTGTCTGCGCTCTTTATTCCTCCCCAATCTAGTAGCGCAACTGTTGCCATACTATTTTGTTGTATGATATGCGCAAAGAGTTCATCGTCAATTTGGGGTATGGCTCTCTTTGGAATTACAGTTCCAAGAGCATGTTTGCCATGCAACAACTCTTTTGTAAACTTTGATGGGTAATGTGTGCTACCAAAACATATTGCAACTGGACTGTTTTGTGGTATATCTGATATTAGCGTATCTTGTACAATATCAGATATGCTAGAGCATAGTGCGTCGTCACACCATTGTTTTGGCGTGGTTCCAATCTCTACGAATATTGTAGGTTTGCCAAGTGCGCTTGGACCGTGGTGTGTCGCCTCTATTGTAATATCAAACTCTGAGAATTGATCTCTCTTTTTATAAATATTTTTTAGATATGCTTTTTGAAAGTGTGGATGTGGTATTGCTATCTCTTTATCATTTCCTCCAAAATCTGCTCTAGTAAAATTCCCTGTACTGTGGCACGTTAGTGCTAGCATTCCTGACTCTGCTGAGTGTTTTGATAAGAATACAAATCCGTCATATCCCCCCGCTTTTACTATCTCTGTCTCCTCAAGCCAGTCTGCTGATATTGCAGGAGTAGATATGGTTATCATGTCGTAATGTTTTGAGCGCCAGAATCCTGAAATTTTACTATCTACGTTATCTTTTGTATGTGTTGTTTTTGTTGTTATTATGTTGCTACTAGTATTTTTATTGTTACCACTGCTACCACTAATATGGTCACGTTCCATATGCAATGCCATACGTGCTGCCATGCGACTTGCCGCATCATCACCATCAAATGCAATCAACAACTCCATAAACAAGAGATATAAGTAAACCCTATTAATTTACTGCATTGAGATTTAATCCACGTGTGACTTTGAAAAATATGGCAAATACCATGAAGATGGCCAAAAAGCCTGACAAAGACGAGTATCAACAACATCTAAGACTTGTCTTACTTGGTATTGCAGGTGTTGGTACTATAGGATTCATAATACAGTTTGTATTTTCAGTAATTACGTTTGGTAGATAAAAAATGTCTGATGAAAACAAACCTCACTTATTTGCAATCCGAACAACCGGTGGTCAAGAAAAGATGGTAATGCGTCTATTGGAGGCCAAAGTTAATGCAAACAAGGTCAATGTACAGTCAGTTTTATTGGTTGATAATCTCAAGGGATATGTTGTAATTGAGGCAGTTGAGCCATCAGATGCATTTATGGCAGTTGACGGTATCCGACATATACGAGGCCAGTTGAGAGGTGAACTTGAATTTAAAGACATTGAAGGATATTTGGTCAAAAAGTCCACCATATCTCAACTCAAGATAGATGATGTTATCGAGATAACCGGCGGTCCATTCAAGGGTATGAAGGCTACTATCACAAGACTAGATGTTGAAAAAGAGGAAGCCACTGTAGTACTACTTGATGCTGCATATCAACTACCCGTCACAGTTGATGCAAACTATCTAAAACTCTCACAGGCTGTGGGTTCATAAAGAGTTAAATTTTTCCTATATGGTGATGCAATAATGGGTGAGCAAAAAGTTTCTTCATTGGTTACAGGAGGAGCGGCATCTGCAGGACCACCACTTGGACCTGCATTGGGGCCGCTTGGTGTCAATATCATGGAAGTGATAGGCGCAATAAATGAAAAGACCAAAGACTTTGAAGGCATGAAGGTGCCCGTGACGGTAATTGTTGATAGTGATACTAAAAAGTACGAGATCGAGATTGGCATACCTTCTGCATCTGCATTGATACTCAAAGAAGCAGGTATTCAAAAGGGATCAGGTGCATCTGGTACTGAGTGGGCAGGTGAGATTACAATAGATTCTGTAATCAAAGTCGCAAAAACCAAACTTGACACATCATATGCAAGTTCACTGAAATCAGTCACCCTAACTATTGTTGGCACATGTCTTGCATTAGGTATAAAGATAGAGGGCAAAACACCAAAGGAGATTACATCTGAGATTAATGATGGCACATGGGATGCAAAGTTTGCGTCTAGTGACTGATAATGTATTCTTCTTTTTACTGTCACTACCACTATTCTTCTTCTTCTTCTTCTTCTTCTTCTTTATCTCTCTGTTTTACTGAATCACTTGTATGATCTAATAAATAACTAGGAGCCTTTTCTGTATTTTGCAACTCAACTAACGTCTCTGTGTTATGTATGCCTGGTATCTTTCCTATCTTTCTTATTACTATAGAGTGTAACTCTTCAAGATTCTTTGCATGTACATTGATCATAATATCAAACCTCCCAGTGACCTCTGATATTGATGTGACTTCTTGAGTCTTCATCAACTCTTTGTGTATGTCATCTTTGAACTTTGGATCTCGTTTTGCACCAACTGATGCCTTTACACCTATGCCTAGTAACTTGTCATCTACTACGATGGTGAACTTTTTGATCAATCCTTTTCGAACAAGACGCTTTATTCTACTATACAGCACTGAAGTGTTAATGTCGATCTTTTTTGCCAAGATTGGAACAGATATCGAACTATCAATTGTAAGTTCGTACAATAACTTCATATCCAAATCATCAAAGTGCTTCATATCTTGATATGGTATGATGTATTAATATATCTAAGTTTTTACAACAAAATTAATTAATTTTCAATATTCTATCTTACATTATTATGATTTTTGTAATTCTCTTTGTTGTCTACTCTGTATCTATCGATACAATTGTTGGACTCATCCCATCTATTACAATCCTTGCAACATCTACTTTTTTTCTAATGTCCTTGACACTATTAGAATAAACTGAAAAGCCTGCTAGCTCATCGTACAACTCAACTGCAATGTCAAATATTCGTATTGCCTCTGTATACTTTTTTGTTCGTATCATATTGAGTGTCAGTCGTTTTAATTCTCCTATTGCATCAAGCAACCCTAACACATATGTTGTTTTGGAGACTTGCAATGACTTTGATGTAGGAATGCTCTTTTTTTGAATAATTGCCAGTATACATGCGGCTTCTGTTATCTCTTGCTCTACTATTGAAATTTGTGTACTCTGGTCTGCTGTAGACTTTTTTTTGTGTTCTTTTAATAACTTTTGTGCTTTTTGGAATTGTTTGATTCCCTGTTCTATTTGACCTCTATGTACTGATATGATAGATCGACTGCACAAGTTTAGTGTCTGTCTGATATCTTTGATCAGGGCCTCTCGGTCTGCATGATTATCCTCAAAAACTTTCATTATGTGATCTAGTTCTACTTTTACATATTTTAGTGCAATTTCGTCTTTTTTCATTATGTGTGGTGTCTTTTATGTGAATAAATCTATTGTCATTTGGATTGATTTACAATGTACATATGTTTCATCTTTCATATGTTGTTGTTATTATTATTAACAGTACTACTGCAAAACGTTGTTGTACTATTATTGCCCAATAACAGATATGGTATCTGTTTCTGCATCGTATTTGATCGATGGTATCCATTTGTCATTTTTAATTGTTAAAAATTCATAATTTGCAATGTCAAGATCTCCTGCTGCATTTAGGGTTATGTTGCCAAGTGCGCCTACATACTGCATAGTTGCTTGTGGGAGTTGCATATTGATGTCTTGTGACTCAAATCCAACCTCATCCATTGCAAGCCCTAGTACCCACAAACTATCGTATGAAGCATACATGTAGTTGTTGCCTGGTACATCACCTACCATTTCCTTGTATCTCTCACTTGCTTTGTGGTATATGGGATTATCTGCAGCAGAGAATTGTATTGACAAGAGATTGACATCTGTTGCAAAATTCGATGCCTGTTTGTTGTCAATAACTGCAAAAGATGCCGTGAGTCCCTCTGATCCTATCCATTGCACTGCACGTAAACTCTCATACTGGGAAGCAGAATTAAAGAGTAATGCACCTTCATCAAAACTGACCAAGAATATTGCAATCTCACTTGCGTCATATTCTTTGAGTAGATCATCAACTATACCTGAGAGCACATCAGTCTCTGTAGAGAATATAGTCACTTCTGGTGAATAGCGTATTGGTTCTGTTACAATTCCACCTTTTTGTTCGAATTCTCTTTTTGTATTCTCATACATTCCATCACCCCATATGTCACCTCTGTATACGGTTACCATTACTTTGATACCTGATTGTTCTAGCAATGATGCAATTACTCCACCTTGTCTACTGTCGTCTGAGACAAATCTGTATATGTTATCATTAGGTATTGCTAGCTTTGGTGATGTTGATGATGGTGAGAGTATGAGTATGTCATTTGAGTTTGCATATGCCATCATGTTACGGATCTCGGCGCTTGATGCTGGACCTAGTATGTATTTTATCCCTTTAGAATCCAACGATTGAGTCTTTTCAAGTGCAATTATTGGATCTGTTTGTGTATCCTCAATTACTAGTTTCATACGCCAATCTGCATCCTTTTGTGACAAATGGGAATTAAGATCTTCTAGAGCCATCTCATATCCTATCTTGTTGTCAAATCCATAACTTGAAAGATCACCTGTTATAGGAACCAACACACCTACATTGACTTCTGTTATCTGTGTTGTTTCATTGTCCGGCATAACCGCCTCATTATTATCATTATTATCATCACCACCACTCATTACTGGTGTCGTATCCATATTATCATCCACTATTCCTACTGGTGTCGTATCCATACTATCGTCTCCAGGAGTTAGTATTGATGCTGTTATTCCGATACCTATTATCACTGCAATTATACCTATAATGGCACCATATTTTGCACCCTTTTCCACAAAATCTCGACTACACACTACTATAAATCTGTTATGTGATCTATTTATTACTAATCAAGGGTTTTTAATAGGTACAATGTCAACTGCTCGTATTGATTACAGAATCACAACTCTCTGAGATGATAAAAGATGCCAAAGCGTCTACTGAAAAAAAGAAGCGAAATTTCAAACAATCAGTAGAATTGGTAGTATCATTTAAGGATATTGATGTCAAAAAAGGATTTGCATTAAATGAGACTGTACAACTACCAAAGACAAGTTCACCTGCCACTGTGTGTGTTATTGCAGGTGGTGATATGGGTGAAAAGGCAAAACAGGCAAATGCAGATGCTGTAGTGGGTGATGATGAGTTAGGTAAGTTTGTAACAAACAAACGAGAGTCACGCAAATTTATTAATAAATATGATTTCTTTTTGGCAGATACTAAAATGATGCCTGTTGTGGGAAAGACACTTGGGCAACTATTAGGTCCTCGTGGCAAGATGCCAACACCTGTTCCATTTAATGCACCAATAGAGTCTTTTCTTGAACGATTCAAAACATCTATTCGAGTAAGGACTAGGGCGTCTCTTTCACTGTCTTGTAAGATTGGAGATGAAACTATGAGTGATTCTGACTTGGCAATAAATGCACATACTGTATTGAGTTCTGTTGAGCGAAAGCTACCTAATGGGGAGAAAAATGTAAAGCGTGTCATGGTAAAGACTACTATGGGCAAACCTGTAAAACAAGTACAAGAGGTTAAGAAGAAATTTGCATGAGAATAGAACGCGATATTCGCCAAAAAAGACTCAGATGTATCAGCAGCTACAGGCACTACCAAAAAAACACAAAGTAATGGCCTTGGTAAAACTTGACAAAGTTCGTGGTGTACAGATACTGCCGTTGCGCAAGACACTCAAAGATACGGTACTGTTTGTAAATATCAAAGACAAGGTGGCAAAAAAAGCATTTGAAGGGTTAAGTGATATACGGGGGTTACCGGATATCTCAAAGGAACTTGCTGGCCAGTGTATGTTTATGTTCACTGATATGTCACCGTTCAAACTCAACATACTGCTTGCAAAAAACAAGATAATGATGGCTGCTCGTGGTGGTGATGTTTCTAGTATTGATGTAGTTGTGCCAGAGATGAACACTGGTATTGCACCTGGTCCAATGCTAACAGAGTTCAAAGAGGCAGGAATACCAACTAAAATTGATCAAGGCACAATATGGATATCTCGTGACACAACGCCTGTACAAAAGGGTGAGGTCATCAACGAGAAATTGGCATCTATACTTGGCAAGATTGACATAAAACCTGTTGAGGCTGGCATATCACTATATGTGGCGCTAGAGGATGGAATATTTTACACTGCTGATGACTTGACTATTGATGTGGATTCATTCAGAGATGCCATCTCACTTGCACACCAAGAGGCAGTATCACTCTCAATAGAAGCTGCATTTGTGACACCTGAAAATGTATCTGCCATACTAACAAAGGCTTCTCAACATGCCCGCTCACTCTCAGTTGAGTCTGGATTTATCACTGATGATACAATAGAGGCAATATTACAAAGAGCCGATGCACATGCAAGATCAATTGTTGATAGTACAAAAGACTACAAACCTTCTTGAGCCAATTCCTACTATAATGTGACTTGTAATGTTATTGAGTATGGAAATTTGTGCATGAAAATAAAATATGTATATATAATATTTTAAAATAAGATATGTACATGTGTTTTATATAATTATGTAAATAATTTTGGATTGTGTTTCATATTCTTTGATATTGTTTTGTAATCTTTAGCAGTTATGGGATTTCCATAGTTTGCCAATCCACTGTGCAGGTGTAGTCCAATCCACTTGCTCTTTTTTACAAATTCTAATGATGGCGCTAAATTACGTGCATTTACAGTTCCAATCTTGATGACTGACAAGTCTACTTCATCTGTGACACGAATGGGCCATTTCTTAGATGGTTCACGCCATTTTGATTTGATCTCATATGTGCCGTTGAATTTGCCTGTGCCAAGTATGTAAAATATCACAAAGTCTCTGTTTTTGACACGCAAAACTTCTGTTTTTGTTGTGGCCGCATACATTTTTCGTTTTTCTGTAATGTTCCAGATTTGTGGTGTAATTGACAAGATCCATCTCTTTTTCTCTGTTTTCACAATGTTGTAACAATTGATGTTATTTTTGATGTTTTGGTTTTCTGTATTGTTTTTTTGTTTTGATATTTTGTTTTGGTTTTTTGTTTTGATATAAATTATACTAATATGTTCACTAATGTCTATATGCCTCGTGTTTAATCACGTCGTCTAGTTTTCTCTGTATGATTTTTTATTTATATATGTCTGTAACTACAGATATCTCTGTAACCATACTCAAGCATTATGTAATTTGTGAAATAATGCCGTGTTAAACGGTGGTAATATGTGAGGGCTTATCCAAAGAGTGATGAGAGTCCTTCCATTGCGGCCTCTTCTGTCTTACCTTCTTCTTTCTTTTCCTCTTCTTTTGGTGCATCGCTTGTAGCAGATTCGTCAGCCACTGGTGCTGCTGTAGCCGCCACAGCCACTGGTGCTGCTTTTACGGCTTCATCAATATCAACATCTGCTAGTGCTGCAACTAGGGACTTTACTTGTGCTTCGTTGACCTCTGCACCTGATGCCCTTACGACGGAACTAACACTTTCCTCATTAACCTCTTTTTTGAGTTTGTGAAGTAATAGTGCAGCATAGACGTATTCCATGTATCAACGCACTTTATGTAGATAATATAAAACTATGCGAGTGCCAAAAATAACAGTTAAACCCCGTACTTGTGCCAGACGTTAGGTGATAAATTTGTGTCTAAACTTGAGAATGAGTTGAACGGTTACTGCCAAAATGTAGCCGTTAAATCCCCGTACCCACTCCTACGCAGGAGGGTCATATGTAGTCCTGCCCCGGAGCCAAAATGTAGCCGTTAAATCCCCGTACCTGCTCCAGATGTTAGGCAATGAATCTGTGCCTAAATTTGGGAATAAGTTGAACGGTTACTGCCAAAATTATGATTTCTAGTTGAGTATCTTGAGACTTCTGCATACTGAATATAGTGTTCTTTTTAGATGCTTGTCTGTTAATGTGTCCATTCTGAGTCGCAATACTCGTTTTGCATCATCCCTTTCTGGACCTGGTGGCAATGAGAGAACTTTGTTGATTAATTCTGGCAAGGACTCACGTACCCAACCATCTAACATTAGATATATTCTCGGTGGAATTATGTCACATTTATCTTCATCTAGGTCTAGTATGTCTGTAAAGTTCTCATACTCAACTCTGTATATGAGTGCCAATACTATGTTGTCTGGTGTTGGATTCTCTAGTATCTCTTTTGATCTTTGGCCAGTCTTTCCTTGAGCAAGCTTGTTTTTGAGTCCCACAGGATTTACAATTATGCCGTTGACTCCTACCTTTCTGCCTTTGATTCCTGTTACGGTTCCAAAGATAAAGTCGTTGAACCCATCATTCTTCTTTACAGAGAATATGTTGGTTCCCTCATCTAACTTTGTTTTCTTACTAAACATCAATCTATAGTAAATTGTTCTATGTTTAATATGTTGAGTATGTATGATAGTTATTTGACTCTCAACATTAACAAACTAAAACACATTATTTATAATTCCAAAATAAATGAAAAATATTTGGTGTGTAAGTGGCTCAAATAGCAGAGTGTCTAAGTTATACGGCTCAGCACATGGACACGACCTCATAGTCTAAATTTACGAATTATACACCAGTATCAACTCAGGTCAAATCGGCAGTCACAAACGATACCGTGACCTTGCTATGGGCTGCAAAACGAAAGATGTGTTAAACTAAGTACGCGCTTAATTTAATCCTGAAACGAAAACGGTCCAAAGTAATCATGAATAGTGTGCGCGCACGACCGTGGCGCAGACTATCAGGTGCAAAGCCCCCAAAGGCATTTATCGAAGACTCCGAGAGGTGTGACATGACAAGATTCTGTCATCAGTATTATGACAATAACTCAGGATTCTGCCTGAAATGAGGGGCCATGCGTCGCAACACTTTCGGGGGAGAACCACGGCGCAACAGACGCGGGAAGCCACGGAGGCGGCGATATCGTAGGGGCGGCCGCACACGCGGCATCATGTCTGGGATCGGCAAATTCATCATATTTAGTATAATTGCCACTGCTGTAATTTGGGGTATCATGTATGGAATTGAATGGTTCTCTGACCGATACAAGCCTCACATGTTCGGCACGGCTGACAACGCTTCCGAGACAGGAGGAGTAGGTGGCATACTGGAATGGCCCGGAATACTTGATCCCGTATTCTACACTGCAGAGGAGGAATCAAGGGCCAACTTAGAATATATCAACGGCATACGCGCGGAACATGACAGACATCAGATCGCGTTCGATGCAAGGGCATACAATCTTGCACTTGCCCGTGTCCACGACACTCTGGAGTACGACTACCACGACCACGTGAACCCGTACACCGGGACCTGTCCATACACCATGAAAGGCGAATACGGCTTTGCCACGCACGAGCAGGTGGCGGAGAACTTGGCGTGGGTAGAAGGTGTAGACCACATGGGACCCAACGAGGCGACAGACATCTGGATGGACAGCAAGGGCCACAGGTTCAATCTACTGTACCCGTCACACACCGGAGGGGCAACCGCGTGCGACGGTGGTGTATGCATATTTCTCGGCGTGAATAACGACCTGTTCGGGGCCAAGTGCGCCACCGCCGCAGAGGGGGAAGCGTACTGGAGCGGACGACCCGGTGAATGATATGGCAACACAACACAGCAGTGACCAACGTGTTAGACACTCATCAGAACCCCAACTTGAAATCTTGTCCGCGACAATCACGCCTTGCAGTCGGCCGTAGCCGGACCTAAGATCTGCTTTATGTATGATGGCAACCACGTCGGCAAAATCTCGGGCAGGTTAGAGGTCTGGTGAAGCAATGCCAGAGGCGGTCTGCGGGGTTGCATAAACAGTTTGGGTCACCTGTGACGGCCTTTGACACCAGCGCGATTCTGGCGGATCCAGTGGTTGTCTTTTGTGTACGGGATTGGCAGTTGTTCACCTTCCCGAATCCAAGTACATCTTATACGTCCATCTCTGGATGCGGTCACATGAGATGAACAGTTACTATGGTTGTACCGAGGTTGGTGCGTAATTCATCAAATCGCCACCTGCATCGTACTTGCAAAGTCATCTGCAAATATCACCAGAGTTTTATATGTATAAATTAAATTATTCAATAATCTCATAGAAGGGTCACAGGCAGGACTAATGTCAATTACGCACCAACCTCGGTTGTACCTAAATGTTAATTATTGATGCATGTATGATGTTGGTATGCGCGCCAGTAGAGGAAAAGAGTCGTGGCTGATTGGCATACGACTGCGCGGCAACCTTCGATCCGATGTACGATACTACATGAAAGAAGTTCAGCATGATTTTCGTGACAAGAAGAGGCGTTTTCCACACATTACACTGTTCGGGCCATTTTCTACGCACATGGCAGAACGACATATAATAAACACGTTAATCAGCATGGCCAAGAAATATTCAGAAGCAAGATTCTCAACAGACGGATTTTCATCATTTGATAATAGTGAATTGTTTTCTGAGGGCCGTGGCATTATAATGGTCAAAATAATACCCAATGAAGATCTAAAACAAATGCGGTATGACATTGCGCAAGAACTGTTGCCGCACTCTCAAGCGTCGGAGTATGATCGGGATGGAAAGAACGCCTTCAAGTTTCACGCCACGTTAGCGATCGGCAGGACAGGAAAACTCTTCAAGGATATAAACAAAGAACTCAAATCGCATGAATTCAAGCACGAAAACATCGAGCCGGAGCTGATTTTGTATAGTGAGCAGTCCCCGGTTTTTACATATCTTGTAGGACATGATGTTACGCCAGTAAGGCCTCGGAATTTATATGACGATCCCAAGATAAACCAGCCGAGTTACGATGCTCGCCAATTCCGCTCCACGAATCTGGGGCGGCTCCTGCGTCTGTTGAAGATAAACCAGCCGAGTTACGATGCTCGCCAATTCACAGACGAGAGTGGGCGTAGAGGAAGTATTTTTGTGGTCAGTGACATGCATTTTGACCACAAAAACATCATAAAATACAGTGACAGGCCGTTCAGATCCGTCTATGATATGAACCACACACTGATCAGTAATTGGAATGACAGGGTAAGGAAAGACGACAGGGTATATTATTTAGGCGACATGACATTCGGAAGAAAAAACAGACCAATTGACTTTTGGCTCTCTAGATTGAACGGCGAGATACGGTTCATACGCGGCAACCACGACACTGACGTCATTACAAAGGCAGAGGTCATAGAGGACAGATTTCTCATAAAGTATGACGGCTACGAGTTTCTTTTGATGCACGACCCTGACAGAACACTGGACTGGGACGGGTGGGTCATACACGGAGACAAGCACAACAACTATCCTGTTACATACCCCCACATTAACAAAAGAAACAAGACGGTGAACGTTTGTGTAGAATATACCAAATACGCTCCAATGAACCTTGACGAGATCATTGCAAAGATCTCCGAATAAAGGTGCGTGAATTGCATGGGCCAGTTTTTTACACAGAAAACCATGTCACATGACGCGACACTCCAATGTAGACCATGCCATAAAGTCTATTGATATACGCAGAATACTACGTGAGAGTGTACTTCAAAACTGAGACCACTCTCACAGGCACGGCAATCTTATCCGCAATTTCTTATCTGTGTCCTTTGCCATGTCTTTCCCTCCCAGATGTCACTACGAGATCCGGCTCTAAATCTTGATGGTTACAACGTCTGTTCGTGCTCTAGAAAGCGTCCTGATTATTCTTGGCAGGTGTCCAATATTTGGCCGGGCTGCTCAACCCACCCTAATGACAGAAGCCACGCCCGTGTATTGTATACAGATATGGTCAGAGGACAAAATTTAGAGATTGTAGGTCATTCCAACGGGTGGATTAGTCAAATTATCCCGCGTTGAATGACTCCGGCTTGATCATGCATTCGTGCTACTCATAAACATTAATTATTGTCATACGAATAGATTGACCGTGCAAACCACAAGAGAAGTACCCTGGTTAGTTGGAATCAGACTGCGCGGTGACTTGCGGCGTGATGCGCAGAGACACATGCAATACGTTCAAGAAATTCTTTCAGACAAGGAAAGGAGGTTCCCATACATTTCCCTATTCGGGCCGTTCTCAACGCGTATGATGGAACGACAGATAATAGATGTGATAATTGCAGTGATTGAGACACACCCCGATGCAAGATTCTCAACAGACGGGTTATCATCACGCGTCCATAGCAAGCGACTTGCACGAGACCGCGGTGCCATAACCATCAAAATAAAACCCAACGAATCATTGAAGCAGATGAGATACGACATTGCACAGGCGTTGCTTCCTAACGCCCAAGCAACAAAGTACGATCACAGTAGCGGGGATGATTTTGAGTTTTACGTTACGTTGGCTGTCGGCAACACCGGTAAGCGATTCAAGGATATAAGCGGAGATATTGAATCCTTGGAGATGAAACACGAAGATACCACACCCGAACTGGTTCTATATCGTGACAAAAAACCAGTCTTCACGTATTTGACAGGGCATGGCGTCACACCCACAAGGCCCAGAGATTTGTATGCCGGCCCAGAGACACGCCGGCGCAACCCGCGCCCGCACACAAAACTGGACCGGAATCACAGGAAAGGTCGCAGAGACGCCACGGGCCCGCAAGAGCGGCGATCCCGACAGTCTCTGACGCGTACTGAAATACGCGGTGGTGATGCCGGTCCAAGGGGCTTGGAAGGCGTCGCCGGCATGAAGGATCTAAAAAATCTCCTGATATCCGACGTGATAAATCCGCTCAAACACCCTGAGAAATTTGAAAAATTCAAGGTTACCATACCCAATGGCATACTCCTATACGGCCCACCTGGATGCGGCAAGACGTTTATGGTCAGAAAGCTGGCCGAGGAGCTAAACTATAATTTCTTTGAGGTGACACATTCGGATCTTGCAACGCCCTACATACACGGTGCAGTCGGCAACATAGGACGCGCGTTTTCGACGGCTCAAGAGAGCGCGCCTGCAATAATCTTCTTTGATGAGATCAGCGGGCTGATTCCCAGCAGGTCGAAGACTTTCCACATGAGTACCTACAAGGAGGAGGAGGTCAACGAGTTTCTCATGCAGCTCAACAACGCCGCCGAGAGGAGGATACTGGTGGTCGGCGCGACAAACTACGTCGACAGGATGGACCCTGCTGCCTTGAGGCCCGGCAGATTTGACAAGAAAATATATGTCCCCCCTCCGGACTTTGAGGCCCGCAAGTCACTGTTTGAGATAGGGTTGATGAACCGCCCGTACGACAAGAGCGTCGACTTTGAGCAGCTGGCGGAACTAACCGACGGGTTTTCATGCGCCGACATCATCAAGGACGCGATTGAAGCTTCCGCACGGCTCGCAGTCAACCGGGATCTGGACGCGATTGACCAAGACATCATACGGAAAGAGATAGCGCGGATATCCAAAAAAATAAGTGCGAATCGCCACCACGTACAACCCGCGCTACGATCCCGGCCGCGCGCGGAAAACGGTAGTAATGATGCCTGTTCAAGGGGCTTGGAAGGCGTCGCCGGCATGAAGGAACTAAAAAATCTCCTGATATCCGACGTGATAAATCCGCTCAAGCACCCGGAGAAATTTGAAAAATTCAAGGTTACCATACCCAATGGCATACTCCTATACGGCCCACCTGGCTGCGGCAAGACGTTTATGGTCAGAAAGCTGGCCGAGGAACTAAACTATAATTTCTTTGAGGTGGCGCATTCGGATCTTGCAACGCCCTACATACACGGTGCAGTCGGCAACATAGGACGCGCGTTTTCGACGGCTCAAGAGAGCGCGCCTGCAATAATCTTCTTTGATGAGATCAGCGGGCTGATTCCCAGCAGGTCGAAGACTTTCCACATGAGTACCTACAAGGAGGAGGAGGTCAACGAGTTTCTCATGCAGCTCAACAACGCAGCCGAGAGGAGGATACTGGTGGTCGGCGCGACAAACTACGTCGACAGGATGGACCCTGCTGCCTTGAGGCCCGGCAGATTTGACAAGAAAATATATGTCCCCCCTCCGGACTTTGAGGCCCGCAAGTCACTGTTTGAGATAGGGTTGATGAACCGCCCGTACGACAAGAGCGTCGACTTTGAGCAGCTGGCGGAACTAACCGACGGGTTTTCATGCGCCGACATCATCAAGGACGCGATTGAAGCTTCCGCACGGCTCGCAGTCAACCGGGATCTGGACGCGATTGACCAAGACATCATACGGAAAGAGATAGCGCGGATATCGAAGAGAAAAGCCGCGTAGCCCGTGGATGAACTAGGCAACGTATAGCAACGTGCGCTACTGGATGAGGCACAGAATTGGCGCAAACATACAGGAATGTATTTCCGACGCGTCAAATGTGGAGAACAAACCGGGGCGCATTCACACATGCCGCAGCATACAGTGGTTTGTCCCACAACGTATGCATATCGTCGACACTTTCCTCCATCTAATGAAAAATCAATTAGATGCAAATGTCTTTTTTTAATAGCAGACCTAGTCCCCGTCAGAGAGGCTTCCGCGCCAATTCCTATTCACCCTTCTCATAATAACGGCCCTCATTATGGGAGTAAATTCGATACCCGTATCCTCAATCGTTTCGAGACTGCACTACAGAATTAGGTATTTTTAAGAAGTGTGTCATTCATCAGCACAGATATGGATGTACATCACACGGATCCAAATCATTCTCAAAGTGCAACATATGGACACAAACGCACGGTGCGGACTACACACAAGCGCCATATTTCATATGTTCACACACGGAAAACTCGCGCCAACAGAAAACAAGTCGATCGATTTTCAGCATCCAAAACAACAGGCACCAGTCCGCGTGTAAGGACTAGAAAATCTAGAACCGCGATCAAGAACGGTACCCGAAATAGTCTCGACGGCGGCCATCTCACATCCGAAAAATATTTGGTAGAGATCCGGGTCGGAGGGCGACTAAACGAGAAACTCAGGGATCTTGTAAAGGCCATAAAGATAAACTTTGACATCAAAAGCAAATTCAGGTACGTCCCACATATCACCATAATGGGAGAATTAAGTACATCGAACCAGAAAGATCTCATAGACACCGTGCAGAACGTAGTAAAAGATTATGATCTGGTGAGCTTCCGCCTTGGCGATTTTGGTGAGTTTCCGGGACGTGCCGTACACGCGCGTGTACTTCCATCAGCTGAATTGAAGGAAATGCAGCAAAAACTCGTCGAGAGTCTTCGTAGATTCTGCGAGCTCAAAGCATACGATCTGAAAGGATCTTTTAAACCCCATGCTACTATATGCCTCGACACGGATCTGTCGGAGAAAACAGAGGACGGAATCAAGAGAGAATTTGGTAGAATACTGGAATTTTTGGAAAGTTGGAAGCTACCAGATCATAAACAGCACGCGTTGCGGGTAAGCGTGATCGGTAAAAACCGGACGATAGTATGCGAGTATGACTTGATACTCCGGAGAATGCTCAGCAGGCGCGAGGCGCTCGACATGACATTATTCAAGGAGACGATGTTGGCTTTTGAGAAGATGGTGAAAAGATCTGCCACAAATGCAGGAAAACGTCTGCGTTTCACAGACGAAAGCAGACGCCATGGGACTGTTTTCGTGCTTAGTGACCTGCATTTCGATCATACAAGCATTATAAGGCGCTGCAGGAGGCCATTCTCGTCCACTCCGCAGATGAACCGCATACTGGTCGACAACTGGAACAGTAGAGTGGGGGAGGGCGACAGAGTGTATTACCTAGGCGATATTACACATGGGAGAAAAAGAAGATCCATAGACTTTTGGCTTTCAAAGCTAAACGGCGAAGTGCGCTTCATACGAGGAAACCGCGACACCGACGCTATTACGAAAGCAGAGGTGATAAAGGACAGATTTCCCATAAGGTACAGAGGCTTCGAATTTCTTTTGATGCACGATCCTTACAGGCCGCCATACTGGGACGGGT
The DNA here is from genome assembly GCA_965207445.1 of Candidatus Nitrosopumilus sp. GTDB lineage: Archaea > Thermoproteota > Nitrososphaeria > Nitrososphaerales > Nitrosopumilaceae > Nitrosopumilus. Next base: position 1,800,672 of record CBDBLX010000002.1, on the reverse strand, counting down.
GGATCATACACGGGGCCAAGCACAACACCCATCCTGTTACATACCCTCACATCAACAGAAGAAACAAAACGATCAACGTTTGCTCCGAGTATATAGGATATGTCCCGATAAGCCTCGACGAGATCATCGCAAAGATCTAGATGTTTAATAGTTTCATTAAAGATCCGATAGTTTTCTAATATTTTGTATTCATAATATGTGCTCAACTTCGAGATGAACATCAATCAAAATATCGGATCTTTAATCATATCGATATGCTTAGTGTCGCAAGAGGTTGGACGCTTGTAAACTCTTGAGACCATCTGCCAAACACGAATCACGGAATACAAGTATTCAATATCTGTCCATAGTCACAAACCTCTAGAATAATTTAAAACCACCCAATCCGGAATGCGCGTTACTTGATTCCCTCACTGTTTGACATAATGCTCCTACCGTTAAAGTCCCTGTCGGATGACAAACCGATTCACACGAAGAATCTTGTAGACAATCTGGCCTTGTTTTTTGGACTGACAGTAGCAGAAAGAAGTGAGACCCTGCCAGGCTCTTTTCGTTTCAGGATTAAATTAAGCGCGCATTTAGTTTAATACATCTTTCGTTTTGCCGCCCATAGCAAAATCCCGGTACCGTTTCTGACTGCCGATTTGACCTGAATTGATACCATACAACACACTACTTTAAACAAGAATCGTATAAATTGACGATAATGACATTGACAAACTGTCCAACACTTGGAAAAAAACGAAATCCTCAAAAAATTCTCATCAGAACCACAACGTTACTATACTGTTGATCTCTTTGAGGACTCTGGATTCACGCGCAAGTCTTGCCGTACATGTGGTCGTTTCTTTTGGACACTTGACCCTGATAGAGTTGATTGTCCTGATGATGCACCTGACACATATTCATTTATCGGTGATCCACCGACTAAAAAACGATTTGACTATACTGAATCATGGAAGCAGATAAGCTCTTTTTTCTCAGAAAACAAACATGACATAATTGGAAGATATCCTGTTGTGTGTAGATGGCGTGATGATCTATATTTTACCATTGCATCGATTGTAGACTTTCAGAGAGTAATGGGATCAAAGGTAGTCTTTGAGTTTCCTGCAAACCCACTTGTGGTACCACAGACCTGTCTGCGATTCAAAGATTTGGAGAATGTGGGTGTTACGGGACGTCACTTTTCGAGCTTTTGTATGGTAGGACAACACTGTATTCCTGACATAAAAGGTGGATACTGGAAAGACGAATGTATACGACTTGACTATGAACTATTGACACGTAGGTTTGGCATAAACCCTGCTGAGATCGTATTTGTAGAGGATGTGTGGGCAGGCGGTGGCTCGTTTGGACCATCACTAGAGTATTTTGTGCGTGGTTTAGAGTTGGGAAATGCAGTGTTTACCGAGTTTCAAGGAACGCTAGAGAATCATACAACACTTGATAATCGTATAATTGACATGGGTGCTGGGTTGGAACGTTTTGCATGGATTACGATGGGAACGCCAACTGCATACGACTGTTGTTTTGGCAACCAAGTCGATACTCTCCTCAAGGATGCCATAGGTTTTGATGCTGATGCACATATGCTAAAAGAGTACTATACTGGTGTGGCAAAGATGCTGGAGCGCTCTGATGACTTGTGGACTGTTAGGAAAAAATCATTGAGCACTACTGGGATCTCAGAGCAGATGGCATCAAATATCATAACGCCCCTTGAGGATGTATATATGATAGCTGATCATTTACGTACTTTGATATTTGCAATTGCAGATGGTGCTCTACCAAGCAATGTGGGTGGTGGGTATAATTTGCGCATGATGATTAGACGAGTAAATGAGCGTATTCATAAACTACGTGCCGCATCACATTTAATTGATGTAGATGATATAGTAGATGCACATATTACATATCTTGCTAATACATATCCTGAGCTGATTGACAAGCGTGATGATGTCAAAAAAATATTGCATATAGAAAGTGACAGGTATTTGGAATCTCGTTTACAGATGCAAAAAAAGATCTCACGTGTACGCGAGCGTAATCAAACACCGGACATGAATACACTAGTCACCTTGTATGAATCAGATGGTATTACACCTGAATATTTGGTAGATGAAGGTGTATTGTCTGAGGTGCCATCTGCGTTTTATACTCGTATATCAGAACTGCATCAATCACGTAAAATTGCACCACTTGCTGAGATTGCACTTGATGATATACCTGATACAGAACTTCTCTTTTATAATAGTGACCCCTTTGAATTTGATGCTACTGTACTGTGGTATGAGAACAATAAAGTTGTACTTGACCGTACGTCATTTTATGCACGCGGTGGTGGGCAGGAACCAGACCATGGGACGATTGCCAATTTTGATGTAATTGATGTGGAAAAACACGCAAACATAATTGTACATATTCTCAAAAGCGGTACAGTATCTGTAGGTGAGCGCGTACACTGTATAATTGATAAGAGTCGCCGGGATGCAATTACAAAACATCATACATCAACTCATATCATCAATGCATCGTCACGTCACGTATTAGGGTCGTGGGTATGGCAGCACTCTGCATTCAAAGATGCTGATCACGCTAGACTTGATATCACACACCACTCACCTTTATCTACATTACAAGTAAAGGAGATTGAGGATACTGCAAATCAGATGATACGCGATGATCTTGCAGTTTCCATACAGTATATGGAGCGAGGTGATGCAGAGCAGAAATATGGATTTCGCATATATCAGGGAGGTATAGTCCCTGTAAAGGCAGTTCGTATCGTATCAATATCTGATAAGGATATCGAAGCGTGTGGTGGTACACATGTATCGAGTACTGGCAAGATACAAAAGATTCGAATCACTCGTACAAAGCGCATTCAAGATGGTGTAGTGAGAATTGAATTTGTTTCTGGTGATGTTGCCACATTATATGATGAAAAACAAAAATATGTAGCAAAGGAACAAAGAGTAGCAGAAACAAAACGTGAGGAGACTCTCAAACGACGTGAACTAGAAAGAGAGACTACTCGCGAACTTGTACCTGATCTAGTAAATCGTATATCAAATGTTGCAAGTGGTATACATGATGTAGGTGGTGTTGCTGTGTTTGTATCTTATGTTGATGCTTTTAGTAATAGTGATACAAATCACAATAACAATAACAACAACACCAATCACACCAACTACCCCCATCACCCCAATGATGACAATGACAATAATGTTGCTACTGCTGATATAACAACTGGCAATCAATCTACAAACACTACAAATACGCACTTCATCAAGATCTGTATGTTAACAGACTATGATCGTGATGAACGCTTTCACATGAGTCTTGGTAAACTATTGACAAAACATGTACCAAACTCAGCATACGTGGGTTTTTTTACATCAGGGCCTACCACGCGTGTCGTGTCTTATGTAGGGCCTAAGGCAATAACATGTGGTATTGATGCGTCTAAATTTACTGCACTGGCCGCGGATATACTTGGTGGTGGTTCTAGTGGAAATAATATGTCACTCTCTAAAGGAGGTGGTCCAAACTCTGATAAACGGGACTTGGCAGTTGAATCTGTAAAGTCTGAGATAATGCAAATTCTGTCACTGTAATGGTTGATAATTATGCATATGATCACCTTTTGACTAATGAAGCTTGATTTTCACCTTTAGCATTGTGATACCTCCCACATGGCCCAATTTATTATAAAATGCAAGTGATTATATCAAGCATGGACTGATCACGTACATAATTGTTATTACCCTGATAATGATGGTGATGATTATGATAATGATGTTAACAACAATGATGATACCTGGTGTTATTTTTGCCAACACTTGTGACAAGAGAATTTAATATAACAAAAAAATGTGAATTTTTATGAACAACACTAACAACAACACTAACAACAACACTAACAACAACACTAACAACAACACTAACAACAACACTAACAACAACACCGATTCTTCAGAACCTCCCAAACTCGATTGGCAATCAATTGAGCGTGATTGTCAAAAACGATGGTCTGATGCCAAACTTTTTGAGCCGTATCCTGATGATACAAGACCAAAAAAATTTATCACAGTGGCATATCCATACCCTAATTCACCTCAACATATCGGACATGGCAGAACGTATACACTTGCAGATGTGCATGCTAGATTTTGGCGTCTTAAAGGTTACAATGTCTTATTTCCTATGGGATTTCACTATACGGGCACTCCAATTTTAGGAATGGCACAACGTGTACAAAACAAAGAAGATGAGATCGTAAATAATTTACGTGACATATATGGTGTCTCTGAACAAGATATCTCTACATTCGTTGACCCACTTGCAATTGCAAACTATTTTCACAAAGAGATCAAACTTGGAATGAAAGAGATGGGCTACTCAATTGATTGGCGTCGTGAGTTTACTACAATTGATCCCGGATACTCAAAGTTCATAGAATGGCAGATATCTCTTTTAAAACAAAAAGGGTTGATTATACGTGGATCTCACCCTGTTGGATGGTGCCCCGAATGTCAAAATCCTGTGTCTCAACATGATACGTTGGGTGATGTGGAACCTGCATTTACAGAATATGTAATGATTAAATTCAAAACGTTTGATGATTATGTTATTCCTGTTGCAACGTTGCGTCCTGAGACCATATTTGGTGTGACGAATCTATGGGTTAACTCTGACATATCATACAAAAAGATCACCGTCATGCCAGATGAGCAAAAGTGGATTGTCAGTTCCGAGTGCGCTTACAAGTTAAAGTTTCTTGGCAAAGATATCACTATTGATGGTGATATTGCAGGATCTGAACTTGTTGGAAATAATGCACGTATTTCGTATAGTGATAATGATGCTAGTGGCACTCGTAGCATACCCATACTTCCTGCACTGTTTGTAGAATCTGATACGGGCACTGGTATTGTAATGTCGGTTCCTGCACATGCGCCATATGATTGGCAAGCACTGCAAGATTTAGTCCATGACAAGCTAGATGAATCGTCATGTGTTGCTGTTGCATCTGAGATAAAACCAATTGTTATAATTGATACTGCCCAATATGATGGTATTCCTGCTGCTAGTGTAATATCTGAAATAGATGGTTGCACAGGCCAATCAGACCCGCGCCTTGAGGATGCTACAAAAACACTCTACTCAAAAGAGTTCTATGAAGGTGTTATGAAATCAAATATTCCACTTGCCCAGTTTACAGATAAAAAAGTCAAAGATGCAAAAGATCAAGTAGGAAAGTGGCTTGCAGAACATGGTCATGCAGAGCAATTCCTTGAGATTACTGATGGACCCGTATTTTGTAGATGTGGCTCTAAATCTACAGTTAAGATGCTTGATAATCAATGGTTTTTGAATTATGGTGATATGGAGTGGAAGAAAAAAACTCACAAATGCCTTACTAATATGAGTATTTTACCTGATGATATTCGACAAGAGTTTGGACATGTAGTTGACTGGCTTCATGAGCGTGCATGTGCACGACAACATGGATTGGGTACTAAACTACCCTGGGACAGAAATTGGATAGTTGAGAGTCTTTCGGACTCTGTGATCTATATGGCATACTATGTGATATCGCGGTTTGTTCATGATGGTATGATTGCACCAGAACAGATGACACCTGAATTCTTTGATTATGTCCTGCTTGGCAAGTGGAATAATACTGCAAGTAAAGATACCGTAGATAACTCAGATGATCTTATCAACAATATCAACAACCACAACAACAACCACAACAACCACAACAACGATTCAATGGCCCAATGGCGTGCAAAAACCACCATACCTGAATCTACTCTGAAACAAATACAACAGGAATTTGATTATTTCTACCCTGTAGATTATCGACACTCAGGACGAGATCTTGTACCAAACCATCTGACATTTTTTGTGTTGAATCACGTTGCAATATTTGATGAGAAAAAGTGGCCATGTGGTATTGTAGTAAATGGTTCTGTCTTGATGAACGGATCTAAAATGTCAAAGAGTATGGGAAATATCATCCCACTTAGAAAGGCAATATTGGAGTTTGGAGCAGATCCGATCAGACTAGCAATAATAATATCTGCTGAACTATTACAAGATGCTGACTTTAATATGGATTCTGTATATGGAATGCGCGCCAAACTTGAGGCGTTATATTTTGAGTGTACAAAACTGTACTCTTTTTACAAAGAAAACACTAATTCTATCATTTGTGATATTGATGGAGGCAACAATTACAATGATCATAATAATAACTGTGTTGATGGTGCTGATAACCATGATCAAAAAGATGTACTTGTCAACATACATGAAATACTCCTTGGCAAATCTGACTTGCTGACTGCAGAGGATGTGTGGCTGCTCTCAAAGATTTCCCAGATGGTTATTGCAACAAGTGATGCAATGGAGAAGATGCGACTTCGTGAGGCTTTGCATCTGATCTTGTTTGAGATAGATTCTGTATTATCTTGGCACACTCGCCGCGCATCTGCCAAGCAACGCTCAACACGTGACATGTCGCACATATTGCACGCAATAATGACTATTCGAGTCACGCTATTACAACCATTTGCACCTCACGTGGCATCTTTAATGTGGACATCACTTGGTTATTCTCATAAAATGTGGGATACGCATAGGTGGCCAGATCTAAACTCTACTCACATCAACCAATCTGCACTACAAGCAGAGGACTTGCTACAATCAACGATAAATGACATTGCAAGTATTCTCAAAGTGACAAAAATGACCCCATCAAAGATAACATTGTATGTATCTGATGACTTGAATACTAATTCTAATACTGCCTCAAAGCGTATAATATATAAACATATTTTACATGCAATTTCAAAAGGTGATACTTCAATGGGGCTTGTAATGAAGCGTCTTGTTGCAAATCCAGAGACAACTGATGCTAAAAAAATGCCTGACTTTGTGCAAAAGACAATCAAGGATATCCTCTCTGATCCAGTTGCAATTAGAAATGCACGTCTTGAATCTATGGATAATTTTACTGAATCGGCGTTTCTCAGATCTGAGCTGCCAAATATTGTATCTGCCACATTTAATGCTCAGGTAGATGTGTATTCTGAATCTGATCCAGATATGTATGATCCAAAATCAAAGGCCAGACATGCTAGGCCATTCAAACCTGCCATCTTGGTTGAATAAATTACATCTTGTAGTTTGATTTTGGTGGCTATGATGCTAATTGTGATGTTAATGATGGTACAATGTTGATGCTAATGATGGTTACTTCAGTAGTTCGCAATGTGCTCAATTTTTAATGATCTTATTTCTAATTATGCAGTGCGGCAGATTTACAATGGTAAGGAACCACCGTGCTCCAATTCCCACCGAAGCAGTCTTCTGATTGAACAGGCAATTGAATCTACAAACGCATTCATTGTGAATAATTTCTCATCTACAAGTCCGCCGTAATTTTCGTACCCTTCCATTACCCATAAACCATATAATAACATTCCAAAAAATATCAACAGTAATCAAAGCTGCAAGGCGTTGCTAGTTATCTTTGGAGTCGTGTTTTTTATCACTATAATCCTGTCTCTATTATCCAGCGCTTGCGATAAGTCTCTGGGATGGTTTTGATGAGTTTGCTTTTGTTAGTGATTTTCATATTTGTGGTAAATGCTACATACTGATCGACTGTTTCATCAGTTTTTTTGGCATTATTTTTTCTGACGACAAGTAATGTGAACTTGCTACTTTTTTTGTTTTTATCACGCATCTCAATGACGGGTGCAGTTTTTCTCTTTTTGTTGTGAACTTCTAAAATATATTTTTGTATGCGCTTATTTTTAATTGCCGGCATTATAAAAGACAGGCGCAAGCGCAAAAGTTCATCTATGCATGCAACATTGTAAAAACCTCGATCAAAGAGTCCAAGTTCCGGACGTGTATCCTCTCGAATTAATTTTTCAATGATTTTACGCATGACTGTGACCATTTTATCCTTACTGGTCACACGATGTGCAAACAAAGGTATGTTACCTGGCTTGATTTACCATTTGTGCTGTCATAAATGAATGAAATCTCGCAGTACCATTTTTGGGCTTTGTTTTTAGCATCTCAGGTTTGAGTGCCTTGCCATAATATTCCCATCCGGTCATATCAATTGCAATAGTGCCATGCCTTTTTTGAGCATGTTGTGTTTTCTGGCATTATTGAGCATTATTTTGACGTTCTTGTCACCCCATTGGTTTACTTTCTCTAGATCTGCACTCTTTAGGCTTGAGCACAGTATTTTCAGATGGTATGTTTATGCGCTCGCCTTTTCTAAAATAGTTAGCCTCATTGCATTTTCTTTTGTGTGTTGCTGCATTTACGCACATGTTGTCAAGTGACATGGTGGCAAGTGTGCCAAGATAATCATCCGCACCATATTTGCTGTTATATCTAGTTGATATGTCTAGTCCGAGATCGTTGAATCGTTTTCGTAAAACTTTATAATTTACTTGTCCTAATTCATATTGATGTTCTAGTATCTCATTTTTCATACTTAGTCAGAGGTACTAGAATATTCCCATATATTACACTTTCTATTTGATCTGATCAAGTATGATCATTAACATTTAACGACATTGTAGATTATTCAAATAAAATCATATAAAACACATTGCGAACTACTGACTTGATTAACTAAATTATACAACACGTTAATATATTCGATACTTTTAATAATATGTACTTTGTAACTATAACATAATGATTACTACGCGCCACCCACTCAACTGTACACACTCATTCGGGGGGGGGGGCAGGCAGGCAGGCAGTAATAGATCACACACCAAGCGTCGCGTTTTATTACCTATCATACTAGCCATACTAACAGTAACAGCAATCTCACTTTTACCATCTGATCAGCAAGCCTACGCCCAGACAATAGTTGCAGTGCCTGCTGACTGGGATTATACACCCAATGGCCTGGCAGACGGGGACACGTTCAGACTGCTGTTCTCACCATCCGAGGGCCATTCATTTACGGATACAAAGATACAGGACCTGATTGAATCATCCAACATCTTTACGTACGGCAAGGCGACGTACTATCATATAACCGATGATCCTGATGTTGAGTGTTATGGTTATTATGGCCAGACAGTCGGCTCAGATGTCTATTGGGATATTGTTAAAAGGAACAATAATGGTGAGGGAACTGACATAAATGGAGACAGCAGTGATTATTGTTATTATGTGTATAAACGGACAGTAAGTGTTGCAAACTCAGAGCCCTCTGCGATGCGCGAGTTCTCCGAGTACTTTCGTGTACTGCATTTCGGTCACTCTGATCGCGACAGCGTCAGGAGTAACACTTACACTCAAGAAGGAGTAGACGTACCGATATACTGGCTTGGTAGCAATAGCAAGATAGCTGACAACTATAATGACTTTTACGCAGGAGACACACCTGGCGAGTCAAGTGAAAGCCGCAACGAGCACGGCAAGTATACGCAGGCCGCTAGATACTCGTATGGCATATCTCCAATATTCAGAGTCACCACGGAGGATGTGCCTGCTTATGTCATACCGACTGTTACACTATCTCCATCCCGGGCTCTGGAGCAGACTGAGGGTGGCAATACTAGAACTTACATACATCTATCTAATCCCTCACTCGTTGATATAACGGTTAGAGCTTTTGTTGTTGAATTAGGTGACGTTCTAATACCTGTGTATAGGCCTGTAGGACCTAACGTTATTTTTGAAAATCCAATTAACGCCGGTGATGTACAAGCTAATAGAATGATACTTGTCACAGATGATGACAATGTCCATGAACCAGACGGCACTATAACGTACACTCTGCTTCCCGGGGATGGTTACATCGTAGGTGAGCCGTCGACTGTCACATTTACCATTCGAGACAACGACCCGGACCCCAACCCGCCTCCACCTCCACCGCCTCCTCCTCCCTGCACCACAGACAAACCGTGCGTCACACTGGACACATCTGGCTCTTATTTTGAGGGCCGCAAGGTGTCGATACCCATACACGTGGACCCGCCGCACATCTCAGGCACTGCGCTGCCAGTAATGTTCGAGACTAGAGACAGTGGCCATATACTTGAAGCGTCCAACAATATGATGCACATATTTGGTGTGCACGGCAGAGTCGACTACTTTCAGTCTGAGACGGTAAGGGATTGCAACCCCTCTGGTCAGAATTGGATAGAGTTTAGACTAAAACCCAGTAAAGACTACCAGATACGAGACGGCGATGAGAACTGGCAGAGGATGACGCTGATTGAACACAAACCGCACCCTGACGGCCCCGTCTTCTGGCTTGATAAAAGTGTCATTCCGGACACGGTGACAGAGGGCGACACGGTCAACCTTGCTGGACTGGTCAAATCAGAGTACTTGGCTTGTTCTGACATCTATCCTAGAGTAAGCCTGTCTATCACCGGAGCCGTTTCGAGTGATAATTCATTTTCTAGTTCCTTTAACAATGACGTACTGATTGCACAGGGCAAAAATCAAAATCCCGGCGGCGGCATCGTCACAAAGAGCAACGGCAACGACAACAACCCTGCCGGCACCATCAAAATTACGTTACATTCAAGGGCCGGCTACCAGGTCGGCTCTGCAAACACCGTGACGATCTCAGTGGCAGACAGCCCCCATGTCAATAACTCCCCACCACCACCACCCGAGGTATCAATTGGTATATCAGGCGGTGGTTCAGAGGGTGACCACGTCTCCTTTGGCATCAACGCGTCCCCCGCACCCCTGTCGCCTTTGCCAGTCAACGTCACCCTTTCGGGCGCCGGCGGGATTCTGAACGCCTCTGATGCGGGCTGGCGCATCGTGGAGATTCCGCCGATCGGCTCGTATACGCTGGAGGTCCCGACCATAGATGACGGCGTCATAGACGTCAACAATGTTACACTCACGATAAACCCAGGCGCCGGCTACACGCTGGGACAATTTGCAAGCTGGACTGTGGACGTCCAGGACACCGGGACGACGTCAAGCCTGATGCAGCCACCGCCCGTGTACAACAAGCTCGCCCAGGCTCAGAATCTGACGGCAGTCGCCATAGACCCAGCGCTGGTCGCCAACGTGACTGTGATGGCCAACCAGACGCAGCACGGTGATGCGCACGTGGAGAGGTGGAGCCGCGTACTGGCCGCGTTTGGGTACATCACGCACGACAACCCGACGACTGCAGCAGAGGCCCGCGACAACGCCAAAAAGTACAGCAGCCCACTGTGGCCCCTGATTGCAGACGTGCTGACATTACTAGAGGCGGCAGCAGAACAAGACGGGCCGCAGACGCCACCAGATGTACCGACTGAGCCAGACGCGCCGCCCGCCATAGACCCGGAGCTCGTCTCCAAGGTAAGGGCGCAGGCGGCTCAGACACAGCACGGCGATGCGCACGTGGACCGCTGGAACCGCGTCCTAGCTGCCTTTGGTGAGATTACCCACGACAACCCGATGACCGCAGCAGAGGCCCGCACTAACGCCGAAAAGTACAGCAGCCCACTATGGCCACAGATTGCAGACGCGCTAGCGGCGCGCGAATAGCAGCAGCTCGGAGGCGAATTAACTGCCCACATCTGGTCAAAGTGAACTAGTGTGTGTAATTCCCAACTTATCGCAAGCGCTGGATAATAGAGACTGGATTAGTGATAAAAAACATGACTCCAAAAACAACTAACAACGCCTTGCAAGTCTAATTACTGTTGATATTTTTTTGAAATGTTGTTGTATGGCTTGTAAACAATGGCAAGGTACGAAAATTACGACGGACTTGTAGGTGGAAAATTATTCACAATGGATGATTTATGGATTCAATTGTCGGATTGATCAGAAGATTGCTTTGATGGGAATTAAAACATGGTAGTTACTTGCCATCATAAATCTGCCACACTGTATAATTAAAAATAAGATCATTAAAAATTGGCACATTGTGAACTACTGACTTGTATTCACCTGTGAATTTTACGTGTGAACCAATCTCCATGATTGATATAATCATTTAAAAATAACTCCTAGCCAAATGTATCACATGAACGATACTCGATATACGGACAGGAATATAATCAAATACAAATATGTATTTCATTATTGTGTCCAATGATCTTGGTTCACGCAATTTTACCATTTGTGTGTGATGATATGGTTTGATGGAATATCCTGATTTATACACTATCAGATTTGCCAAAGCACAACCTACTTGACAACACTCGTATTTTTTATCCATCAATTTTTAAATAATCCTCATCACACGTATCAATGTGAATTTCAAACAACACCTAGCAATCATAACAGGACTCGCAGCTTTTACAGCTTTGATGACTTTTGGTACTGTAAATGCACAAATGTCTACTGATAACTTACTAAGTATAACATATGTGCAATTTGGAGGATCTGGCGATTCAACGCTGATACAATTACCTGATGGCACAAATATCCTAATAGATGCAGGAGATAGATTCAACTCTAGATATCAAGAACTCAAAAGTGTTTTAGAGCAAAATAACATAACTACGATACATCTGGCAATAGCTACCCACAAAGACTCAGATCACCTTGGAGGATTCAATCATCTACTCAAGATGTGGATTATACTATAAATGAAATATGGTTTAGCGAACCGATAGCTAACAATACTGCAACAGTAAGGAACTTTTACATTAATGCTGATGGGCTAATATTATACCCAAAGACCGGACACACAAAAACATTTGGAGAAATAACACTCGAGATACTAAGTCCAAACCAACCACAGCAATTTGATACTGATAATGCAAACTCAATTATAACATTATTAGAATATGATGAACTTGAATTCTTATTCACTGCTGATGCAACTGTACCGACTGAGCAGTGGTTAATTGCCAATACGGCAAGTGATAAATTGGATATAGATATAATGAATGCTCCTCATCATGGTGGAGATACATCTAGCACACCAGAATTCATAGTTGCAACGTCACCTGAACTTGTGATACATTCAGCAGATGTAAGCACGAACCGTGATGATGGTAAAAATAGACATGGCCACCCACATGATAATGTAATTAACAGATATGCAGTAAGTGGTATATCACAACTACAAACAGGTGTAAATGGGAACATCAATATACAAACAGATGGTACAAAATGCTCTGTATTATTTACAAATGGAACTGAGATTGCATGTTTTGAGGGTATACTAAAGATATCAGAACAAGATGACAACAACCAAATTCCTGTTCAGGGTACAAATACAGATACAAATGATAACAATAACAACAATGATAACAATAACAACAATGATAACAACAACGCACAAACACACACAAACAAAACATGCCGATAATATTCAACTTTAATCGTCATGATGGGAATAATAATATTTTAGCAATACACACTTGTATCTGTGTCATCAAAGAAACTACAAATTTTAGTAATCGGCCACAATGATAACGGGTGTACCACATTGCACAAGCGTGTAGCGTATGATGTAGGTACTGCAATAGCGGCCTCTAAATCTGTCTTGATAACTGGTGGAATGGGTGGTATAATGGAGTCTGCCTCAAAAGGTGCACATGATGCGGGCGGGTTATGTGTTGGAATAATACCCCAAGATAGTCCAATTCATGCAAATCAGTATTGTGATATAGTAATTCCGACTGGAATGGGACTCACTCGAGATTTTTTAAATGCACTGAGCGCAGATGGAATTATTATTGTTGGTGGTGGATCTGGTACACTGTCTGAAGTTTGTGCTGCATACATGCACAAAAAACCCATGGTCGCAATAAGGAATCTTGGTGGCTCTGTTGCATTATACATTGACAACTATTTAGATCATAGAAAAAACATCAAAATTGTTGGAGTGGATACTGCTCAGGAAGCAGTAGACACAATTTTAGAGTTGGTTGCAAAATAGTTATTTCTTATTTTAATACTGAGCTAGTCAAAAATTGGAAATATTCAATATCTGATTTGTTATTTTTTATGTTTTGACATACAGACATCATAATAGCACGATTAATCTGTTCTCATTTTATACAATAATGGATCTGGTTTGTAAAATTCCCCGTATCTTGATTCTAATCCTTCTAGTTCGTTTACTATACTTTGAACTCCAATATCTTTGGCCGTCTCAAAGATTGGTTTTTTGAGTCCTAGTCCGAGTACTGCTGCCTTTTCAATCTCTGATTCATCACTAGCTCCATTTGTGACAAGCCATGCTGCATTGTTTAGTATATTTGCCACCAACCCAATGGGATTGCATCTGTTTGCAATCTCCTCTGAGAGACTAACTCTCTCGTATTTGTCATCTGAATATCTGTAAAAACCCTCACCTGACTTTTGGCCCAATTTACCTGCATCAAATAATTCTTGTATATGTGGGTGTGGTCTAATCACTTTTTTGTCGCGCATGTGCATTTCAGTTGTTGCTTTGTGTATGACATCCATGCCTGTAAAGTCTGCAAGTTCAAATATTCCCATTGGAAAGCCCATCTTGAATTTTACTGTAGAATCTACCTCTTCTTTGGTAGCATTTGTTCTGTCCATAACATAACATGCTTCATGTACCATAGGTATGAACAATCTGTTTATTATGAATCCTGGTACGTCTTTTCTACACATGACTGCCTCTTTTTTAACTGAATTTACAAATTCTTGTGTGATCTGTATTGACTCTTGTGATGTCTCTTTACCAGGGATTATCTCTACTAGCCGCATCAACTGTGGAGGATTAAAGAAATGAATTCCAATGAACTTGTCTGGTCTGCTAGTTGTGCTTGCAATCTCTGTTATTGGCAATGTACTTGTGTTTGATGCAAATATGATATTATCATTTGTAACGGCTGCATCTAGTTCAGCATAGACTTTTTTCTTTAACTCCATTATCTCTGGCACTACTTCTATTACCATTTGAGCTTCTTTTACCGCCTCTGCCAAGTCTACTATTGGTTTTATTCTTGCTAGCGTATCATCTGCTTGTTGCTTTGTAATTTTTCCCTTTGTTGCCATCTTTTGTAGACTCCATTGGATCTTTTGCATTGCTTTATCAAGAAACTTTTGTTCAATATCTCGTAATACTATATCGTACCCTGCTGATGCGGCAACTTGTGCAATACCATGTCCCATTACACCTGAGCCTAGTATCGTAATATTTTGCAACTTGATGGTATCTGCTACGTATCCTTTATAAAATATTTGACATATGTATTATCTATGGGTTTGTTTAAACGAGGCAAACACAATGAAGAGCAGACAAAATGTAGTGTGTGCGGAACTGAACTACATGCACCAGAGCGCCTCAAACGACACATGAAAAAAGCACATGGAAACGTACCTGCCAAAAAACTTGATCCTGGTGCAGGTGATGGTGGCATGTGGTGAGCATCTCTTTTTTAATTGGGATTGATATGCAAACTTTGGTATATAATTAATTAAAAGTGCAATAGTGGTGTACGTCTCACTATCAAAACATATTTGGCTTTTGGCATTTTTAGCAATCATGTGTTTGATACTTTATCGCATCAACCAAGTCCAGTATTGCGCAAAGATCGATCTGTTGCTATGAAATTTGAGTTTCATGGTACTTTTTCTCTCCTTTAATCTATCTTGTATATAATCTAATAATGTATGTTCATTTTTTATCTTTGGATTTTTTGCATGCATATACTCTACTACATTTACGATGAACTCTTTTTGAACATGTATTGTAAAAAACCACCACCCCATTGCAAATTGAGCCTGTGCATCAAACTTGTATCCTTTTTTTGTATAGTGAGTAAATCGTTTCATGTCATCTAATATGTCTCTTAGCTTTGGTGCATCAGAATCCAAGTCTTTGCATGACGCTTTAAGGAAATGAATCCATTGCATTGTATTATGTGAGTTGACATCTGATTTAAGCTAATTTCTAATCAACATTTTGCTCAAAATGTACGTAGCCGCTCAACCTCTATGCTGCACCAAACATTGAGTTATGAATCTGTATCTAAATTTGGGCGGGTGAACAGTTACAAAATACACAATTATCTCAAGATGATGTAGAGTACACATTGAGTACACATTGAGTACACATTGAGTACACATTGAATAAATGTAGAGTACACGTTGTTTGTTTTGAAAATTATAGTAGACTTTACATCAATGACTTTATACTGTGTGTATTTTGCTATTATTATGGATTGTATCTTTTGCAAGATTATATCCGGTGAAATTCCTTCAAAAAGACTATCAGAATCAACATATTCTATTGCAATACTTGATGCATTTCCTCTTGCCGCAGGCCATACACTCGTGATGCCAAAACGTCACTGTCAAAAAATACAAGATATGACATCTGATGAGAATGCAGACTTGTTTGCGATGGTACAAAAGATGACCTCACGAATTGACTTTACTATGACTGGTTCTAGTTTGATTGCAATACATAATGGAAAAGATGCAGGACAAGAGGTGCCTCATTTACATGTCCACATTGTTCCACGCACTAGTACTGATTCTGCTGGAGCCATACATGCACTCTTCTCAAACCCTGCAACAAAGATGTCTGATTCTGATGCTACTGTTTTATGCTCAAAATTGTGCGACAAACTTTGATCTGTTGTACTCAAACTTTTTTTTTGTTTTTACAACTAGTTGTACTGCCAACATCAAAGATTAACTAATATTTATTTTTTAAATTCATATTATAATATTTAATTGTATATATTATATTTTAATTGTATATATGTAAGCGTTCAGGTCTAATTATTGATGATCATAAATAGGCACGTTTGTTTCAACCCTCGAGCACGATATTAAATATACAGACAACATGGTTATAAGGAGATATCGCTATTTGTCATTATCCGACAAAAATGACAAATAGAAACATCAACAATGCAATATTGTACAATGGGAATTTAACCATGATACATGCGATCAGATGGGAGGTGCAAGTGTGATGCCTTTAGAGATTGATCGCATACGTGCCGAAAGAGACGCGGCGTACTGCACGATTGATGAATTAAACGACAAGATTGTAGAATTGTTTGATATGATTGGCTATATGAAAGAGAGAGATGTTGCATTAAATCAAGATATGGTTCTTTTGCGCAATGATAATGCAAAGTTAAATCAAGAAAAGACAGCAATTGAGAATTTGTTCAAGAGTGCAATGGAGGTGGCAGTGGAGACCATATTAGGTCTTGTAGCAAAAAATCAAAACAAAGACGAGTTGGCAGAGCGATTAAAGGTAGAATTATCAGGACTGCAACAAAAATTTGCAATAGAGTATGGATATAATGGCAGTCCATCCAAATCCAAGCCATATGGTGACAAACGTGCAAAGTTTCAAAAAGAACTTGCAACTCATCTGACCAAAAAGCGCAACGAGTCTGTGAGCAGCAGTGACACGAACAGTGGGGATGTGACAAGTGGGGATAGCGATCTGTTACAAAAACTGCCAAAAAACCCCGGAGGTCAGCCAGGTCATGTTGGCAAGTCACGTGAGGGCAAGTGCGAGAAGACCATACTTTTTAAAGTTGGATTGAGTGCATGTTGTGGCAGAGCAGACATGATTCAGGGTTCGTGTGTGCGCAAAAGAGTGTTTGGCCAAGATATCGATGGAGTATGGCGTACTCTGATGTACGTGTGGTATCATGAAATATGCCCACAATGCGGTCAAGAATACGTACCTGATACAGATGCAATCAGCGGATCTGCATTTTTGGTAAATGAGCGTGCATTGATAAACATGTACAACAACGGCGGCACTAGTGTACGTACTGCACAAGGTTACATCAAAGATAGAGAACACCTGCACATATCGATCGGTGCCATGTCAAACTGTGTCAGTGCAACTGCAAATTTAGTTGATAGTCGAATTATACACTCGCCAATTGAAAAACCACTTGTAATCGATGAAGATGACTTGCGTATATGTCGGATGCCTATTGAGCCTGCAGGCGGTTGGAAAGTGGGCAAGGGTGCAGACATTTTAGATGATTATGATGCAGATGACCGTACTAGAGAGAACACGTATGCCCAAAGTGAGGCACTACAAACTCGTTACAGTACAGTCTGGACATCATCTGTCACACAACCAAAAAACGTGCATATCATGGAAGTGGCATCCATGCAGCCATACAGTAAAAGTGACGAGTCACCGCACAAAGTCAAAAAAGACAACATACAGATGCTAACTGCCAATACAAACAAAACAGAGCATTACAAGGCAGTAGAACACAAGTATACAGCTGAGATGCAGATGTTTCTAGAGTGGGGCACAAACAGACCAAATGTTCGTGACGGATACCAAGGATACTCTTGGCACAACTTTGATTTTCAACGATGTACAGTACACATATCGCGCAAAGTAGAAGATGCTGCAATGGACAATGAGTTTGATTCTCCAGAATGCACCAGACACATACTTCTCAGTGAGATATTTGTAGATGCCAAAGCAAACGCAAAATTATTCACCGCATATGCCGGGGGCCCAATGCAGAGTGCATGTGACCTAAACATCATAAAAGAAAAAGGATTGGATCAATCCGTACAACAAAAAATAACCCAACTCTTGGCAAAATATGACAAAGCATCAAACATGATAGAGGACACGGCTGCTACAACAATGAAAAATGCAAGAGATCATGTATTTACAGGCATCAAATACCCCGGAGTCCCACTACACAACAATGATACAGAGCATAATGTACGCGATGTCCTTGTGTCCAAAAGTAAAAGAAAAGGACCATTTCCAAACTGGACTGCAGCACGCAACTTTGGCAGATTACAGACATTCTTTAGAACTTGTAGAAAAAACGGAACATCTGCATATGACGCGATCATTAAAATGTCTGCAGATAAATCTTGGGACATCTTTACCTCTGGAATACCTCCGCCGATAATGATAAACACAAAGCAATCTACTGAAGACAGTATACGTCCGTAACTATCAAAGTATGATTGCAAGGAATTTCACGGTTTCATGCGGACTCTACGTTGCCGCACGACATGTCATAATATGACTAAATAACAAAAATTTATTCATCTACATGGTCAACTTACCTGCATCATTTAATCACAACACCTAAAATTTTACATCATATCAACTACTAAAATTTACATGACTTACAATTCGGATTATCGCACCCATCACCTTTCATCTAGACACACTCGATTCTGGATTATACTCTGTGATATCATTAATTGACCCGTGCAGGCGTGCCTGCTTATGATCATCAATAATTAGACCTGAACGCTTACGTATATATGATATTTTAATTGTATATGTGATATTTTAATTAAATTGATTTTAATGTTTGATTGTCAGTTTAATGCGGAAATAGCCTCTCCTTTGTATCTGTATTCTCTACTCTGATGGCTTTTGTAGGGCATGTTTCAGCAGCATTCATTATTTTGTTTATGCCAGCACCCATCTGATTAATCACAGATGATTTTGGATTCATCATACTCTCCTTGTTAATCTCAAAGACATCTGGTGCTATTATCTCACAACTACAGCACCCAATACACAAACTCTTGTCTACATCTACAAAGAGATTTGGTTGGTCATTTGGCTCTGCTGCTTTATCATATTCTCCATTTTTACCGTCTGTGTTGACTCTTGCATTGTATTCTTCCCAAAATTTTCTCTCATACTCTTTCCAAAAGTTTGGATCTTCGTCTTCTACATGCTTTGTAAATTTACCCCAATCCTGTTCGGGGATTGTGCCGTCTTGTGGCCCGGCACCCCACTGCGCTCTGTTTTTTGTATTTGCGTAAAATGTGTCGTCGTAATTGTTATTCTCTGTTTTATTGTTATTTGCGTTATCATAATTGTTATCATAATTGTTATCATAATTGTTGTCTGTGTTCTCTGCTGTATTGTTTATTTCATGTTGATTGCATTTAAGATAATTGTATGCCTCTGTGACTTTTTTAAACTCTGCACCATTACTACTGTTCTTATCAGGATGTAATTCAAGTGCCATCTTACGATATGCCGCCCTGATCTCTTCTTGTGATGATGCTTTATCTACATTAAGTATTCTCAAAGCTTGATGCATATTCATGACTGTTGTTATATTCTCTATATTAAAAATAATTGCCATGTTTGATATATGTAAATATTCTGAGTCTAAAATGCCGCCTGTTTATCTGCATTGAATGTTTTTACACTTTGTTGGTGTGCTATTTTACATCTATCACTAATATTAGTGTGGTATCACATATTATGTGCTATTGTAAAAATTTTACAAACACTGATCGAATTTTGATATTGTTGACTAGCATATATTTTTTTTAAAACAAAATAATGTAACCATTCAACCTCCGTACCTGCGCCAGACGTTAGGCGGTGAATTTGTGCTTAAATTTGAGAAGAAATTGAACGGTTACCAAAATAATAAAATATATTTGAGATACTTGCTGTACTATCATGACAAAAGGTTATGACTCATCTACAAAAATTGCAGTATTGCGTTGTGCACTTGATGTTGTATCTGCACACGAATTTGTGGATCAAAAAAAACATACTGCATTTGGTTCTTCTTTCTCTCACCCTAAAGATAATGTTCATATACAAAACATTGAGTTGTCATATGAGTGTTTGAGGACCGTATCTGGCTCGTACTCTGCGGACTATCTACGTAATGCTACACATGCACTCAAGGTAGATAAATCTGTACATAGTATAATTATTGGTAATACTACTTTTAATGTCCAAAAAAAATCACGTATTGCAAGGGCGCTTTCAGTAAGACGTGGCTCTGTAAGCATTCCAATTACCCTAAAAGAGCATGTACACACTAATACATCTCTAAGTTTGACATTTGATATTGATGGGAATCAAACAAGTGCTCCCAAATACAAGATTAAATCTGAAACTGTTGAGATTAATCCTGCTGAGGTACTTGACAATGCAACTTCTGTTAAAGAACAAAAGATTGATCGTGCAGACGCTGTTGCTATTTTGGAGGAGCACTTGAAGAGTCCACTAGAAGATGACATTGAAAACCTGAGTGAGCAGTTTGATCTGGATCGTATTGAAGAGTTGTATGTACCGATATTTGAGGCACGGCTTAGTGGACCTAAAAACAAGATTGCAATTATGCGAGTTGATGCGGCGCGCAAAAAAATAATCTAACATCAGATTGGAGAATCTAAATTTAATTAATTAATACAATTCATCATTTTTGAATTAAATATTCACTAAACCATTCAAAAAGTCTTTCTTATTTTTCTGTATTAGATTTGTACCTCGCACTCATTTTTAAAATTACATTTTGTATATGAATATTTATAATAAAAATTATTTGTCTACACCATACTCTAAACACAATATCTATCATAATTGTATTTATTGGGTATTTTACATGATAACAATATCTTGAAAAAAAATATTGCTATTATGGGAATGGGTGTTGCAGGCTCTTATCTAATGGCTCGTCTAGCGCACACTGAGCATAATGTAGTTGGGTATGAATTAATGTCAAAGGATCGACATGACTCCATTTGTGCTTGGGGAACTATAAAATCTGTATTGGCTGACTTTTGCCAAAAAGTTGGAGTTGACTTTGATAAGTTTTTGATACATGATGGCAAACATATGCACGTTACGATGAACAACAATGTAAAATTTGATATTGGATTACATGGATTATGCACATATAACAAATTGGGATTGATCAAAGAATTTATCAAAGATGCCGATGTACAATATGGCAAGCCTCCCTCATTTGATCAACTTGATGAAGAATATGATATAATCGTTGATTGTACTGGGTTTAACCGTGCATACCTTCCAAAACTCAAAAAAGATTTTTTCCTACCAACATTCGAATACAAAGTGGAGTATGAGAATGGTGTGCCATATGATGATTTTTACATAGAGCCGTTTCCAGGCATGTCTGGTTATTTTTGGTACTTTCCATTGGGTGAAAAATGGGCACACATAGGTGCAGGAGACTATAACAAGAATCACATCAAAGCAACAAAATCTTTTTTTGAAAAGCATGGTGGTACTATACTCCAGACAAAGGGTAGGCCTATTCGCCTTGCAACACCAAACAAATGCAAGCCATTTTACCGTGGCAAGGTGGTTGGAGTTGGCGAGTCAATTGGAACAGTGTATGCCTTGTTGGGCGAAGGTATAATTCCTTCAATGCAATGTGTGAATATATTTTTAGATCATATGGATGATTTTGCAATGTATGAAAAGGCAGTTGATGAGCATTACAAGGTGTACGGCAAAGTGTTTAATTTTGTGCATGCAAAGATACAAAATGACTTTAGCTTTTTAAGATCACTGCCTGACTTTTTGTCTATATTTCGATATATGAAGAAACACGAAGATCGATTTGGTATGGATATACGTATAGCAGACTTGATCAAAGTGGCAAAAGCCTGATCACATGCTCGTATGACTCCACATTTCACGATCTGTTCTTGCGTATGCCAAGTTGTAATCTCGTATTATTGTAGAGTAATCTTCAAACTCTTGTTGCATCTGATTAATGTCATCTGCAAAATAAAATCCTGGACAGTCTCCTGTTAATTGATATCCTGCGTGTATGCGTGCAACTCCTTTATCATTTTGAGTCCATGTAGAAAATGGGTAAATGTAGCATACTCCGGGTCTGGCGGGATGTATACTGCACCCTCCATCTCCATCTCCTAAGAACCTACATGGTATGTGTGTTCCATCTTGTAATTCTGTCTCGTCTTCTCTTCGTTTGAGGTTTATGGTAGTCATTGTAGTGCCTTGTTCTGGTTTGTATGTGGCCAACACTGTCTCTTTTTTGATAAACTCTGATGTCTTTGTATACTTTAGACCCTCACCTATGGTTATCAAGTCGTCACTTGTTAGCGGCAGTCTGCCCTGTCTCTCGCAGCAGTTGTGGCAATCAGGCCACAAGCATTTCCAAAGTAGGTACTTTGATGAATCGTTGAGTTGTGGTATATGAAATGTGACATCTCCTCTAATGACTATGTGGTCTGAGACGTTTTTTATCTTTCCAAGCACAAAGTCTCGTAGTAGGGGATCTATCTTCCAATCTTTTTCTAACAGATTTAATGATTTTTCAATTTCTTCTTGTTGCCGTTGCTGTTGTTGTTGCTGAATATCCATACATATGATGTCATATCATAATATTATAATGGTTGCTTACCTTTACTCTTGTATTTTACACATGTATTGTTTATAATATAATCATTTTATATTTACCATGTTTACAATCTTATTGTGTTGTGTACTGTTTCTCATCTACACTGCTTGTATGACGTGTATCTGTTTGTGAGTTTTAGGTTTTTGTACAGAGATATCTCAAAAACATTATATGCCTTTGTATTCTCGTTTATGTGGTAGCCCGATAGTCTAGTTCGGTCAAACAAATTTTGGATCAAGGATTCTGCCCTCTGGATCTCAAGAGTGGATAGGCAGAGACGGCAGTTCGAATCTGCCTCGGGCTATTGTATAATAAGTGTGAGTCAAGATTCATAATTAATATGATCATTCAAAAATAACTACTAGCCATATGTATCGTGTGCATGATACTAGAGTAACCGTTCAACCCCTTCCCAAGTTTAGACACAGATTCATCATCTAACTTTTGGCGCAGTCACGGGGATTGAACGGTTACCTAATGCACTCAAGTATTACATGCACATTAAAGTCACTTATTTGACGTGCTATCTTTTGTACTATATGATTATTATCTTGATGCCTGTGCGATACGCTCCAGCTCGTTCTTTTTCTTGACTGATGGTGCATTCGGATCGTTTGCTGCTGCTAGCAATAACTGTTCTGCCATGTGTTCTTCGATAGGTTTTGGATTTGAAAACGTGGACTCTTTTATTGCATCAGATATGAACTTTAATGCCAAGTCCACACGTCGTATGGGAGCTACATCAACTGAGACGTGATATACGGTACCTCCATATACTATTCTTGTGGTATCTTCATTTGGTGCAGAATGTTCAACTGCCCTTACTAGTACCTCAATTGGATTCTTTCCACTCTTTATGTTGATTATATCAAATGCCGTCTTTACCGTATTTAGTACCTTTGTCTTTTTACCTGCCATCCTTCCGGTATTTTTTGCATACTTTTTTCCAAAATGCATTGTCTTGTTCATTAATCGTTCAACTATATTGACTTCTGCTTTGTTGAATCGTTTGAGTGCCGAGCGACCATGTGTGTATGGTATGACTTGTTTTCTGAGTGATATGGCAGTTTTCAGTCCAGGATCTACAATGCCAATATTTGACATGTCCCATTTACGAAAGAGCAACGGGTTGTCTATATTACTCTCATATGTGTAGTCATTGTTCTTTAGTCGTTTTTTTCTTTTAGTCTTCTTTTTTATCTGTGTTGTAGATGCGACCATTACTTATCTCCTCGGCTTTTCTTTTTTACCAATTACTAGTTCGTGTAATGATGTACCATTAACTTTGAATACTTTGAACCTGACACCTGGAATATCGCCCATAGCACCGCCTTGTGTAGCACCCATACCGTGTATATGGACCTCATCATGCTCATCAATAAAGTTCATCGCACCGTCTCGTGGCAAAAATGCTGTGACTGTCTTTCCGTTCTTTATCAGTTGTACTCTGATGCACTTTCTAACTGCAGAGTTTGGTTGTTTTGCTGCAATACCTACTTTCTCAAGCACAATTCCACGTGCTTGCGGTGATCCACCAAGAGGATCTGCCTTTTTGTCGATTCCTAATTCACGACGTTTGTATGTGGATATTGCCCACCTCTGTTTCTTCTTTTTGGTAGTCAGTACCCTTCCTGCAAATAATCCCAGCGGTGATTTTCTCATGATTTAAAACTCCATGACTACCTTTTCAGGTCCATTTATCAGAACATTAGTAATGTTAAAATATCGCTTTGCTAACATACGTGCTTTTTGTGCATTTTTTCCATCTCTACCAACCACGATTCCTTTCTTGCTCGGATCTACTGTCACTATTGCTTGTTTTGTTCCATCTGCTCGATCTGCTAGTTTGACTTCCATGACTAGTTTTGGGTTTAAAAGATTTGCAAGAAATTTTGTTGGATCCTCATTAAACTCTATTAACTCTACATTTCTCTTTACTATATTTTGCAGTGATTTTATGTGCATTCCGCCCTTTCCAATTGCTAGTCCCATCTTGCCATGACTTACGATAAACATTATGCGATCTTGGCTTTCATCCTCAATACAATCTTTTGCAGTGGCACCTGTGACGTTTTGAAACAGTGATATCATTCTCATCTGATCTGTGGATAATTTTATTGATTGTGCCATTATGATAATACCTGTCTTAACTCCGCAATTTTATTGCTATTTAAATCTTGATCGTTTATTATCATTATCATTGTTGTGGTCATCAATATGCCCAAAATGGTAGTATTGATATATGTATGGATGTTAGTTATATGATCTGTCATTTTTATTCACCTTGTTGTTTTGCGTCATTTACTATTGCATTGATACTGGTGTCTTCTAGTGAACTGAACGATACTGTAGATACACGGAACTGCAATCCACAGATCTTACCTAGTGTAACGGATGTGCCTTCAAAATGCACTAGTGGTACATTATTTTCATTAGCAGTGATTTTTATCTGGTCTGAGACTTTATTATTATGTGTTGATCGTGACATGACTATTAACTTTGAATCTTTTATAGAATTGTGAACTTGTTTTGCACCTAGTATGAGTTTGTCTTCTTTACGTGCATCTTTTAAAGACTTTTCTAATACTTTACTCATGTGTATTTTAGTTCTGTATAGGTGATTTATAGTTTGAGAATTGTCCATGTAACCGTTCAACCCTCATACCTGCACCAGAAATTAGACGGTGAATCTGTGCCTAAATTTGAGAGGGGGTTGAACGGTTACGATACTTTGGTACCTAGGGCCGCGCAATAATATGATGCGGAACTTGTAGAACATACACTCGTACGCGGACCACAAGCGAAACTAATCTTTTAATCTATGTGTAGATTATTGTTTGTATGAATACTGGAGTTTTTGTAAAGTTATCTGAAAAACTTAAAGAATTTGATACTCATGCAACAGAGATCGAAGCTTTGGCTGGTGTCGTTGATCAGAATGCTGAACACGCTACTGCTGCTATAAGTGGAATAATTGCTGGTAGGTTGTATAATACCTTTTATTATCAGACTAGGCGTATATTGGGCAGGGACCCGACGCCTGATGAATTCAAAGAATTTCTCAAATTTGTAGACAAGTCTATAACACATGTATAATGTTGCTTGCTTGCTTGCTTGCTTGCTTGCTTGCTTGTGTTTTAAAGTCAAGGTGATGGTTTATCCCATGACATTACCTTTATGGTGGGTGTGCCTGGAAGTTTCACACATGCACCCTTGAGCGCTTTTTTCGCAGCTTCCTTGTGCTCGTCACCGTTAACATACAACTCCATTATGCATTGCCCTCGCTTTACTCTTGCACCTAGACTAGTTGCTTTTCCCCATGCTCTGCGCATCCCTTCTTGTAGTCTATCTGCACCTGCTGCTGCAATCATCTTGTTTTCGCGCAACAGGTTGTGTGGGTATATCCTAAGTCGTGAATAGTATCCAGATTCACCCGTAGTTTTTTCAAGTGTCTTGTTTGCTGCTAGTCTAGTAGATTCTATTGCCATGTGTCTGATCTGCATACTTTCATTTAGTAATAATTGTACACAGTATTCGTATGTGTCTCTCTTTCCACCTTGAAATTTTGCAATTTTGATCTGTGGCTTGCCTTTTATGTACTCTTTACGTGTAAATGGTTGTCCTGTCCCATTACGGTAGTTTGCCCCGTGCATACTTTTTATAACATCTGTCCTATATTTTAACGGTTGGCAGATGGGTACTGCAATGACTGATCATGGTAATCGTGGTGTTATTGTGGATTTTTTATGGTTTAGAATACTTGTGTGAATATGGGTGTGAACATGAGTATGAATATGAGTGTGAATGAATAACATCTAACCATTACATACCTGTGATATTTTTTGCTTTACTGAATTTTCTACGAGTTGATTTTAGTGTATGTGAGTGACTTGACATTTGATATTATTTATGACAAATTCTGTTCTATTGGCAAAAGGGTGTTTTGATACGAAAATAATACTATATTATAAAGTAAATCTATGGGTAACTATTTTTACAAAGATAGACTTTATATTAAATCTGTATACTTTATTTTATAATGACTGAATATGATGAGTTGAATGACCTCTGCGGCACAATGGTGTCATCACGTCCATGTATAACTGATCTTGATTCAATTCACGAACTCTCACTAAAAGGATTTGGGTATGCTGATGATGCTGTCAATGGTCTGTTTTTAGAGTCATTTGAAGCTCTGTTCTTATTACACACTCGACGATTGACTCTTTTACGTGGTAAACAAGTGCTTACATTTGACTCTTTTTTGAGTTTGTGTAAAAAATCTGACCCAGAAATACTTACGCGTTTTTTGATATATCGTGATTTGCGCACACGTGGTTATGTTGCAAAGGATGGATTTGGATTTGGTGTTGATTTTAGGGTGTATGAACGTGGACAGTTTGGGCAAAAGGGTGCCAAACTTTTGGTGTTTGGGCTTGTAGAAGGACAACCAGAAAAGATGGGCAAGTTACAAAAAAAGATTCGTGAGATAATGAAGATGGGAAAAGAACCCATAGTTGCAGTTGTCGATAGGCACGGTGAGATAATCTACTACAAAATCAACATAACTGAACTACGTGAGAACAAACGCTATGATGCATTGTAAACAATGTATTTTTTGTTATTCATGCATAACCCATTCTGTCCAATACTTTAGATATCCATTCTTTGCGGCGTATTCAAACTCATATACATCTACATATGGAATTTCGTTACACCACAACTTTTCAAACAATGCAATCTTATTTTGAACTCTTGTTGCTTCTTTCCATGACGTGTATACGTCTATTGATTCAAATAATCTTCCTTTTGTGGTGAATGAACTTCTTGATGTGCTAATATACACTGTGCTATTTTTGTGCATGTCTTTGAATATGCCAAAATTGTCTGTAATTGTGTCCTCTTCTACCATATTATTTGTCATGGCAATCTTGATCTCGATCTGTCCTCTCTCATATGCCTTTCGTATGAGTTTAATGCTGTCATCTTTGATCTTTCTTTTCTCAAATGGGTTTCTTGATCTTGAGAGTAGTATTACGATCAAATCCAGATCAATTGATTTGAACTTGTGTCCTGTGACTAGCCGCAGTTTTGCTTTCCCATTCCTAAAGTTATCATATTTGTTAAACACTCTCTTTAGCATATCAATTGACAGGTGTTCTACACATCTATCATATTCTATACATTTGCTAAAACATGGCATGAAAAAACCGTTTATGATGTCTTCTTCATATGAATGATATTCTTCTTTAATCTTGATGTCCTTTAGAGATGTCATAGTTGTTGTGTGTGTGATTGATATTTAAAATATTGTTGAGTTGTTTGTACCATTGTTGTTGTGGTGATGAATGGTATTTTATTCAGTCATGGCCCCGGATGATATTCGTGCCATTGCTTGTACTATTGCTTGCTGTACTGTTGTTGTGATAATGATTATGTGTGATGCTCGTTGTGATTACGGTATGGTCAAATCATACTCATTATTGTGATGATGATGATGATGATGATGACGACGATGATGACGATGATGATGATGATGATGTCGAATGGTGCTCCCATCGGGATTTGAACCCGAGTCACTGCCTTGAGAGGGCAGTATGCTTAACCGGACTACACTATGGGAGCTAGATTTAAAATTAAACTCTTTTAATTTAAATAAATGTATTTGTTAATCTTAAGTTATAGTATCTATTCCTACCCAAAATAGGCACAATCCAATTAATTCTAATTATCAATTATTTTTGACCAACATATGATCAATTTTTTTATGTTTACATTCATCCACTTTGTGCCTGTCTGCATGTTCTCAATTACGCAGATGTTATACAAACTCCGAATTACAATCAAATGTATTGTTCTATAATGGTGTCAATTGACTTTAATCTTGACAATAAACTGTATTTTATGTTGAGTGTTGCCTTCGATGATCTCTTTATAGTATGTACTATTTACTTGTAGTTGTGAACATACACAAAATTCTAGGTAAACTTGATGACATTGATAATCCTATTGGGTTGATTGGGTGTAGATCTTTGGGAGCACAAACGTCTGAATCTTATGTGTATGATGTGGTTGTATTTGATGAAAATCCTTCTTGTCATGATATTGTATTGGAGTGTGATGGTACTTTTGTTATAGTGCATCATGCTTCTTTGCACGAGTCGGACTCTGGTAAACTGTTGCAATATGATATGATGCAAGTATTGCGTGATCCGTCGTGGAACTTGTACATGTTCCTTCAAAAGATCTCTGCAAAGCGTAAAGCTTTGTATCATGATCATGCTCGAAACTCATTATTACAATCAATGTTTTGTTGCCAAAATGCCAAAGATGCACTTGATGCTGTTGGTGGTATTGATAGTGGTAATAATGCTGGCCATAATGCTGGCCATACAACTGACAATAACACTGATCATAATACTGACAATGATACTGACAATGATACTGACAATGATACTGACAATGATAATGACAATAACCTTGTCGTTAACCATGATGAAAATAAACCCAATTTCCTTAATGGTGCTATTGTTGATACTGATAATGATACTGCACACCTTGGTGTGTTTTCTTCTTGTTGGCAAAAGTGCGCGGCATTTTACTTGGCAGATGCGCTGTGTGCATTAAATGAGAAATGTGTTGAACCGACTCATATGTTAGATACTTTACGTAACTTGCCTGAAAATTCAATGAACAATCATGTCTCAACAGTCACAGATTCAATAGGAATTGAGAGGGCTACTACTACACTACTCTCACGCATGGTCTCATCTACTGTAGGATTTGATAATTATGTAAATGATGCATCTAGTGTAGTGAATTCACCTATCTTTACAGAGTCAATTGCTGTTGTTTGTCCTTATTCTGATCTGATATCTAAAGAATATCATTTTTTGCTATCCAATTCACTTGTATCTGATTGTTACTTTTATTTAGGATATATTAATACACAAAACTTACTTGCTGTATCAAACACACTCCATAGACACCCAGAACTATATCATATTCTAAAAGTGGCCTTTGATATTGAGATTGACTATTCCACACTGTTGAAAAACATAGATACTATACATTCATCATGCAGTACATTGTTTGAGTTGTTATCTGATAGATGACCAGTACAAATTTTATACATTTGTAAGATATATGACTACAACTAGAAATATTTTTTA
Organism: Candidatus Nitrosopumilus sp.; assembly: GCA_965207445.1. GTDB lineage: Archaea > Thermoproteota > Nitrososphaeria > Nitrososphaerales > Nitrosopumilaceae > Nitrosopumilus. Next base: position 1,770,353 of record CBDBLX010000002.1, on the reverse strand, counting down.
ATACAATAATGATCATTTTATGTGATTTTTATATCGTGTTTTTTCTGATTAAAACAAAAACGTGATCTAAACTTTTAAATCACGCGTCACTTACTCTTATGTATGTCTGATGCAGCATGCGGCTGTGCCGCGCAAGCAGAAAACGACAGTGAATGCGACTGTCAAATGCAAGACGAATGTTTTTGCGATGCAACATGTGACTGTACTACCAGTCTATGTCACGACGCTGAGCATTAACTCTCTGCTATTTTTCTTTTTTTTTTGATGTGGGTGTGCAAATTCCCTGTCACTTTTTATCGTGTATGTTTGTATGTTGTAAATGAACAATTTTTGACTGTTTGTTAATTACTTTTAATTGCTGTATGTACAACTCGTGCCACATATTATTTGGTTAAACACTAGAGTATCTTATTTGTATGGTTTCTGCTGTTTTGAATCAAACGTGTATAAACACACGCCTCACATATTATAATTTCCAATATGAAAATCATTTTTAGTACTTTTTTTTGGCATCTGATTTGTGTTTTTGAATCTATATTGCTCTACTTTGCAGTAGTGATATTACTGCTCTTTTAATGTAAATAAATCAAAGTATTTTGTGTATTTGCTCTAGTATGTCTTTTTACAACCATGTAAACCTTGTAGGGAGTAGAGTCTCATAATCTGTACTTTGATAATTAATTTGACAAACCTGACAAATGATGTACTTGCATTAAATTAGTCATATATAACATAATCATATAATTCTTTGACATTACTTGCTCATGTAGCGTGACTAGTACTTTTTGTATGGTTATGGTGAGTTATTTATGTCTACACATAATTTTTGGGTGCTATAATGTTTGTATTATTTTTACTAAATGTTGGTATGTATTATCTGTAAATTATATTCTAATTATATTTTGCCTTGTCTAGTGTTTCTAGTATTTTGTTTATTGCATCTAATGTCTCTATCTTTTTTTGTTTATTGGTTTCTGTTTTTAGCTCTTCTGCAAGTGTGACAAGTTCATCCTCTAATGTATCAATTATGTTACTTTTTGCATCTTTGTTTTGTTGTTGTATTTGGGTTGAATTGGAATTCTTTATTGTGTCATTTATTGTGTTGTTGTACTCTTGCGGTATCTGTCTTTCTTCTGGTTCCTGTTTGCAATTAACACAAAATGCATTACCGTTTTTGATCACTCTGACACCTTTGCAGTATGGACACGGGTGACTTTGTAGTGTGGCACCATTTAGCAACATTGTTACTGCACGTTTGAGTCGATCTTGTTCATCAGACAACACTGTCTGTATTTTGTACGTATAAAAAACTCTTATCATTTTACTTTTATATGTATATATTTAATGTAAACTAACAAACATGTGCTACGACTTGGTTTTAGATTAAAAATACACTTTTGTTGCATTTTGGCTAGTGTTGTAAGTACTCCTCTGCGAAAAAAATATCTGGTATTTGTAACCAACGCAGATAGACACAGAGCCAAAAGCATACTTGCAAACATACCAAAGATATACAAAAAACACTGGGGAATAGAAACTAGATACAGGTGCGCAAAGCAGTGCAGGCCGCTCACATGTAGCAGAAACCCGTCTGTCAGACTGGTACTGTTTTACTTTACTATGATCATATATAACGCATGGAACATGACAAACTGATTCATACACAAAGAGATTCCCGACAGCTCTAATGTGTGTCCTCCGCTGACACTATACCGGATGCTTAAAAAAATCTACGGCACGTGCAAGAAAATGATACTCAGAAACGTCGCCTCGCGCCAGTTCTTTTTGGAAGACATCGGGTGATGTCCTGCCTCAAAAATACTGCAAGCACAATACAAAATACGACATGCCAAATCACAAGAAGATAAAAACCGGGCCCCGCCTGCACACGCCATGTTGTGGCGCGCCGAACCGGGCTTGCAAACCCGCCTGATCAACTGTACGATACATGTATTTTCTACCTTGCAATCGTGTCACTGACCTTACAAACGACACATAGTGACAATGTACCAGAATCCGGACTCAAACACTGCTTTACTTTTTAAACTACTGAAATGGAAACCGTCGGTGGCCGGGTCGTTACCGCACGCCAGGCGCTGATTTGACCCTGACTCATACGAATCAGGCACGCATCTAACAGCGCCAAATCTATATGGCTCGTCTGCGTATCGTCTGCCATGGTTCTGGTTGATTTTGGCCTTTCGTATGACGCAACCATACAGGAGATGATATGCACCGCCATGCAGGGACTCTCAAAGAAGCGGCCCATGGAGGGGGGCATCAGCAAGAAAAAGATCCTAAAGGTCTTGTTTAACGCAAGAGCGCAAATGTCTGCTGACAATCCCGTCAGGCAAAAGCTGGCGTATTATTGGTACAGAGACGGACCGTTCTCCGAAATTGTGTATGCCAACATAGACAGGCTCAGTGAATCCGGAATAATTACAAAAAGCACAAACTATGAGACATACACGCTTGTAGCAAGACATGCCATGGCACCGCTAAAGGCCGCGGATCCTGCAGAGCATGTGGATGCCGCCAAGGTGGAGATCAGGCGCGCCACTGACGCGTTCTTGAGCATAGAGGCGGCAGTTGAAGAGATCTACGAGCATGCGCCGTATGCATGGTACAGGGCGTACAAGTCTGAATTTATGGCCAAGTTTGAGTCATACTGCAAGTCCATCCTGGAGGAACGCGACAGCAGGTATACCAACGAGGATATTGAAGACCTGCTGGATGAAGCGATACTTGCATACCCAACCCTGCCGGAGTTCGTCGATCACAAGATGATCTTTATGGATTTTTCAAAAATGCTAAACGCGTTCCTACACTCTGACGACGCGGATCATGGCATTCGCATGGAGATGCTTCGAGTACTCTTGAATCTGTCCAAGGAGATATGGAATGGGTTCGGGGAAATTGCTCGCATAGGACACCATGACGAATATTATAATGACAAGGTAGGGAAATGGATAACAGACTACAAAGATCACATGAGCGCACTTGACGGCGACATCATTGGATATATCAGAAAGTTTGAGTCGGTTACAGACACCCGCAAGCTGCATCCGGACATAGAGGATGTCATACTTCATCAGGACCGGTACGACTGCAAACCAGTTGTCACCGTCAGAATGGCGGCACAACATGAGTGATGCAGCTCATCTGTGGAGCATTGAAGACAATACAATCTTTCGGAAATTGTACAAAAAAATACGCCAAAGTCACAAATGTGGTGGATACTGTAAACTCGCGCATAGAGGATCTCAGGACGGCCTCTGAACCTGCCCGGCTTGGGGACAAGAAACACGCACCGTACCGCAACACGTATGGCATCAACATCACAAAATCGGTACGCCAGTTGTACACGATAAACTACAGGGGGCACAAAATACTTCTGGTCGCCAATAGGAGACCACAAGGAAGTATACGGGCGCGGATAAGCCATAAACAACACGTACAGCATGTAGAACAGGAGTTGGACGTTTTTCAACATCAGCCGGGTTCATTTGCCTGTCTCCCGACCGGATCACGCCAGCCTGAGCCACTCGCGGACTGGCCGCCGTCAGGACCCCCCCCCTCCCACCACCACAACAATGCGGGATCCTCTATGATCTTTTTGAGCAAGTGTAGGTGGCACGGTCTGCCGGTGTGCTCGTAGCACAGCAGCGTGATGTCGTGCGTCCAAGAGTACGCGTGCAAAAGGCGCGGGTTGCCTCCGCCCTGATGCCCTGCCTGAACAGGTCAAGCGGGGCCGCGTCCGTCACACTCACCCCGTCCTCATACTCCTCCTCTGTAATCTTCATCGCGTTCCAACATCCTACCTTGAAACCAATAAAAGCAATGAAACCCTGCAACAATTAAATAAATTCACCAGTAGTTTGAGGTGTGATACTCCCTCGGTGCGATAATTCGCATCCTCGTGTAGGCTTTGCGCCCACACGCATGCCGGGATCGTTCAATCCGGTGCCGGTGCCGAACCCCTGACGCCCCGGCCGCGGCACCCGCGTAGTCAGAACCTCCGGCTCTGCGCCAAGTACCTTGGCTGTCGCATCGTCAATCATTACCCGTACCGGATCGTCCGCATTGCTCATTGGTGAAATCCCCTCATCACAAACCTTGTCGTACGTATCTGCAAGTATGTGCCATGCAAGATTGTCGGGCTTGGGTATGATCTGCCGTGAAATGGGAGGTAAAAAGACCCGTTCTGTGCCGTTACAGCACCACCGAATGCCGTAATTCGGTACAACCTCTAGATGGTTGTGAATCCAGTATACAATTCCCCATTTTTTGATCTTAAACCTTAATAGTGTGTACTATGCACAAATAATGAACGTGGCAGTAATTTGTAATACATGTGGCTTACCTGAAGACCTCTGTGCATGTGGTGAGCTTGCCAAAGACAGCACCAAGATTATAATTCGACTAGAGACGCGTCGATTTAAAAAGAAAGGAACCATGATCGAAGGACTTGATCCAAAACTCAATAGTCTTGAAACTGTAACAAAGGATCTCAAAAACAAGTACGCGTGCGGCGGTACTGCAAAAGATGGATACATATTCTTGCAAGGTGATCACCGTGACACTATAAAAGACACTCTTGTTTCACTAGGCTTTGCAGAAGAGAGTATCGAGCTGCACTAAAATGCACATCTCACATAATCGTAAACGATTTTTATCAATATTTGGTGTGCCACATGCGGCCGTTTTGTCTGTAGTGTTTGGTCTATTTTTGGCCTCTTTTCCAATGGGCATATTTGTAGTCTTCTCAACTGATCTTGGCAACGAGATAAACTATAATCTTCCAATAACACATACTTCGCTCTTTGATAATACTGCTCTGTATCTGACAGCATCACAGGTGACGATCGGTGATGTCTTTGTTGTATTGTGGGTATTTTATTTGGTTATATTTACTCTAGCAGCATTGGGACCTGTACGTGGATTTGGCACGATCATTAATCAGATCGTGACGGGCCGTCACTTTTTGCAGCCGACACAACAGATGCAACAACAACAACAACCGCCACCACCCCACAAAAATGTTACAAATTACATGTCCGGTGCCATAATGTGGTTTTCTATACTTGTACTATGCTCAATTATAATAACCATAACTCAGGATTCAATTGGAATTCACACAATCCCCCCAGAGCCAGATAATCGTCTTGTCGAGTTTTTTTATATTACACTTGCTCCATTGTTAGAAGAAACAGGATTTCGACTCTTATTTGTTGGAATTCCTATATTCTTGCTTTATGCTACAAAATTCTCATTTGGATATTTTGCAAGATCTCTGTGGCGCCCTGCTGCATATTTGGATATCTCATACAACTCTAAAAAAGCTCTTTTGATTATTGTTATGGTTGCTATTATGTTTGGATTCTCACACATTGCATTAGGTGAGCCTTGGAGTGATGGGAAATTTGCCCAAGCTACTGCAAGTGGGATAATAATTGGATGGGCATACATACGATATGGATTCATTACTGCCATAATCATACACTGGGCTGCTAACTATTTTGTATTCTCACATGCACATTTTATATCACAAACACATCTGATTCCAATTGAGAATGCATTCTCTCATGCTATGATATCTTCAATTGAGATCATACTAATTGCATGTGGAATTATGTCTATACTTGCAATGATTATATCATATAGATATCGTAATGTCCAAAGCATCTAGCTCGGTTTTTAATCCCTTGTATCTGTTTCGTATCGTAACTTCCGTCACCCCTGCTGCCTCTGCGACATCTCTTTGTGTTTTGTTCTCGTTGCATTCAGTACATGCTACATAAAGTGCAGCTGCTGCTAGCCCCATTGGATCCTTTCCTGCTGATATCTTGTGCTTTTCTGCAAGTTCTAATATCTTTGTGGCATATCGTTTTGTACGCTCTGCTAACTCTGCCTTACTTGCAATTCTTGAGACGCATTTTATCGGATCTACTACTGGCATTGTAATCTCTAGTTCTCTTAAAAGCAATCGATAACATCGTGCAATGTCCTTGCGTTTTATGTTGCTTGCTTGTCCGATATCCTTGAGTGTACGTGGCGTCTCTGTCACTCTACATGCTGCATATAATGCAGATGCTATTAATGCAGATATTGATCTTCCTCTAACTAGCCCCTTTTCTAGGGCTTTTCTGTATATGTGAGCTGCTTTTTCAATTACGGCATCTCCTACTCCTAGTTTATCTTTTAGTCTGTCAAGTTCACTGAATGCTTGTCTATAGTTACGGTCTACGGGCTCATGAACTTGGCTACGATTATCCCATGTACGTAATCGCTCTATGGTGCTCTTCATTGATGCAGTTAGTGGTTTACCTGTTGCATCTCTATTTTGAGGATTGATAATAGTTGCTAGTCCCATGTCATGCATAGCAAGTGATGTTGGAACACCTGCTCTACTCTTATTCTCACCTTCATTTGAGAACGAACGCCACTCTGGACCTGACTCTTCTACTTTTTCTGATATCACATAACCACAACTACCACAAAAATTCTCACCAGTATTACCATCAGTTATCATTGTGCCGTGTCCACATCTAGGACATTTTTCTTTTAGTGATTTTACCATATTTATACACCCAAAACTATATATCATACTGTCAAATAGTAGTATATAAAGTTTTTGTATACATTTTAGGGAATCACATATTTAATTCAGAACTATAAGATTATTTATTTATCTAAATGTCAGCACGTATAGTGTGACACCAATAGAGGCTATGCAGAGTGTGGATGTGTATGTAGTATTTCAAATAAAGAATCGAAAATTCCATCGACCAACATCTATCTATCAAGAACAATAAATGAATATAAAAGACCAAAAACTTTTGGATCATTGTTTTAATTACCATACGTCTGCTTGCACTGCTTGTGGTGAGTATGGCCGTATATGTCGATTAATAAAATTACTGCGTTGTGTTGCTTGTTCTATCAAAATTTAATAATATGACCAGATCACTGCATCTAAACTGAGTTTGCAAGTGAGCTATTTGTTTAGTGTTGTATATGGTAATTACTATGGGTATCTGTTTGCTTTTCTCAAATTTTACACAATTGTACACAAACACTTGATGCAATCACATCTATATCCATGATCGTGCATATCATTGTATTGCAACTGTCACAACCACAAATGTCATTTGATCATGGTACCATTAACATTACACATGCTAGTATGTTGGAGATACCTAATACTAAATATGATGAGCGCAGTAAAACACTTCGAGCATTTGGCATGTACTATGCGAGTATTGTAGAGTATCTTGTTGAAAGTGAGATTTTGTATACTGATTCGGTTCCAAATTATTTATCTGTGCCTGCACTCTTCTCTGATGTCGTTTTACGCGACTATCAACGTGACTCTATAACAAGATGGAAAAAAGCCTCTATGAGGGGGTGTGTCATACTCCCGACTGGTTCGGGTAAAACAGCAATCGGAATGTCTGCAATATGTGAGGCAAATACATCTGCACTTGTGGTGGTACCTACAATTGATCTGCTACAACAGTGGGCTGATTTTTTACAAACACATCTGAGAATAGTCGGATATGCAAATGATAATCTTACTGAAAAGAGTGCAATCATAAATGATCAGACAGATAATAATTTGATAAAGATAGGCAAACTTGGCGGCGGCTCAGATGAGATTTGTGCAGTAACAGTTGCCACATACGATTCGGCATATCTGAGGGCACCTGAGATTGGAAACCGATTTGGATTATTGATATTTGATGAGGTGCATCATTTACCTGCCCCTGGATACAAACTCATAGCAGAACAATGTATGGCTCCTTTTCGTTTGGGATTAACTGCAACACTTGAGCGCGAAGACGGACTGCACAAGATAATTCCAAGACTTGTTGGTGGTGTGGTGTATAGTCGTGGCACTAGAGAGCTGGCAGAGAAGAAACATCTTGCCAAATATGAAATACAAAAGATACGAGTTAATCTAAGCATTGAAGAAAAGACAGAATATGACAAATGCAGATCAGAGTTTCTTGTAGGGTTAAACAAACTTGGCATGAAGAATGAATCCATGTACAATTTGAAACGTTTGATACTAATGTCAAATAGAAATCAAAATGCACGAAAAGCACTACTTGCTCGAAACAGAGCAAATGAGATTGCATTCAATACATCTGCTAAAATTACACATCTGCGGAAAATACTAGCTGAGAATTGTGGTGGCAGTATTGGTGACAATGACACGATATATGACAATGATACGCTGTTGCCTGATCACACATCTAGAAAAAAAACCATCATATTTACACAAAACAACAAGATGGCATACTTGATATCTGATACTTTTCTTATTCCCATAATTACGCACAAGACCTCAAAGTCTGAGCGCAAGGAGATACTTGATGGATTTCGGACGGGCAGGTACGTGTCAGTTGTTACGTCTCGCGTCTTGGATGAAGGTGTAGATGTACCTGATGCTGAACTTGGCATCATTGTGAGTGGTACTGGAAGTGGAAGAGAGATGGTTCAAAGATTGGGTAGACTGTTGCGTCCTAAAAAAGATGGCAGCCGAGCACTACTCATTGAGATGATATCTGATGCTACTCGTGAAGTGGGTAGTAGTGCAAGGCGCTCTGCGGCATTACGTAAAAATGCAGGTGCCCGTCATCGTCATCGTCGCAGTATTGTCAGAAGTAAAAATAAAAAGACTGACGCGCATAATGTAACAGATAGATCAATTTCACAAAATAAGGGTGGTGTTTGATATGTTATCATCTGAGCTTTTACGCACTCGTACAAGTAAGGGTAAGATATATCCTCAATTTTGTAATGTTGATTTGTATGATGATGATGATAATAGTCGCCGCCGTAGCAATACTGATCCTAGTAATAGTAATAATGGCACTAGTAACAGTAGCCATAAAACAAACACTACTACTGACAAAGCTTCAGTTGAGCACGAACTTGCATCTAAATTAATATCAGAATTTGAGACGTCACAAAAACTACACAGAACAAAGGGTGAGATACATGATATTTTATCTGACATTGAACCTGATTATGACTATAAACTTGTACGTGGATTTCGTGCATTACTAGAACGACGATCCTCATTTGTAATTAAAACTGCCCAGTCCTCACCTGATGTATCCTCATCTACTATACGACAGATTTTATTCACACAGTCCTCACAAGCCGGACTTGCTACTACTGATGCCAAGCGAAAAATGATTATACAAAAGACTGCAAAATTGTGTCACATCTCAGATACTGATGTGTATGATGTGATTTGGGCTGACCTTGATGAGAATCACATATTGGAGCGATTTGATACACTATCTGTACATGACTTGCTTTTGTGGTACAACATGTCACTTGCCCAAACATTGCTCTTCAAATGCACTCGATTGAACTTTTACATTGACAATGATGGTGCGCATTGGAAGAATGTCTTGCGTGCTGTAAAGATGCATGGCATGATGTATGTCCTTGAGCATAATCCAAAAGACCACTCAATGCGTTGCATAATCGATGGACCACTTAGCATCTTTAAACTAACTAACAAATATGGTACTGCATTTGCACAACTACTTCCGATAATAACTCGTACACCTGTTTGGGATATTGATGCTACGATATCAAAAAAAACCGGGGATGTGGATCGACTATATCGATTTGAGATCTCAAATAAAACTACACAAAAGTATCTGCGACAAACAATCAACAACACACATGATCAAAACGACTCTCAGCAAATTTATGATAGTTCAGTTGAGCAAAAGTTTGCACAAATATTGCATCAGCACTTGGGACAAAATGACTGTCTTGGGTGGCGCATGCGCAGGGAGCCGGAGCCATTGATTGCAGGAAACAAGGCAATGCTACCTGATTTTGTATTTGAAAGGCTCGGATGCAAAGTATATCTTGAGATTGTGGGTTTTTGGACTGCTGATTACATAAAGCATAAAATCGCCAAACTATGTGATATGGGATGTTTTTCTAATAATGTGCATGACACCCAAAATAAGAATGATGCATCAAATCCTCCACCACCTCCCACAGTTGACATGCTAGTTGGAATCGACTCTGCTCTTTTGTGCTCTCAATTCTCTGAAATTCGCAACATGCCTGGTGTATTTTTCTTTGACAAGCACATATCAGTTAAGCCAATACTTGATCATCTAAAGAAGATTGATTCTATCCTTGCAAATAATGCTATAGATATTACTAGTATTACACATGATGATTTGCAAGATGATGTAATACTGTTGCGCGACTTGGCAGTAAAATATATGGTTCCTGAGAACTCTATACGTGCAATGATTGAGCGTGATGCACCGAATTTGTACATAAAAGCAGGACCATACATGATTTCTACAAAAAAAGTATCTAGTGTACATGCAATGTTTGACTCTGATATTAGTTTTGTAGATGCGTGTCAAATAATGTCTGATGCTGACATATCTGATTCATCTCATGCAGATTTACTGTCACATTTGGGATATGATGTGATATGGCAGGATTTGAATCCTAATAATGCTACAATTGTCAAAAAATCATAGTTTGTATGTGTGCAAAACAAGATAATTTGCATGATGCTCTGTGATTGGTTAAAATTTTGGTGTAAACCAATCTTTGAGTGCAATAATTAAATCATATACTTGTATTTGGTCACATCCCTATCTGTATATCAAATATCATGGATGCGATATATTTGCCTAAAAGTTATTTTGAATGATTGTATAGTCATAAAGCTTGACATGCACAACTTTTCTCTTCTACCCTGATTCGTTACAGCGATGCGAAATCTACTTTTGACAATCGTACAGATTTTTGCTCCATTTTAAGTTTAACGAACAATGATCATGTAGTTTTGATGTGTCTAACACCGTCAAATTGGCTACGTAGCCATTTTATGTGCACTAACACATAGAGGACTGCTGATACAAACATGATGCCAGAAAACGTAAGAAAGAATCCCACAATTGATCCGAATTGCGGCCCTAGCACGTGCAGAGGAATTACTGCTGACACCTTGCCCAAATACATCTCTGCTGTTACAGGCGGATCATTGCTGTCATTAAAGTCACCTCGAGTTATTACCTCTACACCATCATGTACGATTACACGGTGGCTTATTGGATGACCTTCGGTTCCCCAAAACAAAATAACGTCGCCCACCGCAACTTTGGAAAAATCTACTGTCCTATCCACATAGAGGACGTCACCTGGGATGATATTTGGGTACATGCTAAAGGTAGGAATTATCCCTGAGGTGAATGGTAGTGGTATGTATGAGACTGCAACTATTGGCATAAACAAAATGGCCAAGCACACCAACACTATTGGCACCACAATATTAGGAATTCTCATCTGGTCCACCATAATCAACACCACCAACATCATCGCGTGTAGTACAGGTTACAATATTTACCATATCGCGTTTTAATCATGGACATTTGTCTCTTGTATGTCATATATGCCTTCAGAGCGGCGCACACATATCTTGTATTGACATGAACACAAGATCACAAGACGCCCAGATATGCAACCAAACTCATTGCATAATGATGGTGGGTGCTTTTCTCAAAGCGTATACGGACGTGTACATGCACAAACTGGATAAACCAATGGAAAACTATCTAATCATAACATACAAAACGACTTGTACTCCGTGCAAATTCATTCATTAAGAGTTAAAAACACTGTTGTTTGTGCAACAATAGACATGTCATTAAAAAAACAATCACCTCAAACAAGTTTTTCTCAAGTGCTTGAAACGCTTCGTGATGCAGCTGGTGATAAAGGTACTACAAAAGGCAAACTCTTTGAGAAATTAACAAAGTCGTTTTTGCAAACATATGACCTATACCGCAAAAAATTTCGTACTGTGTGGTTGTGGGACGAGTATCCTGGAAGAAAAAGCAGAGATGCGGGTGCAGATTTAGTGGCAGAACAACATGATGGAAAATTGTGTGCCATACAATGCAAGTTTTATTCAAAAAAGACACTTTCAAAATCAGATATTGATAGTTTTTTGGAATTTGGATCACGAAATGAATTTGATTCGATGATGCTAGTATATACGGCACAAGGATATGGCAAGCTGGCAGAAGATGCTCTAAAGGGCCACGACTGCCACATACTTAATTTTGAGTCACTTGCAAGCAGTAACATAGAGTGGCCAAATTTGGCAGCAGGGCTGACAAAAGTAAAACAGAGAAAACCATTTGAGCTAAAAGATCATCAAAAAGAAGCACTAGACAGTATCACTACTGGACTTTCAGATACGGATCGTGGACAGATGATAATGGCATGTGGAACAGGCAAGACGTTGACTGCACTGCGAATAGCAGAGAAGATGTGTGGCAAGGGTGGTCTGATTTTGTATGCAGTCCCATCAATATCACTGATGCAGCAGAGCATCAGAGCATGGTCTGAGCAACGTAAAGTAGAGCATTCTTACATAGGTGTATGCTCGGATCCAAAGGTAAGTCACAATGAGATGACTGACATTCCCATATTAGAGATGGAGATTAGTGTTACCACAGACAAGGATAAAATAGCAAAACAACTTGCCAAACACAACAAAAAAGATGTCATGACAGTTGTATTCTCAACATATCAGAGCATGGGTGTAATTGTAGATGCTCAGAAAAAATCAAACAAGACTTTTGATCTTGTAATATGTGATGAGGCTCATCGGACTACGGGGGCTGAAGAAGGAAATGCAAGTGATGATGATAGATCTGCATTTATGTTGGTACACAATGACATAAAGGCAAAAAAGCGTATCTACATGACTGCCACTCCACGAGTGTATAGATCTGCTGCTGTTGCCAAAGCACGTGCAAATGATTATACTGTATATTCAATGGATGATCATACTAGATTTGGAAAAGTGCTGTATCGCCTTGGCTTTTCAGAAGCAATTGATAAAAAATTATTGTCAGATTATAGAGTGATCGTACTTGGTGTGAGTGAAAAATATGCTGCAAGTGTCATGCATAAAATGATACAACAGTCTGCCGGTGATGCCGGGGGCATTGATCTAACTGACACTGCTAAAATGGTTGGCATATACAAGGCGTTTCAAAATCCCGGCGATGATTATGCCCAAAATGTACAGACTGCTATTGTGTATACTAATCGTATACGTGATTCAAAAAACTTTGCAGCAACTTTTGAGAAAGTTGATCTAGATGAAAAAAAGAATCCATTTCACTGTGATGCCCAACACGTTGATGGTTCACAAAACGCATCAGTTAGAGCTAGCGCACTGCAATGGCTCCGTGACAGCTCTTCTAATCCTGATGAATGTCGTATATTGACAAATGCTCGATGTCTCTCTGAAGGTGTAGACGTGCCTGCATTGGATTCCATATGTTTTACAAATCCTAAGACATCTGAAGTCGACATCATACAAGCAGTAGGTAGAGTCATGAGAATCGCAAAGGGGAAAAAGTATGGATACGTCATTGTACCAATTGCAGTTCCAGAAGATAGCGATCCCACCAAGATACTAGATAGCAAGGAGACATTTAACACAATATGGAGTGTACTACGAGCACTACGCTCACATGATGAGCGGATGGACATTGATGTTAATACCGCAGATATTCGAAAAAAGAACCCCTCCAAAATTAGTTGGATTGGAATTGATGGTGAGGGTAAACGTAGAGATGCAACAGAAATGCCTGTTGCAATTCCTCTTGCAAATTTAGACATTCCAAATGATGCAATATTTGCCAAAATTGTTGACGAGGTAGGCGACCGCCAGTACTTTGAGCATTGGGCAAACGATGTGGCAAAAATTACACCACGGATACAAGAACGAATTGAAAAGACATTATCCGAAAAGGGAGCAAAATCAAAGTTTGATGACTTTATGTCAAGTTTACGTGAGATTATACACGACGGGTTAACTGATGAAGAAGGAGTCGAGATGTTGGCCCAACACATGATCACGCGGCGTATATTTGATGCAATGTTTGGTACTGACACATTTAGCAAGAACAATCCGGTATCTGTTGCCATCACAAGTGTAATCAAAGAGTTACAGTCACATGGTCTAGATACGGAACTACGAGACTTGGAAAAATTCTATGTTAGTATCGAAAAGCGCATAGCTAACTTGGATACTCACGAGGCTAGACAACAGGTGATAAGTGAAATGTATGGAACGTTCTTTAAACTTGCGTTTCCTAAAATGGCAGAGAGACTGGGTGTTGTGTATACGCCTATTGAAGTTGTAGATTTCATACTACGATCAGTAGAACATGTACTGCAAGAAAACTTTGGCAAAGGACTGACTGATAAAAATGTCAACATTATTGATCCGTTTACGGGGGCAGGTACATTTTTGTCCAGACTCTTGTCACCTGACCTCAAACTTGTATTAAAAAAGGATGTAAAGCGCAAGTATGAAGCAGAATTATTTGCAAATGAGATCATACTGCTTGCATATTATATTGCGTCAGTTAACTTGGAGTCGGCATACGGTCAGCGCACTGGCACGTTTAAGCAATTTGAGGGACTATCATTAACTGACACATTTAACAGCGCCAGGCTTGATGAATATGCCGGTGACATCATGTCACAGCCAAAGACCGGCATACGGACGCAACGCAAGGCCAACATCACAGTTATAGTTGGTAACCCTCCCTACTCTGGCAAACAAAGTAACTTTAATGATCAAAATCAGAATGTATCATACCCAGAGATTGAAAAACGTGTAGAAAAAACATACATCACAAAGCTGGAACAAATCAATCCCACATTAGGTGCCAAAAATGCAATGCATGACTCTTACATACGCTCCATGCGGTGGGCATCTGATCGTATAGGTGACTCTGGAATAATTGGGTTTGTCACAAATGCATCATTTATCAGATCAGAGGCTGCTGCAGGTGTACGTGTTTGCCTGCAGCAAGAGTTTACAGACGTGTGGGTGTTTGATTTGAGGGGCAATGCCAGAACGCAAGGTGAAGTACGTAAAAAGGAAGGAGGTGGAATCTTTGGATTGGGTACTAGAACCCCTGTTGCCATCACCATCCTAGTAAAGAACCCAAAAAAGGCGACGCCTGGAGTTGTACACTATCGCGACATCGGTGATTACCACAACCGGGAGTCCAAACTGGAAATCATCAAGACCACAGGCTCCATCATTGGTATTGAAGGCTGGAAGGTCATAACACCAGACAGACATCACGACTGGCTAGGGCAAAGAAGTAGTGAATTTTCCAAATATTTGCCCATGGGTAGCAAAAACGCAAAAATGGGTAAAGAAAACTCACTATTCCGGCAATTTTGGAACGGTGTCGCAACAAGCAGAGATGTTTGGGCATATAATTCTTCTAAAAACGAATTATCAAAAAACATGAAAATACATATAGACTATTGTAACAAACACGGACCAAAACAACCACATAACATAGATTATAAAAAAGTTAAATGGTCTCCTGGCTTATCCGATAGGCTAAAAAAATATGGAAAGCAAAAATTTAACAAGCAGAAAATTCGTATTGCTTTATATCGCCCATTTTTTAAACAATATCTCTATCTTGATAAAATATTTACACATAGGCCTGCTATTGTTTGGAATGCATTTCCAACACATGCACACAATATAACAATTCATATCCCATACAAACCCAGCACAGCAGATTTTTCTACAATCGTGACTAACATAACCCCTGATATTCAAAATATAAAGAATGGTCAAACATTTCCTTTAAAAACAAGCTTGGGTAACGCCAGCCAGCCAGCCAGCCAGCCAGCCAGCCAGCCAGCCAGCCAGCCAGCCAGCCAGCCAGCCAGCCAGCCAGCCAGCCACAATCTATCAATTATAATACAAACAAAAGGAACCTTTTCGGCTCTAGTGACAGATCTTATTCCCGATCTCAATTCACTAAGTCCGTCACAGGTGTTTCCGATGAAGGTGATGACGGAGAAATGATGGTAGACAACATTACAGACTACGCTCTGGAAGAATACCAAGTACACTATAATGACAACACGATCTCTAAGGAAGATATTTTCTATTACGTTTATGGATTGTTACATCATTCTGCCTACCGTAAAAAATATGCAAACAACCTCTCACGTGAATTGCCACACATTCCAATGGCCCCTGACTTTTGGGCATTCTCAAAGACAGGCAAAAAGTTGACCGATCTACACTTATCATACGAGACCTGCAAGCGGTACGATCTAGGAAAGCCTGTAAATACAATACCTGATTCACCGCGCAAGATTAGATGGGGGCGCCAGAAGAAAGACATAATCGAGAACATTACAAGTAGTCAGAATCAACACGTACTGATAATTGATGATGTGACTGTGTATGCTGATCTGCCTGTGTGTGAGTATCGTGTGAATGGGAGGACACCATTGGAATGGTTTGTAGACCGCTATGGCCAAACAATAGACAAGGAGAGTGGGATTGAGAACTGGCCGCTCCAGAACGTGCCCGGTAAAGAAGTGCGCGTCATTATAGAGAGGTTAGCATACGTGGGTACAGAATCCGATCGGCTGGTTTCCCAACTACCTGAAGAATTTGAACCTAAAAACTGGAAACCAAAAAAGACTGGACTAGAAAAACATATGTAAAGTCAAACTCTGCAAAATAACAAGATAGTTGACTGTTAGGCGTTTTTTGTCATCTGACTTTTGATCTCTCTACTTACAACTTTAGCGTGCCATTTCAAAAATCTATTAAAGTCGTTATTTCATATCCCAAAGTCGTCAAGATCATGTATCAGATGCATCTTCATTGAGATTGCAAGATCTTTGTTTGTCCGATGGAATTCTGACATGTATTCGGAGGGAGGCTTGTTCTTGATGCTTTGCTTGTTTAGATAGTAGTCTACAATTGTAATGTTCGGCACGTTGTTGATATTGTTATTGTAGTAACCGTTCAACCCCTTCTCAAGTTTAGGCACAGATTCACAGTCTAACTTCTTGTGCAGGTAACCGGGGGTTGAACGGTTACTTGGACATGGCCTCCTCCGTCACCTCTATTGTACTCGAACAAATTCCCAACTGCTGTCTTTTCTTGATTTAACTTTGCATTATCATTGCGCAAAAGAATCCTGTTTTGATTTAATGCAACTACTTTCTCTTTCATATGGCCAATCGTATCGGACAATACTGCAAACTTGTCGTTTAATTCACCAATCTTGCAGTATGTCGCGTCTCTTTCGGCGCGTATGCGATCAATATCCAAAGGCATCACACTTGCATCTCCTATCTGATCGCATGTGTTATGGTTAAATTCCATTGTGCAATATTGCATTGTTGATGTTTCTATTTGTCATTTTTGTCAGATAATGACAAATAGCGATATCTCTTTAAAAGCCCGTTATCTGTATATTTAATATCATACTCTGTGGTCGGAACAGACGTGCCTATTTATGATTATTAATAATTAGACCTGAACGCTTACGTGTTTATTAAATTACTCTGAACTTATTTTTTCGAATACTTTTACACAACTGTTTTTTGTTTATTTTTCATTTTTTCCAAATGTGCATCTAAGTCATTTTTTATCACGTCTGGAAGATCTTCATACTTGAATACACCTAACGGTATTCCGTGTAGAATTTGTTCAAGTGTAATCCATTCATTTGTCAAGTGGGGCGGCCCAAACGTATTTTTGTATCGTTTCACACATATGTTATGCGTCCATCATTATTTATCTTTAATACAAATTCTTGTGAATAGTTCTTCTTCAGTTCAGATATATTGCATTCATCGTGTGAACCAAGCTCATTGGACACAACAATGAAATACATACTTGTATTTGGTTATATTCCTATCTATATATCGAATATCGTGCATGCGATACATTTGGCTAGGAGTTGTTTTCGAATGATCATACCAATCATGGAAATTGGTTCACACAATTCATCTATTCCATGGTTTATTGGATGCAATATATCTGTAAATTCGATATTGTGTGCGTTTACCCATTTACCAAAAAACGGATGGAGATCATTATTACGAATCTGATTATAAGTGACTTCTATTTCATCATCTGGCATACCAATGTGATTTGTGACTCCTACCATATACAATGATTCTGTACCATTTGAATATATCCTATGCATAATAGTTTCATTAAAGATCCGATATTTTTCTAATATTTTGTATTCATAATATATGCTCAACTTCGAGATGAATATCAATCAAAATATCGGATCTTTAATCATATCAGTATGCAGCATATTATGACGGAATCCATCTACATGATCATAAAAATTGATATAATGGTCACGATAGATTGTGACATATGAGCAGCAGTGAAGAATCAGAATTCGTATTGAAACTTTTGCAAAACAAGGGGAAGTATGCAGGCAAGTGGATCGCAGTCTTGGACTCTGAGATTATTGCAGCAGGGGATAGACTCGAAGCGGTCTACAGGGATGCGACAAAGGTGGCAGACGGGCGGACTCCTCTGTTTGAACGAATCCCCTTACGGCAGAAAGAGAGCGAGACGTTGATTCTATAACGTCATATTATGGTGATGCATGCGGTGCAACATGTCTGTTGGCAGGTTTTATTTCAAATATGGGACAGATCGGTTCGGGAAGAAGAGTGATGATGGTGACAATGGTAGTGGCGCTGTAAGCGGGGGCCTGGATACCTTTAGACGGCAGAAAGCGAATCGGGGCACTTACAATATCCCTTATCCATTTTTATTACAAATGAGGAAAACCTAGCATTTTGCATATGAAATATGTTGTGCATGGACTAACAGTAACCGTTCAACCCCTCCTCAAATTTAGGCATAGATTCACCGTCTAACATCTGGTGCAGGCACGGAAATTGAACGGTTACGGACTAACATGATATTCTTGATGTGAGAAGGGAATTGAACTCACGTGCGCTTGCACACTTTCTTATTGCAAGAAAGTATATCTGACTGGTCTCTATACACTCGCGTTAATTGAAGTCACAGACAAAGTACATGAACGGCACATAACCATGAACACAAATTTGGGGCCGGTCTGAGCGTGTACTATAAAGCGTCACTGTGAATATATTGTTTTAAAATTGTGCTATCCTGTAAGTATCTATGTGGGATCCTTATAAGCGATTCTTCACTTTTCGTACTAAAGTGCGCAGCATACGCTAGGGTGGTGTTTTTCCGGAGGATGGTTCGGATATGTATCTATACGAGCATTAAATCTCAATACCATGCTTCATCCATTCGTTAGGGGCACCATGCAGTTAGTTCCCCGAGCATTAAATCTCACACTTACAACGCACAAATCCCTAACCATAATTTTTCACATCTATTCATTTTTTTTCTTGGGGTTACGATGTGTACTCTTTTTACCCATCTCTATACATGTCCAAAAATCTATATTCTTTGTTAGCATCCAAAATACAATTTTGAGCATCTTGGCAGCAGCGGCAACCTGTGCTTTTGAGACGCCTCTTTTCTCCTTTAATCTTTCATAAAATACACTTATTGGAGTCTGTCGATTATTATTCTTTGCAAACTGCACATGAGACAACACACATTCTGTGAGCAACTGTCGAACCATGGAATTTCCCATTTTCGTTATGGCACCATGGTGAACTGTACTGGCAGAATTCCTCACAGATGGAGCTAGTCCAAAATAAGCAACAAGACTGCCCATATCACGAAATCTTGAGATATCACCAATTTCAGATGATAATGTAAGCGCAGTAACAGGACCGATTCCAGGCATTGTAGTCAAAAGTGAAGCATGTTCGTTTTTTGATACTGCATTGGATATTTTATCATCACAATCACGAACATCATCATTTAAAAATGCAATTGTTTTGATATGTTTGTCTATCCTCCAGTCATTAAGCTTGCGTAAATTTTGTATATGTTCAGCAGAAAATGGAATCCCTTTGATCTTGATTCCACTTTGTAACAATATTGCATGAACACTATTTTTGGACTTTACTCTAGACTTTACTACTGTACTTCTATACCTGACCAATTGTCTATTATGCACATCCTTTTCCTCTGGAACATAACATCCTGCAATATATCCACCCCTTAGCAGATCTGCCAATATACGAGCATCTACTTTATCTGTCTTCTTTTTTGATTCAGCTATTCGTTTTGTTGCAAGTGGATTTGATAACATCACATCCAAATGCAATTTTTCTGTGAGAAATCTATACATGCCATACCATACTGAAGAAGATTCCAACACGTATTTTGCATTGGGCGGAAACTCAGAAAATTCTTTTACAATATCAATATGATTGCACTCAATTCGTTTATTTTGAAGAACATTACCTTTAGGATCCATAATTGCCACTTGCATGAATTTTTTGTGAAGATCAATACCAACAAAATATTTTTGAGCATTATCATATTTTACCGATGTTTTTGTGGTTGTTTTTTTCACCTTGCTTACGCTATGACTATCCATATGGTCATTTTTTCTACCCCTAATCTGTTTGTTTGCATTTTGCTTGTGCGAATCACGATCTATACCATCTGAATTTCTGCTCTGTTGTGTTTTTCGTGCCACATATGGTTAGTTCCACTTATGATTTGACATATGCATGACTCTCCATTTCTTTTGCTGTTATGTCTTTTGGTGCTTGTTTGCGTTTATAGGCTTCTATAGGCGTTTCTTTACCGTCTTTTAGTGACATATGTGGGAGATTATTGTACCAGTTGACGAGTCTTGTTATTGGGTCTGTTATACCCCTAGTATGGAATGGATTCCCCACATGGTCGCCGGGTTTGGAACCACGAACTGTATTACATGCAGACTCTTCTTCAAATGATTTTAGATGTTGTTCAATCTCAGAGTGGAATCGTTCTAATTTACCATTGGTTTGAGGGTGTTTTATACGTGCCATGACTTGTTTGATACCAAGCTCGACTAACTTGTTCTCAAATACTGCTACACCGCGCTCAGAGTTCTTTTTCTCATTTGCATAGAACTGAGATCCATGATCCGTTAGTATTTGGGCAGGTTTACCGTATTTCTTGATGGCGCCCTCAAGCACCTTTATTGCATGAACACTTGTAGGTTCATTATACACTCCAAAGCCCATAATCATCCTAGATGCATCGTCCTGATAGGACACAAACCATCTACCATCGTAAATCTGCTTAAAATCCGTATGCCATAAAGAATTTGAGAATCTTCTCTCATATCTAACCCACTTTCGCTGCTTTGCTTTTTTTGGTTGGTTTTCTACTAACTCCTCATCTTTCAATATCTTATATATGATATTGTGAGAAATATGGATTCCGATTTCTTCTTCTATTATAGTCTCGAGTCTGACTGCCATACGTCTGTTCTGCTTGCAACAAGATATCACTGCAGAATGTTCTCGACGGCCTGGTAATCCATTAGAAGGACGTCCCATCTTTGGAGGATATGTGATATCTTTTGGCTGTAAATGACCATATCGTAAGAACAATTTTCTAACCCATCGTGCAGATACACCCACTAATTTTGCAATCTGGGCGTCACTCATCTCATCATTGTGCTTTTGCTGAACTATCCACCGTACCTGTTCCTCATCAAGTTTATGTATTACACGAAGTTTTTTACCATTTTTGAGCCTAGTTTTGATCTTTGTACGAGGATCATGATTGGACCCACACACCTTCATTTCCACTCCGCACACGGATATATGAGGATCTACGCCACTAGTAGCCAATTTTCTTTTCTCTCCAAGTGGGCATAAAAGCTAAACTCATCATACGCTTCATATTAAATATGATTATATCTAGGCGTACACTCAAGGCGGAACTACTTACATTGACGATTATTCCTATGATCATATCTAGGCGTACACTCAAGGCGGAACTACTTACAAGACAACTTAATATTGTTTTAAAATACATTCCTCTGAAAGTCCTATCGTCATTAAACTGCTTAAATGCGCGATCACTGCTGTAGAACGTTTTCACGTTGTAGCGTCTAGCAAGGAGTGCATGTTCCAGATCTGCATGGCCGAGCCCTCTATATTCTAATTTGGCCGGAATGATGCCCGCCTTGCATTTGGGGCAAATTTTGATCAGACTTTCAGAAGATAATTTCTCGCCACAGGATGAACATCGACTGAACGTTTTGATGGGACCAAAACGTCGTACCAGTTCACGCAAAACTCGTACGTGATGTTCAGCCAAACCAATATTTGGTTTTACTAAGATTACTTGTCTTCGACTAGCAAGAGTGTGAATTTGACGCATATTTTTTTTGTGTCTTCTCTTATTCTGTGTTCAATTTGAGCATGATATGTGTCATAGTCTGTCTCAAACTTGTGGCCTTTTGTCATCTTTTCTCGCAAGACGTGAATCGTTTCTAGTATGACTATGTAGGAAACTATTGCCACTTTCTTGCCACTTGTAACATCATCTATCAGTTTTTTGGAGCTTTTATAGAATTTGTCGTCAGGACACAACATCCACGCCACCCACACATTGGTGTCATAGTAGACCAAATTTTCATGTACCGCTTCGGACAGAACGTACCCACTCCATGGATGATTGATCATCAGAATAGTCGCTCAACATACCTTCCACCTCATATGGACCAAAGATGTCGTCAAAATCGATTCCGAAGATATCTTCAAGATCTTGTATGGCTTCCTTACTCTGTCTGTCCATATCTTGTATCGTCATGCGGTTGTAACGATCTTTAAGTTCCTCATATTTTTCTTCGAGTTCCTCATGCTTTTCTTCCCATAGCGCAACATATTCTAACAAAGCGCGAATAATTTTGTCGGTATCGTTTAGATGGATACTAGGATCGTTTACCCCCGTATTTTCCAAATGTTTTATCAATATGGCATGTTGCATATCTTCTTCTATTTTCTTGTCGTCCTCCCACATCTTACTTGGAATGATCATTACAAGGTCGCCAATCTGTCTCCTGATCTTTTGTTTGTGTGGAAAGTTATTTCCGCATTTCAATTGAAAATGAGTTGCATCATTTCTTATCTTTTTAAGTCCATCATAAAGTGAGTTCTTATCTTCGTCCTTGTAAGAACCCTTTATTTTATCAATTCCATTTTTTAATTCAGATTCAATAATGTGTTTTTCGTCATCTGGGATCGAATGCTCAGTAAATACCCTGTGTATCTGCGAAAAAACCTCCTCTAAAATTTCTGATATTATCAATCCATCTGTATAGTTTGACATTGCAGAATATCTTGTCAAGTCGGTGCATGTTCTATAACAGTTTACAAAGGAGTTTTTTTCTATCAACGAATTCAATTGCTGAAGATTCGTGTCAAATATTTCAAACTTGTCTTTTGTGCCCATTGCTGTAACGTCATGCCTTTAAATTATAAGATTTGTGGATAGCACGAGGTTGGTGCGTAATTGACATTAGGCCTGTCTGTGACCCTTTTGTGAACTTACTCGATTTATTGCACATTCAATCTATAAAGACTGAAATCTATCTATAGTGCGTTTCGTTTTTGAATATACATGTGTGTTATTTTGGCAGACATGGATTATAGAGCATGAAACGTGCAAGTGTGATAGCGTCACTATCATTTGTATGATGGAATCTTTTGCCCTTTTTTATGAGCGCAGATAAATCTGTTCAGGACGTTAATATTCCATGCAATCGATAGTATTTGCTAAATCATTTTCTGTTTTTGGCCAGACACATACGACAGTGTAGCCTGTGATTCTTTGTATCTTCTACTGCTCCAAATATTGCCTCGATAAGTGCGCGTTGTTTGTATGCATCTTTGTCAAAGATTTCTGCTACCATTTTTCTGCTTGGTGGTTTGCCACGATTTGTATGACCTGCTGTATGATTGCGCTGCTTTATGTTCGGTTTCATGTTTGCATCAAATATTGTCTCGTAGTTTTGATCCGAGTCGCATCCATTGTCTCCGTTGAATAAGCACTCTTCAATCTGTGTATAGTTTTTTACAAGAAAGTTGACCATATATGGAAGCATTGACGTAACACTTGCATTGCTTGGAGTTGTGTATGATGCAAGTGTGATCTGGTGTCCGCTTATCGAGTAATATGATATTTTAGATATGTCTTGACGCGTGTCAGTTAAGTCTTGTAGTAAATGATTAGGTCTTTGTTGTTTTTCGTACCTGTCAGTCTCTCTACACCACACACTACTGTTTACTTTAATCGGAGCTGTAGGTTCTTTTTTACGTCTTGTTTACCGCCCTCAAAATCCTTATATCCGTGCGTAAGTATGAACTCTTTGCCTTTTATCGGTACCGGATCTGTCATAGATTTTCCAAGTTCATTTAGACACATACTGGCAGTATATGCCAAAATAGAATCAAGCCAGTCGAGATCAATTGTTTGCATATGTTCGGTTACACAACTAATCAGGCTCCGGCTCATCAACTTGCTTATCATGTACATGTCCAAGCTCATTTACCACGTCACGAAAAGGAATATTTTTTGCAACTTTTAAAAGACACAAAAATCCATCTTGTCACGCGAGTGTACAGGCTTGCATCCTCTATTTGTCTTCTTTTCCTTGCACGGATGTGGGTTTTTTCGTATCGCCGACAGCAAGGTCTTGCGCATAAAATCCTGCTCAGATTTGCGTGCCTGTTCGTAATACGGCCAATAACCTTCGCGTCGCTTGTGCTGCTCTGTCACTGTACGGTCTGCCTCCTTGATTTATTCTTATTTGAAACCCACACACTAAATTTATATAAACAATAAACAGTCACCACATTCATCACAAACCATACATTGTAATGGACGTCATTCTCTGTGTAGCATAGCATGTTGTGGCAACCCACCATATGTCGTCGTTCCACCACACTTCACAAATGATACGTTGACAACATTGGCTAGTCAATATTGTTTAGCATCCCCTTTGGTCATTGTGTAATTATTCAATTGGAATGCTCCTACAAGTAACTTTTGGTATACGCGCAGATACTTTTATATATGAGCTTATTAAGTAATTTAATTTAATTTATACATATAAAACTCTGACAATATTTGCAGATGACTTTGCAAGTACCATGCAGGTGGTGATTTGATGAATTATGTACAACCTC
Organism: Candidatus Nitrosopumilus sp.; assembly: GCA_965207445.1. Classification (GTDB taxonomy): domain Archaea; phylum Thermoproteota; class Nitrososphaeria; order Nitrososphaerales; family Nitrosopumilaceae; genus Nitrosopumilus. The sequence continues at coordinate 1,745,357 of CBDBLX010000002.1, read as the reverse complement.
AGTTGAGATCGATCTATTTTCGATTCGAACTCTGCAAAAAGTGGGTTGAGGCTCCAAGTACACTAGCCGACAACAGAAGGAGGGCATCCGAACCACTGAGAAGATACAATGGGCGCGCTCTACCACGACTACAATAAAAAACGGGGAGGGGGGGTTGTTACTCTACTATCAACGTAAAGTATTCTATGGACATTTTTGAATAGCTACTCTGCATCTCGTAAAGAACCAGTGAAAGTGGATACGCTCCGGGCACTGCGTTCGTACCGACGCTTATTGTTATGGTGGTCGATCCCCGCTTGTCTATACCAGTCTGCTCCTCCACGGGAAAGGCAAACGACGACTTGACTGTTGTCACCTGGATGCCCTCAGGCAGTATGGACTCGCCCATAATGGCCAGGATGGATTCCTGCCCGTCAGAGGTAACGCCAAAACTGACGGCCGTTGTTTTGTCCAGCTCCGCATAAACGTCCACTGGAATCTGAAGGGTTCCGCCTCGTGTGACGGTGACCATCCTGCTGTCATCCAGTACGTCTTGGCTCATGTGTGACGAATAGTGTATCTCGCGGTGTGGTTCGGCTTCCTGTAGTTCGCCGGCCTTGGCCGGTTCAGGTACAGACAGTCCGGCGACTATGGCCGCAACTAGAACTATCGATCCTATTGCCACGATGCTAATGGTTTTCCTGTCCATCCCTCAACACCCCGTGCATATCTCCAACCTTTCGGTGCTTGCGTGGTTGCTGCCAGAGTAGTAGTCCAAGACATCGTCACTACCAAACAAGTATGCAGGTGCAGTCGTGCTGTGCTGTATGCCCATCTGATAGGTGTTGCTACCAACGTTACGCAGAGAACAGGTGTGGCTAGGTGAACCTGACTTGTCACCATCTCCGAATTCGTCAAAGTAGCACCTGCCCTGCTTCACCCAGATGTTGCCCGACTTTTTCATCAGATCGGCTCCATACGAGTACCAGCCGGTATGTCCGGCGGCTATGTCGTGTGTGCCCCTGTAGCTTACTGTGTATTTGTACTTGACTGTACTGGCAGATGTGGTGAGTTCTGGTGTTGAGCCTTAGTCGTTTGGACTTTTCTGTATGTTGTTCCTAGATATGGCGACATTCCAAACGAAGTTATCACCATGTGACACCAACGAGTTCTCCCCGCTGGTAGTGGCATCGGCGCATTTGTCATCTGAGAAGTTACAGTCCGAATTCGTATAGCTTGGAATTTCCTGTAGAACCGACCACGGACCGGTGGACATAGAACTGTCTGCAAATGCAGGAACTAAGCCAATGAACGCGAGGCCTGGAGCAATTGTTCCCAAGAGTGATATTGTGTCTTTGTCAATCATTGCATACTTATGCACCACTACGTTATATAAGGAGGTCTATCCAAATCTGGAGTGCCTTTCGGAGACTCTTACATTAACTGTATATTTAATATCATGCTATATGGTCAGAACAGGCGTGCCTATTTATGATCATTAATAATTAGACCTGAACGCTTACCTCTATAATCTATGTCTGCCAAAACAACACATATGTATATTCAAAAACGAAACGCACTATAGATAGATTTCAGTCTTTTGTAGATTGAATGTGCAATAAACCAAGTAAGTTCACAGACGGGTCACAGGCAGGCCTAATGTCAATTACGCACCAACCTCGCACGTCGCTATATACTTTTATGGATCTGTTTACCCTATACAATATGACTAATGAGATGAATCCTTTCGATGATTTTAAAGAGTCACTAAATGTCTTTTTTAAGCTAGATTTGAACACACAAAATGATGCCATAAAACTTTTCAACGACAGAGGCCCACATTTGAACATATATGAATTTGTAAAGGTTGTAGGGATTAAGGCCAACGAAGCAGAGAATGTTCTTGAAACCTTAGCTATATTGATCTATCATAAAGACAAATATCCCAAAAACTTTACCGCCATGTTAAACAAATCAAAAATGCCTAAAAATATTAAGTCAAATATCAGCAATTTTACTACCAAACTGAACAAAGTGGGAAAAAATGGGTTTGAAATAAGGTATTTTATCAATGCAAGCACCATAAATGAATCCACCCTGGAATTCATGCGCCATGATGTTTTTCTCAAAGCGGTTGAAGATTACAACAGAAAAACCGTTTGTCACACACCAGTCATAAGGCTAGAGTTCTCATTTGATGGCAATGAAAAGAAAATTTCTGAGCACGTCAATATGTCGATAGAACAACTTCAAATCATGATAAATGACCTGACAGACATATATGAGAATAGTGCAAAAACCATAGAAACGTATAACGCTAAACAGCATCCAGATTTTTTAATAGTAGGTAACAAATGATGAGTAAGATAAACCAAATTGCAAAATATTACAACAAACCCTCAAGACGTGAGTATCGGTACAACATATATAACAATAGTAAAATATCCGCGCCAGCCCATCAAACGGAAATGAAACACATAATCAGAAACTTCCTACAAAACTCGACTATAGAAAAACGTGTATCAAGCAAGAACCGCGTCAGGACCATTGGAAAACGTGTACCGGTGGAAGTTGTGCAAGGTGACGTGCAGCTTCTTTTGAGTACGTCGGATGATGACAATCGCCCATCATCAGGCGATGTCTTTTATTATAAAACATTGATAGAAAAGTCTGAGAGTGTAAATGACGTTATTGACATACTCAAGCGCACAGGTTTGGATGCAATTGTAAACCGCTTGACATATCTCAAGGAATTGACGGATAAAGAAACGGACGAAAAACCTATGGACGTAAAATCATTACAAAATGCCGCCCGCTTTATAATTGAAAATCAACAGTGGACTAGTCCACAAATTGTCATAAGCGCCGAGGGACTGACTTACCTGAGATGGAAAATTGGGGAAAAAGGAGTTCTTGCCATGGTGTTCTTGCCATCCGCTTTAGTGAGGTTTACTGCCATCTTGCACAATCTAGACGGCGGTAGTTCTGAACGATGCAGTGGTACTATGCGGCCACGTGACATGCTAAGAGCTGTTAAGCCATTTGTGGACAAAATATCAAAATCATGAGCAACATAGCACCACCCGACGATGAACATGTAGCACGGTATTGCCGTCCAAAAATATTAGCAGACGGCAACCCCACGGGAGCGTCATTTGAACTACGTGCAAATGAAGAGTTCTTGTCCGTTAACTGGCTCGAGTATTTTAATGACCCAAGTTTTGCCGCGTGTGTGGAAAGAGTTCGACAGGTCATACGTATTGACGTCAACCATAATGGACAGTTTGCCATACTTAACATATTGGATGTAATGCCATACTTAACATATTGGATGTAAATCTGCTGGAAACAACGCAGGATGTTCTCTGCAAGTAAAACATATGCCTATACCTCCAGACGAATCACATACAGGTATAATGGGTTACACGGAAGCAGATCTTGAGGTATCTGAGGAACTTGCTCTCATAGTTAAAGAGATGTATCCTGGTATTGAGACAACCTGAGTGTATCTGACCCGTATCAGCCAGCATCACCCACCCCTATGTCTGCGCACTACAAGTATTTACGCGTGGTGCACACCCATCATACCGACAGTCTCTTTTTCATATGTCATTGTACCGCCCAATATCATGATTACTGTCACGCCGGTCGTAACCGTTCAACCCCCGTACCTGCGCCAGACGTTAAGCGGTGAATTTGTGCCTAAATTTGGGAAGGGGTTGAACGGTTACTGTAGAGTTTACTGCCTTCACCTTTTAATCAAAATCTTAATGAATTTGTATGTACCGTGAATTAGTATTGGATATAGAATCGATGATTGATGAGTTAAAGCAACAAGGTCCCAAGATAAATGATGATTTGATAAGTGCCATCTTGGAGAGAAAGGAAGAATCGTTTTTTCATCTTGCACAATTTGTAACGTCACGTGAAAACTGGGATACGTTGTCTGTCCATCCCTGGTCCCCATTTTGTGCGATTAGTATATTGGCAAAGATGAAAGATTATCGCGCCTTGCTTGCAATAAACACTGCCATCATCGAATATGCAGAATACATGGATGATTGGCTACTATGTGATGCGCCAGGTGTATTGGCGTATATGGGACATGATGCTGTGGACCAACTTGTAAAAATCGTGGGTGACGACAACATCAACTCACACGTACGGACAGGGGCCGAGACGGCACTACTCATAATTGGTTCCAAGAATCTTGAAATGATGCAACCAATAATAGCATCCATAAAACAGTGTGTAGCAAACGAGCAGGACATAAGTATTAGAGACGACATACTCGGTCACCTACTCTATCTGAATAATTCTAACATACGCAAATATGTAGATGATCTGGTAGACTCAGGATTTGCAACATCTGAATGTTATGAGCTATCTGATATGGAAGGTATGTTTAATGGTATTTCTGATTTTGAGAGGTTCACAATACAATCAAAGGATCCATTGTATTTTTTGCACGATAACAAGAACATAATTCCACCCAGTATGCGAAATCTCACTCCATCTAAGAGAGATAAAAAGTGGTCAAGTACATCCGTATCTACAGAACATCCATACGAATATTCGAGATTTACCACACATCAAGATTCACCAAAACGTCGCATAGGGCGAAATGCCCCGTGCCCCTGTGGCTCTGGCAAAAAATACAAAAAGTGCTGTTTTTCACGTCTATGATCATACTTAAAGTCACAAATAGTGGAGTGGACCTCTGTGGCAAGCGTTCACCCCCTCACCCTCCCTTCAACTCTCACCCCCTCACCCTCCCTTCAACTCTCACCCCCTCACCCTACCACCTTAGACAGATATCGGACAGGCGTTATGGTATGTGATATGGTGGTCATGCAGGTAACATGCAGTGTCACGTTGTTCAAGGCAAAAACATCGGATTGGATGGTGGCGGCACGGCCAGTTTGTGTATTGTGTTAGTAGTGTCAAAGGTGAGGAGTGTATGGATGGTACAAAAATGGCATAATATGGGGCAAGTTTTACAATAATATGATTATATTAAAAAGTCATGCGGCTGCGACCTTGGCATTTTGTGATTTTGGTATGCAGATGAGGTCGTGTGCCTGTATTAATGGATCAGAGGATTTCGTGATACATTTTTCGGTGACACGCGGACGCGGTCGCTGTGATGGTGGCGACGGGTATATTATTGTGATTGAATCTGATGGTGGAGGCTTCCAACTGCCGCGATATCCTGATACCAATTGTCCTGAAAATACGCCCCACAGAGCAGAGTTTGCATGTATGGTCTGCAGGTTGGCCTGCGTCTTTGCAGCCGTCCAGTCTGGAAGTCCCCCCTGCATACTGATATGATTAAAGATCCGATATTTTGATTGATATTCATCTCGAAGTTAGCACATATTATGAATACAAAATATTAGAAAACTATCGGATCTTTAATGAAATTATTATGCATGGGTTGCTTTTCCATGCATACTGCTTGATCTAAGATCCCTCTACTGCATTGAGATAGCATGGGGATGGAACCAGGGAACCACCACCTCGCCAAAAGGATTCGTCCTGTACAACGGGGATGTTGACTTCCACAGCTCCGTTTGCCTGGACAAGCCAACACACCATTCCAGCGTAGACTTTAGAATGGATACGACGCGGAATGCAAAGCATTTCGTCTTTGGCACCGGCCCGCAATTCGAGAATACGTACTATCCGAACTTTGACGAAAAAGGCGATTGCTCTGCAAACAACCTGACAACGTTCTTTAATGCCGGCTATCATGTGTGGACCACCACCAAGATTAGCAACATAACATTAAACTAGACATATTCGGTGCAGACTTCATGAAACTTTTGTTTTTTTATTATTTTTGATGCTCCTGCCGGCATATCTTCCGCATACATTGTCGGAGCCGGACTACTATTTGGAGCCCGTCGCCCCTTTTGTATTTCCGGCAATTTCAGATTTTGAGGCCGTAATGATGCCTATTCTGGGCTTCCTAATACCCATTGCAATCATCGGCGTCGCCCCGTTTCTCATATTCGTCTTCCTGTACAGGCGACTACTGGCAAAGAAAAAACGGCCGTCAGACTATCCATAGTGTCATTGACTTTGTCCAAAAATGCACGTCAGTAGTTCGCAATGTGCTCAATTTTAATGATCTTATTTTTGATTATACAGTACGACATATTTACAATGGCAAGTAACTACCACGTTTTAATTCCCATCACAGCAGTCTTCTGATTAATCCGATAATTGAATCCACAAACCTCCTTGCTTTGATGATGGTGTATGGGCATTCTCATAATAGTTGAACTTTGTCTCATAATTTTGTATGGTTGCATCTTTTTTTTGACTTTGTTTTTTTATAGCAGTGTTATTCTTTTCTAGGTTTGAGTTATCTTTTTTTAAGTTTGAGTTATCTTCTTCTAATGTATTAACACGGCTCTTTAATGTATTTATGATATGATCTTTTTTCTTTAGTTCTTCATCTTTTTTATTCAGCTCTTCATCTTTTTTATTCAGCTCTTCATCCTTACTATCTACTTTTTGTTCAAGTTGCTGAATTTTCTTTTCATATTTTATTTTTAATTGAATACATGCATCATCTGCTTTGTTTGATCTTTTTTGACTCATAGTATTGGTAAAAACCTTTGATCATATAAGTGTATTTATTATTTCCATTGATTTAGATAGATTAATTTAAATATTAGAAAAAATATTATTGTGAAACCTAAAAATCTAAATTATTTTATTTAGTCATATTCAAATTTTAAATGAATACATCAGTCAGGGAGGTTGGTTCACACCACTTTTGTCTACCTGCCTGGTAGTTTTGCCTACCTTCTCTGCACTTTTGTTCATGATACAACCTCACCTCTGGTCTGCGTGCTCGGGGCACAAGCAGTGTTAAATTTACCCTTTACAATATTGCATTGCTGATGTTTTGATCTCATCATTTCGTTGATCGATGGGATCTCACATTATGCGTATTTAACCTATTTGCACATCTGGACTGCTGTATAATGGCACATTGTACAGCTTAAATACAAATATGAAGATATGTGTATGTACTAACAAAATACCAAGGCGTCTACCACGCCATGTTTTGCGCGTACACTTTGTAGGCTTGGAAGCACGGCCTGCGTATGGCTTGTTGTAGGCGTGACTTGACACACCCGCTGGCATCGTAGCTTGAGGCAGACCGTCTTCCTGTCCAGTTTACAGAGCATTTGAGTGGCTTCGAATCGTGTAACGTAGGTTGCGCGGCTCAGACCACATGGCCACGGCCCCAGAGGGGTATAAATTTACGAGTTATGCAACACGCCACCACAATGAAAACAGTTATTCACAGTACGGATGTATGGTCAGTATGGTTGACAATTTTGGGGTTTACAACGTTTGGCTAGGTTAAATCAAACAGAGGTGTATTCCTTTGAACGTGATCATCATATGGCAGTAGGTATTAGCATAACAAAAGAAAATTTTACGACTTATATGAATACTAGAGTCCACGAACGACACTATGATGAACCCATGACGGACACACTCGCAACAGAACTTTCGAGCATTGGCACAACCGGCTTTGCAAAAGAGGAACTACGTGCAGTGCTTGCAATCGAACCCAAATTAACACCCTCATCTGTAGGTGAGACATTTACCGAATGCTATCTTGAGGACTATTACAACTCACGAATCCCATACCCGCACCGACGCGACGCCAAGAACCCACGTTCGGAGCCTAGTGGTGCAGACATTGTTGGATTTTCCTCAACTGGTGATAACACGATGTTTCTATTTGGCGAGATAAAGACATCAAGTGAAGACCGCCATCCTCCGGGTGTAGTCACCAACAAGGGTGGTTTATGTGCCCAAATGAATGCAATCATATCATCTAAAAAAAACCGACGTGTGTTGATCGGATGGTTATTGAGAAAGATCAAAAATACAGACTACAATGACTGGCTTGCTGCATTCCGGCATTATAAGAGCAATGAATTTAAAGCCATAGGTGTTCTCGTACGCTCTACAAGACCCGATAAACGTGATATCAAGTCTACACTTGACAAAATAGAAACAAAACCAAACATGTTGTTGAATGTCTTGGCTTTATACATTCCAGTTTCGTTAACCTCATTTACCAGAATGGTGGCTACAACATAATGGAACTACGGATAAAACACCCAATAATAGACGTTATAGATCAACGTATAATAGATTCAGTGCGCACTAACGTCAACCAATTTATGGTTAAAAAAGCAATCAACCCAGAAAACATGGAATCCATACATGACCTTGAAAACTTGGAGGATGTCATAGAAGCTTACGAGTTGGCTGCGGCACATGATTGGATGTTTGCACTTGATCCAGATCCCAAGAACGAACACAAAAAGGAAATATTTCGGAGGATCTGTACGGAATGCCTTTCTTTGACGCGTGTACTACCCGTTCCAGAACGGCCTGTTGAGATGTTTGTACATGTCCTCAAGATGCTTGCGTATGCATACTTGGGGGAGAGAGGAGCAGATATGAGGCGCCATCTCAAAGAACACCCGAAAGTTTGGAATGTAGGGATGAACGAGGACTGGATACACGTCGTATTTTTTGGGATCTATTCTGCAATACTTCACTTAACACGCAAAGAGTCATGGAGGGATATGACTAGGGTATCTGAGATCATAGATGATCTCCGTCAGCGCCAACACGCATCAGAAAAGGCGTACCTTGATTCTGTAGAAGAAGGCTACAAGGCAGGAGCTGCTCATGAGCTTGCTTCTATGTATCACCTTGCAAAGATCGTTGAAATTGTGTCCATATTCATGATGTCAGGCAAACCATCTGATGTTGAAGGAGAAATAGGTTATCATATCGGCAAAGCTAAAGATCACAGCAGAAATGCTAAAAGTATAGAACTGGATATAATGCTGGAGCTACTTTATGCAACATTTGTCAAGATGACCCGTAACTCTATATGGATTGCAGCAAGAAGTGCAGGTCCACGTGCTGTACAGTTTGTTGAAACGATAACGAGAGCAGGCAAGCCCATGTTTGAACTCCTTTATCCACAAAGGATGGCAATACTTGAGAAAGGACTACTTGATCCGGCCAACAAGGCAATAGTAGTAAACCTACCTACATCTAGTGGTAAGACACTAATGGCAGAGTTTAAAATACTTCAGGCGATCAGTATCTTCGGTAATGATGCACGTGTGGTGTATGTAGTTCCTACAAGGGCCCTTGCAAATCAGATCACTGCGCGTCTAAGACATGACTTGGGTGAATTAAACATAATAGTAGAAAAAATGAGTGGGGCCGTGGAAATTGATGGATTTGAAGAAAACATGCTTTCTGGACAATGGCCATTTCATGTGTTAGTAACTACCCCTGAAAAATTGCAACTGTTGATACGACATCCCGAGGGTAAACTTGCAGATTCGTTGGTACTTGCTATTATAGACGAAGCTCACAACATTGCAGACGAATCTAGAGGGTTAAAGCTAGAGATGCTTATCTCCATAATAAAGAGCGACTGTGACATGGCTAATTTTTTGTTACTTACACCATTCATCCCAAACAGTCAGGAGATTGCATCTTGGCTAGATCCTGGCAGTTCAAAATCAATTGAGATAGGATTGGAATGGCGTCCAAACGAGTCAGTGGTCGGATCGTACAGCTTAGATAAAACAGACGGGGACGCTTACACAACTGTGTTTAAGCCACTAATCACAAGTGCAAAAACCATAGAACTTGACGACACGATACCTATTGGAGATATCAAAGCATTTTCGTTGACTGCAAACCAGATACGAAATACAAAGTACAAACTAAGTGCACTACTTGCAACACAGATGGCAAGATCTAGAAGCTTTTTGGTGCTTGTGCGGGATCCTTCAGTAGCATGGAAGACGGCTGATATTATATCTGATAATTTTGATGAATATCACACAGTGAACAACAATGATGTTAGACTTGTAGCCAAGTTTGCAGAATTGGAGTTGGGATCAAAATTCCCGTTAGCGTCATACTTGAAGAAAGGTGTGGGAATACATCACAGTGGACTGCCTGAGGAGATCCGCATGCTCATGGAATGGCTTATGGAAGCAGGACTTCTCAGAGTGATGGTCGCAACTACAACCATTGCTCAAGGTGTGAACTTTCCAGTTTCAGGAGTGCTGATCTCCTCGACATCATATCCATACGGCAAGTCCATGCCCACGCGGGATTTCTGGAATCTGGCAGGACGCGTGGGACGAATCGACCAACCATCAGTAGGTATTGTGGGACTAGCAGCCAAATCAGATGGAACTGATGATTTGAGCAATGCTAAATATGTTCAGAAAGCCGCCGAAGATTTGGTGTCTACGCTTACTGGAATGGTCAATGAGGCTCTCCAAACTGGTAATGAACTTGATTTGTCACACCAATATGACAAATCACAATGGTCTATCTTTCTCCAGTATGTGGCTCACATGAAGAGACAATCTGCAAGTCTGGAGCAGTTTGTAGAAGATTTGGAGATGATCTTGGGGCGCACATATGGATTCTCTCGACTCCCACCAAACAACCAGACAGCTCTCATAAATGCTGTCAAAAGATATGCCATGTCACTTGACTCTAAACCTCACTTGGCATTATTGTCTGACATTACTGGGTTTGCACCTGAAACTGTGGAAAAAACACTTGGTGCAATAAATGATCAATATAAAAACCCCGACTATTGGAACTCTAAAAACTTTTTTGCTCCGGCATCAAATAAAATGACATCACTTGTGAATATAATGTTAGAGAACATAACTGAGGTGAAAGAAGAGTTGAAAATCAAAATATCTAACCGAGAGCTTACAAATAGTGATGTAGGCAAAATTGTTTCCAAATGGGTGTCTGGCGAGAGTATTCCAAATATTGCCAACTCGTATTTTGGCGGTGACGATAGAATCGCCATAACTAGATGTGTACGTAGTTTGTATCGGAACATTACAAATGCTGCCACTTGGGGCGTGGCAGGCATTCAACGGATCTCAGACCTTGGATCATATGCAGATGATGAACAGAGGAAAATGGTTCGGATGTTGCCTGCTATGATATATTATGGTGTGGATTCAGAAGAGGCAGTTTTGATGCGAATGTATGGCGTTCCAAGAAGTGTGTCAAAAAAGATTGGAAGTAAATATAGAGAGTATATGGACGGAGATCTACATGCATCTGGCGCGCACGATATACTGCCATGGCTTAAGAAAACCCCTGAAGATTTGTGGCGACCTACCTCAGACGTTATCACTGGCAACGAATGTAAAAAAGTCTGGCAGAAAATCACAGGAATTGTGTAATACAAGTTATATCGAACATCTTAATGTATACTTATATATGTTCTAAATTAACTTGTTTAAAATATACTAATAATTGAATGTGCGGTGTATTCAGTCAAGGATTTGTGCCAATTACCATGATTCGATTTTGTAATATGATGCTGAATTGTAATTTAATTATATGATTAATTTATTCTATCGTTTTTGGTAAACAATATTACTTGCGTCGTATTATCTCTTCATATGATCATCAAGTTCTGTAAATAAAAATGGACCGGGTGGGATTCGGACCCACGACCTTTGCGGGCTGTTGCCTTACGCAGTGTGAGTGCGTCATCCAAACCAGGCTAGACGACCGGTCCATTTTTTGTTCTAAAAAACCACTTTTTTGTCTTTTGACTGTTATTGTAATGCAAGTAATGTGGGTCTTGTCAATTCAATTAATGCTTTTTGTAATGTATGATGATGTGCAGTGCTGATTATAATGTTTAATATAATCATATATATATATACGTAAACAATTTTTTATAAAATTGTAATCTTGTATGTGGGTAATCGTTCATTAATACGTTTTTTGTTTGAGTGTACTTTTTAAACTATTATTTATGATGGTCATTACAACTATGATTACAACTATGATTACAACTATGATTACAACTATGATTACAACTATGATTACAACTATGATTGTAATGACAACGCTGACTTGCCATTAACTTTAGTCTTACATGTTCTATATTTACATATAAAAACACCTAGATTGTTACACATTGAAATGTTACTTTTTGGCGCCCAAGTTACGGTTTTTAAGCCTCAGATATGGATTTCCGCACTTGCGGCATCTTGTAGCATTGATGTCATTACGTGCACCACAGCTAAAGCATATCTTCATTACTAGACGTGCTTGTTGTGCAATTCTTTTCTTCTCAGGGTCTGTAATTGGCATGTATTATTCACTTTTACTCTTTTTATTAATCATTCTTGCTAATATTATTATCTTTTATTGTATTACTATTCCCATCAATCTTTTCTGCAAGCAATACCGGCACCTCTATTGGCCTCTTTGCAACTGGTATGTTTGCCTTGTTGAACATTGCTATCTTTGACTCTGCTGACCCATACGTTCCCATTACAATTGCACCTGCATGACCCATTCTCTTCTCTTTGGGGGCTGCTCTACCTGCAATATATGCAACTGTTGGCTTTGAAAACTTTGAGTCGATGATCCGCTGAGCCAATATCTCCTCTGAATCACCTCCAATCTCACCTACTATAACTAGTCCATCTAACTCTTTGATATCTTTTACCATCTCAAATGCATCTACCAATCTGGTACCATTGATGGGATCCCCTCCAATCCCAATTGTAATTGCTTGTCCAAAGCCTGTACTACTTAGTGCATCTGATATCTCATAGAGTAATGTACCACTCTTTGACAAAACAGCTATTCGACCTGATCTGAATGGAGAGGGTGGCATTATTCCTATCTTGATTACATCTGGTATCATTATACCTGGGGTATTTGGACCTATCATGACTGCCCCCTTTTGCTCTGCCAAATTTAGAGTCTGCATTGTATCTCGTATTGGTATGTGCTCTGGTATTGCAACTAATAGTATTATACCTGCCTCTAGTGCATCTTTTGCTGCACTCAAAAAGAACTTTGCTGGAACAAACACTACTGATATCTCAGCACCTGTGGCATCTACTGCCTCTGACATTGTATCATATATGGGTATATTTTCATCAAACATCTGACCGCCCTTGCCCGGTGTAACACCTGCAACGATATTGGTACCATATGAAATCATATTTCTTGCATGTAGTGAACCATATGCCCCTGTTATGCCCTGAACAATGACTTTTTTCTTTTTATAATCTTGGTCCTCTGGCAAACCTTGCAATATTTTGAATATGTCTATATTACTTGTCATCATTAATCATTCTCCTTGCTCGCTTTTTCCTTCTAAAACTACTGCACTAATTGCATCCTCTACTGAATCAAACATCTTGATTCTAGAGTTTTGCAACATCTCTTTTGCCTTTTCTGACTCTGTTCCCTTTAGTCTAGCGTATACTGGCATGTCAATTAATTTTGTCTGATATGCTCTTAAGAATGCCTCTGCTACTACGGTAGTCTTTACAATACCGCCGTACAAATTTACTAGTATGCTGTTTACACCTTTGATCTTGCTGATCAGTGTGAGGGCCTCATATACGGACTCTGTTGTAGCCCCGCCACCTACATCTAAAAAACATGCTGGTTTGCCGCCACTATCTGATAACATGTCAAATGTTGACATTACTAGTCCTGCACCATTTCCGACAACTGCAATGTTACCGTCAAGCTCTACAAGTGAGAATCCACTCTTTTCTGCTCTCTCCTCTATCTCTGATTTTTCTTGATATTTCTCTAACTCTGCATGTCTAAAGTTTGCATTGTCATCAGTTACAAACTTGCCATCTAGCGCAATTACAGTCTCACCATCTTGCATTATTGCAAGAGGGTTTATCTCTGCTAACTCTGCTTCTTTTTGTATAGTAAGCTTTGAGAGTTTGACTAGAATGTCTGCAAATCCTTTTGCTGCTTTGTCTTTTAGTCCTATCTGTTCTGCTACCTCTTGTGCTAGATGTTCTGATATATCACCCATGCCGATCTCTTTGATAGTCTGATTCTTTACTGATTCAATTTCAACTCCACCTTCTGATGATGCAATTATGGTATAACATCGCTTTGAGCGATTCAAGAACAGCGACACATACAACTCTTTTTTAATATCTGCCATCTTTTCAAGTAATATTGCCCTTGCACTCTCACCTTTGATCACCAAATTTTTAATCTGTGGATATCTAATCTCAAACTCATCTGAATTATTACAGACCTGTACGCCTCCTGCCTTGCCTCTTCCACCTACGGGTACTTGGATCTTGATTACAAATGGATAACCTAACTCTTGTGCATGTTTTCTGCCTTGCTCTATGTTGTTTGATGCCTTGCTATCGAGCACATTGATGCCGTATTCTCTGAAGAGTTCTTTTGCCTGAAATTCTAACAGTCGCATATTCGTTTCAAATTAAATGCGATATTTAATAACTGTGACGTAATAATTTTTTATGGTGTTTGGCTAGTTTTTATGATCGCGGCTATCTGTTTTTATGTTGTATGTTTACTATCTTGTCACTTTTAAATTGATTTTCTCTTCATCGTTTTCCTCCCCTTTTTTATCATCATCATCATCATGTAATCCTAGTTGCTCTTCTAATCTGACTGTAACCTCTCTGAATCTGTCTTTACTCTGTCCTAAAAGCACTTTTGGATAATCAGGTATTTTGTATATAACCTGACATCGAAAACTTGGAACCAACATGCCCCCTGATGTCACTATCTGCTCTATGATATATCCAGTAGTTAATGTACAGACGATCTCCTCATAACATCCGTCTTCTTCTTCTAGTGTTTGTCTGTATAGTATTATTGATCTGTCAGTCTTTGATACAATCTCAGATCCCATCTGAAGCAGTTCTTGTAGGCGTTGTGTCTGCCATGTGTCAAGGTTGACTTGTTTTCCCATGTGAATACATGTCTTTTTTTCTATTTAACACTGATCGGATTTGTATGCTGCTTGTAACACCACTCATAATTTTTACCACACCCACAAAAAAAATAAAACAAGAGAATTTTTGGCAGACGTCTTTACACCTGTAAAATATTGAGGGCATATATGTGCACTTTGACTCTTATTAATCCTAGTAAATCTTGCCTACTTTCTTTTCTCTATTTTACTTGCTATGCCAGAATTTGAGCATCTATAGACATAAAATATTACTCGTTATAATTAATAAAAAAGAAAGTGTACATTATATGTACATTAAACCATATCTAATGCACGTGAGTGTTTTCTAGTATGTGGTCGCTCACCTGAATACTTGCGTCTCATATGACCTGATGGTCTGCCATACAACAACTCTAGAAACCATGACTCGTGCTCGATCTCTTCTGCTAGTATATCCTTTGCAATGTCATATGTTGCAGGATCTTTGCCAAATGTCATATTACATATGTTATTCCAGTTGACTATTGCACCTTGTTCTGCTTTGAGGCATTTTTCAAGTATGGACTTGTGATCAGTTGGGTTTGGTGGCAGCTTTAAAAAGTCACAACCCGAAATTCTTATGAACTCTGTTGCATCATTGGGCAATGTACCTCCGAGTTGATATATGCGCTCAATGCATGACTCAAAGTGACTGAGATCCTCTAGTCTTGCATCTTCTATTATGCCCTTTAGTCCTTCTCCTTCCATTCCTGTACAGTGAGCCCTCAAGTTGGTAAAGTAATAGTATGCTGTGAACTCTACTGCGGCGTTTTTTATCAGCTCTTTTAGCAGTTTTTCTACATCAAGACCATTCTTGGCAAGCACAGTCACGCCAATGACATTTGGTGTATCTTGCTTTGAAGATTTAGTTTTCGTATTTTTTGACTTTGAAGCACTGCTTGATTTTGCTTTTGCCATGTGTGATTTCTGAAATGTTCCAATAAAAGCTATTCCACAGATATTCTTATCTTTTGTTCGTCGATCTCATCGTTGTCGTATTTTGTGCAAGTTTGCTCAAAGCTTATCTTTTTTACTCTAACTAAAAATGTCAGATCACTTACCTTGTCTGCAAGCATACTTTGTTGCTCATCTGTCAAATCTAGTATGGATGCTTGGTCTAGTATGTCAGTTGGATTGTACCCTCTACTCTTTCGTAGGGACTGTAGTCTTCTTGCAATGTCTTTTACGAGTCCTCTGGCAGTTAACTCTCTGTTTCGTGATGTGCTCAGAAATACTACACATGAGTCGCTTTCTGTGTAGTTGCTGTTATTGTTGCTATTATTGTTGCTATTGTGATCATCTGCATCATATCGTTTTCTATCCTCATTGCCATGTTTACCACCACCCTCCTCACCATCACGAACTCTCTGATTGTTTGATGTTGCATTGTCCCTCTTCACTGCCATTGCAAACCCTTGTGTGGGCTCATACCCTACAAAAATATCATCCTCATCAAGACTTATGATTACATCATCTGATATTCTCATGTTGTATATGCCTGACTTGTAGAGTTCTTGTGTTATATTTTTTGGTGATATACCTTGAAATAGTTGCATCATCTTTGACATGTGCTGCTTTGCCTTTGGACCTGCACTCTTTCCGTTTATTTGTGCTGTTGTTGTAATTGGCATGTTTGAATTTATGAGCTCTATTGCATGTGCTGTATTCTTTTTATTCATATTTTTGAGTTCTATTATGGATATTTTCTCAACGTTTATCTGTTCTCTGAGCATATCTGTTAGTGGTATTATTCTCTGTTTTTGGCCATATTCTACACATATGATTGCCTCATCTAGTGGCCATCTACCCTTTAGTTTTTTTGTCATACGTGCTGCGCTACACGCTGATATTATTTTGGTCATAAAATCAAATGAACTCTCTAGTTTTGAGTTCACCATGCTATGATCATACGTTGGCCATGCTTCAAGTAGTATGCTGTTTTGTTTTTCAGTTTCACATATTACTGTCTGCCACAAGTACTCTGTAATATGGGGGCACAATGGGTGCATCATCACATCAAGTGAATGCAATGTGTGGTACAAGACTGCATATATGGCAAGCCTTCTGTCTCTGTTTTGCTCATCTTCATTCCATATCTCACTTCTTGTCATTCTAACGTATATCTGACTGAACACATTTACAATATAATCGTCAAGTGCCCTTGCGGCTTCGTGAAATCTACATCTTGTATTCAAGTCCGTGACTGTATTGATTAAATGTTGAAGTTTTGAGACTAGCCAAAAGTCTGGCTCTTTTAGCATATTTTTCTCTCTAGCCCATTTTATGGTGTGTATATTTTTATCAAACTCATCATATATACTGTTCTGCATATGGTATAGATGTAGGTTATACAATGTACTTTGTATCTGGTGGGGCCTTGACATCATCTCTTTTGTACTAAAACTCAGCGGTTCTATTGGAGATGCCTTCCACATAAAGTATAGTCGTATTGTATCTGCTGGATATTTTATTAGCATATCCATCCCGTCTAGTACATTTCCTTTACTCTTGCTCATCTTTTGCCCATTTTCATCTAGTACGTGTCCTTGAAACAAAAACGACTTGTATGGGGCTATGGCGTCTTTTTTTAATATTACACTCTCAAGCAACAATGTGTATGCCCATCCTCTTGTCTGATCAATTCCTTCTGTGAGAAATGGCACTGGTATGTCGCTTTGATATTGCTGGTCATCTAGTGACGACCATGGCGCAGAGCCACTATTGTGCCATGTATCAAGTACATAATCTTCTCTTGTAGTATTTACACCTCCACAGTCTTTGCATCGTACCTTTATGTTATCGATCCATGGCTTGTGAAGCTCAAAGTCTTTGCCATCAGGCAGATATATTGAATTACTCACAATCTCATCGCGTGAGTAAAACCATGTGGCCTCTGAGCAGTCATTGCATTTCCATACTGGTAGGGGGCATCCCCATACACGCTCCCTTGATATACACCATGGATGTCTGTCATTTATTATTGATAAAAAGCGGTTTTTTGGTTGCTCAAAAAAGTATTCTACATTTTGAGCAGCAATAGTCGTATTCTCGCCTATTACTTTGGTATCATAAAAGAAACCTCTGCGAGCCAACCACACAAGTGCGTGGCCAGAACGCCAACAATGGGGATAATTGTGCTTTATCTTACCTATCTTGATCAGTGATCCATGCTCTCTTAGATCCTCTACTATCATGCGGTCCGCATCCCTCACAAACACTCCTGCGTATCTGTCACCTGCATCTTGTGTAAATTTTACTTCATCATCAATCGGTGAGAATATCTCCACTTTACGCTCATTTGCTATCCTAATGTCTTCTTCACCATTTGCAGGTGCAATATGCACAAGACCACTTCCCGTATTCACATCAACAAAATCATCGGCTATAACTTTGTGATATGTGTCAAGATTTCTCTTTAGTGCCGCATCAAGACCTGGTATCATGTGTCGTAATGGGTGGTTATAGTTTCTACCATCCATCTCTGAGCCTTTTTCACTTTTTATGATCTCATATGATTCTGCTTTTATCTCTGCTAGGAATCCTTCTAATCTTGTCTTTCCTACTACTAGTATCTTGTCTGTACTGTCAATTTTTATGTGCATGTATTCTTCGTCTGGATGAACACCTACCATTGCATCTGTGATGAGTGTAAATGGCATTGTAGTCCATACAATTAGGTGTGTGTTGTTGTTGTTGTTGTTGTTGTTGTTGTGACTGCCGTGTTTATCACCATAATTATCGCTGTGATTATTGTCATTATCATCACTACCACCATCACCACCATCACTACCACCATCACCACCATCACTACCACCATCACCACCATCACCACCACCAACTTTGCTATCTTTTACACTATCCATCTCTAATCTGACTGTATAGTATAATGATGGGTCAGTAGTCTCTTTGTATCCTTGTCCCACCTCTGCATGACTCAGGGATGTCTGACAACTCGGGCAGTATGCGATTACTGTATAATCTTCTCGTACTGCGTGCAACTCTTTTGCAGACTTGAGAATCTTCCATTCTCGTTCAATAAATGAGTCATCAAATGTCCTGTATGCGCTTCTATGATCAAGTGATATTCCAAGAAGACTATCTACTATAATCCATTCCTTTGTGTACTTTGATACGATCTTTTTACACTCTGATACTATACGTTCTACTCCAAATTGTTGTATTGCCTGTGTCTTGCCTCCTGTCACACCAAGATCTTTTTCTGCCTGTAATTCGATTGGTAGTCCTTGTGTATCCCACCCACCATTAAATTCTATGTGCATTCCACGTAGCGTGTTGAATCTGTACCACAAGTCTTTGATCACCCTGCCTCGCAAATGTCCTGCATGAGGCGAACCGTTCATAGTAGGTGGACCTTCGATGAATCTTGCCTTTTTCTCTCTGTTGCTAGTACGTATCTGCTCATGCATATCTTGCCCTTGCAAGTATGCCCTGACTTGGGACTCTATCTCTTTTGCATCATATTTCTGAGCAAATTTCATGATTGTTTTTCTGATTTGTAGCATTATAAAGTTAGTATTTTCATATACTTCTGTGTATTGCTGGCTGCTCCAAAAATCACCAACTTGCAACAAATTAACAACACCAATTAGATCTTTGGTGTTGCTGATCAACACTATATTTTTAGATTCTAATTATGTGACTAATTAATAATTCACATAATAAATATAAATAATGAGCTAGGAGTTTTAATATTGAAATTGAGTTTTTTAATTGATCATTGTATTTACTCAAAATTAGAGGAGTGATTGTCATGTTGAATACTATTGTTGTACTCTTGCATAACTTTTTGAATATAATTGTGCCAAAATATTTTATTAGAAAAATCCAGTTTAATTTTGTAAAATGATCTGATCTGTGCAGGTGTAAATATGAACAAAAAAAGATTTCTCATCATAGGTGGTGGTGGACGAGAAGCATCATTTGCACTTGATCTTGCAAATGACCCGTCACAGCATCATGTGGTGTATGCAGTAATCCCGCATGAGAATCCTCTGATTATAAAATGCATTAAACAAACTTGTGGCTCGTATCTTGTTGGCAACTCAAGTGATCCTGATACTGTTGTAGAATTTGCTCGTACTAATTTGATTGATTATGCATTTGTAAATGCAGATGAGCCTCTTGCAAATGGTGTCGTTGATGCACTTTTATCTGCAGGAATAAAATCAATTGGGGGCACAAAAGCAGCTACACGCATCGAGTGGGACAAGATATATGCTATCAAAATGATGAGTAAACTCTGTCCAGAATACACTCCATTTTATCGCATTGTGAATAAAAAAAGTCAGATAGATGCTGCGCTATCTGAATTCAAATCTCACAACATGAATGTGGTCGTAAAACCACAAGGACTGACCGGTGGTAAAGGTGTAAAGGTAATGCCAGAGCATCTTTTGACGTATGATGATTGTGCATCTTATGCTGCACAACTACTTGATGATGATGATAATTTGAGTGATGATATTGATCATGATACTACTGATCATGATACTGATAATCATAATGCTACTGATCATAATGCTACTGATCATAATGCTACCCGCAACAACGATCATAACACTAGTCACAATAACTACAACAGCAATACTGACAATGAACGCGGTGTACTGTTTGTTGAAAAACTAAATGGTATTGAATTTACCATCATGGGACTAACAGATGGCAAACATCTTGTAATGTCACCTGCCACGTATGATTATCCTTATAGATTTCAAGGAGATAATGGCCCTGGAACTGGAGGTATGGGATGCTTTTCAGATGCAGATTCAAAACTGCCATTCATGTCAGACAAAGATCTAGATGACTGTCGTATCATAATGCAGCGCATACTTGATGACATGCACTCTCACTCACTTGGCTTTACTGGTGTTATCAATGGTGGTTTCTTTAAAACTTCAAATGGTATCAAATTCATGGAGTTTAATAGTCGATTTGGCGACCCAGAGTGTCTCAATATACTATCTGTTCTAAATACTCGACTCTCAGAGATACTTGTACGCATGTGGGATGGCACATTGTATAGTGACGTTGTATCTTTTGCAAAAAAGGCAAGTGTTAACAAATATTTGGTAGCAAAAGAGTATCCATCACCAAGTCCAAATGCACTTGACTTTGAGGTTGATGATGATGCGATTGAAAAGTTGGGTGTGGTTGCATATTATGCATCATGTATACGCACTGGCAAGAATAGTTATCGCACAATTAAAAAATCCAGAATTGTTGCGTTCTCTGCAACTTCTGATACCATATGTGATGCATCTGATATGATAAATAATGCCATTGACAAACACGTCAAGGGTGATTTAGAGTATCGTTCTGATATTGGTTCTGCTACAAGCCTTGATAACATAACACACTAATCACTATCGTGGATATATTTTTGATCAATTACACGAAATAGTTCTCTTTTCTGTTATTATCATATCTGTCTTTATGTCGTGTTTGTCTACGGGTAATTTTTTTACTAGTTGTTTTTCAAGTAATAATGCAATTATTACTGTGTCTTTAATCTTGTCATACTCTGTCAAGTATCTGTCATAATACCCATGTCCATATCCTAGTCTGTATCCGTTGTATGATGCTGCTATTGCAGGTACTAGTATCATGTCCATGTGATCTGTGACATGTGCTTTGGGTTCAGGCTCCATAATTTCTGTAAAAAATTTACTTGATCGTAGCTTTGATGTGGGTAAAACTAGGGCAAATTCCATCTTTGTCTCATTTGTTACTCTTGGCAAGTATACATTTTTGCCACGTTTCATCATTTCAACTATTAGCATTTGTGTTGGAATCTCACTTCCTATTGAGTAGTATGCGCCAATACTTGTTGCATTTGTAAATTCTTTACTTGCAAGTATGGCATTTGATATTTGCCGAGTTGCTATATTGAGATAGTCCTCTGATGTGCATTCTCGTTTTTCAAGCATGTGGTTGCGAATCTGTTTTTTTTCTTTATTTTGTTGTTGTTTTTGCTTTTGTTGTGATATTGGTTTTGATTTCAACATTATTTATACTCGCTGCTGCTATTATGGTGTTTTGTAATAACATTGCTACTGTCATCGGACCTACTCCACCTGGCACTGGTGTTATATGTGATACCTTTGAGATTGCTTTTTTATAATCTACATCACCTACTAGCTTGCCATTATACCTTGATATTGCAACATCAATCACAACACAATTATCCTTTATCATATTTGGTCTCACCTCAAATCTTGTTCTGTCTCCTACTCCAGTTATCAAAACATCTGCAATTTGTGTAAACTCTTCAATGTTTTTTGTCTTAGAGTGACACACTATAACCGTGGCATCTTTTTTCAATAAGAGGTGCACTAGTGGTTTGCCAATTAGATTGCTTCTATTTACCACTACTATGGTTTTTCCTGCCAAGTCTATGTCTTGATACTCTAATATGGTCATTATGGCAAGTGGTGTACATGGTATGAGTTTTGCCTCACCGATTGCAAGTAGACCCATACTGTGTGATGTGAGACCATCTACGTCTTTGTCAGGTGACATTTTTGATAATGCCTCTGTACTATTCAGGTGCTCTGGCAGTGGTAATTGCAATAGTATTCCGTGCACGTTTTGATTCAAGTTAAGTTCTTCTATTGTCTTGTTGAGATCTTTTTGTGATGTGTTATCTTTTAATCTGTGGTCTAGTGTTGAAATTCCAACATTAAAGCATGCGTCATGCTTTTTTTTAACATATGTAACAGATGCTACATCATCTCCTACTAGTATGGTCGCCAAGCATGGCTTGATGCCTCTCTTTTGGAGTTCAAGTACGTTTTCTTTGATTTTACTCTTTACACTAGCAGCTATCTTGATTCCATCAATTACGATTCCACTCAATACAGTTCATTTCCCTTGTACGTATTAAGTTGTATCTACTGCTTTTGTGTTTTGTTTGGTACTGCATTGGTAATGTGGTATGATTCAACCATACTTGTGTAATTCAACCATACTTGTGCACACTTGGATCCTTGGCATATAATAAGACAAATATCATTGTGTGAATTTTTACTCAATTTGGAATTGGTATAATTAGAACAATGTATTGCATGGTACTAATTTACATGAAAATAATGACCAATTACACCAATTAATAAATATTAAAAAATATATGATAAACTATCTGACAATTAATTACAAGCACTTGAGATGATCTTCAATAATAACACCAATAAATGATGCACAAGACTGCCAAACATGTTTGTTGTAATGGCAGATATACGCGTCAAGGATGAATGTGATGATGATTTTCAAAAATGGTTCAAATCATCAAATGAGGTAGTCTCAAAGATGCCTGGATTCAAGTCACGACATCTCTTTTGTTCGCATCAAAACAATCATATGTACAGAATAGTATTCATGCATGAAAGTAAAGATACTTTTATTGCAATGCATAACAGTCCTGAACATGATGCTATATTTGCTCAAGGTAGGCCCTTGATGGACGCTGATCCGACTCGTTTGACATTTAAAATGTTAGAGTGAATGTGCAAACTCATTTACTATTTTTATTTTAATTATTGTGGCTTGTGTTACCTTTGCTAATCAGCACTCTAGATTTATCAAACTCATATAATGTATGTTATTTTGTTGATAAGGGTCTTCTGCGTTAATCGTTGGTAACTTGCACGTTGCTACCATTGTCGCTTGTGCGACATTGATGCGTCCCGTAATATCACCGTCGTTGCATGACTGGCTCAAGACCCTTGGATTCACATGGCAAGGTTGTACAGACTCAGGCCACTGCTCCTCCCATGGCTGCCACGCCAGCATTGCCGATGAGTGTAATCCATTTGTTATTGCCGTGTATTGTTATTCCTGCTGCTTCTGCGGGTGTACCTCCTAATGATCCATGTGGACGTACATAGTTGTACCACACACTAAAGCCCATGGCTATGGTAGATTTTGTGCTTTTGATTCCGCGTCGAGGATTGTAACAGATTCGCTGTATATTGTTAAAACTTTCAATGACATTGTTGTTTCCCTTGTCATGAGTTTTGCTTATTCCTGCTTTGTCTTTGTGTATACATTGTGTCTTTTTTTGTCGTTGCAATTGTGTAATTTTATCAGGATCTGAAATGTGCTCACAGTGATCATCAAGTGGGCTAAGTTGTGCGTATACAATTCTAAATGCAACTTTGTATGAGTCAAGATCGTCGCTGATAATCTCTACGGGTATCTTATTTGCACGTATTGCGGCATTTGTAAACAGGCTCGTTGCATTAAATTCATCCTTTTTACCTCCCAGTTCAATTGCAAGCAATACCCGCGTCTTGTAGTCAATTATAGTAAACAGATAATGCGTTTTATTATCTATCTTTACATATACTTCATCTACATGAAATCTATCGCCAAGATTTGGTAATGGTAGGTTCATTGTGTATGTATTGATCATTTTGGTGTATTTTGCAATTGTTCTGAGGATGCTGGTGTGATGTCTTTCTAGTCCTTGGGATTTTAGTGTGTCTGAAATTGCTGGTGATGAGTGTCCTTTGAAATAATCATTTAACATATCTGCTACGTCTTTTTTGCTACAACGCATACGTTCCATGCCTGCTCTGTATACAAATACTGCACCACAATCGTCTTTTTTACTACACTGCCATCTTTGTTCTTTCTTTTTTTGGCCTGTTTCTTTTACAGTCCATTCTTGTGTCCCATATTTGATTATGTGTGTATTATTGCAGTGTTTACACTTTGGAGGGCGTTTTTCATCTATGGGGTAGATGTGTGTAGGCTCAATTGAATCTGTAAATTCATTATCACCATTATCACCACCATTATCACCACCATTATCACCACCATTATCACCACCATTATCACCACCATTATCATCATATAATTCAGATTTTGTTTGTGTGTCTGTATCTTTTTCTTGCTTTGATTCTGTGTGTGGTAATTGTTCACCATCATTATCATCATATAATTCAGATTTTGTTTGTGTGTCTGTATCTTTTTCTTGCTTTGATTCTGTGTGTGGTAATTGATCACCGCCATCGTATTTTTTGGTACAATATTCTGTAATGGTAGTGCAACGATTTGTAACGTTTGTCTCTTTACTGTCTGTCTCCGATACGTTTTTCATAATTTTTTCTGCTTCATTGTCCACTACATGTGCCGTCACCGCCAAAATGTGTTTACATTTAGCTTTTCTGTATTCGTAATCAAAGCAGTTACACTCATATCTTCCGGTGGATTTCCGGATAACATCATACCACAGACCTGGTTGGGACTGCGATTTGACTGCATAATGACCAGGTTTAATGCACGTTATATTCTCTGGTTTTTCCAGTATACGCATGGCTTTTTGGCCTCGTTTTTCTGCGCCCTTGCTCCATGAGACACGTTTTTGCATCCATGTTGCTAGTCTTACTGTCCTGTCATGTTTTAGTGTAAACCATCCTCTAAATCGTTTAAGACGATCTAACTTTGGGCGTTTTTGTCCCAAATCATTTGAATCTTGAACACCATCAGGGTTAAATTCATAATCAGTAATCTTTTGTTGTACACTCTTTGGTCTCATTTTTTCTATCTCAATGAGATCTCACGACGTGTATATTTAACGTTCATGTGCAAAAACGATGTCAGCACACTCATATTTTGAGAAAATATTCACTAGAATTATACATTATGTGAGATTTTAAATTGTGAATTTTTAAAAAGCTTATTCAACCACGCCATGAGTATACCTACGGAACTTGCCAGATTTCAGTTACCAACGATTAACGCAGAAGACCCTGTTGATAACTGAAAAAAGATTTAGACTCATTAAAATCAGAGTGATCTGCCTCTGCCTTCATGTCTACTCTGATAAAGATGACTAAAAACGGCATACATTGCAAAACAAAAACACACGAGATCATGCTTGACCCCAAGACTCTGAATTCCAATATGTTAAACTTTGTATCACATGCTCATATGGACCATCTACCTACCATTAAGAATAATTACAATCAAAATACAGTTATACTCTCATCACATCACACACAAGAAATTGCACGTTTGAGAGGATTTGATATGAAGAACCATGTAGAGAATATGGATGGATTTGAACTCATCGACAGCGGCCATATTTTAGGTTCTAGGGGACTATTATTTGATGATATTTTTTATACAGGTGACATTTGTACTCGCAGTAGGGGTTTTTTGCAAGGTGCAAGGGTACCAAAATGCAAAATACTCATAACAGAGTGTACTTTTGGACTGCCTGAATTTACGTTTTTGAGTATTAGAGATGCAGTTGAGCAGACAAATAAACTCATATCGCAACTATATGAGCGTGGTGTGCCTGTCATATTGATGGGATATCAATTGGGAAAAGCTCAGACTTTGACTGACTTGTTTGGCCATTGGAAACCTCTTTACTTTTATGACTCTGTTTTAGAGATGAATAACTTACATGAAAAACTTGGTATATCTTTGAGTGGTGGAATTGGGTATGCGGATGCCGAGTCACAAGGATTGCTTGCGCGACGACCGTGGGTCATGATATCACCTCCATTCTCAGAAAAGACAAAGTTCATTCAAGATATGAAATCCAAATACGGTGCAGTTACGATAGGATTTAGTGGATGGGCACGATCTACTCGTTACCCGTTTGGATGCAAAGCAGACTACTCTATTCAAATGAGTGACCATTGTGATTATACAGAACTAGTTCGTATGGTGCGCTTGTCTGGTGCAAAGATGGTATACACAACACATGGATTTGTAGATGAGTTTGCACATACTTTGCAAAATATGGGTATTGTGGCAGAATCACTTGCATCTTGATTCTTTTTATTTTTGTTGTTGTTGTTATTGTTGTATATGTGAACCAAGTTTTATGACTAATGTAATCATTCAAAAATAATTTCTAATCAAATGCATCGCATATATGATACTTGATATGCAGACAGAGATGTAACCAATACAAATATGTGATTTAATTATTGCACCCAAAGAGCTTGGTTCATGCGTTTTCTATGCTGCTGTTAATGTTGTATCTGTAGTTGATTCATCTTCCTCAATTATACTACTAGATGTTGTGGTTGGTTTGTGTGAACTTTCTTTATTTGTAAATGCAGAGCAGTTGCATCTACTTACAAGACACACACCTGTATTTCTTATGTGGTCATGCGCAAAGTGGCCGCATCCTTTTGTTTTACATATTCTACGCTGTGTCTCTTTTCTAACAATCTTTTGTGCAATAGAGTTTGCCCTTGACTTGTCATATCCTTTTCTATCTATATAATATTTAATTATTTTACCATATAATTTATCTGGTCTGAACTCTTTTTCAAGCATACATATACTATGCAAACATCATATTAAAGCAATTAATTACCGTCTTGAAATTATTATTTTTATATTACTTTTGATACATGTAACAAAATAATAAAGAATTTTCATATGATTATAAATTATACAGTCACCAAAACTCAAAAATGTACATGACGTGATTTATCCAATTTAGAGTTTTTATATAATCAGTTATATTTTGGCAAAATTTGTAGGTTTGAATACCTGATTAACTAAATTATACAACACGTTAATATATTCGATACTTTTAATAATATGTGGTTTGTAAATATGACATGAAGATTATTACAAGTCACCGTTTTTGTATGCACGCGCCGGCGGCAAACACTCTCTCCGGTGGGGGGGGGGGGACTGCGCACGCGCGCCCTGAGGACGTGCGCGCTGGCGGCCCTGGCGGTACTTGGCGCGCTCGCGGTGGCGACATCGGCAGAAGACGCGCACGCCTATGTGGTATTCGACGTACCCCAGGACTGGGCCTACGCACCTGACGGCCTGGCAGTCGGGGACACGTTCAGGCTGCTGTTCACGCCATCTGCCGGACATTCATTTACGGATGCAAAGATACAGGGCCTGATTGAATCATCTAACATCTTTACGTACGGCAAGGCTACATACTACCGTATAACCGACGATCCTGCTGTTCAATGTTATAGTTATTATGGCCAGATGGTCAGCTCGGATGTCTATTGGAATATTGTTGAAAGGAACAATAACGGTGAGGGAACTGACATAACTGAAAACGGCGTGGATTATTGCTATTATATGTATAAGCGGACGGTAAACGTTCCAAGGCCGGAACCCTCGCCGCTGCGGGAATTGCACGACCACTTTCGCGTACTGCACTTTGGGCACTCCGACCGCGACGACGTCAGAGCGCATACCTTTACGCAATACCCTGGGGTCCCCGTCTACTGGCTTGGTGGGAGTAAAATAGCTGACAATTACGATGACTTTTACGCCGGCGGCACGCCGGGCGCGTCGGATGGCAGCAGGAACGAGCACGGCCAGCACTTCCAGTCTGACCGGTACTCTTATGGCATATCACCAATTTTTAAAATTGCTGACAACAACAACCCACCCACAACCGTGAGAATACCGAATTTATGGGTTAACAATGAGGGTCCTATTACGATTACTGAGGGCGACACTATTAGTGTTCTATTGTTCCTCAATCTGGGGGATAGGGAAGGTCAATTCAACTATCGAATCACTGCCAGTGGGAATTATCTATCTCCAGGTCAGACGGGTGACATGCAGGTGAACGAGATAGGAATGCACCGGTTTGAACTTACTACTATAGATGATGACACTGTCGAGTCTGATGGCACCGTTACGATAACATTGCTTCCGAGCACCAAAGGACTTCGGGACTATCATCTGACCAATTCGAAAAGCATCACCTTTACCGTACGTGACAATGATTCTCCCCCGCCCCCATCCCAGGAGTGCACCCACAATAACCCGTGCATAAGCATGCATGTGTTGGATAAGAGTTCCTTTGAGGGTGATAATGTGATAGTTCGTTTTGATATAGAGCCGTATCGTTCTGGCGTATCTCCGTATACTGAGCCGGGTGAAACTCGCACCCCCGGAGGCGACGATACTATAGCAATAAAATACACAACGCACGGTCAGGCGCTCACTACCAATCAAAATGGCGAGACGCGCACGCTTGCAGCGTATGGTTCATCCTTTTATGATGTTCTGCCCACTACGACTGACTGCAACCCCAACTCTGGGAGCAGAAACGAGATAACATTCGAGCTGCTCGACGGCCCCGGCTACCAGATAAAGGAAGGTACCGCGACGACCAAGACTATAACGCTAGGCGAGGCCGACAGCCCGGCTGTGTACATCAACACTGATGCTATTGAGTCAGCTAATAAAGTCAACAACATGACGGTATATGAGGGAAATTCCTTCGCTTTAGCTGATATATTCACCACAAAATACACGTGCGACTCTGAGGACATTACTGTCAATTTTAACCTGGCCCAGACCGGGGATTCTTTTGGTGCGCTCACGTTGGGTGACAAGACTCAAAATATTCCGATGGGCAATGAGAGATCATCCGGTGTATATACAGTAGTGTCACGTGGACCTGACGCTGTCGATGAGCCTGACGGCACCGTTACAATTACAATAAAGCCAGGCAACTATAGAATCGGACAACCCTCAAGTGTAACACTTGCTGTGCTAGACGACGACCCAGGCCCGCTGGGCAGCGGCAGCCCCCCTCCCCCGACTACAGTCTCAATCGGTATATCGAGCGGCGGCTCGGAGGGCGATCCCGTCTCATTTAGCATCGGCGCAGCCCCCCTCCCCCTGCAGTCGCCTTTGCCAGTCAACGTCACCCTTTCGGACGCCGGGAACGTACTCAACGTATCTGACGTGGGCTGGCGCATCGTGGAGATCCCACCGATCGGCTCGTATACGCTGGAGGTTCCGACCATAAACGACGGCGTCATAGACGTCAACAATGTTACGCTCACGATAAATCCAGGCGTCGGCTACACGCCGGGCCAATTTGCAAGCTGGACCGTGGACGTCCAGGACGCCGGGACGACGTCAAGCCTGATGCAGCCGCCCGTGTACGACAAGCTCACCCAGGCGCAGAATCTGACGGCAGTCGTCATAGACCCAGCGCTGATCGCCAACGTGACCGCGATGGCGTCCCAGACGCAGCACGGCGACGCGCACGTGGACAGGTGGAACCGCGTTCTAGCTGCCTTTGGTGAGATTGACCACTCAAACCCGATGACCGCAGCAGAGGCGCAAACCAATGCAGAAAAGTACAGCAGCCCACTATGGCCGCAGATTGTCGACGTGCTGACATTGCTAGAGGCGGCGGCAGTAGTAGCAGAACAGGACGATCCGCAGACGCCGCCTGACGTACCGACCGAGCCTGACACGCCGCCTGCCATAGACCCTGCTCTGATCAACAGCGTCAGGGAGCTGGCGGCACAGACGCACCACGGCGACGCGCACGTGGACAGGTGGAACCGCGTTCTAGCTGCCTTTGGTGAGATTGACCACTCAAACCCGATGACCGCAGCAGAGGCGCAAACCAATGCAGAAAAGTACAGCAGCCCACTATGGCCGCAGATTGCCAACGCGCTGGCGGCGCGCGAATAACAGCAGCGGCTCGGAGGCGAATTAACTGCCCGCATCGGGTCAAAGTGAACTAGTGTGTAATTCCCGACTTATCGCAAGCGCTGGATAATAGAGACGGAATTATAGTGATAAAAAACATAACTCCAAAAACAACTAACAACGCCTTGCAAGTCTGATTACTGTTGATATTTTTTTGAAATGTTGTTATATGGATTGTGGGCAATAACAAGATACGAAAATTACGACGGACTTGCAGATGAAAAATTACTCACAATGAATAATTTATGGATTCAATTGCCGGATCAATCAGAAGACTGCTTCGGTGGGAATTAGAGCACGGCGGTTACTTGCCATTGTAAATCTGCCGCACTGCATAATTAGAAATAAGATCATTAAAAATTGGCACATTGCGAACTACTGACATGTCCAGTCACGTGTTAGCGCACATGTGCATACTGATATGATTAAAGATCCGATATTTTGATTGATATTCATCTCAAAGTTGAACATGTATTATGAATACAAAATATTAGAAAACTATCGGATCTTTAATGAAACTACTATGCATCAGAGTCCCGACACCACATTTTTTACATTTTACTTTTCAAAAATATGCCAAATTTGAATTACTGAGCAACTATGAAGATATCTGCTAAAAATTATCGTGCATGGTTTTTTCGTTGTACCAGAATTTATGAATATCACTATATACTGTAGATTTCATTGAATTATCATTACTACTTTTTTTATACAACTAGATGTGCATTCTCAAAGCGTTTTCAATATTTCTTTTGAATTTAATGATTAAAAGTTGATATACATTACATCTCCTATATATATAAAAAAATAATTTTACATCATGTAAGTATTACACCAATATCTGTTAGATTTGTGTGCGTGGGGCCGGTTCTGATCAACGAGGGGGGAATAATTTTCCCATCCTTGTTCTTTCTACGTTTCTCAAAAAACCCACTTGAATCACTATTTTTGATTGCAGTATTTATCAAGTTTAGATCCACGTATTCATTATCTGATATGGCACCTGCATATATTGAATTTCCATCAATACCGTCTGTTCCAACAGATGCAAATGTAACGTTGAGTCTTTTTTGATTATACTTGGTGTTTTGTGACTTTTTGAGCAAACGTAATACTAGTTCTTGATTTCTTCCTCCCTTACCATTGCCCAATATCTTTACCGTTGTCTCGCCTCCAAATACAAGGCAATTGTGTTTATTTTGTGGAATTGCTCTGTATATGACATCTGCTGCCTCTTTAATGTCTCCCACTACCTGTATGGGTGACATGTCTGATATGCTGTACCCTAGACTCTTTGCAGTCTCTATCATCTTGTTTGTGCAATCTGAGTTTTTTGCAATAATATAATTTCCAATCATGCGGTTGGTATGTGTTTGTGGATTGCATATTGATTTTGCTGAGACTGTTGTATCTTGTGTCTGTGTGACTGACTTTGATGTTTTGTTTGTTGTGGGTAGTTGAGCATTTTTATATAGTACATTTATGACCATATTCCCTACCTTTTTTACTAGATTGTATTTTGTTAGTATGTCAAGTGCGTCTTGATATTGTGTGTGCTCTTTTATGTGATTGGTAGATATGGTAGGCCCTGATGCAATACTTGACAAGTCATCTCTACCTTGAACATCTGACATTAAGAGACCAACACCGTCACATTTCAGATATTTTGCAAGTTTGCCCCCTTTGACTTTTGATAGACACTTTCTTACACAATTGAATTCTTGTATTGTAGCACCTGATTTTAAAAGTAAATTTGTCACGTGTATCTTTTCTCCGAGTGTAACATCTTTTGGTAATGCAAGTAATGAGGAACCGCCACCTGAGATCAAAAATATTACTAGCTCGCCGTCTCGCCTTGCTTGCAAAAACTTGATTGTTTCTTTTGCTGCTTTTACACTTGTTTTATCTGGTGTGGGGTGTTTGGCATTGAAGATTCGAAATTTCTTACTCTTACTTGCTGATTTGATATGTTTTGGCATTATGATAATGCCACTTGTTAATCTGTCTTTGAGTATGGTATTTACAGCACTTGTCATTGTATCTGCTGCTTTACCAAATGCAACTGTATGTATCTCACTATACTTGTCAAGATGTATGATATCATTACCATTACCACCATTCCCATTTGATGGCTTAATCTTATCATGACTCAAATATAGGTGCATGAATAATGCAGGGTTGGCCGCTGACATGCCTGCCTCTATTATACGTAAACAGTCTTCTCGCTTGTCGTTTGTTGACACTAGTTCTTTTTTATTAATTATCACATTTTAGATATGAATGCAAGGTATAATAGTGAATATTTTAACTGATACTTATGCACACTATGCGTATTCCAAAGATCATAAACTTTGGCGAGGATGCTTTGGGTCAGACCGAATATCCTAAAAATGCACTAATAGTCACTACAGTACCTCCTGAACTATCTGACAAATGGATTGCAAAGATGGGTATAACTGACTATATGCTATATGATAAGGTGACACCAGAACCATCAATTGACGATGTCAATGCTGTAATATCTCAATTCAAAGACAAGAATCCATCCGTTTTAATCGGATTGGGCGGTGGGAGTTCACTAGATGTGGTAAAATATGCTGCACCTGAGATGAAGAAAGAAAAGATTCTGATTCCAACTACTTTTGGGACTGGTGCTGAGATGACTACATATTGCGTGCTCAAATTTGATGGAAAAAAGAAACTATTGCGAGAAGATAGATTCTTGGCAGATATGGCAGTGGTTGATTCGTACTTTATGGATGGGACACCAGAACAAGTGATAAAAAATTCTGTGTGTGATGCATGTGCTCAGGCAACAGAAGGGTATGATAGCAAACTTGGCAATGATATGACTAGAACCTTGTGCAAGCAAGCATTTGATATACTGTACAGTGCAATCATGGAAGATAGACCACAAGACTATCCATACGGCTCTATGTTATCTGGCATGGGATTTGGTAACTGCTCTACTACACTTGGACACGCTTTGTCATATGTCTTTTCAAACGAAGGCGTTCCACATGGCTATTCACTATCCTCTTGCACCACTGTAGCTCACAAGCACAACAAATCTGTCTTTTATGATCGATTCAAAGAGGCAATGGACAAGCTAGGATTTGACAAACTTGATCTAAAAGCAGATGTGTCCGAGGCAGCTGATGTTGTCATGACTGATAGGGGACACCTTGATCCAAATCCAATACCAATATCAAAAGATGATATTGTAAAATGCCTTGAGGATATAAAGGCAGGAAATCTCTAATCTCTACTTTTTTTTTATTATTATAATTATTATTATTATTTTTCTATATGAACGCAGTTAACTCAAAAATTTCAAACTAAACTTTTGCTTTAATACTTTTAAAAATACACTTGTGTAAAAAAACTACAAATTGCGTCAAATAATATTATGCGCATTTTTGAATTGGATTGGTTAGTCATTGTCAATTATCTGGAATAATTCCAAATACTATGTGTGATGATATATATGTACTTTTAATTATAATATAATGATTGTCTAATGTGATCATGATAAATTTGGCAATGGATTATAATTATTTTTATGTGATTTCGTTCTTGTGGTGGCAATATGGTTTGTATGGTATTAAAAAATAATGCATATAATAACATACATATTTTTAAATTTAGTTGTGTTGCAGAGGTTGGTGCGTAATTGACATTAGACCTGCCTGTGACCCGTCTGTGAACTTGGTTTATTGCACATTCAATCTACAAAAGACTGGAATCTATCTATAGTGCGTTTCGTTTTTGAATATGCATGTGTGTTTTGGCAGACATGGATTATAGAATATGAAACGTGCAAGTGTGATAGCAGTCACTATCATTCGTATGATGGAATCTTTTGCCCTTTTTCATGAGCGCAGATAAATCTGTTCAGGACGTTGATATTCCATGCAATTGATAGTATTTTACCAAATCGCTTTCTGTTTTTGGCCAGACGCATACGACAGTGCAGCCTGTGATTTTTTGTCTCTTCTGCTCCAAATATTGCCTCGATAAGTGCGCGTTGTTTGTATGCATCTTGGTCAAAGATCTCTGCTGCTTTTTTTCTGCTTGGTTTACCACGGTTTGTATGACCTGCGCCATCTGTGTGATTGCGCTGTTTTATGTTCGGTTTCATGTTTGCATTGAATATTGTCTCGCAATTTTGATCCGAGTCGTATCCCTTGTCTCCGTTGAATAAGCGTTCTTCAATCTGTGTATAGTTTTTTGTGAGAAAGCTGACCATATATGGAAGCATTGACGTGTCACTCACATTGCTTGGAGTTGTGTATGATGCAAGTATGATCTGGTGTCCTGTTATCGCAGTAATGTGATATTTTAGGTACGTCTTGACGCGTGTCGGCTCAAAGTCTTGTAGTACATGATTAGGTCTTTCTTGTTTTTCGTACCTATCAGTCTCTACCCCACTACTGTCTATCCCAATTGGAGCTGTAGGTTCTTGTTTTACGTCTTGTTTACCGCTCTCAAAATCCTCGGATCCGTGCGTAAGTATGGTCTCTTTACCTTTTATCGGTACCGGATCTGTCCCCGATTTTTTAAGTTCAGTTAGACACATATTGGCAGTATATGCCAAAATAGAATCAAGCCAGTCGAGATCAATTGTTTGCATATGTTTGGTTACCCAACTATAATCAGGCTTCGGCTCGTCAACCCATTCATCATGCATATGTCCAAGATCATTTACCACATCACGAAAAGGAATATTTTTTGCAACTTTTAAAAGACATAAAAAATCCATCTTGTCACGAGAGTGTACCGGCTTGCATCCTCTATTTGTTTTCTTTTCCTTGCACGGATGTGGGTTTTTTCGTATCGCTGACAACAAGGTCTTGCGCATAAAATCCGGCTCAGATTTGCGTGCCTGTTCGTAATACTGCCAATAACCTTCGCGTCGCTTGTGCTGTTCTGTCACTGTACGGTCTGCCTCCATAATCTGTTCTTATTTGAGACCCACCCACTAAATTTACACAAACAACAAGCATACGCCATATTCATCACAAACCATGCATTGTAATGGGCGCCATTCTGTGTAGCATAGTATGTTGTGGCAGCCCACCATATGTCGTCGTTCCACCACACTTCACAAACGATACGTTGATAACATTGGCTAGTCAACGTTGTTTAGCATCCCCTTTGTACATACTGTAATTATTCAATTGGGATGCCCCTATAAGTAACTTTTGGTATGCGCGCATATACTTTTATATATGAGCTTATTAAATATATGTACATAAAACTTTGGTGATATTTGCAGATGGCTTTGCAAGTACGATACAGGTGGCGATTTGATGAATTACGCACCAACCACTGTGTTGCATGTGAGACTTTATCTTTGCAATTATTTATCTGCATGACATATAAATAATTAATCATATTTTATATATTATATTATACTACATCATACAAAAAACAAAGCACGTGCAACATAATTGTGTGAACCACGATCCATAACTTGTATGATTATTCAAAAATAACTGCTAGCCCAACGCATTACATGCACGATATTTGATATGTAGTTAAGGATGTGACCAAACAAAGTATATAATTTCATTAGTGCATCCAAAGAGATTGATTCACACGAAAGCTTGGTTCGCGTTATTATTATTACAACATATGCACATCAATGATAATGAAACTAACCAAAGTAAATGTGAGTTATGATTCTATCTGTAAAATGTGCCATAGATTGGTCGATGAGATGACTCTTTATTGGATTCCTGATGTAATTTTATGCATAGACAGAGGTGGAATTATTCCATCAGAGTACATTAGATCAAAAATTGCAATAAAACATGACTTGCAAATACCACTAAAACATATACGAATGTGGCAATATACAGAGGGTGGAGAAAAACTTGCAAAACAAGTACATCTTGACCCAGACCAATTTTCTAATGCATCTTTATACATCAAAAATGAATATAAGAAGAATATTTTAATTATCGATGATGTATTGGATACTGGTGTAACTGTGCATCGTTTACTCAAATACATGAAAAATGATGTAATATGTGGAGAAGAGTTTGATGTTCGAGTTGCAACTGTTTGGAGACGAACTGTACAAAAATACAAGTTTACAAATAAAATTTATTGGGCCGAGACAGTAAAACCTGGTGTGTGGGTGGTTCCTGAATGGGAATTAAAACGGAAATGACTAATGGTTTTTACTTGTAAACCAAGTATTTATCGCCGATGCGAGGTATGTGAAAAATTGACCGAACTGTCTCTACTATAACACAAACACCACATTTGGCAGTAGTGTTGTGTGTATGTGTTTTTATGTATGTTTTATGTGTATATATTTTTGTACATGTGTTTTTGTACATGTGTTTTTGTACATGTGTTTTTGTACATGTGTTTTTATGTATTATATAAGTCAGCATACCTTATACAACCACTTATTATTAACCAGACCAACTACATGTTTATAACAAAAACAGGAATCGTATCACGTATGCGTAGTAATTTCATTAAAGATCCGATGGTTTTTGCAGGCGATTTCGGCTAGGCAGGCGGGTACGGAGTGGAAAAATAGACGTAATTGGCACTATGTGTAGCAGATACCGTGTGGTGGCCAGAAGAGAGGTGAGAAATTGGTGTGTATGTCCAGTATGAGCAGTCTTTAAACCCTGTAGACGGTCTTGCCCAGAAGAGAGGTGAGAAATTGGTGTGTATGTCCAGTGGCAGGTATTAAGTAACTTTTGATCATTTGGTTTAACTAATTTGACCTCGAGTGTCAAAAGGCGATGTGGCCATTAGTGTTTGATGAAAAACAAAAAAAATGGTACATCGACTAGTACTCGTCGATGCCATATTTAACGACTCTGCAGGTAGATCGTCTTGCGGCATCGACGAGGTGCGTATTTTTTGAAGACAGCCTATGTAGAAAGAGGGGACGGGTTCATGCCCGACGTGTCCCTGGAAGATCTAAAAGCCGCCTACCGCAAAGAGCCTCCGGGCAAGTCCCGGGACAGACTGCAGGCGGCAGTTGGACGAAAAAAGGGCAAGAGTGAGTCTGCAATAGCCGCCCAGCTCGGACGCAGCCAGAGCGTCATATCTGAGTGGCTCAACAGGCTACAATCAGAGGGCTTGGAGGGCAGATATGACCGCAAGAGCCCCCAGTAGGCCGTGCAGACTCACAAAAGAACAACAAGAACAGGCAAAGGCCGATCTGAGTAAAGAGCCGATGCAGTGCGGCTTTGAGCGTGGGACATGGACTGCTGGCCTTGTTTGCATTGCATCTGGGAAACATTTTTGACGTCCAGTACACGTGGACCGGAGCCCTGGCGCTAGCTCACAGGATGTGCTTTTCAATAAGAATACCCACAGGCCAATTCACCACAAGTCTGCCAGTCCATTAGAAGAACTGCATTATGTACACAACACAATACGCGCCATCATGGCGCACGCCCGCGCCGGCTATGAGGTGTTCTGTATGGACGCTTCTGCAATCACAAACTCGCCGTTTGTCGCGCGCGGACTATATCCCCGGGGAGGCTCTGAGACTGTAAAGGTCAACTTTTCAAAAACGAGCATGAAAATGTTGGGTGCACTCGGGGCCAGTACATGCCACCTGCACTTTTGCGACAGTGCAAATACTGTAAACGTCATAAAACTGTTGGAGATGCTCCGAGAAAAGTACGGCAAGGTATTTGTCATATGTGACAATACATCTGCGTACACAAGTCCAAAGACATCAAACAGTATCTGGAACAGACAAGGGACCAAGTCGCACTATGGTACTTGCCGCCATATACCCCTCAACACAATCTCATAGAGATCCAATGGCGCGAGATAAAGCGCGCACTGGCAGGCAGATACTACAAGGGTGGTTTTCCAGAGATTCAAAAGTCCATACTACACATGATGGAAAAAGGCGAGGTAGGTACAGTCAGACTGCTAGAGTACATGCGCAATGCCATACAAGATGCAAAGAACAACGCACTCATATCCGAACTCCGGGCTACATGAACTGCATATTACGCGAACTAGGTGGGTCCGGGTGTGGCTGTGCGACGCACAGATCGCACTATGATCAGGACGGCTGCGCACATACCCTTTGCCACGCCTAAATACACGGCTGGCATACACATGCCCATGTGAAAATCATGAAGCATGTATGGATTACAACATGGGGCCTGCCTGATTTCCCAATATATGATTATAAGAATGTCTAAAAACTATCGGATCTTTAATGAAATCACTATGCACATTATAATCAACTGCGTGTTATCATTGCCAACTGATTATATATAAATACACAATGCCGAGATTACCATGGTCAGAAAAATACACATGATCTTTTAGTTTATATGTGCACTTCAAAAAGCAAAATAGTTACTAAAAAAATAAAAAATGTCTTCACCAAGATTCATAAAACTTGATAGCTTTCTGTAAGAGTGCTTTTGCCTCTGGGTCTTTGAGTTGAGATTCCATTTCACGCAATTCTGCTATATTTGCCATACTTTAATAGAGTATGACACTTTTAAAAATATTTCTAATAACTACAATATGTTAGATGAAAACGAAAGATTTATCATACAAAAAGCCCATGACACTTTTATAGAAGATTTACGTATAGCACAAGAAGAATTAAAAGATAAAGAACATAATCTTAAATCTATAGAAAATGATTATATGGATCTTAGTCAAGAAGTAGCTGCTGCTTTAGAAAGGGTAAATAATCTCAAAGAAATGATAACAGGTACTGAAAATATGTTATATAGATATAAATGTATGGAATACTCAAATACAGCAGTTTGCAATGTGTCAAATTCCAATGATCTTATTTTTGATTATACAGTGCGACAGATTTACAATGGCAAGTAACTATCACATTTTAATTCCCATCAAAGCAGTCCTCTGATCAATCTGGCAATTGAATCCATAAATCACCCATTGTAAATAATTTTGTATGAACCAAGCTCTTTGGACACAATAATAAAATCACATATCTCTATTTAGTCACATCCCTGCTTGTATAATTCTGCATCTGCGTGACGCTTGACTTGGTGCTATTTTTAATGACCCTATCAGTCATAGAGCTTGGTTCACACAGATAACTCTGCATTATTACATATAAAGAACCATTCAGTAGATGTGATCAACTACATATAAAGAACCATTCAGTAGATGTGATCAACTACATATAAAGAACCATTCAGTAGATGTGATCAACTACATATAAAGAACCATTCAGTATTAGTGAACACCCACATATAAAAAACATCACAGTAATATTAAAACAATATATAATATAATTGTCAACAGAACATATGATTCATGAAAGCATACTACGAGAATCAAATCCATGGTGGGAGAATCCAGATGCCCAATACTATGAATCGGCGCTGAAGATCAGACCCAATGATGCCGGGGCGCTAGTGGGCATGGGGGTCGCATTTGTCAGGCTGGGCATGTATGAGAAAGCCATGGAGTGCTATGATAAAGCGCTACAAGCAAGGCCGAATGACGAATCGGCCATATACTGAACCGCGACAACGTACTATTTGACATGAAGAGATACATCTACCTGAATTCGAACGGTGACGACTTGGAAGAGACGTTTAACGGGCTCGGTGTGGCAATTGAGTATCATACGAATCTAGAAGAGCCTACAATGTACAGTAGCGTGGAGGGCATGATAAAAGATCCTGAAGCGAATGATTGAGTACAAGGCCAAGTATAAGAAACAATACAAGAAGCTGGATTCATCTGTAAAAAGACTTGTCGAATACGCGCTAGCAGACATGCTGGATTCAGACAACCCACAGGAATTAGGGGAATTTAAGAGACACAGTAATACTTACACATACAGGTTGAACAAAAGCAATTGACTGATGTACACGGTGTACCCAGATTGAATCATACTACTTGCCGTGGGGGATCACAAGGCCGTCTATGATTCGGACTGACAGTGTATGTGTATAGATAATTTGTAGGCGTATCTCTATATGAGCCACTTGTCTAGTATCTCTGGACTCTTATACCGTTGATGCATGTACTCAATGGTTGCCCTATACAAGGTAAATACGTGCAACATAGTCGAAGTGATGTGCCAGTGCGTGTTGCCATGATCACCAATGATGAATAATATATTCAATCCTGTAATAACACACATTACTATAAGAAATTTCATGGATGAAAATCTGTCTGATTTTTCAAATGATATCGTCTGTAAATAAAATACCTCTTTCCACCATGCCGTATATCTTATGCCATAAGTTACAATGGCAATCGCAAACCAAGTTGTAGCAAGTTCTGATGCATCATATATGATTGAAAGAGTGAATAAAATGCAGGCGGTTGCAAGTATAATTGCGTTTGTGATAAAATATTTACGCATTGAGAATCGCCTGTATTAGTTCTACAATCATAGGTAATTTTTCACTTCCCAAAACAACAATTGTAATAGTACTAATTTCACTTCGTAGCTCTGATTAATTTTAAATTCGGTTAAGACTTCACGTGTGTTATCATCCATCACGTAACAACTCTTCAATATCTTGTATTAATGCATCTAATGAGTTAGATGCTGTTGTAATACTGTTCATACCCTTAGCTTCTATAGCGGTTTGTATATTACTTGCTATAGATTTAGCATCACTGATAACACTGTAAGCGTTCAGGTCTAATTATTGATGATCATAAATAGGCACGTTTGTTTCAACCCTCGAGCACGATATTAAATATACAGACAACATGGTTATAAGGAGATATCGCTATTTGTCATTATCCGACAAAAATGACAAATAGAAACATCAACAATGCAATATTGTACAATGGGAATTTAACCATGATACATGCGATCAGATGGGAGGTGCAAGTGTGATGCCTTTAGAGATTGATCGCATACGTGCCGAAAGAGACGCGGCGTACTGCACGATTGATGAATTAAACGACAAGATTGTAGAATTGTTTGATATGATTGGCTATATGAAAGAGAGAGATGTTGCATTAAATCAAGACATGGTTCTTTTACGCAATGATAATGCAAAGTTAAATCAAGAAAAGACAGCAGTTGAGAATTTGTTCAAGAGTGTAATGGAGGTGGCAGTGGAGACCATATTAGGTCTTGTAGCAAAAAATCAAAACAAAGACGAGTTGGTAGCGCGATTAAAGGTAGAATTATCAGGACTGCAACAAAAACTTGCAATAGAATATGGATATAATGGCAGTCCATCCAAATCCAAGCCATATGGTGACAAACGTGCAAAGTTTCAAAAAGAACTTGCAACTCATCTGACCAAAAAGCGCAACGAGTCTGTGAGTAGCAGTGACACGAACAGTGGGGATGTGACAAGTGGGGATGTGACAAGTGGGGATGTGACAAGTGGGGATGGTGATCTGTTACAAAAACTGCCAAAAAACCCCGGAGGCCAGCCAGGTCATGTTGGCAAGTCACGTGAGGGCAAGTGCGAGAAGACCATACTTTTTAAAGTTGGATTGAGTGCATGCTGTGGCAGAGCAGACATGATTCAGGGTTCGTGTGTGCGCAAAAGAGTGTTTGGCCAAGATGTCGATGGAGTATGGCGTACTCTGATGTACGTGTGGTATCATGAAATATGCCCACAATGTGGTCAAGAATACGTACCTGATACAGATGCAATCAGCGGATCTGCATTTTTGGTAAATGAGCGTGCATTGATAAACATGTACAACAACGGCGGCACTAGTGTACGTACTGCACAAGGTTACATCAAAGATAGAGAACACCTGCACATATCGATTGGTGCCATGTCAAACTGTGTCAGTGCAACTGCAAATTTAGTTGATAGTCGAATTATACACTCGCCAATTGAAAAACCACTTGTAATCGATGAAGATGACTTGCGTTTATGCCGGATGCCTATTGAGCCTGCAGGCGGTTGGAAAGTGGGCAAGGGTGCAGACATTTTAGATGATTATGATGCAGATGACCGTACTAGAGAGAACACGTATGCCCAAAGTGAGGCACTTCAAACTCGTTACAGTACAGTCTGGACATCATCTGTCACACAACCAAAAAACGTGCATATCATGGAAGTGGCCTCTATGCAGCCATACAGTAAAAGTGACGAGTCACCGCACAAAGTCAAAAAAGACAACATACAGATGCTAACTGCCAATACAAACAAAACAGAGCATTACAAGGCAGTAGAACACAAGTATGTCTCTGAGATGCAGATGTTTCTAGAGTGGGGCACAAACAGACCAAATGTTCGTGACGGATACCAAGGATACTCTTGGCACAACTTTGATTTTCAACGATGTACAGTACACATATCGCGCAAAGTAGAAGATGCTGCAATGGACAATGAGTTTGATTCTCCAGAATGCACCAGACACATACTTCTCAGTGAGATATTTGTAGATGCCAAAGCAAGTGCAAAATCATTCACCGCATATGCCGGGGGCCCAATGCAGAGTGCATGTGACCTAAACATCATAAAAGAAAAAGGATTGGATCAATCCGTACAACAAAAAATATCCCAACTCTTGGCAAAATATGACAAAGTATCAAACATGATAGAGGATACGGCTGCCACTACAC
This sequence comes from Candidatus Nitrosopumilus sp., assembly GCA_965207445.1. GTDB lineage: Archaea > Thermoproteota > Nitrososphaeria > Nitrososphaerales > Nitrosopumilaceae > Nitrosopumilus. The sequence continues at coordinate 1,702,461 of CBDBLX010000002.1, read as the reverse complement.
TGAAAAATGCAAGAGATCATGTATTTACAGGCATCAAATACCCCGGAGTCCCACTACACAACAATGATACAGAGCATAATGTACGCGATGTCCTTGTGTCCAAAAGTAAAAGAAAAGGACCATTTCCAAACTGGACTGCAGCACGCAACTTTGGCAGATTACAGACATTCTTTAGAACTTGTAGAAAAAACGGAACATCTGCATATGATGCGATCATCAAAATGTCTGCAGATAAAGCTTGGGACATCTTCACATCTGGAATACCTCCGCCGATAATGACAAACACAAAGCAATCTACTGAAGACAGTATACGTCCGTAACTATCAAAGTATGATTGCAAGGAATTCCATGTTTTCATGCGGACTCTACGTTGCCGCACGACATGTCACGATATGACCAAATAACAAAAATTTATTCATCTACATGGTCAACTTACCTGCATCATTTAATCACAACACCTAAAGTTTGACATCATATCAACTGCTAAAATTTACATGACTTACAATTTGGATTATCGCACCCATCACCTTTCATCTAGACACACTCAATTCTGGATTATCCTCTGTGATATCATTAATTGACCCGTGCAGGCGTGCCTGCTTATGATCATCAATAATTAGACCTGAACGCTTACATAACACTGTTTGGATCTGGAGTCATGTATATGCATTGTATTACTTGTAGATATGTGTTTGAATGGAGAGAATGTACAGTGGCAGGAACATAGACGATCCGAACATGCTAAGGTGCTCGACATGTTGCAGTGATGGGTGATGTACATGTTTGCGTTCCTAGATCAGTAACCGCTCAAACCATGTGCCTGCGCCAGACGTTAGGCGGTGAATTTGTACCTAAATTTGAGAAGGGGTTGAACGGTTACCATTGAACAGCAGATCCGCAGACTCACCAAACGCGTCCAGAATGCTCTTGAGATGGCACCTCCTGACGCGGTCACCACGACCGTGTCAAACGCGCTGCACCACATGTTTACTCCACTCCGGGTATCATGCATGGCCCTCCACGACAACAACGGTAACAACAACGGTAACAATAATAACAACAACGGCAACGAGTTGTCAATACACGACAACGTCATCGTCGACCGTCGCCGCATTGCATTCTCGATGCAGTGAGCGCCTACAACTTTTCTCTAATGAAAACTGTCGTTGCCACCTGTAAAAAGAACGGCACCATCTCATACAAGGCCGTTATGGACATAGCAAAAGATCCAACATGGGGTATCTTCAACGTCGGCATACCTCTGCCGATCTTCGGCTCAGCAGGGGAACGGAGCCGCACACTGACAACAGGACAGAACCCGCGAGTAACCGTTCAATCCTTGTACCTGCTCCATGTTATGCAATGAATCTGTGCCTAAATTTGGAAAGAAGTTGAACGGTTACAACCCGCGACATCCATACGGTCCCGTTTCACCCCATACATGCTTGATTGACCAATACGGCGGCAAGGTCGTCTCCAAATGGGTATAAATTTGACCTGAGCTGATACTTGAGTGTTTATTATCTGTGCATCGATACACTTTTTTATTGTTGTATCTGTGTCTATAATAATTGGCAGAAAAAGGAAAAGTCAAATTTGGCATACAAAATGGACTTAATGTAGCTAGGGCAGGGTACACTGAGGATCAGATACTTACTGCTTGTATGCTTGCAGACAAGACTGGATATGACTCTATATTTTACATGGATCACACAAATGTACCTCAATGGAAAAACGCAATTGTACTTGATCCGTGGGTAATGCTCTCTGCAATTGCTGCTGTTACAAATAATGTAGAACTTGGAACGTGTGTGACAGATGCCATCCGTAGACATCCATCTAATATTGCCCTTGCCGCTATCACACTTGACCGTGTCTCAAAAGGCAGAGCTATTCTTGGAATCGGTGCAGGTGAAGCTCAAAACTTAAAAGAATTTTGCATACCATTTGACAAACCTGTATCAAAATGGGCCGAGCAGATCGAACTAATTCATACACTGTATGACTCTACTCCTGATAATACTGTGGACTATTCTGGGCAATACTACAAGTTAGAAGGGGCATGTCTTCAGGCACCATCAATACGCAAGCCACGTCCACCTACGTATATGGCATCTGGTGGTAAGAGAACACTTGCACTTACAGGCAAATTAGGTGATGGGTGGCTTCCAATAGGATATACTCCTGAACTCTTTGAGGATCATGCACAACAAATCAAAACATCTATGGATGCTAATGGACGATCACAGCAAGAAAAAGACACCTTTGAGTTTGCACTTGATATAGATGTCTACTTTTCTGATGACTCTGAAGAATCATGGGCACGGATGAAAGAGGCAGTAAAGGTGAGTCTATTCAAACCTGAAATTCTCAGAGTTCATGGATTAAAAGAGATCGAAGGGTTTGACTTTAGAAAATACTTTACAGAATACTCCATGTCAAACCAAGATTGGATTGTAAAGATGCGTGAGGCAGCTACAAAGATACCTGACTCTATAGCACGATCATCTACTGCTGTTGGAACACCTGATGATATCATACCCACATTTGAGCGATTCATTGATGCTGGTGTAAACCACTTTGTCATTAGATTTTGGGGCAAAAACTATTTTGGCTCAATTGACAAGTTTGCCAGTCATGTTATGCCTGCACTTCGAGAAAAAGTGAAAAGTTCTACCTGACCAGATCTACGACATCTTGATTTAGTACTATTATCTGTTATAGTTATGCAACATGCTGGTATCTTACGCATTGGCTCAAAATCAAAAATAGAAGAATTTCTCAACGATGCCCACACTGGCAGAATTGCTAGTATAGACTCTTTGGGTTTTCCTCAAATAATTCCAATGAACTATGCATACGTTGATGGCTTTATCTATATGCACTCTCATATACGTGGTGAGAAATTAGATAATATTACTAGCAATGACCATGTCGGATTTGAAGTTGATCGTCAACTAGAGTTCCTACCTTCATATTTTGAGCATCCTACTGATGCCTCCCTTGCAGACACACTATACATTAGCGTTGTAATAAAGGGAACTGCACAAATTATAGATGACCGTGTAGAAAAGACACGCGCATTAAATGCACTGATGTTAAAGTATCAACCAGAGGGCATGTATGAGCCAATACGACCTGATATGGCTGTCGTGGATGCAGTTAGTATAATACGCATCAAACCTTTGAGTATGGATGGAAAATACAAGATAGGGCAACATTTGACTCGTGAAAAGCGACAAAAATTGGCAGAACTAATCTTGTCACGTAACACGTCTACTGCAAAAGATACATTGCGTATAATGGGATTTGATATTGTTGATGGTATGCCGCATATGTCAAATGATGATCCGAGATGGTAGTAATAGCGATGATGGTAATAATGATCTGAGATGATGATAATGATGATAATGATGATGATAATGATGATAATGATGATGATAATGATGATAATGATGATGATAATGATGATAATGATGCGCGATGGTCAAAATAGCGATGATGGTAATAATGATCTGAGGTGATAATGATGATAATGATAATAATAATAATAATGATAATGATACGAGATGGTCAAAATAGTGATGGTGATTATAATAATTAAAATGATTATTACACTTAAAATGATTATAATGGCATTTAAAACCACTGTCTTGCACATATGTTATTGTACTAGTAGTAGTGTGGTTGTGGTTGTGGTTGTGGTTGTGGTGGTGGTTGTTGTTAATATTAGACGTATCTTTTTTACTATTATTGACAGATGTGTGATTTATGAAAAGCAATAACTCTTCTGATATGCCCCCCTCCACCACCACACCCTCAAAACCTGACTCTTCCACACCTGATACTAGTGACACTGGCATCTTGCATGGTAAAAACCACTTTGAACTCGTCTCAGAGTTCGCACCCACAGGTGATCAACCAGAAGCAATATCTGCACTTGTAAATGGAATAAAAACCAATCAGCGACAGACACTATTAGGTGTCACTGGTAGCGGCAAGACATTCTCCATTGCAAATGTGATTCAACGATCTGGTATGAACACACTTGTAATATCTCATAACAAGACACTTGCAGCGCAACTATACGCAGAACTAAAACAGTTCTTCCCCCACAATAATGTGGGATATTTTGTCTCTTATTATGACTATTATCAGCCTGAAAGTTACATTGCACAGACTGACACATACATCGAAAAAGATACACAAATAAATGAAAAGATCGAAAAGATGCGTCTAGAAGCCACTGCAATGCTTTTGTCCGGTGAGCCTACCATTATCGTAGCTACAGTATCGTGTATCTACTCACTTGGAAACCCAAAAGATTGGGATGACCTTGCACTGCGAATACATAAAGGTGACGAACCAAAAAACTGTCGTACTCGTCTGATTCAGGGATTAGTAGATGCACGATACGAGCGTCACGACCTTGACATTGCTCCTGGGAACTTTCGTGTACGCGGGGATACAATTGAGATCACACCTGCATACTCTGAGGACTTGATACGTATATCGATATTTGGAGATGAGGTTGAACATATCCATATACTTGACAAGGTATCACATGATGAGATTCGAGAATTATCTGAGATTATGATATTTCCTGCCAAACATTATTTGATTGCCGATGATGTACGAACGCATGCACTTGCATCGATTCGTGAAGAGTTGGCATTACGTTTACCCGAACTGCGTGAACTAGAACGACAAAGACTCGAGTCTCGTACCACTTATGACCTTGAGATGATCGAAGAATTAGGATACTGCTCTGGCATTGAGAATTATTCACGTCACTTTGATGGACGAAGTCCTGGTGAGCAAGCGTTTTGTTTAATGGACTTTTTTATGGATGACTATTTGTTGGTTATAGATGAATCTCATGTCACGTTACCGCAACTGCATGGCATGTACAAGGGGGATCACTCTCGTAAACACGAACTTGTAACGCATGGGTTTCGACTACCGAGCGCATATGACAATAGACCATTAAAGTTCGAAGAGTTCGAGCAGTATATGATACGACATCCGACAATCTTTGTTTCTGCAACACCTAGTGCATATGAGCAAAAAACATCTACTGTAGTGGCAGAACAGTTAGTCAGGCCTACTGGATTACTTGATCCTATTGTGGATCTGCGACATACAAAAGGACAGATGAACGATCTAATATCTGAGATTAACATACGTGCCAAACGCGGTGAGCGTGTTTTAGTGACTACTTTGACAAAACGCATGGCAGAGGACTTGGCAGAATACTTGTCACGCAAAAATGTACGTGTGAGGTATATGCATTCTGAGATCGAGGGATTGGAGAGAACAGAACTAATACGCAAACTACGAATAGGTGAGTTTGATGTGTTAGTTGGAATCAATCTATTGCGTGAAGGACTTGATATTCCTGAAGTGTCACTTGTTGCCATACTTGATGCTGACAAGGAAGGATTCTTGAGAAATGTGACGAGTTTGATACAGACATTTGGCAGAGCTGCTCGAAATGCAAATGGGACTGTTATACTGTATGCTGATAAGATTACTGACTCTATGAGTCGTGCAATAGTTGAGACTCAGAGACGTCGCAAAAAACAGTCCGAGTACAATATAGCGCACAATGTGACGCCTCGCACTATAATAAAGCCGATTCCTCCTAGCGCCGATGATTCCTCTAATCGTGGCACTAGTCGGCGGGGTGGCGGCGGCGGCGGCAAATTGTCTGATTCACTTGATGTAAAGTCACGGTCCTCATATGACATACAGTCTGAGATTATAAATTTGGGCACCAAAATGGAGCAATACTCGCGTGATTTGGACTTTGAGCAGGCAATCAAATGCAGAGATACAATAAATAGCCTTGAAAAAGAACTTGCATTACGTAACAATGATGACAAAAAGAGAGGAAGTCGTAAAGAAAACAACAAAGACGCGCACAAGTTCAAAAACACAAAACATACAGCAGCAACAAAAAACAAAAACAGCAACAACAAATAACACCACTGCACTATCATCAAAACCAAACAATACCTCACCTTTTAACAAATATGACAAAACCATTACCATCAATAGAACCATTCCGACTCTGTGTGTTCGTGGTGCACGTCATCACAACCTAAAGAACATCACAGTAGACATTCCAAAAAACAGTCTTGTTGTAATAAGTGGACTATCTGGGTCCGGCAAGTCATCTTTGGCATTTGATACAATCTATGCAGAAGGACAGAGAAGATACGTAGAGTCACTTTCAGCATATGCTCGGCAATTCTTAGAAATGATGGATAAGCCTGATGTTGACTCTATTGATGGACTATCGCCTGCAATCTCGATTCAGCAAAAAACCACTGTGAAAAATCCCCGCTCCACTGTGGGAACGACTACAGAAATATATGATTATCTACGTCTACTTTATGCACGAATAGGGATACCTTATTGTGTGGGGTGCAACAAACAGATCTCTTCTCAGTCACTTGATGCCATCTGTGATTCTGTCTTAAAGGTGTATGAAAATGAACCTGTATTGGTTTTAGCTCCCCTCATTCAACGAAAAAAAGGCACACATGACAAAGTAATTGAAGGCGCAAAACAAGACGGTTTTTCACGTCTTCGTGTAAATGGTGAGATTGTACATATTGGGGACATTGCCATTGGTGGTGCTGCTACTACTGCCAAACCTGATACAAATGACAAGCGCATATCACTTGATAAGAACAAGTGGCATACAATTGAGATTATAGTTGACCGTTTAACACCAACTATTCAAGAGCGCTCTCGTCTCTTCGAATCTATTCAAGATGCAATAAAAGCGTCTCATGGCTCTGTTATAATATCAACTGCAACAAAAAAACACAACGAGTCTTTTGCACAAGATGCCGTATTTTCACAAGAGAATGCATGCCCTCACTGTGGATTAAGTATTGGAGAACTAGAACCACGTAACTTTTCGTTCAACTCTCCGTTTGGTATGTGCAACAAGTGTAGTGGATTGGGTGTCAATTTACAATTTGATGAAGAGTTGATAATCCCAGACAAGTCAAAATGCCTCTTGGAGTATCCAATAGTCCCGTGGACTGGAAAATATGCAGCATATAAAACCGAAAAACTCACAGAGATTGCAGAATACTTTGACATCGACTTGATGACTCCATTAAACAAACTTGACAAAAAGCATATGGATATCTTGTTGCATGGTGCACCTGATGTTGGGATTAGACGTGAGAAGATCTCTGTACTAGATAATCCTGACTCGTATGATGGAGTTATGAATGACTTGTATTACATGCTTGAGAACACCACATCTGACTCAAAGCGAAGCTGGCTACGCAGATTCATGCGCGATATCCCATGCGCACAATGCTCTGGCAAAAAGTTGAGGCCAGAATCACTTGCAGTGCTTGTGGGTGGTAAAAACATCATAGATGTCTGCCATATGTCAATAGAATCATGTTATGAGTTTTTCACTAAATTGGACTTGACTGAGACACAGTCATTTATTGCACACGATATACTAAAGGAGATTATAGAGCGGCTAGAGTTTCTGATTAATGTGGGGTTGAATTATCTTACACTTGAGCGGCCAAGTGCCACATTATCTGGTGGTGAGTCACAACGAATCAGGCTTGCAACTCAGATTGGCTCTAATCTTACAGGTGTATTATATGTGCTCGATGAGCCTACAATAGGGCTGCATCAACGTGACAACATGCGACTTGTCAAGACGCTCTTAAAGTTGCGCAATTTAGGAAATACTGTACTTGTAGTAGAGCATGATGAATCTGTGATTCGAAAATCTGATTGGATAGTTGACTTGGGGCCTGGTGCTGGTGTCCATGGTGGAAATGTCATGTTTGAGGGCACCGTATCTGATATCATGTATGATGTGAATTCCCCTACTAGTGCATACTTGCGTGGTGACAAAAAGGTTGTCATTGAGAATCGTATTCGTAAAGATAATCCTAACTCTATTTGTGTCTTGGGTGCATCAGAGCACAATCTCAAAAACATTGATGTTGAAATTCCACTTGGTAAACTCGTGTGTGTGACTGGCGTATCTGGTTCTGGCAAGTCTACCCTTGTCACTGACATTTTATACAAGGCATTATTACCTGTGTTCTTTGAGTCTGATGCACGTTCTGGTGCACATGATAAGATTACTGGTGTGTCTAATATTGACAAGGTCATTGAGATTGATCAGTCTCCGATAGGACGAACACCTAGATCAAATCCTGCTACGTATATTGGCGCCTTTACTGTGATAAGGGAGTTGTTTGCAAGCACACCTATGTCAAGTACGCGTGGGTACTCGCCTGGACAGTTTTCATTTAATGTAAAGGTGGGTCGTTGTTTTGCATGTGAGGGCGCAGGAGTAAAGCAGATAGAGATGCAGTTTCTCTCAGATGTGTATGTGGTGTGTGATGAATGTAATGGCAAACGCTACAACTCTGAGACATTAAATGTTCTGTACAAAGGAAAGAACATATCTGATGTTTTGGATATGACCATTGATGAAGGATTAGAGTTCTTTTCAAGTATTCCTGCTTTACGAACACGACTACAAACGATGGTCGATGTTGGGCTTGGGTATGTAAAGTTGGGACAAGCATCTACTACGTTATCTGGTGGTGAGGCACAACGTGTTAAATTATCATCAGAGTTGTCACGTCCTAGTACTGGCCGCACACTCTACATACTAGATGAGCCAACTACTGGTCTGCATTTTGCAGATGTTCAAAAACTACTTGATGTATTGAATAGATTAGTGAATCTTGGAAACACTGTTGTTGTTATAGAGCACAATATGGATGTAATAAAAAACTCTGATTGGATAATAGATTTAGGCCCTGAGGGCGGTGATGGCGGTGGAGAGTTGGTATGCGTAGGAACGCCAAAACAAGTGGCAAATATACAAGATAGTTATACTGGAAGATATCTCAAAGACGTACTAGAATAGTAAACCATTTTCAAAGATTTATCATGTGTTAATACTTGTGTGTATTTGATTATAATGATAGTAGCGCCTGCTCACAAACCACCTACTCATAAAACACCTACTACTCATAAAACACCTACAACAAATAAAGGCACATTTGATATATCCAAAGTCACACTTCCCTCTGATCCTGGAGTCTATATTATGAAAGATGCCAAAAGTGACACCATATACATCGGCAAGGCAAAAAATCTCAAAAGGCGCGTAAAGTCATATTTTACTGCACATCATGACAATTACAAGACTCAGAGATTGGTGCGCCTAGTTGCAGATATTGAATTTGTTATAACTGATACTGAAGGTGAGGCATTTTTGCTAGAGTCCAATATGATTAAACAGTATAGGCCAAAGTTTAACATTGAACTCAAGGATCAGCAGCGCTATACGTACTTGCGACTCTCTGATGAAAAGTATCCTAGATTACTTGTTGCAAGACGTACTCGTGAGGGAAAGTTTTTTGGCAAAGGTGAGACATTTGGACCATTTGTGCAAGGAAGCTCAAAACTACTTACTGTAGGAACACTCCGCAAAACATTTCAGATACGTATATGCAAGACACTTCCAAAAAAGGTGTGCTTGGAGTATCATATTGGAAATTGTGAGGGTCCATGTGAGTTTGTAGATGCACAAAAAAGATATACCCAGCATGTAGATGCACTGCGAGATGTTCTTCGAGGGTCTGATCAACTCAAGGTGTTTTCTGAAAAATTAGAGACACAAATGAGACAAGCTGCCGATGCGCAACAATTTGAGCGCGCAATTGAGCTCCGTGACACTATATCTAGACTTGACACTTTAAATTCGAATCAAAAGATGGAGTATGTTAAAAGCTCTGATGAAGAGTACTTTGGAATTGGTATACAGAATCATGCTGCTGTTGTTATGACATTTCGTATGATACATGGGGTTATTCGTGATAGTGAAAAGTTCTTTTTTGATGTGGTGGCAGATAACTCTTTTTCTGGATTTATTTATCAATATTACACGACTCATAGAATTCCTAGATTCATAATATTAAGTGAGATGCTTGATAATACAAAACTCATTACATCACTTTTATCTGAGCGTGCAGGATTTGCTGTAAAAATTTTGGTACCTAAAAAAGGAAAGAGAAGAGAGATGATTAATTTGCTGATGAAAAATATCGATCTAATACATGAGAAGAGTGGGCATGAATTGGGATTAGTTGATCTTCAAAAAGAACTACATCTGCCACGTGTACCTCTCATTATAGAATGCTTTGATATCTCCAATCACGGTGATGCATTTGCAGTGGGTTCTATGTCTAGGTTTGTAAATGGCAGTCCTGACAAGTCTGGTTATCGTAGATTTCGAATCAAGTCTGTTAGTGGGCGTGATGACTATGCGATGATTCAGGAGATTGTATCTAGAAGGTACAAAAGATTGCTTTTTGATGAATGTGGGCAATCTCATGATGGTAATGATGATCGTAATAATGATCATAATGGTGATCATAACCATAATAATGATAACAATAGCAATGATGGCAACAACAACAACAACCGCAACAACAACAACTGCAACAACGATCACAACAATTACACTGATGACAACACACTTTTTACTTTAAACGATAATTCTAATGACAATGTATCTGGATTTCCTGATTTGGTATTAATCGATGGTGGCAAGGGACAACTTCATGCAGCACTAAAATCTATACGTGATCTTGGATTAGATGATTTACCATGCGCATCACTTGCAAAGAAAAATGAAGAGATATATGTTGAGTGGCAAAATGATCCTATAATAATATCAAAAACTGAACAATCACTCAAAATACTACAACATGCACGAGACGAGGCTCATAGATTTGGTGTATCATACAATAGAATTCTTCAAAGAAAAATGATGCAGGATAACTAATGCACTTTGGTGTATTTTTTTGTGATATTTCTCAAGTATAATTTTAGGCCAAATTCATAGCCATGTGGCAACGACACTACTTCCATTGACCTTACATGTGGGAGGCGTAACCGTTCAACCACTTTTCAAATTTAGGCACAGATTCATCGTCTAACTTTTGGTGTAGATGCGGGGGTTGAACGGTTACAAGCTAACAGACAAGGAGAAAGACACTTTAATAGACGTCGTAAAGAAGACACATAACAAGATAGATATCGGTAAGATTAAGACGAATACGAACACCAATCATCTTGAAACATTTGGATACATGCGCAACCTGAGCTTACATGTTTAAAAAAATGAAAAATTATTCTAGTTTACAGTTACGGAGCCTACCATCCATGGATGCACAATGCAAAAGTACTCAATTGTACCTTTTTCATTGAATGTGTACTCAAAAGATTGACCTGCCATGACTAGACTGCTGTCAAACAAGTTTGAATAACCTTGAGCAGGACTCCCACTTGTGACAGTGTGTGCTGCTGTGTCGGTATTGATCCATGATACAGTGTCACCTACATTGATCGTGACACTTGATGGTATGTAACATGTGTCGTCATCTTGACAGCCTATCACTGCACTACCTTCTGGCATGTCCACCACTACTGTCTTTGGTTCTGCATTGGTTTCTGCATTACCATCATTGTTTTCCACCATAGTGTCTTCTTCCATCTCATCTTTTTCATACTTCATCTCATCTTTTTCTCTCATCTTTTCTTCTTTCATCTTTTCCTTCATCTCTGATTTTTCCATTACCATATAGTCATTTGTTTCTTCACCGTCTAGAAGAATCACTATGATTGAGTCGATTGCTTCTTTTGATTTGAACAATGCTATGTATCCTTCATCTGTTGCATCTATTGTAATTGCAACTGAGTTCTCATCTGCATTGACATTGACGTCTGTTACTGTTCCGCCTTTGATGTGATATGGAACACAATGTTCATTAACTTCAAGCTTGTTATCTGGACACTCTGCCTTTTCATCGGTTAGATCGTGTGATGTAAATATTTCGATCGTCTCTGTTGATGGTCCAAACATTATGGATAATGCCATCATATCTTTTTTGTCTTTACCGTCCATTTTTTCATCATATGCACCTTTTTCACGATCATCTTTCATCTCGTGTTCATCTTTCATTTCTTTGTCTGTCATCTCATCTTTCATCTCGTGTTCATCTTTCATTTCTTTGTCTGTCATCTCATCTTTCATCTCGTGTTCATCTTTCATCTCATCGATTGGTTGAGGTGGGGGTGGTGTCTGTCTTTCTATTGGTGCAGTTGATGTTATATTATCTTGAGTTGCCTCGCCATACATTGCAACAGCTACACCTATTGCTACAATTGCAATTGAAAACCCAATTGCAGCTTTGTCAATAGTTGCCATAATTATGTGCTCTAGTTTTTTATCTTAAATAAACGTTAATTGTTTATTGGGATCTTCGGATCTTCTGCGTTAATCGTTGGTAACTTGCACGTTGCTACCATTGTCGCTTGTGCGACATTGATGCGTCCCGTAATATCGCCGTCGTTGCATGACTGGCTCAAGACCCTTGGATTCACATGGCAAGGTTATGCAGACTCAGGTCACTGCTCCTCCCATGGCTGCCACGCCAGCATTGCCGATGAGTGTAATCCATTTGTTATTGCCGTGTATTGTTATTCCTGCTGCTTCTGCGAGTGTACATCCTAATGATCCATGTGAACGTACATAGTTGTACCACTCACTAAAGCCCATGGTTATGGCAGATTTTGTGCTTTTGATTCCGCGTCGAGGATTGTAACAGATTCGCTGTATATTGTTAAAACTTTCAATGACATTGTTGTTTCCCTTGTCATGAGTTTTGCTTATTCCTGCTTTACAATTTATTTAAAAAACCATTTTCTTACCATGCATCAATTTCACATGGATTCAATGGCGGTGTTCTCCAACTACAATCAGGACATTGTAAAATTCATCTACTCTACTGACTCGTACCATATCCCACGATATCTACCAGACCCATTGTTTTGTTTTCGTCGCATTTTTCACAAAAGATGTTATTTGCACCAGACATGCATTTAGTGTCTTATTTACATAAAAACCCCTTTGAGTCTGATAAAAGATCCTGAATGAGACATCTTTCATCAGTTGTGTATACAACCGCCGATCTTCGGCATGTCGGGGAATAAAATCACCATTAAACGACCAGATAGAATTCACGACGCTCACGACACATAATCCCGTTCTCTCCCCTATAGATAATTGGTTGATACTGCAGTAGGGTCGTTATCACATGAGCATTGATTTGACCCGAGCTTTTATTGCGATAACATAAAGAATGTGTAAATGGAGATTTTGCAATTCTTTGTGAGATGTGAACTGGATCCAACCTGAAGATTTTTTCAGATTTTGTTCTAAAGGAATGTCGGACCCATGGAAGAGTTGGATTCCATCTTTTTATCGCGAAAAGCATCACGAGGTTAAAGGTGGTATTTCACTACAAGACACGTCATCATCTAGGATGGTTGTGAAATGTAGTTGACCACGTATATTGTGTCAAAGAAAAAATATTCATATCTATGATTGATGAACAGCGTTCATTATAATTGCATTATATGATAAGTTGTAACTAATCATTCCCATATACTTTTTTATGAACACCTATGTCGAGTAGATAAATTGTATGTGTTGTATCATTAACTACATACAATAGTCGTACAGATTTTGAAATATTGATAGCATACGCGCCTTCTACCTTGCCTTTTTTGCGTTCACCTCCTCGTCTAGGTTCCCTTAGACGTGAAAGTGAATCAATACATTCTTGTATTTTTTTAGAAATTTTTACATTGCGTAGATATTTTTCGCTACTTTTTTTAAATTTACCACTACGTTCTATGGTCCATTTATTTTCTGTAAACCAATCATCGTTTGTTATCTGCAAAGAAAGTTGCCTCCAATGGTTTGAAAGCATGCCGTTCGGGATGTAGTATCATGTCTTCCACATCAGGTGGTATATACAGGTCATCATCTACAACAATACTATCATATTTTTTCACGCGCTCAATTATAATGCGATCTAGTGCACGGACCTCTTCTTCATACTTGAGCCTCCATTCATCTGCATGTGGCTCATAATAACCATCATGATTGTATGCCCTCATTCCATACGCAAATACATTCCATATATTCTGACATATTTCCAACAATTCATCTAATAGATCAATGTGTGATGTATATTCATCCCAACGCAAAAACGCATTCAAAATTTTTGAATAGTCCATAAAGACCAGTCTAATTCCAATAAATTTTGGGTCCATAGGAACATCCAAGACGGCATCATCGAACAGATCTAATAGTTGTTCAGGCGTATACAATGATTTTCTATTTTTTTTTATATCCTTACAGTGAGACTCGAATTTGGGCATAAACTCTAGCTTGTATGACACATACCATGGAGTAGGAGCGGCAGTTTTGTATATGTGTTGTACTATCTCATGCACATCAGTAAATTTATTTTTCACATGTCGGATTGCATCGACTATCTCTCTTATAAAATCATCATACGGTTGAACAATTGGGCGCTCGTTGTGTTCTGGAGCCAGTCTATATGTCTCCCATTGATTAGTTTTACTCCGTATGATCTTTTTCTCATCTACTAGCATCTGTAAGTTATCTTCTATAACCTCAGAATATGGACCATCACGATACCAATAGAATGCTAGGCTTTGTTTGTATGGGTTTTGCTCTGTTAGCATTTCTTTTGCAGAGAATATGATCTTTAGTATTTCCTTTTTAGTAATGATGTTACGTGTGACATTGTGAGGCATAGTGACACGAATTATTTCTTGAATGTTCCGGTCACATTCGGTTCGATAGGTTTTTTCGACTAACATTAGTATATGTTACACGAATCACCAATATAGATTTAAGGTTAGATCTAGCGTGTTGCATAACGTAAGCGTTCAGGTCTAATTATTGATGATCATAAACCGGCACACCTGCACGGGTCAATTAATGATATCATAGAGGTAATCCAGAATTGATTATATCTAGATGTAAGGTGATGGGTATGATAGTCCGAATTGTGAGTTATGTAAATTTTAGCAGTTGATATGATGTAAAATTTTAGGTGTTGTGACTAGATGATTATGTAAGTTGGCCATGGAGATGAGTGAATTTTTGTTATTTGGTTATATCGTGACATGTCGTGCGGCAACGTCAGTAGTTCGCAATATACTCAATTTTTAATGATCTTATTTTTGATTATGCAGTGCGGCATATTTGCAATGACAAGGAACCACCGTGCTCCAATTCCCACCGAAGCAGTCTTCTGATTGATCCGGCAATTGAATCCAGAAACGCACCCATTGTGAATAATTTTCCACCTGCAAGTCCGCCGTAATTTTCGTACCTTGCCATTACCCATAAACCATATAACAACATTCCAAAAAATATCAACAGTAATCGAAGATGCAAGGCGTTGCTAGTTGTCTTTGGAGTCGTGTTTTTTATCACCATATATCCAGTCTCTATTATCTAGCGCTTGCGATAAGTCTCTGGGATGGTTTTGATGAGTTTGCTTTTGCTAGTGATTTTCATATTTGTGGCAAATGCTACATACTGATCAACTATGTCATCAGTTTTTTTGGCATTGTTTTTTTTGACGACAAGTAGAGTGAACTTTACTGCTTTTTTGTTTTTATCACGCATCTCAATGACTTGTGCAGTTTTTCTCTTTTTGTTGTGAACTTTTAAACTGTACTTTTATATGCGCTTATTTTTGATTGCCGGCATTATGAAAGACAGGCGCAAGCGCAAAAGTTCATCTATGCATGCAACGTTGTAAAAACCTCGATCAAGGAGACCAAGTTCTGGACACACATCCTCGCGAATTAATTTTTCAATAATTTTACGCATGATTGTGGCCATTTTATCATTATTGCACACGATGTGCAAACAAAGGTATGTTACCTGTCTTGATTTACCATTTGTGCTGTCATAACTGAATGAAATCGCGCAGTGTCATTTTTGGGCTTTGTTTTTAGCATCTCAGGTTTAAGTTCCTTGCCATAATATTCCCATCCGCTCATCAATTGCAATAATGCTTGCCTTTTTTGAGCATGTTGTGTTTTCTGGCATTGTTAAACAGTTTTGACATTCTTGTCACCTTCACTTTCACGTACTCTAGATCTGCACTCTTTAGGCATTTGGACACAGTATTTTCAGATGGTATGTTTATGAGATCGCTTTTTCTAAAATAGTTGGCCTCATTGCGTTTTCTTTTGTGTGTTGCTGCATTTACGCACATGTTGTCAAGTGACATGGTAGCAAGTGTCCCAAGATAATCATCCGCACCATATTTGCTGTTATATCTGGTTGATATGTCTAGTCCAAGATCGACTAATTGTTTTCGCAAATCTTTATAATTTACTTGTCCTAATTCATATTGATGTTCTAGTACCTCATTTTTCATATACAATTAGATGTACTAAAATATTCCCATATGTTACACTTTTTATTTGATCTGATCAAGTATGATCATCAACGTTCAATGACATTGTAGATTATTCAAATAAAATCATATAAAACACATTGCGAACTACTGACATGTATGTCATACAAACCTCGGGGGAAGGTTCTCTCCGGAGCATTTGGCCGTACGGATGCACGCCGAGCAGTAATGGACGTCTATGCCCTCGCTCTTTGCCTTTGTGTCGCAGCCCGTGCACATGTGCCCATAACAGAAGTCGCACACTAGGCTCGACTGGATTTCGATTCCACATGAACAGCAACCCATTTTCGGCATGCGATCACTGCGACCTACCCTCATATAAGGTTCATGATTATGGTGCTGGTGGGTCTTCTGCGTTAATCGTTGGTAACTTGCACGTTGCTACCATTGTCACTTGTGCGACATTGATGCGTCCCGTAATATCACCGTCGTTGCATGACTGGCTCAAGACCCTTGGATTCACATGGCAAGGTTATGCATACTGATATGATTAAAGATCCGATATTTTGATTGATATTTATCTCGAAGTTGAGCACATATTATGAATACAAAATATTAGAAAACTATCGGATCTTTAATGAAACTATTATGGATATGAACTGCGGAAAGGTGAAATCAAGATTGACCCCAACGAGCTCCGACGGCCCTCCTTTACCAAAATTACTATGGTGCAGTACTTGATATACCTTACGTTTTAGCATCTCGAAATGTTCGGGCTTGAATGGCAGTTCTTTTGAGATCGGGTACATGGTGGCGCACGAAATTTCATGCGACATTACCATTATAACATGAATCTCCCTTATATGCAAATGAAATATCTGATGCCATGCTAAACGTAGGATTGGACATGGGGATGGGCTTTGTAAAGTGCGTCTCAGAACACGGGACAGTCAGGTTTCCATCACTGTACGTGAAAAGGACACACGAAGACTGGGCTACAAATGACTCTAAAGCATAATAGTTTCATTAAAGATCCGATAGTTTTCTAATATTTTGTATTCATAATATGTGCTCAACTTCGTGATGAATATCAATCAAAATATCGGATCTTTAATCATATCAGTATGCAGACTCAGTCCACTGCTCCTCCCATGGCTGCCACGCCAGCATTGCCGATGAGTGTAATCCATTTGTTATTGCCGTGTATTGTTATTCCTGCTGCTTCTGCAGGTGTACATCCTAACGGTCCATGTGAACGTACATAGTTGTACCACACACTAAAGCCCATGGTTATGGCAGATTTTGTGCTTTTGATTCCGCGTCGAGGATTGTAACAGATTCGCTGTATATTGTTAAAACTTTCAATGACATTGTTGTTTCCCTTGTCATGAGTTTTGCTTATTCTGCTGCTTCTGCTTCATTGTCCACTACATGTGCCGTCACCGCCAAAATGTGTTTACATTTAGCTTTTCTGTATTCGTAATCAAAGCAGTTATACTCATATCTTCCGGTAGATTTCCGGATAACATCATACCACAGACCTGGTTGGGACTGCGATTTGACTGTATAATGACCAGGTTTAATGCACGTTATATTATCTGGTTTTTCCAGTATATGCATGGCTTTTTGACCTTGTTTTGTTGCGCCCTTGTTCCATGAGACACGTTTTTGCATCCATGTTGCTAGCCTTACTGTCCTGTCACGTTTTAGTGTAAACCATCCTCTAAATCGTTTAAGACGATCTAACTTTGGGCGTTTTTGTCCCAAATCATTTGAATCTTGAACACCACCAGGGTTAAATTCATAATCAGTAATCTTTTGTTGTACACTCTTTGATCTCATTTTTAATTCATCAATGAGATCTCACGACGTGTATACTTAATGTTCATGTTCAAAAACTATATCAACACACCCATATTTTGAGAAAATGTTCACTAGAATTATACATTATGTGAGATTTTAAATTGTGAATTTTTAAAAAGTTTATTCAACCACGCCATGCGCATACCTACGGAACTTGCCAGATTTCAGTTACCAACGATTAACGCAGAAGACCCGTTTATTGACAAACATAAAAAGATCATGTAAAATGTCAATATGCTGCATACCTATAATTAAATTAAAAATCAAAATAATAGTGTCAACGTTACAACTAGATCAGTTCCGCAGATCGATTGTTTTGTACTCACATCCTTCTGGACCACAATACTTTCCAACATAGACTGCTTTTGGTCTGTAAAGCGCAGGGCGAGGTGCGGCTTCTGCAAACTTTTCTTCTATTATGTGTGCTGCCCAACCAACTGCGCGAGAGATTGCAAATATTGGCGTGTTTAGGTCTACTGGTATTTTTAACATATAGTATATTGATGCACTGTACAGATCGACGTTTGGGTAAATGTCTCTGTTCTTTTGCAACTTTATTTCATCTATCGTGACTGTCTCCACTTTCTCTGTCATCTCAAACCACCTCTCTCCTGTCTTTTTTGCAAGTTGTCTTGACATCTCTTTTAAGACTTGAGCTCTTGGATCATATGTCTTGTATACTGCATGTCCCATTCCCATTATTCTCTCCCCATCTTTTATCCTCTCTTTTATCCATGACTCTACTTTATCGATATCTTTGATCTCAAGTAACATCTTCATTACTTCTGTATTTGCTCCTCCATGTAGCTCTCCACTAAGAGATCCAATTGCTGCACTTGTGGCAGAATACATGTGTGCTCTAGTTGATGCAACCTGTCTTGCTGTAAATGTTGATGCATTGAATGTATGATCTTCGTGTAATATGAGGCATGTATCAAATATTTTTTCTACTTCTGCATCTGGTTTTTGCCCTGACATCATATATAGAAAATTCCCTGCATGTGTCAGTGATGAATCCGGTTCAATTACATCTAGTCCAGCTCTGAGTCGCTGCCAACTTGCTACTATGGTCGGCACCTTTGCAACTAGATTAATTGCTCTATCATAACTTGCTTCTTTTGTTGAAAACTCTTCATCGTAATAACCTGCAAGTGCTGCAACAAATGCTTGTAGCATGTCCATGGGATCTGCATCTTTTCTCCAATTTGACATATTTCGAACCATCTGTTTTGGTATGTTTCTTGCATCTGCCAATTTGGACTTGAATTCTCTGAGTTGATTATTTGTAGGAAGTCCATCATAAATCAGCAAGTATGCTGTTTCTTCAAATGTGGAATTTTTAACAAGATCCACTATGTCGAATCCTCGGTATATCAGTCTACCATTCTCACCATCTATATTGGATATTCGTGTATCTGCTACTTCTATTCCTCGAAGTCCAATATTTTTAGTCTTCATACATTGTGCATCATGCTCGTCTATTTATTATGCTTTAAGGTTAGTATTTTTCTGTACGATTTTTAAAAAAGACGTTGGGTTGTTACAACGTTTTTCATCACATTCACTATAACTTTACATTTTATCTTGTTTGCGTAATAATTATTGTTATAATATTAAAGATACTTTGAGATTGCCTATATATGTAATCTAAATTTAAAAATAATTATAATAAAACTAGTAAATTATGGTCATATTTTTGTTCTCTGTTCTAATTTTAATTTTTTATAAATTAAAATACTTGTATACAATTTGCATTAAAAATACAAAGTAAACAAGCTTAAGATGGATTTTGCTTTTGTTATGTGTACTCTATGTGATGTGTAATTGCGTAGTTTCATTGAACTGCTTTTCTTCATTTAAATTAAGGAATTTTTACTTTTGTGTATGACAAACAGCACTAGTGATAAAAAATTACCAAACACCAGTTCGTCTACTTTACGCAATAGTAAAAAGTCATCTAAAAAACCACCCACTGCAAAGACTACATCTACACCCAAAAAAACGACTAGTGCATCTAAAAAACCACCCACTGCAAAGACTACATCTACACCCAAAAAAACGACTAGTGCATCTAAAAAACCACCCACTGCAAAGACTACATCTACACCCAAAAAAACGACTAGTGCATCTAAAAAACCACCCACTGCAAAGACTACATCTACACCCAAAAAAACGACTAACACAAACAAAACATCTAAAAGGTCAACAAATGTACAAAAAGACTCCAAAAAAGTACCCAAGACTACTACTACCACTACTGCAACTACAAATGCCACTAAAACAACTACACGTAAAACAACTATACGTAACACAACTACGCCAAAACAAGATTGGGTTGTCTGCTTGTCTCATAAAGAAGACCTTGATGGCATAAGTGCTGCTGCATTGATAAAACAGGCACATGGTGGTGATACTGTATTGACTGATTACCCTACTCAAATGTTGATGCTCAAAGATATTGCTTCTGATAAAAGATTAAAAAAGTTGTTTATATGTGACTTGGGATTAAGTAAAAAGAATCAAGATGATTTTGTTTCAATTATGGATACGTTGCGCAAACGTCGTATATCTGTCACGTATATTGATCATCATACAATTGATCCTGACATTGCAAAAAAGATTGCGAGCCTTGGTGTCAAATTGATTCATGACACAAACGAGTGTGCTAGTGTTTTGGTCTATGAAACCTTTAAATCAAAATTAAATGATCATGCAACCTTTATTGCTGCATGTGCTGCAATCACAGATTATATGGAAGATAGACCTGTTGCATCTAATCTTTTGCAAGTTTATGACAGGCAGTTTACACTAATTAGTGCAACTGTTCTAACATATAACATTGTAGGACATCAAAAAGAAAATGATTATTTAATGTCACTTGTTGATGCACTTGTATCGTCAAAATTCCCTCATGAAATTACCAATTCATTTGTATTTGCACGTGATCAAGTGGAAAAACTCTCTGAGATAATTGCAAAGGTAAAGTCTAATATGAAAAAGAAAAAGAATCTGGCCCATATGGAGATTACAGATGCAGGCGCTAGCGGTGCTGTAAACTTTGTACTTGGACTGTCTGGAAAAGACGTGGGTATTGCATACAAGGCAAAAAAAGATGATGATTTTTATGCTGTATCTGTTCGTGGCTCAAAAAAATGTGCTGCACATCTTGGCAAGATTGTCAATACGCTTGCAGCTGAGCTTGGAGGTTCTGGTGGTGGACATGACAAGGCATGTGGTGCGACAATTCCACTCCCCCAGATCACACGATTTGTATCTGAGATGAACAAAAGAATTGTAACTGCTTGATGGCGACAATGCGATCAGTTCTCATCTATCTTTACTGAAAACACAACATGTTCACCCTTGCCCTTTGTCATAAAGTTTGCAAATCGTGCCTTCATGCCATACTTTTTGTTGCGAAGTTTTACCAATTCACTAGTTTGTGTTGAATCGTGTATGATATTTGCGATTCCTGTCGCACGTGGCCCTGTAATCTCCCCGCTCATTGTACACTTTGCAATTGTGACTTTGTTGTTGTTTTGTAGTCTCTTTACTTTGCCTGTTTTTGATCTAGTGACTATGTATATTCGTTGATCTTTGATGAAAAACCATACGGGTGTATTTACTATGTTGCCGTTTTTTCTATATGTTCCAACTGAGATGTATTTTTCTGATTGTAGATCTTTCATATTAATCATGTATTGATTTTGTGCATTGGGGATAAAAATTATTTCTATTTTTTATTATATGCAATACTATTATTATTATTATTATGAATATGTAAATACTAACTATAGCGACGAGCATAAGTCAGTAAATCATATAAAACATATTGCGAACTACTGACGTATTACCAAAAATTATTTTATGATCTATTTATGATAATGTTGCGGCACGATATCATTAAACGGTGACGTAAGAATGGTGACATCTCTAACAATGCCAAATCTTTTTTGACCTCATATCTAACTAAAATCAGGTTCACTATATAGAAATGATACACACGTGATATTCTTGGACTTATGATCTATTATCTTGAATCGATGAGATTGGACCGGAACCGTACCGTGTCGGCATTAAAGGCTTAGGTTGTAACTGTGCAACAACCTTGGCAAGCTTTGCGACATCCCTACTTTGCTCAATCATCTGATTGATGTATTTGTAGTCTATATCTGATGACTCTAACACTACATCTCCATATCTAAATACTATCGTTACTTTTAGATCTCCCATATCACTTGCCATTTCTCACACATCTAATTGTCTTTCGATACGCTCTCGCATATATTTCATGTTAATCATATGATCGCAATTGGGGCAGTTAAGCATGTCTGTATCCATTGGGTACGGTAGTGCATCCTTATCTAGTTTGGCTTCTTTTTTGAACATAAGCTGTACTTTGAATTCATGTGAACATTTTGGACATGTTGGTGTGATAATTGCACTCTCAGGTATTGACATAAGTGATGATTTCAAGTTAGAAGGCGGTGACATCATTTCAGATTCTGGAGGGGCGGATTGATAAATTTCAGACTTTTCAGTTTCAATTATTTTATACCGTGGGGATTGACTAAACATAACTCTTAACAGCATATAGTAACGAGTTATAGCATCATTTAAATCTTTCTGTTTTCTATAATCCACAATTTTTAATCCTAATTTTTCCAAATCATCAATTTTGATTGAGCGTGCATGTGTCAACCACTTTGATTGCGATGCAAGATCCGTAGCAATTTGGTTTGCCTTATTGTGTTTTTCTTTACTAGTTACTTGACGACCGTCTGAATGTTGATCCCAATATTTGAACTTGTATTCCACTAACCATTCTTCTACAAGACGTTTAGAAAAACATTGGCCGTGTTCACAAGCTCGAATCTGTGTCTAAATTTGGTAAATGGTTGGATGGTTACATTAACATGATCATTATTTATGTCTGTAAAACATTTGCCTTTATTTGTATCACTGCCCCGATCTCCGTCATTGCATCTAATGGAAGACTTGCAACACCTATTGCTATTCTACTGTGACTTCCTTTTTGCATACCAAATATATTTACTAACATGTCTGATGCGGCATTGATTACTTTTGGATGCTGTGTAAAGTTTGGCTCAGAGTTCACAAAACCTGAAAGTGATACTATCCTTGTTATATGTTCCAAATCTTTTAGTTTTGCTTTTGCTTGGGCAAGTATGTTTATGGCACAAAGATGTGCTGACTCTTGCGCATCTGAAATGTTGGAATCAGATACCTTTCCTGTATACTTGATCTTGCCGTCTTTTAGTGGGATCTGCCCTGATATGTACAACATATTGTCCACTATAACACACGGTACGTATGAGCCTGCAGGTGGAGCTGGTGTGTCTGGCAGTGTGATGCTTAACTCTTTGAGTCTTTGCTGTATCATATAACTATCTTATGTGCGTGAGTTTTTATTTTTTACCCAATTGTATGTGTGTCTTTTCATTGATATCTGATGTACTGCTTGTCTGGTGAATTACCCTTGTATTGTATCCCCGTTTATGTAAATAACCTTGCAATATTGCAACCCATGGTAATTTATTCATATTATTGTTTTGCGGAGTCTGTACTGTTATACTTTTGTCATTTCTCTCTAGACTTACATGTCCATTGCAGGTGATCTGCATTATGACATCAAACATGGATATTGCATCATAAAGTGGACGTTTATCCAAACCTATTCCATCACGCTCAAGCAACTCGTACAAATCTGAGTTTTGATATTTTTTGTCTTTTTTGTTTGATTTGTTTTCTATCTCATTTAGTATATATGAAAGTCCTGTTGCATTTACCGTCTCTATTATCTTGCATATCTCTTGTGCTTCTAATACTGTCATGTCAATTAGTGGTTGTGTTTTCATAGATCTCTGCCACATATCCTCAAAAACTGCCATCTGTACTGTAGCAAACGTGGTTGTGGATGGAAACACGGATCCACTTCCATTTGTGTTATCAAGCAAGAGGACATCTGTTGCATCAAATATGATATAATTTCCGGCTATATGTGTAGCCCGTACATCTATGCTACCTGGTATGGTTCTGTGTATATCTGTGCATACTTGTTCATATGGTATAATGCACCTGATCGTCACATTCTTTTTTTGTGCTGCCCATAACTGCTCTCTACATTCTGCGAGCAGTCCTAAGCCCCATCTGTCAGATATGATAGTAATTGAGATCTTTGCCTCTTTTATCATATTGCGCATCTGATTTAATATGCTACCTGTTCCTATCTGTGTGTATCGTTTTTCCTCTGTGTCACCTGCACGTCTATTCTCCTCGCTTGCTTTTTTGAGATCTTCTACTAGTGTGTTCATCATAGTGACTTTTTGAATCTGCTCATGTATGATCTCATCAAATGCATCTTCTGGTTTAATTGCTTCACATGTCATTGCAGATTTGTTATTTGACATTATTGCCAAATTTTTACCAGTGAGCTTTTTCATAGTTGAATAGATCTTTGTTCTTGGTATCTCAGAGTAAAATGCCAAGTCACTTGCAGTCATTGCACCTCGTGTTATTAGCGTGACGTATGCCCTTGACTCGTATCTACTCAGTCCAAATTCCTCAAGACTTGCTGTAAGTAAACTTTCATTTGTCATGTTTGTATATTGTAATTGTTGTATCTAACATATCAAGCTAAATTTATTGATGTATTTGGTACAAAAAACTCTAGTAACTTTAGAGTCATGTGACCGCAGTGACAGTATGAGAGGATACAACTAGCTCTAATATCCATTATGTGAGTTGCATTTATGCATAAATTTACAACATCGGTCTCTGCATCTGGTGGTAAAAAGGATGCCTTTATGTCTACTACACATGGGTTGATTTACCCAATTGATGCAATTGACAAATTATCTATTATTTCCACTCCTCCTATAACAACGCAAATTGGTTCTGGTGATTGTGATGGTGATGGATGTAGTAATAGTAGTAACGGTGGCTGTATTGATAGTAGTCGCAGTGACAATGACGGTGATAATCACAGCATACTCACTCGTTTAAAAGATGTAAACTGGGCACTTGACTCTGTAATATGCGATATCCAACAAAAACTGCGTCAAATTCGTGTATCAAATCGTACGTTGGTATCTACATATGACACTGAGAATGTTGCACACGTTGAATCATTATACATTGAACATGTTCTAAGTGTTATGTTAAACGTGTTGCGTACAGTACGTCTTATATCAACTAGACCTCACCATATACCTGAGATGTCACTTGCATTATTGCCAGTTTTGTATGTGGTGCGTATGGCAAGCACCTATTTGCATAATATTGGGATGTCGTGCAGCCAAAAATTATACTCTGTGTCTATATCTCTTGGTAGTATTATATTAGATGTTGCTATCATGTCTAGCTCAAAAATTGATCTTGGAGAATCAAACAAAAGCGCATCTATACTATTTGATAATGCAAAATTGACTGCTACTTTTGATCTAAAAAAACGGTATCCTAAATTAGATATTTCTGGAGCATGTAGTAGATGTTACTAGATTGAGTGTGTATGTATGTGTGTGTGTGCGTGTAAAACAACTGTGATATTAATAACTATGATAATGTCAATTATAGTAACTTGAATACCACAATTGATAATTCTGATATACGTGATGATGAATCTCCTATGGATGATCTTCACACTGTCTCTAATATGATAAAAAGAGAGTTGCAGCAAAGATCTAGTGTGCCTAACGACTCAAACACTGCAAATACTCGTCACAACTACACTAATAATATCGACTATACCACTGATACTCGAAATGGTATGCTAATATCTGCTGATGACTTGAGGCAACTTGACAATGGTGAGCTGCAAGACTTGAGTCGTCTTGTATGGATTGCTGAATACCTCTCATCAATTCATGCTGATAAAGAAAAGATGCGTGATACAGTAAATCTTCTTGTTGGCACAATACGTAGTTCTGCTGACTCTATTGATATGATAAATGATGATGTTCAACAGTTACTATTGTCTGCTAAAACGTCTCTAGAACATCTATCTGATGCACATGATAACATGTGCAGAGAATAATTAACAACACCCATTTGATGCACCGACTAACGCATTCATCAACATTACAATCTTATCAATATGGACATTTTATGTCTTGATTTTTTCTATATTACGTGATTCTTTTCTCAAATCTTTGATCAAGGATCTTGTAGGAAATATGCTAAATCCACTCACTTACACTCTACAAAACACTCCCCTCCCATCAAAACACCCCACTCCCATCAAAACATGGTCAACAACCACAATGGCAGAATATAATTAGAAATCAAAACACCCTTTTTCCCCACCTCTACAAAACACCTCACATCAACAACAAAAAAAAACAAATAATTGGATTTTTCTCTATTTTTGTCATTTACATGCAAATTGTGACACTAAATTATCGCATTTTGTGCCTGATTGGTTTAATTAAATTGACATAATTGTCCAATCTATTTTATGATATAGTATACTAACATTTTATACAATATACTAGTAAGATGAATCAATCACCAAGCGATCCGGATATTCTGAGGCCCCCAACAGGACCTGCTGAAGATCCCTCTCTGACTGCACCACAGCAACTAGAGCATACTGCAAGCAAGTGTGCTAATGAGGCGATCAAATGTGACTCACAAGGAGCCCGTGGAATGGCGATCACGTACTACCAGCAAGCAATCTCTGCTTTGCTAAAATTGATCAATCTGTATCCATCAAGCAAACTCAATCCACTGTACAGTGACAAGTGTAACTCGTATCGTGAACGTATTGCTGTTTTGCAACAGGCAAATGGCATAGAACCTGCAGTAGATCCTTCTGCTACACCAGAAGAGCAAAAAAAATCTATTCAGCGACAAGCCGATGAGAATGACTTTGAGGATCTCATAATGCGTGAAAAACCAAACGTGACGTGGGAACAAGTGATCGGACTTGATGAGGCGAAGAGCGCCTTACGTGAGTCTATTGTATATCCTACAAAACGACCTGATTTATTTCCACTCGGATGGCCAAAAGGTATGCTGTTGTATGGCCCACCTGGAACAGGCAAGACCATGATAGCTGCTGCTACTGCAAATGAGATGGACGGATACTTCATAAGTGCTGATGCATCATCTTTGATGAGTAAATGGCTTGGAGAGGCAGAAAAAAATATCTCAAAACTCTTTGATATGGCACGTACCTATTCAGAAAAAGAGAGTAAACCTGTAATCTTGTTTTTAGATGAGGTGGATTCTTTGCTTGGCTCTCGCCAAAATGAGATAGGTGGTGAGGTACGTTCACGAAATCAATTCCTAACTGAGATGGATGGCATCAATAGCAAGGGGAAAGAATTGATGCTGTATGTTATAGGAGCTACGAACAAACCGTGGACACTTGACTGGCCATTTCTGAGACGATTCCAAAAGCGAATATACGTGTCACTCCCAACGCATGTTGCAAGAGAAAAACTGTTTGAGCAGTATACGGTAAAACTAAAGACTGACTACCGATTGAGTAGTAATGGTCTTGCAAAACTCTTTGATGGGTATAGTGCTAGTGATATCAAAGATGTCTGTCAAGCTGCTCAGATAATGACGGTTCATGAGATATTTGAGTCCCCTGATTATCGTGAGCCTGTAGAGGGTGAGGAGCCACCACAACCGCGAGACTTGAACATGGCTGATTTCAAAAAGATAATGGAGCGTCGTAAGCCTAGTGTCTCATCTGATATGATAAGGGCATATCATCAATGGAGCAACGAGTATCAAGCACTTTGATTGTTGTAATATATGATCATTATATTTTTTTTTTGCAAATTAACAAAGTCATTTATCTTTTTTAGTTGATTTTTTTGTGTATTCGCCAAGAAATACCTTTGTACCTGTCTTGGATACATTAGTGTAAATCTCCTCCATTACATCCATAAAATTTTTCTCTCCTCGCCAAAATGGGAAAATCCCTATCTGTTTTAGTAAAACTGCTGGTATTGTTGGAATCTGTGCATTCATTGAACTCTCACTATGCTTACTATATTCGAGTATCTGCTCTTCAATGTCTCCCCAAAACTTGTTTGGATCTATTGGTTTTACAGTGGGCTTTTTTATCTTTGTGGATGCAGCAGTGGTGGTGGTGGCAGCAGTGGTGGTGGTGGCAGCAGTGGTGGTGGTGGCGGCAGTTGTTTTTTTAATTACCGTCTTGTCCTTTTTAGTCTCCGTCTTGTCCTCTTTCTTTACTTTACTATTGCTGTCAATTCCACTCATCTTAAGAATCTCTTTTCGCTCTATTCCTCGTAATCGAAATATCAAAAATGGATCTCTGTCAAATTCTTCTGCTAACAACAGGTATACTGCTGCTATGTGTTTGCATGGATTTGCCCAGTCTGGACATGTACATTCTGTGCTGATATCTTTGTGTTTTGGAAACAGACTAATGTTGTATCTCTTAAACACATCTTCAATATCATTTGGCATCTGTCCTGCTAACAATGTTGCAGCCATTACAGGACTCTCAAATATTCCCTTTACAATATCTGACCATTGAGTCTCTGTTAGCATTGTTATGTTTATATGCACATTGTATTCCCAACTGCCTTGCACTGCTGCTGTTATTCGTCCTTTTTGTATTTTAATCGATTTTACTTGTCCTTTTCGTGCATATATTCTCCCCCGATTGAGTCTTGCACCAATGTTATACTCTTCTAATGTCTGATTCCAGCGCTTTGCCCACCAATTCTCACCGAACTCTCCTTTTTTGGATTGTGCTTTTATACCGCCCTTTACACTTTTGGGCTTTCGAGGTGTGTATCTATAGTTCCAATACCATGACATTATACATCTCTTTCTCCTATATCTTCAACTCCACTTGCTTCTAGACTCAAAGACAATACGTCTCGAAGATCTTCATTTGACATCTCAGTTATCCACCCCTCGCCTGTACTGACAACTTTTCTAGAAACTTCTTTCTTTCTCTCTATCATCTGATCTATTTTCTCTTCTAATGTACCTGAGCAGATCATCTTGTAAACCTGAACTTTTTTCTTTTGACCTATACGAAATGCTCTATCAGTTGCTTGATCCTCTACTGCAGGATTCCACCATCTATCAAAGTGAAATACGTGGTTTGCTTCAGTCAGGTTTAATCCTGTACCTCCTGCCTTTAGTGATATAACAAATATCTTAGACCCTACACTCTTTTTCTTTTTATCTTGAAACTTTTCTACCATCTCGTCTCTATGCTTTCTTGTCGTACCTCCGTGCAAAAACATCACCTCTCTGCCAAACGTCTCTTGTATGTGGCGTTTTAGTACGTGCCCCATCTCTACGAACTGTGTAAAGACAAGTGCACTATCACCAACTTCTATTATTTCTGATAACATCTCAGTCAGTCTTGCTAATTTGCCTGAGCGTGATTTCTCAGAGTTAGTCAATATACTAGAGTTATCCTTTAAGAGTATTCTAGGATGATCGCATACTTGTTTTAATTTTGCAAGTGCACTTAGTATAATGCCTCTTCGTTGCATCTTTGACATTGTCTTGATTTGACTCTCCGCTAGTGCATCTTCTATATCTTTAAGTATTGCAGCATACAGTGTAGCTTGTTCTTTTGTTAGTGTACAGTATGTTTTCATTTCCATTTTTTCTGGTAGATCTGATATGATCTTTTTGTCTGTTTTGAGCCTTCGTAGTATAAATGGGCCTGTTGCCCTCTTTAACATCTCTGCTGCCTCTTGGTCTTGTCTGATCTGAATTGGTAGGAAAAAGTTTCGCTTAAATGCGCTCAACGTTCCAAGAAAGCCTGGATTCAGAAATTCCATTATAGACCACAAGTCCCCCACATTATTCTCAACTGGTGTTCCTGTTAGTGCAAATTTACAATCTGCCTCTATTGTTTTTGTTGCTTTTGCTTGCTTTGTCTCTGCATTTTTGATGTTTTGTGCCTCATCTAGTACTATTACACTCCACTTTATTGCATTGATGATCTTGATGTCTCTTTGCATCAATCCATAACTTGTTATGATCATGTCGTATCCTTTGATCTTTTTTGTGAATGCTGACTTTGTCTTTGCTCTATTTAGCCCATGATGTATTGTTGTAGTTATCTCTGGTGTAAATCGTGTGGATTCTTTTTGCCAGTTTGTTATAACTGATGTGGGGCATATGAGCAAAAACGGCTTTGTATTTTTTTGATCAGACTCATACATGTACTTTTGTGCTAGTGCCAATACCTGAATTGTCTTTCCTAGCCCCATATCATCTGCAAGACAGCCTCCTAGCCCCCACTGTTGCAAAAATGACAGCCATGAAAAGCCACGTAGTTGATAGGGCCTAAGTTTACCTATAAACCCTCTTGGTTGTTGTTGTTGTTTTAATTGAGCCTTGTCACTTAATTGATCTAGTACATTTGATACCTGATCGTCACTACTTGTGATATTTACCTCAACTGCATCTGTTGTTGGTTTGGCAAAAGCACTGTCTGCATCCATTGATCTGTTCAAGTTCATCTTTATTGCATCAAGTAGTGTTGTTGTTGTTTTTGTCTTTACAAGTTTGATTGTATCTTTGATATCATCTTGTGACATTTCTACCCATGTACCGCGTATATTCACAAGAGGTGCCTTTGCATCTGCTAGTCTCTGTAGTTCCTCTATGGATATGCTCTGATCCCCTATTGCAATTTGCCAGTCAAACTCTACTATTGTATTTAATGTCAGCATGCCTCGTGCTTTTAGAGCCGGAGGTTTTACATCAGCTACAGCTTTAATCTTTGCCCCTTTACCTACCCACCATGATGGATACATTACAGCATATCCTGATTGCTCTAGTGCAATGGATTCTTTTGTCAAAAATGAGTGTGCTTTTTCTAAACTAATGTGGCATCCATCTATACTAGATCTTGAGTTTGTACTATTTTTACTCTTTAGCCCTTCTGATATACTCGGAAAGATCGCAGCAGATCTCCCTAGTGATCCTAGCAAAAACTCTTTGATATTGACGTTTTTTAGAGATGAAAATATAGCATCATCATCCCATACTTTACTTGCATCTACGATCAGACTAGGGTCGTCACGTGAGCGTATCATATACCTCACAAACCACTTTTTTCTTGGTGTAGTGGGTTCTTCTAGTCTAAAGCATAATTGTACTGGTGAGCTTGCATATGTTGTAATTGGGCGCTTCCACTCTTGAATTTGTGTGCGTAGTTGAGATGCGTCATTGATTTTATTGATCTTGTCTGTTGTAAGGTGGTGTATCCAAGAGTCATGTATGCTATCAAATTTTCTCACATGATTAGATTTTGGTGTGATGTAATTTGGTATTGATGTACGAACTATACTGTCTGTAAATAGTGTAAGTATACTCAAGAGTGCCTTTTCAGTCTTTCTTGGCATCTTTGTAATGGTGGTATTATATGTAGAGATTGCATGTACTGAAGCTGGTAGACGTTTTAGCATATCTTTGAGCCTTTTTCTGTCTGCACCTATGATAATTGGACTCCATACTGCTTTGTGCATTATTGTGTCATCTTTTATGACATCTGGTAAATACTGTTGTCTTGCAGTAATTGAGCCGGCAAGGCGCATAACCTCTGCCAAACATGCCATATCTGCTCCTACTAGTATGCCTCGTCGTATGGTCCTCTTTCCCATCATATGGGCTAGTAATATGATGGCGTCATTTTCATCAAGTTCTATTACATTTATCTTCCATCTTTTTAGATATGCTTTTTTATTAGATTTCATTGGTGATTTTTCATCGGATTCTGTTTGCTCAGCGTCACTTAAAATCAGATCATTTGATGGTATTGGGTTGTTATCATTTGATGATGTTGGAAGCGCTATCCATTTTGATGTGGCATTTTTGGAATTTATTCCAATATATGCCAGTATTTGCTTTAGTTGATTTGAGCTTGCAGATAGTTTGTACTCGTCTATATTTTTTTTGAGTTTATTTTTTGTATTTAGATCATGTGAGGACTCTGCCCAAAAGTTGACTGTATTGTTATGTACTGCTGTATGAAGAATTATCATTATATTTAATGTGAATTTTTTACATTTTAAAAACTAATTGTTATGTGTATTTTTACATTTTAACATTATTTTAAATCACATGTTTGATTAAAACAATCAGCAACAAGTTCTGTTGCTCAAATGTTGTATGTGACAACAAGTGTCTGTAACCGTTCACCCTCTACACAAATTTAAGCATAAATTCACCGCCTAACGTCTGGTGCAGGTAACGGGGGTTGAATGGTTACCAGTGACATGTATCGAGGTTGGTGCGTAATTCATCAAATCGCCACCTACATCGTACTTGCAAAGTTATCTGGAAATATCGCCAGAGTTTTATATGTATAAATTAAGTTATCCAATAAGCTCATATATATAAACGTAACTGCGCACTTACCAAAAGTCACATATAGGGGCATCCCAATTGAATAATTGGAAATGAACAAAGGGGATGCTGAACAACGTTGACTAGCCAATGTTATCAACGTATCGTTTGTAAAGTGTGGTGGAACGACGACATATGTGTGCTAGGTTGCCACAACATGCTATGCTACACAGAGAATGACGCCCATTACAATGCATGGTTTGTGATGAATGTGGAGACTGTTTGTTGTTTGTATAAATTTAGTGTGTGGGTTTCAAATAAGAACAGACCAAGGAGGCAGACAGTACAGTGACAGAGCAGCAACACAAGCGACGCAAAGGTTACTGGCTGTATTATGAACAGGCACACAAATCTGAGCAGGATTTTATGCGCAAGATTATTGTCGGTGATACGTAAAAATCCACATCATGCCAAAGAAAAGAAGACAAATAGGGGAAGATGCAAGCCTGTACACTCGCATGCCAAGATGGATTTTTTGTTCCTTTAAAAAGTTGCAAAAAATATTCCTTTTCAAGATGTGGTAAATGATCTTGGACATATGCAGGATGAGCAAGTTGACGAGCCGGAGACTGATTAGTTGGGTAACCAATACATATGCAAACAATTGATCTCGATTGGCTTGATTCTATTTTGGCATATGCTGCCAATATGTGTCTAAATGAACTTTGAAAAATCTGGGACAGATCCAGTACCGATAAAAGGTAAAGAGTCCATACTTACGCACGGATATAAGGATTTTGAGGGCGGTAAACAAGACGTAAAAAAAGAACCTACAGATCCTATTGGGATACAGTAGTGGGGTATAGAGACTGACAGGTACGAAAAACAAGAAAGACCTAATCATTTACTACACGACTTAACTGACACGCGTCAAGACGTACCTAAAATATCATATTACTCGACAAGCGGACACCAGATCATACTTGCATCATACACAACTCCAAGTAATGCATACTAATATGATTAAAGATCCGATATTTTGATTGATATTCATCTCAAAGTTGAGCACATATTATGAATACAAAATATTAGAAAACTATCGGATCTTTAATGAAACTATTATGCAAGTGACACGTCAATGCTTCCATAATGGTCGACTTTCTCGTAAAAAACTATACACCGATTGAAGAGTGCTTATTTAACGGAGACAAGAGATACGACTCGGATCAAAATTGCGAGACAATATTCAATGCAAGCATGAAACTGAACATAAAGCAGCGCAATCACACAGATGGCTCAGGTCATACAAACCGTGGTAAACCACCAAGCAGAAAAAAGGCAGCGGAGATCTTTGACAAAAATGCATACAAACAACGCGCACTTATCGAGGCAATATTTGGAGCAGTAGAAGAGACGAAGAATCACAGGCTACACTGTCGTTTGTCGGCAAAATAAAATTACGTTGGTCACATTTGAGGTAGAAGAGACAAAGAATCACAGGCTACACTGTCGTATACGTCTGGCCAAAAACAGAACGTGGTTTGGTAAAATACTATCAATTGCATGGAATATCAACATCCTGAACAGATTTATCTGCGCTCATGAAAAAGGGCAAAAGATTCCATCATACCACTGATAGAGACTGCTATCACATTTGCATGTTTCATGTTCTATAATCTATGTCTGCCAAAACACACCCGTATATTCAAAAACGAAACGCACTATAGGTAGATTTCAGTCTTCTGCAGATTGAATGTGCAATAAACCGAGTAAGTTCACAGAAGGGTCACAAGCAGGTCTAATGTCAATTACGCACCAACCTCCCTATTATCGTGTTCTTTAAATAACATAAATGCGGGTTGTACAAAATATGAATGAAATTATATCGGCGCTTGGGGATGAAAGCACATTAAGCATTGTTGCGTCGTGGGTGACTATTCTGTCACTCGCAGCAGCTCCTCCTGTTTATTTTATACAAAGATGGCACAACCATCGTTCAGAAACAAAGAGAGCATCGAACAATTTGTGTAGAGAGCTACAAGACACTTTTGAAGGCTTGAATATGGAAATATACAAACAAGATTCAATATGTTTTACAATTCCAAATGGACAATCGTTTTTTTATATGAATCGTACCCTCAATCATGATTTTTATGACAGTCTAGTTTTTTCAGGAAAGATCAACTTCCTTCAACCAGAGTTACAACAGCCAATTCAGAATATATTTAATCAGATTAAGACTCATAATGAATACATCAAACTCATAAGGGAGATATCTGAGAGGTTTCCAAACAAAGATCTGCCCGAGTATTCATACAGGTACTTTGAATGGTTAGAGAACAACGAGATAAAACTACTAAAAGACATTCCTAGCACAATTACAATGCTGGAAAAAAAGTTTCACCTATAGTCAATCAGCCTTAGGCGGTCTAGGTTTTCCCTGTGTCAAGCCTGGTGGTGGCGTTGAAACAGAATTGTATGATGGTGCCTCTCTACTTCCAAATAGTGGCTTTTCGGCACTCTTTTTGGTCGCATTGGGAGCGTTGTCTTCCATACGCGTAATAGCTAATTGTATTATTTAAACTAGGTTGTTTCCGGGAGGGCAACCGTTCAACCCCCGTGCCTACTCCAGATGTCAGGCGGTGAATTTGTGCCTAAATTTGAGAAGGGGTTGAACGGTTACAATAACGCGGGTACGTGACTTTAATAATACTCAGTCAGCATGTTCTGCATGGCTGTATCATATGTTGCGATAGTTTCCAAGGCTGGGACGACCTGATGGGGCGCGGTTCCAGAGGATGGGTGCGCCCCGGAGACGGGGGCGGTGTCTCTAGGGCATACATAGACGCACATTATTTTCTAAGTGTAATATATGACGAAGGTGACTCACAGGATGCCTGACTACTGCTCTCGCAGCTGGACAACAACTCATACCGCGTGCTCGTGCCACAAATAATACTTGGAGAAATTGTGGCCAAAATTCTAGACAAGTCGGACGCCGACAATCTAAGAAATGATCTCGGGAATCTTGGCGAGATATTTTTCAAGCACAAGATAAGCGTCGAGGATTGCATTCCGGGCGCCAGCAGGTATACGCCACGCATAATGCTGGACATGCAGGGCCTTGATGATCGCCTGACGCCTAACGATGCGATGATCCTTTCAGAGGTGCTGTCCGATCCCGACTCCAAGTTCTTTTTTACTCGCGACAGGGTCATACTGGCAAGCCTGAAAATCAAAAAGTACGAGAACAGCCTGTTTGAGAACGGATCCAGAAATACCCGTCTAAAGATCCAAGGATCCCTACAAAATACGTAACGCGTCCAGATCTGACAGTGTTTTTGAGACGTACATGTCCTCCTCGTCGTCTTCTATGTGCTTGGCAATCTCGACCAGATCCTCGCGATTTTGGTAAAGATTCCTGCAGTCGATCAGGGTGGTGGCAGCCCTTAGCCAGCGCTTGTCCTTGTCGCGTACTGCCTTGAGAAACCCCTCCACATCAAACGACGCTCCCAGGGACGAGTTGTCGGCCAGCAGGTACACGTTCCCATTTCTTGCCATGCTGTAGTATGTATTGGTAAGGGCACTAGAGTAGGGCCCACACGTGTAAATGTCATAGTCATACGGCAGATCAAGCCCGAATTTCTTGGCCAGAAACACGTACTTTTGAATCAGGAACCGGTTCTCAAACTGGCGCTCTCCTTCTCCATCTATGTCAAATTTTACCAAGTTCTCGTCCTCTAAGAATTGGATGAATTTTGCCAGGCGCGGATCTGTCATGTGTGACGGTGAGTATAGTAGATGTTATACGTTGTGAATGACGGGTATGTAACCGTTCAATCCCCTCAATCCCAGAGTAACAACCGATGTGGCTTTGACTTTATTATCTGCTCACGCATTACGTGTACTGTCACTCTAGATCAGATCGCAAGTCAATGCGTGAGGTGACAAGCAGATATCGTCACTCATTATTAGCTTGAAAAATAACGAGTACAAATATCAATAACAATTCATCATGTGGATTGAATTTAACCAATACGGGTACAAGGGTATCTTGAGATGACTGTTGCAGTATCTAAGTCGGTAGTGCTGCGCAGGGAACTGCACGAAATGTCCACGCGGATAGATAGTCTTGTGGATGTGTGGTAGAGTGCCTGAGAGGCACAATGGGCAGTATAAAGATGGATGTATTGAGTAAAAAAGTGAGGGTAGAATCGGCCATCCGGCAGAGAGATTAGATACACGAACGGTTAGATGGGCAGAACAGGCAGACAAATACTTTGGCAAGTCTACTGTCTGAAAACAACATAGAGTTTGACGAAACTGAACTAGAAGCGTCCACTCACGATGAGAAGAGAGTAGAAAAGGCCGAAAAAGAACGCGATGATGAAAAAAAGCAAGACAAGCGCACAAGCAACTCAAACACTCCTCCGTCCATGGCAGCGATACTCAGTCAAAGATTGTCAAATACCGCAAAAAGAATGCAGAAAACTACTGATATGAGGAATGGGTAGACGCAGGTAAGGGCAAGAAGGGTAAGACTGTACACAGATCAATCG
This sequence comes from Candidatus Nitrosopumilus sp., assembly GCA_965207445.1. GTDB lineage: Archaea > Thermoproteota > Nitrososphaeria > Nitrososphaerales > Nitrosopumilaceae > Nitrosopumilus. The sequence continues at coordinate 1,665,374 of CBDBLX010000002.1, read as the reverse complement.
TAACTATTTTTCTTTTTGAAGCGCACATATAAGATAAAAGATCATGTGCATTTTTCTGATCATAATGATCTCGACATTATATAGTCATATATAAACAAGTGGCAATAATAACGCTCAGTTGATTACAATACGCAGATGGACAAGTACCTACAGAAAAACAACAGCAAGGGGCTGATCAGGATTGACAGAACCTCAAACAAACCAAATACCCTGAATGCCAAAGATGATAGAATTCTAACTGTTATAAACAATCTTAGAAAGGTCGGGAGTTATTGGACTTTCATCCGGAATCTGGTGGAACCGTCACTCTTTTTGTCGTCAACCGAAAGCGACGGCTGCAGGTTGCAGATGCAATAGCCTACGGCACGACGTGGTACATGAACAAAACCCCCTGTTTTGAGGACTATTACAATATCATACTTCAGAAGGCGCAGAAACGTCACGATGGAGTGATTGCCGGATATGAAATGACAGTATTTCCCAAATTGTAAATGGACGCAAGATCGCATACCCGCCACCATTGCGCCCTTAGCGATGCGACTCGTTTCGCATCAACTAGTATACGACATCATGTGATAAATGCCTTTGGAGGTAACCGTTCAACCCCCGTACCTGAGCCAGACATTAGGCGGTGAATTTGTGCCTAAATTTGGAAAGGGGTTGAACGGTTACCACAGGCAGGTCTAATGTCAATTACGCACCAACCTCACATGCATCATAAAATTTAAATTCAAACCATATCCGACTCTACGAGGGTTAAAATTACTATCAAAAACTCGTGCTATGCACAAAAACGTGGAAAACTAGTCCTAGATGATGGTACTGTCTTTGAAGGTGAAGGATTTGGTAGTAGCACCACTGTATTTGGTGAGGTTGTATTCAATACTGGTATGGTCGGATACACCGAAGCACTCACCGATCCATCCTACAATGGACAGTTGTTGACTCTGACATATCCTCTTGTTGGAAATTACGGTGTTCCAGATCCTGCAATATCTGATACAGATGGCATACCGCGATATTTTGAGTCTGATAAAATTCAGGCGCGTGGACTCATAGTTCATGAACTGTCACTTGTCGCCAGTCACTGGAATGCTCATATGACACTTGATGAGTGGCTGTATAAAGAAGGCGTACCAGGCATATCTGGAATTGATACGCGTGCACTTACAAAGAAACTCAGAACTGGTGGTGTTATGATGGCAGCACTTGCAGTAGATGACCATTATGATGATCCAAAAGAATCCGATCCCTTGAGCACTGATATGATAAAACACAAACTTACAAACGCACCTCTGTACACTTCTGAGCATTTTATGAGTTCTGTTTCAATATCAAAACCTCGTGCATATGGGTGCACTGTGCCTTCTTTTGATGATGATATGTCTCATAAATTACCACCACTTGTAGTAATAATTGACACTGGTGCAAAGCATGCTATACTGCGCAATATACGTTCACTTGGATATGGTGCAATACTGGTTCCGTGGGATACCCCGTATGAGAAAATTATGTCGTACAATCCTGTTGGTGTGGTGTTGAGCAGTGGACCTGGCGATCCTGAAAACTGTCCTCAAACCATACAGACTGCTAAACAACTGATCAAAGATGATGTTCCAACACTTGGAATATGTCTTGGCGCCCAAATACTTGGATTGGCTGGAAATGCTACTACATACAAACTAAAATATGGACACAGAGGACAGAACAAACCGTGCATTAACCTTGAGACTGGTCAGACATATGTTACGAGTCAGAATCATGGTTATGGAATACACCCTGACTCGTTACCTGACTCTGAGTTTGAGTTGTGGTTCTCAAATGCAGACGATCAGACAGTAGAAGGAATACGTCACAAGTCAAGTAGATGTATTGCAGTTCAATTTCATCCAGAGGCTGCCCCTGGACCGTACGATTGTAAATTTGTATTTGAGGACTTGAAGCGTTTGATTGAGTGTGCTAATGTTGATAATGATCATTGTAATGATCACCACAATGAACACCACAATGAACATAACCATAACAATGATCCAAATAATATGGGGTCAAATCCTACTTCTGTTGTGTGCGAGCCACATGATGGCACAAAGTGTGCCAAAGATGAAAAAGAAAAAGGAAGGGGAGGTGATTAAAACAAATGCCAAGAAAAGAGTCACTCAAAAAGATACTTGTACTTGGAAGCGGGGCAATTAAAATCGGAGAAGCCGGCGAAAGTCGCTAAAACGACCGCCAATTCGACTACTCTGGTAGCCAATGCCTCAAAGCAATACATGAAGATGGACTTGCAAGTGTACTAATAAATCCGAATATTGCAACAATTCAAACTGATACACGTTTTGCAAACCGTGTGTATCTGTTGCCCGTCACACCAGACTATGTGACATCGATAATCGAATCTGAAAGACCTGATGGCATAATGCTTGCATACGGTGGTCAAACTGCACTAAACTGTGGTGTAAAGTTAGATGAATTAGGAATACTTGACAAATATGGTATCCATGTATTAGGTACACCCATATCTGGTATCAAACGAACAGAGGATAGACAACTCTTCAAGGATTCAATGAAAGAAGCAGGTGTTCCTGTATTGGATAGCAAAACAGTGACAAACTTTACTGATGCCAAATCAATAGCAGAAAAACTAGGATATCCTGTGATAATTCGTGTTGCGTATACACTTGGTGGACGCGGCGGAGGTGTTGCGTACAATGAGATAGAACTACACGAGATAGTAGAGCGTGGACTCAAGGCAAGTCTAGTGGGACAAGTTTTGATCGAAGAGTATGTTGGAGATTGGAAGCAGATTGAATATGAAGTGATGCAAGATTATGCTGGGAATAGTGTGATCGTATGCAATATGGAAAATGTACTCTCAATGAAGGTGCACACTGGTGACAATATCGTCGTGGCACCGTCTCAAACCATAGATAATGCAGAGTACCACATGTTACGCTCAGCTGCCCTGCGCGCAACAGGACATGTGGGTATAGTTGGTGAGTGCAACATACAGTATACTCTGGCACCTGACTCTGACCGTTTTGCTGCAATTGAGATAAATCCTAGACTTTCTCGCTCCTCTGCGCTTGCAAGCAAAGCAACTGGCTATCCACTTGCATACATGTCTGCCAAGATAGGGCTTGGGTATAATTTATCTGAACTATTAAATAGAATTACAAAAAGTACTACTGCTTGCTTTGAGCCGTCCCTTGACTATGTCGTATGCAAGCACCCTAGATGGGACTTTGGTAAATTTGAGATGGCAAACCGCAGGTTAGGCCCAACAATGAAGTCCGTAGGTGAGGTAATGGCAGTAGGACGCACGTTTGAGGAGTCATTGCAAAAGGCAATTCGCATGTTGGGTATTGGAGATGATGGTCTTGTGTTGAATCGTAATGACACTGGTGACATGTCACATACCGATACAATTGATGTAGAGGATATAGAGGAGCGTTTGTCTCATCACAATGATCGTATACTGTACAATGTTGCAATTGCAATTAAAATGGGACTGTCTACTGATAGAATATACAAGTTATCTGCAATTGATCCGTGGTTTATTGAAAAAATACGTAACATTGTAAACACTGCTGACAAACTTTCATCTCAGAGTACTCGTGCTGAATCTACATCGCATGACAACTCTTCCTCTAGTCACTCATCTAATAACATATCTGGCAACATGATGCGAGATGCAAAAAAGATGGGATTTTCTGATGTTCAGATTGCACGAGCACAAAATACCACATCTGATCAAATACGTTTGCTTCGAAAATCGATGGGTATTGTACCTGTTGTAAAGCAGATAGATACGTTGGCAGCAGAATGGCCTGCTGTCACCAATTACTTGTACATGACATATGGCGGTGACACTAATGATGTACATTTGTCTGATGTTGACAAGGGCATTGTTGTGGTGGGTGCAGGACCGTATCGTATCGGGAGCAGTGTAGAGTTTGATTGGGGGACAGTAAACATGGTCTGGGGCCTGCAAGAGCATGGTGAAAAAAATGTAGTTGTAGTTAATTGTAATCCTGAGACAGTCTCAACTGATTATGATATATGCACTAGACTGTACTTTGAGGAGCTTACTCTGGAACGTTTACTTGACATATCTGATTTTGAGAGTCCAAAAGGTGTGATCACGTGTGTTGGGGGACAGACTGCAAACAATTTGACACTTGATGCTGCTAGTCGTGGTGTATCTATTTTAGGAACTAGTGCTGAAAATGTAGATAGAGCAGAGAATCGCTCAAAGTTCAGTGCTGAGCTTGACAAGTTACGGATTAGACAGCCTCAATGGCAAGAGTTCACAAGCATTGAAGATGCACGTGAATTTGCAGATACAGTAGGTTATCCAGTTATTGTGAGGCCCTCTTACGTGTTATCAGGTGCTGCAATGAAGGTGGTCTGGTCAAAAAATGAGTTGAGCACATATGTAAAGGAAGCAGCGGATGTCTCACCTGACCATCCTGTTGTGATATCAAAATTTATGCTTGATTCACTAGAGGTGGACGTTGATGGTGTTGCAGATGGCACTAGTGTTGTGATTGGGGCTATAGTTGAGCATATTGATAGCGCAGGTGTGCATTCTGGTGATGCGATGATGTGTATACCTCCTTGGAGACTAAACAACAATACGATTGATACTATAACTGAATATACAAAAAAGATAGCACTTACATTTGATATACGTGGTCCATTTAACTTGCAGTTTTTAGTCAATGATGGGCAGGTGTATGTGATCGAGCTGAATATACGTGCGTCTCGCTCAATGCCATTTGTATCAAAGTTTGTAAGAACAAATTTAATATCACTTGCAGCACGAGCGATACTCGGCAAGCCACTTTTGCGTATACCTGAGACTAGATGGCGTAGCACTGATACATATGGAATAAAGGTACCTCAATTTTCATTTATGCAGCTTGATGGGGCAGATATTGCACTAGGTGTAGAGATGCAATCCACTGGCGAGGCTGCCTGTTTTGGAAACAGCTTTTATGATGCACTCTCAAAGGGGTTGGCATCAGTAGGATATATGATGCCAGAGTCTGGTGCTGCGCTTGTCACTGTAGGTGGTGCACGCAACAAGGAGATGTTAATTCCTGCTGTTGCAAAACTAAAAGATTTGGGGTTTCAGATTATGGCAACAGAACATACTGCAGAGTTCATATCAGAGCACATTGGCTCTGTTCAAACAGTTCACAAGATATCAGAGCCTGACCGCAAGCCAAATATTGCAGATCTACTATACGAGCGAAAGATTGACTTTATCTTGAATATACCTAGCACATCGACTCTGGAAAAATATGTAGGTATGCTTGATGATGAGTATCAGATACGTCGCAAAGCCTTAGAGTTGGGTGTACCTGTATTGACTACAGTTGAGCTTGCCGACTCTTTTGTAAAGACATTGGAGTGGCTTTGTACAAATAAGACTACAAGAAAGCCTTTGCAATCATATGTGCATAACAATGATGGTGATGGTGATGGTGATGATGATGATGATGATGATAATATCGTACATGACAACACTTAATGATCATTTTATAAGTAATATATGATGCATTTTTTAATGTCATTTTTGATACAATTTTTGATCTTAATATGATTATTCAATAAATTCACTCTCAAACATTCAAATTCTTTCATAATGGTTTTTCGTGTGTGCCACACTTCATGATTAATATAATCATTTAAAAATTACTTCTAGTCAAATACATTGCATATACAATATTCAATATACAGATAGAAATATGTATAAATATAAATATGTAATTTTATTATTGTGTTCAATGAGCTTGGTTTATACAATTTTAGATTATACCTATGAAATAATTTTATACATGTTACACATAATTATATTTTATGAATAACGGTGACACCATACCATACAAAGCAAAGTCAACTGCACTTGAGAAAAAAGTTAAACTGCATAAATTTTTACCAAGTGGGAGAGTTGTCATGACTGTTGTGGGACACGGTGGTGAGCACTGGATTGATACAAGTTTGAATTTTTGTTCGTGTCGTGCATTTTATTTTGAGATGACTAGTGGAAAAAACCCTACCTGTTATCATTTAAAATCGGCTCAATTTGCACACGATTACAATTTGATCGATATAATTGAGTTTGCTGATGAAGAGTTTTATGGTTTTATGTATGGGCTTGTATCTGATGTGTGATTGTCTGGCTTTGAAATTGTATGTGTAATTTTCCTTGATATTTTGATTTGAAAATACGTTAATAGGGACTATGTTCTTTATTTGATATAATGGAATCCGAATCACACTCACACAATGATGCTCATTATCCGTCAAGTGACATGTCGCTTAATCGTGAAGTTGAACGAATTGCAAATTTAATGTTACATGATGATATATCTACTGATGAACAAGATCCTGAAAAGATCAAATCATATGCAAAACAAGTAAACCTTGTAGCATGTGGGATATCTAAATCAGATGCTGATTATTTAACAAAGACTCAAAATATTGTGTATGAAGCATTGCTTTACAGAAAGATGAAAAACAGTGATCATAAAAACCATAACAAAGATCATGATAACATACTTGATAGAGGATCAAAATTTGGCGCTGGTTTTAGCTAGGTGTTGTAAAGTAAATTATTATTACTATTTTTTTGATTAAAGATCAATAAACTCTTTACATATATGTACACATGTTTACATGAAACTATCCAAGCAACACTTACAATTTGGATTAATTTACCCTCTGATATTTTAAATATGCAATTGTATTACTTTCTATTACAATGAGACTGTATCTATAAGATCGTTTGAGACCCCTTTCCACAATCCTATCATACCTTTTGGTTCTACTGCTTCAATCTCTGTTATCTGTTGAATTTTAATATGATCCGGGTTTGGTGGCATCCACAACATTGCCATATAATCGCCTATCTTACCCACTGCATCGGGTCTTGCCATTGTGATTTTATCTTTTGAAAATCCTACTGATACAAGTGATTCTATGGATTTTTCTTTCAAGTCCATTCTTCCATGCAAAAAGAGATACACATCTTTTGACTTGTCATATTCTGTCATGTTTTGTCGTATTTGTGTCTAGTAAATAACCTTTTGATTTTTCAATAAAGTTAAATTGATATGTGTTTGTATTTTTATTATGAAAGTAATCACAGTCGGTAGTAAATCATTTGTCACAAGCTTCCAACTTGCAGGAGTACAAGGAATAGTATCCGAAGAGCCACGTGAGGCACTCGATGAGATACGAAAACTTACTGATGACTCTGATGTTGGACTTGTCTTGATAAGTGATGATATAACAAAAGAGATAGGTGATGAACTCACACAACTGCGAGCAGAAAAATCTACCTTGGTATTTGCACTCCCTGCTGTTGGTAGTGAAAAGACAGAGATCGACTATAGAGCCATGCTCAAAAAGATACTCGGTGTTTGAGTATATTATTTATGGGTATTATTAACACCCTGTGTAATGAAGACGGCACATGTTGCAGGTCCCTCAAAGATTGAGGTTCGTGACGATATCTCATCTAGTATGTCACCTGGACCTGGTGAGATACTAGTTGATATGAAGGCTTGTGGCATATGTGGCTCTGATCTTGAAAAAGTGTTTGGGCAATATGGGCAACCATCTATGAAACTTGGACATGAGCCTGCCGGTGTGGTGCTGGCAGTAGGTGACATGACTTGCGCGTCATCTGATACTGTTGAAGATAATAATGTATCTTTTTCACCTGGTGACAGGGTGTTTGCACATCATCATGTACCGTGTTATTCGTGTCATTTGTGTGAGCATGGGTGTGAGACGATGTGTCCAAAATACTATGAAACAAATCTATCACCATGTGGTCTTTCAGAGCAGTTTGTGGTGCCTGCATGGAATGTGTCTCATGGAGGTGTGTTAAAGTTACCTGATAGTGTAACGTTTGAGCAGGCAGCTATGATCGAACCACTTGCATGTTGTGTGCGTGCTTGGAATAAAATTGATCATAGGGCTGGTGACTCTGTTGCCATATTTGGAGTAGGCCCTACTGGAATATTGCATGTAATGTTATCAAAGATGCGCGCCTCATCAAATATAATATGTACTGATTTAAATGACTATAGATTAAATTTTGCAGCTAAAATTGGCGCCACTATCACAATCAAATCAAATGATCCAAATTTACAAGATATTATACATCAGAACACTGGTGGGCTTGGAGTCGATATCTCAATTGTTGCTACAAGTAGTCTTGTAGCACTAAAAGATGCAATATTGGCAACTCGACGAGGTGGCACTGTAATGATGTTTGGTGTACCATCAAAGGGTGCAATACTTGATGCTAATATGGCTGATATTTATTCTCGTGAAATTACAATGTTGACAAGTTATGCTGCATCTGATAAGGATACTGCATATGCATTGGACTTGATAGCATCAAAACAGATCAAAGTTGATGAATTGATAACGCACTCGTACGAGTTGAATGATTCTCAAAGAGCATTTGAGCATGCTAGATCTGCTGATGATGCAATGAAGATTATAATAACTGACAATTGATAATGTGTAGATGTATGTATGATGTTATTTTTTTTAATAATATAATATGTATTTGAATTGTAACCGTTCAACCTCTTTCCAAATTTAGGCATAAATTCACCGTAACCGTTCAACACTCTACCACCTATCTATCTGCGTAGCCATTTTGTGCAGTTCCCTGCACAACACTACCGTCTCAGATACTGCAACAGTCATCTCAAGACACTCCCGTATCAGTATTGGTTAAATTCAATCCACGTGATGAATTATAATTGATATTCACACTCATTATTTTTCAAGCTAATAATGAGTGGCGATATCTCCTTATACCATCACGCATTGACCTTGCGATCTGATCCAGAGTACCAGTACACGTAGTGCGTGGGCAGATAATCAAGTCAAAGCCGTATCTGTTGCTCTCTGGGTTTGGGGGTTGAACGGTTACCTAGGCGATCCCGACAATGTTTTTATTAGATTTGTCTCTTAATATAATTACGGTACCCATCAGAAGAGTAAATCGTCAATACACTCGGGCACCGCATTTTTCTTCATAAATTACATTTCTGACCACAAGAGTTATTTGATGATACTTCTCTCAATTCACACAAAGACCTAATGACTCCTCCCCACATACAGTCGGGCCTAGCGGCCCGACATCTCGTGAAAAACTACCACACGTTTACAACGAGTCTACCATCTCACAACACACTATGATTTTCAAGATGGATCCTGATTCCTTAAATGACAAAAGACGCTTCTGTGACACTATATCAAAAGTCACAACATTCTCTCTATATTCTAGATTTACACTGATTGTAGATACATGTGCAAAAAATGTGGCCCTACATTCTCTAGCATGGAAAGGTTCAAGGAGGTGTGGCATTTTGATGCATTCGTAATAGCAGGGGCGCTGTCCACCATAATGGTAACTAAAATGTCTCCAGAAAAAGTATGTGTGTATCTTGCAATGGATGATATCATTGTAAACCCATCTACAATACATAGATGGACTGATGAGTATTCGCGAATCATGCTACGGTTCTCAAGGTTATTGTGTCTTGATGCATGGTTTCAGTGGCATGTCGACGAATTAGAATTTAAAATATGCAAACAGACCCGATATCTGTTTGGTGTGATGTATGGCACAAGTCGATTTATTATTTTATCCCCCGATTCTCAAGAACAAAAAGGGATCTGATCCCACTAACCTGTTTCAAATGGCTGCTACCTGTACGCGTAGGCTACCACACATACTTGTAAGTGATGGACTGCAAGATTTCATAAAGCCTGCCAGAAAAGTATTCTTTAGACGAGCGAGATCGGTGTTTGTACACATACGCAAGATACAACACATACAGAACCTTTTTAATCAAAATAACGTCTACGAACGACTCAACGGAGAATTTGAGGATAGGCTCAAGTGTGTACGTGGACTAAAATCAGAGGACCCCCGGACTCTTACGTCTGATCATAATACACCATAACTTTTTTAGAAAACACACAAGCCTCAAAAACAACATGACACCTGCCAAGGCAATTAAAATTGACATTATACCAGTAAAAGGCTCTGATCTTGCAGATAGTTGTGATATGTGGATAACACTCATCCAAAACGCATCCATACATGCCTCCACCTGAATTGTCAGATTCTGCACATTACACATCATATACACAAACACTCTACATCTGTTTGTGTTTTGATGCCAAATCAAACTATCATTTTTGGTGTACACTTCAATTTCTTCAAGATGAACCACCCCTGTTTGTCTTTTTGATACTGACTCCAACTATCCATATTCCAAACTATCGTCACAGTCACGCAATAAAGTACTAAAAATTTACATTTTTCAGCCTCAAATACCAAATCCAGATAAAAAGTTCATATAAACACTGATCAACCGTGTTTGCAAGAGAACCCACAGCGCGTCTTTGACTTTAACCAGGATGTATGATCTGAAAAAGTACCACAGTGCTTGAAGTAAAAGACGCGAGGCATTATAGATTGTGCTTGTCTACTTTTCTATATAATTCTCGATTAATTGTGTTGAATAGTTTTAAATAATTGATCATTTTTATGTTATTATCTAGGATTATATGTTATGTAATTTTGCTTTAAATATTGAACTGTGAGAATAATTATGGCGTGTATATCCATATATCTATTGATAGTCCAAAGTGGCATCAATCTCTACAATATCGATGCATATCTAATAGTGCGCTTTTGATGACTAGTGTTGAATTGTTTGTGTTGTGATGCTTTTTGAAAACAAAACCCCAACAAAACCCTACAAAGTCTGTTGATACTAAGAACCAAAACCCAAAGAACCAAAACCCAAAGAACCAAAACCCAAAACAAAAAACATTTTCTACCTCAAACAATATATCAGAAAAACATCCAACTGATACTACTCAGGTAAAATATACCCCATCTCACACTGTGCGACTTGGTAACTCTGATTGGGGTTTGGAGAACCGCCTTGCATCAATTATTCGACCATTTAATAACCGTGCATTAATGCTTGCAGTGGATCATGGCTACTTTTTAGGACCAACTGAAAGATTAGAAGAGCCTGCCAAGGTTATTGCGCCTCTGTTACGGTACTGTGACTCGTTGATGTTAACACGCGGTATTCAACGCACCTCTGTTCCTGCAACTACTAGAACCCCTATGGTTTTGCGCGTGTCTGGTGGGTCAAGCATCATAGGTGATGATTTATCTCAAGAAGACATTACAGTATCCATCAAAGATGCTATTAGACTCAATGCGTCTGCATTGGCATTATCAATATTTGTAGGATCAAAGTATGAATATCAGACTATAGTAAATCTTGGAAATCTGGTAAATCAAGCACAAGAATATGGTATTCCTGTACTTGCTGTCACTGCAGTTGGAAAAGATCTTGGCAAAGATGCTCGCTACCTATCACTTGCATGTAGAATTGCAGCCGAACAAGGTGCTCATATTGTCAAGACGTATTATTGTGATGATTTTGAGCGAGTCACAAAGTCTTGTCCAGTTCCAATTATTGTGGCAGGGGGCAAGAAGATTCCGGAGCGTGATGCATTGGAATTAACATACAACTCTATTCAGGGTGGTGCTGTAGGGGTTGATATGGGGCGTAATATTTGGCAATCAAATAATCCAGTTGCAATGATTCGTGCTGTTCGTTCAATTGTACATGGTAATAATACAGTTGAGAGTGCATACAAGATGTATCTTGATTTGGCAGCTGCAAAACCAAACCATTGATCTTTTGTGTTTTAACCATATGTAATTATATTTTTCATAAATTATCTTTGCACAAATATGTATATTTTTAATCTATTCTAGATAAATGTATATGTACGATCTTCCACAAATCACTTTTTATCAAAACAAACGTCACACGTCCTTGTATCGTCATATATTCTCCTGTAAATGCTTTGTTATTTACAAGCATGCCTGTTTGAGCTAATTCTGCTGCTACTACTGCCATCTTATCATCATAGACACTTATCTTTGGATTTTTTACCTCGTATGAATAGTCTGATATGCTTACAAATCGTAACTCTTCTAACTCTATTGTCTCTTTATACTCTTTAAGATCATACGGTGGCAAGTCACTAAAACTAGAGAATCTTGAATCATCAAGCTGTATGTCTCTGAGCCGTGACATGTCTTTTGTGACACCTGCTTTGAAAAATTCTTCTATGACATTAATTATTTCGGCACTTTGCCCCATAGAGAATTTTTTCTTTGATTATTGTTTAAGTTTTATGGATATGCGTTTTTTGTGAATTTAGTTAATAGAAATTTATATATACATTTTATTTGAATTCATAATATAGTATGAATGATAAAAAATTTTTTTTTGATACTGTTTTCACTCTGAATAATACTTGAGACTCAAAATGTTGTTATACCAATTTTTTTGCTATTAGTGGGATTTGATGTTAGTGTATGTGCAGTACTTTTTAGATGTACAATGTATACGCGCAAAAATTACTGTCTGTAAAAGATGACTTGTGTAAACCCAGCTCTATGATTGGTATAATCATTTAAAATAACTCCCAGCTAAATGTATCATATGCACGATACCTGATATGTAAACATAAATGTGACCAAATACAGGTATGAAATTTCATTATTGCGTTCAAAGAGCTTGGTTTACACGATGACTTGATTCTATGATTTTTAGAATTATCAGCATTGCTTATACAATGTAATTGCAATGATACTGTTGTTTTATGTTTCATAACAACAACAACAACAACATCTATTCATTTAACCCTTTTTCAAATTTAGGCATAAATTTGCCGTAACGTCTGGCACCGACATGAGGCTCACATTAATTAAAATAAAACCTTTATTATGTGCAATGTGCGTTATTTTTGTGATTCAATTATGAATATAAACTTGTCAGACAAATTACAAGACAACTCAGTTGTACATCTATCATGCAAACATGCCATACTTGAGTGTCATTTACATTGCCAAAACCCCACAATATTTGAGACGGTGTTGCATTGACTAGTGATCTTTTAGAGCAATCTCTGCATATGAGTGGTGCAAAAGCATTAATGGTCGCAATGGAAAATGAGGGTGTAAAACAAGTCTTTGGACTTCCTGGTGGCGCTAATTTACCAATGTATGATGAATTTGCACGATGCGATATACGTCACATACTAGTACGACACGAGCAATCTGCTGCTCATATGGCAGATGGTTTTGGCAGAGTAAGTCGCAAGCCTGGTGTCTGTTTTGCAACATCTGGTCCTGGTGCTACTAATATACTGACTGGAATTGCTACTGCACAGGCCGATTCTGCACCAATGGTGGCAGTGACGGGTCAAGTAATGGTGGATATGATAGGCAAAGACGCGTTTCAGGAGAGTGATATAATTGGTATGACAAACCCAGTCGTTAAATACGCGTTTCAGCCTAGAGATGCAAAACAGATACCTGAATGTGTCAAAAAAGGATTCTTTATTGCAGAGACTGGCAGGCCAGGACCTGTTCTAATCGATATTCCAAAGGATGTGCAGTCAAACAAAGCAGACATGAAATTTATTGATGAGTTTAACATACGTGGGTATCATCCATGGACCGATCCTGATGTTAAAAATGTCGAGCGATCAATTACCATGCTGTTAAATTCTGAGCGACCTGTCATATTGGCAGGTGGTGGCACTATAATATCGTCTGCTTTTGCAGAACTGCAAGCAGTAGCAGAGTTATTGATGATACCTGTAGTGACCACATTCAAAGGTAAGGGTGCATTTCCTGAAAATCACCCATTATCACTAGGTCCAATTGGTATGCATGGTCATGCAGAAGCAAACAAGATAATTGATCAAGCAGACTGTGTTTTGGCAATCGGTACGAGATTCTCTGATCGTTCTATTGGAACATTTGATGACTTTGAGCACCATCGCAAGATCATTCACATGGATGTTGACCCTGCTGAGATTGGAAAGAATCAGACAACAAGTGTTGCTGTGGTCGGTGATGTAAAAGCGTCGCTACGTATAATGCTAAAGCTATTACAGAACAAACCTCAAATTACTACAAATACGACATGGCTCAAAAATGTCAAAGATACAAAATCATACTGGAAAGAGAACCTCAAGATACACCCTGGTGAGATGGGGGCGGCCAAGATACTGCGTAAACTACGTGAGTTATTACCTGCTGACTCTATAGTAACTACTGAGGTAGGACAACACCAAATGTGGGCGTCTTTATTCTTTGATGTGATAAATCCTGGCACATTTTTCAGCTCTACTGGACTTGGTACCATGGGATGGGGATTTCCTGCTGCAATTGGTGCAAAGGTGGCACGTCCTAATGTTCATGTAGTTGACATTGCAGGTGATGGTAGTTTTAATATGACTGAGAACTCTCTTGCAACTGCGGTTTTGGAGGATATTCCAGTTATTGTATTTTTGATAAACAACTATTCACTTGGTATGGTTGCACAGTGGCAGCGAACATTTTATGACCGCCGCATGATTGGAGTTGACCAAGGTAAATGTCCTGATTATGTTAAACTTGCTGAATCGTATGGTGCGCAAGGATTGCGGGCGCAGTCAATGTCAGAACTTGACTCTGCAATAAAGACGGCGCTACATAGCAATGTTGCTACTGTAATTGACATACCAATTGATCCCGAAGAGGATGTCCTTCCATTTGTTGCCCCTGGTACACCTCTCAAAGATATGATATTGCCATCGTAATGGTATAATTATGATGTGTGTGTAAGTGATGTATGGTCAATGATGCTAAAATGTGGGCAATTTTATCATTAAGAGTCGAGAATAAGCCTGGCATATTATTCAAGGTGACTCATATGTTTCGGGCACGCAATTTTAACATCGATAGTATCTCAGTTGGTCCTATGACAAATCCAGAGTACTCTAAAATGACTATTACCACATATGGAGATATACGACAGATTGAGCAAATTGTAAAACAACTTGACAAGATGATCGATGTAGTCCATGTGGAGCGACTAGATGAGAATATGACTGTGTATCGTGAATTGTGCATATTTCGTATTAAAATTAATCAAGCAAGTGATAGTATGGAGATAAACAAGATGGCAAGCGCGTATGGCGGCAAGGTACATGATGTAAAGCGTGACTCTATTATGGTAGAATTGACTGCAACTCCTGATCAGATACGCGCGTTTGAAGAGTTGGCAACACCATTTGGTATTATAGATGTTGCAAGGACTGGAGTTGCAGCGTTGGCTAGGAGTGGTGTGTAATGTCACCTGATGTGCAAACTGATAAAACAACAACAACAACAACAACAGACACAACCACAAACACAACAAAAAAACACATACGAATTTTTGATACTACACTACGCGATGGCGAACAGACACCTGGAATATCATTATCCCCTGATCAAAAACTTGCAATTGCACGTAGACTAGATGATCTTGGTGTTGATGCCATTGAAGCAGGTTTTCCTGTCATCTCAAAAGGAGAGCACAAGGCAGTATCTATGATTGCCTCTGATGGACTCTCCTGTGAGATTGCAGGCCTTGCACGCGCAAACCGCAAGGATATTGACTCTGCTGCTGATGCGGGACTATCATATGTGCATACATTTATTGCAACATCAGATATTCATCTACAGTACAAGTTAAAGATGAGCAGAGTCGATGCCTTGGAAAGGGCTGTTGATGCTGTGGAATATGCAAAGTCCAGAGGCATGCAGGTGGAATTTTCTGCTGAAGATGCTACTCGCACTGATCGTAAATTTCTCGGCGAGGTATTTACAGCAGTCGCAGCTGCTGGTGCTGATAGAATTGACATTCCTGATACTGTTGGATATTCCACTCCACAATATATGGCAACAATCACAAAAGATGCTATAAAAGCGTCAAACTTGCCTGTTAGTGTGCATTGTCACAATGACTTTGGGCTTGCAGTTGCTAATGCTTTGTCTGGAATAAACGCTGGTGCAGTGTGTGCACACGTTACGATCAATGGAATAGGTGAGCGTGCAGGCAATGCATCACTTGAGGAACTCTCAATGGCATTGCAGTGTCTTGCACATACAACTCTGAGTGGTGATGAGGAGATCACATATGAGACTAACATAATCTCCGAAAAACTCTATGACACATCACGGTACTTGGCAAGTGTGGTTGGCATCCAGGTGCAACCAAACAAGGCAATTGTGGGTGAGAATGCATTTGGCCATGAGTCTGGCATACACACACATGGCATACTAAATAACCCATTAACATATGAGCCAATAAGCCCTGAGATTGTGGGCCGGAAACGTTGGCTTCATGTAGGAAAGCATGCGGGACTACATGGTATGAATGCAATGCTCAAAGAATATGGTATTACACCTGATGAGAAGCAAGCACAGGCGATATTAGAGCGTGTAAAGTCACTTGGTGATGAGGGCAAGATCATTACTGATGTTGAGCTTTTGTCCTTTGCAAGTGATATTTTAGGGGATAGTGGAATAAAAAGACTTGTCAATCTGACTGGATTTTCAGTGTCTACTGGAATTGGTACTATGCCTTATGCGTTTGTAAAACTTGACATTGATGGTTCTGAATTCTCTGGTACGGACTATGGACAGGGACCTGTTGATGCGGCATTCAATGCAATTGAGCGTATTATTGACAAGACTACACATATGCACATTAAAGATTATGGACTTGCCTCTATATCGGGTGGTTCTGCTGCACTATGTGAGGTTACGATATCTGTTGAGGATGACAATGGCAACTCTGCTTCTGCAAAGTCAATTGGCAAGGATATAGTCACTACTAGCGTAAAGGCTGTAATTGAGGGTATGAACCGTATTATGCTCAAAAAGATGTTACAAGACAAAAATGCTTCTTGAATCATTTAGCATATCATTTAGCAATGTCATTTAGCAATGCCATTTAGCATATAATTTTGGATACAAATTCAACGTAATTACATTTGATTAAATAACTTGTAAAATGAATTTGTTTTTAATCCCGATGTCACAACGTTTTTCTAATTAAAATCAGTAGTTCACAATGTGCCCAATTCTAATGATCTTATTTCTAATTATACAGTGCGGTAGATTTATTGGCAAGTAACTATTCTGTTTTAGTTCCTATCAAAGCAGTCCTCTGATCAATCCGGCAATTGAATCCATAAAGTATCCATTGTGAATAATTTTTCATTTGCAAGTACGTCGTAATTTTCGTATCTTACCATTGCCCACAAACCACATAGCAACACTCCAAAAAATATCAACAATAATCGAACCTACAAGGCGTTGCTAGTTGTCTTTGGAGTAGTATTTTTTATCACTATAATCCTGTCTCTATTATCCAGCGCTTGCAACAAGTCTCTGGGATGGTTTTGATGAGTTTGCTTTTGTTAGTGATTTTCATATTTGTGGCCAATGTTACATACTGATCGATTATTTCATCAGTTTTTTTGACGTTGTTTTTTTTTGATGACAAGTAATGTAAACTTGCTGTTTTTTGTTTTTGTCACACATCTCAATAATTGATGCAGGTTTTCTTTTTTTGTTGTGAACTTTTAAAATATACTTTTATATACGCTTATTTTTAATTGCTAGTATTATGAAAGGCAGGCGCAAAAGTTCTTCTATACATGCAACGTTGTAAAAACCTCGATCAAAGAGGACAAGTTCCGGACGTGTATGCTCTCGAATTAATTTTTCAATAATTTTACGCATGACTGCGACCATTTTATCATTATTGGTCACACGATTTGCAAACAATTACCTGCGTGGTTCATCATTTGCGCTGTCATAAATGAATGAAATCCTAGTACCATTATTGTGTTTTGTTTTTAGCATCTCAGATTTAAGTGCCTTGCCATAATATTCCCATCTGCTCATCAATTGCAATGGTGTTTGCCTTTTTTGAGCATGTTGTGTTTTTTGGCATTGTTAAACATTTGATATTCTCGTCACCCCACTGTTTCACCTGTTCTAGATCTGAGCTCTTTAGACTTGAGCACAGTATTTTCAGATGGTATGTTTATGCGCTCACTTTTTCTAAAATAGTTAGCCTCATTATGTTTTCTTTTGTGTGTTGCTGCATTTACGCACATGTTGTCAAGTGACATGGTGGCAAGTGTACCGAGATAATCATCCACGCCATACTTGTTGTTATATCTGGTTAATTTTTTTACTCCAAAATTGAAGAATCGTTTTTGTAAAACTTTATAATTTACCTCTCATAATTTATATTAATGTTTTAATACATAGTTTTTCATATATAATCAGAAATACTAGAATATTCCCATATGTTACACTTTCTATTTGATTTGATTAAATATAATCATTAAAATTTAACTACATTGTAGATTATTCAAATAAAATCATATAAAACATATTGCAAACTACTGACGACGGCAACAACACAAGATGGCAAAAAGGGACTCGAATCCTATACTGAGTGGGTCTAAAGAGATTCATGACAAAAATGAGACGAGTCGTAGTCAACTGATGTTATGATAAAAAAGGTGCTGTTGGAGTACGCGCCCAATTTGCTCCTCTTTAGTGCACCTATAGGGTATTAAGCAAAGTGTGTTAAAAAAGGTTGCTGGGGTCGGCTAACTCGGCATGCCGCTCCTCTGAAGAGGGAGTACGCGCCCAAGCGTATGTGGGTTCAAATCCCGCCCCCAGCGCCTCATCCTCTTACACACCCAAATAGCATCATCAGATATATCCATGCCTTGATTTGCTCTGCATTGCTCTACACCCCACTGACATGGGGAATCAAGAATTGGTGCAATTCTGTAAACATGATAACTCATTATGTTGCATCCATCTGGCTTGCAGTATTGCGTTATGAGCTTCCTTGTATGCAGTGTCGTCTACGTCCGGATCATTTATCAGTACGATATGCTTACACGATCTCAGGTTGGCATCTACTATGTTGATCTTCGAGTCAATCTCTTCTTGACTACTTTGATAGTGTACTATCTTCTTATCGTGCAATATTGCTTAAATCTATCTTCATCCCCACTTATCATGATTATCTCATTGAGCTTTATATGGCCTAATAGTGATGATCTCTCCTTCTGACTACTAAACTGCTGCTCGTCCCACACGATTGCGTTGATCTCCCTCCCTATCTTGTTTTCCAAGGCTGAAACTGACTCATAAAACCTGTCCCTAGATACCTGGCCTATAACCAACAAGTCTATGTCACTTGACTCTGTCTCTGTCCCCTTGGCAAACGAACCGTAAATCAGCGCGTACCTTATGTCGTACTGTGCAAGTTCCTTTGTGATGATCATGTCTGCAATCTCAAACTTTAGAAATATCCGTCTTAGTTCCTCATGGATTATGCAGTTCCTGTTTATCCTATAAAACACTGCCGTGCCCTTTTTGGTCTTGGAGATGATACCTAATGGCTCCACCCTGTTCAGTTCCCTCAGGACAGTCGATGGTGCCAGCCCTGTCCTCTGTGCCAGCTCGTTTAGATAAAACTCGCCTGTCTGATTCAGCAGCAGAAAGCCCAGTACGTGCACAAGCGTCGTTGATCGGAATAACGTCTGCAGGAGACTCTTTCTCCGAACTGCAGGCCGCTTTTTCTCCACATGAAGGATCCTACACCTTACTGAGTCCAGCGCCTCTGTTTCCTGGGGAGATACTGCCTCTATAATGTCGTCGTCTATGGTAATCAGGCCCACTCCCAACTCTCTGCACATATTTTCCATTCTCTGGCCTAGGGCACCGGGGATTGCCAGGTATGCGTAATTTACGGCATTTTTAAAATGCAGGACTGTCCGAATGGCATTGTCCCGTTTCAATCCACTCCCCTTTACCTCGATTATTGCCAGTTTTCCGTTCTTTTCGGCCACCAGATCCGCTATTCTACCTCGGATCATCTGGTTGTAATAAAGCGTCCACCCTGCATCCTCAAAGTGTCGTGCCACCCTCTCTTTACTCTCCTTAAGCTTGGGTTCATGATTTAAAACCCCTATTTCCTGATGTGTAATCATTATTAGCTAATAGGAAATACCGCTTTTAAATGTTTGAACTTGACTAATAAGATACTTAACTACGTAATACCTACGCCCCACCACCCTCGTATACTGAATGGTTGCATGATGTACTCTTCCTATAGCGACACTCAAAAGTCTTAGCACAGAACAAAGTTTGGTTGCAAATAACGTGTGATCATTTTTAATATATGTCTGGCATGGGAGGTTGGTGCGTAATTGACATTTGGCCTGCCTGTGACCCGTCTGTGAACTTGGTTTATTGCACATTCAATCTACAAAAGACTGGAATCTATCTATAGTGCGTTTCGTTTTTGAATATACATGTGTGTTTTGGCAGACATGGATTATAGAATATGGACGTGCAAGTGTGATAGCAGTCACTATCATTGGTATGATGGAATCTTTTGCCCTTTTTTATGAGCGCAGATAAATCTGTTTAGGACGTTGATATTCCCTGCAATTGATAGTATTTTACCAAACCGCTTTTGGTTTTTGGCCAGACGCATACGATAGTGTAGCCTGTGATTCTTTGTCTCTTCTACTGCTCCAAATATTGCCTCGATAAGTGCGCGTTGTTTGTATGCATCTTTGTCAAAGATCTCCGCTGCCTTTTTTCTGCTTGGTTTGCCACGGTTTGTATGACCTGCGCCATCTGTGTGATTGCGCTGCTTTATGTTTGGTTTCATGTTTGCATTGAATATTATCTCACAGTTTTGATCCGAATGTATCTCTTGTCTCCGTTGAATAAGCACTCTTCAATCTGTGTATAGTTTTTTACGAAAAAGTTGACCATATATGGAAGCATTGGCGTGTCACTCACATTGCTTGGAGTTGTGTATGATGCAAGTATGATCTGGTGTCCTGTTATCGCAGTAATGTGATATTTTAGGTACGTCTTGATGCGTGTCGGCTCAAAGTCTTGTGGTAAATGATTAGATTTTTCTTGTTTTTCGTACCTGTCAGTCTCTACCCCACTACTGTCTACCCCAATTGGAGCTGTAGGTTCTTGTTTTACGTCTTGTTTACCGCTCTCAAAATCCTCGGATCCGTGCGTAAGTATGGACTCTTTGTATTTTATCGGTACCGGATCTGTCCCCGATTTTTTAAGTTCAGTTAGACACATATTGGCAGTATATGCCAAAATAGAATCAAGCCAGTCGAGATCAATTGTTTGCATATGTTCGGTTACTCAACTAATCAGGCATCGGCTCGTCAACCCATTCATCATGCATATGTCCAAGCTCATTTACCACATCACGAAAAGGAATATTTTTTGCAACTTTAAAAAGACACAAAAAATCCATCTTGCCACGCAAGTGTACAGGCTTGCATCCTCCTCTATTTGTTTTCTTTTCCTTGCACGGATGTGGGTTTTTTCGTATCGCCGACAACCATGTCTTGCGCATAAAATCCTGCTCAGATTTGCGTGCCTGTTCGTAATACTGCCAGTAACCTTCGCGTCGCTTGTGCTGCTGCTCTGTCACTGTACGGTCTACCTCCATAATCTGTTCTTACTTGAAACTCACACACTAAATTTACACAAACAACAAGCAGGCGTCACATTCATCACAAGCCATGCATTGTAATGGACGTCATTCTGTGTAGCATAGCATGTTGTGGCAGCCCACACATATGTCGTCGTTCCACCACACTTCACAAACGATACGTTGATAAGATTGGCTAGTCAACGTTGTTTAGCATCCCCTTTGTTCATATTACAATTATTCAATTGGGATGCCCCTATAAGTCACTTTTGGTATGCGCGCAGATACTTTTATATATGAGCTTATTAAATATATGCACATAAAACTCTGGTGATATTTGCAGATGACTTTGCAAGTACGATGCAGGTGGCAATTTGATGAATTGCGCACCAACCTCAATTCAACCACATTGCTTTAATACCTACCAAATGGATTCATTTTTAATAGAATGGTACGACAGATATTCAAATGGGCAGAGCAGATCGTAGAAACATCATAGAAAAGATAGAGCAGCACCGCAATTCAAAAGTCCTAGTGTACTTTGTAGGAGATAGGCCGATTTTAAACGCGCAGATTTCAAGTGACGCCATAAGGTGGATTTACGAACACCTGAGGAGTATGAACAACAATGAAAAGGTACAGAAGATTGACCTTTACCTCTATTCAAGGGGCGGAAATCTGGATACCCCCTGGCCCATCATTAGTATGCTCAGAGAGTACGGTGAAGAACTAAATGCACTGATCACCTTCAAGGCATAATAGTTTCATTAAAGATCCGATAGTTTTCTAATATTTTGTATTCATAATATGTGCTCAACTAATATGCTTTACTTCAAGGCATTTAGCGCAACCACACTGATTGCATTGGGAACAGACAAGATTCTGATGGGTAGAAAGGGCGAACTGGGCCCAATTGACCCGCAGATGACTAGTGGGCGCGATGGGGCGCCGAGTGACTTCTTTCCGATGACGATCAGTACAGAGGACATACCCTCATACCTGTCATTCATAAAAGATAAGGTCGGGATTACAAGTCAGGATGCACTGGCAAATTTGACAAAATCACTGGCAGATGCGCTGTGCCCACCTATACTGGGGCAGATAAACCGCGTGCATTCTTATGCCCGAGCAATCGCAGAAAAGATGCTCAGGCAGGTAAAACCCACATTGACTGACGCTGAGATTCAAAACGTAATAACAGCACTTACTGAGTGCACGTTTATCCACGGACACTCCGTTGGAAGGCGCGAGGCCAAACAGATGGGGCTGCAGGTAAGCGACATGGATGGTGAACTAGAAGAACTGTGCTGGGACCTGTTCCTACAGTATGAAAAGGACTTGAACCTCAATTCATTTGAAAATACCTTGGCATATTTTGATGATGATGACAAGGACGTATACGAGGAAGACAACGCAGTTGTTGCGTGTATAGAATCGTCTGCCAGATGCCACGAATACTCGGGACCAATGCAGTTGAAACGGATCAGGCGCATCCCGCCACAACTAAACTTGAGCATTATGCCCCCATCGCAACCTTCCGGCAATGACTCGGATCAGAACACCTCATCGCAAGACAAACGCATGTCAGAGCAAATGCGGCAGGATTTGGTAAGGCAAGTAGAGGACATGATAACGGCTCAATTGAGGCGCAACATGCCTGTTGATAGGATAGACATTCACGCTGAAAAGATTGTGTGGCGAGAGGTATAACGTTAATTCTGCTCTGGATTGGATATAATTATGCTTTTGTTTATGATCGTTGGTCCCTGATAGAAATACATGGGGCGGGTACCCGATGTCTTGTCTTTGCAGTCTTTTTCCTTGTCAGAGTCACGTATGGAATCAGACCGCGGTATGTCTATTGTAATCTCAATTCGATTATCTATCATAATTATACTTGCTCCAATTCCTCTTATATCTTAGTCGTATCTGTTATTTAAACAGGATCTAATCGTACAAAGTAACAGTTAAACCCCCTACTTGTACACCTCAACACACATCTATGCAGATTGAATGTGCAATAAACCAAGTAATCTCACAAAAGGGTCATAGGCATGCTAACGTCAATTACGCACCAACCTCGCCCATTTGTAAATGCAAATTCCAGCATTGCTGATTCCAAAATAGATGAATACGGTTGTAGGCTAAATGTGCCAGTCTACAGTCTCTATGTTTAATGTCCCGTTACATGTTAGCGCACGTGTGTATCATAGATCCTCAACACCACATTTTTTGACATTTTATATTTTAAAAATATGGCAAATCTAAATCACTGAGCATTCCTATGCAAAGATGTCTGTTAAAAACCACCCAACATAATTTTTTCATTGTGCCAAAATTTATGAACATCATTATACAATACCAACAAAAACCATATCTTGACACCCCTGAACAAAATTATAATTACTTTATAGTGTCACTTGTTTGATCTGTGTAGTCTGTTGTTATGTTTGAGTACGTTTTATTCTGTGCTCATATTTGAGTGTTTTTTGCATTTGTTAAATAATGCAATCTGTCACTTGTATTACCTCTAGTTTGATCGTACTGTAATAGGCGGTATAAAGTTTAATTCAAATGTTTGCAAAATGGCATAAAAAAATAACATATTACTATTGTATTTAAATTCATATTAATTTTTATTATATTTTTTACCTTTTGATTAATATTTGTAATATTACCAAATAACATTGTAATTATTTTAATAAAAAATATTCATTTCCGTTGTCACATACTGATCAAAAGCATTAAAAGTAACTCTACATATGCAATTTTATGTCTCGTTGGAAAAAAGGCGCACGTGAATTTGAAATGAACGTAAACCATAACGGACTTGGGAGCCACCTTTGTAGGATACCAAAACCTATCATGGAGTTGATGGAGTATCCAGAAACGGTAAAATTTGTTGTAAAGGGTAAAAAAGTGTCCTTTGCACCGGGTGGCGAATAAGGCGTAATGATTTTACTAGTAATTCCAACTGTGTAAAAAGATGACTGTAAGCAGTCTAGATATTGCAGATAATGCAACATTTTTTTATTTGTTTATTTATTTATTTATTTATTTTAAAACTTTGATCATATTATGATGCTCACAAGATAAGCGTTCAGATCTAATTATTAATGCTCATAAATATGGCGACGGACGTAAGTTTCTGTACAGTGGATTTTTGTAATTTCGTGCTTGAAATAATCGTGTGCACCAAGCTCTGTGGATGTAATAATAAAATTATATACCTATATTTAGTCACATTTCTATCTATATATTGAATATCGTGTATGCGTGACATTTGGACAGATTTATTTTTGAATGATCATATCTGTCATGGAGCTTGGTTCACACATTAGAAGATTACTTTGGTGGGAATTGGAGCACGGTAGTTACTTGCCATTGTAAACCTGCCGCACAGTATAATTAGAAATAAGATCATTAAAATTGGGCACATTGTGAACTACTGACGTACTGACAGCTGAGTTAATTTGGAAGATTGGGGGACTTGATCCATATCTGGTTGCTGGACAAAACAGAGTAGATTGGATCGCCATGCTGGTCTTTTAGGCTTGAGCGCGATATGCTGGTAACGTTGTTGTGTATCTTGACCTTTGTGCTATCTATATTGTACGGCTCACTACATGGACACAACACTCAGAGGTGTGTAAATTTACAAATTATGCAACACACTATTTGTATAGTAAATACTAAATTTCCCCTTTGAGTGGATTGTATAATGGTGTATAATATATCCCTCATCACAGGTGATGGTATTGGACCAGAACTTTCTGATTCTGCACTTTCTGTAATGAATACTATATCAAATATCTCAAAGTGCCCTGATCTTTGTATTGTAGAGTTAAAAGCAGGTGATGCAGCCCTTGCCCAGACTGGCGAAGCACTACCACCTGAGACATTATCTGAAATACGTGGTTCTGATGCGTGCTTGAAGGCTCCTGTGGGTGAGTCTGCTGCTGATGTTATTGTTGTACTTCGACGATTACTTGATTTGTATGCCAATATCAGGCCCTCTCGTTCGTATCCTGGCACACCTGCCCTTCGAGATGATATTGATATGGTTATTGTTCGTGAAAACACCGAAGATCTCTATACAGGTAAAGAATTTACAATTAATTCACCTAATGTGGGGGCAAATACCATATCTGTTGATGACTGTGGGCGAGCAGCCATTGCACTGCGTATCATAACAGAAAAGGCATCAACTAGAATTGCAACCTTTGCATTTGAGACTGCACTTTGTCGTCAAAAACCAGACATGCGTGTCACATGTGTACATAAATCAAATGTAATGCGTATAACTGATGGTGTGTTTGCTGATGCGTGTTCTGCTGTCTCTGAAAAGTATCCTGATGTATTATTTGATCAAATGTATGTTGATGCATGTGCTATGAATCTGATACGGGAACCCCAAAAGTTTGATGTTATCGTGACTACTAATCTTTTTGGTGATATTTTATCTGATGAGTCTTCTCAAGTGGTTGGTGGCTTGGGCATGGCACCTGCTGCAAACATTGGTGATAAATTTGCACTATTTGAGCCTGTACATGGGGCAGGATTTGATATTGCAGGAAAGAATGTGGCAAACCCATCATCATTTCTGTTGTCTGTATCTATGATGCTCGATTGGTTGGGTGCAAAACATAATGACAATTCTTGTACACATGCTTCCTCTTTGATATCTTCGGCTATATATGATCTTGTTAAGTCTGGTATTACCACTGTTGATATGGGTGGGTCGTGTACAACATCTGAGTTTACAAAACATGTCATCGACAAGATTATGACACTCAGTTAGTTTACAAACACTGCTATTTTTTACGTTCTGAGATCAGAATTTGGTGGATTCAGTGACCAAAAGAACATTGCCATACATATTGGAATCATAATTAACACGGCAGCTATTATCGATATTGTATAAAACGTAGAGTCCAAACCTGGAAAAAATGGACCTGGGAATACTGCATAAAACCACAGACATGCTGCAAATATAATTATTAATTTATTCTTTTTTGCTATCTGTACCCATCCCAACCTTTTCTTTTCAATGTAACATTTCTTGCATCTTGACTTGTCATCTGTCATACATGATGTACAACAATTTTTGCTGCAAAAGTAGCATGTTCTGTCCCCGAACATGGATCCACAAAACTCGCATTGCATCATATGTATTATCTGTGTTTGTTATTTTTATATGTGCAGGTCAAACAATTATCATTTCCCAACTATCTTTTGCATTATATAATGAATCTATTAAAATATGAAGAGTGATCAAAATAAGTTTAGGTAGTGAGGTGTCATGTCACCTTTCTTCTCCCACACCGTACTGTACCTAAGCAAGGTCATATTATTACATATACTATTTTAATGAACATATATATATACTAAAAAATATTATTCATTTGGGATTTATACTATTTGTACATCGGTAATGTATGTTTTAGATATGTATGAATAATGATTTGATTCAGCAAGTTAAAACAAGAGACAGATGTGGCAAAAATAAAACAACATATAATGAGACACCTTTACCACCTTTTACTTCCTCAATAATGTGTGCCTATATTGTAACTTTATTGTCACATATGCTGTATATTTTCATGACATATAGATAACCTCGACCCGATTAGGTTTGTATTTTTCTACAGGGGTGGCGTAAACCGTGTTTTTAAAAAGTTCTCTACAATGTGAATTATTTTTCAAAAAATCGTGTGAACCAAACTCCATGACTGATACAATCATTCAAAATAACTACTAGCCAAATGTATCGCATGCACAATACTTGACATGCAGACAGGGACGTGACAAAACACAAGTGTGTAATTTCATTATTGTGTCCAAAGAGCTTACCTCACACAAAAAATTCACTACATAGTTGAATTGCAGTTTTTAGAGAAAATTATCAGAGTTAAATGTGAAAATCTATCTTTTTAGAAAGGACACTCATCATGTATAATTAGACAACGTAGGGCACATATTGGAGGTGTTTTCTATATTTGATATGGTTGCTTGCTGTATATGTAAAACTGTACCTGGAACACTCAAGATCAAAGATGGTAATCCAAAGTATAAAGACAAACCTATTTGTAAAGAGTGTCAAGGGTATCGAAGATTGATGCTAGATACTCGTTAAATTATCGTATTTGTATACATTTTTAATATATATGAATATATATATTTTTATATTAGTAATTATGCAGAAACCTAGTTTGGCGGGAAATCGCTAGTTTGTATGCTCGTGCATCATAATACAATGACAGATGGTAGTTATTTTTCACTTGTCAATTATTTTTTTAAAACGTGCGCTTTAATTTATAAAATTAGATAATATAACATTGGCAACAACTCTTGAGAATTTGGAGCTTGTACAGTTAAAAAAGAGAATACTTATCTGACTGATCAGATTAACAAGATGAAAACTCATTCAAACCAAAGACAAAACCATTGAAGATAAAGATCGCACTATGCCCGAACACAAAAGTCACTGCCCAACGTATCCCTCGATGAGAGAAGACATCTGGGACAAAAAGTATCAGTAGTGGCTCAGTTGATTTACAATTTGTTGAACATGCCTGATGACACAGACCTCAACGCCATAACCGGATGCAGTATGCCTGTGTTCGAATATGTATATTCACAACTGTTTGAAAAAATTAAAAATACTCAAGATGCTCCATTATTTTTAATACTAGATTGTTCGCAGTAAGAGATGGACAGATGTCACATCAAATAGTTGACATCAGAAAAATCCAAGATCAACAAACTCAACACCGCCTGCAGACATACTATGCACATGGTCAAATGTTGCCATATTATACCCTGTCATGGGCCCTGATATCCCCATGGCCAGCAGCAATGGCATGAACGCTTCGTTGCCTTTTGAGTTGTGGAATCCGGCAGGGTCGTTTTTGTATTTGTCCTGCAGTTTGGCGTATTCTGCCATGGCCTTTTGTCGCTCTGTTTCAAGCGCCGACATGCCCGCATCAGTCAGGTCCCACATATTAGTATGCCAGTGCATACAGGTCTTGGCTATGCCATGCACCGACACGCCCACATCAATCAGGTCCCACATATTAGAGGTGTCTTTTTCCTGCATGATTTCTGCTACATCCTTAAAGTAGAGGCGGTCCTGCTTTGTTGCAGTATCATTCACGTTGTCTGCATATGCCTTGAACTGCGGCGAGTTTAGAAATGCATTGAGTCGTTCCCTTTCATCAAACGTTGACTCCCTGTCAATTTTACCGATCAGTCCATGAGCATACAAACGCAGTGTCGATCTCGTAAAACGCATCGTACCGACCTTCATTGCAACTGTCATGTCCTCGCGACGTATCATTTCAAGTATCGCAAAATCCCATGGCTCCAATGTGGCAGTTTTTGCCTCTTCAAACAGATCCTTTTGCCGTTTGTCATCCTCATCCATTTGTATGATAGAGTCGTCTATATGGTCGGCCAATTTGCTGAATAATTCATTCATACTTGTAAGTGATGTGGGTGGTTCATAACCTTTTTTGTACTCTGAGCCGGCACTATCTCTCTTTTATGTATAGGTGACTTGATTTTCCTACACTATTCTTGATCAAGGTACGTGTTTTATTTTGAATTATAAAATATCTAGGACTTGTTTGTAGTTGAGCCTTTGTTCTCTTTTGCCCATTTTTCATATGTGGCAATCATCTCATCTACATCTCTTCCATCTTCTGAGTATGTAACAATTACACCAAATGTACCTTTTGCATCATGTCCTCTTGCAAAGTATCCCCAGTATGTATCGGGTAGTTTTGAAAAATTTTTTTCATCATGTGATACACCAATCAGGTTGTTTCCAAGTGTCTCTACTATGTCTTTTGCATCTTTTGGCTCTATCATATGTATTGTATTGCCCATTTCAATAAAAACCATATTTTGCTTTTTTTTGTATTTGAAAGTATATATTATAATTTACAATAATAATAATAATAATAATATATTATTAATTACATAATGCTAATTACATAATGCAAATTTGATAACGCTAATCCCTTTAATCTCACATCTTAAGTTGTGATACAATCAAGGTGAGAGCCTGTCTGGGTCTCTAGGATACAGCACAACCTCACGCACATTATCAATACCCACCATTACTGTCAACAGTCTATCTAACCCCATTCCCCATCCAGAGTGCGGTGGCATTCCCCATTCAAATGATTCTAAATGATCTGCAAATTGAGCAGGAACTAATTTTTGCTCCTCTAATCTACTTTTTAATGTCTGTGTGTTGTGCAGTCTAGTCCCACCAGATGAGAGTTCCAGATATCCGTATTGTAAGTCAAATGATCGTGACAATTGAGGGTTATCGTCTTTTTCTCTGATGTAAAATGGCTTTAGTTTTAGTGGCCAGTCAGTCAAAAAGAAGAATCCTGGGTGATTTTGACCTATGATTCGTAGATGTGAGTCCAACAAATCGTCCCCGAATTCAATGTTTTGGTCCATATCTTGTAGCTCTTTTATACATCTCTCATAGGTGACTTGCTCAAATGGTGTATTGGGTGTTGGTATGACGCACTCGATCTCGTCTTGTTCTGTTATGCACTCTGATGCTACCCTTTTACACGTTTCAGAAACCAATCTCTCTAAAACATGCATTACATCATCATAGTCCATAAATGCTGCTTCTATGTCAACGCTGGTAAACTCTGTCAGATGTCTGCCTGTATGTGAGTTTTCTGCTCTGTAAAAGTTTGATATCTCAAATACTCTTTGTAATCCAATTGTCATCTGTTCTTTGTATAACTGTGGACTTTGTGCCAAATATGCAGTACGTCCAAAATACTCTAGTGAAAACAAGTTTGCACCCCCCTCACTTGCACTACCGATTATCTTGGGTGTTGTAATCTCTATGAATTTTTCTGCTGTCAGTATGTTTCGTAATGCTTGCAGTGTATGATGTTTGATCTTGAATATTGATGCTGTCTTTTGATTTCTCATATCTAGTGCACGATGATTGAGTCTTGTGTCAATGTTACTCTCTAATCTCCCAATGGGGTCCACTGGCAACGGATGCACTGCTTTTGCTAGTAGTGTGATGTGTGATACTAAAATCTCAAAATCATAGTCACGTGACCTAGTGTCTTGTATTGTACCCTCTATGGATACTACACTTTGTCTACTCAAATCCTTTACATCATTGTCGTCTTTTATGACTAGTTGCGTAATGCCCGTCACGTCACGTAATGTTACAAATGACATCTTTGACATCTTTCTATAATCTTCTATCCAACCTGAGATCGTAACTGTATTGCCAATCATAGATTCGTTTAACTCTGCAATGTCGTGTGTTCTCTTAAACATTATGATGTACATCCTCTCTTTGTGTCACATATGTTATTCAATGACAAGCGCACTTTAGTGTTGTTTATATCCCTTGATAATTATTTCTAGTGTATTGACTGGCTTTTTTGATAATGATAATGATCATAATAATGATAGTAATAACCATAACAATAGTGACAATTATTACAGTGACAGTCACAACAACGACCCATTTGTGAATGTATCTGGTTTACATGTCACGTATCAGAACAACACTGGTAGAAAAAATCAAACACATGCAGTGTATGATGTAAGTTTTGAGATCGAGCGCGGCATGTCAATGGGTATTGCAGGTGAGAGTGCGTGTGGCAAAAGTACATTGGGGCTTGCCATTATGAGAATGTTTAGTAGTGGCTCTAGAACACATGGCGATGATTCTTCTACTACTATTGCAAATGCACACGTATCTGGTAAGATTACCATTAACCGTGAATCAATACTTGATATGTCTTCTTCAAAATTTAATTCTGAGTTTAGATGGAAAACAATTTCTATGATATTTCAAGGTGCAATGAACTCACTTGACCCTGTATTTACTATGCGTCAGCAGTTCTCAGAAATACTGTCGAAGCACGGATACACCGGTAATCAAGACGATGTGATTGAGAATGCTATACGTGACGTGAGCCTTGATGTGTCTGTATTGGACAAATATCCGCATGAACTGAGTGGTGGAATGAAGCAGCGTATCATAATTGCAATGGGATTGTTACTGCGACCTCAACTTGTTATTGCAGATGAGCCCACCACAGCACTTGACGTGTTGGTACAAGCACAGATAATTTCACTAATAAAAATACTCAAAGAAGAGCGAAATATGTCATTTATCCTGATAACTCATGATTTGGCAGTCTTGTCTGAGATAGCAGATGTTGTGGGAATAATGTATGGTGGTCAACTAGTGGAATTTGGTAGTTCACAAGAAGTATACACGAACCCTAAACATCCATATACACAAGGACTATTACAATCAATTCCTACTTTGCGAGGTGATACAATGCCAGGTTATGTGCGCGGTGTACCTCCAGTTTTAGACGATACTCCTCTCAAATGCAGGTTTATTGACAGGTGTCCGCATGCAATGGAAAAGTGCAACGTACCGCCGCCACGATTTAAAACTAAAACTGGATATGTAATGTGCTGGCTTGAGGAGGACACTGATGTCTAAGATGCTTTGTGATATTTAGTGAGTTGTGTTTTATTATGTTATAATATATCTGATTATTAATTTATGAACTAACACATCTTAAATTGATATCTATGTTATATATATTAATAATTATTTATTTAGGTCTATTAAAATTATTTAAAACACATATTTGTCAACTAGACTGTGTTTCTCAACTATGTACTGAGTATTTTGTTTGAGATGGGTGTGTGTGTTATTCTTGTGTTTGATGAGGTTAATTTTGCTAGGTGAATTTTTTTGCAATTGGCAAGCATGCATCGATTATCCTGAGCATCTCTGATCGTACGACATTTTTATTTATTGATACCCATATACGGTCTTTTTTTATTGCAAATGATATAATCTGGACTTTTTCTCTCTCTTCCCATACAAATTCTATCTCACCTAAATTCTGATCAAAGAAACTTTCCAAGTCTGTCTTTATTGCAATATGTGAAAACTGGTATTTGGTATCTTTTTTATCTAATAGTGGTTCTAAACCTTCTCTTCTTTTATAAGCAAGTAGTTTTCCATGCTCATCTATTACTCCAACAAATCGTATATATGGACTAATAGATCTTATCTGTGTGCATATTTGCTCAAACTCACTCTTTGCCATTGCCTTTGTTAGGATATTGCCGTATTTATGCTATTACAGTTCTGTATTTGACTAGATGGTAAGATTAAACATTGTCACAAATTAACACAAATTTAATTGATAAATATCACACGATTAAACCAAATTTGTGGATTTTGTTGACATTTTCCCATTTGCGCCTGAAGTTGGATATTTGAGTCTCATATTGGTTAATTTTATCGGCTCACTTGTTCCATTTGTACCGTTGCCTGGATTTTTACTGCTTGCTACAATGTCAGTAGGCGACAAGTTTGATTTACACATATTGGCACTATCCTCTGCAATTGCTGCTACTGTTGCAAAACAGATCATTTTCTTTATAAGCTATGAAGGACGACGTATAATTAAACAGGATACTCGAGACCGTATGAGGCCGTTTGAGCGATTGGTCAAAAAATATGGTGCCGCTGCTGCATTTTTTGCAGCCGCAACGCCGATTCCTGATGATTTGGTATACATACCATTGGGACTTGCCAAATACAACCCAAAGCGCTTTTTGATAGCAACACTTGCTGGCAAACTAGTTTTGAGTTATGTAATTGTCTTTGTATCTCATTATTTGGGGTTGTCTCTTATAGAGCCATATATTGAGGATATTGATAGTCCGACGCCAATTTATGTTGGAATTGCAATATTTGGTGCCTCTATGACTGCTGTTGTTGTGTTAATGTTGAGACTTGATTGGAGACGAATTCTTGGAAGGTTTGCACCATGGACGCTTGATTCTGATGTTTCTATTACTGATAATGTCGATTTTGACACTGTAAAAGATATTGATGGCAAAGAGGACAAACCTTCTGATGTTGATAACATTGCTGATGATGAGAATCAAAACAATTCTAAAAATAACAACGCTAAAAACAACAACAACAATAATAACAATAACGACGATCATGATGGTGATAAGAACAATAATGTTGATAAGAATAATGATAAAAAATAATTATGTGTTCTATTAATATTTGCCCCGATATAACACTTTTGCAATACTTGTGTGCGTGTAACCGTTCAACTATTCATCTCCATAAATTGGGCCGAAAAGTGACACGTCAATTAAACCATACGTATCTTGCAACGACAATGATGTGCATTATCAGACATTAATTCATCGCTGGCTACTGCTTGTGTCTAGCTAGGATGTGTATGTATGGGGTTGGGGTGGGGGGGGGGGGGGGGGGAGAGTTGAACGGTTATTACTTGTATACATGCTTGGATAATTATTCAATATTCATTTGATTTTTAACATATGTACTTGTAATAAACAACATAATTTATCTGTACTAGTAAAATTATTGTAATTGAAATTTCGTACTTGTGTTAATAATTATTTAACCTCTAACAATAAATTATGAAAAGTCATCTTTTACTCTAAAATTGATATCTTGACTCAACTACAAGCACTGTATATTGCATATATAACACGATAATATGACAAATGATATGTCACATCTTGATGAGATCAAAAACAATGTCATATCTTGCCAAAAATGCAACCTGCATCAGACGAGAACAAACGCAGTTCCTGGCAAGGGTGCCAAAAATGCCAATATCATGTTTATAGGCGAGGCGCCGGGTCGCAGTGAGGATGCACGGGGCGAGCCCTTTGTAGGTGCGGCAGGTACAAAGTTAACTGCTGCATTACACAATGCAGGGCTTGATCGTAGCTCTGTATACATTACAAATGTTGTAAAGTGTCGACCCCCTGATAACCGTGTACCGAGTACTCAAGAACGTCAAATGTGCCTAGAGTATCTACGTGAGGAGATTCGAATTATCAATCCCAAGATAATATGCATACTGGGAAATACTGCATTCGGTTCCATACTTGGTGGAACAGAAATCACAAAACACCGGGGCAAAGTCGCAGAGATGGGTGGCAGGTTATATTACATCACGATACATCCGGCAGCTACTATATACAATCAAAAATTAGTTGACACCTTATATGGTGATATAAAAGAACTTGTATCAATAACACGTAAACTTGTAAACAAAAATGCCAGTGATGGTGATAATGATAATGGTAATAATAATGATGGTGGTAATGATAATGGTAATGATAATGGTGTAAAGATCGATATCAGATATGATGAGCCCGAACATCATGTATGATACTAACTTACCGTTGAAAAGAGAGTTTTACTCGAGGGATACTGTCACAGTAGCCCAAGAGTTACTAGGTACAATACTTGTCAGAAAAATCAATAATCACAAGATAATAACTGGAATAATATCAGAAACCGAAGCTTATGGGCATACAAATGATCCTGCAAGCCATGCATACAAAAACAAGACACAAAGAAATTATATAATGTTTGAGAAAGTAGGCATGTCGTATGTCTATTTTACGTATGGGATGCATTATTGTTTTAATGTGACTGCAAGAGATCCTAGCGTAATGGGTGCAGGTGCTGTATTGATAAGAGGAATCATACCGCAAAAAGGTATACAGACAATAATGAAAAATAGGGGCACAGTGAATACAAAGATACTTACTAATGGACCTGCAAAACTCACACAAGCTTTGGGCATATCATCAAAGCAATATGGTGTGGATTTAACTCTAAAGGGAAATCTATACATTACAAATAATGTTGACTATGAAAACATACGTGGTAAACGTAACAAGAATATCATAAAGTCACCTCGAGTTGGTATTCGGGATGCAACTGACAAGCTTTGGAATTTCAAGTTGTGCGCAAATATTTGAAAATACCACAAATATGTTAGTAACAGTTTTCTCCCTTTATCCTCACAACCCATTCCCACGTCCTGCGCCAGATGTTAGGCGGTTAATTTGTACCTAAATTTGAGAAGGGGTTGCATACATGATAACTCCTCCCCCCATCCCCAACTTTTGCCGCCTGTCTTATGGGTTCATTTGAGGAATTGGTTGCATACATGATAACTCCTCCCCCCACCCCCCACCCCTCTGCGTAGCTAGGGTGATGGAGCGAACCGTCCTTACCGTTCATGGGACATGGACTCTAATCAGTTCGTACACTCTTGGGGTTGAATGGGGGAATCCGAGGCAGGGCAAGTTTGCAAACGGACACCAGACAGACACCCTTCTCACTCGAGGACTCACACGAGTACTCTATGTTAGGGCCGAACCTCATGTCTGCAATCATATTCATGTTCTTCACTACACTGAGCCTGGCATCCATTTGAGACGTGCTTGGCATATGTGATCTGGAATCCGTGTCAAGAACCACCTGCATGATGTGGCTCAAAGAATGCACAAACATCAACAACAAGACAAACAATGTCACATACTGTACATGGGCGATCATGACCCAAGTGGCATGGATATGGTTCTAGATATACGTGACAGATTAAAGAAATTTGGTTGTTTTGTAAGCGTAGAGCGTATAGCATTAAACATGGATCAGATTGACGAGTATGATCTTCCTCCAAACTTCATAAAAAAGACCGACCCGCACTCTAGCAAATATTATGACAAATACGGCAACAATTCATGGGAATTAGACGCTCTAAACCCCGAAGATCTTACTGGTATACTGCAGAAAAATATACTTAATTATTTGGACAGAGACGAGCATGATGAGGCACTAAAAAGCGAGGATAAAGAAATATGTAAGCTTGGAGATGCCATTGAAGGAATGTATTACTTTTGAATCAAAAGAAAAGTACAAGATGGCAAACATCTGACAAGACCCCAACAGACATCATACATCATACTCGGCAACACAAAACTCCTAAATTACAACAAACAGATCTAGACGTATTAGTTAAACAAACACACCGTAATTTTTATGACACTTTTGATCGCGTGAATAAAAGTAAAAGATCTCGCGTACTCGATGCTGAATTTCAAAAATTTAATGTGCCAAAAGTAGCTACAAATCTCAAGATAGATTATTCATCATCTAACATAACACTTGGTACAGATGATGCCATGATCAAGCTTTCAGAACTTGACAAATATGAGAAAGCTCTTGCAAGAGTCAAAGAAGGAAATAAATTATTATATGTGTTGAAAAATAGAATAGACTATATCAATCAAAGTATATGGGAATATTTTTTGTATACAAAAATCTTGTACCGTGGCATGAAAATATCAGAACTGTGTACCATAGCAAGAATGAATGGGGCAGTTGGGTTTCATCATAGAACCAAATATGCAGCTATTAATGACTTTGTGTCATGCACAACTGATGCCAATATTGCCACATTAATTATAGCTGAAAAGAAGGAGAGTGGATTGGTAGTAAAAATGGATGTATCACAAATGAAACGATCAGATTATGCTCCGGTCACATACGAGGTAAGACGAGACATTCGCGTCACGTGTAGATGAATACGCGTGTTCAATCCATATGAGATGTTTGGTGGATGTCATTCAGGAGTACACATAAATCAACGTGAGATACACCTTCGAAATGGATCAAGACCAATAATAATAAGCATAGATGTACCAAAAGAATTCAATTCCAAATTTCATAAAATGTTAGATACGGCAATAAATACATTGGAATCGATACAAAAACAAAAGATAAAGATTAATTATTGCTAAATACAATGATATGTATGCTATCTGAAAAAAAACACTCAGAAGGTGTTGAAGCAGCCGCAAAGCGACTTATGAAAGAATTCGGCTATTCAAGAGAGACCGCTTTACGTGAGGTATATAGGTGGTCATAATAGTGTATGTCGTACATACTTGCATGATATCTTATTTTGTTAACATGTGTTTATTTTGCAAGGGTAGGTTACTGCAACATAGTTGCTGGGGAATTACAAATAGCACCAATTCAGTTGTTTGATATTTTGTATCAATCTTTTTACTGTTAATTGTTCAGTGATGAATCAAACTCGTAAAACTCTTTTTGAGTATAAAAGATAAATTATGAAAAATTTACCTTTTACACTAATTTTTAGTGATCAATCTAAAATTGAATTCAAATTAAACGAATTAAAAGCCATATGAAATACAATTGCACATACTAAAACATTGACACAGGATTCAATGACTCGATTAGAACTATATCATGATGATATCTTTACTTTAACAAATAAATGACTAGACCTGTCTTGACAAGGATATGTAACTGAATACAACAATAAGATTTAGCACATGCCGACCTTTTTTTACGCAAGCATATTATTGATATCTTTTATATGGTTTTTGTGCGGATCTGAATGCTTTTACTATGTGTCACTACAGAATATCATGTATCATAAAAAGTGGTAAACTCTGATACAAGCAGATGTTAGCGTCATCGCACACACATATTGCCTAACCGTGACTGGCTCTACTAGTTCCAAGTGCAATATTTATATTATCCATGTATTAAATACTACAAATATGGAACGTTCGAATCCCAAAATTTATGGGTTCTGCACGTTGTATGTGGCAAGTCCCTCATGACCTGTATGATGACATGGGACGCGCAGGGTAAAGGTATGATGGAAAAAATTCACGATGTCATCATGGTAAACTAGTGTTCGTTGACTGTATCTGACTTGTGCCTACAGTTTGAGGTAAACGTGAGGGCATTGGATAGTTACACTGAATCGTGTTCTCAAATAAATTGTATTGCTAATAGTAATATTTTATTGTACAGTTTAACAATTTAAAAAAATTAATCATATACATTTGATCTTTCATTTACAAATTTTATGCATTGTTTGATAGTGCAGGCATTGTAAAGTAATACTCATCTTCAAAGGCAAAATCAGTTTTGCCATTTGTGTTGAGTGCTTTAAAATACGCCGCACAGTTTTTGTAAAATTGCATATTGTGAGTTGGCTGTCTTTTCCTCATATGTGTCTATGACAAATTTTTTATTTATACTGCGCTGTCTATTTTGTCTATAGATTGGTTGTGAATACTAATGAATGCATCTATAAATTTTTAGTGTGAATCAAGCTTTATAGATGAATAATAAAATTACATATTATATTTGATTATATTTCTATCTGCATATTGAATATTGTGTATGCAGTACATTTGACGTGTAAACCAAGCTCTTTGAACGCAATAATGAAATTTCATACCTGTATTTGGTCACATTTATGTTTACATATCAGGTATCGTGCATGTGATGCATTTAGTTGGAAGTTATTTTAAATGATTATGCCAATCATAGAGCTTGGTTTACACCATTTTTTGTATATAATTGACAATCTAGGTCCTTTACGAAATTCTTTTTTTCTTTGACAATTAACACACTTTATGATCTTTTTATTATCAGAATTACTGATCATAAATTTAAATAGTAACCGTTCAACCTCTTCCCAAATTTAGGCACAGACTCGCCACCTAACATCTAATGCAGGCACGGGGGTTGAATGGTTACATATTACAACTATGTAAAACATTTTATTGTAATATTTGGGGGTTCAATAATTGACCCAAAAAAAGATAGTAGCTGACACAAGTGTAATAATAAATAGACAACTTGCATATCAGATTGAATCTGGCACAATTCGTGCATCTAGTGTATCTGAATTGATTATACCTCTAGTCGTATTTGATGAGATGCAGGCACAAGCAGTATCTGGAAGAGGCAGAAAGATGTTGGGTCTTGAGGAGATGATGCATCTTCGCAAAACATGTGAGCAGTTTGGGATACAGTTATCAAATGACGGGCAACATGTGTCTGTTTCTGACATGTCATTTATAGAATCTGGTAGAATTGATGCACTTGTGATTGATATTGCACAACAACACGACGCTACACTATACACGTCTGATAAAATACAACGTATAACTGCTGAATCTAGGGGAGTCTTTGCAGTTTTGCTTTATGATGAACACCCTCACCACAATACTGCAAATCAAGATGACACTAAATTAGATTTTTTAAAATTCTTTGATGCTGATACAATGTCTGTTCATCTTAAAGAACAACATCGCCCTCTTGCAAAGCGTGGACGACCGGGACATGTAGAACTAGTTGAAATATCCCCTGATGTACTTGAGCGACAATATTTAGAATCGATCACAACTCAGATTGTCAATGCAGTTGATGCAACAGAGCAGAGCACAGTTGAGATCTCAAAGGAAGGCGCTATGGTCCTTCAACACAACGATTATCGAATAGCAATTACCCGTCCACCATTCTCAGAGTCACTTGAGATAACAATAGTGCATCCAATAATAAAGATGACCCTATCAGAATACGATCTGCCTGACTCGTTGATGATGCGACTGCAAGATCGTGCAGAGGGTGTGATAGTATCTGGACCGCCCGGCTCTGGTAAAAGCACACTTGCATCATCACTTGGAAACTTTTATCATCAAAATGGCAAAGTTGTAAAGACGTTTGAGTCTCCTAGAGACTTGCAAGTGGAATCTGCTATCACCCAATATGGAAAGCTTGATGATAGTTTTGAGAACTCTGCTGATCTCTTGTTGCTTGTACGCCCTGATTACACCATATTTGATGAGGTACGACGAAAAGAGGATTTTGAGATATTCGCTGATTTGAGACTGACGGGCGTTGGTATGGTGGGTGTTGTACATGCTAGTACACCAATTGATGCAATACAGAGATTCATAGGCAAGATAGAACTTGGCATGATTCCTAGTATACTTGATACTGTCATGTTTGTCAAAGGTGGTAAGATTGATGCTGTATATGATTTAAACTTGGCAGTAAAGGTACCATTTGGAATGACAGAGTCTGATCTTGCAAGGCCTGTTATTGTAGTACGCGACCTTCAAAAAAATATTCCTGTATATGAGGTGTACACATTTGGTGAGGAAAATGTGATAATGCCCGTATCTGATACAATGCCTACTGATAACAAAACAAGTGGGGTGTATCGCCTTGCAGCAGAAAAGATACGTGATGTGATTAGTCGATACGATCGTCGTGTGGATGTTAATATTGTGTCTGATAACAGAGCCACTGTTATAATCTCAAAAAAGTATCGCGCACGCTTAATTGGTAAAAATGGCACGCGTATCAACCAACTACAAGACCAGCTCGGTGTACATCTTGATATAAAGACACGTGAACAGTTACAAGAGTCTAATTCTTCCTTTGATAGTTCTACTAGTGTAGATGATAATATGTTGTTGCTAGACAATACTGATGATAGTAATTATAATCATAATGATACTAGCAAATATGATGACCATCGACACCATGCAGATGACACTACTCTGCCGTTTACAATTACACATAATCGCAATTTAGTAGTTTTAGATGTGGGGAAAAAATATGCATCACATAATGTAGAGATTTTGGATTCTGGTAACAAACAGATTGAAACTGCATGGATAAACAAAAAAGGCTTGGTGAAAATATCAACTCGCACATCAGGTGGTCGTGAAATCCTTGATATGCCATCACCTGAACGTGATGTAATTGTAAAGTTACTGCATGACTAGCTTTTTTATTTATTATTTATTTATTTATTTATAAACCAATCTCTTTGGATGTAATAATAAAATTATATGCTTGTATTTGCTCACATTTCTAGCTGTGTATTGTGTATTGTGCTTGCAGTGCATTTGACTAGGAGTTATTTTTAAATGATTATATTAGTCATGGAGTTTGATTCACATATTTTTTTCTTTGTTATGATTCTGTTCTGTTTTGATTCATCTTGATTTGATTTGATAACATTGATTGTTATTTTGTTTTTGGAGATGTCTTGTCAAATTCTTCTATTATACTTGGGTTTGCTTTTAGATACGTGACAAACTTTCGTAACTGTTTGATTGTTTCTGGGTTGAGATGATGTTCTATACCTTCTGCATCTTGACTTGCAGTATCATACTTTATGTTTATCATCTCAAAGAACTCTATTAACGTGTCGTGTTTCTGTCTTATACCTTCTGCAATACGCGCACCACCTGCAGTCAGATTTATTCCTCTGTACTTTTCATATTCTAAATATTTTGCCTCATCGAGTCTCTTTAACATCTGCGTGACACTCGGGGCGCTAACATCCATGTACCTTGATATGTCTAATGTCGTCGCATATCCCTTTAGTTCTACTAGTTCGGCGATCACCTCTAAGTAATCCTCCATTCTAGAACTTGAGCGCAATCTTTCTGATTTATGAGCTGCTTTTATAGAGTCTAATCGACGTGTGTCCTTTGTCATTGTAATTGGTGTTATGATATGGTAATTGGGTGTTGCGTTTTTGGTTTGTATGTATGTGTGTGTGTATGAATAAACTAGCTGTGTTTATCTAGTTACCTTGTGATTAAATCATATGCATGAAACTATGATTGATGAGCGTCTGCAAAAACGTCTTGCTCGACTCAAACACATCTCTGATTCTACTCATATGCGTGCTAAATTATACGGTGATGTGGCAAAGGTCGGGAAAGGTACTGCAACTGATGGCTCTTTTACCCATCTACGACACGTATCTGCACCTGGTAGACGAATTCAAAAGATTGGATTCATAATGTTGTGGATACCAGAGCCCACTGGCGCTACTATTGCAGTGGGTGCGCCGATGATACTGGCAGGGCGATATTTGGAGAAAAAATATAATAGTTTAACTATTGGCGATATCGGACGTGTGACAAAAAGCACATTATCTACCATAAAAGATACTCGATAGATGTGTTTTTTGCTATATTGTTTTGGACAACATAACTTGATTGATTTTTTGTATAATTTGATTATTTATTTATTTACATCTGAGCAATATCGCTATGATAGTTTGGAGTATTGAGCATTCTCTTTTTTTTAAATATTATTGACGATACAGGTGTGAAATTATTTACAAATGTATAATTTTTCAAGGTTGATGGTTTTACCGTTTTACTAAGAGATAATGTGTTGTGCTTTAATACTTTGATCTTGATTATGAAATGTTTGAGATTAAAGTCATACACCTATAACTTGCTGGCGTGCTGTTTGTGCTCTTTTGCTGTTTTATGTGTTACAATGACTCCACTTGCATACTCTCAGGAACTTGCTGATACTAGTGATTATTTTGATCTTCCAACACAACAAATCTTAGATTTATTTGAATCACCTCAGAGACTATTAGAGACATTTTCTATTGATTTTAGTAATGATGTGTCTACTATTGATCTTTTGAGTTTTTCCCTAGGTATTGTCATGTATTCGGTGTTTATTTGGCATTTTTACAGATTGATCTCACGAAGAGAGATCATATCACTTGACTTAAATCGTCATGACTCTGGTAAAAAAAAGACTGTATTATTTATCGCATATGTCACAAAATACATAATTGTCTTTCCTCTAATAATTACTGCATGGTTTTTTGTCTATTCTCTATTCATGTTCTTTTTGGCC
The DNA here is from genome assembly GCA_965207445.1 of Candidatus Nitrosopumilus sp. GTDB lineage: Archaea > Thermoproteota > Nitrososphaeria > Nitrososphaerales > Nitrosopumilaceae > Nitrosopumilus. The sequence continues at coordinate 1,622,474 of CBDBLX010000002.1, read as the reverse complement.
CCTGACATACCACAAGATTTTGTATTTCTTGTTGTAATCTCACTTGTCATTGCTATTAGAATGGCAGCATACTATAAAGAAGATTTATCAAAAGATTTGGCAAAAATGATACCATTTGCACTTTTGGGTATATTTTTGGTAAATACGTCCATATTTACACTAGATCAATTTTATGATCGGTTAGATGGATTTGTTCCATTTTTAGGCAAAATTGCAACATTTGTTATATTTGCAATATGTGTAGAGGCTGTTTTACGTGTGTTATTTTCAATAAAGTGTAAGATTCGTTCTAGTTCAGATTCAAAATTAGATGAAGATATAGAACAACAGATCAATCACAAAATCAATTACGAAATCAACAAATTAGTAAATAAACAAAAAGAGACTAATGAGATATTTACAAAACAGATCGAGACTGTAAAAAATGATCTGGCAAATGCACTCAATCCAAAAATTAACAAAAATACTGCAAAAGAAGGAGAAAAGGATTCAAGATCATAGGTAAATTGTAAATTGGTAACATGTCATCTCCACCTGCTGCATTGTGCCTAAATAAGGTCATATTAATACAAATATCATCTTAGTGAACATATATATCACTTGTAGAAAAACACATCTCACAGGAATTATACGCGTCGATGGAGATGAAACCTGCTCAAGACAGTATATGCGTATAGTAGATGCGGATATGAAAAGACCGCATGGATGAGTCATACTTTGGACTCTACACTCTTAAAATAATTCTGAACCAGTTGACATATGAATAATTACATTGTAGGGCGGAGGTGTGAACCAAGATCCGTGATGGATATGCTCATTTGAAAATAATTCTTAGTCATAAATTGTGTGAACCAAGTTCCATGACGGATATACTCATTCAAAATAACTACTAGCCAAATGCATCACATGCACGATACTTGACATGCAGACAGGGATGTGACAAAATACAAGTATGCAATTTCATTATTGTGTCCAAAGAGATTGGTTCATACGAAATCATGTTTGAGGCAGACATTGACAACAAAACGATTACTGGACTGCGCAAGGGTGCACCGGCAAAGGCAATGTATTTGAAACCCATAACAAAAACAAAAAAGTAATTTCTTGAAAAATATACCAAGGAAGATCTTATTTCTAGTCGCATCGAGTGTAGTTTGTGTTTTTGTATTTTTGGCAATCATGACGGCCATGATTGTATCACTGGCATGTGGTAGGGATCAGTTGTAAGCAAAATGCCACTTTGGTCCATATTTGCAACATTATCTTATTTAGTACTTTTTTTAATTTTGATTACTGGTTGACTGTTTATATTGTAAATTGGTTCGCCCATATTCGTATGAATATCGGTCTTTTGGACTTGCCCAAGTACCGTTTTTAAGCTGAGTACTATGTCATTGCTTAAGTCATATGTGTTAAAATCCTCTTTTAATGTTTCATACTCGACATCCTCCTCAATTATTGTCACACTAACACCTGAACCTTCTTGTTTGCCATTTGGATTTCTTTTATTCTCTGGAACAAATGCAAACACCTGTGTACTTAGATTTGTTGATATGTCGTTAGTATTCATAGGATTTGGAATAAGGTGGTTTATGCGGGTTAAAATGCCCAACATCGTCCCGTCATCGAGCTTGTAAAAACTTGGTACAGGTGTATGTCGTGGATTGACTATTATGTAATTCATATCTTTAACCTCCTTGTAAATTTCTTCTAGTGGAATGGTCATTACGCACACCTAAATTTCCTCGACGTTCATTTTATCATTTAGATCATAATGGACAGACAACTTTCGTTTTCTCAAAAACCCTTCATTAAGTAATGCATGTTCACAAGATTTTAAGATTGCTGGTGCCACGTTACGCTGTTTAAATTTAATTTTCATTTCCCACATGGACACTTCAAACTCCTCTATCATGAAATAATTTCCCCTTCATAAATTATTACATTATCGCCTTCTTTAACTAATGCAAGTGGATTGTCATTCCACATCACAAAGTACTTTTCGCCATTTTTCATCATACGTGAATCGTACATCAATATGGATTTACCCCCTCTTTCCGTCACGTAGACGGGTTTAAACGCAAATTTTATAACATGACTTTGATCTTCGGAGTCGGTACGTTTTTTAATTGATTTGATTTGTATTTCGGAAAACGTCTCTTGGAATGTTTCGTACCACTGTTGAGAGGTAACATTCGTCTGTTTGAGAGGTTGGTATGAACGTTGTTGTGATTGATAATGTTGTAATTGGGACATGTTAATTTTAAATTGCCCTTACTAATAAATCTGTGATCATGGGACATGTCTACAAAAGTATAATTTAAAGACAATAACAAAAACAAAAAAGTGATTACTTAAAAAATCTATCACGGAAGACCCTGTTTCTAACCACATCTAGTGTAGTCTGTCTTTGCAATTTTAGTGTGAACCAAGCTCTTTGGACACAATAATGAAATTATATGCTTGTATTTTGTCACATCCCTGTCTGCATGTCGAGTATTGTACATGCGATGCATCTGGCTAGTAGTTATTTTGAATGATTATATCCGTCATAAAGCTTGGTTCACACAAACAATATGGTATGCGAGAATCCAAGCACACTGTTGAGCAACTTGCATGGCGTGGTAGAAAATATGAGTTGGGTATAGGAATAGCAACACAACGCATAATTTATCTTAATATGAACCTACTTGGGCAACCCCATACATACTTTGTAAGCAAACTACCACGCGCAACAGATAGAGACAGAATTCAAGAAGCATTTGGTTTGTCAGATGAAACAATACAAGAATCCATTCAGTTCGGTGTTGGTCAATGGTTACTAACTAGTCACAGCGCAACTGAAATGGGTGGTGTTCCTGTACCTATGCAATTACCTGATGCTAATAAACGAATAATTAAATTTCTCAACAAATGTGAATAAAGATGGCACTTGTACAAACCCCTAATATTTCACTTTTAGAATATGCCGATTCTATACGAATTGCCACACATAAGACACTAAAAAAACAGAAACAGATGGAACAATATTTTACACGTGCGCCAATTGCACGTTTTATGGCTAATATGATGTTATATAATAATAGTGAACATATAAATCTATTAGATCCGGGTGCAGGAATAGGTTCTTTAATGTCTGCATGTATTGATAATATTTGTATGATACCTGATGGGCAAAAGCCTCAAAGTATTTCAGTTGTTTTGTATGAAAAAGATAAAAGTTTAATTGATCATCTTACAAATGTGACAAAAATGGCTCATAAACAGTGCAATTTACATGGAATTGATTTTTCATATAAAATTAAAAATGAGGATTATATTATAGAATATTGTAATGCTTCCTCTCTGACACCAACGCAAAAAAATGACCCATGTGAGGGATTCACTCATGTAATTACAAATCCACCATATGGCAAAATAAAAAATGGATCAGATATACATGAATTACTATCTCAAAAAGGTATACCTGCAATCAACCAATATGTTGCCTTTGTGAGCATTTCAATGCGTCTGATGGAACCATTGGGTCAACTAGTATTCATAACTCCGAGGAGTTTCTGTAATGGAGTATATTTTCACAAGTTTCGTAGCGAACTTTTTGATATGATGTATTTGAAAAAAATACACCTGTTTGATTCTAGAACCGCATCGTTTGCAGATGATGATGTATTGCAGGAGAATGTGATAGTTTCTGTACAAAAGAAGAAAAAAGGATTGCGTTGGAACATGCCAGATAATGGACAGATGGTTGTTGTGTCTTCTAGCAGTACTCCTGGTGTCAATATGATTCAACGGAAAGCAAGGTTGTCTGAATTACTTATTCCACATGACTCCAAAAAATTTATCCATATTATTTCAGACAAACATGGATCCTTAATATCAACGCGTATGAGAAATGACTTGAAGTATACATTAAATGATCTTGGTATTAGTGTGTCTACGGGCAAAGTTGTTGATTTTAGGATTCGAGAGGCACTTTTATTTGAAGAAAAAAAATCAATTACAGCACCTCTAGTAAGACCGTTTAATATTATAATTGATGGAAAGATACAATTTCCCATAATACACAAAAAACATCATAATTTTATACGTATTGATGTGGAATTTGCAAAGAATTTACTTGTGTCAAATAATGATGGTGGTAGTTATGTGTTGGTAAAACGATTTACCACAAAAGAACAGCAAAGGAGAGTTGTTGCAGCTGTATGGTCTGAAAATACACATCAGTCTGATTTGGTTGGATTTGAAAATCGTATAAACTATTTTCATAATTGTGGAAAAGGATTGAAAGATAATATTGCAAAAGGAATGTCTCTATTTCTTAATAGCACTCTGGTGGATTTGTATTTTAGACAGTTCAATGGTAGTACGCAAGTCAACGCAACTGATTTAGAGTATTTAAGATACCCGTCAATTGACAAACTCAAAAGACTTGGTAAAAAATATGAGAGTGGTCTGTTGCAAGATGAAATTAATGATTTAATAGAAAAAATAGTATTTCGGTGACTGATATGTCTATAGACAATAATCAAAAAATTATTGAAGCTCAAGATGTATTAAAGCAATTGGGATTTCCAAAAAAACAGCAAAACATACGTTCGGCGCTTACGTTGCTTGCATTGTTAAAACTAAAACCATCCGATCCGTGGAGTAATGCTACAGCACCATTATGCGGAATAACTCCAATGATGGAGTTTTTTTCTACACAATATGGTAAAAAATATGCACCAAATACACGCGAGACAGTAAGACGAAATACCGTGCATCAATTTGTTCAAGCAAAACTTGTATTGGTAAATCCGGATGACCCTAATAGGCCAACAAATAGTGACAAGACTGTATACCAGATAGCAAATGATGCCTTGGTAACTCTTAGAACGTATGAAAATAAAAATTGGAATAAAAAATTAGCGCAGTATCTTTTAGTATATCCGCCACTGCAAAATAATTATGATAAAAAAAAGTATAAGGCTAGACTTTATGATGTGTCTCAATTTCAACAACGACCATCATTGTTAATTGAAGATGATGTAAATAATGATGTAAATAATGATGTAAATAATGATGGACTCCACAATATGCCCATACATTTTCAGCTCACATCAACAATATCGATGAAAATGTCACCTGGTGAACATGGTAAACTTTTACGACACATTTGTAGAGATTTCACAAATCATCATATACAAGATGCTAGAATATTATATGTTGGTGATACGGCAAAAAACTTTGCATATATTGACAAGTCAGGATTTGCCGATCTTGACATTAAACTTGATGAACACGGTAAAATCCCTGATGTAATTGTATATGATGTGAAGCGTAATTGACTCTTTCTCATTGAGGCTGTAACTAGTCATGGTCCAATGAATGCAAAGAGACGAGCCGAACTAGGTAAATTATTTGCCAATCTGAATTCAGGAATTGTATATGTTACTGCCTTTATTAACAGAGTTGCAATGAAAAAATACGTTACCGATATATCCTGGGAGACTGAGGTTTGGATTGCTGACAATCCAGATCACATGATACACTTTGATGGTGAGCGATTTTTAGGACCATATGACAAATTAAACTAACGTATTCACAATTGAGTGATCCTCTAATCCGGTTACGGTAGAAGACGAAACTACTCGTACACCGTCTGCAAATACACACGTAATCGTTTAACTTATGTTCATCTAGCAATGGGGCATCAGGACGTACACCGTCTGCAAATACACTCGTAACCGTTCAATCTTTATACCTGTGCCCGACGTTAGGCGGTGAACTGTGCCTAAATTTAGAAAAAGATTGAACGGTTACTTTATTCTGTTGACATTCATAATCTAACATTACTATGAATTAGGGATTATTTTTATACTGTATGTGTTGTGTATTTTTTATGCAGTATTTTAGCGCACTCAAAGAGGGCCAACGTCGTGTGGCAGAGGCACGTGCATATCTGGATAAACTAACTGGTGGAAAAGCAATGCCTGCAATGGCACTAGCACAGCCTGATTCTAACAACTGGGAGCCTGTGGGCAAAGAGAATTTGTATGCATTTGTTAACGAGTCACAAGGATTTGTGTTAACTGATACAAGTGGGTACATACTAGCACTAGTTGACAAGACTGGCATCTCAAAATCTATTGTTCAAGGTGTTACACCAGAACAAGCAGAACTAATTGAAAAACAACTCGTTGCAGACAATATAGAAAAGTTCAATGGACATGTTGTGCTCCCTGCATGAACTGTGTGATCGCTTAGTTTATGATATGGTGTGATATAGAGGTGGCATTGAATACTAAATCATCATCTAATGCACAACCTTACTCTCAGGAGATTGAAGTGCATGGGCATCTTGTAGACTCGTTAATCCTCAGCAAGATCTTAGAGACCATTATGGATATGCACTGTGAGTTTGAATTTTTGAACTTTGAGATAGGTAAAAAGAAAAATGATCCGTCTGTTGCTAAACTATCTGTATCTGCAAAGAACCAAAAAGATCTTGACACACTGTTGGATTCTTTGTACCGTATAGGTGCAGTATCTACTAGACAATCTACTGTTTTGTTGAGACGCGCCCCCAAAAACTGTGTTATGCCTGATGGGTTTTACAGCTCTACTAACAATCGTACTCGCATATATCATAATAACAAATGGATAGATGTTGAGAATATGATGATGGACAAGTGTATCATTGTACGTGATAATCGTGCATTTTGTACCCCAATCCGTGATGTTAAACGAGGTGACAAGATTGTCGTAGGTGACAATGGTGTACATGTGATGCCTCCGGAGCGTCCTAGGGAGGGAAGTAGTGTCTTTGAGTTTATGGCAAGTTCTAGTTCTAGTGAACGCCCTACACAACATATTGCCAAAAAAGTTGCAGATGACATATACAAAACAAAGTCAAATGGAGGCAAGATCGTCGTAGTGGGTGGTCCTGCAATTGTCCACACGGGCTCTGCTAGTGCATTGTCTGGTATGATAAAAGATGGCTATATTGATGGTATTCTTGCAGGAAATGCACTTGCTGTTCATGATATAGAACACGCCTTACTTGGCACCTCACTTGGAATGCATGTACATGATGCAACACTTGCACCAAAAGGACACCGAAATCACATGGATGCAATAAACGAAGTATTCAAAGCAGGTTCTATACGTGATATGGTAAAAAAGGACATACTACATAGTGGGATTATGTATGAGTGTGTTAAAAATAATGTACCGTTTGTGTTGGCAGGCTCAATTAGAGATGACGGTCCACTGCCTGATGTGATTACTGATGTTGTTCAAGCTCAACGAGAGTACAAAAAAGTATTACGTGACGCTAAAATGGTTATAATGATCTCAACTATGCTTCACTCTATTGCAACTGGTAATATGATCCCTGCAGATGTAAAGGTAATAGTTGTGGATATCAATCAGCCTACTGTCACCAAACTTATGGACCGTGGTACGTGGCAGGCACTTGGAATTGTATCTGATGTGGGTGCATTTATTCCAATGGTTGCAGATTATTTAAAAAAGAAAAGAAAGCGACGATCATCCACACACAAAAATTACAAACATTAACTTATACTATTTTAATATATTAAAATTAATACATTAAAATTAATATTTAATAAAAATAAACATCAAAACCGTCCTAGAGACTTGTTGCAAACACTAGATAATAGAGCTGAAATATATGGTGATAAAAAACACGACTCCAAAAACAACTAGCAGCGCCTTGCAAGTCTGATTAGTGTTGATATTTTTTTGAAATGTTGTTGTATGGCTTGTAAACAATGGCAAGGTACGAAAATTACGACGGACTTGCAGGTGGAAAATTATTCACAATGGATGATTTATGGATTCAATTGCCGGATTGATCAGAAGATTGCTTTGATGGGAATTAAAACATAGTAGTTACTTGCCATAGTAAATGTGTCGCACTGCATAATTAAAAATAAGATCATTAAAAATTGGTACATTGCGAACTACTGACATGGTTATCACTACGTGTAAGCACACATCGTAGCAATTCATCTCTATTGTGAATTTATTCTATTCTTTGGTGTATGATCGTGTATATTGCAATACACTGCCATAATTTTGAACATAAAAATAGTCATATTATGTTCTCCTGTAACGTTTTCACAATTGGACTTTGCCACATGTGATTATTTCAGGCACAAAATCACAAAAATTTACTGTACAGGAACTTGTGTCCGTCGCTATATGTGGTATAATTTGCATGCTTGTAATATTATATAATATCTTATTTTTTTTGTATCTGCTCTTTGAGTATTTTCATTGTAATTTGTGGGTCAGCTCTACCTCTTGTCTTTTGCATTATTTTACCTACTAGATAGTTTATCGTATTTGGATTTGTTGCTGCTTGTTTGACTGCTTCTGTTTCTTGTGCAATTACTTGTTTTACTATATTTTCCAACTCCGTTGAGCCTGTTATTTTACCTGTTTCCATGTTCGTTATTGTATCCTCAAAACTCTTTTTTGTCTTGATCATATCATATAGTATCTGTTTTGCAGAGTTGCGTGCAATCTCACCTGTCGTGACGGCATCTGCTAACTTTTGCAGATTAGGCGGTGTAATTGGTATATTATTGCTCATTTCATCCTCATAGTTCATCCCATCGTCATCACCTCCTGCTTTATCGACCATCCCATCGTCATCACCTCCTGCTTTATCGACCATCCCATCGTCATCACCTCCTGCTTTATCGACCATCCCATCGTCATCACCTCCTGCTTTATCGACCATCTCACCACCACCAAAATCATCTAATCCATCTATTTTTTTACGTCTTTGAACTTCTATCATACCAATCAAGTCAGTCGTGATTATGTTTGCAAGCTCTTTTGCGTTTGTATTGCTACGTGCTGCATCAAACAGATCAGAGTATAACTTGTCTGATGACAATACTTTTGCCACTTGGGGTGCCATACCATACTCTTGAGTATACCTTGCCAGCTTTTCTGATATGCTCTCTGGCATTTTTTCTTTTAATGAATTTATTGTATCAGCATCGATCTCAATCCACGGAATATCTGCTTCTGGCAGATATCTATAGTCCATGTCTTCTTCTTTTCGTCTTGCTGGTATGGTTATCTTTCTACTTGCATCCCAATGTCGTGTCTCTTGTATAATATCGTGTCCTCTACTGTATTGTGCCTCTTGCCTTGCAATCTCAAAGATCACTGCTTTTTCCAAATCATGAAATGAACTAATGTTCTTGATCTCTACTCTATTATTACCTGCAAGTGACACGTTTGCATCTGCTCTCATGGCACCTTCAAGTGTGGGATCAGATACCTCCAAGTTCTTTAACATGTCTGATAACATATGCAAAAACAACCTAACTTGTCGTGGACTCTCAAAGTCCGGCTCTGTTACAATCTCAACTAGTGCAGTGCCGGCTCTGTTATAATCTACAAGCGTTATAGTATTTTTAGACGACGCTCCTTCATATATCAGTCGTCCTGGGTCTTCTTCGATCTGAATACGTCGTATTCGTATCTCTTTTCCATCAACTGATATTTTACCTCTATTCCCTATACTGATATCCTCGTTCATATTTAATTGCGTTATCTGAAAGTTTTTTGGCAAGTCTGGGTAAAAATAATTTTTTCTAAAAAATGATATTCTATCTGGTATTGCACATTTTAGAGCCATTGCAATCATCATTGCTTTGTGTATTGCTTTTTTGTTGAGCAGTGGTAGTGTACCTGGTAATCCTGTACATATTGGACATATGTTTTGATTTGGCCTCATCTTACGATAGTCTGATTTGCAAGGGCAAAACAACTTGCTATTTAAACTGGTCATTTGGCAGTGTATCTCTATTCCTATGATCACTTTTGGTATTTCATCATCATCATTTCTGCTGTTTGATTGACTTGCAACGCTATGTGCAATGACTTTGTGCTGTGACATTATATTTGAACCTCTGGTAATGGTGGCCTCTGTTTTTCAAGTATTCTTGCTGCCTTTAGGAGCAACTTGTCATTTGATCTGTTTGCCATCATTTGAATTCCTATTGGTAATCCTTTATCTGATGTTGTATATGGGATGGATATTGCTGGATTACCTGTTAGATTTGCCACAACGGTGTTAAAATCTACCATAAATAGTGCAATGGGATCGTCTATCTTTTCACCAATCTTAAATGGTGGTATTGGGACAGTGGGTGATATCAATATGTCATAATTATCAAACATTTCTGTCACTTTTCTTGTAAGCTTTGCTTGTACTTTTTGCGCCTTTAGATAGTATTTCCCACTATGCCCTGAGGTGGATACATAACCGCCCACTATCATGCGTCTTGCAACCTCGGCTCCAAGTTTAGTACGCGCCTCTTCAACATACGAGTTAAACTCGTAGCCTTCAAGTGAGAGATCGTATCCGTATCGTAGATTGTCATATCTTGCTAAATTACTCCCTGCTTCTGCTGCTGTAATGACATAATATGCTGGTACTGAATATTTGATCATCTCAAGTGACACATACTCACATACTGCACCTGCGCGCTCCATATCCCGTATGGCATTTTTGGTTGCTCTTGTGACCTGTGGGTCTATACCGTCACCTTCAGTTGCCTCTTTTATTATGCCTATTCGTAATTGTTGCATACTATCGTTTATACCATCAAGATAATCTATCTCATACTTGGAATCAATTGTCGTGTTGTCGTTTATGTCATGTCCTGCAATTACATTTAAGAGAAATGCTGCATCACTTACCGTTCGTGTAATGGGGCCTATCTGTTCTATGCTGTTTGAGTATGATATAAGACCATATCTACTTACTAATCCGTATGTCGGTTTATACCCTACAACAGAACAGAAACTTGCAGGATTTCTAACAGAGCCTCCTGTATCAGAACCAAGTGATGCTACACACTCATAGGCAGCCGTTGCTGTTGCACTACCACCTGACGACCCACCTGGAACATAATCTGTATTCCATGGGTTACAACTAGTACCAAACGCACTGAACTCTGTTGTGAGTCCCATTGCAAACTCGTCCATGTTGGCCTTTGCAATTATTATTGAATCGTGCGCATTTAATTTTGAGATTACCGTTGCATCATAAGGTGAGATGTATTTTTCTAGCATTTTGGAGCCACATGTGGTTGTTTGGCCCTTGATGCATATGTTATCTTTTATTGCAATTGGCATACCTTTGCATATGCCGACTTTATGATTTGACTTTATCCTCTTGTCTATACTCCTTGCTTGTTCTAGTATTTTATTGCTGTCTGTTATATGTAAAAACGAATGAAGTTTTGACTCTGTATTTTTTATATGTTCTATTGTTTCTGATGCAAATTCTTCTGCTGTAAATACCCCTTCTGAAATTTTTTGAACATATTCTAATGCAGATATACGTATCATTGTTGAATTCTTCTCCATTACTTGTATCAATTCATTTTGGGCGCTCTTATGTAGCCGTCTCTGAACTCTTTGAGATTCTCTAGTAATTCTTCATCAAACGTTACATGTTTGTCTTCTCGCAACTGTGAAATTAATTTTGTGTTTTTTGGTATCTCTTCTTCTTCTACACCTGCTGAATCTAACATATTGAAAAAATCTAACATGTTTTGGACTTTTTCAATATATTCTCGATGATCTATTATCCTGATCTTCATGAGCTTTGATATATTTTTAATCTCTTCTTCTACTGTCATTTCTGTTTTTGTGATTTGTAGAGTTATTATTAACTTTGATAGTTTGTTAAATTAGAATTTTAACATGAGTTTTGATTATAACTGTGTGAATATTTGAGTTGTATTATATGTGATACTTGTTTATATTTGCAGTTGATAGTGGGAGATGATTTGCATATTCAAAGATGGTAGAAGAGATTTGTTGTTGTGTTTGTAATGACTATGGTAATATCTCTTTTAATTCCATACACTTTTCATCAAACTCTCCTGTGTATACCTTTTCACTTGCACTACCTGGAACACTCTGTGTATATATTTCACATGTGGTGGGGTCTATGAACATGTTTGTGTTTGATGTATTTGCAACATACTGAACGACCAATATGGCAAGCAATATACCTATTATCATCAAAGGAATTCTACGCGATGCAATATCCACAATATCTCTATTTCCTCAAATATAATGAATGTTGGCATTACTACTGTATAACAGTTTAACCCCTGTGCCTGTTAGATGTTAGACGATGAATCTGTGCCTAAATTTGAGAAGAGGTTGAACGGTTACGTTTCTAAAGTAAACATATGTGTCATCAGCCTTACTGTATGACAAGCATGCACAATGGGGTATATATGTGGGCATAGTCTAAAGTAAACATATGTGCCATCTAGGCCTACTGTATATCTGAATGCTAATTGTTCTCTGAAATAAGTCGAACTTTTTTGTACAGCACAACTAGTCTAAGAATCTGCTTAGATGCATTGTTTGTAGATGGTATCAGAATATTTGACAAACACAAACAGATCGGGTGGCGCGTTTGCCAGTTTGGTGTCAAATGTGGGACAAGTAATCTCTTTGTAGATGCCTGCAATTTGAGATGCACACTATCTATATCTGTCATTTGAGTTTCTCATCAATTATCAATGAATAGTTTTTTTGCACTACTACTAAATATGGATACTGATATGATTAAAGGGGGATATTCTTGCGTTAATTGTGGGTATCTCCGGCTGGGTACAGACACCGTCCATGATGGATATGAGGTATTGAAGCGTGCAGGCGTATTAGCGTGTTGCATAACTCAATGCGCATCCTATAGGACGACACCGTTGCAATATGATTCAGCAGACTTGCAGTGACACGTGTAAGAGTGCAAGCCACAATGACCGGATTTGAAGCCTTACATCTTCAAAAATCAAGCATGTTGATCCGGCACTAGGACTCTATTTGCATCTAGTGCGTAATTATGTGCACAAATAGTTGTTTATGTTTATGTTGTTAGAATTATGGTTTCACCCCCTTGCCAACTCGCAGCATTGTGTTATAGGTGCGGATCTTTAATTTGATCTCTTGGCAGATATTCTCCATCTTTCTTGCCATGACCGCACCACCGTATGTTCTCTTGAATGCAGATATCACAATCTCAACAAGCTAACCGTAGTCCATAATCTACTTGTTTTTCCACTCTTTGCGGTTTGCCTCACGTTCGGATTCTGGAAGTGATGCAAGTTTCATTGGTGTGGCATCTGGGCCCCCGCGAGCTGCTCGAGTACCACATTGGATCTAGCGCGGTCAACGCCACGAGCTTTGGTATTTGAGTTTGTCTGAACTCTAATGTTTGGCGTAATGTCTAATTCTCTACACATTGAGAATATCTTTCTTGTATCAAAACCACCATCAGCAGTCATAGTAATTTTAGGATATGTCTTGCTCTTGTGATTTTTTTGCTCTTTGACCTGTCTGCGTCGCGCGCCAGGTTCAATATCCATATTTCTGAGGGCGTCTTCTAAAAGTTTCTTGAATACGGGCTGCTCACCTGTTGAACTGTCTGTGATGCTAAATGACAGAATCTCTTGGGTGTCTCTATTAATCATTATGACTAGTCGGATAAATCCACGTCGCACCTTGTGTACGATACGAATGTACTCACTGCGTGTAAAAGGTGTCAGCCCAGTACCATCAGGTATAATATTGATTGAAAAGTTCTCACAAGTAGTCTTTGAGAGGCTGTCCTTTATAGATACATTTTGTGTATTAATTCGTCTAAACAGTGTGGTGAAATCTGGATATCCCTCCTTCATAGCCGCCTCACACATACCCTCACATGATCTGTATGGTAGTCGTATTATATCACGTACACGCGATACAATTGCTATTAGGCTGCGTGTGTACACGAATGGACGCCCTTGCTTGTTGCGGTTCATGGCAGCTAGCTCCTCTGGATCATTACAGTTTTCAAGTAGGTTTGCTATCATATCAAACAGATGGTGTGAACGTTTGACATACTTGTCATTGTATTCGTATGAGGATCGCTTGTCTGGTTTTCGCTGCCTGGTGGTTTTGTCTACCTGCTTGGTAGTTTTGTCTACCTGCTTGGTAGTTTTGTCTACCTGCTTGGTAGTTTTGCCTAGCCTGGTAGTTTTGTCTACCTGCTCTGCACTTTTGTTCATGATACAACCTCATCTCTGGTTTGCGTGCGCGGGACACAAGCAGTGTTAAATTTACCCTTTACAATATTGTATTGCTGATGTTTTGATCTCATCATTTTCTGATCGATGAGATCTCACGTCATGCGTATTTAACCTATTTGCACATCTACACTGCCGTATAATGGCACATTGTACAGCTTAAATACACATATGGAGATATGTGTATGTACTAACAAAATACCAAGGCGTCTACCACGCCATGTTTTGCGCGTACACTTTGTAGGCTTGGAAGCACGGCCTGCTTATGGCTTGTTGTAGGCGTGACTTGACACACCCGCTGGCATCGTAGCTTGAGGCAGACAGTCTTCCTGTCCAGTTTACAGAGCATTTGAGTGGCTTCGAATCGTGTAACGTAGGTTGCGCGGCTCAGACCACATGGCCACGACCCCAGAGGAGTATAAATTTACGAGTTATGCAACACGCTAGCATAAATCTACACCATTTATATTAAAAATAGTATGGCAAGCAATGAGGTTAAGTAGAACAAAGGTGTATGTGTAATGATGCAACAGTCAGAAAACCAACTAAAGACTGCATTTGTTTTGTTGCAATGTGACAAAAAACATCATGATGAATGTAAGCAGATTCGAGATGCACTTGTCAGTGCTTTTCCCAATATAAGAAAGGCACATGTCACTAATGCCCATATAAGAGGCGAGAGATGGTGTGTTGCTGCTACTGCACTGGTGCAAAAGTCAAATGAGTCCGCATTTGAAAAATCATTATGGAATTTGACTACCAAAACTTCAAGACCTATAGGTGTAAATAATTTACACATCATCACCGACGATCAATAGATTTATCTTTTAATGGTCTCATGTCATATTGTGGTTTATGTATATATTAGTACAAAAAAAGGAAAATGTCGTACGGTCTGCTCAATGATACTAAAGCATGACATAATCATAACAAGTGCCAACGAAACATTTGATGAAATAATAATTAATCTTATAGAGACTAGTAATCGTTCTAAAAAATATAAATCAATACGAGACATCATTATGGGCATGCGTTATGTGGAATCAATAACGCCTATTGAGATACCCAAGCACAAAAATACAAAATCAACGAGATTATTTGCAACAAACAACATCCGGCTTATACTTGATGTGGATAGTACAATAACCCGCAGAGCGGGAATAATACATCATTCAATTCCACCAATACTAAAAAAGATCCAAGACAAAGGTATATGGATTTATATTGCAACCGGAAGATCTATAGAAAGTCTATCTGAAATAATTAGACAAAATCCAACAATACAGAGGAACTCAATTGCAGAAAACGGTGGCATTATTCTGGGTTTCACTCATGATGGATATTTAGAATGGGGAAATAAGGAAGAACCAAGAAAAGTTTTGGAATATCTTCAAAAACACTATACAATCAAAGAAGATATGGAACAGGGTGAAAGAATTACAGAGGTGATCTTTTTGCAAGATGACGTGACAGAAGATCAAATCAAACGTGCTATTAAATCAACGAAAGCTAAAGTAGCGGTACACAAAAGCCAGAACTCATATCATATATCTGCAAAAGACATAGACAAGGGATCTGCCATACTCAAATTAGCAGATAAAATGAAGTGGGGCACATCATACAAGATTGCAGTGGGTGATTCACAATTGGATGTACCCATGTTTAAGGCATGTGAGTACAGTTTTGCACCCAAAAATTCTGACGAGCATGCAAAAGCAGCATGTAGTAAAATTCTTCACGGCAGCTATGAAAAATGTCTTAAAGAAATTTACGAGATTATTGAAAAATCTCAATAAACAGAATGTGCCAGGACTTGGAGCTTTACATATTTAATCATATAAACCTCCATTCTGCTTTTTCCATTTGAACAGGCGTTGTTTGGCAGTGTAGACCGGGCTTACTGCAAATTAGTTTGTTGCATAATTCATCATCCACTCTACTTGCGTATCGTAGTCATGCCAACAAATTACGGGTTTGTTGGGTGGTGTCAGTGTGCCTAGTTAACTTTCGTATATAATCCCCTGATTAAAGATCCGATATTTTGATTGATATTCATCTCGAAGTTGAGTACATATTATGAATACAAAATATTAGAAAACTATTGGATCTTTAATGAAACTATTATGGATTGGAATCGATGATGATGGTGATGATGATGATGATGATGATGATGGTGGTGCAGGTCCTCTAGATTGCTGCAATGTACATCTACTACAACAATACTCAAAAACTCTAGCACAAAGCAACGAATCTATTGTAAATAATTCATGATCATTTTTAATATATTTCTGATCATTTTTAATATATTTCTGACATGGCCGCAAGTGCGGCGCGTAACTGAATTATTGAGTATTCCTGTGCAAAAATGTCTGTTAAAAATCACCTGTGTGTTTTATATCAGAATTTATGAATATCACTATACGTGGTATGATTTATCCAATTTAGAGTTTTTTATATAATCAATTATATTTTGACAAAATTTGTAGGTTTGAATACTTGATTAACTAAATTATACAACACGTTAATATATTCGATACTTTTAATAATATGTACTTTGTAACTACGTCATAATGATTACTACGCGCCACCCACTCAACTGTACACACTCACTCGGGGGGGGGGGGGGCAGGCAGGCAGGCAGTAATAGATCACACACCAAGCGTCGCGTTTTATTACCTATCATACTAGCCATACTAACAGTAACAGCAATCTCACTTTTACCATCTGATCAGCAAGCCTACGCACAGACAATAGTTGCAGTGCCTGCTGACTGGGATTATACACCCGATGGCCTGGCAGCCGGGGACACGTTCAGACTACTGTTCTCACCATCCGAGGGCCATTCATTTACGGATACAAAGATACAGGACCTGATTGAATCATCCAACATCTTTACGTACGGCAAGGCGACGTACTATCAT
The DNA here is from genome assembly GCA_965207445.1 of Candidatus Nitrosopumilus sp. Classification (GTDB taxonomy): domain Archaea; phylum Thermoproteota; class Nitrososphaeria; order Nitrososphaerales; family Nitrosopumilaceae; genus Nitrosopumilus. Next base: position 1,605,427 of record CBDBLX010000002.1, on the reverse strand, counting down.
ATAACCGATGATCCTGATGTTGAGTGTTATGGTTATTATGGCCAGACAGTCGGCTCAGATGTCTATTGGGATATTGTTAAAAGGAACAATAATGGTGAGGGAACTGACATAAATGGAGACAGCTCGGATTATTGTTATTATGTGTATAAACGGACAGTAAGCGTTGCAAACTCAGAGCCCTCTGCGATGCGCGAGTTCTCAGAGTATTTTCGTGTACTGCATTTCGGTCACTCTGATCGCGACAGCGTCAGGAGTCACACTTACACTCAAGAAGGAGTAGACGTACCAATATACTGGCTTGGTAGCAATAGCAAGATAGCTGACAACTATAATGACTTTTACGCAGGAGACACACCTGGCGAGTCAAGTGAAAGCCGCAACGAGCACGGCAAGTATACGCAGGCCGTTAGATACTCGTATGGCATATCTCCAATATTCAGAGTCATCGCGGAGGATGTGCCTGCTTATGTTATACCGACTGTTACACTATCTCCATCCCTGGCTCTGGTGCAGACTGAGGGTGGACAGACTAGAACTAACATACATCTATCTAATCCCTCACCCGTTGATATAACGGTTAGAGTTTCTGCTGTTGAATTAGGTGACTTTCTATTCTCCTCGTATAGGGAGATTGCCAGATGCCAGCTTGATCCCGCATGCACAGTTGAATTAGGTGACATTCTAATACCCACGTATAGGCCTATGGGACCTGACTGGGTTTTTCCTCATCCAATTAACGCCGGTAATGTGCAAGGTAATCGAATACTACTTATCACAGATAATGACAATGTCCATGAACCAGACGGCACTATAACGTACACTCTGCTTCCCGGGGATGGTTACATTGTAGGTGAGCCGTCGACTGTCACATTTACCATTCGAGACAACGACCCGGACCCCAACCCGCCTCCACCACCCCCACCCCCTCCTCCCTGCACCACAGACAAACCGTGCGTCACACTGGACACATCTGGCTCTTATTTTGAGGGCCGCAAGGTGTCGATACCCATACACGTGGACCCGCCGCACATCTCAGGTACTGCGCTGCAAGTAATGTTCGAGACTAAAGACAGTGGCCATATACTTGAAGCATCCGACAATACGATGCACATATTCGGTGTGCACGGCAGAGTCGACTACTTTCAGTCTGAGACGGTAAGGGATTGCAACCCCTCTGGTCAGAATTGGATAGAGTTTAGACTAAAACCCAGTAAAAACTACCAAATACGCGACGGCGATGAGAACTGGCAGAGGATGACATTGATTGAACACAAACCGCACCCTGACGGCCCCGTCTTCTGGCTTGATAAAAGTGTCATTGATAGACAACTACCAGTGACAGAGGGCGACACGGTCAACCTTACTGGACTGGTCAAATCAGAATACTTGGCTTGTTCTGACATCTATCCTAGAGTAAGCCTGTCTATCACCGGAGCCGTTTCGAGTGATAATTCATTTTCTAGTTCCTTTAACAGTGACGTACTGATTGCACAGGGCAAAAATCAAAATCCCGGCGGCGGCATCGTCACAAAGAGCAACGGCAACGACGCCAACCCTGCCGGCTCCATCACAATTAAGTTACATTCAAGGGCCGGCTACCAGGTCGGCTCTGCAAACACCGTGACGATCTCAGTGGCAGACAGCCCCCATGTCAATAACTCCCCACCTCCACCACCCGAGGTATCAATTGGTATATCAGGCGGTGGTTCAGAGGGCGAACACGTCTCCTTTGGCATCGGCGCGTCCCCGCCCCCCCTGTCGCCTTTGCCAGTCAATGTCACCCTTTCGGGCGCCGGCGGGATTCTGAACGCCTCTGATGCGGGCTGGCGCATCGTGGAGATTCCGCCGATCGGCTCGTATACACTGGAGGTTCCGACCATAGATGACGGCGTCATAGACGTCAACAATGTTACACTCACGATAAACCCCGGAGCCGACTACACGCTGGGACAATTTGCAAGCTGGACTGTGGACGTCCAGGACGCCGGGACGACGTCAAGTCTGATGCAGCCGCCGCCCGTGTACAACAAGCTCACCCAGGCGCAGAATCTGACGGCAGTCGCCATAGACCCAGCGCTGGTCGCCAACGTGACCGCGATGGCCAACCAGACGCAGCACGGCGACGCGCACGTAGACAGGTGGAACCGCGTGCTGGCCGCGTTTGGGTACATCACGCACGACAACCCGACGACTGCAGCAGAGGCCCGCGCCAACGCCGAGAAATACAGTAGCCCACTGTGGCCCCTGATTGCCGACGTGCTGACATTACTAGAGGCGGCAGCAGTAGCAGAACAGGACGGGCCGCAGACGCCGCCAGACGTACCGACTGAGCCAGACGCGCCGCCTGCCATAGACCCTGCGCTGATCAACAGCGTCAGGGAGCTGGCAGCACAGACACAGCACGGCGATGCGCACGTGGACAGATGGAACCGCGTCCTAGCTGCCTTTGGTGAGATTGACCACTCAAACCCGATGACCGCAGCAGAGGCCCGCACTAACGCCGAAAAGTACAGCAGCCCACTATGGCCGCAGATTGCCAACGCGCTAGCGACGCGCGAATAGCAACAGCTCGGAGGCGAATTAACTGCCCGCATGGTCAAAGTGAACTAATGTATGTAATTTCCAACTATTGCAAGCGCTGGATAATAGAGACTGGATTAGTGATAAAAAACATGACTCCAAAAACAACTAGCAACGCCTTGCAAGTCTGATTACTGTTGATATTTTTTTGAAATGTTGTTGTATAACTTGTAAACAATGGCAAGGTACGAAAATTACGACGGACTTGCAGGTGGAAAACTATTCACAATAGATTATTTATGGATTCAATTGCCGGATTAATCAGAAGACTGCTTTGATGGGAATTAAAACATGGTAGTTACTTGTCATAGTAAATGTGTCGCACTGCATAATTAAAAATAAGATCATTAAAAATTAGCACATTGCGAACTACTGACGTGGCAGTTGCCATAGACCCCGTGTTGGTTGCAAACATTCACTTGTATATTGCAAAAGGCGGAGCAGGGTACGTCGATAGGTGGACCGGGGTGCTGGCGGCATTTGGAGATGTCACCTATGACAACCCGATGACTGCAACAGAAGCTCAAATCTATGTAGATCGGGGCTGGGATAGATGGATTCCTGTCGTCACAGAACTACAAAGACTTGAAGCCTCAGGCTAGATATGTCTCCCAGCAACACCACACTACACCGCTGACTTTTGATCCAAACCGTCATGGCAAATGAATAACAAATCAAATGATGAGTATCAGTAGCACCACACCACACCACACTACACCTCTGACTTTTAACCCAAGCCGCCGGACTATCCACAAACTCACCGTCTCAGTCTACGGAAATTCCGTTCTCTTATACATTCTTCTAGTATTCGAATTCTCAACATAGAATCATCATAGACCAAATAGATGACACCATACCAAAAATTCATACCAATCTATTTCACAAAAATTTATCTGTACAAACTCAAGAAGCCGATCGCCGACTATTTTTGACTGTGTCAATTATTTTTGACTGTGTCAAATGTACCAAGGGTGTAGATGTTGTGCACGGGAGCAAAAAGGAGGTTGAACGGTTACACTACTGTTAACACAAATGTCTTCAAATCAAGTGGGTTTTTGTCTAAATGGATATAAAAATATGATTATATAAAAAACTCCAAATTGCATGAAAACGTGCCATGTAGATTTTTGACACTAATTCACACATCAAAACCAAGGGCGCGTCCTGTATTTGTTTTAATATATGATTTTCTTGGATTTGAGATTTGTTGTGGTGATGATAATCTGTGTATTTTTTGTCCGTTGTAGTAACGTTGTCGTTTTTTAACAATGCATATTACAATCAAATCAACTTGACTAAGATAAAAAAAACACGTCAAATCAAACGACATGCGTATTATGGCACAAGTCTATCTACATCTCTTGGATAAAATGTAGCATCTCTAATATTCTCTGTCCCTGTGAGTGCCATCATGAGACGCTCAAGTCCTATTCCGCATCCTGCATGCGGTGGGACTCCATATTCAAATGCCCCTAGATGATACTCAAAAGAGTCAACATTCATCCCCTTTATCTTCAATTGTGCCTCTAACTCTTCTCGTTTTTCAATCCTTGTACTGCCTGATGATATCTCCAACTCTCCGTACATTAGATCAAATGACTCTGAGATTCGTTTGTTATCTTCTGTATTGTTTGGTGTATTTTGATATTTTTTATTTAAAGTTGCCTCTTTGACATAAAATGGCTTTGGACCAAGTGGCCAATCCACAATAAAGTAAAATCCATCCAATCCAAGTTTTTTAAGATCAGATGGATACAAGTCGTCTCCCCACTGTGCCTTTGATCCCTTTTGTTGTATTTGGGCAAGCAAGTCTTGATATGTGTATCGTGGTATCTTGTTTGGTATGTTTGGTATTGCAATTGTGTTATTGTTGCCTTTAATGTTTTGCATGTACGTTTTGGCTGCATTTGCTGACACTTTGAGAATTGACTCTATTCTATCCATCACATCATTATAATCTACAAATGCTTCTTCCAAGTCTATTGATATTGCTTCTGATAAATGTCGCTGTGTCCTAGATGATTCTGCTCTGAATATGGGGGCAATCTCAAAAACCTTTTCAAAGCTCATGGTGAGTTGTTCTTTGTACAATTGTGGACTTTGTGCCAAGAACGCTTGCTTGTCATAATAAAATATTGAAAACAGTGCCGCTCCACCCTCCGTTGCACTTGATATTATCTTGGGTGTACTGATCTCTGTAAAACCACCATCTACAAAGTATTGGCGTATTGCATGCAATACGTGGCTTCTAATCTTAAATGTGTGTTGTAGTATGTCTCTGCGCAGATCAATTGATCTGACTTCTAGTCTAGTATCGATATTTTTTACTGTCTTTGCAACAGGCTCAAACGGTGGCACCTTTTGTACCTTTGAGAATACTCGTATCTGATCTGGTATAATCTCAAATCCAAATGGTGACTTTTGTGAAGATTTGATGGTTCCGCTAATTGCAATTGATGAGTGAGCCTTGAGTGTTGCGATCTCTTCTCTTACCTCGTCAGGACAATTGCCTTTTTTTGCAACTATTGGAATCTCTCCGTCTTTGTCTTTAATAGTTACAAATGTAATACTGCCATGTTCACGTACAGTCAGCACCCATCCCATGATGATCGTTTTCTGCCCATCCATCTCTGGGGATATCTGCGATGAATAATGTGTTCTCCTTTGACTGCCCAAACTTGTCTCTATTGCCATAACATTACGTCTTTATTTGAGGTAATTAATTTTTGTAATGGTAATTAACAATCTACCAACACCTCTGGGCTTGGGGGGTTGAACGGTTATGATTATAAAACACTTTTCAGTTACCTGTAGTAGGCAGAATAGGAAATGAGCGTCATTGAATCTGAGACTACAGATCGTGCATTAATGATCATCAGTGACACGACGATCCGCGGAACCACTCGACTCCAAAAGTATGGATTCTTGCTCCGTATGCAGTATGACAAAGAGCTGAAAAATATATCTGAGCACGAACCCAAACTCACATTCTATGATGACTGGGAATCACTTTGGTACGGACCATTCAGTAAAAGTCTCAAAGAAGACGTTGACAAATGTCGTGAAAGTAAATTGATCAACGTCACGTCTGTCGATAAAATTCTAAAGACACAACAATATTCGTTTACTATTAAGGGACGTATCAGATGGCGCAAGATTCTGACCAATCATAAAAAAGAGATGGAAGCCTTGTATGAAAAAATTACAAATCTGCAAAAAATGAGACTAGAGCGATTATTAGAAGGGGTCTATTACTCTTATCCAAAGTACACTGAACGTAGTACGATCATTGATCGATTCAAGCAGACTGATTGAGAACGGCCTGCGCATGTATGTAGAATGGTATCATCGTTGATAGAAAAAACATAATGGGTATTCCTACTGTTATGAATGGATGAGGAATCAAATCAAGCGCAGCCAAGAACCCGACAACAAGTATGATGAGGATACCAAACCCGTCCACGATCACGCCGCGTTTATTGGATGCCCTTTTGGCATGTATATCTGCAAGTCGTTGCGCAAGTGACATCGTGTCATTTGATGAACTGTCATCATCAGATGTACTAATGGAATTTTCATCTTCTGTGGATTTTATGATGTATCTGTACGCTTTATCTATGAACACCATACGGATGCCGGTACTACCTGCAATTATTGCCATCATGGTAGCCAACATTGCAAAGACACCGAGAGAAGTCTCAGACTCGGCGCTACTGGTGAGTGCTATCACGCTTGTTGCATTTTCTATTACATGAAGTATGTTTGAAGATTCCACTCATAAAACACCTCTCCGTTTCACGCGCGACACCCACACGTTTTGCATGTGATGGAGGAATAGAACCATAGGCGGGATCACGACCAGTGTGAACAACCACCCGGCAGTTGCCGTAATGTTGATCAGGCTCCAAAGAGCCAGGAAGAGACTCCCGGTAGCGCAGATGCTATGAACGACAATGGCGTGACGTAGATTGCTGTCTTTATCGACTTTGGCTTGAGCTTTCATTCGAACGAGATCAGAAAGGGCGTCTGACGTGTAATCATCTTTACCATCATCAATCTCGATCATCTCACCGATGTTGTCGTCAAGATGTCGTATGCGGCAAGTGTATATCTTATGAAACCACCAATGCATAAACAACAATCCAAACAAGAACAATGTTGTGCCTAACTCCCACGTCATATACTACTACCTCATGTTTTGTTTAAAACAACGCGCATTCAATGACTGTCAGTCAAGCCTAGATAGTTCGTAGCAACCATCCAAGCACATTCTCTTTTCATCTACTTAAAATGCATGCATCATGTGCATTACCATCCACACACAAACCTCAGTCAAGGCTATGGTGTGTTGTGCCTCGAGGTGCATGGTTCCGGGCTGCTCTGTATCTAGTCTACTTTTCTATATAATCCACCATTTTATAATGACAAAATATATCATGTTATATAATCTGAATCCTTATAATACAGACCTTAAAAGCCACTTCAAGTTGGATATACTTATCATACTTGTGATCGCCATATTTATTCTTGCAGGTGGATATGTAGGATATCAATACTCACAAGACCCAAGTAACTTTGAGGCGCACAATATCACATATGATGCAACAGTATATACAATTGACAGCAGCATGTCAAATATATCATCACTAAACAAAATAACTACAACAACAACCGAGGTTGGTGCGTAATTGACATTAGGCCTGCCTGTGACCCTTCTGTGAGCTTGGTTTATTGCACATTCAATCTACAAAAGACTGAAATCTATCTATAGTGCGTTTCGTTTTTGAATATACGTGTGTGTTTTAGCAGACAGATTATAGAACATGAAACGTGCAAGTGTGATAGCAGTCACTATCATTCGTATGATGGAATTTTTTGCCCTTTTTCATGAGCGCAGATAAATCTGTTTAGGACGTTGATATTCCATGCAATTGATAGTATTTTACCAAACCGCTTTTGGTTTTTGGCCAGGCGCATACGACAGTGTAGCCTGTGATTCTTTGTCTCTTCTGCTCCAAATATTGCCTCGATAAGTGCGCGTTGTTTGTATGCATCTTGGTCAAAGATCTCCGCTGCTTTTTTTCTGCTTGGTTTGCCACGGTTTGTATGACCTGCGCCATCTGTGTGATTGCGCTGCTTTATGTTCGGTTTCATGTTTGCATTGAATATTGTCTCGCAATTTTGATCCGAGTCGTATCCCTTGTCTCCGTTGAATAAGCGTTCTTCAATCTGTGTATAGTTTTTTACGAGAAAGCTGACCATATATGGAAGCATTGACGTGTCACTCACATTGCTTGGAGTTGTGTATGATGCAAGTATGATCTGATGTCCGGTTATCGCAGTAATGTGATATTTTAGGTACATCTTGATGCGTGTCGGCTCAAAGTCTTGTAGTACATGATTAGGTCTTTCTTGTTTTTCGTACCTGTCAGTCTCTACCCCACTACTGTCTATCCCAATTGGAGCTGTAGGTTCTTGTTTTACGTCTTGTTTACCGCTCTCAAAATCCTCGGATCCGTGCGTAAGTATGGTCTCTTTACCTTTTATCGGTACCGGATCTGTCCCAGATTTTTCAAGTTCAGTTAGACACATGTTGGCAGTATGTGCCAAAATAGAATCAAGCCAGTCGAGATCAATTGTTTGCATATGTTTGGTTACCCAACTATAATCAGGCTTCGGCTCGTCAACCCATTCATCATGCATATGTCCAAGATCATTTACCACGTCACGAAAAGGAATATTTTTTGCAACTTTTAAAAGACACAAAAAATCCATCTTGTCACGAGAATGTACCGGCTTGCATCCTCTATTTGTTTTCTTTTCCTTGCACGGATGTGGGTTTTTTCGTATCGCCGACAGCAAGGTCTTGCGCATAAAATCCGGCTCAGATTTGCGTGCCTGTTCGTAATACTGCCAATAACCTTCGCGTCGCTTGTGCTGCTCTGTCACTATACGGTCTGCCTCCATAATCTGTTCTTATTTGAGACCCACCCACTAAATTTACACAAACAACAAGCAGGCGCCACATTCATCACAAACCATGCATTGTAATGGGCGACATTCTGTGTAGTATAGCATGTTGTGGCAACCCACCATATGTCGTCGTTCCACCACACTTCACAAACGATACGTTGATAACATTGGCTAGTCAACGTTGTTTAGCATCCCCTTTGGTGACATTACAATTATTCATTTGGGATGCCCCTATAAGTAACTTTTGGTATGCGCGCATATACTTTTATATATGAGCTTATTAAATATATGTACATAAAACTCTGGCGATATTTGCAGATGGCTTTGCAAGTACGATGCAGATGGCGATTTGATGAATTACGCACCAACCACACAACAACCAATTAACAATTATTGATGCATCTTTGTAGTTGCAATCCAATTAAATTACATCTCATATGATAGTAATTATGTTATCTGAATCTGAAACCCTAATTGCCCTTGTTGCAAATAGTATTGCTGTATACTCTCTTTTAAAAGAACGAGATGATATCCCTGGGAATGTTACATTGTATGGGTTTGTACTTGATTCAATTCCTAGTAAATACAAAGAACATCTAACCACAGATATAATTGAGGATGTCTTTGAATCTGTCACGGCTGCTCATAATTCATAAGTGTGTGTGTGTGGTTTAATACAATGACACTTCCTACAATTGCAACACTTGGCTCTCATTGTTCTCTTCAAGTGCTAAAGGGTGCACATGATGAGGGACTCGGAACTCTTTTGGTCTGTGAGCGACGACGAGAGCGACTATATAGAAGATTCCCATTTATTGATACTATATTACCAGTTGACTCTTTTCGAGCTATACTAGATGACTCTACTCAACGAACACTACATGCACACAACTCTGTCTTGATTCCTCATGGAACTTTGATTGCACAGATGAGCTCTGATGAGATAGAGTCAATAAAAACACCTATCTTTGGCAACAAGTGGATACTGCGATGGGAGTCTGACCGCAATATGAAAGAGGATCTCATGAAAAGAGCACATCTAAAGGTACCCTCACCCGTACTGACCCCTGATGATATCAATGGAGCTACTATAGTAAAACGTCAGGGTGCTGCAGGTGGCAAGGGATACTTTATTGCCATGAACAAAGATGACTATAATACAAAACGGCAGGCATTGATTCGTGATGGTGTGATATCTGCTGATGAGCAACTATACATACAAGAGTATGCCTCTGGTGTGCTTGCATATTTACAGTTCTTCTACTCGCCACTTTTAGATGACATTGAGTTTTTTGGAGCAGACCAGAGACACGAATCTGATATTGAAGGGCTAGCGCGTGTGCCTGCAAAAGAGCAGATTTCTGGTGGCGGCATATCTGATGTTCCATCATTTAATGTAATAGGCAATAGCCCTATTGTATTACGCGAGTCTTTACTTGATGAGGCATATGCAATGGGTGAGCGGTTTGTCAAGGCTGCTCGTGATGCTGTTCCACCTGGGATGAATGGTCCGTTCTGTATTGAAGGTGTATATGATGAGAATGCTCAATTTACATCGTTTGAGTTTTCTGCTAGAATTGTAGCAGGAACTAACATATACATGGATGGATCACCTTACTATTCTCTACTGTATGGTGAGTCAATGAGTATGGGGCGACGTATTGCAAGGGAGATCAAACAAGCTGCAGAATCAGAAAAGATTGATATGGTGACCACTTGATACTATACAATTACTAACTTGCACTATAATTACACTATGATTGATTCTGCTTTGGGTTTATCGTGTTTGGATAAATACTCAAAACCGGCTCTTGGTTTTGTATCACTATCTCTATCTTTTCTATTCTGCTTCGATACATCTTGATCTTTTTCCCTTCTACTGTTATGTTAAATTTGTCTATTTCTGCTAGTGCCAAGTACTCTAAAGTTGCAAGTGACTTGTACACTGTTGATACGGCTAGGCCAAGTTCATCTGCTACTTGAGACGCATCTTTTGATCTGTCACGTATTGCAAAGAGTACTGATCTTGTACATACATTGCTTAGTGCTTCTATGATCTTTTGTGTGACGTCAACTTCGGAGAGTTCAATCAAGCCTGACTTTACCAAAACACCACGCTCTAGTTTGGGATCAGTGTCAGCGCTGGCTCTGGTTTTTTAATTGATATGTCTGCCTGTTTTATGCGACTACGATACAGTTTGATTCGTCTCCCACTGTGAGATAGCATGATCTTTTCAACTTCGATCAATGTCAATGATTGCAACTCTGAGAGTTTTTTGTACACTGAACTGATTGGTATTTTTAGTTTTTCTGCCAACTCTGGTGCAGATTTTGATTTTTTGATCATAGAAAACAAAATTGCTCGTGATTCTGCATCTGCTAGTGCTGTAATTACTTTTTGGTTAATGTCATATTTTTTGAGCTGAGGCAGTGTTATCTTTGACAATACACTTGATAATGATAAAATCTATTTAAACATCTTGTCTACTCTCAATACATAGAATTAGATTTGGGATTATCATCGTGTTGCCATTGTATTATATTTGACTGTCTAGTTCGAGGCATCAGTAGTCCACAATATGCTTTATATGATTTTATTTGAATAATATATAATGTCGTTAAACATTGATGATCATACTTGATCAGATCAAATAAAAAGTATAACATATGAGAATACCCTAGTACTTCTGTTCATATATAAAAAATTAGATATTGGAAGTGACTATTTTGCTTTTTGAAGTGCACATATAAGATAAAAATCATGCACGTTTTTATGATCATAATAATCTCGGCATTGTGGTTCTCTTGTTTTGTTACATGCTACGTGTTTCACTCAACCATTTGGGCGACTGCGTCAGGGCCGACGAGATAATCGAAAAGATAGGCGGCAAGGAACACTACATATTTGACTCAACGGATGCCAAGACTCACTTTTTGCTCTCGCAGGACATATCTGATCGAAAGAAAAGGGCCGACGTGACCCGCATGCTGATGGAGTGCATAGTGGTTTCATTAAAATCCGATAGTTTTTAGACATTTTTATAATCATATATTGGGAAATCAGGCAGTCCCCATGTTGTAATCCAGACATGCTCCATGATTTTTCCATGGACATGTGCATGCTAGCCATGTATTTCGACGTGGCAAAGGGTATGTGCGCAGCCGTCCTGATCATAGTGCGGTCTGTGCGTCGCACAGCCTCACCCGGACGCTAGTTCGCGTAATATGCAGTTCATGCAGCCCGGAGTTCGGATATGAGCGCGTTGTTCTTTGCGTCTTGTATGGCATTGCGCATGTACTCTAGTAGCCTGACTGTACCCACCTCGCCGTTTTCCATCAAAGCAGTTAGGATATGTTTGTATGTACTATTGGCTAGTAGCCTGACTGTACCCACCTCGCCGTTTTCCATCATGTGTAGTATGGACTTTTGAATCTCTGGAAAACCATCCTTGTAGTATCTGCCTGCTAGTGCGCGCTTTATCTCGCGCCATTGGATCTCTATGGGATTGTGCTGAGGCGTGATGGCGGCAAGTACCATAGTGCAACTTGTCCTCTTGTCTGTTCCAGATACTGCTTGATGTCTTTGGACTTGTGCGCAGACGCATTGTCACATATGACAAATACCTTGCCGTACTTTTCTCGGAGCATCTCCAACAACTTTATGACGTTTACAGTATTCGCACTGTCGCAAAAGTGCAGGTGGCATGTACCGGCCCCGAGTGCACCCCGCATTTTCATGCTCGTTTTTGAAAAGTTGACATTTACAGTCTCAGAGCCTCCTCGGAGATGTAGTCGGCGCGCGACATACGGCGAGTTTGTGATTGCAGAAGCGTCCATACAGAACACCTCATAGCCGGCGCGGGCGTGCGCCATGATGGCGCGTATTGTGTCGTGTACATAATGCAGTTCTTCTAATGGACTGACAGACTTGTGGTGGATTGGCTGTGGGCATTCTTATTGAAAAACCCATCCTGTGAGCTAGCGCCAGGGCCCCGGTCCACGTGTACTGGACGTCAAAAATGTTTGCCAGATGCAATGCAAACAATGCGGCAGTCCATGTCCCACGCTCAAAGCCGCACTGCATCGGCTCTTTACTCAGATCGGCCTTTGCCTGTTCTTGTTGTTCTTTTGTGAGTCTGCACGGCCTGCCGGGGGCTCTTGCGGTCATACCTGCCCTCCAAGCCCTCTGTTTGTAGCCTGTTGAGCCACTCAGATATGACGCTCTGGCTGCGTCCGAGTTGGACGGCTATTGCAGACTCACTCTTGCCCTTTTTTCGTCCAACTACCGCCTGCAGTCTGTCCCGGGACTTGCCCGGAGGCTCTTTGCGGTAGGCGGCTTTTAGATCTTCCAGGGACACGTCGGGCATGAACCCATCCCCTCTTTCTACATAGGCTGTCTTCAAAAAATACGCACCTCGTCAATGCTGCAAGACAATCTGCCTGCAGAGTCGTTAAATATGGCATCGACGAGTACTAGTCGATGTACCATTTTGTGGTAATTCATTAAACACTAATGGACACATCACCTTTTGACACTCGAGGTCAAATTAATTCAACCAAATGATCAAAAGTTACTTAATGCCTGCCACTGACATACACACCCAATTCATCGTCTCTCTTCTGGCCACCACACGGTATCTGCTACACATAGTGCCAATTACGTCTATTTTTCCACTCCGTACCCGCCTGCCTAGCCGAAATCGCCTGCAAAAACCATCGGATCTTTAATGAAATCACTATCCTTTACATTATCATCGTTACCGCCCGGCATCATCTGGCTGTAATCTCCTGTAAAAGTCTTTGATTATGCTTGTATGTATGATATTGTTACGCCCTGATTTGTATACTCTTTTCCAAGGGGTGTCATTGCCGTGCGTTATTGAAACCAATTGATTTCCATTGTATTTTCCATACTCTTTTATTACACCACTTATTATAGATGCAACAAACTCACCGATTATCTGTACAAGTTCAGTATAACGCTGCAATACTCTATTTTTATCTTTCAGAGATGTTCTGCACATATCCAAGTGTGTTATTGGTATCTCACCATAATGCTTGTATGTTGCATACACTTCGGGTATTACGGGCCCATACCGCCAAGCTTCAACGTCATTATAAAATGCAGGTGTGTCTTGTTCTTTTAGTGTAAAGCCGTTTACAAGGTAGCATAATTTGTTAAGTTGTAACTGGTCAATATCCATATTATAGTCTAATTTAGCCATGGCTAACATGAAATCTGCTATATGATTGGCACTGGGAAGTTGTTGTAATGACATACATCTTGTGCAATATTGATTAATAAAAATTGTATCCATGCGTTAGCGTGTTACATAATTCGTAAATTGTGTGAACCACGCTCTTTGAACGTAATAATGAAATCATATACTTGTATTTGGTCACATTCTTGTTTGCATATTGAGCATCGTGCATGCGATATATTTGGCTAGGAGTTATTTTTAAATGATCATATAAGTCATGGAGATTGGTTCACACCGATCTTGGGAAAGTTGGAAATTACAGAAAGCAGGCATGTCAGCGCATGATCTTTTTCTAGCATCCACATGGAGATTCCCTGCCTGTCTGCCATGCTACACAGTTGATTTTCTTCCATCAGTGATCCATCCACCCGAGCAGCTCCTCTCTGCTCCTGTTGACTGTCAGCCTGTACTTGGCGCTTGATTCGATCCTTTTTTTTGGCACGCATGGATCCAGATACTGTTGCGGACAGCTGTCCACCCTTGCAGTTATTGACTCTGATACGTGGCTTTCAAGACCCATGACAGATAGCAGGTATCCGAGTCTCTGCATCACCACACCGATCTTTGTCCGTTCTGCGGCCCTTGTGACATCGCTCCAGCATACCTCACTGCGCACATTCCACATCGCCTTTGCCACCTCTGGAATCCCGCCGCAGTATTCGGGATGGGTCAGTCCGTCGACTATTGTCTTTTCCCTGCTTGATATGTTGAAACTTGTATTCCATGCTATTTCCGTGACAAACCCAAAGAATTTTTTCCTGGCAAGTGTGATGAACTCGTACTGCTGGTTTCCAAACTCCAGCCGCCTGTTCTTTCTCCTTTTTGGCGTTGCAACAAAGACCGTATGTGGAATCTGTTCTGTCATTCCCCAATAGTTCATGGCGGTTAGGAACCCGACATAGTATTCATCAAACAGGCGCGGAACAACTGCCCATGGTTCTTCTGCCCAGTGTCCCAAAACGCCTGCGCGCGATGGCACAAGCATGTACCTGCCCCGCTCAATTCTGCGAATCCGCCCCTTTTGCGTCAGCCTGCTGGCCACCTGCCTGCTGGCCGCCGCCCCTGATCCCAGTATACTCGTAACATCATCCATACCAAAGGTGCTTGATCCGTTCTCCTCCAGCGTGAAGAGGAGTTTGGTCTCCTGTGGGCCCAGTGTTATATTTTGTGCAACCATAATATCTTTCAAAGATATTAAGGTGATGTGGATTATATATAATTTGGGAGTGGCCGTAACCGTTCAACCCCTTCCCAAATTTAGGCACAAATTCACTGCCTAACGTCTGGCGCAGGTACCGGGGGTTGAACGGTTACAACCAAACGTATTGGAAATTCACACCTTAGCGTAAGCCATAAACGACTCACTACACAACCTGGGTGTAAAATTGAAGAAACTCTCGGATCGTCATCTGACGGACTTGGGATGTTATCATAGGATAACCAATTTAAATATAAAATCAAGTTCAACAAACAGTTATTTCAAGCATATTTTTTATATCTGTGATGTACAATGGTTTGGTATTTTTTGTGATACCTGTTATAGTTGGTATTACTGCAGGATTGTTTTTGGCATCTTACTATAGTGATAATAATATTGCTCAAACATCCCAAACATACACACACATCAAACTTGTCGATTCTAGCTCAACTACTCTACTTTATGCATCTTCTTTGATCAAAGGTGGCTCTCCATTTTTAGGTGAATCTGATGCACCCGTCACGATTGTAGAGTGGGGTGACTATCAATGCACGTTTTGCTTTTTATTTCACAATGACACATTAGATTATATTAAATCACACTATATCGATACAAACAAGGTGCGTCTTGTATTTCAAGACTTTCCACTCAACGGACCTGACTCTGTATTAGCAGCATCTGCTTCTCATTGTGCAAAAGATCAATTAAAATATTGGGAATACCATAATATATTGTACGAGAACTGGGGTGGTGAGAATACTGGTTGGATAACAGATGATGCGATATATGACTTTGCTGATCAGATAAATCTTAACAAATCTGAATTTGCACAGTGTGTTGATGAACAAAGATATGTCTTGTATGTTGAGGATGCATATGAGTCGGGACAAAACATTGGAATTGATGCAACTCCCTCATTTATGATATTCAATGATACACATGTAATTAAGATACGTGGAAACCAACCACTTGATGTGTTTGTCAACGCAATTGATCGTCTTTTGATCTAACCTGAGATTTATTATATACATAGTGTATACTTTGATCATGAAAAAGATAAACGTCGAAAAACAGGATTCTGTAAAGATGTACCGAATCCGACGCGCACTTGATGAACTATCTCACAAGGTTGGTAGAGGGACTGAACTCGTATCTGTGTATATTCCAAAGAGCAAGCAACTTCATGAAGTGATAAACACCTTGCAACAAGAACAAGGAACTGCTGAGAATATAAAATCCGATACAACAAGAACACATGTTGTTGATTCGCTCAAAAAGGTAGTGCAGAGACTCAAACTATACAAAAAGACTCCTGAGCGAGGATTGGCAGTATTTTGTGGTGCGCTTCCGCCTGATGGTGGTGGACCACTTGGAAGCGAGGTGATAAAAATTTGGGAGATTGATCCTCCAAAGGATCTGAATCAGTATCTGTATAGATGCGATAATCATTTTCACGTTGATCTGCTAAAGGATATGCTCAAAGACGATAATATGATAGGATTTTTAGCAATTGACTCTAAAGATGCTGGTTGGGGGTTACTGCAAGGCAGTAAGGTGGAGGTGTTGAGCCAAACGGGTTCTGGTGTTGCAGGAAAGCATAGACAGGGAGGGCAGTCTGCAAAGCGATTTCAAAAATTACGTGAGATGGAACTGACATACTTTTTTAATAGGGTTGGCAATACAACTCGTGAATTTTTTATTGATACATATCAAATAAAGGGGTTGATTGTATCCGGACCCGGACCTACAAAAGAAGAATTTGTAAACGGTGGATACTTGGAGTACAGACTTCAAAACATGATACTTGCAACCATTGATTCTTCATACTCTGGTGCAGAGGGAATCCGAGAGGCCTTTGCACGCTCTGATGACATTTTGGCAGGTTTTCGTATGGTAGAAGAAAAAAAACTAGTTGATAATCTGTTCAGGGAGATAAATGCACGTAGTGGGTTGGGCTCATACGGACTATCAGAAGTCATAGAACATCTCAAGAACCGCACTGTCAAGACTGTAATAATTACTGATGATACTGCCTTACACAGAGTCGTTGCAACTTGCAAGCGTTGTGCAAATGAACAAGAAAATATAGTAAACATTACTGATGTAGTCCCAACAAAGACTGCTTTTTTGAGTAACCCTTGTCCGTCTTGTGATGCTCACGATATTGATGTTGTTGTTCAGGATGTGATAGATTATCTGGGATTGATTGCAACTAAAACTGGATCTGATATTGAGGTTGTATCTGGTACTGCTGAGCATGGGAATATGCTTGCAAGTCTTGGCAAAGTTGGTGCAATACTTCGGTATAATCCTGGACATGCAAAGTAGCGTTATTACATGTTAAAATTATAACTATTAAAATTCTAATTTTACGCTGTTATATTGAATAGTATGTATATTACTATTATATTACTATTATATTACTATTATAATTATTATTATATTATTGTGTTTATTATTATGTTTATTATTATGTTTATTATTATTATTATATTATTAATGATACATTACTTGTAATTATCATTTGAATGCGGTATTAACAGACATCTTTTTTCTTATCTTGTTTGCTAGTTTTCCCAAGTCTTCATCTTTGACCATTTCACGCTTTGTCCATATTACATCATGTTTTTTGTATCGTGGTATGATGTGTATGTGTACATGGGGTACTATCTGCCGTGCAGCCTTGCCGTTGTTTTGCCCAAGATTGAATCCATCTGCTCTTGTTGCATTTAATACTGCTTTTGCCACGTGTGGGACGATCGAGAATAACTTTCCTACATTTGTGTCTTTCATATCCGTTATCTTTTTGTAATGTTGTTTTGGGATTATCAGACAGTGCCCCTTGCTGATGGGATACTTGTCAAGAAACGCCATGTGTAGTTTGTCTTCGTATATTATGTGTGCATTACTTGAACCGTGCACAATCTCACAGAACACACACTTCATACACACTTGTGCAATATTTTTTTTAATAATGTTTGTTTTATTGACTCTCTTGTAAACTCTTGATATGCAACTATTTGGGTATGTATTGCTAAATTTTGACAGTGAGTAAAATAATACACGGTAGTAAACACACAGTCTTTTCCAAAAATTAGACAAAAAACCGTGGGTCATTTTTTTTAATTTACCTATTCAAATGAGTTTATCAGAGGTATGATTGGTTCTAATATTCTACAAAATCACAATTAGAATCTGTGCAGTGGCATTGATGGGTCTTTAGGCACACAAAATCACAATCATGTCAAAGTACCAAATCCTTAATTAAGGTCATATGAGGCTGTGATTATTAATGGGCCGTAAAGAGAGACGAGAACGTGAACAAAAACGTCAGAGTTATGCATCAAAACAATCCTCTGAGAAAAGAAAACATTTGTTGATTGCAATTGGTGTGTTGGCAGTAATTGGCTCAATTCTTGGTTATGCGATACTACTTTATTTGGAGATGCCTGGCACAGCACCTGGTGGGCCTCCTAATGCTGGTGCACTTGGAAGCGCACACGATCACACTGCAATACTAGTTGAGATATTTAACGACAGATTTGACTTTTCATCTCCTTCATATCAATTAAAATCAAACTGGATTCATTTTGAAGGGCGGGATGGCTCTACTATACACAAACATGCTACAGGTGTGACGCTGGGATATCTATTTGAGACACTTGGAATACAAATTGATGAAAATTGTTTTATATTTCCAGATAGTAGGTCATTTTGTACAGATGATACGTACAATTTGGTATTTTATGTAAATGGTGAACCTATGGATGATTTGCGAGATTATGAACCAATGGAAAATGACCGTGTTTTGGTATCGTATGGGGCAGAACCTGACAAGTTAGAATCACAGTTATTGCGTTTGGAAAACCAGATCATCCTTAGATGATTTTATGTTTTAAATAATTTGCACCAATACGTAAACAAGACTTGAGTATACTGTTGCTACGATTAAAGCAGATGGATACTTTTTAACGTCATTTAAAATCATCAGAGTATGACACAGTAACCGTTCAACCCATTTCCAAATTTAGGCACAAATTCACCGCCTACTGTCTGGCGCAGGTACCGGGGGTTGAACGGTTACTATAACAAATTCCCATGGAGTAATTTAGATGAGTTCATCAAACCAAATGACAAATTTGAGGATATCTCAAATGAGGATACAACATTTGTTCCTCGGATGCTACCATCGGCATTCACATATGATCACAAGTTAGTCACACTGCTTGCAGAAGCAAAAAGAAAGGTGGCTGAGTTAAAAAGAATGGGGGCCTAACTTGAAAACCCACATATTCTGATCAGGGCACATTTGAAAAAGGAAGCGACATTAAATTCCAAAATCGAATGAACACTGACTTTCTTCGAAGATTTGAATAGGCAAGAGGCCATATAGTGACACTCATATAGCGATGTTCATAATATGTTTATAATATATTTATATTAGTATACATTATATTTGGTAAATAAAATAAAATAAAATAAAAGAATAGGTATAGAACCCTATTCTTCAACTAGTGCTCGAAGCCCTGCACATCTATTTCGTACAGTGACCTCTGTGACACCTGATGCCACTGATATGTCCTTTTGTGTCTTGGACTCTCCATTATTGACACATGCAAGGTATAACGCTGCTGCTGCAAGACCCATTGGATCTTTGCCTGCTGCTATTCCTTTCTTTTTTGCTTTTGCTAGCGTACGAGCTGCAATTCTTTGTGTCTTTTCACTCAGTCCTACAATGCTTGCAATTCGTGATATGCCCTTTACTGGGTCTACCACTGGCATCTTGAGGTCGAGCTCTCGGAATATTAACCGATAACACCTTGCAACATCTTTGCGCCGTATATTCATCTCTTCTGCAATGTCATCAAGTGTTCTAGGTGTCTCTGCATTGCGACATGCTGCATACATGCATGCTGCTACTAGG
The DNA here is from genome assembly GCA_965207445.1 of Candidatus Nitrosopumilus sp. Classification (GTDB taxonomy): domain Archaea; phylum Thermoproteota; class Nitrososphaeria; order Nitrososphaerales; family Nitrosopumilaceae; genus Nitrosopumilus. The sequence continues at coordinate 1,585,491 of CBDBLX010000002.1, read as the reverse complement.
CCGTGTATTGTACGCCCTTTTACAAGCTTTTTCTCCATGGCCTTGCGATATATGTATGCTGCATTTGTAATGACTGCCTCACTTAGCGCTAGTTTATCTTTTAGTTTATTCATCTCGTTTAGCGCCTGTCTTAGGTTCTTGTCTGTGGAATTTTTTGCTTGTGTCCTATTGTCCCATGTACGTAGTCGGTCAATTGAACTCTTTACACCTGCTGCAAGTGGTTTTCCAGTAGAGTCTTTGTTTATTGCACCTATTACGGTGGAGAGCCCCATGTCGTGCATAGTCAGTGTTGTACCTGCACCTGTGCGCGCTCTACTCTGCTCTTCATTTGAAAACGAGCGCCATTCTGCTCCCTCATCTACCTGTCTGTCACTTAAGACTAGGCCGCACTTGTTACAAAAGAGTTCACCTGTAATGTCATCTGCTATGATCTGCATGTTTCCACATCCAGAGCACTGTTCTGATATATCTTCTATCTTCTTTTGCATGGTATAGTTACGACCTTATCCTTTTTAATTATTTTTCAGATTTTCTACATAAATTCAATATATCTCTATAGTGTCAATATAATTATCTATATTCTATTTATTATGAGCTTATAATAAAAAGATCGTGCACTAGTTAATGTTTTTTAAATATGTTATTTTACTATGTGATATTATATAGTTAAATGATACTTTACAAATTATATAATCACTGTGGCCAAAAACTGCAACTATTTTATTATGAAATCATTTATGATATATTTGTAGAGTCAATATATATAATTTATACAAAAACACGTTTTACATGTTTAATTTATTATAAAATTATTATGATCATTTTTAATAAACTTACACGTATGTCACTTGTAGTGAAAGATACTTGCAGGTTGACTATGATATGTGATTTACATCTCTTACTTGTTTGCCTAATTTTTACATCTGCACATTTTTAGTTTACACGATTCATGTTGTCTAATTGTTTTTCTCTATTGCAATATTGTTGTTTACAATGTATTCTATTTTTTGAACGTACCATTTGATGTCTTCTATATCCTTGTCTGTCATCGTATCGTTCCATTTGTCTAGTGTTGTGTTTACTATCTCTGCTGAGTTTGATAAGAGTCCCCAATATGGATGATGTTCTGCTGTTGCTTGTGCTAGTTCAATGATGTCCTCAAGGCCGTTTATTGCCCTTGATTTTGGTGTGGATTGCTCACTTGTAATGCGTATAATGTTGTTTTCATCATCGTGCTTTATTTTTAGATATGTTCCTTTACTCTTGTACTTTTGAACTAGTTCTTGTATATCTTGATAAAATGCTTGATAGTGAGTCGTCTCTGTATATGTTGACTTTTTATCGTGCACATTTGTGTCTTTTTCAATATTCTGCTCTGCTGATTTGCAGTTGTCCATACGTTTGGTTATTTTCTGTTGATATATGAAGTTGTATTTGAGGTTGTTCAGTTGGTGTGTTATTTTTATAATTATTTTTTAATGTCTTTTGTTTTAATAGTTGTCTATGCGTATGGTTGTCTATGCGTATGGTTGTCGTTATTTTTCTCTGAGTTGTTATGAGCCCATCATTCCGACCATCTTTGGTAGTTCTCTGTATGCCTTTGATTGATATATTCCATTATCTGCACTGATCGTTACAAATTGCATGGAGTTATTTTCAGGTGGTGTGAGGATTATTTTTTGACCTTGTTTGATAATGGGTATCTCTTGTACTTTTTCATTTCCAAAGTTAACGCGCACATTTGTGAGTGGTTCTGAGCCTGTATTCTGGACCGTTACGCGTCCGACTACAAAGAGACTTTGTTTGTCTATTATGGGATCCACAAATACCGAGTACTTTTCAGTTGATACACTCATCTTCAATACATCCATTCCAAATATGACTGCCATGACTGCAATTGCACCTATGATTGTACAGACAAGTGCTGCATACATACCCATATCTGTGCTATGATGTTGTCATAATTAACTAGTTCTTTTATTTTCTTTTTAAAGTGTGATGATTGTGAGTGGTTGGTGCGTAATTCATCAAATCGCCACCTGCATCGTACTTGCAAAGCCATCTGCAAATATCACCAGAGTTTTATGTACATATATTTAATAAGCTTATATATAGAAGTATCTGCGCGCATACCAAAAGTTACTTATAGGGGCATCCCAATTGAATAATTGTGATACCACCAAAGGGGATGCTAAACAACGTTGACTAGCCAATGTTATCAACGTATCGTTTGTGAAGTGTGGTGGAACGACGACATATGGTGGGCTGCCACAACATGCTATACTACACAGAGAATGACACCCATTACAATGCATGGTTTGTGATGAATGTGACGTCTGCTTGTTGTTTGTGTAAATTTAGTGTGTGGGTTTCAAATAAGAACAAATCAAGGATGCAGACCGTATAGTGACAGAGCAGCAGCACAAGCGACGCAAAGGTTACTGGCTGTATTACGAACAGGCACGCAAATCTGAGCAGGATTTTATGCGCAAGACATGGTTGTCGGCGATACGAAAAAACCCACACCCGTGCAAGGAAAAGAAGACAAATAGAGTAGGATGCAAGCCAGTACACTCGCGTGACAAGATGGATTTTTTGTGTCTTTTTAAAGTTGCAAAAAATATTCCTTTTCGTGACGTGGTAAATGAGCTTGGACATATGTATGATGAATGGGTTGACGAGCCGGTGCCTGATTAGTTGGGTAACCAAAACATATGCAAACAATTGATCTCGACTGGCTTGATTCTATTTTGGATATACTGCCAATATGTGTCTAAATGAACTTTAAAAAATCGGGGACAGATCCGGTACCGATAAAAGGTAAAGAGACCATACTTACGCACGGGTATAAGGATTTTGAGGGCGGTAAACAAGACGTAAAACAAGAACCTACAGCTCCAATTGGGATAGACAGTAGTGTGGTATAGAGATTGACAGGTACGAAAAACAAGAAAGACCTAATCATGTACTACAAGACTTTGAGCCGACACGCGTCAAGACGTACCTAAAATATCACATTACTTCGATAACCGGACACCAGATCATACTTGCATCATACACAACTCCAAGCAATGTGAGTGACACGTCAATGCTTCCATATATGGTCAGCTTTCTCACAAAAAACTATACACGTATTGAAGAACGCTTATTCAACGGAGACAAGGGATATGACTCGGATCAAAACTGTGAGATAATATTCAATGCAAACATGAAACCGAACATCAAGCAGCGCAATCACACAGATGGCGCAGGTCATACAAACCGTGGCAAACCACCAAGCAGAAAAAAAGCAGCGGAGATCTTTGACAAAGATACATACAAACAACGCGCACTTATCGAGGCAATATTTGGAGCAGTAGAAGAGACAAAGAATCATAGGCTACACTGTCGTATGCGTCTGGCCGAAAACAGAAAGCGGTTTGGTAAAATATTATCGATTGCATGGAATATCAACGCCCTGAACAGATTTATCTGCGCTCATGAAAAAGGGCAAAAGATTCCATCATACAAATGATAGTGACTGCTATCACACTTGCACGTTTCATGTTCTATAATCCATGTTTGCCAAAACAACACACATGCATATTCAAAAACGAAACGCACTATAGATAGATTCCAGTCTTTTGTAGATTGAATGTGCAATAAACCAAGTTCACAGACGGGTCACAGGCAGGCCAAATGTCAATTACGCACCAACCTCTTAATCATGACAAAGTTCAAAAAGCATCTGTGTTGAAGAACGGAGACCTAATAATTGCGGATGCGTCAGAAGATCATGAGGGCTCTGGTGCCAGCATTTTAATAAAAAACATAGATGATAAGCAGATTGTTTCTGGGTTGCACACAATAGCGTTACGAGACAGCAGTGGCATTACAGATTCGAATTTCAGGGCCTACATCACGTCATCCAGGCTAGTAAAAATCCAGATCATATCATATGTTACCGGGATTTCTGTTTACGGGCTATCAAAAACAAACCTTGGCATTATACGAGTTCCAACTCCTTCTTTATTAGAGCAACAAAAGATTGCATCAATCCTTTCGAGAGTTGATGCAGTTTATAGCCTGCTTTTGTACACAAAGACACATGCAACGCAGACAATCTTTTTAAGACTCTGGAGGGTAACAACATCATGAGCACTACGGTACAAAAAAAGACATACACGGTTGTGTTAACCAAAGATCTTGAGGAAGGCGGATTCGTAGGTACTTGTGACGAGCTCCACGCAGTATCAGAGGGTGAGACATTTGGTGAGGTGATGGGTAATGTGAGAGAGGCAATGGAATGTGCAGCCGAAGCGAACGGACGCACAACTGACTTTAACATGCTTGTCATGGAGCAGTAATGGCAAAGTTCCCACTCTTACCAACAACAATTTCAATTACAACACACATCAACAACAAACCAATAGGCAATGTTATAATGACTATCTGTATTGAAACTGTATGGAAATATCGAGTAGAAATGTAGTCAGTGGTACTGCTAGAGCACCGCACAGGGCAATGTACAAGGCAATGTCACTTTCAGATGATGATATCCAAAAGCCGTTTGTAGGTGTCTGTCACACTGGAAACGAGGCGACTCCTTGCAACATACATCTTCCACAATTGGCTCTTAAAGCAAAAAAAGGTGTATCTGATGCAGGTGCAACACCTAGGGAGTTTTCCACTATTGCTGTGAGTGATGGCATTGCAATGGGACATGAAGGGATGAAATCGTCTCTGGTATCTCGTGAGGTAATTGCTGATTCTATTGAATTAATGATGCGTGCGCACCAATATGATGCACTAGTGGGTATTGCGGGCTGTGACAAGAGCCTGCCTGGTACAATGATGGCGATGGCAAGACTCAATCTTCCATCTGTTTTTGTGTATGGTGGGACGATAATGCCTGGTATGCTTGATGGAGATGAGTTAACAATAGTTGATGTTTATGAAGCAGTCGGCTCGTATGATGCTGGAAATATATCACTTGAGCAGTTAAAACGTATAGAAGATACTGCGTGTCCTAGCGCTGGTTCCTGTGGTGGCATGTTTACTGCAAATACAATGGCATCAATATCAGAGGCAATAGGGCTTGCACTGCCTGGAAGCGCGAGTCCGCCTGCAGAAGATGCAAGACGTGAGCAGATGGTATATGACACTGGTGTGGCTTGTGTAAAGTTACTCGAGTCTAATATTAGACCACGTGACATTTTAAGTTTTGAGGCATTTGAGAATGCCATTGCAATGTTAAATTCAGTTGGCGGTTCTACAAATGGAATACTGCATTTACTTGCACTCTCACGGGAGGTTGGTGTGAATCTCACTTATGATGATTTTGAGCGTGTACGCAAAAAGACGCCTCACATTACAGATATGAAACCTGGTGGAAACTATGTAATGAATTCACTTGATAAGATCGGTGGAATTCCAATTGTAATGAAACGTTTACTTGATGCTGGATTATTGCATGGGGACTGTATTACCGTCACGGGCAAGACCATATCAGAAAATCTTAGATCAGAGAATCTAAAAAGTATAATTAATAATGCACAAAAGACTTTGAATCCCCCACCAAACACTGATCTTAAAAATAATGATCAAATAAATCAACTACAGTATGCGCCTGGTATATTGCGTACAGTTGAGAATCCAATTCATAATACTGGTACTGCTGTTATACTCAAAGGATCACTTGCACCTGATGGTGCTGTAATTAAAACTGCCGGTGTTCAGATGAGAAAATTTGAGGGCACAGCACGAGTCTTTGATCGAGAAGATGATGCGTTTTATATGGTATCTAAAGGCGAGATCGTTTCAGGTGATGTGGTTGTGATACGATATGAAGGTCCAAAAGGTGGACCTGGTATGAGAGAGATGCTTGCAACTACTGCTGCATTGGTGGGCCAAGGACTCGGAAAAGATGTTGCAATGGTCACAGATGGCAGGTTTTCAGGTGGAACTAGGGGCTTTATGGTCGGACACGTTGCACCTGAGGCTTACGTAGGTGGGCCACTTGCACTGCTTGAGGATGGCGATAAAATAATTATTGATATTGATGCTAGTCGTATTGATGTTGTGGGTGTATCAGATGAGCAGATGACTGCTAGACGCGCCAAGTGGGTGAGACCAAAACCCAATTACACTGTGGGTGCACTTGCAAAATTTGCATCCCTTGTCGGATCTGCAGCACAAGGAGCAACTACAACACCGCGTGATTGATTTGTAGAATCACTGGATAATTTTTACTAGAATATTTGATTTCATGTCTGCTTTGATTATATGCATGTTTAATCTCCGAATCCTATTTGGAATTGTGACATAATCATCTAATTTGACAGTCTGAAATGATCTTGTATCATCTAATAAATTACAGATGAATGAAATGGGTTAATGTAGGTACTATAATGATCAACGGGTATCTATTGAGTATCCATCCCAAGTACATCATGATATGACTTTGGTATCATGTTTCTCATTCTGAGCAATTTATCAACTGCCCCATCAAGTATGTATGTCTTGGCCCAATCCTCGTCGTTTCGCACAGAACGTCCCATACCTTGTAGCATTTTAGTCAATGTACGTGACTGATACCAGCTTGGAAACCTCCTCATCTTGATACGTGTCCTGTTCTCTGCATAATTTGGATATGGCACCTTTGCAATAATTTGAAATCTGGAAAGATCGTCTTTGAGATCGATTCCCTCCCACAATGATGATGATAACAATACTCCATCAGGATCATTTTTATGTTCATTTATAATCTCACCTTGTGTCTTGCCATTTGGGTTGGTACTGTGACATATGCGCACTCTTTGTTTGTTGTGTGGTGAGAGTTCATTGAGTATTTTGTAACATCTTGCTATTGATGACGTTAAAATCAATCCACGTTTGTCTGAATATGTATCCATTATATCATCAATTGCCTTTATGACTGCCTTTTCATCCTCATACGTGCTTTGATAATTAAGATGCCTAATACGTGAGATCTCTACTGCTCTACTCTCAACTGAAAATGGTGATTTTGGAGTGTCAATTATTGCCACATCATCATGGTCAAGTCCCATATTCTCACAAAAACTTGCCTTGTCTATAGTAGCTGACATGAATACGTTATTTTCTGCAATCAGGAACTCTTCTAAATACCCCGATATGTCTATTGGTTTTATTGACAATGTTTTGAGCTTGTTGTTAATGTCCATTTCGGGTTTATTTGCAATAAAATTCTCCTTGTCTGCTGTAATGTCTATCTTGGCTTGTGCTGCTGCCTCATAATTACTCTGGAGTCTACTAAGTATACCATATTCTGGATGTGTTTGAGGATCTGCCGTCTCTTCTATATCCTTTATACGTTCTGAATAATGCTTTGAAATTTCAGTTATAATTGAAAGAATTTCATCTGTATTGTCAAGATCATACCTGTCAATTGCAATGTTTGCATCCTCTACCTGACGTTGCTTTATGTCATATCCGATAAATTGTACTATTTGTTCTTCAATTGTGTGAGCCTCATCAAATACGGCAACATTTCTATCTAGATGCTTTGCGAATATTTTTTTGTTAAATTTAACAACTTGAAAGAATGACGCATAGTTCCATAGCGAGTGGTCGTGTACAAGTCCTCTGTATTTTTGTAGATAATACTTGCATGTTTCTGGTGTAATGTTGTCATCTACTTCTACCTCTTGTATTGTGGGCTTGAATCTACATGTGATGGTCTCTGTCTTGCCGTTTGTAATCTTTTTTGTGACACACTTTCCTTTTTCACATGTCATACCTTGACGTACTGCAAATATAGGATCGTCGACTCTCTTATCTGTCATCGTCTGATGGCATGGAAAGTTTGACTTTCCTTTGACTGATTTTAAAAAGTTAAAGTCATTTACGTATTGATTCTGCAGATTTTTTGATGCTGTCACTATAAATGAGCTGCCAAATTTACGTGCTATCGTAACACCTATCAGTGATTTGCCTACTCCTGTTGGTGCACACAATATGATTTTGGTATATCCTGAGCCTATACATTCCTCGATCTGATCAAATATTTCTAGTTGAATTTGACGTGGTACAAATGGGTATGGTATGTGATCTAGCATTGATATTTGTCGTGTTTATGAATTGGTATTAAATCATTGACTTTTCATCTTAACATAATATAATCTCAGATCAAAATGATGCATGTTGTAATGATTCTCCCACTATACGTAAATTATGTTTGCAGACGAAAAGTGGGCGAATAGAACCATAACTCTGCTTGCAGATGATTGCAACATTTTTTTCAAGTACATGTTGTATGTGGATTTGTAAGTAACAAAAAAACACACACACAACTCTATTTTTTTTAACTGCTGTGCTGTCTAGACTTTTTGACATCTGTGTGTCTTTTATGGTATTGTATGACATTTTGGTGATTTTCTACAAGAACATAAATGGGAATTATAGATATAATTTATGTCAGAGCATGATGTTGTACAATGGTTCCCTGATAAATTACTTGAGTGGTCTGACTTTAAGGCCGATGCAAACCCTGCAGAGTTTCAAGATGCATACAGTGCAATACGATACAGGCCGCATTGGACTGTGGGTTCTGTATATGTAAATGCAGAGCAGCAACATTATACAAACGAACAAGGGTTCGGTAATGACTCTGAGACTTTTGATAATTTTGCCGTACCATATGCACAAGACAAAGAACGTACAGTAGGTGAGATATTCTTTGTGATTACACGCCTTGATATTGCAACAGAGTTTTGGTCATGTTTGTCATGGGCGCGTCCTGATTGCAATGATGCAGAGTTAAATCATCAGCAAGGACACTTTGATCTTGGTGAAATTGTAATGCGCAAAGAGATAGATGGTATACGTGACCATTTATACAAAAAGTATTTTCCTACACGAGGCAAAAACGAAGAACAACGCAAGCAATTTGCAAAAAATGACTCTGCTCTTGTTATAGAGCCGATAATTCACAAGTTGGGTGAGTCACTTGAAAAGATGCGCTTAGATTATGATTCTGAGACTACTTTTGGGTGTAATACTGATGTACAATCAAAGTATGATAAGATGTTTGCCACATTAAAAAAATGACAAGTTTATTTTAGAGTCGATGAATTGAGATTAGATTTGAGACTAGTAATTTTTGAGACTAGTCATTTTTGAGACAAAAATGAAAATTCCATATACCGTGTAAACCAACCTCCATGACTGACATGATTATTCAAAAACAACTCCTAGCTAAATGTATCGCATGCACGATATTCGATATGCGGGCACGAATGTAACCAAATATAAGTATGTGATTTCATTATTGTGCCCAATGAGCTTGGTTCACACCAATACACGGTAATAACAAATGATTACACTCATCGGCAATGCTGGCGTGGCAGCCATGGGAGGAGCAGTGGCCTGAGTCTGCATAATCTTACCATGTGAATCCAAGGGTCTTGAGTCTGTCATGTAACGACAGTGATATTACGGGGCGCATCAATGTCGCACAAGCGACAATGGCAGTAACGTGCAAGTTACCCGCGATTAATGCAAAGGATCCAGTCTCTTCAAACCTTTAAATTATTTTATGGAGACAATATTGTATGAATGATGATGACAAAAAATTTGTGTTGGATGCAATTAACATTGCTAATGGAAATTTAATTACTCAGTTGAATAAAGAGTTGATAAATAAACTGAACAGTAAATTTGACTATATTTCAAAAAGACTAGATGATGTTGACGCTCGTTTGTCCACAATAGAAAATAGACTGAATATAGTCGCCAAAGATACCACCATAATACCAGATATATTCGGTATGTTAGAGCAAGATGGTTTGGATATTGCCAAACTAGAAAAATGAATGTCACAGTTAGAAAAGTAAGAGTGTAAAACAAACTGTATAATCTACGGTACCCTGTGTCTAATATTCACTGCAAAATATCTTAAGTATGAATATGGTTCTGTTGCTTAATCGTATATAATTTATGTGGTTATATTATTGTGCTACACAAGTATATAATTTCTGGATATCCTTATATGAATACGATAAAAGAGGTATGGGATATACTCAAGTGAGCAGTTGATAACACAGTCAGAATACTGCTGGCAAAATGACCCATCTAAACGCCGTGTACAAATTTATTGACAATTCACATATTTGAGTGAATTTAAAAGATTTTGAAAGCGCAGGCCGCCAAAAAAGATTCATGTGCTCATCTGTAAAGGTAAATCTCAGCACTACTGATTCCAAAATAGACGAATATGGTGTGGTGGGCTAAAAGTGCCATATATCATCTCTATGTTTGTGTGAACCAACCTTCCTGACTGATATATTCATTTAAAATTTAAATATGAATAAATAAAATAATTTAGATTTTAGGTTTTATGATAATATTTTTTCTCATATTTAAATTAATCTATACATTAAGACAAAGTGGTGAAATATGTGCCTAAAGTGAGATAGTTGAATTGTTACAAGTCAAAGTTGCATATAACCTTCTCAGACTATTAATGGGAATGGTAGAGGTGAGAAAGCGGTCAAATGATTACCTGGATGACTAGTCTGGCGCGTTTGTGAATCGCATTCATGTGTTGTGGGGATGAGACGTAGGTGAGATGTAACTTTTGTCCACAATTGACACAATAATATTACACTGCGCATCGTTATATACAAAAATCTGTATAATATAACATAGCAGACATAAAGTAAGGTGTATTCTGCCTAATGTGCCACCTACTGATCTCCAAAGGATCAACATTGGTATATAGTCAGACCACTTGACTTTGCATTCAATTGGCTTGGGATTTGCGTTTGCTAAAACGACCGGTCCTTTTGCAGTGCGACAGAAATCCCCTCTGTCAACTGCACGCCATTGAATATGACATCTAACAGTGGTAGGTGGTAGCGACTGTTCTAGTCGCAAACTACCGCATCTTAATACTTGTGTGTTTACAATACAGATTTCAATTTTTTATTATTTGGTATTTTTTAGTGTCTCAAAAGTAATTACCACATATTAAATAGTCCTAAGTTTTAAATTAATTATAATGAGTGGTATGAGACCAAAGCGTTCGTCTGGAAAGTTCAAAAAGCGCCCCGAAATGTCCTTGGAAAAAAAAATAGAATCATTTATCTTGAGAAATTCACGAAATGGTTATTTTACAAAATTCTCTACAATTACCTCAAAGTTTGATATTACTGAATCTGAAACATGGAATATTATAGGATTATTACTCTCAGAAGGTGGATTAGAAACTATGCATGATCCAGTGTCTGGTGAGATGAAGATCTGCGAGGCTGATAAAAAATATGAGGTGTTAAACATGGGCAAAAAGCGTAAATTCGAAAAACAGACACAACATGATAAAAGTGGTTCTCAAAACTTTAACAATAATAATAATAAAAACAATAACAACACAAAAGATAACAACTCTAATTCTACACAAACCAAAAATTCTAACAAACCCGACAACAATAAAACTAGTGGTCGTAGAATGGGACGTGATAGTAATCGTCTACCAAATAGAAGAGGTGCTAGTCGTGGTAGCGGCAGCGGCAGATATCGAGGACATGTGTCTCGTAATGAAAGTACTTTTGATGCTTTTGCTAAGAAAGACACTACATCAAATGACAAGAATACTTTTCAATCATAATCAATATACCTACATTTTTTCTATTTTGCTAGTTGATTTTTTTCTATTTTAAAACCATACCATGTTCATTAATTATCTGCATTGTTCTTGATTTGTCGCAAAATTATTAATTTGAGGTCAAATACAATAGATACATGCCTTCATTTTCTATCAATTGGCAGACTTTGTTTTATGGCATATCTTGGGCTTATGAAAAAGATCGACTTGTAATATCTCTTGTCTTTGAGGATATGAAACTTGCAACTATGGTTGCAAGAACAGTTGGAAAGTGGTGTGACAAGTTTACTCGTCTGACCATAATCGAAAAAATAGATGATGAGTTTGCTATATGCTGTTATCAAGACCCTCAAGTCTCAAAAGATGATGAACAACTTGGATTGTTTCGCACTGGTATGAAACAGAGAAGTGGATATGAGCAGGCAAAATCTATGATTCTTGAGAGAGCACCATTCATGCAGATTGCATTTGCATCTGATGTTAGAGATATGGGTACGTATGAGCAGGTGTCACGTCTCGTATCGATGAAAAAATGTCGTATAATTTCAGAAAAAGACCTAAAGCGACAAGAATTTCACTATGAAAAGACTGCAAATGACTCTGATGCAGTTAAGCTTGCATCTTGATTGATTTTATCTGTAATATGTTTTAGATATTACATTTCTTGTACTTGTCATAACAGGTAAGATACAATTGATGTAATTCTAAATAAGATAAAAAATAGAACAAAGACGTATGGTTGTTGTTGATGGCAAATATTCATAACGCACGTAATAAAGTACACTCAGAAATTTATCTATCCTGTACATGTATACCCCATAGTAAAAATTTACACTTGCTCAAAAAAAATATGAATATAAAATATTTTAAGATATGCGTGATGATAAAATGAATAAATCATTCTTGCTCGTTATATAGTGTTTAGTATAATTGCATTTATGCAAGAAAAAGACAATACTGGTGAAGCATGGGAAGATTTGATTGGAATATCATGGTTGATCTCAGACGGAGATTGATTGCGTTTATCTTTTCTTCTTACCTTTTGGGTTGGTATATTTGCTACCCTTCATCTCTCCTCTTTTTTTTCATTAGATGATATGTGTAATTAAAGTGACACGGCAGTATTCAAAAAATGTCACTTAGATTATAGTACAAATAAACTCAAAAAACAACAAAACTCAAATTTTGTAATAGTTTAAAATGTGATTATTAATTAATATATACATATATGTATAAATAACTTACATTAAGTATATGGTAACCGTTCAATACTTTTCCAAATTTAGGCGCAAATTCACCACCTAACATCTAGCGCAAGTACGGGGGTTGAACGGTTACTATTTGATCTGTGCTAAGACTTGTGAGCGTCGCTACAAGTGTGAGATTTAATGCTTGGGGAATTAATTGCAGTGACTCTAATGAATGGATGACGCATAGTATTGAGATTTAATACTCGTATAGATACATATTCGAATCATCCTAAAGAAAAATCATATCCTTACATATGCTGCGCATTTTAGTACCAAATTGAAGAATCACTTATAATAATCACATGTAGATACTTACAGGACAATTTAATTCACAAATTTTCTTAACATATATCTTGGCCGGCTTTACATACAATTGAATAGTTTCATAATATGTTTATTTCCATGCGTTTGTTACCATATATGATAATTTATCTGAATCTGTACTTTATACACGATTAAACATAAGCGGTTCATTTATAAAAATATGAGATCAAAATCTACTTGTGAAATTATTAAAAGATTATCACGACCAATTACAAAACCTGACTGTCTTTTTACGAGTTGATATAAACTGTCCAATCTATGGTGGTCGTATACATGGTACTGGTCGTATTAAACAGATTGTTAAAAACTTGGATTATCTTAAAGATTCAAAGGTAGTTATGGCAACCCACCAAGGTAGAGTAACGAATGAAGAATTTATTGAACTTGATGAACACGCTGAGATATTAACAAAAGAGTGTGGCCGTAGGGTAAAATATGTTCGAGATGTGATTGGAGATTGCGCAATCAATGCCATACAAAACATGAAAAATGGTGATATCATTCTTTTGGATAATTTAAGATTCTGTGCTGAAGAAAATGTTGATTACAAAACTAACATAGAAAGCTCAAAAACAATATTTGTCAAAAGACTGAGCCGTTTTATAGATGCGTGTGTATTAGATGCATTTCCATGTGCACATAGACGACATCCATCAATAACCGGTTTTCCTAGTATAGGTATTGATACGTATGCTGGTTTATCGATAGGTGATGAAATTATTAATCTTGAAAAAATTAAAAGCGTCACAAAATCTCCACGCGTAATTGTATTGGGTGGCTCTAAGATAAAAGATAGATTGAATGCAATGACGCTGTTTTTAGAAAATGGCATGGCAGATCATATTCTCTTAACTGGTTCTATTGGTTGTTTATTTTTAAATGCACAAGCTAGACTTGATCCTACTGTATCTAGCACACCTGAGATACGCGATCCTGAACTAGTAAAAAAAGCCCACATATTGATGGAAAATTATCCTGGTAAAATTCATACTCCAATTGATCTAGGTTTGGATGTTGAGAATGAACGTATTGATGTTGATGTAAGAGAAACATTCGGGTTTGGTCAAAGTGATGATATTAAAAATGTTAAAATTTCTGATATAGGTCCAAAGACAGTCGAGTATTTTTCAAAAATAATTTCATCGGCTGGTATGGTGTTTATGTCCGGACCTGCTGGAATATTTGAGATAGAAAAATTCACACATGGTACTAACAAACTACTATCTGCCATTTCCACTTCAATGGCAACTACGATTATTAGTGGCGGTCACTTGTCTACTGCTTTGAGAAAGTTAGATTTGGTAAAAAATATCAATCATGTATCAACTGCTGGTGGTGCACTTGTATTATACATGACTGGTTCTGCATTACCCATGTTAGTAGTACTAAATGTGTATGAAAAAGGTGATGTGCGATGAGATGTGCATCTTGTGGACGTGATGATCCATTTGAGGATCAGATGCGAGTCTGTATTCGATGTAATAGAAAGGTGTGCGGTCGTGAAACGTGCTATACATCAGAACACAAATGTTTGGACTGTTGGAATACTGATTGGTGACTTGTTCAAATTGTAATAATTTGCATATGTGTGATGGTTTACCTATATTGGAAATTATGTGTTTGGTTGAGCCTTTACCATATAATATACCATCTGTTATAATGTAGTTATACATAAAAATTCATATTGCCACAACAAATATGATGTGCGGTATTGTAAGTTAAACCCCCTACTTGTACACCTCAACACACATCTACTACTATGCGATGAAGTTTGGTGAATGATTTATCTTGCCATGAATGGTGTCATGGATATTCTTTACAAGATCCTTG
Organism: Candidatus Nitrosopumilus sp.; assembly: GCA_965207445.1. Lineage (GTDB taxonomy): Archaea > Thermoproteota > Nitrososphaeria > Nitrososphaerales > Nitrosopumilaceae > Nitrosopumilus. The sequence goes on along the minus strand of CBDBLX010000002.1, from coordinate 1,570,464 downwards.
TCCTGATCATACCAAGTCATCATACATGACATCAATATACCATAAACTTCCATTCCTGTTGTACTGCGAAACATCTGACGAATCTTTTTGTGAATTATGACGCGCCACCACCACAGTGATCGTTTGGATTTGTTGTTGGCAGGTGGCATGCCCGGATATTTGACAAATGTAAACAGGTCTGGCGCCGCATTGAGTAGTTTGCCACCAAACGAGTGTTACTAGTTCTGTATATGTGCCTGCAATTGCCATGACGGGATCTATCCAGTTGTCTTGCAGTTGTTTTTGTTGTTGTTGATCTGTGGTGTCTGGTAGTAGCTGTTTGGCCTCGTGAAATATGTGCTGGAGTGTTCTGTGCAATTCTACGAGATTGCCACCATACATGGCTGCCAGCAGTTCGGCATCGCGCAAAACATGCGCCCAGCAGCGCTGTTTGGTTTTGAATTTGTTGTATGCGGCGTATCCATCCACCGCGGTTCGAATGTCAAATAACGGACAGTGTACATCTAACACCACCGCACCACGTGAGTGAGTAATGACAAAACTGATGCCATATTCGCCTATGAACACCCATGCATACTGATATGATTAAAGATCCGATATTTTGATTGATATTCATCTCAAAGTTGAGCACACATTATGAATACAAAATATTAGAAAACTATCGGATCTTTAATGAAATCATTATACAATGGAAACATTGACGTGTGGGTCACCAAACAAAGCAAAATGATCAAGACTCGAGCCAAATGACAGACAAGCTTCTGGTTGTAAGCAACCTTGACGAGGGGCAGGTGTAGTGGATCCTACGCGAAAAGTACAAGGAGATGGACATTGTGCTTGCAGCAGAGCTTTGATGTACCTAGTTGATCCTGATCGACTCAAGCACGATCTGGATCTCTTGCTAGGAAACTCGCTCTTTAATTCCTCGACTCTACGCGACTTTGAGACGTATGAATACCTACGTTCTCATTGTAACAGACTCCGTCCCAAGATATACTGGATACATATCTTCTAACAGAGTAACCGTACAACCCCCGTTACCTGCGCCAGACGTTAGGTGGTGAATTTGTGTCTAAATTTGAGAATGGGTTGAACGGTTACATTACGTATTGTCAAAGTCTTTATTATGTCGTTTTGAGGATAATAACATATTGAGTATTCTAAACTATAATCGATCAATTATTATGGTATTTGCAATTACACTTGTTGTATCTGTGACTCCGGCCTTTGCAGTGGATGATGAACCTCAAGACCGCATTTTATTTGATCAGAGTGGTATTGATGCGCAGGTTCAGACAGCCGTATCAAATGCACTCAATGTGTACTCTGAGAATGGGCAGAGCGCATTTAATATGATTACAAATGCCCAAGATTCTAACTCTGATGCGCCAATTCCACTTGTCATAAACTACAACACACTAGAGGTCATAGCTCATGGAGCAGGCTCTCTATACGTGGGGGAAATGCCATTTGATGTTGCAAACATGTCATCTAGTCAGATTCGAGCCCATTTGAACAATGATGGTATGGTATGGATTGAACACATGGAGATAAACCCTGAGAATAGACAACTACAGGCAAAACGTACTTTGTTGCACTTGCATGATGATGGATATATCTTTGCTGCAGGCTACTTTTTGGCAGATTTTGAGGTTCAAAATCTAATAGAGAATGTGGTTGTACAATATGAGACATATGGCATTGTAGCATTTGATATGATTACTCCTGATGCACCTATCATAACTGATGAACTGTACCCTTTTGTGATCGACTTTGCAAATTGGAGCAGAGTGGCAGATGGTGTCGTACCTGAGAGAGTGGGACAACCAGAAGGCATACTAAACACTGCTGTAAGGTCAGTTGCTGATGTTCGTGCAGAATTAGATGATACTGGTTCTGCATGGGTTACGTATACATTTCACAATCCAGCTACGGATATAACACAACTCAAACTCTCTTGGCTTTATCTGTATGATGGATATGTGTTTGGGTCTGGTTATTATCCACTTGATACAAGTACCATATCTTTGGTAGACTCTGCTCTGATGTTGTATACTGTTCATGGCAATGCTGCTTTTGATAATATAATAACTCCTGATGTATCTGATCCATTGTCAGCAGATTCCACTTTTGTACTAGATGCCAATACTCTTCAAGTCTTAGCACATGCAAGGACAATTGAGTTTGTGGGAACAACCTTTATGCAGTTTGAGAATGCCAACAAGCCATCACAAGTCATTATAGACGAGCTGCGGGTTGCCAGTGAACAAGGAAAAGGCATATGGGTATGGTATATGGATAGAAATCCTGCAACTCAAACTGATCAACTAACACGTGCATATTTAGTATTATATGATGGATACATATTTGGTGCAACTGTCTCACTACCTGATATTCGTGTACAATCTGTGGTTGATGATGCTCTTTACACATACAGAAACGATCCACAAAATAGTTTTGATATTGTCACTTCTGGGAGCTTGAACAGAGATGATCTCTTTCCTGTGATAAGAAATTCGACTCATTTGCTTGCACATGGCTTGGTGCCAAGTCTGATCGGACCATTTGATGTACACGTGGCAAGGCCAGGAGGTGGCTCTTTTTCGGACTTTGATGACGGGGACACGTATTGGGCACAGATTGCAATTTTTGATGCCACTACGGGCATAACACAAATCAAACGTACCTGGTACGTCCATTATGACGGTTATGCGTTTCTATCACCATACACCGTTGCAAATGCCGGTGTTCAGTCGGTGACTGATTATGCCAGATTCATTTACGAGTCCAATCGTGAAAACGATGCATGGAAGGAGATCATTACTCCAGACGCACCAATCGTAACTGATGATCTGTATCCGTTTGTCATCAATATTACATCCTGGACTAGACTAGCAGACGGTGTGGTACCTGGCAGAGTGGGACAACCTGAAACGATTCTGGATACATCTAGTAGATCTGTACAAGATATACGAGATGATCTTGCTAGAGATGGCCAAGTATGGTTGACATATACGTTTCACAATCCCGCCACCGGGGTAGAGCAGTTAAAGCGCACATACCTTCAGCAAAAAGATGATCTTGTGTTCGGATCCGGCTATTACATACTTGATTCTGGTGTGCAGGCTATTGTATATGCAAATATACTAGATTACAACAGTGACGGACGCGATGCTACTCTTGCATCCCTTAATATCATACCTGATAAACCGATTACATCATATACGTTTGTAGTAGATCCACAAACCGGTGTTACGGTGGCTCAGGGTGTGAATCCTGAATTGATAGGCACATTTGATTGGGATGCCATTACCATGACACTTGCAGTGGATGATATTCTAGACATGACAAGTAATGCGCCCGGTGTATGGGTTGGGTATACGCATGTTAATCCGATAACTGGTGTTGCAGAGACAAAACGCACATGGATTGTCTCACATGATGGACTTTTGATAGGTTCTGGATACTATGCATCTGAGATTCCAGAGTCTGATGTAAAGTTTGCAGTAAGTAATGCAATAAACATCTACAACAACAACAAAGACAATGATAGGTGGGTTGATATCATTACACCTGATCAACCAATCACAACTGATGCCCTATACCCGTTTGTAATTGACGCTGCAACTTGGACTAGACTAGCAGACGGTGTGGTACCTGGCAGAGTGGGACAAGCAGAGACCATCTTAGATACATCTGTAAGATCGCCTGATGACGTTCTTGCAGAATTACGCCAAAAAGGCTCATTATGGATAACTTACATATTTCACAATCCCGCCACCGGGGTAGAGCAGTTAAAGCGTACATATCTTGAATTACACGATGATGGTTTGGTGTTCGGGTCTGGATATTATGTACTTGACTCTAGAGTACAGTCAATAACACACACAAAGATACAAGAGTATGAGCGCGACGGCAGAGATGCAGTCATTAATTCTATTAATGTGATTCCTGATACACCCATCTCCACATATGCATTTGTAATTGATCCTACATCTGATACCACGTTGGCTCAAAATGCAGACCCTGCAATAATAGGTACGATGACTGACTGGAATGCTATCACTACCATACTCTCAAAATCATCTATACTAGATACACTCAGCCGCGGCACGGGGGTATGGTTTAGCTATACCCACACATCTCCAATCACTGGTGAGCCTGAACTCAAGCACTCGTGGTTGGTATTGCATGATGGTCTGATATTTGGTACTGGATACTATTCGCATGATATTCCTGCAACTGATGTCGAATTTGTCGTACAAAACACAATTGATATTTACGAATCAAATGAAAACTGGGTTGATGTCATTACACCTGATCAACTGATCACAACTGATGCACTATACCCGTTTGTAATTGACGCTGCAACTTGGACTAGACTAGCAGACGGTGTGGTACCTGGCAGAGTGGGACAAGCAGAGACCATCTTAGATACATCTGTAAGATCGCCTGATGATGTTCTTGCAGAATTACGCCAAAAAGGCTCATTATGGGTAACTTACATATTTCACAATCCAGCTACTGGGGTAGAGCAGTTAAAGCGCTCATTTTTGCAGTTGCACGATGGTTTGGTGTTTGGGTCTGGATATTACGTACTTGACTCTAAAGTACAGTCATTGGCACACAGTCGTGTACTAGAGTATGAGCGCGACGGCATGGCATCGACTATATCATCAATAAATATGATCCCAAATACCCCAATTACAACGTACTCTTTTTTGGTTCAACCTAGAAATGATCATACGTTGGCGCAAAATGTGAATCCGGCGTTGATTGCAATGAATTCTGATTGGAATGCTATAATAGATGTACATTCAAAAAATACAATACTAGCTGAACTCAATCGTGGGAGTGGCATATGGGTTAACTATATGCATACATCACCTGTGACTGGTGCAACAGAGTTAAAACATACATGGTTGGTACTACACGATGATCTGATATTTGGTACTGGACACTATCAGCATGATATACACGAGACAGATGTAAAGTTTGTAGTGCGTGGTGCAATTGACACCTATGAGTCATATCCGAACACATGGGCAGACATAATTACTCCTAGTCGGCAGTTGACGACTGATGCACTATACCCGTTTGTCATAGATAGAGACACGTGGGTCAGATTAGCAGATGGTGTTGTGCCTACAAGGGTAAACCAACCAGAGACCATACTAGATACGGCTGCCGTATCAGTGGATTATGTATTATCAGAATTAGATGCCAAAGGTTCATTGTGGGTCACTTACATATTTCACAATCCTGCAACTGATGTTGAGCAGTTAAAACGCTCATTTTTGCAGTTGCACGATGGGTTGGTGTTTGGTTCTGGTTATTATACACTTGATACTGATGCGCAAGCTCAGACTCATAGCCGTGTGCTAGAGTATGAGCGTGATGGGCGAGATGATGCTATTGAGTCAATAAACATGCTTGCAGACGTGCCGCCGACTAGATACTCGTTTGCAGTTGATACTGCAACAAACATGACACTCGCACAGGGCGTAAATACGGCACTTGTAAATGAGATAACTGATTGGAGCGCCATTATGACAGCAGAGCAGAATGTAATAGATAGACTGAGCAGAGGATCCGGAATATGGGTCAATTATGAACATGTATCACCGACAACTGGTAATACAGAGATGAAACGCTCTTGGCTCGTACTGCACGATGGTATCGTGTTTGGAACTGGCTATTATTCATCGGAGATTAGAGTTGACGTGGATTCACTAGTAGACCCATCGTCACCACCACTATCACAACAACAACAAAAGATCTGTCGTTAGAGTAAATTTAGACATACTTGTCATAATATACATATTCAATCCACCACACTATGGTACAGACACACGGGTTAAATGATGACTATGATATTTTGACATGGACATCACTAAAATTGATGCGTATACTTTCATACATCTCAAATCTTGCAAAAGGGGACTCTACTACTGCCGCATCTACATCAAAAACCCTTAAGTAATATTCTTGTAGATGTATTTTATGAATTTCACAAACCTCTTGCGACGAATCATGGACTGTGATGTTAACATAAGGCACAGTATAATTACAGATATTGATGGAAATATTTTAGAAGTCAGTCACCGTCAAGGAGTAGTGAATTATCTATCAGAGGAAGAAACTGCCGCATCACTCAAACGAGCAGCAGGTGCATGGCAGGGTAGACGAGCACTACGACCAAAGATAGGTTCTGGCACATATGCAATGGCCGCCTTTGAAAAGATCACTCGAATAACATTTCCACTAGGTGATGACAATCTGATCTTTGTGAGTGTCGGCTCTGAGACTGTGCGCCAAGACTTGCATGCAGGTGGACATCAACAGATAATATCCAAAGTATTAGGAATCCTTAGTCGCGATCCAACTAGGGCACCTGGCTAGTCTTTATCACTATTCTTTATTATTTTATTTGATAAAATATTGTGCGTGGTGGTTATCTCTTTGATGTTTTTGGATAATGCAGATCACATAGCATAACATTTTTGTCATTTATGCGTATGGCTCTGATTCCATATCCTGCTAGTCTTTATCACTATTCTTTATTATTTTATAATTTGTATATTATTGATAAAATATTGTGCGTGGTGGTTATCTCTTTGATGTTTTTGGATAATGCAGATCACATAGCATAACATTTTTGTCATTTATGCGTATGGCTCTGATTCCATATCCTGCCTCTAACCCTCTACCACATTCATTACACGCAACGGGTTTTGCACTTGTACATACCATTGGTGGTTTTGGCATGTACATGTCTTGTAGTATCATTTGTGTTTTCATAATTTGTATATGTAATACTAGAATATAAAAGTACCGTACTTGTACGGTTTTGTACATATTTTGTATGTTAAATAATGTATTTATCGTGATTCTTGTCATCTTGCCAATTACTTTTTGATTGGATTCACAAAATCTTCAATTTTCACCACTTTTCAGTAACTTGTCAGACAAGTTCAACCCCTTTCAAAATTTAGGCACAAATTCACCGCCTAACGTTTGGCGCAGGTAATGGGGGTTAAACGGTTACCAATTTTCATTTGTATCGGTTTAAATTATGGCTTCAAGTCCTAGTTGTATGGGTGGACATATTTGGAGATGTACATGTACTTCCACTAAACTTGTCAGATGACAGTGACCAATTTCAAATTTATAGATTTTTGTCTTTGAACTTTAAACACTCGTTTTTATTTGAATCTCTTGTTGGGCCAAAAAATCTTGCTGAGATGTCTATTATGGGATTTAATCCAACTGTGATTTTCAAAGGGTATCGTGACCGTGTTGAGATTACTATGCACAATGATGAAGATGATGAGCAGCATAATGTTCGTGATGGTGATAATAATAATAATTGTACTGATAATTGTAGACGTGTTGATACAACTTCTACTGTGATAAACGTTGATGACCCATTCAAACTATTGCGATTTCTTTTACGTAATTTTGCAACACAACCAGACATACTAGATTTAGAAAAATTATACGTTGATTACTATAATACTCCACACCCTCATACTAATTATAATATGAACAGTAACAATGACAACAACAACAACAACAACAACAACAATAATAATAATAATGACCACTACACTGATAATCCCAATGACATTTGTAATGATGACACATGCAAAAATGACGATGCTGCACATTCTATGCCCATGTGTAATTACCGCTATGTTGGTGGTGCAGTTGGAATGGTCAACTACGATGCAATTCGCATAATAGAAAATATTCCTGATTCAAATGATTCGAGTCCATTGCTCATGGAGTTTGGAATATACAATGATGGTATTTTATATGATAATAAACTTCAAAAACCATTTTACTTTTACCGTGGCACTAACAAACTTGATTATTTGATGAATGTATATGAAAACTTTCGTAAAAATGACTATTTAAATGAGCAATTCCATGCAAGCAACACGACTCCAAATATTGACAAACCCACTTTCTCAAAGATGGTTAACAAAGCAAAAGAATACATACACAATGGCGATATTTTTCAGGTTGTGCTGTCACGACGCTTTGATTTTGATACGTCTGGCGACACACTTGTACTATACGATGCACTTCGAGACATTAATCCTTCTCCATACATGTATCATCTAAAACACGACGACCACGTTACAATAGGTGCATCCCCTGAAATGCTCATACGCATTACAGGTAATGTGGTTGAAACTTTTCCAATAGCAGGTACTAGAAAAATCACTGGCATAAAGTCATCTGATGATGCGCTTGCACAAGAGTTACTTGCTGATAAAAAAGAGTTGGCAGAACATACGATGTTAGTGGACTTGGGTCGAAACGATATTGGACGTGTCTGCAAGTTTGGAACTGTATATCCAAAGTCACTTTTGAAGATAAAACAATTCAGTCATGTGCAACATATAGTCACGCATCTAATGGGAACTCTTGATGATGGCAATGATATGTTTGATACATTTCAGGCAGTCTTTCCTGCAGGGACAGTCTCTGGTGCACCAAAGGTCAGAGCTATGGAGATTATAGATGAACTAGAGTCTAATGCAAGGGGGCCGTATGCTGGTGCAGTTGGATACTTTTCGTACAATGGTTGTTGTGACTTTGCAATTGCAATCCGTAGTATATTCATAAATGGCAAGAAAGGATTTGTACAATCAGGTGCTGGTATTGTGTATGATTCAGTTCCCGAATACGAGTTCAATGAGACTGAACACAAGGCAAACGCACTACTTTTAGCTTTAAAGGAGGCATCAAAAAAATGATCAAAGTTTTGATAATTGACAATTACGACTCTTTTGTGTATAATCTAGCACAGTATATGGGTGAGCTTGGTGCTAGTTGTACTGTTGTAAGAAATGATGCTATCACTATACAAAATATTACAGATGCAATGTATGATGCAATTGTGATATCACCTGGACCTGGAACACCAGAAGATAAACGATACTTTGGTATATGCACTGATGTTATATTGAAATTGGGGCCCACAATTCCAATACTTGGCGTGTGTCTTGGACACCAAGGAATAATTCATGCATTTGGTGGTAAAGTGGTGAATGCAAAATGTGTTAGACATGGCAAAACTAGCATGATCAAATATGGTCATGATGTATGTGATGGTAGTAGTAAGAGTGGCAGTGATGTTGGCAGTGATGATGATGATGCTGATGTTGTTTTAGCATATAATACATGCAACAATCGTGACGTTACACATTATAATATTAATAATAAGAGTGATGTTATTGTTAATAGTAATGATGATGATGATAACAATAACAACAACAACAATAACAACAATAATAACAATAACAACAATAACAACAACAATAACACTAAAATATCATATAACACGCCTAATCTATTTGCAGGCGTATCAAATCCATTTGTTGCTACTAGATACCACAGTCTAGTAGGTGACAATACTGTCATACCTGATGTGTTAGATGTCATTGCACGTGCAGAAGATGATGATGAGATTATGGCAGTTCAACATAAACAATATCCTATTCAGGGCGTTCAATTTCATCCTGAATCAATTATGACTATTCATGGCAAAACCATACTATCGAATTTCTTAAAACTTGCATCTCTTGTTGCAGATGCCAAAAAACACAACAAAAACCCCAAAGGAGGTCCACAATGACTGCAAAAAATGATGAATTGTTTCTATCATGTATGCAACAATTAGGGCGTGGAGAAGACTTGAGTGATACTCAGATGTATAGTATGGCCTCTTGTATACTTGATGGAGGCACAACTGATGAGCAAAACATGCATTTTCTAAAATCTTTATCTGCAAAGGGTGAAACTGATCAAGAATTATTAACACTATTAGATGTAATGATCAAAAAAGCATCTAGAATTTTACCTAATGTGAAATGCCCAATAATAGATGTATGTGGAACAGGTGGGGATATGCAACAGACATTTAACATATCTACTGCTGCATCATTTGTTGCAATGTCTGCTGCTGATGGCAAGTGTGCAGTTGCAAAACATGGAAACCACTCTACAACTGGTGTATCTGGGAGTGCTGATGTTTTTGCATCATTGGGATATGATAATAATGCTGAGCCATTTCGTATACAAAATATCTTGGAGAAGAATAACATCTGTTTTATCTTTGCACAAAAGTTTCATCCTGCAATGAGACATGTTGCATCTGCTCGTAAAATGCTTGGAAAACAGAGAACTGCATTTAACATGTTGGGACCTCTTGCAAACCCTGCACCTGTATCAAGACAACTAGTAGGCGTATCTTCAAAAGATTTGTTGTATCGTATACCACGTATACTGTTGAAGCGTGGTGTTGAATATGCAATTACTGTAATGTCAAATGAGGGTATGGATGAACTATCTACAGTATCCTCAAATATGTTAGTTGTAGCAGACGGATATGATGGTAGCAGACGTATGAGTGAGATGATAGTAAGACCCGAAGATGTCAATCTACAAAGATCCGATATTGCTGATATAAAGGTAAATGATGCACGTGAATCAGTTGCATGCGTTGTAGGTGCAATTGATGGTACTGCTAGCAGATCTGTCATTGAGACTGTAATATTTAATGCAGCAGGTGCATTATTGACCCTTGATGATATTGATGATCTCGCGTATGCAGTTGATGTATGTAAAGAATCAATTGCAAGTGGTACTGCATCAAAAAAATTAGATGCGTTTGTTAGTAATGCAGGTGATGTGATGAAATTGGAGGCGATCAGAGAATATGGCAAATAACATACTGTACAAACTTGTTAAAAATTCACAGATGGCGCTTGCCGATGGTGTGTATGAGCGTGCCACTGATTATGATTTATGTGCCTCTGATCGTGATCTGTTATTTGATATAAAGAATGCCACGCATGCTGCTGTAATATCGGAGATTAAATTCGCATCTCCTTCTGAGGGTAAACTACGTACTGTATCTGATCCTGCTCATATAGCTACTCAGATGATAAATGGTGGCGCAAAGGGGTTGTCTGTCCTAACACAGCCACATCTGTTTGGCGGATCTCCAGAGTATTTTGCAAAGGTAAGACAAGCAGTAGATGTTCCACTGCTAATGAAAGATATCATTATTGACACGCAACAGATAGATGCTGCATCTTGTATAGGTGCTGATTACATACTGTTAATACAGTCTGTGTTTCAATCTGGTCTGCTTGTAGCAGTTTGTGACGCAAATAATGGGGATTTGAGCGACACTATACATAATGATACTACACATAACGATACTACACATAATGATACTACACGTGTCAATATGCCACACCGTAACCTGACAGGTGACACAAATTACACCCGAACACTAGATGATTTGATATCATATGCACATAAGAAAGATCTTGGTGTGCTATTGGAAGTTCATACAATACAAGAATATATGAGTGCACTACATACTGATGCTGATATAATTGGAATCAATAATCGCAATCTTGACACACTTGTGATTGATGTTGGTGTGACGTGTGATATATTATCAGAGTATGACACGTATTGTTCTAATGATGATCATCTCAATGATCATAATAATAATAATAATAATAATAATAATGATCACGATATTAATCATACCAACAATAACAACAACAACCATAATACTAATCATAATCGTAGTAGCAGTAATAATAATAACAACAACCACAATAACAACGACCACACAGATCATAAAATAATCATATCTGAGAGTGGAATATCATCACCTGACACAATACGTAAATTACGCGATTGTGGTGCAGATGGATTCTTAATTGGCTCTAGTATAATGAAGAGTAACAATATACAAAGGGCAGTAAACACAATGGTGAATTCATATTGAGATACCCAAAAGACGGCAAGTTCGGTGACTTTGGTGGCAAATACATTCCAGAAACACTAATACCCCCTATTGAAGAACTTGAAGCAAATTACCTGAAATTCTGCAATGATCCTATATTTGTATCTGAGCTTGATATGTATCTTAAAGAGTATGCGGGACGACCCACACCATTATACTTTGCACAAAATCTCTCAGATCATATTGGCGGTGCTAAAATATATCTCAAACGTGAGGATCTTTTACATGGTGGCGCTCACAAAATAAACAATACTCTAGGACAAGCACTCCTTGCAAAACGCATGAAAAAGCGTCGCATTATAGCCGAAACGGGTGCAGGACAGCACGGCGTTGCAACTGCCATGGCATGTGCAGCATTAAATATGAAATCTGAGGTATATATGGGCTCTGTTGATATGGCACGGCAAAAACCGAACGTACTACGGATGCAGATGCTCGGTGCTACAATGAAGGCTGTTGACTCTGGTTCATGTACCCTAAAAGATGCGATAAATGAGGCGATTCGAGATTGGATTGCAAATGTTAATGACACGTATTATCTACTTGGTTCTGCAGTAGGTCCACATCCCTACCCTGTAATGGTAAGGGACTTTCAAAAAGTCATCGGTAATGAGATAAAAAGACAGATCAAACGATTAAACAAAGGGCGCAATGCCGATGTTGCAATTGCATGTGTCGGGGGTGGTTCAAATGCAATAGGGACATTTTATCCCCTTACAAATACAAGTACATCTCTGATCGGAGTAGAAGCGGCAGGTAAAGGCTTGGATACTGGACTACACTCTGCTACCATTAGTGCAGGAAAAAAGGGTGTACTTCATGGTATGATGACATTTCTACTACAAGACAAAGATGGTCAAGTATCTAAGACACACAGTGTCTCTGCTGGACTTGATTATCCTGGTGTAGGTCCGGAGCATGCGTACTACAAAGAGTCCGGTGATGTAAAATATGTGTCTGTGACTGACAAACAAGCAGTGGATGCATTCTTACTACTTACCAAAACAGAGGGAATTATACCTGCATTGGAGTCGTCACATGCAATTGCAAAGGCAGTTGAGATTGCGCCTACTATGAAGAGATCAGAGTGCATTACAGTGACGTTATCTGGCAGAGGTGACAAAGATGTAGAGGAGGTTCAACGATATCTTGCAAACCATTGATGGAAAAAAGAAATATACAGATTGTGTTTATTTTGAGGCTGACAAACAGTCTCATAATAATAATAATGATGATGATGACAGCAAATCTAATGATAAACCCAGACGAATTGCTGCAAAGTTTGTAGACTTGCGTGCTAAAAATCAGAAAGCATTGATCACATATGCAATGGCGGGATTTCCATCCCCTGAACAGTCATTATCTGCAATTAAAGGTATGATAAGTGGTGGTGCTGATATTGTGGAGATTGGATTTCCATTCTCAGATCCGCTTGCAGATGGACCTGCAATACAAGAGGCAAGCACCATATCTTTGGGTCATGGAACTACATTTGAAGGATTTTTAGATATGGTAAAGGAAATACGATATGATAATCCTACCACTCCTCTTGTATTAATGACATATACAAATATCCTGTATAGTATAGGTTATGATAAAGCATTACATATGATATTTGATGCTGGTATTGATGGGTTAATACTACCTGATATGTCCCTTGATGAATCTAAATTATATGTTCTGACTGCTCGTAAATATAACATTGATACTATATTTTTAGCATCACCTAACACATCGCGCACTAGACTCAAAAGACTATTGGAATTGTCATCTGGATTCTTGTATATGGTGGCAGTGTATGGTACTACTGGCATTAAAAAAAAGAGTGTTGGGGGGAAAAACACTGCAATTGCTAATTATACCCTTGATGCATTACGCATTGCAACGTCTCTATCTAAAAAAACAGACTTTTTGCCTATTGGAGTGGGATTTGGGGTCTCAAAACCTGCTGATGTAAAAAAGTATGTAGAGGCCGGTGCAGATGCTGTTATTGTCGGTAGTGCATACATTGATGTAATCAAAAAAGCCCTTGCATCAGATCATTTGATAGAGTCTCATGTACATACATTCACAAAACGACTAAAGAGTGCTACTCGTCATTGACACTTGTTTTGTGGTGGTACTATGTATGATTATACTATATATGATTATACTATATATAATTATACTATATATGATTATACTATGTATGATTATACTGTATTGCAATTGATGGTATCATATGTTTTGATTGCCATCATAGTCATCATTGCTTGTGAGTTTGTTTACATGTCAGTAGTTCGCAATGTGTTTTATATGATTTTATTTGAATAATCCGCAAGGTCAGAGGTCAGAACTTTTACGACATTTTATGCAATGTTGCAAGCGACAGTTGATATGTTTCAATAGCATTACGATCATGCCCGTCTGATGGCACAAGCGACCATACATACGGCTGCCATTCCTCCCACACTACTGCATATCTGCTATTCATTTTTTGCTGGCAGGCCCATTACGCGAGGCAACCACGATGGTCAGGAAGGCTGCGCATGCCCTTTAAACCCTGCTTGTAACTGTAAAGTACAAAACAGTTACCATAATTGGAGTATGTCCAGAGTGTCACCTATAAGATCACTATGAGTTGCAGTCATGATTATATGACAAATTTCGATCAAATAAGTATGCCGCGACGTCTAAACTCGACGGCTACAGAATCATAGATCAAACGTGCCGTAGATTCTACATATTTCGCATCTGTGTTTGTAGGCTCCGGCCAGTCACCTGGATAACGTGCTTCCACTGCCCATTCCGTAAGATTGAATAGTTCTCTGTGCGTGTCCAACACATTCCAACCCTTGGGAAGTAGTTCTCTTAGAATATTCAAGTCGTGTACGTGTGGAAACTTGACCGCATCTAACAATAGTGCAGCCTTGAGTGCTTTTTCGGCAGTCTGTTGACTGAGCCAACAAACTTGTCGTGGTGAAAAACATTCAATGTTCATCAATTGTATAGCCGTGTTATGATCGTCCTTGGCAAATCTCAACTACTGTAATGCCTCTGACTGTATCTCTGCATCATGATCGCTCATATAACATCCTCCCGTCTTGAAGCGCCGCATGAATTAAAGTGCCCACTATGTTACGCTTACGATGAATCTCGTCCTTGGTGACTACTATTATGTCCTTACTGATAAACAGGTCTTTTAACAGCATCTGGGTATCAATTGCTGTTTTGCGTTTGTCCAACACCGTATTCATTATAATCATAAGATCCACATCACTCCACTCTCTTGCATCGCCTCGCGCCCTAGAGCCAAACAGTAAGATACCGTCAGGATCTAATTGTTTCACAATACGGTTTACCATGGTGTCAAGCATGTCAGCGGTCATCATATGAATTCATTCCTTTAGACGGTGACGTACGTAGCGCCAAAACATTTTTTGCAAGATGAGAAATTTCTGGCCAGCTTTGTACCAACGCATTATAGTCTTGTGCTTTTTTGGTATATTTTTTTTGCTCACATATATGATAAAACCGACAAGTCAATTTTCTTGCAGGCTCGGCCGCAGAGCCAAGTTTTGACATGATTTTTGCTGCATCTAATTCACTTGTATCAAGCAAACGTACCATATGATGTGTAGCTTCCCATATGGTAAATCCTTTGTCTTTTTTTAGATTCCAGTCTTTTGGAAGCTCGTTTGGTGAGAACAGTCGCACCTTACCTCTACTGGATTTCAATATACCTGCATCCACCATACCATGTACACTGGTATTCTTCGTCTTGGAAAGTGTTTCGGCCACTCCAAAGTCACCGTTGTCAAATTTGTACTGTTCAAACCATGCCAAGGCCCACCTAGTATCGGCATCAAACTCACTCCCCTCTTGTTCTATTAGTATTTCATCCAGTGTCTGATTGATAAGTACAAGTGCGTCGCGCACGGACACGGTTTTGCCACCTGCATCAAACGCCTTGTCACAACAGGTGAACGCGGACGTTGAATCATCCAAGTTGTTACCCTTCATTATCTAAGAATACTAGTGCATCTCGTATATAAGAAAACTGGAGAGTTTAGCGGGGATTATATACTTGATTCACAACTAAATAATCACATATAATCTATATACAACAGCACAAACTTTCACTAAACCCTCTTTTCAACCCCCTGTATGAAAGACATACTCGAAGAGGCATTAACGAGTGCATCAGCCCCATGCAGGAGTAATCGCGTAGGCATCTCAATCATCGAACTCTTTGAAATGCTCCCTGACAATAAAGCGGCAGAGAAATGGTTCGAATCCATCTTGTGGAAGGATGGAAGGCCGTGTCCCTATTGTGGCAGCCCTGACACTGGCAATGAAGGAAGTAAACCAAGCGTCCCTTATAGGTGCAATATCTGTCACAGTCACTTTTCAGTCAAAACAGGCACTGTAATGCACCGTTCTAAAATTGGTTATCAGAAATGGGCCATTGCAGTCTACATGTTCGCTACAAGTCTCAAAGGTATAAGCAGCATGAAGATGCACCGCGAACTACACATAACTCAAAAGTCTGCATGGTTTATGGTGCAGCGCATACGAGAGGCCTGGGTTAATTTGGCAGGTGATGAAAAGATGGCGGGGCCGGTGGAGATAGACGAAGTGTATTTGGGTGGCTCTGAATCAAACAAGCACCTAGATAAAAAAGGCAAGGGAAAGAAGACTGCTGTGGTGGGCGTAAGGGACCGCTTAACGAAAACGATTGTGGCAAAACCCGTGCCTGAAACTACCAAAGCCAGACTAGAGGACTTTATTGAAAACAACGTTAAATCAGAGGCCAAAAAATACACGGATGAAAATTCCTCCTATGGTGGACTCGAAAACCACGAATCTGTAAATCATTCAGTAGGTGAGTACGTAAGGGGCAAGGCACATACAAACGGTATGGAGTCATTCTGGTCAATGATGCGCCGCGGGTACGATGGAACGTTCCATCACATCTCAAAAGAGTACTTGCACAGATGTGTAAATGAGTTTGCAGGCAGACATAACATAAGGCCACAAGACACTCATGAAATAATGTCTGAGATAACTGAAGGCATGTCAGACAAGCGCCTAATGTACAAGATTCTGATAAAGGATGGCGCATATGAGAATCGCCTAAAGGAGTTAATGAGATGTCCAATATAACAGGACATATGCATCATGCCGCCAGGTCACTGGTGCATGAGATGGCAAATGGGCCATCTGTGAAAGAGATAATGGATGCTACCCGGTACCGTGACAAGGCTTGGAAGTCTGTTGACATCAATCTGACAAAGAGTATGGACTTGTATACTACAACTAAAGAGGCCGCTGAAAAGTGTGTGCAGGTAATGCAAGATGCAATGCGCGATGTTGGCTTGAGCCCAGACGCATACATGTATGTCGATCCGTCTGCAGGGCGCGGCTCGTTCCTAGAGGTTTTGCCTGTAGATACCGTGGCAATGGACATACTGCCGCAGCATCCTAGTGTAAAGAGGCAAGAGTTTTTGACGTGGGTTCCAACGGATGACAAGAGGTATGCAGTCGTGGGTGCGCCTCCCTTGGGTGTGTATTCAGATGTGTCAGTGGCCTTTGTGAATCATGCGCTAGAGTTTGCAGAAATAGTGGGCATGATTGTAAGAGCGCATATAGGGGAGCGGCAGATAGCAAAGGGTGAGAAGGCTAGGGTTATAAGGTTAGATGAAGGCGCTATTGTAGATATGACAGGTGGTTCTGTGAAGTATGATTGAGAGTTTAGGGTGTGGAGGAAGATGCAATGACTCTATATGAGCAGATAAAAATGACGGACATGCACCCATATGATTCCATAGGTACCGTGCAGTGCACACACCGTGCAGTGCACACACCGTGCAGTGCACACACCGTGCAGTGCACACACCGTGCAGTGCACACACCGTGCAGTGCACACACCGTGCAGTGCACACACCGTGCAGTGCACACACCGTGCAGTGCACACACCGTGCAGTGCACACACCGTGCAGTGCACACACCGTGCAGTGCAGTGCAGTGTGGGACACACCGCGATTAATTAGATGTGGGACGCGATCACCATACTCTATTTTTGAGGTATGGTGTTTTATATGTAATCTTAATTTTTGTAGTCAGTTATTTAAATGGGGTGTTTCACCATGACTCCTCCAGCCGGCAAACCAAACGGTGGCAATAAACCGCACGCTACTGTTACAGGAAACAATACTGGATTTAACAAGATGTTAGAACAATTACGTCAGAGAGCAGATGGTGATGGACACACAAAAGGCAAATTGTTTGAAAAAGTTGTCAAGTCATTTCTAAGTGTGGATCCAATATACAAAGATCGTTTTGAATCAGTTTGGCTCTGGGATGAATATCCAGAACGTAACAAGAGTCACGATATTGGTGCGGATCTTGTAGCAAAGGAAAAAAGTGATGGTTCATTGTGTGCCATCCAGTGTAAATTTTACGATAAAACCACTATTCAAAAAAAGCACATAGATAGCTTTCTAGAAGCAGGTTCACGTAGTACATTCTCACATATGATGTTAGTATACACGGGTAGTAGTTATGGAAAGAATGTAGAAGATGCACTCAAAGGACATGGTTGCACAGCACTGAATTTCAAATCATTGTCAACGAGCAATGTTAATTGGCCCGACTTGGCTGCCGGACTTACTAAAATAACACGGCGCGATCCATACAAATTGCGCGATTATCAGAAAAAGGCACTTGTGGATGTATCCAGTGGTCTTGCAGAAACAGACCGCGGTAAACTGATAATGGCATGTGGGACAGGTAAGACACTAGTATCTCTCAGGATTGCAGAATCGATGGTTGGTGTTGGCGGACTGGTACTATATGCAGTACCTTCAATCTCACTGATGCATCAATCCATTAGATATTGGTCCGAACAAAAGACAATCCCACATGGGTATGTGGGTGTATGTTCAGATCCCAAAGTAAGTCATGGTGATGAGGCTGCTGACATACCAATAATTGAGATGGAGATTCGTGTGACTACAAACCCAAAACGGATAGCATCTGCATTAAAAAAAACAGACAAAAAAAAGATGACTGTTGTGTTTTCGACATATCAGAGTATGAAAGCCGTAGTGGACGCACAGAAAGAGGTAGGCAGGCCGTTTGATCTTGTATTATGTGACGAGGCGCATCGTACTACTGGAGCTGACAAGGGAAATGAATGGGGCGCACAACTTGTACACACGTCAATTGATGCTAACAAGAGAATATACATGACGGCGACTCCAAAAATATTCCAAGCCAAAATAAAGACAAAGACATCCAACCTTGGCATTCCATTGTATTCAATGGATGATACGGCCGTATATGGAAAAACGTTGCATGAATTGAGTTTTTCAGATGCAATTGATGCCAAACAACTTTCCGATTACAAGGTAGCTGTATTGGCTATTGATGAAAGATACGGGGCAAAATACCTGCAAAATTTGGTAGATGTAACTACAGAAGCCGGTGATTTGAAGCTGACTGATGCAGCAAGAATGCTGGGATTGTACAAAGCGCTTCAGAATCCAGACAGTGATAATGAAGACATGCGGGCCATGCAGACGTGTATTGTGTATACTAACAGAGTGGTGGACTCAAAGACATTTGCACGGACGTTTGATAAACTCACACGTGAAACTGATGGAAAACGATTTAGTTGTGACTCACGTCATGTGGATGGAACACAAAATGCTACAGAAAGGGCCGATGCAATACAATGGTTACGGGAAAGCTCCTCTGTTGCCCCCGATGAATGCCGCATACTCTCAAATGCCAGATGTCTCTCAGAAGGGGTTGATGTACCTGCACTTGACTCAATTGCATTTATGAATCCAAAGGAATCAATGGTGGAAATTGTGCAAGCAGTAGGGCGCGTAATGCGAAAATCGGAGAAAAAATCAACTGGGTATGTGATACTACCCATAGGAGTACCGCCCAACCAAGACGCAAACCAGATATTGGACAATAACAAAGTGTTTGAAACAGTCTGGAAGATACTGCAGGCGCTGCGCTCACATGATGAACGAATGAGTATCGAATGTAATACGGCAGATCTCAGAAAAGAACTGCCAAAGCGTGTAAGTATATTCGGTGTTGACCGCGATGGCAGAATACGGCAACACGACCCTAGCGGCGATACGATACCTATTGGTGAACTTGACGTCCCATCTAATCTGATCTATTCAAAAATAGTGGATGAGGTTGGAGACCGCCGTTACTTTGAGTATTGGTCCAAGGATGTTGCAGATGTGGTTGCAAGATTGCAGGAGCGCATTCTGACTGTGATAGGAGATGGAAAGAAGTCCAGCAGCGGCGGCAGTGGCGCCAGAAAGATGTTCGACTCTTACATGTCCGGATTACGCGAGATAATGAGTGACTCGGTGACAGAACAGGACGGCATAGACATGTTGGCTCAACACATGGTGACGCGGAGGATATTCAACGCAATATTTGACACTGATGAATTTGCAAAAAAGAATCCGGTCTCCGTCACACTGGACGCCATAATCGACGAACTATTCCTGCATGGACTTGATGTGGAGATGGATAAATTAGAGAGTTTTTACAAGAGTATTGAGAATCGCGTCTCAAAGCTTGACACGCACGACGCGAGGCAGCCCGTCATAAGTGAACTGTATGGGACATTCTTCAAACAGGCGTTCCCGAAGATGTCCGAACGTCTGGGTATCGTCTACACACCACAGGAGGTAGTCGACTTTATCCTCAGGTCCGTCGACCACGTATCACGCGAGAACTTTGGGCGCGGCGTGACTGACAAGAATGTCAACATTATAGATCCGTTTACAGGGGCTGGCACGTTTCTTACAAGACTGATGTCCGAAGACCTTGGTATGATCAGGAAAGAGGACCTGGTGTACAAGTATCATAACGAATTATTTGCAAATGAGATTGTCCTACTGGCTTATTACATAGCACTCGTAAACTGTGAGTCTGTGTACGCGCAACGCGCAGGAAAGTTTGAACAGTTTGAAGGCATCTCACTGACTGACACGTTCAGCCCCGGTAAATTAGATGAACATACTGGAGACATCATGGCAAATGTAAAAAGGCGCATCAGACGGCAACGCCAGACAAACATCACCGTCATAGTGGGAAATCCACCGTACTCGGCAGGACAGTCCAACTACAACGACCAAAATCAGAATATCCAATATGACGATATGGACAAAAGAATCAAAGACACCTATTTAAAAAAGACGAAAATTATCAATACCAATGCAACTCATGTTGGTCTTTTATACGATTCTTACATTCGTTCCATCCGTTGGGCTTCGGACCGCATAGGAAAATCAGGTATTATTGGATTCGTAACAAACGCTAGTTTTATCAGAACTGATGTAGCGGCAGGTATACGCGCCTGTCTACAGCAAGAGTTTACAGACGTATGGATATTCGACCTAAGGGGAAATCAAAGAACACGGGATGAAATATCCAGAAAGGAAGGTGGGAAAATATTTGGATCAGGTTCCAGGGCACCCGTTGCCATTATCATTCTTGTAAAAAATCCCAAAAAAACGACACCCGGCACCATATATTATCGCGACATTGGCGATTATCACGACCGCGAGACCAAATTAAATACCATCAAGACGATAGGTTCAATTAAATCACTGGATTGGAAGATCATAAAGCCTGACAAACATCACGACTGGCTGGGGCAAAGAAGTAGTAAATTTTCTGAATATCTACCGATCGGAAGTAAGGATGCAAAGAAAGGTAAGGGGAATGCAGTATTTAAAATGTATTCTGGAGGTGTGACAACAGGTCGTGATGCGTGGATCTATAATTCATCTAAAGACGAGTTGGTTAAAAATATGGAACGTCATATTAGTTATTGTAACTCTCAAAATTTAGATAACCCAATAACAAATCCTAAAAAAGCTAAATGGGATCGTGAGTCCTTAATTCGTTTAAAACGATTAGGCATGCAGAAATTTTCAAAAAATAAGATCAGAATTTCATTATATAGACCATTTTTTAAACAAAATATGTATTTTGATAATGTATTTAATGCGATGCAGGCATTAATTTTAAATTTCTTTCCAAAAAACGACTCTAAAAATTCATTGATTGTTTGTGGATTTCGCCCAGACATGAAAATATTTGGCACGTATATTGTGGATAGTGTTCCAGATCTAAATATAATGAGTCCATCACCAACACAATGTTTTCCATTATACACGTATTACAATAACAGTAGACAAGATAATATCACAGATTATACACAAGAAGAATATTGTGAACACTACGGCGACAAGACGATATCCAAGGAAGATATATTCTACTATGTCTATGGTTTGTTGCATCACCCTGACTATCGAAAAAAATATGCAAACAATCTTTCACGTGAATTACCCCACATTCCCATGGCGCCCGACTTTTGGGCATTCTCAAAAACAGGCAAACAGCTTGCCGACCTTCATCTATTTTGGGAAACCTGCAAACGATACAAACTGGGCAAGCCAAAGGCTCCATTTGGTAAATATGAAAAGATGGCGTTTGACACGAAAAAAGCAAGTGATGTTAAGGGCAAAAAGCAAACAGATGGTTTCATCACATTGAAAATAAACGGCATTGTGGTCTTTGACAACATACCTAAAATCGACTACAAGGTAAATGGACGAACTCCTCTTGCATGGGCAGTCGACCGATATAAGGTTCGCACTGACAAGGACAGTGACATCATAAACGACGCTACAAAAACACTTGACGGTAAAGACATCGATATCATTGCCCTCATAGAGCGGTTGGTGTATGTTGGAGTGGAGTCAGACCGCCTCATAGCCAACCTACCAAAGGAGTTTGAGCCCAAAAATTGGAAACCTGCAAAGACGGGACTTGAGAAGTTTTCCACGGAGCAAACCAAGAAATGAGAATATCAGTAAGCCTTAGCTTTGCAGCCTTTTGCAGTCTCATATCAGGCGCCATAGGCTACGGATTGGGTGCTGGATGGGGACTACCCGGAACATGATATGATTGCTATCCATGATAAGTTACAAGTGTATAATATTACATTCACATATGCTACAACACACATCCACTTGGCGCTCACCCCCGCCTTCATCCATCAAAAATGTCTGAATCGCGGGCATTGTTATTGGTATTGCCATCCACACATTCTTGGTTTAAGGATCTGGCGTGCTGCATGGCTGTGTATGGCTGTGTATGGCTGCATGCGGCCTAGGCAGGCATTTAACTAGGCATATATTTGTGAATCAAGTATATAATTCCCAGTTTAGCGGTAACCGTTCAACCCCCCAACACCCCCCTTGCCCAGAGTAGCACAGATGCGGCTTTGACTTGATTATCTGCCCACACATTACGTGTACTGGTACTCTAGATCAGATCGCAAGGTCGTAACCGTTCAACCCCCGTGCCTGCACTAAAAGTTAGTCGATGAATCTGTGTCTAAACTTGAGAATGAGTTGAACGGTTACGACAACTTTAGCATGCCTTGATGCATACTGATATGATTAAAGATCCGATATTTTGATTGATATTCATCTCGAAGTTGAGTACATATTATGAATACAAAATATTAGAAAACTATCGGATCTTTAATGAAACTATTATGCAAAACATACAAAAGCTACTATCTGTTTTTACAAATGTGCAGACATGTAAATTCATTTTTGTTACAGGTGGGGTAATGTCCGGTCTTGGAAAAGGTGTGACTGCATCATCAATTGCCAAACTCTTACAGCTAGCAGACCAAAAGGTATCATGTGTAAAGATTGACCCTTATCTGAATTATGATGCAGGTACAATGAACCCTATTGCTCATGGAGAAGTATTTGTCACAGAGGATGGTGGTGAGTGTGATATGGATATTGGAAACTATGAGAGATTTTTGAATCAGAATCTGACAAAGAGTCACAATATAACTACTGCACAAGTATATGCATCTGTTATTGAAGCAGAACGCAGTGGTAAATATTTGGGTGCTTGTGTTCAGATAATTCCACATGTAACAGATGAGATAAAGAGACGTATACGTGCCATTGCTAGTGGCAGTGCACAAAATCCCGAAACAAAACCTGACTTTTTAATCGTCGAGTGTGGTGGAACTGTAGGTGATATAGAGTCTCTCCCATTTTTAGAAGCACTCAGGCAGATGCGCGTAGAACACGGACATCAAAATGTACTGTTTGTACACGTTACGTTGGCCCCTGAACTTGATGTGGTGGGTGAACAAAAGACAAAACCTACACAGCATAGCGCCCAGGAACTACGAAGAATTGGAATACAGCCTGACTTTTTGGCAGTACGTTGCACTAGCCCACTTGGTGAAAAGACAAAGCAAAAGATTGCAATGTTTACAAATGTGACATCAAAAGACGTACTATCATGTCACGATGTGTCATCTATATTTCAAGTGCCCCAAGTTTTATACGAACAAGGAATATTGGATTCAATTTACACTCGATTTGGAATATTTGGAATGCTAAATACATCCTCAAGATGGAATGCGTGGAATTCGATAGTTGAGAATATTGCAAATCCTACTGGTGATACCATAAACATTGCAATGGTGGGAAAATATGTGACGTTGGCTGACAGCTATGTCAGTGTGAATCATGCACTCAAACATGCAGGTGCTGCAATATCTAGTCGTGTAAATATTGATTGGATTGATTCTGAGACTATCTGTGGTGGTGGTGGTGATATGTGTACTGGTGATAATAGTGGTGGTGGTAATAGCAATGATATGCATGATGGTAATAATAGTAGTAATCATAATGATACTGTGCGTGGTGTTAGTAATGGTGATGATGCCATGTTTAATAATCTTAGTAGCAACAACAACAACAACTGTAGTAGCAGCAACAACAACACTAACACAAGCAACGACATTTCACGTCTATCATCATATGATGGCATACTAGTACCTGGTGGTTTTGGGACACGTGGCTCTGAGGGAATTATATCTGTTGCAACTTTTGCACGAGAAAATAACATACCCTATCTTGGAATATGTTTTGGATTTCAGCTTGCATCTATTGCATTTTGTAGAAGCGTACTTGAAATGGATGATGCAAACTCGACTGAAATTACACCAGACACCAAATATCCAATAGTTGACATATTACCTGAGCAACAAAATGTTTCTGATATGGGTGGCTCACTTAGGCTTGGTGCGCATGATGTGGACATATTTAATAATACGTTGGCCCATAATATATACAACCTAAACACAATAACAAAAAGACACCGTCACAGATATGAGATAAATCGCAAATTCATACCTCAGATGAGAGAAAAAGGACTAGTGTTTTCAGCACAAAGTGACTCTGGAAAGCGTATGGAGATACTTGAGATTCCATCTCACAAGTTTTACATGGGTGTGCAATTTCACCCCGAATTCAACAGTAGGCCAGGATTTCCTGAGGCATCGTTTGCTGCATTCATTAAAACCGCTGCTAGTAAATAATACCACTTGTAAATCAATAATACATCTGTTTGTCTCATTTTATTTCTTGGTTGGAAATCTATTTACTTTTTATAATATGCTTTGATCATTTTTCGTTGATATTACTTGAGATCATATAGATCTTTTGTCGTGCATCTCTTGCAGATACTTTTTTCTTAACATATCCTTTTTTTATCAATGTACTTAGTGCTAATCTAACTGTTCTACTAGGCAATAATGTTTTTGATGTAAGATCTTTGTGTGCAAGCTCACCTTCATATTCGAGTGTCTTTAGAATTAATTTTGAGCTTGGTGGCATGCGCAAGAGATCTTCTGCTAGATGTACCTTTTTCGTCAATGCTGTAATTGCCGTAGATGATTTTGTCAGTTGTACTATTCGTGCAGGTGGAATAAATTGTGTACATTCGATCTCTTTTCGAACCTTTTGTCTGTCCAATCCACCATCTAAAATAACCTCGCAGTGATGTTTTGATGATATGTCCTCAACTTTGATCGTACTGTTATTAGATACTATTATTGGCCTGCGTGTGACATCAAGGGAATTAACTGACATTATCTCAAAGACTTTTGCATCTTGAAATACTACAGGACCACCTGCTGACATTGAATAAGCCGATGATCCTATGGGTGTTGATATGATTATACCGTCACTACTATCGTGCCAGACCTCGTCATTATTCACCTTTAGTGTATGTTCCATTAACATTGCACTCTTTGATGAGAATATGGCTGCGTCATTTAACACCACATGCGTATTTTTACCATCAATCTTTACGCATAGTCGTGGAAGTTCTTCTATGGTGTAATTTTGATGCTTTAGTGTATCTATACATGCAGAAAACTCTCTATACTCGATTTGTGTAAGAAACCCTCCACTCTCGCCCTCACTGACCCCTAGTACTGGAATAGATGGCTCTTTCATATTGTGAAAATAGTTACGTGTTCCTTTGTCACCTCCAAGTACAATCATGCAATCTAGCATTTTGACTGATTTTGATGATACTGATGATGATGATACTGATGATGATACTGATGATGATGATACTGATGATGATGATACTGATGATGATACTGATGACCGTGACACTATTGATGTTTTCATACCTGCATCATCTAACATCTTTTTTATCTCTTGTAGATGCTTGTCTGATGATGATTGTTTGTATATTCCAACATGCATAGTGTAAAATTATACAGATGATAATAAAAAGAATTAGTTGATTCACCCAAAGATTTGAGTTAAGAAATACATATGTGCATTGCCCAAAAGTCAATTCATCTGCGATTAATGAAACATCATAAATACATAATTAAACTTGCACATGTTGATGATCAACTCTCACACTATGGAGCTTCCACGTCTAATTGAGATTGGTGAGTGCAACATTGAGAAATTTGGCAAGTTTCTTTATCGTGTACTAAATGGCACTGTGCACAAAAAAGATCAAAAAATACAAAACACTCAAAAAAACATCAATAAAGTTGCACTAGTATCTGGTTTGAATGTTCAACGTATACTACGCCAAAAAATAGAAAAATCCATCAATAATGTCTGCAATTCCTCTCAATGGTATGAAACAGGTAAAAACGACTTTGATTCACTCCATGAGATCCAATCGAAAATTGAACAAGATGTCACCCCTAATGTGATCGTTGGTATTGGCGGTGGCAGATCAGTTGATACTGCTAAAATGATCTCGTATAACATGAATAGACCATTTATCAGCGTTCCAACTGCTGCATCACATGATGGGATGGCAAGTCCATTTGTATCTATTAAGAGTGATAAACCTCACTCTATAGTGGCATCAACACCACTTGGCGTCTTTGTTGATATTAATATAATCAAAAATGCACCTTCACGTCTGCTTGCAAGCGGATGCGGTGATCTTATTGCAAATATTGTTGCAGTGCAAGACTGGCAGTTGGGGCACAAACAAACAGGTGAATATTATGGCAGATATGCCGCTGATCTTGCTATACTGAGCGCTACAACGGTAATTGAAAATTCATCAGAATTTGCTAAAAAAGGCATCGATGCACGATTAATAGTCGAGGGATTGATCAGTGCAGGTGTTGCATCGTGCATTGCAGGAAGCAGTAGGCCATGTTCTGGTGCTGAACATCTGTTCTCACATGCACTAGATGCGCTTGTACCTGGTGTGGGGTTGCATGGTGAAAAGTGTGGTATTGGTTCAATAATGATGAGTAAATTACATGGTCAAGACTGGCGTCATATTGTAAATACACTCAACGACGTCGGGGCACCTACAACTGCAGCTCAGATAGGACTTGACTCTGAACATGTCATAGAAGCTTTATGTATGGCACAGGGACTCAGACCAGAAAGATACACAATACTTGCCAAACATGATATGACTCACAAAAAAGCTACAAGTTTAGCAAAGAGTACTGGTGTTATTTGATTTGGTGTAAAATAAGTTTATAATTATAATTATAATTATTATTATTATTATAATAATAATAATGATAGCAAGTGATATGTGCTGGAAAAATTGAGCATATATTCTGAAACAGATCAACATGTCTAGTAAGATCTAGAATATACAGTAGAACAAACCCTAGATCATATATTGATCAGCGATTTGAAGGGTTACATCTATAGCTTGTAAGGGTGAACTTGTAGAATAAGCCATAGATTAGACACTGATCAGTAATATCAGAGAACTTGCGTTCTAGATACATTAATCATGTACACGTCGACTGTTAGACTCGTGTGCTAGATGTTTTTGATAAAACCAAATACAACAATCCAATGACAGCGACTGAGGCAAAAAAACTCAGAAATATAGCAGTCTACTGAACCCCTGATAGCCAATGTGCTAGTGGCGTATGGATAGTAGTGCGCAAGCACATTTTATCTTACACATTCTACCTTTTCACTTTTACACATATCTGATACCTACCTACACATTTCTCTTGTGAACTCAGTTGTTATACCGTCATATATTCATATTAGTAAATTTTAATGACAAGTCAAACAATGTACAATACATACACAGTATTTTTTAAAAATTAGACAAAAAATAACAAGTTGTTTTTTAATTTATATATTTAAATAAATTTATCTACTGTATAATTTTATAAAATATGATTACTTTGCAAAAATGGTTAATAAAGTACCGTACTACATTTACCAAATAAATTAAAGCAAAAATGATGTATGATACATCTTGTAGATATGTGACTTGTAAAGATTGATACTTTTTTTGTATATTAATATTAATTACAAAAAACAATGCGTGCAAATAACTAAACTATATCATACTGTCTTGAACTTTATCATATT
This sequence comes from Candidatus Nitrosopumilus sp., assembly GCA_965207445.1. Classification (GTDB taxonomy): domain Archaea; phylum Thermoproteota; class Nitrososphaeria; order Nitrososphaerales; family Nitrosopumilaceae; genus Nitrosopumilus. The sequence goes on along the minus strand of CBDBLX010000002.1, from coordinate 1,541,859 downwards.
ATAAAAATATGATGCGTTTACTTGGACTTGACTTTTGCGTGGAATCTTTTGTACTCCTATGTGCTTTGAGTCTAGAGCAGCTTGTGCAGCACCCCCTGCAAAACACAATGCCCATAAAATATCTCTCTCCTTTATCATTGTGCAGCAAAATGCTGCACAAAATATATCGCCGACTCCTGTAGTATCATGTATATTTTTGTTTGGTAGTGTGATTGTGTATATTTTATCTTTATTTAAAAGAGATATCTCAGTTTTATCCGTATACAACACATTCTCGACTCCTTGCTTTTGTAATGCAATCATTGCCTTTTCACCTGATTCACCATCAGTCAAATTATATGCCTCTTCAGCGCTTGTCTTTATTGCTTGTACATCTGTTAGATCTAGTGTTGTTTTATGTAATGATATGTTACCTTTACTATCATTTGTGTCATTGTCATTTTGAATTCTTAAAAATCCTTGTGGGTCTACGAGCAAAAACCCGACTGTATTTTTTTTAATTTGTGAATATGTCTCTTTTGTAATCTCACCATACAATGGACTAACAATTGTACAATCTGCATCTGGTACACTTTCATACGATATGTCCTCACAAACATGCTCTAGTTGTAGTGTGCGTTCTGAGCCTACTATATTTAGTACAAATTTTGTAGTCATTGATTCTGATAATGCATTACTTGCATACTCTATACCTTGATCACCAAAGTACTGTTTTGGAAAATCTGGTCCAAATCGTGTAACCATGCGTGCAGAAAATCCGAACTGTCGTGCCATTGCAGCAGCATAGCATGCCGAACCTCCTATTTGGTTGTATGCATCTGAACCTAATTGAATTTGATCAACTGTACAATGTCCATAAACTACCATTTTTTTCATGTTTATTCTTTGCTCTCATGTGATTTAGTTTTTTGCATCTGTTTGTGTTTGAAATTTATGATTAAGATCTTGTGATTAAAAAACAAAATTTGGTTTCAAACCCATCACCGCTTTAACACAAATTCGTTATTTTGCGCAAATACATCAATGGTATTTACACCAAACAATGTGTGTAAACCACACTTCATGACAGATATTCTCATTTGAAGTAACATGTCACCTCCACTCTGCAGCACTGCGCCTAAATAAGGTCACACTAATACGAATATCATCTTAGTGACATATGTGTCATCTGTGTAAAAACACATCTCATGGGAATCATACGCGTCGATAATACTGTGCGAGGCATTATGCTGTAACGTAATTTGAAATATTACTAGTACTCTAAACAAATGGCAAAAGCAAAGTTAATGTGGTTGGGCATTCGTGTTTTTATTGTGGCGTCTATACAAGAGGGGGGATATTTTTATGGACATGCGGATAAAACCAACCCTGTGAGGTTTACATGTATTATAATTCATGTTGAAAAGAGTCACAACAATTCTATATTTGGATCTTTGGTGTGAATCAAGATCTTTGTACATAATAATAAAATCACATACTTATATTTGGTCACATTTTGTTTTCATATGGAGTATTGTACATGCGCTGCATTTGGCTCGGAGTTATTTTTGAATGATTATATAGATCACGAAACTTTATACAAAAAAAACAAAAACCCAACAACGCTCATAATACATAGTCTTGTTTAGTCCCCTACATGTAATGTCAATGTGGCGGTAGGGTCGTTGTCATATGGCTAAAAATTTGATGAGTTTATACCCGATCACAACTAATACTATCTAATTTCTGACTTTACCGCGCTTCGCTTATCGCATATGGTTAACAACTAACATAATTTTGAAATCATAGACATTTTTAGGCACAAACTCAAGATAGGATCAAAAAATAGTGCAAAAATCTAGGCACAGAGTTAACAGTTACCATCATGATTCTTGCCATCTAATTTCCAGTTTTGTTGTATCATGTTTGCCACATGTTGTTTTTATAGATTACACAGCCGTAACCATGGCAGGAGTATAAATTATGATTTGAATTACGACTGAAATCCTGAGATGCTATCTGCATTGTGAATAATTAGACAGTGAGGTGGTGTCGGACGCCATATGGACAGTCACGGTGCGGCTTATAGGTGTGGCCTCATTACCTGCTGCGTCTGTGCATGTGTACTGTATGGTGTACTGACCTAGGGTAAATGCGTCTACCGTACCTAGTTGAACTGGAACAATATTACCGTCCACCAAGTCTGTACAGACGGCTCCCTGTTCCTCATATGTGCTGCCCAACGTCACGGTGACAGAAGCCGAACCAATCAGGGTGATAGTAGGCGGGGTGGTGTCTGTGACGTCCACCATTTGGAGCGCAGTACCTATGTTATTTGAGGGATCCGTGACGTTCCACTGCACTATAATCCTACCAACACCAAGTGATACGGTCACATTACTAGTACCTGATGTGGTCTGTACATTTCCAGTTGCGTTATATGTTACGGTATATGGACCACCTGATGCATCAGTTATCTCTGGATAGCCAATATCAACACTAGTTGTGGCACCTGTTGCTTCCATTGTTACGTCGTCGATGGAAATAGACGGTGAGGTGGTGTCAGACGCCATATGGACAATCACGGTACGATCTACAGGTGTGGCCTCATTACCTGCTGCGTCTGTGCATGTGTACTGTATGGTGTACTGGCCTAGGGTAAATGCGTCTACCGTACCTAGTTGAACTGGAACAATATTACCGTCCACCAAGTCTGTACAGACGGCTCCCTGTTCCTCATATGTGCTGCCCAACGTCACGGTGACAGAAGCCGAACCAATCAGGGTGATAGTAGGCGGGGTGGTGTCTGTGACGTCCACCATTTGGAGCGCAGTACCTATGTTATTTGAGGGATCCGTGACGTTCCACTGCACTATAATCCTACCAACACCAAGTGATACGGTCACATTACTAGTACCTGATGTGGTCTGTACATTTCCAGTTGCGTTATATGTTACGGTATATGGACCACCTGATGCATCAGTTATCTCTGGATAGCCAATATCAACACTAGTTGTGGCACCTGTTGCTTCCATTGTTACGTCGTCGATGGAAATAGACGGTGAGGTGGTGTCGGACGCCATATGGACAATCACGGTACGATCTACAGGTGTGGCCTCATTACCTGCTGCGTCTGTGCATGTGTACTGTATGGTGTACTGACCTAGGGTAAATGCGTCTACCGTACCTAGTTGAACTGGAACAATATTACCGTCCACCAAGTCTGTACAGACGGCTCCCTGTTCCTCATATGTGCTGCCCAACGTCACGGTGACAGAAGCCGAACCAATCAGGGTGATAGTAGGCGGGGTGGTGTCTGTGACGTCCACCATTTGGAGCGCAGTACCTATGTTATTTGAGGGATCCGTGACGTTCCACTGCACTATAATCCTACCAACACCAAGTGATACGGTCACATTACTAGTACCTGATGTGGTCTGTACATTTCCAGTTGCGTTATATGTTACGGTATATGGACCACCTGATGCATCAGTTATCTCTGGATAGCCAATATCAACACTAGTTGTGGCACCTGTTGCTTCCATTGTTACGTCGTTGATGGAAATAGACGGTGAGGTGGTGTCAGACGCCATATGGACAATCACGGTACGATCTACAGGTGTGGCCTCATTACCTGCTGCGTCTGTGCATGTGTACTGTATGGTGTACTGGCCTAGGGTAAATGCGTCTACCGTACCTAGTTGAACTGGAACAATATTACCGTCCACCAAGTCTGTACAGACGGCTCCCTGTTCCTCATATGTGCTGCCCAACGTCACGGTGACAGAAGCCGAGCCAATCAGGGTAATAGTAGGCGGGGTGGTGTCTGTGACGTCCACCATTTGGAGCGCAGTGCCCATATTATTTGAGGGATCCGTGACGTTCCACTGCACTATAATCCTACCAACACCAAGTGATACGGTCACATTACTAGTACCTGATGTGGTCTGTACATTTCCAGTTGCGTTATATGTTACGGTATATGGACCACCTGATGCATCAGTTATCTCTGGATAGCCAATATCAACACTAGTTGTGGCACCTGTTGCTTCCATTGTTACGTCGTTGATGGAAATAGACGGTGAGGTGGTGTCAGACGCCATATGGACGGTCACGGTGCGGCTTATAGGTGTGGCCTCGTTACCTGCTGTATCTGTGCAGGTGTACTGTATGGTGTACTGACCTAGGGTAAATGCGTCTACCGTACCTAGTTGAACTGGAACAATATTACCGTCCACCAAGTCTGTACAGACGGCTCCTGCATCCACATATGAGTTTCCTATGGTTATTGTGACAGAAGAAGAGCCAGTCAGGGTAATAGTAGGCGGGGTGGTGTCTGTGACGTCCACCATTTGGAGCGCAGTGCCCATATTATTTGAGGGATCCGTGACGTTCCACTGCACTATAATCCTACCAACACCAAGTGATACGGTCACATTACTAGTACCTGATGTGGTCTGTACATTTCCAGTTGCGTTATATGTTACGGTATATGGACCACCTGATGCATCAGTTATCTCTGGATAGCCAATATCAACACTAGTTGTGGCACCTGTTGCTTCCATTGTTACGTCGTTGATGGAAATAGACGGTGAGGTGGTGTCAGACGCCATATGGACGGTCACGGTGCGGCTTATAGGTGTGGCCTCATTACCTGCTGCGTCTGTGCATGTGTACTGTATGGTGTACTGACCTAGGGTAAATGCGTCTACCGTACCTAGTTGAACTGGAACAATATTGCCGTCCACCAAGTCTGTACAGACGGCTCCTGCATCCACATATGAGTTTCCTATGGTTATTGTGACAGAAGAAGAGCCAGTCAGGGTAATAGTAGGCGGGGTGGTGTCTGTGACGTCCACCATTTGGAGCGCAGTGCCCATATTATTTGAGGGATCCGTGACGTTCCACTGCACTATAATCCTACCGACACCAAGTGATACGGTCACATTACTAGTACCTGATGTGGTCTGTACATTTCCAGTTGCGTTATATGTTATGGTATATGGACCACCTGATGCATCAGTTATCTCTGGATAGCCAATATCAACACTAGTTGTGGCACCTGTTGCTTCCATTGTTACGTCGTCGATGGAAATAGACGGTGAGGTGGTGTCAGACGCCATATGGACAATCACGGTACGATCTACAGGTGTGGCCTCATTACCTGCTGTATCTGTGCAGGTGTACTGTATGGTGTACTGACCTAGGGTAAATGCGTCTACCGTACCTAGTTGAACTGGAACAATATTACCGTCCACCAAGTCTGTACAGACGGCTCCCTGTTCCTCATATGTGCTGCCCAACGTCACGGTGACAGAAGCCGAGCCAATCAGGGTAATAGTAGGCGGGGTGGTGTCTGTGACGTCCACCATTTGGAGCGCAGTGCCCATATTATTTGAGGGATCCGTGACGTTCCACTGCACTATAATCCTACCAACACCAAGTGATACGGTCACATTACTAGTACCTGATGTGGTCTGTACATTTCCAGTTGCGTTATATGTTACGGTATATGGACCACCTGATGCATCAGTTATCTCTGGATAGCCAATATCAACACTAGTTGTGGCACCTGTTGCTTCCATTGTTACGTCGTTGATGGAAATAGACGGTGAGGTGGTGTCAGACGCCATATGGACAATCACGGTACGATCTACAGGTGTGGCCTCATTACCTGCTGTATCTGTACAGGTATACTGCACAGTGTATTGACCAGTCGAGTCAGTGTTAACTGTGTCGCCCCCTACAGTGGCTGACTTGTCCGCATCCACAATATCAGAGCAGATTGCTCCATCTTCTTCATATGTGCCGCCCAGCGTCACGGTGACAGAAGCCGACCCAGTCAGGGTGATAGTAGGCGGGGTGGTGTCTGTGACGTCCACCATTTGGAGCGCAGTACCTATGTTATTTGAGGGATCCGTGACGCTCCACTGCACTATAATCCTACCAACACCAAGTGATACGGTCACATTACTAGTACCTGATGTGGTCTGTACATTTCCAGTTGCGTTATATGTTACGGTATATGGACCACCTGATGCATCAGTTATCTCTGGATAGCCAATATCAACACTAGTTGTGGCACCTGTTGCTTCCATTGTTACGTCGTCTATAACAACAGACGGAACTGTTGGATCATGGACGGTCACGGTACGATCTACAGGTGTGGCCTCATTACCTGCTGTATCTGTACAGGTATACTGCACAGTGTATTGACCAGTCGAGTCAGTGTTAACTGTGTCGCCCCCTACAGTGGCTGACTTGTCCGCATCCACAATATCAGAGCAGACTGCCCCCTCTTCTTCATATGTGTCGCCCAGCGTCACGGTGACAGAAGCCGACCCAGTCAGGGTGATAGTAGGCGGGGTGGTGTCTGTGACGTCCACCATTTGGAGCGCAGTGCCCATATTATTTGAGGGATCCGTGACGCTCCACTGCACTATAATCATACCCACACCAAGTGATACGGTCACATTACTAGTACCTGATGTGGTCTGTACATTTCCAGTTGCGTTATATGTTACGGTATATGGACCACCTGATGCATCAGTTATCTCTGGATAGCCAATATCAACACTAGTTGTGGCACCTGTTGCTTCCATTGTTACGTCGTCTATAACAACAGACGGAACTGTTGGATCATGGACAGTCACGGTACGATCTACAGGTGTGGCCTCATTACCTGCTGTATCTGTACAGGTATACTGCACAGTGTATTGACCAGTCGAGTCAGTGTTAACTGTGTCGCCCCCTACAGTGGCTGACTTGTCCGCATCCACAATATCAGAGCAGACTGCTCCATCTTCTTCATATGTGCCGCCCAACGTCACGGTGACAGAAGCCGACCCAGTCAGGGTGATAGTAGGCGGGGTGGTGTCTGTGACGTCCACCATTTGGAGCGCAGTGCCCATATTATTTGAGGGATCCGTGACGCTCCACTGCACTATAATCCTACCAACACCAAGTGATACGGTCACATTACTAGTACCTGATGTGGTCTGTACACTTCCAGTTGCGTTATATGTTACGGTATATGGACCACCTGATGCATCAGTTATCTCTGGATAGCCAATATCAACACTAGTTGTGACACCTGTTGCTTCCATTGTTACGTCGTTGATGGAAATAGACGGAGATGTCGGATCATGGACAGTCACGGTACGATCTACAGGTGTGGCCTCATTACCTGCTGTATCTGTACAGGTATACTGCACAGTGTATTGACCAGTCGAGTCAGTGTTAACTGTGTCGCCCCCTACAGTGGCTGACTTGTCAGCATCCACAATATCAGAGCAGACTGCTCCATCTTCTTCATATGTGTCGCCCAGCGTCACGGTGACAGAAGCCGAGCCACTCAGGGTGATAGTAGGCGGGGTGGTGTCTGTGACGTCCACCATTTGGAGCGTAGTACCTGTGTTATCTGAGGGATCCGTGACGCTCCACTGCACTATAATCCTACCAACACCAAGTGATACGGTCACATTACTAGTACCTGATGTGGTCTGTACACTTCCAGTTGCGTTATATGTTACGGTATATGGACCACCTGATGCATCAGTTATCTCTGGATAGCCAATATCAACACTAGTTGTGGCACCTGTTGCTTCCATTGTTATGTCGTTGATGGAAATAGAAGGAGCTGTTGGATCATGGACAGTCACGGTACGATCTACAGGTGTGGCCTCATTACCTGCTGTATCTGTACAGGTATACTGCACAGTGTATTGACCAGTCGAGTCAGTGTTAACTGTGTCGCCCCCTACAGTGGCTGACTTGTCAGCATCCACAATATCAGAGCAGACTGCTCCTTGTTCCTCATATGTGCCGCCCAACGTCACGGTGACAGAAGCCGAGCCAATCAGGGTGATAGTAGGCGGGGTGGTGTCTGTGACGTCCACCATTTGGAGCGCAGTACCTATGTTATTTGAGGGATCCGTGACGTTCCACTGCACTATAATCATACCTACACCAAGTGATACGGTCACATTACTAGCACCTGATGTGGTCTGTACATTTCCAGTTGCGTTATATGTTACGGTATATGGGCCACCTGATGCATCAGTTATCTCTGGATAGCCAATATCAACACTAGTTGTGACACCTGTTGCTTCCATTGTTACGTCGTTGATGGTAACAGATGGCAGAGTGGTGTCCGTAGGGGTGGCAGAGATGATAGATGCAGGACCTGTTCCGGCAATGTTTGTGGCATTAACACGAAATTGATACTGACTGTCATTTGTCAATTCGATAGCTGTTGCAGTCGTATCACTATTATCTGAATCAGGCACCAGAGTCCATATAACACCGTCAATACTCTGCTGTACAATATATGATATTATAGCAGCACCACCGTCATTTCTAGGCTGGTCCCATGCGAGGGTGACTGTAGCATCACCTGGCGTAGCTACCAAATTCTGCGGAACACCTGGAACCGTAACGATTGAAATTCGGATTATATTGGATGCGGTATTATTGTTGCCTGCATCATCCTGTACCACATCTGCAGGTATATGGACCTGAAGAGTTCCAACGGAAGGATTGTGTACTTCAAAGGTGTAAAAGTTGCGCAATACATGAACGTGACTAGTATCCGAGTCTATGATATACAAAGACGTGCCACGAATCGCTACAGCAATTGGATTGTCAAGATCAAGTGTCAAATCTGAACTGACGATCTTGTCAAGATACATGCCTGCTGTATCAAATATCTGGACACGGTCGTTAACTGTATCGGCAACATACACATGCCCTGCATCATTTATGGCAATTCCATTCGGGTTTCTAAACTCACTGTTGTCGCTGCCATGTCTACCAAACTCGCCCAAATACGCGCCTGCTGCATCAAATATCTGGACACGGTGGTTACCTGAATCAGTAACATACACATATCCTGTACCATTTATGGCAATTCCATTCGGTCTACTAAACTCACTGTTGCCGCTGCCCCCACTACCAAACTCACCCAAGTACGCGCCCACTGCATCAAATATCTGGACGCGGTGGTTAAAATTGTCAGTAACATACACGTGTCCTGTACCATTTATGGCAATTCCATACGGGCTGACAAACTCTCCGTTACCACTACCCTGTCTACCAAACTCACCCAAGTACGTGCCCACTGCATCAAATATCTGGACACGGCGGTTACCTGAATCAGTAACATACACGTGTCCTGTACCATTTATGGCAATTCCAAACGGGATGCTAAACTCTCCGTCACTACTACCCTGTCTACCAAACTCACCCAAATACGCGCCTGCTGCATCAAATATCTGGACACGGTGGTTAAATGTATCGGCAACATACACATATCCTGTACCATTTGTGGCAATTCCAAGCGGACTACTAAACTCACTGGTGCCGTTGCCCGCGCCACCAAATGTATAGTTTCCTAAAACAAGATTCTTTACGATGCCAGAAGATGTAGAAATCTCAGATGCTTCGAGCCCAGTTACGCGTTCATTAACGGAGATCGTAAAAGGTATAGAGTCCAAAGATGTGGGACCTGTAATATTCGTTGAAAGCCTGACGGAGGGTTTAGTGTCAATAAGTGACATAACAATGTCAGAAGCAGGCCCTGTCCCTACCGCATTTGTGGCATTCACGCGGAAACTGTATTTTGTGTTAAGTAGCACGTTGGGTGTAGTTGCTTTGGTATCTGCACTGTTCAAATCAGGTACCGTATCCCACGTTATACCATCCGTACTTTGTTGGACAGTATATGATGTAATTGTAGCGCCTCCATCGTTTGCAGGCGGATCCCATGTGAGTTCTATGGTGGTGCCGTTTACTGTCGCTATCAGATTTTCTGGAGCCCCTGGGAGAGTCACGGGAGTGGCGGGGACGATGTCAGAAGCAGGTCCTGTCCCTACCGCATTTGTGGCATTTACTCTGAAATGATACTGTTGTCCGTTTGTTAGGCCCGTGACGTTGGCATATGTGTCAGTGATGTCTGCAAACTCACTCCACGAAGCGCCGTTGTTTGATGTGTACTCTACGATATAACCTGTTATCGGAGAGCCGCCATCATGAGGCGCAGTCCATGATAAATCCACTTGCTCGTTGCCCGGATCGGCAGTCAGATTAGACGGAGCCTCTGGAACTGTACGTGGTGTGGCAGGGACGACATCAGAAGCAGGTCCTGTCCCTACCGCATTTGTGGCATTTACCCTGAATTGATACTGCACTCCGTTGGTTAAACCTGTGACTATACCAGTTGTGTTCAAAAACGTGTCTGGGAATGTCTCCCATGCATGCGTTACGCCGTCATTGACACGATACTGTACAGTATAATCTATGACAGGAGGAGAAACATAAGTCGGTGCAGACCAATTCAGAATAACTTGTTTGTTTAATGGATTAGCTATTAGATTGGTTGGCTTGTCTGGTGGAAGCTGTGCCTCTATTTGAATTTCCTTGTTAAGTGCAAGCGGCCCGTAAATACCGCTAGGATTAACCTCTATTTGAAGTGATGGTATAGGTAGTTCAAGTACTGCAGGATCATGAGGTGATTGTGATGCAAATATCTTGCTGTTGTTCAACGACAATGAGGATTTTGACAGATAATTAAGATCAAGTGTAGTATCTTGCTTTTGTATGGTATAACGAAATGTAAGTACTGTAGTATTGTTACCGGAGACATAAACTGCATTACGGTCAATCCGACCAGTCTCCAGAGTCAGATACGGGGAGCCGACAACACCGACTGGCTCAGAAAACAATACGTCAATATCAATTGGACCTTGAGTGTGTCTTCCATCATCTGCGCTAGATGTAACACCCTGTATCACCACAGTTTTATCTAAGAATATGATGTATACTGCACCGCGGTTTGAGCCTCCTGAATCATCCTGGTCAGCCCCCACTGCAATGTCCGGCGTACCATCCCCGTTAATGTCACCTACTGATGCAATAGATGATCCAAAACGATCACCAATGGACATGTCCGGTATGTTTGTAGTGTTGGAATCTATCTTGACTGACCTCTTTACTGCTCCATCGTCATTTAACAACAGTATGTAAAAGGCACCCTGTTGGGCTTTGATTTTGCTGTCATCACGTGCACCCACTGCAATGTCCGGCGTACCATCCCCGTTGATGTCACCTATTGATGCAATAGATGCTCCAAAACGATCACCGAGAGACAGAGTAGGCCCTCTGGGGGTAGTAGAGTTTATCTCAACTGTACTCTTTACGGTTCCATCATTATTCATAAATAATATGTGGACTGCACCGCGGTTTGAGTTATCGCCGTCGGCCCCCACTGCAATGTCCGGCGTACCATCCCCGTTGATGTCACCTATTGATGCAATAGATGCTCCAAAAGTATCACTGTTAGACAGGGTAGGCCCTCTGGGGGTAGCAGAGTTTATCTCAACTGTCCTTTTTACGGTTCCATCATTACTCATAAATAATATGTGGACCGCACCGCGGAGACTTCCTCCTGAACCATTATCATCGTCGGCCCCCACTGCAATATCCGGCGTACCATCCTCGTCGATGTCACCTATTGATGTAACAGAGGTTCCAAAACCATCACCGTTAGACAGAGTAGGCCCTCTGGGGGTAGCATCGTTTATCTTAACTGTATTCTTTACTGTTCCATCATTATTCATCAATAATATGTAGACTGCACCGCGGTCTACGCCTACTGAATCATCACCGTCGGCCCCCACTGCAATATCCGGCGTACCATCCTCGTCGATGTCACCTATTGATGTAACAGAGGTTCCAAACAAATCATGGTTAGCCAGGGTAGGCCCTCTGGGGGTAGCATCGTTTATCGCAGTGGCACTCTTTACTGTTCCATCATTATTCATCAATAATATGTAGACTGCACCGCGGTTTGCGCCCCCTTCAACATCACCTCTGGCCCCCACTGCAATATCCGGCGTACCATCGGAGTCTATATCACCTATCGAGGACACAGTTCCAAAGTGAAATTGGTTGCTATATCCCGATCCTTGCACCGCCTGGGTGGTTATTTTCGCAGTATCATGAACTTTATAATTGGGTACAGGCCTGATCGGATCTAGTAGCATCAAATGAACTGCACCGCGGTTTGTACCTCCTGCATCGTCCCAATACGCGCCTGCTACAATATCGGGCATTCCGTCACCATTGAGATCTCCTATTGGGGTCACCGAGACGCCTAATCGATCCCCGGCAGACAGAACTGGTCCGCCACTAGTAGAACTGTTTATCTTCGATGTACTCTTTATAGAACCGTCTGGATTCATAAGCATGATGTAGACTGATCCTGTATTCGACCTATTTTCATAAGAACCCACCAGAACATCATCAACTCCGTCATTATCTAGATCACCTGCAGAGGCCACAGAAACGCCAAAATGGGCCTCATTGGAGAGACGCGGTCCGTTGGTAGTACTCTCGTCGATTCTTACAGTATTTTGAATGGTCCCATCTGAATTCATGAACATTATGTGAACTGCGCCGCGGCTATATCCATTATTACTGTCTAAATATGTACCAGCTATGATATCAGGAGTTCCGTCATTGTTGAGATCTGTAGATGCGACGGACTGCCCAAAGAAACCCTTATCGTTCAAAATTGGGCCGCGTGGAGTCGTAGAGTTTATTTCGATGGTGTTGCGTATTGTGTGGTCAGAATTCATGAGTAGGATGTGAATTGCACCGCGACTATCCCCTCCTGCATCATCACCAATTGCACCGACGGCAATATCTGGCACATTATTGCCATCAAGATCGTCTACAAGAGCTATCGAATTACCAAAAAAATCTCCAGTGTCCAAGGTCGGGCCGTTTGGGGTGTTATGGGTTATCGGAATAATTCGATCTGTTGTTCCATCACGATTCATTAACAATATGTAGATTGCACCGTGGTCATCAGTTGTATTGATATCGCCACTGGCACCGATGGCAATGTCGGGTATGTCATCACCGTTAAGATCACCTAGCGAGGCCACAGAAGTTCCACGGTGAATCGCGTTGACTGTATGAGTATTTGTTGATAATTGTTCCATTATACGTGCATTACGTACAGTGCCATCAGAGTTCATAAACACAACATAAACGTCGCCACTAGCTTCATTTCTATTCACATTGGGTTGATTTGCGCCTACTATAATATCAGGCACACCGTCACCGTCTAAGTCTCCTGCGGATGTAACAGATCTTCCAAAGGCATCAGAATCAGACAAGCCACCACTCACGTTGAGATGGTTTATCTCAATGGTATCTGTCACATACACAAACCCTGTTTTATCTGAGAAATCTGGAGTCTGTCCGTATGCATAAGGGATGTCATGTATAGTGGATTTTAGAACAGAATCCATCCAAACAAATTTGTCCATAACATGCATGATTTTACACTCATCTGATGGTGCAAAACAAGTAGATGTGAAATAAAGTGAGGAACACAATACAATTATGAACAATAATGCAATGTAGTGGTGTGGTTTGTTGTAGTTTGGTGTGATTTTTCTCCACACGCATGCGTTTATTCTCACCATTGCATTTCACGTCCATTTATCAAACAAGACTGATCAAAGTGAGATGCGCTCCTATTCACATTTCCCAATTGAGATGGTTTTTTGGAGTAAAATGGAGGCACTGCCGGACGTGAGTTGTCCTCACATATTTGGCCGCAAACTCGGCCAACTCGCCACCATTTATCAGATAATTGAGCAGAGCAGACTCGCTTTGTAGTCGAAAAATCCACCCAACATGATCTTCTCGTACTCTGAACGATTCCAGATCCGAAGGTTATGTGTATATTAACTCCAATCTTCGATGAGACGATCCCAAGATGCCCGTTACGTTGCGGTGTCTTGTACAATACGCGTTTGCGCTCAAGACTAGTCTTGACATCTGGGACCGAATCGTAATCGTATCCTTTCCCCCAACCCCCCCCCCCCCCTACTACCACTACTACCACTACTACCACTACTACTACCACCAACAACCCACAACACATACATGCACACATTCTCGTGGATAAGGCACGTCGGTTTTGATGTTGTGCTATTCTGCAAGTATCTATAGTGTCTCCAAACCACTTGACGGCTATGATTTCCACAGGGCCATCAAATGATAACCTGTTAACATATGCACCGACAGTCAGCTCTTCTAATCTTACCATAATTAGTTGCAGTATTGTATATATTATTAAGTTAATTTGTAAGGGTTCTCTTGCAAACGCAGTTGATTGGCATTTATATGTGGCATGTCACCCCCCCCCCCCCCCAGCACTGTGCCTAAATAAGATCATACTAACCAGAATATTATTTTAGTGAACACATGTGTCGTCTGTGGAAGAACACACCTCACAAGAATCATACGCGTCGATAATACTGTGTGAGGCACTGTTGTACGTAATTTGAGATATTACTAGTACTCTAAACAAGTGACAAAAGTAAAGTTAACGTGGTTGGTAACTATTTTTCTTTTTGAAGTAGACACTTAAATTCTTATGATTACATACCATGATAATTTTGGTTTAAAAAAATTGATCAAACACTCGAATAATTTGGCGTTAGGGTGTTAAATCAAAACACTTCCATCTATCATTAAGGATGAATAAAATGATAGACAGGAACGATATTAGTTCATCGCGCAAACATGATTTAAGCGATCAGTGTGACTGAATACAAGTGTCAATTATTGCAGGAGGGGGAAACATAGTTGTACTGCTCAAAACCTCGTGACAAAAACACACAACATGCAAAAAAACCATGTCTCAAAAATGATTGCGATTGTTGCAAATGGTGGTTGTACAATACCGATTGACAAGATATTGCAAGAGTCATCGAATTCAAAAATAAAAATAACAACTAATGGTATGTCTGAGATGTTACAAGATACCACCACGTTAAAGACACAGAATGAAGAATTAATCCAAGACAATAAAAAATATCAAAAGATCAACAGAGTCAAGGGCCAAGAAAAACGGCATCAAGGCAGTCACTGCTACTGATAAACCTGACAAAACACCAGGAGAAAATAAACCAAAAACTAGGCAGACCAAAGGGGCAAAAAGATACCAAAAACGAACGCCCTGTAAACATAGCTAGAACAGAGGGGTGTGATAGATGGCCCTACGTACCCACAATGCAAAAACCCACTCTCATCGACCACAACAGGCGCGTATGACCGGGTGGTGGTCCAAATCATTACAATAATCAAAGAGTATGTCAAGTTTGATGTTGTCAAACGTCGCCGGTGTAGTAAATGCAAAAAACAAATGCAGCAACCCATTTCAAATGTAAGGACTTTTGCGCGTCGTTCGACTACATTCTGTAACCACAGTCACACTAAACATGAAAGGTCTATCACACGTAAAGACTGCAGAATTTAGCAAGGATATCATGCAAGTTGAGATCTCCCCATCAGCGGCATATCGTGACAAGATATCACATGCCAAAGCACAAAAACAAAAACACGATGAGATCAAACAAAAAATTTTAAGCAAAAACACGTTAGGCTGTGATGAGTTTGACTGGCCTGGAGCAAACAAAAAACATACGTGCGGTTTAATTGCGCTCGGAGACGACTGTTGTTTAATAGAGATAACTGACGATAAAACAATATCCCCTCTCAAAAAATTCTTGCCAAAATACACGGGACTAGTACGACACGACTCTAATCCATAATAGTTTCATTAAAGATCCGATAGTTTTCTAATATTTTGTATTCATAATCTGTGCTCAACTTCGAGATGAACATCAATCAAAATATCGGATCTTTAATCATATTAGTACCCATAAAGAGGATCGGAGTGGGTAAATACCAGATATTGTTAAACGACGATGATGCGGCGCATACTATGACATCTGGCACCACTGAGACGGGTCCCGACGGTGTGTTTGATAGTTGCATTATATTGACAGGATCAACTCACACTTTCTCGATGCCAAACAAGGTAGAGCATGATTGGTATTGTGCGATACATCCTCGGATAACGGGCAAAGTCATTGTGGGCTGAAATCGGTTAAAACGATGGTTGATTATGTTAAATGATCCGCGCAGCTTTAGTGTACGCACCCTATTTTGTGTAGGGGTGCATGGATCTGGACTATCTGTATTTGAATCTGTATCACCTGCAAAGTATTTAATTAGTCATATATTTGTAAATCAAGTATACAATTCCCCTTTTTTGCAATATCTAACAATTTCAGTGATTTGTGATGATAGTAGTGTATGCACATGTCTAGCCCACGTGATAGAGAGCGAGAGAGAGAGAGAAGAAGGGGAGGTGACACGTTATGGTACTATCTTTGAGATCTCGGGAGATATTAGTAGGTGTTTACTGGTAATGCAAACTAGTCTGCTTAAAGTATTCATAATATAATACCACGAGTCGTACGCATAATGTCAATGTGCCAATCATACCAAGAATTAGACTAGGAAACTCATCTATTCCAGCTTCAACCTCATCAAACATTACAAGCGTCCATAAAATACTGACTCCTATTAAAACACAACTCCACACACATAAATTAAAAATCCGAGATATGCGCGTTCTCGGGTCATCATTTGTAAAGGAATATCCATCAATTAATCTTATTGGTAATTGCATTTTGTAGGTTAAAAGTGGAGATAACCAAAACATTGCACCGAGTCCGATAATGACAAGTAGTGGTGTAGTATAATAATCAAATGGTAATAAAAGTAATGTAATGATTCCTATAAGAACGAGACTAATACAGACAAGTTCTAATAATTTTTCAAGCATTCTTAATCGCCTCTATAGTTGTTCCAATCAATCTTTAAAACTGCAACAGTTGCAACTTAACCATATGCAATAAAATTATTCCGTATTGATTCTCGTAAAAATTCTATAATCTCATCACGGTCCAAGTGTATTCACCTTAACCCACAGCATTTTCACACCGTTTTTGAAAGTCAGCCACTTCGTTCTCTGTAAGCGGTTCATCACTATCAGGTAGACTGTTATAAATGTCTTGTAGTGCAGAAATGGTAGATTTTCGTATTTGTTCAAATTCCTCATCATATTCTCTGTCGCTCATAACAAGTAATATTCTTGAATGCTAATAAAAGTTGTTGTTAATTAGTAATGATGGTAAAATCTTAATATTTTATAATCTTACACAAGCACTATTCTGTGGAAATCATTCTCAAATAAAGTGATTGTAGAGGAGGAGGAGCACAGTCTCCGTGGTGACTTTGAATATAGACTATGTAACCGTTCAACCCCTTCCCAAATTTAGGCACAAATTCACCGTCTAATGTCTGGCGCAAGTACGGAGGTTGAACGGTTACGGACATATGGAGGTTGGTGCGTAATTGACATTTGGCCTGCCTGTGACCCTTCTGTGAGCTTGGCTTATTGCACATTCAATCTACAAAAGACTGGAATCTATCTATAGTGCGTTTTGTTTTTGAATATACATGTGTGTTTTAGCAGACAGATTATAGAACATGAAACGTGCAAGTGGGATAGCAGTCACTATCATTGGTATGATGGAATCTTTTGCCCTTTTTCATGAGCGCAGATAAATCTGTTCAGGACGTTGATATTCCATGCAATTGATAGTATTTTGCCAAACCGCTTTTGGTTTTTGGCCAGACGCATGCGACAGTGTAGCCTGTGATTCTTTGTCTCTTCTGCTCCAAATATTGCCTCGATAAGTGCGCGTTGTTTGTATGCATCTTGGTCAAAGATCTCTGCTGCCTTTTTTCTACTTGGTTTGCCACGGTTTGTATGACCTGCGCCATCTGTGTGATTGCGCTGCTTTATGTTCGGTTTCATGTTTGCATTGAATATTATCTCACAGTTTTGATCCGAGTCATATCCCTTGTCTCCGTTGAATAAGCGTTTTTCAATCTGTGTATAGTTTTTTACGAGAAAGCTGACCATATATGGAAGCATTGACGTGTCACTCACATTGCTTGGAGTTGTGTATGATGCAAGTATGATCTGATGTCCGGTTATCGCAGTAATGTGATATTTTAGGTACATCTTGATGCGTGTCGGCTCAAAGTCTTGTAGTACATGATTAGGTCTTTCTTGTTTTTCGTACCTGTCAGTCTCTACCCCACTACTGTCTATCCCAATTGGAGCTGTAGGTTCTTGTTTTACGTCTTGTTTACCGCTCTCAAAATCCTCGGATCCGTGCGTAAGTATGGTCTCTTTACCTTTTATCGGTACCGGATCTGTCCCAGATTTTTCAAGTTCAGTTAGACACATATTGGCAGTATATGCCAAAATAGAATCAAGCCAGTCGAGATCAATTGTTTGCATATGTTTGGTTACCCAACTATAATCAGGCTTCGGCTCGTCAACCCCTTCATCATGCATATGTCCAAGATCATTTACCACGTCACGAAAAGGAATATTTTTTGCAACTTTTAAAAGACACAAAAAATCCATCTTGTCACGAGAGTGTACCGGCTTGCATCCTCTATTTGTTTTCTTTTCCTTGCACGGATGTGGGTTTTTTCGTATCGCCGACAGCAAGGTCTTGCGCATAAAATCCGGCTCAGATTTGCGTGCCTGTTCGTAATACTGCCAGTAACCTTCGCGTCGCTTGTGCTGCTCTGTCACTGTACGGTCTGCCTCCATAATTTGTTCTTATTTGAAACCCACACACTAAATTTACACAAACAACAAGCAGGCGCCACATTCATCACAAACCATGCATTGTAATGGGCGACATTCTGTGTAGTATAGCATGTTGTGGCAACCCACCATATGTCGTCGTTCCACCACACTTCACAAACGATACGTTGATAACATTGGCTAGTCAACGTTGTTTAGCATCCCCTTTGGTGACATTACAATTATTCATTTGGGATGCCCCTATAAGTAACTTTTGGTATGCGCGCATATACTTTTATATATGAGCTTATTAAATATATGTACATAAAACTCTGGCGATATTTGCAGATGATTTTGCAAGTACGATGCAGATGGCGATTTGATGAATTACGCACCAACCACGGACATATGCGCAAGATTATAAGTAAGTTCAATATCAAAAATACATGCCATTAAAACGCGCTAGTCGTGGACGCACAAAGGGCGGTAAGGGATACTCTGGTGTGGTCCAATGTACAAATTGTGGCCAGACTGTGCCAAAAGACAAAGCAAAAAAGGTGACATCACGACTCAATTTGGTGGAGCACACCCTTGCAAAAGAACTACGTGCACAAGGCGCATACATTGCATCTCCGACTGTCTTAAAGTGGTATTGTGTATCATGTGCAATTCATTTTAAGATCTTAAAGATACGGTCTGCAGACAGCAGACGCAAACGCGGCAAACTCCGATAATTATACATGATCAATTACAAACTCTTGTTTATAGTTGTCTTGATGTACTGATCATTCGTTGTACTAGTGTGATTGCAGATATTATAATTACGATCAAAAGTGCAATCTGCATGAATCCTACCATGCCAATTATGGCAATTATCAAAAGTCGCTCTGCACGCTCGCCAATTCCAACACCTTGCATCTTTATGTTTAGTGCATCGGATTTGGCTCTTGCATATCCTACAAGCAATGAAAGTGTGGCTGCTAGTATGACTAGCCATGGTTCTACATATCCGCCTATTACAATTCCTACAAATATGGCAGACTCTGCAATTTTATCTGATACTGAATCAAGGTACGCGCCCTTTTGTGATGTCTTTTTTGTCACTCGTGCTACCTGTCCGTCCACAATATCAAAGAATCCTGATATCAGTAATAGTATCCCTCCTACTAACAATGCATAACTAGGTGTGTGTTGTAGTATTGTCTCAAATAATGGTGTTTGTTGTTGTTGTTGTAATGTAATCTCTTCAATTATGATTGACTCTAACCCATATGATGTGGCAGCCGCTATAGAAAATATCAAACCAACACATGTCCAAAAGTTAGGTGAGAGTTTTGTTGCAGCAAAACCTCTGCCAATCTTTTCAAGTACTGGTTTTAATGATTCACGTAAATTATTTAGCATGATAAAATAACATTGTGGCTCATCATTATAAAGTAGTCAATGTGTACTGATCTTGCCATGACATAAAAACAGTAAAATTGCATCTTACAGCAGATATTATTCTCGTTGTTGCCACCGCTACCGCCACCACCACCACTGCTACTATTACTGCTACTGTTGTTGTTTATGTTATTGTTAATGCTGATTAGTGGTCATCGCTATCATCATTGAGAGTATCTTGGCAGCTAGTGCTGATGTTGCACCTGTATCATATGTAGGGTTCATCTCTACTATATCTGATCCTACTATACGAGCGTCTATATCTGCTAGTACACGTATCATATCAAAGAGTTCTCTTGATGTTATTCCTTCTGCTTCTGGATTACCAACACCTGGTGCAAATGCAGGATCAAGAACATCGAGGTCATAACTGACATATATGGCATCATACATTGATGCAAAATCCCTTAACGTTTTGGATACTCTGTCGTAATGATGTACAATATCTGAATTTGTTATATGATTAATCTTAGAATCCCTCAAAAATATCAACTCTTCTGCTGCAAATGCTCTTGCTCCTATGTGAAGTATATTGTTTGCATCTCGCTGTTCTACTATCCGTCTCAAATATGTAGCATGATTATACGCAACATCTCCATATTCATCACGTAGGTCATAATGAGCATCAAATACTATATACGCAACATCTTTTGGAAATGCCAAATATGTAGCATATGTCAAAAGATGTTCTCCTCCCAATATGAATACTGGTTTATCTCTTTTGATCAAATCACTTGTCACATGTTTTGTCATATCTAGCATCTTGGCAGATGATGCTGTATGTGGTATGTTTCCCATATCATTGACTATAACAGACTCCAAGTCTACCCCTAATTCGGGATGAAATACCTCAATGTTGTTAAATGCAGTTCGGATGGCATCGGGGCCGAACCTGCAGCCGGGTTTGTATGAGTGTGTTGCATCAAATGGCACGCCAAATATGGAGCATGTATAGTCTTGTTGATTTTGTTGTATGTTTCCATTACTATTTTCATCAGATGTATATTCATTTTTTCCACCTGATATCAGAGGGCCACTTGCACCCAAGTATAGTTCTGCATAACTCATTATACCATCAATTGTGGTCTTTTTGATACACGTATTGGCATGTTGATAGTTGAGGTTGGCATATTTGCAGTCTTTTGCTGTATTGTACGTATCAACTCTTCTATTGTAAACTCTTTGACGTATCCTGCCTCACGGTCCCTGACACTTAATTTGCCTGATTCTGCTTCTTTTGCACCAATGACTAGTATGTATGGTGTCCACTCTTTCTCTGCTTCTCTGATACGCTTGCCAATACTCATGTTGCGATCATCTATGTCTGTGCGTATATTGGATTCTGTCAACTTTTTGCACATTGACTCTGCATATTCATCAAAGTCTTCTGTTAATGGTATGATTCGTACCTGAGTCGGTGATAGCCATAATGGCAGATATGGACGTTTACCTTCTTTAGAGTCACAAGCTGCCTTTTCAAGCAATGTGTATATGACACGCTCAATTGCACCTGATGGTGAATTATGTAATATTATGGGGTTGAGTTGTTCGTTGTTCTCATCTACAAATGTAATGTTGTATCTGTTTCCATTCTCAACATCGATTTGGTCCGTCGACAGAGCCGATGCTTTACCCGCAGCATCTACATAATTAAACTCCCACTTTAAGACAAAATAAAAGAACTTTTCTTTCCACATCTCTACTAACATTGGCTTGCCATGCGCAGATGCAAGTTTGTTTACCACGTCACGATTCTCATGATAAAACTCTTCGGTAAATCGTATGGCCATTTCATAATCATCATGAAATATCCCTATCTCTGATAGCACTTGTTGTGATAGCTCAAATCGCACTATAATCTCATCTGTTGCTTGTTTCATATCACTGCAAAATGCATGGCAGTCTGGCATGGTAAATGCACGCAGGCGTCGCAACCCTACTAGTTCACCGGACTGTTCTCGTCTAAAACTGTATCGTGTCATCTCATAGAGTCTGTATGGCATATTGTGGTGTGACATTTGAAACTGATTTGCCATCAAAAATTGCCCAAAACATGCTGCAAAACGCAAAAACAGATGTTTTCCTTCTGAATCAATGGTGTATTGTCTTGCAGGAAATCGATTAAAATAACTAATCATACTGGGATGCTCTGAGTCGTACATTATCGGAGTCTCTACTTCATAACCGCCGTATTTTTTTACGCGATTTGTCACGTGTGTCTCAATTAAAGATTTAATCAAACGTCCGTTTGGGAAAAAACGCATGTTACCATTATCTGATGCTGATTCATAATCTGCAATTGCAAGTTTCTTCATCAAATGCACATGTGGTGGTGGCTCATCGACTTTTCTCTGTTTTTCAGATTCATACTTTGCCAAATTCTGAAGTTTTTTGTGATTTGTAAAATCAAAGTCATCAATATTTACAAGATTGCCATCTGATGTGAGTATGCGCCACTGTGACTCTAGTTTGGATTCTCGTGCAAGTGCGTGTGATGTATCTTTTTCATCATCATCATCATCATCATCATCATCATTTAACTTTGCATCTGCTGTTTTTGGCTTTATCACCTTTGAGGACTCTGCTAACGGGTGCCCCTTGACCTTTACACTGTATGATTTTGTCCATCCAAACGGGGCTCTGAACACTTCTAGTTTGAAATCAATTGCACTCTGCTCCATCTCTTTTAATATCTCAAATGCACTTGATGGTTTTGCAAGATTTGAACTTAAATGTGCATATGGGTATAATAACAGACGGACACTCCCTATCTTTGTCATTGATTCATTTATCTGACGCATTGCCTCTGATGCAACACCCGAGTCGTCTCCTGTTTCAATTGCAACAAATACCACGACTATCTCTTCTAGGTGACGTGTGTTGGTGTTCTCAATCTCTTCTGCAATCACATTCTCTTGTTTTGTTGGCTTGTAGTCTATGCTATCGCAGTGAAGCTGCAGTATTCTCATAGTGCACAAAAAAATCAGAGTTGAATTAAATGTTTACCATCATCATCTTCCTCTTCTTCTTTGGTGTTTTACCTCTTGTCATAATTTACTCTTGATTGCAATCACACATCGCAGTACTAGTGCAGATAGTCCTATATTTTCAGTTAAGAGTTTGGATGCTGTTGTTAGTGGGCTGTTGCCTAAAAACCCCTCATCATATGTCATCTCAACTGACCCCTTGTTAGTCTCTACATATGCAGTAATCACAGAGTATGTTTTTTGCCTTAGATCGTACCCTGGCTTGTTATGTTGTTGTGTTTTATTGCTGTTATTGCTGTTGTTGTCAATGTAATGTCGCAACTCTATTCTCGTAATGATGAATTCATCTTGTTTGATCTGCCCTTGTTTAATTATTACTGATGTATCTGTGGGACCGTCACTTAACACACGTTGATCTCGAACCTCTATTATTCTCATAATGTTAGTTGTATTGTATATTATTGATATGTCTTTGAAAATTCGCAAGTAAGTTGTCTTGTAAGTACTTCCGCCTTGAGTGTACGCCTAGATATGATCATAGGAATAATCGTCAATGTAAGTACTTCCGCCTTGAGTGTACGCCTAGATATAATCATATTTAATATGAAGCGTATGATGAGTTTAGCTTTTAAGCCCACTTGGAGAGAAAAGAAAATTGGCTACTAGTGGTGTAGATCCTCATATATCCGCGTGCGGAGTGGAAATGAAGGTGTGTGGGTCCAATCATGATCCTCGTACAAAGATCAAAACTAGGCTCAAAAATGGTAAAAAACTTCGTGTAATACATAAACTTGATGAGGAACAGGTACGGTGGATAGTTCAGCAAAAGCACAATGATGAGATGAGTGACGCCCAGATTGCAAAATTAGTGGGTGTGTCTGCACGATGGGTTAGAGAATTGTTCTCACGATATGGTCATTTACAGCCAAAAGATATCACATATCCTCCAAAGATGGGACGTCCTTCTAATGGATTACCAGGCCGTCGAGAACATTCTGCTGTGATATCTTGTTGCAAGCAGAACAGACGTATGGCAGTCAGACTCGAGACTATAATAGAAGAAGAAATAGGAATCCATATTTCTCACAATATCATATATAAGATATTGAAAGATGAGGAGTTAGTAGAAAACCAACCAAAAAAAGCAAAGCAGCGAAAGTGGGTTAGGTATGAGAGAAGATTCTCAAATTCTTTATGGCATACTGATTTTAAGCAGATTTACGATGGTAGATGGTTTGTGTCCTATCAGGACGATGCATCTAGGATGATTATGGGCTTTGGAGTGTATAATGAACCTACAAGTGATCATGCAATAAAGGTGCTTGAAGGTGCCATCAAGAAATATGGCAAACCTGCCCAAATACTAACGGATCATGGATCTCAGTTCTATGCAAATGAGAAAAAGAACTCTGAGCGTGGTGTAGCAGTATTTGAGAACAAGTTAGTCGAGCTTGGTATCAAACAAGTCATGGCACGTATAAAACACCCTCAAACCAATGGTAAATTAGAACGATTCCACTCTGAGATTGAACAACATCTAAAATCATTTGAAGAAGAGTCTGCATGTAATACAGTTCGTGGTTCCAAACCCGGTGACCATGTGGGGAATCCATTCCATACTATGGGTATAACAGACCCAATAACAAGACTCGTCAACTGGTACAATAATCTCCCACATATGTCACTAAAAGACGGTAAAGAAACGCCTATAGAAGCCTATAAACGCAAACAAGCACCAAAAGACATAACAGCAAAAGAAATGGAGAGTCATGCATATGTCAAATCATAAGTGGAAGTACTTACAGGATAGCACATTGAAAATTCGCAAGGGATAATTACATATATGTAAACTCAATTCCATGCATGATCCTCATAAATTTTGTGGCAAGGATATATCGCATATGAATATAGATTCTAATATGAGCATATCTGATCTAATTGAACTTTATGCGGGGTCTGGATATAATGCAAGAGCACTAGGTGAATCTGCCAAATTATACAATACAATGATTGATAATGATGCGATCATATGTTTGACCATATCTGGTGCACTTACACCTGTGGGGTTGGGTGGTATTGTAAAGACACTCATTGAGCGTGGTTTTGTGGATTGGATAATATCGACTGGTGCTAATGTGTATCATGAAGATCATTTTGCATGGGGACTGCCAATAAAACAAGGAAGTTTTAATGTCGATGATGCGCAATTGTATGAAAATGAGATTGTACGAATACGTGACATTTACATTAAATTTTACGAGACACTAGAGGCAGAAGATCAAATTATCCAAAAGATGTTTGCAACAGATAGTAAATTTACAGAAAGATCATTTACCACTGCAGAGTTTTGCAATGCAATGGGCAAGGCGAGTTTTGAGCATGCTACATATCCTGAAAAGAGTTTTGTTGCATCTGCATACAGGTGTGGTGTGCCCTTGTACATATCGACAATAAAAGACTCGTCACTAGCACTCAATTTAGCAGCATATCGACTACAGGGTAAAAAGTACAATCTTGATTTTACACGTGAGATTTTAGAGCAGGCAGCGATCTTGTATGATTCTGATAAATCCGGAATAATTGAGCTTGGTGGAGGTGTGCCAAAGAATACTGCACAACAGACAGGACCATTACTAGATCAAATTTTACGAAGAAATGATGGTGGTCATGATTACATAATACAGATAACTGATGCACGTCCTGATACTGGTGGACTGTCGGGGGCTACATTGCAAGAAGGTAAGAGTTGGGGAAAGATACAAGATGCTCATAGTGGAGTCGTTACGGTATATGCAGACACGACTATTGCGTTTCCACTTTTGGCACTTTATGTAATATCGAATCAAAAATCTAAAAAACCAAAGAGACTATATGATAAATTAAATACAATGTATGAAAAACTGAGATCAGACTATTTAGAGTGATTTTGTAAATATGTCATATATGATTAAAATCGATCATATCTTGCCCTTTCAAGGTCGCGGTCTTCTTTTGACTCTTTCTTCCATTCTTTGTAGCATTCTTTACATAGAATAGCTTTTTTTCCGGCACTACTGACACGTAATCCTGCACTTTGAACTTTGAGAGTGTTAATTGATCGAACGCCATCCTTGTCACAGCCATCTACGTCGCATTTTGCACCTTTTGATACAATGCCCATGTATATGAGTAGAATGTATCGTATTTATTTATGTTTTTGAGATCGTAATAGTAACCGTTCGACCCCTTTTCAAATTTAGGCATAGATTCATCGTCTAATCTGGTGTAGGTGCGAGGATTGAACAGTTACATTGTAAATTAGTGTCGTGTCTGTAATTGAATACTGGGGTGTGGCAAACCTAACTATTACAAATGGACATGCATCAAGAGCCAGAATAAAGAATAGGATCGTTGGCAGGTGTTGCCTCTTCGATGAGATTGATTAGTTCCATTATCTCGTTACTTTGTTTGAGTGCATCTCTCATATTCCGTCACCAGTGCCCTTGCTCCGACTCTCCTTTTTTCATCTGCTCAAATATCTCCTTGAACGTGTCATCTGTCCTATCTGACCTCCATTTTTTCCATCTGTGAATCTTTTTTGGCGCCACGATACAAAGTTTATCATTTCTCTGCACTCTGGGCATTCAACTGAGTCAGTCAAGACAGGATATGCTATAGAGTCGGCTCTCAGTGGCCCGTTCTTTTCTAGGTTTGTTTGAACTTTAAGCTTGTGCTTGCATTTTAGGCATGAACTATCTATGGTGAGGCTCCTTGGGCTTTGTTGGGCCGGTTGTACTGGCGCAATGAACCGGTAGATTTGCGAGTTTACGGTCTCAAAGATCTTGTATATCAAAGAGACTTCAAAACTCATCTTCAGCAGGATGTAATGATGAGTTATGGCACAGTTTAGTTGGTCGTTATTTCGATAGTCGGTGATTTTCACCTCTTATCTTTTCCAAATCGTTTATCTTAATTGAGCGCCTGTGGGTGAACCATCTTGATTGCGAGCAGAGATTCTCTACAATCTCTTTTGTTTAGTATGTAGTGTAAAATGGACAGGTAAAATTCTCCTAGAGTTGATAATTGATATGCTCATTACATGATGGCATGAGATGTGATTTATCAAAGAATTTCCGAGTTGTACTGTGTCTATTGCAGATCCTAATAATAATAATACTAAAACAAAATAATCCGGCAAACTACCATCGGACATCAATGTACTTGTTGAGCATTTGGATGACTAGTCTCTGGGTGTATATGAGTTGGTTTCATGTGATGTGAGAACACGAGGCATTGAGCAATGGTGTAAATTACAATTAACATCATGATGCTATGCAATACTTTTTTTTAAAAATGACTGATTTAGTTAATCACTGTTGGTTTATAAATAGAGCATATTTGATTATGTATATGGGTGGCGCAAAAAAACCTACGGCTGCAAGTAAAGACAAATCTTCTTCTGCCAAGGTCTCTAAAAAAGGCAAAAAAGATGCTGGACAAGAGTCTGGTCCAAAAAAAGCAGAGATTGTAGTCAAAGTTAATGGTGAGCAAGCACTCAAAATAGTAAAAAATTCAAAGGTAATCACTGCACAAGATCTTGCAAGACATCTTGGAGTAAAGATCTCCGCTACCAACAAGTTTCTCAAAAATGCATTATCAGAGGGCACTGTAAGTGTAATTGGTGGATACTCTGGTCACTATCTGTATCAAGATGCCGAACTTGCCAAAGCAGAGAAAGAAAAACGTGAATCTGATTTAAAGTCAAAACGCAAAAAAACAACATCAGTCGAACAAAAAAGTGATTCCAAAGGTAATGATGCTGTAAAGACAGATAATACTACTCAAGACAATACCCCTAATACCACAACAGATACTACTCAAGACAATACCCCTAATACCACAACAGACACTACTCAAGACACTACTCAAGACAATACCCCTAATACCACAACAGATACTACTCAAGACAATACCCCTAATACCACAACAGATACTACTCAAGACAATACCCCTAATACCACAACAGATACTACTCAAGACACTATCACAACATCTACACCCTCTGTAAATGACTCTGAATCACAAACATCACCTGAAAGTTCTACTCAAAATTCTGATAATTCTTCTATCTAGTACTTTATTTTTCTACTTTTAATCTATGTAATTTTTAGTCTTTGTTTAATTTTGGTAACGTGTCACCTCCCCCCTCTTTATACCACGTGGACTAGGCATGGACGCACACCACCACCATCACAAATCACTGAAATTGTAAGATAATGCAAAAAAAGTATGCGGGTAGTTAAATACGTATACTGCCATTTACTCATATAGAGAAAAAATGAGTAAATGTATGCAGCAACAAAAGATAGTTACAGATGAATTATTTAACAAAGTCGATGTAGATTCGATCAGCTATGACGAGGCAATGTCCCAAGTTTTGAATGAAAATGCTAGTTTACGAAAGGCCATGAAAGAGGACCGAAAAGAGAAAAACATGTGGAAGGAAAAGTGTATGGAGTTGCTTGATAGATTAGGTGGAAGGGAACTTGACATCATACTACTAAATCAGAAATTGGCATTTATGGCGCAGACTGGCAGGCATACATCACGTGAGCTGATACTTGAAGATTTGGCAAAATCTACCGCACAGTATGGAGACATGATGAGAAATGAATGCAAAATTATTACAGACAAATATCAAGAACTATTAGCACAACTAGAAGAATACAAGCGACACAATGCAGATTTAGAGCGCAGAGATGCTGCAAATGACGATGGCGCCACGCCTACATCTCACAAAACAGTGACACAAAAACAGATACAAAAAGAGAAACAAGACCGTGCAGAAAAAGCAGCACAAGACAAGCCACCTGCCAAACTGGGACCGCCTTTAAAACATGATCCATCATTTAGACCATTTAATCCAGGCAAAACATTTGATATTGAACTAGACACATGCCCTGAATGTGATTGTGAAATAGAGCAAGCTTATGAAGAATACAAGACATTACATGAACTCGACGATCATAATGAACTAGAGGAGATATGGTGTCACACACGCGTATATTGGTGTGAGAATTGTGGTAGCATAAACTGTATGCACGATTCTATAATACCCGATACTTCATTTGGACAACACTTTCTTGTTAAACTCACGCGCGCATCACTTAATGTCCACACAATGAACCAACTTGCTGATGATGTCGAGATACACTATCACAAAAGATTTGCTCATGATACTTTACGAAAAGGACTAAAGGCAGCAGCTGCAAAGCTTACTTCTGAGTACGAGCGTATAGGCAAAGAGATCGGAAATAGTGCAGCAGGAAATATTGATGACACACCAGTAAAGATTGGCAAAAAGAGTGGCAGGCTAGGAATTACAATCGGTGACAAAATATGGATTCAATATCAAGCCCTATCATCCCGCTCAATGGATGATGTAAAACAAGCCAATCCGTATCCCCACTTGAAAGTGACACGTGATGCAGCACCATCATACAATTGCTTTGATACGTATCAATTATGCTGGGCGCATGTAAAGACCAAGATTAAAAACAACACTGTAAAGCTAAAGGATTCGACTGCAACATACCTGTATGGAATAGTTATGGCCATATACCACTACACAAAAACACTGCCACCAGACACACCCACAACTAAAATAAACAAACTCATCAAACTTGTGAAAACTATCGGTGAACAATTACTAGACCGTGGAGCTAAATCTGGCAGATATTTATTCAACTGCTCCGATCACTTGTTTACTGCAGTACAATACCCCGAGATGTCACTTACAAATAACATAGCAGAGCGAGGAATACGTCCATTTGTACTCAAACGGAATTCGAGTTTTTGGTTTTGGGGGATGGAGGGGGCCAAAAGATACTGTGTCATTGCAAGTGTTCTGATGACATGGAAAGCTCAAGACAAAGATCCAAATATAGAATTGTTGCGACTCTTTTCAGCATGAATCGATAATACATGAGAACCTAACAGGTTTGGTTTTATCCGCATGTTGCAGTTTCTACTATACTTGTTGTCATTGCACCACGATGTAAACCTCACAAGGTTGGCTTTATCCACATGTCCATAAAATGCCCCCTGTATATGCACCACAATGAAAACGTAAATGCCCAACCACGTTAACTTTACGTTTGTCACTTGTTTAGAGTACTAGTAATATCTCAAATTACGTTACATCATAATGCGCGTACAGTGTTGTAGACGGGTACATTTCCTGTGAGATGTGTTTTTCCGCAGATAATATATATGTTCACTAAGATGATATTCGTGTTAGTATGAACTTATTTAGGCACGATGCGGTGGGGGGAGGTGACACGTTACTAATTTTGTTTACAAGTATGCTTACTCTACAAACACACATCCAAATCATTTTTACAACATCAATTTTCTAATATTGATAATACTGTGCCAGTTTTTATTAATTTTAGTAAATCCATATCACCCCTTAGATGTCCTATTGGTGTCATCTTTTTTGTAGTATTTACATCATCTAGAAAAAAGCATATACTCTCTGTTGCTGGCAAAAATGCAATATCTCCTTTTTTGAATTCTGTTCGTGCTCGTTCTAATCCTGAATCTATTGACGTTTCAATGTATACTATATTTTCACTCATTTTATGTGCATTTCCCTGTAATGGTAATGATCGTATTATTATACCTACTGTTCGTGGTGATAAATGACGACGTAAATCACACTCTAGACGATTATCCTTTGATCCAATCTCTAGTATGAGATTTTTTCGTGATACTGATGACAATGCAGTCTCACTCAACTCAAATATGTCTATTGCATAGAATATATAACGTTTTAATGGGCTTGTTTTTAATTGTCAGATGTTATAGAGAATGAGATAGATAATTCTCAAAATCCCACTACTAAAAATGAAAATAATAGTGATCAGGTAAAATCTGATTCATTTGATGATGAATTTGTCGCTGAATTTGCACCTGATAATGATAACCCTCGTACTGTTAGCGAAGATGAAGAAAATGTTGGACTTGACAAGGCGCTCAATACATACCGTAAACTTGTAGAAAAGAAAAGTAGTGATGTACAACTCACTGATGAGGAAAAGGAACGGCTAGAGGCGCAACTTGATGCTATAAAGAATCGTGATGTTGTAGAAAATGTTGTCAAGCATACACCTACTGAGATGCCTTGTGAGGGTCAAAAAGATATAGTAGGACCACCGACTTTGACAAGATTTGAAAAGGCACGAATTATGGGCGCTCGTGCACTACAATTATCGCAAGGCGCACCTCCCTTCATACCTATACCAAAATCAGCTAGAATATCACTTGATATCTCAATGGAGGAACTCAACCAACGTGCAATCCCAATTACCATACGCCGTGTCCTCCCAAACGGTGACTATCAAAATATACCAATCAGTTATTTTGAAAAATAACCTAGTCACCTCTCTCTCTTTTAGTGGTTTATTGACCGTATTTCACTTTGTTCATGTTGTGGATGATTATTGAGTATTTGTTGTAAAACCCTCAAAGACTATTTGCCTCTAGTGATTAATTATCCATCATTAGATGTGACTTTTGGAGATGGACACACCTCACTGCAAATCATCTTTTTTTTTTGCAATTGGTATAATAAATTAGTGCCTCTCTCAGAATCTCTTGTTTTTGAAAGGAAAAAATAATAATCATTCTGTGGTACTAGTATATTTTATTATTTTCTAAAATTATATCAAAACAGGTAAAACTTAATACAATTGCTAATAGTGTTCGAAATATTACAAATGAATAAAATATACGAACAAGAACCGTATTCTGATGATATTATGGTTGAGAACAATGCCGCAACTACTGTACAGGATACCTTTGTAATCTATATTGAACATAATCGTGTTGATACTTATGCAATGGATGCAATCTCTGCACTATCAAAGACTGGTACTGTGACGCTTCGCTCCAAAGGCAGAAATATACCTATTGCAGTTACGGTTGCAAATATGGTCACCTATGAGATAATGAAGAATGAATCTCGAGTACGAAAGATACTGCTTGATACTACTGATGAACCTGGTATAGGTCGTATGATATCTACAGTAGAGATACAATTGGAAAAAAAGTGACTGAAAAAATAAATGTAATTGATGTTGTGGTTAAAACCCGCCTGGTCCCTTTAACAACATATTCTCGCACTCTTTGCATATTTCTTCATCAATGTTAGTTTCAATATTGTGATGAATCTCACATATCAAAAGACTTGATTTGATATAGTTACACAATCCGATAAATTTTGAGAGACTCGATGGTGTGTATGCCATATCAGATGATAAATTAT
Source organism: Candidatus Nitrosopumilus sp. (assembly GCA_965207445.1). Taxonomy (GTDB): domain Archaea; phylum Thermoproteota; class Nitrososphaeria; order Nitrososphaerales; family Nitrosopumilaceae; genus Nitrosopumilus. Next base: position 1,509,602 of record CBDBLX010000002.1, on the reverse strand, counting down.
AACACAACTCATCTATCATATCTGATACCTTTTCTTGTGAGAGTAGTTTGCCGATCAGAACAGGGTCACCACGTGCACCTCGTATGTAGTTGCTAATAGCCGCTTGTGTGACTCCGAGCATCTTTGATATGACATCTTCGCGTATATTGTAATCAACTGCAAGTTTCTTTGCAATAATTGCGCGTAGCGCTGGTATTAGAGTTTTTGACTCTATTTCAGCCGGTAGTAACATGTATGTATTTTTAATTACAAGAATTTATAGCTTGCAAAGTATTGCTAGTACGCATTGCTAGTAAGTTTAATTCTCTCCCTCAAATTTAGATGCAAGTTTATTGACTAATCCGGCTCAGGCGTGAGGGTTAAACTGTACTGTGATGATGGGTTACATTTATTTCTCTAAAATATACTTCCGGCAGCATCAATAAATGCAGACAAACTGTCACTGACAAGTGTTCAACTAATACCACGGGTTAGGATTACGTGTCACACGTGATGTAAAGTGATACTAGCTTCATATACATTTTAAAACCGATTCTTGAAAATCTAAAAAAACTTAAAGTATATCTTTTAGCATAATATGTGGCAAGATTCTAGTGGACTCAAGGTTTTAACATGTACACTTACATCATAAACTTTACATTAACTGCGTTTACAAGAAAATTCATATTTAGATTCCATTTAAAGCCTAATAATTTTTAATTAACAACTCGCGGTGGCCATGCCGTTTACGTGAATTAGAATTTATACAGCGAACTGCATCCACATGCTCAATTGTCCAATTACGTGTAGTAAACATATCGGATATTACATCAGAGTCAGAATTTGATACCAACACATGGCAGTCCTTTTCATCCAACGCCGCACACAACTCTGCCATTTTTTTTTGATCATCAATATCAAAGTCAACTCCAGTATACATTGTAAAACTAGCAGTTTTGCTGACAGGCAGATACGGCGGATCAAAGTAGATAAAGTCACCTTTTTGTGCATACTTGATAATATGGCCAAAGTCTTGACATTTGATGTGCACGTCATGCTGATTTAACACATCACTGACTGCGCGTATATTTTGAGCGTCTGCAATGGTCGGATTCACATATCTGCCAATTGGAACATTAAACTTGCCACTACTATTCACACGATACAACCCATTAAAACAGGTCTTGTTTAAAAATATCAACCTCGAGACAGTCTCAATTGCATCTGCATTTGTATCATCATAATCATCTCGTACATGGTAATAATATGATTTTGAGTCCACATTGTATTCTTTGCTATGAGTAATCAAAGCATCTATCAGTTCTTCTGCATGATCTCGAATTGTCGTATATGCCAACACAATATTGCAATTAAGATCAGATATATGGTAAGAGTGTTGACCCTTGCCTACAATATTAAAAAAAAGCGCACCACCACCTAAAAATGGCTCATAGTACTTGTTAAACATTTTAGGCATGTTATCGCATAACACTGGTAATAGTTGACGCTTGCCTCCTGCCCATTTCACAAATGGTTTTGGTTGAGGAAAAAGTCGCGTCTGTTCTTTCACATATGACGTAATTTGACTCTTTATAAAAATGATAAAAACTAATCCTATTGCATCAACAATGCGTATTTATTTCGTTGTTTGATCATATTTAATATCAGTAGACTTTATCCATAATCAATATTTTATCAGTACGTATTATTTTTTATGTTTAAAAGATTATATTAAATATTTTTGATCAGTTAGTTTTAAAATTATTTATAATCATTTATAAAAATTTATCCAAACATTTAATATATGGTCGCATTTAGGTCACACACTTGACAGCACAACAAGAGCAAATTATAAGAGATTTAAGAAAAAAATTTTAAAAAACAAAAATACAGTTACAAGTAAAAGACGACACAATTCAGAAAAAAGACAAGACAATAGAAAAAGCCACCAAAACGATAAATGAACTTGAATCTATGTGGAATTCTGATGTTCTCAAACGTGGCGGGAACTTACAATTCATGCATGCTCAACACAACATCGAGACTATGATAAATGGTGGGCGTCTAATTAAGATGTACCATCTCAATGTCAAAAGAAAGATTCAATGATGTATGTCTCAAAGTTTCCAAGTCATCTTGTAAAGATGACATTGTACTATAAAGATGGCAGTCCTCGACATGGCAACAGATGCAAACTGTCACGAAATCAGACTATACACATGTCAATTTTATCGAAAAAGTCTGCCACAAGACAGGTAGACTTTGAGATGTGGCTTGGCATAAACCAAAGTACCATCTCAAGGGCAATCGAATACATCGATTGTATACTTGTCAAAGCACTACCTACTGCCAATGTTATACAGCAAAAGATCAAAGACGCAGATGCAACCACACTTGATCAATTTATGCCTGATAATGAACATATGATTGATAGCGCCGAGTTTACAATGAAACGTCCACACGACAATGACGTACAAAAAGAATACTATTCTGGAAAGAAAGAAAAAACGACATACTGTAAAATCGACGATCGTTATAAACAAACATGGATTAATAATCTATGCAGGATATATCCACAATGGCAAGAAACATGACATGGCTATGCTTCGTTTAGATGATCCTGATTTGGGTGTTATATCTGAGCGTATGAAATCAACACAGACTGCAGATGAAGACAAGCCCAAAAGTTGGTCGGATCTTGGACATGTGGGTATTGATGACTTTTATCCTTGAATAATTTTAATGCAGCCAATAAAAAAACCTCGAAAGAAAAAAGAACAATCAAAAGAAGAGTTAGCAGAAGATGAGAGAAAATACAACAAATTCATCAGTAAAATTCGAATCAAAGTAGAGCATGTAATAGGAAAACTAAAACATTTTTCAGTGCTGCGAAATATATACATCAGATCTGATGATTGTCTTGACCGTGACTTGCAGATTATATCGGATTAGTTAACCACCGTATACTTTGGGATTCTAAAGAGAAAAAATTAAAGTTTGATCTCTGAGCAGTAATTAAAGATTCATTCTACCCGGGCATGCTTTTATTATTATTTTCCATCTATAATAAATCATATAGAAATATGATTTTTTATTGAAATTTACTTTGATTTTTATTTGTTCTTATAATATATTGATTGTGTATAAGGTCTACTGTAAGACAAAAAATGTAAGACAGTGTAATACACGTTATAAACAAAGTTTTGTAAGACATTGTATGACAAAAAAGATGTTGTAAATTTCAGACTTGATGCAGATGTAATAGACGATCTCAAAACACGTGCCAAACGTGCAGACATGACTTTAACAGACGTACTAGTAGATGCTCTCAAGGATACAGACTGACTAACAAAGATAAAGTATGAACAAGAGTTGACAAAATCCAGACTTGATAGAGTTGAAAAAATGTATTACAATGTAACCCACAAACCAATTCCAAAGACACGCTCAATTACAATACGTGTTACAGATGCAGAATATACCATGATCGATAATTTTGCAAAAAAGGAAGGAATCGAGAAGACTAACTTTGTTAGACATGCCGTTCTAGATCATGTAATACCTGCAATTTCAGATACAGAAAAGCCCGTACTGGAAGTGACACAATAATTATAATCTCTTATATAACCAAAATAATATAGATAAAACATGGTACGTGAAAAAGATGATAGACCAGTTATGCATAGTGAGTGGAAAGAAGATAGAGACTATATGAGAAATGCATTAGAAAATGTGAATGGTAGACTGGATAAGGTAGATACAACATTAGAAAATGTGAATGGTAGACTGGATAAGGTAGATACAACATTAGAAAATGTGAATGGTAGACTGGATACGGTAGACACAGCAATAAAAGATGTGAATGGTAGACTGGATACGGTAGACACAGCAATAAAAGATGTGAATGGTAGACTGGATACGGTAGACACAGCAATAAAAGATGTGAATGGTAGACTGGATACGGTAGACACAGCAATAAAAGATGTGAATGGTAGACTGGATACGGTAGACACAGCAATAAAAGATGTGAATGGTAGACTGGATACGGTAGGCACAACATTAGAAAATGTGAATGGTAGACTGGATACGGTAGACACAGCAATAAAAGATGTGAATGGTAGACTGGATACGGTAGGCACAACATTAGAAAATGTGAATGGTAGACTGGATACGGTAGGCACAACATTACAAACACAAAAAGAATGTCTCAATAGTATACTAAAAGCAGTGAACGGTAAAAAGAGCAAGAAAGGCAAAAAGCGTAAAAAATGATACGTAAATCAAAGTCATAAAGTATCAAATTTGTCCCTTATGTAATAAAGGATAAACAAACAATAACAATTTTTACAAGTATTATGATAATTACACGTCTGTCAACTACAGGAATTGCATATGCAGAGATACCAGACTAGATTAGAGTAGCAAGTTTTTGGGCAGAAGGTGGTATGGATGATCAAACTTATCTAAATACAATATCTTGGCTTATAGACAGTTAAGATATGCATTTATACAATTTGATATAATATGTGTAATTTTTTATTTCTTTTTTGAACATTTAGGTTAGATGTGTTACATCAAAACGCTCAATATATTTTATAAAATATTTAACTAATATTATTTTATATGTTTATTTTTATTAGTTATGTTTGTAATAGTTGTTATGTGATATTATAATGTGCAAATAATTACTTTATTTTGTAGACTTGCACATACAAATTATTGCCAGAAATATCATCACCTACATTTTCATCTAAATCTATCACAAACAATTTAACAAGTGATGCTATTTCACATGTGATCGATGATCTCAAGTACACTTTGAGTATTGCGTGCTCAAAGCACCAGATTGACTTGGTAGCTTTTTCGGGAGGACTTGACTCTAGTATTGTTGCATGGTATGCTACACAACAACAAAGCAAACAAGTAAGTGCAATTACGGTCGTGGCAAATGACTTTGTCTCACCGGATCTTGTATACTCTCAAATAGCATCAAATAATCTCGGTATTTCACCTGTGATATTGAATGTGTCTATTGATGATATTCTTGATGGAACAAAAGAGACGATAAAGATACTTCGAAATTTCAATGAGATTGAGATTCGAAACAGCGTGGTGATATATTTGGCAGCAAAATGGGCCTCTGAAAATGGGTATACGTCTATGGCAACTGGTGATGGTGCAGATGAACTGTTTGCAGGATACAAATTTCTAATACAAACGCCGCTTGACAAATTGTCTGATGAGATTCAACGTGTATGTGATTCTATGCATTTCCCATCTCATGTAATATGCAAGTCATTTGGTATCGAACCGATATCTCCATTTTTGGATTCTGATGTACTAGAACTTGCAAAAAAGATTGCACCCGAACTTAAAGTAAAATATAATCAAATTAACTTTTTCAACGATCGTGCTAGTGATAGGTGTGCTGAGGAAATTGATTCTGTTGGTGTTGATGATATTAGTGGTAATGGTGGTGATAATGGTGGTGGTGATGGTATTGATAATGATGATGATCACAACAATGATCACAACAATGATCACAATACAAATATTCGATATGGTAAATGGATTCTTCGTAAATCTTTTGAGGATGTCTTGGATAACAAAATTGCATGGAGACCTAAATATGCAATGCAAGACGGCTCTGGTACAGTTGGGCTTACAGACATGTTTAATTCAATTATGCGTATAGATGAAGAATCATATGTTGAAAAAATACTCAAGATTAAAGATAATGATGGTGTTGTAATTAGAAATAGAGAGTCTCTTTACTATTATGAAATATTCAGAGATCTTTATGGTATACCTGCAAAGTTTGATTTTGAGGGGATTGATAGTTATAGTGATGCTTGCAATGATGCTTGCAATGATGTATCTGATTCTACACAGGGTGTTTTATATGATAATAATAATAATAATAATTATAATGATGATGATGGTGATGGTGATGATATACACAATACAACAAAAACTAATAAAACAAAAACAGCACATCGATTATGTCCTTTTTGTAAAATCAAAATACCCGACAATGTTCGCTTTTGTAGAATGTGTGCTGCATTTCCTATCTAGACGTTATTTTTATATTTGCGTGGTTTTTTGATAAATATTCTACGACATCCATTACAACAAAAATAGTATGTTGTACCTTTGTAATCGTGTGGTAGTGCCAAGTCATCATCAAGTTCTATTCCGCATACGGGATCAACAACTGGCATATTGGTATATGATATTGTTGCTATTTATAGCATGATTATTTTGATATGAAATAATCATTGATCTTTGGCATTCATCATACACAGAATTAAACTAGATGTGTTTTATTGTGTGAACCAAACTCTTTGGATACAATAATGAAATCATATAGTTGTATTTGGCCATACTCTTGTCTGCATATCGAGTATCACACATGCGCTACATTTGACTAGGATCTGTTTTTGAATGATCATATCAGTAATAGAACTTACTTTACACGTTTTATTGAATCAATTTTACATACAATGGATATTATGTATAATCTGTATTTTTAAAATAATTATAAAAAGTTCATGATTGTAGTTTCATATACTTTTTCCAAAAATTACATCGTGTCAAACTCTACTATTTTAATAATTGTATTGTTAGAAAAATATGTACTGCTTGTTATTGTAAGAAAAACAACATAATGTATGTCTAAATTGTGCAGAGTTGTATTTTTGAAAAAACGTTTGTAAAATACTATTGCGTATTGATGTAAATCACAACTTTCGAAGATTTCCCACACCTGTATTTATGTGACTTATGATGGTTGGAAGTGGGGTACCTGGACCAAACACATGATTGATGCCTGCTTTTAGCAAATCTGCATGATCTGCCTCTGGGATTACTCCCCCTCCTACAACTAGTACATCATTAATGCCTTTTTTCTTTATCTCTTTTACAACTCTTGGAAATAATGTCCCATGTGCTCCGTTGAGTAAACTCATGGCAACTGCATCCACATCCTCATCTTCTGCAATCTGTGCTATTCTTTGTGGCGTTGCAAAGAGTCCAGAGTATATGACTTCCATCCCTGCATCTCTAAATGCTCTACACAAGACAAGTGCACCTCTATCGTGTCCATCAAGACCTAGTTTTGCAACAAGAATCTTTATGCTTCGTGGTACTGATTTTTGTTTACTCATTGTATGTTGTAATATGTATGACGTTTTAAAGTATTGTGTGTATGATAGCGTAACCTTTTGACTTTTTTTTTCAAATTTAGGCACAGATTCGTTGCCTAACATCTGGAGCAGGCATAGGGGTTGCATACATGATAACCACACCATTTCTCCTCCCTCTGGCGTAGCTAGGGTGATGGAGCGATCCTTCGCCGTTCATGGAACACGGACTCTAATCAGTTCGTACACTCTTGGGGTTAAATGGGCGAATCAGAACTGCTATATGACTGGGCTTTGCGCCTTCCACCTACTACTACTACTACTACTGCTGCTGTTACCAACTCTGATAACACGGGGGAATCAGAACTGCTATATGACTGGGCTTTGCGCCCTGATGGGTGATTGCAGCTTTCGTTCTGTCAACATCAAACGTCCAAAAGGATATGATAAAAAAATGGACAAATATGTGACAGCGACCACATACATGGGAATCAACATCAGCAAAAAAAAAGTGTGACTATTGTGTACTGGGACATAATGGCAACATCCTCAAAAAAGGACAGTATACAAATACAATACATGATGCAAAACAAATCGCAGAGGGCATGATACGCAAGTACGGTACAAAAAATGTTAACTGCTGCAGCAGCAGTCTACGAATCAACTGTTAACATGTGGCGTTCCACACACAACGCATTCAATAACACGGGAATCCGAATTATTCTTACAAATCCATACAGACTAGCACATCACAAAGAGCGCCAAAAAGACCGACAAGGAAGATGCGTACAAACTGGCAACCTTTCTCCTGGCTGGCATGATGCACAAGACCCACGTTCCAGAAGAATACATACGCAGTATCAGAACATATACGACATTATGTCAGACTGACCCCGAAAAGAACAGAGGAGATAAACCGCATCCATGCCTGCCATGTGTAATATGTGGGTAACCATCTCAGGCGACCAGAAAAGGACAGAGGCGATAAACCGCATTCATGCTCTTCTTGATGGGTATGAACTAACCATCGATGCAACAAAGATGTACTCGCGCCAAGGGAATTGAGCAGTTAAAATGGATCAAGCTCGGTACTGCACATGAGACGTTTGTGCTACAAAAGCACGTCAGACATATGCCGCATCTTATAGTCCTTGGCAGATACTGACAGGTATTTTACAAAAAAAGCATACCCGAACAAGGATGCAATACTTTTGATGAGTATGCCCGATGTTGGTGCATTTATCGTACTGTTGATGGCTGCAAGTTGAGATAGATGGTGTAGCGCGATTCAAGAATCCAAAAAAATGGTCTCAATTACGGGTCTCTGCCCAAGGATAAGCGAATCAGGCGACGTATCGCACAAGAGCCGCATCAAAAAGCAGAACACCTGCGACCTAGTCAACTGGGCAATACGCGATGCTGCGCAGATATCTGTGATGCACGACTCGAAGATGAAGCTTGTCTACGAGTCAGTCAAGTGACGTCATGCAGGCAAACATCCACTTGGCATAATAACCGTGTCACACAAGACGGTCACGATAATGTGGCACATCCTGATCACGTAGGAACCGTACAAGTCACGTAACGAGGATCTGTATCGACGCAAGCTGGACAAGATCGCAAAGACAAGCCAGAAACAATAACTGGCAGTCCTAGATCTTGGCATCTTACACACTCCTAGCGTAAGATATCAACGACTCTGCGTATCCGTAGGCATGAAATGAAAGTGTAACGACAAAATAGTTGCCTTGTCAACGCCTCATGGGATTAACATAGGTGCACGGTTACAACTGATATGAAAAGCGCGTATTTTTTGTGTGAATCAAGCTCTTTGGACATAATAATAAAATCACATACTTATATTTGGTCACATTTTGTTTTCGTATAGAGTATTGTACATGCGCTGCATTTGACTAGGCGTTATTTTTGAATGATTATATAGATCACGAAACTTTATACAAAAAAACAAAAACCCAACAACGCTCATAATACATAGTCTTGTTTAGTCCCCTACATGTAATGTCAATGTGGCGGTAGGGTCGTTGCCATATGGCTAAAAATTTGATGAGTTTATGCCCAATCACAACTAATACTATCTAATTTCCGACTTTACCGCGCTTCGCTTATCACATATGGTTAACAGCTAACATAATTTTGAAATCATAGACATTTTTAGGCACAAACTCAAGATAGGATCAAAAAATAGTGCAAAAATCTAGGCACGGAGTTAACAGTTACCATCATGATTCTTACCACCTAATTTCCAGTTTTGTTGTACCATGTATATCACATATGGTTTTTATAGATTACACAGCCGTAACCACGGCAGGAGTATAAATCATGATTTCAATTACGACTGAAATCCTGAGATGCTATCTGCATTGTGAATAATTAGACGGTGAGGTGGTGTCGGGCGCCATATGGACAGTCATGGTGCGGCCGACAGGTGTGGCCTCATTACCTGCTGTGTCTGTGCATGTGTACTTCATGGTGTACTGACCTATGGCAAATGTGTTTACCGTACCTAGTTGAACTGGAACAATATTACCGTCCACCAAGTCTGTACAGACGGCTCCCTGTTCTTCATATGAGTTTCCTATGGTTATTGTGACAGAAGCCGAGCCAATCATTGTGATAGTAGGCGGGGTGGTGTCTGTGACGTCCACCATTTGGAGCGCAGTACCTATGTTATTTGAGGGATCCATAACGATCCACTGCACGATCATCTTACCAACACCAAGTGATACGGTCACATTACTAGCATCTGATGTGGTCTGTACATTTCCAGTAGCGTTATGTGTTATGGTATATGGGCCACCTGATACATCAGTTATCTCTGGATAGCCAATATTGGCCCTAGTCGTTGCACCTGTTGCTTCCATTGTTACGTCGTCAATGGAAATAGACGGTGAGGTGGTGTCGGGCGCCATATGGACAGTCACGGTACGGTTTACTGGTGTGGCCTCGTTACCTGCTGTGTCTGTGCAGGTGTACTGTATGGTGTACTGACCTATGGCAAATGCGTTTACCGTACCTAGTTGAACTGGAACAATATCACCGTCCACCAAGTCTGTACAGACGGCTCCCTGTTCTTCATATGAGTTTCCTATGGTTATTGTGACAGAGGCCGAACCAGTCAGGGTGATAGTAGGCGGGGTGGTGTCTGTGACGTCCACCATTTGGAGCGCAGTACCTATGTTATTTGAGGGATCCATAACGATCCACTGCACTATAATACTACCAACACCAAGTGATACGGTCACATTACTAGCACCTGATGTGGTCTGTACATTTCCAGTTGCGTTATGTGTTACGGTATATGGGCCACCTGATGCATCAGTTATCTCTGGATAGCCAATATTGACACTAGTTGTGGCACCTGTTGCTTCCATTGTTACGTCGTTGATGGAAATAGACGGTGAGGTGGTATCGGACGCCATATGGACGGTCACGGTGCGGCTTACAGGTGTGGCCTCATTACCTGCTGTATCTGTGCAGGTATACTGTATGGTGTACTGACCTATGGCAAATGCGTTTACCGTACCTAGTTGAACTGGAACAATATCACCGTCCACCAAGTCTGTACAGATGGCTCCTTGTTCCTCATATGTGCCACCAAACGTCACGGTGACAGAAGCCGAGCCAATCATTGTGATAGTAGGCGGGGTGGTGTCTGTGACGTCCACCATTTGGAGCGCAGTACCTATGTTATTTGAGGGATCCATAACGCTCCACTGCACTATAATACTACCAACACCAAGTGATACGGTCACATTACTAGCACCTGATGTGGTCTGTACATTTCCAGTTGCGTTATGTGTTACGGTATATGGGCCACCTGATGCATCAGTTATCTCTGGATAGCCAATATTGACACTAGTTGTGGCACCTGTTGCTTCCATTGTTACGTCGTTGATGGAAATAGACGGTGAGGTGGTATCGGACGCCATATGGACGGTCACGGTGCGGCTTACAGGTGTGGCCTCATTACCTGCTGTATCTGTGCAGGTATACTGTATGGTGTATTGACCAGTCGAGTCAGTGTTAACTGTGTCGCCCCCTACAGTGGCTGGCTTGTCAGCATCCACAATATCAGAGCAGACTGCCCCCTCTTCTTCATATGTGTCGCCCAACGTCACGGTGACAGAAGCCGAGCCAATCAGGGTGATAGTAGGCGGGGTGGTGTCTGTGACGTCCACCATTTGGAGCGCAGTACCTATGTTATTTGAGGGATCCGTGACGTTCCACTGCACTATAATCCTACCAACACCAAGTGATACGGTCACATTACTAGTATCTGGTGTGGTCTGTACATTTCCAGTTGCGTTGTGTGTTATGGTATATGGGCCACCTGATGCATCAGTTATCTCTGGATAGCCAATATTGACACTAGTTGTGGCACCTGTTGCTTCCATTGTTACGTCGTTGATGGAAATAGACGGTGAGGTGGTATCGGACGCCATATTGACAGTCACGGTGCGGCTTACAGGTGTGGCCTCATTACCTGCTGCGTCTGTACAGGTGTACTGTATGGTGTACTGACCTATGTCAAATGCGTTTACCGTACCTAGTTGAACTGGAACAATATCACCGTCCACCAAGTCTGTACAGACGGCTCCCTGTTCCTCATATGTGCCACCAAACGTCACGGTGACAGAAGCCGACCCAGTCAGGGTGATAGTAGGCGGGGTGGTGTCTGTGACGTCCACCATTTGGAGCGCAGTACCTATGTTATTTGAGGGATCCATAACGCTCCACTGCACTATAATCATACCCACACCAAGTGATACGGTCACATTACTAGCATCTGATGTGGTCTGTACATTTCCAGTTGCGTTATATGTTACGGTATATGGGCCACCTGATGCATCAGTTATCTCTGGATAACCAATATTGACACTAGTTGTGGCACCTGTTGCTTCCATTGTTACGTCGTCAATGGAAATAGACGGTGAGGTGGTATCGGACGCCATATTGACAGTCACGGTACGGTTTACTGGTGTGGCCTCGTTACCTGTTGCGTCTGTGCATGTGTACTGTATGGTGTACTGACCTATGGCAAATGCGTTTACCGTACCTAGTTGAACTGGAACAATATCACCGTCCACCAAGTCTGTACAGACGGCCCCTGCATCCACATATGAGTTTCCTATGGTTATTGTGACAGAAGCCGACCCAGTCAGGGTGATAGTAGGCGGGGTGGTGTCTGTGACGTCCACCATTTGGAGAGCAGTACCTATGTTATTTGAGGGATCCGTGACGTTCCACTGCACTATAATCATACCCACACCAAGTGATACGGTCACATTACTAGTATCTGGTGTGGTCTGTACATTTCCAGTTGCGTTGTGTGTTACGGTATATGGGCCACCTGATGCATCAGTTATCTCTGGATAACCAATATTGACACTAGTTGTGGCACCTGTTGCTTCCATTGTTACGTCGTTGATGGAAATAGACGGTGAGGTGGTATCGGGCGCCATATGGACGGTCACGGTGCGGCTTACAGGTGTGGCCTCGTTACCTGCTGTATCTGTGCAGGTATACTGTATAGTGTATTGACCCGTCGAGTCAGTGTTAACTGTGTCGCCCCCTACAGTGGCTGACTTGTCAGCATCCACAATATCAGAGCAGACTGCCCCCTCTTCTTCATATGTGCCGCCCAGCGTCACGGTGACAGAAGCCGACCCAGTCAGGGTGATAGTAGGCGGGGTGGTGTCTGTGACGTCCACCATTTGGAGCGCAGTACCTATGTTATCTGAGGGATCCGTGACGCTCCACTGCACTATAATCATACCCACACCAAGTGATACGGTCACATTACTAGTATCTGGTGTGGTCTGTACATTTCCAGTTGCGTTGTGTGTTACGGTATATGGGCCACCTGATGCATCAGTTATCTCTGGATAACCAATATTGACACTAGTTGTGGCACCTGTTGCTTCCATTGTTACGTCGTTGATGGAAATAGACGGTGAGGTGGTATCGGGCGCCATATGGACGGTCACGGTGCGGCTTACAGGTGTGGCCTCGTTACCTGCTGTATCTGTGCAGGTATACTGTATAGTGTATTGACCCGTCGAGTCAGTGTTAACTGTGTCGCCCCCTACAGTGGCTGACTTGTCAGCATCCACAATATCAGAGCAGACTGCCCCCTCTTCTTCATATGTGCCGCCCAGCGTCACGGTGACAGAAGCCGACCCAGTCAGGGTGATAGTAGGCGGGGTGGTGTCTGTGACGTCCACCATTTGGAGCGCAGTACCTATGTTATCTGAGGGATCCGTGACGCTCCACTGCACTATAATCATACCCACACCAAGTGATACGGTCACATTACTAGTATCTGGTGTGGTCTGTACATTTCCAGTTGCGTTGTGTGTTACGATATATGGGCCACCTGATGCATCAGTTATCTCTGGATAGCCAATGTTGACACTAGTTGTGGCACCTGTTGCTTCCATTGTTATGTTGTCTATAACAACAGATGGCGGGGTGGTGTCTGTGACGTCCACCATTTGGAGAGCAGTACCTATGTTATCTGAGGGATCCGTGACGTTCCACTGCACTATAATCATACCCACACCAAGTGATACGGTCACATTACTAGTATCTGGTGTGGTCTGTACATTTCCAGTTGCGTTGTGTGTTACGATATATGGGCCACCTGATGCATCAGTTATCTCTGGATAGCCAATGTTGACACTAGTTGTGGCACCTGTTGCTTCCATTGTTACGTCGTTGATGGAAATAGACGGAGCTGTCGGATCATGGACGGTCACGGTACGATCTACAGGTGTGGCCTCATTACCTGCTGTATCTGTGCAGGTGTACTGTATGGTGTATTGACCCGTCGAGTCAGTGTTAACTGTGTCGCCCCCTACAGTGGCTGACTTGTCAGCATCCACAATATCAGAGCAGACGGCTCCTTGTTCCTCATATGTGCCGCCCAGCGTCACGGTGACAGAAGCCGACCCAGTCAGGGTGATAGTAGGCGGGGTGGTGTCTGTGACGTCCACCATTTGGAGCGCAGTACCTATGTTATCTGAGGGATCCGTGACGCTCCACTGCACTATAATCATACCCACACCAAGTGATACGGTCACATTACTAGTATCTGGTGTGGTCTGTACATTTCCAGTTGCGTTGTGTGTTACGATATATGGGCCACCTGATGCATCAGTTATCTCTGGATAGCCAATGTTGACACTAGTTGTGGCACCTGTTGCTTCCATTGTTACGTCGTTGATGGAAATAGACGGAGCTGTCGGATCATGGACGGTCACGGTACGATCTACAGGTGTGGCCTCGTTACCTGCTGTATCTGTGCAGGTATACTGTATAGTGTATTGACCCGTCGAGTCAGTGTTAACTGTGTCGCCCCCTACAGTGGCTGACTTGTCAGCATCCACAATATCAGAGCAGACTGCCCCCTCTTCTTCATATGTGCCGCCCAGCGTCACGGTGACAGAAGCCGACCCAGTCAGGGTGATAGTAGGCGGGGTGGTGTCTGTGACGTCCACCATTTGGAGCGCAGTACCTATGTTATCTGAGGGATCCGTGACGCTCCACTGCACTATAATCATACCCACACCAAGTGATACGGTCACATTACTAGTATCTGGTGTGGTCTGTACATTTCCAGTTGCGTTGTGTGTTACGATATATGGGCCACCTGATGCATCAGTTATCTCTGGATAGCCAATGTTGACACTAGTTGTGGCACCTGTTGCTTCCATTGTTATGTTGTCTATAACAACAGATGGCGGGGTGGTGTCTGTGACGTCCACCATTTGGAGAGCAGTACCTATGTTATCTGAGGGATCCGTGACGTTCCACTGCACTATAATCATACCCACACCAAGTGATACGGTCACATTACTAGTATCTGGTGTGGTCTGTACATTTCCAGTTGCGTTGTGTGTTACGATATATGGGCCACCTGATGCATCAGTTATCTCTGGATAGCCAATGTTGACACTAGTTGTGGCACCTGTTGCTTCCATTGTTACGTCGTTGATGGAAATAGACGGAGCTGTCGGATCATGGACGGTCACGGTACGATCTACAGGTGTGGCCTCATTACCTGCTGTATCTGTGCAGGTGTACTGTATGGTGTATTGACCCGTCGAGTCAGTGTTAACTGTGTCGCCCCCTACAGTGGCTGACTTGTCAGCATCCACAATATCAGAGCAGACGGCTCCTTGTTCCTCATATGTGCCGCCCAGCGTCACGGTGACAGAAGCCGACCCAGTCAGGGTGATAGTAGGCGGGGTGGTGTCTGTGACGTCCACCATTTGGAGCGCAGTACCTATGTTATCTGAGGGATCCGTGACGCTCCACTGCACTATAATCATACCCACACCAAGTGATACGGTCACATTACTAGTATCTGGTGTGGTCTGTACATTTCCAGTTGCGTTGTGTGTTACGATATATGGGCCACCTGATGCATCAGTTATCTCTGGATAGCCAATGTTGACACTAGTTGTGGCACCTGTTGCTTCCATTGTTACGTCGTTGATGGAAATAGACGGAGCTGTCGGATCATGGACGGTCACGGTACGATCTACAGGTGTGGCCTCATTACCTGCTGTATCTGTGCAGGTATACTGTATAGTGTATTGACCCGTCGAGTCAGTGTTAACTGTGTCGCCCCCTACAGTGGCTGACTTGTCAGCATCCACAATATCAGAGCAGACTGCTCCCTCTTCTTCATATGTGCCGCCCAGCGTCACGGTGACAGAAGCCGACCCAGTCAGGGTGATAGTAGGCGGGGTGGTGTCTGTGACGTCCACCATTTGGAGAGCAGTACCTATGTTATCTGAGGGATCCGTGACGCTCCACTGCACTATAATCCTACCAACACCAAGTGATACGGTCACATTACTAGCACCTGATGTGGTCTGTACATTTCCAGTTGCGTTGTGTGTTACGATATATGGGCCACCTGATGCATCAGTTATCTCTGGATAGCCAATATTGACACTAGTTGTGGCACCTGTTGCTTCCATTGTTACGTTGTCTATAACAACAGACGGAGCTGTCGGATCATGGACGGTCACGGTACGATCTACAGGTGTGGCCTCATTACCTGCTGTATCTGTGCAGGTATACTGTATGTGTATTGACCCGTCGAGTCAGTGTTAACTGTGTCGCCCCCTACAGTGGCTGGCTTGTCAGCATCCACAATATCAGAGCAGACTGCCCCCTCTTCTTCATATGTGTCGCCCAGCGTCACGGTGACAGAAGCCGACCCAGTCAGGGTGATAGTAGGCGGGGTGGTGTCTGTGACGTCCACCATTTGGAGAGCAGTACCTATGTTATCTGAGGGATCCGTGACGCTCCACTGCACTATAATCCTACCAACACCAAGTGATACGGTCACATTACTAGCACCTGATGTGGTCTGTACATTTCCAGTTGCGTTATGTGTTACGATATATGGGCCACCTGATGCATCAGTTATCTCTGGATAGCCAATATTGACACTAGTTGTGGCACCTGTTGCTTCCATTGTTACGTTGTCTATAACAACAGACGGAGCTGTCGGATCATGGACGGTCACGGTACGATCTACAGGTGTGGCCTCATTACCTGCTGTATCTGTGCAGGTATACTGTATGGTGTATATTGACCAGTCGAGTCAGTGTTAACTGTGTCGCCCCCTACAGTGGCTGGCTTGTCAGCATCCACAATATCAGAGCAGACTGCCCCCTCTTCTTCATATGTGCCGCCCAGCGTCACGGTGACAGAAGCCGACCCAGTCAGGGTGATAGTAGGCGGGGTGGTGTCTGTGACGTCACCATTTGGAGAGCAGTACCTATGTTATCTGAGGGATCCGTGACGCTCCACTGCACTATAATCATACCCACACCAAGTGATACGGTCACATTACTAGTATCTGGTGTGGTCTGTACATTTCCAGTTGCGTTGTGTGTTACGATATATGGGCCACCTGATGCATCAGTTATCTCTGGATAGCCAATGTTGACACTAGTTGTGGCACCTGTTGCTTCCATTGTTATGTTGTCTATAACAACAGATGGCGGGGTGGTGTCTGTGACGTCCACCATTTGGAGAGCAGTACCTATGTTATTTGAGGGATCCGTGACGTTCCACTGCACTATAATCATACCCACACCAAGTGATACGGTCACATTACTAGTATCTGGTGTGGTCTGTACATTTCCAGTTGCGTTGTGTGTTACGATATATGGGCCACCTGATGCATCAGTTATCTCTGGATAGCCAATGTTGACACTAGTTGTGGCACCTGTTGCTTCCATTGTTACGTCGTTGATGGAAATAGACGGAGCTGTCGGATCATGGACGGTCACGGTACGATCTACAGGTGTGGCCTCATTACCTGCTGTATCTGTGCAGGTATACTGTATGGTGTATTGACCCGTCGAGTCAGTGTTAACTGTGTCGCCCCCTACAGTGGCTGGCTTGTCAGCATCCACAATATCAGAGCAGACTGCTCCCTCTTCTTCATATGTGTCACCCAGCGTCACGGTGACAGAAGCCGACCCAGTCAGGGTGATAGTAGGCGGGGTGGTGTCTGTGACGTCCACCATTTGGAGAGCAGTACCTATGTTATTTGAGGGATCCATGACGCTCCACTGCACTATAATCCTACCAACACCAAGTGATACGGTCACATTACTAGCACCTGATGTGGTCTGTACATTTCCAGTTGCGTTATGTGTTACGATATATGGGCCACCTGATGCATCAGTTATCTCTGGATAGCCAATATTGACACTAGTTGTGGCACCTGTTGCTTCCATTGTTACGTCGTTGATGGAAATAGACGGAGCTGTCGGATCATGGACGGTCACGGTACGATCTACAGGTGTGGCCTCATTACCTGCTGTATCTGTGCAGGTATACTGTATGGTGTATTGACCCGTCGAGTCAGTGTTAACTGTGTCGCCCCCTACAGTGGCTGGCTTGTCAGCATCCACAATATCAGAGCAGACTGCTCCCTCTTCTTCATATGTGTCACCCAGCGTCACGGTGACAGAAGCCGACCCAGTCAGGGTGATAGTAGGCGGGGTGGTGTCTGTGACGTCCACCATTTGGAGAGCAGTACCTATGTTATCTGAGGGATCCGTGACGCTCCACTGCACTATAATCCTACCAACACCAAATGATACGGTCACATTACTAGCACCTGATGTGGTCTGTACATTTCCAGTTGCGTTATGTGTTACGATATATGGGCCACCTGATGCATCAGTTATCTCTGGATAGCCAATATTGACACTAGTTGTGGCACCTGTTGCCTCCATTGTTACGTTGTCTATAACAACAGACGGAGCTGTCGGATCATGGACGGTCACGGTACGATCTACAGGTGTGGCCTCATTACCTGCTGTATCTGTGCAGGTATACTGCACAGTATATTGACCAGTCGAGTCAGTGTTAACTGTGTCGCCCCCTACAGTGGCTGGCTTGTCAGCATCCACAATATCAGAGCAGACTGCTCCCTCTTCTTCATATGTGTCACCCAGCGTCACGGTGACAGAAGCCGACCCAGTCAGGGTGATAGTAGGCGGGGTGGTGTCTGTGACGTCCACCATTTGGAGAGCAGTACCTATGTTATCTGAGGGATCCATAACGCTCCACTGCACTATAATCCTACCAACACCAAGTGATACGGTCACATTACTAGCACCTGGTGTGGTCTGTACATTTCCAGTTGCGTTGTGTGTTACGATATATGGGCCACCTGATGCATCAGTTATCTCTGGATAGCCAATATTGACACTAGTTGTGGCACCTGTTGCTTCCATTGTTATGTTGTCTATAACAACAGATGGCGGGGTGGTGTCTGTGACGTCCACCATTTGGAGAGCAGTACCTATGTTATTTGAGGGATCTGTGACGTTCCACTGCACTATAATCATACCCACACCAAGTGATACGGTCACATTACTAGTATCTGGTGTGGTCTGTACATTTCCAGTTGCGTTGTGTGTTACGATATATGGGCCACCTGATGCATCAGTTATCTCTGGATAGCCAATATTGACACTAGTTGTGGCACCTGTTGCTTCCATTGTTACGTCGTTGATGGAAATAGACGGAGCTGTCGGATCATGGACGGTCACGGTACGATCTACAGGTGTGGCCTCATTACCTGCTGTATCTGTGCAGGTATACTGTATGGTGTATTGACCCGTCGAGTCAGTGTTAACTGTGTCGCCCCCTACAGTGGCTGGCTTGTCAGCATCCACAATATCAGAGCAGACTGCTCCCTCTTCTTCATATGTGTCACCCAGCGTCACGGTGACAGAAGCCGACCCAGTCAGGGTGATAGTAGGCGGGGTGGTGTCTGTGACGTCCACCATTTGGAGAGCAGTACCTATGTTATCTGAGGGATCCATGACGCTCCACTGCACTATAATCCTACCAACACCAAGTGATACGGTCACATTACTAGCACCTGATGTGGTCTGTACATTTCCAGTTGCGTTGTGTGTTACGATATATGGGCCACCTGATGCATCAGTTATCTCTGGATAGCCAATATTGACACTAGTTGTGGCACCTGTTGCCTCCATTGTTACGTCGTTGATGGAAACAGACGGAGCTGTCGGATCATGGACGGTCACGGTACGATCTACAGGTGTGGCCTCATTACCTGCTGTATCTGTGCAGGTATACTGTATAGTGTATTGACCCGTCGAGTCAGTGTTAACTGTGTCGCCCCCTACAGTGGCTGGCTTGTCAGCATCCACAATATCAGAGCAGACTGCTCCCTCTTCTTCATATGTGTCACCCAACGTCACGGTGACAGAAGCCGACCCAGTCAGGGTGATAGTAGGCGGGGTGGTGTCTGTGACGTCCACCATTTGGAGAGCAGTACCTATGTTATTTGAGGGATCCATAACGCTCCACTGCACTATAATCCTACCAACACCAAATGATACGGTCACATTACTAGCACCTGATGTGGTCTGTACATTTCCAGTTGCGTTGTGTGTTACGATATATGGGCCACCTGATGCATCAGTTATCTCTGGATAGCCAATATTGACACTAGTTGTGGCACCTGTTGCTTCCATTGTTACGTTGTCTATAACAACAGACGGAGCTGTCGGATCATGGACGGTCACGGTACGATCTACAGGTGTGGCCTCATTACCTGCTGTATCTGTGCAGGTATACTGTATGGTGTATTGACCCGTCGAGTCAGTGTTAACTGTGTCGCCCCCTACAGTGGCTGGCTTGTCAGCATCCACAATATCAGAGCAGACTGCTCCCTCTTCTTCATATGTGTCACCCAACGTCACGGTGACAGAAGCCACCCAGTCAGGGTGATAGTAGGCGGGGTGGTGTCTGTGACGTCCACCATTTGGAGAGCAGTACCTATGTTATCTGAGGGATCCATAACGCTCCACTGCACTATAATCCTACCAACACCAAATGATACGGTCACATTACTAGCACCTGATGTGGTCTGTACATTTCCAGTTGCGTTGTGTGTTACGGTATATGGGCCACCTGATGCATCAGTTATCTCTGGATAGCCAATATTGACACTAGTTGTGGCACCTGTTGCTTCCATTGTTACGTTGTCTATAACAACAGATGGCGGGGTGGTGTCTGTGACGTCCACCATTTGGAGAGCAGTACCTATGTTATTTGAGGGATCCGTGACGTTCCACTGCACTATAATCCTACCAACACCAAGTGATACGGTCACATTACTAGCACCTGATGTGGTCTGTACATTTCCAGTTGCGTTATGTGTTACGATATATGGGCCACCTGATGCATCAGTTATCTCTGGATAGCCAATATTGACACTAGTTGTGGCACCTGTTGCCTCCATTGTTACGTTGTCTATAACAACAGACGGAGCTGTCGGATCATGGACGGTCACGGTACGATCTACAGGTGTGGCCTCATTACCTGCTGTATCTGTGCAGGTATACTGTATGGTGTATTGACCCGTCGAGTCAGTGTTAACTGTGTCGCCCCCTACAGTGGCTGGCTTGTCAGCATCCACAATATCAGAGCAGACTGCTCCCTCTTCTTCATATGTGTCACCCAACGTCACGGTGACAGAAGCCGACCCAGTCAGGGTGATAGTAGGCGGGGTGGTGTCTGTGACGTCCACCATTTGGAGAGCAGTACCTATGTTATCTGAGGGATCCATAACGCTCCACTGCACTATAATCATACCAACACCAAGTGATACGGTCACATTACTAGCATCTGGTGTGGTCTGTACATTTCCAGTTGCGTTGTGTGTTACGATATATGGGCCACCTGATGCATCAGTTATCTCTGGATAGCCAATGTTGACACTAGTTGTGGCACCTGTTGCTTCCATTGTTATGTTGTCTATAACAACAGATGGCGGGGTGGTGTCTGTGACGTCCACCATTTGGAGCGCAGTACCTATGTTATTTGAGGGATCTGTGACGTTCCACTGCACTATAATCCTACCAACACCAAGTGATACGGTCACATTACTAGTTGATGTGGTCTGTACATTTCCAGTTGCGTTGTGTGTTACGATATATGGGCCACCTGATGCATCAGTTATCTCTGGATAGCCAATATTGACACTAGTTGTGGCACCTGTTGCTTCCATTGTTACGTTGTCTATAACAACAGACGGAGCTGTCGGATCATGGACGGTCACGGTACGATCTACAGGTGTGGCCTCATTACCTGCTGTATCTGTGCAGGTATACTGTATGGTGTATTGACCCGTCGAGTCAGTGTTAACTGTGTCGCCCCCTACAGTGGCTGGCTTGTCAGCATCCACAATATCAGAGCAGACTGCTCCCTCTTCTTCATATGTGTCACCCAGCGTCACGGTGACAGAAGCCGACCCAGTCAGGGTGATAGTAGGCGGGGTGGTGTCTGTGACGTCCACCATTTGGAGAGCAGTACCTATGTTATCTGAGGGATCCATAACGCTCCACTGCACTATAATCCTACCAACACCAAATGATACGGTCACATTACTAGCACCTGATGTGGTCTGTACATTTCCAGTTGCGTTGTGTGTTACGATATATGGGCCACCTGATGCATCAGTTATCTCTGGATAGCCAATATTGACACTAGTTGTGGCACCTGTTGCTTCCATTGTTACGTCGTCTATAACAACAGATGGCGGGGTGGTGTCTGTGACGTCCACCATTTGGAGCGCAGTACCTATGTTATTTGAGGGATCCGTGACGTTCCACTGCACTATAATCCTACCAACACCAAGTGATACGGTCACATTACTAGCACCTGATGTGGTCTGTACATTTCCAGTTGCGTTGTGTGTTACGATATATGGGCCACCTGATGCATCAGTTATCTCTGGATAGCCAATATTGACACTAGTCGTGGCACCTGTTGCCTCCATTGTTACGTTGTCTATAACAACAGACGGAGCTGTCGGATCATGGACGGTCACGGTACGATCTACAGGTGTGGCCTCATTACCTGCTGTATCTGTGCAGGTATACTGTATGGTGTATTGACCCGTCGAGTCAGTGTTAACTGTGTCGCCCCCTACAGTGGCTGGCTTGTCAGCATCCACAATATCAGAGCAGACTGCTCCCTCTTCTTCATATGTGTCACCCAACGTCACGGTGACAGAAGCCGACCCAGTCAGGGTGATAGTAGGCGGGGTGGTGTCTGTGACGTCCACCATTTGGAGAGCAGTACCTATGTTATCTGAGGGATCCATAACGCTCCACTGCACTATAATCCTACCAACACCAAATGATACGGTCACATTACTAGCACCTGATGTGGTCTGTACATTTCCAGTTGCGTTGTGTGTTACGGTATATGGGCCACCTGATGCATCAGTTATCTCTGGATAGCCAATATTGACACTAGTCGTGGCACCTGTTGCCTCCATTGTTACGTTGTCTATAACAACAGACGGAGCTGTCGGATCATGGACGGTCACGGTACGATCTACAGGTGTGGCCTCATTACCTGCTGTATCTGTGCAGGTATACTGTATGGTGTATTGACCCGTCGAGTCAGTGTTAACTGTGTCGCCCCCTACAGTGGCTGGCTTGTCAGCATCCACAATATCAGAGCAGACTGCTCCCTCTTCTTCATATGTGTCACCCAACGTCACGGTGACAGAAGCCGACCCAGTCAGGGTGATAGTAGGCGGGGTGGTGTCTGTGACGTCCACCATTTGGAGAGCAGTACCTATGTTATCTGAGGGATCCATAACGCTCCACTGCACTATAATCCTACCAACACCAAATGATACGGTCACATTACTAGCACCTGATGTGGTCTGTACATTTCCAGTTGCGTTGTGTGTTACGGTATATGGGCCACCTGATGCATCAGTTATCTCTGGATAGCCAATATTGACACTAGTTGTGGCACCTGTTGCTTCCATTGTTACGTTGTCTATAACAACAGATGGCGGGGTGGTGTCTGTGACGTCCACCATTTGGAGAGCAGTACCTATGTTATTTGAGGGATCCGTGACGTTCCACTGCACTATAATCCTACCAACACCAAGTGATACGGTCACATTACTAGCACCTGATGTGGTCTGTACATTTCCAGTTGCGTTATGTGTTACGGTATATGGGCCACCTGATGCATCAGTTATCTCTGGATAGCCAATATTGACACTAGTCGTGGCACCTGTTGCCTCCATTGTTACGTTGTCTATAACAACAGACGGAGCTGTCGGATCATGGACGGTCACGGTACGATCTACAGGTGTGGCCTCATTACCTGCTGTATCTGTGCAGGTATACTGTATGGTGTATTGACCCGTCGAGTCAGTGTTAACTGTGTCGCCCCCTACAGTGGCTGGCTTGTCAGCATCCACAATATCAGAGCAGACTGCTCCCCTCTTCTTCATATGTGCCACCCAACGTCACGGTGACAGAAGCCCAGTCAGGGTGATAGTAGGCGGGGTGGTGTCTGTGACGTCCACCATTTGGAGGTGACAGAAGCCGACAGTCCTATGTTATCTGAGGGATCCGTACTGCACTATAATCTGTGATACGTCACATTACTAGTTTGGAGTGGTCTGTACATTTCCAGTTGCGTTATGTGTTACGGGGCCACCTGATGCATCAGTTATCTCTGGATAGCCAATGTTGACACTAGTTGTGGCACCTGTTGCATTGTTATGTTGTCTATAATGTCTGTGACGTCCACCATTTGGAGAGCAGTACCTATGTTATTTGAGGGATCCGTGACGCTCCACTGCACTATAATCTACCCACACCAAGTGATACGGTCACATTACTAGTATCTGGTGTGGTCTGTACATTTCCAGTTGCGTTATGTGTTACGGTATATGGGCCACCTGATGCATCAGTTATCTCTGGATAGCCAATATTGACACTAGTTGTGGCACCTGTTGCCTCCATTGTTACGTTGTCTATAACAACAGACGGAGCTGTCGGATCATGGACGGTCACGGTACGATCTACAGGTGTGGCCTCATTACCTGCTGTATCTGTGCAGGTATACTGTATGGTGTATTGACCCGTCGAGTCAGTGTTAACTGTGTCGCCCCCTACAGTGGCTGACTTGTCAGCATCCACAATATCAGAGCAGACTGCCCCTCTTCTTCATATGTGCCGCCCAGCGTCACGGTGACAGAAGCCACCCAGTCAGGGTGATAGTAGGCGGGGTGGTGTCTGTGACGTCCACCATTTGGAGAGCAGTACCTATGTTATCTGAGGGATCCATAACGCTCCACTGCACTATAATCCTACCCACACCAAGTGATACGGTCACATTACTAGTATCTGGTGTGGTCTGTACATTTCCAGTTGCGTTGTGTGTTACGATATATGGGCCACCTGATGCATCAGTTATCTCTGGATAGCCAATGTTGACACTAGTTGTGGCACCTGTTGCTTCCATTGTTATGTTGTCTATAACAACAGATGGCGGGGTGGTGTCTGTGACGTCCACCATTTGGAGCGCAGTACCTATGTTATCTGAGGGATCCGTGACGCTCCACTGCACTATAATCATACCCACACCAAGTGATACGGTCACATTACTAGTATCTGGTGTGGTCTGTACATTTCCAGTTGCGTTGTGTGTTACGATATATGGGCCACCTGATGCATCAGTTATCTCTGGATAGCCAATATTGACACTAGTCGTGGCACCTGTTGCTTCCATTGTTATGTTGTCTATAACAACAGACGGAGCTGTCGGATCATGGACGGTCACGGTACGATCTACAGGTGTGGCCTCATTACCTGCTGTATCTGTGCAGGTATACTGTATGGTGTATTGACCCGTCGAGTCAGTGTTAACTGTGTCGCCCCCTACAGTGGCTGACTTGTCAGCATCCACAATATCAGAGCAGACTGCCCCTCTTCTTCATATGTGCCGCCCAGCGTCACGGTGACAGAAGCCGACCCAGTCAGGGTGATAGTAGGCGGGGTGGTGTCTGTGACGTCCACCATTTGGAGAGCAGTACCTATGTTATCTGAGGGATCCATGACGCTCCACTGCACTATAATCATACCCACACCAAGTGATACGGTCACATTACTAGTATCTGGTGTGGTCTGTACATTTCCAGTTGCGTTGTGTGTTACGATATATGGGCCACCTGATGCATCAGTTATCTCTGGATAGCCAATGTTGACACTAGTTGTGGCACCTGTTGCTTCCATTGTTATGTTGTCTATAACAACAGATGGCGGGGTGGTGTCTGTGACGTCCACCATTTGGAGCGCAGTACCTATGTTATCTGAGGGATCCGTGACGCTCCACTGCACTATAATCCTACCAACACCAAGTGATACGGTCACATTACTAGTATCTGGTGTGGTCTGTACATTTCCAGTTGCGTTGTGTGTTACGATATATGGGCCACCTGATGCATCAGTTATCTCTGGATAGCCAATGTTGACACTAGTTGTGGCACCTGTTGCTTCCATTGTTACGTCGTTGATGGAAATAGACGGAGCTGTCGGATCATGGACGGTCACGGTACGATCTACAGGTGTGGCCTCATTACCTGCTGTATCTGTGCAGGTATACTGTATGGTGTATTGACCAGTCGAGTCAGTGTTAACTGTGTCGCCCCCTACAGTTAGTGGCTGACTTGTCAGCATCCACAATATCAGAGCAGACTGCCCCCTCTTCTTCATATGTGCCGCCCAGCGTCACGGTGACAGAAGCCGACCCAGTCAGGGTGATAGTAGGCGGGGTGGTGTCTGTGACGTCCACCATTTGGAGAGCAGTACCTATGTTATCTGAGGGATCCGTGACGCTCCACTGCACTATAATCATACCCACACCAAGTGATACGGTCACATTACTAGCACCTGATGTGGTCTGTACATTTCCAGTTGCGTTGTGTGTTACGGTATATGGGCCACCTGATGCATCAGTTATCTCTGGATAGCCAATGTTGACACTAGTTGCGGCACCTGTTGCTTCCATTGTTACGTTGTTGATGGTAACAGATGGCAGAGTGGTGTCCGTAGGGGTGGCAGAGACGATAGATGCAGGACCTGTTCCGGCAATGTTTGTGGCATTAACGCGAAATTGATATTGACTGTCATTTGTCAATTCGATAGGTGTTGCAGTCGTATCACTATTATCTGAATCAGGCACCAGAGTCCATATGACACCGTCAATACTCTGCTGTACAACATATGATATTATAGCAGCACCACCGTCATTTTTAGGCGGGTCCCATGCGAGGGTGACTGTAGCATCACCTGGAGTAGCTACCAAATTCTGCGGAACACCTGGAACCGTAACGATTGAAATTCGGATTATATTGGATGCGGTATTATTGTTGCCTACATCATCCTGTACCACATCTGCAGGTATATGGACCTGAAGAGTTCCAACGGAAGGATTGTGTACTTCAAAGGTGTAAAAGTTGCGCAATACATGAACGTGACTAGTACCCGAGTCTATAATATACAAAGACATGCCACGAATCGCCACAGCAATTGGATTGTCAAGATCACGTGTCAAGTCTGAACTGACGATTTTGTCAAGATACATGCCTGTTGCATCAAATATCTGGACGTGGTCGTTAACTGTATCGGCAACATACACATGTCCTGCATCATTTATGGCAATTTCATACGGGTTTCTAAACTCACTGTTGCCGCTGCCCTCACTACCAAACTCACCCAAGTACGCGCCTGCTACATCAAATATCTGGACGCGGCGGTTACCTGAATCAGCAACATACACATGCCCTGTACCATTTATGGAAATTCCACTTGGTCTCTCAAACTCTCCGTCACCACTACCCTGTCTACCAAACTCACCCAAGTACGCGCCTGCTGCATCAAATATCTGGACGCGGTGGACACGATTGTCAGTAACATACACATGCCCTGTACCATTTATGGCAATCCCAATCGGTCCGTCAAACTCTCCGTCACCACTACCCCGTCTACCAAACTCACCCAAGTACGCGCCTGCTGCATCAAATATCTGGACACGGTCGCCAGCGAAGTCAATAACATACACATGCCCTGTACCATTTATGGCAATTCCAAACGGGTAGAGAAACTCTCCGTCACCACTACCCGGTTCACCAAACTCGCCCAAGTACGCGCCTGCTGCATCAAATATCTGGACGCGGTGGTTATCTGAATCAGTAACATACACATGCCCTGTACCATTTATGGCAATTCCAAACGGGACGAGAAACTCTCCGTCACCACTACCCAGTTCACCAAATGTATAGTTTCCTAAAACAAGATTCTTTACGATGCCAGAAGATGTAGAAATCTCAGATGCTTCGAGCCCAGTTACGCGTTCATTAACGGAGATCGTAAACGGTATAGCGTCCAAAGATGTGGGACCTATAATATTCGTCGAAAGCCTGACGGAGGGTTTAGTGTCAATAAGTGACATAACAATGTCAGAAGCAGGCCCTGTCCCTATTGCATTTGTGGCATTCACGCGGAAGCTGTATTTTGTGTTAAGTAGCACGTTGGGTGTAGTTGCTTTGGTATCTGCACTGTTCAAATCAGGTACCGTATCCCATGTTATGCCATCTGTACTTTGTTGGACAGTATATGATGTAATTGTAGCGCCTCCATCGTTTGCAGGCGGATCCCATGTGAGTTCTATGGTGGTGCCGTTTACTGTCGCTATCAGATTTTCTGGGGCCCCTGGGTGAGTCACGGGTGTGGCAGGGACGACATCAGAAGCAGGCCCTATCCCGGCCAAATTTGTGGCATTTACTCTGAAATGATACTGTTGTCCGTTTGTTAGGCCCGTGACGTTGGCATATGTGTCAGTGATGTCTGCAAACTCACTCCACGAAGCGCCGTTGTTTGATGTGTACTCTACGATATAACCTGTTATCGGAGAGCCGCCATCACGAGGCGCAGTCCATGATAAATCCACTTGCTCGTTGCCCGGATCGGCAGTCAGATTAGACGGGGCCTCTGGAACTGTACGTGGTGTGGCAAGGACGACATCAGAAGCAGGCCCTGTTCCTACCCAATTTGTGGCATTTACCCTGAATTGATACTGCACTCCGTTGGTTAAACCTGTGACTATACCAGTTGTGTTCAAAAACGTGTCTGGAAATGTCTCCCATACATGCGTTATGCCGTCATTGACACGATACTGTACAGTATAATTTATGACAGAAAGAAAAGAACCAATCGGTGCAGACCATTTCAGTGAAACTTGTTTGTTTAATGGAGCAGCTATTAGATTAATTGGCTTGTTTGGTGGAAACTGTGCCCATATCATAATGTCCTTGTTAAGTGCAAGCGGCCCGTAAACACCGCTAGGATTCACCTCTATTTTAAGTGATGGTACAGGTAGTTCAAGTACTGCAGGATCATGAGGTGATTGTGATGCAAATATCTTGCTTTTGTTCAACGACAATGAGGATTTTGACAGATAATTAAGATCGTTTGTTACATCATACCTTTGTATGGTATAACGAAATGTAAGTACTGTAGTATTGTTACCGGAGACATAAACTGCATTACGGTCAATATAACCAGTCTCCAGAGTCAGATACGGGGAGCCGACAACACCGACTGGCTCAGAAAACAATACGTCAATATCAATTTGACCTTGAGTGTACCTTTTATCATCTGCGCTAGATGTGATGCCCTGTATAACCACAGTTTTATCTAAGAATATGATGTATACTGCACCACGGTTTGAGCCTCCTGAATTATCCTGGTCGGCCCCCACTGCAATGTCCGGCGTACCATCTCCGTTAATGTCACCTACTAATGCAATAGATACTCCAAAACGACCATCAGCGGGCATGTCCGGTATGTTTGGAGTATTGGAATCCATCTTGACGGACCTCTTTACTGTTCCATCGTCATTTAACAACAGTATGTAAAAGGCGCCCTGTTGGGTTTTGATTTTGCTGTCATCACGTGCCCCCACTGCAATGTCTGGCGTACCATCACCGTTGATGTCACCTATTGATGCAATAGATGCTCCAAAACGATCATAGTTAGACAGGGCAGGCCCTCTGGGGGTAGCAGAGTTTATCTCAACTGTCCTCTTTACTGTTCCACCATTATTCATCAATAATATGTGAACCGCACCCCGGTTTGTGCCTCCTGAATCATCATCTTCGGCCCCCACTGCAATGTCCGGCGTACCATCTCCGTTAATGTCACCTATTGATGCAACAGATACTCCAAAACGATCACCGTTAGACAGGGCAAGCCCTCTGGGGGTAGCAGAGTTTATCTTAACTGTACTCTTTACTGTTCCACCATTATTCATCAATAATATGTGAACCGCACCGCTGTTTCTGCTTCCTGAATCATCACCTTCGGCCCCAACTGCAATGTCCGGCGTACCATCCTCGTTGATGTCACCTATTGATGCAACAGATGCTCCAAAACGATCACCAAAAGACAGGGCAGGCCCTCTGGGGGTAGCAGAGTTTATCTTAACTGTACTCTTTACTGTTCCATCATTATTCATCAATAATATGTAAACCGCACCGCTGTTTGTGCCTCCTGAATCATCACCTTCGGCCCCCACTGCAATGTCCGGCGTACCATCTCCGTTGATGTCACCTATTGATGCAATAGATGCTCCAAAAAAATCATCGTCAGATAGGGTCGGTCCTCTGGGGGTAGCAGAGTTTATCGCAGTGGCCCTCTTTACTGTTCCATCATTATTCATCAATAATATATAGACCGCACCGCGGTCTCTGCCTCCTGAACTATCTTGGTTGGCCCCCACTGCAATGTCCGGCGTACCGTCGGAGTCTATATCACCTATCGAGGACACAGTTCCAAAGAAAGTTTGGTTGTTATATCCCGATCCTTGCACCGCTTGGATGTTTATTTTCGCAGTATCATGAACTTTATAATTGGGTACAGGCCTGATCGGATCTAGTAGCATCAAATGAACTGCACCGCGGTCTCTGCCTCCTGCATCGTCCCAAGACGCGCCTGCTACAATATCAGGCATTCCGTCACCATTGAGATCTCCTATTGAGGCCACCGAGATACCGAATCGATCCCTGGCAGACAGAACTGGTCCGCCACTAGTAGCACTATTTATCTTCGATGTGCTCTTTATAGAACCGTCTGGATTCATAAGCATGATGTAGACTGATCCTGTATTCGACCTATTTTCAAAAGAGCCCACCAGAACATCATCAACTCCGTCATTATCTAGATCACCTGCAGAGGCCACAGAAACGCCAAAATGGGCCTCATTGGAGAGACGCGGTCCGTTGGTAGTACTCTCGTCGATTCTTACAGTATTTTGAATGGTTCCATCTGAATTCATGAACATTATATGAACTGCGCCGCGGCTATATCCATTATTACTGTCTAAATATGTACCAGCTATGATATCAGGAGTTCCGTCATTGTTGAGATCTGTAGATGCGACGGACTGCCCAAATACACCCTTATCGTTCAAAATCGGGCCGCGTGGAGTCGTAGAGTTTATTTCGATGGTGTTGCGTATTGTGAGGTCGGAATTCATGAGCAAGATGTGAACTGCGCCGCGGCTATCTCCTCCTGCATCATCACCAATGGCACCGACGGCAATATCTGGCACATTATTGCCATCAAGATCGTCTACAAGAGCTATCGAATTACCAAAAAAATCTCCAATGTCCAAGGTCGGGCCATTTGGGGTGTTGTGGGTTATCGGAATAATTCGATCTGTTGTTCCATCACGATTCATTAACAATATATAGATTGTACCGCGGTCATTAGTTGTATTGGTATCACCACTGGCGCCGATGGCAATGTCGGGTATATCATCACCGTTAAGATCACCTAGCGAGGCCACAGAAGTTCCACGGTGAATCGCGTTGACTGTATTAGTATTTGTTGATAATTGATCCATTATACGTGCATTACGTACAGTGCCATCAGAGTTCATGAACACAACATAAACATCGCCACTAGCTTCTTTTCTATCCGCATTGGGTTGATTTGCGCCTACTATAATCTCAGGCACACCATCACCGTCTAAGTCTCCTGCGGATGTAACAGATCTTCCAAACGCATCAAAATTAGACAAGCCGCCACTCACGTTGAGATGATTTATCTCAATGGTATCTGTCACATACACAAACCCTGTTTTATCTGAGAAATCTGGAGTCTGTCCGTATGCATGAGGGATGTCACGTATAGTGGATTTTAGAACAGAATCCATCCAAACAAATTTGTCCATAACATGCATGATTTTACACTCATCTGATGGTGCAAAACAAGTAGATGTGAAATAAAGTGAGGAAAACAATACAATTATGAACAATAATGCAATGTAGTGGTGTGGTTTGTTGTAGTTTGGTGTGATTTTTCTCCACACACATGCGTTTATTCTCACCATTGCATTTCACGTCCATTTATCCAACAAGACTGATCAAAGTGAGATGCGTTACTATCCCCATTTCCCAATTGAGATGGTTTTTTGGAGTAAAATGGAGACACTGCCGGACGTGAGTCATCCTCCCATATTTGGCCGCAAACTCGGCCAACTCTCCACCATTTATCAGATAACTGAGCAGAGCAGACTCGCTTTGTAGTCGAAAAATCCACCCACCATGATCTTCTCGGACTCTGAACGATTCCAGTTCCGAAGGTCATGTGTACATTAACTCCCATCTTCGGTGAGACGATCCCAAGATGCCCGTTACGTTGCGGTGTTTTGTACAATATGCGTTCGTGCTCAAGACTAGTCTTGACATCTGGGACTGAATCGTAATCGTATCCTTTCCCCCAACCCCCCCCCCCCCCCTACCACTACTACCACTACCAACACCAACAACCCCCAACACATACATACACACACTCGTGGATAAGGCACGTCGGTTTTGACGTTGTGCTATTCTGTAAGTATCTATAGTGTCTCCAAACCACTTGACGGCTATGATTTCCACAGGGCCATCAAATGATAATCTGTTAGCATATGTACTGACAGTAAGCTCTTCTAATCTTACCATAATTAGTTACCAGCATTGTACATTTTATCTATTTACCTACACAACACGAGACATAAATCAACATCATCTAAATCTAGATAGAAATTAAGATCATAATGTACCATATGTCATAAATACTTTGTAAACTAAATAATTAATAAAAAATGGGCCAAGGATCTTAAGCATCCCGGTACATTTTTTGCCGTCATTATAATTAACCCACAGTCACTGGTTTTGATATCATCACGACTCGCCTTTATTATGGATTCGGATTTTTCGTCATCTGCTCGTTTCAGCACGACCTTGCCGTTTGGTAGACTGCCTACACATCTTCAGTCAGAGTTTATCAGTTCTATATGATTATAAAGTCAAGTTTTAATTTAACTAGTTAATCGGGGTTGATACCAAAGTTTGGTGTTGTAGTGTCATAGGGTGGATGGATATGTATAGATGAATATGTATAGATGGACATGTATAGATGGATATGTATAATATTTTTTTTAAATAAAAAATTGAAAACACAATCAACAAATATCTATAGATCAAGAACAATAAATGGATATAAAAGACCAAAAACTTTTGGATCAGTGTTTTAATTACTACGTAGATGGACAAGTAGTAACCGTTCAACCCCCGTACCTGCGCCAGACGTTAGGTGGTGAATTTGTGCCTAAATTTGGGAAAAGGTTGAACGGTTACGGACAAGTAGATTAACAAATAGATGAACAAGTAGTGTCTTTTCATCCAAATTTTATGACTACTGATTATTTCTATTACCCATCTTGTAAAAAATATGGCTAAAATTTGCTACACTTTTTGGAACTCAATACCCGCCACCACCATAATAATAATGACATTTGTTAAAAGTACGAAATATACTTAAGACAATACTCACTCAAAACAGATCATGGGATACGATGACCTGAGGCCTGCTCACTATACACTACGATTTGAGCCTAATCTCAAACAAGCTACATTTCGTGGCGTTGCACACATACATGTAAAATGCAATCACCCTACCAATATAATAGAACTAGACTGCTCTGAATTAACCATAACTGCATGCTATGTATTCTTGACCAATACTGATGACAAACCAGACTTGACATTATTGCAAGATGATCCCATATATGACAAAAACATATTTAATTATATCAATCCTCTTACTAGTCGTCTGATCAAAATTCCTTTATCTCGTATATCTACACATAATACACAAGAGCGTCTTTTAATTCGTTTGCCATCTGGACTAGAGATAAATACAGATGCTACAATCAGGCTGGATTTTGATGGTATACTAAATGACAGACTATTGGGATTTTATCGCAGTAGTTATACTGATTCTAATGGTATTACAAAACATCTTGCCACAACACAATTTGAAGCAGCAGATGCACGACGTGCATTTCCATGTTGGGATATACCTGATGCAAAGGCTACTTTTGCAATACAACTTGTAGTATATGATGCACAACACACTGCAATATCAAACATGCCCACATCTAGAATCAAAAGATCAAAGAATAATAGAACATTTTACTTTGACGCCACTCCACTAATGTCTACATATTTGGTATACATGGGAGTCGGTGAGTTTTCTTTTACTCAGACCACTTGTAGTCTAAGGGAGCGTGATATAAAACTGCGCGTTATAACTACTAGTGCAATCAAAAAAGACCTTGCAAAATTTGCACTCAAATACGGACAAAAACTCTTAGAGCTTTATGAGTCGTACTTTGAGATACCCTACCCGCTACCGAAACTAGACTTGATCGCAATACCTGACTTTGCTGCAGGTGCTATGGAGAACTGGGGTGCCATAACATTTAGAGAAAACCTACTGTTATATGATAAGAACACATCATCTGCACGCACAAAACAACTAATTGCTGAGGTAATATCCCATGAATTGGCACACCAATGGTTTGGCAATTTGGTTACCATGAAATGGTGGAATGATTTGTGGCTCAATGAGAGCTTTGCTACATTTATGGCAACAAAACTCTTGGATAAAATGCACCCTGAATGGGATCTGTGGAAACAATTTCTTACAGATGCCATGAACACTGCAATGGCACTTGATTCATTACAATCAACACATCCTATCGATGTGCCTGTTGATTCACCATCTCAAATACGTGAGATATTTGATCCAATATCATATGAAAAGGGTGGATGTGTACTACGTATGCTAGAATACTATGTAGGTGAGCGTTCATTTAAACGGGGATTGGTTGCATATCTCAAAAAATTCAAGTATGCAAATGCAAAGGGCAATGATCTGTGGCAGTGCATAGAAGAAAAGTCTGGTAAACCTGTATCTCATATGATAAAGTCGTGGCTAGATACACCTGGTTTTCCTGTAGTTCATCTAAAAATACACAAAGATGCATTATCTGCGCGACAAGAACAGTATGTATTACTACACACAGATAAAAAAACGACTACAAAATGGATAATCCCACTCTCACTCAAAGTGCTGGGCAAAAAAAAGATTATCACCACTATACTATTTTCAACTAGAACCACATCAATTGATATTACATCTACTAAACAAAACACAAACAAAAAATTACCTGTCATACTTGCAAATCCTGGCCGTACCTGTTTTTATCGAGTTCACTATGATGCTAGTTTGATGTCTAGTGTGATATCGTTTGCAAAACTCACATTACTTGATGCTTCTACTAGTGCACAATCATCACACAGCTCAAAAACACTTCAAAAACCTAGCATTGAGATGCCTGATTTATGGGCTCTGCAAAATGATCTATTTGCAATGTGTGTGCGTGGATACTCTACTGTAAATGAGTATCTGCAGATACTAAATATGTATGATACTATTGATGATTATGCAATTTTACATGATATTAACATGAATATGTCTCGTCTTTACATGCTCTCATTTAGATTACCCACTGCTAATCATATAATAAAGAAACACTCAATGAACTTTTACAAACGTGTACACCAGACAGTCACCGGATGGAACTCTAAATCTAATGAACCTCATGCAATGTCTCTACTACGTGGCCCTATAATATGGTCATTGGGATTACTAGGTGATGCTGATGTGGTTGCCAAATCTTACGAGTTTTATAAAATACTCTCTGAGAATAATCGTAATGGTAATAATGTGCATCCTCGTGTGTTGTCCCCTGATGTGATAGAGTATGTGTGTGCAGTTGCTGCATGGAATTGTAAATCAAAATCTGATGCACGTGTCATGTATACACAACTAGTTGAGATGCATGAGTGTGCAGACTCTACTGAGAAAAAGATGCGATTTGTATCTGCAATGTGCAAATTTCAATATACTGATATTCTTTTGCGTACATTACAATATGCACTATCATCTAATGTGCGCTCACAAAATTTCTTTTTGCTTGTATCTAGAGTATCAGAAAACCCAAATGCTGTTGATATATTGTGGCCATGGGTTCAAAAGAACTGGAAAAAGATATCGCGCAAAGTTGGGCACGGCAATCCACTACTTGGTAGAATTATATCATCACTTGCAAATACTTGTTGTGTATCTGATATACCTCAAATACAAAGATTTTTCAAATCAAACCCTACACCTGGAACCGAACGCACACTTTTGCAAACAATTGAGAGAATTCAAATATCTGATAATATGAAAAAGAGGATCAAAATTGAGTTTGCAAAAGATAATTCCAAGTAATGTGTAATTACAATATGATGAATGATAAATAAAAACAAGGTCATAAAGTTGAAGAATAATAATTATAATGGTGATCATACTAATGATCACTTAGACGATCATAAAAATAATGCTAGTATTAATGATGATCACAATCACAATCACAATCACAACCATAATAGTAAAAATAATATTAATAATTCATATAATTATAATAGATTACGCGCATTTATCATTGTACTTTTAATTACAGCGATAATTATTACTGCTTTTGTATTGCATGCATCAAATACTGGGTATGATCAGGATTCAATTGAAGGTGCAAAAAAAGCATTGTCAGTTGATGCAGTGTATCACCCTTTAGAAAAATTTGTTGTTGTAACTTTTAATGATAAAACAGGCGCAGAGATTCCTGTGAATTTAGAGGTACTCGGACTATCTCAATCATACAGGGAGGTAATGCCGGGACCTTTTTTTGTCACTCATGTGGAATTTAATTCTGTACCAAAGTATGGTTGGGTAGTACATCCTATTGTAATTGATATGGTACATCCTGAATTCGGTAACATTCAACTCAAAACAGAGATATATCAAACCGGAGATGTAAAGCCGCGCACAATATATGCAACACACAACTAACCAATGCATTCTCTAATCGTTCATCAACTGTGTTTGCGCCAGACGTTAATTTCATTATTGCGTCCAAAGAGATTACATCTTTTTTAAAAAAACTACATACAGCATTGCCCTAGGCAGTACATACCATAGGCAGCATACATTCTAGGTGGTATGCTGAACTATATACATCAAAAAAAAAAACAAACAAACAAACAAAAAAGACGTGACAATATGATCAAATGTGCCTAAAATATACAGTGAGCAAGTTATTTTACTATACGTACTAAATTGATTTGAGTGTAAAATCTACCTTTGGAGTATTTTTGCACCAATTTTGCATCTATTTGCCACAATTGCGTGCTTGTTGTCTATATTTGGTACACGTAATTTGACAAAATGGTTTAACATTTTTTACACGCAACTTGTTATACAAAACCTATGATTATGTGACATGACACATGATAATGCTGAGATCATCGGCAAATCTGTCAAGAATATCTATGGCTCTTACATGGGTAAGGTTGTAGGAACAATAACTGACATTGATGGTACCATCAAATCAGTTGGTGTTGACTGCGGCACCCAGGGGTTACAGATGATACTTGATGAGCATCTGGTGACTCAGGAAGACATTGTCATCTACATTCCACAATGGAGACTCGACTCGCAGAGATTAATTCGAGAGAAGAAATACACTCTAAGTCGTCTGAGAGCATTAGTTGAGATTATGGCAGAAGACGATACTGATGAGATGCATGTTGATGCGGAGATTGTTCAGGACCAATACCGTAGCAAACTGGCCTCATTACAAAGTCTAGCAGTATCCCTCAAGATGACTCTTGATACACGACTAGAAGAACTCGACGATCAACTGCGATCTAGTAAAATGCTCTTCTTTGATGCAAAGATTCGATACAAGAGCAACGAGATTTCAGAAGAGACTCTTGAGACAGTAAAATTATCAACAGGTAATTTGATAGAACACATGTCTCATGAGATCAAAGAGATCAAAAACATAAAGACTAGACTCGATGGATTGGAGACTCAGGTGCAAGAAGTAAATGACATGATAAGTGCTACGGCTACTGAAGATGAACATACTTCATCTATAGTGGCACCTATGGAAGCACCTCTCATATCATCACCTAGCGGTGTACCAAATTTGATGGAACAACAGGTGGCAGATGTCAAAGATCCTTTAATGGATCAGAAACCAAATCATATACCAAACACAGATTCAGAGACTATAACACAGGCAGTGGAAGCCTCTGATGTAGATGTCATCTCAACGCAGTCCACAACAAACGATACTGTGGCAACTGGTGCTGAGGGTAGTGGCAATACTATTGTTGATACAAATGTGCCACAAGAGCCCGTGATTGTGCCTACTCCAGCAGTAGATGCAAAAGCACCAAACACAGCGCCAATTGCAGATGCAAATGTATCGAATGTAAATACATCAAAAGATGTATCGGATTTGCATACAACAGAGACTGACACTATTGTACAACAACCCAACTCGGTGCCAAACACACAATCATACCTGCAACAACAACAACAACAACAACAGCCGTTGCAACAACAGACGCCCTCGTATATTGAGGTACCGTATGTTTCACAACAGCTGCAAGGTGTGCCGCAGACACAACCCTCACCAAATACATTTGATCATGTCCAGCAACATGATGAAGAGGTCGTGTTTCCAGAACCCCCAAAGAATTTGGCCCCACAAACACCATCACAAACACAATCATCACAAACACCATCTGTAGCAACAGCAACAACAACACCATCACCATCATCACCAAAAAACGATGATGACTGGTTATCTAGAATGGAATCTCAATAAACTACTGCCAACACTATATTTTTTTTAACATTTAGATAATGTAAATATGTACCAATTACATGCGTGAGCGTATTAATCTCACAAAATCAAGTAATAATAATAATTATAATAATTATATTCGTAAATGGGCTTTATCTGATCTAGTTTCATTTTGGGCAGAACAATCACGACGTGGAATTGAATGGTTTGAGCCATTTGAACATACACTGGATTGGAATCCTCCTTTTGCTAGATGGTTTGTTGGTGGCAAAACAAATGCTTGTTATAATGCAGTGGACAGACATATACCAAAACACTCTGAGAAACCTGCTATAATATGGGTGGCAGAAGATGGAACAAACCGCGTGATTACATATGGGGATATG
Organism: Candidatus Nitrosopumilus sp.; assembly: GCA_965207445.1. Lineage (GTDB taxonomy): Archaea > Thermoproteota > Nitrososphaeria > Nitrososphaerales > Nitrosopumilaceae > Nitrosopumilus. Next base: position 1,470,577 of record CBDBLX010000002.1, on the reverse strand, counting down.
TATAATGAGACTCGACGTTTTGCAAATGCACTTTGTTCACTTGGTGTGAGGAGTGGTGATCGTGTGACGATATACATGCCGATGATACCTGAATTGGTAATTGCAATGCTAGGGTGTGCTAGAATAGGAGCTACTCATACTGTCATATTCTCTGGATTCAGTTCTACATCAATCAAAGATCGTGTGTCTGATTCTGGCTCAAAGGTGATAATTACTGCTGATGGTGGATATAGACGTGGTAAGATTGTAGAGTTAAAGTCCATAGTTGATGATGCTATATCTGATATTGATGATGTAGAACATGTGATAGTTTTTCGTCGGACTGGTCGTGACGTACCCATGACCATACCTCGGGACAAGTATTGGGATGATATTATGAGTGCTATGCCATCTGAATGCAAGCCACTACCTCTTGAGAGTACTCATCCATTATTCATATTATATACCTCTGGGACAACTGGCAAGCCAAAAGGTGTTTTACACGGAACGGGTGGATATTTGACACATGTGTATGCTACATTTGGATGGGCTTTTGGTGTGAATAATAATGAAATGTCTGATGCAGATAGTAATACTGATGTAGATAGTAATACTGATGCAGATAGTAATACTGATGCAGATAGTGGTGGTGATAATAACACTAAAAACAATGATGGTAAAGATGTGCCACACACACTACCTAATGATGTCTACTTTTGCACTGCTGATGTCGGATGGGTTACGGGGCACAGTTATGTGGTATATGCTCCACTAATGCATGGGCTCACATCTGTAATGTATGAGGGGGCACCAGACTATCCAGACCATACACGAATGTGGAAGATAATACAAGATCATAAAGTTACGATATTTTACACTACACCGACTCTGTTGCGTATGTTGATGAGATTTGACAATTATGATAATGCTACTAGTACACATGATCATCCTAACACCATACAACCATCATCTCAAATGTTTGATACATTACGATTACTTGGAACAGTTGGTGAGCCCATAAATCCTGAAGTGTGGAGGTGGTATCACAAGAGAGTGGGCCAAGAACGTTGCCCAATCGTAGATACGTGGTGGCAGACAGAGACTGGTGGAATGTTGATATCTCCATTACCTGCAATCGAAAACACCTTACTAAAACCTGGCTCAGCTACTCTACCAATACCTGGAATTGATCTTGACATACTTGATGATAATGGAGAATCTGTGCCTGTAAATACAAGAGGACAATTGGTAATTCGAAATCCATGGCCTGGGATGCTACTTACACTGTGGAATGATGATGACCGATACAAATCTGCATATTGGACTCGTTATCCTGGACTGTACCACTCTGGGGATTATGCTCGTATTGATGAGGATGGCTATGTGTGGATTTTGGGACGCGCCGATGATGTCTTGAAAATCGCAGGGCATCGTATTGGTACTGCAGAAGTTGAGAGTTGTATAGTATCTCACAATAATGTTGCTGAATCTGCTGTATGTGAGATACCTGATGAAATAAAGGGTGCAAGTATAGTGGCATTTGCAGTACCAAAGATAACTGATGATTCACATCACACTACTAATACACAGTTGAAATCTGAAATCATACAAAAAATACGTGATGATATTGGTGCAATTGCGACTCCAAGTGCGGTGTATGTGGTATCTCGATTACCCAAGACTCGAAGTGGCAAGATCATGCGACGACTATTGCGCTCACTTGTACTTGGTGAACAAATAGGTGATACAAGTACTATTGAGGATGCAAATGTGGTAGATGAGATTCGTAATATAATATCTGAATTTATACAATAATGCATGAGAGAGGCGTGTATTTTTGATATACTATATTGTTTTTTCTTTTATTATATTCTCCTTTAAATAGAAAATTAAATGCATTTTTGTATATTTATAGTCACACTCTCATGTCACACTCCCATGTCACATCCACACAAAAACATACTATTTAATTACTATCTCTTAATCTTTACTTTGTGATATTTTTATCCTCATAAGTACGCTATATTCAAACCACTATATTCAAACATTATATTCAATTCACAACATATTCATATTCAATCACATATTAATATGAAATTTTTTCTATGTATTGTTCTCTATGTGTTGTTCTCCATGTGTTGTTCTCTTATTTGTTAAATTATATCAAAAATATCATTTAAAACTATAATTTATTATTACTATTATTAACAATAATATGTGACTGGCTTGGAAATTACATCAACCATATTATTGATTTTTTAATCCTGCAATGTCTACTTCTGCAAGCATCTCAAACATTGCTTTTAGTCCTTCACATTCTGATTTTGAGATCTTCTCCATTCTATTATGATCATCTATTTTTATCTCTAAAAGAGATTTATTTGCATTTTTAATAAAGTTCTCATATGTTGTAATATGTGTGTCATCCATCTCATTTAGATCAAATATGACAGTATTACTACCTAAAAGTGCCCCTCTATGATCATATATACTTACAGCTTGAAGCAACCCTGGAAATGTGGTTCCATCGTTTTTAAGAAATGTAATCTTTTGGTCCGTCACTTGACCTGTCTCAAACCATTTTGTAAGTGACTCTGTCATTGTATTCCATGATGCTTTAGGCACATGAGCAAATATGGGCTTGCCTATTATTTCTGATTTTGTATACTTTAATTTTGCAGCATATGTACTGTTACAATCTATTATAATGCCTATTGAGTTTATTCTTCTCCACATAAGTGGTGCATCTTTGAGAACCATTCTAGCTTTTGTTTGTCTCACGAGTTAGTCTACACATGTTGGTAAATAACTGTTAATGTAATGTTGAGATTATGGTTTTGATATAAATTTAGGTCAAATTTAGCCATCTGTCAACAACTCTATCACATTGACACTGGTCTTGATCGATTCTAGTACTTTTGATCTGATGCAAACTCGTTTTTTGTCAGTCCTAATTAATATTGATGTTCTAGTACATATTTTTATATCTATTCAAAGGTACTAGAATATTCCTATATACATATTTTCTATTTGATCTGATCAAGTATAATTATCGACGTTAAACGATATTATAGATTGTTTAAATAAAATCATATAAAACACATTGCGTGTTGTTGTTGTTGTTGTTTGTTACATCTTTGTTAACTAAAACCACTTGTCAAGATTTTCATTATGTCTCTCTTGTGCTTTTTTGAGTCTATCAAGTGAATTCTGTATTCTATCACGCTTGAACTCTTTTTGTTCTACTAAATACTCTATTACCCCATCTGTATTTATTGTATCAAATTTTATATCAATTGTATCTGGTACTTTGGGGTTTAAAAATATCTCACGTATTTGTTCATAATCTACTTTGTTTAATTGTTCTTGTATATCTGGAATCTCTTCTAATTTATTATATTTTCTGATCAACTTGAGTGCAGTTTTTGGACCTATTCTCCTAAAACCATTTGGATTAAAGTCAGTACCGACCAATATACTAACGTCAATTAATTGCCCTTGAGATAATTCTAGGTTGTCTAGTACCTTTTGTGTCTCTATGATCTCTGGTACAACATCTATGTACGTATTTTTATTTGGGACTTTACGTCTTCCACTATTTGTAAAATTTCTGATTAAACGCTTTGCGCCAAACAGCACAGAATCATAATCTTGACTTGCAGCTGCATATGCTAATCCGTTATTTGACATAAAAGCTGCTGTTGCCTCTCCTTCAGATGGTGCATTAACATATGGAATACCTAGTAAATCTAACAGTTGTTTTGCCTCGTCTATCATGTGATCTTGTAGTGATGTTGTCTGTTGGGCGTATTTTTTGGCATCTTGCATGTTACCTTCTTTGATTGCTATTTCGTATTTGATGGCCGCATCTTTTTTGATCTGAGCCCGTCGCTCTATCTCTGCTGATTTTAACGATGGGGATTTGCCATCAAATACGTAGATTGGCTTTATTCCTGCTGTAAGAAAACTAATGTTTCTGTTGTATAATCCACTAAGATGACTAGTTACATTTCCTCTTGAATCTGATAAATGTTGACCATCTACACCTCGTATACTTGCTAGAAATTGGTATATTGCATTGTATGCATCAATGGCTATTGTCTTTGATGCAAAGTATTCAACAGTCGTCTTTTCTTTTGTAATGATGTCTTTGATGTTTACACCCATTAAATTTTATAATATGCAATGGTTATTTTGTGTTTGGAGTTGGTTGTCATGTGTTGTTTAATCTTGATATTCTGCTCAAATTAGTCGTGCAGATAATTATTTGGCATTTAGTGCTATAAATTGAAAAAAAAGTTTGTTGTATTTTGAGTCATGTTTGTATGAGGTGCGTGTTTGTATGAGTTGTGTGTTTGTATGAGGTGCGTGTTTGTATGAGTTGTGCATTGATATCACTTTACAAACAAAATTTACTTTCAAATATGTAAAAAATACCTACAACTAGTATACTATACCTCTATACACCATCATCTAAATATCTGCCAATAATGATATAAAAATACTAATTTTTATACTGTATATATTTATATGACATATTACATATGACATGTTACATATGAAAGAACAAACATCCATTGATGATAATAATAATAATAATAACAACCACAATAATGGCAATGAAAATGAGCAAACCACGGAAGCATATGCCACATCTGATCCACTAGCCACGTCTGCATTAGAGCAAGAAGATATGGCAAAAGAGTCGATCAAAAAATTCAAGATGTTAGGCGCTAATAGTAGTAATTAACAAAATGTAAATTTACCTTGTTTTGTGATATAACTATGCGTTTTTTTAAGACTAATCGTAATACTGATCAAAATAAAAGTGACTCTACGAATACACCTATGTTGTTGCATCGCGCATCATCACTTGTAGATTCAGGTAAACACAAAGATGCAGTTGCATTGTACAACCACATCTTAAAACATGATTCTAAAAATACACGTGCATTGTATGGTAAGGGTATGGTGCTCAATGTACTCAAAAAATATTCTGATGCTGTGACATGTTTTGATCAACTACTTGCTATTACACCTGATGATGTCAAAGCCTTGAATAACAGAGGTATAGCGCTAGCTGAGATGGGAAACATACAGGATGCAGCAGAATACTATCAAAGGGCAATTGATGCTGATCCTAAACATGCAGCATCTTATTTTAACATGGGTGTATTACTTGACCGTTTAAAAGAACATAATGATGCAATTGAAATGTTAGAAAAAGCCCACAAACTAGAGCCAAAAAAACAAAATGCCGTATTTTACAAGGGAATTGTACTTGGTAAACTAAAACGTCATAAAGAGTCTTTAGACTGTTTTGAGCAGATATTAAAAAAAGATCAAAATAATAAAGATGCGTACTTTCACAAGGGAATTGAACTTGCAGAAGTTGGTCGTCACGAAGAAGCACTTGTGGTGTATGATCATCTGTTAAAATCACATGATCGTAATGTCAATCTTACGTATGCAAAATCACGTAGCCTTGCTGCATTGGGGCGATACTCTGAATCCTTGGAATATCTAAAACTTGCAGCATCATCAAAATCAAAGTCAATAAGAAAGTGGGCGCGAGAGGAACCTGCATTTGTACCATTGCATAATGATTCACAGTTTAGACGTATTGCGCGGATGTAATATTTTTTACATTATATATAATCATTATACTGTTTTAGTGGAAATACAGAGTTATACATTCTAGTTAACTGGCACTTTTTATTAAAATAAAAACAGCCAAACTACACACCGCCGCAAAGTCGTTTGTACCTTGAATCAATGAGACAAATGAAAAGACTTGTTGTAATACTCATACGAGTATGATTTTTGGATAAAGTATTCAAAAGATGTACAACACGCCAATTGTAACCATTCAACTCTTGTGCCCGCGCCAATAGATTGTTAATATGTCCGTCACGACTCGTTTGTGTCGTTTGCCTGTTCCCATTCATACTTTGACTTGTAGCCAAAGTTTAACAGATTGTATTCGGTAGCCCACTTGAACATAAAATAGATAGGCACTGCAATCCCGACCGGTATGTAGATTAGGAAACCGAATATGGTAAATAAGGCATTGGTATCCCACATGTCCTCAGGTGTGGCGAACATGTCCATTCCAGTCATGTAGCTGACCACTATGGCAGGCACGACTATCATGATCGTCGTCGGAGCGAACATGATCACGTCTTTTTCATCCACCGACGTGTCTTTTTCATCTTTTGTGTCCACAACAGTGCAAAGATCGAACTAGCAAAAAAACATGCCCAGAATCTGCTTACGGGAATATGACCATCTCTCATATTGATTTGGGAAAGGGTTGAACGGTTACGGCTATGAATTAGAAACCAATTATATAGGACTATGTCTAACTAACATCAAATAATGATGGTTATGTTAAGAATGAAACCTATCAAGCAGATAAAGATTATATATTAACTGCATTCAAAAATGTAAATAAAAACATAAATGAAATGAAGAATGATGTAGATAAAAGGTTCAATGATGTAGATAACATTATCGGGTTCGAGAATTATATACTTGATTCACAATTATATATATTAACTAGTTAATACACCAATTTCAAGCCGTAACCGTTCAACTCTCTATCAACTCGTCTTTGTTTTGATTTTTTGCTACAAGACTACGCCAGACGTTAGGCGGTGAATTTGTGTCCACAATATAAAGCACGACTGCCTACTGGACTTACCGTACCTACGCCAGACGTTAGGCGGTGAATTTGTGCCTAAATTTGGAAGGGGTTGTACGGTTACTGTAGAAAAGATTATTACATACACAATATTATAAAATTACATGGGATCCGAATCTAATGGATACATTGGTAAATTTTTAAAAAAAGCCGATGCGGCAGTTCAAGAAGGTGTGAAAAAGGCAGATGCAGTACTTGCCGAAGCAGTAGAGGTTGGAACAATGTCTGCCAAAGAGGCAACCAAAACTGGTAAAAAACTAAGTCAGCGTGCAACAAAGGAGAATATCAAAATTCAAAAAAGAGCAAAAGAGACACTTGATAGTGGCATCAAATCTGCAAAAAAACTAAAACACAATACTATGGCTGATTTAGAATTGATTGAAAAATTAGGCGAATTAAAAGAAAAGGGGTTAATTACAGATCGTGAATTCCAAACTAAAAAGAAAAAACTACTTGAGATGATATGAAGAAAGCAAACATACGTGGTAGGGGCAATAAAAGAAACATAAACTCTGAGTGGTTTACTGGCAAGACTTGGATGCGTTCAATATCTGATATTATAGAGTCAGTTGGTAATGATATATATCATGTACACTTTGAGTCTGGCTCACGCACCAAACTTCACAGTCACAATGGCAATCAAATCCTAATTGCAACTGCAGGATGCGGCAGTATTGTTCTCTATGAACGTCTAGATGAAAATTCATCTGCAAAACGATCATTTGCAATAAAGCGCGTAAAATCCATACAACTTTCACAAGGTGATGTTGTTCATATTCCTGCTAACTCTTTGCATACTCATGGCTCTATTGATTCCACACAACGTTTTTCACATATTGCAATTAACGTCATACCAAAGCGAAACTCTGAATACAAAACCATTTGGTATGTATCTGACCTTAAAACACATGTGTTTGATATTATAAACTAGCATCTTGCAATATTGGTGACGGCGCCGGGAAAGGGATTCGAACCCCTGCACGCTTTCACGTAGCCGTTTTCGAGACGGCCGCCTTACCACTTGGCTATCCCGGCAATATCACTCAAACTGTCTCTGTAATAAAGCAAAGCACTGTGAATCTATTAAAACACGATTCTTATGTCAAGTCATTTTGGTGTGTTATGTGCTGCGTACATAATCTTCTGATGCTAATATCAATTGCTCAATGTCTGAGTTAGTGTGAGCACTTGATATTGCACTCATCTTACCTGGCAGTATGAATATGCCATCTTGTGCAATTAATTTAAAGTGATACTTGTACAACTCTTCTTGATTGCACATTGCAGCCTGTTTAGCATTTGAAATATGTGTATATTTTTTGTTCTCAATAGTTGGGAGGAAATGAGTCATAAATGTAGATCCAATTCCAGTTATAATTGCAGTATTGCCAAATATGTCACATAGTCCTTTTCTGGCCTTGGACCCCATTGCATTAATTTTGTCATATGTGGTTTTGTTATTTTTCAGGTAATTCAATGTGGCACTTCCCGCTGTCATTGAGATTGGATTTGCAGAAAACGTCCCGCCTCCTATGTAGGTGTGATCTTTGTTTTTTGTTTCTGTTTTTTCTTTATTATTATTATTATTATCATTTACATCTACCATTACAGTATTTACATCTGACATTATCTCGTCTGTGCCACATATGGCTCCAATTGGCATACCGCCCCCGATTATCTTACCTAGTGTTATAATGTCTGGCTCAAGTGACATGGTATCATACATGCATCCATATTTGAATCTAAATCCAGTGACGATTTCATCTAGTATAAATAATGAATCATTATGATGTATGAACTCTTGCATTCCTTTAAGATACTCTTTTGATGCAGGTATGCACCCTGCACCTCCAAGCAATGGCTCTATGATAATTCCTGCCAACCTCTCCTTGTATCTGGCTAGTATCTTGATCGACTCATCCAAGTCATTGTACGGAATAGAGATTATCTTTTCGTCCCCTATCATACCATTACTCTCTCCTATATCAAATGGCCAATTCACGCTCTTTAGCAAGTCCGTTCCATACCCGTGCCATCCGCCATCTATCTTTGCAATTATGTCTCTTTTTGTATGTGCACGTGCAATCCTTGTTGCATACATTGTGGCCTCTGTACCTGATGTGGTGTATCTCGTCTTCTCAGCTATGGGTACTGCGTTTTTGATCATCTGTGATAGTTTCATTGTCTGTTCATTGACTGTGCCATACATCCATCCAGACTCTATCTGATCGTGTAAAGCTTTTGTTACATGTTCGGATTTATGTCCTAGTATGAGACTCCAATGACCCATCCAATAATCTGTGTATGTGTTTTGATCAACATCTATCAATGTACTATTTGATGCTGATTTTGTGACAAATGGATATGGCTTGAAATATCTTATATTGTGAGATACACCATTGATATGAAGTTTTTTGGACTCTGTAAATATTTTTGCTGATGTGGGTGTCTTTTTTTGATACACTTTTGTGTTGTTCATGCCGTGTTTGATATGATTGACAATTTTAACTATATTGATGATGAAATTTTATTCTAATAGAGTGAATACTTGCAAAACACTCTGAATCATTGTAGATAACACTCTTGTGTGAATATAATGCCACATTTTTATAAATAATAATTTTTATTATTATTATTATTAATAATAGATGTCTAACTGAATGATATAATGCAATTTACTTTCGACAACTAGGGCAGATAGGTGATATATGTATGCCATCAGGTACATACTCTGTACCACATTCATCGCATGTCTGTTTTTTTGGCATGCGTAACTATTGTTTACTCTCTATATAACGTTACTCGAATGCGCGTATCACTGCTTTGTTTAGCGCTTTTTCCACAACTTCAGGAACTGTCCTAAGTTCTGATTTTGCTAGTCGTTCTATACTCTTGTAACATACATCTGAGATTTCTACGGTGTGAGTCATTAGTTTGAACTGCCCATATGCGTATTTAAAGTTAGAGAACCTCGCGGCTTTGATCAAATACATATGATGATATGATTTATCATTTGATTGTTATTTTTTTGTATTTATGATACTGTAATTTTCAATACCTTGTCATTTTCAATACCTTGTCATTTTCAAATGCTCAATTATTTTAACATTATATCATCATTTTAATATATCTACTTTATTAATTGTATCAAAATACATTCTGTTATATTAAAACACACTCAAAAAACATCTCTAATATTTTTGCATCAATTATTCTTAAAATTAAAATTTTAATATAATCTTTTAAAATCTAACCACACACACAATCCTACAACACATTTGCTCTGAGATATGATTTGTGAATTACTTTAACTAACTAGTGATGTTAACTAAGGCACTGTTAATGCGTGCTTAAAATTTTTATGTAAACCAAGCTCTTTGAACGCAATAATAAAATTACAATCTGTGTTTGGTCACATTCCTGTTTATCTATCATATATCGTACATACAATGTATTTAGCTAAGAGTTATTTTAAATGATTATGTAAATCATAGAGCTTGGTTTACACAAATTTTTTTTTGTTTGTCTTCGTTGGGATCTTTTCTCTTATTTGTAAGATCATATTATGCCACACGTATGGTTTATATCCTTTTTATGATGATTAAATATTTACATGCGATTCGCAATAGGCGGCGCCTGTGATGAAGTGTGGCAACATGCCACGTTATGATTCATAGGCCTCCAGTCTCGCATACAGAGATGAGGATTTGATCAAGTGGTCAATATCTGAGATGTGAAGATTATGTGCAATAACAACCATCAATTCCAAACTAAAATCATACATTTGTACACATGCGTACTTTTGTATAAAAAAATAATCATCATAAAATCAGAATCCGGTTGATCCTGCCGGACCTGACTGCTATCGGATTGATACTAAGCCATGCGAGTCATTGCAGCAATGCAAGGCAGACGGCTCAGTAACGCGTAGTCAACCTACCCTATGGACGGGAATAATCTCGGGAAACTGAGGCTAATGCCCGATAGAACACTATGCCTGGAACGGTTTGTGTTCCAAATGATTTATCGCCATAGGATGGGACTGCGGCCTATCAGTTTGTTGGTGAGGTAATGGCCCACCAAGACTATTACAGGTACGGGCTCTGAGAGGAGTAGCCCGGAGATGGGTACTGAGACACGGACCCAGGCCCTATGGGGCGCAGCAGGCGAGAAAACTTTGCAATGTGCGAAAGCACGACAAGGTTAATCCGAGTGGTTTCTGCTAAAGGAACCTTTTGACGGTCCTAAAAACACCGTTGAATAAGGGGTGGGCAAGTTCTGGTGTCAGCCGCCGCGGTAAAACCAGCACCTCAAGTGGTCAGGATGATTATTGGGCCTAAAGCATCCGTAGCCGGCTCTGTTAGTTTTCGGTTAAATCTGTACGCTCAACGTACAGGCTGCCGGGAATACTGCAAAGCTAGGGAGTGGGAGAGGTAGACGGTACTTGGTAGGAAGGGGTAAAATCCTTTGATCTATTGATGACCACCTGTGGCGAAGGCGGTCTACCAGAACACGTCCGACGGTGAGGGATGAAAGCTGGGGGAGCAAACCGGATTAGATACCCGGGTAGTCCCAGCTGTAAACTATGCAAACTCAATGATGCATTGGCTTTATGCCAATGCAGTGTTGCAGGGAAGCCGTTAAGTTTGCCGCCTGGGAAGTACGTACGCAAGTATGAAACTTAAAGGAATTGGCGGGGGAGCACCACAAGGGGTGAAGCCTGCGGTTCAATTGGAGTCAACGCCTGAAATCTTACCCGGAGAGACAGCAGAATGAAGGTCGGGCTGAAGACCTTACCAGACAAGCTGAGAGGTGGTGCATGGCCGTCGCCAGCTCGTGCCGTGAGATGTCCTGTTAAGTCAGGTAACGAGCGAGATCCTTGCTTCTAGTTGCTACCACTGCTCTCCGGAGCAGTGGGGCGAATTAGCGGGACTGCCGTAGTTAATACGGAGGAAGGAAAGGGCCACGGCAGGTCAGTATGCCCCGAAACTCTGGGGCCACACGCGGGCTGCAATGGTAATGACAATGGGTTCCAAATCCGAAAGGAGGAGGCAATCCCCAAACATTACCACAGTTATGACTGAGGGCTGCAACTCGCCCTCACGAATATGGAATCCCTAGTAACTGCGTGTCATTATCGCGCGGTGAATACGTCCCTGCTCCTTGCACACACCGCCCGTCGTTTCATTGAAGTGATCTTTTAGCGAGGTGACGTCTGATTGGCGTTATCGAACTTGAGGTTCGTGACAAGGGAAAAGTCGTAACAAGGTGACCGTAGGGGAACCTGCGGTCGGATCACCTCCTTAGATTTTGTTAGGTTTGATGTGTTGTTATTTTGTACATGATCTTCTGCAGTACGTCATCAAGGTGACGTATCAAGGACTGAGCGGGTATCGAACCGATCCCAAAAAAGATACTTGCTGTGATGTCGTGCATGGTCGTGTAATATGTGGCTGAATATGCCGGTGTAAAGACGGCAATAGGTGGATTGCTAGGCTTGAGGAGAGATGAAGGACGTGGCAAGCTGCGATAAGCCTGGGGTAGACGCACGCAGTCGTTGATCCCAGGATCTCCGAATGAGAATCTTGCAATAGCATTCCAGCGTAAGTTGGAAGTCGAACCGTGGGAATTGAAGCATCTTAGTACCACGTGGAAAAGAAATCAATAGAGATTTCCCAAGTAGAGGCGATCGAAAAGGAAATAGCCCAAACTGAATCCTTCGGGAGATGTGGTGTTTGGTGTGGAGATATGTGAACCCGAGTCAAAGTTGAAGTGATCTGGAACGTTCTGGTAGAGAGGGTGATACCCCCGTAAACGAATTGACAGAGGCACTATCCATTCCAGAGTAACTGTCCTTGGTAGTGGGCAGTGAATGTGGGTGAAAGTAGCATCCGAGGCTAAATATCTCTCAAGACCGATAGTGGACTAGTACCGTGAGGGAAAGCTGAAAAGTACCCCGGAAGGGGGGTGAAAAGTGCATGAAACCTATTGCTTACAGACGTGCGTGGCGTGAAAGGCGATCAATGTGAATGGAGGTTCTAGCAATAGAGCTAAAGCTCACGTTATCAAATCGTCAGCGTCACGCGTTCCGTCTCGAAACACGGGCCAGGGAGCTAACTGTCATGGCAAGCTTAAGCCTTTAAAGGCGTAGGCGAAGGGAAACCGAGTTCTCGCAGCATCTTTGATGTGAGGAGAAGCGTGTGAAAGTGCGTAGAGTCATGGCAGCTAGGCTAGAAGCCAGTCGATCTATTCCTGAGCTAGATGAAGGCGGGCGAAAGCCCGCTGGAGGTCTTAAGACGTGCTGATGTGCAAATCGTTGTTGTGACTTGGGAATAGGGGTCAAAAACCAATCTAGACTGGCGCTTGCTAGTTCCAACCGAAGCGTCTCGCAGGGCGTGCTCTGCAGAGGTAGTATTTCCGGTAGAGCACTGATAGGGCGGCGCGGGGGAGAGATCCCTCACCGCCCATTCAAACTCCGAACGGATATACGCCGTAGAAGCAGGGACACGGGTTCATGTGGCGTAAGGCTCATGACCGAGAGGGGTTTAACCCAGACCAAAGTTAAGGTCCCAAAATTTCTGCTAAGTGTCAAGCAAAAGAGCGTGTTTTCGCCAAGACAGCAGGGAGGTAAGCTCAGAAGCAGCTATCCTTTAAAAAGTGTGTAACAACTTACCTGCCGAGGGGAAATGCCTCAAAAACGGACGGGGCTAAAGTAGAATACCGATACTTTGGACGACCGCCTGACTGGGCGGTCCGTGGTAGGTTGGCGTAGGGATTGGGCCGAAGCAGGGCGGTGACGTCCTGTGGACCGATTTCTATTGCAGATCCTGGCGGCAGTAACAGCATAGTATGGTGAGAATCCATGCCACCGAAAGCGTAAGGGTTTCCAGGCAATGCGTTATCAGCCTGGAGTTAGTCGATCCTAAGATCTACCTCAACAGAGTAGATCAAATGGGAAACTAGTTAATATTCTAGTACCATGCATGGAGCGTTTAGCTGTATGATTTGCTTCCGGATAGGGGTTGTACAACCGTCGTTGTATCTAACTGTTTGAGGATTGGGGAGTGTCGTAATGACGAGAACCAATCCGAGGCAGGAATGGCTCCGCGTTGGCGGAGTTTCCTTGATTCCAGGAGACCATGAAAGATTGTGCAGTTAGCAATATGCATGTTCGTACCGAGAACCGACACAGGTGCGCTGGCTTAGAAAGCTAAGGTGCTACGGGTATACCGTATGGCGAGGGAATTCGGCAAATTAGTCCTGTAGCTTAGGTACAAGGGATGCCTGCGATTCTCGTGAAGAGCGGGAGTTGCAGGTCGCAGTGACAAGGGGGTTTCGACTGTTTAATAAAAACACAGGCGACTGCTAGTCCGAAAGGATTTGTATAGTCGCTGAATCCTGGCCGGTGCCGGTACCTAAAACTTGGGTACAACCGAGCTAAGGGCCGGTTAACGCCGGGAGTAACTCTGACTCTCTTAAGGTAGCCAAATGCCTTGTCGGGTAAGTTCCGACGCGCATGAATGGAACAACGAGAGCCCCACTGTCCCCGCCTACAACCCGGTGAAGCCACATAAGGTGGACGAACAGTCCATCATCTTCCATCGGGGAGAGAAGACCCCGTGGAGTTTTACTGCAGCTTGTGCTTGTGGTATAGTAGGAATTGCACAGGGTATCTGGGAGCTATGCCCGACGTTCTCTGGGACGTCGGTGAAGCAACGATGTAACACCAGACTCTTTTTGCAGTACCACTTATCCAGTGAAGACTGGAGACATGTGCAGGTGGGCAGTTCGGCTGGGGCGGCACCCCTTTGAAAAGATATCAAAGGGGCCCAAAGTTGAGTTCAAACGGGGCAGAAATCCGTTGAAGAGGGCAAAGCCAAAAACTCGACTGAATGGATTTCCAAACGCACGGAATTCATAGACGAAAGTCTGGCTTAGCGATCCTTCGTGTGCCCACTATTGGGGCCCGGAGGTGACAGAAAAATTACCCCAGGGATAACAGGCTCGTCGCGGGCGAGAGCTCCTATCGACCCCGCGGTTTGGTACCTCGATGTCGGCTTTTCCTATCCTGGTCCTGCAGCAGGGGCCAAGGGTGAGGCTGCTCGCCTATTAAAAGGGAACATGAGCTGGGTTTAGACCGTCGTGAGACAGGTCGGTCTCTGCCTGATGGAAGCGTGAATAATTGAGGGGAAGTTGCTCCTAGTACGAGAGGAACAGAGCAGCGTGGCCACTGGTCTACCGGTTGTCTGACAAGGCAGGCCGGGCAGCTAAGCCGTTTAGGCTAAGTGCTGAATGCATCTAAGCACGAATCCTATCCCGAGACAAATTATTCTTTCATATGATATAGGTCGGCAGAAGAAGACTGCGTTGATAGGGAGGTGGTGTAGATCACAAGCTTTTTGCGAGTGATGAGCCAGCCTCTACTAATAGACCAACACATCGGCCAGCCACTTACATAGAGATCATGCGCGATATACTAATACTAGTATCGCAAATGCTCAGCCACCAACCACCATATATTGCACGACTTGGCAAATTCTCATCTTTTTTTAATTTTTAAAATTGATACGATCATTTTATTTTGTTACACAAAAAATTAAATGGTATATTTTCCAATCAAAGGATCCAATAAAATGACATATAGTCTATACACATGTCAGTTAGTGTGAACCAAACTTTATAATTTATACACTCATTTGTAAATAATTCTAGTCAAATGTAGCGCATGTATGATATTTGATATACAAATAGATATGTGACCGAATACATGTGTGTATTTTGTATTGCATAATAGTTTCATTAAAGATCCGATAGTTTTCTAATATTTTGTATTCATAATATGTGCTCAACTTTGAGATGAATATCAATCAAAATATCGGATCTTTAATAATCATATCCGTATGTATAATCCAAAGATCTCAATGATGCTAGTTCCACCATTATATACATCGTACCACTTATCATATGATGATGCCTGAATATTTAATATCTGCATATCTTTTTTACCCATTATGTTGAGTGTCTCTGATTTTATAATGTGGTCATTGCGTAAAAATCCAAAAGATATTACAACAATGTATGAAACATTTTCACCTCTTATGTGTAATATCACAAATGATACGATGCTTAATTTTGGATATTGGGATGACTCTCATGATACCCCTGCACTTGCACAAAAGAACATGTGTCGTATAATTGCAAATATTGCAGATTTCTCTAATTCTAAATATACTGTATTGGATGTTGGAAGTGGATTCTGCTCACCTGCAATGTATTGGAAATCACTTTATCCAAATATGGATATTCATTGTGTAAATATTAGTTACAAGCAACTATACTATGCAGTAAAATCCAACATTTATACAAAAAATATTAAATCTACACGTAATTATAATGACATTGATCATTTATTTGATATACATTGTAACACCTGTCATAATAATAATAATAATAACAACAACAATAGTGGCAGTAATAGTACTGGCAATAATAACAGCACTAGCAATAATAACAGCACTAGTAATAATAACAGTACTAGCAATAATAACAGTACTAGCAATAATAATAGTAATAGTAATAACAACTACAACCGCAACAATAACAACAACAGTAATGTGACAAATGCAACTGCTACCATGTTACCTTTTGCATCTGATTGTGTTGACTATGTTGTTGCACTAGAATCTGCACAACACTTTAACCCATTTGAGAACTTTATTGTAGAATCAAAAAGAGTTCTGACTGACAATGGTGTGCTGATAATTGCCATTCCAATAATTCTCAAAGACTTTTTGGCATTTACACGACTTGGAATATTGAACTTTACTTGGGCCTCTGAACATTATACATTAAAACACATACACAAAGCAATTCAAAATAGTGGGTTTAAGATATGTAATGAGAAACTTATTGGCAAGAATGTGTATGGACCACTTGCTAACTATTATACAAACAACCAGACACAGATAAACCGTTTAATCACAGAGATGCAATATCCTTTGTATATGAAATCTGTTATCATAAAATCTATGAGAAAGATGAAAAAAGCATCTGATTCGGGTATAATTGACTATGCCATTATACGATGCTCTGTTTGAGAGTAAAAAGTCAACTTATTGTCTTGTGAATACCATTGTGTCCTTTTTTGTACTAGAAACCCTGTTTGAGAGTAACATGTCAACTCATTGTCTTGTGAGGTGTGGGTGGTGTAGTGTTGTCATCATTTGCAGCATCTCTGCGATCCAAATCTGCAATGCGGTAACGTGTCCACTCCCCTCTCCACCACTCTCTATACCATGTGGGCTAGGTATGGACACACATTACTATATCATAAATCACTGAAATTGTGATATAATGCAAAAAAAAGTGTGTGGCGTGTTGCATAATTCGATGCGCATCTTGTAAGACGACACCGTTGCAATATGACTCGGCAGGCTTGCAGGTATTTCTGTCCAGTTTATAGAGCATTTGAGTGGCTTTGAATCGTGTAATGTAGGTTGCGCGGCTCATCCCATGGACACGACCCCAGAGGAGTATAAATTTATGAATTATGCAACACGCTACCATATACTTTAAGTTTTTATCGTAGATGTATGATAAGATATGTGTGACTAGTGTGGATCCTACCCTTAACTTGTACTCTTTAAAGTGCGATCAACTACTTGTACATGATGAGATTCGATTTGCAGGTATAATTGATACCAATGGCAATCTAATTGCAGGTGGGTTCAAAAAAGGAATCACACCTCATGAAAACGATGAGACACGTCTACAGGCATTTTTGGAGTTTGTCTCAAAGGCATCTATTCGAAAAGAGTATGATGATAGTCTGGGGCCAATAAACTATCTTGCAGCTAGACGTGACAAGGCAGTGTTGATCAGTTTTCCATTTCCGATAACACGTGTGCTACTTTTAATATCTGCTGAACCTACTGCAAATATTGAAAAGTTGGCAAAAAAGGTCGTAGAATTATTCAAAACATCAACATGATTTATTTGCATGAACATCACTATCACACCCCATGACAAACAACACAAAAACACGAATTGGAATAAATCTTTAATATTTTATAATGGCAACTTTTTTTGAATTTGAACTCAAAAATTTTGACAGGTGTTATAGGTTCTACAGCAATTGTAATTGTACTTTTAGCATATTATGGTACGCTAGACCCTATTATCACAGAGTCCAATCTTGACATTATTGATGACTCTGTCCTATCAGATTCTAACATGAGCATAAATTCTAATGATGTAATATTATCTAATAATGTGGCAATATCTGAGAACATAATGATATCTGATGGAATAAAGCACACCGTACCATTAAATCGCATCATTGGGGGTGGACCACCTCCTGATGGAATTCCATCAATTGATGATCCAAAATTCACTACTGCATATGACTCTCATGGCATATCTGACTCTGATGTAGTGTTGGGGCTGCGTGTGGGTGATGACTCTCGTGCATATCCATTATCCATATTGGTCTGGCATGAAATAGTAAATGATGTGGTAGGTGGCGCCCCTGTAGCCGTCACGTATTGTCCATTATGTTATACCAGTCAAGTGTTTAGTCGTGTTTTAGATGGGACGACAGTAGAATTTGGCACATCAGGTAAACTATACAATAGTAATTTGGTTATGTATGATCGACTGACCAACACCTATTGGAGTCAGGCATTAGGTAGTGCCATAAAGGGAGAACTTGCCGGCAGACAACTCGAACTTGTACCGTTTGATCTTATCCGCTGGGGTGACTGGAAACTACTATATCCAGATACCAAAATACTTACAACAGATACTGGACATATACGTGCATATAATGTTGATCCATATGGGAATTACTATACTGATTTGAGCATAATATTTCCAGTAGAAAATACTGACAATGTTATGCATCCAAAAGAGGTCATAATGGGGTTGAAACATAACAATGTACACAAGGCGTATTTACAATCTGATGTGGAATTGTTTGGATTAATTAATGATGATGTTGTTGTTACTAATAATAATAATAATAATAGTAACAATAATGACACTTATCCAATATTACTGGTATCTTTTTCTGATGACAACACACGCGGATTTGAGAGGATGACATATGATAATACCACACTAGAGTTTACAAGATCTGACAAACCTGGATTTTTTACAGATACTAGTACAAACTCTGAGTGGAATTATGATGGTGTTGCTGTATCTGGTGCAATGAAAGGACAGCAACTGCAACGTATCGCACTAAATCCTGGGTTTTGGTTTGAATGGGTGGCGTTTTATCCTGACACATTGGTGTATGTGCCACCATGATGATTGGTCGTGTAATATTTGAATGATAAAATATGGATAATAAAATGTGATGGTGTTTGTAATGATTTCTGACAACTTTAAACATGGTATTGATAATTACATTTGTGTTATGTTAGATGTGGTAATGTCTTGGTGATGTTTGTAATGCTTACCTTTAATGCCAAAAAGCCCCTGGTACGCTCTATTTTATTTGGCATCATAACTATAATCATATATTTAATAATTGTAATTATAACTACGCCTGCCCTTTCGGCAAGTGTTGCTGTACGTGCTGCCTTTGAGATGAACTATATTGTAATTGTTGGAATGGGGTTTGGTGTTGGATTGCAAGTGTACATATCTGAGAAGAGTAAATCACTTGTATGTATGGTGCACAATAACACCAAGATTGCATCTGAGAAACGTACTGCAAACTCTACTACTCCTGGCATTACTGCTATGACGTCGTTTTTTTCATTCTTTTCTTTGGTTCCTTTAGGGTGTTGTGGGTGGTGGTTGTACGTATTGTCTTTGCTCCCTAGTGTGTTTGGAGCAGGCGTGTCTGCTGTATTGATCGTGTATAGTCAGTATTTGGCATACATGGGGTTGGCAATAATATTTGGATTTTGTGGACTTGCCATATACAGGTACAAAAAAGCAACACGTACTCTGACGTATCAATAGTCTTGTTGATTGTCAATGATTCGTGGTGTTAACTACACACTCTGATTTATACATTTATTTAAAAATAACTTCTAGTCAAATTTAGCGCACGTCATAGTAACCGTTCAGCCTTACATCTGCACAAAGTTAGGCTATGAATCTGTGTCTAAACTTGAGAATAAATTGAACGGTTACATTTAAAATAATAAATATATTTTTATAATCAAATATTTTACCCACATTATGAAACAAAAAAGACTCGATAAAGTAGATGATGAATATATCGAATTAAAAATGGAATTTATAAATCTACTTCAGCAATTTAGACAAGAACTGAGTATATATGATGAACTATGCAAAAAACGTGCAGAACTACACAAAAAAAATGAAGAACTACGCAAAAAATATGTAGAACTAGAAAAAAAAGATAAAAAATATGAAGAACTATACAAAAAAGATGAAGAACTATATATACAAGATCATATAAATATAAGAAAACAACTTATCCGTGCATTAAAGAAATGTACTTCAAGCATAAACAAAGAATATAATATGATGGAAAAAATAGAACAGCTACAAGATGAAATTATAGAAAAATATGGGCCAAAAATTGACTATTTTAAGAATGTTCATATCCCACCATCATCAAAGCCAGAAGATGTACATGCAAATAGATTAGAACACAATAGGGGTCTTTTGCATTAATTGTGAGTTTTTGAGCCTACTTGAGACATTACGTGTTAGATATAATTTAACATAAATCTAATCCTTGTATATGATTGGAGATAATGACTGGTTATTGTTTTACAAGCATTTTACCATCATCCTCTTCTAGATAGGTATACAGGTATATCTGCGTACAACCCATTCTCAAATTAGGCACAGATTCACTGCAATGTCTGATGTCTGTATAGAGTTGAACTTACTAGTATGGTAAATTTTTTGGTACAAATAATATCTTGTGTGCATATCTGATGCGGGTTTAAATTTACAATTAGTAATATTTTTGTACACACTTTGATCTTATTTTTATCAATTAATGAGGTATCATGTCGTATACATTTAATCCTGCATCACTGCGTTCTAACTCTTGTGTATTTTTCTACTTGAAACTGACCAATTTTAGAATTGAATATACATATATCCTCAATTCACATTCATCTCCCTACAGAAAGTCTATATTTTTTGACTATCTGCAATTAACGTAAAGTATCACTTGGCTCTTATGGTTATATTTTTAATGGTGCTATAAATACACCAAACATGGAAAAAGCCACATTTGGTGCGGGTTGCTTTTGGCACGTTGAGCATATCTTTGCAAATACTACTGGTGTGAAATCTACTGCAGTTGGATACACTGGGGGGAATACTCAAAACCCAACATATGAGGATGTCTGTACTGATAAAACGGGACATGCTGAAGCAGTGGAGGTAGAGTATGATCCTCAGGTTGTATCATATGATGATCTTTTAAATATATTTTGGAACAATCATGATCCAACTACTTTGAATAGACAAGGTCCTGATGTTGGTACCCAGTACAGATCTGCTGTGTTTTACCACACACAAGAACAAAAAGATGCAGCTGAAAAATCAAAGAATACAATTGCACAGTCTAGAAGATATGGAGATAGACCAATAGTAACTGGCATAATACCTGCTGAAAACTTTTATCGTGCAGAAGAGTACCATCAAAAGTATTTTGACAAGCATAAAATAATGTAATGCGTATAATGTGTGACTATTTCACTCTATTTTTTTTTTGCAATATAATCAAAAAGATGAAAAGATACGACGATGCTTGAGTGTGACAATCGGTTTAATGATAATGGTGCGGCGGTGACATTATAATGATATTGTGGTAAAATTATTCATAACGTCTTGGCATTGTTTGATAGTTGGGTGATATCTGCGTATGGTAATTATAAAAAATGAGCATTACATGATTCATTAAGATTAGGCACAAAATGAATCAACCACACATTACAAAATTCTTTTTACAATTGTTGTGAGAGTTGAGCAACTGTAGCAAAATATGATGTGATCAAACATATCTAACAATCACACTAACCATCTACCACTTGACATGCTCATAAAACTTATCAATACTATATGTCAATGCTCAAAAGATGGAGACGCACTTTATACACATGAATGGGAATCGTATACGTTACCTAGAGGGCGGTGACCCTAAAAATGGTACAATTGTACTACTTCATGGACTTGGTGGGTCAGCTGAGCGGTGGTCAAAAGCAGGACCACTATTTGAAAAACACTTTCGAGTTGTTATACCTGACTTGATCGGATTTGGGTATAGTGACAAACCATCCGTTGATTACACCATTGAACTCTTTACCACATTTTTAGAACAATTTATACGTACCATATGTCATCAACGCATATTTCTTGTAGGTGCATCACTTGGTGGACAGATTGCTACAGAGTATACTTTTTCCCACCCTGCAACCATATCCAAACTAATACTTGCCTCACCTGCAGGTGTTATGAAATCATCCACACCTGCACTTGATTCATATGTGATGGCTGCCATGTATCCGACTGTTCAAACTACATCTATTGCATTTCAGGCGATGGATGGATCAGATGAAAAACCTGATGAATATACAATTAATAGTTTTATCAAACGCATGAAATTACCGAATGCAAAAATGTCATTTTTATCAACAACATTAAATCTTAAAAATTCATATTTAACAGACTCTATACTACACTCCATTGATCATCCTACGTTGTTGGTATGGGGTTCTGACGATCCCGTAATTCCAATACGATATGCCGGATACTTTACTTCTGCTATCCGAAATAGCACTCTCTTTAGTATGGATGGATGTGGTCATGCCCCATATTACCAAAAACCTGAAATCTTTGTCAAACGTGTGGTTGATTTCATCTCATCATGACTTGTATACCATCAGAAAAATTTCATCATTTATATGTATAGATTAAATCATCAAGTATAATTGGGACCATACATTGACATTTTGTATAGCGGCGTTCATAAATTCTGACACAACGAAAAAAATTACATGCGATAATTTTTAACAGACATCTTTACATATGAATTCTCAGCAATTCGGATTTATCATATTCTTTGAAAAGTAAAATGTCAAAAAATGTGGTGTCGGGGCTCTCTCTATGATGCATATAATGTTTCAAATAAAGAATCAAAAATTCTACTGACAAATATTGATGAATCAAGGGCAATAAATGGACATAAAAAATTAAAAACTCTCAGATCACTGTTTTAATTATTACACATAACTAGACTCGAGTTTGCTTTTGTTCATACATATTTCGGATCTATTTACAACCGTAAAATGGTATCACCTGCATACCAAATTGTGAAAAACCACAACAGCGCGAATCGATGGATATGCGCGATCATTGTGGTGTCTTTCGTTGTACTTGTCTCGGTTTTCTTTTGGCCGTACATGTGGCAAGGTGAGATCCTGGGCAAGTGGGCGTCCATAGTGACCATTCTCTCACTGGTTGGCGTACCCATTGCCTATTTTGTAAAACAAAATAAAAGGGAAAATGAGAGGGAGATGGAAAAGGGAACGGGAAAGGAAGATGATGGCCGAAACCATGGAAAAGGAAAGGAAGATGACAAAAGTGCTAGAAAGGGAGCGCACGTCAAAAAATCTGTACGGAGAACTATTCGATACTTTGTCCGCCATAAAAGGCGACACATTCCCAAAAGCTGTTTGATGTGGAATTCAACGGCAAAACCCTTACATTTACAAACAGATTTCTTAACCACGACATATACGACAGCCTTCTTTTCGGGCGGAATAAAATTTCTCGATTCTGAGTTACACCAGAAGACACGAGACATATTCAACATGATTAAAAACCACAATCATTATCTGAGGCTGACCATAGAAAATAGGGGCAGAGATGGAAAGATTTCGAGAGCCACGATGCAATATTATGTACTCTTAGACAAATACGAAAGGCGGTTACTGGATGAAATTCCGCTCATGATGACCCATTTGGAAGAAAAGTTTGGGTTCAAATCGCCTAGCTAGCGTTGGAACGTCCCTTGGACTGGGTGATACGGGGATCGTCGATGATAGGCGCGTCTTGGCTACCTGTCAGCGCCCTCGAATCATCCAAGGCCTTGCTAGGCTGATCTGGGGCGTCTATACTGTTCTTTGCATGGTTCATGTGTCTCTTATGTCTGCCTACAATTTAAGAGTTTGAGAGGCGGGTGCTGTTGCAGACGCAGTTGGCAGGTTTTTCAGCCCGTTTTGACCATGCAGCAGGATGCCGCACATTCAATCGGCCCGTGTCTGATGCTGTCGACTGATATGGTAAAGTGGATGTGGTCCAAATTCCCAAGCTTGGCAAGTGCTGACTTTGGGATGCGGCTTGAGCTCGAGTAGCGGCCGATGTTCGGGGTGACGACAACATCAAATACAGTCGCGTTCGGGACGCGCTACGCCGACCTCTTCATCCACTCTGCCGTCCTATTCACGGCCTCGGAGAGCACGGACATGTCGGCCGCGCCAAGTCCGTCTGATTCCAAGTGCTGCGTAACCCACATGTAGCCCTCCATGATCTTGTCCACGGGTGAGTGCAGGCCTAGTCAGCCTGCGGAGCTCTTGCAGCAGGGGCACCCGTCGTCCCGATTATCTTAGACTCGATGTCCATCCTCCTCTTCTTCTCTCCATCCAGCATGACGAACCGGAGCGAGAATCTTTCCCTCAAAAGCTGGGTAGCCTCTCCCTTGACCCTTGGCATCTTCTTCCACGTTCCGGAGGTGTGATTTCTTCATCTGCGCCTCTCTGGTGGTAAAGTCAATATTCAATACTTCAAGGTAGGGGTTGCACTCTTTGTTCAGTATGGCCCTACCGAGATTTTTTCGAAATATGCTCCTGTCATGGGGCGGCGACTTGCGCGCGTCAAGGTTCATACTTTTCGAATCCGGAATGTAATGGTCGCGCATTCTGGAGCGGAAGTTGTTTTTCCTGTGCGTTCTGACTCTGACTATCCTGGGCTTCTTTCCTCCGTCGCCGTGTCCCCACGACTCACCGTCCTCGTAGAAAAAGTACACCCCGGCATCCGGCATGCCGTCAATGTCAAACGGGTACCACCTTGTCAGCGGGAGGCATTCAAGCGCCCGGTGAACTGCGGCGCACATCTCAGAGGCGGCCGTCATGATTCGCGGGCCCTCTTGATCCTTTCTAGAAGCTCTCCGATGCCACCCATGAAGCCGTATCCAAACGTGTCCACCGGCTTGCCGGCCTGCTTACACGCCTCCTTTACACACTCTTCGTATATACCTCATGGCGCTGGCCTTGAAGTATACCCCCTTGTCTATAATTTTCGGTTGGTATATATACAACTGTTTCCTTTTATAACCTATGAGTGGTAATAGAAACCAGTATGATCCTACACGGATGTTTCAGGATTGGATACAAAAGAGTGGTCAGGCACAAGCAGAGTTTGTAAAGAACTTTGGCACATTGATGGCCTCTACAGGTGATCAGAAACCTGACGCCTTTAACCCACTTGGAACACTGCGCACCATTACAGAAAATGCACAAAACGCCCAGTCTAAACTGATGGAGAATGTCTCTTCTATGCAGAGTCGTGGCATGGATGCTTTGATCGGAATGGGTCAAAACACTATGATACCATTTGTTGCAAATTGGGGCGCATACAAAACTACCATTGGAAGTAATGGACGCATATCAATACCTGAAGCTGAGCGCAATGCACTTGGTATTGGGGAGGGTGACCTTGTACAGGTGATAGTACTGCCTATTCCAAATCGGAAGAAAAAGGAGGTGAAAGAGTAAATGACAACTGGTAATAATTCAAACAACCAACCAAAGAGTACATTGTCACAATCAAAAGACGCATTTTCACTATACAAGCAAAATACAGAAAAGTTCTTCAACAATGTCAGACAGTCTGTACCACAGTATCATCAGGCAATAACTAACATACAGCAAGAGTACCTGCAAGCATCTGAAAGTGTTACAAATTCTGTATTAGAGTTCCAAAAAGACACTACACGAAATTCAGGTATTCCTACAAATGTATCTGATACTACTGTACGTGCAATACAGGATACTGCAGATGACATGGCAAAAGCATCATCAATTAATAATCAGATCGTACTGATGAATATTGATGCGGCTCAGCAGAACATAAAGACCTTTAATGACAATGTAAAGTCTTTTGCAAATTTAAACCGTGATATAATAAAGTCTTGGATGTCGATCTTTAACTTTAAGTTAAACTAGACGTGCATTTCTTTTTATTTTTTTTTTATTTTATTATTATTTTTTTATTACTTGACTCGTCAATTTTGTTAATTACATTGGCAGTTATGATGAGGATGATTGCGGTGATCTATGAATGGTACCCGGACAGGCCCACTGAGGAAATTGTGGACATCAAGGCCGTGTGCGTGGGCCAAAAGTGGCAGTTCGCGGGGAGGGTTTCGGGTTCGGGAGATACGGCAAACACAGGTGGAATCAATTCACTGAAAAGGTTGATGAACCGGGACAGTGAGTTTGCCAGTAATGCGGAATTTGAGACGTTCTGGAGGGATTATTCGTTGAAGCATCTGAGGCGCGGACGTGGACTATAACCGCATTATCAATGCTTCAGTCATACTGTTTCTGAGGCTCTCAGTGGAGCCGAGATGATAAAAGTGCTCGTGCTTTCTTATGGTAAATCCTGAAAAATACTTTTCAACGTCGTCGTTACGCCTGTACTTGTTCTCATACCATATTGAAAGGGCGAACTTTACATTGCCGGATTTCAGAAAATTTGCAAGGTCGCTCAGGTCGGACTCATCCCACACGTCGTAGTAGTTTGTGTGCCGTCCTGCGTACGGGGGATCAAGATACAGAAAATCGTCGTCTTTTATATCCGTCAGGGCGTCCTTCCAGTCCAGCGCCTCAAAAGTCCATTGTTTGCCGCCGTTTGCAAGCAGGTCGTCCAGCCACCTGACCTGGTTGACTATCTTGGTGACGTATGCTTTGCTGAATCTGTTGGGCTTACGGCAGAACGGGGTGTTGAACCTTCCCTTTGAGTTGAACCGTATCAATCCGTTGAAGCACGACCTGTTCAGAAAGAGAAAATCAAGCGGGTCTTGGACTGAGTTGAATCTGTCCCGGACCTCGTAATAGTACTGCTCGCCGTATTCGCTCAGCCTGCCGCCCTCCCTGACCAGAAAGTCCCTGACGGAGGCGGGGGTTATCTGTCCGTTTTGTATTCCTGTGTACATCTCTATGATGTGCGGGTTGTGGTCGGAGGCCGCGGCCGTCTGTGGGGATGCGTTGAACATGACGATCCCCGAACCCAAAAACGGCTCGATCCACCTGCCTTTGTCCGTCCAGTTGATGTTGTTCATTATAAAGGGCACGAGTTTTCTTTTGATCCCTTGTATCTTGATCGGTGGCACCTTTGGCACCTGCACGTACTGGAGCATAGTTGATTTGTGTGGAAAAGTGTCAGTTTTAACTGAATCTGTCATTACATAGATTCTCCATTACTGAACACGGCGATCCACCTACCATCTATCTTGTCTATGTCCCACTCTAGTGTATCATCCACATCCACTCCTAGTTTGGACGCTATGTGGACTGGTGTGGTCGTTCTGACTGACGTGGTTTCGGGCTTGGACCCCGACACCTTTGTCAAGTTGCTCGGTGTTCTTGCCATGGGTAAAATAATCCTATGTGTATTATAATTTTACTTATCAATGCAGCGTAACCGTTCAGGTCTAATTATTAATGATCATAAATAGGCACGCCTGCACGGGTCAATTAATGTTATCACAGAGGATAATCCAGAATTGATTATATCTAGATGTAATATGATGTGTATGATAATCCAAATTATGAGTCATGTAAATTTTAGCAATTGATATGATGTCAAACTTTAGGTGTTGAGACTAGATGATGCACAGGTAAGTTGGCCATATAGATGGGCAAATTTTTGTTATTTGGTCGTATTGTGACATGTCATGCGGCAACGTAGAGCCCTCATGAAAACGTAGAATTCTTTGCAATCATACTTTGACAGTTACGGACGTATACTGTCTTCAGTAGATTGCTTGGTGTTTGCCATTATTGGTGGATGTATTTCACATGTCCGTAGTTTACAATGTGCTCAATTTTTAATGATCTTATTTTTGATTATGCATTGCGGCAGATTTACAATGACAAGGAATCATCGTGCTCTAATTCCCACCGAAGCAGTCTTCTGATTGATTCGGCAATTGAATCTACAAACGCATCCATTGTGAATAATTTTTCATCTACAAGTCCGTAGTAATTTTCGTACCTTGCCATTACTCATAAACCATATAATAACATTCCAAAAAATATCAACAGTAATCAAAGCTGCAAGGCGTTGCTAGTTGTCTTTGGAGTGGTGTTTTTTATCACCATATATCCAGTCTTTATTATCTAGCGCTTGCACAGGTCTCGGATGGTTTTGATGAGTTTGCTTTTGCTAGTGATTTTCATATTTGTGGCAAATGCTACATACTGATCGACTGTTTTATCAGTTTCTTTGGCATTATTTTTTTTGATGACAAGTAATGTAAACTTGCTACTTTTTTGTTTTTATCATGCATCTCAATGACTGATGCAGTTTTTCTCTTTTTGCTGTGAACTTTTAAAATGTATTTTTATATGCGCTCATTTTTAATTGCCGGCATTATGAAAGACAGGCGCAAGCGCAAAAGTTCATCTATACATGCAACATTGTAAAAACCCCGATCAAAGAGGCCAAGTTCCGGACGTGCATCCTCTCGAATTAATTTTTCGATGATTTTACACATGACTGTGACCATTTTATCCTTATTGGTCACACGATGTGCAAACAAAGGTATGTTACCTTGGCTTGATTTACCATTTGTGCTGTCATAAATGAATGAAATCTCGCAGTACCATTTTTGGGCTTTGTTTTTAGCATCTCAGGTTTGAGTGCCTTGCCATAATATTCCCATCCGGTCATATCAATTGCAATAGTGCTTGCCTTTTTTGAGTATGTTGTGTTTTTTGGCATTCTTGAGCATTGTTTTGACGTTCTCGTCACTCCATTGTTTTACTTTCTCTAGATCTGCACTTTTTAGGCATTTGAGCATAGTATTTTCAGATGGTATGTTTATGCGCTCGCTTTTTCTAAAATAGTTAACCTCATTGCGTTTTCTTTTGTGTGTTGCTGCATTTACACACATGTTGTCAAGTGCCATGGTGGCAAGTGTACCAAGATAATCATCCACGCAATACTTGCTGTTATATCTGGTTGATATGTCTAGTCTGAGATCGTCAAATCGTTTTCGTAAAACTTTATAATTTACTTGTCCTAATTCATATTGATGTTCTAGTATCTAATTTTTCATAGTCAATAAAAGGTACTAAAATATTCCCATATATTATACTTTCTATTTGATCTGATCAAGTATAATCATCAACGTTTAACGACATTGTAGATTATTCAAATAAAATCATATAAAACACATTGCGAACTATTGATGTGTACGTCATGCTTTTAGTAGAAAGAAAAAACGAATACAGTCAGAAAATATCTGACTTAATTATTACCTTGTAAGCCTCGTAGAATGTCCATGACTTCATCGATTTTATCACCAAGTTTTTTGTCGACTTCATCGATTTTATCACCAAGTTTTTTGTCGACTTCATCGATTTTATCACCAAGTTTTTTGTCGACTTCATCGATTTTATCACCAAGTTTTTTGTCGACTTCATCGATTTTATCACCTAGTATTGTCTTTACACTGATTATGTCAGTTTTGAGTGCAAAATGGTTATTGTCTATTTTCCTATTTAGATTATCAAACTCTATATCTATTTGGCTCGTTAATTGACTGACTTTTGCATCTACGATTTGATTACATTCATCAGTGGTTGTTGCCATACTATTGCTTATACATAGTTCTTATATATAGATACCTATTATACTAGTTTACTAGTTAAGAAGCGTTCAGGTCTAATTATTGATGATCATAAGCAGGCACGCCAGCACGGGTCAATTAATGTTATCACAGAGGATAATCCAGAATTGATTATATCTAGATGTAATATGATGTGTATGATAATCCAAATTATGAGTCATGTAAATTTTAACAATTGATATAATGTAAAACTTTAGGTGTTGAGACTAGATGATCATGTGAGTTGGCCATATAGATGGGCAAATTTTTGTTATTTGGTCGTATTGTAACATGTCATGCGGCAACGTAGAGCCCTCATGAAAACGTAGAATTCCTTGCAATCATACTTTGATAGTTACGGACGTATACTGTCTTCAGTAGATTGCTTGGTGTTTGCCATTATTGGTGGAGGTATTTCAGATGTGAAGATGTTTCAAGTTATCTGCAGAAATTTTGATGATCGCATTGTGTGCAGATGTTCTGTTTTTTCTACAAGTTCTAAAGAATGTCTGCAGTCTGCCAAAGATGTGTGCGGCAGTCCAGTTTGGAAATGGTCCTTTTCTTTTGCTTTTGGACACGAAGACATTGCGTACATTATGCTCTGTGCCATTGTTATGTAGTGGGTTCCGGACTAGTATTTGATGCCTGTAAATACATAATCTCTTGCATTTTTCATTGCAGTGGCAAAAGCCGCGTCCTCTATCATGTTTAATGTCTTTATATTTTGCCAAGAGTTGGTCTGTTTTTGTTGTACGGCTTTGATCCACCCATTTTTCTCTTATGATGTTTAGGTCACATGCACTCTGCATTGGGCCCCCGGCACATATGATGAATATTTCTGCGCTTGCTTTGACATCTGCAAATATCTCACTGAGAATTATGTGTATGATGTATTCTGAAGAATCAAACTCATTGTTTATTGCAGTATCCTCTCTATTTTGCGTGATATGTACACTGTACATCGTTGAAAATAAAGTTGTGCCAGTTGTATCCTTGATATCGGTCACGAACATGATCCGTTTGTGCTCCACTCTAGAAATGCCTGTATCTCAGTTGTGTACTTGTGTTCTACGGCCTTGTAATGCTCTGTTTTGTTTGTATTGGCATCTAGTATCTGTATGTTGTCTTTTTTGACTTTGTGCGCTGACTCGTCATTTTTACTGTATGGCTGCATGTAGAGGACACTTCCATAATGTACACGTTTTGTGGTTGTGTGATAGATGGTCCATGCTGTACTGTAATGAGTTTGCATTAGTAGTAGTAGTAGTAGTAGTAGTAGTAGTAGTGCCTCGCTTTGGGCATACGTGTTCTCTCTAGTATTGGTCATCTGTATCATATTCATCATCTAAAATGTCTGCACCCCTACCCACTCTCCAACTGCCTGCAGGCTCAATAGGCATCTGACATATACGCAAGTCATCTTCATCGATTACAAGTGTCTCTTCAATTGGCGAGTGTATAATTCGACTATCAACTAAATTTACAGTTGCACTGACACAGTTTAGCATGACACCGATCGATATGCGTACACGTGTTCTCTATCTTTGATGTAACCTTATGTGCAATACGTATACGTGCCGGTGATGGGTTCTAGCTTCTCATACATCCCAAAACCAATTCTTGCAAAGATTGGAATACTCAAAGAGGCCTTAATTTCTCATAGATGGTGATAAGATCCTAGTCAAGAGTGACTTTTCCCAGATTCTTCAAAAACCAACTACAGTCCCATCAGTCGCGTTTTCTAGAGAACTACATGTGTGGCAAATCTTTAATTCAAGCAATGTCTTGTTATTACATTGACACATGATTTAGAATCTCGACTCGAAAGCATGCATATGAGTGATCTTCGGGATATTATATCGGATTTGAGAATGCAACTAGACAAACTTGGCCCACCACCATCCCCAGTGACACAAATAGTTGATTCTACCAATATGTTGCGTATGAACGAATATTTGTCTGCAAGAGATTCGATACTCTCAAAGATGACCCATCATTATGATGTGTATATACAAGAACTTGAGGCCTTGACAAATAGTATGCTTGGTGTGCAATCTGACTTGCTTGATGTACTAAAAACACAGTCTACTATGATAAAAGAAAACACTGACTCAAAACGTACTACGCGTCAAGTATCAAAAAGAAAGTCACAAACCACCAACTAAAAATTCAAAATTTAGACGTACATGATCCTATTCTTCCCAAAAAAGACAAATTTTCACCTTTAACTTTGTGGTACTTTAAAAAATACCGATCTAACTCTGCATCAAACACTAGCATGTTGCATAATTCGTAAATTTATACTCCTCTGGGGTCGTGGCCATGTGGTCTGAGCTGCGCAACCTACGTTACACGATTCAAAGCCACTCAAATGCTCTGTAAACTGGACAAGAATACCTGCAAGCCTGCTGAATCATATTGCAACGGTGTCGTCCTACAGGATGCGCATCGAGTTATGCAACACACTATCAAACACTGTACCTTTATTTGGGGTAGGTTTGATTATACACAATTAACGCAAAAATATTTTTGGTCTAGTTGATTTGTTGTATAATCTGCTCGTGTCTATCTGAGAAAATGTAATTTATCAATTTTATCTGCTACCCTGCAATTATGAGAAATACGCTCTAGACCAAATGTTTGCATAACATGCTAACAATGTATTTCTAAACAAATCATTATGAATTATTTAAATTCACATCTATTTTACAACTAAAAAAATTACCTTTTATTATATTGTTTTGTGTGTTACTATGGCACTTTCAGAAAAAGGACCAGAAGATATGAAGAAACTGAGAAGTGGAATAATGGGCGTTGCAATATTGATAATATTGGGAACATTAGCTCCTATGATCATCTCAGAAACAACTGGTGTTGATCTTAGTAATTTGTGCACTGAAGAAGATCTCAACAATCAGACTGCAGGAATCACTCCTGACTGTGATGAGCCAAGTGAGATCAGAGATGCAGTACTAGAAGCACTAGGTTATGTTATGATAGTAGTAGCTGTGATTGGTTTCATCATGTTGATAATAATTGGGATTAGATACTAATGCCCAACATCACCCTTTTTTCTTCTTCTTATTATTATGATAAAGATGTCCTCGTTGTAATTTTTTTGACGATTGCTTTGATAAGTTGGTATCTCAATATTGTTGAGCAAAATGTTGATCATACATTGTATGATATGTGGTATTTTATAATGGTGATACTTTGGTTTGCTACAAGTGTATTGGATGTATCATATACTGTTATACGTGGTGGACATCATATATCAATGCATGAAAAATCACCTATACTACGTTATGTAAATAAATATATCATACGATACACTCAGAGATATATTTTAAGATGCCAGTTATTTAGAGATGAACATTTTTCAAAATATACTATATCAACTCTTATTATATTGATAACATTATCAATTGAGTTTTGTATAATTTACTTTATTCCTTATGTGATATGGCCCTATGTGTGGAATCTTGCACTGTTTGGCATTATTGCAACAATATGCGCCATGATCCACATATCTGGATTTATACGCACATATAGATTCATTCAAACACGCAACTTTGGGCTTAAATGTCGTTGAGTATTTGATTATGTGGTATTTGGAAAATTAGGCAAGATAAAAAAAAAGGACAAAAAGTATAGTGTTAACAAGCACCACAATAACCAAAACAACCCCCAAAACAACCCCAGAAACGATAACCAGAACAATAACATGAAATCACATGCTAAAAAACACCACAAAGCAAAATTATTTGAGGATCTGTCTGTGGGCCAAAACACACTCACTACTAAAAACAATAATAATTTTGCTAGAATGTTTTTCCAAAACACCACTCAAAAGTTAAAATATAATCACTCTTATTCAATCTCCCCTAGTAACTTTTTGGTTTTGTCAGTTGAGCGACAAAAACGCAAACTCTCAGATTTCTTTGAATTATTAAAGATGCTAGAGAATACTGCTACAATCACGCTAGAACGTGTACCAATTATGGTTTCATATGGAAGTGATGGTGATAATGTAAATGAAACTATACAAAAAAAGATGGAGATAACACGTGTAATGCTAGATTCAATAGATCCTTTAGATGATACTCTAGAACGACTAGGATTCAACTATACTATAGATGAGCCACATCAACAGATCAAAGTTCAAAAAGAGTATATGCGTGATTATACATGTACCATAAATGGCACCAAATTATATGGTCGTAATTACACCATATATGGCGCACCTACTATATTGCCACCTGCATGGATACATCACGTATTTAGTACATTTCATCGCATACAGATACACATCACACCCATCAGACCAGATGTAGCACTACGTAAGATGCAGCATCGTGAATTACTGTACAGTGGCATAAAATCCACAAAGGCAGATGTGCAAAAAAAGATGAAAGATATATTGGCAATCAAACAAGAACTTGAACTAGGAAATACCAGTACATTCACATTCATCATTACAGCATCAATATTTGCTCTATCAAAAAAAGAACTATACGATTTACACAAAACCGTCCGGAGAAATTGCAATGCCATGAATATCCGATACACTACATCATTTGGTATACAATCGGATCTGTGCAATGGTGATGGTGCATCATGGTTGGGTGGAATAGAAAGTTTACACATATTATACCCATTCTCATCTGCGGATATGCTTGAAGCTCCAAATGGTATTCCTTTGGGTATGAATAGGGATACTAGAGGACCTGTTATATATGATGTAAATCTGCGAAAGAATCACAACATATTCACTGCAGGTACTACTGGAAGTGGCAAATCATTTACAAATAAAATCATACTAAAACGGTTTTTAGAAAAGCGTCCCAATACAATGTGTATTATAATAGACCCTCAGGGTGAATATATAGAGCACGCCTCATATTTTGGCTTGGATGCTATAGAGATAAAACCTGGCAACAGATATGGATTGGATCCGTTTGTATTATTTGATACCAAAGTAGAGGCAGCAGATTTGGTGGGTGTTGCAACTAGTGCACCTAATCATGTACGACGTGAGTGGCGTGCAATATGTGACAATGTTAGCACAATTACTCAGTTGTATGAGAAGAGTAGCCAAGAGGCAAAAAAGTACATGCGTGATTTGGTAGAGGGTAGTATATCAAAGGTATTTTTGCCGCCCTGTGAGTGTAATGATAGTAGTGGGGGTAATGATACTAGTCATAATGATACTAGTCATAATAATACTAGTCATAATGAAAACAGTGGAAACGGTTGCACTGAGAACATATCTCAATTCTCAGATCATATCATAATATCACTAAAACATACAGATGGTCAGGAATACGAAGGACTCTTAATATTATTAGTATTGGCGTATGCATGGCAGCGTGTTAATCTTTTACCTGCCAAACAATGGAAGTTCATATTGCTAGATGAGGCATGGCGTATGACAAAACTCAAACAGTCAATAAAAAAGATAGGCGATATTGCAAGACAAGGGCGCAAGCGTTCGTTAATTTTTGCATTATCAACACAACAGTTCGGCGATTTGGACCGCGCATTAGATGACAGTGACTCTAAACTAACCGAATTATTTGATACTAAAATTATAATGCAAATGTCTCAATCAGCAGCACTAGCTACGGGTAAGGCATTAGACTTGACTGACTCTGAGATCGAACTTGTAACTAACTTTCGTGCTGGCAATGGATTATTACAAACTAGTGATAATGCGATATATCTCAAGTTTGAGGCTACAGAACAAGAGACCAAGTACTATTTCAACACAAAGGCTGAAAAAGAATGACTCTCATATGTGGTAAAATTTTTGGCAAAAAAATTATCGATAAATTATTTCATTTTGAGTGCAGACAAAACGCAAAACAAAACTCAAAACACAAACCCAGACTGGCAGTATCGGGGTATATCGAAGTACTAGTATTGATCAGTATTGTCATTATAACTACATCCATTCTCTATGCATGGTTTGATTCACATCAAACACAATTACTATCTAATATACAATGTACTGTAAATATAAAATCACATTTAGTGTATAAAGATACATACTGGACACATATTGAGATAAAAAATACAGGGTATACTATAATTGATTATTATGATATCATGCATGTAAATGGAAGCTCTATTATGCAGACATCTAAAACCTCGACTCTCTTTGAATTATCTAGTGGTGTTGGCAGTAAAATTGAGCCGCAACAAAATACCATAATAACACCAAAAAATACACTACCTGCAACAATTACAATATCACCTAAATCAATCATACTTGTCCAAGCAATCAAAGATACACAAAGTACATTTTGTGAGGCAGTATAATGAATCAAATTATACAATTTCTATTACTGTTTGGTGTGGTTGGTGTATTTTTTGTTGTTATATATGATACAATGATAGATGATGTCTCTACATTTACACTATCACAGCAAGATAAAATCAACACGTTAAAAATACAGACACAAGAAGATCTCAAACTAATAGAGATTATTACCACATCACCTGCGATTATCACACATGATAACAACACTATCATAGATGTTATCAATATTGGCAATCATGATATTGTAGTTGATAAAATATTCATAAATGGTATTGAATCAAAACGTACCTGTAAATTAAATGATGAGATATTTTCAGCACCACTATTAATTGGGAAAATTAGCCGTATTACTTGTAGTGACAGTGGTACATCAATTACAATAGTTACGCAGAATAACAAAGCGTTTTGGTTTGGTCACACATAACAGTTATTTATACATATAAAGAAAAATTTAGAGATAATTCTTTTTTAAAAAGGAATTATCTCTTTGCTGTTTATGTTGAATAATATTGATGATGGTGGCAGTGGTAATGATTGTGGTGGTAATATAGTACTGGTGGTAATAATAGTACTGATATGTATTTACATCCGATCATGTGACTTGTCTTGATATTGTACATAGCATATAATCATATACATTTATTTTTGTTGTTGTTGTTTGAGATACGTCAAATCAAATATTTGAATTGATAAAATACTCTTGTACAATATTTTCTTTGAACTATTTTTTATGATTAATCTGACTTTACACTAGTGCCTTGATAATGGATTGACAGTGATCAGACTCTATGAGAATTTGTGTAAGTGCACCTTGCTTGCCCCAGTGCAAATCACCATCACACCCATCATAATAATAAAAAAAGTTAACCAAAATGGTATTTGACTTGACCTGTTCTATCAGTCTAATGTCTGAACGTCGTATCTCAAAGAGGGATTTATTCTCATCTATCATACATCTTATCATATCTGTTGTAATCTCCAACTCACCTGCTATCTTTTTTACATCTAGTGTCGTCTTTTTTGTATCTATATTTGCTATTTTGATATAAAATATCATGACATCGTCTTTTTGCATGTATGTAATTGTAGAGGAATTTTTAAGCCTCATGACTTGTGTGGTGGTAATTTCATCGCACAAATAGCATAACTGACGTCTAGATGTCATGATTCTCAAACTCATTATTATCATACTAGTAAAAATTCAACATACACTCATCTTTGCCTTTTATAATATTCACTAGTATCTTGTATGAGTGAAAGATTATGGCGTACTGTGGCTGTACGTACTGCTCTAATAAAGAAAATAGAATCATATTTGGAAGTTGATAACACTATAACAAACATTACACAATTCACAGATTTGGCTTTGCGTGACAAATTAGACAATATCAAAAAAAATAAAGAGGTCAAGCCATAATGATGATACGATCACTGTACTCTCAAATACTACATTATGTATGGCGTACATCCAAAACAATACTAGAAAAAAACGCAAGTACAATCTCACATTTGGCTTGTTATGTTGTAAACA
Organism: Candidatus Nitrosopumilus sp.; assembly: GCA_965207445.1. Lineage (GTDB taxonomy): Archaea > Thermoproteota > Nitrososphaeria > Nitrososphaerales > Nitrosopumilaceae > Nitrosopumilus. The sequence goes on along the minus strand of CBDBLX010000002.1, from coordinate 1,433,145 downwards.
AGAGCTTGCCGGCGGGGACTACAGTCGGAGGAGGTGAAAGAAACACATGCTTGTAAAACCTGTACCAATGCGAAATCATCTTACTGCCAAGTTTGTGCAAGAAAACCGAATTACTGCCATAACTATCACCAGTGAAGGTGAATATGTAAAGTTTGATCAGAATGGTAAAGAGGTTGAAAAAATCTCACTAGGAATAGAATATGGTGGACAACGCTCAGATGACCCCAAGAACTGGTCTCTGAACAACAAGAGTCGTAATGCCCTCATACAAATATTTGGGGAGGATACTGCACAATGGATCGGTAAAACAGTAGAACTCAAAATAGAGGGAGCCGGTGAATATACTCACGTTATGGTCGATACTTTGAGAACAAAAAATAATTAAATAAATGATTTGAAAATACTTGTTCTTATTTATTCTGTTTTATTTTTTGTTTATTTATTATATCCAAATTATATCCAAATTATATACAAATCATATAATTGATTTTTTATTACTTTGTTGTATGATGGCTTGGCAAAGATACATTATATACAAATGAAACATCGGTTCATTTTTTCATCTTTTTAGCATTTCAAATATTGTAAATGTGCATCTTTACACTATTGGGGGTATTGCAACTATTATTATTATTATCATTTTATTATTCATAATCATATTTGAAATTCATATCATTATTGATATGGCACATGCTGACCACAGTGCTACAAAATGTCTTTTTTCAATAAAGACTGAACGTTATCCTATTACATATTTAAATGAATCAAGGCAGAATCCTGATGGTACGTATTATCCTGGAGATGGTTATTACTATCTGATACGATATTCAGATATTACTGATCCCGGTTCGTGTTCTTTGCATACGCCTATTATAGAGACTAGCAATCTAAATTTGAATTATAGTGCCGTGTATAGAGGCGAATATAATGAAAATACCGGTATCATGCCTCCTATTAGAAAAACCACAATTCATCATAATAGCAATGAATTGACTGTTGATTTGACAAAGACTAACCATTACTATTTGATGCAACGAATACCTCAAGACACATGCAGACATCACTGCACATGGCAAAACTGCGCATACTTGTTTTATCATCACTATGAGGTGTATGAAAAGCCATTTTTATCAAAAAAAGGTGAGATCACAAATGTAGAGCGACGCGCAGCCAAGGGATATGGTACTGCTGCAAGTACAGATGTCTGGATAACAAATGATTGGAAGGCACTATCACATAGGACACAAAACCCACCATTATGTGATATGAGTAAAATAAACAGTTTACCTCATATTATATATGATTCTAATGTGCGTAGTGACAAGGATATACTGAATCGGCCCACGTATGTATGGCAACTAGTCAAAGGTAATAGTACAATATCACAAAAAGAGTTTGAATCATATGCAGACTCTAATAGTAAGAGGCAATTTGATGAGCGCGTCAATATGATGTGTCATACTGATAGATTACAAGCTGATTCAGGGTGCATATATGGTACAGTAGAGATAAGACCTCATACTCAAAGGGTCTGTTTGTATGATGAACTTGCATCTAGAGGAATAAATGTAAATGACATTCCACCCAATATTGATAATTCGTCGTATGTGGTAGCACCTGATACATGTAATGTTATAATAGATGAAAAAAAGGGAAATGCATACCCCAACACTCTAACCATAAATGGCAAAGATACTATAGTATTTGATTTTACACTAAAGGGCACATATCTAACACCATATCATCAGGCAGGTGGGACGCCGATCAAAGCCATAAAGACTACAACCAAGAATTTTGCACCTCTGATACAAGATCCCTCTTTACATGTCATATTAACAAAACCCCCAATGTATCACCATACTGGTAAACATGATGGTAAACATGATGGTAAATATGAGGCTAAAAATAAAGATGGCACCTATTATCATAATGACCCTGTTTATGTTTATCATGAACCATCATGGAAGTGGAAAGATGAAAGGTACAAGCACATTAATTTTACAATACATCATAATAATACAATTTTACCAATAGAGGATCATTTTCATTGCATCAACACTACAGAAACATTTCCTTGTACACATAAAACTCAATTACAATATCCACAGACATGGCACACCGAATTCCTCACATATGGTAATGGTGATGGAATGACCATATACAATGCGACAAATAACTTTGCATATGGTTTGTATGATTTTACATATAATATGACTGCCTACAATATCAATCGAGATGTGGCATATGGTAATGGCACAACCAATGCTACAATTGTAGCGTACAATCCGGTATATGAGATTGCATATTCGTATCCAGTATTGGCAGATGGCCACAAGTATAGTTATGACAATCGACGTGGAATTATTATGAAATATATGGGCAGTTGGCAAGATGAGTTGTGGCCTCATACAACCAAAACGAAAATTGTTGAAACAATATTATCTAATGGTACTAGTATAAATCAGACCATAATAGTCCCATCAACTACACATCAGGTTGCGACTATAATATATAATGATCATACCAGTGATAACAATAATAGGCGATATCAAATCAATGATAATAATGGCAATGATATTAACACTATCATACACAAAGATAAAATCTTGTGGCCCGAACGCCGCTCATATATCAACAGTTGGCAGACGACAAATACTGCCTATGACTATTACTATGGCAATCAGATTGATTTTATCACTGCAGAGAAACCTCGATTAGATGAAGCGCGTAATATTATATTATATGGTCATAGTAATAATAATAGTTCTTCAGCCCTCTCTTACACAAATTATGCTAATAGTATAATGTTCATACAACAAGGATACGGTGTGGCACTATTAGAGTGGCCAATATCTGATTATGTCTTTGGGTACAAAAATCTTACAACTAGAAATTATACACCAAACATTACAATATTAGATCATGCTAATATGATTAGGAATACTGGTCTAAACGACACATTTCTCAATGACGGTCACATATTTGGCAATAATGAAAATCCCCTGACAAATAATAGCACTATTAACAACATTGCACCTAATAGATTTTTGCAAAATATTACTACAGGGTTGCCAAATATACAGAGCTTGCCGAGATTCAATTCTTTGTTTAATTTAACATCTTTTGATGTTTTTAATAACAATACAATAAACTATAATGATCGCAGCATTATACCTCATCCGCCAGGTGGCACTAGATATGAAAATATCACTAGTGTAGTTGATGCATATAGTTATGATTTTGCAGGTTTAGCACAGACACATCTATACAAGACTATAATGCGCTATGTAGATGCACCATTTACCAAACAAATCATTATTACATCAATTGACCAGAACGGCACGATACAAACAGCAGACTTGTTGGGATTGAAAGTCGAACCGTATAATTTTACTACTATGCAATATGGTAATACTAGTACATCTGGTAATACTAGTACATCTGGTAATATTGATGCTGCCATTGTAGGTAATCGTGGCAATAATGATAATGTAGAATATCTCTCATCATATATTCATGACAAGATTATGCACGATACAAAAAACAATACCATAATCACCAATGCGATACTAGATGATACATATGATATGCAACAAGAGTGGAATAGTTATGGTGTACTAAATACTACAATATTGCGAACCAGTCTGCAGTTTGCTGACTTTACAATATCATCTGATATAATAGAGGCGCACAAAAAACAGATGAGTGCATTTTACAATGATACATCCCAACCATCTTTGCAAGATGGTGATGATGATGATGATGTGCAATATGGTAATAATTTAGATGATACCAACAATAACAATACCAACAATAACAAAAATGAAAACAAAAAACGTGGACAAAAAAATATTCCATGGAGTTCGATTTTCACCAATGATACCTCCCTTTCATCATTTTTTACGTTCTTTTTTTCTTCATCTACATCTACTGACAACATTACCCCACATCATAATACAACAACCTCACAACCTCAAATCATAATTGATACCACTTATCACTATAATCGCACACTCTCGGAGATAAATGACATTCAAACACTAGTACAACTTTATGCAAAAAATGACCTTGAATCATTTCGATTAGGCCTACCATACCATCTAGGACTATCTTTACCTTCTCCAATCACACGTCACATATCAATTAATGATACTATACACACATACAACTCTGAATATTATAATTTTGGAGGTCTAGAGAATATAACCATAAATGCTAGAACTGATAATATTGCCATAGTAGAGACACATGTTGGTAGTCTTATCATTTCACAACCATATAATTTTGGGATGGTTAAAAGAGTGGAAATTAACAATGTGACAATACCCTACTGTTTTTCCAATAATAATGATAATCTATGTATCATACCTACTGCATCATTGTCGCTTTTAGTGCAAAAAGATGAGGGTAATGATGTAAAACATACGCCACAGTCGCAGCAACCACCACCCCAGCGAAACCCACCTACTCTGAATCAAACATTACACATCATATTGTATAATGAATGGGGCGGTGAGGCACATGCATACGTCGAACCACTAAAACCATATGCCCCAAAGAAATTAGATGAGCCTAGATGGTGGTTAATATCACTAGTAATAATGGGATTAATACTATCATGTGTGGCATACAAACAGATCAAAAAGATTACCGTCTAGTGTTATTCTGTATACCTGACGTTGTCTTCATTTTTAATGACTTTTACAATTTATGAGAATAAATAGATGAGACTGTCCATACCTTGTAAATGGAGATAATTAAATGCACGATACAAAACACCGGGATTATATATAAAAGTAGTCTTTGTATCGAGTGGTGCAGTAGAATACCATGAGCCAGAATACGCCGGGCAAGCACTTCAGGAAGGGCATCCTGCTGATTAGGTTGTTTGAGATGTTCCCTGACAACAAGACTGCCGAACAGTGGTTCGAATAAAGGATATGAAAGGACGGGCGCAGATGTCCCACATACAACAACCCTGATACCATAAAAGCAAGTCATCTGATCATGCCGTATTATTATCACGGATGCAGATCGTACTTTTCAGTCAAGAGGGGTACGGTCATGGAATCTCCCAAGATTTCATACCGCAAGTGGGCCATAGGCACGTATCTGGTTGCCATCAACCTCAAGGGTGTATTGCCAATGAATATCCACCGTGACTTTGGCATGACGCAGAAGGGCGCATGGTTTATGATACACCGCTTCCGCGAATTGTGGAAAAATCTGGTGGGTGTGGACGGCATGACGGGTCCGGCCGAGATCGACGAAGCGTTCTTCGGCGACTCCGACATGAACCGCCACGCCGACAAGAGGGGCACCAAGAAGAAGACTGCCGTAGTCGGGGCCAAGGATCGCATGACCAACAAGATAACTGCCAAGTTCGTACCGGAGACCACAAAGGCAAGACTCACTGACTTCATCGACAGGCACGTCGACAAGGACAACAAGAAATACACAGATGAGAACTCGTCATACACCGGACTGTTGAATCACGAATCCGTCAACCACTCCGTGGGAGAGTATGTAAGGGGACATGTTCATACAAATGGCATGTAATCTTTCTGGTCCACGATGAAGCGCGGGTATGCCGGTGTATATCACCACATCTCAGAGGATCACTTGTACCGATACGTTAATGAATTCGCAGGACGGTACAACATTAGGAACATGGACATGATAGATATGATGGGGACAATGGCCGAGAGCATGGTCGGATCGAGGCTTACGCATAAGACGCTCATAACTCCTAGTATGCTTGATGGAGGTGTTGTATGAATGTCAATAATATTACAGAGAAGTAACAGAGAAGTAACAGAGAAGTAACAGAGAAGTACCCTCGACATTGGGGGCTTTGTTTTTGCAAATGTAAAGTTAACTGTAAAGATGTTTTTGACAAACGATATTTTATATGTAGTGTAACTGCACAAAAACAAAAAAAGAAAAGGAGGTTGTTGTCATGGCCTCTGTAAAGAACAGTGACAGGAACACACCCGAATGGCGCCTATTACACCCTGTAAGCGATAATGAGGAAACGCGTCGAGCCAACATTCGCGACTGGCTTTATTCTGTAGGTGCTCCAATGGTACGTGTAGAATACCAAACAAATGAAGGGCCAGCAGATATCTATCTTCCAAACAGACGTGTTATGATTGAAGTAAAACAAAAGGGACATGCACAGCCATATAATCAAGCATACGGCTCACGTCCAGGCGAGACACCACTTGACCAGGTTGGTAGATACATCAATGCAGAAAAACCAAATGAAATCAGAGGGCTTGACACGTCAGAAGATGACATGGATTTACCATGGCTTGGGATAGTTACTGACAGTCAAATATGGTATATTTTCGAACTGACAGATACCGGACTCAAGACACTTACAGAATGGAAAGGCAGACGTTTAGACTCGACAAACATACACATGCTCAAAAAACTCCTAGTGGACAGAAAGGTGGGAAAAGAATGGGCGCCTGAAGATCCCACTGACATGTTCAAGGAATCTCTTGAGATACTAACAGATACATATGAAAAGAAAAAGGATGTAAGGGATGTCATAACACAACGTGAATTGTGGTACAGACAACTCAAGATATCAGGGAACCAGCCTGATGGCGGCCATAAGGATGAGTTATTTGTGTTACATACACTGCTTATAGTGATATCAACTAAAATATCGGAAATGTACGGAAGTGCTGAAATCAGATATGGGTTTGCATCATGGGCCAAGGACACAGACGGGTTTTCATATGTGGATGCTTTAATCAAAGAACGTAATTGGAAACAAACCACTGCTGATACACTGCGTGCCATATACATGGGGCTTGTCGATAAAAAAGACAGGCACATCTATGGTGAATATTATACGCCAGACTGGCTTGCTGAAAAACTATGCATGGATGTGATAGATGATGAGTATATTGAGAGTTGGGTACGATCAGGAAATGATCACAACGCAAACAAAAGTCTTGGTGGTATTATGGATCCTGCATGTGGTTCTGGTACGTTTCTTTATCATGCAGTAAGACGCATCATAAATTCAAAACCAGTGATTGATGCAACCATGACTGATCGTGATCTTACGGATATGATAGTACAGATGATATATGGCATTGACATACATCCAGTGGCAGTCGCAATGGCAAAGGCCAATATACTTCGCGCACTGCCGGACAAACCCGGTGCTCCATTACACGTGTACCAAGGTGATTCACTACAAATTACCCGCAATGTAGATGATGACGAACAGCAAAGGATAGACGAGTTGGAAAGCCACATCTTCAAGATAACGTCAAGAGAAGGCACCGAGATACGCATGCCACTTGAATTTATACAATCAAAGAATTTTGATGCAAAAATGCATCAGTTTGTAAAAGCAGCAGTACACGGCAGAGCTTTTCCGGCACGAGTCGATGATGACATCAAGGAAGAATCAAGGCGAGAGGTACTACACAAGGCGTTTAACGTGCTGACAAATGTATGCAGAAAAGAAGGCAATGACATATGGGCATGGTATGTGATAAATTATGCAGGTGTTTATCTTTTAAAGCAGAGCGTATCGAGAATAGTGGCAAATCCGCCATGGGTACGCATGTCTAGTATTCAAGATGAGGCGCGTAAGAATGAAACGATTCAACTTGCAAAGAAACTTGATCTATGGTCAGGTGGTAAGAATGCAACAGGCTTTAACATTGCATCTTTGTTTGTCCTTCAATGCCAGAAAATATACGGCCTAGAAGATATGATATCCGGCTGGGTGCTACCTGATGCGGCCATGAAGGGTGGTAACTGGATAAAATATGTCGAGCAGACAAAGGCTCCAGTAGTATATGATCTGGGAGATTTAGCATTTCCCGAACATTCCAAGGCATGTGTTAATATGTTTGGTATGTCTAGACAAAAACCGCAGAGATTAGTTATGAATGATGGTGAAGGAACACCGAATCCGTCTGAAAGTTGGGACACGTTAAATCAAAAATCTAAATTTATTTCTATAAAACAATATAAAATAAAAAAATCTGAATGGTTTGAAGACAAAAAACCAATAGCACATCAAGGAGCTACAATCGTGCCACATTGTTTGGTAATTTTAGAAAATACAAAAAAATATGAAAACCGAATATACGGTACTACGAAACATAGTGTTCAAGGGGTATGGAGAGGTATGACATTTGAAGTAAACGATGGGGTGCCAAAAATTTGGATGCATGATGTATTATCAAATAAGAATGGGTTGTATCCTTTTGTAGTTGGTACTCCATACAATGTAATACTCCCCATAGATAATAATGGTGCATTCTTAAAAAATCGTAATAATGAAAAATGGTGGCGACATGTATCCGACATTTATTCTGCACATTGTGGAACTGGTACCACCACGCCAAAAACTTTGGAGGAACGTCTTAATTTCAACAATGCTTTGAGTAATCAATTCCCCTTCAATAAACATTTGGTATTATATAACAAGTCCGGAGCCAATCTATATGCAGCAAGACAAATTAAACCAATGCTGTGCACTGATAATCTTTACCTAGTACGTACTAGATCTATGTCGGAATCACTTTTTCTAGTGGGCATCCTAAATGCCGACTATTTACATGACCGTTTTCAACAAACAAGAAAATCTGACCGAGACTTTCACACATATTTTTGGCATGAAATTCCAATTCCACGTTTCAATGAAAAAAATCCAAATCATGTAAAGCTTGTAAACTATGCTAAACATGCCGAACAAGTAGCATCCGGCATACCTGATCCAACATATAACAAAATTAAACAGGCACTAAGGGATGATGGAGTCAGCCAAAATATTGACAGTGTGGTATCTGAGATTATAAAGTAGGCATATGTGGTCAAAGCAACAGGATAATGGTGTGTAAGCTGTGCTGGACACTACCTAGAATACTTTTGTATATAATCCCCGTAGATGTGATCAACTACATATAAAGAACCATTCAGTAGATGTGATCAACTACATATAAAGAACCATTCAGTAGATGTGAACACTCACGATTATTCATATATACCAGTCACAATGCCAGTCATATGTACTTACCAAGATGCAAATCAAATATTTTGTGTGAATCGAGATTTTTAGATGCAATAATAAAATTACACACTTGTGTTTGATCACATTTTTGTCTGTATATTGAATATTGTGCATGCAATGCATTTGGCTAGGAGTTATTTTCAAATGAGTGCATCTGTCATGGAGCTTGGTTCACACAACATTTTAGTTTTTTGTATTTTTAAATTATAATAGATTATGAAAGTATGGTGTATTGTAGTAGTGACAGGTATGATCGTGTAGTTTATGACAATGCATATTGGCATTATAGTAATATTTGGAATGTGTTGTGTAATGTAAATTTGTGGGGATTGCAGTTGTGTCCTTGCACTATGATCAAAAAGGTTTAGTGTGATATGATGAAACAAAATAACCAAAAACAACAACAACAACAACAAAAAAGAAAAACGATAGAACGCGAAAGAAAAAAGATAACCTATCCAATATGTAGATTTGATGCTGATATTACCAACTATGATATTGTAGAGGAATATTTGGTAAATGCCTCACATGTACACGGTGGTGGTGGCGGCGGCAGTGGCAGTACTGCAAACAACAAAACACTATCTAATAGAGGTAACGCCCACGTATACATAACATCAGATGGTCAATACATCATAAGAGAGCCTCCTCTCTCACTAAATGCTAGACGTGCATACGACCGACTTATGACTAACATACACCACTCTTTCACATATGACAATATCATAGAACGCGACAATATCATGAATCTATTACGTCGTACATTAGAGGCAGAATCAAAAGGCACATCTGACTTTGATGTGTGGAAAATGGAAAAAGAGTCAATTGAATATTATATGATGCGAAATATCTTGGGACTAGCAGAACTAGATGTTTTCATGAAAGATCCTAATATTGAAGACATACTATGTATATACTGGAATCGACCTGTTGCAATAGTTCACAAGAACCATCCTCAACACACACTTTTGAGAACAAACGTGCAATTTCAGTGCGAATCAGACATGGAGCAACTAATACAGCGTGTATCACAACGACACGGTGAGCCACCCAATGATACACGACCAATGACATCGTTTTCTGGTGAGTATGGTGAGCGATACACATTTACTGGCAATCGTAAAATTACACCAGACTCTCCCACAATATCAATTAGAAAACCATCAACATCTTATATTACCATATATCATTTATTATCTAGTGGCATACTTTCAACTTTGGCAGCTGCATATTTGTGGTGTATAATGGACCTGCGTGGATTCGGTCTGATAATAGGAGCTCCATCTGCAGGCAAAACTACAATGATAAATGCCATTTTTACAATGTCAAATCCAAACTGGCATTATTACACTATCGAGGATGTCTTGGAATTACGGTTGCCGCACCAGTATGTGAGCCGACATCAAACTACAATAAATTCGTCACTAAATGCTGGTAATACTAATATGGTGAACTTTGATGTGTTTGATTTATGCAAATTATCATTGCGCTTTAGACCCGACTTTGTTGTAGTAGGTGAAATACTAGGAAAGGAAGCAGACGGTCTATTTCAAGCAGCAGCATCTGGTTCTGGGTGTATGTGTTCATTCCATGCAACAAATGCAGAGCATGCCATAACTAGACTAGAGGCAGAACCCATATCACTATCAAAGTCCCAAACATCTCTTTTAACATACATTTTACACATGTCCTGGATTTTGCATGATGGAAAAAGGCAGCGTAAACTCACTGCCATTACTGAGAATAACAAAAAGTATGACAATACTGGTAATATCATCAAAGATGAGAATCAGTTAACTGATATTTTCTATTATGATAATGCCTCAAATCAGTTATTGCCTGATGATATTGACACTGTAATTGCAAAGAGTCAGAAATTATCCCAAGACATGAAATTAATGTTAGGTATAACAGATGTCAAATCTAATCTTACAGATAGAATGAATACATTGCAGTATATCATAGACCATAACATCACAGACATTGATAAAATACACGATACGATACATCAATATTATATGAATATCTCAAAAAAATAAAATGTAATATGAGGCTTGTATATTGATCATAAAATTATTCTTCTAATAATAATTTCTGACGATCTTGTTTATCTTTTCTTTTGCAAGACACTCTTTAGCTTTCAAATGCTGCAATTTTGCTTTTTTGATTTTGCCTTGTGTCTTTGGGTTGCAAGCGTTCACCCTTGCCCACTCCCCACAACTCTCACTCACTTATGCTGCAGTTTAGATAGATATCGGACAGGCGTTATGGTATGTGATATGGTGGCCATGCAGGTAACATGCAGCGTCACGTTGTTCAAGGCAAAAACATCGGATTGGATGGTGGCGGCACGGCCAGTTTGTGTATATTGTGTTAGTAGTGTCAAAGGTAGAGAGTGTGTGGGTGGTACAAAAATGGCATAATATGGGGCAAGTTTTACAATAACATAATTATATTAAAAAGTCATGTGGCAGCGACTTTTTCGTGTAAACCAAGCTCATTGGACATAATAATAAATTATATACTTGTATATAGTAATATTCTTATCTATATATTAAATATCGTACATATGATACATTTGTGAGGAGTTATTTTTGAATGATCATATAAGTCAGGAAGATTGGTTCATACATTAAGACAAATAAGATATTTTGTAAGAAAATTATTGATCATATTGATTACATCGTGGCAAAACACTATGATCTAACCAACAACGAACTGCATTATGTGAAACATTTTGAACAAAGATTCCGCATGAACGTAGATTAGATCCTACCGCGGCGGGAATGCGTAGTAAACAGTAGAACAGGATTCTAGATTCATGTGATTCAAACGGGCGCTAGTCACGAGTGGGATTCGGCAGATATGATGCATCAGTCGTGTCAGAGACAAACTTTATGTCTGCAGTAGAGTCCACAAGCTGAGATGCAGATGCCAACCCCGAAGTGGTTTCTTTGAAGACAGGCATTGAATCAAAGACACCATCAAGTTTCTCGTGTGAATAATTTTTCTCATGTGCTTTGTCAGTCAAGTCTAATAGTATATATATAAAATTCTATATAAAGCATCTTATAATCAGATCTCAAACATTGTTGTTTTGTAGCCACTCTTCTTTGATTGACTCTGACTTGATAGTTCTCATTGGAATGCCCGTCTGCGAGTCGTCAATTTGCACGCGACTGAGTCTGATGGTTGTAGAGTAGGTGTGGGTCATGTGCTCACTCTCGATCAAAGAATGGTTCAGTGTAATCGTCTTTTCAGTATCTGTTCTCAGTGCCGTCTCAGCATTGTACGGGACATCAAGCTGTAGCGCCTGAGCATACTCGTGATACAGGCTCATTATGCCTGCAGTCAGTGATGCAGGCACGTCGATTATGTTAAGTTGTATGTCCTTTGCCTCTTTTCTTCCCATCAGGTAACTGTGGGAGAACCGCTCCTCCACAAGGGTGTTTACAATGGATTCGATTCTTTGCGCGTCATTCAGATGTTGCTTTAGCAGTGTCTTTGCCAAGAAACGGATCTCGTTCCTAGATCTGTTAACGGCACCCAGAATCAACGGGTGTATATTATCTGCTAGCATAGACATGACCTTTGTAAACTCGCCTTCAGATGTAGTCTTTGCCTCTTTTTTTGCAAGATCAAAAAACTTGCCACGTCTTCAACGTTTACGGATACTTTGCCTCTTATGGCGGGGTTTTGAGGATGTTGTGCCTCTGGGCCTAGCGGATGCTGCAAAGACGGGTCGTAACCGTTCAACCCCTTCCAAAATTTAGGTACTGACTCGTCACTTGACATCTAGTGCAAGCACGGGGGTTGAACGGTTACAGATACATGTGTATAAAAGATAATATATGGATAAATAAAAAAAGAAAGAAAGAAAAATGGATTATTTTTACTGCGGTGATACTAACTTTGTAGTGAGATATTGCCCACCACCAACAACATCAGCTTGTATCGTAACTATGACTTTTTTGCCTATGGGAAGACGTTCTGCAAGCTGGGCGTTTATTGTAGTAGATTCTCCTGATTGAGTTATTGCATTTGCGTTATCGGAATTTTTACCAAAGTGTATTGTATTGTCTGCATCTCCACAGTTTGTACTACTATTACCATATCCAGGCACACAATTACCATCGTCTTTTTGAATTGTTATGAATGCACCTTTTAGATCAGTATTTCCATTGTTTTTTATCATTGCAGATACAAATGAACTATTCTGCGTATTCTGTATAACTAGTCGTTTCACCTCTACAGTCTCTAGAACTAACCCCGTTGAGACCAAATCTGTAGTTGTAGTTGCTAGTATGCCACCTACTGATACTACGATACCTATCAGTATGATTGTGACGATCATGCCAGATATGGCTTGTCTTTGTGGATTCTTTTTTGTGGGTTGTTGCTGTTGCTGTTGCTGTGTTGTCGTTACTGATGCAGTTGTTGTTTTGGTATTATTGGATGTTTTATTTTCCATTACACTCAATTTCTAATATATATAAAAGCAAAATTTTTTCTTTATAACTTTGTTACCTATCACATCTAAGACACAACTTTTACCCACCCACTGTTACACCACCTGCATACCTATCATAGTAAAATATAGCCGTAATTATAGCAAGCAGTATACCCGTATGCATACTATGTAGTATGGTGCCATATCTGATCTGTGCTATTAACACCATACTACAAAATGCCCCTATTATTACCAAAATCATATTGAGCTCACTTAACATATGATGCGGGTCAAAGCCACCTGTGTTATTTAATATGATGTCCTCTCCTGTATTTGATGGATTCAACCCAGTACCAAACGATACATCAAAATTAGCCATTGGTATCATTAAAATCATCATTACTACAATTATAGAGCCCATATATCCTGTCATTAACGGTGTTGCAGTCTTTTCTGCGAGGTTTTTGCGAGACTCCAAATAGTGAGATACAAACATACTCAAACGATCCAGTACAGCAGGTGTAACAGAGCCAGTACGAACAGCATATGATAGTAGACGCATTGTGCAATTGCACAGCCAACTATTAGTATGAACTTTGGATAGCACATTTGCCATATTGGCACCCAATAACAATTGAGATTTTATCATATGTAACATGTGATTAAATTGCTTTGTGTATGGTGATGCTGATTCTATGGATGTGAATGCAGCATAAAATGAGGGATTTGACTTTGTCTTTTGGTTAATATCACGTATGAAATCTGGTATGGATTTTTCTAGTTTTGACATTCCATATAGTTGATGTTTTGTAAATGAGTAATTTATGATGGACCATAATATTAGAGGTATGACAATGATTTCCCAATAGGATGAAAAAAGGGGTGTTGTTATATTACCATCATTGTCATTACCACTACCACCACTACCACTACCACCACTACCACTACCACCACTACCATCATCAACAACTACAATATCCGAACCTATAGTAGATAATTGCATCATATCTGCCAACAAAATGGATAAAACAAACAACCCCATACCCACAACCACTGCTGCCACTATAGGCAATAATGGCAGTTTAATTTTAGGCGTCTGTATGGGATTCATCTTTTGAGCCATTCTAATTAAAAATATGATCATAATTGGTATCACAATTATACCAAACACACATACAAACAATAAAGTGGCAGGCGGTATAATTATCCCACCTACGACAATAAATATTGGAAACATCACTAGGCCAAAAGACCCTACTGTTGCTAGCATCTCAGATGTATTACCATAACTGTCTAGTTTGCGCTGTGCTGCATTATGATACTCTCTGAGTTTTTCTTGCAGATATATACTAGCACCCGTACCACCTGATTCTTGGGATATGATATAGCCGCGTAAAAAGTCTTTGAAATTATTAGATGGATGTATACTACTCGTGTGCCGTATAATGTCTATGAAACTCTTTGAGAATACTTGAATCTCTCTGTGTATTATACAGGCTTCTTTGTACATTGAGGGAAAGAGATGATTATGGGTACTTTTTTTGCTATTTGTGTTTGTATAGGGATCATCGGACATTCCTTCTAATCTTAACATTTCAAATGCACCTCGTAATCCTTTACCAGTCTTCTCCACAACATCACAATATACTGTAAAGAAGAATATCTCACCATCAACTGATTTTTTGCGCCTTTTGATATAATCTCTTAATCCATGTAATTTTGAGAAATAGTATGATGTTGGTATTATAACTATGAGTAAAATTGCAATGAATGGTGTGAGAATGTGTTGTAGTGTAGGTTGTATCATATTTGATAATATAAGAGGTAAAATGAATTGTGTTCCACATATTACACATATGGCACTGATAGGAATTAGCAAAATTGTATTTACAGTTGATATTGTAGCTGTATGTCTGGGGGATGCTGATATGCCTGCTAGTGGAATATCTTTTGTGTATTCGCGTAAAAAATATGTGTAGACTTTTTTAATGAGTGGTGTATGTACCAACTTTTCTTTTTTTGTGGGTTTTACGACTGTTGTGATGTTTCTTGATCTCTTTTTTGTTGTTGTTATGGTTGTGGTGGTTGTAGTTGTTGCAGATGTTGGTACGGTGTTCTTTTTGACTTTATTTTTATTTTTATTTTTATTATTATTTGTAGACTTTTGACTAGTCACATATTTTTTGTTCTTTGGTAATACATTTGAGAAAAATTTCATGGCAAATCACTTTATTTTTTTTTTCAGCATCAATGTGTGTATTTTTTGTCGATTATACTTGTGGTGTTGTCATAATATTCTTCTTTGGTTTCTCCTCCTCCTTCTCCTCCTCCTTCTTCATCATCATAATCGTTAGTCTTTCTCTCTTTAACATACTCTGATAACTCGCCGATCTGATACATAATACGAGAGCCAAACCTACGTAATATCATAACACCCACTACCACCATACCTATAATCACTGCATATAGTATCCGCGTATAGTCTGGCTCATATATGGCAAAAATATTCATATCACGATCAGCTATTATGTGTATCTGCTCATCTGTTTGAAACCCGCCGGGGGCACCATCCCAATAGGCTAATTTTGTTGGCATGATAAATGGTATTACATCTGCAGGTGTTGCTTGTAATATGATAGTTTCACCATATTGATATGTCCCTGTTCCATGCCCACCTATCACATTAACATATACTCTGTTTTCATACGTTGCTATTATGGTAATTTGGTTATCAGATGGTCTGATATGGATAGTATTATCATTTACTAGTATGCCACCGTCTGTAAATTGTATATCTGTTAAAGCATACCCATGATCTAGGTTTGGTTTGAATACAAATTCATAATTATCTGGTTGCGTAAAAATAGTGCTAAAAGGTGTTTTTGTATTATTAATTGGTATGATAGTAGTAGTAGAAGAAGAAGTTATGATATCAAAGTCAGCCTCTAATTCTACACTACCATCTGCTGAAACTGCTTTGACTATAATTGGCACTGACATTTTGGCACTAAATGGTATTACAATGGTCTGTGACTCATATCCCATAATATTGATGCGCATTGTAATATTGTGATTGCCTAGTTCATGTGCTGTAATGTTGAACTTGCCAGGTGATATTTGCGTATAGTCCCATGCTGTATTGTGATTGATTATTTCATATGATTGTGGGATGTGGGCAGGTATTGGGATTGCATTATTACTGTATGCGTTACCATCATAATCATTATAATCATCATCATGAGAAAAATATGCATCTACAATATCGCCATTTTGATCATATGTTATTTTGATATCTTTTTGATCCTCATTACCATATGAGTTTGAGATTACAAAACTCGATGCTGCGACTTGAAACTCAAATGAATCACCTGCAGATACAACATTGGGAACACCAAATATGTTATAATCAGATGGATTGAGAAATCCTCTGATCATACTGGTAGTAGAGCCGCCTTGTTCATGTAGTATGCTGATAATCTGTTGTTGCTCTGCAGGATTAATTGGTTCATCTTTATGCATATTTGAGGCAACACCATCGATCAACATACCAAATCCATTTTCATACATAAAGTTCAACCCCGTAGGCGGTAGCGTCGTTGTATTCATACGCAAAATAGGAGTATCATATGTGTCTACAAGATGTACTGTAATGGGAAATATCTCGCCGATATGTACTGTATGGGGCATGAACATATCAACTGCGACAGGTATACCTATAGGTGTCATTTCATATATTGCAGGTTTTACAGCTCCAGGTGTGCCTTCTAGTGTTGATGTCAATACAATGGGTTCAGTAATACTATCATCATCATTATCATCATATAATATTCCCGTATTGTATATTTGATTAATTATGGTATTTTTGGGAGTTCTACTGTCTGAAAATATCGTATGTATAATACGATCAACTCCAAACTCTTCTTTAATGTCTAGTATGCGGTCAGCTGAATCAGTTATTGTAATGAATGCTAATGGCTGCTGCTCTATACTTTGCTCTTCTAGTGCTATGGGTATGGTTTGAACTTGTAATTTGTATTGTGTCTGATGTGGTGCTATTACTCTAAGTGTGTCAGTTGCAGTACTTCCTTGTGTAGTTATACTGATATCATGTGAGCCTTCATGTCCAGATAAAATAGGAAATGTATACATGTTTGTATATACTGTAGGTTGTACCACATGTGTGGATTGGAATGTTAATTCACCGTCATTGTTATTATTGTTGTTATTATTATTATTATTTGCCTTGTTATTAGATGAGGCTGTAATATACTGATTTACTAATTTTGTAGGTGTCTCCAAAATTACCTTTGATGTTATATCTACTCTTTGATTATCTTGCACATATGACACAAAATACTCTGTTTCTTTGTGATTGTAAAATCCCACTATTGCATATGTACTAAAACTAGTATCATCTGGATACAACCATAATTTTACTAGATTTGTTGTTGGATCTATAGCATTTAAAATAATATTCTGTATGTTTTTGCTCTCTTCATTTGAGTTATTATCTCCTTGATCATTTTGTGAAATTGTACTTTGGTAAAATAGTTCAGTTGTTAAATCATTTATTGATTCTAGATTGTCAGTGCATCCAGTAGAATTGCCTTGTGCTATGAGACGTGATGCTGTTATGGGGATTGGGTTGTGGGTGGGGTTTGTGTTATGATCGGGATTTGTTAAATTATTGTTTTTGGTATTTTCATTTTCATTTTCATTATTATTATTATAATGATAATTTTCTAACTCTGTTTTTTCTATATTTGTCTGAATAGAACCCATACTACCAACACAGACATTATCATATGCAACACCATATTCAGGTATTATGGCAGTTATGGTTGCAAAATTATCAGATGTGTAGTGTGGTGATTCCATACTATTGCCTACAACCCCCACACCACCTGCAGCATACAATACACCAGTGGCAATACCATCATACATTGTAAACTCAAAGTTATTGTCATTTTTGTGAGGTGGTGCATATGGTGTAAATCGTACAGCATCTGTATTTGTGGTTTGAAGTTCCCCTTTGATGGTATGTGGAGGGTAAAATGGCACGCCATTGCGCTCTAGCCACACAACATACTGTACAGTACCACCCACTAGTGCCACATTTGGTGCTATGCCCAATTTCACAGTTATTTTGTCTGTTTCATATGCGATATTTTCTGTATCTGATATCAGCCCTTCACTTACAACATTGATTTGCCCCGTACTTTGCACCACAATGGGGAAAACTGTGTGGGTCTGTCCTGCTGTTATTATGATTTCATTTGGTGTCTCTATCAAATTTGTAGGTATAATGCGGACTTTGATATCCTTGTTGCTAGTAGTAGGATAGTTATTGCCATCTTTGATCATTATAATGGCATTAAGATTACTAGTACTAGTTGTGTTTCCAGGTAGTATTAGATCAAGTGTTTTTGGTCCTGTATTCAAAGAGTGTATAGTACTTGTAGTGTGGGTGATGCGGCCATCATAAGATGCATGCACTGTTGTTATACCATCACGTAATGCTTGAAACTTGAATATAGCATGGTTCATGCCATATGGTAAAATTACTGTGTTGTTGTGAGAGGATAGAATTTTGATAGGTGGATTAGAACCCGTCTCATGATTAAAGGCTAGATGTATGATTCTGCCTTTTTGCTGTGATGATGATGATTGTTGTTGTTGTTGGGGCGTTGGTGTTACTATAGTAGACTCTTGTGTATGATTTTCCCCAAATATGATGGACCAGAAATGCTCTAATGTTGTGTCTATGAGTGATAGTGGTTCTATGGCAGTTGCATCTGTTGTTGTTGTTGTAATAGCAGCAGTGGATTGTATACTACTAGTAGCAGTAATTACATCTGACACATATGCAGGCGTCTTTGACACTATAATGCCATAATAGGTCTCTCCAACTATCATTTTGTGTGGTATGTGTATCTGCAAGTCATTTTCATAATATGGCAGTTGTTGTTCCTGCTCTTGAGCATTCACCGCTTGTACATAATGTACTAGAACAAAAAATACCAATGAAACCATAAAAAATAATAAAATAATATATTTTCCACTACTGCACATAATACTTGTTTTCACATCATCTTTTGTTCCTTTAATTAAAAAGGGGAATTATATACCTGATTCACAAATATATGACTAGTTAAATGCTTGCCTAGAACGCACACAGTCATGCATACTGATATGATTAAAGATCTGATATTTTGATTGATATTCATCTCAAAGTTGAACATATATTATGAATACAAAATATTAGAAAACTATCGGATCTTTAATGAAATTATTATGGCTTCGAATCGTGTAACGTAGGTTGCGCGGCTCAGACCACATGGCCACGACCCCGGAGGAGTATAAATTTACGAGTTATGCAACACGTTAGATAATAGAGTAAAATTATATGACACACGCGATAATAAAATAAAGGCAAGTCAAATGTCAACAAAGAATAATAGAAAAAAACTAACAAATGACAACAACAAAAATAATAAACATACCCACAAACATAAACCCAAAAGAAATAATCTACCTGCACTACTACCACCCAAAAAAAGAAGCCTAAACTTGATGCCAGGTATTGGATATAATGCAGAGCAAAAACTCCGCGCTCAAGGAATACACTCACTTTTAGAGTTGGCTCACTCAAAGTCTGGGCGTGCAACACAGGCACAAAGCATTCTAACTAATAATCCCATCTTTATGCCAAATGTATTGTCAGAGGGGTGTGCATATCTAGATATTGAAAGTATGTCATTTCACCAAGATGTATTTTTGATCGGTATACTGTATAAACCCGATGACAATAGTACACATAGATACGTCCCACTATACAACAATACAGAGCAAAAGCTTGCCAAAATGTACAATAAATTCATCAAAGAGAACATGCCAAACTGTCACACCATTTATCATTGGAGTTCTTATGATGCTGTAAATCTGCGACGTATGAACTGTGGATATCTTGACTGCCTACATAATATGTTGCCTGCATTTAAAAAAGCATGCATACTACCTCTCTCATCATACTCGATAAAAGTGGTAGCAGACTATTGTGGATATTACAAGTATGATGATACAGAGGTCTCTGCAGTTGAGTGTGGTAATCTGTGGAACAGGTATGTGAAAACAGGTGATAAAGTCAGCTTAGAGAAGATGCTAGAGTATAACCGATTTGATTGTGAGGCCATGGCAGCAGTATATGCATGGTATTACAAGAAAAAGTGGCCATACAAGGTATAATCTTACTATGTGGCGATACAATGTGTGGTGGTGTTATATTTAGTCATACATTAACATATAATATCATCCAATATCATACAACATTACACAATGCACAAAGGCCATTTCACACATTTAATAAGTATATGCATATAGTGTACCCAAAGATACATTTTGGCCAAAAAGATGCACATGTATTGTTGATTTAGTAACAATTTACTCTAATGTCATTTAATCTGTCACTCCTAACACCATATTTCCAACACCATATTTCCAACACCATATTTCCAACACCATATTTCCAACACCATATTTCCAACACCATATTTCCAACACCATCATAATTTCTAACATAATAGATATTTCTGTTTCCAATGACATATTATTATATGTATAAATAAATAACGTATTATTTCATATACCAGAAATTATAATAACACATTGAATTTATTTAACCATATAATTTATATCAGTTTGTTCTTGCATTCTAAAATCAAGATCAAAGTTTTTTATGTAATAGTTCTCTTCATCGCTCAGTTTGTAATGGGCTGCAAATACATCATCTATTTTATCTATTATGTGCTTGCTCTTTTTTGCAAAAAATGTTTCCTTTTCTTGTATACCTGTACGTTTGTTAACAGTCGTTATTTTGAGTGAATTTTTCTTATAATCTTTCATAAGGTCACTGACAAGTGTCCGTATTACTTTCAATTCAGATTTACTCCATTTTCCATAAAGTGGAAAATCATCTATTATTTTTTGCCCTAAATCTCTACAATTTGACGTCTTTATGAAAAACCAATAAAATAATGAACTGTTGAGTAGTCCGGTCATTATGGTGGACTCATCATCATCTTTAACTAAAAGCAACTTGTCATGACTAGAAGTCTCACGTTTTCCGTTTCTAGAAAAAAGAGGCGTAAAATTCATTCCACGTATCCAATATTGTGGAGCGTTATGATATATCACTTGTTTACTTTTGAGATCATGTGTACTTTTATTATTATTATTATTATTATCATGTTTGAATATTTTTCTAAATATTGATAACTCGATCTCATCACCTAATTTTGGTATACAAGTATCTGTTTTTTCATTATGGTTAATGTAGTGTAGATTTTTGAAAAGACCTCCAACGTCTTTTGTATGCCATCTTTTATAGCCTGTTGTGTATATTTTGCAATCGTTATCATTTGTATGTGTCTTCTTTTTTTTACATAATATTATAGACGATCTGCAATGCTCCAATCCTTCAAATAACTTTCCTGGTCGGTCATCATAATTGCTTATTTTTAATTCTGTACTTTGCTCTACAAGGAATTTTTGGAGTGGTACCATGCGCGGAGTCGATACACTTGAAACCGGTACAATATAGCCAAGTCTGCCACCTGGTTTTAACATACTAAAACCCTTTTCAAAAAAGTATGCAAAGGTATTTCCACATGTTTTTGTTTTAGATATGGTTGGCACATACTTTATTTTTGATGCTTCTACATACGGAGGATTACCAACTATAATATCAAAGCCACCATGCGTCTTTATTTCAAGAAATTTCTCATTATCATAGTCTAAAATCGTGACATTTAGTGTATTTCCATCTACAATATATGATGACAAATCAGGCAATCTATTTCCTTTTGAGGCAATCTTCAAAAAGAGTGAAAGTTTGGCTATCTCAACTGCCTTGGCATTAAGATCAAAACCAAAAAGATTTCGCTCTATGATCTTTTGACTCATCTCTTCTTGCAACCACGCATCTAGTGACGCACCATTTTTGTTCTGAAATAAATCACGAATTTTTTTATATTCGTGTATCTGATGATGTATTTCTAATAATATATCAACTGTCTTTGTCAAAAACGCACCAGAGCCACACGCCGGATCAAGTATGCGTAAATATTCTAGTTTTTTTTCAAGGGTTTCAATGTCATATTCATCTGTGTATTCTTTTATGAGAGTTTCAACGGTTTTTGCATCCCCACTTTTACTCAAGTATGGTATTATGGTATTTCTACATATGTATGATGTGACATTTTCAAGTGTATAATATGCACCTGTATTTTTGCGCAACAGATCACCTTCAATACCTGCATTTTCAAGAGCAGACATTGATTTTTCAAATATGTTGCCTAGTAAATTGGGTCCAAGTTTATCTGCAAAGTCATACCTTGCCATCTCAATCATGTTTATTATTATTGGATTCACAGCATATTTTTTGAGAATTTCTTCTAACTCTGCATCATCTTTTTGAATAGTCGTTCGTGTAATGCTTTGATCAATATCTGCAAACCATACATTTTCAGGTATTTCAGAATCAAACAATCCTCCATTAAATGCAGATATATCAAGATCACCATTACCTTCATTGAAATACACAAACAGTCTGTTTTTTATCATGTCCCAGACACCCCTAGATTTTGATGTGGGATGGTTTTTCAACACATTTAGTGTTTGATTTCTAAATAGGCATTTATCTCCCACCATCTCTCTACCCTCAACAAACAATATGAATACTAGTCGATTTAGTATTGTCTGTGCATGCAACATGGCCTCGGATTGTGAGATCGCTCCATTTTTTGATATGTCTTTGATTAATAGTTTACGCGTTTGATCAAACAAGTCGTAAAATTTTTTGGTAATATCTCTATTGAACATGATAGTTTCTGTAACGAGCCTATTTGAGCTCTGTTTCTCAATAAGATGTTCCTGTGAAAATAGATACAAAAATTCTTGCAATTTTTGAGTATTGATTTTACCGCCATCACATTCAATATCCATAAAATTAAACATATGCCGACGACTATTCTCACCTATCAATAAATAGTCCTTGTAATTTGTACAAAATGCATTCTTGTAACCTTGACCCTTGTATAATGTGGCCTGTAACATGGGGGTTTTATATTCAGCATACTTTCTGCCCTGCGGTTTAAGTAAGTCAGTATCTTGTCCTTTGACCTCTACACAGAGTTCCATACTTCCAAAAGTAAAGTCAGGTTCTCTACCGGATTTAGATGCAGATGTAATTATTTTTTTGCGATCATACCTTAAAATTCTAACAAGAACATTTTCTCGAAATTCATCATAATGATCTTCTTCTTTGACTAGTGCTCTTTGTTTTATCTTACTGATCCATTCCTTTGCAGCAGTTATTTGCTCATCATCATACTTGACAGTCTCAGAAAGCTTTGCTAGTGCTTCGGGAACAAACATATCATGTCTTTTCATACTATCATATATTGTCAAATTATTGATTTTTAAATTCATCTCTTATGCTCTTTTGCATCCAAAACCCTGCCGTTCTTTTACAGTACCGTGTCTAAGGCACACCATTTAATGTCCTGCCACCCAGAGTCCCTTGCCGTTGATCTTCCTTTTCTACATGTCAGTAGTTTGTAATGTGTTCAATTTTAATGATCTTATTTTTGATTATACAGTGCGGCAGATTTACAATGGCAAGGAACCACCGTGCTCTAATTCCCGCCGAAGCAGTCTTCTGATTAATCCGACAATTGAATCCATGAATAATCCATTGTGAATAATTTTCCACTTGTCAGCTCACCTCGATGAAGATCCTCACATCTTATCATTATCCATAGACCGTACAGTAGTACTACAAAAAATATCAATAGTAGTCGTACATGCAAGACATGTAACCGTTCAACCTCATGTCTGTGCCAGATATAGGCAATGAATCTGTACCTAAGTTTTAAAATAAATTGAACTGTTACTGATGATGATTATAGTGAGATGTGTACACTCCTTAGATATGATGGGAGAAGAAGACTATCAATCAACATCATCATTGTCCCCATAAATGGTTACAGTGTATTTATCACTTATTATATTATTTAATATAGTTTTATCAGTTTCTAGATTATTTTTAATCTTATCAGATTTTACACCATCTGTCTTTACACCATCTGTCTTTACACCATCTACCATATTCTTTGACTCACAATCATGTGATTTCATATCATTTTGTTTTTCAACAAAATTTACAGATGCGACATGCTCATTTGATATTACAGTAGTAGGTGTATTAATATGCAAAATGGGTGCATCAGATATAACATCAGCAGTGGTTGCACTGGCACATGTGTTAGATTCTAATCTTTGTGTACTAGTGATAGGTGTATCTGCACTAGTATCTACCATCATTTTATTGCACCCTGACTTATCAGATGTTTTAACATTTGATGGTGATGATGGTGATGGTGGCTGTAGTGCTGATGGTGATGATGGTGATGGTTTTACAATACCCATTACAACTGAATTATCCGATTTTAATTCCAACTCTACATCATACTTTTTACATTTACCATCATCATAACTCATACACTTGACCATCTCACTAGGTATTGATACCACAAAGTAATCATAACCCCGCTTTACTCTATGTTGTAGTTTTCGTTGAGATTTCACCATACATCACCATTACTATAATAATAGTAATATTATCATTCATGTACTATATATTCTTAACAAATTTATCAAACAATAATAAAATTATTTATACTAAATTTATCATAAATGTTATATAGAGCATAATTCAGAGTATTGTATGAATTGCATTTTTGCAAAAGCAGAGGGTGAGTCAAATGGAATGTAAACATGACATTAAACATGAAATCATAACAAATGACGGTGAGATTGTATGCCGTATGTGTGGTATAGTCAAAGAACATACCCAAAATATGATTGTTCATGGTGAAAATCAGATTAACCTGTACTTGATGCAAACACTAGGGAGCAAAAATGATCCCAAATTATATGGGAATCGCTTTATTTGTGAGCAGAATCCTGATTTAGCAGTTATTAGCAACATTACAGAAAAACTATACATTACCAGCATTACATCACGAGACATCTGGAAGTGGTATCAAAAACTACGTGCCAATCTAAAAATGACCAAAGCCAAAATACTGGTACTAGTATTTTACGTGGTATGTAGAGCACATGGACACCCAATCAACGAACAAAAATTACATGATGCAATACGTATGAATCTAAATGTAAAGCGAGTTTATAATTATCTCAAAGTGTCAATGGAAGCATCATCTTATTTAGATAAAAATGGTAACATGATCATAAAAAAGATTGGGTTTTTGGACATGGTTCCTAGTCTTACCAATCATCATCATAATAATAATGCCAGTTTCATCTTAAATAGTGAGATTGCGACACTGCATAACAATTACCCTGAGCATATTGTAAATGAGGTTGCAAACAATGCAAAATCAATCATACCTACATTGCAAAACTACTCATCAGCACATGCAGTAAAACTTGCAATAAAATTGGCAAAAGAGCAGTGTGGAATCACATCATGTGGTAAAAATATTATCAATTATGACCAAAGGGGCAAATTAGCATGATGAAAAAAACTATCTTACTGCCACCACCGCGCATCGATTGTATCCCCATCAATCATATTGTACGGCATTCACTAGATGTCACAATCCCAATAAAAAAACAGATTAATTTATATGAAAATATAATAAAAGAAGGTAATAAAGACAAACTACCACTCATCAAAGTTGCCCAGATATTACAATCTGAAGAAAATCAACACTACTATTTATTAGAAGGAACCAACATATACTTGGGTGCACTAAAAGCAGCAGCAGCAGCAGCAGCAACAACAACACATAACAAAAAACCCTTCTGTCTAAAATCTCAAATTGAATCATACAATACAATACATGACTATATAATAAAACACGTCCAGTACAATCAAAGACCTAGTGGATTTAACCCACTAAAATTGGATAAAGTTGTCAAATATCTAAAACAGTCACATGTAACACCAGATGAAAATTACACCAAACTATTACAAATTGACAATACTATCAATGCAAAATTCCTCACATTGCCAATATCTGATGATGTTATAGAGATATTAACAGAGTTATGCGAGCATTTAGCAGATAGATTATCGCAGTTTGTATTGCCATATTACATACCACACATAATATCAAAATCAAAAGATCAAAGCACAATTGCAAAAAAGATTTCACAAATGACAAAAAATAGAACCATAACAGATGCTAGATTTACATGGCCAACACCTGGTGAAATCAAAATTATAATAAATGATGTTGCATATGATGAGGCAGATTATAAAAAAGAGAAAGATACATGCAACACAAACAAAAATATCAAAAACACCATTGATTATAATGATGACCATATAAATAATTTAGATCAAAACACAACAGATAAAAAATACGAGGCGAACATAATATGCCCTGATGGTGAAAAGATTACAAAAAAGACCATAGAACAATCAAAGTCGATACTCAAAAATATTCCAGGCAACGTTATCATAATTCCAAAAACAAAGACACATCCGGCATATATCATCGACCCCAAAGCAAAACGTGTATCAAAACTCACAGATGACTACAACCAACATATCATCAAATTAGATGATATTGGTGCATCATCACCATACATGATGCCACAAGCAGCAGAAGAGTGGCTAGGACTATCTGCAGCAGCTCACACTACGGGTGTAAGTGTATTTGATACTCATATCTCTGCAAGTGATATAAAAATGACAACATTTGCTAATCCTGCTGATTTACAACAGTTTACAAAAAAACATCAAAATGCACGTGGGGTGATATTTTTCAAATGAACATAGAGTATGACAATAGAGTCAAAAATATAAAGAGACTGATATATTATCGCAGAAAAATTACCTCTCAATTGATAAATGCTGTATGTGGTGGAAAGACTACACAATGTCTTGTACGTGATATGATCAGTGATGGGATTGTGAGACGTGACTCTAACAATACACTTGATCAATGTGATGATGATAATCATCTGTTTGCAGTTGTTAGTAGGGGTCTGTACAAGTACAACATGGATTATAATTTACCATACCCAACAGTAGCCGGTCTGGGGTTTATTTTATCAAATGAGATTGGCATATCTTTTTCAGGATTATGTATATTGGCAAAAGTATATCATGATGTATGGAGTATATACAATCTATCCAAAGTAAGCCATCATCATCATCATAACACCAACAACACAAAACTACCAAAAGAGACAATATACAATTTTTTTGAGGATTGGCCTATGATGAATACATCGTACGTAGGAAAGATACTCCACATATTGTGCAAAAAGGGTTTGTTGTTGGGTACGACCAAATATGTCATATACTGTGACTTGAATAGATTACAGCACATGCACAATTCATTGATCATGCAAAGTGTGTGGGTAGAGCAGCGCTGTAATATGATACGCGATATATTGCTACAGTCGTATCAACCCACACTCACAATAGAGCAAGAACATCAGTTGTCATTGCCAGAGATACGTGAAAAAATTATTGATACTGCAAGGTGACAAACCATAACACTAGACGTTGTATCATTATCAGAATATTTACGCCTATCAATTATTTTAATCATATTGAGTGTAAACTCTTGCACAGATATTGCATATCGCACCATATGTGGCAGAGACCGTC
The DNA here is from genome assembly GCA_965207445.1 of Candidatus Nitrosopumilus sp. GTDB lineage: Archaea > Thermoproteota > Nitrososphaeria > Nitrososphaerales > Nitrosopumilaceae > Nitrosopumilus. The sequence continues at coordinate 1,404,936 of CBDBLX010000002.1, read as the reverse complement.
ACTATATCATTGTGGCAATCATTGCTCAGAGTATCATAGTATGGGAATATGTCACATATGGTATCATACTTGAAGAAGTTCTTACAATGTTTATTGGAATTACACTTGTGTTTGTCCTATATCGTATAAAGGCAATGGCATCAGGAGATGCCATTATAATGCTGATGATTTCACTAGTACTGCCATCTGCATTTGATGTACAATATTTGGCATGCATTGTCATATTGGGCTCTATATTATTAACTGGTATACTAGTTGTATCTTATAATGTTGTGTTGAATATACATTGGAAATTATCAGGGATGTGCCATAACTTTGAGACTCGTAGTTTTAGTGGTAATCGCATTTGTAATTTTTTGTACATGTTTGTGTTATTTTTCTTGACACATAATAGACGCATATGGGAGAGGCATGTCATTACAATTGAGGACCAAAATGGTAACTATTACTTGTTTAAAACTCCCTTTGATCATCAACATAATAATAATAATTGGGAGTATGAACCCGGACAAGTGGGAACGATGGTGATGGTAGCAGCGCCAGTTGTACCTGTGTTGCTTGCTACTTTGTTGCTTGTATTGTTGGTGCGTTTTTGGGTAATTATTTTATAATCATATTGTTATCGTCGTGTTTGATTTGTATCTGTATTGTATATTTCAAATGATCTTTTCATCTGTTATATACACGCCATACGTTGTCCATGTAATTACATGCTTGATTTACAAATATCCAAGTTGATAAGTATCCGCCCACAGCACCAAACATGACCGCAAGAAAGTCATATACGATTAAGGTCTTTGATCATGAGATTAAGGATCTCAAAGAGTTATCAAAAGCAAGCGGCAAGTCTGTGACCGGAGTCGTGCCTGATGACGGTAGACAAGCGCAGAATCGGGACCGGCAGTCCCGTGTGGAAAGACTGAAAAGTTGCAGGTGGCAACTAGGCGCAAGATACAGACTCAAGAGTATGGTATAGTTGCAGGTGAATATGGGCACAGTCCGTGTAAGTGTATGTATCATGAATGTGACTATATGTTTCACTCTTTCATATTTTTAAATTTCTCATGCACACATTCGAGCATCCTGCAGTCGGCCTCATTATACTCTAGTATGGGACCGAGCGCCGTATCAACATCCTTAATGGAGCCATCCATCAGTCCCATCCATACTGTGTTTACATTGCCTGCGTCAGCGTCAGGATGCTTGAAAGCAAAGTCAAAACCACACCATTTTGATACCTCTTTGATACCATTGCTGTAAGTAGGTAGTGCATACGATGCAGTTATGATCTTACGCATGTCATGTATAGAATCAAGGACATCAAGTCTGTCAGACCTATACTCCTGCAAGAGGCGCTTCATAGACGCGCGGTCATAATTACCCCAGTGGTAAATTATGCTGTTTTCGGGGAGATCATTTAGAAATATATCCATCATATTTTGGACGGGTTTTTCCACGGTATTGCCGTATGGGTCGCCTGCAAAATAGTATTTGAATTCGTCCTCTATGACCATCCCGATCATCCAAATGGGTTCTATTATTTTAGTACCGTCTTTCATTTCAAGCGGCATCATTGCCGGGAAAAAACCTTCAAAGTCAAGATATGCCACATTATCGGCCTGAGGGAACTGTAAGGGTTTATCCTTATAAACTACTTTATTTGATATGATGGCTTGGGCATGCGCCTTTAATGAGGCGGCCTTTTTAGATCCTATTCCACGTATATCACATAACTCTGATGTACTTTTTGTTGAGACATCAGTTATCGTTGTAACACCCGCGTTTATCATCAAGCCCCGCAACGCGCCATCACCAACACCTGACAACAATGAGATGTCGCCGGCTTCGACTGCAAGCCTGTTGCAGTAATCCTCCCACTCGGTATTATTGCACTGTCCATATGTAGCGGCCGGCTTTACGGAGCCATCTCTAATGACCATATATCTTGATATCACTTCATCAAGTAATTTCTCGTATTTTGTAAATGGTATCTTGTGTGTCTCACCTGTGCCATCTGTCAAGAGGAAGTTCGGTGGCATGTATTCTTGTATGAGTCCGAGTGCCCGCGTATAATAGGCGGCCTGTAGATAATGAGTATCCTTGAATTTTTTTGCAGACTTTATCTCCTTTACCACATAATGCCAGTCCCCAAATGCGCTAGGTTCATTATCGTGTCTTTCAAGTATGTCCGGTATGCCATAAAACCCACACGGGCTATACATAAGCGGCACCTGTGATATTACGTCAATACCATCAAAAGCTGCTTCTAATAACAACTTGAATCCTTTTTCAGGTGTATCATAAGTGATTGGCACCACGGCGGCCTCACCGTAATCATTCCGTACCACAGCAGCTTCGTGCTTTATGCCGGCCTCTGCGAGTATCTCTCGTACACTGTCAGGCCTTGCCTCTTGTTTTTCTTCTTCAGCAGCATGACACATACACCATGCCAAAAATGGATGTCCATCCAAGTAAGCGAGGGTACCTGCTGAAGGCAGATATATTGCACTAGTGGCCGTACATCTTTCAAAGACGGTGTTTATGGACTGTATCATGAACGTGACTTGTAGTATGGGTTTAAAAACATACTTTGCAATCACATGACTGGGAATTAATCATATGTGGAAAAAAAGAAACACAGATCTAGTAGGTTAGATGATGCCAACCATAACAAAGCCAAAAATGCAAACAAACAGATTAGGGGTAAAAAAAGTGTACATATGAAGACAGTTACAAGCCCTGTGACGAAAAAGAAGAAAAAGAAATCGACAAAGACACCTGAAGAGTATTTTGTCGGAATTGATCTTCACAAAAAATTCATGCAGGTTGCTATCATGCAATCTGATGGAACAGTTTTAGAAAATGAAAAGATAGAATGTGATTACAAGGTTGTGGAAAAAAAGTTTGCCAAATTTCCAGACGGTGCAAAGTATGTGATTGAATCATCCTCTGTATGGTATGGGATGTACAAATTTCTCAAGGAGAAATTAAATCTGGATGTAATCTTATCCAATCCCAGATCAACAAAGGTGATTGCAACATCAAAAAAGAAGACTGACAAGGTAGATGCATTAATACTAGCAGACCTTTTGCGTGGAGGTTACATTGTAGCAAGTCACGTACCAGGAGATGATATAATCAAAGTAAAACACCTTGTCAGATGCAGGAGTGCAATAGTTCAGAGTAGGACACGGTACAAAAATCTCATACATGGCATACTGCTACAAGAGGGAATCAAGATCAAGGCAGCGCCCTTTTCAAATGCATTTGTAAGCAGACTACACGGCCTTGATGACTGGCGAATTGAGATGTATTTGAGAACAATTTTCAACCTTGATGAGGATATTGCAGACTGTAACACCCGTATGAAAAAAGAGGTAGACAGGTATCATATGGCAGATTTGCTCAAAACATGCCCCGGTATTGGAAACGTCACGGCTCTTGCACTAGCATCTGCAATTGATGATATATCCAGATTTCCCAATCCAGACAAACTCGCAGCATACTTTGGAATCGTACCATCTGTGAGAAACTCTGCAGAAACCATAAAGCATGGACGTATTACAAAAGAAGGCAATTCAACTGTACGACATTTGTTATCAGAGGCAGCACTCACGCACGTCACGTGGGCAAAAAGAAGCAATAAAGTGACTCCAATCAGTACATTTTACGAACGACTGGTACAAAAACGTGGAGGCTCAAAGGCAAAAGTTGCAGCGGCTGCCAAGATGGTCAGGATTGTATTTTGGATGTTGAAAAAAGATATTGGTTTTTGGGCGTGTGTAGAAGAGGGAAAAAAGAGCACGACCAAAATGGCAAAACAAAGACTACCAAGAAAAAAAGAGTGAAAAATTATGGTCAAGGAATTGTGCGTAGTATATATGGGAACCGATGCCCGAGAAATTAATTGCATAGAGATCTTGATGAATGGATGAAGAATGATACTGGGAACCGATGCCCGCATAGATACATGTCCGCTTTATCCTCTGGAAAACAACCCCCCTAGCGTATGCTATGCACAAACATCCAAAAAACACACAAAAATCAGAGATTCTTTATTAAGCACCAACATAGATATAGATTCTCCTGCAAACGCGGTTGGTGGCAATTAATACAGATTTGAACCGTTGCAGTCAATCCGGACACGTAACTAGTATTTTGTCGCCACGTATGATAAACTTCAAACCCTCCGGGTTACCAAGTTTGGCAAGGACCGGCTTTGGAATGTACGAGTAACTAGTACCCCTTTTCACATTGTGGGTTATGGATACTTGGAATTCCGTGGCATTGGTAGCCCATTTAGTCATGTTTGTTGTTCTCAGTACAACGTTATAACGTCACTGACATCGGATTACGCACACACATGCTTATATGTCCAATTGGTGATATATGTATAATGAAACAAAAAATAGTTCAGGAAGAAAAGGTGGTAGACGAAACTACCCAACCAAGATCAAAAACATAGTAGAAAATGACAACCCAAAGTCTGGCAAGCAGAGATGCTCCAATGCTCAGATTGATGCAATTAGGAGGGGCAGGCATTCAGATTGCATGCATTGCAGGTGCTATAACTACACTGAGCTCGATTAAATGGACAGTCGTATAGCAAACTGTGCAAGGTCTATTGTATGCGGTGTCTCTTAGTTCACTTGGAATGAGATATCAGTGTTAGTCCAGTGCAGGTGGAAAAAAGATATGCAAGCATGTGTGATGGTGGGGGGCTCGTATACAAGCTCTTAGACAAAGAGTGGTGGTGCGGGCGTAGAAAAAGGATACAGATTAAGCGCAAAAAATTGAGATGTCAGTATCCAAAATGCAGATCCAAAGATGTGGTAGGATGGGGAGAGCGCAAGTGCAAGAGAAAAAGATCTGTAATGCGATACAGTGCCACAAATGTGGCCCTACATTCTCTAGCATGGAAGGGTTCAAGGAGGGGGTGGTGGTATTTTGATGCATTCGTAATAGCAAGTGAGCTGTCCACCATAATGGCAACCAAAATGTCTCCAGAAAAAGTATGTGTGCAGTTTGCAATGGATGAGATCATTGTAAACCCATCTACAATACATAGATGGACTGATGAGTATTCGCAAATCATGCTACGGTTCTCAAGTTTGTTGTGTCTTGATACATGGTTTCAGTGGCATGTCGACGAGTTAGAATTCAAAATATGCAAACAGACTCGATATCTGTTTGGTGTGATTGATGGTGCAAGCCGATTTGTTTTATCCCTCGATTCTCAAGAACAAAAAGGGATCTGATCCCACTAACCTGTTTCAAATGGCTGTTGTCCGTACGCGTAGGCTACCACGCATACTTGTAAGTGATGGACGGCAGGAGTTCATAAAGCCTGCCAGAAAAGTATTCTTTAGACGAGCAGGATCGGCGTTTGTACACATACGCGAGATACACATACAGAACCTTTTTAATCAAAATAACGTCTACTAACGACTCAACGGAGAATTTGAGGATAGACTCAAGTGTGTACGTGGACTAAAATCAGATGACCCAGGGACTCTTACGTCTGATCATAGTATATCGTAACTTTTTTAGAAAACACACAAGCCTCAAAAACAACATGACGCCTGCCAAGGCAATTGGAATTGACATTATACCAGTAAAAGGCTCTGATCTTGCAGATAGTTGTGATGCTTGGATAACACTCATTCAAAACGCATCCATACATGCCTCTACCTAATCATTGCCAGATTCTGCACATTACACATCATATATAAAAACACTCTACATCTGTTTGTGTTTTGATGCCAAATCAAACTATCATTTTTGGTGTACAATCTAATTTCTTCAAGATGAACCACCCTCGTTTGTCTTTTCGATACTGACTCTAACTATTCCTATTCCAAACTACCGTCATAGTCACACAATAAAGTACTAAAAACTTACACTTTTTCAACCTCAAATATCAAATCCAGATAAAAAGTTCATATAAACACCGATCAACTGCGTTTGCAGGAGAACCCACAGATGCACGGCAAAACATCACAACGCACCAACAGGAGGAATCTTTTACTATACTATCTGTGTAATATCGTGCCTAGACCACACATACAAATCACAGTTCTAGTTTCATTCAGTTTTGTAATTTATCTGTATATCTGTGATTTTTTTATTTTTGTGTGTAAATTTGTGCCTAGATAAAATCACGGCAAAAATCATATCTGTGATTTGCTATGATTTGCTGTGATTTGTGCCTAATACAATTCATATTATTTACATTAGATATGATCTTTTAAGCCGTCAGGTTGTGTGTTTGTCTTGTTATCATCATTACCATCATCATTACCGTTATCATCATTATCATCATTGATCTGCACATTCATCAAATACCGTACCTTGATCTTGTTTGATGTATGGTCTTTGATCTCTACTTTAATGTTATTTGTATTCTCATTTAGGGCTGCCTTTATCTGCCTGATTACAACATTCTTTTGTGTTCTAGCATTATCATTTAGTGCATATTCGTATTCGGCAATATATGTCTCATAGATGTTATCTGTAGTCTCTTTTGCACCCTTAATAATTAAAAGTCTATTTTTTACAAAGTCATCAATATCAGAGCCACTCATCTGCCACTCTCGTCGAGTTTCATCTGGAGTACTGGGATCTACGAGTGGCCCACCTCTCAAAAAGTGCTTTATTTGAGGTGCTATCCAATTGAATATGCCTGCCATCTCTACTGCATCATTTAGTATTGCATCCTCAACACTAGCATCCTCTTTGAATCGTTGCTCAAACTCTACGAGTTGCACCTTGCGAACAAAACCAATTGATCTATCATGTGGATCAGGCAACTCATTATGTAATAGTATAACATGACATATGGGGTCATATGTGAATCGTTTCTTGTTCTTTGGGTTTACAGATATGCGATCATTGCCAACTAGTTGCTTGTAATGTGTAGTATCACTTACCTTCCATCCCGTACCATCCCCTCCTACTACAAGAAGTTTGTCAATCAAATCTTCTGCCCAATGCGAATCCTTACCATTCATATCTTTGAGTGTTAATGCTGTACAATACATATGACCTAGAAATTTTTGCAGTATACGTGCAGCAGACCCTTTTGCATTTGAGCCTGCCCCGTACCAAATGTGCCCTTTTTGCCGTATTCGTTTAGGGATTGCAGCTAGTGCGTATGATTCTTTGAGCCACTGTATCTTGCGTATTTTTCGTGCATCTCGCTCTTGCTGTGTATCGCCCTTTTCACTTTTCATCCACTCATCAATGGCTAAAAGAAACTTGGATGCTTGAGCATCACGCCGGTATGGAAAATCAAAGCGTATTGTGTTTAATATCTCAGAGTCACATTCCGTTGTAAATTCATCTGTTAATGCATCATATTGCCCGTTTGTAAATGTAAAAATATGTACATATTTATTAAATATATCGTCTGTGTCTGGTTCACCTTCCATGTGTTTGCGTGTGTTATCCTCAATGATTCGTATTATCTCGTATTGTTCGTATGTTGTGATCTCATTTGTTGTGAATCGAGAGCGAATTCTTGATTTTAGTTTGTTTGTATACTCTAACCACCTATTTCCTTCATAACCATGTATGATATTATTTAGTGCAGTTGTGACTAGTGGCTTTTCGTGTTGTATTATACTTGCACACTCATACAGATTTAATCGATCATTTTTTGTGTTGTTGTGGTTGTGGTTGTTGTTGTGGTTGTTGTGGTTTTTATTTGCATCATATGTGTTTAACAAATCATCGATAAGACGCATTACTTCTGCGTGTCGTATCCCTCCTTGTGCAAATATACTCCAAGTCGGCATGACTGTTTGCAGTTGTAAAATTAATTTATCGTATAATTCCTCTTTTGGAATTTTACCATTAGCTTGTCGTATTGTATTTCCTATATACGCTCTATTGTATGCATACCTGTCCCCTTGTACAACTGTACGTAGTGCAAGTAATCGTTTTGTTTCTGTTTCTTGATTTGTAGGATTTTTAATAAATATGCCTAGATTGCCCAACTCCTTTTTAGTCATATATGTGATTGGCTTTGAGTTGTCATCTTTGAGTTTCCATTTTGTTGTTTGTTTTGTGGCACCCGTATACATACCTCGCAGGCACATTCGTTTGTTCTCAATCCACATCTCAAGACCATTACACGAGTACTGATTTACAAATTTTTTCAGCCAGTCATAGTTGGCATCTACAACTTTAACAATTCCATGATAGCTGTATCTGGTGCCATCTGATCTGAACCAAGACATTAACAATAGTAATTTGTTTGGTATGTGGGATGTGGTTTTACCATCCCAATCAAGTAACAACATGTTTTGTCGTGATTGTGCTGTGGGTTCAATACACCATCGCTCAGATTCCAACACATGTTGTTTTATTGTAGGCTCGTGTTCTTTTGTCACGCGACCTGTTAATTTTTTACCATACTCATTTATTGCAATCTTTTCAAAGTTAGTTGATCGAATGTTAAAAAAACCGACGTGACTGTACTCGGATTTAAGATCTAAATCTATCGACATTACTCACACCTTTATTGTCATTTTTTACATGCATGATAATTCATCATACAAACATGACAGTGGGATTGTATTTTGTGTATCGCGTGTTTATAGTGAATTATATTTTCAGACATCAATTTTAAAATGCAATTTATAATGTTAGTAGGCTCGACACAATTATACAACCACATAAAAATATTACATGATGCGGTAACATGTAATAAATTTGTGATTGTACACATGATGAAACTGTTTTGTTTATGTTGTGTTTTACCTACTAACTTTGATGTTTTTGCATGTACTACAATCACATAACAACAATAAACGTCATATGTGATGCTTTTATATCGTAATATCACTTGTTGTACACACTCCTTATCTTATGTGGGTATCTTGTGTTATGTGATGACTACATTGACAAGTGTACTTTGTAATAATGAACGATAAGACTTTGCTGCAAGTTTGCCACAATACGCCTTTTTTATTAACAGCATTATGAGAACGTCTTATACACACATGCACGTATTTTGAGTGTTCTTTGTTTTGATCTTTGTAATAGTTTGCCCGCATATACTACAGTGTGTGATTTATTTAAAAGACTAGTTGCATTTTTTAAAAAATTCTACTGTATGTTATGTGTTTAATTAAAATTACACATATAAAATAAATTTTATAAATAGTTCTTTTTGCAGTGGATTAGTCGTACAATTAGTAAAATTAGTTTGTTTGCGCATTATCAATTACAGTGGGTGTTTTTGCATTGTACGATGCAGCGACGCGCCTTTGGTGCGTATTACACCATCAAATTGAGACTGCTCATTTGAAAACAAACTCACACAATAAAATTTAAGCAAGTGTCAATGATTACTAAAATTGCATAAAACAATCTCAGAGATAATTCTTTTTTAAAAAGGAATTATCTCATTGTATTTTATACCCTTACACAGCGTAATTGATTGTATTAAACTACTCGTATGGTTTAGAGTGAGGGGATTTACAGTGGTGGTAGTAGCAGTGGTGGTGATGATAGTAGCAATAATGGTATTGTAGCAGAACTCTAGTCTTAGTTTTGCTACTTTAATTCATTTGTAATATTAGTTATCAAATGTGCGGTTATTGGAAATTATCAAATGAGAAGAAACAGCCAGGAATGCTAGATAATACACACAAAATGTTCGGTTCTACTGACATATCAAAAGATCATCATCAAAATTTACGTGCCTTACAAGTATCAGTGCCATTAGATGCAGATATGAGCAGAGTCTTTGATAATACTAGTGGCGTATCATCTGCAACACATTCGCGCTCAATTGAGTTGTGGTGGGATGGTGTACAATCAAATCATCTAGATGTAATGCTCATAACAGACAAAAGTGATATTGCCAAGTATAAAAAGGACTTTGCGATAATGTATCCGGGGGCAATCTTATTGCCTTTTGGTGATGAGACTCAAAATGATGAGGGTGGGGATGACAGTAGGAGTAGAGGTGGTGGTGGTAATGGTGATGGTAATGATACGGCAAAAAATCACCATATTAAAAATCACATCACAGCAATAGCACCAACACCAAAATGGTTCCCAAAAGTACTATTTGATCAAAACAATCGTTTTGATATTTTTGATATTGGATATAGGCACGGTCATTTTGCATCCATATTTGATACTCGCAATACATACGATAACATCACAACAATTGCCAACACTATACAACTATCATCATATGCATGGATTCAACTAGTATTTCAAAAGTACAATTTTTCTAATATCTTGAATAACCTGATTGAAATTATGCGATACAAATATGGAGAATTTACCAATTCTGAGAATTATCTCACTCTTCGAGATTACCTGTACGGTGACATCTCAAAGGGCAGACCTCATCCAGAAAAGAATAAAGATTTTACCACATATTATAATATGCTACTGTATGATATTAAACAAAAAACACAATCAGAGAACACCATGTTATCAATACGCGGCATGATACTTCAAGACAAAAACAAAGAGTCTTTGCAAATAGATCCATCTCTATTACAATCAATCAATATGCCCGGAGGCGGTAGTCAAGGTTATGAGCATCTTACAACCAACTATTACAATAACAGCAAAAAAAAATTCCTAAAACGTAATATTACACTATATGATAATATACATACTCGAAATAAAGTGCCAACAGATGGGAATCATAACACAAATCTAAAGAAAACAAAAAAACAATCTATTGATAAAAAAATTTCACATCACTATTACAGTGGCATTAACGTAGAGCCTTACAATGATAAAGATAATATCACACATGATGATATTGCAGCAAGGTATGTTGCAAGATATGTTGCAAAATATGATAAAAACAAAGATACAACAACACAAAATGAAAACTCAAAACAAGAAAATCGACAAAGCAAAACAACAACAACAATAAAAAAGAATAATCCCAATCTAAAGAAAAAGTATCGTTTGTTATCGATGTTTGAGTACAGGTTGATGCCTGACCCAACTTTACTATCTTATGTTGTCAGTCGTTATGTCAATAAAAAATACTGGGGGCTACTAGGTACCACATATCATAAAAGAAGATCACCTCCATTTTTACTATTGACACAAAATGAGCTAGGTTTGTTTCTTAGATTACCTGATGCCAAATCAACTCCCAATCTAAACATATCGCGCAAGCCAGAGATACCTATTCAACAGATCAAAAAGCACGGATTTTGTCTAGGGTATATAGATCAACTAAAAACAAGATCATTTGGCAATATAATATCGCCTCATACATCAATAGAAAAACAATGGCCAAATATTGAATCGCATATTAAAGATTGGTATGGTAATATAGTACAAGCTTCTGAAGAACAAGCAGTCGTACTATCACAATTTGATATACCTACACACATGTATGTGGTAGGCGGTACCAAATCAGGAAAGACTACACTAATCCGATGTATAGCCAAACATTTGGAGATGGCAAACATTCATCAAACATTTGAGAATGCATTTATCTTCATAGATCCCAAAGGCAATGACTCGTATGATCTCATAAGACAGTGTGAGACAGAATCATTTGAAAAAAATAGAGTCACATTTTTAGATCCTATTGAAACTAAATTCTCCATTAATGTATTGGAGTTACCACCATATGGTAAGGTTGGAGATGTTATTGATGATGCAGGTGCAGTGCATGATAACAACTCTACTACTACTATTATTACCAATAACAATACTGTAACTCCTCCCTCTCAAACAAAAAAATACATAACACCGGAAATACTAGCAGAGCGTAGGCAAAACCTAGTCACTCAATATGTGGGCTATATTATGCAGATGATAAAATATTGGTACACTGACCAAGAGGCATTTGTGAGGTTGCACCGCATCTTAGAGACATTACTACAATATGTTTACTTAAATAATGATAAACCAACATTGTTGGATATACGTGATATTATAATCAAGATGCAAAAAGATGGCAAATCGATGTTAATTAAAATGTACAAAGAATTAGGCAAACCAAATGATTCTGCTCTAAAACAAGAAATTGAGAGTGTGGCATCAATGGGCAAGATTGCCTATGAGCCAGTCTTGAATAGATTGGGAAAGTTTGCAACCAATAAAGGTCTCAGAGACATGTTGTGTGTTCCTGAATCTACCATAAAGTTTGATGATATGATATTAAAAGGTGCATATACTGTTATACGCTTGTCACCATTAAACATACCACAAAATATTGTTTCATTTTTAAAACAAACCATAGTTATAAAGTTGTGGTTTGCCATACAAGAACGGGCCAACCACATACAAAATGAAGCAGGCCGTACTCAGGTATTGCTAGCACTAGATGAGTTTCAGGATGTAGCAAAACTACCAGTTATACCTGCAATACTAACGCAGGCACGCTCTTATGGTTTGGGTTTATTGCTAGCGCATCAAACACCTACGCAAATCAGCACTGAATTATTTGAGATCATAACAGGAAATGCAGGCACACAATTTGTAGGAAGAGTATCAGGCACAGATGCCAGTAAATTTGCAGAGATATGGGAGCCTAAAAGATCAAAGGATGTCAAAGCACAACTAGCAACACAAGAGTTTCACCATTGGACTGCAAGACTAATAGCAAATGAACAAGATATACAACAACCAATACCAATTCAATTTTGGCCAGTTTATACCAATCCCAACATACAATCAAAACAGTTTATGCATGAATTTGTTGTAAAACAAAAGACCAAGTATGGTTATGGTAAGGCAGGCGAGTCAAAGGTAGCAGAATATGACAGACGCGCCAACATGTGGCTCAATTACATATCATATGAGCCACCTACCAAAACACAATGGCACATAATGTGTATTTTATACAGTGCAAAAGATATGACGATGGGCAGGCGTGAAATTAATCGTGTATTGGATAATGGAAAGATGGGTAGAGGAACTATGAAAGACGATGATCTCGGGGGGATTTTAAAGCAGATGGTAAAAGATGATCTATTAGAGGCAACTAGTAAGGACAGTTATGTTAATGGTAAACAGACATTTTATTGTCTACCGCACAATATCAAGCAGATGTACTTTGAATTTGATATTAGTAGTATTGGAACCGCACAAGACATACCACTAGTAGCCTCATATGCAATACAATACTATCTTGCCAAGCGATACTTTTTGTGTACAGCAGCGCAGACCATAAAAAAAGATCAACTGAGAACTGATTTGATAGCATACAATTATGACACTGAAACTCCTATCTCAGTAGAGATAGAATCAACAGCAGAAGTTGCAAGGCATCCAGAGCACGTTAAATTAAATATGCTAAAATGGTCAGAGTTAGGATTTGCAAGGTGTGATGTATGGTCTACTAGTCCTAAAATCAAAGATGTGTATGAGCAACTAACATCAAAGGAAAAGAAAAGAGTTAGAATATTTCATCTAAGTCCTGAGAAATGATCTATTGGGTGGTAACCGTTCAACTTTCACCACCACCACTCTTTCCTCCCCCTCCTTTTCCTCTGATCGTAACCGTTCAACTTCTTCCCAAATTTGGGCACAAATTCACCGCCTAACGTCTGGCGTAGGTACCGGGGGTTGAACGGTTACTAAGACGACCTGCCGACTGCCCACAGCAGTCGTCATGAGCGTACCCATCTCTACCACACACCGGCGGTGTCTAGCACACGTCAGATGAGGAGTGGACTGGACTGGGTGCCGTGTGCTGTGCGGAAGGGACGAATATAAAGTCAGTAGCTTTTACCCGCAATTAATGCAAGAGGGGTATCCAAGAATATCAATTATTGATAATATTATAATAGTGTATTATTACAAATGTTACTAGAATGGCTTCTGCTTTGCTTGTAGCGGATTATATACTTGCAACATCATCAGTGCCCCTGACTCCGATGCAATCCAACAAGCTATCGTACATATCACATGGTTTTACACTGGCGTTGGAAAATGAAGCACTTTTTCTAGACAGGGTTGAAGCATGGAAATATGGCCCTGTAATACCTACCATATATTATGCACTAAGAGAATATGGAGGGAATGATGTAATGGAACTACCATACTGTAAAACATCATTAAACTCTTCCGAAATAAAGGATCGTATAAAATTTTTGACTAGTAGAATTTCAGATCAACATAAGAAGATTATTGATGTGGTAATGAATAAATATGGCCACTTTTCAGGTCGGGGACTCTCCACTATGACACACGAACCTGGTACACCGTGGCACCAATGTTACAAGGATGGTAGATTAGGTATTGAAATCCCAAATAGTATGACACGTGATTATTATAAATCCCAATTACAGGTATGACTGGCTCTCCTAGTGATCTTGGTATACCAACTAAAATTGAGCCAAAACCCGATTCACGATCTAAAAAAGAAGACAAGGATCTGTCTTCTAGCCGCGCAGATGATGGAAGGGAAAAACGACAAACACGCAGGTGGTTGTTCAATACAGTTATCACTCACCATTATATTCTATACCTTATCATATTTCTAAGTGGGTTTAGTTCTGACAAATATGATTGGCAATTTTCCCTTGATCCGTGAGTATTGGTGTCATTGATAGGTGGGGTCATGGGATCATCTACTGTGTATTTTTGGAAACGTATGACTGATTATGCATTTGATAAATAATCTATATGTAACCTTATGTATATTAGAACAAACCATGCCCCCATAACCGTTCAACCTCCTCAAACCCAGAGGTGTGAACCAAGCTCTGTGCGTGGAAAATGGCGTTTGGTGGATTTTCTAGGCACGGAGCTTGGTTCACACTTATATCTGGTTGATATGTTTAATCCAAGATCGTTGAATCGTTTTCGTAAAACTTTATAATTTACTTGTCCTAATTCGTATTGATGTTCTAGTACATCATTTTTCATATAATATCAGAAGTACTAGAATATTCCCAATATATTATACTTTTTATTTGATCTGATCAAGTATGATCATCAACGTTTAACGACATTGTAGATTATTTAAATAAAATCATATAAAACACATTGCGAACTACTGGTGTGTGGGGCATGTTGGTATGTTATTCTCTTTATCTACAATCTGTATAACTTTGAAAAATTATATCATTATTTGTTGTTCTCACTCGCCCCATTTCATCACATCATCACTTAATGTACCTAATATTTCATCAACTGTTGGTCTAGGAATATGTGGGAATCTTTTTTTCATCACATCTTCTACGAATTCACTAGCACTACCTCGCTTAAACATATACAAACAATAGTTTTTACTAACCCAACTGCCACTAGGGGTTTTAATCATCGGTTCACCAGTATGTTTGGCATAATTTAATTTCCTATAACATATACTTTTTTTACGTACATCATGAGTTGCAAATAAATTTGTAGTCATATGATATTGCAACATTCTCCATGTTTTATGCAGTACTGCGTCATTTTCCATCTCACCTGTTAGTGTGTGTATGTATATTGGGAGTGTTTTTTGATGGTTTTTTGTTTTTGTTTCTGCATAGGCAAATCTTTTGAATGCAATGGTGGGCAGAGTGGTATTTTCATCATTTTTATTATCATCATCATCTGGATCATCTATGCCTTTTTTGATATCATATCTTGTAATTACATATGGCATGCCCTGAAACATACGTATATCCTCGTATGGTATTGTTGTAATTCGTGTATCTTCATAATGTCTAGCGCTTTGTGGTAAAACTCCAAATGGGTGAGAGCCATCTAATTTACCTGTAATCAGACTATGATTTAATGTACACCACATATCTGTTGATTCATCATACCATGCATTATTCCAACATAGGTGATCTTCTATTGGCATATTTACATAGTTATTTTTTGGAACGGACAAGGAACGGCAAATGGGAGTATCAGGTGCATCTTTGATATATTGTTTCCACATCAGTATGTTGCGTTTGGCTTGAGCAATTTGTTGTTGTTTTGTATTAATAGTGATATCATTAGTGGTACTGTCATCATTATCATTATCATTATCATCATCATCATTTTCACCATCTACACTGCCATTTATATCACCATCTACAACTTTTAACATCTCTTCAATATCATCATAGAATTTATTTTCTGCCAGTACAACACCTTGCTGTGTGTCAGGTGTCTTTTTACCAAACCACCCCTTTTTTCTTTTGCCATTTATGATTTCATCTAACATATATTCAGATCGCTCTATCTGTTTTTGCCCCCATAACACCCTCTTCTTTATTATAGACTCTCTTTGAGCATCAGTATACATAACATGTGTAACGCCCTCTAAACCAAAGTTCTGTGAATAATTATGCTTTTTTAATATCTCTTTTACAATATCCCTAGCATGCCACACACGAAACTTATATGATTGCACAGTACGCCCCTCAGGCCATCTTACAATAATTGCCCCCCGGCCTTTAGCTTCCACTGCAGATATTTCATTGTGCCATCGATGCAAGTATATGCCTTGTCCCTTACCCTCTATAACTAGAGCCCTACTAGTAACGTATAATGTGCCACTGCCAAATCCATACCCTTTGACCTTGTACTTGTTCTCTAAATTTTCACCTTCTTTTAATACTAATGTCATTAAATAATATACTCTTTACTTTCTATTAAAGCTTTTCTTTTTATATTTCTTTTATTTTTTTAGATATTTTTGATATTTTAATTGGTAAAAATAGAAATTATTTTAAAATATTATATTATATTTAATAATAGTAGAGTAATATAATATGCAAAATATAGTTTATGATAAATGTAATATAAACAGAGCATAATTTTACAAACATTTTATGATATTAATATTAATATGATATATAAAATATGATAAAATATACCATATAACAAATATTATAATAATTTTAAAATGTAAAATAATTTTTTTATTATTATTACTACTACTACTACCGACTAACATTTGTGGCTTCACCACAGTCTGCACATATTGCAGGAACTGTATTTCCACCTTTCCAGTATTTTGCAATATCTGTCGAGTCTAGGATCTTACATGTCCAGCTATTGCATTTACTGCATTGTGTATTGGCTCTACAGAAAAAGTCGCCGCCCATAACATTACAGAAAAATGTTATTTTTAACCACAGATTTTGCGCCTTAAAACTATCAATATAGTGATATGTGTGTTCAATGCCTCATATAGCAACAACAATTATAGAAAAAATGTCTAGAGTAATTAAAACAACTCCACATACCATAGTTCCACACATCACTATATCTCCACGCACTACAACCACCCCTACAATTACAATAACAAAAAAATGCCAGTACCATAAAAAGCGCAAAATCACACAAAAAGGCAGACCTGGATTTATCTTAACAGGTCCGATCATGTTAGGTCTGACATTAATGGGCTTTGTAGTATTTGTGAGTATAATGGCTCTATTTACAGGCATGATACAACATTCATTACTAGATGCCATTACAACCATACCAACAATACACGTCTATGATAAAGATGGAAAACGTATATCAATAATATCCGATGAGGTTAATAGACAAGCTGCACCACTAATCGATGAGCGTAAAATACTAGATGCAGAATTGATCAAAATTGCAGGAGAGCCTACAAAGCGCGGCAGTGTATTTGCGCCATCTGAGCAAGATCATATTAGCAGTAGCAGTAGTAGTAGTAGTAATAATGATAGAGTAAAAGTGATCAAAATTAGGCAAAATGAGATAAATCAACAATTACAGGATATAGGATGGTATGAGCAAGAGAGCAGTAAATATACAATGTATAGATATTTTGCATATCCAGTCACTAGTATACTTGTACTAGTTATAATATTCACAATTGCACTACACTTTTGGGAAAAAGGATTACAATTGGTACGTCCAGGTACTGCCATCTCAATGTTCAAGCATTCGGTATTTGGTATTGCAATAATATGGATAATGCCCGAAATATGGGATATCTTTGCAATTTTGATGACTGATTTTGCAGTATTGGTCTTAGACCCAATAACAGAACAACCTCAGGCAACCATAGATGGGTTATGGTGTAAGCTAGGTGCTGCAAGTGGATGTATATTTGACTTTGCAGGTCTATTGAATCCAGTATCATGGGCAACAGCGTTGGCTAATCCTGCTGACTTTGGTCAAACTCTGCTAGGTGAAATACTATTGCCATTTTTCATGATGACGCCTGCCCTTACAATTAGTATAGGCATATTTGCTATTAATGTCATAAGAATATTCTTTATTGACTTTATGCTAATATCTTTACCAGTATGGATTTTGTTAATGCTAATACCATATGTCAAATCACATGCTAAACAGTATGTAGATGGGTTATTAGGCGCATCATTGGCGCCATTTCTTACTGCATTAACACTGTTCATAGGATGGACATATGTATCAAATACCCCCATACCATCCATAGAGGAATGGATGACAGTTATAGCCATAATATCGTTAGCTGTTGCTTGGCCTGCTACACTAGTACCAATAGTGGGTAGAGCATCTAGTGAAGTATCAGGTGCATTACGTAGTGCCATTACTAGTACTAGTATGATGTCAATGCAGATGGGAATGGGCATGGGGGCAGGTGCACTAGCCGGAGCTACTAATACGCAAGGCCACGGTCCTTTGGCTATGCTAAAGGGGATGGGTTTAGGTATGGGGAATAGTATGATAGGGGCAATGCCTGCTGAAGTGACAGGTGGAATACATAGTGGGCAGCAACAACTCAGTGATATACAACAGAGTGGTTTGCTAAATAAAAAGAGTAAAACAGGTGCTGATGATGACCATGGAAATAACAAGGCCGATAATAACATAAATCATGAAAGACATTGACCCACTTTTTACACTCACTCACCACTCACTCACTACCACCCCATCACCCCTCACATTTTTCACACTTTTATCATTAATAATTAATAATATTTTATTACAAATATTATATAAATCTTTTTATGATATAATACTGTGAAAATAGTAGAAAAGATGATGATCGGTAAAAAATCTGAGGGGTGTGGAGGTGGACACTCTACATTATCTCCTCCTATGATGTATTTAATAGGCTCTGAATCTCTGAGACCATTTTCACTTTATATTGCTTTTTATGTAAATCCATTTTTGTTATATGTGCAACCTACAGAAGTTTTGATATTCAGAGACTATACTAGCATTGATGAGCCTGCCCTTACAACACCCTTTGGATTCATGTCTATGCGCAATATTGCAGTTATAGTTGTAGGCGCTATTATCACTGGTATGATGTATAGTACAATGGTGCCAAAGAATATGGACATAACTTTGGATTGGCTTGTAGTTTGCATATCATTTATTCCGCTTTTGATTGGATTTTGTCTAGCAATTGTAAAGCCTGCGTATGGTACAGCAGATAGTGTTATGATATCTATAATGCGATTAATGATACGACAAATGCTAAGCAAAAAAATAGATAAAAAACCAATGAAATTGCACAAGAAACATTACAAAAAAGAAGAAAAAGAAAAATCTCAAATTTTGGGATTTCCACGACATTTACTGCATGTGTTGTTTTCTTCTTCTTCTATAAATGATGATAAAAATGGCATCAGTAGCAGCAGCAGTAGTAGTGATAACGTACAGTCAATCATAGAACATACACAAGAAATAGTATGTGCCGACTTGGATGAATTAAAATCAATTCGCATGACACTACATAAAGGAGATGGTACTATAATGCCCAATATACTAGTACAGTGCTATTTAGATGACGAACTGTTTGATACGCTACGTACATCTACAGAAGGTGTTATTGTACTACACATCAGACCAGAACGAGAGGGCAGTAGAACTTTGATTATTACAACTATAAATCAAAAAGACGATAAAAAACAGATCATATTATTACGCCGACGCTTGCAATTCATATTACGCCGACGCTAAAAATAATAGTGCATTTTTTAAGCTAAATATAAAAATAAAAGGTTTAAATGTATTTTATTATTATTATTTTTAGTTGAGTACTACAAGTAAGAGAATTGTGATATCTGCAATGAGTGCGATTGTAGGTATGGTTGTGTTTGCACTATTTGTGGGTATGATACATGGGGATATGTCATATGGTGTGTTGGGAATGATGCAAACTGGCTTTGATATTATGTTGGATGGTGTTGATGGTGTGCATAATATGATTATGATAGGGTTGATAGGTGATAATAACATACAGGAAAATTTACTACCACCACCCATACCTGAGAATACATATGTTGAGTTTGAAATCAAACCAATAACATCTAGTGAGATTGATGTGGGTGATAGTAATATTGACAATTATAATGATGCCATTGTAACGATCGATGGCACCATAATAAAACCACCAGAACCTTTACCAGAAGAATATGTGGTAAATGGAAAAGTAGAGTACTTTTTGCACGTATCAAATGGCACCAAAAAATCCATCTATCATTATTATGCAAAAGCCCCTCCCTGTTCTATTAATGTCAATTCAAAAGGTGAGGAGGCTAGAATGATGTTTGGATTCGCAACAGGCATACCGCGCTCTAATCAGTTGTATGGTAATTCACCGGATTGGCTACGTATCTTTGATGAGAATGAGGCAGTAGCAATGGGATTTTCATTAAAGCCGTGCAAGTATGATGAGAATGGTAATGATTTGGGTGATGGGTGGGAGGACCATGATGGGGATGGGTATGCCGATGGTTTTGCAAATTATACAAAACGTGGATTAGAGTGTATGAAACCCTATGGATGGCTAGATGGATGGTGGATAAGAGCTACTAGTTTAGAGTGTGTGTATGGACCTCCCGGATTAGATAGTACTATAGAGAACAGACAACAAGAGATATTACAGATAGAGAAAATGTTTCCTGGAAGTGTACCTGATCCATTGTTGCCTAATAATAGTAAAAAAGGTGGTGTATTAGATGAAATCCCAACTACTATAATGATAGAACCGGTAGCACTATCAGATGTGTCACCAAAAGCAGATCCTCAAATTACATTGTCAGATGATACACCGTCACCGTCACCGTCACAACAACAACCACCTTTGCCACCCACTTTACCACCTGCACCTACTAGTATCACCACCAACATCACCTCATCACCACCATCATCATCACCACCACCAACCACAACAACAACAACAACACTCAAACCCATCCCACGACCCATCAATTATGATACTGCTACCACCAGCACAATTATCCGAGTAATACACTCTGATACCATACAGATAGAAAACAACGTCATATTACATCTGACACTTGTAAATGGACCGCAACCAGGTGACCGTTTGTATGAGCAAGCCACATCATACACTAGAAAATCATGCCCCCAGGGCACATCCATCATATATGATATTGATAATGGTAGACGCATCCAAAACACTGACACAGACAAGGCTGTTTTGGCATGGTGTATCGGCTATGGCACCCCTGTGCAAGCAGGACCTCCTATACCACTAAATGAGTTATTACTATCCAAAGGACTAGTACAACTCAACACAAAAGAGTGTCGTGCATCTAATTTTGGTGATGATGAGTGGGCACAGAGGTCTGGATGTTAGTATAAGAAAAGATTAATCAATATGCTATATTTAACATATGATATGCCCACAGGTTGGAAGACTGTAAATATCAAAGAGGGTTTAATGAATGAAGTAGATGCCATCATCAAAACAACTAAAATGAATACGGCAGGGATTAATAATTCGGCACAATTTGTTGATGCGGCTATAAAAGAAAAATTAGAAAAAGAGTCACGTAAACGATTTGAGCATGTGAATATGCACGATGATCATGTCAAAATTTTAGACAATAAACTGGATCGCGTGGGTCGTATTGTGTCTGTATATTTTAAGGATAACAAGGCATGGTGCGAATATTGTGATGAGAATTTTTGTGTCCATATACAGTATGCATGGTCAATTAATACAGTACGTAAAATACTAAAAGATCGAGGTATGATAGAACCATCTGCCATACTATGACTCTGCACTTTGCGTGTCTATTATTAGAGAATGATCTCAGGTATAATCACACTTGTCACTAGTTGTTTATTTTTAATTTAAAATATGCCAAAATCACAAAAAAGTTTTAGTCTTTTAAGCAATGCCACATCTGTTTGTAATGATATCATACAAAGAGGTGTCAACCCTGTGGTAATTGGTCTAGCAGAGTGTCCCAATAGTGGATGCAAAAGCCGCAACATCACAGTTCATGATGACACACATATGTTTTGCAACGACTGCAATAAAGTATTTGAGGATAATGTAAATTCAAACGCATAGCATTATCTCTTTCTTTTTTCTTCTTCTTTTTCTTTTACTGATTACTAATAAAAATAAAATTTTAAATAAACAACTAAATTATTTTTTATATTTTTAATATTTTTAAAAAACACAAATAATATTAGAAATAATAATACTTATATAATAATAAGTTTTATTATATTCATGGTGAGAACACCAATCAAACATGTTTTGATCAATGGATATGTTTGCAAAAATTGCGGCAGTCTATGGGATACCAAGAAATCCAAGTATGGTAGGAATCCTGATCCCATCTGCAAGAGTTGTGGTAGTGCTGCAAAAGATGTGGTAATACCAGCAAAGATCTATGGTATGTCGTGTGACTGTGGTAAAGTATGGAGACCTCAACGCAAGATAGTAGAGCGCGGTACCATAATGTGTGCAACATGCCATAATACACAGATTGTCACAGATAAGGATCGCAAATTACTATACACAAAATACGTCGATCAGAATGATGTTGAACAGACAATACGTCGCACTACCAACACCACCAACACAAAAAAATAACAGTACACGGCGTTATTTTTTTTATTTTTTTTTTTGATATAATAATAATAATGATTGATTCGTTGTAATGCCATATCGTGTGTTTTAATCCGTTTGTATTACAAGTGTCCACTCATACATAACTCTATTTTTTTTGCTTTGATGGTATACCTGTCACCGTACATGTATTCTTAATTACAAAGGATTTCTACCACTTGTTGCCGCATATGGTACAATGAAAATGTGGCACAATGCTTTGCATATTACAGCAGGCCCTACATACATCACACTCTTTGGCATTACGATACTTTTTTTCACTATCTAACATACTCACAAAGGTGTCTTTTATTTAAAAGGTGCATTACAAGTGTTGAGATCTTTGTTGCAATCATATGTTATGGTATGTATATTTTTAGCTATTATTGTGATTATAACAAGTACTGTAGATAGTGGTGTAGCCAAATTAGAGCCAGAATCCAAACGATATATCACATGGCAAACAGGTCAAAATATACGGCCCGGTGACGTATACGAGTATCATATATGCAATAGTATAGATGCCATACGGTATATTCATCCACAAAAATGCTATACATTGCAGATGCATTTCATATACAAGACTATAGGCATACACCATGCATACGGCTCATCAGTCTGGGTCGTAGAAGTGTCATTTGATGGTGTTAATACTGTAATGTTTTATGATGAAACTATCATACATGCTGCAAACAGTTGGGATATTAATAGAGCCTCGAGTATACAAAATACCATTTTGGATTTATCAAAATACGGTGAGAAAAGGTTGCGTGTGGGTGCTCATTGGGATGACATTCAGACCTATTATTACAAGACTCCACTAGTGATTAGTTCGCTGACTAGGGTGTATGATATGTCTCAGCAGCAGCAACAACAACAACAACCAATAGTAAATGCCACATTAGAGTACAATGCCATCAAACGATCTTATACGAGTATTACATCTAACTTGGCATTTCCAACGTATAGTTTAATGTATGATCCATTTAGTTTTCATTATGAGCCTGAAATCCTCTACGAGTACAAACTGATCAAAAGGTATAATTTGTATTATAATTAAAAACAACATATACTATTATAGTATACATAAGAATATGGTAATATTATAACAATAATAGAATATTCTATAAAATAGATAGACTTAAGATAAACATGTTACTATCATATATGTAGAAATGAATCCAATTATAGTAATAGGTTTTGTGGCTTTAATATCTCTGAGTCTAGGTGGTATGTATGCTGTTATTGAATCACAATCAGAACTAGCCACATTACAACAGCAAGCACTACAACGCACAGCACATGCCAATACGCCCAATCTGATCAAAGCCGAACTGTATGGTAATAATGATAATAATACAATAGCACATATTTTAATTTCAAACAATAATCCCAATGGTCCTGCCAAACTAATACAGCTGCGCGTATATGAAAATAATACACTCATAGATAGTTGGGATATTGCAAATGTAGTTGTGCCACCTTTACAGACTCTAAATTTGTCTACTAGTATCATAGGTGAAATACCACATGGCATACATGCATATTTACTCTCAACTATCAATATTACAAACAGTGATACAAAATACAATTACAAAGGTATAACATCACAGGGCATCATATTTGATATTGATACTGATATTCATTTGTTACGCCATCTAGCACAAGATGTGGGCAGTGGAATTGGACAAAGCAATGTATATGGACAACTAACCCTTATGACCATAGATGGTGGCAGGCAGGAAATAACATCGGATCGAACACTTGAGTTATACCATGCTACACGGGGATCATGTGAAAGCGGCCATAATCATATCAAATATGTGGTTTTGATTACAGAGAATCCGCGCAAAATCACATTTCCAAATGGTGATGAGCCTACATCTGATTATAATTATGATGGAGGATGGTCTCATCATGATAGTGGAGAGAGTAGAAAATATGTAATATGGGAAAGTGAACATGGCTTAATACCTGGACAACGCTCTACTTTGGGCGACTGTAATGTTTTAGCAAATAGTTTAGGTACTGGTATAGATGTGGATGTAAATCCATTAAATCTCAAAGTATACAAAGGCAATACATGGTTATTGGGATGGAGGATCACGAATCCTGCCAATTATAATATTGCAGTTGATTTAAAATTACACAGCACACCAATTAATATGCCAAATGACAGGGTTGGTCTGAGTGTTAGTGTGCCAGTAGAACACTATGATGCAGGAGCTGTATATAGGGTGGATATGTCAGGGCAATGTGCATATGCTAGTAATAGAGGATGCCACTGTTTTACACCTGATGCAGGGAGGCAAAAGATAGCTGAAATTGTTAAAACATTATCAAAGCCTACCATAACTACAACCATATCTGTAGATACTGCTGTTAATAAGAATCAACCATTTACCATACATGATTCTGAGACTATACAACACAACAAGCTTGATCATACAGTTAATGTTGATGGTGTAAAATTTTATTGGGCACTCAAGGCCACCAATAATCCAAATCACGGACCACTCATGACATGGACTCTAGCAAGTAAATACAATACAAATGCAGCACTACCACAAGCAAGAACTTGTCTGTATTTTATGCAAGGGGAAATACATAGTCATTGGAAATATGATGATACGATTAATCGTATCTTTGATGTTGATGCTACAAAAATAATCAACCAAGAATTGTTGAGGGTTTCCAATAGTATTGTGATAGATTATAGTCCTAGTGCATCATCTACAAGTGTGATTACCAAATCGTATGGCAGTGTGGTAGTGGGTAATAGTACTATTACTGTTGGCAAACGATAACAATAATGTGTGTGTGTATGATTGGACGGTCTTTTTGCATTAAAGCGTGTATCGATAGCAATACCATCATTGCCCTCGTGCATCATCTAAAAAACATAAAAAGTGCAGGATTTGTGGTGTGTGATGATAAAGTCCAGTTATGGTTGCTATGGTGTGTTTTTATTTTTTCTACTATGATTAAATAACTTGAGCATCTTCAAACCAAGTGAATTTTTTCCTAAGCAGTCTTGAATAGTGTATAATGAGGTCAAGTCGGATCTGAATTACTTTACATAGAATAAAGTCGTCACATGATTTTGGTGGTGGTGGTGACACTGCAGGCGCCGCACTGAACGACCACTGTTAAGCGCACACATGCATCATAGAGAGTACGAACACCACAATTTTTTGATATTTTATCCTTAAAAAATACGGCAAATCTGAATCAGAGTATTCTCACGTAAAGATGTCTGCTAAAAGTCGTATTGCGTGACTTTTTCACGGCGTCAGAATTTATGAGCATCACTATAATACTAAAATCAAATAATACTAAAGTCAAATAGTACTAGAGCCAAAATTGCAAAACTCCAATGTATTGCACTCAATATTATACCAAGCCATAAGCAATTTCTAGCCAGTCTATGATCGTCAGTACGTAATACAAAGTATGCTATTACACCTCCAATGACCTCTAAAAATATTGGTAAAAGATACCACCATGAGCTTCTTTTACGCCTTGCAATAGTAATATCACCAGTAGGTGGTGGTAATAATGGTGATCGTGATGATGATAATGGTTTCAATGTTGTAGTAGGGGGTTTCACAACTGTATCATCTGTTACATCTTCTTTTTCAACATCTTCAACAGGCTTGGCTTTTTCTTTTTCAGTATATTCATCCTTTGTCATATGATTTCACTATCTGTCTTTTTTCCCTTTTATATTATATTTTTCTTCTGATCCATTTAAAGGATAATCTACCGGTTTTACCTCATGACTGTTAAAGAGAGATTACAGATCAATCATATATCACAAGTCAATCATATATCATAGATCAATCACACATCATACATCATAATGGACAAGTCTATAAATCCTGATGGGGTAGAGTTACATGCAACTACAACAACAACTACTACAACAACTACAACAGCCATAGATTGTTCTGACTGATAACGAGTAATGGATTATACAATAGATATTTTGATGAGTGATGTAATATCCGTCACAAGTGGAGTAAAAAGATCAATAAATAGATACTAGAAATGATCAGTATTATAAAAATGGTTATGAGTGTTTGTAAAACAATTACTGATCTTTTTTGTGTTTGTGTTTTGTTTTCTTTTACTTTGAAAAAGTCCTAATGTTAAAAATTCAAAGAATACAGAGACAATAAAAAATAGAGAGATAAAAAAAGATGGATTAACTATCATCGTCGATTTCAATCGGTTCAACGTATTCGGCCATATCATCATCATCATACGGTTCTGTGTAATGTGGGTCTTTGATTTTATCATCACATCTAAACATTACAACTAATTATATAGATCTTTAAAAGGTGATTTTTCTGAGAACTATATTGACCAACTACAACTCATAGAATACTGATCTAAACTTTGCAGATTGTTATCTTTTTGTATGATTTAAATTATCATATAAAAGATTAGTACAATGTGTTATGTTTTTGATCATACATACATAATACAACATAATTTGAAACCAACTGCAGGGATAATCTCACCGGGATAATCTCACAAATACCGTAATTTGTAGCGTCCATTGTATTAATATCGATATTTTTATAGAATTAATAAAATAGTATACATTTTGTGTGACTCACCGGATTCATTTTATTTTCTCTGCACATATATTCAAAACTATACGGTGTGATTATACATATTTTGTTTAGTGTATCTGTATAATCCTACTGTTTCGAATCAGACTAGCAGAGCGAATAAACACGTGTTTTGCACCACTGCAATCTGAGACTGTACATCTTTTTTTGGTGTTTATTGTATCTTTGATATATTTTTGTTTACTATGTTCTGTTTTGTCTTTTTTTGTAGATATTGCAATTTTTAGTAGTGGCCAAATTGCTGCTCTTCCACCATATGCAGTATCTTTGTCAATCACCCAGAACATTTCTAATGCATCTGACTCTAGTATATCTTTGCGCAACATTGATCCTTGTGGTGAATAGTGTCCAACAAGTTGTACTTTGTTCTTTGTCATACGTTTTACCCATTGCGCAAATATTGTGCATAAACTACAGTGATCATCATATAGTGCAATCACATTATTTTCTAGCATATAATCAATTGTTTATAACATGATTAATAGTTTTTTGGCAAATGTTCCGTAATCGTTCAAACTCCTCCAGTGCTTGCGCCAGATGATGTTAGGCGGCAAATCTATGCCTAAGTTTTGGGAAGGAGTGGGGGGGGGGGGGGTGGTTGAGCGGTTACAAATGATCCTTGTGCTAATTGTGGGCAAGTTATACTTGCATGTGCATATCATGTCCGCACAATACACAATACAACTCACAGACACGCCACAGACCAGTTATCCAAAAAGTCAATAAAAAGCCATGATAGCCAAGTAAAGTTGTCAACAAGTCATCTTATTGGTGTCACAGATGTAGATGGAAAAAAGGCTCAGAATGCATGCAACTTGTCGGTGGTTTTTTAAAGTTCGGACCACTTACACTGCATGTATGTTTTAATCCATAGATATTGTAGATTTTTGTGTCAAAAACAGACCATTTGAGTGGAACTGTACATATTTTCTTCTTGAGATTCTGTGAAAATGCTCTGAATCATCTTGTTTGACTGTTCATAATTGTGCAAGAGTATTCACATTGTGAAGTTGTTGTTATATAGTTACGAGGAGATGAATGTCATATGGTGTTTAAATTAGATGGCGTGTGTTGCGCCCAGTATCGCCAGAATGTGCAAAGGTGTGTATGTGTGAGCGAACACACAAGGTATAGTAGATTATCAGGGCGCATCATATCATTTTTTGTAATTGTGACACTTGGTATTGTTTTAGTAAGCATCGGAGACGTGCATGTGGGAGTGAATGGAGCCGATAGTGAGGATTTTAATTATTACATCCAACACGCCTTTGCCGTTCCCGCATTTCACTTTTTGCCCATGCAGAGCATGCCTGAGTTTGAGTACAAGTTCGGCAATAATGGTAATGGTGAAGGCCAGTTAACAAATTCAATACATGTCAATCCAACAGATATCACATCTAACTCTACTCACATATTTGTAATACAAGATAATGACAACTCTATATCTGTGTTTCATACCAACGGTACGCTTGCAGGCAAGATCGGTAATATGTGGACTGGTACCGGCCCCGGCCAGTTTAGCACTCCTGAAGGTATTGCATACAACGATACACACTTGTTTGTGGCAGACACATTTAACTACCGCATCCAAATATTTGACTCTTTAGGAGAGCATGCAGTCACATTTAACACAGCTCAAAATTTTAGGCCATATGGTATTACAGTTTCACTTGCGCACATATTTGTGTATAATATAAATTCAGAAAAGATTCAGATATATGACCTTTCTGGTAATTACATCAAGACAATAGGGGGGACGGGCAATAACAATGGCAAATTTAGTAATATACGAGATATTGCGGCAAGTTATACGCACTTGTTTGTGGTGGATTCTTATCGTGATGATGTTCAGATATTTGATACATCAGGCAAGTATGTTGGCAAGTTTGGTAGTAGTGGTACCGGAGACGGACAGTTTCAGAGTCCTCGCTCCATCATTTATGCCTCGGGATATCTGTATGTGACAGATACTGATCGTGATGATGTTCAGATATTTGATATATCAGGCAAGTATGTTGGCAAGTTTGGTAGCAGTGGTACTGGAGACGGACAGTTTCAGAGTCCAATCTCAATTGCATCTAACTCTACACACTTTTTTGTGCTTGATGATAGTAGATCTGACATTCAGGCATTCTTACGAGTCGGAGCCGATATTGACCTCTCCCCGGACTATGTGGGAAAATTTGGTAGCGGTGTCTCAGAAGACGAAGAGTTTACCGATCCCTTACGCATTGCATCCAACTCTACCCACCTATTTGTAACACAAAATAGCAATAACTATGTCCAGGTGTTTCATGACAACGGTACGTTCTCACACAAGATCGGCGGATATAGTACTAGTAGTGTCCATGGAGAATTCAGCGGTCCTGTAGGAGTCGCGTATAATGGTACACACATGTTCATAGCTGAGACGAACAACAACCGTATTTCAATATTTAACTCTACGGGTTTTGTGTCAGTATTCAATACGACTGGAAATAATTTTAGACCACATGATATTGCAGTCACACCTACACACATATTTGCAGCTTCGCATAACAAAGACATGATCCAGGTGTTTAATGCCACTGGTGATTATATAAAAAATGTGGGTAGAAATGGCCAGGATGACGGGCAGTTCACTAGCCTGAGAGATATTGCGGCAAGTTATACGCACTTGTTTGTGGTGGATTCCTTACGTGATGATGTTCAGATATTTGATACATCAGGCAAGTATGTTGGTAAGTTTGGTAGCAGGGGTACTGGAGACGGACAGTTTCAAAATCCTCTCTCCATCCTCTATGCCTTTGGGTATCTGTATGTGACAGATAGTAAGCGTGATGATGTTCAGATATTTGATACATCAGGCAATTATGTTGGCAAGTTTGGCAGTAGTGGTACTGGAGACGGACAATTCAAAGAACCAATATCCATGACAACTAACTCTACACACTTTTTTGTAATAGATGCAGAGCGAGATGATGTTCAGATATTCTCAGTAGTGGATGTGCTCCCAGACAATACTGCACCTGTACTAGATTCAATTCAGGATATAACAACAAGCGAAGAAGTTGAAGTAAGATTTACTGTGGCAGCATCTGATCCAGACTCTGGGCAAACCCTATCATACTCTACAAATGCCACGACGTCACTTGGAGCCTCTATCTCACCTAGTGGTGTGTTTAGTTGGACTCCAACTGAGAGTCAAGGTCCCGGTACTTATCACATTACAATAACTGCCACAGATAATGGCCAGCCACCAATGTCTACTAATCAGACGTTTTCAGTCACAGTGACAGAGGCAAATCATCCACCTGTACTTGATGCAATCGGGGCCAAATCGGCTACCACTGATAGTCAACTCAGTGACGAGAGGCAAATCAACAATCCAATTGTCCGCTAATGATGCCGATGTTCCAGCAAACACACTGAATTATACCTCCAATCATACAGCAGGTTTGATTGCAGGTAGTACGTATACGTGGACACCATCTGCTACAGATGCGGGCACCATTGTAGTGCGATTTACAGTCAATGACGGCGAAGGGGGCACAGATCATGAGGATGTCACCATAACTGTATCTGATGGTACAAATCCCACCATCACATCTTCTGCCACTGCAACGTTTACTGAACGTACAGCAGGCACCCATACCCTTGTAGCAGATGAGAATGGCGTCATATTTGCTATTGTATCACACAACGTAACAGGAGGGACATCTTTCCCGACAATATCAGGTGGTAATATATTATCCTGGACTCCATCAGAGCAACACGGTGGCAACACGTACAATGTGAGTATATCTGCCACAGATGCATCAAACAATGTAGGAACACAGAGTCTAATAATTACAGTATCTGAGACAAACGAAGCACCATATCTCACGCCAATTAGCGCAAGGTCAGCTACAGTCGGCACCCCTCTTAACATTACACTATCTGCTACTGATACTGATGCACCAATAAACACGTTAACATACTCTACAAATCATACAGCAGGTTCGATTACAAATAACACGTATACATGGACGCCCACACACGCTGATGTGGGTACCATCACAATCAAGTTCACTGTCTCTGATGGCTCAGATAGTGACTATAAGAATGTCATAATTACGGTGATTACAACACCTGATGCGCCCACAGGATTGACCACTACGGTAGGCGATGGACAGGTAGCACTCTCGTGGAGTGCACATGGGAACAATGGCGGCTCGCCTATTACTGGCTATAATATAGAGTACAAGATGAGTAGCGCTACTACGTGGACTCTGTTTGCAGGAAATCCCGTCTCTAGCACCTCTGCTACCATCACTGGACTTGCAAACGGACAGCAATATCAATTTCGTGCAAGTGCCATAAATACGGCCGGCACGAGCCCTGTCTCTAGTGTTGTATTGGCCACGCCTATAGCATCAGATAACACGGCACCCGCCATCACATCTTCTGCAACTGCAACGTTTACTGAACGTACAGCAGGCATTCACACACTTGTTGCAGATGAGAATGGCGTCACATTTGCTATTGCATCACACAACGTAACAGGAACATCTTTCCCGACAATATCAGGTGGTAATATATTGTCCTGGACTCCATCAGAGCAACACGGTGGCAACACGTACAGTATGAGTATATCTGCCACAGATGCATCAAACAATGTGGGAACACAGAGCCTAATAATTACAGTATCTGAGACAAATGAAGCACCATATCTCGCACCAATCGGATCAAAGACTGCATCTGTTGATGCACAGATCACAATCCAGTTGTCTGCTACTGATGCTGATATACCCTCCAACACATTTACATATTCTTCAAACCATACAGCAGGTTTGATTACAGGTAGTACGTATACATGGACACCATCTGCTACAGATGCGGGCACCATTGTAGTGCGATTTACAGTCAATGACGGTGCAGGGGGCACAGATCATGAGGATGTCACCATAACTGTATCTGATAGTACAAATCCCACCATCACATCTCCTGCCATTGCAACGTTTACTGAACGTACAGCAGGCACCCACACACTTGTAGCAGATGAGAATGGCGTCACATTTGCTATTGCATCACACAACATAACAGGAGGGGCACCTTTCCCGACAATATCAGGTGGTAATATATTATCCTGGACTCCATCTGAGCAACACGGTGGCAACACGTACAGTATGAGTATATCTGCCACAGATGCATCAAACAATGTGGGAACACAGAGCCTAATAATTACAGTATCTGAGACAAATGAAGCACCATATCTCGCACCAATCGGATCAAAGACTGCATCTGTTGATGCACAGATCACAATCCAGTTGTCTGCTACTGATGCTGATATACCTGCCAACACATTTACATATTCTTCAAACCATACAGCAGGTTTGATTACAGGTAGTACGTATACATGGACACCATCTGCTACAGATGCGGGCACCATTGTAGTGCGATTTACAGTCAATGACGGTGCAGGGGGCACAGATCATGAGGATGTCACCATAACGGTGCCGGCCCCTCTTGTTGTAAAGCAGACATTGACCACACAGACACCACAAGATTCACCGACAACACCACCACAAGATTCACCGACAACACCACCACAAGATTCACCTTTACAATCAACATTTAATTCACCAACCAACACACCACCTACACTTTTACATATCGCAGATCAACGGACAAATGAAGAAATTCCACTAATCATCACTGCAATAGCAAATGACACAGACGCAGGACAAACTCTAACATACTCTACAAATGCCACATCACTTGGAGCATCTATCTCATCTAGTGGTGTATTTAGTTGGACTCCGACTGAGAGCCAAGGTCCCGGCACTTATCACATTACAATAACTGCCACAGATAACGGCTCACCATCACCATTATTTGCTAACCGAACGTTTTCAGTCACAGTAGCAGAGATAAACCGTCCACCTGTACTTGCAGAAATCGGACATAGGTCTGGTATAGTCGGCACGCCTCTTATCATCAACATGTCTGCAACTGACCCTGATATACCTGCAAACACACTTACTTACAAAGTCAATGCAACCTTTGGCACCCTGTCAAATAATACGTTTACATGGACACCAGACGTCAGCTACACCAACACAACCACCTCAATGACTATTATGGTATCTGATGACAACGGAGGACAGGATTCAAAGCAGATCACGATTTCAGTATTGGGTAATAATAGTAATTTTTCATCCACCACGCTGACCGTGGTCAACGCGCCACCTATTGCAAATGTGACTCTGATAAACTACACTGTAAATGAACATGAAACTGTAATATTTACGGTGCCAGTAAGTGATCCGGACGGTGACATGTTGACTTTTACACTTGATAATAGTAGTGGATCCGTGCCACGGGGCGCCATAATCAACTACACAACAGGTGTATTTGAGTGGACACCAGGTGAGGATGATGCCGGCACCCATTTGTTTGATGTCATGGTACGTGACGTAAACGGAGGAGGAGTGATTACTATACCTGTCATTATAACTGTAAATGAGATAAACAATTATGCTCCTGTGATCACGTATCCTCCACCCAACACGTCGTTTACAAACGTGACGGTGGGCAGCACACTTACAATCAATGTCAATGCAACAGATAACGACGGAGATACATTGGTATACTCTAGGCATAGTCCGGGCACAATAGATCCGCAAAGTGGTGTGTATGTATGGACCCCGCAGCCCTCTGATGTGGGAAACCATGACATTGTATTTGTTGTATCTGATATGGGTGGACATACATCTTCTAGATACATTACAGTCACCGTAATTGGTACATCATCTACAACAGACTCTCCTACCACGAAACTAATTGCTTTGACTCCATCCACTCAGATTCCGCCAAAGATCTGCAGATAATCCCGATATGAATTAACATGTAAAAATATCTGATTAATGTCATCTAGTGATATTAAGAAACAGCACTTTTGTTGTATGCGAGTAAAAGTTAGATTTACTGTCATTAAATGATGTGTTAGGTTGTTAGTGCTGTGGCGACGCTCATAAGTCTTAGCACAGATTAAAGGGGAATTATATATTTAATTCACGACTACTTAATCAGTTAAATCCACAGGCATACACCCACGGAGGGATGGAGGTGGTGATGGTGGTGATGGTGGTGGCAACCTCAATTAATGTGTGAACCAACCTCCATGACAAATATGATCATTCAAAAATAACTTCTAGCCAAATGTATTGCATGTACGGCACTCAATATGCAGGCAGGGATGTGACCAAATACAAGTATGTGATTTCATTATTGTGTCCAAAGAGCTTGGTTCACACCAATTAATTAATGACAGAATATTACAAGCTAATTAATGAATCGAGAATCCGTAGAATTGGGATTTGTTCTCAAGAAATATGAGTTCTCAATGGACGAGTTTGATGATCGCCTCAAGCTGCAGAAACTGGTGTATCTTTTGCAAGCATGTGGAGTGTATTTGGGATATGACTTTTCATGGTATTTGCGTGGGCCGTACTGTTCGCTGCTTGCACATAACGGATTCAATCTGCAAGACGTGTACAAAGTCATACCAGATGATATCAAACTAAAGGACAAAAAAGACAGGGACAACTTTGAAAAATTTCTAGAGTTTATCAAAGATAAAGATATAGACGAACTGGAGATTGCTGCCTCATTGCACTATCTAAATAAGGTGCGCGGCAAATGTACAGACGAAGATATCTTAAAAAAAGTAATTGCAAAGCGAGACAACTTTACAAAACAACAGGTAGATAAGATATGGTGGGAGATGAAAAAGCAACAATTAGTATAGAGTCAGATGAGGTCAAACAGATCGAGATACTGTTTAATGATGAGTTCAAATCAACCATTAACAGCATACACGACAAGGTGATGCTCCAAATGCTTGAAGACTCTGAACGTGAAAATGATGAACCTTTGAGGTTAATTGAGATGAAAATATGGAACCCAAAAACCAAGACGGCAGAATTTGATGTAAATGATTCGACGGTTCTACAACTTATGTATGGAAAACAACCAATGAAATGACTCAACTCTTAGAGATGATCTTCTCCGACGTATTGAGGGGTATTTTTATCATAGTTGGAGGAATCATTCTGCATACGTGGAGAAAAAAATCCAAGGAAAAGGAAAACAAGCGCGACATGGCTCACATACTGCGCAATGAAATAAACCGCGCATTGAGCATTGTGCCAAATAGAGACAGAGAACGGATTGTGTCTGGCAAAAATGACCGAATCCCCGACAGCCGAATATACTCAGGACTCTTACAAACCAGAAACATACGATTTTTTAGTGACAAGATACAGAATGATCTAGACGAGTGGTACTCATCCATAGACAATTTTCAATTCAAAAGAATTGATCCTGATGTAGGAATCAAAGTAATTTGAGATTTGGAGAATATGGAGTATAAAAACAAACCATATGCCAAGTTCTGGAAACGTAAGCGCTTGGTTTGACTTGGGAGTCTTAGTCTCAGCGCGCCCTTCGTGTCTTGTTCCAATCCGGTGAGTTGTGCCCAGCGCAGTTGCCAGAGTAACCGTTTGACCCCTTCCAAAATTTAGGCATAGATTTATCGACTATTGTTTGGCGCAGGTACGAGGGTTGAACGGTTACGGGACATACAATTGTAACTTTATATAATATACATTTTTAAATATTTAATATTTCAGGGCGGTTTCGTAATTTATGTACAAGTATTATACAAGTAGGTACAAATACACGGAATAATATAATATTCGATGCAACTACAACGGGGACAAGTTCGTACATGCTATTTACTACGACAGGTATCAATCCTACAAGTGAGATAAATACCAGTAGCATACAATAACCCGTAGTTATATAAAACCAAATTTTAAATGTAGTTATAGTATACCATCTTGCCGGAGCGCCATTAACAAGCAAGCAACCGGTCCATGCAAGCCCTGCTGACACTGCAACAAATGCATATATTTCATAAAGTTCCGATGTAATAGAAAAACTATAAATCATAATACCACTTGCAATACATAAAGCTGCAATGTCTAGATATTTTAAAAACATTAGATTATGCCCTCTCCATATTCTTTTAAAATTTCAATAGCTTTGTTAATGTATGTAACTATATTTGGATTAGGTTGCACTTGACCTATCAGTTGGGTGATTAAAATTTTAAGTTCGTTTATATAATAATCAAAATTTGCTTTGGCTTCATGTACATCCAAACTAACACCTACAACTTATCGCCTAATTTTTTAATATATGCAACTTGTTCGTCTGTTAGTGGTTCTGTTGTATTTACCAAATCTCGCAATTCCTCCAATGTAGATAATATATCATCAGCAGCACTCATAATAATATTATATCATGATACTGTTATAAACTTTTACACTCATCTAGCGGTAACCGTTCGGTAAGCGTTCAGGTCTAATTATTGATGATCATAAATAGGCACACCTGTTCCGACCACATAACATGATATTAAATATACAGATAACATAGTTATAGAGAGATATCGCTATTTGTCATTATCTGTCAAAAATGACAAATAGAAACATCAACAATACAATATTGCACAATGGGGATTTAACCACAACATATGTGATCAGATGGGTGGTGCAAGTGTGATGCCTTTAGAGATTGATCGCATACGCGCCAAAAGAGACACGACATACCACAAGATTGGCAAATTAAACGAGACGGTTGCAGTATTGTGCAATACGATTGGCTATATGAAAGAGAACACAGTTGCATTAAATCAAAACATGGTTCTTTTGCGCAACGATAATTCAAAGTTAAATCAAGAAAAGACAGACGTTGGGAATTTGTTCAAGAGTGTAATGGAGGTGGTGAGGGAGATGGGCATTTCAGGTCTTGTAGCGAAAAATCAAAACAAAGACGAGTTGATAGAGAGATTAAAGGTAGAATTATCAGGACTAATAAAAATTTACAATAGAATATGGATATAATGGCAGCCCATCCAAATCCAAGCCATATGGTGGCAAACGTGCAAAGTTTCAAAAAGAACTTGATCTTATATGGCTAAAAAGTACAACGAGTCTATGAACAGAGACACGAACGGTGCAGATGAATCACATTATGTGTGATTTGAAATACATTGCTTTGGCATCACTTGGCATTTTTTTAACATGAATCCACAAGTTTTAGCGGCATAGTGACGCACGTCTTTCTGTAATCGTGTTAGGCCTTGCCAGAATTCTACTGCAAATTTCGCTCTGCCATGGAGATTGGCGAATTATGCAACAAATTATTGTGGTTGGTGAAAATACATTCTCGCCACTGAAACATCCCTTAAAGTAAGCAATACTACATGTGCAAGCATCCGCAAAGACATCAAAAAGACAAGTATCGTCAAAGGATTGACTGTAACTTCATGCCAGACAAAAAATGATACCATAAATGAAACTGTTATAATACCCCAAACAAACACGCCTACAGAAGATAATGCAAGCCACACATATGAATGCGTAAGTGGTGTAGCACCTCTTAACAGCCAATACCATAAACATGAAACACCCCACATAAAGGCTGCAAAGACTGAGATTGTTCCTGAATGTGGTATATCTGTGTCAACTACCATGTTTAAAGACATGAATATTGTTATGAGTATTACGCACGCACCCAACATTGATGTATCAATCAAATAAAGGACTTGCTGATTTTTCATTATTTTTTCATCCTCACAATCCAAACAATTTACCCAAATATATGATTATTTCAGATACCATTTCAGGACTCAAATTTACACGTTGTAATAAAGCAATAAGTTCTGTAACAAATTGTCGAATTCGTGTAAGATATTTCCTCCCGTTTTGACATTTTATCCACTAGCTCTATTATACAAGTCATTCAAGGCATTTAAAGCCTCTGATTGCCATTTACTTACAGCTTCTGAATCTGATGTATCTGATGGTACACTGTCTATGATAGATTGTGCGGTCTTTTCTGCATCCATTTTTAAAGCTTCAGCTTCAGCCGCATCTTGCTCTTCATTATATGACATAATAATAGTATACATATATCAGTTAAAAGTTTTTTGTGCTCAATGAGGTTGATGTGTAATTCATCAAATCGCCACCTGCATCGTACTTGCAAAGTTATCTGGAAATATCACCAGAGTTTTATATGTATAAATTAAATTATTCAATAATCTCATAGAAGGGTCACAGGCAGGCTAATGTCAATTACGCACCAACCTCACCATACGACAAAAGCACATATAGTCCGAGGCAGCAACGGGCATATGAGATTTAAAGAGATTTCTTTTGAGAATTTTGGCCCCATCAAAAAAGGCACGATCAGGCAAAACAAGATCAACGTCTTCTTTGGACCAAACAACTCTGGAAAATCACTTACATCGAGATTAATACACGGCATTAACTCAACACCCCCACTCTCAAAACTATTAAACTCATCAACGATAAAGAAATATTTGCAATTAGAAAAGAAAGATTACAACGATCTGTACTTGCACGCAATACTGGATAAATCAGACATCCCTATTTTTGATATCGTTACGCACGGAAAGAGCAAATGTTCAATACACGTAAGACGTCTAAACAAACCACTAGACTTTACGATAGATAAAAAAACTCTGGACAGGAACCATGCTGTAAATAGCCATATTCTCTATTTTGCCCTACAAGAATTTGCCAATACATACGACAGTGTGTATATCCCTGCAGGACGGACTGGAACAATTCAATTCTTTACAAATATTGCACATATTCGAAGCCAACTACTGAATGACTTGTTGCGGGTTTTTGGAACTGGCAGATCGCATCTACCTGACAGGATCACTACCAAAGATCTCAAAAAATTTACACGCTCAGCTAACAGTATGCCAGATTACCTAGAACAATTCTACAATCTGATACTGTCATCGCAAGCAGACGATCTTGACACAAACATTAGAAGATTGTTTTCAGATCTATTCCTAGGAAACGTGATCTCAAAAAGTCCATTGGGCCTGCCACGTCTATTCTACAAAGATCCCACCGGGTTTACCACGAAACTAGAGTCCGCAGGTTCTGGAACAATCGCCGCATTTCCAATTATTGCCGGAATGCATTATGTAGAACCAAATGGAACATTGATCATAGAGGAACCAGAAGCACATTTGGAACCGGCCAAACAACTAAAACTTCTTGAAATACTACAAGACATATCCTATTCTAAAAAAACCAACTTAATCTTTACCACACACAGCGACTATATTGTTAAAAAACTGTTGGGATTGGTTAGTAGGGGAAAGATAAAACATTCCGATCTAAACTTATACTACTTTAATCGCACCCCTCATACCACCACTACAATCGAGCACATTGAAGTAGACCGAAACGGAGAGGCCGAACAGCCTATTTTTGATGAAGCGATTGATGCACTGATTGACGAATTTTCGAGCTAAATTGATCAAGAAAAAGAGTATCGGATTAGTTGTAGACACCAACATTCTCCGTGACATTATAGAATCATCCGATCCTTCCATCACGTTTGTCCAACAACTTGTGGAATGGATTAAAAAAATTGTCTCAAAAACAAATCCACATCCGTATGATAGGACCATAACTCTTTTTGCAAATAAACAAATACTTGATGACTATTGTACAGGTCTTTCTCACGCGGGACATAAACAGGTTGGAAAACAGATTCGCCATATTTTTGAAAAAAAGATCGGCAACAAACAACCAGTCTTTCGTGATGACAAGATTTTTTTGTCTCTCAGAATGTACAAAAATCAAATAGGCCCCACACCCAGACGTAGACTATCGGATCGAAGCGATGAAAAATTCCTTGTCCTGCTTGATGGTATTCGTGATAGTAAAAAATGGACAGACTGGGC
The DNA here is from genome assembly GCA_965207445.1 of Candidatus Nitrosopumilus sp. Lineage (GTDB taxonomy): Archaea > Thermoproteota > Nitrososphaeria > Nitrososphaerales > Nitrosopumilaceae > Nitrosopumilus. The sequence continues at coordinate 1,364,693 of CBDBLX010000002.1, read as the reverse complement.
AATAATTATAGCATCTCGTGACAGAGCCACTTTTGACGAGATTAGAGATATTACGTTGCACGACGATAGGGTGTATCCTATCGATTCCAAGGATAAGCTAGATCAGATCGTCGAATGTTAACAGATAGATATTGCCATGTACGCGGGGGGCTTGTACGCCAGATTCTTTCTGACAAAGAGTACAATCATGTAGTTGTGCGGTACATCGTTAGCAATTGACAAATAGCGCCGTCAGTAATAGAAAAGATATCTCCGAGTCACTCCCGGCCTAGCAGACAGACAAAAGAAAAGATGTTAACGTCAGTGTCAATTACATGGGTAGATTTCTACACCATAGTGTGTCAAAACTGTGGTGTGATCCAAGCTCATTTAACACAATAATAAAATCATATACTTGTATTTGGTTATGTTCCTGTCTGTATATCACGTATCGTGTATGTGGTACATTTGGCTAGGAGATGTTTTTAAACGATCATATTAGCCATGGAGATTGGTTTACACTTCTGGCGGGCTTGCAAAAATCCACCAGTCCATCACTTACCATGATGCGCAAAAGGCGCAATACACGGTTAACTGCCTGGGTGCCCTAAACGTAAGGGTTCAGGTCTAATTACTAATGAACATAAATAGGCACGCATGTTCTGACCACAAAGCACGACGTTAAATATACAGATAACATGCTTTTAAGATGTCGCTATTTGTCATTGTCTAACAAAAATGACAAATAGAAACATCAACAATGCAATATTGTACAATGGGGATTTAACCACAACACATGTGATCGGATGGGGGGTGTATGTGTGATGCCTTTGGAAATTGATCGCATGCACGCCAAAAGAGACACGGCGTACCGCAAGATTGGTGAATTAAATGACAAGGTTACAGTTGTGCGATACGATTGGCTATATGAAAGAGAACATCGTTGCATTAAATCAAAACATGGTTCTTTTGCGCAACATAATGCAAAGTTAAATCAAGAAAAGACAGCAGAGTTCATTTTTATCACATTATTGGTAAATTCTACCCCGCTTGCCAACATCAATCAATTCAACTAGAGTAAGTACATGCTTAACATTGTAAATTAGTCTATAATCACCAAATCTATATTTGAAATTCTTAGTTGTAAGACGTTCACCTAACGTACTTGGGTCATCTGCATTGATTAACTCAGTTATGACATTATCGCAGCGTCTTTGTGCCTCTGAAGATAAATTAGAATAGTGACGATCAAAAGTGGGCGTACGTTCAACTCCCCAAGTCATTTATGTGATCAAACCTTCATTTGGTAAGATTTTGTAATTATATCACCAATACCATCTTCATATGATCTTGAGGTTGCATCTGGTAATACAACACGCAAATTACCTTGAAAAGCCGTGCCATATTTACGAAGGTAATGAAAAATAATCTGGTGTTTACGCATTGTAATATCATACAACATGTTATATCCCTTACCAATTTCACACCCTATTAATCCATATGCTTTTATATCGTTGCCCATAGTACCTGGAAATTTGGCAGCAGACATAACAGCAATGTTTGAGAGCGCACACTCTTCGACATCTGCTGGCACCTTGTCTAAATCTGTTTGAAAGTATGGTCCAAAATTAATATCCCAAACATGTTTGAATGCAAAAGGACGTGTATTCATTAATAGAGGAAGGGCTTCTGTTATAGGTTTTGCACTGTCAAACACTGATGCATCACTTTCTGTATACCATTTTTTCATCTCATCTTGTTCTAATGTAGATAGTATAGTTGACATATGTATTAATCTGGGTTGTGTCATGGATAAATGTTTTGATTTATTTAGTAGTGTGTTGCATAATTCGTAAATTTATACGCCTCTGGGGTCGTGGCCATATGGTGAGCCGCGCAACCTACGTTACACGATTCAAAGCCACTCAAATGCTCTGTAAACTGGACAGGAAGACTGTCTGTCTCAAGATATGATGCCAGCAGGTGTGTCAAGTCACGCCTACAACAAGCCATAAGCGGGCCGTGCTTCCAAGCCTACAAAGTATACGCGCAAAACATGGCGTGGGATACGCCTTGGCATTTTGTGTGTACATATACATATCTCCATATTTGTATTTGACGTGTGAACCAAGCTCATTGTACACAATAGTGAAATCACATACTTGTATTTGGTTATATTCCTGTCTGTATATCAAGTATCGTGTATATGATGCATTTGGTTAGGAGTTATTTTTAAACGATCATATTAGTCATGGAGATTGGTTCACACTATTTGATCTATACAATGTCAGTAGTTCGCAATGTGTTTTATATGATTTTATTTAAATAATCTGCAATGTCGTTGAACGTTGACGATCATATTTGATCAGATCAAATAGAAAGTATAATATGTGGGGACATTTTAGTACCTCTGATAATATATGAAAAATGAGGTACTAGAACATCAATATGAATTAGGACAAGTAAATTATAAAGTTTTACGAAAACGATTCGACGATCTCGGACTAGACATATCAACCAGATATAACCACACGTATGAGGTGGATGATTATCTTGGTACACTTGTCACCATGTCACTCAACAACATGTGCGTAAATGCAGCAACACACAAAAGAAAACGCAATGAGGCTAACTATTTTAGAAAAAACGAGCGCATAAACATACCATCTGAAAATACTGTGCTCAAATGCTTAAAAAGTGCAGATCTAGAGAAAGTAAAACAATGGGGTGACGAGAATGTCAAAGCAATGCTCAAGAATGCCAAAAAACACAACATGCTCAAAAAAGGCGGTACTATTGCAATTGATATGACCGGATGGGAATATTATGGCAAGGCACTCAAACCCGAGATGCTAAAAACAAAGCCCAAAAATGGTACTGCGAGATTTCATTCATTTATGACGGCACAAATGGTAAATCAAGCCAGATAACATACCTTTGTTTGCACATCGTGTGACCAGTAAGGATAAAATGGTCACAGTCATGCGTAAAATCATTGAAAAATTAATTCGAGAGGATGCACGTCCGGAACTTGGCCTCTTTGATCGGGGTTTTTACAATGTTGCATGCATAGATGAACTTTTGCGCTTGCGCCTGTCTTTCATAATGCCGGCAATTAAAAATAAGCGCATACAAAAATATATTTTAGAAGTTCACAACAAAAAGAGAAAAACTGCATCAGTCATTGAGATGCGTGATAAAAACAAAAAAGCAGTAAAGTTCACATTACTTATCGTCAAAAAAAATAATGCCAAAGAAACTGATAAAACAGTCGATCAGTATGTGGCATTTGCCACAAATATGAAAATCACTAGCAAAAGCAAACTCATCAAAACCATCCCAGAGACTTATCGCAAGCGCTGGATAATAGAGACGGGATACAGAGTGATAAAAAACACGACTCCAAAGACAACTAGCAACGCCTTGCAGCTTCGATTACTGTTGATATTTTTTGGAATGTTATTATATGGTTTATGGGTAATGGCAAGGTACGAAAATTACGGCGGACTTGTAGATGAAAAATTATTCACAATGGATGCGTTTGTAGATTCAATTGCCGGTTCAATCAGAAGACTGCTTCGGTGGGAATTGGAGCACGGTGGTTCCTTACCATTGTAAATCTGTCGCATTGCATAATTAGAAATAAGATCATTAAAAATTGAGCACATTGCGAACTACTGATGTGCCATTATGTAGCAGTGTAGATGTAACCGTTCAACCCTTTCCCAAATTTAGGCACAAATTCACCGCCTAACGTCTGGCGCAGGTACGGGGATTGAACGGTTACAATGTAGATGTACAAATAGGTTAAATACGCATAATGTGAGATCTCATCGATCACTAAAATGATGAGATCAAAACATCAGCAATATAGTATTGTAAAGGATAAATTTAACACTACTTGTGCCCCGCACACGCAGACCAAAGGTGAGGTTATATCATGAACAAAAGTGCAGAGCAGGTAGACAAAACCACCAAGCAGTGAAAACCAGACAAGCAATCCTCATACGAATACAATGACAAGTATGTCAAACGTTCACACCATCTGTTTGATATGATAGCAAACCTAATTGAAAACTATAATGATCCAGAGGAGCTAGCTGCCATGAATCGCACAAATGAGGGCGACCATTCATGTACACACACACAGCCCAATAGCAATTGTATCGCGTGTACGTGATGTATTACAACTACCATACAGATCATGTGAGGGTATGTGTGAGGCGGCTATAAAGGAGGGAATCCTGATTTCACCACACTATTTAGATGAATTAATACACAAAATGTATCTGTAAAGACAGTCTCTCAAAGATTACTTGTGAAAATTTTTCAATCAATATGATACCTAATGGTACTGGGCTGACACCTTTTACACGCAACGAGTACATTCGTTTGTACACAAAGTACGACGCGGATTTATCTGACTAGTCAATGATTGATAGAGAGACACCACAGAGATTCTGTCATTTAGCCTCACAAACAGCTCAACAGGTGAGCAGCCCGTATTCAAAAAAACTTTTAGAATATGTCCTCAGAAATATGGATATTGAACCTGACGCGCGACGCAGACAGGTCAAAGAGCAAAAAAAATCACAAGAGCAAGACATATCCTAAAATTACTATGACTGCTGATGGTGTTTTTGATACAAGAAAGATATTCTCAATGTGTAGAGAATTAGACATTACACCAAACATCAGAGAGTTCAAACAAACTCAAATACCAAAGCTCGTGGCGTTGACTGCGCTAGATCCAATGTACTACTCGAGCAGTTCACTGGGGGCCCAGATGCCACACCAATGAAACTTGCATCACTTACAGAATCCGAACGTGAGGCAAACTGCAAAGAGTGGAAAAAACAAGTAGATTATGGACTATGGTTAGCTTGTTGAGATTGTGATATCTGCATTCAAGAGAACATACGGTGGTGCGGTCATGGCAAGAAAGATGGAGAATATCTACCAAGAGATCAAATTAAATATATGCACCTATAACACAATGTTGCAAATTGGCCAAAAGGAGGCGACATTATAATTCTAATAACAACAACATAAACATAAACAACTATTTGTGCATATAATTACGCACCAAATTTAAAAAAAAGTACAGGGCCGGATCAACATGTTTGATTTTTGAAAATGTAAGGCTTCAAATCTGCTCATTATATCTTGTATTCTTATACATGTCACTGCAAGCCTGCCGAGTCATATTGCAACGGTGTCGTCCTATAGGATGCGCATCGAATTATGTAACACGCCATCAATTGCAGTTTTGTTAAATACAAAGATTATGATAACCGTATGATAGGTATTATGATCTCGACTCTGATGAATCTTAGATTTTTTACAGTGGTAATCTCCACGGTGTTTCTTCTGTATGTGGGTGGCGTGTCAGAATGGGACTTTGGTCCAGAGGGCATAAAATATGCATCTGCTAATTGGCAGGCACCTGTCTATCCACAGATAGACACCACGCCGGACTTTGTATCTGGTTTTGGATCATTTGGAATTAATAATGATGAGTTTACGAATCTGGCATTTATTGAAACTAATTCAACTCATTTGTTTGTAACTCAGTATGATCGTCACTATATCCAGATATTTCACAATAATGGTACGTTTGCAGGCATGTTGGGTGGATACGGCCACACTGATGATATCAGTGGATTCAACTCACCTACAGGCATGGTCTACAACGGCACACATTTACTTGTATGTGACACAAAGAATTTACGCGTCCAAGTGTTTGACTCTTCGGGCACATACGTGAGTCACTTTGATATGAGTTACGAGTATGATCCTGATATGGATGTTCTGACAAAACATGACATTACAGTTGCAGGATCTAACATATTCATCGCAGACCATCACACTATTCGTATGTATGACTCTTCTGGAAACTACATAAAGTCTTTTGGAGATTCGAGGTGGGGTAGTGAGTCGTTTACTAATCTGAGCGCAATCGGATCAAACTCTACGCACATATTTGCAGCCGATGCGTGGACTGATGACATTCAGATATTTGACTCTGAGGGCAACTATGTTAGTATATTTGGAGGTAGTGGATTCAAAGACGGAGAGTTCCAGATGCCAAGTGATATTGTGTACGTTTCACAGTATGTGCTCGTATCTGACATTATGAGGGACGATATTTCAATATTTGACTCAGATGGCAACTACATTAGTGGGTTCAATGGTAGTAGCGGTGGACTCAAAGACGGAGAGTTTGAATTTATTACTTCTATTGCATCCAACTCTACCCATCTGTTTGTATTGGATAATACGCGCTATAACATACAGATATTCTCTTTGTTTGATACAATCTTTGCACCAAACGCACCACCTCACCTGGACACCATAGGTGCGCTGACAGTATTTGAGGGTTCAACACTGACATTTACTGCATCAGCAGTAGATACAGATGCAGGACAGAACATGACATATCTGCTTTATGGTGCGCCACCAGGGGCTACTATCACACCAGACAGTGGCATATTTAGATGGACGCCTGATGAGTCTCAGGGACCAGGCACATATCACATCACAGTGGTGGCCACAGATGATGGACAGTATCCGATGTCCGACAGCGAGGCTGTCACTGTAGTGGTAAGTGAGGAGAATCAATCCCCAACACTTGCTGCAATCGGACCACTGTCAGTTGATGTTGGCGCTACACTCATAGTTGACATGCACGCAATTGACAGCGACATTCCTATCAATGCACTTGTGTACTCTACCAACTCTACTGGTGGTACTATATATGATCAAACGTTTATCTGGACGCCAACGCCTGAGGATGCCGGCGTTCATACAGTACGATTTACAGTGTCTGATTTGGGGCTCTCAGACTACGAAGACGTTGAGATTACGGTACGTCCTCTAATCACAAATCCACTGCGCCTCGCACACATAAGCACACAAAACGTCAGTGAGGGAACAGAGCTAATTCTTACTGCACATCCAACAGACGCAGGTTACATGGCACAAAACTTGACATATTATATTGATAATGCGCCACCAGGGGCTACTATCACACCAGACAGTGGCATATTTAGATGGACACCTGATGAGTCACATGGACAAGGCACATACGGCGTCACGATAACGGTGACAGATGACTGGATGCAGTCCGATAGCATATCCTTTGATATAGTGGTAAGTGAGACTAACCAGCCTCCAATGCTTGCTACAATTGGTAATGTATCGGCAATAGTAGACGTACCACTTGCCATTGTACTATCAGCTACTGACCCAGATGTACCTGCCGCCGATGAACTAGAGTATCTAGTCAACTCCACATTCGGTTACATGCACAATAATGCATTTGTATGGACGCCAACACCAGAGGACATAGGTGTCCACACAGTACGGTTCACCGTCTTTGATCAGGGACTCGCAGACCACGAAGACGTCAAGATTACAGTCATGCTAACACCCAATGTGCCGCCTGTGTTTGATTTCATAGTACAGCAGCAGAACGCCACAGAAGGTAAACTATTGACTGTTAATGCATCTGCCACTGATGAGAATAAAGAGCAGTCTTTGACATATTCTATTCAAAACGCGCCACCAGGGGCTACTATCACACCAGACAGTGGCATATTTAGATGGACGCCTGATGAGTCACATGGACATGGCACATACGGCGTCACGATAACGGCAACAGATGACGGTTCACCTCCGCAATCCGATAGTATATCCTTTGATATAGTGGTAAGTGAGACTAATCAGCCTCCGGTACTTGATACGATCGGATCACAATCAATAGTTGTGGGTTCAACACTTGCCATTGTCCTGTCTGCCACTGACTTGGATGTACCAGTTGATGATCTCAAATATCTAGTCAACTCTGCATTTGGTACCATACATGAGGATACATTCACATGGACACCAACGCCAGAGGATGTCGGCACACATGTTGTCATCTTTACTGTACATGATGGCAGCGTTACCGTCCACGAAGATGTCGTGATCACTGTACTACCCTAGTAGTATTTTTTTTTTGAATCATATCTAATAAAAAAATGCAGTGGGTAGTTTATCATAAACAACAAAGATCGATGAAAAGTATGAATGCTGTTTTACATTATCGCATAAAATTGTGAATTTTTTATGTTCATTAAAGTACATATGTTAAGTGAGGGATCAATCATTTCACTAGTGTATGGACACCGAACGATGAATGCGATTGCAACAAGATATCATGATGCATAATAGTTTCATTAAAGATCCGATAGTTTTCTAATATTTTATATTCATAATATGTGCTCAACTTCGAGATGAATATCAATCAAAATATCGGATCTTTAATCATATCAGTATGCATTAATCAGTCTACCAAAAAATATCCCCTCATCGGATTTTTTTCTAAATAACTCTTTGATAAATTGTGGACCAAAATGATCTTCCACGATAAAATAATACTTCATGATCCACCATATATCCAGCTTTCGCTTAGCGTAAGTCCTTGGTCGCGCAATTCTTTTTGCATACTGTCAGGATTTTTAATTCTCTCATATATGGTACCAGATTTAGTTCTTTTAAGAATTATAACATCTTCAAGTTTAACTGCATCTATTACCAGTGGAGAATGTGTGGTAATAATTACATGTGATTCACAAGTACGAAGCTCACTGAGAACATAGTCGATAATTTCAGCATGCAGTGACGTATCTACCTCGTCTATTAGTAGGAATTTTGGTCCCATTTCTACGGCTGCGAGTATTGCAAGCAGTTTGTAAAAGCCGTCTGGAATTGATGATGGGGATAAAGCCATGCCACCATCATATACTTTTAGCAGTATCCGTCCATCTGTAGTTACATCAAAATTGATCTGCCAGCTAGGAAATAGGTGTTCAAGCGCAAGCATAAAACGATCAGGTAGATGATGGTTGTTAGTGTACCAGCGGAACAGTTTGCCAATTAATCCAACGCCGTCTTCCCTCAATTCATCGGAGTCTTCGACTGACCGAGACTCTCGGATGGCAGTATAATTTAACTGTCGAAGTAGAATCATGGAATGTCGTCCAGCTAGGAAACTAGTAGCATGTTCGTGGATAAAGTTTTTGTTGTTATCATCACCAATTCTAACAGTAGGAATCCGAAGTATTGTATTCAAATTTTCAACATAATGCATTACGAATCCAACATCGTTAATATCATAACCTGACGAATTAGAGTCATGGGATGATGAGCGTGATGTTGGTCTTCTTGATCTCATATATCCCTTGAGGGGGCGGGTGTTGAATTCTCTAATTATCATTGGAATTGTGACAGAACTATCTATTTCTTCGGTCCAGGGTGGCTTTGGTGTATCATCCAACAGCTCACGAACAAGTGTATATGTGGATAGTATATGTTTTACTGTGTCCATGAACTTGGAATCAAGCTCGTACTTGAGAGATTGAACGTTGCGCGAAACACGTAGATAATTTGAAATATTTAATTCCTCATCCAAAAATTCAGGAGTGCCGCCTGAATCACCTATAGTTATCTTGTAATCAAAGTCATACTTTGCTATGGAATGACTAACTTGGAGACGAATCACCTGATTCTCGTCACCGGACCATACGATGTTTTTGAATCCTGACCAGGATCGAAATGGATATGTGGGAATTCTGTCTGGAACTATACATAGATTGGCAAACTTGAACAGTTCAAGCACGTTGGACTTTCCGGAACCGTTGGTTCCAATCAGTACATTGAATTTTTTAAAGTCGATTGTAAAGTCCTTCAGGCTCTTGAAGTTTTCGGCATGAATCCTAACCACTCCTTCTTCCATGCGGTTAGTGTACGACGCTTAGTATTTTTAATTAGCTACACATAGAGTTAAATCAATTGCATGTACGATATGGTGTCATCGTTTCTAACTGTCATTATCCATCTTTTGGGCTCACCTTTGTATTCGGTCTCATTCATGATTACTGACTGTGATTTTTCTAATTCTGCCATGAAACCATCTCTTATGGGTTTTAGCAGTATAGTTTGATGGTCGCATATATTACGAATTGTCGTATCAGAAACGTCTAGTTTGTACAGATTCTTTAAATCTTCTGAAATCATTTTAGGAGTCTTTCTGTGCGTGGATTGATATGTTACATGGCGAATTACAGAGTAATCGAACTGACCATTTGGTGGAAGGTTATTTTTAGCTTGAAATTTTACACCACAGTCAAGACAATTGTACTGGGCAGTTTTGTGTAGTGTTACAGTGTGAGGGACAAATTCAGGTATCAAAACTATTGTCCGTTTTTTATCCTTGTGGGGGTCTTGCATGTTGTTTTTACCCTTCACATTCTGGGCAACATGTAGCAACATGTCTCTTTTTTTCTGTTGCTTTGAATATACGAGTACCACCATTATGCCCTAAAACACCACTTTGTTTGTTGGGTTTAGTCTTGTTAGTCTTTGCACCATTTGTGTTGTTTTTGTTTTGTGCAGATGTTTTTGATTTATTACTTTTTGATTTATTACTTTTTGATTTATTTGGATGTATGGCTTCCTGCTTTGATGCTGGTGTATGGGCATTCTCATAATAGTTGAGCTTTGTCTCATAATTTTGTATGGTTGTATCTTTTTTCTGACTTTGTTTTTTTATAGCAGTGTTATTTTTTTTAGGTTTAAGTTATTTTTTTTAGGTTTAAGTTATTTTTTTAGGTTTAAGTTATCTTCTTCTAATGTATTGACACTGCGCTTTAATGTATTTATGATATGAACTTTTTTATTTAACTCTTCATACTTACTAGCTACTATTGTTCAAGTTGTTGATTTTATATTTTATTTTTAATTGAATATATGCATCATCTGCTTTGTCTGGTCTTTTTTGACTCATAGTGTTGATAAAAAGATTTAATCATATAAGTGTATTTATTATTTCCATGAATTTAGATAAATTAATTTAAATATGAAAAAATATTATCGTAAAACCTCAAAATCTAAATTGTTTTATTTATTTAAATTTTAAATGAATATATCAGTCAGGAAGGTTGGTTCACACAATTAATTTAATGAATCAGTATAGTAAATTATTATGTACTATATCAACAAACAATACAACGAGATCAACAAAATATAATCAATATATAGTACATAATTAGAGGGCGTTTAACAACTTGAACATAAAAAAACCACTTACTCTTGTGACCATAATATTTGTTGCAGTGATCTCTGTTTTGGTACTTGGAGGCGAGTCCCACACTTTTGCCGCCGTTGCGTATACCAACACGTACTATGAGTGGTGGGAAGAGTATGATGATAACTATAATGTTGACTCTTACACTTACATAAATGACATGGGAGGTGTCAGGTATGGTCCAGATCAAACAACAATCCAACTACTGCCAACACCACTGTCAATTGCAACAACAACAACAACAGCAACAACAACAACAACAACAACAGCAACAACAACAGCAACATATCACTCGGCTTTTGGCCAGATCACACCCAAAATCACATTCACAACAATGTCTGAGAACTCATCTGCAACTAAAAGTGCACTAGCAATACCCGTACTGACTAACCTAACTGCACCATGGGACGTGGCATTTGGTAATGACGGCTGGATGTATGTGTCAACTAGACCCGGAGTGCTGTATGGTGTGCATGAGGGAAACATGACTGAACTGTTGCGGCTTCGGGTGTCTGGTGGTGAGGGCGGCATGTTGGGAGTTGCAGCACTTGAGAATATGGTATATGTGTACCATACAGATCCCGAAGGAGGCAACAAGGTCAGCAGATACATACACGGAGAGTCTGGACTCACATTCAACACTACAATAATCGACAACATTCCTGCAGGGGCATATCATGATGGAGGACGGATAAAATTCGGGCCAGATTCGATGTTATATGTGACGACTGGAGATGCAGGACGTAACGTAAACTCTTGGATCAAAGATTCGCTGGCAGGTAAAATATTACGTATCGCTCCAAACGGTTCTATCCCACAAGGAAACCCATTTCCAAACAGCCCAGTGTACGCATATGGATTGCGTAACCCACAAGGATTAGCATGGGATAACACCGGCACGCTGTATGCTACTGATCATGGAGCAACTGGACAAGATGAGATAAATCGTATAATACCCGGTGGGAACTATGGTTGGCCATTCGCGCGCGGAGACAGCGTCTTGGAAGGCACCATCCCACCACTGATACACTCCGGCAATGACACATGGGCGCCATCAGGTTTGGTCTTTGCCAAAGACGGAACACCACAGGTAGGTGGAATGCTCTTGTATGGGGCATTGCGCGGAGAACACCTCGGGGCGGTGCAGATAGATGGAACTGGACACACCATGTTGTTTGATGGTGATCTAGGGCGCATACGTACACCAATACAGCATCCAAACGGAACACTGTATCTGCTGACCAGCAACAATGACGGAAGAGGTACTCCAAATGAGGGTGATGACAAACTACTACGTATTGAATTCCCAGACCCCATCCAGGCAAGCATCACGTCCAATACACCGACTGCAGGTGAAGATATCACAGTCACCATATCACTAGATACTGCCGCGCCAGCAGACAATCAATTCATTGTACAACTTCATCCATGTAATGATATACATGGTAACTATCATAATCTAAATAATCTATGCCCTGATGGCGATACCATCACATATGATGACATTGTACCGGTGCGCACATCAACACCAATATATCATGGTGATCCTCAAATAAACTACTATGATGGTATATTAACCATAAAAAATGGCACGACCACTGGTACCATATCTTTTAGTACTGTACATGATGGTGACCTAGATCCAGAATCATTGATCATATCAGTGATACCGCGCGTCGAGAGACAAGATGGAGGACATCCATTTTACTCGCTATATGACCTTTTAGAATTAAGATGGGTTGACTCGTCCACCACCCCATCTGTTGGAAATATTCACGGCTTTGTGTTGTGGAAGACATCAATACTCCCCTCACCGGATCCACCAAAGGTAGCAAGTATTTCAGGTATGATCAGTCTGACTGAGAATGATGATGTCACATTCTTCATAGATGTCAAACCACCGCCATCGTCACCGTTAGATGTAAAATATACAGTATCACAGGTGGGAAGCTTTGTAAACTCTAGTTATGTGGGATCACATACAGTGTCAGTTCCCACAAGCGGAACAGCATCAGTGACGTTGCCTGTTATAGACAACAATATTGCAGATGAACAAGACGGTACAGTTACAATAACGCTAAATGAGGGCTCAGGATACACACCACTATCATCACAAAAAACTTTGCTAGTCGATATAGTAAATGATGATGACGGCAAGCCCATGTCAGTGTCTATCAACGCACAAAAAACATCAATTCTGACAAACGGGGCTGGGACAAACTTTACAATTAATCTTGACCGTCCACTAGAACCAGGTGAGACTGTCACGACACCATTTGTCGTAAATGGGGGCACAACACCTGAACATTGGTCAATCAGACTCAGCGGAGACAATAGAGATGAAAAGTTGGGCGGTACAATAGAGTTGACCTCATTAAATGGAGGGGTTGGTGGTAATTTCAATGTGACATTTTCTAAAGACGCCCGCACTGCAACACTTGTACTTGCAGCGGGCCAAAGCAACGATGCAATAGGCCGCAACATTACAGTATCACTTGGACCTCCGACATCAACTGGAGTTGAGGGTGGAGTGATGTTAGACAAGGACACTTCATTTACAGTAAACATCAAAGATGGTGGTAAACCAGCACCAACAATAAGCATATTGGGGGACAACCCAACTTACATATCTGAAGGTGAACAACCATACACTGATGCAGGTGCTACATGTGTTGACCACAGTGGCAAGTCCCTAACTCCTGTTGTTGTGAGTAGTTCAGTCAACACACTTGTTCCAGGCACATATGCAGTATCATACTCTTGCACAGATGATATTGGCAAAAAGTCATCAGCAGACAGAACGATTATAGTACAAGATGTAATGCCGCCATCACTTTTAATACCAAATATTAAAGTTGAAGCCACAGGACCAGCAACTAGTGTAGCATTAGGCTTTCCAGTCATATATGATACATCTGGGGGGCCATTTACAATAACCCACAATGCCACAGGTTCACTCCAAACTACTGTGATCACCACCAATACAACTGATAATGTTATGGCGTCATTTGCAGTTGGTAATCATATAGTACAGTGGAGTGCCACTGATACATCAGACAACACAGGTATTGTAAATCAAGTGGTACTAGTTGAGGATACTATGCCACCATCACTTTTAATACAAAATGTTAAAGTTGAAGCCACAGGACCAGCAACTAGTGTAGCATTAGGCTTTCCAGTCATATATGATACATCTGGCGGTCCATTTACCATAACACACAATGCCACAGGTTCGCTTCAAACTGTGACCACTACCACCACCAATACAACAGATAATGTTATGGCATCATTTGCAGTTGGTAATCATATAGTACAGTGGAGTGCCACTGATACATCAGACAACACAGGTATTGTAAATCAAGTGGTACTAGTTGAGGATACTATGCCGCCTGTATTGGCACTAAAGGGTAGTACGCCTGTAGTCGTAACTGTGAATAGTCAATACGTCGATGCAGGGGCCACGTGCACTGATAATGTGGATGGCACTCTTGTGCCAATTATGCAAGGTAGTGTGAATACATCAAATGTTGGAAGTTATATTATACATTACGTGTGCTCTGATACACAAAACAACGCAGCAACACAGATCAGCCGAACCGTATCTGTTATTGTTGATGATGATGATGATAATGATGATACACCATCGACAACCCAGGCAGATATTGTACAAGTGTATAATGATAAATCTGTGTTAGTGACACTTGATGCAAAAAAGACTGCCATTGAGGAGAACAAAGACAAGACAAGATTCATGATCAAGCTGAGCCGCACACTAGGGCCTGGTGAGACCATTACAGTACCATTTGATGTACAAGGTGGCACAATACGTGAGCACTTTTCTATCAAGCTTGGTGGAAGTAATGATGGAGTAGAGTACAAAAGTAGCAACTCAAAATCAGAACCAGCAACAGCAGTATTCACCCAGGGCTCCAAAAAGGCGACATTTGTGATAACTGCCAAACCAAACAGTGATACTGTGGATCGTACCATTACTGTGTCGTTGCTTGACGCGCCTACATCAGTTGGGGTTTCAGAGGGTGTGGCATTATATAACAACAACACTATTTCAATTGACATTATCGATGATGACAAGCCAGTATCAGTGTCACTTGAGACACAAAAGACTGCCATTGGGGAGAATAGAGGCAAGGCAAAATTCACCATAGAATTGAGCCGCACACTAGGGCCTGGTGAGACCATTACAGTACCATTTGATGTACAAGGTGCCACACTACGTGAGCACTTTTCTATCAAGCTTGGTGAAAGTAATGATGGAGTAGAGTACAAAAGTAGCAGCTCAAAATCAGAGGCGGCAGCAACAGCAGTATTCACCCAGGGCTCCAAAAAGGCGACATTTGTGATAACTGCCAAACCAAACAGTGATACTGTGGATCGTACCATTACTGTGTCGTTGCTTGACGCACCTACATCAGTCGGGGTTTCAGGCGGTACGATATTAAGTAATCATAACGCTATTGCAATTGATGTAATAGATGATGAAAAGTACTTGTCAGCATCACTTGATGCACAAAAGACGTCCATTTCAGAGAACGGAGGAAAGACCAAAATCAAAGTCACACTAAATCGCCAGTTAGAAACTGGTGAGACTGTAGGTGTAGGATTTGACGTAAAGGGTGGCACGGCATATGACCATTGGTATATAGGACTCAGAGATGGCAAGGGAACAAAACAGATAGCAGATGCAGGCAAGTCAGAGGTGTGGTATAACGAGGACGGATCACTATATGCTTTGATCGTAATGGATGGTGTGCACGGCGCCACAGCAAAGATATTGTTTACTGAAGGTCAGCAATCTGCGACGTTTCTGCTTACTGCTAGACCAAACAACGATACAAAAGATAGAACACTTACTGTATCACCTCTTCTCATCTCATCAAGTGGGATTACACAGAGAGGAGTGATATTGGGATATGATACGTCATTTGTATGTAGTTCCACGTGCAATCTTCGCAGTCTTGCTGAGGGGGGATTCGAATTTAGTTATGATGATGCCTCATTTCAAATCAATATCATAAATGATGATGAAAAACCTACAGATCCTACAATAAATGTACATGGGGACAACCCAACTTACATATCTGAAGGTGAACAACCATACACTGATGCTGGTGTCACGTGCATTGACTATAATGGCAAGTCCATAACTCCTGTTGTTGTGAGTAGCACAGTCAACACACTTGTTCCAGGCACATACGCCATATCATACTCTTGCACAGACGATGCTGGCAGAAATATATCTGCAGACAGAACGATTATAGTACAAGATGTAATACCACCATCACTTTTAATATCAAATGTTAAAGTTGAAGCCACAGGACCCACAACTAGTGTAACATTAGGCTTTCCAGCCATACATGATACATCTGAGGGGCCATTTACAATAACACACAATGCTACAGGTTCAATCCAAACTATTGTGACCACCACCACCAATACAACTGATAATGTCATAGCGTCATTTACAGTTGGTAATCATACAGTACAGTGGAGTGCCACTGACACATCAGGCAACACCGGCACAAAAAGTCAATCAATATTGGTTTCAGACACCACACCTCCGACGTTGACGCTAAATGGCAAGGCACTAGTCCACACATTTGTGGAGAATACATATACTGATGCGGGAGCTACATGTATAGATAGTGTGGATGGAGTTTTAGAACCCATAGTTCAGAGTAATCTTAACACAACGAGTGCCGGACAATACTCTATAAAGTACACATGCTCTGACACTAGAGGAAATGCAGCAGAACCGGTCAGCAGGATAATATCTATAGGTGACATTACACCACCGTCACTTTTAATATCAAATGTTAAAGTTGAATCCACAGGACCCACAACTAGTGTAGTGTTAGGCTTGCCAGTTGTACAAGACGCCTCTGGTGGTCCATTTTTCATAATACACAATGCTACAGGTTCACTTCAAACTGTGACTACTACAACTGATAATGTTATAGTGTCATTTGCAGTAGGTAGCTACATTGTACAGTGGAATGCCACTGATATATCAGGCAACACCGGTACGGTGAACCAAGTGGTACTAGTTGAAGATACCACCCCGCCGTCACTTTTAATACCAAATGTTAAAGTTGAAGCCACAGGACCCGCAACTAGTGTAGCGTTAGGCTTTCCAGTCATACATGATACATCTGAGGGGCCATTTACAATAACACACAATGCTACAGGTTCACTACAAACTATTGTGACCGCCACTATTAATACAACTGATAGTGTCATAGCGTCATTTACAGTTGGTAATCATACAGTACAGTGGAGTGCCACTGACACATCAGACAACACCGGCACAAAAAGTCAATCAATATTTGTTTCAGACACCACGCCTCCGACGTTGACGCTAAATGGCAAAGCATCTCTTTTCATACCTATGGGAGAGACATACACTGATGCAGGTGCCACATGTACTGATAGTGTGGATGGTGCAATAAAACCCACCGTAAATGGCGCTGTTAATGTATCTGTCCGTGATACATATAAGATTACATACATGTGTACAGATATGGCAGGAAACGTCGCCACTGCCGTAACAAGAACAGTTCAACTCACACTGCCAAACGTTATACCGACTGCATTTGTTGTCGGAGACATGACAGCAACTGAGGGGAATGATTTGGACTTTATCATAAGCCTCAACCACCCGTATGCACGCGCAGTTGATGTCTACTATATTACCATAGATGTGGAGGCAGTTGCCGGAAGCGACTATACATTTGACAATGATCTTGTAAGATTTGAGCCTGGCCAGACAACACACACTGTCAGTGTAAAGACCACAACTGACAGTATTCAAGAAGGTGACGAGAAAATGCGTCTTGAGATTGTTGCAGCAGACAACGCTGAGATCAGTGCAGACATGTGGTTGGCTATTGGTACCATATCGGACCCGTGAATAAATAGTAGCATGTATAGATAGTTCAAAATATTACCTAAAGACAATAGACCTTGTGCACAATCAATATATTATAAGAATAAATAAAAATCAAAGTAAATTTCAATATAAAATCATATTGCCATATAATCTATTATAGATGTAAAATAAATGAAAACATGCCAATATAATGAATCCTTAATTAGTGGTCAGAGGTCAAACTTTAATTTTTTCTCTTTAGAATTTCAAAGCATACGGTGGTTAACTAACCCCCGATACAATCTACAAGTTACGGTCAAGAAAATCATCAGATTTGATGTATGTGTTTTGCAGCAATGAAAAATGTTTTAGATTTCCTATTGCACGCTATACTTTGATTCGAATTTTCCTGATGGATTCGTTGTATTTTTTCTCATCTTTTGCTAACTCTTCTTTTGATTGTCCTTTTTTCTTTTGGGGGGGTTTTTTATTGGCTGCATTAATTTCATTATTGTGTCCAAAGAGCTTGGTTCACGCAAATTTAACATCTTTATTGGTAAAACGATTGACAGATGTAAAATGGATTGTGGTGGACAGAGTATGTCATGACCACTACCACAGAGTAGGATTCATAGCCAATAAACATGATATAACCCATAATTGAATTTGTAAAAAGTCTTTATTCAAAATAATTTACTTGTCAACATATCTCAATGTACCTGTCATTAACACAGTGTGTTCTCCAAGACCGTGTGCATTATCTTGCCTTATAATCAACATTCCATTGTCATCGATTTTAGTGGCAACTCCTGTTATTTGTTTGCCGTTTGTTGTAACATTGACTCGCCTGCCTATTGTAGATGTATATTTTACCCATTCTGATATTATCACATCTTTTTGCCCGGCTCGTAGCATATCATACATCTGTTCTATATGTGATAGGATGTTTTTGACTAGTTCGATCTTGCTAACCTTTTTACTTTTTGTAACTTTTTGCAAGTTTTTCTCTTTGAGTATTGTGGTTGCATCATAAAATCCCATTGTATGGCCAAACTCTTTTTTGATAATAGCAGTATCAAGATCAAAATTCACACCAATTCCAACATACATTTTTTGTATCGTATGGAGTTCTAGTTCGGCCTCTGTAATTATCCCTGCAACTTTTTTGTCACGTATGGTGATATCATTTGGCCATTTTAGTTGCGGTGTTATATTACACGTCTCTTTTATGGCTTTTACTATTGCCACGCCTATACATAACGGAAATAGTGTTGCGATTGATGTATCGCATTCTGGGTGTAATATTACAGAGATGTATATGCCACCGTATGGTGATGCCCATCTCTTTTTTGATCTACCTCTTGCACATGTCTGTCTTGCAGCTATTATTACAGTACCATGAGTGGTTTGTGAATCAGCCATTGCTAGTGCAATATTCTGAGTTGATGTTACTGTATCATAGTAATGTATGCTCTTTCCAATTGTATGGGTATTGATGTTTTGTATGACTTCCCACGGATACGGCTCATCACATGTTTGGGTAAGCTTGTACCCTACTTTTTGTTTTGATTCTATCGTATATCCAATATCTTTTAAATATTTGATATGTTTCCACACTGAAACTCTACTAATTCCAAGCACATCACCTAGGTCTCGCCCTGACAAGTATTCAGAGCTGTGTGATTTTAAAAACTCCAATGTTTTGATCGAGGGCAGATTATTACTTTTTGCAGTAGAGTGGTAATGCATGTTGTTCTTGTATGAATTGCTATCCTGTATGTTTTTCATGTGTGCTACGCTCATGTATGATATCATGTGTACAATTATGTATAGTTGGTATGGGTGTTTTTGACTATCAATATTTTGGCATTGTTATGGTTGCTGTGGTTATTGTGGTTGCGATGGTTATTGTGGTTATTATTAGAATCCAATATCAAAATCAAATCCACCACCACCATCACCCATGTCACCACCATAATCACCACCTGCATCTTCTGCACCACCATCACCTGCTGCTTCTGCTCCCTCAGGCATACTTTCAGCAGGAACGTATGATGACATTGGCATACCAATCATACTGAACATCATACTGAACATCATCATGTCCACAACACCAAAAAACAACAGCATTGGAAGTATGGACTTGTTGTCATCCATGTATTGTCTCATCTTGCCCTTGTCCCCAGACTTGTATACTGCTTGCATTTGACCCCATTTTGCCTGCATCTCTCGTACACTATCATCAACTTTGTCGATACCTGATTTTGTTGGGTATAATTCTATTTTGGTTCCAAGCCAGCCTTTCTTTACCTTGACTTGTATGTACCCACGATCCTCTAGATCCTCAAGAATAGAGTTGAGTTCCTCTGGTGAGAGGTTTGTCATCTTTTGGATGCGATTAAACTTTGTAACTCCATGTCTAATTGCACCAAGTACTATGATATCCTTTGATTGTGCAGGGGTTTTTAATGGATCAGCATCATCATAATTGTCATTGTTCATAAATTGTGTATATTTGAGCCATTAAAAAATATTTTGCATTGCTAGTCTATTTTTTATTAATTTGCATGTTCAACTCTACCACGTTACTGTTTAATTTTATAACGCAATTGACGTTTTTTTATCTGTGTATTAAGTGAATATATAGCGACGAGCATAAGTCCATGTACACCAATTTTACACGATTTTATGCCTGAAAAGATCATATGTAAAAATATTGTATTTTGAAAGCGTTACATCTGTTTTTAATATGAATAGATACATTTCAGGTGTGCATTGTAATAAGCGCAATGTGTATACCATGCCAAAGAAATTAGTACTTTATACTTTGCTAGTTTGTAATTGACAAATATGCTGCGTTACCGCAAAAATTTTGCGGCACGCTTAGGCGTGCCTAATTTTAGGAAAGTTTTAAATGATCAAATTATTTACTAGGGTATGGACCGGCTTGAACAGTTGTCGAACATAAGAAAAACCGAAAAAGACGGTCGTGTCGTACGCAGATTGTGCATGTTGATTTTGTTTTTTAGTTTGGGTACATTTAGTGATACTGGACGAAAACACAGCTGCGATAGAAGAACAGTTTCAATGTGGTGGCACAGATTAAAGGCTGCAAGAAAGACACCAAAAGGTATTCGAGATGCATTATCAGACAAACCCAGATCAGGATGTCCGACAAAAGTTGACAGAGCCATACTTGATAAAGTAAGACAATGGTGTGATGGCAAAGGTTTTGAATCTATTGAAATATCTGATAAGATATTTGAGTTGTCCGGTACGAGGCTAAGTATAACACAAGTTCGAAGATACATGAGACAGTGGAAGTGCTCAAAGAAAAAGACAGAACCAATTGAGATCAATCGTGCCAAGATGACAACTGTTCGAGTTTGGAGATATCGACTCTTTAAAACACTAGAAAAGTTTAGCAAAAAAGGATACACAATAGTGACAATGGATGAATCACACATTCGAGATTCTGAGAGGTCACGTAAGTTTTGGTCAAAAGTGGGAGTACGCATATACTCGTTTTGGAGTGGGAATCATCATAGATTCAGCATGATGTGTTCAATGACATCAACTGGAAAATTATTCTATAATTCCTGTAACACTGCAAACACTGTCTCATTTTTGGAGCATGTTGATCGTATGTACCAAAAAATTGGAAAGATGGTGCTTGTTCTTGACAGAGCAACATATCACACCTCAAATGATGCAATGAAATATTTCAAAAACCACCCAGACATTATGTTAGTGTGGTATCCAGTAGGGCATCCGTACCTAAATCCTGTTGAGGAACTGTGGGGCGTACTCAAATTATCAATCAACAATTCTATAAGATATGCAACTGTTGATGCACACAAAGAAGCAGTATTCAAATTTATCAACGAATACATGTTTGATTATAATTTTACCAAATTCTGGAAACGAAAACCGCCCAAAGGGGTAATGCGTCCAATAGTCAGATTGGAAGGTGGACTGAGTTCTGAAGCAAAGAAATGTAACATAACTGTCCCGATAGCAACAACAACAAAAACAAAAAAGAAAAAGACAAACTAGCAATATGAAATTGCATTATCACTCAGGTACATCTTCTCTCAACATGGTTCGCTACACGTAAGCACACATCGTAGTCATCCATCTCAATCTTGAATTGTATTCCATTCTTTGGTGTATGATTGTGCATATTGCAACATATTGCCATAATTTTGAACATGAAAATAGTCATATTGTGGGTTCCTGTAACGTTTTCACAATTGGACTTTACCACATGTGATTATTTCAGGCACGAAATCACAAAAATCCACTGTACAGAAACTTATGCTCGTCGCTATATGTGTTCAAACACCAGTATTTTTCATCAACATATAATTCACGCACAGAATCTCAAATAAGCGTTGAACGCCACAAAAAGACACGTATAGATTTCTTTGCAGTATGGGTGTGCAAGTATGGGTGTGCAAGTATGGGTGTTGGGTAAAAATGTGACTGGCAAACAAGATAGTAGATGTACAAATTAACATAATCATAAAATCTATAAGAATTAAAAAGGATAAAATATTTGATCATAATTAAGCGTTAGTAGATATAATACCATTGTTTATGAGCCATTTCATACTTGCTGCAAACTCGTCATCAGATACAACACCAGAGACCCAATGTCCGGTACTCTCCTTTATCCAATCTGGCACATCATCACTCTTATCATGTGTGTTTTTATCTAAATTCCCTAAATGAATTATATTATTTTGTATCAGAAACTCAACTGCTCGAGTAAACATATCATCGTCGATCTGACCATCAACCCAAAATTTGGCAACTATCTTTACCCACTTTGGTATGTGTGTATTATCTTTTGATACATTTACCACAACTTGTGCAGTATTGTGCGCACATATCTGTCTGTGCTGCTCCCAACACATGCTAGTAATGATAACTGTATAGTTGCCAGGTATGCTATCATCAGGCAGACTAAACACATACTGAAACTCTCCATTAGAATCACTATTCACAAAAGTATCAGAAACCTGAATCCGATTCTGATCAAAGACCTTTATGTTCAGCAGTACATCAGGAGTGGGATTATTGTTATATTCGACCCAGCCGGAAATAATCAAATCATCATCAAAAAAGTACTCTAAACTCTCACCGACTGTCACAACAACAGGAACAGAAATATGAGTTGAATATGCATCTTGGAGCTCAACTGAATTTGCCATAGAGTATATGGCAAAAATACATGTGGCAATAAGCGTTACATGCATTATTAAACTCATCAGCATTTACCTTATTTCTCCACATGTGATAACCAAATAACTATTATGCGCAACATAATCTATGAGTAAATGCTGATTAAAAATACCATATATAAATAGATAATTTTAATTATACTGACTTGTCACACAAAATATTATCAAATCTAAATCTAGATAGTAGTTACATATTATAATCATACAATTCTTAATCACTCAAATTTGTAAATGAATCTGTATAGGTATTTATTGAATCTAAAATATGACATCGCATGGAATCTTCAGAGAGTGATGATGCAAAAAATGCAGAATATTACAAGAATCTTGTGTTGTTTTGGACTGACATATTTCATCTCATGTCAAGCAAACCTCAAGCTCTAGCATCAATAGGCCCAATGAGGGCATTTGTTGCAAACTCAAAAAAAGTTGCAACTGAACTAATTGAGATGAATGATGATTTAGTAGAGTTTAACAAATATTTAACCAATTATTATTCACAATTGGCCGACACGTGGCGCGAGGCACAAAATAAAGTCAATGCAAAAACATCTGATATACGTTATGATGCCGAACATGCAGATTCACTAAAGCGTATTTGGATTGACATATTTGATAATGACTTTACACAACTCTTCGATTCCATAAAATTTGCTGAAAATTATGGTAATTTAGTCTCAAAAGAGTTGGAATTGGTCAAACATTGGGATAATATAACAAATACAATACTTCAGGCTTCAAATCTTCCAAGCAAAGAAGCACTTGATGAGGTGTATAAAGAGATCCATTTACTAAAAAAACGAATACACACATCAGAAATTGAACTATTGCGACAACGTCACAAGTCCGGTGTCACGAAGAACAGTAATTATATTGATAATCGCGTATCGGAGAAAAGTGTATCAGAAAAGCAAACACCATCTGAACTTGCAGGTAAAAGTTCCAGTGTAAAGAAATCTGATTCGGCTAGCGATATAAAGAGTGATGATGGTGGTGGTGGTGAAACAAACAAAAACCACACACAAAATAACGAATCAGATGTACAAAGTAACAAAAAAGATAACATACAACCAAATAGTATAGATCATGCTAGTTTACATAAAGTACAACATAATCTTGATAAACAAAAATCCACCACTTTATCTGATGACAAATTTAAAAAAAATGATACAATAAACACATCACCCACGGCACATGGCCTCTCTTCTGATCCTCGAAAAAAAAATCGACGTAATAGACGACGTAGACCAAAAGATAGCAAGATGAAGCAAATGCGTGATAAATTGCCTGACAAACCATCTGATAAACCATCTGACAGATCATCTGATAAACCATCTGACAGATCATCTGATAAACCATCTGATAAACCATCTGGCAAACCATCTGGCAAACCATCTGATAAACCATCTGGCAAACCATCTGGCAAACCATCTGACAAACCATCTGACAAATTGCACACACAAAATACAAACACACAACCTGACGGACATAACACACTTGCAAAAAAACAAAAAAGACGCAGACGCCGTAAATCAAAAAACACTAACATGCAAAATAAAAACAATAATCAAAACGACTCTAATTACAACAATGTTAAAAATTATCTTCATAGACAGGATAGTAGTAAACATATGAAATATAGAAACAATGGTAATGATGATCATCGACATAGTAATAACGATCACAAAGACACAAAAAACGCAACGCAATCCATCAACAATAACAGCAACATAAACAAAAACATAAACAAAAACAACAACATCACCAAAAAATACCAATCACACAAGAGAGACTGAAAAATATATGCAATCTGAACTGAACGTTGATCCAAAACTTTTAGAGGATATGCTACGATTTGGTCGCAACGTAATCTCTGCACCAAACATGATATCAACACCCGATAAAATCACACTCAACGTGACTCCGTACAAAGTCGTATCTCAAATGGACAAAACCAAACTATTACACTATAAACCGCGGGTCAAAAAAAGGTATGCCACACCACTATTAATCACATATGCAGTGATTAATAGATTTCACATATTTGATATTCATCCTGAAAAGAGTTGGGTGCGTAATCTACTAGACCAAGGCTTTGATGTTTATATGCTAGATTGGGGCACACCAACTAATATGGACAAGTATCTAGACTTTGATGACTATGTGAACGGGTATATGGACTATCACGTCGAATACCTCAAAGATATTCACTCAGTTGATTCAGTCTCAATTCAAGGATACTGCACAGGCGGCACCATATCTACCATATACGCTGCACTACACCCTGAAAATGTCAAAAACTATGTGGCTACTGCACCTGTAATTGACGGATGGCGAGATACGACGGTAATCAGCAATCTAGCAAAACATGTTGATGTAGATAGACTAGTTGAGACTATTGGAAATATGCCACCAGAGTTCATGTATTACTGTTTTTCTGTACTAAAACCATTTGAGCAAGGTGTAGAAAAATATGTCAATTTTTTCAAAAATATTGATAACAAGCGTTTTGTTGATAACTTTCTGAGGGTAGAAAAGTGGCTTGGTGATACTCCTCCAATACCTGGTGAGTTGTTCAGACAATGGATAAAGCATATCTACCAAGATAATTTACTAGTACAAAACAAGATGCGTGTGGGTGATACCAGAGTCGATCTCAGAAATATAAAAATGCCCGTCTTTGTCCAAATTGCAGTAGGTGATCATCTCGTTTCGCCAGAGTGCAGTATGCCGTTGTATCCGGCAGTTGGTAGTGAGGATAAGATAATGAGAATGTACCCAATAGGACATGTTGGAATGATTGCAAGTTCGCTGTCTCAGAGGCGTGTCTTGCCTGAACTCGGATCATGGCTTGCAGATCGCTCATGATTTACATATTTTATACTGTGTATTGTTTGATTAATTATGAACGTATGTGATATCAAAGATGCACATAGTGGTGAAAATTGGCACGACGTACTTGCAAAAAAATACCAATCCATGCATTTTGATGATCTAAAATCAATTGATGGCTCTACGCCACCTTCTGTATTTGTTGGCGCGTATAATTATCCATCTGTTTTAGTCGGCCCCATGCTACCTCCAATACATGGTGACACTAGAATATTTGACAGTCCTGAAAAATGGGGCACACTTTCATTTAATGATGTGCTTCGACTGCGCTTTGGCATGATATGTGGTACAAAAAAGATAAAGGTAAATGATGTTGAGGGTAGATATATTCAAGACTTGCAACATGTTGCACTATCATCAAAGTCACTTGACTCTGATATTGTATTTGATGGAGGTGTACATTCAAACACAACACATGCAAATCGTCTTGCATTTGATGATGATACAATATGTTGTGGTCCTGTTGGTACGATAGAATCTGTAAAATTTTCTGGCACATCAACACCATCTAAACAAATTCAAAATACATACTATGATACTGACATGCATGCATCAGATGCCATAATGACACTGTACGAATCTGGTGTTGCAGTATCCTCAATATATCGTTCTTTGAGTATGGGAATGCTCGGTATTGGAGATAACCGAAAGTTAGTTCCAACAAAGTGGAGTATCACTGCAACGGATTCTATAATATCCTCACAGTTGTTAAATGAGGTGAGGCAATATGACATTATTGATGCATGTAAAGTATTTTGGCATTCACATTTTGGAAATACGTTTGCAATCGTGTTATTTCCACATATGTGGATGTTTGAGCTTGTAGAAGCATGGTATTCACAGTCTACAGGTGATGGTGATGGTGGTGGCGAGGGTAGTGGTGGTGAAAAGTGTGTCATGAATAAAGGGGGTGTGCGTGATGTGGGGCGCGATGTGGGGCGCGATGCCACACACGATACAGATAATATCAAGATACGCGACTGCAAAAATAGTACCAAGTACACTGACAAATTAAATCACCAAACATACAGCAACAGTAAGAATAGTAACAACAACAACAGTAGTGGTAGTAGCAACAATAGTGATAATGACGACAACAACACTCAACATTCATCACAAAGACAAATTGCATTTGGAGCAGACTCTGAGACTCTTCGAGTCTGCAAACCACCCGTAAATACGGCAGGTGCATACTATTCTGCCAAACTCGCCACATTGGAATATTTACACAGACAAAAGATACAAGCAGGTGTGTTGGTGCTACGAGAGATTACACCTGCATACACCATACCAGTTGGTGTATGGCAAGTCAGAGAAGGTGTACGAGCAGCCATGAAATGCAAGCCACTTATATGTAATAATATACATGATGGAATATCACGTGCATCATCTGTGACAAATATTGCACATGACATATGGACTCCCCATAGCAATACAATGCGCCTTGTACAACAACGCACAATATCAGATTATCTTTAATCAAATGAATGTCTTGAATTGTAATACTATATGATCATCAGGAAATTATATACATGGTAGCACAGCAATATAATTAATTAAATTCATTTTCAGGTAACCCGTAGGCATAAATTCACCGCCTAACGTTTGGCGCAGGTATGGGGGTTGAACGGTTACTCACCCTAGTTCCGACATACTAATATAATTTAAAAATTCATGCTCACCCATGACTGAAAGAGTCATCAAGGTTGCATTGCTTGTAATGGTAGTCTTAGCTGCTACACCCATGATGTCATGGAACGCGTTAGCAAAGCCAGACATACGACTGACCAAGATAGCAGAACTAAAAGAAGAGTATACGAAACGAGTCAACTTCGCAACAACTGCCGAAGCGCAAGGCGAATACGAAGCCATCATAGAGAGACTGGGTATTGCAGAACAGCTGATTGTTCTCGAAAACAACGGCCAAGCCCATACCGACGAGGCGCAGGCGCTCCTCGCTCAAATGCTGGAAGGAGTACCTACGGAAGCTGAAAACACGATCGATGCAGATGCCCCCACGCAGTCCAAAAAGAAATACACGTACACTACATACACCACGACTTCACAGACCAGGTCCAACTGCCATACACAAAGCACAGACTTTGGAAAAGCTACTGGAAGCGTAACTGCCTACACCGACTCGTCGTATCTCGTGACTACAAGCGTCTATCCTTCATACATATCTGACGGCATGGTGGGGCAGTGTGAAAACACATCATTTGACAAGACTGTTGTCGTGTACAACCTCGTCATCGATCCAAAAAAGGCATGCATACATGAGGTAACTTCATCGTCGACAGGTACCATGGGTAAGAAATGCGATAAATTCGGAATGGGTTCACTGCTTTTCATAGCGGCCAATGCATTCTATGATGACGAAGCGTTCCAGATTCCCAACGCGTTTACATTCCTAGTGATCTGAGAAGGATGAAAATGACTTTTTCTTCTTTTAAAAAAACGGTCACTGACTTTTTCTGGAGCAAGTTTGGCTTTGTCGTAGTCTTCATGCTGGCGCTTGCTGGACTTGGGATGTTTATCGAATCCGCGGTTGTGATAATAAGCAACTTGTTTCGTTGATGAATTGATATGGTTTGAACAACACCCCCCCCCCCCCCCCGGCCCTTATGTCTTACAGGAAATCATGAATTGAAAATAATGCAGTAGATCTCATGTGTCATGAGCACATTTAGCGCTGGTGTGAATTCATGGTATGAATCAAAGTCTCTACTGAAATCCATGTCAGTAGTTCAAAAAGTGACGATATTGTAAGGGGCCAAACGCATTAAAAATCCGCAGACGGCCGAGCTTTTTTAGACTCACATCATGCAATAGCGCACTGCATGGACAATTGTCTCCATGTATGGCAGTTGGTCGCAATTGTGCGAGTCCTAGATTCAATATACTCAAAAAAAAAATTGACTAAAAGGACAACATTTATTATTAAGCGCGCATATAAATTGAGGGTACGTAACTAAGGTAACCGTTCAACCCTCGTGTCTGTTCCAGATGTTAGGCAATGAATCTGTACCTAAATTTTGGAGGGGGTTGAACGGTTACCAATCCGATATCAGTGACGTTAATGTTGGATTGATAATAGCAAACATGACTAAATGAGCCTGCCAATGCCTAACTGAATTCCAAGTATCCATAACCCACAACGTGAAAAGAGTAAACCAGTTACTCGTACATTCCAAAGCCGGTCCTTGCCAAACTCGGTAACCCCCGAGAGTTTGAAGTTTATCATACGTGGTGATAAAATACTAGTTACGTGTCCGGATTGACCGCAACGGTTCAAATCTGTATTAATTGCCACCAACCGCGTTTGCAGGAGAACCCGCTTAACCAACATGTCTTAAAGATTGACGATGTGATAGTATACGACGATCTACCAATATGCGATTATATGATAAATGGTAGGACTTTACTCGGTTGGTTTGTTGACAGGTATATCAGTAGTTCGCAATGTGCTCAATTTTAATGATCTTATTTCTAATTATGCAGTACGATAGATTTACAATGGTAAGGAACCACCGTGCTCCAATTCCCACCGAAGCAGTCTTCTGATTGAACCGGCAATTGAATCTACAAACGCATCCATTGTGAATAATTTTTCATCTACAAGTCCGCCGTAATTTTCGTACCTTGCCATTACCCATAAACCATATAATAACATTCCAAAAAATATCAACAGTAATCGAAGCTGCAAGGCGTTGCTAGTTGTCTTTGGAGTCGTGTTTTTTATCACTCTGTATCCAGTCTCTATTATCCAGCGCTTGCGATAAGTCTCTGGGATGGTTTTGATGAGTTTGCTTTTGCTAGTGATTTTCATATTTGTGGCAAATGCCACATACTGATCGACTGTTTTATCAGTTTCTTTGGCATTATTTTTTTTGACGATAAGTAATGTGAACTTTACTGCTTTTTTGTTTTTATCACGCATCTCAATGACTGATGCAGTTTTTCTCTTTTTGTTGTGAACTTCTAAAATATATTTTTGTATGCGCTTATTTTTAATTGCCGGCATTATGAAAGACAGGCGCAAGCGCAAAAGTTCATCTATGCATGCAACATTGTAAAAACCCCGATCAAAGAGGCCAAGTTCCGGACGTGCATCCTCTCGAATTAATTTTTCAATGATTTTACGCATGACTGTGACCATTTTATCCTTACTGGTCACACGATGTGCAAACAAAGGTATGTTACCTGCTTGATTTACCATTTGTGCCGTCATAAATGAATGAAATCTCGCAGTACCATTTTTGGGCTTTGTTTTTAGCATCTCGGGTTTGAGTGCCTTGCCATAATATTCCCATCCGGTCATATCAATTGCAATAGTACCACCTTTTTTGAACATGTTGTGTTTTTTGGCATTCTTGAGCATTGCTTTGACATTCTCGTCACCCCATTGTTTTACTTTCTCTAGATCTGCACTTTTTAGGCATTTGAGCACAGTATTTTCAGATGGTATGTTTATGCGCTCGTTTTTTCTAAAATAGTTAGCCTCATTGCGTTTTCTTTTGTGTGTTGCTGCATTTACGCACATGTTGTTGAGTGACATGGTGACAAGTGTACCAAGATAATCATCCACCTCATACGTGTGGTTATATCTGGTTGATATGTCTAGTCCGAGATCGTCGAATCGTTTTCGTAAAACTTTATAATTTACTTGTCCTAATTCATATTGATGTTCTAGTACCTCATTTTTCATATATTATCAGAGGTACTAAAATGTCCCCACATATTATACTTTCTATTTGATCTGATCAAATATGATCATCAACGTTCAACGACATTGCAGATTATTTAAATAAAATCATATAAAACACATTGCGAACTACTGATATGGTGTAAGCACAGATGATGACGCGGGTATAGAAAATTGGCCTCTTGAAGGCACATCTGGAAATGAAGTTGAGCTCATAATACGGAGGCTGTTATATGTCAGTATGGAAGCAGACCGTCTCATATCTGAACTGCCCGAAGAGTTTGAGTCAAAGAATTGAAAGCCTGCAAAGACGGGGCTTGAGAAGTTCTCCATGATGTAAACATATGTCCAAATTTGTATATGTCTTGTTACAACGTCTTGGACGCTTGCTACTTTGTGAACGTTACTGTGCCATACGTTTCTATGCCAGCATTATGTACTCGGTATTGCGTATTTCGTGTCGGGGTACTCATTGTACTCCGTACCATCGATCTCTCTTCCTCCAGATTTTGGCCTGATTCCTCCCCACTGTTTGAAAAACACGCGCACGTCTTGCTGGCGACACTGTGAGACAATTTGCAATATCCATTCTTTTTGCACAGGACGGTAACCCTTGCCACTTTCTCCTCCAATAATCGCCCAGTCTATGTGTGAAAGATCTAGGTCGGTAATGAGGCCAAGTAGTGGTTCAAAGCTCACAAACCGCGTCTCACAATGTACTTGTCGCAATTCATTTATTCTGTGAGTGTAGTTCTGACTTTCAACACTTGTGCCCATCCACATATGCTTGGGAATGTTGAATCCAAAATACCTGTAAAACATTTTTGAAAACTCCATCATGCGACGTGGTCTTTTTGTTAATATCTGATATGTGTGCCAGTTTGCCTTGATCATAACATCAAAACATCTTGCCACAAATGTCTGATCCGACTCCTCGTGAAACATGTCGGACATACTGTTGACAAATATTTTTCTTGGCTTTTTCCACTTGAGAGGGAGTTCAATGCTAGATGTGTGCTCAGTGTATTTGAATCCGTTTTTGTATTTTGATTGACCCATGCGCTGCAGTCTATAAGCCAGCGTCTCTGCGTAACAGTTTTTGCATCCCGGCGAAACCTTGGAGCACCCTGTGGCAGGATTCCATGTTGCGTCGGTCCATTGAATGCCTGATTTTGAAGCCATTTTTACACATCCAAAGTCTGTTATCCGGAATTGACGTCGGCTTTAGTATTTGTACTATGTGTCTCATAATCTATGATATATTTGGCAATGCGATGAGAAGCCAAAATTGCGCTTCTCCTTGTACTGCCAGTACAAAATACAAGTTCAAACAATGGGCTACCTTTACGATTCTTAAGGATTAATGATTTATCTAGATATCGAGTCTCGAATGTATCTTTAAGTCGTTCTTTGTACAATGAGCTGATTGCTTCCCAACTTGAGCTACGAATTGGCATAGTGCTATCATCAAGTGTCAGTTGATCTCTATACAACTGCTTCCAACGCTCACCACCAAAATGCTGCAAGTCTGAGTCTTTGTCTTCAGACATGATTATGTATGTACTTTATGTATATATCATCTTTTTCAAAGCACGTCAGTCGATCGTCCACAGTATCTTGACAGGCATATTGTACCAATCCGACTCTCGGTGATCATGTATAAGATGAGAATTCAACGAGACTGCAGTCGCCTCCCTGATTCAACGTGAGTTATTCATCATTATCCACATTTTAACATTTAAAATATCTGTTATGGCATCACATGCACTGCCATCGGCTACCTTGGACACAACCATCCCTACGGCTCTTCAATATTCCGGACTGTGTCACAAGGTGTATGTCTACTGGCTACCCAAAGATGCATTTAACTGATTATATTATTGTGCTACACAAGTATATAATTCCCACCTGTTGTGTCAGAATTTACAAACATCACTATAGTAGTGATTAAATCAGCCTTTAACACATGACAAACATGCAGTTTCTTAGTGGCGGCAAGGTCAAGGACATATATACACTTGATCATATACCTGATTGTTTGATGTTTAGGTTCTCTGATCGTGTATCTGCATACGATGTAAAGTTCAGTCAAGATATCCCCCGCAAGGGTGAGGTTCTGTGTAGGTTTGCAGAGTTTTGGTTTGAAAAGCTGGATATTCCTAACCACTTTGTACGACGGGAATCCAATGTAGATATTATAGTAAAAAAGATGAAGATGTTACCAATTGAGTGCGTGGTACGAGGTTATCTTTATGGTAGTTTGTATGATAGATGGAAGGCAGGTAAAGTGTCAATATCCAATGATGATGATAATGATGATAATGATGCAGACATGGTCTTGGCATCCAAACTACCTAATCCAATATTTGATCCTACTACAAAATCAGAACACGACATACCAATTGACAAAAAAACTGCAATTGAGATGGGTATCATATCTGATGTACAGTATGATTGGTTAGAAAAAAAATCCATACTCATATATGAAAAGATGGCAGCAATTGCTAATTCTGCAGGATTCATACTAGCTGACTTGAAATTAGAGTTTGGCGTCTTGGCAGAATATATCAATTGTAATGGTTCAGAGTTGAGTGACTGTGATGTTGATGCAATAGTGTTAGGTGACTCTATTGGTCCTGATGAGTATAGATTGTGGCCAAAAGATACGTTTGAGCCTAGTCGTACTCAAAATTCGTATGACAAACAGATACTTCGTGATTGGTTGACAGATAACGGATACAAAGCACAATTTGAGCAAGACCATATTGCAGGTAAAACACCCACAGCACCAACAATTCCTGCTGAGGTTGTATCAAAGATGACCATGCGATATGTCGATTCTTTTGAGAAGATTTCAGGTGTATCAATCTAGTAGTTTATCTGTTTGTGACAGTAGACACCTGAGCAAATTCATAAAAAAGAGATATCATATATGGTAATTAAAACAATATCTGAGATTTTTGCATTTTTGTATTGCTAATCAGTTTCGCATAGATGGTCATTAGTCTCGTATGAATGTACATTTGCTAAAATCTATGTGCGTGTTTGTCAATTATTTGAACAACTATAGAAACGGTCATGTATTTGTTTTCTAGTCTTTTGTTGTCTAGTTGACAGAAAAGTAGATATAATTTTTACAAGGTAATTTATCATTGGATAAAAGGTCAGGAGGGAGTGGGGATGAAAGAAGAGGAGGAAGAAGAAGATATGTACCATACAAATATAGATCACATAAATATAGACCAGATGGACATAAATCACATGGACATAAATCACATGGACATAAATCACACCAACATGGCCATGCCACTAAAAAGAATCACAAAGTGGCAATTATTATAACTGTACTAGTATCCATTTCACTTTTCTCAGCAGTACTAGTATACGATAATGATATAATTATGAAACTTGTAAATTATAATGTAAATGAAGATATAGATGAAAAAGTACCCCTTGAAAAAAATGTAATTGCAGATGATACTGACGCACAAAAAAATACTCTAGATGATGCAGACTTGTTATCAAATACCCATACTGCCTCAGAGCATGCCGATGACATTACAGTAGAGCCTGCTGACACACAAAAGATCAACCCAGCAGAGATTATCGCACAGCGCACCAATACAGAATCACAGATAAAATCCATCAACTCTGATAGATCTGCAGATGATCTCACATCTGATCTAAAGTTGTACATGCTTGAACTTGTAAATGATGAGCGTACATTTTTAGGACTTGAACCAGTTAAACTTGGAAAAAATAAAGCTGCTCAATATCATGCAAACTCAATGCTAGATAACTGCGTAACTGGGCACTGGGGTGTTGACGGACTCAAACCATACATGCGATACGCACTTGCAGGAGGACATCAACACAATGCAGAGAACGTCCAGGGTTTGTCATATTGCATAAAAGCATCAGAAAATTATATGAGAATATCACCAAGATCACACGTACAAGAGTCAGTCCAATCATTTATGACAAGTCCAGGGCACCGTGATAACATACTTGATCCTCATCACAAATTTTTAAACATCGGACTAGCATGGAATGATTACAATATGATGATTGTACAGCACTTTGAGTATGATTATGTGTTATTTTCCCAAAAACCTTCAATAAATGATGGCATACTGTCATTTTCACTTGATACAAAAAATGACATTAGAGTTTCATCCGATACCTCTATACTAGTAACATATGACCCACCCCCACGCAATCTTACACAAGGTCAGATCGCCAACACATATTGTTATGATCATGGTCTCTCAGTAGCCACTATTTTATCACCACCAGACCCAGGCTCACGCTATCTTGACACCACTTATCAAGAATTAGTCTCATTTGACTGTCCTGACCCATATCGCATATTTCACGGCATACCTGCACCAAAATCAGTTGACGAGGCACATGCGGCTCACACACAAGCTAAACATGCAAGTGAAAACCCTGCAATTGCGCTCAAACGTACGATTCCATTTGTTGTTGCAGAAGAGTGGAATCAATCATCAGAACACTTGGATGTAACGGCTAATATTTCACACATTTTATTAGAGCACGGACCCGGTGTATACACAATAACTGTATGGGGTTTTGCACACGGGGACGTCACATTAACCAATTATCCAATATTTTATGGCATTACTCTACCTACACTTGATTTACCTTAAAGCACGTTGTGGTAAATGATGATGATATGTGTAGTGATGTCAGAAAATAATGTCACACCATAGAGTTGTGACATGTATTCCTATGACATTGTCTAATAACAATTTTTGGTAGTCAGTGTAGGATGATGATAATGCTGTTGTTGTTGCTGATGCTGTTTCAGTAAATTAGACATAAAATGATTAAATTTTTACGTCACGGTGTATGACATACGCCAAGTGTGATGAGTATTACCAATTAGTCCAATGTGTGAATCAGTTCAGACATCGCTTTTGGTGAAATTTTTCCTCTAGTATGGACTCTATGCCGGGATGTCTTCCATGACGTTTTGAGTGGTATAGAATACAACCTATACGATCATTGAACACGCCATATGCGTACTGATATGATTAAAGATCCGATATTTTGATTGATATTTATCTCGAAGTTGAGCACATATTATGAATACAAAATATTAGAAAACTATCGGATCTTTAATGAAACTATTATGCGTTGCACTGATTGCACTGATGCTAGCACCAACATGTTGGGCGATTATGGAGGGTCGTGCCCTATTTTTTTTTCACGTACTATGTGTCTTGCATCCAGTGTATCAAACTTGCGTATGGGGTTTTTTCCATGTTTTTGTGCCTGCTTTACTATACGGCGTGTCATCTCTTGTCACTATTCGTTTACATCCGGTATGGTCACTAGCAAGTCATCATCTACCATCGTATGTTGTGTCTCTTATGTATCATGGTGACATGATTTTCTGACTCTACACATTTGTTTTAAAAACGATGGTTTGATAATAAAGCCCGGAAAATTTACATGTCATCTTCTGGGTGACGTTTGTGACAATGAAAGGTTGCAAGCGTTCACCTCCCCCCCCCCCCCCCGCACCTCATAGATAATGACTCATTTGACAAGTACTGGACCATTATCCTTAGCAAGCTAAGAAACAAGAATAATGTCGTAGAGGGTCATGGCTACAAGGTATACCCAAGTTGAACGCCAAGAATGTACAGCGAGGAGCCCCCCGCAAGTACATTCCATAGGTGATACACCGCACCACCCTTCGGCAATATACTTACGCCTTACACAATTATAACACTGCCGATCTGAATAGCGTGTTGCATAAGAAAGGTTACCGCCGTTGTCTAGAGTAAGTTTAAATACAACTCTGCTTGAGTCCATACATGATATTATCGCGTGATGTAAAGTATGTGTTGGGGGGGGGGGGGTGGCTGTACAAGCCATGTATACTGACAGTTCTACTAGTACTCGGCGCGGTGGCCGTACTTGGAACTAGTGAGCAAGCTCATGCGCAAACTGTAATAGAGGTACCACAAAATTGGAATTATATTCCGGCTGGCCTAGATGCCGGCGATCCGTTTAGACTGCTATTTACACCATCAGTGGGCCATTCATTTACCGATCAGAAAATACAAAAATTAGTCAGAGATGCAGGCTGGACTGTTTATCCTGGGCATTTCCGAGTGTTGCACTTTGGTCACACTGACCGTGACGACATCAGAGCTCATACATTTACACAATACCCCGGAGTTCCTGTCTACTGGCTTGGTGGGAGCAAAATAGCTGACAATTACGATGACTTTTACGCCGGAGGGACGCCGGGCGAGTCAAGCCAAAGCCGAAACGAGCGCGGCCAAATTTTACACTCCGCCAGATACTCGTATGGCATATCACCAATTTTTAAAATTGCTGACGACAACACCCCACCCAGAATCGCATCCATACCGAGTTTAAGGGTTGGCAATGGTGGCTTTGATACGACGATTACTGAGGGTGACACTATTAGTGTTCTATTGTTCCTCACTCTGGGGGATAGGGAAGGTCAACTCAACTATCGAATCACCGCCAGTGGGAATTATCTATCTCCAGGTCAGACAGGTGACATGCAGGTGAACGCGACAGGAATGCACCGGTTTGAACTTACTACTATAGATGATGACACTGTCGAGTCTGATGGTACCGTTACGATAACACTGCTTCCGAGCACCAAAGGACTTCCGGACTATTATCTGACCAATTCGAAAAGCATCACCTTTACTGTACGTGACAATGATTCTCCCCCGCCCCCACCGTCCAATGCGTGCACCAAAGACAAACCGTGCGTCACACTGGGCCCGTTAGGCTCCTATTTTGAGGGCCGCAAGGTTACGATAGCCATACACGTGGACCCACCGCACATCTCAAGTTCTGCGCTGGCAGTAAAGTTCCAGACTAAAGACAGCGGTCACATACTCGCCACGCCCGACGAGCATACGCACACAGCCTACGTGTACGGCCGCACTAACTATCATCAGATGAATACCGTAAGGGACTGCAACCCCTCTGGTCAGAATTGGATTGAATTTAGACTAGTAGACAACGGTAATAACTACCAGATACGTGGAGGCGATGAGAACTGGCAGAGGATGACACTGACAGAGCTGCGTCCGCACCCTGACGGCCCTGGAGTATACATAGACAGACCCACATCTCCTAATGAACTTGCAATAAGAGAGAACTCTGGCGCCAACATACCGATCAGTGGGCTGTTCAAATCAGGATATCTGGCATGCTCGAACCTTACTATAAACTACAACGTGGCACAGACAAACAATTATCTACTCACTAGTGAGACGGGCAACTTTACTACCACCATTGCAACGGGCCAGAATGCAAGTCCGGCCGGCTCCATTCCCATCAGAGGACCGACTGCTGGAAACCAGGGAGGCGGCACCGTTACGATAACACTGCTTCCAGGCACTGGCTATAAGATCAGTTCCCCGTCAGGTGTGACGTACCAGATAGATGACTCATCATCTGGAACCATAACTCCCTTTGCATCGTTTGCCGAGGTTCCACCTCCCAAAGTGTCAATTGACATCAGCGGTCATGGAGTAGAAGGCGAACCCGTGTCATTTGGGATAAGCGCAGACTCTATCAAGCCCCTTCAGGCGCCGTTGCCTGTAAACGTGACGTTATCTGACACCGGCAACATACTCAACGCATCTGACACCGGCTTGCGTACCATAACAATTCCTACAAGCGGCTCTTACACCCTTCAAGTCGATACAATCAACGACAACATCGTAGACAGCAACAACACCGTCACATTAACGATAAACACAGGCATCGGTTACACCCTAGGCACACATTCTAGTGAGACCCTGAACATACCAGACGCCGGCAACGGCACGGCCCCGCAAGAGATGCAGATGACGCCGCCTCCTGATTTGGCGTTTGGACTGCAGCAGGTGCAAGAGCCCCCGGTGGTTGCCATAGATCCAGCGCTGATCGCCAATGTGACCGCGATGGCGGCCCAGGTGCAGCACGGCGACGCACACGTGGAGAGGTGGAACCGCGTTCTAGCTGCCTTTGGCGAGATTACCCACGACAACCCGACGACAGCAGCAGAGGCCCGCGCCAACTCTGAAAAATACAGCAGTCCGTTGTGGCCGCAGGTTGCAGACGTGCTGACATTACTAGAGGCGGCGGCGGCAGAACAGGACGAGCCGCAGACACCGCCGGACGTACCGACTAAGCCGGACGCGCCGCCCGCCATAGACCCGGAGCTCGTCTCCAAGGTAAGGGCGCAGGCGGCCCAGGTGCATCACGGCGCAGATCACGTGGACAGATGGAACCGCGTTCTAGCTGCCTTTGGCGAGATTACCCACGACAACCCGACGACAGCAGCAGAGGCCCGCGCCAACTCTGAAAAATACAGCAGTCCGTTGTGGCCGCAGATTGCAGAAGTACTGACACAACTTGAGTCAAGGTAGGTGTTAACCTCGCTCCTAGATTTTCACAATTCGCGTGAATTTTTTTGCCCCATCTGATCCAAATGCTACAAGTTGGTAGCATATTTGGTATTGAACGAACCGTCAAAACTAACTAGTATCACAACCCTGCCTAGAACTCCTCTGTGAGATGTTGGACGCCTGCCAAATTCATCTGGATGGCCCGTAACTGTTCAACCCCCGTACCTGCACTAGATGTTAGGCGGCGAGTCCGTGCCTAAATTTGTGAAGAGGTTGAACGGTTACGGATGGCCCTATATGGAACTTTTTAAAGGCGCGCATATACCTTTGTTAAATATGAGTTAATTAATGATACAATTCCGGTGTACGCGAATCCATCACAACTCTATTAATTGGTAGGTTTCTAGCATTACATATAGTCAAATTGTTCGTCAATCACACCAATACCACAAATAGCTCAAAAACATTTGCCAGTCAAACCGTACACACTATGCAACTACAACGACACACAGACAAAACCCATCGACTCTGATAGTTCTACAGATGATAGCATATCTGATCTAAAGTTGTATATGCTTGAACTTGTAAATGATGAGCGTACATTTGTAGGACTTGAACCAGTTAAACTTGGAAAAAATAAAGCTGCTCAATATCATGCAAACTCAATGCTAAATATGCATATCTGGGCACCGGTGTGTTGACGGACTCAAACCATACATGCGATACACACTTGCAGGAGGACATCAACACAATGCAGAAAACGTCCAGGGTTTGTCATATTGCATAAAAGCATCAGAAAATTATATGGGCACATCACCAAGATCACACGTACACGAGTCAATCCAATCGTTCATGACAAGTCCAGGGCACCGTGATAACATACTTGATCCGGGAATTATATACTTGATTCACAATTATACGACTAATTAATACATAAACGCCAAGCCTGTCCACAAGTACTCAAGTTAACATATTATAATTGAGTTAGAATTGTATGAATGATAACGTGATGAGTATGACTCTAGCCTCTGCGGCCATGCTGAATAATGTGGTTGATATTATTATAGTGAAAATCATTATAGAGGATGTTTGTAGATGAATGATGTGGTTGATATTTACGAGTTAGGGTTATTTATCAAAGATATTGATAACCTGAACATGGATACCTTTGATGGAAGGCTCAGGTTTCAAAAGAAGGTGCAACTCTTGCAGTCATTTGGCTTTGATTTGGGTTACGATTATAATTGGTATCTGCGAGGTCCATATAGTCCAGAACTGACAAAAGACGGCTTTAAATTAAAAAATATTATTAATAATATACCTAAATTGGTAATAGAATTTGCTGACGATAATGATCAGCATCGTTATAACAGATTTAAGGAATTTCTCAAGGATAAAAAAAATGATCAAGATAAACTTGAAATTGCAGCATCTATTACATTTTTACACAATGATGAGAAACTTTCCAAGGATAGTGTACTACGATTAACAGAAGGTAAGCGGGAGCATTTTACCATGAAAGAATGTGAGAAAATATGGGATCAGTTAGAAAATTGTGGGGTTGTGTCAAGCTGAGTCAGACTCAAGATGTCGTAAAAGAAGATTTACGGCGATTATTATATGAAGATTTACCAAACAATGTTGAAGACATTCGAACAACGTTAAAAAGCCGAACCGATGCTAACAATAATTATGATTCAACTGAGCGCAGAAAAAATACCCGGACAAATTTATTCAGCGATCCAATCAATAGAGAACTATCCAAGCATAGACCTGATGATATACGAAAAAAACGTGAGTTGGCAGTGTTTGGGCTGGCGTTCTCCATACTAGCAATATTCATAATGCTCATACTTCCAACACCACTCAATTGGATAATGTCGACGAGTTGTCTAATACCTCTGTTGGGACCTTTAATCAATTACGGAAGTAAGTTGTCTTGTAAGTAGTTCCGCCTTGAGTGTACGCCTAGATATGATCATAGGAATAATCGTCAATGTAAGTACTTCCGCCTTGAGTGTACGCCTAGATATAATCATATTTAATATGAAGCGTATGATAAGTTTAGCTTTTATGCCCACTTGGAGAGAAAAGAAAAATGGCTACTAGTGGTGTAGATCCTCATATATCCGTGTGCGGAGTGGAAATGAAGGTGTGTGGGCCCAATCATGATCCTCGTACAAAGATCAAAACTAGGCTCAAAAATGGTAAAAAACTTCGTGTAATACATAAACTTGATGAGGAACAGGTACGGTGGATAGTTCAGCAAAAGCACAATGATGAGATGAGTGACGCCCAGATTGCAAAATTAGTGGGGGTGTCTGCACGATGGGTTAGAGAATTGTTCTCACGATATGGTCATTTACAGCCAAAAGATATCACATATCCTCTAAAAATGGGACGTCCTTCTAATGGATTACCAGGCCGTCGAGAACATTCTGCAGTGATATCTTGTTGCAAGCAGAACAGACGTATGGCAGTCAGACTCGAGACTATAATAGAAGAAGAAATCGGAATCCATATTTCTCACAATATCATATATAAGATATTGAAAGATGAGGAGTTAGTAGAAAACCAACCAAAAAAAGCAAAGCAGCGAAAGTGGGTTAGGTATGAGCGAAGATTCTCAAATTCTTTATGGCATACTGATTTTAAGCAGATTTACGATGGTAGATGGTTTGTGTCCTATCAGGACGATGCATCTAGGATGATTATGGGCTTTGGAGTGTATAATGAACCTACAAGTGATCATGCAATAAAGGTGCTTGAAGATGCCATCAAGAAACATGGCAAACCTGCCCAAATACTAACGGATCATGGATCTCAGTTCTATGCAAATGAGAAAAAGAACTCTGAGCGCGGTGTGGCAGTATTTGAGAACAAGTTAGTCGAGCTTGGTATCAAACAAGTCATGGCACGTATAAAACACCCTCAAACCAATGGTAAATTAGAACGATTCCACTCTGAGATTGAACAACATCTAAAATCATTTGAAGAAGAGTCTGCATGTAATACAGTTCGTGGTTCCAAACCCGGCGACCATGTGGGGAATCCATTCCATACTAGGGGTATAACAGACCCAATAACAAGACTCGTCAACTGGTACAATAATCTCCCACATATGTCACTAAAAGACGGTAAAGAGACGCCTATAGAAGCCTATAAACGCAAACAAGCACCAAAAGACATAACAGCAAAAGAAATGGAGAGTCATGCATATGTCAAATCATAAGTGGAACTACTTACAGGATAGCACAAATCAATTACGGAAGAAAGCGTAAAAATGGACATATCAGACATAAGCAACATAATAAGCAATAACCCATTGTTTGATGTTAGTGTTTTGTGTAACTTCCATTATGAGTGGGCTTCTTTCTAGTACAGAAGTATTTACGTGTGAACCAACCTCCATGACTGATATGATCATTCAAAAATAACTTCTAGCCAAATGTATCGCATGTATGGTACTCAATATGCAGGCAGGGATGTGACCAAATACAAGTATATGGTTTCATTATTATGTCCAAAGATCTTGGTTCACACAAAAAATCACATATTATTATATAGAGAAGATTATGTAAAATACCCAAATTTACAATACATTAAAACCAAATAATCTTGACATATATAACAATTATATGAAAATTATTTATGCAGTATGATTCTCAAATATACGGGAATTTAATGTCCTATAAGGTCTACATCAGACCTGCTGCTCAAAAGCTTGACGGATATATGTCTGCAACAAAGACAAAGCATCAAAAGAATATACATGAAGTACTACGCATACTCTTTGTAAATGGTGAATCAACAACATGGGATATGGCAAAAACGCATATGCGCAAAATAGACAATATCAGAGCACAAGAAAAGATATACCGGCGACTCTTAATTGGCAGATTTGATAGAGGCAAGTACTCTGGAGGTATAACTGACATTGGATTAATACTTGTTGGCAAGCACACAAAAAAACCATACAATGTGTATCGTTTGTCATTGCATGGAATCTTGTATTGTATGGATGCGCTACATATGGAACAAAAAGAGATAGATGCAATGGTAGCACACTACAAACACACACTACCAAAGATATTTGGTAAATGGGGGCTAGTAACCAAAATATTGGGATCTGATGCGTACAATCTAAAGATACTTGCAAAGGGTTTACTTTTGAATAATGGTGCCATTATAACACATGTAGACAATCCAATATATGAGTTGATGGACTATATCCACATAAAATATCGGCGCTATTTTGAATCTATAACAGAGCAAGACTTGGCAGAACAAATGTCATATTGGTTTTACACATTTTTAATGTATAAGAAAACTAGCACCAAAAAGATGAAACGGTTATTTGCAGCAGATGAGGAATTGCATAAATGGTATCGTGATTTTTTTGCAGAAGCAGAATCTTATTACATGCAGAGAACAAAAAACATCAAAGATTCTATACGTATACTAGAGTTCAAAAAATAGATGTCAGTATACCAATCATTTTGCATGAGTTTTAATTACACGTCGCAATGTGGCAAGTTCTATTGGTTTGTTCAATAGACCTGATAATGACTGTTCTTTTGCCGTTTTGTATTTCTGGTCACTGATTGCATAACTAGATGTAAATATGATTTTTGCAGCTTTGTCGTGTTTTTTGAGTCTCAAGAATGTCTCAAATCCATCAATGCCAGGCATCCTTATATCCAAAAACACGATATCAGGCTGAAATTCTTTGTAAGATGTTATA
Source organism: Candidatus Nitrosopumilus sp. (assembly GCA_965207445.1). Classification (GTDB taxonomy): domain Archaea; phylum Thermoproteota; class Nitrososphaeria; order Nitrososphaerales; family Nitrosopumilaceae; genus Nitrosopumilus. The sequence goes on along the minus strand of CBDBLX010000002.1, from coordinate 1,320,696 downwards.
GCATCAAGACCATTTGAGACAGGATGTACATCATGCCCATCCATGACAAGCAACAAATGTAAAGATTCCAAAAAATCATAGTCATCATCAATTACAAGAATCTTCTTCTTTTTTGCCCTTTTGGCATCCATTGTGTGTGGTTTAAAGTAGTGTATACTAAATGTTTCTAGCTGTATTTTTGTAACCGTTCAACCCCTTCCCAAATTTAGACACAAATTCACCACTTAACGTCTGGCGCAGATACAGGGGTTGAACGGTTATGGTATTTTTGACTAAAAACCAAAATATGTTTACAATTAGAATAGTGGTATGATGATACGATCTCCATTAAGAATGCCTGGTGGAAAGAGTAAAGGAGTCTCTACAATACTGCAGTTTATTCCAGAGGATACAACAGTATTATGCTCGCCGTTTTTTGGTGGTGGTTCAGTAGAGTTAGCATGTGTTGCTAGAGGTATGCGCGTCTATGGGTATGACAAATTTAAGCCGCTTGTGGAGTTTTGGCAGTGTCTTTTAAGTAACCCAACAAAACTTGCAGATATTATACAAGAGTATTATCCACTATCAAAAGAAAAATTTTACGAGTTGCAAAGAGATCAAAGTACATACAGCACCAAATATTATAGAGCTGCCATATTTTATGTATTGAATCGTGCATCGTTTTCTGGAACTACAATGTCCGGTGGCATGTCACCTAATCACCCTCGATTCACACAATCATCAATCAAAAGAGTTCAAGAGTTTACCATCATTGATAATCTCATCAGTATAGTGCAAGCAGACTTTAAAAAGTCCATACCAAAGTCAAGTGAGTGTTTTTTGTATCTAGACCCACCATACATGATACCACAGAAACTTTATGGTAAAAAAGGCAACATGCATACAAACTTTGATCATAGTAGTTTGGCAGAGATACTACGAGATAGAGATAGGTGGGTATTATCATATAACAATTCTAAAGAGGTGCATGATCTGTATAAAGGGTATAAATTTTTTTATCCACAGTGGAAATATGGAATGTCAAAGGATAAAAAAGCAAGAGAAGTGTTGGTGCTCAGTCACGATGTATCAAAAAATTTCTCAGACGTGTAATGTTATTTGGTGCAGACATTTCTGACTCACTGTTTTTGTCAAGATGTGTCAAGTGTCGGTTATACAGCAGAGCAGCTCAAAACATTTTTACAAAATCGTACATACCAGACAACTTGAAATTTCTAATTGAGATAGTCTATCAACGATTTTGTGGCTGCAATATCTCTTCCCGGTGTGTGCAATATTATGTCTAGTCCTTTTGATACATCGTCTGCGTATGGCATTTATGAATACATTTTTGTCATTGTCGGTGATCTACATTACTAAATATGTTTTTAACAGGTTTCTGCAACCATCCAGAATAATACTGCATAACGTTTCTTTGTCGTGTCATATAGTTTTTTTTAAGATAATTTCTTCGGATTGTGTCGTACTGGGTATCATGGGGTTTTTTGCTCTTGTATTTCCTTTTGAATCTCGTCAAAGCTTGGCATTATTCTTCCTAGTAATGCGAGCTCAGACTGAGATTATTTACATCAATCTCATCTTTCTTATCATCAGAATCAATTGACGAGAAGACATGTCGATGTCAGATTTTCTACTAGCCATCATCTGATCGTTTCAGATTATACCTATAGTCTGCCTTTCAATACATGTTCAAGTCAATTTAGGTTACCGACACAAAATACCTGATCATTGTATCATTTTTGACACAAACTTGTAAATTATCTGAACATGTATTTGCAGACGACAGGTATCTATTTAATGTGACAGATATGATGAAATAGACATGAGACAGTATTATTCGGCTACTCTAAATGATTTTTTAAAAACTGATATAGAAGAAATACATAGCACTCTAATACAGAACAGTCAAGCCCCGCCCACACTTGAGCAGAAAGATGCATGGAAAGGACAGCTAAAAATAATGAAGAATCAGCTGTGCAACTTGGGCAGTGGACAAATCTACTTGGAATTTATCATACCACGGATGGGCAGGAGAGTAGATGCAATCATAGTCTATGCCAACGTGATATTCCTCTTAGAGTTCAAGATTAGAGAGTCCCAATACAAAAAGGCTGACAAAGATCAGTGCATGGACTATGCATTGGATATGAAGAACTTTCATGAGGGAAGCCACACAAGTCCAATTCTTCCAATTCTTGTTGCCACTAAAGCAGGAGACGTGCCATTTGAACTTGAGAAATATGACGACGGAATTTTCAGGATCGTCTGCTCCAACGGATCAAATCTGCACAGAATTATCTCAACAACAGCCAAGAAATATGCCAACCTGTCTCCTCCCCTCGACGCACATGAATGGGAGAGATCCGGCTACAGGCCCACGCCCACCATCATAGAAGCAGCACGTGCGCTATACAATGAACACGACGTGTGCGATATAACTCGCTCCGAGGCAGGCGCCGAGAACCTATCCAAGACCACAAAAGCCGTTGAAGAGATCATAGAATATTCTAGGACAAATAGGAGAAAGTCAATCTGTTTCGTAACTGGAATACCAGGTGCCGGCAAGACGTTAGTGGGTCTGAACTTGACGGCAAAATCTAGAGATGCTCACGATGATGCCGGATCCGTCTTTTTGTCTGGAAACGGCCCGTTAGTAGAAGTCCTGCAAGAAGCGCTTGCGCGCGATAAATACGATGCAAGTCATAAAAATCCAACCAATAAAAGGATCCGTAAAGAAGACGCGCGTAGGGAGGCGAGTGCATTCATACAACCCGTGCGAGGGTTTATTGTGGATGCGTTGAGTTTGGGACGCGCGCCGCATGAAAAGATAGTGATCTTTGATGAGGCGCAGCGTGCGTGGGACGTGGCCGCAATGGACCGGTTCATGTCCAAAAGGAAGGAGGATAGACACGGCATGTCCCAGCCAGAGTACATAATCAGTACGATGGACCGGCATGTAGACTGGGCCGTGCTCGTCTGCCTCGTAGGAGGTGGCCAGGAGATCAATCACAACGAAGCAGGCTTGACAGAATGGTTCGATTCCATAAGGCGCAGTTATCCGAGGTGGGATGTTTATGTATCATCAGTGATAAATGGTGAGGAATATCTGGGCAGATATTACGACAACAGAAAGCATCAGATAGAAAACATGCTAGATAAAAGCACGCGTCTCAGATACAGGGATGAGCTTCATCTTGACACATCAATCCGATCATTTAGAAGTGGTCGTGTGTCTGAGTTTGTGAGGTTGCTGTTGAACTGTGATGATAAAAGAGCTGGTAATATACTGGATGACATAAAGGGGTATCCGATTGTGATTACAAGAAACTTTGAACTTGCCAAAAAATGGTTGCAAAAGAAAGCACGCGGGACAGAACGGTTTGGTATTGTCGCAACCGGAAAGTCATACCGCTTGAGGCCGCACGGCATATACGCAGAAATTACTCTGAATGCACCCCACTGGTTTCTAAATTTGTCCGACGATCCGCGTTCTTCAAACGGCCTTGAATATGTCGCAACTGAGTTTGATGTGCAGGGACTTGAGTTGGATTGGACATGTGTGGCATGGGATGCAAATTTGAGGTACAGTAAGGGCGGGTGGATATACAAGGAATTTCGCGGAGACAAGTGGACTAGCATAAACAAGAATGATAAACAGAGATACCTGAAGAATGCATACAGGGTTCTCTTGACGCGAGCAAGACAGGGAATGGTGATATTTGTCCCAAAAGGTGACGAGAGTGACAACACTCGATGTCCAGAATATTATAATACTACATACAAGTATCTGCGCAAGATTGGAATTCCGGAACTTTGTTTACGGGCATAATAGGTAACTATTGTAACCGTTCAACCCCCGTGTCCTGCGCCAAACGTTAGGCGGTGAATTTATGCCTAAATTTGGGAAAGGGTTGAACTGTTACTTTCATTCATTTATGACAGTACAAATGGAACCAAGCAGGTAATTGTTTGTCCATCGTGTGACCAGTGATGGTAAAATGGTCATAATTATGCGTAAAATTATCGAAGATTAATTCAGAGAGTGTATGTCCGGAACTTTGTCTCTTTGATCGAGGTTTTTACAACGTTGCATGCATAGACGAACTTTTGCGTCTGTCATAATGCCGGCAATCAAAAATAAACATGTGTAAAAGTACATTTTAAAAGTTCATAACAAACAGAGAAAATCTGCATCAGTCATCAAGATGCGTGACAAAAACAAAAAAGCAGCAAGTTCACATCACTTGTCGTCAAAAAAAAGGTAATGCCAAAGAAACTGATAATATAATCGATCAATATGTAGCATTTGCCACAAATATGAAAATCACTAACAAAAGCAAACTCATCAAAACCATCCCAGAGATATCACAAACGCTGGTAATAGAGACGAAGTATAGTGATAAGAAATACGACTCCAAAAACAACTAGTAACGCCTTGCAGGTTTGGTTACTGTTGATATTTTTGTAATATATGGATTATAGGTAATGACAAGGTACGAAAATTACGACTGACTTGCAGAAAAAATTATTTACAAGGTATACTTTATGGATTCAATTGCCGGATTGATCAGAAGAGACTGCTTTGATGGGAATTAAAACGTGATAGTTACTTGCCAAAATCTGCCGTACTGTATAATTAGAAATAAAATTATTAAAATTGGGCACATTGCGAACTAGTGACGTAATATGACACACAATGAACGACGCCTCAATACAAAGTCCATTGTCCGTATGGGCAAGGACAAGGTAATCAATGAGATGGTAACGAGGGGGTTGGGGGACTTTGCCAAGCGCCTACAGTATCTGTATGACGTCACCGAAGAAGACGAGGAAGGCATCAAACTGGACTCGTTACGTAGTTTCGCCATATTCATGATAAAGAACCACGGTATGACTCCGCAAATCACGATAACGACTAAAGGACTCGTACAGGCAACTTGGAGGCATCCGCGACAAGGCACACTCGTCATGAATTTTCAAGACTCCGACAATATCGTCTTTACGCTTTTGTATGGTAGGTGGGATCAGAAAACCAAGCGGCACAATCTAAGTGGAACTGTGTCCCCAGATCAGGCAATAATACACGCTCGCTACTTTATCCACAAAACCATGATGACATGACTATGAATGTTTGTGATGCTGATCATGTGGCGAGGTGTTGTTCTCCACGCCCCTTAGATGAAGACAAAATACGTGGTCATGGCGCATTCGAACTCAAAAACAAGGACGGCAGTTGTCTGTCAGTCACTTGGCTGGAACACTTTGAGAAGCAAAGCGTTGCTGACAACATACCACCCGCCAGAGAGGGACTGTGCGAGAACTACAAAACCATGAATGGTAGCAAGTTGGCAGTACTAAACGTGAGGATAACGAAACGTGCAATTAAACTCGCATCACATCAAGTGGCATGAGGTACTGCTTGCTCCAAAAAACGCAGTTGATGATCACAGTGTACACATTGTGGATCCCGACTCGGCAAGAAAATCAAAATCAAAAGACACCCCTGGGGCGCTCCCGCGGATATCTCAGGCAGACGTGCGGCCGTAAAATACGTGCACATCAATGACGCGGGAATAAACAAGCATGATAAAAAGAACAACAACGGACATGAGTGCTTTCAATGACATCTAGCGGATATTTTATGAGTTGATGGGACGTAAAGCGCGTCTACTCGTACCTGTTCTACATGTTTACAATATGGTACAATTTTGTGCGCGTTCACAGCTCGCTAGGATGCACCCCGGCACAGGCCGCAGGTGTAATGATACATGGTATGGACATATGGAGAACACTCATCGAGAATGCATGCGTGGAGGCATGAAAAAGTGGATGATGTATGGTAAATGAACGTCACTCGCCACTGTACATGGTGTACCCCATGCTACTTTCTTTTTCTCCACTCGCATACACGGTGACTGCAGTAAGACGACCTGCCGACAACCCACAGTAGTCGTCATGAGCGTACCCCTCTCTACCACATACACACCGGCGGTGCCTAGCACACGTGCAGGTGAATGGTGGGCGGGGCTGGGCGCCGTGTGCTGTGCGGAATGGACGAATAGGAAGTCAGTAACTTCTACCCACAATTAATGCAAGAATGTCTATTTACCCATAGTGTTAAATTCGTATTCCATGATACTTTCTTACTGATACTTCTATTCGTCATTTTGTTATCTTCAATGACGAATATCCGTATCTGTATTTAAGTATATGTAGTCAAAAAATATTCATCACAATTTGATTAAATGGTCACACCGATCACGAGCACGAATCCTGTTTGAATTTTGACACATATCTACACTTATCTCCAATTTTTACAGATATGGTTATACGGTATTATGATTAGAACTGAACCCTTACCGAACGGTTACCCTCCCCTATGCATGAAGTTTTAAATATAGAACAAAAAGCGTTGCTTCGATGAATGCAAGAAACACAACTACAACACTATTCACTATTGTGGCAGCAATCACTCTCTTTGGAGTAATGGGACTTACAGAAGCAGAATCAAATACAAATGACATACAAGAACGTTCAGCGTATGAAAAACTTCTCCTAAATGCTGGTGAAGGAGTAAAAGATTATTCGGATACGGAAAAAGCCGAATACGTTATTGAACTTAGAAAATTTATTTTATCACTTGACGGTTATGGAACTAAAGTTTTTGAGAAATTAACAGAATATGCAAAAATAAAGGAAAAACTCGAAATAGCAGAAAATGAGGGAGAAGATACCAAGCAGTTGAATAGAGATTTAGCGCGACTGCAATTTGAACTGGAGGATTTGGGAGTGACAACGAAGGATAGATTGGATGCCAATCCAAAATACTGGATGGAGAAGATCGAGGAAGTCAAAGAGTCTATTGAAGGAGCAAGCACAAAGAATGTCGTTGGATTTGACAACGAATCAAATCTGCATTATGTTCATCAAACAGACCTTGCCCTGAAAAGAGATGCGGTTACAAGTGTTCCGTGTCTCCCACTAGACCTTGGTCCCCTCTATTGTTCTGCTGTTGCTTCAGGATGGAATGCTGGAACCTCTACTGCAACGTGGTGGTTTATGATGTTTACAGGAAATGTTGTCTTTTACAGTGCTACGTGTCTTGACCAACCAACGCACCACTCCAGCGTAGATTTTCAGATGGATACGGTGAGAAAGGTCATAAGCGTAACTGGAAATGTAGCTACATCTTCCAATACATATGAGCCAAACTTCGACTCAAAAGGAGACTGTGAGACTAATGAACTGACGCAGTGGGTTGAGGCAACCAACCGCGTAGAGACAGAGACTTCAATTAGCAACATATCCCTAAACTGATATATTATCAACCCTTTATTTTTCATCATGAACAGAAAAACTGTTGCGGGCATAACACTGGTCTTTATATCTGGAATGTTTTATTTGAGACTGACATCTTCTCTCATAACTGTATTTGGCGGTGGATTGATAATGGATTACGAGGGGAATTTGGTAGAACCACCGCCAGAGTTTTTTAGTAATGGAGTTATCCTTGCACTGTATGGCATTCCATTCCTAGTGTCTGGAATATACCTGATAAAAAAATCATACTGAATGGGACGCTGGTGTGAATTCGTGAGTAACCGTTCGGGCCCCCCAAGCCCAGAGTAACAACAGATACGGCTTTGACTTGATTATCTGCCCACGCACTACGTATACTAGATCAGATCGCAAGGTCAATGCGTGTAGTAAGCCCAGTTGAATTACCACTTGACACACAACTAGTACTCTAGATCATATTGCAAGGTCAATGCGCGAGGTGATAAGCAGATATCATCACTCATTATTACCTTGAAAAAATAATGAGTAATACGTAACTATCTGGACCTGATTTTTTGTATATTTGAACATTTAATTACACATTAAATGATCTTTTATATAATGGGTCTGGAATGACTTGAATACTTGACTCTATCTTTGAAATATCTTTAACCAGAATATCTGTCAAGAGTTCAAACAAATTTTTGTCTCTGTGGTTGTATCCAAACTCGATATACTTGCGATATAATGGGAAATATAATTTTGGAACACCACAGTACATACAAAAAATTTTTGGCAAAACTCCAAAAACCTTCAACACTGTTTATGTGCACATCATCTCTAACATATTCATCCTTACTATGAGTCACCACTTGATGTGTATCAAGTTCATCAAGTGTGCCGTATTCAGTATTATGTTCATCTGTTTAGTACAAGAAATGACATAGCATGCTTTTCAATTATGGGTCTGAGTGTTTTTTTTTTTGCTTTCGATTAGACACGATAAATGTACAAATTTGTCCATTTCTAGAACATGTGCCAAAGACGAGTGTTTTCCTGCAGCTCCCGGTCACATTTTCCTTTTTTATGACCTTTAAACATTGCCTCATCCAATTCTGCTTTGTTATCAAAGACGAATTTTGGAGATGTGTCATATATTGACTGTCTGAATAACATGAATGTTTGCTCAATGGCGAAGATTAACATCCTCATAGAATCTTATTTGATATGCAGGAACTCCAAGAACAAACAGATATGCAAAATGTGAAACTGTATCTAATGGTATGTAAAGTTGGTCAAGGTAGGTGTTTGTAAAATCACCAAACTTGTATTTACATCACTTACATTGATATCTAGAATTCAAGTGATTTAGTGACCTGTGATTGCATTTTGGACAAACTCGCCGTTCTGCTCATCTTTTCTTGACAAAAAATGCCTTGTTTTTTATCAAATTATTTGCCAAGATTTTTGGATGATTATTAGATACGATCTCGGCGTGAAATTATTTATTAATATGTACTTTTTCAAGGTCCAAATAGTTACGTATTACCAAAATTTAAAATGGACCAAGTTTGGCACAATACATGAAGGCGCAACCTGAACTAATCAAACAGTTGTGCTGGACAGAAAGAGACTTGCCACAAAAGATAAGAACCAAACATGTTCATAGTCTACACCCATACTTGGGCAAGTTTGTGCCTCAGTTAGTAGAGTATTTTTTAAAGCACGACATGAAAAGATCCAATCTTATTTGTGATCCATTTATGGGATCTGGAACAACTCTTGTAGAGTCAAACGTCAATGGAATCCCATCCATTGGATTTGACATAAGCAAGTTCAATACAATGCTGTGTAATGTTAAAACAAAAAAATATGATATTGTCAAGCTGCAAAAAACTACAAATGCAATACTGAAACAAACACTTGCGGTAACTTCAACATCATCCTTAGATGATCATATACCTAAAAAAACTAGAGTCAAAATCGAAGAAACAAATTCAGAATACCTAAAGACATGGTATCATCCAGAAGCGTTACACCCACTACTTGTATTCAAGAACCTTATACCAAATTATGATCATCAGGATGTGCTAAAAATAATTCTCTCTAGATCAGCTAGATCTTCTAGAATGATTGCTCACTATGAAGTAGATTTTCCAAAAAAACCCTACGACACGGACTATTTTTGCCTAAAGCATGGTAAAATATGCCATCCCACAAAAAACAGTAAGATATTTCTGAAGAGATATTGTAAAGATGTAGTAAAAAGGATATCGGAATTTCAACACATACGCAAGAATGTCTACACAAAACCCATACATGGTGACTCTAGTACTTTTGATTTTTCCAACATTAAGATTAGCCACGTCTTTACATCTCCACCCTATATAGGACTGATCGATTACCATGACCAGCACAAATATGCCTACGAGCTTTTAGGTCTTGAAGACAATAGTCATTTAGAGATAGGGCGCAAAAAAGAAGGGACCAGTAAAAATGCCATTGCAAATTACAAGAGAGGCATAAGTAAAACTATCAAAAATATACAAGAGTCTTCTTTTGACAAAAACAGTCGATTTATAATAATAGTCAACGACAAACTAAGCTTGTATGAAGATATAGTGACTGATGGTGGTCTAACCATAAAAAAGAGACTTACGCGCGAGGTGAACCGGCGGTCTGGGCGTCGCGCGAGTAATTTTAATGAAGATATATTGGTTTGTGGGTTATGACTCTCAGTAAATCAGTAGTAGACCATATCGAGGCAGATATGTGCGCGTGGATAAACGACATGTTGGAGAAAAAGAAATCCGAATACGCCAAAACTAATAGTACCAATATTAAATATGTAGAACACCTAGCGCAGGCAAAGCCATTTCACGAGGCACTTTTACCAAAAACATTCGCCCGAATGTCCAGTTTTGAACGCTTATTCTCCACTCTTTTAGGGAACTCTTATGAACGTCATTCTGCAATAATTGCCAAAACAAGATTTACCAAAGCCGAACTGCAACACAACACAAAAGGGAGCATGCTTGAAACAGTAGATACTGAGATCAGTGATGAAATAGGACGCATAAACCAAGGACGTGGATTACCCAACTATTTTGAATTGGTGGAAAAAATAGTGAATATGGAAGAACGTGATTCTGGCAAACGAGTAACCAGGTCTGTAACTTCGGATCTATACCTGAAAAGCCATAACGACGAAGAGATATTTTTTGAGATAAAGTCGCCCAAACCAAATAAAGAACAGTGTCTAAATATCACAAGAAAACACTTGTGGATTCATGCTATGCTCAAAATTACACAACCCAAAGTCAAGACATATTTTGCCATGGCTTACAATCCATACGGGGAAGGAAAAGAATACAAACATAGTTTTGCGACAAAACATATTGACATTAAGCGACAAACCATAATTGGAAAACAATACTGGGATTTTTTGGGAGGAGGTGGCACATATGAGGATCTTTTAGAGATATATCATAAAGTTGGAATTATAAAATCAAATGAAATTAATAAGATACTAAAAGTGTAGAGTCTGGAAATGATGTTATCTCAACGGATCGTGCCATCATGCTGCTCTTTATGCACGTCACTATAGCGACGAGTATAAGTTCCTGTACAATGAATTTTTGTGATTTCGTGCCTGAAATAATCACATGTAGTAAAGTCCAATTGTGAAAACGTTACAGGAAATCACAATATGACTATTTTTATGTTCAAAATTATGGCAGTATGTTGCAATATGTACGATCATACACTAAAGAATGGAATAAAAATCAAGATTGAGATGGATGGTTATGATGTGTGCTTACACGTAGCGATAATCATGTTGAGAGAAGATGTATCTGAGTGATAATGCAATTTCATACTGCTAGTTCATCTTTTTATTTTTTTTTGCTGCTATTGCTATCGGAATGGTTATGTTGCATTCCTTTGCTTTAGAACTCAGTTCATCTTCCAATCTGACGATTGGACGTATTGCCCCTTTGGGCGGTCTTCGTTTCCAGAATTTGGTAAAATTATAATCAAATATGTGTTCGTTGATAAATTTGAATAGTCGAAATAGATGAATCTTTCTTTGGTGGCTCTGACAAAAACCGTCATGCAGACAAAAAAGGTACAAAGCCCAAGACTGCCGTAGTGGATAAAGTAATCTTAAAAAATAGTCTTTAAGAAAAGTGTGTATGCCAAGACGCTCCCGCAAATCAAGCCCGCTTGGGGCATTAGTTCTCTTTACATTAGTTGGTTCTATCTTTCTATATACGACGATACATCCTGCCGTGGGGATTATACCTATTGTAATACTTGTTTTGGTGTTGTATCTTAGACATAGAGAACAAAAGAGGCGCAAAATCGCAATGCTTTATGCAGGCAACATTGACTCAATGAGTGGCACAGAGTTCGAAGAGTTATTAGAGGCAGTCTTCATAAAGTTGGGTTATACTACAAGGCATATGGGCAAGTCAGGTGATTTTGGTGTAGACTTGATTATACATAAAAATAAAGAGACAATTGCAATTCAAGCAAAGCGCTACAAGAGCATCGTCTCAAACTCGGCAGTGCAGGAAGTTTATGCAGGTATGGCAAAGCATAATTGCAAAAAAGGCTGGGTTATAACAAACTCATATTTTACAAAGGCAGCAATAGAGCAGGCAAAGGCATGTAATATTAAGTTGATTGAAAGGGAGGAACTTTTAGATATGATATCTAATGCAAGGACATCTGATATAAATAATAGATGATAGACCTTGTGCGAGGTTGGTGCGTAATTCATCAAATCGCCACCTGCATCGTACTTGCAGTCATCTGCAAATATCGCCAGGGTTTTATGTGTATAAATTTAACAAGATCATATATGAAAGTATCTGCTAGCTTACTAAAAGTCACATATAGGAGCATCCCAATTGAATGATTGCAAAATGACCAAAGGGGATGCTGAACAACGTTGACTAGCCAATCTTATCAACGTATCGTTTGTGAAGTGTGAAACGACGACGTGTGTGTGGTAGGTTGCCATAACATGCTATGCTACACAGAGAATGACGCCTATTACAATGCATGGTTTGTGACGATCGTAGCGTCTGATTATTGTTTGTGTAAATTTAGTGTGTGGGTTTTAAATAAGAACATATTATGGAGGCAGACCGTACAGTGACAGAGCAGTAGCACAAGCGACGCAAAGGTTACTGGCTGTATTATGAACAGGCACGCAAATCTGAGCAGGATTTTATGCGCAAGATTTTGTTGTCGGGGATACCAGTAGTTCAAAAAGTAAATCAGTGTTTGAGTCCGGATTCAGGTACATTGTCACTACATGTCGCGTGTAAGGTCAGTGACACTATTGCAAGGTAGAAAACATATGTATCGTACAGATGATCAGGTGGGTTTGCAAGCCCGATTCGGCGCGCCACAACATGACGTGCGCAGGCGGGGCCCGATTTTTATCTTCCCGTGATTTGGCACGTCGTATTTTGTATTGTGCTTGTGGTATTTTTGAGGCAGGGCATAATCGGATGTCTTCCAAAAAGAACTGGCTCGCAGCAACGTTTCTGAGTATCATTTTCTTGCACGTGCCGTAGATTTTTTCAAGCATCCGGTACAAGTCAGCGGAGGATGCACATTAGATCTGTCAGGAATCTCTTTGCGTATGAACCAGTTTGTCATGTTCCATGCGTCATATATGATTATAATAAAGTAAAACAGTACCAGTCTGATAGACGAGTTTCTGCTACATGTGAGCGGACTGCACTGCTTTGCGCACCTGTATCTAGTTTCTATTCCCCAGTGTTTTTTGTATATCTTTGGTATGTTTGCAAGTATGCTTTTGGCTCTGTGTCTGTATGCGTTGGTTACAAATACCAGATATTTTTTTTTGCAGGAGAGCACTCTTTTTCGCACCCTTTCTTTTTACGATTACAAGCGTTGTCATTACGAATTTGCCGCTGCCACCTCTGATCTCGTACGGTAGCACACCCCCAATCCCTTTTATGCATCATATGCAGCTACAATATCGTCGATTTTTTTGCTCCATCTTGCAGGCATTACATACTGCTGCCTTTTGGCATCAGGTATTTTTATGACCCCGACTTTGTAAAACCCCCTGTCAAGCAAATGTGTTTTTGATACGACTCTGGCATCACATATCTGTCCAAGTTGTGTGCCTACAATCGCCTCTTTTGCATGGTTTTTCCCGTGTGATGCACGGCGTGTAAGACTGGTTGAGCGTCCCACAATCTGCACCGTGGTGTACAGTAGCATCTTGCCGGTTCTGCCCTTTGGCTTGCCTGCTGTCATATACTCGTCGTCAATCTTTTCAAAATTAACCTGTATGTCATGATCGTCTGTGGCAGTAATCACGGGCTTTCTAAAGTCCCAGATTGCGCGGATTTTTAATGCGTTCGGCCCTTCGTGACACCGTCACTTTTTGAACTATTGATATGGCAATAAAATCAGCTTTGGATGCATACAAAGCGCGCGAATATGTGCGTAGTCCATTGTGTACAATATGTTGTTTGACAAAAAAAAGTAACCAAATAGATGACAAGACGACAAGTGCATTTACAACAGAACGCATAAAAGTATTGTATGAGTATTTTATATGAGTATATATTGTGTATCAAAAGTTACCAAGACCAAAATGACATGCAGGTGAAACATTGAGCGCGCACAAAACAGATTCTATGCCGCGCTGATACCAATTTTGTTTTTTGTCGGACTGATGCATTCGGGAATCTTTTATTAGTGTACTAGGCCAAAGCATCTCAACTATGGCTCAAGCACTAAGTAGAGATTTGTCAGTCAAGTCCAGGCAACGTGGCGAATGGACGTTTTTAGATAAAAGTACGAGAAAATACACCCATGCCATACACCTGTATCCTGCAAGAATGCACCCTGAGATAGCAAGAAAGATCATCTCCAAATATGCAAAAGACAGATCAGATGTGATCCTAGATCCGTTTATGGGTTCCGGAGGAGTGCTGTTGGAGGCAATACTGCACGGAAATAACGCCATAGGAATAGATGTGAATCCATTTGCCGTACTTCTCTCAAAAGTAAAGACCACACCGCTCAAAGCAGATCTCTCAAGACATCTAGAGTCCATTTTGAAAAGATCAGCACGTGACTCGCTAGATGGCAAAGATCATGATAGTTGTATCCCGACCTCATATGACACAGAGAATTGGTTTCACCAGGACACGTTAACGTCACTTGCCATACTAAAGCACAATGTTTACCGCATAGCAAATTCCGATATTTTGGACTTTTTCAAGGTGTGTCTATCTCTTACGGTCAGAAAGTCAAGCTATCAGAGAAACGGAGCTTGGAAAATACATAGAATCTCAAATGAGGATAGACTCAAATTTAACCCAGAACCAATAGACATCTTTGCAGATATAACAAGGGATAATATAAGAAGGATGAATGATCTCAGGGCAGCAGCAGAGCCGTCCGGTACGGCGTACCCTGTACTAGGTGATACTAGAAACATACGCTCCAATTTTGAAAATATGCAACACGTTTTAAACGACGGCAAGGTAAACCTGATGGTTACATCACCACCATATGGCGATCATAAAACTACGGTTGCATACGGACAATTCTCAAGGCATTTAGGCCATTGGCTTGATCTGCCAGGTGAACACGTTTTGCATGTGGACAAGACAGGACTCGGCGGCAAGATGTACAACGATATGGACGATCTTGGATCGCCTACATTGAACCGGACTCTTGACAAGATATACAAGAATGATATAAAGCTCACAAAAAACAAACTACCATGCAGGGATAGAGAAGCATACGCATTCTTCTTGGATTTGGATCGTTGCATTGATCAGATATCGCACGTCATGGCTCTTAAAAAAAGCCACGCATGTTTTGTTGTTGCCAACCGCACCGTAAGACGAGTTACAGTCCCAACTGACACCATACTCGCAGAGTTAGGAACAAAGTATGGACTTACTGTGGAGGATGTGATATACCGTGACATACCAAACAAGGCCATGCCATCAAAGAACGCACCAGAGAACATCACAAACGAGACAGGAAAAACCATGACCAGAGAGACCATACTTATAATGAGGTGATAATTTGCAACAATGCAGCGAGCTTGTAGACCAGATATCAGAAACATAAGATACGTCCAAACCCACAGGCCTTGCAATACTGGAATAGACAAAATGCCGGAGGATCTGCTAATCATAAAGAGAACAACTTTGCAGGCCCCAATGGACACAACGCAAAGCTAAAATCAGGACTAAAGGATTAGTATGGTGACACTTTACAAAATCCTCCCCTTTACCGTCTCGAATCAACTGGGGCAATTGGTGGAGAAATTCGGCAGATCAACAGACACAACTTGTACAAAGCACTTTGGCAAATTCCATTATTCCATCACGATTCGTCTAGTGGCAAAGAATCGATCAAACTTGCTTTCTGGAATCCTAAATGCCGTACCATGATCATGAGGCTTTCCATTTGCATCCAAGCCAACCCTTATGTCAACTTTGATATGGCCCTCTTTGAGTAATTTTACAAATCTGGAAAAACTAAACCCGTGTATGAGCCATGCCTTTGTATAGTGAAATTCTTCTCTTATGCCACGTCCCTTAGACTCTGCATGAACATAAAGGAGATGTCTGGAATATTTCCTCTCAAATGCCTCCTGGAGTGTTTTCTTGTCCCAATATGGAGTACTCATGTTGATATCTTTAGTATGTGTGATGGCGATCTTGGATTTGTGCACTAGCAACCTGAACCCAGGTTCACCATAGACCCTATTCTGCGTCACTGCATTGATTGTAGTGTACAGTTGCTTTTTTCCATTTGTTGATTTACCAAAATTTTTACACAACTCTTGGTTTATTCCTTTTGGCAACGGTGACTTTGAAAATATGGTAAGTGGGGTCATTGATGTTTTTCTAGTGGATTTTAGTTCCGTTTGGTGCCCGTTGGGTCCGGATATGTTGTTTTCTTGTATTCCAACTAGACTTTCCAGTGTCATTCCGACACCTGTAGGACCTCGTCTCTTCGTTTTGATGTATCTTTTCTGCTTGATCTTTTTTAACTCTATGATAATATCTCCATATTTTTTCTTAGGCTCTGCAGTTTTTTTCATAGAGTGATCTAATTTTTAATACTGTTAGATCCTTATAAGATTAGAGCATGTAGAATTCATCTATAAAATAGGGACGACACAGTCACAGTATGTGTTTGAGAATAGATAAGAGTATAATTGTCACACCTGTACCATTGCAGATTTTGCACCTGACAGTCTGCGCCGCAGTCATATACATACACACCATCTATAATCACTTTGGTTCGTTTTCGTTTCAGGGTTAAATTAAGCGCGCATTTAGTTTAATATATCTTTTATTTTCTCACCCAAAGGTCCCGGTACCATTTGTGACTGCCGATTTGACCTGATATGATACTGAACAGTTACAGTACCGCCAGACTTACGTTTATTTACACGTAAGGGCTTTTCATATCATGGATGTTCCAAGTCAAATGGAGAAAAAAGTAGAATGTGAAATTCGTGCGGACACTGAAAAATACTACAGACGCCCCACATACTATGATGATGATGAGGAAGATGAGTTCGATGTAAATAGTCTCAGCCTGAGCTCGCACTCTTAGGAAGGATAATCAAGTTTTAGCGAGATTCAAAAAGAAATACAAGAGCAGAGAGCTCCTGATACTCAGTATGATATAATCCGAAGAAAATATCTTAAAAAAACTATACGACAATAGAAAGGAACGTTATACGGTACTATTCTGGATGGCTACAAAAACATGTTAGAAGCATAACTCCACTAATGTCGATCACCGACAATGACAAAAATGGATTCATGAATGCCATACATGGATTGGATACATCAAAAAAAGGTTCTCCTCTTGCAAACGCGGCGGGTGACAATTAATACAGATTTGAACCATTGCAGTCAATCCGGACACGTAACTAGTATTTTGTCGCCACGTATGATAAACTTCAAACCCTCTGGGTTACCAAGTTTGGCAAGGACAGGCTTTGGAATGTACGAGTAACTAGTACCCCTTTTCACGTTATGGGTTATGGATACTTGGAATTCAGTGGCATTGGCAGCCCATTTAGTCAATGTTTGTTGTTGTCAATCTAGCGTTATAACGTCACTGACATTAGATTGCACATATGCATGGTTATACATCCAATTGGTGGTATATGTACAATGAAACAAAAAACAGTTCAGGAAGAAAAGGCGGCAGGTGATCCACCGTTTGTCTTTTTGATACTAACTCTATCCCTATCCCAAACTATCGTCATAGTCACGCAAAAGAGTACTAAAAATTTACACCTTTTTAGCATCAAATACCAAATTCAGATAAAAAGTACATATAAACACCGACCAACTGCGTTTGCAAGAGATCTTAATGTCACAAAACATAACTATGGGTGTAGTGGGTGGAGTTTGATATATCTTGAAGAAAGGGAAAGAAGATAATACTATTACAATAACAACTGCGGGCCAGATGTTAGATACCATACGGCAAAAAAGTCGTGATAAAGTTGAAAAGGGTGATAAATTTGAAAAGTTGTGGCTACGTCTCATAAAGGATATGTCAGATTTTGAGGTTGAAGATGCGTGGCAGTGGAAAAAGTGGCCTGATCGTGAAAAGCTTACGGATTTGCCATATGCAGATAGTGGTATAGACGCAGTGGCCCGCTTAAAGGATGGCAGTCTTGTGGCCATACAATGCAAGTGTCATAATGAAGACGATTATGTGAATAGAGATGAAATAAACTCGTTTTTGGCAGTGTCTGGTCAATTTGATATGCGATGGTTTGTAGTAACCTGTAGGTGGGGACCAAAAGCAGAGGAGATCATACAAAAAGTTCAACCGCCTGTTAGACGCATCGACTTTCACGAATATGATAATGTGAAGTTGACAAGTAGTGGGAAGATCAAACATGAAAAACGCAATCCGCTTCCATTGCAAGTAAAGGCCATAGAAAGCGTTGTAACGCGCCTATCAAAGGAAGGTGAGAACCGAGGCCAACTTATAATGGCATGTGGTACAGGTAAGACGTATACTTCATTGCGCATATCCGAGCGCCTAGCGCCCTCCGTGGTGGTTAAGGGGGGGGGGGGGGGAACTAAAACTAAATATCCTGTTTTTAGCACCCAGTATTGCTCTTGTGTCACAGGCGCGCCGTGAATGGTTAAGATACACTGAACGTCCACTAAACGGATTGGTTGTGTGCTCTGACCATACATCTGGAGGCCGTGGTGAAAATGATGATATTTTAATATCTGATCTTGAATGTGCTGTAACTACTGATCCGGAAAAAATTGCAGCAGGCTTGCAATTATCTGGTGTTAATGTTGTGTTTTGCACATACCAGTCCCTTGACAAGGTCTCCGAGGCGCAATTAGAGCACAGAGCTCCAGATTTTGATTTAATCATTGCAGATGAGGCACATCGTACCACAGGAGTTGAATCAGAAAGTGGTTTTCATGTAGTACATGACAATAACGCGGTACGTGGCCGCATGCGCCTCTATATGACTGCCACACCGCGCGTTTACACACCAAAGTCAAAGAGGGCCATGAAATCACGTGGGTATGATGTGTTTGATATGGAGGATGATAAAAAGTATGGAGAGGTGCTGTACCGACTCACATTCAAAGATGCAGTAGCGGCAAAAATGCTTTCAGATTATAGGGTTTCAATTATGTTAACGCAAGATGACAAGGCAGTTCAGGATTTGTATGACAAGTATTTGATGCTTAAAACTGATGATGAGGATGGACGTGTGATAAAATATGAGGATGTAGAACGCCTGCTTGGAACAGCTCTTGCGATAAACGGAATTACGGAGCGATATGGAGGAGGAAGTGAGAAACTTCCAAGGGTACTTGGGTTTGCCAACAGTAGGGTGCGCTCCAAGGCATTCAGAGATCTGTTGAACATGCCGGACTTGCACAGAATACTGGCAAATCGCATGTCAGGTTATGTACAGACTACAAAAGATGATGAAATGCACAAGGTGGAGCATGTTGATGGAAACTCTAGTGCATACGAGCGCAATACAGCCCTGCGGAATCTAGGCAGCGCTACAGAAGATAATCCACGTATGTTGTGCAATGTTAAACTGTTTACAGAGGGCGTTGATGTGCCATCACTTAACGCTGTTGCATTTTTGGATCCACGAGACAGTATGGTGGATATAGTACAGGCCGTTGGGCGCGTCATGCGTAAATCAAAAGACAAAACACATGGGCGCATCATAATACCAGTCCCACTCATGGACAGTGGCAACATCACAGAAGAGTTGATGGCCAAAGATGAATGGAGGGCCACTGGTCGCGTCCTACGCGCATTGCAATCACATGATGGAAGGCTTCCAGAGAACCCTGCGCGGTTTATAGATATTTTTGGACCATTTGGTAATGGAGGGGTAGACGAACACAGGACTATGTTAGAGGGCATACAGGACACTCTTCAATTCGAGGAAATTAGTGAGATGTTCTATGCAAAAGTAGTCGCATCATCCGGTTTGGCAAAGCCCGGACAGATGGTCACAGATGAAATTGAATGGATTGTAGGAAGTGCAGGTAGGGTCTTTGAAAAGTCTTCAGATCTTGACGAGAAATTAGCAGCCGTGATCGGCTTGCGCATAGACAGTGAAGAATATTCTAGTCGCGACATATGCAAAATAGCTGCCCTGCTTGTCATCAACGCCTGCTTATTGCACCGTCGACTTCAGGGCAAGCTGGATGGGCTTGTTGGACTGGGTGACATAAACGGATCTACAAACCCGCGCACTTCACTCATCAAGGCATGGAATCACATACTAGATCGTGATTATGAGCCCGTCTTTGAACCCGCACTGGAAGTTGTAAAGGCTCTGCCAGACATTGATAAGCCCGTACGAAATGCATTGTACCGCATCATAGACCGCGCCAATGCCATGGCAGATTCGTTGAGTGAGCTCGGATATGACCATGCAGGCCCACTTTATCACAAAATACTGGGTACAGCAACAAGTGATAGTGCAAATTATACGCACAATGTGTCTGCTTTGATGCTTGCACGCATGGCATTTTCTGACAAGTTTGCGGACTGGAGTGATATGGAAAAAGTAACACAGTTGCGCATAATGGATCCTGCGTGTGGTACTGGCACGCTATTGATGGCTGCATTAAAAACGATAAAAGACCGTATGAAAAACAAGGGGCTTGATGACATAGAAGAACACGCGAAACTTCATCGTAAAATGGTAGAAGATACAATTTGCGGGCTCGATATAAACAGACATGCTGTTCAACTAGCAGCATGCAATCTTACACTCGGAGCACCTACTACAGACTACAAGAAGATGAACCTCTATACCATGAAACATGGGCCACAGTCTGAAGATAGTAGTGTAAAGGCAGGCTCAGTTGAAATTTTACGAGGTGTCAGTGAACGAGACCCAGTAAGGGCGTTTGTTCAACCGCTGCGCAGCACAAGTGACATACAAGCCAGGCACATAGACAGTACTAGTCAGACAAAAGATTTCCCGTTACGCGATCTGGATGTGGTGATAATGAATCCACCGTTTGGAAGTAATGTCAAACGCGGACGCAAGTATCCTAAACCAGTAGTAAAACTCATGCAGCAGAATGAACTTGCAATAAAAAAAGAACTCACACGTAGAGATCCCGAGGCCGGTAAAGTCATAGATTCGAATAGTATCCGTACATTCTTTACTCCACTTGCAGATAAATTATTGAATGCAAAAGATGGAACGTTGGCAAAAGTTCTCCCAGTCACGGCCTGCGTAACCGCATCCGGGTTTGCAGAGAGGAGGTTTTTGGCCAACAGATTTCACGTAGAGTGCATCATAACAACACATGATCCCAAACATGTGAATTTTTCATACAAAACCAACATACACGAGTGTCTGATGATATGTAGGCGTTTTGATGGCAACATAAAACCACCAACCGAATTTATATCTCTGCGCAAAATGCCAGAAAATACCAAGCAAGCAATAGAGGCAGCAGATGCTATAATAAGTGGCGACGCCAAGAAGTGGGGCAATACATGTAGTTGGCCGGCAGAACTCGTAGGCATGGGAAATTGGACACCTGTTCAATGGTATGATATTGATCTGCCAGAGATAATTTCTAAACTAGAAAACTCCCCTCTGCTTGAGCCATTAGGTGTAAGTCACGAAGTAGGTCCACGAATAGACGGTTCATACGAAAAATGTGAATCCGATGAAGTAGGAGCTGTGAATGTATTTGAATCCATAGGAACCAATCTTAGAAAAACCATACATAATACAGTCCCTGATGCATGGTACAAACCATTAAAGACGAAAAAACATCTAGCAGAACAACATTGGGAAAAACGTAGTAGTTTGTTTATTGCAAGACGGTTCAGGACAACAAGCACACGCATGACTGCGCTTTATAGTAATATAGCAACCTTTGGAACGGGCTACATACATACATCAACAAAAAATAAACAAGAGGCAAAAGCGCTATCGGTGTGGTGGAACTCTACACCCGTTGTAATGATGTTGCTTAATCGCCGTAGCAAAACATTAACATATCTCGCATGGTCACTTGACCACTTGGCAGAAATACGCATACCAAAACCAGACAATCCCGCTTGGGATGATCTACGCACTGCTTATGATAAAGTATGTGACATGGAACTATTACCATTAAAACAGGCAACTGAAGACAAGGCGCGCATCATTATAGACAAGGCCGCGGCAAAGATACTGGATATTGATCCGAGTATTATTGCAGGTTGGCGTACAAGGCTGG
The DNA here is from genome assembly GCA_965207445.1 of Candidatus Nitrosopumilus sp. GTDB lineage: Archaea > Thermoproteota > Nitrososphaeria > Nitrososphaerales > Nitrosopumilaceae > Nitrosopumilus. The sequence goes on along the minus strand of CBDBLX010000002.1, from coordinate 1,298,608 downwards.
CAAGAGAACCCACGATAAGCAACATATATGCGGAATCAGGATAATAAGAATCACCATATGCACAACCTCCACCCTTCTACGAGTGTTCTCTGTCATAGACTATAATTCTACGTTGTCCGTGCGGGAGTGTAAATAGTTTGTATATCTTTGGGTGACACTGTAACATAAGTGATTATATGAACAAAACATGTATGTTGTTCATCCAACGATATAACTTCCCAATAATCAATGATCGCGTAAAAATATGAGGATGTTATAATTGGTAATTTTGGAGTGTGTTAGGTATAATTGAAAAGAGTTACATCAGTAGTTCGCAATGTGTTTTATATGATTTTATTTAAATAATCTGCAATGTCGTTGAACGTTGATGATCATATTTGATCAGATCAAATAGAAAGTATAATATGTGGGGACATTTTAGTACCTCTGACAATATATGAAAAATGAGGTACTAGAACATCAATATGAATTAGGACAAGTAAATTATAAAGTTTTACGAAAACGATTCGACGATCTCGGACTAGACATATCAACCAGATATAACCACACGTATGAGGTGGATGATTATCTTGGTACACTTGTCACCATGTCACTCAACAACATGTGCGTAAATGCAGCAACACACAAAAGAAAACGCAATGAGGCTAACTATTTTAGAAAAAACGAGCGCATAAACATACCATCTGAAAATACTGTGCTCAAATGCCTAAAAAGTGCAGATCTAGAGAAAGTAAAACAATGGGGTGACGAGAATGTCAAAGCAATGCTCAAAAATGCCAAAAAACACAACATGCTCAAAAAAGGTGGTACTATTGCAATTGATATGACCGGATGGGAATATTATGGCAAGGCACTCAAACCCGAGATGCTAAAAACAAAGCCCAAAAATGGTACTGCGAGATTTCATTCATTTATGACGGCACAAATGGTAAATCAAGCAGGTAACATACCTTTGTTTGCACATCGTGTGACCAGTAAGGATAAAATGGTCACAGTCATGCGTAAAATCATTGAAAAATTAATTCGAGAGGATGCACGTCCGGAACTTGGCCTCTTTGATCGGGGTTTTTACAATGTTGCATGCATAGATGAACTTTTGCGCTTGCGCCTGTCTTTCATAATGCCGGCAATTAAAAATAAGCGCATACAAAAATATATTTTAGAAGTTCACAACAAAAAGAGAAAAACTGCATCAGTCATTGAGATGCGTGATAAAAACAAAAAAGCAGTAAAGTTCACATTACTTGTCGTCAAAAAAAATAATGCCAAAGAAACTGATAAAACGGTCGATCAGTATGTGGCATTTGCCACAAATATGAAAATCACTAGCAAAAGCAAACTCATCAAAACCATCCCAGAGACTTATCGCAAGCGCTGGATAATAGAGACGGGATACAGAGTGATAAAAAACACGACTCCAAAGACAACTAGCAACGCCTTGCAGCTTCGATTACTGTTGATATTTTTTGGAATGTTATTATATGGTTTATGGGTAATGGCAAGGTACGAAAATTACGGCGGACTTGTAGATGAAAAATTATTCACAATGGATGCGTTTGTAGATTCAATTGCCGGTTCAATCAGAAGACTGCTTCGGTGGGAATTGGAGCACGGTGGTTCCTTACCATTGTAAATCTGTCGCACTGCATAATTAGAAATAAGATCATTAAAAATTGAGCACATTGCGAACTACTAACATGTACACTACATGAGTATATCACCGCAGGAATACATTTTTGAGACGTGAATGAGAACAGGATATCGTGACGATACATAATCGTGGTGCTATAATTGACATGTTTTGATTTCAACTCGAATTTATCATTAAAGCAACATCATGTAATGCCATGCATTCTCGTCTGCTAGTCATATGTGCTAGTCTGCTAGTCATATGTGCTAGTCTGTTAGTTATATTTTGTATCCTTAACATGTCCACCAACATTATTATCATAAATATCATTTTAAAATAATATTTTCAAAATAATATAAAATTATTATATTACAAAAATTTTTTCTTTAAATTTTAATATTAATTTTATAAATTGAAATTAACTATTAATTATATTATAATTAAAATATTACTAAATAAATAAAATTTATTAGAAAAATTAAGTATTATATTATTATTTTGATAATAAATCATTAATTTAGTTAATATCTAATGTTATTCTAATATAGTATATTAGATGAAAATTATATCGCAACATTAGTGTTATTAACTATTTTTGCTAGTAATATACATGGCAACGCTATTGGACAAAAGACTCCGTACAAATCGGATAGTCTCAGTCAATACAGAGCACGCACGTGCAATAGGTGATCCTATGCGCTCAAAGATCTTGTCCATGTTGTATAACAAAACGTTATCAGCAGAAGAGATCGCAGCGGCGATTCAAAAAGACGGATCCAAAAAATCGGTGTCGACAATACGTCATCATATAGACATCCTCAAGACGACGGGCCTCATAGAGGTGACGAGGATAGACGAGTCACGTGGTGGAATAACAAAGTTTTATGGAACATCAACAAGATTGCTGGATTTTGAGATTCCAGAGAACTTTGAGTCCTTATACTCGTCGGTGATAGACAAAACGACAAAACGGTTGGCAGATATTGTAAGTGAAGTGTTATCTGATATAGATACGTCTACTGCAAAGCCTACAACGGCCGAGTATTCGGCATATTTGATAGTGGATATCATCAATCGCGCCACTACCAACATATTGGAAAAGGGTAAAAAGCGGGGGACCAAAAAATCGCTTAAACCCACAACCACAACAACACAAAAGGCGACAAAACGTGGAAAAAAGTCTGCCAATATATCAACAGTCAAAACAAAGACGGCAGAGTCCCGGCCACGTAATAATACACGGGGAAATAAAAAAGGAAAGACTGACAACGACTAGCGTCTGTGTCTTGTGCATCGTCTATACGACGGGGGAATGTACAGACATGGATGTTGGTAGTTGATCAATTAAAAGTAACTGATCAAAGGTAATTGATCAAAGACAGATGATCAAATGCTTTTTGCTTGTTCATAAAATCTACCGTACGTGATAGTATGTTTTTTTGGGTAGTGTGTTTTAGTAGTGTATTTGTAGGCGCTTTGTGGTAATTTGTTTTTTTTTTTGATGATGTGTTATGGTAGTGTGTTGTGGTAATGTGTTTTTGGAGTAGTGTGTTTACAATAGGTACCTCTGAGCAGTATATTTCAAGTAACAAATTTTAGCAGACATAATTTTGCCAAAAAACCACTATGAGATAAGATATGCATTACTAGATATATCTCAAATACATGTAAACATCATGCCAATCAAAAAACAAGACTTGGAAACAATCCAAGAACTATTAGCAGGTAAAAACATCACACATCTTGCAACAATAATGCCGGATGGTTCACCGCAAGTGACTCCAGTGTGGGCAAACTATCAAAATGGACTAGTCATGATTAACACTGCCAAAGGTAGGGTAAAACATCGCAACATTTTGCATGACAAACGTGTATCGATATCAGTGACATCAATTGATAATCCATTGATGATGGCATCAGTTCGAGGTATAGTCAAAGATATCATACCTGATGATAACTACAAACATGCCGATGCGCTGACCCGACAGTATATGACAGGGTATGACAAATACCCTTTTCGAAAAAAAGACGAGCAACGTATAATACTTGCAATAAGACCAAACCACGCGTATGTAATGCCCATACTAAATCCATCTCATGATTCATGAATATAGTAAATGTTTCTAAATTCGAATTTAGAAATTAATTAGCAGGACAGTTCGTTATACAAATGACGGCTACTATATTAGATGACTGTTCTTTTTGAGGTCTTATCATTATGTTGTATGTTGCATCCTCATCAAATGGTATATCAAACTGTGTATTTCGCTCGATTGCCACATCACCAGGCTCCAACCACTCCACTAACAAGTCTTTTTGTGAAAAGTCACCATACACTGCTTGGTGTCTCTTACCATTTGGCTCTTCAATGTAGAATTGTCCTCCAGACAACAGTGTTCTTTCATCACCCATATTCTCTGCTGTAAGTTTAATCATTACAAAGATATGCTCTGGTGTCTCCTCTTTGTCGCCCTTGTGTGTATTTTCAAACTCTACTGTGTATTCTACTGGACCTACCATGACAGGTTGACCAGTAGCAGTTGCAACATATTGGGTTCTGTATTCAGTGTACATGTAAATGGCAAAAGCCATAGATACAACTATTGCTGCAACTACGATTAGGACTATCTTTCCCATATGTGGTGTTTTGCATGGTGTAATAATACTGTTTGAGATGGAGCATATTATCAAATCAGTGTTGTAAATTTGGTTTGCGTAAAATAGAGTTGGTGAAATTCGCATCTAGATTTGAGATGTGTGTTTTGCTTGTTGGCAAGTCAAAGATCAGTACACTAGTAAACAAAGCACTAAAAAAAAGAGACGGATGAAAATGAAATTACTTGTAGAGCACCAACTAGATAATTTATCAAAAGATTTTTGTTCTAATTGGTAGCAGAGGTATAATGATGATAATTTGATAGAAATAAGTGATAACGTACAAAACAAGTTAATGTGTCAGTTCGTTGTTTAACGATACTGACCAAAAGATCAAAAACAATTAACATGTTTGTTGGGAATGCTATCATAGTACCAAGTATCAAAACACACTCAAACAAACAAACAATTATTCACCCCTAGTTCAGGTTAAAATTCAATCAAAATATTTGAGCGTGTAAAAGACAGATTTTACTGCCAACAGTGACTTGTTTTTTCTTTCTTTATTTTTTCTTTTTTTCTTGTCACATGTGTCACAAATTTATTATGATCTTTTTATAATCAACTAAAACACCCAAAATAAGGGGGGTTTAGCACTTAGGCACAAAATAAAATTACAATACATACTCTAACCAGCTACCATGGTGGTTTGACCTTTGCATTGCATATACAGGCACAAAAGCTAAACCCCCCCTCTGGCCGGGTATTTTTGATAAAATGGCATTGTGCCTATAATACGTTTTTGAAAAGGGGGGTTTAACACTTAGGCACAAGTTTGCAATTTTGTACATTATGATAAAAGCAAAGAAATGTCACAAATTAAAGTCATAATTAGTTCATATTGATATCATAATATGTATAGTTGAGATGTAGATTGAACTTTACCAGATAAACTGTTACCGTACTACTTGCATATTTAATATTTCTAAATTCGAATTTAGAAACATATTGGATTGCTACCTTGAGCAATTAATGGTGTTTTTGTATGCGTAACCCCCTAGGGGTAGGGTTGAGATATAGTGTTTGTTGATGTTTTTTCTCCAAAAAAATGCATTGATGGTTTTTGTCTGTGAGTTGTGCGCGAGTCCAATTGTATCTACACTGTTTGTGATACACTTGATTCAATACGTTGATGTGATCTTTTGCATGAACATGATATCTATCACCAATAGCATATGGCATTCTTGTGCTATTGTAATGTATGTAAAATCATAGAGGTGTGAGGGCAGGGGGTGTGGGGAGAGGGGGGGGGGGGGGATTTCAAGTGTAATATTCATGATATCTGTTTTCATGTCAGGTGTTGTGAATTGGCGCTGAAATGAGAAAGTAGAGTAATGATAGTAATTGTGACACTGCAACCAAATGTGTGAGAAAGACTAGATGCGTAATATGCGTTAAATCAAATATTATCTGTAAAGCTATATGGTACGTCGCATGTACTCTTTTACACTGTCTGCCATTTGTATCGTCTGTCGTAGTGACTCTGAAAAATAAGACTGATTTTGCATCTCTTGTGAGTCGATCACTATGTACACACCCACCATGACGCGTCCGTTATCCATCATAAAGCGATGTACTGCGCCCACAGAATCACAATATTTGGCAATTCGGTCTTGTATTTTTTGCTGTTCATCTTGTGTCATATTCAAATATCTCTGGTTTTGTGTGGTTTTAAAGGGGCATCTTTTTCCAACCACAATTACACCTTGCTGACTGGCAGGCTCAAATATCTCAGTGTCTATATCTTGTATCTCAGGTGGACCACTGATAATCACTTTGAATGTGGCGTCATCATGTTTTTGATACTTGAATTTTAAGCCCTCATGTACAAGCCAGCGCTCTACATTGTTTTGTATTCTTGTTGCAGAGTTCATTGATTGATGTGTTAAATGTTTCAATATATGTTATAGATCAATACTTGTAAATGATGTATACTTGTCGCTGCAAAAAATATCTGACAAGTAGTGATGCGCATAAATTCTGGCACAACTAAAAAATTACAATATAATTTTTGAGATGTCTTTACACAAAAATACCCAATGATTCGGATTTGTTGTATTTTTAAAAAATGAAATGTGAGAAAATATGGCATAGGTGCGCCATGATGTATCCATTAATGAGATGTGACAGTACATCTAAACAGTTGTCCGATGAGAACTGTAATCCCCTCCAGGGGACATTGCACATCATATCTTTGGCCACATCCAATATGTATTGCAAATGATCCACAAGTCAATTCACAACAACTGATCTAGGATATTGTACTGTGCTAGAACTCACAAGTGTCGCTATAGATAGTATGAGATATTCCACACACATGCAGTTACTTGGGTATGGTTTATTTCTAAATTCGAATTTAGAAATATTAGTTATTGACTGCTTCAATTACATCAATTGGAAAAGTGAATATAGCTAACACTATAGGCACCAAAAACATTGCAGCGCCTATTGCAGTTAATACAATACCAAGTAAAAGACAATCCTTGGCTTTTTGTGGATCATCTTGGCGTAGTGCATAGTATGCTATTATACCACCTACAAACTGCATCATAATTGGAAGCATAAACCACCACTTGCTTCGTATGGAGTTTTGATTTTTGTACATCAATGATATTAGATGTTTTAGTATAGTTTTAAATGTTATCATATGTGAGAGGTTGGTGCGTAATTGACATTAGGCCTGCCTGTGACCCTTCTGTGAGCTTGGTTTATTGCACATTCAATCTACAAAAGACTGAAACCTATCTATAGTGCGTTTCGTTTTTGAATATGCATGTGTGTTTTAGCAGACAGATTATAGAACATAAAACGTGCAAGTGTGATAGCAGTCACTATCATTCGTATGATGGAATCTTTTGCCCTTTTTCATGAGCGCAGATAAATCTGTTCAGGACGTTGATGTTCCATGCAATCGATAGTATTTTGCCAAACCGTTTTCTGTTTTCGGCCAGACGCATACGACAGTGTAGCCTGTGATTCTTTGTTTCTTCTGCTCCAAATATTGCCTCGATAAGTGCGCGTTGTTTGTATGCATCTTGGTCAAAGATCTCCGCTGCCTTTTTTCTGCTTGGTTTGCCACGGTTTGTATGACCTGCACCATCTGTATGATTGCGCTGCTTTATGTTCGGTTTCATGTTTGCATTGAATATTATCTCGCAGTTTTGATCCGAGTCGTATCCCTTGTCTCCGTTGAATAAGCGTTCTTCAATACGTGTATAGTTTTTTGTGAGAAAGCTGACCATATATGGAAGCATTGACGTGTCACTCACATTGCTTGGAGTTGTGTATGATGCAAGTATGATCTGGTGTCCGGTTATCGAAGTAATGTGATATTTTAGGTACGTCTTGACGCGTGTCGGCTCAAAGTCTTGTAGTACATGATTAGGTCTTTCTTGTTTTTCGTACCTATCAGTCTCTACCCCACTACTGTCTATCCCAATCGGAGCGGTAGGTCCTTTTTTTACGTCTTGTTTACCGCTCTCAAAATCCTCGGATCCGTGCGTAAGTATGGTCTCTTTACCTTTTATCGGTACCGGATCTGTCCCAGATTTTTCAAGTTCATCTAGACACATATTGGCAGTATATGCTAAAATAGAATCAAGCCAGTCGAGATCAATTGTTTGCATATGTTTGGTTACCCAACTATAATCAGGCTTCGTCTCGTCAACCCATTCATCATGCATATGTCCAAGCTCATTTACCACATCACGAAAAGGAATATTTTTTGCAACTTTTAAAAGACACAAAAAATCCATCTTGTCACGCGAGTGTACGGGCTTGCATCCTCTATTTGTCTTCTTTTCCTTGCACGGATGTGGGTTTTTTCGTATCGCCGACAGCAAGGTCTTGCGCATAAAATCCGGCTCAGATTTGCGTGCCTGTTCGTAATACTGCCAGTAACCTTCGCGTCGCTTGTGTTGCTCTGTCACTGTACGGTCTGCCTCCTTGATTTGTTCTTATTTGAAACCCACACACTAAATTTACACAAACAACAAGCAGGCGCCACATTCATCACAAACCATGCATTGTAATGGGCGACATTCTGTGTAGTATAGCATGTTGTGGCAACCCACCATATGTCGTCGTTCCACCACACTTCACAAACGATACGTTGATAACATTGGCTAGTCAACGTTGTTTAGCATCCCCTTTGGTGACATTACAATTATTCATTTGGGATGCCCCTATAAGTAACTTTTGGTATGCGCGCATATACTTTTATATATGAGCTTATTAAATATATGTACATAAAACTCTGGCGATATTTGCAGATGATTTTGCAAGTACGATGCAAGTGGCGATTTGATGAATTACGCACCAACCACCATATGTGAGTCATAAGAAACAAGTAGTCAGGGATCAAATGCAGTCATGCCGTAATGATCAATGCTTATTGTAGTTGTATTTGTAAGAGATGTGTACGGGTAGATGCCAAGTGTATGGTGAGTAATATACTAGCATATATTGTATATCTCAAAACCCCGTCTTTTGTGCGACATTACACAATCTCATCATAATTATTTAAAAGTACAATACACACAATACATGTTTTTTAATTATCTCCTTGTTAAATCACTAGGGGTCATTTGATGCTTGTCCTGATCCAAAAATCCCATACATACACTCAAGTGTTTAGTAAAGATATACATTAACGTAGACGTTTAATGTATAAATAAATTATTTACTTTTAAAAATATATAGTAATTTGTTTATTATTATTTTACATATATAGTATGTCAAAAATATTTCAGAGATGAACAAGTACGTGTCACATTGTGTTTAATATAAAAAGATTGTTTAACATAAATATTCAAACTATTCAAAAAAATTAATGTAAATTATTACATATTATTATAATTTAATTTTACTTATATCATAACAAAAATTATAAAATAATTCTATTTATTTAAAATATTATATTTTTAATTAATAATATTGGTAAAAATAAATTAATATGATAATTTTTATATTATTTTAATTAAAATTATTGTATATAAAAAATTAATATTAAATAATTTATATTGTAATATATAAAATTTTTCATATTAATTGATAAAAATAATTTAAATATAAAATTTTTAAAATAAACAAAAAATTATCATACAAAAAAAACTCCAATACCGACAATCAAGAAAACAGGCAGTATAGGGTAGTATGTATTGGATATGGTAGGACATGATGTAACCTTTCATCTCATTTTCAAGTTTAGACACAGATTCATCGCCTAACTTTTAGTGCAGGCACAGGAGTTGAATGATTGCTGATATGATAGGACAAGGCATACATCACACTAAATGAAAATTCGAGTTGAAATTTCAATTACAGCAACAATAACATAACAGAGATAGATAAACGTCAAAATATCACACTGTGCCATACTATAGCAACGAACACAAGTCCATGTACGCCAATTTTACACGATTTTATGCCTGAAAAGATCATATGTAAAAATATTGTATTTTAAAAATGTCGCATTTGTTTTTAATATGGATAGAAACGTTTCAGATGTGTATTGTAACAAGTGCTATGTGTACGTAACCGTTCAACCCCTTCCCAAATTTAGGCACAAATTCATCGTCTAACTTTTGATGCAGATACAGGGGTTAAACGGTTACGTTAATTTAAATATGAGAAAAAATATCATAGTAAAACTTTAAAATCTAAATTATTTTATCTATTCATACTCAAATTTTAAATGAATATATTAGTCAAGAAGGTTGGTTCACACAAATCTCCACATTCCTGTGAAAAAACATTGACATTACTGGTAATATGCGCGAAGTGAGACTCCAGCGACCAACGCGAATGATGGAATCAACGCATGCTCAACAAGGGCGTCTCTCCGACTACGGATTTGAGCCAGGCGTGGAGACAGTGAGGATCGCGGGAAGGTTTGTAGGAAACCCGGACAGGATGGCGCAACTGTCGGGCGGATGCGCAGGTTTGCCTAACACAAGCCGCGGACCGCGGCGCGGGTCGAAGGGGCACTGCTCGTGTTTGGGGCTCCGGACCGTGTTGGCCCCGTCCACATGGGGCGCCCTGCTCGGGACGCCGCGGACGTTTCACTTCGCGGGATCCGACACGCGTCCCATGAACAGTATTGTGCCGCTTGCATCATCCTGTATTGCAAAGATGAACGGGCGATCGGCAATGAATTTGGGCGGTTCTGAAGTAACCTTGTCTATAAAGACAGAAACGGCCGCTGCCTCCGTGCCCTCTTCGTTCACCTTGACAAACGCGCTCTGGCTGGCGCTGCTCACGTATAGGTTCTCCGGTATTTTTGTGAGATCGACTTTTCCTGAAAAGTTCGCCAATATCGGATCAAATGCATGCGGCATCCCGAGGCTCGTCAGGTGATCGTTGAGTTCATAGTGTGTTTCCATTTCAAACTTTGGCATCAGGACCGTAACCTCCATGGTCGACATGCCTTCCTTCCACGTCTTTATGCGCTGCGCAGAGATCACATCCTCAAGGTCGCGTATGCCGTCGCGCTCCGACGGCAGAAACACCAGCATCGAGAGCCTGCCGCCCTCATAGGGCATCTGCAGAATCTGTGCCAGGTCTGATTCTGCATAGTTGAAAAATGCCGTGTTGCGCATAAAGTCCGCCTCGGCCTTGGAGGCATCGGTCCTCCAGAACGCGCCCCTGTGGGTGTCGGCGGGATCAAACTGCGCTGCCCACGCGCCCTTGAAGTATATCATGTTGGTGGACACGGATGCTGCCCGATAGACATCTTTCGGGGTCACCACCTCGGGGATCCTGTCTTGGGTCTTGTCACCTGCCCAAGCGTTTATACGCTTGGCTCCGTTCTCCGCGTCGTTGAGAAAGTCGAGGCGGTCGATGTCGGCACGATATACGTCGCGTACTATGTCCACATAGTCTTGGTACGGGTCGAATCCCCTGTCGAGCCATAGCGCGTTTGCAGTGACAAGCGTCGCGTGCGGATCGTGGCGGTTTATTGAAGACGACGTATTGGATATGATCTCGTGCCGCATGCGGTCGTCGGGCTCGAGGTCAAAGACCTGCTCGATCTGTGACGCGGTCTCGTCCCGCGCCCCCTCGTACACGAGTGAGGCGGCAATATAGAGGCTGAATGGCGAGAAGAATACGTTCTCGTCCTTGTGTTTGGGATCTGAGGCTAGCTTCCTGTACATGTCAATGGCAAAGGCGTTGCTTGACGAGGCCGCCTCCGATGGGATCTGTGGACCCGTGTACTCTGCACTGGTGTCCGAGATGTCGTTTGGCGAGTCTGCAGGGGGCGGGATCGGGGCATCCGCGTGCCCATCACCGGTGTCCGAGATGTCGTTTGGCGAGTCTGCAGGGGGCGGGATCGGGGCATCCGCGTGCCCCTCATTGGTGTCCGAGATGTCGTTTGGCGAGTCTGCAGGGGGCGGGATCGGGGCATCCATGTTATCTGTGTGGGTGGGCGCCGCAACCAGAGCAAAAATGCAGGCGGCTGTCAACGAAGCTACAATTATGACTGTTAGTCGCTTGCGGCTCAACGTACCACAACCGCGTAGAGCGTGCGCTCAATGTCATGTCCGTCTGATGCAGTGATTTCAAAGGTGTACGTTCCCGTGTCCATTTGGGACGTGTTGATCGACAGGATTGCCGTGGCATTGTGGTGATCTGATAAGGTGATTGCACCTCGTTTTATTGCGTGCGGTACTAGAGCAAACGTTACCGGATCGTCCTCTGGATCCGCGGCCGTTACGGTGTAGTCCGTAGTGGTATTCCGGGCGAGCTCTGTGCGGAATGGGATGCCGTGTGTGGAGTTCTGCAGTGTGATGGACGGCGCGTCGTTGTGGTACGCCGGCGGTGGCGGCGGGCGCCGTATACTTTGGCCCGATCGCAACACCTCGCGGATCGTCCAGCCCCCCGGTGGCAAACACCGTGGTGTGTTATCCTGTAAGTAATTCCACTTATGATTTGACATATGTATGACTCTCCATTTCTTTTGCTGTTATGTCTTTTGGTGCTTGTTTGCGTTTATAGGCTTCTATAGGCGTCTCTTTACCGTCTTTTAGTGACATATGTGGGAGATTATTGTACCAGTTGATGAGTCTTGTTATTGGGTCTGTTATACCCATAGTATGGAATGGATTCCCCACATGGTCGCCGGGTTTGGAACCGCGAACTGTATTACATGCAGACTCTTCTTCAAATGATTTTAGATGTTGTTCAATCTCAGAGTGGAATCGTTCTAATTTACCATTGGTTTGAGGGTGTTTTATACGTGCCATGACTTGTTTGATACCAAGCTCGACTAACTTGTTCTCAAATACTGCTACACCGCGCTCAGAGTTCTTTTTCTCATTTGCATAGAACTGAGATCCATGATCCGTTAGTATTTGGGCAGGTTTGCCATATTTCTTGATGGCGCCCTCAAGCACCTTTATTGCATGATCACTTGTAGGTTCATTATACACTCCAAAGCCCATGATCATCCTAGATGCATCGTCCTGATAGGACACAAACCATCTACCATCGTAAATCTGCTTAAAATCCGTATGCCATAAAGAATTTGAGAATCTTCTCTCATATCTAACCCACTTTCGCTGCTTTGCTTTTTTTGGTTGGTTTTCTACTAACTCCTCATCTTTCAATATCCTATATATGATATTGTGAGAAATATGGATTCCGATTTCTTCTTCTATTAGTATCGAGTCTGACTGCCATACGTCTGTTCTGCTTGCAACAAGATATCACTGCAGAATGTTCTCGACGGCCTGGTAATCCATTAGAAGGACGTCCCATCTTTGGAGGATATGTGATATCTTTTGGCTGTAAATGACCATATCGTACGAACAATTTTCTAACCCATCGTGCAGATACACCCACTAATTTTGCAATCTGGGTGTCACTCATCTCATCATTGTGCTTTTGCTGAACTATCCACCGTACCTGTTCCTCATCAAGTTTATGTATTACACGAAGTTTTTTACCATTTTTGAGCCTAGTTTTGATCTTTGTACGAGGATCATGATTTGACCCACACACCTTCATTTCCACTCCGCACACGGATATATGAGGATCTACACCACTAGTAGCCAATTTTCTTTTCTCTCCAAGTGGGCATAAAAGCTAAACTTATCACACCTTTCATATAAAATATGATTATATCTAGGCGTACACTCAAGGCGGAACTAACCATATGTGGCACGAAAAACACAGCAGAGTAGAAATTCAGATGGTATAGATCGTGATTCGCACAAGCAAAATGCAAACAAACAGATTAGGGGTAGAAAAAATGACCATATGGATAGTCATAGCGTAAGCAAGGTGAAAAAAACAACCACAAAAACATCGGTAAAATATGATAATGCTCAAAAATATTTTGTTGGAATTGATCTTCACAAAAAATTCATGCAAGTGGCAATTATGGATCCTAAAGGTAATGTTCGACAAAATAAACGAATTGAGTGCAATCATATTGATATTGTAAAAGAATTTTCTGAGTTTCCGCCCAATGCAAAATACGTGTTGGAATCTTCTTCTGTATGGTATGGCATGTATAGATTTCTCACAGAAAAATTGCATTTGGATGTGATGTTATCAAACCCACTTGCAACAAAACGAATAGCTGAATCAAAAAAGAAGACAGATAAAGTAGATGCTCGTATATTGGCAGATCTGCTAAGGGGTGGATATATTGCAGGATGTTATGTTCCAGAGGAAAAGGATGTACATAATAGACAATTGGTCAGGTATAGAAGTACAGTAGTAAAGTCTAGAGTAAAGTCCAAAAATAGTGTTCATGCAATATTGTTACAAAGTGGAATCAAGATCAAAGGGATTCCATTTTCTGCTGAACATATACAAAATTTACGCAAGCTTAATGACTGGAGGATAGACAAACATATCAAAACAATTGCATTTTTAAATGATGATGTTCGTGATTGTGATGATAAAATATCCAATGCAGTATCAAAAAACGAACACGCTTCACTTTTGACTACGATGCCTGGAATCGGTCCTGTGACTGCGCTTACATTATCATCTGAAATTGGTGATATCTCAAGATTTCGTGATATGGGCAGTCTTGTTGCTTATTTTGGACTAGCTCCATCTGTGAGGAATTCTGCCAGTACAGTTCACCATGGTGCCATAACGAAAATGGGAAATTCCATGGTTCGACAGTTGCTCACAGAATGTGTGTTGTCTCATGTGCAGTTTGCAAAGAATAATAATCGACAGACTCCAATAAGTGTATTTTATGAAAGATTAAAGGAGAAAAGAGGCGTCTCAAAAGCACAGGTTGCCGCTGCTGCCAAGATGCTCAAAATTGTATTTTGGATGCTAACAAAGAATATAGATTTTTGGACATGTGTAGAGATGGGTAAAAAGAGTACACATCGTAACCCCAAGAAAAAAAAATGAATAGATGTGAAAAATTATGGTTAGGGATTTGTGCGTTGTAAGTGTGAGATTTAATGCTCGGGGAACTAACTGCATAGTGCCCCTAACGAATGGATGAAGCATGGTATTGAGATTTAATGCTCGTATAGATACATATCCGAACCACCCTCCGGAAAAACACCACCCTAGCGTATGCTGCGCACTTTAGTACGAAAAGTGAAGAATCGCTTATAAGGATCCCACATAGATACTTACAAGACAACTTATGTCGGTTTATTTTTTCAATAACAAGTTCGACGTCATGAACTGTTGGGTAGTACATCTACAGTTCTGCCAGCCGATCGTATACCTTATAGTGCTTGCTTAGAAGATCCTCTATGATTTTTTCTTTCTCTTCTTTGGTTATTTTTTTGGCCATGTGTATTCGTCCCTGTTTAATGTAGTAATATGAGGTATAAAAGTATCGTTGATGGTGGCATGGTAACCATGTAAACAAGCGTTCACCCCCACCCCCTCCCCTCAACTCTCACCCACTTACGCTGCCACCTTAGACAGATATCGGACAGGCGTTATGGTATGCGATATGGTGGCCATGCAGGTAACATGCAGGTAACATGCAGGTAACATACAGCGTCACGTTGTTCAAGGCAAAAACATCGGATTGGATGGTGGCGGCACGGCCAGTTTGTGTATTGTGTTAGTAGTGTCAGAGGTGAGGAGTGTGTGGATGGTACAAAAATGGCATAATATGGGGCAAGTTTTGCAATAATATGATTATATTAAAAAGTCATGCGGCAGCGACCTTGACATTTTGTGATTTTGGTATGCAGATGAGGTCATGTGCTTGTATTAATGGATCAGAGGATTTCGTGATATGTTTTTTGGTGACACGCGGATGTGGTCTCTGTGATGATGGTGGAGGCGACGACGTGGACATTATTGTGATTGAATCTGATGGTGGAGGCTTCCAACTGCCGCGATATCCCGATACCAATTGTCCTGAGAATACGCCCCACAGAGCAGAGTTTGCATGTATGGTCTGCAGGTTGGCCTGCGTTTTTGCAGCCGTCCAGTCTGGAAGTCCCCCTTGCATCTTGCGCGGCAATACGTTGCATTTCTTGATGAGTCGCTCAATGTCATTTGTGTGACCTTGCATACCCGGATGCCACAGAAATGTAAACATGTATGGTAGTGCATTCTCAAGTGAGGTGGCGTATTTGTGCGTGTCTTCATCAGAGACCTCACCGTGCCGGTACGCGTCTATCAATTTGAGCATGCGAGTATTTAGTACGTCGACCTCATCACTTATTGTTTGTGAGAGTCCAGGTATGGCTCGAATCACACTGTCAACCTCGCAGATAGATGTGAGCGGGCCGCCGGCCAGCTGGGTTATATGTTCACCTGCGCGTTTTGAGAGTCTGAATATATTGAGATGCTCTTCAGAGTACGTCTGTTCTGGTGAGTGTATGCCGTGCAATACTGCCAACGACTCGCCTCGACGCCAGAGGTGTACACGGCATGTCTGTATGTCACCATCAAACGCATTGCCTGCAAGATACATGTCGGCCTGGAGAAGTCTGCCAAGCAGATCCGGGAACATGTATTGTATGAGATTTTTTGATTTACTGTCTGTAATTTTTATCATGGTGGCAATTCCGGGACAGAGCAGTACGAGCGTCTGTCGACGGTGTCCTGCTACCTTTGCATTTGACTTGTCCCACATAATATTGGGGGCCATTGTGATCATCTCGTATATCTGGGTGAATAGTGGCGGGAGGACGCTGTGCATGTGTGTGTCAGGTATAGTATACGGCACAAGCGTCGTCTCAGGTAGGGGAGAGTCTTCGGATTTTAGTTTTGGTGGTTCAGCAGCAGGTTGTTGCCAGAACATGGCAACAGGAGGCTCAGAGTGTGCAGTCATTATGATTGTCTCCTCACCATTATCATCTTGTTCAGTATATGCGACCATTTCATTAGTAGATGTCTCTGACTTTTTTGTATCAGTGCTATAGGCCGCCTTTACATCCTCAATAATATCACGGGGTGCCTTTACCCACAAACAGTCGTGCGTAGCGTGTTGTGATATTGCCTTTAGGCACTTTGAGATGGTGCCTGTGCCGATCTCAGTATGATGGTTTGCGGCAAGTATATTGTGTATGCGCTGCACGGGTGGCACTTGCCCGTGCAGGTTCATGATCTTTTCGCGCAAGATCGGTCCGCACGACGATCCTGGGATCGACGGCGTCTCTGGGTAGATGATCACCTCACACTGCAAGCAGATTGCAGGAACTGATGCCTCCATATAGGCAAACAATGCTCCGTTCATGTGCAAATTATCCACCATCTCTTTGGGATTCTCAAATGGTCCTGGGTTTGTGCAGAACCGGTCGCCATACTCGCGTATTTCAAGTACCATCTTCCATAGGAATCCTAAATGTATGATGTCAGTTCTGCCGCACCGGACGCATGTTTCGGGCGCGCATAAATCATCTAGTTTCCTGTCTGGTTTTAGGCTACACGACATGCCCTTTGAACCGGGCTGGCCGCCGCGATGTCGCAGGCCAGATTTTCTACTGCTTTTTTCCTTTTCCACATCCATGGCACACTGCACATTCTCTTCACTCTCGGCTCTCAACGCCTGTCTGTGTTTCTGCCTATCATGGGCAGTCTTCGTCCCCCTGTCTGGGTTGTTATAGTTCTCATGCATTGCTAAAAGCCTTTTTGCATCTTGCAGTTGTTCTTTGAGTTCATCACAGTATGTTTTCAGACTCTCGACTTTGCCTTCAAGTCTCTTGATCTCATCGATGAACATGGCAGCCTGCTCCCCCCATGCTTCCATTATGACGTTTACAAACTTCCACATGTGCGCGAGTTTATCGCGTAAAATCTTATTCTCACGTGTGGTGGCAGAAGCATTACTCATTACACGCACACCCCCTCTCCCCTCATCGTCATATCATACAACTCTCCCTTTCTTGTCTGCATGGACCATCGCCTCTGAAACTGAATGGTTCGCTTTTTTGAAAACAATAGATTGATAACAGCCCTCAGTAAATTCATAATGTCATCCTCTTGGTTCTAATCATAATAATTCCATTTGGATGGCCCTATATGTAACTTTTGGTAAGAGCGCAGTTACATTTATTAAGTATGAGTGATTTTATTGGAATTGTCCGGGTGCAAAGCGCACTGTAAGTCCACTAACAGACAGACTTTTGATATGGTATGACAAGCTGGCAAATTACACAACAACTACACCACCACTACACCGCCAATCGAGCCGAGAACATTTGCAAGTCAATCAAACCCTACGTATTCTAGCTGCAATGACACACGCGTAAC
The DNA here is from genome assembly GCA_965207445.1 of Candidatus Nitrosopumilus sp. GTDB lineage: Archaea > Thermoproteota > Nitrososphaeria > Nitrososphaerales > Nitrosopumilaceae > Nitrosopumilus. Next base: position 1,280,622 of record CBDBLX010000002.1, on the reverse strand, counting down.
CTCTCTTCCACCTTACGTGCCATGGGCACGTATAGCCACACATTCGCTCACCGTAAGTGGCTGCCCTGTACCTAGCTAGGGGGAGGGGGGGGGTGAACGCTTGCTTGGATCCTGTCCCACTTACAGATGTCCTGAAAGTGCATACCGACGCATCACATTCACTGGCCGAAACTCGCAGGCCGAGTGTATTATACTTGTCCACGCGGACTAGAGCCTCTGCCTTGGAAAAAAGATCCCAAGACAGGGCCGAAGCGGTGCCGGTGTCACTGCGATTGGACTCTTTCTCCGCGCGCCACTACTCCGTGGCTTCCTCAAAGTCGGGCTGCATAAGCTCAAGTTCCCCCTCAGTGAGCGGCCGGCTGTTCTCGTGAGCAAAAATAAACTCGTCGCAATCCAACGCTTTCTCATGCTGGCAAGCCGACAACTGGTTCTGCAACCACCACCAATCAGGATCAGATTCCCAAAGATCGAATGGAGGTTCGGCGATCATGATGGCTCTGTGGTTGTGAGAATGTACATGGTCAATTCTGTGCATGTTGTCCTTGTCTCCACCGATCAGATCGAGCATCGCTCGTTCCACACCTTCTAACGTTGGCGGCACATCGAACGTCTCCAGTAACCAATCGTGGTATCTGGTAAATTTCTCATCCGTGTAGTTGTAGGTGTCCTGCAACATCTCCTGCTGTATTGACAGCGCCGACAGGTAGTCCACTACCAATCCCTCTTCCGGGTGGAACTCTTGTTCAAACTCATACTGCGCCACCCATGTATCGCGTACTATCTCGTTGTGATGACTTCCAAGTTCGTCTGGATCCGCATTGCGGTACCATTCAATCCACTCTTCGTGCGTGGTAATACGATTGATATCGTCACTCTCCGTCTGGACGGTTATTTGTAACACGACCGGAGCGGTTGGCGCCATTACAAGAGCTGCAACCAGAGCGACTGCAATGCTCCCAATCCCCAGATAAAACACGGCTTTGTTCATCAAATGCATCTATGCGTTGGTTAGTTATAAGTACATTAATCCACGGAAGGGTATGACTTGTACCTCCACAAATTCATTACAGATTTATTCGGGTGTATATCATGCGCTGCGGGAGGCTAGAATGGGAAATACGCGCGTGACGCGCACTTGCCGGTGTAATACCGGCGCCAATACCCATCTGGGTTTTGAGCCCGTCAGTACTGGATCCTAGGATCTCTATGCTTGATGCCTTCCAACCCTTCAACTTAATGAGAGTTGGAAATCCACATGCCGACTGATCGACTTTCCGCACCGCGCCCCACAACGGTCAGATGGACTTTGAGATACAGGCATCTTCATCGGGGATGAATACTTGCTCTGTTGTGGTTATCTTGATGTATTTTAGCACGGGCTTGAGCATCCTCTTAAAGTCCCGCAGTTCCTTGTCGTCACGTACTGGAAACGACACGCCCATCACCCCATAGTCTTGAAGGTCATCGTCAAAAAACGAGAGCGTCCTGCGCATGCACCCAACTGCGTGCCCCACCAACAGGGGGACGTCATAAAAGTCGCTGTCATAATAGTCATAGCCGTCATTGTTCCTCTCAAGGAACCGCACTACTACTACCTTTTCCATGGCCTGCTTTACCACCAGCGTCCTTTTTCTCGCAGTTTTGGCTGCCGGGTCTGAACCTTCCAGTATGTTCCCGTGGCGCAACGCGACGCCGTGCCTGAGCCGGATCTCTGCCTTCCTGCCTGCATTTGTCAGGACAATCTGACTGCTCTCTGCCATCGAGGATAGGGAGATAACAACTGTGTCATCGGCGCCCGCGGCGCCTTTCTTGCCGCCTTTTTGTTCTCGCCAGCAGATATGTTGCCTATTCTCCTGGTGTATGTATCGACCATGACTTGCGTCACCGTTAGGTGTCAATATACCTTCCCTCGCACCGCGAGGCAAAAGTAAACCTTGCAAGGGTCAAATACAACGCAGGGTGAGATTGACCCCATCAATTGAAAGTGCTTTTTGGCATGAAAAAGAAAACACCATCGGTCATTTGTTTGGTGAGGGCCGCGAGTGAAGTGGGTGTAAAGTGCATCAGCTCGTGCGCGAATGGAGGGACGGCAAGGCCGCCGCGCCGACCAAGATGCCTCTTGCTCAGCTTGCTCATGTATTGACGATCTTAAACCAGGGACGGCAAGGCCGCCGCGCCGACCAAGATGTCTCCGTACACGCCGCAGGACACGTATTCGCGTTATTCGGCAGACATGCTCCACACCGCGAGAACCGCACAAAAGACGACTCACCCATTACCCCATATTTACAACACAAGGCGCGACTAGAATGGCACAATCCTGCTCATGGAACGTGTGTACGATCCAACCGCGTGACGCATCAGCTGCCAAAACCCCCCAAGCCTACAAAAGACACTCCAGATCAAGATATGTCCTCTTATATAGCGCACGGTGTGATGGTATGCAATGATCACAAAAAACGCATTGTACGCCACCATGGGGTTGGTTACGATCGCGGCGTTGCGCATAATGCCCGTGACGCTCAACCAGTCCGAGGCGCAATCTAGTCAGATATATGATCCGAAGATGGTCAAATACATACGGATCGTCATAAGCCAGACAGGCACCGCCACGATTACCGAGGCCGACGACATACGAAGGGTCACCATCACCATCATCACTGACTGAACCTAAAACCCCTACCGCTCTTGGTGACGACTGACCGTGCCGCCGTCAGGGGCCGGGACGACGCGGGCCAAACCCGTGTGCAGCTCATAAACGGGCCCGCCTATGCCACGGCCGCACACGCATGTCTGCGCCACCACCTGTGTACGGGTGCCCTATCCTGACGTTTCCGGAACCCGTCAGAACGGCCTCCGGCTCCGGGCTTGTCCTGTTATTGGGCCGGATCTCACAAATAAATACGAGTGATGACAATACATCACATGGCACGATCAAACGACCCTCTTGGATATATGGGCATGCAGCTGCACCCGTATGCGATGAATGTATGCTCACTGCTGTGGCGCGAGGTGGACGCCTAGATGCCCGTTGACGACGCTGATCCGGACACCGTCCATTCGACGGCGCATGTGTCGTCTGACACAGTATCAAAGAGCGACGACGAACCCATCTCCGAGGAAATGATAGACGACGTACTGAGTGGCGTCGAGGCTTACAACAATGGTGAACGGTTTTATACGGGGAAAGAGGTATTAAAAATGCTGGATGCAGATGACGAGTCGTGAACGTTGTATACTATACGCGGTTTAATAAAAACCTCAAGAAAATCAGCAAGTCCGACAAGCAGATTGCCAAAACAATTATCTCCAAAATGGATGAAGTCGGAAAAACCTTGTGCAATATTGAGCACCCGTACAAGATTCTGAACAATGTTGGACTAGATCGCCTTACGACAAACAGGTTTGTGGAAAGGGACGTACCTGCATACAGGATACGTATCAGCAAATACAGGGTGTTTGTAACGATCAAATGGGAGAACAATTCGATCCTGGTGCACGGACTTGAGAAGCGCTCCCAAGCATACGACACATACAAAGGACGAAGCTAAAACCCTGATCGTCACTGGTCAAACCGGAAGACCGTGCCGCTCTCGGTGACTATAGAGACCGTGCCGCCGTCAAGGGCCGAGGTGATGCTGACCAGGCTGCCGACGCGCAGCCAGTCGACGGACCCGTCCCTGTCCCGGACCGAGTAGGCGTCGTCCTTGACGTCGTCTGTGTACAGGTGTCATATCCGGACGTCCTTTATGCCGGTGTTTATCAGGTCTGCCGTGTCCGACTCGGTGTCCGTCATCTCCACCAGTTTGAGGTGCTCTGCGGCCTGCTCCTTGTACAGGTCGAGCCTGTCGCTATATGACGTGATTCTGTCACCGACGACGTCGTCGGTCGCGCCCTGATACAGCGCCGCAAAAAAGACGCCGATAACGCCGAATATAGCGGCGATGATGTAACGTGTCACCTCCCCCTCCCCCCACCGCATCATGCCTAAATAAGGCCATATCAACACGAATATCATCTTAGTGAACATATGTATCATCTGTGAAAAAACACATCTCACAGGAAATATACGCATCTATAACACTGTGCGATGCATAGAATACATGATAACCCCCTCCACGTACTAGTAGTGATGAATCGACCCCTGAATTACTATGGGACAATGCTCCCTTTGCATAGATTGGGGCAATCCGAGCTGCTGTATGATTGGGCTGCGAGCCCTGATAGGAGTATGCAGCTTCCGTTTCATCAAAAGACATCCGACCAGGAGGTGATAGCAAAGGATGAAGATAAGCATAGGTATAGACATTAGCAAGAAAAAGTGTGACTATTGTGTAGTTAACAATAGGGGCAAGGTACTCGACCGTGGGCAATACTTTAACACGCAAGAGGATGCAAGACAATGTGCACACGCCATACTTGACAAGTATGGTAAGATGGGAAAATGCACTGCAGCATGCGAGACCACAGCTAACCTGTGGATTACGACAGTTAATGCGTTTGAAGATGTTGGCATTCCGATCAAGCTTGCCAATTCGTACAAGATGGCACTGATCAACAAGACTGGAAAAAAGACTGACAAGATAGATGCAGAAAAGATAGCACAGATACTCAGGATGAATTCCATTCCAGAGTGTTACATTCCATCAAAGCACATACGTGCAATTAGGAATCTTGTGAGGCAGCATGTACGTCTGGTACAGGCAAGAACCAAGGTGATAAACCAAATACACAACCTGCTTGATGCTCATGGTAAGGCCGCACATGCGGCCAACATGTACTCTCACAAGGCACTATTCTATCTGGACACTCTCAATCTCGGTGATGCACAGGATAACTTTGTACTAAAGCAGTGTGTAAGACAAATCAAACACTACACAAGCGAGCTTGTAGAAACTGACAAACAGTTGGATGCCGAAGCAGCTCAAAATGAGTATGCAAAACTGCTTGTCAGTATGACAGGTATTGGCACGTATGCGGCCATACTATTGGCAGTTGAGATATCGGATATATCGAGGTTTGAGACTCCCAAACAAATGATCTCATGGGCGAGGCTCTGTCCTACAATAAGACAATCAGGTAATGAGATGCGTCTTGGAAAGATAAAAAAGGCAGGCACAGACCGGCTTGTAAATTGGATAATGTGTGAGGCTGCCAGTGTGGCGGCCAGACATGATCTGAGAATGAAAGCCGCATACGAAGCAGCACGCAAACGACATGCAGACAAGCATGCGCTTGCAGTTGTCGTAGTCGCGAATAAAATGATGAACATCATGTGGCACATGCTCCAAAACAATACTAGCTACGAGTCACGCAACGAAGATCTGTACAAGCGCAAATTGGCCAAGCTGGAGAGACGACGACAGAACAAGGCATAAGCACATCTGCCGCGTATGCATATGTACAGATTAACCCTTAGCGTTAGCTATAAACTACACTCTGTACTTGGTAGTCATGAGACGGATGAAATATCGGAAAGGTACGACTCGTACGCTCGGGAGTTATCATAGGAGAAGATCTAAAAGCCGCCTACCGCAAAGAGTCTCCGGGCAAGTCCTGTGACAGGCTGCAGGCAGCAGTTGGGCGAAAAAAGGGCAAGAGTGAGTCTGCAATAGCCGCCCAGCTCGGACGCATACTGATATGATTAAAGATCCGATATTTTGATTGATATTTATCTCAAAGTTGAGCACATATTATGAATACAAAATATTAGAAAATTATCGGATCTTTAATGAAACTATTACGCAGTCAGGGTGTCATATCCGAGTGGTTCAACAGGCTACAGTCAGAGGGATTGGAGGGCAGATATGACCGCAAGATCCCCCGGCAGGCCGTGCAGACTCACAAAAGCACAACAAGAACAGGCAAAGGCCGATCTGAGCAAGGAACCGATGCAAAGTGGCTTTGAGCGTGGGACATGGACTGCCGCCTTGTTTGCATTGCATAATAGTTTCATTAAAGATCCGATAGTTTTCTAATATTTTGCATTCATAATATGTGCTCAACTTCGAGATGAATGTCAATCAAAATATCGGATCTTTAATCATATCAGTATGCATCTGGTAAACATTTTTGACGTCCAGTACACGTGGACCGGAGCCCTGGTGCTAGCTCACAGGATGGGCTTTTCAATAAGAATGCCTAATAGTTTCATTAAAGATCCGATAGTTTTCTAATATTTTGTATTTATAATATGTGCTCAACTTCGAGATGAATATCAATCAAAATATCGGATCTTTAATCATATCAGTATGCCCCAGGCCAATCCACCACAAGTCTGCCAGTCCATTAGAAGAACTGCATGATGTACACGACGCAATACACGCCACCATGGCGCACGCCCGCGCCGGCTATGAGGTGTTCTGTATGGACGTCTCTGCAATCACAAACTCGCCGTATGTCGCGCGCGGACTATATCCCCGGGGAGGCTCTGAGACTGTAAATGTCAACTTTTCAAAAACGAGCATGAAAATGCCGGGTGCACTCGGGGCCGACACGTGCCACCTGCACTTTTGCGACAGTGCGAATACTGTAAACGTCATAAAACTGTTGGAGATGCTCCGAGAAAAGTACGGCAAGGTATTTGTCATATGTGACAATGCATCTGCGCACAAGTCCAAAGACATCAAGCAGTATCTGGAACAGACAAGAGGCCAAGTCGCACTATGGTACTTGCCGCCATACACTCCTCAGTACAATCCCATAGAGATCCAATGGCGCGAGATAAAGCGTTCACTGGCAGGCAGATACTACAAGGGCGGTTTTCCAGAGATGCAAAAGTCCATACTACACATGATGGGAAACGGTGAGGTGGGAACAGTCAGGCTACTAGAGTACATGTGCAATGCCATACAAGACGCAAAGAACAACGCGCTAATACCGGAACTCCGGGCTGTATGAACTGCATATTACGCGAACTAGGTGGTCCGGGTGAGGCTGTGCGACGCACAGATCGCACTATGATCAGGACGGCTGCGCACATACCTTTTGCCACGCCTAAATACACGGCTGGCATACACATGCCCATGGAAAAATCATGAAGTATGTATGGATTACAACATGGGGCCTGCCTGATTTCCTAATATGTGATTATAAGAATATCTAAAAACTATCGGATCTTTAATGAAATCACCATTGGCTGCCAATGCCCTAACTGAATTCCAAGTATCCATAACCCACAACGTGAAAATGGGTAACTAGTTACTCGTACATTCCAAAGCCGGTCCTTGCCAAACTTGGTAACCTCAGAGGGTTTGAAGTTTATCACACGTGGCGACAAAATACTAGTTACGTGTCCGGATTGACTGCAACGGTTCAAATCTGTGTTAATTGCCACCAACCGCGTTTGCAGGAGAACCAGCTCATCCTAAAATTGGTATTCCATAATCTTTCATTCTTTTTATGACATAGGCCTGGGGTTTCTTTGTCAGTTCAGCGGCGCGCTGCGCACTAATCTTGTGTTTTTTGACTAGAGCCATAATATGATCTTCCATGTTGGGTCTTAGATTCTCATATTCTGCAGATTCCTTGGCCATGTCCGGATATGCTGAATAAACGTATGCAAGTAACTCTTTATTTGTAAGATCATTGAAAATCTCTTTGTATTTGATTAATGCCTTAAGGACGACACCGTCCGTATTTTTTGTCATGTCTTTTGCAATTTCTTTCCCTGTTTCGGTGAGTGCGATCTCTCCACGAGTGTTACTAAGTACGCCGATCTGCCCCAGATATTGTAATTCTTGGTCGATTGTCTCGCTGTACGGACCATAAAGATATGCATCAAAATCCCCATACTCTCGGATATCATCAATGCTATTCGATAATAAAAACAGGATTTTTTGGAGTTTGGTGTTTCCTTTAATGGGTTTGCCACCAGCAGCACTTGCCAGTAGAATTATGAACTTTTGTAGTTCATTGTCGTCTTTGAGCACCTTACTCTTGACATTCATATTCATCATACACTATCTTATGGCCTTAGCTTCTTAAAGTCTCTGAATTAAGATTAGTTGAGATGTTCTAACGAGGGGCGGGATAGACACGATCTTCGGGTCAATCGTAGAATCGAATACTCAAGGCCATATGACGGCGTTAGTTGGCAACATATTCTAGAATTCCCAACACACGAATTGCTTTGTTGTCCTCGGCCGACTAGGCATATGATCTCCGTAATGTCTGTCTCGGTAGCACTCGGACAGGGTGTTGCGGATCAATTTTACTAACTGCTTGATCCGAACTCGCTTCATTCTGTCCCCCCCTTTCACTTCCTCTCATACTTTGATGCAGTGTGATGAGCCCAACCACGGCGTGGGATTATCATGGGTATAGTTGCGGCATTCCCTGATCTTTAATCTTCGCTATTCGATCTTATATGTCCGCACGCGCGAGTTTTGTCTTTCCGCGTAATTCTTCTTGCGCCGCTTATCACTCTTCTTCCTGCTTTTGGAAGTTATTATTATGATAGTGACCATATGATCAATAATCTTAGCGAGCCAGGCTCGTCATGATCTTTATGCTTTTCGTGGTTTTGGTGGAGAAAAGTTGGACGGCGCGTTTCGGTAACAGTTAAACCCTCTACCTGTACACCTCAACACACATCTACCGTGTGAACCAAGCTCTGTGGATGGTAACTGTTCAACCCTCGTGCCTGCGCCAGACGTTAGGCGGTGAATCTGTGCCTAAATTCTGGAATGGATTGAACGGTTACCTGTGGATGTAATGATAAAATCATATACCTATATTTGGTCACATTTCTATCTACATATTGAATATCGTGTATGCGCGGCATTTGGCCAGAATCTATTTTTGAATAATTATATTAGTCATGGATCTTGGTTCACACCCTAATTGTCGTTGACGGTGCCGCTGAACCAGCTGTTTGTTGCCAGCCAGCATGGCTGTCTGAGTCGTCTATCGTCCTAGCCAGTCCTGCGGTCATATAGTATCGAGTGGGATTGTTTTGTAGGCGGGCTTGCCAAGACGCCACCATCTCCGTCGCCAACACTATTCATGTGTGCTGGAGTCCATGCGGCCGTCCTCCATCTCAGGTCAGTACTTTCGTATCTGCTGTTCGTCTTGGTGATCGTGTAGTAGATGGACTCATCAGACGCGGCCATCCAGTACAGGTATATCTGTACTGTCTGCCCCGATGTCCTCTATCTCGACCCATACGTCATTGCCCCGGACCAGTTTGACATTGTGCTCAACTTAACCAGTTACGGATCTCCGACAGTTTTGCTTAAATTACCCCTCTTAATAGTAACAGGTATGTCACATGTAGTATCCATTACGCCCCCCACCCACTTGGGCACATATACTGCAAAATATCCAACAACCGATCCACAGATAGTCTCGTATCAAATCGTCCTGCAACAAGATGAAGACGGGCGCTTTGTGGCCACCTGCCCGGATCTTCCCGGTGTGGTTACGGATGGAGCAAACGAACAGGAGGCGATGAAAAACACATGGTATGCAGTTTCTGATATGTTAGATTCGTTGGGTAGGCCAAGTAAGGAATTTAACTTGTTGTCGATTATATCGATTTAAATGCCAAAACTACCCGTCGCATCCAACCAAGATATGATAAAATACCTAATGCGCAAGGGATTTATCCCGTATCAAGGACGGCGCCATGTGGTATTACACAAAGCAGGCAAGCGCACACAAGTACCACGACACGGTAATGCAAAGCTGGGGAAAGGGCTCATAAGGGCGATCTTGGCGCAAGCCGGTATATCCGTAGAAGAGTTTAAAAACGAGTTTTGATTTGAATGGACATTGACGGTACCTGTTGAAGAGATTGAGGGCAACATTAGAGATATGGGGTACATTACGGCTACTCCCAGAAAAGAAGAATACAGTTATTACAAGCTAAAGGATGGTACCATAATAAAAGTACTGTTCCGTGTAAACCATGTGTTGGTAGATCCAACCTCCCCACAAAATTTTGATGTGAATTTTACAAACATCGTGGCAGTATATGTTCCAAAGGAAAAACGCAAACCCGGATCATTTCAATTACATGCTTCCGACACACAGTCGAATGAAATTACAGAGGATGACATGGAGGCAGTGCCTTTGCGCGAAAATTTCAGCGTGTATGACCTGAGCAATGGGAGGGTACTAAGCGTAAGAACTGTTGCAGGGCAGATCAGTAAGAAACGATCTTATACCAAAGAAGGCGAACCAAACTACGCGGTCAATACAACCCCTGTGATAAAAATAAGAAAACAAGATTAATGTTTTGATCTGACGTGCCATAGTGGCGATCAAAAGTTTTTTGCAGAGCAGAGATCTTCTGTTAATGAATTTCATCGCATCGTGTTTGGGTAGGGCCGTTCGAAAATAGTCTGACAGGGCATGGCGTATGTGCATACTGATATGATTAAAGATCCGATATTTTGATTGATATTTATCTTGAAGTTGAACACATATTATGAATACAAAATATTAGAAAACTATCGGATCTTTAATGAAACTATTATGCACTACCGTGGAATAATACTTGCTGACCAGAAGATCCCGCTTTGACGGGTGCCATTATTCCTCGACCACGCCGAGTTCCGGCGTCGCCCTCGGAAGCCTTATGATCCTCACGTTGAATTTGTCCTCCAGATATTCCCGCACGATCAGGGCCTTGTGTTACGGCGCGTTGTCCAGGATCAGTGTGACCTTGTCGAAGTGACTGATCAGTGCCTTCAGATACCTGAGGATCGTTATACTCTGAAGAACCCTCGCCAAGATGAACCTGCCATAGGTCTGCTGCAAATTCTGCTTGTTGACATCTACCATTGGCTACATCGCAGTGAGGACTTATCACCTCGCGCCACGGGTAAGTCCCCCAGTAGCCTGAGCAGTAACTGTCGTGCCCGCAGTCTTGCGCCTCTGAGTTCTGGCATATTCATCATAACGTTTGTGTAAAAGATCCATCTTCATTGATTCTATTTTGCCGGCAGGTGTAGAAATTGACAAAAGGAGCCGGTGCGTTGAGTCGAGTGCTCGATATGCATCATCACTGGAAAATGTGGTGTTATGTTGACTGTTGGCACATATTACCAATAATTCACTTACAAGACTGTGTTCTGTATATTCCAGAATATCTCAATATATGTCGTTTCACGAGCCCCACATTGCCTTTAACAACGCATGCACATCCATCGCGTGTATTTTCCTTGAATCACATGCAGACTTACCTAGTATCTCCTGCAGTTTCTGTTCCGATTGCTTTTCATATATCCCGTTGAACTCACGTGACACAAATGGTGCGAGTCCAGACCTTAGGGCATTCATTGACTATCCACAAGATCTTTGTTAGTTGGAGCCATGTCATACACCTTGTGTATCTCCTAGATATATGCCGTGACGCTCAAAGTCTGCAACCACAGAATCATAAATTGAATTCGCTATGGATTTTGACATGACTGCATCCTTGTAAGAGGGCTCTGGCCAATCACCGGGATATCTGGCATTGACAGTCCACACGCCAAGCTTGCCAAGATCCTCGTGTTTGTTTTTCACAATCCAATATTCAGGAAGCATGCCGAGTATGATCTCCAAATCATGTATAAATGGAAAACGAATATTTTCCAATACCAGAGCGGCTTTTATGGCCTTTTCTGCAGACTGCTGACACAGTCAGTACACAAGTGCAGTTGATTCGGGTTTTGTCTTCATCATGTGCAATGCATTTGTAAAATCATTATTGGAATACTTCAGCCATCGCAGTGTTACTTTTTTTACATTTTTGTTAATTTTTTTCATACATTACCTTTCCTCCTCGAAGAGCCTCATAAGTTATGGTTCCCACCACATCACCCTCACGTTCGATCTCACCTGGAGTAACCACTATGATATCTTTGCTTATGGGAAGATCTTTTAACGAATCAAGAATTTCTATTGTGGTTTGATATTTGTTTGAAATATGATTTAATACAACCATTAGATCTACATCACTGAATTTAGTTGTGTCGTCTCGCGCTTGAGAGCCAAATAGTATGATTCGGGTTGGGTGAAACTGCTCAGCTATGCGATCAACCATAACTGGTATGAGTTCAGCGGTTGTCATACTGTTTCATCCCCTCCGACGACGATGTCAGTGTATTTTCCCTTGAAAGTTTGGAAATTTCAGTCCAGCTCTGAACCAGTGCATTGTAATCATGGGCCTCTTGCGCATAATTTTTCTGCTCACACATGTGACAAAGCCTGTATGCAGGCTCCCTGGCATTCACTGCATCAGAACCAAGTTTGGTCATCAGATCTGCTGTCATTGATTCACTTTTTTCAAGCGAGTGCATCATGTAGTGTGTAGCCCTCCATACTGTAAATCTCTTGTCTTTTTTTTTGATTCCAATCTTCGGGCAGCTCGTCTGGGGAGAAAAGGTGCATCTTGCCAGCACCCATCTTCAATATTCCTGCCCCTACCATGCCAAACACGCCGGTGTTCTTTGCCTTTGAAAGCGTCTTGACCACGCCAAAGTCGCCGCTCTCAAACCAGTACTGCTCAAACCACACTAGCGCCCACCCGTGTATCGGAGTCAAACTCACCCTCCCACTCTGCCAGTATCTCGTCCAGCGTTTGGTTGATGAAAGCAAGCGCGTCGCGCACGGACACTGTTTTACCACTGGTGTCAAGCACATTGTCACAGTGTGTGAATATAGACGGTGAATCATCCCAGTTGCCGCTCAGCACAAACATATCAAACGCTGATTGCATCATTGGTGTGAATACAGACGTTGAATCATCCCAGCTGACACCCTTCATTATCTAAGAATAATGGTGCATCTCGTATATAATAAAGCCGTACAGTTTGAACCAAGAATGGTACATACGTAGGACAGTCCGAGCTCAAAAGTAAATTGTCAACTGTCCACGTTCTTTTAATAAAACAAGGCACTCAAATCAGAGATGATAAAAACAAAGCCCAAAAATGGTACTGTGATGTTTTATTCATTTATGACACATAAATGGTGAACCAAACAGGTAATTGTTTGCACATCGTGTGACCAGTAATGGTAAAATGGTCACAGTCATGCGTAAAATCATTAAAAATTAATTTGAGATAATATACGTCCGGAACTTTGTATCTTTGATTATGTTTTTTACAACGTTGTATGTATAGAAGAACTTTTTGCGCCTGCCTTTTATAATGCCGGTAATCAAAAATAAGCACGTATAAAAGTACATTTTAAAAGTTTACAACAAACTGATAAAATCAGTCATCAAGGCGCATGACAAAAACAAGAAAACAGTCGAGCTCACATTATTTGCCATCAAGAAAAAACAATGCCAAAGAAACTGATGATATAATCGATCAGTATGTAGCATTTCCCACAAATATGAAAATTACTAACAAAAGCAAACTCATTAAAACCATTCAAGAGACTTGTCACAAGGCCATATAATAGAGACAGGATTATAGTGATAAAAAACATGACTTTAAAAACAACTAGTAACGCCTTGCAGGTCCCCCAATTATTGTTGATTTTTTTTTGAAGTATTGTTATACTGTTTGTAAATAATGGCAAGGTACGAAAACTACGACAGACTTTGGTGGAAAATTATTTACAATGAATGCGTTTATGAATTCAATTACAAGATTGATCAGAGTACTGCTTTATAGAAATTGGAGCACGGTAGTTACTTGTTATAGTAAATCTACTGCACTGTATAATCAAAAATAAGATCATTAAAATTTGGGGACATTACGAACTACTGACTTCCCGCAGATCGCCTACAAGACTTTGCTCGACATACTCGATGGTATTCTTTTAGACATCATTCCAAGACTCCCCCATTACCTTCAAGAGCGCAGCAACGTCCATCTGGGGAAATCCATTTGCAGTATAGGTGAGGTTGCCCAATCTCTTGCAGTTTGGATTGAGGATTCTTCTTGTAGTGACTTGTGAGTTCGCGCGAGAGAAATGACAAGCACAGAGTGGATTAGTTTCGTTGCATCGCCGATCAGATCCCGAGTGTGAACCAACCTATTTTGGCATAATAACATGATCATATATTTTTAAGATGTATCATCAGACGGTGGGCCAATGATTTTACACAACTCCTCCCAGACATTTAGTCCACGCAGCTTCCACGTCTCAACACAACTGAGCATCACACAGAGATTTTCTGCCCCCTTGTCACTCTTCAACTGCAGATGACTGTTCCTCTGACCTATTACAGGTTTCATTGACTGTTCTCCAATATTTGTGGTAGAGTAGACAAATGGATACAAAACAAATGTAAAAAGTTCGGGCGCTGCGTTTTTTAGTGTGGTGCCAAACTTTTTCATTATTTCATATCTGCTTTTTTTGTATCTAGATATTATACCACACAACCATTTTTGAAGTTTTGTAACATATGAACGCCTACTCTTTAAAGAGCGGTCGCCACGAGTCCATTTGCGCAACGCGATAAATTTTTTGTTCAACTCATTGTACAGATTGGTAGCAGATTCAAGTTCACTACGATTTGAAATAGTTCTGCTCTCCCGCACAATGTGTTGTGTGCAGCGCTGTTTTATGTGATTTGGGAATACAGTATCATATCCGCGATATCCATCTCGACTTATTGCACCAATACAATTTTTGGCCTGTGCTATGAGATCTGTTGCACTACGATTCTGAGCGTACATGTACGCTACGGTGTCATCGTTTCTAACTGCCATTATCCATCTTTTGGGCTCACCTTTGTATTCGGTCTCATCCATGATTACTGATCGTGATTTTTCTAATTCTGCCATGAAACCATCTCTTATGGGTTTTAGCATTGCAGTTTGACGGTCGTATATATTACGAATTGTCGTATCAGAAACATCTAGTTTGAACAGATTCTTTAAATCTTCTGAAACCATTTTAGGGGTCTTTCTGTGCGTGGATTGATATGTTACATAGCGAATTACAGAGTAATCGAACTGACCTTTTGGTGGAAGGTTATTTTTAGCTTGAAATTTTGCACCACAGTCAAGACAATTGTACTGGGCAGTTTTGTGTAGTGTGACAGTGTGAGGGACAAATTCAGGTATCGAAACTATTGTCCGTTTTTTATCCTTGTGGAGGTCTTGTATGTTGTTTTTACCACACTCTGGGCAACATGTAGCAACATGTCTCTTTTTTTCTGTTGGTTTGAATATATGAGTGCCACCATTATGCCCTAAAACTCCGCTTCGTTTGTTGGGTTTAGCCTTGTCAGTTTTTGCACCATTTGTGTTGTTTTTGTTTTGTGCAGATGTTTTTGATTTATTATTTTTTGATTTATTGTTTTTTGATTTATTTGGATGTATGGCTCCCTGCTTTGATGATGGTATATGGGCATTCTCATAATAGTTGAGCTTTGTCTCATAATTTTGTATGGTTGTGTCTTTTTTCTGACTTTGTTTTTTTATAGCAGTGTTATTCTTTTCTAGGTTTGAGTTATCTTCTTCCAATGTATTGACACGGCTCTTTAATGTATTTATGATATGATCTTTTTTCTTTAACGCTTCATCTTTTTTCTTTAACGCTTCATCTTTTTTCTTTAACGCTTCATCTTTTTTCTTTAACGCTTCATCTTTTTTCTGTTCAAGTTGCTGAATTTTCTTTTCATATTTTATTTTTAATTGAATACATGCATCGTCTGCTTTGTTTGGTCTTTTTTGACTCATAGTATTGGTAAAAACCTTTGATCATATAAGTGTATTTATTATTTCCACTGATTTAGATAGATTAATTTAAATATGAGAAAAAATATTATCGTAAAACCTTAAAATCTAAATTATTTTATTTATTCATATTCAAATTTTAAATGAATATATCAGTCAGGGAGGTTGGTTCGCACGATCCCGATGAGTGGCTACCATACGTCTAGGCGCATGCGCGGATTAATTAAGGACGTCACGGCGCTTGAATTCTGCCTCTATGGATTCATAAATCACGCGTGCCTTGGATTCTGCACCAATCGCGTCTGCAGTTGTGGGCTCGGGCCAGTCACCAGGATATCTTGCCTCGATTGTCCACCCGCTGAGTTCGTACAGATCATCATGCGCGTCACGTACAGCCCACCCACTTGGCAGTAGGCTTCTTAGTATGTCCAAATCGTGTACGAGTGGAAAATCAACTTTTTCTAACAGCAGAGCTGCCTTGATCGCCTTTTCTGCAGACTGTTGAGAGTTCAAGCAGGCATGGCGGGGCGAAGTTGGCTACATATTCATAGCCCGAGTGGCCATATCAAGATCCCCTTTGGTGAATTGCAACCATTTGAGTGCCTCCTTTTGTATATCCGAATCATGATCGTTCATACAACATCCTCCCGTCACGAAGCGCGGCATGGATCAAGGTGCCAACTATGTGTCGTTTGCGATTAATCTCTTCTGTGGTAACTATCACTATATCTTTACTAATGAATAGATCTTTTAGCAATCGTTGTATCTCGATCGCCGTTTTGCGCTTGTCTGAGACCTTGCTCATTATAATCATCAGATCCACATCACTCCATCTCCTAGCATCCCCTCGCGCTTGAGAGCCAAAGAGCAGGATGCCGGCAGGATCCAATCGTTTAACAATGCGATCCACTATGATGGGGAGCATGTCAGCAGTCATCATACGGCTTTATCCTCTCTGATGGTTGCGCTTGCTGTGTTAAAATTTTTCGTGGCAGTCTCGAAATCTTGGGACAGATCTGAACCAGTGTATTGTAATCCTGAGCCTACTTTGCATATTTTTTCTGCTCGCACATGTGATAAAGTCAATAGATCATCTCCCTGGTAGGTTCTGTCGCGAAGTCAAGCCTTGCCATCATTTCGGCCGCATCTGATTCACTTTTTTCAAGCGAGTGCATCATGTAGTGTGTAGCCCCCCATACTGTAAATCTCTTCTCTTTTTTTTTTGATTCCAATCTTCTGACAGCTCGTCTGGGGAGAAAAGGCGCATCTTGCCAGCACCCATCTTCAATATTGCCGCCCTCACCATGCCAGACACACCGGTGTTCTTTGCCTTTGAAAGCGTCTTGACCACGCCAAAGTCGCCGCTCTCAAACCAGTACTGCTCAAACCACACTAGCGCCCACCCGTGTATCGGAGTCAAACTCACCCTCCCACTCTGCCAGTATCTCATCCAGCGTTTGGTTGATAAGAGCAAGCGCGTCGCGCACGGACACTGTTTTACCACTGGTATCAAGCACCTTGTCACAGCGTGTGAATACGAATGTTGAATCGCCCCAGTTGCTTCCCTTCATTATCTAAGAATAGTGGTTCATCTCGTATATAAGAAAGCCGTATAGTTTGAACCGAGAATGGCACATGCGTAGGACAGTCGGGGCTCAAAAGTAAATTGTCAACTGTCCACGTTCTTTTAATAAAACAAGGCACTCAAATCAGAGATGGTAAAAACAAAGCCCGAAAATTGTACGTGATGTTTCATTCACTTATGACAGCACAAATGGTGAACCAAACAGGTAATTGTTTGCACATCGTGTGACCAGTAATGATAAAATGGTCACAGTCATGCGTAAAATCATTGAAAAATTAATTTAAGATTGTATACGTCAGGAATTTTGTATCTTTGATTATGGTTTTTACAACGTTGTATGTATAGAAGAACTTTTTGCGCCTGCCTTTTATAATGCCGGCAATCAAAAATAAGCACGTATAAAAGTACATTTTAAAAGTTCACAACAAACTGAGAAAATCAGTCATCAAGATACGTGACAACTGGAATTTAATATTAGACCGTCTTTGCACCAGTGATGATTCTGGCGCTTATCAAACATTTTTTGGTATTGAGATTGTAAGCCTCAATTAAATATCATTATTTATTATAGATTCAATGTTATTTTATAAGATATTTATGTAGTTATATTTTTATTATATAGTATAAAATTATTAAATAAAAATTGGGTGTAAGAGTCATTAATTATATGAACTCAAACTTAACATGTTGCGATTACGTGTGGCAACAAGCACAATCATTACTGCCGCTGCAAGTACCACAATTACCATGATGCCAAATTCAGGCACCACAACAGCTACAGCCTCCATCTCAATCAAAATTTGATCGATTAGATCACTGACTTGTGATGCAGGTGCACCTTGTTTTATCATGTTTCGTAAATCTTCACGCATCATTATCTCGACTTTTTCCATTAGTTCTCTCTCACCTGCATCCACAAGTGGGCCTTCCAAGAACTCATAGTTATTCAAGTATGCATTTGTAACATGACTTAGTGCAAGATCATTGTTGCCAGCATTGTATTCGTTTCGTGCACTCTCCAAAAGTTCGTTAATGTTCTCTACGTATCGGAGTAGACCATCTTCTTCATCATCATCACCACTACCACCAGAAACTCCCAAAATTGTTTCTATTGATATAATCAAGTGTGTAGTACGTTGGTCAACTACAGATGGATCAACTCTTTGATCATATGCAGTGTTTATCTGTACAAACATTTCTTTGAGTTCCATATAGTCTCGTGTATCCAAGTCATCTTCTATTGTGTCTAGTATCTGTTCAGCACGCCATACAAACGCAGAGCCATCTTGGAACTCTGGCATGTTTACTATCGTACCGTCTGATACTGCTTCTTTATACTCTGCTGCTGATGTTTCTAAAAGTGTCAGCATCAGCATTAACTTGAACATTGGATCAGAACTCAAGTCTGCTCCAATTATGGTCATTCGTGCTTCCTCAACTATATCCTTTGCATCATCAATTGCACTTTGCGCTTGGCTTCTACTCACCTGTGTACTTGCCTTGTCTTTGAGTTCGACTAGTATTGTGTTGAATCTCTCATCAAGACCAGTATTGGCTGACATTAGTACAGGTTTCATCAAGTCATAGAGTTCTGCTATCGGGTGTGTTGCATGTACTGCTGCATTTACACCGTCTCCAGCATCAAGATTGTCCTCAAGTGCCTTGAAGTGTCCCAAGGTCTCTTCTAATGCTGAGCCGAACTCTACCTTTTCTGATTTGTAAGATGTACTATGTACTTCTACTGATGCAAGCAAACGTGCAGTACGTTGGTCAACTACAGATGGATCAACTCTTTGATCATATGCAGTGTTTATCTGTACAAACATTTCTTTGAGTTCCATATAGTCTCGTGTATCCAAATCATCTTCTATTGTGTCTAGTATCTGTTCAGCACGCCATACAAACGCAGAGCCATCTTGGAACTCTGGCATGTTTACTATCGTACCGTCTGATACTGCTTCTTTATACTCTGCTGCGGATGTTTCTAAAAGTGTCAGCATCAGCATTAACTTGAACATTGGATCAGAACTCAAGTCTGCTCCAATTATGGTCATTCGTGCTTCCTCAACTATATCCTTTGCATCATCAATTGCACTTTGCGCTTGGCTTCTACTCACCTGTGTACTTGCCTTGTCTTTGAGCTCGACTAGTATTGTGTTGAATCTCTCATCAAGACCAGTATTGGCTGACATTAGTACAGGTTTCATCAAGTCATAGAGTTCTGCTATCGGGTGTGTTGCATGTACTGCTGCATTTACACCATCTCCAGCATCAAGATTGTCCTCAAGTGCCTTGAAATGTCCCAAGGTCTCTTCTAGTGCTGAGCCGAACTCTACCTTTTCTGTTAATGTGTAAGATGCGCCATGTGCAGATAGTGGTTGTGTTACAACGAACATAACAGTCATCAATATGACGATCGTTGCGATTTTTATCATTAAGTTTTTTCAAGTTGAATTGGTTATAAGTAATGTGAATATTATATTGTTATATTATAAAACTATAGAATTAGAGTGATGCAGTAGAGACCAAAGTAACGTGAACATAGTACTTGGCTGCGCCACAGTTACGCGTGACACATCTGACGTTGATTTCGTGTGTAAATTTGTACAGATTCTGCGCGACTACAAGGTACATGCGCGCCTCGTACTGTTTGATCGCGAGTTTTTCTGTCACCATAATCAATGCGCAGTCAGCATCGGGGAGCATATACCTGATACTGGCAGTAAAGACCATTGACATAAAAAAAGTCCATAGAGGAGCATCGCTATGGCCGAGGAATGCCGTCTCATGGTATGTAATGAGGAACTCTACGGGCCGACACGAAAGATTTGTCCTGATCATAAAACAAGCCGCGGCATCCGACGACTATGGTGGAAAATTATTCACAACAGATGATTTATGGATTCAATTGCCGGATTGATCAAAAGACTGCTTTATAGAAATTAGAGCATGGCAGTTACTTGCCATGATAAATGTGCCACACTATATAATTAAAAACAAGATCATTGAAATTAAGCACGTTGTAGACTATTGATGTGTATGTAACAACAAAGCATTTGCTAGTTGAACCACATCATCTGATGCAAGATCATCGAGTCTTAACATGTCAATATTTTTGTCTAGCATGTCAGAAACAAAAGATTTCAAAACGGCATTAGTTGAGATAGATTTTTTTTGATCACTTGTTTGATAATTCAAATTGTCGATGTGCTCATCATGAATAATACGTAAAATAGTTGAGATGTATTTTCTTCTATAAGAGAACAGTTTATTGATCATCTGTATTTGATGGCGACTTAGTTTATTTTTTCTTATCAATGTTACAACTACAGAATCAACCTTTGGAGGCGGTTTAAAGCATCTAGCAGAGACACTCATAACAACACGCATATCAAAACAGTATTGTGCAATTATGCTTATTGCGCGTCTATTTACACTATTAAGATTAACAGATGATATGTCAGCAAAAAGTTTGGATGCAAACTCTTTTTGAATCATTATTATGCAACGTCCAAAGTTAGCAGATGCTAGGTGCTCTATTGCACATCGACTACGAGAGTAAGGAAGATTAGAGACGAACACATCACAGCAAGTAGGTCTTATTGTATCAGGGTTTAAATGATCAAAATAATTAGTCTGTATTGCGTCAAATCCATTATTACATAAAAGTTGTAAATTCTTAAACTTTACAAGGATATTTTTTACATGATTTACAAGGGTAGGATCAATGTCGACTGATATCACATACTTTGCTCTTTGGGGCAGTAATGCTGTAAGTATACCATAGCCAGTTCCAAGCTCAAATACAGTTTCAGTATTTTTTAAATTGGCAGCAGACACAATACGTCGTGCAACATCACTAGATATCAAAAAGTGCTGGCCTAGTGTTTTTCTCTTTTTATGATTTAATCTGTTTTGCTGAGTCATTCTAATCATAGGATAGTAGATGTACAATGTGTTGTTGCAGAGGTGTCATGGGTTGTTGCAGAGGTGTCATGGGTTGTTGCAGAGGTGTCATGGGTTGTTGTGGAAATAATAATAGTGATATATATGTTAATGTCAAAAATACATTCAATTATATTAATATGTATTATTATTTATGTTAACTAGTAAAAATATTATGGTTAACCACATTGTAAAAGGGTTTAAAAGGGGTCCGGAATCCACGCAGGGCACATGGGAGCAAGAAAGAGACACTCACCGCGTAGAGGAAGTTTGGCATACTCACCTCGCATACGTGCTAAAAGCATGGAGGCTCGTATTAGGGCATGGCCTACAACTGATGAGTCCGATGAGCCACACATACTAGCGCATTGTGGATTCAAAGCCGGATGTGTGCAAGTTGTAAGTATTGATGATAGAGAAAAGGTACCAAATGCAGGAAAACAACTAGTAAGTCTAGGTACGGTACTTGCAACACCACCAGTGCTAGTACTAGGTATACGCGGATATGCAAAAGATGTCTCAATTGGCAGGTATGCTGCATTTGATGTTTATACAGATGACATTCCACGAAATATGTCCAAAGTAATCAAACTCAAAAACCGTGATGAGAGTGCAATTGATGATGCAGAAAAGTCGCTAAATAAGATAGTAGAGTTATACGCAATACTAGCAGTATCTCCAAGACAAGCAGGACTGGATCAAAAAAAGCCATATGTGTTTGAGAGTGCTGTTGGTGGAGGAGACATAAAGAGTCAGTTTGAGTATCTAAAAAGTAACCTTGGCAAACAGATTAGTATATCAGATACATTTGATACTGGTAGTAGTGTTGATGTTGCAGCAATCACAAAGGGCAAGGGATGGCAAGGTGTTCTAAAGAGATGGAATGTCAAAAAGAAACAACACAAGTCAAGAAAGACTGTTCGTGAGGTCGGTTCACTAGGTCCAATATCACCGCAAAGTGTCATGTATACTGTTCCAAGAGCAGGACAGTTTGGATTTCATCAAAGAATAGAATATGACAAACGGATAATGGTCATAGGAAATACAACAGATGATTTAAATGATGATCATAAAAATAGTGATAACCAAAATAGCAAAGGTGGAATCAATCCTGCAGGCGGATACAAGCACTTTGGACTAGTAAAGGGCGAGTATATTATACTAAAAGGATCTATTCCTGGCACATATCGTAGACTAGTAAAGTTGAGAAGTCAGATTAGAAACAAACCTGCAAAGGTCTCAAAGCCAAACATACTGGAGGTTGTTGTATAATGGCAGATGATGGGGATAATAATAGTAACAAAGATGAGAACACGACAAAGCCTGAGCATGTCACAAATTATGATGATGATGATGGTAATAGTAACACTCAACACAGTGAGGGCTCAGATAGTACACAAAGTAGCGATACGCAAAACAATCTTAATTCTGTAGATATACTTGCTGATGTGTCACTTGATAAGAGACCAGAGATAGATATACTAGAGGATACATCAGATGATACTGTCCATAGTACAGTATACGACAAAGATGAGAACACGACAAAGCCTGAGTATATCACAAATGATGGCGGTGATGATGATGATAATTATGATGATGGCGGTGATGATGATGATGATGATGATAAAGAGTACAGCAACAAAAAAGACGATGACACACCTGACACCATTGTACAAGACAACTCTGCTGTAATATCAGTTGATCTTCCACTCATATTTAGCACTCCATACAGGCCAGATCTAATTCATAAAGTATATGTTAACTTAGAGTCACACTCGTTCCAACCACAAGGCAGACACCCGACTGCCGGAATGGATGTAGTTGCAGACTCCAATGACCCACCCACAGGTAGAGGGATATCTAGAGTTGCGCGTGCTACAGGTGGTGGTGGACGTCGTAGAGGAGAAGGTGCAGAGGTCGCATCAACTAGAGGTGGACGCCAAGCACACCCACCCACATCACAAAAGGTAATTTACAAACAGATAAACAAAAAGGAAAAGAGATTGGCACTATGTTCTGCTGTTGCATCTACTGCATCAGAGTATTTGATCTCCTCACGCGGGCATAAGATCAACTCATACACTGCACAGTACGGCCAAAAGTTTCCAATCGTTGTGAATGATAATATTGCAAATTATACGACAACACGCAATGTAGTATTATTACTAGAGCGTCTAAACTTGATGCAAGATGTAAACCGACTATATGGTCGCAAGGCACGCTCAGGTAGACCATCACTTCGTGGACGCTCAAAAAAGGCCGGAAAGAGCATACTGTTTGTCATACACGACCATGCAGCAGATCTAAAAAATGCCATAGGTTCATTGCCAGGCGTTGATGCAAAGGCAGTATCAGAACTAAGTGTACTAGACTTGGCACCCGGTGCCACTGCTGCAAGATTGACCATATATACTGAATCTGCCATCGCACAGTTAGACAAAATAAAGTCTACACATCTGCAAACCATAATTACACCAGAGGTGCGCGCACAATGAGACTCGGCTCACAATTATCACCACATGACAAATCCCCAAATATGGATGCAGATACAGCTGCTCGAATAGTAATTCGACCATATGTGACAGAACGCACATTCTCAATGGTCGAAACTAATGCAGTCATATGTTTTCTTGTTGAGAGAACTGCATCAAAACGTGACATTGCAAAAGCAATCAAAGTCTTATATGGTAAAAACGTAATACGTATAAACACAACTAGAACAATATATGGCAAAAAGGCATTTGTTAAATTTGATAATGCAGAGCATGCAAGGGACCTTGCAACGGATGTGGGTATGATTTGAGTGAGATACAATTGAGTGTGATACAATTGAGTGCCACATGTGACAATCCCGCACACACATACAAGATAAAAGACGCATCTCACACATTACATCAAAATCCATATATGCATATTATATTAGACGTTGCACAAAAGTACAATTTCACCACATATAATAACCACGAATTATGCACGCCACGCATGATGCAGATGTTTTCATATACGAATACTCAAAGAGGTGCCACGCAATGGTAAAAGAGTTTAACTATAGAGGTATTGCGCAACCAGAACTAGAGTCTGCATCACTTGAGCGTATCTTTGGGTTGTTGAACTCTAGACAGAGACGCTCACTTACACGCGGCATTACAGATGGAAAACGTAAACTCATCGCAGAGATCAAATCTGCAAAAGAGGGCAAGACAACTAACCCAATAAAGACACATCTGCGTGATTTAATTATACTACCGACTATGGTCGGTACAACTGTTCATGTATTTTCTGGCAAAGAATTTGTACCCATTGTAATAAGATCAGAGATGATCGGGCATTACTTGGGTGAATATGTAATTACCAATAAAAAAGTCTCTCATGGAGCACCAGGTGTAGGTGCTTCGAGGTCTAGTCTATATGTGCCATTAAAGTAGTGATGATGATGGCAAGACATGGATATGCATTTCAAGGATTTGATAGTACAAAGCATGTACGTGCATCATTGAGAGAATGCAACATGTCACACAAACATGCCCGCGAGGTTGCAAAGGCCATACTAGGGTTACGTGTAGAGGCAGCTCGTGATTATCTTTTGGCAGTAGTTGACAAAAAACGTGCAGTAGCATTTGGTAGATACAAAGGACAAGTAGGTCATCGCTCAGACCCAGGTATGATGGCAGGACGCTATCCGCAAAAGACTGCACGTGAGTTTATCAAAACATTGGACAATTTAGAGGCAAATGCAGGATATCAAGGCTTTGATGTTGATCGTCTCAAGATAATTAATGCAACTGTTCATAAAGGTACCATAATTAAGAGAATAATACCGCGAGCACGAGGAACTGCTACACCAAATAACAATGCATTGGCTCACTTGGAATTGGTTGCAGTAGAGGTGTAAGTATGTCAGCAATTAAAAATGTAATCAAAGACAACTATAACATGATGCTCTTGCACGAGTATCTTAAAGAGTCAATCAAAGAGGCAGGATTTTCACATGCTGAGATATCAAAGACACCTACAGGTACTCGTATAGGTTTGCATGTTACACGACCAGGTATAGTAATTGGCAGAAAAGGTACAGGAATCCGTGAGTTGACTGAGAAATTAGAGTCAGACTTTGGATTAAAAAACCCACAGATATCAGTAGTAGAGATTACAACACCCGAATTATCCCCTAATGTGATGTGCAATAGAATGGCAGCACACTTGGAGCGCGGAACAGCATTTCGACGTGCTACAATGTGGACATTGAATCAAGTAATGGAGAATGGTGCGATGGGTGTACAAATTACAGTATCAGGAAAACTCCGCGGTGACAGATCTGCATTTGAAAAGCATACAGCAGGAGTCTTGCCACGTGCAGGGCACCATGCGGAGATTATAGTTGATGAAGATATAGCACATGTCAATACACCCATGGGACTTATTGGAATTCGTATTAGAATTGCACACAAGGATAGAAGTCCTCCAGAGTTTGAGATGCGCTCAATTACAGACCGTGAAAAGAACAAAGAGGCAAGGGATGACAAAAAGAGAAAAGAGAAAAAATTATCAGATAAAGTGGATGGACATAATGCAAATGAGCAGGAGGATGTAGATCAAGGTATTGTGATTGATGATGAATCTATAAAAGAGACAAAAGGCGTCACTACAGAATCAGAGCACATTAAAATGGAGGAAGAACACATAAAGCAACTAGACAGTATGGAAGAAGAGGAGGCATCGCTGAAATGAGTAAAAAATATATGAATACGATTAGGAGTTATTCACAAGACGATTTGCAAAAAAAGATACGCGAGTCGCGCAGTGAGCTTGCAAAATTAAGAGCAGTGGGTGCAAAGGGCACACTCAAAAAAGAGAGTGGCAGACTCAGACCAATACGACGCAACATTGCACGCATGGAGACGAGACTCTCTGAGCTTGTATTAGAAGCATATGCCAAACAAATTGAAGAAAAGAGGAGTAAGAAATGATACAACTACAAAACACAGATGATGATGATAAAAGTATGGAGAGATCTATTACTAAATGTACAGATGTATGTGAGTTGATCGGCATGCATGTAGTTGTTCTTGATGCATCAAACCATAGTTTGATAAATCAGAGTGGCAAGGTCATATACGAGTCAAAGCACATGATTACAATTGTCACCAAACAAGGTATTACAAAACAGATACCAAAACATAAAACACGATTGCAGGTATTACACATGGAGGAGGGTAAAACACTAGTTGAGGTTGGTAGTATATATGGTGATGATATAATGCAAAGGCCATTTGAGAGGGTGATGATATAATGGTAGCAAAAAGTGTAGAACTGAAACGTCGTGACAACATCGGTATTGTACTAGTTCCTCCAAAAGAAACATGTACCGATAAGAATTGTCCATACTGCGGTAAACTTCCCGTACGTGGCAAGTTATTTGATGGTACGGTGACAGGTTCCAAAGCAAAACAGACTGCAACATTACAAAAGTATGTTCCAATATACTTTGGCAAGTTCAAGCGATATGCTAGAGGTAAGAGTACAATACATGCTCACGTGCCAGAATGCATCGAGGTGAATAATGGTGATAGAGTTATTGCAGCAGAATGCAGACCAATATCAAAGACTGTCTCTTATGTTATAGTGGAGGTTCGACGCAAATAATGGCAAAACAGGCTGGCAAGGGTGTAGAAGAGTTCAGACCATATGTGACGCGGTCAATACCAGTTGGTGCTAATATAGTATGTGCCGATAACTCTGGAGCAAAGATATTAGAGGTGATCAATGTCCCACGTCACAAGACACGTGCATCTAGATTGCCTGCTGCAGCAGTAGGTGACTTTTGTAATGTGGTGGTGAAAAAGGGACCGGCTGAGCTCAGAAAGCAAGTGTATGGGGCAGTTATAATACGACAAAAGTATGCAGTACGTAGATTAAATGGAGTGCGAGTCTGTTTTGAGGATAATGCAGCAGTTCTTATAACACCTGAAGGTGAGACAAAG
The DNA here is from genome assembly GCA_965207445.1 of Candidatus Nitrosopumilus sp. Lineage (GTDB taxonomy): Archaea > Thermoproteota > Nitrososphaeria > Nitrososphaerales > Nitrosopumilaceae > Nitrosopumilus. The sequence goes on along the minus strand of CBDBLX010000002.1, from coordinate 1,253,479 downwards.
GGTACGGATATCAAAGGACCTGTAGCAGCAGAGGCTACTGAAAAGTGGCCCAGAGTAGCCAATTTGGCATCGACGGTGATATGAATGGTAAAGCCTACAAAGATGAGAAATGCACAGATCTATAAAGCTTCTTTGGTGCGGCGTAGTAATGGCGTATCTGCTAACTTGGATAAAAAACTACAGAAAAAATACAATCGCAGAAGCATACGCATAGTAGAAGGAGATTCCGTAGTTGTGAGACGCGGCGAGTATGCAAAAGTAGACGGAAAGATAGAAAAGGTAATTACATCAACAGGACGCGTTTCGGTGGCAGGTAATAAAAAGGAAAAAGCAAAGGGTGACAAGTTTGATGTTATGTTTCATGCATCAAATCTACTTGTAACTGGTCTTAATCTCAAGGACCCACGACGTAGACAAAAGATCGGTGCTACTCATGAAGATGAGATTGCAGATGATTCGGTTACTGGAGTATTGTCGCCAGAAAAAGTGGGAGGAGAATCCGTTAGTCTTTCAACTAGAACGCCTCAAACTGATCCATCTATTGAGTTTATAGATGATAAATCAACTGCTGCTACTAGTAGTAGTAATGATAATGATGGTGAGTTAGATTTTGGCATAAATGAAGATACGCTTGATGGGGATGAAAATGCTCAAAAAGATCCCAAACGTGATCAGGGAGATACTGATATGATTAGTGACAATAATGTAAATGAGGGTGGTTATAGTAATGGTGATGATGGTAGTGGTGGTGATAGTAATGGTGGCGATAATTATGATGGCAGTCATGATGATGATGATGATGATGATGATGATGAACATAGTAATGATCATAATAACAATGACAGTGCAAACAACGATCAAAACAAAGATACAACAAATCCCAACACAACACAAGCAGATAATAATACAAATACAGACAGGAGTACATCATAATGGTCAGTATATCAGGAAGCAAAAAACTAAAGCGCCAAATGGCACCACTTTTCTGGGGCATTACACGCAAAGACAAACGCTTTGTAGTTACTGTAAAACCCGGTCCTCACGGAAAACACGTATCAATCCCAACTGCGGTGTTTTTACGCGACACGTTAAAGATCGTCACGACTCTACGTGAAGCAAAGGCGACCATATATGCAGGAAAGATAAAGGTAGATGGCATAGTACGCAAGTCTTTGCACCATGCCATTGGATTGATGGATATAATAGAGCTTGATGGTGTTGATGATGCATATAGACTAGTTCCAATAAAAGGTAAATTGTTAGCACCAATAAAGATCAAGGACGCATCTGAGAGAAACAAGAAACTAGTCAGAGTCACAAAAAAGACCACAATATCTCACAATAAAATGCAAGTTGGATTCCACGATGGACGATCAATCATAACTGACACTGCAGTAAAGATTGGAGACACCTGCCTTTTACAAGTACCAGAGCAAAAGATACTTGATGTGATAAAGTTTGAGGAAGGCTCCCAGGCACTAGTCACACGTGGAATAAATGCAGGAGGTATTGGCAAGATAATAACAATATCACCAGGCACATTTAATTTGCCAAAGCGTGTCTTGCTTGAATTAGATGAACGTACAATAGAGATTCCTGCAGATATAATAATGACAATAGGCAAGGACAAACCTGTAATAGAGGTACGAGTATAATGACAACGCAGCAAGATATACCAGCACAGCAAGATCTGAAAAGTGCAGATGATCTCATTACATTAGGAAAATGTCCTACACCTCAATTACGTGCCCAGATGAAGGACTCTGTCAAAAATGTATGCGATGTGGATTTACAAACAATAAATGCATCCATTACAAAGCAAACGCAAAGTACATCTGCTAGTGATGATTCTGATGAATTACAGGTAAAAGATACAACGACTCAAAAAGATACATCTGATGATGCGGCGATAGTATCAGAGTCAGAAGTATCAGAGTCAGAAGTATCAGAGTCAGCACCCCAATCAGACCAATCTGTAGAAACAGCATCACAACCAAACACACAACAAGAAAGCAAAAAAGATGATGACAATAATGACAATCCAATGAAAAAGATATACCTTGAAAAAATAGTCTTGAATATGGGCATGGGTAGATCAGGCGAGTCAATAAACATTGCAAAAAAAGCCCTAGAACAGATTACACAAGGAAGCAGACCAAGCCAACGTAATGCACGAGATAGTCAAAGAGACTGGGGTGTGCGAAAGGGTGAACCAATAGGAGTCTCTGTCACTGTCAGAGGAAATAAAGCCCATGAACTATTAAAGCGACTATTAGAAGCAAAGGGAAATATCGTGAATGGTCGCTCATTTGATAACTTTGGAAATTATTCATTTGGAATACGAGAGCATATTGACATACCAGGTGTCAAGTATGAGCCACAAATAGGAATACTTGGCCTAGGAGTATCAGTTGCACTTGCACGGCCCGGATACAGCATACGTAAACGAAGCAAACACAGAGCAAGTATAGGACATACACATGTCATATCACGCGAGGACGCAAAAAGATTCATAGTCTCAAAGTTTGGAGTAGAGGTAGCAACATAATGGCAAAAGATAGATCATACGAATTTACAGGGAGAAAAAAGCACGACTTTGGGCGCGGTTCTAGATGGTGCAAAAGATGTGGTGCATACACAGGTGTTATACAAAAGTACAACTTGATGTTGTGCAGACAATGCTTTAGAGAAGTTGCACCGTCTTTAGGATTTAGGAAAAATATGTAAATGGAGATATGAAAATGCCGGCGACTAATATACTTGCAAATCTTTTTGTGACGTTGTACAATAATGAGGCCCGTCGAAAGCGTGAATGTGTCATACTACCTACATCAAATTTGGCAGTTGAGGTATTAGAGACTCTAAAGCGTGAAGAGTATATTGAGGACTTTGAGCGTGTTGATGACAAGCGGGGCGGTAAATTTCAGATCAAACTGTTGGCCAAGATCAACAAATGCGGTGCAATATCACCACGATTCAAGGTACGAAAAGACGAGTTTAACAAGTGGGAGCAACAGTATTTGCCAGCATATAATCGTGGAATGTTACTAGTCACCACAAATCAAGGTGTCATGTCACACCACGATGCACTACAAAAGGGAATAGGAGGATTTTTGATCGGATATGTTTACTAGTCCTGAAAAGATGCAAGATGTGATAGTGATACCAGATGGTGTTACAGTAACCAAGAAAAAGCACATGGTGGGATTTATAGGCCCACGTGGCAAGACATTCAAAAGTTTCAGAAAGATAGCAGTCGGAATTGATATTGAAGATGGTAAGATATTATTAAAGGCAGCAGGACCGCGCAAACGAGATTATGCTGTAATGCATGCTGTTCGCTCACTATTGAGAAATATCTGCGAAGGTTTGATAAAGGGATATACAATAAAGATGAAGATCGTATTTGCACACTTTCCTGTAACTGTTAAAGTAAAGGGCACTGATATCTTTATTGAAAATTTTCAGGGTGAAAGAGCAGCACGCGTCACGCGTATTGTAGGCGCCACAACAAAAGTAGAGCCCAAGGGTGACGATGTTATAATAACTGGTGCTGTGTGGACTGATGTCACACAGACAGCAGCAAACATTGAACTTGCAACGCGTGTAAAGGGAAAAGATCATCGAGTATTTTTAGATGGTATATACATATATGAAAAATCAAAAGGTATTTCAGAGTAATTGTCACACAACATAGACAAAAATGTTATGGGTGCCGATTTTATAGATTGGCTTTATGATTATATAGAACAGATGTTGCAAATTTGTCAAATGGCAAAGCCTGCTCAAAGAACATCTGATGTATGGGGATGCAAAAATGTCGGGGATTTTATGTGTGGATTCTTTGTAGGTCAGATGATCGGTACTGCCATATCTGTATTTCAAAGTAAATATGGCCGTGAGCCTTTGGCAGAAGAACACACAAAAATAACTGAGATTGTAGAACAAAAATCAGGGCAAATTAAAGATGCGTTTTTGAGATATAATTGATGATATGTGATAATCGTCTAGATATTTGAGATAGACAAGACAAGGGACAAAAGTAACCGTTTGCCTATGTTAATCCCCCGGAGGCGTTGATAAGGCAACTCTCATTGCACGTCCATTTCATGCCTACTGATACGCAGAATCGTTTATAGTTTATGCTAGGAGTGTAAGCTGTCAAGATCTTGGACTGCCGGCTATTGCTTCGGGCGTGTGAGTCAAGATCTTTGGATGCAATAATAAAATTAGATACATGTATTGGGTCACATTTTTGTCAGTATATCAAATATCATGTATGTGATATATTTGACTAGAGTTATTTTTAAATGATTATATCAGTCATAGATTGGTTCACGCAAAAAAAACACAACATAATCAAAAAAGGCAGAACTGTTGCAATTGGTATAACCGTATGAAAGTTATGGCAAAGTGCTAAACTACTGATATGTTAAAAACAAAACCTAAAAACAGTACTGCAATATTTCATCTATTTATGACTGCCCAAATGGTAGACCAATCAGAACATCCTTTGTGTATATGTGATTTGTAAATGTCATTTGCTGTCTTGTTATCATACCAAGTCATATTGTAATGAGTGTTTATTTTAAGAGAGTAAATGATTGCACAAATATACAAATATACAAATAAATAAATAAATAAAATAAGACCAGATATATGAGATAATTTTTCACTCAAAAAATATTTCATATTGGCGACGCAAGGATTAAATCATAATCATCAAGACATAATTCAAGGGCCGCCCTAGCTTAGTATGGTAGAGCATCCGACTGTTAATCGGACGGTCGTCAGTTCAAGTCTGATGGGCGGCGCCAATAATGTTTTTGTGTAAAAGTCCGTATGAGGTTGGTGCGTAATTGACATTAGTCCTGCCTGTGACCCTTCTGTGAGCTTTTGGTTTATTGCACATTCAATCTGAAGAATACTGAAATCTATCTATAGTGCGTTTTGTTTTTGAATATACATGTGTGTTGTTTTGGCAGACATAGATTATAGAGCATGAAACGTGCAAGTGTGATAGCAGTAGTTGTCATTTGTATGATGGATTCTTTTGTCCTTTTTCATGAGCGCAGATAAATCTATTTAGAACGTCGATATTCCATGCAATCGATAGTATTTTACCAAACCGCTTTCTGTTTTTGGCCCAGGCGCATACGACAATGTAGCCTGTGATTCTTTGTCTCTTCTTCTGCTCCAAATATTGCCTCGATAAGCGCGCAGATACTTTTATATATGATTTTATTGAATAATTTAATTTATACATATAAAACTCTGGTGATATTTGCAGATGACTTTGCAAGTACGATGCAAGTACAATACAAGTGGTGATTTGATGAATTACACACCAACCTCCCACTGTAACCGTTCAACCCTCGTGCCTGCAACAGATGTTAGGCGGCGAATCTGTGCCTAAATTTGGGAAGAGGTTGAACTGTTACCCTCCCACTGTGGAAAATGTCTATATAGTGCGCCGTCTTTGTTACTGCATGTTTGAGGACGCACCAAGTAGGCTATGGCTGCCTTTGCAGGTCTTAAAGACGACAGGGGGATTGCATTCAAAAATTAAATTCCAAAAAATTATGTTTCTGCTGCAACATGAACTAAAACTTGACGAATATGATTTTATAAAACATCATTATGGTCCCTACTCTGACGGTCTTGACTTGGATACTGTATGCTATCCGTTGCTAATAACACAGAAACTTTCCCAGAACGCGTACTTGCCCGACAGGCACTATTATTCATATCATATCACCGACAATGGACAAGATACACTGCAAAAGATGAGCCGAAACATCAAACCGGATCTGATCGAATCAGTAGCCAGCAAGGCAGAGGATCTCAATTCACAGTCGCCAGAAAAATTACTTGATTTGGCATATGCGCAATTTGCCCTCAAACAACATCATGATTCACAGAGGCTCAAATTAGAGGTAAAGGAGGAGTTGGCCAGGGTCATACACCCAATAAAACACAGTTATGCAAAAACAGCAGGTAGTCAAGTGACATTTGTCTTGGGAATCTTGGAAATGCTCAGCAGGATTTTCGCAGAAATGCAGACAAAGGATGCGGTCCAAAATAGGGTAGTGTTTAACCTGTCCAAGGAGATCATACAGAAATGCAAAGATCTTGCAAGGAATGCGGTTTTACCCTCGAACAATCCGGACTATCTCCATCCGGGGTTTGTTGAGATTCAAGATCTTTACAACTATTTGGTTCAATATTGTAAAAGAAGAAATATTGCACATGATCCAATGGAAAGATCGCTGGATGAAATATTAGAGGAGGATGAGGCATTACGCTTGTCAAAGGCCCTGGAAGCGATAGAAATTCCGTCTTAACTGTGCTGGACACGAACGTCTGTCTTTGTTACTCTATTAACCACAGTGTCATAAAATCTGGCAGTAAAATTCCCATCAAACTATCAAAATCTTACCACGTGACTCGATACATCGCCCCGAAACTTCTAGATGGTTCCATTTGTGTCACAAAAACTGTGGATCACGAGACTGTAAGAAACATGCGGGACGTGTTGTCCGATACAGCCGCAAAACACTCATTTCCGGCCTCTGTCATGCTCAAACTGGATCAAATGTCATTCGTGAAATATGGCGAACTGGCTCCAAAATATATGTGTCCTGACGATCCCTCGCGTAACAGTTAAACCCCCTACCTGTACACCTCAACACACATCTACCGCTATGCGATGAAGTTTGGTGAATGATTTAGCTTGCCATGATGGTGTCATAGATGTTCTTTACAAGATCCTTGTCCTGATCATACCACGTCATCATACATGACATCAATATACCATAAACCTCCATTCCTGTTGTACGAAACGAGGCCATGCGAAACATCTGACGAATCTTTTTGTGAATCACGACGCGTCGAAGTGTTCGTTCGGATTTGTTGTTGGTAGGTGGCATGCCCGGATATTTGACAAATGTAAACAGGTCTGGCGCCGCATTGAGTAGTTTACCACCAAACGAGTATCCCAGTTCTGTATATGTGCCTGCAATTGCCATGACGGGATCTATCCAGTTGTCTTGCAGTTGTTGATCTGTGGTGTCTGGGGGTAGCTGTTTGGCCTCGTGAAATATGTGTTGGAGTTTTTGGTGTAATTCTACGAGATTGCCGCCTTGCATGGCTGCCAGCAGTTCGGCATCGCGCAAAACATGCGCCCAGCAGCGCTGTTTGGTTTTGAATTTGTTGTATGCGGCGTATCCATCCACCACGATTGGAATGTCAAATAACGGACAGTGTATATCTAATACAGCCGCACCACGTGAGCGAGTAATGACAAAACTGATGCCATATTCGCCTATGAACACCCACGCATAGCCACGTTTTATGCCTATTTTGACTGGCGTTTCATCACCCATCAAATATCTTGTTTTTGCAAGATTTTTTGAGATCTGTTTTGCAGTTGCTGCAAACTTTTCTCTTGCTACTGCTGTAAGAGCGTTCATTATGGTCACCTTTGAGACCTTTGGAACGCCGACTAGCGTTAGCATGTGTGATATGGAGTTTAGACTGAGTGTTGTAAAGAACATGAATACGATCATGGTCATGAGATTGGGGCCAAACATTGAGCCTTTGGTATATCCTTTGGGCATGGTGTTTATTTTGTGGTTGTTTTTGCACTTGCCTTTTGATGATTTAATCCGTTTTTTTGTGGCTTTGACTATTTTTGGAGTGTCTATTACCATCTTGCATTCGTGTTTAACATCTACATCTGCACCACATTCGGGGCATTTGTCTACTGTATAGTCAATTTCCTCTGTGACGTCCATATCATATATGGTTGTTTTCTCCTCTCCCTCACCTTCATTCCATTTTTTTCCTTTTGTCTTATCTTCTAACCCATACAGGATTAGACTGACTCCTTTTCTAACCGCTTTGTCGTTGGTTTCATGTGCAATTACATTTTCGAGTACATAATTGTCAGAATTAGTAATGGCTTCCATAACTATTCCATATTCCAAGTAACAGCGTTCTGCATGTTCGCGTCTGTAATTTTTGAGTTTATTTTGTGAGTCGCTTCCTGCAGAGGGAGGTGTGTGGGCATTATCAACACGGTGGTGTTGTCTGGTTTTTTGTTGGAGTTGTTGTTTTAGTTGTACATTCTCTTCTCTCAAAACTATGCATTCCTGACTGCAATTGTGTTGCTGTTGCTGTTGCTTTATTGTATCCTCAAGCTGCTTGTTTTTGGCAGACATTTTGGAGTATTTCTCTTCTAATACCGCAATCTCTGCTCGCGCAGTAGCCGTCTCTAGATGACTCTTCTCTAATTCAGCAGAATTGTTGCGTATCGTATCATTTGCAGAATCCAACTGTGAGTGCAATGTATGAATTTCTTTGCGCAGTGTGGTCATCTCTGAGATCATTGCAACACACCACCTCTGATGATTTTGCTACTCACCGCACAACTGTGTTTGAGCACACACTGTACACAATTATGTAAATTTTCATTATTGTGATTAAAATAGTCTAAATACTGTTTTTGCAATACAATATCATTAAGTTTTCTACTTACCATTTTGGTATCAATGGTAAGTAAAAAACTATGTATTTAACACCCCGCAATGTCAAAAGCTGACCACAGATCAATTAGCTGAGTAATTTCCTGCCTAGATGCAAAAAATAATCAAACGTGTTTTCAACATTTTGGGCACTTTCTCACATATCATCGTGTTTATCATTTAGATTTACGTAAATTCGATCACAATAATGATCGGTGATCGCTATTGCTGTATCTGTATGCCTACTTACAAAATAGGGGTTGAACTGTTACATCCCTCGCTTTTGTGGAAAGTTAGAAACACGTATGCAACAATTTGGAGCGACCCCGCACAAGACCAAAAAAAGAAAAGATGGGCGACAATTAAAAAAACCACGGTAAAAAATGGACCTCCAAACGGCGCCGACTTGAAAATTTTAGCTACTGCCGCAAAGCTGGCCCAAGGTCAGAATGTTGAATTGTTGACATTCGATAATGACTTTATTTTGTTTGCAGATGAAATATATGACCAATGTGGTGTTTTTATCAAAAATGCATGGAATTTGTGAATGTGAAAAGAACCACTGTTGGATAAAGGAAATTGAGGGGCAATAATACAGATACTTGGAGAATCTATGGGGGGTGTCTGAGGAGCTAGATGCCGCTGGAGGACATGCTGTAAATCTCGACAAATCTATTGGAGTATATGACAACATAAAATGGATCTGAAGAGTGGTCAGAACTAAGAAAAACAAGTTCGCATTTTTGCATTGGTAGTGATATTTTGTTTTGATGCTTTTCTTGTTTGGACTAGCAATTTCATAGTTTTGTCAATATGCATTTTAATCGTATTTATGACATTTGCGGCAAGTTGTTTCACCATTATAAAAAAGGCAGTACGTTTATCTTTGAAAAAATACATATTGATAAATAATTTCACACCTAGATAGTGTCTAATAATCATCCAAAAATTTTAGCAAATAATTTGACAAAAAACAAGGTATTTTTTATCAAGAAAAGATGGGCAGGAAGGCGAGTTTGTCCAAAATGCAATCAAAGGTCACTAAATCATCCGAGTTCTAGATATCAATGTAAGTGATGTAAATCCAAGTTTGGTGATTTTACAATCACCTATAGCGATGAGCACAAGTCCATGTACACCAATTTTATACGATTTTATGCCTGAAAAGATCATATGTAAAAATATTGTATTTTAAAAACGTTACATCTGTTTTTAATATGAATAGAAATGTTTCAAATGTGCATTAGACCTTATGCATAATCAATATTTTATCAATGCATATTATTTTTTATATTTGAAAGATTATATTAAATATTTTTGAACAGTCAGTTTTAAAATTATTTAATAATCATTTATAAAAATTTATCTAAATATTTAATATATATCCACATTTAGGTCACACACTTAACATCGCAAGAAACGTAAATGATGAGAGATTTATCTATGGTACGTTAATACCATCTAGTGTATTTTATAGTTGCATATATTTTTTGTAAAATTCTGAATTTGCCAAGTATATAGTTAGTTTTTGATATTGGTGTTAATATTATGTCATTGTCCTATGTAACTTATTAGATGAGTTGCTGTGAGCATTCCGACTAGTCGACAGTTAATTTGAAGGGGTTTCTGCATAATCACTACTACTATAGATAGATTTTAGTCTTCAGTAGATTGAATGTGCAATAAACCGAGTAAATTCACAGAAGGGTCATAGGCAGGCCAAAGGTCAATTACGCTCCAACCTTGCGGGATTTGTAAAATTTAAATATATTGTGATTTTATTAGATATATGGTTGATATTTCAACAGAAATAAATAACATAAAAACATCAATGTTAAACATTGCTAAAATGGATAATATAGGTGAATACGAAAAGGGAAAGTTAGAGGGGTTGGCCGAAGAATTAGGCAGGTTGGCCGAACGCGCCCATACCAGTGCATTAGCAAAAGCATTACGTGCTGCTGCACAGATGTTTGGTGGCGGTTTTGGTGGTTATTTAATTGGCTTAATTATGGACAATTTTGATATAATTGAGGCGCTTTTACCATGACTCTTTTTTATGATTTTCTTGTACTAGGTTTGCTTGGTTTAGCAAGTGTATGTGTTGTATTGGCGTGGGATTTTGACACCATGCATGTATTTCCATTTATTTTAGGAATTTCCTTCTACATCTATATGACACGATATACTAAAGATTTGAAATTTAACCCTATATTTGCCCCCATACTTGTTATATTATTTATTATATGCATCCCCTTGTATACAATCATACAATCTTTAACAGATATAGCTCTTGCAACCGCTCTACTTTCAATGGCTTTTTGCATTCTAGTTAGTATAAAACTTGTACCCAATGGTATAAAGTCAATCCATAATACGAATTATTTTAAACAAAATAAAACAAACAAATATTCAAATTAAATATTTTTTTTTGAATAAATATTATTGAATATAAATAATAAGGGAGTCGCAGTTTGCACGACGAGATTTACATAGTCTCAGAAATTTCCACGTTATTTTATAGAGCCTTTATTTGAGCAGTGTTTCTGACAGATTGAGTATGGCATACATATACCATTTCTGCTGCTTTTCTAGTAAAGGTGTATTGATTAAAATAATATTTCGTTGTTGTTGTTGTTGTTGCTATCGGGATGGTTATGTTGCATTCCTTTACTTTAGAACTCAGTTCACCTTCCAATCTGACAATTGGACGCATTACCCCTTTGGGCAGTCTTTATTTCCAGAATTTGGTAAAATTATAATCAAATATGTGTTCGTTGATAAATTTGAATGCTGTTTTTTTGTGTGCATTGACAATTGCACATATTTGAGTTGTTGATTGATGCCTTGAGCACATCCACATCACAGTTACTCAACAGGATTCAGGTATGGATGCTCTACTATATACCATTAACATAATGTCCGGGTGGTTTTTGAAATATTTCGTTGTCTTTTTTGAGGTGTGATATAATGCTCTGTCAAGCAAGCACCACATTTCCAATTTTTTGGTACATACGATCAACATGCTCCAAAAATGAGGGTGGTTGTGTTTGCAGTGTTACAAGAATTATAGAATAATTTTCCAGTTGGTGTTATTGAACACATCATATAGAATCTATGATAATTCCCACTCTAAAACGAGTATATGTGCACTCCCACTTTTGACCAAAACTTATGTGACCTCTCAGAATCTCGAATGTGTGATTCATCCATTGTCACTATTGTATATCCTTTTTGCCAAACTTTTCTAGCGTTTTAAAGAGTCTACATATTTAGACTCGAACAGTTGTCATCTTGGCACAATTGTTCTCAATTAATTCTGTCTTTTTCTTTGAGCACCTCCACTGTCTCACGTATCTTTGAACTTGTGTTATACTTGGCCTCGTACCGGACAACTCAAATATCTTATCAGATATTTCAATAGATTCAATACATTTACCATCACACCATTGTCTTACTTTATCAAGTATATCTCTGTCAACTTTTATCAGACATCCTGACCTAGGCCTATCTGTTAATACATCTCAGATACCTTTTGGTGTCTTTCTTGCAGCCTTTAATCTGTGCTACCACATTGCAACTGTTCTTCTATCGCAGTTGTGTTTTCGTTCAGTATCACTAAATGTACCCAAACTAAAAAATAAAATTAACATGCAGAATCTGCGTACTATACGACTGTCTTTTTCAATTTTTCTTATTATGTACAACAATTGCCCAAGCAAATCCATACCCTAGTAAATAATTTAATCATTTAAAACCTTCCTAAAAATAGGCACGTCTAAGAGTACCACAAAATTTTTTGTGGTAACGCGGCATATTTGTCAATTACAAACTAACAACTACTAATTTCTTGGGCATGATACACATACTATGCTTATTACAATGCACATTTGAAACGTTTCTATTCATATTAAAAACAATGTAACGTTTTCAAAATATAATATTTTTACATATATCTTTTCAGGCATAAAATCGTATAAAATTGGCGTACATTGATTTATGCTCATTGCTATAGATGTTGTGTGCTAGATGTGCATTTGTGAATTGGGTGTTTGTGAATTAAATGCTTATCAGATGCAGATTGGCAAATATCAAGCAATTTAGGTAAATACTAATTTTACCATTATACAACAAGTGATATGCCAAGAACTAGAAGAGCAAACAGGTATTGTGTTGATTGCGGTGCAAGACTAGTGTATTATCCTAGACTCTCAAATCCAAAGGCGCCAAATGAGCATCGTGTACTAGTATATGCATGCCCAGATTGTACAGAAGATTTTGAAAAACCAACATTGTTATCAATTCGACGCAACAAAGTAGATGACCCACTTGAAACAGTCGAGATATTGATTACACAAGTACAAAAAAATAATAAAGAAAAAACATAATATATTCATAAAGGATGCAAAATTATTAATAAAAACCATCTACGCTAAAAAATTACCAAAATATAATCAGCTAGTCCAAATAATCATAACAAAGCAAAATAATCAAAAAAGTATAATCTAATCATAATTCTACAATAACTGCTACCTTTGTATTATCCTCCATCTCATCTTGTACTGCATTTAGAATGTGCGATGATGATGTCAAGCCAGAAAAATCAAGCATACGAGTATCATCAATCAGATATACCTGAGGGGCTACTGCTGTATGTCTAGACTCTAAATATGCATCTAATTCTTCGATGATGTTCAGTCTGCCTCCTTGAAATACAATTCCATCTGCAACATCTAGTTTTGCTTGACCAAATCTATCCAAAACAAGTATTCTATGTTTGTTCTTTTTGCTAAACATGTGCCGCCTCTTTGTTTTGTGCCCTACTAGTATCATGTAATGATCTGATTCAAACTCTAGATTTATTAGATTTTTATCCATATTTGTTATCTCAGATGCACGATTCAATGCCTCATCAAGATCAAATGTTGCACGTAAATTAGAGTTGTCATATGTGACATTTTGTGTCGCATGAGCATCCATTGCAACGCTTCCAATTGCAGTTATGCGTAGCAACCCTTTATCAGGCATATACGAACTGTCGATGCGTATTGACTCAGGTACAGCTCCCTTGTCTACTAGTTGCAGACGAGCATTCTTGTGAGCAGCAGATATTGATTCAGGTGTTGGGTCTACCATTGCAACCTCAATCTCATCTTGTAGCATGGATGATGCGACTCCAATTGAAGATATTACTTCTGCATGAGGTGCACGTTCGTATTCTATGCCCATATGTTTTGCAACTTCAGGTACTAGTACTGATGCACCCCCACCGCCACCAATTATCTTTGTTGTGGATGCATTCATTTTGTACTCTTTTAATATGCGACTTACTGTATTTGTGATATCATATATGGAAGTCAGTATTATAGACATTGCAACCTCAGAGTACGAGACGCCACCAATCGCATCACCTAGTTTGCGCATGGCAGTCTTTGCTGCTGTAATATCTTGGCATTTAGAGTAATCTCCACTCTCTATTCTATCTAGTGCGTTTGCAGCGCATGTGTTTGTTATCGCATACATTTTACCATCTTTGCATTTGATTGCAGCATACTCTGCCGCATCGCCTTGCTTTGGACTCATTAAGACTATCTCGCCGCTCTCTATATCTGATGCATCAGCAAAACAAGAGTATGTTAATCCTGCAATATGTGCGCTCCGGGGTCCTACGCGATGTACCTTTTTTTTGTGGATTGCAACCATACTGCCACCTGCAACACCAATTATACGGACATCCATAGATCGAATACATGTAGGATGATCACGAATTGTAGCATATCTTATTGTCGGCTTGCCATCTTTTATGATACATATGTTAGTTGACGTACCTCCAACTTCTATGAATATTCCATTTGTAATACGCAAGTACAATAGTGCACCTGCAACACTAGCAGCAGGCCCTGATAGAACAGTCAATATGGGTTTTGAGCGAAATGTATCCATGCTCGTAACACCACCATCTCCGCGCATTATCAAAAGAGGTGACTTTACTCCTGCCTGAGACATTGTACTCTCAACAAAGTTTGCTACTTGAATCGTCTTTGGCATTATACTTGCATTGACTGCTGCTGTAAGCGTTCTTATCTCAAGACCATATGTACCTGACACTTCGTGTGAGGATGTACAGGGCAATCCAGCAACAGCAGACTGTTTTGCAACAAACTCTTCATTAGATGGGTCATCTACACCATACATCTCAGTTGCAACTAGACATTTGACACCTGCATTTTGCATACGATTTATGACATCAGATACCTCTTTTTCTGTTATTAAATGTGATGTATCTAAAAACTCATAATTTGTAAACTTTAATCCCTTGTGAACTGTAAAGTCATCTGCATGTTGCCCTTTATGCAGTATACTATTACCATCAAGACGGGTCCTCTTTATGACATCTTTTTTCGTAGGGCCTACTCCCATAGCTATAATACCTACTGGGTACGTATCACTTTCCAACAGTGCATTTATGGCCTGAGTTGTACTATGCGATACAAAGTCAATGTCATCAAGTGCAATCTGTGAGTCACGCATAGTCGTGACTTTGGTGAATGCATCTAGTATGCCATCGGATACCCCACGTTTGGTATCATGTGTTGTAGGAACAGTTGCAGTAGATATTATTGAGTCATTTGTAGAGTCAATTGCAACTGCTTTTGTAAATGTGCCGCCTACATCGATACCTATACGAACACGCCTACTCTGTTGTTTTTGTAACGACTGCGCATCTGTTGATAGTGAGGTAGATTCAGTATTGAATTTAGATGACAACTGCGTTAGTATGTTTTAGTGAGGTATAAAAATTGTATTGTGTTCGGTCAACACAATACTCTCATAAAACAACAAACGAACTGAGAGATACACCAGACATCTGCAAGGTATGATTTGAATTGTAAACCAAGCTCTATAATTGATATGATCATTCAAAAATAATTCCTAACCAAATACATCGCATGTATGATACTCAATATGCAAACCAGTAGTTCGCAATGTGCTAAATTTTAATGATCTTATTTTTAATTATACGGTGCGACACATTTATGATGGCAAGTAACTATTATGTTTTAATTCCCATCAAAGCAATCTTCTGATCAATCCGACAATTGAATCCATAAATAATTTATTGTGAATAGTTTTCCACCTGCAAGTCCGTCGTAATTTTCGTACCTTGCCATTGTTTACAAGCCATACAACAATATTTTAAAAAAATATCAACAGTAATCAGACTTGCAAGGCGTTGTTAGTTGTTTTTGGAGTCATATTTTCTATCACTAATCCAGTCTCCATTATCCAGCGCTTGCGACAAGTCGGGAATTACACACACTAGTTCACTTTGACCCGATGCGGGCAGTTAATTCGCCTCCGAGCTGCTACTGCTGCTATTCGCGCGCCGCTAGCGCGTCTGCAATCTGCGGCCATAGTGGGCTACTGTATTTCTCGGCGTTGGTGCGGGCCTCTGCTGCGGTCATCGGGTTGTCATGGGTAATCTCACCAAAGGCAGCTAGGACGCGGTTCCATCTGTCCACGTGCGCATCGCCGTGCTGTGTCTGGGCCGCCAGCTCCCTGACGCTGTTGATCAGCGCAGGGTCTATGGCAGGCGGCACGTCTGGCTCAGTCGGTACGTCCGGTGGCGTCTGCGGCCCGTCTTGTTCTGCTGCTGCCTCTAGTAATGTCAGCACGTCGGCAATCAGGGGCCACAGCGGACTACTGTATTTCTCGGCGTTGTCGCGGGCCTCTGCTGCAGTCGTCGGGTTGTCGTGCGTGGTGTACCCAAACGCGGCCAGTACACGGTTCCACCTCTCCACATGCGCGTCGCCGTGCTGCGTCTGGTTGGCCATCGCAGTCACGTTGGCGACCAGCGCTGGGTCTATGGCGACTACCGTCAGATTCTGCGCCTGTGTGAGTTTGTTGTACACGGGCGGCGGCTGCATCAGACTTGACGTCGTCCCGGCGTCCTGGACGTCCACAGTCCAGCTTGTAAATTGTCCCAGCGTGTAGCCGGCGCCGGGGTTTATCGTGAGTGTAACATTGTTGACGTCTTTGACGCCGTCATCTATGGTCGGGACCTCCAGCGTATACGAGCCGATCGGTGGAATCTCCACGATGCGCCAGCCCACATCAGAGGCGTTCAGAATCCCGCCGGCGCCCGAAAGGGTGACGTTGACTGGCAAAGGAGACTGGGGTGCGGGGGACGCGTTGATGCCAAAGGAGACGTGGTCACCCTCTGAACCACCGCCTGATATACCAATTGATACCTCGGGTGGTGGTGGCGGGGAGTTATTGACATGGGGGCTGTCTGCCACTGAGATCGTCACGGTGTTTGCAGAGCCGACCTGGTAGCCGGTGCCCGATTGCAGTGTAATTGTGATGGAGCCAGCAGGGTTGTCGTCGTTGCTGTTGCTCTTTGTGACGATGTCGGCGCTGGGATTCTGATTTTTGCCCTGTGCAATCAGTGCTTCACTGCTATGGGCAACAGTAAATGAAGTATCAGTCGAAACGCCTCCATTGACGGACAGGTGTAATACGGGACGGATGTCAGAACAAGCCAAGTACTCTGATTTGATCAGTCCAGTAAGGTCGACTGTGTCGCCCTCTGTCACTGGTAGTTGGCTATCAATGACGCTCTTGTCAAGCCACAAGACGGGGCCGTCAGGGTGCGGTTTGTGTTCAATCAGTGTCATCCTCTGCCAGTTTTCATCGCCGTCTCGTATCTGGTAGTCTTTACTGGGTTTTAGTCTAAACTCTATCCAATTCTGACCAGAGGGGTTGCAATCCCTTACCGTCTCAGACTGAAAGTAGTCGACTCTGCCGTGCACACCGAATATGTGCATCGTATTGTCGGATGCTTCAAGTATATGGCCACTGTCTCTAGTCTCGAACATTACTTGCAGCGCAGTACCTGAGATGTGCGGTGGGTCCACGTGTATGGGTATCGACACCTTGCGGCCCTCAAAATAAGAGCCAGATGTGTCCAGTGTGACGCATGGTTTGTCTGTGGTGCAGGGAGGAGGTGGTGGTGGAGGTGGAGGTGGGTTGGGGTCCGGGTCGTTGTCTCGAATGGTAAATGTGACAGTCGACGGCTCACCTACGATGTAACCATCCCCGGGAAGTAGAGTGTACGTTATAGTGCCGTCTGGTTCATGGACATTGTCATCATCTGTGATAAGTTGCATTCTATTACCTCGCACATCACCGGCATTAAGTGAATTCTCGAAAACAGCAGGGCTTAGATGAGGCCTAAACACTGACATTACAAAGTCACCAGAGTCAACAGCAAAAGCTCTAACCGTTATATCAACGGGTGAGGGATTAGATAGATGTATGTAAGTTCTAGTCTGTCCACCCTCAATCTGCTCCAGAGCCCGGGATGGAGATAGTGTAACAGTCGGTATGACATAAGCAGGCACATCCTCCGCGGTGACTCTGAATATTGGAGATATGCCATAAGAGTATCTAACGGCCTGCGTATACTTGCCGTGCTCGTTGCGGCTTTCACTTGACTCGCCAGGTGTGTCTCCTGCGTAAAAGTCATTATAGTTGTCAGCTATCTTGCTATTGCTACCAAGCCAGTATATCGGTACGTCTACTCCTTCTTGAGTGTAAGTGTTACTCCTGACGCTGTCGCGATCAGAGTGACCGAAATGCAGTACACGAAAATACTCTGAGAACTCGCGCATCGCAGAGGGCTCTGAGTTTGCAACGTTTACCGTCCGTTTATACATATGATAACAATAATCCACGCCGTTTCGATTTATGTCAGTTCCCTCACCGTTATTGTTCCTTTTAACAATATCCCAATAGACATCTGAGCCGACCATCTGGCCATAATAGCCATAACACTCAACAGTAGGATCATCGGTTATACGATAGTACGTCGACTTGCCGTACGTAAAGATGTTGGATGATTCAATCAGGTCCTGTATCTTTGTATCCGTAAATGAATGGCCCTCGGATGGTGAGAACAGTAGTCTGAACGTGTCCCCGGCTGCCAGGCCATTGGGTGTATAATCCCAGTCAGCAGGCACTGCAACTATTGTCTGGGCGTAGGCTTGCTGATCAGATGGTAAAAGTGAGATTGCTGTTACTGTTAGTATGGCTAGTATGATAGGTAATAAAACGCGACGTTTGGTGCGTGATCTATTACTGCCTGCCTGCCTGCCCCCCCCCCCCCCCCCCCGAGTGAGTGTATACAGTTGAGTGGGTGGCGCGTAATAATCATTATGACATAGTTACAAAGTACATATTATTAAAAGTATCGAATATATTAACGTGTTGTGTAATTCAGTTAATCAAGTATTCAAACCTACAAATTTTGCCAAAATATAATTGATTATATAAAAAACCCTAAATTGGATAAATTACGTCATGTACATTTTTGAGTTGTGTTGACTAGTAGAATTTTCATATTTTCATTTAAATTAATATAGATTTACTAATACATATAATACTATACGTTTTATATTTGCCATTATATTTTTGCCTTTAAATTTGCTACCGATCAGATGTAGTTTTCCATGTATTATTTGATATATTTGTCTTGTTATTAAATTACATATTATGATATCATTTTTTTGTGTTGTGGCCTCGAATTTATCATAGAGTGTCTATCATCTGTGTAGCAATACTTGTGCTAGTTGTTTATCTGTATCTCCAACAAATTCATTCATTATGAACAATTCTAGTGATGAGATTTATTTGCTCTAAGAAATTACATTAATTATTATTTGAGTATCAATATCGCAGCATCTAGATTTTTATCGTACGAGTACTCTATGCACAACAACAAACATGGAGTCATGTTTAGAGTTGGCATATGCGACTGTAGCCTCATGGATCTTCAATTACCATAAACATGGTTTTAGATTAATTTCTTAGTCTTTGTATATACTGTATGTGTTTAGGTTAGTTGTTGATATTTTGTTCTTTGGGATATGTGTCATTGTGTTTTTTGAACTTTGGTTTTTTCTGCAAGTAGATTCCATATATGGTTCTCCTTTTTTTGTGTGTGTGAACCAAGCTCTTTGAGTGCAATAATAAAATCATATACTTGTATTTAGTTATATTCCTGTCTTTATATCAAGTATCATATATGCGATGCGTTTGGCTAGCAGTTGTTTTTAAATAATCATATAGTCATAGTTTGGTTACATTTTTTGCCTCTTTTTCTCTATTCTCACTTTTTTTTTGTAAACTTGTAGTAACTGTTCAATCCGTTTTAAAATTTAGACACAAGTTTATCACATAACGTCTGATAGAAATTAAGTTGAGTGGTATCTCACTTTTGATATAATGGTATTTTGTGTGAGTTGTAAAATATACGCATGACAATCACAATAACAACTAGTGCAGATACAAATACTACAACTAGCGCACCAAACTCCGGTACGACTGCCTCTACTGCATCCATCTTTATCAGTATTGTATCAATTTGATCACTTACGGATTGTTTTGATGCTCCACTTGTGATCATCTCTACAAGCTCTG
Source organism: Candidatus Nitrosopumilus sp. (assembly GCA_965207445.1). GTDB lineage: Archaea > Thermoproteota > Nitrososphaeria > Nitrososphaerales > Nitrosopumilaceae > Nitrosopumilus. The sequence goes on along the minus strand of CBDBLX010000002.1, from coordinate 1,233,473 downwards.
TATTTAACATAACTTTGACCTCTTGCATCAGTTTATACTCACCAGCATCAGCAAGTGGATTGGTCAAAAAATTATAGTTGTCATTGTACGCAATTTTTACGTATCTGAGTGCCGCATTTGCATCAGAGTTATCAACATATGCAATTTTTGCATCATTTAGCAATGAGCGTATATTACTTACATACTGCAATAATTCATCCTTTTCATAATCATTTTGTATGTTGGCATCTGCACCAGTAGTATCTGATATTGGTTTGTTTGCAATCACATTTGGTGTTGATGCAACAGATTCAGATACCATAACTATACCATCAAAACACGGCATCTCCGATACAGCATAAAGCAACAAAGAACATCCTATGCCATCTGTTTGAATCAACACATCACCTCTCAGACCAGTATGCAGCCCAAGTATCCCACGTGACTCGTATCTATTTGTAGCATCTAAATGTGGATGTCCATATTGATTTCCTACATTGGCAGAATATACCACAATTTCGGGAGATGTGGCAGAGATGAATCCCGCAGTGCTGCTGTGTTTGGATCCGTGGTGCGGTGCACTCATTATATCTATATCTAGTTCATCTTTTGGTACATTGTTTATCAGCCAATTCTCTGTCACATACGTCGCATCACTAGTGAATAGAAACTCTACGTTGCCATACTCTAAGAGTGTAATTATGGAATTTGTATTCTCTAAACCTGCATTTGTGTCTTTTGCTAGTCGATACTCAGATGGAGGACTGAGTATCTTTATGCTGACATTCTCATCGAGTGTAATTTTGTCACCAGCATATCCTATTATGCGATTATCTGTCGTATATTGTAAGAATCTTTGATATGTCTTTGTGTCCTTTGTCACTGGACTTATCATTACCTGATTTACATTAAACTCTGAACTTTCCAGTAACTTGTTTAGTCCTGCTACATGGTCCTGGTCCGCATGAGTGGCGACAAGTAGATGTATCGTTGTGATTCCAAAACTATTCAATACATCTTTGATATTGTTGTATGCTGATGGCATACCACCATCCATCAATATTACAGACTCATTTGGCAAAACGATCAGAGTAGATTCACCCTTTGTACCCAGGTCAATGAACGTGACACTGAGTAGTTTATCTGAATCAATGTCAAGTGGGGACAGTGCATGTGCAGGGGTATTATGTATGGTTGCAGCAGATATAACTACAGCAGATATTAGCACAGTTGTTGTAAATGCAATAATTGGTGAAAAATTCAATTATGATTTGTACATGTGTCTAAAATTTAAGGCTTTGTAGACTCGGTTCTCCTGCAAACGCGGTTGGTGGCAATTAATACAGATTTGAACCGTTGTAGTCAATCCGGACACGTAACTAGTATTTTGTCGCCACGTATGATAAACTTCAAACCCTCTGGGTTACCAAGTTTGGCAAGGACTGGCTTTGGAATGTACGAGTAACTGGTACCTCTTTTCACGTTGTGGGTTATGGATACTTGGAATTCAGTGGCATTGGCAGCCCATTTAGTCATGTTTGTTGTTCTCAGTACAACGTTATAACGTCTCTGACATCGGATTACGCACGAATGCTTATATATCCAATTGGTGATATATGTACAATGAAACAAAAAACAGTTCAGGAAGAAAAGGTGGTAGACGAAACTACTCAATCAAGATCAAAAACATTGGAAAATGACAGCCCAAAGCCTGGCAAGCAGAGGCGCTCCAAGGCTCAGATTGATGCAATTAGGAAAGCAGGCATTCAGATTGCATGCATTGCAGGTGCCATAACTACACTAAGCTCGATTAAATGGACAGTCGCATCGCAAACTGTGCAAGGTCTATTGTATGTGGTGTCTCTTAGTTCACTTGGAATGAGATGTCAGTGTGAGGCCAATCAAAATGGAAAAAAGATATGCAAGCATGTGGTGGGGGTATACAAGCTCTTAGACAAAGAGTGGTGGTGTGGGCGTAGAAAAAGGATACAGATTAGGCGCAAAAAATTGAGATGTCAGTATCCAAAATGCAGATCCAAAGATGTGGTAGGATGGGGAGAGCGCAAGTGTAAGAGAAAAAGATCTGTGAGGCGATACATGTGCAAAAAATGTGGACGTACATTTTCTGGAATGGAAGGGTTCAAGGGGCGGCATTTTGATGCATCCGTAATAGCAAAAGCGTTGTCCATGATGGCAACTAAAATGTCTCCAGAAGAAGTATGTGTGCAGCTTGCAATGGATGAGATCATCATAAACCCATCTACAATACATAGGTGGACTGATGAGTATTCGCGAATCATGCTACGGTTCTCAAGTTTGTTGTGTCTTGATGCATGGTTTCAGTGGCATGTCGACGAACTAGAATTTAAAATACGTAAACAGACCAGATATTTGTTTGGTGTGATTGATGGCGCAAGCCGATTTGTTTTATCCCACGAGATCCTCAAGAAGAAAAAGGGATCTGATCCCACTAACCTGTTTCAAATGGCTGCTGCCCGTACGCGTAGGCTACCCCGCATACTTGTAAGTGATGGACTGCAGGAGTTCATAAAGCCTGCCAGAAAAGTATTCTTTAGACGGGCTGGATCGATGTTTGTACACATACGTGATATACACATACAGAATCTTTTTAATCAAAATAACGTCTACGAACGACTCAATGGAGAATTTGAGGATAGACTCAAGTGTGTATGTGGACTAAAATCAGAGGACCCCGGACTCTTACGTCTGATCATAGTATATCATAACTTTTTTAGAAAACACACAAGCCTCAAAAACAACATGACGCCTGCCAAGGCAATTGGAATTGACATTATACCAGTAAAAGACTCTGATCTTGCAGATAGTTGTGATGCTTGGATAACGTTCATTCAAAACGCATCCATACGTGCCTCTGCCTGAATTGCCAGACTATGTACATTACACATCATATACACAAACACTCTACATCTGTTTGTGTTTTGATGCCAAATCAAACTATCATTTTTGGTGTACAATCTAATTTCTTCAAGATAAACCACCCTCGTTTGTCTTTTTGATACTGACTCTAACTATCCTTATTCCAAACTATCATCATAGTCATACAAAAAAGTACTAAAAACGTACACTTTTTCAACCTCAAATACCAAATTCAAATAAAAAGTTCATATAAACACCGATCAACCGCGTTTGCAAGAGAACCGTAGACTCTTTTGTAGTATTTGATGTATCAACTCAGGTAACCGTTCAACCCCCGGTTACCTGCGCCAGACGTTAGGCGGTGAATTTGTGCCTAAATTTTGGAAGGAGTTGAACGGTTACGGTTTCTGCATAATTACTTATATGCTACAATCCGCTATTGATTGATACATGAAGTCCAAGAAGGTAGCCGAATACGACAAGCTGCTAAGACAAGCCAAAAAGCAACCTGGATTGGTCGAAGTGGTGAAGGTGTACTGGAAATACGACGCGCTTCTTGAGCAATCGCGGCGATATCTTGAAAACACGACACCGTCAGAATACTGTTCAGCAGGTACTTCTACCGATCAGGGGATTTAATGCCGACTTGGGGGGAAAATCTTATCCGAACTGCAGACAAAGTCCAAGGCTAATCCAGTTCCATTTGATGAGGTCAGAAGACAATACCTAGCCCAGCTGTTTTCGCTGACAAGTAGAAACACAATTCTTTACGCCACAGCTTGGACCCAGACTGGGAAACCGATCGGCACTCCGGAGGTCCTTTCCATAACAGACGAGGACATACAGGGGTTGATGGAAGTGATTCACGGGCTAAAAGGCGAGAGTCTGGACCTGATCCTTCACAGTCCGGGGGGGGGGGGGGGGTGGTGGCTCCATCGAGGCCGCAGAGGCGTTAGTTACATACATGCGGACCAAATTCAACGATATACGCGTAATTATTCCCCAGGCTGCAATGTCTGCTGCGACCATGATCGCATGCTCTGCAAACACGATAGTGATGGGGAAGCATTCGTCGATAGGGCCGATCGATCCACAGTTTGTCCTCCAGACCCAGCTGGGCAGGCAGATGGTTCCCGCGCAGTCCATCATTGACCAGTTTGACCTTGCCAAAAGGGAATCCCAAGATCCAAAGAAATTAGAGGCGTGGATGCCGATCCTGAGCCAATACGGCCCTGCTCTGGTAACCGTTCAACCCCTCCTCAAATTTAGGCACAGATTCACCGTCTAATTTCTGATGCAGGTATGAGGGTTGAACGGTTGCCCTCAACTCACTATCTATTCTCTCAATGATCTGCTACTGTTATGCAATCTCGTCATCATTTTTGGCCAATTTTTTGACCAGTCCCGTTATTACGTCTTGGGACGTCTCAGAGATACTCTTTAAAAACCGCTCATGTACTGCAACTGCGCCCCACGCCCAGGCCACCTCACTGCGCAGCAGCGCATTCTGGGACGACTCTCTGTACTTGTCATCTGCCATCATTGCCACGCCTGTGCCATTGCAGGCTTTACACCTGACAGTCTGCGCCACGGTCATGCGCGCACACCATTTATGATTACTTTGGACCGTTTTCGTTTTAGGATTAAATTAAGCGCACACTTAATTTAATATATCTTTCATTTTGCCGCCCACAGTAAGGTCCCGGTACCGTTTGTGACTGCCGATTTGACCTGAGTTGATACTATTTGATTGACACCACATATCCTCAAATGACTATTATTAAAAAATTGTATTATTTTACGATTTATTATTAATTAAGAAAAATTTATTAATAACCATACCTACAGTATAACATGGTATATGCGTAGCTGTTTGGCCCTCGTGTCTGCATCAGACAATTAGCAGAGACTTGTGCTTGATTTTTGGTTGAATGGCTTCGCGTTTGCTATTTTTATACAATCTGATAATTATAACGGTAACCGTTTACCACTTTCCAAAATTTAGGCACAGATTCATCGACTAATGTTTGGCGCAGGCATGGGAGTTGAATGGTTACATATCATGCACAAAAGACATTAAGTATATGTATATTTATTATATACATCATCTATTCACAACTAGTGTCAACTACTAAATTGATCTCTGATGTATGTATAGTATGATGTATCCAAAGGCATCTCAAAACACTATTGAATCATTTATGAGACACATTACAAATTGGACACTATGCGTATTACTAGCCACATTTATCATGTCATTTGTTTTAATAGGAATGCACACATCCTATGCAGATAATTCAGGATTGAAAATGCTCAAAGATGAGATCGTCACATATGTAGATGCCAATGGAATGTATACTGTTGGTGGTAATTTAAAGAACACACATACATTTCCAATTAAACCATCACTAGAACTATACATACAAGATACAACTACACAGTATAACATTATAGTACCATACAATGTCATACCTGCAAACAGTGAACTGCCATTTTTAATCAAGATTCCAGATGCATCTGCAAATGCGACGCTTGTCGGATATGAACTATCAGGGACAGTTGCAGCTCATGTGGCAAAAAGTATCATGTATAAAGATATAACACTTGATGTCATATATGATGATACTCTGATAATTCATGATGATGGACACCTCTCAGGATTTGCCATTAATTCAGGTAATACAACATTATACAATCCTGTAATCTGGGCAATAGTACATGGATACGAGGGGAATATCGTAGATGTTGCATATACCATAATACAAGGTGAGATCAAACCAAAACAGACGATATCATTTGAGTTATATCCCGATGACTCTATATCAGCAGATATAATCACATACTATAGTTGTTTTGCACCTTCTGATAGATCAGTCCACCCATTAACTGCACAAAGAGGAAATGATGGTAATCAGACATATACAATGAGATATGAATCAGGAGCATGGTTATACAGACCCATATTTACAGAAAATGGTACAGATGTCACAATACAGACGACTAATAGTTATCCGTTTGAGACATTTGCAAGTGTAGAGATTCCTGCTGTCACTCAAACAGAAAAATTTACAGTGTTACGAAACGGCAACATCATAAACAGCACACAGAGTACAGATGAGACAGGATCATGGCACGTCACATTTGAGATACGTGGACGTTCACAAGATGTAATTACAATACAAGGTTTTGAACACGGTCCAATACTTCCAATTGTAATACCGGAATATATAATGCAAGATATGCTACTATGGGCATCTGGACAAGCCTCAGATGCATCCATGTTTGAGATAATAAAATGGCTTGCAGATCGATCAAAATTACCCTACGGTATGCCAGGCAAACCGGTCATACCTCAATGGACCGGTACGTTGATTGAATGGTGGTATACAGAACAGATAGATGAGCAGACAGCATTGAATTCCATATCATATATGTTAAAGTCAGGGTTCATTCGTTTGGGTTGAGCACATATTTCATCTGTGATATATAGCGCTAATTCATTATTATTGCCATGTTTATTGTTATGATCATTATTATGATCATCATTCATACATGTGCATTAAAATTAACATATCATATAAAAGTATTAATGCATTTATCATGCCAATTACTCTTATTTTTAATGGTCATGATTTTTCTCAGAGGTCAATACATGTAAAGGATTCCATCAATTATCAAATCATGTACAAATTCATCGAAATATATATTTGAAATGTTTATTTACAAAATATGACATTAAAAACATAGAGTAAAATGTACATAAAAAATTATAATAATTATTATCACAATGCCGACGTCGACTCGTTTGTTAGAATAAATCCATTTTTATTAATCCAAAATCAAATATTTAAAACAATGTTAAACAGTAGATTTGTTTTGTGTTGTGTAAGAATAATAACTAAAACTACAATTCGTATGATTATCAAAAATATTTATAATGTGCGATTGCAATGGGTAAATTGTACATATTATATACAATACTCAAAGGATGGCAATTACAAACAAGTACAAACACCAAAAGATTACTCAAAATTTGTCAGTGGTGGTGTGGTGGTGGTAATAGTAGTAAAGCAAAATTTCATAGTCCACATACCAAAAAATGTACAATGTACGACAATTCAAATTACATACAAGAATTATAAAATATTTAATTTTGATATAGCGATACATTATCCAATAAAATTACATACACATGTTAATCAAATCGTGACGACAAGATAGGCTGAAGTGTAAATGTTACCACTCTCAGAACTATTGGTATTGTTTGAGAATCCGATCTTGTTACTTGGTGTAGGAATGATAGTTGGCCTTGCACATGCACTAGAGCCAGATCATGCAGTTGCAATGGCAACATTTGCACAAACACAGAGTCGAGGGCATAAAGCTAATCGAAAGGATATATTTTTTGCAGGACTGCGTTATGGTTTGTTTTGGGGTGCAGGTCATGCAGCAACCATACTTGTAGGATTGGGACTTGTTATTGTACTCTCAATGCATATACCTCCACAACTACTTGGGGTATTTGAGGTAGTCAACGGTGTAATGTTGATTGGGCTAGGTATGTTTGCAATATGTGGTAAGAGGTTTTTGATGTTATTTGATCTACAATCGCGTGTACATTCTCATGCATATGATGATGGAACATGGTATTCACACTCACACGTATCTGATAGTAACAAACATGATCACCATCACCAACATGATCACCATCACCAACACAAACACGATCCATCCAGCACCACAAACAACAGTAAAAAATGGTACAGGCGTGCACCAATGGCAAGTTTTGTAGGTAGTATACATGGCATGATGGGAAGCGGGGTATTTGCCATATTATTTAGCACTTTATTAATTAGTGATTTGTATGAACCTTTGATCTTTGTCTCTGTTTTCTGTATGGGTTCTATTGTTGGGATGGTTGCTCTGACAGGTACGCTTTCAGTCATGTTTGGTTTTATTCCTCACATGAAACGAATGCAAAGTGTAATTGCATGGACAGTTGGTTTGTTATCGTTAACATTTGGTGGATTGATGATCTGTGTTGGATTGGGTTTGTTCAATGGTCCCTTTTGATCTTTATGATGCGATATTATTGTAAAATTCTGCAATGGTAATTTTATATCAAAAATGATAAAATTTTACAAGTATATATTCAAAAAAAATAGGGCTAATTTTTTAGAATTGTTTTTAATTACGTCATAATTTAGGGCTTTAATTATATTCTTTTTGTAACTATTTTGCTTTTTGAAGTGTATACTTAAATTCTTATGATTATATACTATGATGATTTTGGTTTAAAAAATTTGATCAAACACTCAAATAATTTAAAGTAAGGGGTGTTAAATCAAAACGCTTCCATCTATCATTAAGTGTGAATAAAATGATAGACAGGAACGGTATTAGATCATCAAGAAAACGGGATTTAAGTGATCAGTGTGACTGGATTGCAAGTGTCAATTATTTGCAGGAGGGAGTATAGTTGTGCTGCTCTGAACCTCGTGACAAAAACACACAACATGCAAAAAAGCCATGTCTCAAAACTGATTGCGAGTGTTGCAAGTGGTGGTTGCACAATCGATTGATAGGACATTACAAGAGTCATCGAATTCAAAGAAAAAAATAACGGCCAATGGCGTGTCTGAGATGCTACAAGATGTCAACACGTTAAAGACACAGAATGAAGAATTGACCAAGGACAATAAAAAATATCAAAAGATCAACAGAGTCAAGGGCCAAGAAAAATAGCATCAAGGCAGTCACTGCTAGTGATAAATCTGACAAAACGCCAGGAGAAAATAAGCCAAGAGGCGGAGCCAAAGGGGCAAAAAGCTACCAAAACGAGCTCCCTGTAAACATAGCCAGAACAGAGGTGTGGTAGATTGCCCTACGTGCCCACAATGCAAAAACCCACTCTCATCGACCATCTGTGTATTGTAATCAACTGCGCGTTATTATTGTCAATTGTTAATATATGAATATTTAATGCCGAGATCATTATATCAGAAAAATGCGCATGATCTTTTACCTTATATGTGCACTTTAAAAAGCAAAATAGTTACTTTTAGGCAGAGTTATGACACTAGCTAATTTTGACGGTTCGTTCAATACCAAATATGCCAACTTGTAGTATTTGTATTAGATAGGGCAAAAAAAATCACACAAATGGCGAAAATCTAGGCACGGGGTTAATACTTACCTTGACTCAAGCTGCGTTAGTACTTTTGCAATCTGCGGCCACAGCGGGCTGCTGTACTTTTCTGCATTGGTTTGTGCCTCTGCTGCGGTCATCGGGTTTGAGTGGTCAATCTCACCAAAGGCAGCTAGAACGCGGTTCCACCTGTCCACGTGCGCGTCGCCGTGCTGCGTCTGTGCCGCCAGCTCCCTGACGCTGTTGATCAGAGCAGGGTCTATGGCAGGCGGCGTGTCAGGCGGCGTCTGCGGATCGTCCTGTTCTACTACTGCCGCCGCCTCTAGCAATGTCAACACGTCGACAATCTGCGGCCATAGTGGGCTGCTGTACTTTTCTGCATTGGTTTGTGCCTCTGCTGCGGTCATCGGGTTTGAGTGGTCAATCTCGCCAAAGGCAGCTAGAACGCGGTTCCACCTGTCCACATGGTCTGCGCCGTGCTGCACCTGGGACGCCATCGCGGTCACGTTGGCGACCAGCGCTGGGTCTATGGCGACTGTCGTCAGATTCTGCGCCTGGGTGAGCTTGTCGTACACGGGCGGCTGCATCAGGCTTGACGTCGTCCCGGCGTCCTGGACGTCCACAGTCCAGCTTGCAAATTGTCCCAGCGTGTAGCCGGCGCCTGGGTTTATCGTGAGCGTAACATTGTTGGCGTCTATGACGCCGTCGTTTATGGTCGGAACCTCCAATGTATACGAGCCGATCGGCGGGATCTCCACGATGCGCCAGCCCACATCAGATGCGTTGAGCACGTTCCCGGCGCCCGAAAGGGTGACGTTGACTGGCAAAGGCAACAGGGGCGGGGGGGAAGCGCCGATGCTAAATGAGACGGGGTCGCCCTCCGAGCTGCCGCCTGCCAGCCCAATTGAGACTGTAGTCGGGGTCGGAGGGCTGTTGCCACCACTACCCAATGGGCCTGGGTCGTTGTCCCGCACCGTGAATGTGACTGTATTAGGCGTGCCCACGGTGTAGCCGGTGCCGGGGAGCAGCGTTATCGTGACGGTGCCGTCGATCTCATCCTGGTTGTCGTTTTGGGTCAGGATGCGTACGCCTCGTTCGCCGCCGACTTGTTGGTCGCTCTTGTCGCCCTCATTGTTGTTGTGGACAATGTTGCTGTTGTGTTCGGTGACGCGGTAGTTGAACGTAATCTCCGGGTCCGCCGTCGGGGTGGCGCGCACCACTACGCGCAGTTCACCGCCCTCCGTGACGTCGGTGGGGCTGTCTGCCACCATTATCAGCTCCGGCTGGGCGTTTATCTGCGCCTTCCAGTGGTGCTGGGACATGAACGTCCCGGCCGGCGGCCTGTCCGGATCCACCCAGTGGTGTCCGTACACGGGGCCCTCGTAGAGGGGCGTGACCGCCACCGTGAACGACTGCACGTTCGACGTGCCGTCGTTGTGCGTCTGCCACGTGACGTGAGCTTGCTGTTCGCCCTTCTCTATGGTTATCGTCTTGTACGTCGGGATATAGTAGTATGCTACGGTGTTCTTGTTGGAGTCCGTCCAGATTACGTTGCGCGAAAAGTCGCGCCCCGCGTCGTTGGGGTCCAGGCTGGCGTGCGCGTCGTTGCCGCACATGTTAGCCGACCGGAGAGGGATATTGCCGACGTTGCCCAGGTCCACTATACACTCGCGTATTTCGGCCGCGAACTTCATCTGCTTGGCGGCATTGCGCTCGAGTGTTATGGTCCCCCTGATAGGATCGCCGCCCGAGGGCGAGGTGAACGTGACGGACGCCCTGTTCAGGTCGTCGGGGATTGGTGGGACTGCATAACCGTGGCCGGCGCTGGCCCAGTCAGCCGCCGGAACGGCTGCAACTATTGTGATTATAATTCCGGCAAGTAAAAGAGGGGTTATTATTGTAAAAAGGCGGTGTTGCGCGTTAGAATGATGGGGGGGGGGGGGGGATTGGAGATTGAGAGGGATCAGAGATCTGCTTGACGCGTAGATGTCTAGTTAATGAAATATTCATACAACTGCGACTCCAACATACTATAAAAATCTATAGATGTACTATTCGTAACCGTTCAACCTCTTCCCAAATTTAGGCACATATTCGCCGCCTAATATCTGGTGCAGATATGGGGGTTGAACGGTTACGTCACCAGTTCTCTTGTAAACTCAAATGACACATAGCTATTAGATTTTTGGTGTGAACCAACCTCCATGACTTATATGATCATTCAAAAATAACTTCTAGCCAAATGTATCGCATGTACGGTACTCAATATGCAGGCAGGAATGTGACCAAATACAAGTATATGGTTTCATTATTATGTCCAAAGATCTCGGTTCACACGATTTTTGAAATGCGCTCTACAAAGTGAATTACCTTGCTCCAAAAGAGTACAAGACATTATACAGAATTGAATTAAAATTTTTGGAGAAAAGCGTCACAAAATTAAAGGCTAAAATCCATCCTCATCAAAAAGAAGACAAGTACATGCTAAAAATCTAAAACTTTGTAATAATATTCGGGTTTAAATGGATCTGATAGAAACACATTGGCATTGAGATGTTTAAAAATCATCGAGTCTAGATGCATGTATGGTTCTTTGAGATTTATGAAAACGTTTGTATTGTTTACTTTTGTTGTACTTGTTGCAGGTTTTTCTTATGATGATAATTTATTGCCAATAGTAGTTTTTGCACAAACAGATACAGTACAGAACACAGCAGATGGCAAGGATAATGATAACAACAATCAGAATCATTTCACCCCCATCTCATTTTACCCCGTACATGCAGGACTAAAAGTAGCACACACATCACTTGATGATGCACAAGACACACTACATCATGCAGAATATGCCATAGAGTTTGCATTAGAGCAATTTATACTAGGACTCGAGTCCTTTCGCAATATAGATCATAGTACAGCAGATGAAATACACCTTGAATTATTTGATATCAAAACTACAATACATGATGTCTCCGTAGAGCAGAGCCGCAATGCCATATCCACAGTATTAGATAAACTACAACAATTCGATAAAACACAGACTACAAAAGACAAAAACACAGCAATAGTCTACATTCTCACCGTTGCAGATGAACAGTACCTTTATGCAGACAACAACAATGCACAAGAAAACCATACCGGATATGAGATATCACGTATATTGTTTATACAAGCATCAGACATGTTTTCACAAGACGCAAACTTATCTGTGATGCGCGATTTGGAAATACAGTCATTTTTTACTGAATTGATTATTGCAGTAAATGAAAAAGATAATTTTGTGACTGTAGGAACACTTGTCAGTGCAATACAACGTGACTTGCTTGGATTAGACATAACTTCTGTACGTGATCATATGGTATATTTTGACAATATTGACAAACTGTACGAAGAGATGCGCATGTCATTGAATAATGGCGATTATCAAACGGCACAAGAGTATGCAATAGAGGCATATTTGGAGAACTTTGAGTATTTAGAGCCGATACTAGAAGAGATAGATGCCGAATTTATGTACGGATTAGAAATAGATATGAGAGAAGAATTACGAGATATGATAAGACAGAAAAGATCTTCAGATATGATAATAGAGTTTCTTGATCAAACCATACTACCAAAACTAGATTATGGTGAATCCCTTGTTGTAAAACATCTCAGTGCACAAGCTGCTGCTTCTGCCATATCTCAATCAAATATGGCACTAGAGGACATAAACGATAAAAATAATCTCAAAGCAATGGGTGACACCACAGAGTCCGAACAGTCTGCTGTTCGTTCAGAGATTGACTTTATCAGAGATAGTCTACAAGAGACCATATTATATTATGAGTCAGGTGAATATGATTCGGCATACACGACTGCACGTACAGCATATCTGGACAGTTATGAATACGTTGAGATACCATTGAGATCGATTGCACCTGATTTCACATTAGAAGTAGAGTATCTGTTTGCTGAACTTCGCAATGCGATAAAACATAAAGCGCCAATACAAGAAATACGTTCGTTAGTTACACAAATAGACCGTAATCTTGATGAGTCTGAGCGACTCGTAACTGGGACAGGGCAAGTTGCTCCAATGATTGCATTTACTGCATCATTTGCAATAATATTTCGAGAAGGCTTGGAGGCAGTCTTGATACTCGGAGCTATTATGACATATCTTGAGGCCTCGCGCAATAATAGATTCAAGCCTTTTGTTCATTATGGTGTAATTGCTGCAATTGGTGCTACGGCTGTAACATGGTTTGTTGCATCTTATATAATAGAGATATCAGGAGCTAGTCGCGAACTTATTGAAGCAATTGCTGCATTATCAGCTACTGCTGTATTGTTTTATGTCAGTTTTTGGATACTCAATAAAATAGAGCACAAAAAATGGATGGAGTTTGTAAAGGCAAAGGTGTGGCAAGCAACCACAACTGGCAGTGTCATGGTATTTGTCATGTTGTCATTTTTTACCGTATATAGAGAAGGTTTTGAGACGGTACTGTTTTATCAGGCAATGTTTGGTTTTGCTAAATATATGGAGATGTATGTAGGGCTTGGATTTATAATCGGGTTGGGATCATTATTTGCAATATATTATATCATGCGACTCATGGGCAAGCGACTACCACTACGCGTCTTGTTTGGTCTTACAATGGGCATCGGGGCGTATCTATCTATTGCATTTTTGGGAAATGCTATACGGGAGCTTCAGATACTTGACTATATACCATACACAAACATGATTGGAGTTATACCGCGCCTGGATATTAACATGGCTACAATGACTGGAATATACCCAACACTTGAGACTGTAATTGGACAGATTGTGTTGTTATCGGTATATGTGGTTGCATCAATTTACATACTGATCATCAGACCTAAAAAAGAACGCATGATTGCGGCCATGCGACAATCAAGACGAACAAAGAGCAATGATGTGTAATAATTAAAGTCTGATTATGTGAGAGAAATAATGTATAATAATATCACATTACAATACCATGCATTTAGTTGTATAAACACAATATATGTAAAAATTAACACAGAACGATATTTTATTTGTATTTTGAAATAAAGGTATGTGATTTTTAATCAATGAAATTTCCCAGTTAATGGATAATATCAAAAAGTGATCATATAATACAAAGTATTAAAATCCAAAATTTATATCATTGCGATGTTTCAGAACACACATCATGCCAAGTTATTGTATCAAAACAGAAAAGTTAGAAGAGTGTGAGGGTTGTAACAAGACGCCACATATAAAACACATACAACACAAGATGAAAATAGATTGCACCTATAATCATTGGAGAGATTAGATTGCTACTAGAATTGTTAATGGCCGCTATAGGTATAGTGATACTCGTGTATGGTGCAGACTTTCTCATACGAGGGGCAGTCAAACTTGCCCAAAGAGCGAGGCTCTCAGAAACTGTAATTGGTGCTACAATAATAGCTGCAGGCACCTCGTTGCCAGAGTTAGCTGCTGCCATATCAGCAGCAGTGTATGGGACAAGTGAACTTGTTATAGGAAATGTAGTAGGTAGTAATGTTGCAAATGTTGGACTTGTATTGGGCGCGTTGCTTGTATGTTGCGGGTTTGTTGTAAGAAGAAAGGAAGATCTGCACATAGATCGTGTTACGGTTGTAGGTACAGTTGGGGCATGTATAGCAACATTTGCAGTTAGTATTGATGGTGCAGTTAGTTTTGTAGATGGTGTTGTGTTGATCGTGTGTATGATGTTAATCATATTATGGATGACAATAAAGGGGCGTCGTAAACAGGAGACTGTAATTGATAAAAATGCAGGTTATAGTAATGGTAGTAATAAAGAAGATGATAAAGAAGAGACACTTACGTCATTACCATCATCACCGTCACCATCATCACTGTCATCACCGTCATCATCACCATCTGCAACTACACCAAAAAGAATGTCTCAGATAAAGACATACCAACAGTCACCATATCGAGTGCTGTTTTTTGTTGTAATAGGTGCACTCATGCTATACATTGGATCGATTCTAACTGTAGATAATGCGATAATTGTTGCCGAACGTATAGGTATCTCCGAATATGTGATCGGTGCCACGGTAATTGCAATAGGAACGTCATTACCAGAACTTGCAGCCATATTGGCAGCTGTGCGCAGACGTGCACTAGGTATAGGTGTGGCAGGTATCTTTGGCAGTGTTATTTTTAATGTGTTTTTGGTCATGGGTGCAGCTTCACTTGTAATACCTCTTATGGTATCACAGTTGCTGTTACTTGATTATCTAATCATGTCTGCTTTTTGTGCAGGAGGGGTGATATCATGTGTTCTGATGTCTAAAAACCATAAAAGAGTACCTCCACTAGTAGC
The DNA here is from genome assembly GCA_965207445.1 of Candidatus Nitrosopumilus sp. Classification (GTDB taxonomy): domain Archaea; phylum Thermoproteota; class Nitrososphaeria; order Nitrososphaerales; family Nitrosopumilaceae; genus Nitrosopumilus. Next base: position 1,218,092 of record CBDBLX010000002.1, on the reverse strand, counting down.
AGGTATAGTGTTGTTGACAGTATATACAGTATGGATAATATCACTTGCAATATGAATTATAGAGGTACAAAAAAATACGTTTTGTGTCACTGCTCATAAAAATACTTTTGCATCAAGTACTCTGGTATGGATTTTCAATAGTCAAATAGAACATATATTCATAGTCACCTTATAAAAAAATGTAAGTTTAAAATTATACTTAATTCCACTCAAACGGTCTGTTTCTAGTACAAGTATTTTCAATACATGACTTTTGCAAAGTAACAATTCAACCCCTATTTTGTAAATATGTATACAGATACAGCAATAGCGATCACCGATCATCATTATGATCGAATTTACGTAAATCTAAATGATAAACACGACGATATGTGAGAAAGTGCCCAAAATGTTGAAAACACGTTTGATTATTTTTTGCATCTAGGTAGAAAATTACTCAACTAATTGACCTGTGATCAGCTTTTGTTATTGTGATATGTTAAATGCATATTTTTCTACTTGTCATTGATCAAAGAAAATGACAAGTAGAAAACTTACGATGCGTTCTGTTCTATGATTATCCGCCTGTGGTGCATCTTTTCAATCACTTTTACGAACTCATCTAGGGATATTCCGCTGTCAGCGGAGAATTTTGTGGGTTTTGCGATGCTGCCGCCCTTGTCTGAGACTGCAAAGGTATAGGGAGCCACCTCATTCTCCAGCAGGTAGTCGTCCCTGTCAAAACCGAGTTTCTTGCTTGTGTCCGCGTTGTCCTTGCCGCTCATTAAGAATTGGCTCAGTATGCTCTGTACGAAAAAACTGTGCGTCGTAATCAGCACGTTGAGTCCCTTCCGTATCATCTTTACTATGTGGTGAGCCAGAACCATCTGCGCCTCTGGATGCAGGTGCGCCTCCGGTTCCTCGAGTATGACAAGGTCACCCTCGCGGACCACGTGTTTGAGGTACAGAACCAAGGTTGCAAGCTCGGACACCGTAGACGATGTCCGGTGCAATGACATCGCGCTGTCGTTGTGATCATACGTAATCGTAGGGAACCGAGTTCGGGCATCGGTGGTGTGGCCGATCCTGCCATCCAGTATGGTCTCTTCGAGGCTGCTTGCAATGTCACTGAACGGGCCCGTGGAAGGTGGCATTTCAATGATTGACGATATAAAGTCAGATATGGCTCCGGGCATTGTGGGAATTTCCATTCCTTTTACTCCCGCGTACGTCGCATTGGTGACGATGCCCGAGGTAATTGCCCGGTGTCCTTGCAAAATGCCCGATCTTGCGGCAGGAATATAGAACGAGGCTGACGGCAGCTTGTAATCCATGTACTTTGATATGGCAAATCTGAGATGATAAGTCACGTCTAGTGCTTGTTCCTCCGGGGATTCGGCGGTATCAACTCTAATCAACGAGGATGTATCCGAGTTATCGTCTATGGAAATAGTCTGCCCGCGCCTTGTATCTTTGAACGTTATACCTCGCTTGAACTGGATCTTGGGGTAATTTACAGTTGTACTCTTCTTGCTGTGTATGCAAATCTCAACTCCGTCATTGACGGCGATCTTCACGAAAAACGATCTTTTTCCCGTTCGGATCAGTTTGTCACGGGTATCACCGAAATTGCGCTCAATTTCGAGGTTTATGATTTTGGCGTCTGACTCCAAATGCTCACGGACCATCGCATCGATTATGTCTCCCGGTATCTGCGCGTCTTTTCTGGCATTGATTAATCTGGACATCTTGTCCATCATACCCTTTACGTCGTATGACGCGTAATGGTGGGGCGCATAAGAGAAGAAGGATGGATCGCGCTTTCTAGTCCGGGCGCATGTCAACACGATGGAGTGTAAGAGTAACGCAGCATAGGATTTGCCCGAGTTGTTTGGGCCACAAAATATGGTAAGCGGTTTGAGGGAGATTGACGCTTTTGCTATGGGGCCAAAGTCGCGTATGTCCATCACCATGTTCAGACGCGAGGATTTCTGTCCAGTTTTATCAGATGATGCCTTTGTCATACGTTGGCGCCGTGTCATGACGCGTACCGGACGTTGCTGCTATTTATATTAGCGTGTGGGGCGGGACGATCCTCACACACGACAAGTGGCCGCATATTCTTTGGACAGCCAACTACCCAATTAATGAATAAAGATTGGACAAAGGAAAAGATTGGACAAGTGACAAAAAAGGCATAATAAACAGATTCAAAAAAGAGAGAGATGGAGACGCAAAGGATACAACATGAATACCTTTTTACACATAAAGGGTGTGCGGCCAGACAACAATGACGTTGAATGAACTAATCGAGTATTTGTATCCATAAAAAATGATTGTAATGATGGTGAAAACAGAACGTCTCATGGTATGGAGGCCAACTCAATATTATTCACACTACTTGCAACCGGTAAGATCAGAGGTGAGATCTTTTGGGATATGCTGTGCAAGGCATGCAAACCCGGCTAAAAACTACAGAATCGTTTGTGCCCATCTGCATATTATAATCAGTTGCGCGTTATTATTGCCACTTGTTTATATATGAATGTATAATGCCGAGATCATTATGATCAGAAAAATGCGCATGGTTTTTTACCTTGTGTGTGTGCGCTTTAAAAAGCAAAATAGTTACCAAAAATATCTATTCATACCAAGTCTTAAAAGCAAAATACGCCAACAATATACATGCAGATTGAAAAGACTCGAAGTCGGTGGTGGTTTCTGTTACCGATATTCTTGAATCTTGCAGGCGGTGTTATCGCATATTTTGTGCTTCGACATGAAGATCCTGCAAAGGCCAAAAACTGTCTTTTGTTAGGAGTAGCACTATTGGCAATATATGTAGTGTCAGGCATAGTATTTGGAGCCCTCGATTCAGAGCAAGCAGGCAGTTTTGTTCCAGAATTTGATTAAAGCTTTTAAATTAACAACAAGACAAGCTCAATTTTTTATATAATGTAACTAAAAATGGGCATATTTTTGACTTTTCTCCTTGGAGGGAAAGTTACGCGCCACACTTGTGGACATGCCGAATAGATATTAAAAATGATCACAAGTTATTTAGAATTGATTCGTGACTTTAATCTGCGCTAAAACTTGTGAGTATCTCTACATATAGAAAGTAGGATCAAAGTCATATTCCTCCTTTATCTCTTGGAGTTTTTGAGATTCTAAAAAAGTCAGCAAAGTGACGCTGTTTTGTCATCACAACTACATTGAACTCTCTTGAAGAAGTAAATCGAGATTCTTGGTGCATTTACCAGATGTTAGCTAAGGCTATTATGATTGGGCTTTGCTTTAAAAAGTAAATCGAGTTTCTTTGTGCATTTGCCGGTTCTTGCATACCTCCTTACATCCTCAATGTCCACCGTGCCGAGGCGCAGCATATTCTTCAGAATTTATCATAGTTCGATTATTTAACATGAGGATATTATGCGCGGATGATTTTATCATCAAGTCCACAAACGCTTTGGTCTACACTGCTATGTCGAGCAGATGATCTGTGTATAGCCTCTAACGGCCAGCATCATCAGTACAGGGGGCAATTGTAATAGCGTCTCTATCGTAGCCGTCGATGGTTTGTCGGCCACTGCAAACTTGTATCCCATGTTGCCGGCCAGTAGATCAACTATTCCCTCTCCGTGTGGTGGTATAGCATGGACCGTGTACATGAGATTTCCGCCCAGATTATGTTGGCCTCTATTGACTTACATGGTTCATATGTAATGAATAGTATGGATCATGTACACAAGATTTCCACTCAGATTATGGTACGAGATGAGAGTGCAAAGAGAGTCGTATACTGGAACTTGAATTCGTGCCTGTCGACAAGTATGTCGTGCGCCTCTGCCAATTCGTGGCTCAGTTGACAACTACTCAATTCAGCCAGAGTGGTTTCTTCCTCATTGTTTTCATTCAAGTGATAAAGACATGCTTACTGTCTGGGTTCTGTTGTCGTCGTGGCAGCAGTCCCGCCATCTGCAGTTGTATTCGGCCAACAGTCCCGCCATCTCCGGATATGATGCCAGTAGTTTTGACTCAATCGATCATGCAGATTAAAAATTCGAGGTTCTAAAGTGACCTCAAATCATTGTGGTTGCAGATTCTATTAGTAATGGCAGAAAGTAAACTAGGACACATAGTATACCTGTTCATTTTTTATTGATCAATTAATTTACAAAATATTCATAATATATGATCTTGATTTTAGATGGACTCAAATGAATTACTTTGTACCTCCTATTAGTATAGACAAAGAAATAATATGTAGAATGCCGACAATGATATGTATGGTAAGATTAGAAGAACTGACTGTCGGCGTATATGTTAATGAGGTATCATCAGATGGTCCTGTAGAAGTCATAGCAGTCAAGTGGTTTGGCAGCACTACAATAGATCTTACCTACAAGATACCGGATACAGGGCAAAAAGGTACACGTCTATTAGCAGAGCTGCCAAAAGATTGGGATCCCAGACAGGACAAGAGATTTACGATATGGGAGGCTACACACCATATGACACGTGTGCTTGAAAAGGGCAAAGTCATGGCCGCAGACCTAATGACCAAACTTGGTTCTGATGCAACGAGTGCCAGAGAACGGGCATATCGACTCTATTACATGTGCAAGCAAAAGAATTATGCGCAAGAGTCCCAGTATTACAACGCGCTGGTTCAGAGCAGGCCTGAGATCTCCAAACTTTCAAGATATAATATATTGACACCATCATCTGAGGGAATGAAACAATATGACAACCGCTGAACTTATACCAGTCATGGTCGATCGTATCGTGGAGCGATTTCATCCAAGTCAAATAATACTTTTTGGTTCCCAAGCACGAGGAAACACAGATGAATCAAGTGATGTAGACCTAATGGTTGTCCTAAACCACATTTCAAACAAGTACAAAACTACAGTAGAGATTCATGATTTATTGAGGGATGTACCCGTCGGCAAGGATATCATTGTGGTTACACCGAGGTTGGTGCGTAATTGACATTAGGCCTGCCTGTGACCCTTCTGTGAGCTTGGTTTATTGCACATTCAATCTACAAAAGACTGAAACCTATCTATAGTGCGTTTCGTTTTTGAATATGCATGTGTGTTTTAGCAGACAGATTATAGAACATAAAACGTGCAAGTGTGATAGCAGTCACTATCATTCGTATGATGGAATCTTTTGCCCTTTTTCATGAGCGCAGATAAATCTGTTCAGGACGTTGATGTTCCATGCAATCGATAGTATTTTGCCAAACCGTTTTCTGTTTTCGGCCAGACGCATACGACAGTGTAGCCTGTGATTCTTTGTTTCTTCTGCTCCAAATATTGCCTCGATAAGTGCGCGTTGTTTGTATGCATCTTGGTCAAAGATCTCCGCTGCCTTTTTTCTGCTTGGTTTGCCACGGTTTGTATGACCTGCACCATCTGTATGATTGCGCTGCTTTATGTTCGGTTTCATGTTTGCATTGAATATTATCTCGCAGTTTTGATCCGAGTCGTATCCCTTGTCTCCGTTGAATAAGCGTTCTTCAATACGTGTATAGTTTTTTGTGAGAAAGCTGACCATATATGGAAGCATTGACGTGTCACTCACATTGCTTGGAGTTGTGTATGATGCAAGTATGATCTGGTGTCCGGTTATCGAAGTAATGTGATATTTTAGGTACGTCTTGACGCGTGTCGGCTCAAAGTCTTGTAGTACATGATTAGGTCTTTCTTGTTTTTCGTACCTATCAGTCTCTACCCCACTACTGTCTATCCCAATCGGAGCGGTAGGTCCTTTTTTTACGTCTTGTTTACCGCTCTCAAAATCCTCGGATCCGTGCGTAAGTATGGTCTCTTTACCTTTTATCGGTACCGGATCTGTCCCAGATTTTTCAAGTTCATCTAGACACATATTGGCAGTATATGCTAAAATAGAATCAAGCCAGTCGAGATCAATTGTTTGCATATGTTTGGTTACCCAACTATAATCAGGCTTCGTCTCGTCAACCCATTCATCATGCATATGTCCAAGCTCATTTACCACATCACGAAAAGGAATATTTTTTGCAACTTTTAAAAGACACAAAAAATCCATCTTGTCACGCGAGTGTACGGGCTTGCATCCTCTATTTGTCTTCTTTTCCTTGCACGGATGTGGGTTTTTTCGTATCGCCGACAGCAAGGTCTTGCGCATAAAATCCGGCTCAGATTTGCGTGCCTGTTCGTAATACTGCCAGTAACCTTCGCGTCGCTTGTGTTGCTCTGTCACTGTACGGTCTGCCTCCTTGATTTGTTCTTATTTGAAACCCACACACTAAATTTACACAAACAACAAGCAGGCGCCACATTCATCACAAACCATGCATTGTAATGGGCGACATTCTGTGTAGTATAGCATGTTGTGGCAACCCACCATATGTCGTCGTTCCACCACACTTCACAAACGATACGTTGATAACATTGGCTAGTCAACGTTGTTTAGCATCCCCTTTGGTGACATTACAATTATTCATTTGGGATGCCCCTATAAGTAACTTTTGGTATGCGCGCATATACTTTTATATATGAGCTTATTAAATATATGTACATAAAACTCTGGCGATATTTGCAGATGATTTTGCAAGTACGATGCAAGTGGCGATTTGATGAATTACGCACCAACCACGGTTACACCTGAAGAGATAGAACGTGAAGGAGATGTAATAGGAACCATAACTTATGAAGCTCTGCAAGATGGAAAGATTATGTATGAAAAAAACTAACTCTAATGTAGAATGTGTTGCATCGAGATGGTTGCAGTATTCAAAACAAGATCTATAGCGACGGGCATAAGTTTCGGTACAGTGAATTTCTGTGATTTCGTGCCTGAAATAATTACATGTAGCAAAGTCCAATTGTGAAAACGTTACAGGAAATCACAATATGATTATTTTTATGTTCAAAATTATAACAGTATGTTGCAATATGCACGATCATACATCAAAGAATGGAATAAAAATCAAGATTAATGTGGATGACTATGATGTGTGCTCACGCGTAGCGATAACCATGTTGAGAGAAGATGTACCTGAACAATAATATAATTTTATATTCATCAGATGGTCCTGTAATGGTCATAGTCATCAAGGGGTTTGGTAACACTACAATAGATCTTACCTACAAGATACCCAATACAAGGCAAACAGGTACGCGTCTATTAGCAGAGCTGCCAAAAGATTGGGATCCCAGACAGGACAAGAGATTTACAATATGGGAGGCTACACATCACATGACACGTGTGCTTGAAAAGGGCAAAGTCATGGCCGCGGACCTAATGACCAAACTTGATTCTGATGCAACGAGTGCCAGAGAACTGGTATATCGACTCTATTACATGTGCAAGCAAAAGAGTTATGCGCAAGAATCCCAAGATTGCAACGCGCCGGTTCAGAGCAGGCCAGAGATCTCCAAACTTTCAAGATATAATATATTGACACCGTCATCTGAGGGAATGAAACAATATGACAACCGCTGAACTCATACCATCTGTGGTTGATCGCATAGTTGCACAGTTTCATCCAACCCGCATCATACTTTTTGGCTCTCAGGTGCGAGGTAACACAACTGAATTTAGTGATGCGGATCTAATGGTTGTGTTAAATCACATTCCAAACAAGTACCAAACCACAATAGAGATTCTCGACTCATTAGATGACATGCCAATCAGTATAGACATTATAGTGGTCACCCCAGGTGAGATCGAACGTGAGGGTGACGTGGTGGGAACCATAACTTATGCGGCTCTTCGGGAAGGACGGACAGTGTATGAAAAAAATAATTATAATGTAAAAAAGTAGCATTGAGATGGATGCAATTCTCAAATAAAGATCTTAAAAACGCTTCATACATGGAGACAAAACCAGAATCATCTGAACTTGTCTGCTTGCTGTGCCAGTAGTCTGCAGAAAAGGCCATAAAAGATGCTCTTGTCTTTGGAGGTGTTAATTTTCCACCTACATACGACTTTAAGATCTTACTCTGCTTGCTTTCGGGAACATATATTGTAAAAGACAAGCTCAAAGATCTTTGCAATCTTGGTGTGGGGACGGTCAACGCCATAACAATGTTCATAAATTCTAGCACAACGAAAAAATTATGCTAGGTAATTTTTAACAGACATCTTTGTATAGAAATGCGCAGTAATTTAGATTTGTCATATTTTTTAAAAGATAAAGTGTCAAAAAAATGTGGTGCCGGGGCTCTGATTCACATGTGTGCTAACATGTGACGGGACATTAAACATAGAGATGACAGATTGGTACTTTTAGCCTACCACTGTATTTGTCTATTTTTGAATTTGCAGTGTTGCAATTTATCTTTAGAAATGAGCACATGATACTTTGGCGGCCGGTGCTTTTAAAACCTTTTAAATTCATTTAAATATGTAATTATCAATAAGCTCATACACAACGTTTAGAGTAACCATTCAACCCTTGTGCCTGTGCTAGACATTAGACTAAATCTGTGCTTAAATTCGGGAAAAAATTGAACGGTTATCTGAACGATTACGACGATCACGTACTTAAGTTATATACTAGGCACATTATACAATTATAGTTGTCAAAGAGTAACATGAAACATGACACCATATCCAAAATAACGCAACACGATTGTACTCATTGTTTGTTATCAACAGTATACTTGCAACAGTACGAGTTGGAGTTTTTAATGGAGCATATGCAACACAACAGTATATTTACAGATGTGCCATTACAAAATAACTGGAGTAATACACACAGATGGTAGAACTTTGGGTAGAGATCGTAGCACTTGCATCACTACTGGGATTATCAGGATTCTTTAGTGGACTAGAGGTTGCGTTAGTGGGAGTTCGCATATCAGTAGTAGAGCAGATGTTCAAAGATAAAGTAAAAGGCTCAAAGGCGCTCTATCGCTTAAAGACCAATCCAGGATGGATGATGTCTAGTGTCAATCTTGGAAATAATCTAGTTAATGTAGGTGCATCGGCGCTTGCAACAAGTGTAGCACTCAGATTATTTGGCGATGAAGGATTGGGTATTGCTGTAGGTATAATGACATTTCTTATACTGATATTTGGTGAGATTACACCAAAGACATACTGTAACGCTAATGCTCTTAAAATTGCACTTCGGTACGCGCCAGTATTGTTAGGATTCAGTTATGCAATGTATCCAATAGTAAAGTTTTTTGAAGCCATAACAAAACGTGTAGTCAAATTAACAGGTAGTAGCTACGAACCACCTCCAATAACTGCAGAGGAGATTCGAGGTGTGATCGAGCAAGGTATGAAAGAAAAAGCGCTAGAGAAAGAAGAAGGTGAGATGTTACACGGCGCACTGAATTTTGATGATAAAGTAATCAGAACAGTAATGACGCCACGAATTAAGATGTTTGCACTACGATCTAGGATGATGCTTTTTGAAGCGCTTCCAGAGATAAATCAGAGTGGGCACTCACGCATTCCAATATATGGTGAGTCACTTGATGAGATAGTCGGATTTGTTCATGTACGCGATGTTTTACAAGAGTTGGAAAAAGACGACAAAATGGTTCGATTAGATACCATGGCAAGAAAGCCGATATTTGCATCTCAGGAAAAATCAATTAGTTCACTTTTACGCAAGATGAAAAGTACACAGATTCATATTGCCATAGTCGTAGATGAGTATGGCGGAGTTGAAGGACTAGTCACACTAGAAGATCTCTTAGAGGAGATTGTAGGTGAGATAGAAGACGAATCAGATGAGACACGTAGTTTAGAATATGATAAAATAGACGATAATACAATAATCACAAATGGTGACATAGAAATCGACACAATAAATGGCATATTTCACTCTGAAATACCAGAAGGAGACGATTATGCATCACTCAATGGATTACTTCATGAGCAATTGCAAGATATACCAAAAAAAGGTGACAAGATAAAGGTAGACTGTGTACAGATAACAGTCGAAGAAGTATCAGATAACATTCCAAAAAAGATACGAATAGAAAAGATAACAAGTGTTTAGATTGTCACTGCATGTAACATTAGACCTTTTACACAATTAATACATTATAAGAATATATAAAAATCAAAATAAGCAATACCAAACAATCATACCATCTCTTTTCGAAGAAATGATTTTAAGATTCAATCATTATTGTAGGAGGAAGAACAGTCTCAGAGAAGCAGAGGTAGAGTTCCAGTCTTTCTAGAGTCGTTCTCAAACAGACTGTTCTCGTGTTTTGAATTTTAAACTTATCAAGACAGACTTCAAAAATATTTATCGCATGATATCGTATACTAGTTGATGCGATACGGTCTGGGCGTCTTGGACGGGCCAACCGCCCCACACGTATGAAACCACGCGTTGTCTGCGCAAGGTGGCATACGACGGGATAGCGCCAAAATTGAAGTAAAAAAAATTAAAGATCCAAAGATTTTATCAATGCTCTGAGATCAATTGAACCATTGCCATAGACCGACAGCCGGATATTCTCATCAAAGTAGGCAATTGTGAGATATTCGCCATTCAGGCCGGAATCCGTATAAACGGGGTTGGAATTTCTAGTCATGAAAATTGATGCATCGTCTAAAGTCCTAGCTTCTAAATTATCAATTTTTTCATAGTCGAAGACAATTACACCTTTTTTGACTAGATCTTGGATGGAGTCGTCGTTGGTAATGGTTTCTCGTACTTCAGGGGTTGCATAGAACAGGGTGGTTTCGCCGTAGAATATATCCCGCTTGACAGATACCAGACTATGGCCGCCTGCAAGCTCTGTTGCATACTCTGAGTTTTGTATTGACTCGGCGGAAGCAACACCGTCTAATACTTTGGCGCTGGGCAGTGTGGGCATTGGGAGGTAAGAAAAGTCGGTGATTTCCTCCCTTTGTATTGTATTCTCGCCGGGTATTGTACCAACTAACGCACCTAGAGCAACCACTGCGGCTATTGCGAGAAGAACCAGATTTAGCTGCATGACGGATCATCTCCCACATTTGCCGAGCTTGCAGAGCATTCTTCAATGTCCAGCCCGGATCCGATAATCTGGTCTCTGTGATGTGTCCATGTACGCCACGCAGTATCATAGTACTTTAACGAGCTAAAGTCACCGTCAAGAGTATTGTCTGCATCCGTTGACTCTCCGCCAATTTGCACGTACCCCTTTCTGAGGTCATTCGTTTCAGTGTTTATTGTAGTTGACCCAACCTTGTATATCCAATCGTCATCCTTGTTGGTATCGGACAGTTCCATCGTAGCCGATCCTACAGATGGAGTCGACACACACACGCCCTCAACCACAAGCTCGCCATTGGAATCGTAGGTGCCATCCCAGGATGTCCAATAATATTTTTTGGTGTATTCGGCCAATGTCGGGCATCCGGGAAAGTCACCCTGTATGATTCCGATCTCAACCCATTTTCCTGAACTATGTACTATCCACTGGGCGTGGACAACGAAGTTGTTTAGGCCGTCGTCGTCGTCTGATATTTCGACAGTATTCATTGTACTCTTCACACCATACTCTCCTCTGTCACCGGTAAATCAGGGCCAGACATACCATTGGGCATACCATTAGGATAGTAGTGGCTCGAAAGATAACATGCAGATACGGCATCAACTTCTCCGATCATTATTAACAAGCCTGTGCCTATGACCGTCAGGAATAGAACGTTTCTTGCCTTTGAGCCGCGGAATATTTTTGCGTCTTTTAAATCACTGCTCGTGTTCTTGCCAAGCTGGCACAAAGCAAGTGTATCGTTTAGTCCAAACGACGAGATCGTTGCACTAATCAAGGTGGCGAACAGTGTAGTTTTCGTACTTTTTGCAATCATTGCACTTGCTTGTATCTTGCGTTATATAACGAGGTTCATCCAGATCTGGAGTGCCTTTTGTCAACAGGTTTCAGACTGCAATGTGTGGGCCATATCCTAGCACTAGTAGACTCCCCATAGAAGCAACGTCCGTGATGCGACCGCGCGTGTAAGACAGGCATGTCCGATCTGCCGTAACATGCCGCAGACCAATATCGATTTTTGACGCTCCAAGATAGATGGCAACCGAAGGCGCCGTGATAAAGTTAAGAAAGCGTTAGAGACAAGCGGTGTTGCGGTGGTCGAAGTGTGGGAGCACGAGGCGGATGACGCGAAAGCGGTGTTGGTAAAATAAATGCTGCAACAGAGGTTATAGTATGATCGTATACATCGATCTGTTCTGCGGCGCCGGTGGCCTGACGCGCGGTCTGATAGACGCAGGGATACGCGTAGTCAGGGGCGTGGACATGGACGAAACCACCAAGAAAACCTACGAGTGCAACAATCCGGGATCAGGATTCATGCAGGCAGACATCCGGAAGATCTCCTTGGACGATGTTATGGGTGGTTACTGATGTGATTAAAGATCCGATATTTTGATTGATATTCATCTCGAAGTTGAGCATGTATTATGAATACAAAATATTAGAAAACCATCGGATCTTTAATGAAACTACTATGCGTCAGTCGCAACTAAAGGTGTATTCAGTATCAGAAAATGCAAAATCTCAGATAAATTACAATCAACATTAAAGCCTGCGTGTAATGCGCCCCATCTTTTTGGACCTGCATATTTTTAGTTGTTTAATTTTTTGTATACTGTAACTAGAAATGAATATTTTTTGACTTTTCCCTAGAGGGGCAGTTACGCGCCGCATTTCTTGCGGCCATGCCATGCACATATAAAAATGATCATATATTATTTGCAACAGATCCGTGACTTTGATCTGTGTTAAGATTTATGAGCGTCGCTATATGTATCAAATTTTACACTCTCGGCCATGTATTCGTACTTTTAAACCCCACATCTAGAATAACATAAATCTAAGTGTTGAGTAATAAGTGTACGGTCCTACATGGTAACATGTTACCGGTGGTAGCCACCAAGTGGTAAGAACCCGAAAGGATCGCCTTATAATATGATAAATCCCCTTCTCCTCCACCCATCGCCGCGGTAGTATTTGTAACCGTTCAATCCCTGTACCTGCGCCAGACGTTAGACAATGAATTTGTGCCTAAATTTGGGAAAGGGGTTGAAAGGTTACATCCACATCATACTTGCTGTTATATGTGGTCGATATCTTTAATACAAGATCGACGAATCGTTTTTGTAAAACTTTGTAATTTTCTTGTCCTAAGTTATATTGATGTTTTAATATATAATTTTTTATATGTGTTCAGAGATATTAAAATATTCCCATACATTATATTTACTATTTGATCTGATCAAGTAGATTATTAACGTTCAACGACATTGTAAATTATTCAAATAAAATTATATAAAATACATTGCAGACGTGACAAGAAAAATCTACTTGTCGTAGTCATCATCAATCCTGATCACTGTTTTGAAGAAAGTACATACGAGTGGAATACTGTCCTGACAGACAATCAGCTTAAATTCATGGGTGCCAGGTTACAGATGGATTCCAAAACTTTGCCGCCCACCGATCCAAACTTTCATGATGATCATGATCGATAAGATCAATAGAATGTACAATCACTTCTGGATAATTACATGGCATAGCCCGGTGGGTTTCTCCCGCTATATACCACAAAACTATGCGCGGTTCACCAAAAATCATTCTTATGCCCAAATATTTATAAAATTCTAGATAAGTAAAATCATGACGTTCGATACAGCGAAATGCAAAAGTCTGATTTACATGAAAATTCTGCGTATAGGAAAATGTTGGTATGCTATCATAATTCTCACTAAAGCTTTTCCCGCCACCAAATGTGACGGTTATGGTGTTGTTTTCTGTAACGTATTCAATAGCATGTATAGGAATGGCATGACGTTGTTCCCCTGAAGTTTTAAATATCTCTGGATATGGGAACTCATCAAAAATTTTGGCGCTTTGGATGGGATTTACATATATGTAATAATTGGACATATTTTCAAAGTGTAGTGCAACTAAAAGAGAAAAGACGGCAATTACTGAAATAATAAAAATCCATATATTCATAGCCATACAAACATGAGATATACTAGTGTATAATGTAGGAATTAGATTCGGCCACAAAGGCGTATGTGCCGCAATGTTCACTACCACAGGTTACACCTTTAACATAATGAGAGTCACTGACATATGCAAAAGTAACACCTGCAACTGGATCTATGTTGTCATCAGTCCACCCCACAGTGAGAGTGCCCGTAGCTACAACATAGACGCTTGTGCCACTGGCAAGGTTTACGGTATACTCGAGTTTTGGAGTGTTTGTATGCTTCACACCACCAAGAGATACCGCTAATGTGCCAGTACCCGTTGTATAGCCAGTATACATACAACCTGTTCCCTCATAACAGGAGTACGGTTCTACACTGATTGACAGATAGTGGTGGGCAGATTGGTGGTGTGCATCGGCGCATGGTATGATCGTACAATCTGGTCCATTTGTGTTGTCAGTCACCGCATCTGAGATGCACTCGACGTAGAGGCTACATATTGTGTCCGTCATGACCTTGCCCCAAAAGTCTGAATCTTCATTCAATAGATCAAAAGGCACATGTCCGTGATTAATATTGGTATTATACGCTTCTATGACTTGTTCAATTAATTTGGCATCGACATCAGGCTTAGTGGGATTATGGACTCTCTTAGACGCCCATTCATGGAATTTTCGTTCGGCGTCTGTTGGTTCATACGTTCTGTTTGTTTTTTGTTCAGCGACATTAACTAACAATGCGTGCAGTCCTGCTTCTTTTTTCCCTGCTATTGCATCAAAATTGTAAATTCTGATCTCGTTCTTTTTTGTTTTCTCATTCCACTGATTGTTCGGATGAGTGTCATTTACATATGCGCGGACTAATTTGTCTATTTTGCCAAATTCGTCACTGTTAGTGTATTTCTGTCGCCAACTGTCATCTTTTTCTAGTAATGCGTCAGATGGAAGTTTGCTTTTGGAAGCTTCGACGTCCGTTACCTGTGTTGCCGAAGTATCGGCCACGACAAAAGGTAGAGTCATAACCGCAGTCAAAGTGGTAAACAAGACTGTCTTTGTTCGTTTTGTAACCATTGCATGTTTTTACATCCTGTGTTATATAAGTACGCACACTACAATCCGGAGTTTATGTGGTCCCAAAAGTAGGTCACCTCTATATCCAAGTAATTTGTGGATATGAGATGTGTCATTATTATCGCCATGTATTGAGGAAGGACAGATAGTGGCATTTACACCATCATCTGAACTCTGACAAATTAGAAGAAATGTCAAGTGTGATGCACATCTTGCAACAGACAAGGCAATATGCCAAGATGATAAAGGTATTTGCGCAAGATGAGTCATCCACGTATATGATAAACAGGGAATCGATGAAATCTGTGTGGGGGTGGAGACGATGCCTGCTCAAGACAACATTGTGTATAATAGACACAGATATGAAAAGACAATATGGACGAGTCACACTTTGAACTCTACTCTTTTAAAATAATTCTGAACTAGTTGACATATGAATAATTACATTGTGGGTGTGGGTGGGGGTGGACATCAGCGTTTTTCTATGTTGTATGATATGACTATGAATGGACTGTATTTTTCAACTATTGGTGCAAGGTAAATGAGGATACTTTTTTAGAGCATGTTGAGAACATCTACAACAATTAGAAAGATGGTAATAGTGCTTGACAAGGCGCCGTGACACACTTTAAAAAATGCACAAGATTTCTTTAGAACGCGTGGCATTATCATCTTGAGGTCCTACTGGATATCTGTATCGGAATCCGGTAAAATATGTAAGAGTGTACTCAAGTGAGCAGTTGATGATGCAGTCAGAATACTGCTGGCAAAACGACCCACCTAAACGCTGTGTGCAAGTTTGTTGGTAATCATATATTTGAGTAAATTTAAAAAGTTTTAAAAGTGCCGGCCGCCAAAAAGCCTCATCTGCCCATTTTTAAAGGCAAATTCCAGCACTGCTGGTTCCAAAGCAGACAAATACAGTGGAAGGCTAAAAGTGCCAGTCTGCCATCTCTATGTTTAATGTCCCGTCACAACATGTTAGCGCACATGTATGTCATAGAGTCCCGACACCACATTTTTTTGACACTATATTTTAAAAAATATACCAAATCTAAATCACTGAGCATTTCTATGTAACGGTGTCTGTTAAAAATTACTTTGTGTAATTTTTTCGTTGTGCCAGAATTTATGAACATCACTATAAGAATGCAATAGATGTTATGCACAATGACACAATCAAATTTTTATGACTATATTAGGTATGACTGATAAGATCATATATTTAAGCTTAAATGCATTTATAACAAAAAACCTGCCAGTATTGATAATTATATATGATTAATTAATTAATAATATATGTTCATAAAAAGATCTAAATATATGGGCCTATAAATGATTGTATGAAATCTAACTTAGATTCTGCGATATCGTGTGATGGGCGCGATAGTGACACTTTTGATACAATCTATCTGGATTCAGATGAGTGGCAAAAGTTAATGGGTGTGATCGATCGCGAAATGTCCAAAGTGCAAAAAGTGAACAGAGGCGTCACTCACAGAGATAATTATTGGGTACGATTTATTGAAAAGATACTGTCTTCTGATCAAAGCGCGCGCAGGTGGACGGGATTTGACAAGCGTGGACTTGATCTGATTTGGACCTCTTTTTCTGAGCGATGGGAGGAAATGGAGCGCGCAGAAATTGCACGAAGACGTGAATCCAAATTGGCGCGCGCAGGAAAGCGCGGTCCGAGG
Source organism: Candidatus Nitrosopumilus sp. (assembly GCA_965207445.1). GTDB lineage: Archaea > Thermoproteota > Nitrososphaeria > Nitrososphaerales > Nitrosopumilaceae > Nitrosopumilus. The sequence goes on along the minus strand of CBDBLX010000002.1, from coordinate 1,201,368 downwards.
CCTATGGCAGACGTGGCAGCAGACAAACAAAACAACATTCCAATGGTACGCAATGATCCTGCAAGAGGTTCTGCGCCAGGCAACAGGTGCAAACTAGAGCCATTTTACATCATGGTTCTGGCACTCATACGCAAATATCGCAACGAAAGTGAAGGGACGTTGGGAGACCTGTTTGGTATAAACCAGTCAACTGTATCCAGATATTTGATACTTGCCGATCGCATACTTGCAGAGACGCTGCCAACTCCTAAAAAAATTATGAATCTTATAAAAGAGATTGGCACTGCCAAAGAATTTGCAAGGTTATTCCCAGATGATACAGGTGAGTCAGTTGTGATATTTGATGGAACACACGTGCGATTTGCAAGGCCCCTCAAGGCAGAACTGCGAGATTCTATGATATCATACAAGAAAAAGTATCCCAGTGGAAACACGGTCATAATGACATCAGCAGACGGCCTGATACTAGGAGCAAGCAAAACATACAACGGTCGAGTCCATGACATTGCAATAACGCGGGATTTTCTAGAAGGTATGGGCCAATTTGGCAAGATGCTTCAAGGCAAACTCAACAATACAGAGAACCAAAAACAGCAATCAGAACAGGCAGATACAGAGAACCAAAAACAGCAATCAGAACAGGCAGATACAGAGAACCAAAAACAGCAATCAGAACAGGCAGATACAGAGAACCAAAAACAGCAATCAGAACAGGCAGATACAGAGAACCAAAAACAGCAATCAGAACAGGCAGATACAGAGAACCAAAAACAGCAATCAGAACAGGCAGATACAGAGAACCAAACAGTTCACTTTGAAGAAAAAGCCCAAGCATCTGCAACTACAGTAGACGACTGCACACAAACAACCCAAAACAAACATCTGCAAGAAGAGTCATCAGAGTTCTCATCTAAAGAAACAGAGATAAGGATACTCTGCGGGCTGGTCGCGCTTGAATCTACTAAAAAATCTGAACAAAAGCGGTCCGTACTTGATGCATCTAGAAGACTCGAGGCCATGCACGACCTAGAAAGACTCCTCGGAGATCCACCATCAAACAAGACAAGAGTTCTGGGCGATTCGGGATTTCAGGGATTAAAACAAGACATACCGGCAGCAGATGTTCACTACCCGTTTAAGAACTCAAAGACGATGAAAATCACACCCGAGCAAAAAGAGTACAATCGAGAATTGAGCAAAATACGCGTTAAAGTAGAAAATGCAATCTGTGCAGCCAAGCACTTTAGGCGCGTATCTGAGATATACAACGGCAGTCTAGACGAGTTCAACAAAGAGTTTAACGTTGCCTGTGGATTGGCCAACCTTCGACACATGCTACGTACCGGTACATACGACTATTGGGCCTCGAAGCTAGGCCTACCAACATACGATAAACGTCGCTAACATATGGCCGGTATCACACACCGGCCGCACGATCAAAATATACACAGTCAGCATGCATTGCCCCCAATGTCTGCGCACTACGAGTATCTACGTGTGGCGCACGCCCATCATGCCGACAGTCTCTTTTACACATATCATTGTACCATTCAATATCATGATCACTATCACACCGATCTTCTTACACATATCGGAAATTTTGCGTACAATGCGGCTACTATGCGGCTACTATGCGGCTACTATGCGGCTACTATGCGGCTACTATGCGGCTACAATACGGCCACATATCTGCAAATCTACCCGAATAAATATATATAAATATATTTATCTGACTTTGGAAGTTTTAATGTTTACGTAATTTACAAGATCATTTAGTCACTAACTCAGGCGTGATATTTTTTGATTGCCGTTCTCCGGTTTGATTATGCATAACATCTAATGAAGTCTTTGATTAATTAATTAAACACATATAATTAATACAATAGTGGACTAAAAAATCATACATCAATGAGCAAACTTTTCTTGCAGTATCTGTTTTTTTTCCTTTATGTGAAATACCTTTTCTGTATGTATCGTGGCCTCGTCATATGATCTACTAGTTGTCATGGCCTGCAACAACATGTGGTTTTCTGGAATTACTATACCTGTCTGATCATCGGAATACATTAACTGAATAGTATCACCTGACAAAACAGTCATGTTTGCATGTACATGAATAAGATTGGTATCAACAAAATTAAATCCCATATTTTTTGCACATTCTCTGATCTGTGCAGTGTCTTTTGCCGTGTATAGTACTGCAATACCAGGCTCTTTTATTAACATGTTATGTATTTCAGATGCTGCAACAGTCGCACTATCTTCAGATGAGAATCTTATATCCATTATATGCAGATGCATCTGTCGTGTTGGAACCTTTACTGCTCTGACATGCAGGGATATCGGTTTTTGTGAATTATCTTGTGTATTATGTGAGGATAATGCGGCCATGACATCTTCTCCATGATGAGGTGACTGTGTCATTTCGATGGTATCAGGCACATCTTTGCTAGTTTGTTCAATGTCGGCCCATCTGCGTACCAACACAACATCAATTCTACTAACAACACTACGATATGTAGTAAGAATTGGCATCAATATCCTACCCATCCCAGTCACGTTGCAGCTTCCCTGCATCACATGTTTTGTATTTCTGGCACTATCATAATTGATCCTAGAGTTAAATATAATATCAGATACTGCACGAGGTCCAGTAATTGATTCTCCACCTTGATATATGGCAGGTATATTATTTGGCTCGTAGAGTTTTATCTTGTTCTCATAACCAGATCCACCAGGGGATGCATCTATAACAATGTCGGACTTTTGTAAAGCAGATTCAATGGTTCCACGTATTTTATAATCATTAAATGCATCTAGTCGTGATTCAGGCACATACACATTATGTCCGTTTGATATTGCACGAGTGACATTAGAGTCAGGTGAGTGTTTACCAACACCTACAATCTCCACTTGAGGGTCATCGAGTAAAAATGTAGCAATCCTACTACCAATAGATCCATATCCATTTATGAATACACGTATCATACACAAATGCTTCTAGTCGTATATTTAGTCTGTGGGAATTGACTAGTAGTATATATTTGACTATAATTTAATACTTTATAAAAATAATTCTTATAAAATGCATAATTGAAACATACAGGCAAATCACATTTCTTAATTTTTGAGCAAGTTCAAGGTGACCGTTCAATCATACCACAGTTCAATCATACCACAGTTCAATCACCTTTATGCAATTTCCATCATAATAGATACAGCAATTAATAGTTACAATTTTCAATCATACATAATTATATGATTTGAGACTACTATGTAACTTGTAGCAAGTATGAAATTTGAAATAGATGATTGTACATGGTACTAACTGAGGCGTTATTGTATGGGTGTTAACAAATTTTATGAGCCAGCGCCCAGCTTGGGAATCAGACCGCACATATGATTGAATACTAATAGAGATGCGAGTAGATCGCAGTTCAATAAAGTTATGGGTGGTTTGGTAGATTATAACTATTTATGGATTTTTTAAGATATAACCACATCTCAAAAGCCAATTAGTTGATCTCCATAAGAAACATCTGAAATTCATATCTCTTTAGTGATAAATTTTGCTTGTTGGTTGGTATTTTGGCTAATCTAGTCAATGTTAAGATCATTTTATCATATATATAATCATACACATGAAAATTATCAGATACATATACTATCTTAATAGATTGATTACATAAAATTACCCTCTCAAGAGAAGGATTAGACAAACAATGCATAGACACCACTACTCACCAAAGCCTAAATTAGACGTATATGTGATACACATGTTGATAATTCACGGACCATCGGTTGGAATAGGTACGGGCATTGCGGCAATTACGATAATTGTTGTGTTTGTAGCTGCACAGGGGCTACAAATCGATACTACTATTCAGAATGACAATTCAGTAAACATCAAAGATGACAAAGAAGACGCTGAATCAGAATTAATCATGCTACACATCGAAGATACGCCACCAATTGCAGATGATAATTCTCAAGACGATCAGATCTTGATAACTACGCTTGTCGGTAATGGTTCACCGACGCTAGGTAGTGAATCTGCACCGATCACACTAGTAGAATTTGGAGATTACCAGTGCCACTTTTGCAATGTATTTTTCCATGATACTAAAAACCAGATATTGGAGAATTACATCAATACAGGCAAGGTTCAAATGATATTCAAAGATTATCATATAATCGGATCAGACTCTATTGATGCATCCAAGGACGGTTCTGGGAGTATCATGATATCTTATATGAGAATTGGGCAGGTGAGAATACCGGATGGGCATCTTATGAGAATCTAGAATCATTTGCAGCAAATATGACAGAATTCAATTACGATATGTGGGTACAATGTATGATTGATAAACCGCATTCTCAAAAGATTATTGCTAGTAATGAAGATGCACGTACACTTGGGTTGACAGGAACGCCTGCATTTTACATACTAGATGCAAATCAACAAGCACATCTTATTGTAGGAGCTCAGCCATACACAACATTTGCAAGTGTGTTTGATGCAAGTCTTAAAGGTTAAGGTAAATCAATTAATCACATAATTAACTGCTACCAAAAGTAGTTGTGTGTTAGAATACAAAAGATTCGATAATCTTAGGCTTGTCGTATAGTTATTGCAGTTGCGCCCATATCTGTTAGAGAAGATGTGATCAAATCCTGTTTAATGTTGGGATTGTAATTGTATTGAAAAGTTATTTGTTATAGAGGTATTTACCAAGATCTTTGCACCAGTACCAATCAGCAGTACCGATTCTTTTTGGGTCAGCATCTACATCCCAGCATGCCTCACGCGCGTCATATTTGTCCAAGTATCGTGCCCAAATTGGTTCATAATCGTTCTTGTCACAGAATGTAATACAATTAGTGTGACTGTGGTCATGGTCATCGTGATCTTTGGGATTATAATTTTTGATCCGATCATGTTTAGTATAGTCATAGGGTTTAGAACCTGTAGCATCGTAATAATAAAAGTCACGGCGGTCATTATTTGAGTCATGATAGTGACTAGAATCAAGATAATAGTTATTGTTATAGTAATAGTAGTTTTGTAGGGGTGATTGTGATGGTGATGATGATGGTTGGTGTGGTGATAATGATTGCGAATCAGACAACATATCCATCAATAACATATACTGTAGATCATACACCTGTCGTCTCTGCTCTTCATACAACACATCCAAAACATCAAGTCTTATCTGTATTTTTTGGGCAGTTTCTAAAGTGGTGTTTGAGCAATACATATTCACAAAACCATCTAATTTCATTTTTTCCACATTTATATCATCATATGTAAAAGACTGCATACTAGTAGTGTTCAATGCTTTTAACATACCTGATTTATTGATGTGTAAAATTCCAAGTCTCTCATAAGCCTCACTAATTGCATCATCTATGTGTAAAAGGCATATCTCATCTTTGGTAGAATTTGAGATCATATCATGTATAATTGAGGCATTGTTATCCAATATGTTTAAAAGTACATTTGTCTCAAGAGTCTGCACCTTTATTGTCTCATCACGTGATGTAATCTGAGCATCAAAAAAATCTAAAAGCGCTTTTATCTCAAGAGTCTGCATCGTTATTGTCTCATCACGTGATGTAATCTGAGCATCAAAAAAATCCATATGTTTAATCTATGCGAAATGATGTGCTGCATCGTTATTGTCTCATCACGTGATGTAATCTGAGCATCAAAAAAATCCATCACATGTTTAATCGTATGCGACGGCAATGTATGTGCCATTTCAGGCAGAAAAGTCATGGGTATAAACTGATACGCATAATCATAACAATAAGAAGCAAACTGCTCGCTGTATGAAAATGCATCATATGCAGTATCACATGACGATCTGACTTTTTGATCATTGTATCCAGGCTTGCTCAACCAAACCCAACCTGTGTTATGTTCTGGTGCCAAAAAGAAACTTCCACTTTTATCAGTCTCAAATGTTGACTTTACATTAGATGAGCCTATTGATGGTATGGTCCTGATACTGACACCCTGTATGATTCCCGTATTTTCACTCAAATGTTTCTCATTATCAATGCCATTATTTTCATCATGTATAGTGACATACCAGTGTCCAGATACACATTGTGCATCTACGATAAAGTCAGATGCATATGATATGGGTATTAATGGTGCAACAGACAATACCATAACTGTAAATATTGCAATAGACATTCCACACCATACGTCACAATTGGTCATAAAGTATCATAGATTATACAATGTATAATAATTTACTATCTCAATTGTATATGACCGATGAATTGCGCACCAACCACGCTAATTCCAAAAACCTTATAATATAGAATGATTATTATATGTTATGAGCGAAGAACAAGACACCGAAACATTGAAAGCAATTTTAAAGATTGCAGAAAGGATGCGTGATTATCCAAATGGAGATATAACACCTGAAATCGCACAAGAATTATTACCTGATGCACAAAAAATGTCAGATTTATCTGACCAAATATAAGTGTTTAAGAATGGTTAATAGAGAATATCTACGTAAGATTATAAAATTTTTATTTGAGAAATTAAACAATATATCAACCGGTGTTATTGTTGGTTATTTATCAAGTGAATATAGTGATGATATAATTGATATTATAAATACAATAGATGTTATGCATAATCAAACCGGAGAACGGCAATCAAAAAATATCACGCCTGAGTTAGTGACTAAATGATCTTGTAAATTACGTAAACATTAAAACTTCCAAAGTCAGATAAATATATTTGTATATCTTTATTCGGGTAGATTTGCAGATATGTGTCCGTATTGTAGCCGTATTGTAGCCGCATAGTAGCCGCATAGTAGCCGTATTGTACGCAAAATTTTCGATATGTACAAGAAGACCGGCGTGACAGTGATCATAATATTGGATGGTACAGCGACATATGAAAAAGAAACTGTCGGCATGATGGGCGTGCGCCACACGTAGATACTCGTAGTGCGCAGACATTGGGGGCAATGCATGCTGACTGTGTATATTTTGATCGTGCGGCCGGTGTGTGATACCGGCCATATGTTAGCGACGTTTATCGTATGTTGGTAGGCCCAGCTTCGAGGCCCAATAGTCGTATGTACCGGTACGTAGCATGTATCGAAGGTTGGCCAATCCACAGGCAACGTTAAACTCTTTGTTGAACTCGTCTAGACTGCCGTTGTATATCTCAGATACGCGCCTAAAGTGCTTGGCTGCACAGATTGCATTTTCTACTTTAACGCGCATTTTGCTCAATTCTCGATTGTACTCTTTTTGCTCGGGTGTGATTTTCATCGTCTTTGAGTTCTTAAACGGGTAGTGAACATCTGCTGCCGGTATGTCTTGTTTTAATCCCTGAAATCCCGAATCGCCCAGAACTCTTGTCTTGTTTGATGGTGGCTCTCCGAGGAGTCTTTCTAGGTCGTGCATGGCCTCGAGTCTTCTAGATGCATCAAGTACGGACCGCTTTTGTTCAGATTTTTTAATAGATTCAAGCGCGACTAGCCCGCGGAGTATCCTTATCTCTGTTTCTTTAGATGTGGACTCTGATGACTCTTCTTGCAGATGTTTGTTTTGGGTTGTTTGTGTGCAGTCGCCTACTGTAGTTGCAGATGCTTGGGCTTTTTCTTCAAAGTGGACTGTTTGGTTCTCTGTATCTGTCTGTTCTGATTGCTGTTTTTGGTTCTCTGTATCTGTCTGTTCTGATTGCTGTTTTTGGTTCTCTGTATCTGTCTGTTCTGATTGCTGTTTTTGGTTCTCTGTATCTGTCTGTTCTGATTGCGGTTTTTGGTTCTCTGTATCTGTCTGTTCTGATTGCTGTTTTTGGTTCTCTGTATTGTTGAGTTTACCTTGAAGCATCTTGCCAAATTGGCCCATACCTTCTAGAAAATCCCGCGTTATTGCAATGTCATGGACCCGACCGTTGTATGTTTTACTTGCTCCTAGTATCAGGCCGTCTGCTGATGTCATTATGACCGTGTTTCCACTGGGATACTTTTTCTTGTATGATATCATAGAATCTCGCAGTTCTGCCTTGAGGGGCCTTGCAAATCGCACGTGTGTTCCATCAAATATCACAACTGACTCACCTGTATCATCTGGGAACAACCTTGCAAATTTTTTGGCAGTACCAATCTCTTTTATGAGATTCATAATTTTTTCAGGAGTTGGCAGCGTCTCTGCAAGTATGCGATCGGCAAGTATCAAATATCGGGATACAGTTGACTGGTTTATACCAAACATGTCTCCCAACGTCCCTTCACTTTCGTTGCGATATTTGCGTATGAGTGCCAGAACCATGATGTAAAACGGCTCTAGTTTGCACCTGTTGCCTGGCGCAGAACCCCTTGCAGGATCATTGCGTACCATTGGAATGTTGTTTTGTTTGTCTGCTGTCACGTCTGCCATAGGCCTCGGACCACGCTTTCCTGCGCGCGCCAATTTGGATTCACGTCTTCGTGTAATTTCTGCGCGCTCCATTTCCTCCCATCGCTCAGAAAAAGATGTCCAAATCAGATCAAGTCCACGCTTGTCAAATCCCGTCCACCTGCGCGCGCTTTGATCAGAAGACAGTATCTTTTCAATAAATCGTACCCAATAATTATCTCTGTGAGTGACGCCTCTGTTCACTTTTTGCACTTTGGACATTTCGCGATCGATCGCATCCATTAACTTTTGCCATTCATCTGAATCCAGATAGATTGTATCAAAAGCGTCACTATCGCGCCCATCACACGATATCGTAGAATCTAAGTTAGATTTCATACAATCATTTATAGGCCCATATATTTAGATCTTTTTATGAACATATATTATTAATTAATTAATCATATATAATTATCAATACTAGCAGGTTTTTCGTTATAAATGCATTTAAGCTTAAATATATGATCTTATCAGTCATACCTAATATGGTCATAAAAATTTGATTGTGTCATTGTGCATAACATCTAATAAAATCTTTGTTGGGGGTGTAATGAAAGTTGCAACCATTTACTTATCTTTCTAAAATAATATTAATTAGTACAATATGTATAGTATCAGCCTCTATTCTTTTTATCGATAATGATTTTAATATTACATTTATTTGCAGTGCATTAGTTATAGTTTCTGCATTGAGATGGTATGAATATATGTATCGTGACAAATCTAAATTACAACAAAAAATAACCATGTATATAATGTTAGGTTTTACTATAGTATTATGTGGTTTTGCTGCCGTCTTTGCGTATCAGTTTATTTTTTCTAACATCATATATTCTGCCGTTGTATGTATATTATCGATTGGATTTGCAGTTCTATTGACATCTATGGTAATATACAGACATCAAACACCTAACTTGACAGAAAATTCAACTCTATAAAAGCCCGTCTAAAAATTTATTATATTTTGCACTATTTGGATCGCAGGTGCAGGGCACTGAACGTATAGATGTAACCGTTCAACCCCCTCCTACCTCAGACTAGTACTCTCATGAACGATACGAGTGCGCCTATGGGGTTAGTTTGACATGATGTCCTTGTGATTTTTGTCCATCAGGTCGTGTCCCTGGGCATCCCACGTCAGCATACACGTCATCAGTATGCTATCGTCTGCTGTATACCGATCGCACTCTGGAACATGAGCCAGATCTTTTTGTGCAGTACGACTGGCCTAAGTGTGCGCTCAGACATGTTGTTTGTGGGCGGCATTCCATGATATTTGACAAACGTAAAGAGGTCGGGCGCCGCATTTTCTAGCTTGCCGCCGAATGTGAGATATCTGGGACTCTTGTATATGCCTGCGATCTGTGCGACGTTGTCTATCCCCCCACCCCCTAGTTCCTCGTCTGTGATGTCGGGCGGAAGCTTTTTTGCGCTGCTGAATATGGATTGGAGGCAGTGGTGCAGTTCTTCAAGATTACCGCCGTGTATGGCGGCAAGCAGTTCTGCTTCACGGAGGACATGCGCCCAGCAGCGCTGTTTGACCTTGAATTTGTTGTATCCTGCATATCCATCCACCACAATTGGAATGTCAAAACACGGGTAGTGTAAATCTACTACCGACTGGCCTCAGGTCCGGTGAATGTGGATGGATATCCCGTACTCTCCGATGAGCACCCATGCATACCCTCTGTGTTTGCCAATTCTGATTGGAGTTTCATCGGCAAGCAGGACGCGGGTGTCTTTTAGCCTACCTGTAATGTATGCCACCCTAGATGCAAATTTTTCCTTTGCAACTGCGGACAACGCAGCCATTATGGTAGTCTTTGAGACTGAATATATGCCGTACATGCGCAACATGTCTGCAATTGAAGAAAGTCTGAGCGTAAAGAAGAACATGTAGACTATCGAGGCCATGAGATGAGGACCAAACGACGAGCCTTTTGTCAGACCCTTTGTGGTGGTGTCTATCCTGTGTCTTTTTTTGCACGTGTCGCGATGATTTGATGCGCCTTTTTGTGGCCCTTACCGGTTTTGGTATGTCCACAACATCTTTTGTTATCGTAACTACATTAATTTCGGCATCACAATCCTGATTCGTACACGTAATGGTGGTCAAATCATACACGTCTGTTACTGGCATCTCCTCAAGCATGTATGTCTCCTTTGTCTTTTGTTTGCGACGCCTTGTATTCTTTTTGGACGGAGTGCTCTTTGTACTGAATGCCTCTTTCAGTATGTTGCGGATTGATCTGTGTGCATACTGATATGATTAAAGATCCGATATTTTGATTGATATTCATCTCGAAGTTGAGTACATATTATGAATACAAAATATTAGAAAACTATCGGATCTTTAATGAAACTATTATGCAGTCGTCTTGCCTTTCTTGCCCTTGCCTGCATCTATTTATTCTTCATCCAGGTAGTTTTCTGCATTCTTTTTGCAGTATTTGGCAATCTTTGACTGGGCATCGCTACCCATGGACGGGGGAGTGTTTGAGTTGCTTGTGCGCTTGCCTCGCTTTTTTTCATCATCGAGTTCTTTTTCGGCCTTTTCTGCCCTCTTTTCATCGCGAGTGTGAGTGGACTCTGCTAGTTCAATTTCATCAAACTTTATGTTGTTTTCAGACAGTAGACTTGCCAAAGCCTTTGTACATCTGATCTGCCCATCCAGCCGCTCGTGCACCTCATCTCTCTGCCGGATGGCTGAGTCTGCCCTAGCTTTTTCACTCAATACGTCCATCTTCATACTGTCCATTGTGACTCTCATGCACTCCACCACACCCACAATACTATCTATTCGCGTAGCCATTTCGTGCAGTTCCCTGCGCAGTACTACCGTCTCATATACTGCAACAGTCATCTCAAGACACTCCCGTACCCATATTGGTTAAATTCAATCCACGTGATGAATTGTTATTGATATTTTCACTCATTATTTTTCACGGTAATAATGAGTGTCGATATCTGCTTATAACCTCGCGCATTGACCTTGCGATCTGATCTAGACTACCCGTACACGTAGTGCGTGGGTATATAATCAAGTCAAAGCCGCATCTGTTGCTACGCTGTGCTGGGGTGGGGGGGGGGGGGGGTTGAACGGTTACCTTTAATCCAAGATCAACGAATCATTTTCGTAGAACGTTATAATTTACTTGTCCTAATTCATATTGATGTTCTAGTACCTAATTTTTTATATAAATTTACAAATATTAAAATATTCCCATATATCATACTTTTTATTTGATCTAATCAAATATAATAATCAACGTTCAACGACATTGTAGATTATTCAAATAAAATTAATCATATGTGGAAAAAAAGAAACACAGATCTAGTAGGTTAGATGATGCCAACCATAACAAAGCCAAAAATGCAAACAAACAGATTAGGGGTAAAAAAAGTGTACATATGAAGACAGTTACAAGCCCTGTGACGAAAAAGAAGAAAAAGAAATCGACAAAGACACCTGAAGAGTATTTTGTCGGAATTGATCTTCACAAAAAATTCATGCAGGTTGCTATCATGCAATCTGATGGAACAGTTTTACAAAATGAAAAGATAGAATGTGATTACAAGATTGTGGAAAAAAAGTTTGCCAAATTTCCAGACGGTGCAAAGTATGTGATTGAATCATCCTCTGTATGGTATGGGATGTACAAATTTCTCAAGGAGAAATTAAATCTGGATGTAATCTTATCCAATCCCAGATCAACAAAGGTGATTGCAACATCAAAAAAGAAGACTGACAAGGTAGATGCATTAATACTAGCAGATCTTTTGCGTGGCGGTTACATTGTAGCAAGTCACGTACCAGGAGATGATATAGTCAAAGTAAAACAACTTGTCAGATGCAGGAGTGCAATAGTTCAAAGTAGGACACGGTACAAAAATCTCATACATGGTATACTGCTACAAGATGGAATCAAGATCAAGGCAGAGTCTTTTTCAAATGCATTTGTAAGCAGACTACATGGTCTTGATGACTGGCGAATTGAGATGTATTTGAGAACAATTTCCAACTTTGATGAGGATATTGCAGACTGTAACACCCGTATGAAAAAAGAGGTAGACAGGTATCATATGGCAGATTTGCTCAAAACATGCCCCCCGGTATTGGAAACGTCACGGCTCTTGTACTAGCATCTGCAATTGATGATATATCCAGATTTCACAATCCAGACAAACTCGCAGCATACTTTGGAATCGTACCATCTGTGAGAAACTCTGCAGAAACCATAAAGCATGGACGTATTACAAAAGAAGGCAATTCAACTGTACGACATTTGTTATCAGAGGCAGCACTCACGCACGTCACGTGGGCAAAAAGAAGCAATAAAGTGACTCCAATCAGCACATTTTACGAACGACTGGTACAAAAACGTGGAGGCTCAAAGGCAAAAGTTGCAGCGGCTGCCAAGATGGTCAGGATTGTATTTTGGATGTTGAAAAAAGATATTGGTTTTTGGGCGTGTGTAGAAGAGGGAAGAAAAAGCATGGACCAAAATGGCAAAACAAAGACTGCCAAGAAAAAAAGAGTGAAAATTATGGTCAAGGAATTGTGCGTAGTATATATGGGAACCGATGCCCGAAAAATTAATTGCATGGAGACCTTGATGAATGGATGAAGAATGATACTGGGAACCGATGCCCGCATAGATACATGTCCGCTTTATCCTCTGGAAAACAACCCCCCTAGCGTATGCTATGCACAAACATCCAAAAAACACACAAAAATCAGAAATTCTTTATTAAGCACCAACATAGATATTTTAGAATGTGAGAACACAAGTGACATTTTAACATAGATAAAAACTGTTGATCACATACATTATAAACTCTGGATTTACATATTCTGTATGGATTTAGTCAAGAGGATTCGTAAGATAAAAGACGTAATTGAAAAGAATGAAACCAAGATCAATAACGAAACTACGACACGGTATGTGTTAATTGATCCAGTTCTTCATGATCTGGGGTGGAAACTAGAGGATCCAAACCAAGTTCGTTATGAGGAAGGTACTGGTGGTCGATGGGATTACAAACTAGGAGACCGATTGATAATCGAAGCAAAAAAGCTAGGTGGAATCAAACTCAATGATGAAAAACAATTGATTGCATACCTTAGAAATAACGGCATTCAACACGGTGTACTCACCGACGGCAATATTTGGGAAAAATGGGATGTAAGTTCATATGGTGAAAATCATGATTTTGTCACAAAAGTGAAAACTAGTACTATTAATAGATGTTATGCATAATCAAACCGGAGAACGGCAATCAAAAAATATCACGCCTGAGTTAGTGACTAAATGATCTTGTAAATTACGTAAACATTAAAACTTCCAAAGTCAGATAAATATATTTGTATATCTTTATTCGGGTAGATTTGCAGATATGTGGTCGTATTGTAGCCGCATAGTAGCCGCATAGTAGCCGTATTGTACGCAAAATTTTCGATATGTGTAAGAAGATCGGTGTGATAGTGATCATGATATTGAATGGTACAATGATATGTGTAAAAGAGACTGTCGGCATGATGGGTGTGCGCCACACGTAGATACTCGTAGTGCGCAGACATTGGGGGCAATGCATGCTGACTGTGTATATTTTGATCGTGCGGCCGGTGTGTGATACCGGCCATATGTTAGCGACGTTTATCGTATGTTGGTAGGCCCAGCTTCGAGGCCCAATAGTCGTATGTACCGGTACGTAGCATGTATCGAAGGTTGGCCAATCCACAGGCAACGTTAAACTCTTTGTTGAACTCGTCTAGACTGCCGTTGTATATCTCAGATACGCGCCTAAAGTGCTTGGCTGCACAGATTGCATTTTCTACTTTAACGCGTATTTTGCTCAATTCTCGATTGTACTCTTTTTGCTCGGGTGTAATTTTCATCGTCTTTGAGTTCTTAAACGGGTAATGAACATCTGCTGCCGGTATGTCTTGTTTTAATCCCTGAAATCCCGAATCGCCCAGAACTCTTGTCTTGTTTGATGGTGGTTCACCAAGGAGTCTTTCTAGGTCGTGCATGGCCTCGAGTCTTCTAGATGCATCAAGTACGGCCCGCTTTTGTTCGGATTTTTTAGTAGATTCAAGCGCGACCAGCCCGCAGAGTATCCTTATCTCTGTTTCTTTAGATGTGAACTCTGATGACTCTTCTTGCAGATGTTTCTTTTGGTTTGTTTGTGTGCAGTCGTCTACTGTAGTTGCAGATGCTTGGGCTTTTTCTTCAAAGTGAACTGTTTGGTTCTCTGTATCTGTCTGCTCTGATTGCAGTTTTTGGTTCTCTGTATCTGTCTGCTCTGATTGCAGTTTTTGGTTCTCTGTATCTGTCTGCTCTGATTGCAGTTTTTGGTTCTCTGTATCTGTCTGCTCTGATTGCAGTTTTTGGTTCTCTGTATCTGTCTGCTCTGATTGCAGTTTTTGGTTCTCTGTATCTGTCTGCTCTGATTGCAGTTTTTGGTTCTCTGTATCTGTCTGCTCTGATTGCAGTTTTTGGTTCTCTGTATCTGTCTGCTCTGATTGCAGTTTTTGGTTCTCTGTATCTGTCTGCTCTGATTGCAGTTTTTGGTTCTCTGTATCTGTCTGCTCTGATTGCAGTTTTTGGTTCTCTGTATCTGTCTGCTCTGATTGCAGTTTTTGGTTCTCTGTATCTGTCTGCTCTGATTGCAGTTTTTGGTTCTCTGTATCTGTCTGCTCTGATTGCAGTTTTTGGTTCTCTGTATCTGTCTGCTCTGATTGCAGTTTTTGGTTCTCTGTATTATTGAGTTTGCCTTGAAGCATCTTGCCAAATTGGCCCATACCTTCTAGAAAATCCCGCGTTATTGCAATGTCATGGACTCGACCGTTGTATGTTTTGCTTGCTCCTAGTATCAGGCCGTCTGCTGATGTCATTATGACCGTGTTTCCACTGGGATACTTTTTCTTGTATGATATCATAGGATCTCGCAGTTCTGCCTTGAGGGGCCTTGCAAATCGCACGTGTGTTCCATCAAATATCACAACTGACTCACCTGTATCATCTGGGAATAACCTTGCAAATTCTTTGGCAGTGCCAATCTCTTTTATGAGATTCATAATTTTTTCAGGAGTTGGTAGTGTCTCTGTAAGTATGCGATCGGCAAGTATCAAATATCTAGATACAGTTGACTGGTTTATACCAAACATGTCTCCCAACTTTCCCTCACTTTCGTTGCCATATTTGCGCATGAGTGCCAGAACCATGATGTAAAACGGCTCTAGTTTGCACCTGTTGCCTGGCGCAGAACCCCTTGCAGGATCATTGCGTACCATTGGAATGTTGTTTTGTTTGTCTGCTGCCACGTCTGCCATAGGCCTCGGACCACGCTTTCCTGCGCGCGTCAATTTGGATTCACGTCTTCGTGCAATTTCTGCGCGCTCCATTTCCTCCCATCGCTCAGAAAAAGATGTCCAAATCAGATCAAGTCCACGCTTGTCAAATCCCGTCCATCTGCGCGTGCTTTGATCAGAAGACAGTATCTCTTCAATAAATCGTACCCAATAATTATCTCTGTGAGTGACGCCCCTGTTCACTTTTTGCACTTTGGACATTTCGCGATCGATCACACCCATTAACTTTTGCCACTCATCTGAATCCAGATAGATTGTATCAAAAGTGTCACTATCGAGCCCATCACACGATATCGTAGAATCTAAGTTAGATTTCATACAATTATTTATAGGCCCATATATTTAGATCTTTTTATGAACATATATTATTAATTAATTAATCATATATAATTATCAATACTGGCAGGTTTTTTGTTATAAATGCATTTAAGCTTAAATATATGATCTTATCAGTCATACCTAATATGGTCATAAAAATTTGATTGTGTCATTGTGCATAACATCTAATGATGTCTACACTAAATTAAACAAGTTAAAAAGAGATCTCATAATTGATTCTATCTATCCGATAAATAGTAAGAAATCTAAAGGTAATAACGAAAAACAACCTCAGCATGCACAGAAAGGCATCTCAATATATGACTTTAAAGCAAAAGAAAATCTACCAGTTTATTTGATTTGTAAAAACGATCATCCCATAATGTGTAAACATTGGATAAACATACTCGAAGGGATAGCCAATTACCTGATAGAAAATAATTACATAAACGAATCAGATTGCCCCATAAAATCAGGCCCAAAAAATGCTATTTTGAACACGAGTAAAAAGCATCAAACAGGAGTTGCAATGAGATGGCATAAACAAATTAAACGAAATTTTTACCTTAATACAAATTTGAGTACACAGGGAATGATAGATAATGCAAAAAAGCTGCTAAAGTATTCAAATCTACCTTTAGATGACTTTAGAATCACAGAGCAAACACCAGCAGTAACAACGCAATCTGTACCAATAGAAAAAACTAATCAAGATTACACTCTGCTCAAATTTCAACCCAATGTTCAATTACCGAGTGAGAATAAAAAACAGCAGCAGCAGCAGCAAACACAGAAAGGCATCTCAATATATGACTTTAAAGCAAAAGAAAATCTACCAGTTTATTTGATTTGTAAAAACGATCATCCCATAATGTGTAAACATTGGATAAACATACTCGAAGGGATAGCCAATTACCTGATAGAAAATAATTACATAAACGAATCAGATTGCCCCATAAAATCAGGCCCAAAAAATGCTATTTTGAACACGAGTAAAAAGCATCAAACAGGAGTTGCAATGAGATGGCATAAACAAATTAAACGAAATTTTTACCTTAATACAAATTTGAGTACACAGGGAATGATAGATAATGCAAAAAAGCTGCTAAAGTATTCAAATCTACCTTTAGATGACTTTAGAATCACAGAGCAAACACCAGCAGTAACAACGCAATCTGTACCAATAGAAAAAACTAATCAAGATTACACTCTGCTCAAATTTCAACCCAATGTTCAATTACCAATTGAGGTATTATATCCAGACCAGACATCCAAAATTTGCAAGGCCTGGTTTCACATACTTTTACACACGACGTCATATTTGGTAGAAAAAAACTATATCACAAGAGACAATTGTCCTACACTTGGTAGAAAAAATCCCATAGTTACAAAAGATAAACCTCATTTTAATTTAAAAGTTTATGTACAGTTACAAAGTGGATTTTATGTATACAGGCAACTTAACAAAAAATCCATTGTAAAAAACACAATCAGGTTAATAAAACATGTAAACTTGAATCCAGAAGATTTTAGAATACATGTGATTAAAACATAATAAATTTAGATTATATTGTAAATAGAAAAGCACGTTTTTTACATGTATACTTAAAATCTCTCCCTCTGCGCTACATTAGTAGTCCGCAATGTGTCCAATTTGTGTAAATCAAGGTCATTGGACACAATAATGAAATACATATTTGTATTTGGTTATATTCTTGCCTGTATATCGAGTATTGTGCATGCAATACATTTGGCTAGAAGTTATTTTTGAATAATTATATGTCATGGGGATTGGTTCACATCTCAATTTCAATGATCTTATTTTTAATTATACAGTGTGGTACATTTACCGTGGCAAGTAACCACCATGTTTCAATTTCTATAAAACAGTCCTCTGATCAATCCGGCAATTGAATCCATAAATCATCCATTGTGAATAATTTTCCACCAAAGTCTGTCATAATTTTTGTACCTTGCCATTGCTCACAAACCATATAACAACATTCCAAAAAATATCAACAATATTGGACTTGCAAGACATTTCTAGTTGTTTTTAAAGTCATATTTTTTATCACTACATAACCCATCTCCATTATTCAGCGCTTGCAACAAGTCTCAAGGGTTGTTTTGAGGAGTTTGCTTTTGTTAGTGATTATCATATTTGTGACAAATGCTACACACTGATCTATTATTTCATCAGTTTTTTTGGCATTGTTTTTTTGATTTTGACGACAAGTAATGTGAACTTTTTTGTTTTTCTCATACATCTTGATGACTGATGCAGGTTTTCTCGGTTTGTTGGGAACTTCTAAAATGTATTTTTGTATACGCCTGTTATATGTATATTCATATAGGAGTTGTAACCGTTCAACCCCCATGTCTACACTAGAAGTTAGGCGATGAATCTGTGTCTAAACTTGAGAATGAGTTGTACGGTTACATACATTGACTTGGAATTTTTATAAAGTGTATGTTATCTGAACTCGTCGAGTGTGTGCATCTGAGAGTGTTCATCTATAAGATTATGAAATTGTCAGTTGAATGTCAACAATGTTGCAGCTAGTGTTGTAGTTAGTGTTGCAGCTAGTCCATTTTGCACAAAGCACAGACTCGCAGATACAGTGTTGCATCTAGTGTTATGGCGGCTGCTACTGCTGCGGCTACTGCTGCGGCTACCACCATTACTACAAAAAATACACAACAAACACAGCAAGAGTCAAATCAATACCATACACTTGGCACATATTCAACCATTAACTTTATAAATATTCATTTATAGAAAGAAAAATTTTGTATAATTAAATATAACATACAAAAAACATTACATATATACAATATATTATACAATATACAAACATTACAAATATCCAAATCACAAAACCTTATTAACAAAATCATATGATTCATGCGCATGGTAGCAGGTATTGATGATATTGCCATATACATTCCCAAACTGTATTTGGACGCATCGGACTTTGCATCTGCACGTGGACTTGACCCTGTAAAACTCCAAAAGGGTCTTGGGGTCTCACAGATGGCAATGGTAGATGCAAACCAAGACCCCGCATGCCTTGCTGCAAATGCGTGCTTGAAGATAATGCAAAAGAACAGTCTAAAGCCAGATGATATTGGCAGATTGTACGTATCCACAGAGTCATCACTTGACGAATCAAAGGCGATGAACTCGTATGTAATAGGTATGCTAGAGCAAGTATATGGTCAAGGTACGTTTGAGCACTGCGGAGGTGTAGAGACAAAATTTGCATGTGTTAGTGGCTCTTATGCACTATATGACAATACAAATTGGATTCGAGCAGGAGAGTCCGAAGACCAGTATGCGCTTGTAGTTGTATCTGATATTGCAAAGTATGATATGGGTTCTGGTGGTGAGATGACTCAAGGGGCAGGTGCAGTTGTAATGCTGTTATCAGACCATCCCAGACTGTTGTCATTTGATCCACGCGTGACATCAACTTCAATAAAAGACGAGTATGACTTTTACCGCCCATTTGGAAAAGAGACTCCGATTGTACACGGACAGTATTCTAATATGTTATACATGATGCAGATCAAAAAAGCACTAGAGATATACAAGAAAAAGGTGCTCGCTACAAAACTCTTTGAGATCAAAAAAGACGGGACAATACTGGATCATATGGATTACATAAACATGCATTTGCCATACAGCAAGATGGGTAAAAAGGCGCTCGCATATTTAGTTCGACATGAATGGAGGCATCTGCCGCGGTGGAAAGATGTCTTGAAAAATGTTGGAATAGAAGAGCCCATACCAAAAGACCCGCGGGGGACTATTGAATCGGTACTAGCAGATACAGAATTTATGAAAAAAGACCAAGAATTTACAAAGATGTTCACAGAGACGATTCAATACAAGGAGATTTACGAGTCAAAACTTGCAAGTTCACTTATCGCATCAAGTATGATCGGAAACCTGTACACTGCATCTTTGTATTTGGGATTTCGTAGCTGCCTTGAGTTTGAGCACAAAAAAGGCATAGAACTGTATAATAAACGCGTAGGCTTTGGCTCTTATGGTAGTGGTAGTAGTGCAATGGTATTCAGCGGCGTGATAGAGCAAGAATACAAAGAAGTAGTAAAAAATATGAATTTAGAAGATGAGATTGGCAATCGAAAAAGACTCACGTGGGATGAGTATGTGCAATTACATGAGAATCAGTTGCGACCAGAAGACGCACTAATTACAAACCATCACGAGTTTACACTTGTTAGTGTAAATGCAGACAAAGAGTCACGTGGTGAGAGACACTACAAGTACAATGAATAACAAAACACATGATACAGAAATGAATCACATGTATAATAATATCACACCACCCAAAGACAAGTCAGACAATACACATCATAAACACATCACACACAACAAATATGACAAGGACGACAATAATATTACAGATATTTTAAAATCAACTATATTTGATTATATAAACAACTCAAGCACAATACCCAAACTAGCAACAAAACACGACTATGATGGCATTGTACAAGATATCATATTAGCATGCCATGATAAAATCAAAAGTCTGGCTCAAAAAATGGGTGCTAGTTATAATACAGCATTATACGTATTGGCAACTGTAATTTTACACTATACACTCACAAAAGCCCTCATAAAGAGCCAACGTAAGATCACATACGATTCAATAGAGCTAGATGTGGTAATTCCTGATATCAGAGTGCTCAAGCAAAACGCATCTCAAAGTCTTATAATATGTATAGCAATAGATGATGATATAAATAAAATATGCACCAAATTATCTGCAATATCCAAAATACAACCAAGACACCAAAATCTATGGCTTGTTGTAACATCAAATGATATGAAATGTCCCCAATTTACCACATCATTAGAGTCAACTAAGAAATTCCAAATTAGCAGCCAAAGTAATTGTAATTTTACAACAATATTCTCAGAAATTAAATCATTTCTTAAACATAATCAAAACTCATCAAATAATTTGAGCATATTAGGAATGTAAACACTACACATAACATATCATTAAAGTGAAAATATATCACTGTACAACAAACACAAAAATCCCTGTCTAATTCATTAGTGTCCTACTATTTGAGATATATCAAGTAATCTTCCCACTGCCTGCGGAGGTGTCAGGCGGCGTGTGTTTTGTGCATCAGTGTCAGTTGTTATATCCATACGCGGAACAAAGCCTAGTATGCTCAACCCACATAACTCTTCTATATCCTGCTCTAGTACATGTCTGTCATATCGCACAGAGTCCACATGTCCAGCACCGCCATTAATTATGATACCACGTATGGTCACATTTGATCTCCTGCAAGACTCTACTGTCATTACTGTATGATTTATGGTCCCTAAAACATCAGAGCACACAACAACTGCCGGAATTCCCATATCAGCAATTAAATCAGATACAGCATAACTTCGCAATATTGGAGTCCTCACACCCCCTACACCTTCTACAACTATTGCATCATGGATAGCATCAAGTGCCTCATAGCACTCCAACACACGTGATATATCTGCCTTTGATTCACCACCACGCATCCATGCAGTATAAGGCGATGCTGTCATTGTATATCTGTATGGACACATTAAATCAGACGGATCGCTCAAAGAGTTTGCAGCTTTCGCTAGTGTTAATACATCATCAGGTAAATTTGTAGTATTGGTGCAGCCAGATGCAAAGGGTTTCATTATGCCAACTGATACACCACGTCTGTACAAGGCAGAAGCAATACCAGATGATATGTATGTCTTGCCAATATCAGTGTCAGTACCTGTCACAAAGACCGATTCCATAATAATAATATGCCATATGATGCTTAATTAAATAATGGTTATTGACAAAATCTGTTTATAATCCAAATACATGCATACGATCAATGGCAAGAATAAAAAAATTAACATCTCATGTATGGCATCCGAACACTCAGATGTCCGAGTGGGGTAAGTTTGATTCCATATGTAAAGGAGATGGGGTATGGCTTGTAGACTCCAAAGGACACAAGATGATCGATGGTGTAGCATCGATGTGGTGCAACGTATGGGGACACTCAAACAAAGAACTAGTTGATGCGATGAGGACTCAAATGCAGGTATTGCAGCACTCACCGCTCTTTAATCTCACTCATAAACCAGCAGAAGTACTGGCGCGTAAATTAATAAAAATGTCACCAGGCATGCATCGTGTCATGTATTCAGATAATGGTTCTACTGCAATAGAAGTTGCACTAAAGATAGCATTTCAATATTGGGCAAATGTTGGGGAAAGAGGCCGCACCACAATAGCATCATTGAATCGAGGATATCATGGAGATACGTATGGTGCAATGTCAGTAGGACAGATACCAGAGTTCTTTGCAAAATATGGACAACACATGATATGCAATTCAATAAAACTGCCAGTGCCAACACGATCACATATGAATTCATCATTAAAAGATCAGAAAAAGTATGGTAGTAGTGGTGGTGATGGTGATGGTGATGGTGATGAGAGTAACACACAAGACAAATGCATATCTGAAATATCAGATATTCTTTCACATCGCAATGACATAGCTGCCATAATAATGGAAAGTGGGGTTCAGATGGCAGGTGGTGTTCAAATATACACGCGTACGTTTCAAAATCAAATCAGTCGCATATGCAAAGAACACGACATACTATTAATTATAGATGAAGTTGCAACAGGATTTGGTAGATTGGGTCCTATGTGCGTATATGAGAGTGAGAACTCTGATGCAGATATAGTTGTGTATGGTAAGATGCTTACAGGAGGATATTTCCCACTTGCAGCAACACTTACATCAAAACGAATATATGATGCTTTTCTTGGAAAATACGAGGAATTGTTACATCTGTTTCATGGTCATACATTTACCGGAAATCCCATTGCAACTGCAACTGCAAACAAAAACATTACAATGTATGCAAAGCATGGTCTGATAAGACATATCAAAAATATGTCTCAAGTCTTCAATGATTACATAGATGAATTTTTTAGAATTGATGCCGTAGGGAATATCAAACACAAAGGAATGGTAATGGGAATTGAACTAATTGATAGTGGAAAGCCCATCTGCTCAGAGCCATCGATGAATTATATCATATATCAAATGGGTAGAAAGAACGGAGTGTATTTACGTACATTAGGTAGTGTGGTTATGATAGTCCCTCCTCTTGCAATAGCAGAACATGAACTTATAATGCTACTTGAGCGTACACAAAAGACTATCAAAGATGCAATACCTGCACTTTTGCGTGCACCAAAGTCAAAAAACAAGTGAGGTTGTAAATTTCATAAAGTGATGATAAAATAACTTTGATTATTTTAGAATCTTTATTTCATAGTTCCACAAACCAATCCCACAAGCACACTCCAATTCAAAGCAGAGATGGCACACATCGCGATTCCAACTAGTAGCCAAGTACGATAGTAACCGTTCAATCCCATACCTGCGCCAGACATTAGGCGGTGAATTTGTGCTCTAGAAATACCCGCCTAAAGATCCGTGACTTTCTATAACATACGCAATGCTTCCAGATCGGACAACGTCTTTGAGACGAGTAGATCCTCCTCGTCGTCCCTCATGTATTTGGTAATCTCGACTAGATCCTTGCGATCCTTGTAACGGTCACTGCAGTCGATCAGGGTGGTGGCAATCTCCAGCCAGCGCTTGTCCTTGTCACGTATTGCCTTGAGGAACCCCTCCGCATCAAACGACGCACCCAGAGACGAGCTGTCGGCCAGCAAGTACACGTTCCCGTTTCTCGCCATGCTGCAGTAAGTCTTGGTAAGGGCACTTGAACAGGGCCCGCACATGTAAATGTCATAGTCATACGGCAGATCAAGCCCGAATTTCTTGGCCAGATACACATACTTTTGAATCAGGAACCGGTTCTCAAACTGGCGCTCTCCTTCTCCGTCTATGTCAAATTTTGCCAAGTTCTCGTCCTCTAGGAATTGGATGAATTTTGCCAAGCGCGCATCTGTCATGTGTGACGGTGAGTATAGTAGATGTTATACGTTGTGAATGACGGGTATGTAACCGTTCAACCCCCTCAATTCCAGAGTAGCAACAAATTCGGCTTTGACTTGATTATCTGCCCACGCATTACGTATACTACTATTCTAGATCAGATCGCAAGGTCAGTGCGCGAGGTGATAAACAGATATCGTCACTCATGATTACCTTTGAAAAATAATGAGCGCAAATATCAATAACAATTCATCACGTGGATTGAATTTAACCAATACGAGAGTGTCTTGAGATGACTGTTGCAGTATCTAAGACAGTAGTGTTACGCAGGGAACTGCACGAAATGGCCACGCAGATAGACAGTCTTGTGGGTGTGTGGTAATGCCTGAGTCACAATGGATAGTATAAAGATGAATATATTGAGTAAAAAGTGAGTGCAGAATCGGCCATCCGGCAAAGAGATGAGATATACGAACGGTTAGATGGGCAGTTGAACAGTTACTGCCAATAATTAACATACATTATAAATAGCATCAATAATTACAATATAGTGTGTTATTAAAATTATATTGTCATATAATCTTTTAAATTAAACACCAGTGCCATGAATCCATATATCATAATCTTGTGACTTTGAAAAATATCATCCATACACAAACGCACATTTCAAACACAATCTATTTCAAATGTTTGGCAATCAATCCTCGAGCTGTAGCATAATCCAGCCGTCGACGATATTTACCATCTGCTCGCAATCCCTTAAATGGAGCTAAAAACAGATCATATGTGTCATTACGGAATTTATTTAGAGTTTCGTTTAAACTATCTATCAAATCTGATGTCACTTTTATCCCAGGGTCTATTCGAGTTATAGAACGATCACTGTGCACCACAACTCTATGAGAGAGTTCAGATCCATGACAAAAGCGTATTGATGCATCTTTAGTATTATCCACACCCAACAAGCCAAGTTCACCATCAGGTGCATTGAATCGCACAGTTTTGTCAGTGTTGTGGGCGTGTTTATTGTATATCATCTCCAAACTATCCAAATAATTGATAAATTTGTTCTCGGCCCATATTTGAGTACGTGCAGCATTAGGAGTAAACATTGCAAGACACACAGGATTATCAGTATCATAAAACAGAGGACGTTCAATCAATACAAATGATTCTAGACGTTTACGAAACAGTCCACTGCGCAAAAATGTAGCAGGTATTATGAATGCCACATATTCACAATATTTTAGAGCAATCTCCAAAGCATACTGATACACATCATCATACTGAACAGGTGCAGGGAATACGAGTTTTCTGCGATGAGCAGAGTTGCGTGCCAACCACGGAGGATTCGTTATACAAATTTTATATCCAACTGGAAATTGCTTTAAAGTATTAAATTGTTTTACATTGTGATGTGCAGGGCATATATCAAATGATACAAATTTTGAGCACATGCCAAGGTTTTTGAGCATGCGTATTATGTTATTTGCACCTGCAAATGGCTCTAGTATGGTGTGCTGTGATATATTTGCAGATATGGCCCAATTTTTAAACGGTTTTAACTCAAAAGGACTGTTTTCTGTGTAATATGCTCCATGTTGTCGTTTCATGGCAATCATGATTAGACAAAGTTTATGCTTTATAATAAACTAGTCTTGAAAATCATATGTGTGATTATATATTTTGCAATGTTGACAAATATATGTATTAATTTATGATGGAGAGGAGGATATCATGTATGTTGTGAGATGTTATGAGATGTTATATGATACAATAGTATGGTATTTTTATTCTAGATGAATTTTATATAATATATTATAATATATAATAAACTAGTTAAATCACACACATTAAAAACACCAAACAATTCACAAAAATCAGAATGTTTTTTATATTTAGATAATAACTTTACTCGTTGCCATTTACAATAAGAAAGAAAATTTCAAGGGATGTATTGCAAGCATCCATATTAAATCAATTATGCAAAAATGGAAAGGCGATACACGATCTTGACGTATATGAAAATATTGCAAAAACAGGTAATACCTTACAAACACCATATGCAAACAAAAACATATGGCACACATTTGATGACCTAAAGAGTTCTGTTGCAGCAGAACTTGAGATTGGCACGGACTTGTTTGGTCCAAATAGAAGGAATGATGATTTTAATCGCAGAATGT
This sequence comes from Candidatus Nitrosopumilus sp., assembly GCA_965207445.1. Classification (GTDB taxonomy): domain Archaea; phylum Thermoproteota; class Nitrososphaeria; order Nitrososphaerales; family Nitrosopumilaceae; genus Nitrosopumilus. The sequence goes on along the minus strand of CBDBLX010000002.1, from coordinate 1,175,046 downwards.
TTGAGGTGCTTTTCAAACTTCGAAGAGACAAGATTATCTCAGAATGGAGTGACATAAATCATAAACACGTAATACGGCTAACTGATTTTGAAACTTGTTCCAAGGTACGTGTTTTACCACCACTTGTACTAGATGTACCTTCACCCACATACGATAAACCATCATCAGTAATTAGTTTTGGCGAGGAGATAGATATGAAACGCATCTTTGGGACAATAATGACTAGGGGTGTTAAAGACAACACATACAAGTTTGCACTCACAAAGATCATCTTGGATTATTGTAAGAATAATACATCATATGACATACAGTATGGTTATCTTGCACAGGAGTTTTTAAGACATTATTGGTATCAAGAGTACAAATATAGAATAAAACAAGACTTTAAGACAAAAAGTAAACCAGAGGTCATAAACATCTTACATGATGTTTTTAATGATAAAGATGTACCAGCAGATTTTGGTCAGTTAGACAGGCATGATATTCAAATTGCAAAAAAGAAGATACTTCAAAAAGTATTCGGTCACGCACGAAAAAAGACATCTCTAGTTGTACCACGATTGCAAAATATTCGCGGAGATGATGGTGACACTGTAGAGTATAATATTTTTTACAATTATGATGATGATGTGCAGATGATCTATCTGAGGCCAGAGGCACATGATTTTTTTAAGAGGAATTATTCGGTACTGTCCATGACAACAATTGCTGCATGGGCAAAATTTCTAGAAAGAATCAATGGAACAATACCACGTTTAATGTCAAAGATAGAGTCACCTGATAAAAAGCGTGGTTCAATGTACAAATATTACAAGATGTTAAACAAGCACGAAAACTACTGCTTTTACTGCCAAACTACATTGGAGAAAAATAATACGCATGTTGATCATTTTATACCATGGTCATACATATTTGAAGATGAATTGTGGAATTTGGTTCTTGCATGCAAACATTGTAATAGTAAAAAGAGCAATAATATTGCATCAGAGGAATTCAAAAATTTACTTGTAGATAGAAACAAAAAATACCACAATGTAATTAATCAATTACAATTATCACTAGAGAGACTAGACAGAGGACGCGGATGGAGATCAGAGATAAATTACCATTATGATATGTGTTTGGCAATTGAGCCTGGTAGAATATCACTGCCATGAAATTGAATTATAATAATAATATACATATACTTTATAATTTAATATGTGGCAATGTGCGCTAATTGAGTCCAATATTGCAAATTACAAATCAATATTTTATATTATAATTATGATTATAAGAGGTCAAAACATAAAACAATCAATTAACATGTCTCAAGATTCTAAATCAATTAATCATATTGTATATGAATCAGATCATAGTAATAGTAATAATAATGATAATAATGATTATAATGATAGTAATACAAATTCTTCAAATACAGATACAAACAACACCATAAATGACATGATACACACATGCCTCGAAGACGTGTTTGCAGGCTTGGGTATATCAGTTGAATCAGCATCAGAACTATTCACAATAGTACCAGATTCTGAACTAGACAGATTGGCAGATGCTGCAAATCAGATAACTCGAGATTTTAATGGTGATTCTGTTGATGTGGAACAGCTTGCAAATATCAAAAAGAATGCATGTAGTGAAGACTGCTCATTTTGTGCACAATCAGCACTCTTTGATACTGATATTGACACATATACGCTCCCGCCTGCAGAGGAGGTAATTAAAGCAGCTCAACGTGCCAAAAAAGAAGGTGCAGACTCGTACTGTTTGGTTGCAGCATGGCGTCGGCCATCAAAAAAGGACTTTGAGGATGTCTGTGAGATAATTCAAGGGATAAATGGAGAGGTAGGTATCTCAATTGAGTGTAGTTTAGGATTTTTGACACCGCAACAGGCAGCAAAACTCAAAGAACTTGGAGTCCGTAGATATAATCATAATTTGGAGACCTCACGTTCAAAATTCTCAGAGATCTGCACCACACACACATATCAAGACAGGCTAGACACATTAATGATTGCAAGGGAAGCAGGACTAGAACTGTGCACAGGTGGCATTATAGGATTAGGTGAGACGCGTGAACAACGACTTGAGTTATTACTAGAACTAGCCCGCATACGCCCCGAAGAAGTCACGATAAACATTTTGATGCCAGTGCCAGGTACACCACTTCAACTTCAACCAAAACTGCCAACATCAGAGATAGTACGAATGTTTGCAGTACTACGATTTGTGTTGCCAGAATCCATAATCAAGATATCAGGTGGACGAGAAGAGATACTCGATGATGATGGGAAAAGTCTGTTGCTTGGAGGTGCAAATGGGATTATAACTGGAGGATACCTGACCACACAAGGAAATGAGTCCAAACAAGATGAGTTGTTGATAAAAAGCATAGGATTGCAGTCATAAAAGAGGAATACTTTGTTAGTGATGGAATATGATGCATGCCCAAATATTTCTTGCAGAGGCAAATGTTAAAGGGTGGCACTCAATTCTACATAAGATGTTATTTTTGATACAACAACATACAATACTGTAACAGTTCAACCCCTATTTTGTAAGTATGCATACAGATACAGCAATAGCGATCACCGATCATTACTGTGATCGAATTTACGTAAATCTAAATGATAAACCCGATATGTGAGAAAGTGCTCAAAATGTTGAAAACATGTTTGATTATTTTTTGCATCTAGGCAGAAAATTACTCAACTAATTGACCTGTGATCATCTTTTGCTATTGTGATATGTTAAATACATATCTTTCTACTTATCATTGATAGTAGAAAATGATAAGCAGAAAACCTAGTGATAGTGTATTGCAAAAACAGTATTTAGATTATTTTAATCACAATAATGAAAATTTACATAATTGTGTACAGTGTATACTCAAACACAGTTGTGTGGTGAGTAGCAAAATCATCAGAGGTGTATTGTAATGATCTCAGAGATGTCCACACTGCGCAAAGAAATTCATACATTGCACTCACAGTTGGATTCTGCAAATGATACGATACGCAACAAATCTGCCGAATTAGAGAAGAGTCGTCTAGAGATGGCTACTGCGCGAGCAGAGGGTGCTATACTAGAAGAGAAATACTCTGAAATGTCTGCCAAAAACAAGCAGCTTGAGGATACAATAGATGTTATGCATAATCAAACCGGAGAACGGCAATCAAAAAATATCACGCCTGAGTTAGTGACTAAATGATCTTGTAAATTACGTAAACATTAAAACTTCCAAAGTCAGATAAATATATTTGTATATCTTTATTCGGGTAGATTTGCAGATATGTGGTCGTATTGTAGCCGCATAGTAAACATTAAAACTTCCAAAGTCAGATAAATATATTTGTATATCTTTATTCGGGTAGATTTGCAGATATGTGGTCGTATTGTAGCCGCATAGTAGCCGCATAGTAGCCGTATTGTACGCAAAATTTTCGATATGTGTAAGAAGATCGGTGTGATAGTGATCATGATATTGAATGGTACAATGATATGTGTAAAAGAGACTGTCGGCATGATGGGTGTGCGCCACACGTAGATACTCGTAGTGCGCAGACATTGGGGGCAATGCATGCTGACTGTGTATATTTTGATCGTGCGGCCGGTGTGTGATACCGGCCATATGTTAGCGACGTTTATCGTATGTTGGTAGGCCCAGCTTCGAGGCCCAATAGTCGTATGTACCGGTACGTAGCATGTATCGAAGGTTGGCCAATCCACAGGCAACGTTAAACTCTTTGTTGAACTCGTCTAGACTGCCGTTGTATATCTCAGATACGCGCCTAAAGTGCTTGGCTGCACAGATTGCATTTTCTACTTTAACGCGTATTTTGCTCAATTCTCGATTGTACTCTTTTTGCTCGGGTGTAATTTTCATCGTCTTTGAGTTCTTAAACGGGTAATGAACATCTGCTGCCGGTATGTCTTGTTTTAATCCCTGAAATCCCGAATCGCCCAGAACTCTTGTCTTGTTTGATGGTGGTTCACCAAGGAGTCTTTCTAGGTCGTGCATGGCCTCGAGTCTTCTAGATGCATCAAGTACGGCCCGCTTTTGTTCGGATTTTTTAGTAGATTCAAGCGCGACCAGCCCGCAGAGTATCCTTATCTCTGTTTCTTTAGATGTGAACTCTGATGACTCTTCTTGCAGATGTTTCTTTTGGTTTGTTTGTGTGCAGTCGTCTACTGTAGTTGCAGATGCTTGGGCTTTTTCTTCAAAGTGAACTGTTTGGTTCTCTGTATCTGTCTGCTCTGATTGCAGTTTTTGGTTCTCTGTATCTGTCTGCTCTGATTGCAGTTTTTGGTTCTCTGTATCTGTCTGCTCTGATTGCAGTTTTTGGTTCTCTGTATCTGTCTGCTCTGATTGCAGTTTTTGGTTCTCTGTATCTGTCTGCTCTGATTGCAGTTTTTGGTTCTCTGTATCTGTCTGCTCTGATTGCAGTTTTTGGTTCTCTGTATCTGTCTGCTCTGATTGCAGTTTTTGGTTCTCTGTATCTGTCTGCTCTGATTGCAGTTTTTGGTTCTCTGTATCTGTCTGCTCTGATTGCAGTTTTTGGTTCTCTGTATCTGTCTGCTCTGATTGCAGTTTTTGGTTCTCTGTATCTGTCTGCTCTGATTGCAGTTTTTGGTTCTCTGTATCTGTCTGCTCTGATTGCAGTTTTTGGTTCTCTGTATCTGTCTGCTCTGATTGCAGTTTTTGGTTCTCTGTATCTGTCTGCTCTGATTGCAGTTTTTGGTTCTCTGTATTATTGAGTTTGCCTTGAAGCATCTTGCCAAATTGGCCCATACCTTCTAGAAAATCCCGCGTTATTGCAATGTCATGGACTCGACCGTTGTATGTTTTGCTTGCTCCTAGTATCAGGCCGTCTGCTGATGTCATTATGACCGTGTTTCCACTGGGATACTTTTTCTTGTATGATATCATAGGATCTCGCAGTTCTGCCTTGAGGGGCCTTGCAAATCGCACGTGTGTTCCATCAAATATCACAACTGACTCACCTGTATCATCTGGGAATAACCTTGCAAATTCTTTGGCAGTGCCAATCTCTTTTATGAGATTCATAATTTTTTCAGGAGTTGGTAGTGTCTCTGTAAGTATGCGATCGGCAAGTATCAAATATCTAGATACAGTTGACTGGTTTATACCAAACATGTCTCCCAACTTTCCCTCACTTTCGTTGCCATATTTGCGCATGAGTGCCAGAACCATGATGTAAAACGGCTCTAGTTTGCACCTGTTGCCTGGCGCAGAACCCCTTGCAGGATCATTGCGTACCATTGGAATGTTGTTTTGTTTGTCTGCTGCCACGTCTGCCATAGGCCTCGGACCACGCTTTCCTGCGCGCGTCAATTTGGATTCACGTCTTCGTGCAATTTCTGCGCGCTCCATTTCCTCCCATCGCTCAGAAAAAGATGTCCAAATCAGATCAAGTCCACGCTTGTCAAATCCCGTCCATCTGCGCGTGCTTTGATCAGAAGACAGTATCTCTTCAATAAATCGTACCCAATAATTATCTCTGTGAGTGACGCCTCTGTTCACTTTTTGCACTTTGGACATTTCGCGATCGATCACACCCATTAACTTTTGCCACTCATCTGAATCCAGATAGATTGTATCAAAAGTGTCACTATCGAGCCCATCACACGATATCGTAGAATCTAAGTTAGATTTCATACAATTATTTATAGGCCCATATATTTAGATCTTTTTATGAACATATATTATTAATTAATTAATCATATATAATTATCAATACTGGCAGGTTTTTTGTTATAAATGCATTTAAGCTTAAATATATGATCTTATCAGTCATACCTAATATGGTCATAAAAATTTGATTGTGTCATTGTGCATAACATCTAATAAAGCAACAGCAACAGCAACACAAATGCAGTCAGGAATGCATAGTTTTGAGAGAAGAGAATGTACAACTAAAACAACAACTCCAACAAAAAACCAGACAACACCACCGTGTTGATAATGCCCACACACCGCCCTCTGCAGGAAGTGACTCACAAAATAAACTCAAAGATTACAGACGTAAAAATGCAGAACGTCATTACTTAGAATATGGGGTAGTTATAGACGCCATTACTAATTCTGACGTGTGAACCAAGCTCCGTGCCTAGAAAATCCACCAAACGCCATTTTCCACGCACAGAGCTTGGTTCACACATTCTGACAATTGTGTACTCGAAAATGCAATTACACATGAAACCAACGACAAAGCGGTTAGAAAAGGAGTCAGTCTAATCTGTATGGGTTAGAAGAGAAGACAAAAGGAAAAAAATGGAATGAAAATGAGGAGGGGGAGGAGAAAACAACAATATACAACATGGACGTCAGAGGAAATTGACTATACAGTAGACAAATGCCCTGAATGTGGTGCAGATGTAGATGTTAAACACGAATGCAAGATGGTAATAGACACTCCAAAAATAGTCAAAGCCACAAAAAAACAGATTAAATCATCAAAAGGCAAATGCAAAAACAACAACCACAAAATAAACACCATGCCCAAAGGATATACCAAAGGCTCAATGTTTGGCCCCAATCTCATGACCATGATCGTATTCATGTTCTTTACAACACTCGGTCTAAACTCCATATCACACATGCTAACGCTAGTCGGCGTTCCAAAGGTCTCAAAGGTGACCATAATGAACGCTCTTGCAGCAGTAGCAAGAGAAAAGTTTGCAGCAACTGCAAAACAGATCTCAAAAAATCTTGCAAAAACAAGATATTTGATGGGTGATGAAACGCCAGTCAAAATAGGCATAAAACGTGGCTATGCATTAGGTGTTCATAGGCGAATATGGCATCAGTTTTGTCATTATTCGCTCACACGGTGCGGCGGTGTTAGATATACACTGTCCGTTATTTGACATTCCAATCGTGGTGGATGGATACGCCGCATACAACAAATTCAAAACCAAACAGCGCTGCTGGGCGCATGTTTTGCGCGATGCCGAACTGCTGGCAGCCATGTAAGGCGGCAATCTCGTAGAATTACACCAAAAACTCCAGCACATATTTCACGAGGTCAAACAGCTACCCCCAGACACCACAGATCATCAACAACTGCAAGACAACTGGATAGATCCCGTCATGGCAATTGCAGGCACATATACAGAACTAGGAACATTCGTTTGGTGGCAAACTACTCAATGCGGCGCCAGACCTGTTTACATTTGTCAAATATCCGGGCATGCCACCTACCAACAACAAATCCGAACGAACACTGCGGCGCGTCGTGATTCACAAAAAGATTCGTCAGATGTTTCGCAGTACAACAGGAATGGAAGTTTATGGCATATTGATGTCATGTATTATGACGTGGTATGATCAGGACAAGGATCTTGTAAAGAATATCCATGACACCATCATGGCAAGATAAATCATTCACCAAACTTCATCGCATAGCAGTAGATGTGTGTTGAGGTGTACAGGTAGGGGGTTTAACTGTTACGAATCTTATGAATTGATATACCACATTCTTGCTTAGAAACTACAACAATGGATGGCAATATCCACACACTTAGCATAAACCAAATCAATGTATTAGGTTCTGTATAATCCCACGGTACTATAATGTCTGCTATGAGGTAATCAGGCATATCAGATTGTACCGCGATAGTCAACATCGATGAAAGTGTCATTGCAATAATAGAACCCGAAACCATCATCATAATTAAAAGTCCCAATACTACAACATGCATATTTCTAGAGTGAATATCAACATACGATGAAATTATATTCATTGTAATATTTACTCCTATGATAACCCCTGAGCGTACGAGTCGTACCTTTCCGATATTTCATCCATCTCATGACTACCAAGTACGGAGTGTAGTTTATAGCTAACGCTAAAGGTTAATCTGTACATATACATACGCAGCAGATGTGCTTATGCCTTGTTCTGTCGTCGTCTCTCCAGCTTGGCCAGTTTGCGCTTGTACAGATCTTCGTTGCGGGACTCGTAGCTAGTATTGTTTTGGAGCATGCGCCACATGATGTTCATCATTTTATTCGCGACTACGACAACTACAAGCGCATGTTTGTCTACATGTCGTCTGCGTGCTGCTTCGTATGCGGCTTTCATTCTCAGATCGTGTCTGGCCGCCACACTGGCAGCCTCGCACATTATCCAATTTACAAGCCGGTCTGTGCCTGCCTTTTTTATCTTTCCAAGACGCATCTCATTGCCTGATTGCCTTATTGTAGGGCAGAGCCCCGCCCATGAGATCATTTGTTTGGGAGTCTCAAACCTCGATATATCCGATATCTCAACTGCCAATAGTATGGCCGCATACGTGCCAATACCAGTCATACTGACAAGCAGTTTTGCATACTCATTTTGAGCTGCTTCGGCATCCAACTGTTTGTCAGTTTCTACAATCTCACTTGTGTAGTGTTTGATTTGTCTTACACACTGCTTTAGTACAAAGTCATCCTGTGCATCACCGAGATTGAGTGTGTCCAGATAGAATAGTGCCTTGTGAGAGTACATGTTGGCCGCATGTGCGGCCTTGCCATGGGCATCAAGCAGGTTGTGTATTTGGTTTATCACCTTGGTTCTTGCCTGTACCAGACGTACATGCTGCCTCACAAGATTCCTAATTGCACGTATGTGCTTTGATGGAATGTAACACTCTAGAATGGAATTCATCCTGAGTATCTGTGCTATCTTTTCTGCATCTATCTTGTCAGTCTTTTTTCCAGTCTTGTTGATCAGTGCCATCTTGTACGAATTGGCAAGCTTGATCGGAATGCCAACATCTTCAAACGCATCAATTGTCGTAATCCACAGGTTATCTGTGGTCTCGCATGCTGCAGTGCATCTTACCATACTTGTCACGTATGGCGCGTGCACATTGTCTTGCATTATCTTGCGTGTTAAAGTATTACCCACAGTCGTGTACCTTGCCCCTACTGTCAACTACACAATAGTCACATTTTTTCTTGCTAATGTCTATACCTATGCTTATCTTCATCCTTTGCTATCACCTCCTGGTCGGATGTCTTTTGATGAAACGGAAGCTGCATACTCCTATCAGGGCTCGCAGCCCAATCATACAGCAGCTCGGATTGCCCCAATCTATACAAAGGGAGCATTGTCCCATAGTGATTCAGGGGTCGATTCATCACTACTAGTACGTGGAGGGGGTTATCATGTATTCTATACAATAACATAAAAAGACTTTGCTGATGATAGTTTTTAAGTCAAGTAAAAACTCATGTCAAATCAATATCGACGTGGCAGTATATTCACGCCTCCCAAACAATCAAACCTATTCTATGACATAACTAGACACAGCACACAAAATGTATTTTTATCAAACATACAGCACCACAATTGTGAATAAATTATCAATATCAAAGATAGAATATTACGTATTCAAGCTTACAAACAAAGAGAGAAAAAAACAAAACAGGACACAACTAACACGAATACGCCTCATAGACAAAATTGCTCGCAGACACAGCAAAGACATGTCAAAGCAAAATTATTTTGACCATATAACTCGTAGCACCGGAGATACACCTACCGAAAGGGCTCAAAAGGCTGGATTAAATATGGCACTTGGAGAAAACATAGCGCAGATTTGGAGACACACATCCATCACCATAACTAAAAATAATACCACAAAGTATCATGGATTTGAAGATGAAAAATCTATAGCATCATCACTTGTTAAAATGTGGATGAATAGTCCTGGACACCGTGCCAACATACTAAGTAATTCTTACAATCAAATTGGAGTTGGAGTGTGGATAAATTACAAGAATGGTAAAGTGTTTGCCACACAAAATTTTGCATACAGAGCACCAAAACACAAAAAAATAATTGGATTTATATATACAGGTATTATAATTTCTTTTATTATATTTATGTTTTTTATATTAATTCGATTACTTTAAAATTTATTTTTGCCAATTGCGGATAATGCCTAATTATTTTTCTAACTTGTTCTATTTTTTACACATCTGGTATATTGATATATAATCATATGTTTTTATAAAATATATTTATCGTTTATTTAAAAATAAAAAATACAATGAAATTATAATAAAATCACCATGCATCAATTTCATGCGGGTTTAGTGGCTGTGTCCTCTGGTTGCAATCAGGACATTGTAAAATCCACCCACTCTGGTCTCCTCCCCCATTATGTAGTGAATTACGACATCAATATTTACAGGAAATGTACAGACAGTTCATCTACATTACTTAATCTCTTAACACGTCCAACATATCCATTATCTAATCGCACCTTTATTCCATGTGGATGAGATCTCGAAAAAGTCAGAATCTCCTTTACAAAACCATCTGTCAATATTCCTGTACCTTGATTCTCTTTGGTCTCAACTGACACTTTGATGCCTATCTTGATTTCATCTCTTGTTGGTACAGTCATCATAACTCTGAATTAATTTGGGTTTTATGTATGATTTGGTACTAGTTTATCTTTTGCTCTAAAAATTACACTTTAGGCAGAAATTGTATGCGGTGTCTTAATCTTAGTTTCATGGTTATATGCACGATCTGACTGTTATAAATATAACATCATATACACTACCACAATCATGTTGCAGATTCTAGTGCACGTTGTAAGGCAGTTATATTGCCATCATCAAGCCATGCGGTAACAGATATTCGTAATCTAGCTTGTCCACGTGGTACAGTTGGATATCGAATTGCAGGTGCATACACACCATTTGCAAACAAATGCTTTGATAGTTGCAGTGCCTTGTCCTCATTATGAATTATGATGGGCATAATGTGTGTTTTTGAGTATGTCTCATAGCCTGCATTTTTTATTGCTTGTGAGACCAATCTAACATTTTGTTCTAGTTGATTTTTGCGCTGATGCTGCATCTGTTTGTTTGTAACTCGCAAGTATGCATGCTTTGCTATATGTGGTGGAAGTGCAGATGTATATATGAATGATCTAGATTGATTTATGCATAGATCAATTATATTCTTGTCTGCTGCAACATACCCGCCAAATGAGCCTAGTGCCTTGCTAAGACTACTAATGTATACATGTATCATGTGCGATGGGTGTGTAATATTAAGATGAGACGGTGTCCCGCGTCCATTTGAGCCTAACACAAAGTCACCGTGTGCATCATCAACTACCAAGATTGCATTATATTTTTGCGCAATTTTAGATATCTCATTCAAGTTTGCCAAGTCGCCGTCCATACTAAACACACCTTCTGTGACGATAATCTTACGCCACTGATTGTCGTATTGTGAAATTTTAGTCTCCAAATCAGATATGTCGTTGTGTGTATATGTTATGGTGGTTTTTCGGGCAAGCCTACATGCATCAATTATACTTACATGGTTTAACGCATCACTGAATATTACAGATTTTTGATTATTGTCATACGCATCTGCTAAAACTGGAATCACCCCGATGTTTGCCATATATCCTGTAGGATAGACGAGTGTTGATTCATATGATTTTGATTCAGATAATGCATTCTCAAGCATACTGTGGGCAGGTGTGCTGCCAGAAAGTAGACGGGAGCTTGCAGGTATTTGCATGTATTCATCTACAATGGATCTGTCAGATGATTTATTTTCAATATTTTTGTAGATGTGGTTATCAGGGTGGTTGTACACATCATTATTTTTCATGTTGTTGGTATCACATGTACTCATTGCCAAATAATCATTGGAGCACAAGTTTATCATCTTATGTCCATTTATGAATATATATTGTTGTTTAGTATACCCGTAATGTAATGTACGATATAGATTGGATTCTATTATCTGTTGAATTTTTTTTCTTGCAAATGATGTAGGAGATGAAATAGATGACTCTGAGGTCGATGTTGTGTTAGTTTGGTTGGGGTTTGTGTTAGTTTGGTTGTAGTTAGTATTCATTGTTCATCTTCTCATTTGCCTTTTATGTAATTATGGTTTTTATTCAATTTTTGTGAGAAAACTCTGAATCATAACTTGGTTGACTATTCACAATTAACGCAAAAGTGTCTTTTCAATTTTGTGGCTTTCTCATAGACAGACTTGAAGAATTCACTACGGTATGCATCCAAAGGCCCGGATGTGACTCGACTATTCACAGTGACGTGTCACGGGTCGGGTACTAGCGCCGCGATTATTGTACTCGACGAAACTGACACACATTGTTGTTACGAACGTATGCGCAGATCAATTACTGGTAATTTTTTTCCATTGATCCTGATTACAACATTGTAGATGATTCAAATAAAATCATATAAAATAGATTTCAGACTATTAACATACCTGTGTTGTTTTTTCTTGTTGGATTTTTTGCATTCTATGTATCATGTGTAATAGAGGTTACACGATTTTCGGATTCATTTGATTTTGCTTTTTCTCTCAATAGTTTTTTTATCCTAGATATGCTCGGATAGCTATATCCTTTTCTTCTGTATTCTGCTATCATCTCTTTCCAATTTGCAAGACGCCATTGGGCTTGTTCTATAGTTACAGAATGCACCTCGTTTTGTATCATACTTTTGCGGCCCACCTTTAACTCACCTGCATCTTTTGCGCTTCGGCGTTTGTACGCAAAATGAAGACCTGCTATTACATCTGTAGCTGACATTGATACAATTAATCGTTTGATCTCATCTACTTGCGACTCTGTTGCATCTTGCGGCATCTTGAGAGTAGTTGTCGTATCTTTATCTGGCATTGTTAATTAATCCGTCTTGACCCTTTATAATGATGTATTATTAGCAGTTGAGTGGAATGTTTGAGTTTTTGCACAATGTCATGTACATCCCAAATCCGAGTATCGTGCATGCAAATATGGTAAGTGGTATGAGCAAAAAGATCTTTGTCTTGTATCCCATTACACACTGTATGTAGTTGATCTATAAAACTCAAAGGCAATGCACAATAAATGGTAAAATCGCTAGTTGTAAATATTACACATGTGGTAATGTCTGATCAAACTTGTATTGAAAACACTCCCTTGACATCTGGGTTTTGAAGATGTTTTATCATCTCACGTGGCATTTCATCAGATGCCTTGTCGCACCCAACTGCAAGTGTACGAGAACAGACAAATCTACTCTTTCGTATTACAATATCTTTTGTATGTGTGAGTGTAATATTTTCGTGACCGTACCCAGTGATCTCAAATACATGTTCGCCTACTGATATTGTTAATTTGACTATATGTTTTGGGTTCTGTAGTCTTTTTTTAATATTATTGGGAATATCTGCACATGCATATTCTGCACCTACCCCAACTATGCAGTCTCCTCGAGGTGTTAATTTAGTATCTTTTGTAATTTCAATGGTTTTTTTATGATTTGATAATATATTTTTGTGTCCTGAAAACAATACATCAAACTTCATACAGCAGTTTTGTATATGTTGAATTAAACTTTGTGATATTTTTAATTAATTTTTTGGTAACTGTTTTGCTTTTTAAAATGAACACTTAAATTCTTATGATTATATACTGTGATAATTTTGGTTTAAAGAATTTGATCAAACATTTGAATAATTAAGTATTAGGGTGTTAAATCAAAACGCTTCCATCTATCATTGTGTATGAATAAAATGATAGACAGGAACAATATTAGATCATCGCGCAAACATGATTTAAGCGATCAGTGTGACTGGAATTGCAAGTGTCAATTATTTGCAGGAGGAAATATAGTTGTGCTGCACAAAACCTCGTGACAAAAATACACAAAATGCAAAAAATGCACGTCTCAAAGATGATTGCAATTGTTGCAAGTGGTGGTTGCACAATACCGATTGACAAGATATTGCAAGAGTCATCGGATTCAAAGAAAAAAATAACGTCCAATGGGGTGTCTGAGATGCTACAAGATGCCAACACGTTAAAGACACAGAATGAAGAATTGATCAAGGACAATAAAAAATATCAAAAGATCAATAAAGAGCTAAGGGCCGAGAAAAACAGCATCAAGGCAGTCACTGCTACTGATAAACCTGACAAAACGCCAGGTGAAAATGTCAACGGGCGCCTCTAAAGTGGGCTTTTCAACCTCGCACCTTGCATTAAAGTCAGTTTGCAACCAGTCTGAGATGTTTGCTCTGCTCGTCTCCTCATTTATAGAATTTGGATGAAGAAGATGGCGTAAATGCTTGGACTGCAGATTAATTTATTTTGCAAAGATTATGAAAACATAAGTATTAATCATAAATTCTACTGCGTTTTCCTACATAAAGTAATTCAATTAGAGTAATTTTATATGTTATGATATAGGGTTCTCCTGCAAACGCGGTTGGTGGCAATTAATACAGATTTGAACCGTTGTAGTCAATCCGGACACGTAACTAGTATTTTGTCGCCACGTATGATAAACTTCAAACCCTCTGGGTTACCAAGTTTGGCAAGGACCGGCTTTGGAATGTATGAGTAACTGGTACCTCTTTTCACGTTGTGGGTTATAGATACTTGGAATTCAGTGGCATTGGCAGCCCATTTAGTCATGTTTGTTGTTCTCAGTACAACGTTATAACGTCACTGACATCGGATTGCGCACGAATGCTTATATATCCAATTGGTGATATATGTATAATGAAACAAAAAACAGTTCAGGAAGAAAAGGTGGTAGACGAAACTACTCAATCAAGATCAAAAACATTGGAAAATGACAACCCAAAGCCTGGCAAGCAGAGGCGTTCCAAGGCTCAGATTGATGCAATTAGGAAAGCAGGCATTCAGATTGCATGCATTGCAGGTGCCATAACTACACTGAGCTCGATTAAATGGACAGTCGCATCGCAAACTGTGCAAGGTCTATTGTATGTGGTGTCTCTTAGTTCACTTGGAATGAGATGTCAGTGTGAGGCCAATCAAAATGGAAAAAAGATATGCAAGCATGTGGTGGGGGTATACAAGCTCTTAGACAAAGAGTGGTGGTGTGGGCGTAGAAAAAGGATACAGATTAGGCGCAAAAAATTGAGATGTCAGTATCCAAAATGCAGATCCAAAGATGTGGTAGGATGGGGAGAGCGCAAGTGTAAGAGAAAAAGATCTGTGAGGCGATACATGTGCAAAAAATGTGGACGTACATTTTCTGGAATGGAAGGGTTCAAGGGGCGGCATTTTGATGCATCCGTAATAGCAAAAGCGTTGTCCATGATGGCAACTAAAATGTCTCCAGAAGAAGTATGTGTGCAGCTTGCAATGGATGAGATCATCATAAACCCATCTACAATACATAGGTGGACTGATGAGTATTCGCGAATCATGCTACGGTTCTCAAGTTTGTTGTGTCTTGATGCATGGTTTCAGTGGCATGTCGACGAACTAGAATTTAAAATACGTAAACAGACCAGATATTTGTTTGGTGTGATTGATGGCGCAAGCCGATTTGTTTTATCCCACGAGATCCTCAAGAAGAAAAAGGGATCTGATCCCACTAACCTGTTTCAAATGGCTGCTGCCCGTACGCGTAGGCTACCCCGCATACTTGTAAGTGATGGACTGCAGGAGTTCATAAAGCCTGCCAGAAAAGTATTCTTTAGACGGGCTGGATCGATGTTTGTACACATACGTGATATACACATACAGAATCTTTTTAATCAAAATAACGTCTACGAACGACTCAATGGAGAATTTGAGGATAGACTCAAGTGTGTATGTGGACTAAAATCAGAGGACCCCGGACTCTTACGTCTGATCATAGTATATCATAACTTTTTTAGAAAACACACAAGCCTCAAAAACAACATGACGCCTGCCAAGGCAATTGGAATTGACATTATACCAGTAAAAGACTCTGATCTTGCAGATAGTTGTGATGCTTGGATAACGTTCATTCAAAACGCATCCATACGTGCCTCTGCCTGAATTGCCAGACTCTGTACATTACACATCATATACACAAACACTCTACATCTGTTTGTGTTTTGATGCCAAATCAAACTATCATTTTTGATGTACAATTTAATTTCTTCAAGATGAACCACTCTCGTTTGTCTTTTTGATATTGACTCTAACTATCTCTATTCCAAACTATCGTCATAGTCATACAAAAAAGTACTAAAAACTTACACTTTTTTAACCTCAAATACCAAATTCAGATAAAAAGTTCATATAAACACCGATCAACCGCGTTTGCAAGAGAACCCCTTACTTTTTCATCAAAAATCTTATTTTTATCTTACACACCAAAATTTATCAAATTTTTACTTTAGAAAACCTTGTAAGCGCTGGATAATAGAGACAAGATACAGAGTGATAAAAAACACAACTCCAAAGACAACTAGCAATGCCTTGCAGCTTCGATTACTGTTGATATTTTTTTGAAATGTTGTTATATGGCTTGTGGGCAATGGCAAGGTACGAAAATTACGGCGGACTTGTAGATGAAAAATTATTCACAATAGATGCGTTTGTAGATTCAATTGCCGGAGCGATCAGAAAAATGCTTCGATGGGAATTGGAGCACGGTGGTTCCTTGCCATTGTAAATCTGTCGCACTGCATAATTAGAAATAAGATCATTAAAAATTGAGCACATTGCGAACTACTGACGTTAGTTCGAATATTCCAACGATTCTATAACGCAGACAAAATAGACGATCCTCACACATGACAAGTGGCCTCATATTGCGTGGACAACCAACTGCGCCAACTAATGAACAATGATCTGGCAGAGGAGAAAGATCGAGACGGTGACAAAAAAGGCATAATAAACAGATTCAAAAAGAGATGGAAACACGAAGGATACAGCATGAACACCTTTTTACACATAAAGGATGTGTCGCCAGATAACAATGATGTTGAATGAACCAATCTAGTATTTGTGTCCATAAAAAATGAGGGTAGTGGTGGAAACAGAATGTCTCGTGGTATGGATGTCAACTCAATATTATTCACACTACTTGCAACAAGTAAGATCAGAGGCAAGAGTTTTTTTGATATGCTGTGCAAGGAATGTAAACCCGGCTAAAAACTACAGAATTGTTTGTCCCATCTGTGTATTGTAATCAACTGCGCGTTATCATTGCCAATTATTTTGTATATACATATAATGCCGAGATCATTATGATCAGAAGAATGCGCATGATCTTTTACCTTGTGCGTGCGCTTCAAAAAGCAAAATAGTTACTAACAACCCCTGTACGAAGGGAAGGCGGGCGAGGACGAGGAGTCGGAATGGGGTGACAGGGTCGTAGTTGGTCCGTCCCTCATATCAACAAAAGTTCTGCGTCGCATACATGCTTCCACGCCCGTCAAACGCAACACCCACGCCCAGCTCGTCGTATGACTGGTCCATGATGTTCGCCCTGTGTCCCGGACTCTGCATCCACTCCGAGACAGTATAGCGGGCCACGGTGCTGGCGTTGTCACACCTGGGTATGCCGTTGTACTGGAAGATGTTCTCGCCAAGTCCGTGCGTGTAATACGTCCCGTAGTTTTTCGTGCAACCATACCCCGCCCTCTCGCCGCGGGCCGTAGGGTCCAGTCCTTCCAGCGTGTCATGGGAAAAGTAGTTCCGGGCGGCCATGTCTTCACTGTGTGCCCTCGCGATGCCATCGATCGCGGTGACATGCCGCAGTGGTTCCAGTCCTCCCAGCACGCGCTGCTCGTTGGTGTACTGGTGTATGTAAAGCTCGATATCCGGCGCGTCCAGTACCGCGGACCCCATGCAGGCAAGACCGCCGCTCTGCCCTACGGATGCAAGGAAGTTCCCATCGCCATGGAGGTCTTTTGGGGAGACCGGAGCAAGATCGCCGCTCTGCCCTACGGATGCAAGGAAGACGCCCGCGAACAATACCACAGTGACCAACGGGCCGAGCCACGTTATGAATCCGAATCCGGTACCACCACCGCCACGGCCACTCAGATGACGGCGGCGGCGGTAGCGCCTGTAAGGTGAGTGGTAGTGGTGGTGGTGGTGGTGGTTATTGTTGCTGTTACGACGCCTGAACTTCGGCATACAGTGACGAACACTCCTAGTAATTAATACGTAATACATGTGGACTCGTATCACCCCCGTGTCTGGATCTGTGAACGTATCATGAGGGTGGTAATGTTTCCACCACTCTGCGGCTGGATCGATTCCCTGCAATTCCGCGGCATGCCTGTCGGCCAACTGGTCCTATGTCATACTGTCAGGAGAAGGGTAGTCCGTCTCCAAATTGACCTTGATCTCCCCGTGCATGATATCATCCTTACACTCTGTACATACCAATATCTTCTCATGATTTGTAGGATTACGTATCCATTCCGTACATAGTATAAAGCGCATACACCCACCACAAGTCTTCCTCCTACTGAACAACCCCCTATTATCCAAAACTCTGTGTGAACCAAGATCTTTGAACACAATAATCAAATTAATCATTTATTGTCGTTGATCGTAAATAGTTAGGTTTCTTCTAAAAGTCTTATTTCGGGTTTGGTAGTAATATGGTCTTTTTGTGTCTGTTGGGGTTGTGGTTGTGGTACCTGTGGTTGAGGTTGTTGAACCTGTTGAGGTTGTTGTGGTTGAGCATGCGGTTGAGGTTGTTGTGGTTGCACCTGTTGCTGTAGTTGAGTATGTTGTGGTTGAGGTTGTGCATGCTGTGGCTGTTGCACCTGTTGTACTGGCACTTGAGGCGTCAATTGTGCATCTCTTTGTTGTTGTTGTGGTTGTTGTTGTGGTTGTGGTTGTGCCATCACACCTGCATTCACTCTATTTGCATCTATAACTGGTTGCTGCGTCACACTTGAAGGCACATCGGGGAATGCTGATTGTGTATTTTCAACCATTATGTTGTGTGCTTCCTCTATTATTGCATTTGCTTCTGCATTATTTCCACCCAACTCAGTCTCACTGACTTGACCCATACTAGAACCAGATATGATATCACCTAACATTTGCGATAGATCGCTCATTGATGTGTTTGCCTGAGGCATAATACCGCTAATAGATGGTGCTAGTCCTTGAATAATTGACATACATGGACTCAGTGTCACTACTACATCTCCGAATTCTGTTACGGTATCTAGTCGTATTTTTATCTGCTCTAGTTGTAATTTGCCATTGTTTACCATCTTTAATGTATTGCGAACCTGTACTAGTTCCTGTGCATATGCACGCGCATAACTAACCTTGTTGTGACGCTGCGCAATCATAACTTTTTGAAATAACGTATCGTGTATCTTTTGCAACTTTGTACTAATACCATCTAGTTTTTTTATCTGAATTTCAAATTGACGCTGTGCTAATGAAATTCTCTTTGGGAGTGACTCGTCTGGTCTTACCTTTTCGATCATTTTCTTTGATATGCTTTTAGTATCTGACTTGTCCCATGATTTCTTTAGCATTAATCTCTATTCTTAAACATCTTTAAAGTACATCTGTCACCGTTGGTTGTGTCACCGCGGTGACATATATGCACGGTGACATAATTAACCAAATGTAAATGTGAATATCTCAAAGTTGCCACCATTTTGTACATGCAACTCGAGATTGTGCGTAGAGCTCGCCTGCGCACTTATCACGTTGTAAAGACGCGGTGTATCTGTTACAATGGTACTTGTACCAATATCGACATCAGTACCTGCAATTGATGAGCTGATGGGTTTGCCGTCAACTAGTACTTTAATGGTACTCTTACCTGATGCTACTATATTGACCTCTTTTGCACTATACAACAACAAGACTTTGCCCTCGTCACTGACAAGTGCCATGCCGTCACGACCATTGGTCCATGTGCCTACCATGTAAAATTTATTCTGATTTACATTATCTGGCTCTTCATATGTTATGGTCTGTCCTGGATTAAATCCTTCTTGGCTACCCAAATTATTTCGATTCTGTGCAAAGTAATACCCAAAGTACAACTCTGGTGTACGAAATGCAGTATGCTCAAACTCTTCAATATCCACTAGTGTATCTGCCGCAGCTGCTTGCAATCCAAGTGACGCTGCACGTTCTGCTAATAGTTGTTGTATCATCTGTTCGGTCTCTTTGTATCCTCCCTCGCCAATTTTGTCGTATCTGATGTACCCTTCATGGTCCGCTATGAACTTGCGTGGCCAATATCTATTCTCAAATGCATCCCACGTCTCCCAATCATTATCTAGTACAACTGGATACATGATACCATGTTTCTCTACTGCTCTGTTCACATTTTCAATATCCTTTTCAAACTCAAATTCTGGAGAGTGTATTCCAATGATTAATAATCCTTGGTCAGCATACTTTTCATCCCATGCTGTGATGTATGGTAGTGTACGTATACAGTTGATGCAACTATACGTCCAAATATCATACAACACCACACTATCTTTGATCTTTTCATCCAACTCTTGTGGTGTGATATTGATGTAATCTGCAATGCCTACTATACCTGGTGCCATCTTGAATCCTGACTTGTCAATTGAGAGTAGATTGGATGTGCCGTCACTGTTAGATATGCCATTTGGTATAGATGAAGGTTGGGTATCAAGTGTTGTTAGTGCGACACTCAATGTACCAATTCCTATTGCTATTACAGATACCAATATTATTGCCGTTCTTAACTCTGATCTCATATCATCACCCTAGGAATAACAACTCATTTAGTAGTGGAAAGTTTGCAATCTGTGCAAGTTGATTTGTAAACACCAGTATGCCCAATAGTATGATAAATCCGCCTAGTATTGGATTGTAATATTTCAAGTGCCTAGACATTGCACGTATCATTCGTGTTGCTCTAGAGTAGAATATTCCTATCAGTATAAATGGAATGCCCAATCCTAACGAGTATACTAGCAGTAAATTAAATGCCGCAGATGGTGTAGTAGCTGCTAATGTCAATATAGTTCCCAGTATAGGTCCAACACAAGGAGTCCAGCCTACTGCAAATGCAAGTCCAAACACAAATGACATTGGGTATCCAGTCTTTGCTCCTTTGGGCATAAACTTGCGTTCCATATTCAACTGTCTAATTTTCAGTGACAGTAACAAAAATACACCAAATGATACTATAATGATACCCCCTACTTGGTTGAGTCCTTGTACTAGATCACCTGTATACTGTGACAACACACTGTTAATCAAAACACCTACAACAGAGAACACTATTGAGAATCCTAGTACAAAAAAGACAGAGTTGAGTACAATATTTGTGCGATTAATTGATACTGTCTTTGTAGATGATGTATTAGTGGTGGTAATTTTTTTATCGTTATTGCTGCCACTAGTATTGTGCGCCGCATCTTTTTGAGTTAACTCTGAGATCGTCGTTCCTGATATGTATGCTAAAAATGCAGGGATCATAGGTAAGATACAGGGAGCAGCAAAGGAGCCCAATCCTGCAAGAGCTGCTATTGCAAGTGTAATTTCTGCCATATGTTATGGTGTGTGTAAATACACTAAAAGATTATTCCAAATCTTAAAAAATATTTTAATATGTAACATGAGAAAAATAATGGTGTACTTTATATTTAAAGAGTATATAGTCACAGTATGAACAAGAGATATGTTATAGTTGGATTGGCACTTGGTATAGTAGTGGTTGCAGCAGTTATAATTGGCTCACCTGCAATTGGTGGCTTTGATGCTGCGCGCTAAAAACTATTATGAAATGATGCGCGATATATTTCGCTAGAAAACAATTGTATATGGTAAAATGGGTGTCATGTACGTTTCACGATGCAATGACATTGTACAAGATATTAAAACTCGTGTAGAATCATTGTGTAAAGTAATTTCCATAATTAAATAATCATTTAAAATAACTTTTAGGCAAATGTAGCGCATGTATGATACATGATATACAGACATAAATATGACCAAATACAAATATGTAATTTTATTATCATATGTAATGATCTTGGCTCACACGAATTGTAATCTGCCACAATTTAGGTATGTTTTATAGCCATCTCGTAACCGTTCAACTCCTTCCCATGTAGGCACAAATTCACCACCTAACGTCTGGCGCAGGTATGGGGTTGAACGGTTACAGCCATCTCACTGACAGATTAGAGGTCAAATGACAATCACATTTACAAGAGAATTCAAAACTGTATATACATCAAAATTAACCATATGAAATTGCAAGTCAAAAAGTGGCAATGTTCATTGTGTAAACAACTCCTTCCTGCAGACAACCTACAAGATGTGAGAAAGCGCAGACACGAGGAACGTCACATGCGACATGGGCACAATAATATAGTATTTGGTACCGTAACGTGGAATTTGGTGGTTGCATGATGATGACAAGTCAACACGCAGATCCCATACACATCATCATGTCCTATACACATCAGGTCCCATACACATCATCATGTCCTATACACATCAGGTCCCATACACATGATACAATAATACAAAAGTATAGCTTAAATTAACGAAATATGTCGTTCATTTATGCTTCCAGCACAACAAGGGTACGATAGAGCAATCACTATATTCTCACCTGACGGCCGACTATATCAAGTTGAATATGCCATAGAGACTGTTAGACGAGGTGCCATTGCACTTGGAATAAAATGCAAAGATGGCATTGTTATAGCTGTAGAAGAAAAGATACAAAAGTTACAGATATCCACATCTCCACAAAAAATATTTCAAATCGACGATCACGTAGGTGTTGCAGCAGCAGGGTACATACCAGATGCTAGAAGTCAATCTGATGATGCACGCTTTTTTGCACAAAGTAATCATCTCATATATGATGAGCCAGTAGAAGTTGAGACAATTGCAAAGCATCTTGCGGACCAATCACAACAGTACACACAGTTTGGCGGCGTGAGACCATTTGGTGTTGCGCTTATACTAGGCGGTGTTGTGAACAGCACACCACAATTATTCCTAACTGACCCGAGTGGCACATACATATCATATGATGCAGTTGCCATTGGGGCAGGTTCTGATCAGACTACAGAATTTTTGGATAAAAATTATTCAGACGACCTCTCAATTGAGAATGCATCCATACTAGCAGCAGCAGGCATCTACAAAGCAAGTGAAGACAAGGAGAGTACAGATCATATAAGAATGGCACATATAAAGACTGCAACTGAAAGATACGAGGACGTTTCTGCAAAAGATGTGACAGAGTATGCGACAGTGGCAAAAACAGAGTATGCAGAAGAGCAAAAATAATAATAATAATAATAATAATCATTACATTTGAAGATCTCAGTTGCAATTCCAGAGTCGTCATTATCAGACGAGTCATTAAAGTCAGCAAAGATGCGCAAGATATCAGTTATTGCAAGAGCATGCGCCATATTCGGAGTTCATACAATATACGTATACAAAGAAGGAAATGGTGTAATTGCAGATAAAAGATCAAAGTACAGTAATTATAAAGATGATGGTAAATACAAACGGGGATTAAAACATAGCAATAGTAAGTCAGATGCAGAGTTGCTCGTCATGACATTGCGATATCTGGAGACACCGCAATTTTTGAGAAAACGATTATTCACACAAAACAACTATCTAAAGTTTGCAGGGGTGATGCTACCATTACAGATACCAAGTCATAACACTACAAGATCACTAAAAAAAGGTCAGATACGAGAAGGTGTAATTGTAACTGTACGGGGGAGGCAGTTTATAGATGTTGGAGGAGAACACCTATTACAGACAAGCGGTGAAAAAGGAAAACCAGGTAAACGTGTCGCGATTATAATCAAAGAGACTACACCTAATATCAAATATACAACAATTAACAAAGATGACATAGATGTATACTGGGGATATACAGTAAAGCAACGTGCGTCACTGCAATCATTGCTAATAGAATGGAACAAGTCACACGGGCAAACCATAATAACATCTAGAAAAGGTAAATCTGCATTTGCCAAAAACAGACAAGATACAAACAACACTCAAGATAGTACAAAATCACGAATACTTCGCGATACATCAGACATACTAGTTGTGTTTGGTTCACCTGAGCGCGGAGTGCATGAAATCTTGGGCGGTAGTACTAGTTCAATGAGTAATGCGCGCGTATTGAATTTTTTCCCAAATCAACGGACTGCAACAGTCAGACTTGATGAGTCGATCATGGGTGTGTTGTCTATACTAAATGCAGAGATAGATTCAAAAATAAATGAACAAAAATAATAAAAACAATGACACAGCAATTATATAATTAGACAAATATCTGTTAAATTTAAATGAATATATTTATATAATGTCAATATAGTTTTGGTGTAATTTGAATATCATATATACATGCATATATATACATACATTAATACCACACATGCAATCAAAACTAGAGACAAAAATTATTGTCATGTGGCAACAGTAAAAAACAAAACCAAAATAATAGACACAGTACAACAACAGATATAGTGGCAGAACGTAAAAGTTTTCTCGTAATGGCAATGGCAATGGGTGCAATAGGCATTGGGATCGGGGCATACGTTATGTGGGAGATGCTCACTAGCATTACAACTGGGCCCTAGTTTATTTTTTGGGCGGTATTGCAAATCGGTTGCTAGAGTCTTGATGATACTCTACAGGAAGCATTGCATCTTTTTGTCTACCTGTCAGGATACCAACTACTGTATCGTCACTACGTATGACCTCTTGTTCAACGAGTTGCTTAATCCCAGCAACAGTGGCACCTGATGCCATCTCACAGTCAAACCCATTTAATCCTACAACGGACATACCATCGAGCATTTGAGAATCAGATACTGTAATGACCACTCCATCAGTAATCTCTAATGCTCGCAATCCCTTTATGATATTAGCAGGCCTTCCTATCTGTATTGCAGTAGCTTTGGTGTTTGGACGTACATGATGGGCATCCATTTTAGCATAATATTTGGATATGAATTCCTCATCAGTTAACCCCTTGTTCCATCGCAGTTTTGTATCCTCAAACTCACCATTGTACAAGTCCGATAATGTACTTGCGCCTTTGGCATTTACCACTGCAATTCGTGGCATTTTCTTGATCCATCCCCACTCATACAACTCCATTATGGCCTTGCCACAGCTTGATGTATTTCCCAATGCACCACCAGGATATACTATCCAATCAGGAACATTCCAATTCAAATATTCTAATGCCCGAAATGGAATCGTCTTTTGTCCTTCTATGCGAAATGGATTTATCGAGTTTACGGTATATCCACCACCAGTCTTTGCTTCATTGAGTGATTGTTGAAGTGCATCATCAAAATTTCCATCGACCTCTACAATTTGAGCTCCGAATTGGTACGCTTGACTGAGTTTTCCAGGTGCGATCTGGCCTGCAGGGATATACACATCACAGTCCATACCCTCATTTGCAGCAAACATTCCTGCAGATGCAGATGTGTTACCGGTAGAAGCACATACGATACGGTCCGCTCCGATCATCTTTGCATGTGTGACAGCAGTTGCCATACCATTGTCTTTAAACGAGCCACTCGGATTATACCCTTCAGGTTGTAACCACAAGGTATCGTTTTGCATTCCAATAAACTCGGCTGCTTTGGACATATGATATGGTTTTGCCTGCCGTCCCTCAGAACCATCAAGTGATACAAGTGTCTTGGCACACATATGGATATCATCAGTGTCAATTTGAGCAAAGTTTAACAATTCACGAAATCTCCAAACACCACTCTCATCAAATATATTTCCTTGTGAGTTGCGTCGCTGATAAAATACCTCTTTTAGTTTTTGATGTGGCCCATGCTCATACTTTACATCAAGCAAGTGTCCACATTCACATACCACAGATGTTTTGGTTATATCGTATTTAATGTGGCACTTTGGATGTATACACTCCAAGTATGCACGTCTATTATCATTCATGCTTGATGACATGTGTGGCTTTTTTTAAGCATTTATGTTATTAGTTCTCAAAAATAATAACAGTTCAAGTTCATGATTAAAATGATACAATACAACTCAAGTTTGGTATACTGTAGCCATCATATATTTTTACTTTATATAATAATTGAAAAAATGAATATACTTTATTATAATATATCATTTCTTTTTTGTATCAAACTAAAAAGCATAGTTGCAACAGATCATCTATAGTTACTTTTTTTGTATGTGGATTTTAATTGGACAAATGATTTAAACATACTTTTTTGCAACCATTCAACTTGTACATAATTTAGGTATAGATTAGACCACTTCATATACTATATGAATACAAAGATTAAACGACTATTACACACTGATGCATGTATTGTGTGGTAATGTTTAGATTAAGATAACACAAACAACAAACATTGGTCACGTATGCAGAGCATCTTTGTAAGATACTAGTACAAGTGACAGCATCGTATGATATACTAGGTGACATAAAAAATACACCACTTGACATTAATGGAGTAAAGAGAGAGTTGCTTAGAATAAACGGTTTTATGCGTGCCATATTATCAAACATTCCAGAGTCCAGTATCATATCATCAGACTTTGGACCACTGCGCGTAAAGTTTACCAAATATTTAGACGAGTACGATTTTGAGGGTGAGTTGAATGCAATGTATGCATTGTACAACGATGATGCGATGCGCATCAATAACATGCGTATAAAGATATTAGATGCATTAAATGATAAAAAAACAATAGAGTCTGTAAAAGAGTTGATAGAAGAATTATGAAAGATAACAAAGGTAGATCAAAGAGAGGGTGTATATTGTGTGGCTGTCCTGACCATAGATTGTTTGGGTGTATAAGGCACATGAGGGGCAGATGCTCATGCAACGACGACTAGATGTAAAGTCAAATATTTCAACAAAAACTAGTTCTTTTTTGCACGAGGTTTTCGTGTTTTCTTGCCTTTGCTAGTGGAATTTTTCTCATTGAGTTCATTCTCTCGTGCCTCTGCTTTGTTGTCAACTGCCTTGATAACCTCTTGTATCATGCCATCAAGGTCGCTGTCACCTACTGCTGGTTCGACGTCAGCTGCAATCTCATGTATGGTGGCAGATATTTCGGCACTAAGGTTCTCAAAGCTCTCAGGATCCTCATATGCAGCGCCATATAGTGTACGTAAAGTATTGACTCGCTCAATGATCTGATCTGTTAACATTATACGATAATCGGTTCCATTCACATTGAATTCGCGTGAACTCATAAAAGAACTCTAAAGTATATGCTTATAACTTTTGACGCTCAATTATTTCTCAATAATATGACGTAATTTTCATCAGATTCGGCAAATTACACATCAAAATCAAACTGTGTTAGTTGATGGTAGTGATGTATCATATCATATAATCAGTATATTGTTAAAGCACCGTATTATTAAAAACATAATTACCATTTACACGTATCATCAACAACAACACACCCTATCATATACAAAAGTGTATTTGAGTATATAGTTAATATATACAACATGAAATAACTATACAATTCGGTGGTTGGAGCAGGCGTGCCTATTTATGATTATAATAATTAGACCTGAACGTTTACTTTAGCACACAGTTAAGATATAAAACGACAACACATGAAATCTAAATTCAACATCAGTTTAAAACACAATATAATCAAGCGCAGATGCATCACTTATTAGTCGAGTATGACGTGTACCAAGGACATAACCATTTTTGATATCTGCTGTAGATACCCATCTGTTAGTTGATGTATAGTGACGTTTTTCTGCCAGTTCTCGCTCAATTGCCTCAATGTCAAATTCAGCCTCCTCGACATCTTGGGTAGTCAAATGTTTTATAGTCACAAGTATCTTTGTCACCTTTACTCTATCACCAAACTTCCATCGTGATGCAGGAATTTCATCAGATACTTCTAACACCTTTATCTTCATTTGTTTTGTTCGAAATACATCATAACTAGTAAGCATCCGTTCATCTGTAAACTCTTCAAAGCTTGTGCGGCCACTTGCCTCTGCATCGTTTATAGTATCAAGCAATGACCTAGTCTCCTCAGCAGCAGGTTCTTCTCCCTCAAAGTCTCTTGAAGACATTACATATCATACATTCGTATTACTAAAAAATCATTCGCGCATCACTTTGTATGTCAATAGGTTGTTTTGTCTTAAATGGCATTATACACTCGGCATCTTTGATCTGTGTTTTATGTATTTTATGTTGTCCTTTTCTTTTTGTGTAAAACTTTCCATCATATGTGCATATACATTCTATAGGTTTTGATCGTGGTGAACGTACTTTGTAAAACTCACGAAGTTCCCGGTGTTTGTATTGTCCAGAACCAATACGCATCTTTGAATTAAACTTGTATGCAAGTATAACATACCGCTTTTTGTACAATGAAAATGTGTCAGTCCAACTCAAACAACGCTCAACTTGCTCAGTAGGTACAAACAACACATTACCAGAACCCGATTTTGCTTCAATCACTATCAGGTGTTTAGTTTTTTTATTTACTGCTAAAATATCAGGTAAACCAACACTTGGAGAACCAAGTCTAAATGCATGCCAATCTTTTTGTGAGTTGAATCGTTTTACAAGCGTATCTTCCCACTGATATCCACGCTGCCGTCGTGTTCTTGCAGCGATTCGGTTATTCTCAGATGAGGAAGTCTTGTTTGTAGTATCTTTTGCCATATAGTTTTCTATTTATGCAGTGGTTATATCTTGTGTTGATTTTTAGTACAAGGTAATTTCTAGTACAAGACAAACATTAAGTAACTATTTTGCATTTTGAAGTGGACACTTAAATTCTTATGATTATACATTATGATAATTTTGGTTTAAAAAAATTGATCAAAGACGTGTATAATTTAACGTAAGGGGTGTTAAATCAAAACGCCTCCATCTATCATTGAGCGTAAATAAAATGATAGACAGAAACGATATTAGATCATCGTGAAGACAAAATAGACGATCCTCACACACGACAAGTGGCCTCATATTACTTGGATAGCCAACTGCGCCAACTAATGAACAGTGATTGGACAAAGGAAAAGATTGGGCCGGTGACAAAGAGGGCATAATAAACAGATTCAAAAAAAAGAGATGGGAACGCGAAGGATACAACATGAGCACATTTTTACACATAAAGGGTGTGCCGCCAGACAACAATGACGTTGAACGAACTAATCGAGTATTTGTATCAATAAAAATGATGAGGGTGATAGTGGTGGAAACAGAACGTCTCGGGTATGGAGGCCAACTCAATATTATTTACACTGCTTGCAACTGATAAGATCAGAGGTGAGATCTTTTTTGATATGTTGTGCAAGGCATGCAAACCCGGCTAAAACTACAGAATCATCTGTGTGCTCATCTGCATATTATAATCAATTGCGCGTCATCCTTGCCAATTGTTTATATATGAATATATGATGTCGAGATCATTATGATTAGAAAAATGCGCATGATCATTTACTTTATGTGTGCGCTTCAAAAAGTAAAATAGTTACCTCACAACTCGGATTATCATACCCATCACCTTACATCTAGATATAATCAATTCTGAATTATCCTCTGTGATATCATTAATTGGCCCGTGCTGGCGGGCCTATTCATGATCATTAATAATTGGACATGAACGCTTACGGGTAAGCAAGAACAACAACATTCAGTAAAATTTTATACGATAGGGTATACTAATCACCTATTGCATCGTACGATAATGCTTGAATGGTTAAATCAGCTAGGCTATAAGTATGAAGTTCTAGAAGATCTTCCACCCAGTTACGAATATGGCGTGGTTATAAAGAATAGTACCGTCATAGTTTTTTGGCACAAGAATGATGATGTTATAGAATTACAGTTGACGCCCACGTTCAACGACAAGATAACCAAATCGTTCTTTGATATGAACAACACATCTAGGGTGAACGTTTCCTGTAAGTTAAGAGAAAAGTTACTTGCCCTGGATATTAGGCACAACATAGTTGCGTCAAAAAAGGATCATCTCTTTGGTTTTACGCTGAGGATATACCTTCCCAATACGTTGTCTAAGATCGATCTGCTTAATGCGCATGAAAGGATAACTGAGATTCGAGATGTTATAGGACTATACGTAGCTCCCATTATCGCAGAGGAGATAACACTATGACTGTAGAAAGAGAACAAACATTGTTTGGTAGCACCCAGATGCTACATACGAATTTTGGAGTACATGTGGTGAAAAATAGAAGAATATCTCCAGAGTTAATACAAACGGATCCTGAAGAAATCTGGGCAGATTTCACCTTGTATATGGACAGGGCGAGGCAGTACGAAGATCAGAAAATCTTTGAAAGCTCATCTCCGGCCAAGATCATACTGAACACAAATAAGAATGTAGACAGACCCATCAGGTTTTTTTTCGACAACGAACGGGCGCAAGACACGATTGATGACTGGGATCCGATGGAGTTATCACGCATCTTCTCTGACAACGTCACAAACAAGTATGTGTTAGAAACACTTGATAACTTACGGGATCGTCTCAGCTAGTGAGAAGGCACACTTTGACACCGGTATGTGGGTCGCCATGTTCCTTTGCAACGCTTCTCAGGGCGATCTTAAACTTGTGGAGGGCAGATTCAGGGAATTGAGGCGAGGGGCATTTCATGTGTGTGCAAGTGACATGGTGCTTATGGAATGCTCGTGGGCGATTAGAAAGAGAGTCGCAGAGAAAGAAAATACCAGTGGTCCCATGTCAGGATGTCCAACAAAAGTTGACAGATCTATACTTGATGAAGTAGGGTTTGAGTAATTATTTTATTCATCTACAGAGTCAGTATAGTACCCTGCCACGAATATATATCCATCATAAAGTTTCAGCAATGATATCTTTGGCTGCACTTCACCAGTTGCAGGATTCATAAATTCATACATTACCCATGTCTGTGACATTTGATCTAGCTCTTCGTGTATCTGTTCTGGTGTCTTGTCATACGTGACTAGATCGTTGCTATTTTCACCTACTAGGTCAGCGTTAGAACCGTGTGCTAAAATCACAAAGTCATCATCAAGTACAAATGGATATGATTCACTAGTAGATTCCATTGCAGTTATCCACTCAAATGTTTGGTCTACTCCATCGAGCTTGTACATTTCAATTGCCTTGTTTACAGACCATACCACAGATGTCTTACTTGCCCACTCACCGCTCAGATAAAATCCTGCCCCAAACAAGTATTCATCATGCATTACTATCCATGTCTTTTTTGCTTGTTGTTCACCAGTAGAAGGATTCAAAAAGACATAAGATATGAATGCGCCTTGTCCAGACTCTAATGTTTCTCTTACATCAACAAGGGCGGCGTTTAATTCATATGGCGCCCATACAACATCCATTGAACGATCAAGTATAGAACCATCGGCGATCTCAACTGCATCCATATTTAATACAAATGGATACCAATCTTCT
Source organism: Candidatus Nitrosopumilus sp. (assembly GCA_965207445.1). Lineage (GTDB taxonomy): Archaea > Thermoproteota > Nitrososphaeria > Nitrososphaerales > Nitrosopumilaceae > Nitrosopumilus. Next base: position 1,143,798 of record CBDBLX010000002.1, on the reverse strand, counting down.
GTAACATTCAATGCAGTAATCTGTGCAAATGCATCTTGTCCACTTTCAGAATATATGGCAAGTGCATTATCAACGGACATCATTGCATTGATCTTATTTGATAGATATTCATTTGGATAAAATCCAGATCCAAAGATATAATCATCTCTGAGTGTTAACCAAGAAAGTTTGAACTGATCTGTGTTGGTTTCTGGATTAAAGAAAGAGTATATGACCCATGTGCCAGAATTTTGTTGGGTTTCTAGTAATATTTGTTCAAGTGACTTGTTGGCATCATGTAAAATCGCAGACCTGTCACCAACGCGATCAGCAGATGCGCCATGTGCAACAAGTAAAGTAGTATGAATGTCAGATGCAAATGCATATCGTTCACCAGGCATGAAATCAGCAGCAGCACTGTTGATCTCATCAAATGCATCCATACCTTTTTCTTCATACAATTCAGCAGCAACAGTTGCAGTCCACTTTGCTTTGAGCATATTGCTTTCTAATTCATCGAGATAAAATGCACTGCCAAAAATATATCCATCATGCAAAGCAAGATATGCTTTTTTAGTCATGTTGCCTTTGTTTGAATCAGTCTTAGTGTACATTAACCATGTGCTACCTTCAGAATCCAACTCTGACATTATTTCATCAGAAGTCTTTTTGTCACCATCAAACATGGCAGTTTGGCCTACCATTTCAGGCATCGTTCCATGTGATACGATCTCCATGGTTTCGGCATTAACTACAAACGAGTATACTTGTCCAGATTGATGTGTCATTGCCCCACTAGTTATGGTTTGAAATACACCATCACCATCCTCCTCATATTGAGAGATTATATCACTAGTAGACGAATTTGCACTTTCAATCATTTTATCAAATCGATCACTGAACATTGTCATTGATACAATACGATTTGACATTTGTGAACTCGTCATTGTATCAGTCATCTCATCTTCACTAGTCATTGTATCAGTCATCTCATCTTCACTAGTCATTGTATCAGTCATCTCATCTTCACTAGTCATTGTATCAGTCATCTCATCTTCACTAGTCATTGTATCAGTCATCTCATCTTCACTAGTCATTGTATCAGTCATCTCATCTTCACTAGTCATTGTATCAGTCATCTCATCTTCACTAGTCATCTCCACTACAATTGCAATACCACGTTCAGTAAATACATTCACAGAAGACGGGTTTACACAGATCGGATTTCCACTAGTTCTAATCATCAACACACGATCATCATTACACTTTACATTCTCAGGTTCAACACCCATCTCAATTTGTTTTGCAGGTGACATGTGAGATGAACCATCATCAGCAAACACCATATTTGATGTGCTAAGAGATAGTAGAACAAAAACTGTAAAAACATAAGCGAATGTGTGTTTCAATCTACAATCATGAAATAATTAATCTATATTAGTATTTCGTACGTATGTTCATGATTATATACAAAAGTTAACTTTATAAGACTCTGCGGCTATACTATAGTATGAGCCAACAGGCACCCGGCAAGCACTTCAGAGAAGACATAACACTCACAGAACTGTTTAGAATATTTCCCGATGATCAAACTGCAATGAGGTGGTTCGAAGACAGAATATGGAAGGACGGCAGACAGTGCCCCACATGCAAAAACCCAGATACAACTTTAGCAAGACACAAGTCAATGCCCTACTATTGTTACAAGTGTAGGTCATTTTTCTCTGTCAAAAAGGGTACCGTAATGGAAGCATCCAAGATCAGTTATCAAAAATGGGCCATTGGTACGTACTTGGTTGCAACCAGCTTGAAGGGAGTCTCATCAATGAAGATTCATAGGGACTTGGGGATGACTCAGAAATCTGCATGGTTTATGCTTGGACGTCTTAGAGAGTCATGGAAGCAACTTGCAGGAGTTGATAAGATGGACGGCCCAATAGAGATTGACGAGGCTTTCTTTGGAAGTTCCGACAAGAACCATCATGCAGATAAGAAAAGTACCAAAAAACATACCCGGCTGTAGCGGACGCTAAAGACAGAATAATGAATAAAGTGACTGCAAAACCTGCACCCGAGATTACTAAAGTAAGATTTGAGGATTTTGTTGAAAATAGATGATGCCAAAAAGTATACGGATGAAAACCCCTCATATAACGACCTGAAGAATCATGAATCTGCGAACCACTCTAGGAGAATACGTAAGTGGCATACACACACAAACAGTATGGAATATTTCTGGTTCATGATGAAGCGCGGCTATGACGGCATATATAATCATATTTCTGAGAATCACCTTTACAGATACGTAAACTAGTTCGTAGGAAGACACAACATTAAACCCACGGATACCATAGATATGGTGGGTACAATGGCCGAGTGAATGATTGGAAGTAGGTTGAGGTATCAGGACTTGATTGTAAAAGGTGTAATGTTGTAAGTGTTTAAGATTTGAACTCTCAAAGATTTAACTAAGGTCTGAATAAAGAAATTGTAATGAGCATGATTCAGATGGTTTTACAACCAAACAGTTGGCAACGAGTACTGATCTTACTAACTGATCAAAGTATAATAGCATCTAATATGCACATATCTGCTTATACAATGCCTCACGGCATGGACAATGCCTCACGGCATGGACCATTAGTGGGCGACGCGCATATTCAACAACAGAAACGTCGTTGAGCACAACATGTAATTGTTGTGCACATGGCGATTATCAAGACTTCCACACTGGAGGTCATGTATGATTGGCCACCTCTGCCTCTAAGACACAATCTGCAGATTGGATGACTTTGGATCAATTTCTTGTTAAGATTCGTCTTGATGCAGGATGGAGCAAAGAAGGGGATGATTATGACTTCAAGTCGACAAAACTTGGATTTGATTTTGAAAAGGCCATGGTTGAATTTTTTAAGTATTATGAACCGGATGGTTCAGAGTCATGGTTAACAGAGATAAAGCGCTGGCATGACATGTATCAGGAAACAGATACAGGAATAGACATAGTTGCAAAAGATAGAGATGGCGAATTAGTCGGCATACAATGCAAATGCTGGGGAGACAATCAGACATTAAGTATGCAAAAACTTGGTACGATGTTTGTCACTGCAAAAGCCAAAAAAATTGACAAGTTAATTGTGGTGTTTACGGGAGAATCACTCACAGAGCACGCTCAAACACGATGTGAAGAGAGTGGCGTCCAAGTGATAATGCGATCGGACTTGAGCCGGTATAAATTTAATTGGAATACGGCTGTAAAAAAACAAAGACACGAACCATTGTCATTAAAACCGCACCAAGCTGAGGCAGTATCAAAGACCGTAACCAAATTCAAGGATGCTGACAGAGGGCAGCTTATAATGGCATGTGGTACTGGAAAGACACTTACATCACTGCACATTGCAGAGAAAACTGCGGGGCGCGGTGGACTTGTATTGTATTTAGTTCCATCAATATCCTTGATACCTCAGGCTATGCGCGAATGGGCAGAGAACCGGTCCATGCCGCACAGATACATTGCAGTGTGCTCTGACAAGACAGCTGGTAATGACGAGGAGGGATCAATTACCGAAATTCCAATCACACCATCCACAAACATCAAGGATCTGCAAAAAGAGTATGCTCGCCTAGATAGAAAAAATACAATGTCGGTGGTGTTCTCCACATACAACTCTGTCGCAGTGGCCTCAGAAGCACTCCTAAAACATGACAAAAACGCCATGTTTGATCTCATACTATTTGATGAGGCTCACAAGACAACAGGTGTTGAAAAGATAACAGAGTCGTACTATCAACTCGCACATAACAATCCTGTTTCTGGCAAAGATGGCGTGCCTGCCAAAAAACGATTGTATATGACGGCAACTCCCAGAGTATACAAAAGAAAACCAACCGCAAAGAAGATGAAAAATGGTAGGCGTGTTGAGTCCGAATTAAAAGTATATTCCATGGATTCTACGTCAACTTATGGTAATGAATTCTACAGACTGGATTTTTCAGATGCGGTAGATCGTAAGTTGTTATCAAGATATAAGATCATAATGCGTAAAGTAGACAAAGGTGATATGTATGGAAAATTTATAGAATCCGGACAGGATACTAGAGACAAAGATGACAAAGATTATGGTGATCTTGATCTAGACTATATGGCAAAATTAGGCGGGATTCTAAAGGCTATCACATATCCAGATGACTCTCCAGACGCACCGCCAAAACCACTTCAGCGGGTAATGGTCTTTCACAATCAAATCAAAAAGTCAAAAATGTTTGCAGCCCATGGACTTAACCAAGATGTGGATAAAAAACCACTCAAGGTTGACAAGACCACGAGAATGGGGTTGAGTTTTGACAACTTATCAAAAAGGCTACTTGCCACTGACTCAAAACTTGCAGGATATGTAACACACACAAGGCACGTGGATGGAACTACAAATTCGCGCAACCGCGGTGAACGCATAGACTGGCTGAGAAAATCAGATACAAAACCCACAGAAATCAGAATACTCTCAAATGCGCGTTGCTTACAGGAGGGAGTTGACGTGCCTGCATTGGACGCAGTAGCATTCATGGACCCCAAAAAATCACCCATTGATATCATACAAAGCATCGGTCGTGTGATGCGCAAAGGGAATGGGAAAAGTATCGGATATGTGATAATACCGATACCTGTTCTAGAGGGAGACAATCCCAAGAGAGTTCTAGATAGAAACAAGAAATATGAGCAAGTAAATGGAATAATACAAGCAATACTTGCACATGACGATAAACTTCGGGCCATACTAAACAACCAGATGCTCTCACACTCATCTTCAAGCAAAAAGCGCAAACCTGCGGATGTTCAAGAGATAACACCACAGCTCCAAGAGTGGCTTGAGCAGACAATTGTGGGTGATATAGATGATGAATTACTCGAGGAAATAAAGATCATACTGCTTGAGCTTGGTGACAGTGGACGTTACAAAAAAGTAGGTGCGGAGTTGGGCGAGCAATCCGTAATAATAGAGGAAATACTAAAACAACAGATAAAGATACAACCAAAGACAGCCAAGATTATAGGCGATCTTCACAAAAACCTGCAGTCAGTCGTAGGTTCCACAATAACACTCATAGAGACCGTCAAGGCATTGGCACAACATGCAGTAATGAACCGAGTGTTTGTAGCATTGTTCCCAGGATATGAGAACCCTGTCGCAAGTGCCTTTAACAAAGTATTAGACAAAATATACATACGCCACCAGTTGAAAAGTTTGGAAAACTATTATCAAGCAATTGCCTATGATATAGAGCAATTTGAAACGCCAGAACAAAAACAAGAGTTCATACGCATAATATATGATTCATTTTTTAGAGGCGCGGACAAAAAGGCATCGGTCAAACATGGCATAGTATACACTCCAATTGAGATTGTGGATTTTATAATAAATTCCGTACAGCACGTGTTACAAACAGAGTTTGGCAAGTCTTTTGATGATAGATGTGTCAAAATTCTGGACCCTTTCACTGGAACAGGTACGTTCATAACTCGACTGTTGGAGTCTGGTATGATATCTCAAGACAATCTGTATACAAAATACAAAAATGACATTTATGCAAATGAGATAATGTTGCCTGCATACTATGTGGCAATGGCAAACATCGAGACATCATACCAAAAAATGAAAGGTTCCAAAGATAAGATGGGGAAGTACGTTCCCTTTGACGGAATTTCATACATGGATACTTTTGATCAGCACCCATCATACAGACTAGAAAAGAGACATAGGGAGAAGCAACTTCAGCTTACAGACACCCATCTAAAAGAAGCTCAATCCAGAACAAGACAACAAGGTATGGACGCCATTAATGTTATAATTGGCAATCCTCCTTATTCAGGTGGTCAAAAAATATCAAGTGATAATAGTCAGAATACATCACATCCAGATTTAGAATACCTTATCAAACAGACATATGTCAAAAATGCACCAACTAGAAATACAAAATGGTTGTATAATTCATACATCAAGGCATTGAGGTGGGCATCAGATCGTATAGGTGACTCTGGTGTTATTGGAGTGATCACACCATCTGCGTATGTAACTGGTAAATCCGAGGCAGGCATTCGCGCATGTTTAAATGAAGAATTTACAGACATATGGGTATTTGATCTTTTAAGTCAAAAAGGTATGCCCGGACATGGTAGAAGTATTTTTGAATATCCTGGAGATAGTGAGGGTGGAACAACAGTCGGAGTGGCAATAACCGTACTTGTTAAAAATCTCAACAAACATAACAATTGTGTACATTATGCATCTTTAACAGAAAAAGAATATAGTGGAGAACAAAAACGAACACATGTTGAAAAATCACAATCCATTCAAAATATTAAATTTAGAAGTATAAAACCCGATAAAGATAACAATTGGTTAAATCAATTAGGTAAAGAAGGAGAGCAATTTGAACAATACATACGAATGGGGTTTACAGAGCTAAAGCAAGCGAGAGTAATTAAATCGGTTTTTCAAGAATCCTCCAAAGGTATTGTAACAAGTCGTGATGATTGGGTATACAACTCTTCTGACAAAGAATTAGAACAAAATATACGTGTATCAATTAAACATTGCAACATTCAAAATTTACACAATTTTAATAAAGACGTACAAAAGATAGCATGGACTCCGGATCTTGAAAACGCCTTGAAGAAATCCACGCTGCCCATAAAATTTGAAAGAAAGTTTGTCAGATTAGCAATGTTCAAACCATTTATCAAACAATTTCTGTATTTTGATCCTACATTTATCGATAGAAAAAGACGCACACTTAGATTTTATCCCAATGCAGATACAAGAAATATGGCCATAATAGTTCCTGATAAAATAAAATCCAAATTTTCCACGTTTGTGTGTGATAAAACTCCAGACTTACATGTGGTTATGAATGGGCAATACTTCCCACTTTATTATACACCAGCAGATAAAAAACAAACAAGTGTTTCCAATAAGAATAATGACTTAATGCGAGACAATATTACTGATTGGGCATTGGATCATTATAGAATAGTTTACAATGACAAAAAAATTATCAAACAAGACATTTTCTTTTACATATATGGATTGTTACATTCTACAGGTTATAGGAAAAAATACCAAACAAGTCTGGTACAGGGAATGCCTAACTTACCAATGGCACCTGACTTTTGGGCATTTAGTAAGGCAGGTAGGCAGTTAGCTGACTTACATCTGAATTATGAGACTATCAAACGTCATCCACTAGGCAAACCTACAAACTCAATTCCTGACAATCCCAGATCAATCAGATTTGGACGCAAGGACAATCCTGGCCCAGGCCCCAAAACAGTCAATGATCATACGATCTTGATTGTGGATGGAGTCACAGTGTTTGAAAATCTACCCATCTGTAAGTACAAGGTGAATGGACGCACACCAATAGGATGGCTTACATTCACCCCACAAGCATCAAAGGCAGGGATCGACCGTGCACCATTTCGTCACATGACGGGTAAGGAATTTCATGCAATGGTAGAACGACTGGCCTATGTTGGGCTCGAATCTGACAGGATCATAGACGGACTACCAAAGGAGTTTGAGGGTATGGACCCACCTCCTGACAACAAAATTGTGCAACAGGCACTAGGCCAGCAAAAGCTGACTGATGACGGTAAAGTGCAGACACGGCTTGGTTGACGGGTACGATTAAGATACCATGTGGTGTGTGGTTTTAGTGGGTATGCATGATGCATACCGAGTTAACTTTCGTATATAATCCCCGTATGTTCAGGATGAGGAGTCGGGAAATCATGTCACCCCGACACATAAGAGACACAACGTGCAGGGGCAGACGTTAGGTGGTGAATCTCTACTGCATAATCATATTAAATTACACCGATGAATACACAACGTGCAGGGGCAGACGTTAGGTGGTAAATCTGTGTCTAAATTTGAGAAGAGGTTGAACGGTTACAAAATCAAGTACCAAGAATTTATTAGTAATTCAATTAAACGCAAATCATGCTTACAGGCATCGGAATCATACTTACAGGTATTGCAATTGTACTATTACTCATATATGCTGCTGATGTTGCAGTAATTCAAGCAGCAAACGATCCGGACATAAAACAAGGTTTTTTGCCATTTGATGCTAAAATTCGTGGAATGGCTCTAGGTGCGCCTGCGCTAATATTGCCATTTGTTGCATTTGGTATGACGTGGAAAAGTCCCTCCAAAATATTAGGGGCCATGATCATTGTAACTGGAATACTTATCATGGCAGGAGGTGCATTTGTGCTTGCGAATGCAGACATGCAAGAAGCACAAGAGACAGGTAGACCGGTAGTGATGGAGAGTGCAATGTTGCTTGGTGCAGGTATAATACATATTGCAATGGGTGCATTTACCATATATCGAGGATCAAAGAATTGATTACAATACTATGTCAAGTCTTTTTTACTTCAAATGATTTCTCGAAATCTCTGTAACTATTTTGCTTTTTAAAGTAGGCACTTTTATATGTATATAAAAAAATCTGAGTGGTGCGATGTTGAGTGAGCCAATCGGATATTTGCATTAATAAAAAATGACGGTAATGGTAACAGAGTAGTTCGTGGCATGGGGGCTAATTTAATACTGTTCACATTGATTACAACCAGTAAGATCAATGGTGGAAGTTTTGTTGATGCTTTATGCAATACATCTTATTTAGATTAATGACAACAAACAGTAGGATGTCACTTTTACAAAATAATATGCGCAGAATCATCAGTAGGCAATCATCAGTACATAATCATCCTCAATTTTGTTCATGTTCATACTAAATGCCAAGACTCACGTGGCCGGGGAGTTTACGCATGATTTTTCGTTTTATTGGTCACTTTAAAAAGCAAAATATTTACAAAAAATACTTAATCAAGTACCTGTCACATCATACAATGTTAATGCCGGATATTCCCAAGGTCATATGCTCAAAGTGCAACAACTCTGTAAAAAAGACATATAATTGTGATCATACAAACTATGAAGAGTACTGTGTAGAATGTTATACTGAACTACATTATTATCTTACAGAAGATGGTAATGGTGCAAAAGACGATAATGGTACAAAAGACGATAATGGTACAAAACAGATATCAGAGAACATGTAAAATGGTACTGTTATGCACTTTATAGTTACACAAAATGAATTAATATTATAGTTGTTATTTGAATTTAAAAATTTACATTATACCATTTCAGAGATGTTGTAATTGAAGGCAGTGATATTAGCAGGAGGTCGTGGCAAACGCATGCGCCCTATTACAGATTATGTACCAAAACCACTTGTTCCAATACGTAATGTTCCCATAATAGAGTGGCAGATTCGACATTTAGGCAAGTTTGACATATCTGATATTATTGTATGTACTGGATATAAGACAGGTATGATTGAGGATTATTTACAGGCAAAAGATTACGGCATGAGTGTTAAAGTATCTGTAGAGAACACACCCCTTGGTACAGGTGGGGCAATAAAACAAGCAACACATTATATCAATGGTGACAATGAGGATAACTCATTTATTGTACTAAATGGCGATATAATAACGGATATCGATATTAGTATTCTTCAAAATGTAAAAAATTCGATTGCAACAATTCCTTTGAGGACAAACTATGGAATACTAGAGTTCGATAGTACAAGTATATTGACAAATGGTGATGAGAATTCTACAAGTAATGGTGAGAGTGTCAATCACATTAACAATAGTAGTAATAATAATAATATCAAAATTGACACAATATCACAGTTCAAAGAAAAGACAAATGTGCCAAATATATGGATGAATGCAGGAATATATCATCTTGAGTGCAAAGTGTTAGATGACCTGCCAGATAAAGGCGACATTGAAAAGACAGTCTTTCCAGATTATGCAAAACGTGGCATGCTGCAAGCAGTAAAGTTTGAAAGGAATTACACAAATAATCATCAACATCAACATCAACATCAACAAGATATAATGTGGCAATCAGTAGACTCTTTCAAGGATTTAGAAGCATGTTCTACAATACTTGCAAATGAATCACCATAATCATACGCATGTTAGTTGCCGGTACGATATAGTGTGACCATCACATAAGCCATCTCATCTACAAACGACTTGTCACGGTTAGTTGCCGCATACATCGTGACACTATCCCAAAAGTCACTTTTTTTATGAGGCACATATTGTATTTGATTACTCATACATACACATCTAAAAAATAGTTATTAACACTATACATGATCATTTTATCATTAGTCACAATTAACAACAATACATTTGGTAAACTATACGATCTTTTTTGACTTTAACTCATATAGAATTAAACCACAACACCGCACACAAACTTTGATCTCACATATACTAAATATCCCCATCTTTTACACATATTGTGAATCCACCTTCATGTAGTCTCGGCTCATTGCTCACCATCCATGATGTCATCTCATGTGCAAAATTACTCTCAAATACAGACGTTAACACAATATGGGTACCAGAGACATGGGGTATGGAGAACTTTGCAATGCATGGGGCAATCTCACAGATTGCAACTCTACCGCGTATTGGCTCTTCTATAATCAATGTGTATTCACGAACACCAGCTGCAATTGCAATGGGTGCGGCCACCATAGACACCATATCAAATAAAAGATTCATACTAGGACTTGGCGCAAGTAGTCGTGCAATCATAAGTGGCTTGCATGGTATCGCATACAGATCACCTCTACGGCGTGTACAAGAGACAGTTGAGATAATCAGATTGGTGTTATCAGGCAAAGAGATCAATTATAATGGCAACATATTCAAACTACAAGGATTCAAGTTGTTGATACAACCTGCAAGAGAGAACATTCCAATATACTTGGCAGCAGTAAATCAAAAGATGACCAGACTAGCATGGAGTATAGGTGATGGTGTAATATTTTATCTGAGGCCAATACACGAGATGAGATCGACTATTCTAAATATGAATACAATATTTGATCGTCGTATTGATGTTGCATCTCAGATAATAACATGTGTCTCAAATGACGACTATGATAGTGCCATGTATAGGGCTCGACGTACGATCTCATTTTATGTTGCAGTTGGCAAGGTATATCGTGATTTTATATCAGAAAATGGATTTGCAGTAGAGACAAAAAACATACATGACGAATTTGCACGTACCGGATTGCATAACATTCACAAACACGTAACAGACCAAATGGTAGATGCTTTTGCAATAGTCGGAGATTCAAAGTCATGTCGTAAAAAGCTAGACACATTTATGGATGCAGGAGTGACTCATCCCATACTACAGTTCAATCCAGTAGGTGATAATGTTGCCAATTCATTTGATATCTTTGTAAAAACATTTTTTCGGTGACATGTGTTGAGTCGAGTATGCATAGCAGGATATGGTATTACAAAATTCACACAGCATACAAATTTGAGCCTAGAGTCAGTATTGTTACACTCTGTAAAGAATCTGTTTGACAATACACCGCAATGTGAAAGAAATGATATTGATGCAGTATTGGTTGCAAATGCAGCAGGTGGATATCAGCCAACACAAAGTCCAAACATATCTAGTAAAACAAAAGACGATAATAAAACCAAACATACCATCAATGGTGGCAAGGACACCACAAAACACATTACAAAACAAAAACACAACAACAATTTACAAAAAAAAGGCTCAGGATACATGGCCACCATACTAGCAGAGCTTGCAGGTATACGTCCCAAAGTTGCACATACAGTTGAGAGTTTGTGTAGTTCTGGGACTAGTGCCATTGTGTCAGGGTATGCATATGTGGCATCTGGCCTTGCAGATGTAGTTTTGATCAGTGGTGCTGAGATATATGACTCTCCAGGACGCATATTATGGTGGGATGACTCTAGAGGACAATTCAAGCATCCAGTATTTTGGGCATCCTTGTTTACAAGCAGATACAAACGATTATACAACATATCAGATGAAGATTTGGCAATAATACCTGCAAGAGCATATGCAAATGCACAGTATAATCCAGATGGACTGCAATCTAGTCCACATACAATAAATGATGTCATTAATTCTAGATATATCACAGGGGATTTACGAGTACTTGACTGCTCGAGGCCTTGTACAGGTGGAGCATCAATCATACTTGCATCAGAACGTGTATATCACAAATACACAGATACGCCAATATGGATAACAGGTATAGGACAAAAAGTTACATCAGCAGGATTTGCTAAATCTTTTGACAATACATACTTGGAGTCTGCAAGACAGGCAACTCATGATGCACTACACATGGCATCATCTCACAATAATTTACTTGAGATATCAGATATACAAGTCGCAGAGATACATGATGCATTCTCAGTGTGTGAGCCAATGATTCTCGAGGCACTTGGCATGTCTGAGCTTGGCAAGGGCATACAGGTTAGCAGGGAATTGTATAATACAGAAAACAAGATGATAAATCCACGCGGGGGCCTCATAGGTGCAGGACATCCACTTGGTGCCACAGGTATAGCACAGTCTATTGAGATTGTAAAACAGTTGCGCTCAGAAGCTCATGGCAGGCAGATAGACGCACCACATAATGGTATGGTACACAACATGTCTGCAGCAGGGACATCTTCTACTGTAATGGTGATGCAAAGATGACTAGTGATATAGTATCTGATTTTGAGGATGCAGTGTATAATGGTCGTCTCATGATACCAAAATGTGACAAATGTCACAAGATCGTCTGGCCTCTCGCAGAACTCTGTAGTGATTGTTTTGGTACAGTGTCATTGTATGAGCAAAATAGTATTAAAGGTCACATAATAGAATGCTCAGAGTACAAGGGTTTTCCAAGTGATAGGTATGATGGCGGGTTTTTTTGTCTTGTTGAGATCACAGATGAGATCAGAGTAATAGCACACATGCAACAAACAGACAGAGTTCCAAAGCCAGGTGCAAGCGTCACACTTAGGTCATGTGGCATTAACACTACAGACGCTACATTCTTCTTTGATGTAGAGTTGTGTGATGTATGACACAAAATATCATATGTGCAATGTATTACAACACAGCATAAATGTATGGCGTATCATAGTCTTGATCAAATGTCCATACAGTTGGCAGATTTATCTGATGTAAGATTTGTAAGTTGTGTTGTTTGATTATTGAATCCCATCCACCAAAAGTACCGGTATTACGTTTGGCAGCAGGGCCGCTCCTCTTTGCTTCACCTGCCAGTACAATTACGTATTTTTTATTTGAGGTGTTTGCAGAGTCATTACCATTATGATTGTTGTTGTTACCACTGTTGTTGCTATGACTATGGTTACTATAACTACGGTCGCCGTTGTCATTGCAATCACGTTTTATGTGTTTGATTAGTTTTTCAGCAAACATCTCACCACCCATCTGTGGCAGTCCGCCAATGACAAATGCGGGTCTAGACAATTTCATATCTTCGTATTTGATTTCAAGTGCATCTGTACATATTGGATTAAAATTTACGTTTGTGTGTCGTGATATGTCACATTGTAATTGTACAAGTGCATCATCAATCTCTATGCTGTGTGTCTTCATACCAAGTATTGCCGCACAAAATGCAATTCGTCCGTCACCTGAACCAATGTCAACGAGATCTGTACATCCAAGGCTTTGAGCAGTATAAGCAAGTACAAATGCAGATATCATCCACGTGGGATAAAAAGGCTGACAACTAGATCCGTGTTTTATGCTATTTAGCCAATACTCGTTAATATCACCTTCATGTATAGTACATGAAACACCATCAATATCCTGCTGAAAATAGTTATAGTATATGGGGTTTGATCTTGTGAATTTGCACAAGGCATCAATATATGTACTTGATATTGGAAAGGCTGTTTTGTTATACATAGGTATAACTTCTTGAATATGTGCATTTCCAGTATATGTTTTAGCAAATTCCCGTTTTATGTTACATATCTTTTTTGCAATCGGGGTGTACATCAATGTGAATGTATAGTATGGATTGATAAATGAATCTTTCATGATGTATTGATGATGATCAATTGCTCAAAAAAAAAAAGTCCGTACATAACAACATCACATTTTTGCGTTATGCTGCTAGAAAAATTAGATCTAAGATTTTTGGATGATTAGGTTATGGTTTGTAATGGTAAGAATTATCCATAATGTGGACAAAATGCTAAGTTATATCACACACATTTAAATGTCCACATTTTATCTGAACAACTTGTCAGTGTTACTTTTTGACCTTATCTGAAATACTTTTCATACATTTCTACTACGCCGTCTACATAGTTCCCCTTTAGTGGTGTTGCTGCTTTTTTTGCATCAGGTGAGGCATTTCCTACGGCAAATTTATAGTCGGACTCTTTAAACAACGAAATGTCAAGATCGCTATCGCCTACGCCTACAATTATATCATAATCCCCAAATCGCAACTCGGTGCGTAATCGTTCAAGTGCTGATCCTTTGTTGATGTGTTTTTTTGTCACATGATATGCATTTTTACTGGCTAATACGTCCACATTTGCCTTGGATTTTTTCACGTATGTATTAAATCGGTGTTTACTTTTAATATAATTTTCAAAAATATATTTACCTCACATCAGTATTGATAGTTATCCTTGACTAACTAGTACTCTTAGTTCGGCCACTCCGGTTGGGTTTTTGGAACGAGATTTTATAGCTTGTAAATCGTCTGTAAAATCTTTCACGTCTTTCTTTGTTACAAGAGCATGGCCTGACACACAATAATACATCTCCTCAAACTCCAAATTGGTCGTATGTGCTTCTATCACTGAATCTTGTCGCATTGCCGCATTCTTCATGGGTGTGCAGTTTGGATGCTTATCTTTGGTACATCGCAACATGAAATAGATTTTACGCACATCGTTATTGGATTGACTCACATCTTCTCACTACATTGGATGTTTTTTCGCACTTATATTTTAGACGATAATAAATTACTACACATAATTTTGTTAGTGTATGCACACATGTATTGACTTGATTTTGTTTTAAAATTAATATTTGAAATATTGAGTACAGTAATTAAATTTTAGTGTGAACCAAGCTCATTGAACACAATAATGAAATCACATACTTGTATTTGGTTATAATCCTGTCTGTATGTCAAGTATCGTGCATGTAATACATTTGGCTAGGAGTTATTTTTGAATGAACATATCAATCATAGAGATTGGTTCATACGTGTATTGCTATAGTGTATTGCTATAGTGTATACCACATTACACCAAATACAACATACTTGACCAAAATTCGGCATTTTAAATAAAAGCAGGATGCGCAACTGCATTATTCTTTATAGAATCTAATTGTTTCAGTAAAGATGACATATCATCACCAGGTTTGCCCAACAAATTCAAATGTCCAATTTTACGAAGAGGTTTTGAGATCTTTTTTCCATACATCTTCAAAAATGTATAATCATCATTATATATATCAGGATTATGGTATTTTCCTTCATATCCTTTGATTCCAAGTATGTTATACATGATAGCATTTGACTTTAATGTTGTGTCTCCGAGTTCCATGCCCAATATGGCGCGCAAATGTTGCTCAAACTGTGACGTCACACACGATTGTAAAGAGTGATGTCCCGAATTGTGTACACGTGGTGCAATCTCATTTATCAATATGTCATTATCCACAGTCACAAACATCTCAATTCCAAATACTCCTGCACCCTTTAACAATTTCATTACTCGATGCGCAATCTCATTTGCCTTTTTGGATATTTTATCAGATACTCGCGCAGGCGCAATTGTAGTTCGGAGTATATTCTCTTCATGAATGTTCTCTACAAGTGGGTATGTACGGACATCACCAACAGTGTTTCGTGCTGCAATAACAGATACTTCCATTACAAATGGTACAAATCGCTCAAGCATCATAGGTCTGCCTTTGAATGCATTGTATGCACTTGGTATCATATCTGGTGTATCAATCTTGTAGTTTCCCCTACCATCATACGCATCTCTACGTGCTTTTAGCAGTGCAGGATATCCAAAGGTCTCTAGCGCACCACATAATGATTCAACATCACTTATCAAAGTAAAATCAGGTACAGCAATCCCATGCTGGGCAAGAAACGTCTTTTGTAAATATTTGTCTTGTATTACCTTTAAAGTCTGAGGTGTAGGGTTTATTTGTGCGTTGGTAGTTGCCGATTCCAAAACTGCGCTATCCCCAGATTCGATCTCATATGTAATTATATCTGCACGTTTTGAGAGTTCCATTATGGCGCCCTTGTCTTTGAAATCAGCTATGATCTGTTCTGCACCTACAAGAGATGCAGGGCATTGCTCAGTAGGATCCAATACGATAACGTGAGATATAACATCAGAGAGTTTGTTAGTTGCAGCTTCAGTAAGCATCATTCCGAGCTGACCGCCACCGATTATTCCAAGTATCTTTGGCATACAGATATCCCATATTATGGTTAAAAAAATCTAATGAAATTATGAATACAAGAATAGTCGCACATAAAAAGAGCTAATGGAATCCGGTCACGTCACAAGTTAAAAACCTGAGAACATAAAGTCGAATAGATTTCAGATCCTGAGTCCGTACAAAGGAGAATACTTTGGGACAATTGGGCTTAACATGTACATCAGTACACAGTACAGGAAGAACCGGCATCCGGCAGAGTTGTGGCTATGCGTGAATCTCATAGGTCAGTATGACATCAAAGTCGTGGTTGCACCCTTGCAAAGCAGGACTCTTGATGCACTACCTGTAGATAAGAAAGGGCGTGTTCTATCTCGCCTACGATCCATTCGGAGAATATCTGTCCAGTTTTTATCACACGATCTTCCTTGAGGTCTCTTTTTACGGATTTGGATTCGTAATGACGCGTCTTCGTACCCCAAGGAGCATATGTCAAATACGAACCAAACCTGACGCGTGAGACGTTCATTTCATATACCGAAGTAGTTCTGGCGCATATGCCTTGATCGATATAGATTCCATCAGGTCGTCATATTTTTCAAGTATTCGCGCGCCGTATTGGAGCATCTTCTCGGGCCAATTCAGACGATCATTCTCAAATACGGATCTACATATGAACAATGGGCGTCCTATTCTGAGTGTCTCCCATCCCTGATGCAATGCGCCACTAGATTCTCCCGCTTCCACAATAATCGTGACGTCTGATATCAAGGCCATGGTCTTGTTACGCAACACAAAATCTTTACGGGTTGTTTTGTGTCCGATCGGATATTGGGATATGGCCAAATGGTCTCGCATAATCTTTTCTTGTAATGTGCGGTTTTCCCTTGGGTAGGATCGGTTCAACGGCGTACCGAGGACCGCGATGGTTGTGCCTTTGTCATATGACATCGCTGCTTGGTGTACTGCGGTATCTATGCCCCTTGCAAGCCCACTTACAACCACCACATCATTCTTTGTTAGAAATTTGGACAAGTCGGCAGCCTCTACAAGTCCTTTGTCAGATGCCTGTCTTGATCCCACAATTGAAATTCTGACATGAGACGGTGAAGTCTTCATTAAGCCGCTGTAAAAGACACTTTTAGGGGCGTTTTTAGACTCGACATCGTTGAGTTGCCTGCCCATCAGATCCGAGATGCTGATGGACGGATAAGAGACGGCTTTGTCCAGTTGCATGATATCTTTTGACACATATACACTCTCTAAAAATTGTTGATAACGTGATGTGGTGGGGAGTGGGGGGTTCGGGCATCGGTTTTTACTGAGTTTGTCTCAGTTGGCATTGGACTAGTACGCCTCAGAATCGAACTATATGATGTTAAACAGAATCACCATTCACAGTGTTTAACAATTATTATACCCATCATCACACATGACAGATACACGCCACATTTGCAACCACGCCATGCATTTATAAAAATGATCATATACTATTTATAATTGAACTGTGACTTTAATCTATGCTAGAACTTGTGAACAACATCATAATTAACCAAAATATATGATTCCCAAAAAAATAGATAGTTATTGTTAATTACCCTTAAAATGTCACACCATGTATGCAATCAAACACAACCCCCAAAATTGGAATAATCATGGGATCAAGTTCGGATGCAAACGTAATGGCAGAAGCGGCTAAAATACTAGATGTGTTAAACATTGAACACGAGGACCAAATAGTATCAGCACACCGTACACCCGATAGACTTGCCACATATGCAAAACATGCCCAAGATATGAATTTTGTAGTAATTATAGCAGGCGCGGGTGGAGCAGCACACCTACCAGGCATGATTGCATCACATACAACAATACCCGTAGTAGGCGTTCCCATTATAGCGTATAATAACAAGAATCAGATGGATCAAAAAAATACATCAAGACTTTCTACATTTGGTGGCCTTGATTCCATGCTCTCAATAACAGAGATGCCAGCAGGTGCACCAGTAGTATCAGTGGGGGTAAACAAGGCAAAAAATGCAGGATTGTATGCGGCAATGATACTTGCAACAAATGATAAGAAAATTCGAGTGGCACTAGAGTCATTACGCAAATCACAACATGACTCTGTAATTGAAGAATCCAAAGTGTTACAAAGTAAAGGATTGGCAAAATTTAATTCTGTATGAATGATATGCAATGCATAAAACAATATGATTAAAATGAGTGAGATGTGCATATAAATAAACTTACACTAGTAACTCATTAGCAATTCACGTAAACTCAATTATCTAGTATACAAATAAAACTAAACAATTATTAATTAAAATATATTGTTATTTATATAATTATACATATATTTTTTGTCTTGATAAAATAAAATATTTAGATTTTTAATAATTTAGATTATAACACAAATACAAGATCATTAAAATAAAATGTTTAGATTTCAAAACAAAAAAAATCAAGAGTTAATGTAAGCTCAACAACGACGCCAATCAGAAAATAATCATCGGCTCATCGAGCATAAAAAATATGACAAATTATGTAAGTAATTTAAACTCAAAGTTCTTTTGTTCTAGTCTACTTATCAGTACATCTGCCTGATTTTTGTCTTCAGTCTCGATACTTAACGTCACAGCAGCAAAACCAGTATGAACATCAGAGCTTAGCCTGTCATGTACGACTTCTACAATATTTGCATGTATAGCGGTAACCTCATCTACAATCTCTTTGAATGTTCCAGGTTTGTCATGTAGCATAACAGATATTTTTATTAGTCGACTCATTGCAGCAAGTCCTTTGTTTACAACCTGACCTAAAAGATACATATCCACATTACCACCTGCAAGCACAACTGCAATCTTTTTTCCTACTGCAGGTTTGTTTGCAAGCACATATGCTAGACTTGCTGCTCCCGCAGGTTCTACTACAAACTTCATTCGCTCCATCAAGAGAAACATTGTCTTTGTGATTTGTGTGTCATCAACTAGGACAATATCATCTATCAGTTTATGAATAATCTCAAATGTAATCTTACCAGGCATACTAACTGATATTCCATCTGCAATAGTTCGTGGACCCGCAGTAACTCTAACTGGTTTGCCATCACGTACAGACGAATGCATTGATGGAAATGCATTTGACTGTACACCAACCACTCGCACATGAGGGTGTGTCTCTTTAATTGCAATCAGCACCCCTGCTGCAAGTCCACCACCACCAATAGGCACATACACTTCTTGAACATCTGGCAGTTCATCGAGAATCTCCAACCCAATAACGCCCTGTGCTGCTATAATATGAGCATCATCAAACGCATGTATTATTGTAGCACCAGTCTCATCTGCAATTCTACTGGCAGTCTTGAAGGATTCATCATAGTTTGAGCCATCCAATATCACGCGTGCGCCATATCCTCTAGTTGCAGCAATTTTGGCAGGAGATGCTCCACGAGGCATTACAATAGTACATGGTATATCTTCAAGTGACGATGCCAATGCCACACCCTGTGCATGATTGCCTGCAGATGCTGCCACCACACCCTTGGCTTTCTCCTGAGATGAGAGTGATTGCATTTTATAATATGCACCACGTATTTTAAAAGAGCCAGTCTTTTGACGTAGTTCGGCTTTTAGATACACATCAGAGCCACTCAGATTCCCAAATGTAGGGGAGTGTATCAATGGCGTTTTTTTGATCTGATCACCTCGTATCATATCTGCTTTTTTAACATCGTCATATGTTGGCAATCTCATAAAATACGAATGCATATCTGCCTATTTGAGTTATCTGTAACTAGTAGATGTAATATAATCTGGACCAAGTTAATTGGATTTGTTTTTGAATTGAGAAAAAATAGGCACAATAAAAATAAAAATAAAAATAAAATTGATTATCAATCTAAATGGGAATGTACATCTTTTAAGATTAGGTGCAAACTGAATAGCACACCACATCAATTCATGGAGTAATTTTTACATATTTGAGCACAGACAAGTCACATACAAATTATTATTGTAATTTAATAATGACTGTATACAATTCTGCAAATCTTGATTCTATAGCACGTAATATATCATCGGACAGTTCACTTGCAGTAATATTTCCTTCTTTTGTTATTGTGCCAGTACGAGAGTCTCGTGTGATTTTTTGAATGTCAACAGTATACAAAAAGCCATCTTCGCCTGCAACCAATCGATTGTCATCTATCATTACCGCGGTTGTGTTATATACCTCTAGTAAAAATGAGTCCAACTCTTCAAACAACGCACTTCTTTTGTCCACATATTTGTCCAAACCAGCATCATTTGCAGCAGTCTGTAAATCAGTTGCCATCTCATCTGAGAGTGAATCATTATTGTATAACATCTCAAATAGTGTTGTATGGTCAGGTTCAGTGTGACCCATATCACGTAGACGATCAGAGATCAGACGGTCACCAATATCAGCCATACGATCATTGTGATCTCGAGCAGTGGACTCTATCTCAGAGAGTTCTTTTTGTATTGCAATGACGCGAGCATCAGGTTTGTAATACAACAATGCACGAAATTGCACAGACAGATGAACAGATATCAAGTACTCCAAGACTTGAGATTCAAACTTTACAAAGATTCTACGTATATCCTCATCTCTAGTCTCAACTGCATCACGTGAAATCCAATGCTCTCCAAGATCCTTTGTTATACTGCGCATATATTCCACTATTGTACTAGTTTCAAATGTAGTTTGATCAACGACAGTTGTATTACCCAACATGGCTTTTATTGGTGTACCTTTGATTAGCAGACTCATATGACTCTGATAAGCATCAGATATTTTAGAGTCCATCATACGTATAGACTCGTTGATCTCCGATAATGCCGAAATTCTCATATGCAAAGTCCATGGCAGGTTTATAATTATGTAGTTATAATGTAATATAATCATTTGACTCCCTGCGCCTAATACTTAAAAGATGTGTATGCTACATGGGCTTCATCTAATCTGTGCGTCTGTTTTAGATCCAATAGAAATAGTACATGATCAGGTCATGCATGACTATTTTTTACATATGAGTTGAGTTTAGTATTAATCCATAATAATACAAAAACAATGTTTGACAGAATAGTAGTAGATTACAATTAATGCAATCAATATCCTAAAATATTATGGCATGTTAAGATTTATGTGAGTAAAATAGATTATAATCAATACAGCAAAAAAAATATAAAATGTTACATTAAAAAGGATAGATGTTTTAGAAACAGATATGACATGAGTTATATTTGCGGTATAGTAATGAATCGGGGTTATATGTAATAAAAATGAAAAGAGGTTGAATTTTTTAATGAATAATTACACAAAAAAATATAACGATACTAGCAAACCATATGTTGAGAATATCGCATCAAAGAAAATGATAACAGATAATGTAAACAAAAAGTATAGTATTGTGAACAAAGACGGCCATAACATGCCAAATACATCTACGGTAAAGGGTAATCAAGAATCAAAGAATAGTGATAATAGTAACAATGACAATAATAATAGTAGTGGCAAGCCACCATCAATAATTGACAGGATGATAAAGCAAAAAACCAACACCACTAAAGAGGTAATAGATTTTGAGACAATGATACAAAACACCAGAATACGGGTATGGAAAGCACTCAAAGAAGGATATGAGTATGCAGATGGAGGGTATAGTTCTGATAAATACCTACGAAAGAATGTACACACGATTGTCAACATGACAGTTCTATATGTTGATGTAGTAGGATCTACGAAAATAGCACTAGAGATGCCACCAGAGAGCATAGCGACCATTATGAGTTCTTTTGCTCAAGAGATGGCACTAGTAGTGAATCAATACAACGGATACGTACTAAAGTTCGTCGGTGATGCAGTGATCGGTTATTTTGTATCAGATGCATATCAAATAATGGTAGTAGATAATGCAGTTAATTGTGCCAGGTCCATGTTATCGATTATACAACATGGAATAAACCCAATTCTTGACCAGTATGACTATCCAGAACTGAAAGTAAGAATTGGACTAGACATAGGCCAGAGTGTCATTGTGAGATATGGCTCTGATCCTCAACAATCACATGTAGATTTACTAGGCCCCGTTATGAATATTGCAGCAAAGATACAGAATAGAGCACCTCCAAACCACATATTAATAGGATCAGATGTTTATGACAAACTACACCCAGATACTAAAACAAAATGCAAATTAATGGACTGGAGTAGAGACGAATGGTCATATCGCTCTCGTGTTACAGGTAAGATATATGAAGTGTATAATGTCTTGCCCATCTCTGAAAGTAACTAGTCAACGTAACCGTTCAACCCCTTCCCAAATTTAGGCACAGATTCACCGCCTAACGTCTGGCGCAAGTACAGGGGTTGAACGATTACACAAGCATATGGTTCCCACAAAGCTATTAACAAGACAAAAATATACCCTATTTTGACAAACAGTATGTATGAAATAGACGCATTTAGATTGGCAAACAACATACAACAAAACAACATGACACACAGATCTTTTGTACATGACGATACACCATATGCAGAACTTCCAAGGATGCCACCAAACCCATTTGGCAAACAACAACCCATCTCAATGCGCAAACGCATGAATAATCTCAGTATGCATCACAAAGTCAATCCAAATCAAGCTCGTGATGTGGTAGATGAGATCAAGTATGGATTTTTACAACAAGCAAACAACCTACTCTCAACAGGAACTCTTCCAATACCCCCCGGGCACCCATTGTATAGTAGACATCTTACACTAGCATCATTAGAATCAGAACGAGACATGTTATTAAAAGAAAATGCAGAGTTAAAACAACGACTAGATGATAGCAAGAAAGGTAACGAGTCAGATACAATTGCAACAGATCTATAAGATTATTTACTAGAATTGCTAGCATTAATCCAGCAGTATTATTATTACTATTGTTATTTATATATTAAAAATAATAAATTTGATTTTAATATTTAATTATACATTTTAAATATATAAAAAACAATAAATTTTTGAGATTTTATATCTTCTTATAATGTCACATGTAATACAAAGAGACATCAGTTTTGTATACATTTCAAAACTAATTCTTGAAAAACCGGAAAAACCCAAAACGTAGATTTTTTGCCATGAAAGATGATAAGATTCTGTTTTGATTTAAGATCAATTATATGTCCAATTATATGTCCAATTATATCGTAAATTTCACATCAACTACATTTACAAGAGTCAAACAATGCATTGTTTTTGAGTGTGATGAAAACTTATTTTTATAATAATGATTTAACACCAACTCATTAATACATACTTATTAATATATGCTCATATAAAAAATTCCAATTAAAAAATATCTAGTACAGATAACTCATCAGTTTTATTTGCTCTTCAGTAGTCAAGACGCCCTTGTTAGTTAATATCTCCAAGAGATCTTTGAATATTGCCTTTTGCTCAGATGTCATTGCACCAGACGGTCCCTTTTCACCGGGCGGTCCGGGCGGTCCACGAGGTCCGGACGCCCCCACAGGTCCCTGTTCACCCACAGATCCCTGTTCACCATCCAAACCACGAGGTCCCACAGGTCCACGCTCACCTTGCAGTCCTTGAATTCCTTGCGGTCCGGGCGGTCCCTTGTCACCTATCGGCCCTGTAGGTCCACGCTCACCTTGTGAGCCTTGCGGCCCCTGTGGTCCTTTTTCACCAGAGGGCCCCATTTGACCAGTCTGTCCCTTTTCTCCAATAGGTCCAACAGACCCCTTTTCACCCTTGTCACCTTGTGGACCAGGAACACCAGTAAGTCCTTTGGCGCCAACAGGTCCCTGCGGTCCTTGTGGTCCCTTTTCACCTACAAGTCCTGCAATTCCTGTCGCGCCCTTGTCACCCTTTTCACCTTGAGGTCCTGTGACACCAGTAGGTCCTTTATCTCCAGCTGAGCCTTGTGGTCCCATTGCACCAGGAGGTCCTGATGGGCCCTGCGGTCCCTTTTCTCCAATAGGTCCAACAGACCCCTTTTCACCCTTGTCACCTTGTGGACCAGGAACACCAGTAAGTCCTTTGGCGCCAACAGGTCCCTGCGGTCCTTGGGGTCCCTTGTCACCATGTACACCTGATGGGCCCTGCGGTCCCTTTTCTCCAATAGGTCCAACAGACCCCTTTTCACCCTTGTCACCTTGTGGACCAGGAACACCAGTAAGTCCTTTGGCGCCAACAGGTCCTTGTGGTCCTTGTGGTCCCTTGTCACCTTGGGAACCTACAGATCCACGTAATCCAGACTCACCTACGGGTCCGGGTGGACCTTGTATTCCTTTCTCACCTATTGCTCCAGTGGGTCCAGTGGGCCCCTTGTCACCAGGCGGCCCCACAGTACCAGTAAGTCCTTTATCACCAATCAATCCAACAGGTCCCTTGTCACCTTTCTCACCTGCAATACCTCTAGGTCCAACAGGGCCCTTGTCACCAGGCGGTCCTGTCATACCATGTTCACCCTTTTCACCAACTGCACCTTTAAGCCCGACAGGGCCCTTGTCACCTTGAGAGCCCGTGGGGCCCTTGTCACCTTTCTCACCAATAGGTCCCGTCACGCCCTTGTCACCCTTGTCACCCTTGTCACCTGTGGGTCCCTTGTCACCTGTGGGGCCCTTAATTCCTACAGGTCCAGCAGGTCCCTTGTCACCTGTGGGTCCCTTGTCACCTGCATCACCCTTGTGTCCTATCTCACCAGTAATACCCTTGTCACCTGTTGGACCCTTGTCACCTGTTGGACCCTTGTCACCTGTGGGTCCCTTGTTTCCAGATTGACCCTTGTCACCAGTTGGACCCTTGTCACCAGGTGAGCCTTTGTCACCTTGAGTACCCTGTGTACCTACAGCACCACGAGCACCCATTGGTCCTGGTGGCCCCATTGGTCCTGGTGGCCCCATTGGTCCTGGTGGTCCTGGAGGTCCTTGTTCGCCCATATGTCCCGGTGGGCCTGTTGTGGTAGGTGTAGGTGGCCGTATATCTGAGGGTGGCTGTACAGATGATACAGTTTGTTTTGGTTGTGCATTAGGTGTATGTTGAGGTTGAGTCTGTGCAGTAGATGATGATGATGATGATGATTGTAAATAGGATTGAGGTGAAGATACAGTCTCAGGTTGTACTGTAGTGTCTTTAGTAATTTTGGATGTTTTTGTTGCTTGCTGTAAAGATGTATCTTTTGTCAGTTGTCTGGGTTTTTTTTCTTTTGGTGTTTTTGGTTTGGGTTTTACATCAGGCAGTACATCACTAGTTAATATATCAAATATAGAGTACATTGAAGAAAAGATATCAGATACTATAATCCATACAGTTTTAGATTGAGTAATAGATTCTGGAAGTGGATTTGTATTAGAGCCAAGTGTTTCAGAAAATAGACCACGATCATCTACGCGCAAGTGATACTCGTTGCTCCATATACTAGAGAACTTGTCTCGTTTGATATCATCATCAGATGGTTTTGTAGTAGATATGGATATCTTGACCTCGTATACACCAGGCTTTGAGAAAGGAGAACGTCCACTAACTGAGATCGTATCCTTTAATGACATACATGGCATATACATAGCAAGTATTTTAGATTAACCATATTAGCTTGTAAATCAGATGATTGTGCCAAGTTACTAGGACGATCTAGTAAGATATTTTGTATATGAGATGAGGTCAGTGGATGAAGGGTTGACATTTAGTAAGCAAATAGAGAAATAATATAGTTTTTAACTAGAATTTACCTAGTGATATAATGAAGAGACCATTTCAACGAAATAAAAAGCCAAAATATGAAAAGGCAGAGTTAGGAGGAGGAGGAGAACAACATACTAGCAAAAATAGCAATAATGATTATATACGTGACAATAATTCTAATAAACTCAAAGATGAAAAAGACACAAGCATTAAAGTCGCATCCACCATAACGACAACTGACTCACCTGATGTAGTACCCCAAGAGAGGAGTTTGGTTGATGCAGACTATAATCGAAAGAAACTTTACAAAAAGGGCATTAATTTGATGGCAGACCAAAAACTCGAAGATGCCGTAATGGCATTTGACCAGGCACTCAGAATAGATCCAAATAGTGTAGAGACTATGCTCAAGCTAGGCTATGCAAAGTTTCACCTTGAAGAGTACAGTGAAGCACTAGCAGTGTATGATAAAATACTAGACATTGACGTCACAAATCCAGAAGCATGGAATTTAAAGGGACTAGTACATTATGAACAAAAAAACTATGCAAAGGCGCTCGATTCAGTTGAAAAATCTATAGAATCTGATCCCACATACGGCATGGCATGGTACAACAAAGGATGCTACTTGTCTCTTCTTAATCAAGTCCCAGAGTCCCTTGAAGCATTAAAACGCTCAATTGAGATCGATGTAAAAAATGCAAGAAAATCAGTCAGAGACAAAGACTTTGTGAATGTGAGAATAGAGGAAGGCTTCAAGCGCATACAAGAGGTTGTAGTATTAGAGTCAATAAAACAAGGCTACCATACAATAGGTGCCATAGTATGGACAACATTTTTGGACAAAGTCGATGCTGAAACTGCGCTTAGAAAGTTGCTTGAAAAGGGACTCATACTACAAAACGAAAAACGTGAAGGGTTAAGCAGAATACCAATCTATGATCTAGCACCCAATGTAGCAGCAAAGATTGGAAAGGAGAAGCGCGGCTTGTTTGGTATTACAAGAAAGACGTTGCCACAACCGATTAAAAATATGAAAGAGTTGATACAGGCAATAAGATCTGCCAGAGAGGTCATAGAAGAAGGAAATTCCCAAAAAGCCATACAGGTATTTGATAAATTTACTGATACAGACAAGTTTGGTGTTCATATGATAGAGAGCTTCTTTGATGAGCACAGGGAGATAAGGTTGTGGAAGATTAGACTCAAAGATAGAGGGGACGATTACATAACAGAACATAAAGAAAAGATGCTCGTATTGTTTGATAATATAGAAGCGGCGCTTACAAAGAGAATACGCAATGAGTTGGCATGATGGTTTTTACTGCAAATTAATCCCAACAATTTGTATCAAAAAGTTACAGTTGATTTTAGCAAATGTGTCATTTAATGATCTAACATATTTTTGGGAATACAGATAACTTTACACAATACACAAAGGCCAAAAAATAACTCAAAACATACACAGTAATAAGATCATAGTTATATTTTATGTCACAATTCTCAAAATCATTTTATGATTTGCCACGCAGTGTATAATCATAGTTTGTGAGCACACGGCGGTATTGATTACATTTAAAATGATATATAGTTTCATATAATATAATAATCATATATATAGTAATCATATAATATAGTAATTATATAATATAATAATCATTTAGCAGAATCGTGTTTGATGAATGGTGTCAATTATGATGATGATTATTATTTTTTGTCATTGTAATCATTTGTTATTTGGACGATATAATATCACATCATATACCATGTTATAACAATGATCAAGCTGCACATTCACCTTTGCCGGTCTTTGTGTGATAAGTTGTATCACTTCCATAGTCAAGATAAAAGTCTGGATCTTCGTCTTTACTAGGTGGTGTTAACAATGGTTTTATCTGTTGTTGTATATCCTTTATAGATGAGATCTTAGTAGAGTCTTCTGCACCAGATACCACTCTATGTATCCATGATTTTAATGTGTCATCAGGCTTGCAGTTTTCACGAAACAGATCAATGATACGCAATATAACTGGAATGACACGTTTTGCAGGAACCCTAGTGCATATTTGACCCAGTGCAGTTAGTTCATCTTTTCTGCCACCAAGGGACATTGAATAGTTAGGATACATGTCCTTGCCAACACGTGCACCACCACCAAAAAATCCAATCGTGGCAATTCCATGTTGTCCACAAGAGTTCGGACATCCGCTTATCTTTATTGAAGAATCAGCAAGTGCCACATCTTGATCTAATTCCAGTTCTAGGAATTTACGTTGGATCTCTTTTGCAAGACGATGGGAGTTTGTAAGTGCCAGATTGCATGAAGTGGTACCAGAGCATCCGATCGGAGATGCCATCGTAAGCGCACCAGGTTTTGCAAGACCAGCATTCACCAAAGCAGAGTACAGATCAGGCAGATCATCTTGATGTACAAATCGCAATGCAATATTTTGGTTAAATCCAAGTCTTGCCACACCCTCACAAGAATATTGACGTACAAGTTCTGCAAGTGACACAAGTTGACTTGCAGTTATATCACCTGCTTCGAGTGTTATGAATACTGTACTGTACGAGTCTTGTTTTTGTGCAACAGTATTTGTAGCAAGCCATCTGGCAAATCCAGCAGGTTGAGAGTTCTGCATTACATCAGCACTCTGGTCTGATATACGAATTGGACGACGTATCTCAAGTTGAGTATGATCGGGTTTTAGTCTAGTTATTACTGATTGTGTGTCATGTACAATAGCACGCTCCATCAAGACCAAATTTTGAAACTTTTCCCATCCCATCCCATCTACCAAGTATCGCATCCTGTTTCGTGCAGGGTTCTTTCGATCACCTAGTCGATCAAATATACGAATTACTGCAATGGATGTGTACAATAGATCATCTTCGGATGTAAATTCTTCTAGTTGATGTCCCACAAATGACTTGTTTCCGAGCCCACCACCAAGAAATACCTTAAAGCCACGTTGCTCGTATGTAGTACCATCATCATTCTCAAATGTCTTTAGTGTAGGTATCAATCCCACATCGACCATTCTTGCCATGCCACATTTTTCACAACAAGTAAATGTAAACTTGAATTTTCGTGGCAAGTTTTGACACAATGGGTTGCGTAAAAAGAATCGAGCAGTTGCCAGTGCATATGGCGTAATATCAAAGACTTCATCTTTACACACACCAGCAAGCGGACTACACATTACATTTCTGACAGTGTTGCCACATGCTTCCCTTGATGTCAGTCCTACTCGAGCTAATTCATGAAATATCTCAGAGACATCTTCTAATACAACCCAGTGAAGTTGTATATTTTCACGAGTAGATAAATGTGCACTGCCAATAGAGTATTGTTCGGATATTTTGGAGATTGCATCCAACTGATGAGGGTATGCTACACCGGCAGGAAATTTGACTCGTACCATGGCATAATCACTAGTCATTCTAGTTCCATATGCACCATGTTGTAATCGAAAACGTCTAAAACTCGCATCACTGTATTTGCCCTGTCTATACAGTTTTACATTTTCAGCAAATTGATCTGCCTCTGCGCGTCGAGCCCAATTCTCTTTTGGCTTACGATCATTAATACTACGATCTGACTTTAGTTCAAGTTTTGTTGTCAACACAGATGGATCCTTTGACATAGACATACGTTATGTAAAAAATATAGAATATAAATTTCTGACGATTTGGAGAATTTACCAGTACAGTCAATTGAGTTTTTCTCAAATCTAGATACAATATTTGTCAATCAACTACCATAAATGACAAAAATAACACAATGCACAAAAACACAATACACAAAAACACAATGCACAAAAACACAAACTAGGAGATTAAGTTAAAACTACAAGTCACAAACAAGAATAATGAATCAATATTTATCGTGCAGTAGAGGGCTCTGACATGCCGCGTTCATGTAATATCTTGCATACATCATCAATTGTCCACACATATTGTATATGCACACAAAAGTTCTTCTCACAATAGTCACACCATGCCGCGTCATCTTTAAAATATACAGAGACAATTCTATCCAAGCGGTCCAGTTTATTATCTAAAATCTTGACATGATCCTCGTACACACCTACATGCTCAAAGCGTTGACGCGTCTCTTTCTCTAATTTTTCCTTTATAGCAGCATCAACAAATTGAGACGGGTTTGTTATACCAGATGCATTCATTCCAGTCGTTTTAATTATAGATTCTACTTCACTCATTAAATTTTCTTTAACATTAACAGTCTTCCATCCGACAGCCATAAAATATATAAAATATTACATATTAATTAATGTTCTCTTTAATGAATATAAATTATACATAGTATTACATCAGTGGTTTGCAATGTGATGTATTACAATCTTAATTTTAGTCGTACAACACATCTCATTTTTTAGGTTTCAAATAATCACCATGCTCCAACTCCCATCAAAAGAATCTCCTGATAAATTCAGAAATTAAATACACAAATGCATTCATTGGTAACTATTTTGCTTTTTGAAGTGGACACATAAGGTAAAAAATCATACGCGTTTTTCTGATCATAATGATCTCAGCATTATATATTTATATATATAAATAATTGGCAATGATGATGCATAGTTGGGCACAAACGATTCGGTAGTTTTAGCAGGGTTTGCATGCCTTGCACAACATATCAAAAAAGATCTCACCTCTAATCTTACCTGTTGCAACAGCGTGAACAATATTTAGTTGTCCTTCATCATAAGACGTTCTGTTTCCATCATCACCATCATCACCATCACCATCATCATCATCACCACCATCATCATCATCATCTTTTATGGATACAAATACTCGATTAGTTCGTTCAACGTCATTGTTGTCTGGCTACACACCCTTTATGTGTAAAAAAGTGTTCATGTTGTATCCTTTGCGTCTCCATCTCTTTTTTTTGAATCTGTTTATTATGCCCTCTTTGTCACCGGCCCAATCTTTCTTCTCTGTTCAATCATTGTTATTAGTTGGCGCAGTTGACTGTCTAAACAATATGAGTCCACTTGTCGTGTGTGAGGACCATCTATTTTGTCTGCATTATAGTAGGGCCGTTATAGGCACACTCACCCACCCGTGGCGACTGCACGACCGGAAGCGCAATCCCGATACCATCTGACACGCAGCAGGAATGTTTTCTCATACACGTATCACACCCCAAGCCGCCGAATTCACGCAGGCCGCAATAAGAACATGCCAAGGTTGCATCTCCACCACACCCGTCACATACGAATCTGACTGGATCGTGAATTGCAAGTAGTGTTACAGGTGCCGGTTTGGGGCTCGTTGTCATGAGCGCGGGTACGTTTGCTTCTCGAACCTGCAGTGTTAGGTACGTAGTGGTACCATAGTCATATTCATGTGAAAACGACATGCCTTTTTTAAGCACGCTGGATATCTTGTGATTCATCGATTTTGGCTTTTCGAACATATAGTCAGCGCCATCTGGCGCTACATCATACGTGGTATCGTTTATGATAAAGCAGCTCAGGTGCCCACAACACTCTAACCATGCACTTCTTAGAAACGCGTCGAGATACGCGAGTGTAGTCGCGCCGCTTACCTGCAGGAACATCCAAAAATACTTGCTGCTGCTTACTCGTATTATATAGTACGAGCCTGTGTTGCTTGCAGGTATGTGCTTTGTGATATGCCTTGACATCTGTTTCATGCCCACTGATTCCCCGCACACCATGCAGGTTCCCCTTCCGCTAGTGACCAAGCGTTCCATCTTGCTCATACATATTTTGTAAAAATACTTGTACATAAAGAAAGCGGTACATGAGACCGTGTCCCACTAGCTATGAGCACAAGTCCATGTACACCAATTTTACACGATTTTATGCCTGAAAAAATCATATGTAAAAATATGTAACTATTTTACTTTTTGAAGCGCACATAAAGTAAAAAACTATGCACATTTTTCGGATCATAATGATCTCTGTATAACCGTTCAACCCCTTCCCAAATTTAGGCACAAATTCATTGCCTAACATCTGGAGCAGGTATGAGGGTTGAACGGTTACGATAAAAAACACATGTAGATAATTATATTGTGAATTACTAACATACTGAAACCTACATACTGAAACCTACATACAAACAATTTTAATTATATACTAAAAAATTTGTGTGTTGCCCCAAATCTCCAACATGATCAAAACATTCGGTCCCGGACTCTTGTTTGCATGTACTGCAATTGGCGTGTCTCATCTTATGCAGTCTACTAGAGCAGGTGCAGAATTTGGATTTGCTCTAGTGGTATTTGTCATACTTGCAAACGTGTTAAAGTATCCATTTTATGAATTCAGTTCACGATACACAAATGCGACTGGCACTAGTATGATAGATGGATATCTTAGGTTGGGAAGACCATTTTTACTGCTTTATTTTGCAGTCACAGTCGTCTCCATGTTCTTTGTTACGGGCGCAGTAGGATTTGTGACTGCCGGATTTATGGAAAATCTATTCTCAGTTGAATTTTTAAATGAATGGACACTTGTAATCTTGTTTGCAATATGTGCAAGTATACTTGTTATAGGCAGATATACCATACTTGATGGACTCTTAAAGATAATCGCATCTGTTTTGATCGTATCGACCATATTGGCTCTTGTAGTTGCACTCTACAACGGACCAATTACTCCTGTTCCGGACTTTGAGCCTCCAGAAATATTTACAGGTGCAGGAATATTCTTTTTGATAGCTCTTATGGGATGGATGCCCATGCCCATTGACACGGCTACGTGGCATAGCCTCTGGACCCTTGAGAGAATAAAACAGACCAAATTTAAGCCTCATCTAAGAGAGACTCTACTTGATTTTAACATTGGGTATTTAATAACTGCCGTACTTGCAGTTGTATTTTTAACACTTGGTGCGTACATCTTTTTTGGGAGTGGTGAGGCTATTCCAAACAACAATGCACAATTTGCAGCAATGATAATATCATTATACACTGAGACAGTAGGTGACTGGAGCGGACTCTTGATATCTGCTTCTGCATTTAGTGTAATGTTTGGAACCATTATTGCTGTACTTGATGGGTATTCTAGAGCGTTATCAAGAATGACAAAGATGATTGCAAATATAACGCGCACTACTAAATCCATTACGTTTGATTCCTCAAACAAACGCGTATCTGACAGCAATCAGTCTGACTCATATGTTGAGGACTCTAAAAAAATATCCACGTCTGATTTGCAAGATACACATGATCATAATTATAACACCCAAGACAGTTCACACCTTTATGTTGACCAATATCATGACGACTCTAAAGGATGGAGATATCCACTATACATCCTGTTATTAGTTTCAGGCTCTTTTGTGGTAGTGACTATGTTTGCAGATAAACTCAAGGAACTTGTTGACTTTGCAACTATTGTATCGTTTTTAATCGCACCTGTAATTGCGCTCTTTAATTTTAGACTGGTTACGGGTAGATATCTTGTAGCATATGCACAGCCTCCATCATGGCTCAAGGCGCTTGCTTTTGTTGGTGTCGGGTTTTTGGCAGTTTTTGCAATATTCTTTATACTTGTACGGCTTGAGATAATCTTGTTATAATACATGACTGTATTATCTATATTGTGTATTTCTAGTGTGTTGCATAACTCTATGTGCATATTAACAGATTAAATAAACTGCGCTACATATTTAACACATTATTATTATAATTGAATTATGAGCATGACGCATGGTGTAATTATTGGCACAGTTGTACTTGCAATATTTGCAGTTGTTGCGGTTGCAGGTATTGAGGATGTTAAAGCACAAGTGGGTGGTGCATATCTAGATACGTTGACGTATCTCAAACAAGACAACAAATCTATTGCAATTGAGAATCTTTTGGCAAATAATATTGACATATACTATCTCACTATAACAGGTGAGCAAATAAAAACCGTCACCGATGCTGGACACGACATTTATGATCATTCAAGTGGAGCAATCTATTCGTTGTATGCAAACCCTACTGATGATTACACTACAGGATTCAATCCATTCTCACAACAAAAGGCACGATTTGCACTAAACTATATGATCGATCGTGACTCTGTTGTACGCGATATATTAGGCTCAGGTTCTCCAATGATTTCAGCTATTCCCCCTCACAGCTTTGACTATATTTCAATACATAGGAATCTTGAATCGTTTGGATTTACGTATGATCTTGCAAAAGCAAACATGTTGTTTGAAGAGGCACTTGAGCCCATAGGTGCAGTTAAATCTGCTGACAATAAATGGTATTATGATAACCAACCAATTGAAATTACAATATTTATCAGAGAAGATGACGCTAATAGAAAACAGATAGGTCAATTACTTGCCGATGATCTTGAGAGTATTGGCTTTACTGTAAATCGCCAGTACGGAGATCTTTTATTGGCATACCAAACAGTATATGCATCTGATCCGGCGGATCAACAGTGGCATCTGTATACAGAGGCGTTTGGAAATTATGGATATGGAAGATATGATGACTCGTTACTGGGAACTTTTTATGCACCGTGGTACAATAATGTTCCGGGTGGAGAAGAAGAGACTTTTTGGCAATATCAAAATGAAGATATTGATCGTTTAACAATTGAACTATACACAGAATCATACACGACACTTGAAGAGCGAGCAGAATTAGTAGTAAAAGCAACCACTTTGGGTGTCACAGAGTCTGTGCGCGTGTTTATTGCCACTGAACGTACGTCTTATCCTGTACGCTCTGAGGTTACGGGAGTAGTAAATCTTCCTGCTAGTGGAATTTTAAATAGATACACACCGCTGAATGTACAACTCTCCGATGACGATACAAATCTCAATATTGGCGTACGTCACATATCACAGGGTTCATGGAACCCAATTGGTGGTTTGCGTGACTCTTATGGTTTAGAGATATGGTCATTATTACGTGATACTTCATACATTCGAGATCCATATACTAGAGAACTAGTAAATGCACGAAATGAATTGATCTCTGTTCAAACTAATGGTCCTGATGAAAAGCTTGGTGTTCCGTCTAGTGCCATAATCTGGAATTCGGAGACAAATATGTGGACTGCACCAGAGGTTACAGAGGCCACTAGTAAAATTAGATATGATCTCAAATTGGCAAACTGGCACAATGGACAACCTATGGATATTAATGATATATTATACTTGTTTGTATTTGATCCAGAATCTATGACGATGATGAGTGAAACTGATTTGGCCACAGACCAGTATACTGATCTTGATGTAAGCCGTGACATTGTAGCAATCGATGTAATTGATGATGATACAATTGACGTTTATCTTGATTACTGGAGCCAGGATGAGGCAGATATAGTGACAAGGGCGAGCCTTTGGCCAACTGTTCCTTGGGAGATATACATTGCCATGAATGAGGTGGTTAGTAACGGAGATGCTGATTGGTATGCTGAAGTTGCACAGGCGAACAGTGGGAATTGGTTTGATATGCTTGATTCTGCAGATGCTGAATTGGCACTTGTACATCTACGTGCCTTTAAAGATGCTAATAATGAGATGCACGTTCCGGTCTTTTTGTATCAGAATGCAACTTTTGATTATGTAAGTGAGCGATACAATGCATCCATATCATGGATTGAAGACAAAAACCATCTTGTGATCAGCAATGGTCCATTTTACCTCTCAGGTGAGATTGGGCGCGACTCTACTGATAGTATCACAAGTATGATTGTAAAAAAGTTTGATGATTCTACATATCCATTTGGTGTCGGATATTGGAGCGAGATTATTGATGCAAAGTCTCTTTCTGGCAGTGTCACTATTGGTGCACTAACATCGATCACCGGAAATGCCTTTAAATACGGTCAAGATATGCAAGCAGGATTCGAACTTGCAGAGTCCCACTTTAATGAATATCTGACAGTTCGTGATGAAAATTGGTCACTGAATATACGATATTTGGACACAGGTACAAATCCAAGCACAGTATTGTCACATCTGATGGCACTCAACAACGAAGGTATCAAAATTGTGGCAGGTCCATCAATTGATCTTATTACACCAGATGTAATCAATTATGCAAATGATAACGATATGGTTCTACTCAGCTGTTGCTCTTCTGTTCCATCACTGTCCATAGAAGATGATGCACTATTTCGTCTCTTACCTGACCAACACAAACACGGACAGGCGATCGTTGATGTCATGCGACATCAGAGTGCCGGAATATCTCATATTATACCCGTAGGGATACAAGCAGCATGGTCAGTTGAACTCTTGGATGCCACAAAGACTGCATTTGAGAGGGATGGTGGCACATCTGATGATATCATATATTATGAATATCTGTTTGATGATGTTGGTACGGTGTCAGATGATACTAATGCGCGTACCGTTTACATGCAAGCAGCACAAGAACTTGCAACAGTAGTTCAAGATGCAATCGAAGAGCATGGAGTACATAACGTTGCAGTGTTTTATACCGGATTCGGTGAAAGTCCTGAATTTCTCAGTGCAGCCTCAGAGTATGATGTGCTAGATGATATTAGGTGGTTTGGAGCAGATCAGAATACTGCGGATCCGAATATCTCTGAGAATCCCATATCCACTGCCTTTGCAAACAGAGTACAGTTTACCGTATTACAACCCACAGTTCATGAAAATGCAATCAATCAAGAGATAGTTGCACATTTGATGCAAAACGGTATTGATCCTAGCCCGTATGTACATTATGCATATGATACCATCTGGTTGCTTGGGCTGTCGCTTTTGAGTGCACAGACAGATGATTCGACTAATGTTGAGAACGTGATAATTGATACTTCTGCCCAATATGTAGGTGCAATAGGTTCAACTGAGTTGAACTCAAATGGAGACCTAAAAGATACACCTTATCAGGCATGGATGATGAGCGATGCTGATTGGGTACCATACAACAATGATGACTTTTCAATGTCAATGTACATGCCAAAAATATGTCGCTGATTTATGTCACATTATTGTTGCATATTATATGATAATATTATTTTATTTGTAGTGGTGCTATAACCACTGGTGTAGACGCCTTTCAACTAGTCAGAGTTGCCATGTGTCAGTAATTCCGTCGGGCGCATAATTGATGCGGCCGTTGGGTGACTTTCAACTAACCAGAGTTGCCATGCATGCGATCTATGTGTTTTTAGAGATCGTTTTTGTTATCAAAATTTGAATGACATAACGTGTCATACCCTACACATACCCTACACATACCCTACACATACCCTACACATACCCCACCTCGACTATAGATGTCATACCCAACGTATCCAGCGCTACACATACCCTACACATACCCTACACACAATAACGTTCAGTCCTTTCCCAAATTTAGACACAGATTCATCGACTATATCTGGTGCAGGCACAAAAAGTTGAACAGTTACAAATTGATACGCATAGTAGATCATATCATATGATTTGACAGATGACAAGACCTGCGAGTTTACCGTAGATCTGCCCAAGTACCTCACCTCGCATAGGGCCAGTGACTGTAGAGTAAAACACACCAGTGTGAATTGTGTTATTTGTAATTTGAGTGGTTTAATATTCAGTATTTGATACAAACCTACTCTCAACATTTTGCCAGTTTATTGTATACCACCACATGTTTACATATTTGAGACGATCATTTTGATATTTAAGATAGTACGCATGCTCCCAGAGATCAAGCCCCAACAAAGGAATTTGTCCAAACATCCAAGGAGTATCATTATTGAAAACAGATGTGATTTCAAGTCTGTTATATGTAGGGTTTATTACAAGCCAGCACCATCCACTTCCCTGCAAAGACATGGCGCTCTTTGTAAAAATATCTTTAAATGATTCAAAGCCACCAAAATAAACATCGATTGCATCATCGAGTTTACCACTAGGTTTTTTTAGTATATAATTGCACACATTATTAGCAATATCACCACATCTCACATAGTCATGTTTGTTATAATCGTGTTCATGGTTGTTGGATGCAACAGCATCATCAACAGTATGATTGACAGTGTTAGAGTCACGTGTAACAGATTCAGGCGGCGCTATTGTTTCCCATAGTATACGATGATTCTCAAAGCCACCTCCAAAAAAGGCAACATTTGCACGCTCAGATACAGGTAACGACGATAGGTTAGATAATATTGATGATATATGTTGAGGGTGATTGCTGCCACATATACGAGACAGAGTGTCATTGAGCCCATCTACGTAGAATTTATGATGTTGTAAGTGATGCAACCGCATAGTCCGTTCATCTACAAATGGCTCTAGTTCATCATATGTATATGATATGGAGGGTAACACATAGTAAACCACACCATACACAAAAAATATCCAAATATAACCGTCACACGAGACGTTTACCACATCACACAAGTGTACTAACTGTACACAATCAACACAGAATTGTAAGTTTCTGATGATTTTGAAGTCAGTCTTTTCATTTTATCATGAATCTATGATCTTTTTATTTTGATGTATGTAATTAGTCAACATGATTATAATATTGCGTACTAGGTTACCACACATTACACTCACAACAGTATACGATGATGGTGCAATATGTTATTAATACAAATTTTATGAATGTATAAAATTGCCACGCAGATCATGCATCATACTTTTTATTATAGAGACAGAGGCGACGTGATATAATGATGCTTATACTTGATGCAGAGGGCGTATTGTTTGATGCAGAATACCTTCCTCGATTAGCAGCAGCACGAGAGGATGGGGAAACGATAGGTGCCAAGGTAGACAAGATAACCCGACAAGGGATTCAAGGGGAGATAGACTGGGAAACAGGACTCCGAGCACGTATAGACGCTTTGCGTGGTACATCTTATGAGTTGTGTGCCAAAATTGCAAAAAGCCAGCCACTGACACCAGGAATCACAGAGATGTGTCACACCATGAAGCAAGCAGGATGGCAAATAATAGTGGTATCAGGTGGTTTTTCGATGATGTTTTCTGATAATCTCCGACAAAATTTGGGACTAGATATGATATTGTCAAACGATCTCATATTTGATGAACAGGGTAAATTAAATGGCGTTCACATAAACGTAGGTGAAGATAAAGCAGCAACTGTTAAAAAAGCACTTCCAGATGCATCACCCGGAGATATGGTTTGTATAGTAGATGGTGCAAATGACATTACACTCATGAATATGTGTAAAATGGGCATTGCACACGCATCTACATGCAGTACAATCAGACAACAAGCCGATGTTATACTAGAACGTGGGGAAATTCAGACTGCCCCGAGCATTATACTAGAGTTTATGAAATCAGGTATCAAACATGCCCGCTACAACAGCAAAGGCCAAAGTACGTAATTTTGCTACTTTAACACACATTCTTACTATAATTACGACACTACAACAGCAAAGTAGATAATGTTACTGCCACTGCCACATTACAATCCACACTATAAACAACAGATGCCAATGCATTGCAGATAATCAGTTTGCAACACTGATAATTAAAATAATGATTCAAAAATGAGTCGAGTATTTATTGTGACATGATTACTTGTTCCAAGAATATCTTTGGTTCTTTATTTTAATCATCGTTATCCTTATTGGCTTTACACATCACATCATCATTTCTCACAAGCAAACAACATAACGAACTTATTAAACCCAATAAGACATATCATAGACACCACTTATGAGAATGCTCGGAACTATAGACCTAGAGATACTGCAACTTGCAGCCACTCACAACAAAAAAATAACTGATTCAGTTATAGAAAACTCTGATCTAAAACGTCTTGGGGTTGGGAAAATTCTAGATGCACTAGCATCATTGCGGGACAGAGAACTATTGACATTGGATAGTAAAAATGGATCATTTACAATGACTGATGCATCATACAACATACTATGGTCAAACACAGTACCACTTGCAATTAGGATACTTCGATTATTAGAGATACAGTCATGTAGTATACAAGCCATATCAGTTTCATTAAATATGAAATTAGACGAGACATTAAAGACGGCATTAATTATGCTACAAAGAGAACAATACATCATAATCACACCACAAATACGAAACGACAAGGTTGAAAAGATCTATGAGATATCAGACAAGGGCATACAAGAGATCACATCAGATAACAAAGACTCAAAGTTGTGGGAAAATACAAGCGCACAAGACTCAGATGACACAACAAATCCACTAAACATGATAAATGAAATAACACGTATTATATCCACATCAGAAAGTATCACAGTGCAAGAACAACGACTATTGCTACAAAAGTTATCAGGGTTGTACGATACACTAAAGAGAACTGCAAAAATAGAATAATGTTATGATGGTTGTTGTTGTTGTTGTTGTTGTTGTATATTTAGACGGTCTTGCATCTGAGCCAGTATCAAAGCAGCCTTGTCCTTGTTCTCAAATTTCTCACTAGTTGCATCCATTATCTCATCTATCTCATAACTCTTGTCGACAAGAACATTTGCTACATGATCATCAAGTGTACCACTGCCTATCAAATAGTATGCAAATACAGTGTTTTTCTGCCCAATTCTGTGCAATCTGTCCTCTGCTTGTCTATGCACAGCAGGACTCCAATCGAGCTCTGCAAATATCACGTATTTGGCAGCAGTCAAATTTATTCCAACATTTCCCGCCCTGATTCCGGCAATCATCAACTTTGATTCTCCACGTTGAAATTTTGATATCTGGTCTGCACGTACAGAGTCAGTCTGCCCACCAATTATAGATACTGGAGAGAACTCGTGTAGACTGTCATGAAGCATGCTGTGTATTACCTTGTGGTGACAGAATACCACCACGCTTTCCTCAATCTCCATGATGTTTTTGACAAAATTGATCACATGAGGCACCTTTGCAATTCCTGCAATCTGTCGCTCACTCTTTATGGCACGCTGATAAGAAGCAGACCGCTCAAACTCACCTTTTGCATTCTTTTGTTCTGTTGTAAGACGAGTCCAGATCTTGTCTAGTTCCTCCAAATAATAATCAGAGTCAGATGCAACTACTTCTTTATACCTAACCTTGTCTTTTAATTCTTTTAGTACGTCAGATTTTCGGCGTCTTAACATGACGTGTTTTTGTAGTTCGTTGTGTAAAGATGAGCGTTTATTTTCCAGTACTATAGCCTTGCCCTTTGTATTTACATAACAAAAGTATTCACAGAATTCTTTGAAACTACCAAGTAGACCAGGTTTGATAATATTTACAATAGGCCATATTTCTGAGCCGTGATTGTATATGGGAGTGCCAGACAGACCTATTCGATACTTTACAGAGTCAAGTGCTGCGAGTTCTTTGACAGCCTTGTACTTTTGAGTAGTCTTTGAGCGAAGATTGTGAACCTCATCACATACAATAGTACGTATGTTTGTCTTTTTTAGATCCGTTCTTCGTTTGTAGAGTAACTCATAATTTATCAGATAAATATCAGATGTAGGTAGTTGTTCACGTTTGCCGGTTCTAATCATCTCAACTGATGGAGAATCATCTTCCAATAAACGACCATTACGACTCTTCTTCTTGAGGAATTTTGATATCTCAGACTCCCAATTGCTCAAAGTCACAAGAGGAGCCACTACAAGCATAGGAAATGTCTGCTTTTCTGTAGCAGCATACGCCAGAGTCTGCACCGTTTTACCGAGCCCCATCTCATCGGCAAGTAGTGCATTGCCAGAAGATTTCATAAGAAAGTCTAGTCCCTCTTTTTGAAAATTAAGTAATTTGCCACGAAATTGTTCACCCACCTTGGCTCGCTTTAGTTTGTGGGATAATGGTTTGAGTTCAGGTCTAGGCGACAGCACACGGGTGAGTTTTCTTTGCCACTCAGATTTTGAGAGTATCTCAAGGGGGTATCGGTCATGAATCATCTTGATCTGCTTTAGGCTCTCAGCAGTATCAGGAATTATAACTTCACTTGCATTCTCACCATACCATGCATTAGGTACAAGTCTAGATATCATACTAACTGCACGATCACCAGTTACTTTCCAAGTCCAAGTCTTCGAGTACTTGTCAAGAACATATTCCAATGTGCCAATAGATTCCAATGATGTCTCCATAGTTTGGAAATCAGAAGTAATATCTCTTTATGAATCTTAGCATTGCACAAAATATAGTGTATATGAATAAATAAAAAAGATCATACGTAAAATAACTTTAAAACAAAACAGGCGTAATGATAAAACAGTACTCTACAAATAATTGATAAGATGGATGTTTTTGGCCACAAACAAGACAAAAAATTGCCAAATCAAAGTGACTAAAAAGAGTAAGATTCGAATTATGGTAATATATTACGTATCATGTGGGGGTGTGTTCTCATCGTGACAGTCACAAGAACACAAATATGTAGAGTGATTACTCTTGCAATCTATACAATCATAATGCCGTCTAGCCTCACATGCAGCACATATCATACATAAGTTTAGTATCTTTTTGAATTTTAATTTTTCTATATAGTGATATGGTTAAAAATGATGGACTTGTTAAATGTGCAACAAAAAAATATACAGTTTAGTTTGAGTAAAATGTGGTGAGTCCACGTCATCATACACGTCATCAGTATGCTATCGTCTGCTGTATACCGATCGCACTCTGGAACATGAGCCAAATCTTTTTGTGCAGTACAACTGGCCTGAGTGTGCGCTCAGACATGTTGTTTGTGGGAAGCATGCCAGGATATTTGACAAACGTAAAGAGGTCAGGTGCCGCATTTTCCAGCTTGTCGCCGAATGTGAGATATCTGAGACTCTTGTATATGCCTGCGATCTGTGTGACGTTGTCTATCCATCCCTTTAGTTCCTCGTCTGTGATGTAAGGTGGAAGTTTTTTTGCGCTACTGAATATGGATTGGAGTCGGTGGTGTATCTCTTCAAGATTACCGCCATGTATGGCGGCAAGCAGTTCTGCTTCGCGGAGGACATGCGCCCAGCAGCGCTGCCTGACCTTGAATTTGTTGTATCCTGCATATCCATTCACCACAATTGGAATGTCAAAACACGGGCAGTGTAAATCTACTACTGACTGGCCT
The DNA here is from genome assembly GCA_965207445.1 of Candidatus Nitrosopumilus sp. Classification (GTDB taxonomy): domain Archaea; phylum Thermoproteota; class Nitrososphaeria; order Nitrososphaerales; family Nitrosopumilaceae; genus Nitrosopumilus. The sequence continues at coordinate 1,100,642 of CBDBLX010000002.1, read as the reverse complement.
CGGGTACGGTGGATGTGGATGGATATCCCGTACTCTCCGATAAACACCCAATGCATATCCCCTGTGCTTGCCAATTCTGATTGGAGTTTCATCGGCAAGCAGGACGCGGGTGTCTTTTAGCCTACCTGTAATGTATGCTGCCCGAGATGCAAACTTTTCCTTTGCGACTGCGGCGGACAACGCAGCCATTATGGTAGTCTTTGAGACTGAATATATGCCGTACATGCGCAACATGTCTGCAATTGAAGAAAGGCTGAGCGTAAAGAAGAACATGTAGACTATCGAGGCCATGATATTAGGACCAAACGATGAGCCATTTGTCAGACCCTTTGTGGGTTGGGTGTCTATCTTGTGTCCCTTTTTACACGTGCCTCTTGATGATTTGATGCGCCTTTTTGTGGCCCTTACTGGTTTTGGTATGTCCACAACATCCTTTGTTATCGTAACTACATCGATTTCGGCATCACAATTCTTATTCGTACACGTAGTGGTGGTCAAATCACACACGTCTGTTACTGGCATCTCCTCAAGCGTGTATGCCTCCTTTGGATTTTGTTTACGACGTCTTGTGTTCTTTTTGGATTGGGTGCTCTTTGTACTGAATGCTCTTTCAATATGTTGCGGTTTGATCTGTGTGCACTCTTACCTTTCTTTCCCTCACTCTTGCTTTTCTTGCTCTTGCCTGCGTCTATCCATTCCTCATCCTGGTAGTTTTCTGCATTCTTTTTGCGGTATTTGGCAATCTTTGACTGGGCATCACCACCCATGGACGGAGGAGTGTTTGAGATACTTGTGCGCTTTGTCATCTTTGAGGATTTCGGTATAGTGCATGCCAGCCATGGACGGAGGAGTGTTTGAGATACTTGTGCGCTTGCCTCGCTTTTTTTCATCATCAAGTTCCTTTTCGGCCTTTTCTGCCCTCTTCTCATCGCGAGTGTGAACGGACTCTTCTAGTTTAGTCTCATCAAACTCCATATTGTTTTCAGACAGTAGACTTGTCAAAGCCTTTGTCAGTCTGATCTGTCTATCCAATAGTTCGTGCATCTCATCTCTCTGCTGGATGGCCGATTCTGCCCTAACTTTTTGACTCAATACGTCCATCTTCAGACTCTCCATTGTGCCTATCAGGCACTCTACCACACCCACAAGACCATCTGTCCGCGTGGCCATTTCGTGTAGTTCCCTGCGCAACACTACCGTCTCAGATACTGCAACAGCCATCTCAAGACACTCCCGTACCCATATTGGTTAAATTCAATCCACGTGATGAATTATCATTGATATTTGCACTCATTATTTTTCACGGTAATAATGAGTGTCGATATCTGCTTATAACCTCAGTATTGACCTTGCGATCTGATCTAGAGTACCAGTACACGTAGTGTGTGGGTAGATAATCAAGTCAAAGCCGCATCTGTGCTACTCTGGGCTTGAGGGGGGGTTGGGGGGAGGGGGAGGGGTTGAACGGTTACCGGAGTATTCTCCGGTAATTTCTTAGAGGTAGATATTTTGTCCAATTTTGTCGTTTGTGCCTTTGTAAATCCATGGTCTCGAGATGTTATGGACAATGACCCGCCCCTTTGAGGTTTTTTTGAAGACATATCTGGAATCATTGGTAAATCCAGATGTCCGTATAGATTATTTACCATTACAGGGTACTCAACATGGTACTTTTTCGGCGTCTTTGTTCATTTATGGCCCAAAGCAGATCCTGCTTGCCAATATTTAGTCCATCCTCAATTACATTTTTTCTTAATGCATCTTCGCATATTGTCGCAATATCCGCTGCAGAATATTTGTTTGTTTTTTTTACCAACTCCATTACATCAAAATCCACATCTTTTTTGAGCGCGCCTAGATATTTATGGAAGAGTTCTTTGCGTTGTAGAGGAGTAGGAATCTTGAACTGTAATATTTCATCAAATCTTCTCCAGACCGCCATATCAAGTAAATGTGGGTGATTCGTAGCGGCTATGATGATGCTTGTGCCATTATAATTGTCCAGCATTTGCATGAAATTATTTACAACTCGCTTTACTTCACCATGTTCCTGTTCGTCATCGCGCCTCTTTCCTACAATATCAAATTCATCAAATAATGTTACAAAAGTTCCGTTTTGTATAAAATCAAAAATTTTTCGTAAATTGGTGGCTGTCTGACCCAAAAATGATGAAATAATAGAGTCAAACATAACATGTACCAACGGCCATCCCAGGGCACAGCTTATGATCTTCGCGGAAAATGTTTTCCCAGTGCCAGGTGGACCACAGAATAAAATTTTTTGTTTTGGATTTAACCCTGACAACTGTAACTTTTTTGCATTTTGATTTTCTGAAATAATATATTCTAGTCGAAATTTGGTCTCTTTGTCTAATACTAGATCGTCAAACCGGTAATACGGATCAGTGATCTGAAGTAGTGGGAATCCTTCCTCGCCGTCAGTAGGTATGTCTATCGGTTCTTTCGAACCAATGTCTATATTTTTCTTTGAAATTACACCCTCATACATAGGCAGTTTGCATAGGCGCATCTATCAATATCAAGATTTCGATGGGTTTCTCTTGAATGCAGATATCATAATCTCAATTAACCATCTCAAGTTGTATTTTATGTTCTTTTTTCATTTTTCTTTTTTTTTTGATTTGCCTCACGTTCATCATCAATCAATTTGACAAGATTTCTAGGCGTAGCATCGGGTCCACCAAATTGCTCTAGTATCACCTCAGACCTATAGCGATCAACACCATTTGCGCGTGTGTTTGAATTTGTCTGGACGCGCATATTAGTAGTAGGTGTAATACCAAGTTTTTGGCAAAACAAAAAGGATTTCTGACTATCATATCTGCCATTGGCTTTTAGTTCTAATTGATGATTGCGTCTTTGAGTCCTTTTTCCCTTTTGACCTGTATGTGTCTCTCATCAGGATTTATTCCTAGATTTTTGAGTGTATTTTCTACTACTGTTTGCTCTGCCACAGCATATTCGCCTGTCTTGTCATCTGTCAAGCTGTATGATATAATCTCTTGTGTGTCCAGATTTATGATTATGACGAGTCGCAAAAATCCACGCTTTAACTTGTGTATGACACATACGTATTCACTGCGCATAGTAATACGAGTCCGGTGCCATCAAGTATGTGCCACTCAAGCCTTTTAATTTGAAATCTGAGTTTGTCTTTTATTGACAGAACAGGTGCGTTTATTCACCTTCAGATCTGGCGTGTGTGATGGATGTTTTCTACTTGAGGTAAGAAATACTTGGCTATTTCAGCGTACACCCTCAAATCTAAGTGTACTTTGTAGTGTTGGTATTGCATGCATAAGACCATTTGTATATGTAAATGGACTGCCTCTCTTTTTGTAGTGTGTTGCCTCTAACTGCGCGACATCATCATACAAGCCTGCAAGTGATGTCATTATCAAAGAAAACAGATGTATTGTGTGTCCCTCATTTAGCATTAGTTTGAGCAGACGTTGCTACTATTTCTCCAGATTTTTCATCTGTATTGCTTGTCTGTGACTGATTTGATCATACCCGTCACCTGACATACTGCCAACTTTCTCATCATCTATATATAATATTATCCATATGGATATTTAAGCACCGCGGTTTCATCAATCTTAATACATAATGTTATAACTCAATAGAGATATCATACAACATGCCAAAATGGAAAAAAGACGCAACAGAGTTTGTTGTATCAATCAACCACAATATACAACGTGGTACTAGTTCAAGCTACATACCAAAACCACTACTTGAAAGACTTGGCAACCCTGACTGTCTAAAATTTGTCATACAAAACGGCAAAATCATAATGATGCGTCCCTAGGTGTGAACCAAGCTCTGTGCGTGGAAAATAGTGTTTGGCGGATTTTCTAGGCACGTAGCTTGGTTCACACTTCCCTAGTGATGCTAAATACTGATATTGTAATATACCATATGTACACTCATAGATGTCATGGAGTATAATGCGTCTAGTCTTGTATGTACACCTCAGCGGCCAAAAGTCAGTATGTTTTTGAGCAGAACTTGTGTAACGTGTCACCTCCCCCCTCTTTATACCACGTGGACTAGGCATGGACGCACACCACCACCATCACAAATCACTGAAATTGTAAGATAATGCAAAAAAAGTATGCGGGTAGTTAAATACGTATACTGCCATTTACTCATATAGAGAAAAAATGAGTAAATGTATGCAGCAACAAAAGATAGTTACAGATGAATTATTTAACAAAGTCGATGTGCCTTCGATCAGCTATGACGAGGCAATGTCCAAAATTTTGAATGAAAATGCTAGTTTACGAAAGGCCATGAAAGAGGAAAGAAAAGAGAAAAACATGTGGAAAGAAAAGAGTATGGAGTTGTTTGATAGATTAGGTGGAAGAGAACTTGACATCATACTAGTAAATCAGAAATTGGCATTTATGGCACAGACTGGCAGGCATACATCACGTGAGATGATACTTGAAGATTTGGCAAAATCTACTGCACAGTATGGAGACATGATGAGAAATGAATGCAAAATTATTACAGACAAAAATCAAGAACTATTAGCACAACTAGAAGAATACAAGAGACACAATGCAGATTTAGAGCGCAGAGATGCTGCAAATGACGATGGCGCCACGCCTACATCTCACAAAACAGTGACACAAAAACAGATACAAAAAGAGAAACAAGACCGTGCAGAAAAAGCAGCGCAAGACAAGCCACCTGCCAAACTAGGGCCACCTTTAAAACATGATCCATCATTTAGACCATTTAATCCAGGCAAAACATTTGATATTGAACTAGACACATGCCCTGAATGTGATTGTGAAATAGAGCAAGCTTATGAGGAATACAAGACATTACATGAACTCGACGACCATAATGAACTAGAGGAGATATGGTGTCACACACGCGTATATTGGTGTGAGAATTGTGGTAGCATAAACTGTATGCATGATTCTATAATACCAGATACTTCATTTGGACAACACTTTCTTGTTAAACTCACGCGCGCATCACTTAATGTCCATACAATGAACCAACTTTCTGATGATGTCGAGATACACTATCACAAAAGATTTGCTCATGATACTTTACGAAAAGGACTAAAGGCAGCAGCTGCAAAGCTTACTTCTGAGTACGAGCGTATAGGCAAAGAGATCGGAAATAGTGCAGCAGGAAATATTGATGACACACCAGTAAAGATTGGCAAAAAGAGTGGCAGGCTAGGAATTACAATCGGTGACAAAATATGGATTCAATATCAAGCCCTATCATCCCGCTCAATGGATGATGTAAAACAAGCCAATCCGTATCCCCACTTGAAAGTGACACGTGATGCAGCACCATCATACAATTGCTTTGATACGTATCAATTATGCTGGGCGCATGTAAAGACCAAGATTAAAAACAACACTGTAAAGCTAAAGGATTCGACTGCAACATACCTGTATGGAATAGTTATGGCCATATACCACTACACAAAAACACTGCCACCAGACACACCCACAACTAAAATAAACGGACTCATCAAACTTGTGAAAACTATCGGTGAACAATTACTAGACCGTGGAGCTAAATCTGGCAGATATTTATTCAACTGCTCCGATCACTTGTTTACTGCAGTACAATACCCTGAGATGTCACTTACAAATAACATAGCAGAGCGAGGAATACGTCCATTTGTACTCAAACGGAATTCGAGTTTTTGGTTTTGGGGGATGGAGGGGGCCAAAAGATACTGTGTCATTGCAAGCGTTCTGATGACATGGAAAGCTCAAGACAAAGATCCAAATATAGAATTGTTGCGACTCTTTTCAGCATAAATCGATAATACATGAAAACCTCACAGGGTTGGTTTTATCCGCATGTTGCAGTTTCTACTATACTTGTTGTCATTGCACCACGATGTAAACCTCACAGGGTTGGCTTTATCCACATGTCCATAAAAATGCCCCCTGTATATGCACCACAATGAAAACGTAAATGCCCAACCACGTTAACTTTACTTTTGTCACTTGTTTAGAGTACTAGTAATATCTCAAATTACGTTACATCATAATGCTCGTACAGTGTTGTAGACGGGTACATTTCCTGTGAGATGTGTTTTTCCGCAGATAATACATATGCTCACTAAGATGATATTCGTGTTAGTATGAACTTATTTAGGCACGATGCGGTGGGGGGAGGTGACACGTTACGAACTTGTCATCATGCTTAGTAATTTCATTAAAGATCCGATAGTTTTTACAGGTGATTTCGGCTAGGCAGGCGGGTACGGAGTGGAAAAATAGACGTAATTGGCACTATGTGTAGCAGATACCGTGTGGTGGCCAGAAGAGAGGTGAGAAATTGGTGTGTATGTCAGTGGCAGGTATGGGGTAACTTTTGATCATTTGGTTGAATTAATTTGACCTCGGGTGTCAAAAGGCGATGTGGCCATTAGTGTTTAATGAACTACCACAAAATGGTACATCGACTAGTATTCGCCGATGCCATATTTAACGACTCTGCAGGCAGATCGTCTTGCGGCATCGACGAGGTGCGTATTTTTTGAAGACAGCCTATGTAGAAAGAGGGGACGGGTTCATGCCCGACGTGTCCCTGGAAGATCTAAAAGCCGCCTACCGCAAAGAGCCTCCGGGCAAGTCCCGGGACAGACTGCAGGCAGCAGTTGGGCGAAAAAAGGGCAAGAGTGAGTCTGTAATAGCCGCCCAGCTCGGACGCAGCCAGAGTGTCATATCTGAGTGGTTCAACAGGCTACAATCAGAGGGCTTGGAGGGCAGATATGACCGCAAGAGCCCCGGCAGGCCGTGCAGACTCACAAAAGAACAACAAGAACAGGCAAAGGCCGATCTGAGTAAAGAGCCGATGCAGTGCGGCTTTGAGCGTGGGACATGGACTGCTGGCCTTGTTTGCATTGCATCTGGAAAACATTTTTGACGTCCAGTACACGTGGACCGGGGCCCTGGCGCTAGCTCACAGGATGGGCTTTTCAATAAGAATACCCACAGGCCAATCCACCACAAGTCTGCCAGTCCATTAGAAGAACTGCATTATGTACACAACACAATACGCGCCATCATGGCGCACGCCCGCGCTGGCTATGAGGTGTTCTGTATGGATGCCGCTGCAATCACAAACTCGCCGTATGTCGCGCGCGGACTACATCTCCGAGGAGGCTCTGAGACTGTAAAGGTCAACTTTTCAAAAACAAGCATGAAAATGCTGGGTGCACTCGGGGCCGGTACATGCCACCTGCACTTTTGCGACAGTGCAAATACTGTAAACGTCATAAAGTTGTTGGAGGTGCTCCGAGAAAAGTACGGCAAGGTATTTGTCATATGTGACAATGCGTCTGCGCACAAGTCCAAAGACATCAAACAGTATCTGGAACAGACAAGGGGCCAAGTCGCACTATGGTATTTGCCGCCATACACTCCTCAGCACAATCCCATAGAGATCCAATGGCGCGAGATAAAGCGCGCATTGGCAGGCAGATACTACAAGGGCGGTTTTCCAGAGATTCAAAAGTCCATACTACACATGATGGAAAAAGGCGAGGTGGGTACAGTCAGGCTACTAGAGTACATGCGCAATGCCATACAAGACGCAAAGAACAACGCATTCATATCCGAACTCCGGGCTGCATGAACTACACATTACGCGAACTAGGCGGTCCGGGCGAGACTGTGCGACGCACAGATCGCACTATGATCAGGACGGCTGCGCACATACCCTTTGCCACGCCTAAATACATGGCTGGCATGCCCCATGTCCATGGGAAAACCATGGAGCATGTATGGATTACAACATGGGGCCTGCCTGATTTCCTAATATATGATTATAAGAATGTCTAAAAACTATCGGATCTTTAATGAAACTACTACGCACGTCTAGGCGAGGAATCGGACAAAGCTACACCACCGATGCCAGCCCACGGCTGACATTTGCAGGTCAGAATCCGCGGCCAAAAGGCACTCCAGATCCGGGTCGACCTTCTTATATAACGCAGTATCGTAAGTATATGCAATGATCTCAAAAACAACACAAACCATCGCGGCCGTGGCAGTTTTCAGCGCCATCATGGTACTGCCTTCATTGGCATTGCCCTCGTGGGCAGATGCTCAAGGTGGAAACGAGAATGGAACTGGGTCTCTCCCGGGCATAGGCGCACTGAAGCAAGAGTCGCTGTTGAATGGACAAATTTTTGACCGCTATCTTATACCGTACGAGAAATCACAGGCCAAGATCGAAGGTTTTGGCGGAATAGAACAGGCTAGGGAAATGTACACTCACATGAATGATCTCTTGGATGAAAGCAAGGGTAATGAATACATGGAAAAATTCAACCATGGCACAATGCTGATACACAACTTTCATACGCTTACAAACACAACGGAAGATGTGGGCAGAGTGGCAGCGCTGGTAATATCCGAGCGCATGCAAAATGAAGCATACCGGCAACCAGAAATAGAGCCGTTGCAAACGCTTCACGGACACCTAATAGCAGAATATCCGACTGCCGGCAACGCAGAAGAAACCCTGACGGGCCTGTTTGGTGAGATGAAGATACTGGCGCCCGAAATGCTGGAAGTGCTGGAGATGTACACGTTGTTTGGGAAACCGCCGTCAGAACTGTACTTTGCAGATGTGGACTACTGGGCAACAGTAGGCGCGTACGGAGACTGCGTACTGGTAGAGGAAGGAAGCGATTGCGACAAATATCTGGAAATAGCGCGAGAGCGGCCGTGGGATCAGCTACCTCCCGAAGATGCGCGCCACATTGATCCGCCCGGCGAGGTCCTCCCAATAATACCAGAATCAAACGCTTCGCACGCGTTATCTGTGTCATACTCGCCGATAAAGTACCACGCAGAGGTGTACACCTACCATTGTCAGGAGCAGGGCGCAGAATGCATTTATTACAAAAAGAAGGGCACGTCCAATGGCTACAAGTCACTTTCATATGCGGGCACGGATCACGTTGTGGGCAAATATGTGGTTGCATACATGAGAACAGCGCCTACAAGCGACGATGCATACTATGCTTTGGCCTTGTCAGAACACTGGCCGGGTGGAGCACACAAAGCCAAACTTGCAACGGCGCACAATGGAAACGCAGCAACTGCAAGCCAGCACACCAAGATTGGCAACAGCCATCATGCTACCATAACATATGACCAAGGAGCAAGATTTACCGGCTATGCGATAGAGTGACCGCCACGCCATCTCCAGTCTCTTAGAAGCGTCACAGCCGGGTGTGCCTCATATGAAAACTCTGCTGTACTGATGTTGGTCTTGATTGGTTCTAGTACGATCTGGATCTTCTGCTCGGGGGTGAACCGGGTCTTCGTCGTGCCTGTCCTGCCCCTCCGTGGGCTTTAAGGCGTATGAACGTCCGCGGTACTACTCTAGCTGGGTCCACCCCACCTTTGGCACAATCAAGCACGTGGAGATAAACGGCGCGCCTGCAGCAACCGTGCCCCACCGGCTGCACCGTCACGTCCCAGCCGGACACCGCCCTGGACATAGTGCTTAGTAATTTCATTAAAGATCCGATAGTTTTTACAGGTGATTTCGGCTAGGCAGGCGGGTACGGAGTGGAAAAATAGACGTAATTGGCACTATGTGTAGCAGATACCGGGTGGTAGCCAGAAGAGAGGTGAGAAATTGATGTGTATGTTCAGTGGCAGATATTGATAATTTTTGATCATTTGGTTGAATTAATTTGACCTCGAGTGTCAAAAGGCGATGTGGCCATTAGTGTTTAATGAATCACAAAAAAATGGTACATCGACTAGTACTCGTCGATGCCATATTTAACGACTCTGCAGGCAGATCGTCTTGCGGCATCGACGAGGTGCGTATTTTTTGAAGACAGCCTATGTAGAAAGAGTGGACGGGTTCATGCCCGGCGTGTCCCTGGAAGATCTAAAAACCGCCTACCGCAACGAGCCTCCGGGTAAGTCCCGGGACAGACTGCAGGCGGCAGTTGGACGAAAAAAGGGCAAGAGTGAGTCTGTAATAGCCGCCCAGCTCGGACGCAGCCAGAGTGTCATATCTGAGTGGCTCAACAGGCTACAATCAGAGGGCTTGGAGGGCAGATATGACCGCAAGAGTCCCGGCAGGCCGTGCAGACTCACAAAAGAACAACAAGAACAGGCAAAGGCCGATCTGAGTAAAGAGCCGATGCAGTGCGGCTTTGAGCGTGGGACATGGACTGCTGGCCTTGTTTGCATTGCATCTGGAAAACATTTTTGACGTCCAGTACACGTGGACCGGGGCCCTGGCGCTAGCTCACAGGATGGGCTTTTCAATAAGAATACCCACAGGCCAATCCACCACAAGTCTGCCAGTCCATTAGAAGAACTGCATTATGTACACAACACAATACGCGCCATCATGGCGCACGCCCGCGCTGGCTATGAGGTGTTCTGTATGGATGCCGCTGCAATCACAAACTCGCCGTATGTCGCGCGCGGACTACATCTCCGAGGAGGCTCTGAGACTGTAAAGGTCAACTTTTCAAAAACAAGCATGAAAATGCTGGGTGCACTCGGGGCCGGTACATGCCACCTGCACTTTTGCGACAGTGCAAATACTGTAAACGTCATAAAGTTGTTGGAGGTGCTCCGAGAAAAGTACGGCAAGGTATTTGTCATATGTGACAATGCGTCTGCGCACAAGTCCAAAGACATCAAACAGTATCTGGAACAGACAAGGGGCCAAGTCGCACTATGGTATTTGCCGCCATACACTCCTCAGCACAATCCCATAGAGATCCAATGGCGCGAGATAAAGCGCGCATTGGCAGGCAGATACTACAAGGGCGGTTTTCCAGAGATTCAAAAGTCCATACTACACATGATGGAAAAAGGCGAGGTGGGTACAGTCAGGCTACTAGAGTACATGCGCAATGCCATACAAGACGCAAAGAACAACGCATTCATATCCGAACTCCGGGCTGCATGAACTACACATTACGCGAACTAGGCGGTCCGGGCGAGACTGTGCGACGCACAGATCGCACTATGATCAGGACGGCTGCGCACATACCCTTTGCCACGCCTAAATACATGGCTGGCATGCCCCATGTCCATGGGAAAACCATGGAGCATGTATGGATTACAACATGGGGCCTGCCTGATTTCCTAATATATGATTATAAGAATGTCTAAAAACTATCGGATCTTTAATGAAATCACTATGCTTAGTATGGCATCACGCAAGGTCTGGTTTAAAGCCAAATGGTGTTTTGGACCAAACTACATGGGACATAAGACAGTCTATCCTAATGGTATGGTGGCCTAACGTGCAAGTAGAGGCGATTGTCGAATTATGCAACAAACTAGTAGTGAAACAGAATTATTTTTTAATCTGTGCGTTAAAATATATCACATGAATGAGACAAAAGAAGAATTGATTGCAAAGGGTAAAACATGTATGAATGATTATAAGTTTGATGATGCATTAACTTTCTTTGAGCAGGCACTAAAACTAAATCAAGATGACCCAGATGTATTAAATCACATAGGTGTGGCACTTCGAAGCCTGGGACGATATCAAGAAGCCATAAAGTACTTTGATCGATCACTTGAATTAGACCCACGTGATATGAATTCATCATGATAGAAATTGTGCATTTGTCCATTTGTTTTTAACCTCCTTTTGGATGTTCTATTTGATGAAAACAAAAGCTGTATACACCAATCAGAGCGCAAAACCCAACTATACAGCAGATTAGAGTTCTCCAATCAGGTACAAGAATGCACGGTCTGATTATTATGGTCCGCGTCTCACATTCATTAAGAGGTTGTTTCATCACCCATATCGTAACAATGAGGATTAACATGTATTCAGTTACGTGTTTGGTATATAATTAATATAAATATCAAATCTAAAGTGAGTAGAACCGGTCAGCAATGCAAGCTGCCATATAATTTTGCAGAATTTCTCAATTTTGCATTCAGAGTATTTAATAATCACAATTATAAATAAAATCAATAGATCGCAAATAATGTCAAAGACAAAAGATATGCAAGATGTAGTAATAGAAAAGTACGATGAAAAAGACAACATCTTGATGAGAAACCTCATTATGGATGCAAGACTTTCTGCACGTCAAATATCACTAAAAACAGACATGTCTACAGTAACGGTACTTGCTAGAATAAAACGACTTGAAAAGGCAAAGATAATCAAAGGATATACTGCAATCATTGATCATGAAAAGATAGGGTATGACTTGACTGCAATCATACAGGTGGTTGCAAAAAAAGATAGAATAAAAGACATTGAAGAAAAAATAGCAAAGTATGAAAATGTTTGTGCAGTGTATGATGTAACAGGGGAGGCAGATATAATGGTCATTGCAAAGTTTAAGTCTCGGAGTAATCTAAGTGACTTTGTAAAAAGATTGGGAACAATACCGCACATTGAAGACACAGAGACACACATTGTACTCAACACAACAAAAGAAGACTTTAGGTTGATGTAGATGATATCATATAGTAATAGTGACACAAAGTACAAACCATCAACATTACACAAATACGCAAAAAATAACAAAACAAATTACGTGAATTACTCTACAACAAGCATAACTAGAACTCTCAGTACAATAGCAACAATAGTTATCATAACTGCAACATTTGGACTATCGCACACTACAATTACAGAGATTTTACCACATGACGATAAACAAAACAACAGCGCGGCTTTACAACATCACCACATATCGCAGACTGCATTTGCACAGGATTCTAGTAGTACAGATATGAACCTCGAGGTCTCTGATGATGAAAAGATTACAATATTTGCAGGTTTTGCAATAATAGTAGTTGGGATATTTTTATTTCTTGCAAGAGACATAATACTGCGAAAAAAGACAGATTATGATTCTGAGGAGTATGCATCAAAAAAAGATAGAACGTATGAAAAGTACCACTCAGAATGGTCAGATGATTACGAGGAAATTGGAACACGTAAGAGATCAAAGCCCCCAAAAGAGTTATTCGGTGACATGCACAATACAGGTGACCAATTACCCAACTATTACAAAGTGCTAGGAATCAACCACAATGCTACAAAAACAGAGATAAAAAATGCGTACAGGAGTCTTGCAAAAGAAGTTCATCCAGACCGTGTGAAACAAAATCATAGTAATGATATGGCGCACAAGAATGCAGACAACAAAGCAGACGACTTTGATTATGCAATGGTCGAAATCAACAAAGCATACGAAGTCTTATCAGACGAGATGTTGAGAAAAAAATATGACGCATATATGAACAACTAATTAACAGCCACACAGCCACACAGCCACACAGTCACACAGTCACACAACCATACAGCCATACAGCCACACAGCCACACAACGATAAAATAACAATACCATTTATAAAATATGATTATATATTTAAAACTAACATACACAGCACAACAACAGCATTTAACTCAAGATGTAGTAGAATTCACAAGTTTGAGTAAATCATCAGATGATATGTTTTTACCAGTGATAGCATCAATTACATCTACAATCACAAGTCCAAGATGTGCAATAGATTCTGGTTGGATATGTGCACTGTTTATAATATTGGCCAGTAACCGTAGTGCAACTGTGTCAGTTTTAATGTTGACATATACTCCCGAAAAGTCAGTTTCAGGGCCAAGCATCTTTGATGTTGTAGCATCAAGTATCGATGCATCAGCAACACTGCATTTCATACGACATATAGGACTTTTTGTAAAGTATGTACTATTATCAGCAGGGTTAGAACAACCTCTAGCAGCTGTATCTCTTGGAGGCGGTGGATCATACACAGAGACATCTGATATCAAGTACTCATCAGAGAAATGGTCATCATACATGCTCAAGGTGATCCTAGATGCATTGGGTATGATATTATCTGCAAGTAATTGTATAATGTCGTGGTTGTTCTGCACTATATGTTGACAATAAGATGTGCTATTGAATCTTGTGTAATACGGTCAATTAGACTAGAAATGATAAAAATGTGCACCACAATGCACTCATAACATACAGGTCATAATGATTACAAATCCACAAAAGTGATGTTTAAAAACACTCTAGTGCATTAACAAATAAATTGCAAACAACAGTAAATATGCATCCAACAAAAGAGGCCATAATAGATGTAATGAAACAGAAAGGTATTGGTGAAAAGTGCTATATCGATATGCTAGAGTATACAATCAACCTCTTTGAGGTCAGAGGACTCGGTACTAAATACTATGGGTATCACAACATAAGACACGAGTTAGAAGTCACGTATATAGCGCTACTTGCACTACATCAACAACAGGTGCCAATAAGCCAAGAAGATGCAAAGTATCTATATGTGGCAGCACTCTTTCATGACCTTGACCCTCTCAAGAATGTCGACAAACCTCATGAGAAAGATGTACTTGAGTTCATATCAAAAGACCAAAAGCTGCAAAATTTGATAAATACTGCAAATATCGACTTTGAGATTGTAAAGGTTCTCATATTGCGTACCACATATCCATGGAGTGGAAAGATCAAGAAAGATGCAGAAGAGAGAGCCAAGAAATGTTTTGCAAATTCAGAAAAAGCAAGAGATAATGAAGAATTTCAACATCATATAATGAGAATTGGCAGATACCTCTCAGTCGTTGATCGTATGAGTGGGTATGCATTAGGTGACTTTACAAAGGCCATGGAGATGGCAAAGATGAATGCACATGCGCTTGCATGGAATCCATCTATAATTATTCAAAAATCTGTTGCGTATTTTGAAGAGTTGCTCAATGGTGAGGTAGATATTCTAATGTCAATACTAGCAATTTTACCAAAGCAGATGAGAAGAAATTTTTACAACACTGTGTTATCATTCTTTCAAGCAAGGCAAGAAGAGATCACCATACAGGCAGAGCATGCATATGAGAATCTGAAATTAATACCTATAATTGAGACCACAAGTACACGATGGAATTCAGAGTTTATCAAAGATATACGAGAGATATTCATGGAACTTCCAGTCCCACTTCAGTTTAAAAAAGAGACATTCAATGAATCGATAAAAGATCCACATACCATACTCACCACACTGCGAATCAATGGCCCAAATGGAAAGATAGTTGGATATGCCAAAGGTGGACCTTTGGAGCACTACAAGTTACGAGAAGAAATACAAGATAAGAATCACGGTAAATCAAATACGGTATTTCTGGAACCGATGGGACTAAAGAGAGGGTACTGGGGTCTAAAGGGTGGAAACAGTATGCGCAACATGTTCATCATGCAAGCGACTGCAAAAAAGTACAAGTATCTTACAAGTTTTGCGCTTCGTGAAGTTGTAGAGAAGAGAACTGCTAAAGAAAAAGGGCTAGAATTTGTCGCACAGTTTGATCCAGAAAGATGGGACTATTATAGAATGATTATATAATAGTAGTAGTAATAATAATAGTAATAGTAATTATGATGTCCAACATGTACGACATACCACACATACGATCAAGATTGGAATCAGTCATATCTGGAGTTGTAGAGTCCGCAGTGCATTATACAAGATATTATTCAGTAGATGCAAGCTCATACACAATACTACCAGATATAATAGTCATACCAAAAGATCAAGACGACATCTCAAGTGCAGTTATGGTTGCAAAAGAGACAAAGATACCAATTACACCAAGAGGCGGTGGAACCGGACTAGTCGGAGGTGCTCTGAATTGTGGAATCATACTAGATATGCAAAACCTCAGTGATGTTAAAATCAGCAGTAATAATGTCACAGTAGGTGCAGGTATAACAAAAGGCAGATTAGATGACACATTAAACTCCAATGAAAATCACTACAAGTCGTCACATACAACCACAATATTTGCACCAAATCCATCAGTGGGTCCGTTTTGCACCATTGGGGGAATGATTGCAAACAATGCAGCAGGTAGTCAGAGCTTAAAGTACGGATGCACCATAGACAACGTAAATAGTATAACTATGATAGACGGTACAGGCAATATTGTAAAATTACCAGAGGATACCACAACAGGCTATAAAATATTAGATATTGCAAAACATATAGAGATTGAAAAGTTTCCCAGAGTTTCAAAAAACGCATCAGGATATAGACTAGATGCAGTCAATACCATACAAGATACACACAAGGTGCTTGTAGGATCAGAAGGTACGCTTGGCATCATTACATCAGCAGAATTAAAGACAATCAAAAGATCAACATCACGTCAATTGTACATATTACAATACACATCAATAGCAGATGCAATCTCAGATTGTATACAAATTACAGCAGATCATGTGAGACCAACAGCAGTAGAATTTGTAGACAAGGTTATACTAGACAATATAGAATATGAATTTAAAAAACAGACAGTATGTTTGTTGTTTGTAGAGTATGAAAAACTCGACGATTACAACGAGGATAATGATGATGATAATAACACACAAAATTATGCAAACAATAATACAACCAAACATACCACAAACACCAACAATGCAGCAGCAGATTCAAAATATTTTGCATCATCAGTAGCAATTAATGCAATAGATCTAATATCTACAACTGACAATGAAGAGATAACAAGATGGTGGAGATACAGAGACTCTGCACTACATTATAGCCTTGTATCAATAAAGAATAATACAGATGAAAAACATGTACCGCATGTAATAGAGGATGCAACGGTTCCAACTCAGTCATTGCCAGCGTTATTTGCATCATTACAGACAATTAATCAAAAGTATGGTACACGAACCATCACATATGGACATGTAGGAAATGGTAACATACATGTCAGACTAGTGTGTCAAAAAAACAGTACAAACAAAATACTTCAAAAAATTACAGCAGAATATTTTGAGCGCGTATTTGCATTAAACGGAAGTATGACCGGTGAGCACGGAGATGGATTGGCTCGCTCAGGATTCGTTGCTGCACAATATGGTCAAAAAAATCTAAAGCAATTTATCTTGCTCAAAGAGCTCTTTGATCCAACAAAGATAATGAATCCAGGTAAAATAATTACAGACAAGACAGGCATACTCTAAACATTGCACTCATTAATCAAAAGTATAGTAAAAAGGTGTGAGTCAATCCATGACTGATATAATCATTCAAAATAACTCCTAACCAAATTCATCGCATGTACAATACTTGACATGCAGACAGGGATGTGACAAAATACATGTAATTTCATTATTGTATCCAAAGAGTTTGGTTCACACTAGGAAATACATGTCACAACTCTGAGGTGACATTATTTCCCGACACTACAGCAAGTGCTCTAAACTCATGTCTTTGGTCAATGTATAACATGGCCAAGAGCCTGCGTTGCTTTTTTCGTCATCATATGAACTCGTGTTGAGTATGTACATTCCAACTGCACGTACATATATCATATAACATACACTAAATAAATAAATAATTAGATCAAAAAATTTAAAGTTATTTAAAAAATATACAATATTCAAATATTGGTTAATTCACTATTGGAACGGATCAATAAATGGGCAATTTACAATATGATCGCTATTCATAGGACGTGCAAGATTCACAGTTATCATATCTTGATCCATATAATAGTTAATATCAGATACAGTTTGCAACAGTCGTGCATCATCAGGATTGTTCCACGTGATCAAGTATATACGCCACATTGGAGAATATCCAGCGTCACCCAAAGTTGAACTTGCAATACCTGGTTGGAATCCCAACGGTCCTGGACCAGAAATACCATTTGTAAATTGATACAGATCAACAGCAGCAGAATTAACAATCAAGCTAGCCGCAGTATCGGCCGCTACAACACCCATTGCATTAGCAGGTCCACTCGGAGTTGCATCAGTTACTATATAGTACGCAGTTTGCCCATGTGGTCCCCATCCTCTATGAGCTACAAATGTTACTGTCATTTTCTCAGTATCAATATCAAGTATCTGTCCTCCACCATATGGCGTCTCATCATGTACATTCTTGTCATCTTTGATCATCATTTGACCACCAGGCCACATAATATGAGGCATATTTATCACCACATCAATGTCAGTTAGTAACACATCGCCTGCATCTGCAGCAGCTAATATTGCATCTTGTGAATCGAGTATGCGAGGGGTCACATCGTTGTGCCACGTGACATGGACATGAGAAGTAAGGGCGCTATACACATCGGATTGTTCAGGAGTACTTGTGAAAACTTCGCTTTGGAATCCATGAACACCATCACCTTGAATTCCATTTGTAAACATGTATGTTGGAGATAGTGCTTTATCAGGTGCATTTTTAAGGAAAGGTGCTAACTCAACCTGCCAACCCTGACTTTTAGTAATTACATCAGCATGTGTTTTATCACTAGAATCCGTAATGATGTAATAAACATCACCACCATTGTAATATCCCTTGTGCAATGGAATATCCACAGAAACACTTGCTCGGGCAAGTTTTAGGGTAGGGGGCACATCATTACCATGTGTCGCTGAGTCCTCAGATGTACTGGGGGTGTCCATCATCTCTGTGTCATCAGAGGTACTGGGTTTGTCCGTCATCATCTCTGTGTCATCAGAGGTACCGGGTTTGTCCGTCATCATCTCTGTGTCATCAGTTATCACAAATGGTGAAACAGCATCATCAGACGATACAAAATTTGCCGGTAGTAAGGCAGACTGCTCATCAGTAATAACAAGTAAAGGCATGTTAATTACAATATTTGAATCAGTTAGCATAACATCACCGGATTCAGCGGCCATCATAATTTCATCCTCAGAAGTAAAAAGTTCAGGAGTAGAACCATCATTCCACGTCACATATACAGGTGACAAAAGTGGCAAATATCCCTCATCAGATACAGCAGCAGTAAAGACTTGTCTTTGGAATCCCTCTAGTCCAGGTCCTTTAATTCCATTTGTAAATACAAATACCTTTGAGGATGAATCAATGCTACTTGCAAGTAGCGGTGCACGATTGGATTCAAAATTTTGTAAAACTGTTATCATATTTGCAAGCTGCTCATCACTAGAATCCAACACCAGACCATATACCTTTTTTCCGTCATGATACCCATAGTGGAGAGGAAGTGTCAATAGGCGTTCAGTCATTCTATCTAACATTGTAGATTGAACAGGAGTAATCTTAAACTGAGGTACATTCAATACAACATCAATATTTGTTATAGTTACATCGCCATTATCTTTTGCAATCATTATGTCATTTTCAGAAGTTAGTATCTTTGGTAATACATCATTATTCCACGTTACGTGAAAAGCATCAACTAGAGAAGAAAAAGTACGAGATATAGTCGGCGTGACTGTAAACACCTCATTTTGGAATCCATGTATGCCATCACCACGTACACCATTTGTAAACATGTATGCTGCAGGAGTAGATTCATCAGATATCATGCTCAATGAGGGCGTAAAACTCACTTGGGTTTTTTGAGACTCACTAATTATCTGTGCGTGTGTAAGATCACTACTATCAGTTATGACATAATATACAGAACGATCATCATAATACCCTTTGTAAAGTGATGCACTAATTGTTGCAATGTCTACAATGTTGTCTTTTTGTACAGAGTCATTGTCGTGGGATGAAATATCAGGTGTGCTTTGTTCATCCTCAAGCTCAGAGCAGAGTTGCAATCCACAAACATCTTTACTTGCACCAAATGCATCCATAGTTGAATTAAAGTGCGTGCCGGAGATGAGAATCGGAGCCATCATAAATATAACAATAATTGCTAAACGGTTCATTATGTCAACTTTCAATATACTTTGCTTAAAAAGGTTTATCAATATTTGTAACATCGCTTTAATAGTAGCGGCAGGTGTACGCTCAAATAATTTTTGTCTAAACGCCAACATATAATATAGTCACATAGTTGAACAAGTTATGCAAACTCACTAATTAATGAAACAAGAGAGTCCGCTGCCACGTCATTACTAAAGTTCTCTAGGGCATATTTACGGCCCATATCAGCAATACCAACATATGAATCAGGATTATCAAGGAATTTTTCAAACTTTTCGCGGTAGTTGTGTTCATTTATTACTATACAGTTGACACCATCACGAAATCCTAGATAGTTGCCATAATTACGTTTAGTAATCTCCATAAACGTAAGACAGCCGGCAGCTGCAATCTCCCAGTATTTTATAGTAGGGTAGAATGTAGTGGCCGCAATTGCTCCACAATAGGTGTACAACAACTGTTGGTACGTCATGTCACTGGCAAGGTTTGTTTGATCAGTAACATATGGCAACAACTTACAGTCCGTCCTTAATTTGTAAAAATGGTACGCTGTGTGTATCGGGTACATGATCTTTTGATACATGGAAACATTAGGTTCTCTCAGTCGTAATAACCACATTAGTTTATCTTTTATAGAATAACGCATGTGACGTGGAAGCCACTTTAGGTATGGCATTCTGTATGCAAGTGGATCCACATGATCCGCAGCGCCGCTAACCAGTATCTGATCTTTGATGCGTTGATCATATGACTTTGGTGCTTTGTACAAGGACGGCTCAACTCCAAAAAATATTGTCTTGTAATTCATGTGATCTGGATACCAGTCATAAAAATATCGAGAAGACATAAAATTAAACAGACAATCAACACCCCAATCGTCATAGTTTTTTGCGCCCGTACCATATCTCTTTGAGTCATGAAAGTCTCCGATCTTTACGAGTACTGGCACATCCAATGATTTTAGACCGGTAATTTTTGGTATGTTGTAGTCACGTATAGCAGACAGAATCACTGCATCTGTCTTATCCTTTAGGCAGGTGGCATCAAACTCAGCGGATATCGGAAGTTTTGTATATTCTACATCCGGATGCTCCGATAGCGCCCGCACCAAAAATTCGTAACTTGTATTATCAAAGTGTCGCCCACCATAAAATTTATCGTTGATGTGATGGATGAATGTTATTCTCATGCGCTTATTTGTCATTTTACTCTGCCATATTAAAACTGGCATATAAGTGACCTGTGTATGTTATGTGTGTATGTTTCTTCCTTTCCCCGTAACTATTTTGCTTTTTGAAGTGGACACTTAAATTTTTATGATTATGTATATATGTATATGATAATTTTGGTTTAGCGCATAAACGCAGTGAATCCGTTTGTCGCAAGCAAAATGAGATTTACCATTTCATGACTCGAAATTTCAAGTCCTCAAACTCGTCAAACGTGTGCAGTTCTTCAAAGCCCGTATCAAAAGTCACCAGCTCGTCACAACCTGCTCTTTTTGCCAGCATGGCATGAATCACGTCTGCAGGCCCCACCCCCCGGAACATGGAATTCCCTCCACACTGTAACTTTCCTGTGGTGCCACGCAGGATATCCAGGGCATTCCTCATGATGGCGCCCGCATCCATGCGTCTTCCACCCTGCTCGAATTTCAGGTGTGGCATCCGCACCAACTCCGCTTAAATCATCATGCATCTACTTGCTTTCGCGCAATATGTACTCGAGCCGTTCATCGAATGGTAGTTCGTCCAGAATGCGTTTTTCCCGGCCTTTTTTCACGCGCAAAACAGTCACCACCTCCATCAGTGCCAGTGGAGACACAACCCCCCACGATCTTGCCGCTTTTGATCTCGCCTAGGATTCCCGTGGCCATTCGGAATTGGTCTGATTCCTTTTCTGGACCGACCATCAGGGAGCAGTATGCTCGAGTCAAGGTATGTCTTTCTTACCAACTTCTCACTTCTCTGATCGCCTCCACGGCATCAAACGGTTCCGCGCCCATTCGTTTGGACCACAATCCCTTGATGCGATCAAAGGACCGCGGATCCAAGTCCGGAACCCCCTCCAGCCCGATGGATTTTGCCAGCTCTTCTCTGAAATCCAAGTCTCCAAATACGTGCCGGTCTGCTGGAGGGGACGCGGGAATCATTTCTGACGGTCCTGATCGGGGCGGATCAGTGGGCTCGTATACAGAGTGCAAATTGAGATCCGTGGTCTTGTTTACGTCTGCAATAATCTCACTGTTTTTTGTAAGGTGTGGGTATTTTTGGTAAACTGCATTCAAAAGTTCTTTCAATGGAAGTGACTGGTAATATGATATGGTTTGTCTTAGGTCGTTGATCTTTGATGCGTTCATTCTAGAAAAGTCCCCGATTTCTTGCCGTCCTAGTTCGGTCAGCGAATATCTGCAAACACTGTCCTGTACAGTCAAGCACTTCATCGGATCGGATGTGCCCCGATTCTTCCAGTCCAATTTTTTGTGTGCTAGACTGGCCGCCAAGCGGCGGCTGTATCCCCCGTATTTGTATGGCCTCCAGTCATCAAAGAATGCTTCGTCTTGAAGTTCTTCAAAAAAAGAGATCAGTCCAATTTTTTGCAGTCTCGTCCTTCCCTCAATATATGTAAACATATTTATAATTGACAAAAGCCACTTTTCTTCTATTTTCAAACATGGCTTGTTTCCCATGCCCATATCATGGTAACCGTTTCTTTAAATTGTTTTTTTCTGAGGATTCTACTGCATTAATCGTTGGCACCTTCCATACTCTAATGGCTGCTGTTATCATGCGGGACTGATGTGTTACTGTTGCAAGCAGGTCAAAAAAATATGGCACACATATTTGGTGATATCAGGTATTGTGTGAGTATTTAGTATCGTGCAGACTAGGTGATATTGTTGGCATACTGACTGCAAACATACACACAAGTACCTTGACTTAGACAAGTACAATGCTGTACTGCGCAGGGAAAAGAAAGAGAGATACGAGCTTGAACATGCCGTTGCAAGGATCGGGGTGGCGTCTTGATACCCCAGTATCCACTGCAGATGTCTGTATGAAATCAACAGATGACAAAAGGTCTCGGAGTGTGAACTAACTGGCGGCAAAGACAATCTATCTGGATGCCACAGGCGACACCGGCTGGCCTCCGCCGTTTGGAAAAAGCAGGGTAAAGTGGTACGTGCAGGCAGGCCTAGTTCTGGAACCAGAGGCAGATATGAAGGCGTCTGAAAATGTCAGGGACTTGTTGGCAGAATTTGTTCCGGAACGTAAGCACGAGAATATGCCAAAAAGGCATTATGAGATTAACTATCACGACATAATTTTTGGCACGAACATGTTTTCACATCTCGAAGATTGGCAGCGCAAGGAACTCTCCGATAAAATATTTGATATAATTTCATCGTCAAACCCGGTGATTTTTGCAACTGTCATAAACAAGGCACATATGAAAAAAGTATATTATGATAACATATACAGCCCCCGCATATTTGCAATGAGGTCTACGATTCGCAGATTCTCCATGTATCTGGAACGTGGACAGCACGTGGGATCAGTGGTTGTGGATGAAGATGAACACAAAAAGACAAAGAAGTGAGGCATCTGATCCATGAATTGAAAGGAAAGAAGGCGCACCCAAAGAAGTGGACTCCCGTTTGTGGCAGAAGACAGGCTGGAAAGAGTACTGAACGCAGTCCACATGTTTCCCTCTGAGATGAGTCCTGGAATTCAACTGGTTGACGTATGCAGCAGGACGATCTGGGGCCATTTTGAAAGGCAGAAGAGTAACAGGTTCAGGCAGATAGAGCGATTCTTTGACAGAGACGGCAAGATTGCGTATGAGCCGTATGTCATACCAAGCTATGACAAGTGGGTATGATAATGAGAATAATGTCCGGAAAGGCGAGATCAAAGACGAGCTCGACGAACCATCACGGTCCTCCTTTACCGATGATAATGTATAGTGTGGGATCTTGATATATCTTTTGTTTACTGAATTATGATCATTAAAAACACGTGAGATCTGCCAGACTGACAAGTAGGCGACCGTGTGCCCAGTTGTTTTTTGCATTCTCGCAGAATTTGCCCTTATATGCAGATGAGACGTCTAAATGCATGCTCAAAGTTGGACTTGGCATCGGGACGGGCGTTGTAAAGTGCATCTCAGATCACGGTTCAGTCGTAACTATTTTGCTTTGTAAAGTGGGCATTTAAATTCGGTTCTCTTGAAAACGCGGTTGAAGTGGGCATGGTGCGCGGACGGTCCACACGAGAGACGCCCGCCGCCGTGGTTACGCGCCCATGCCGCCGCATATGATCCTCTGCCGCCAGGGCACTCCAATGCGCGGGAGTCCGCCTTAGGCGCATCCTGTCAGGCACCCAAGCCGGCCGCATCCTAGGAAATGTCCCTGTCAGTAATCCCCGTAGTGGCTCTCGTCTAGGAGTCCCTCTATGAATACTTCTCTTGTGATCTCGGCCTCCACGTCGCCGCTCACCCCCCGGATCTTTTTCTCAAATTCTTTGAGCTCCGAGTTGTCTCGTATGGGAAACGAGACCGCATCCCCGTCCTTCCTGATCGAGAGGGGCTTGCGCATCTCGCCCAGTATGTGGCCCACCTGCAGGGGCGTCTCATACGTCAGGTTGTAATAAAGATCATAGTTTTCAGTTGGATCCCAAGCAAGAAACTTTGCCAGTATGACCTTTTCACGGGCCTGCTTTACCACCAGCGTCCTTTTTCTCGCAGTTTTGGCTGCCGGGTCCGAACCTTCCAGTATGTCCCCGTGACGCAGTGCGATGCCGCGCCTGAGCCGGATCTCTGCTTGCCTGCCTGCCTTTGTCCGGACAGCCTGCCTGCCTTCTGCCATGGATGTCCTGGAGATAATGACAGTGTCATCGGCGCCCGCGCCACATCTCTTGTTCCTGTCAACAAAGATGTTACCTATCCTCTCGGTGTATGTTACGGCCATGGCTTGTGTCACCGCCAAGTGTCAATATACCTTCCCCCGCACCGTGAGTGACGCATCGTGATGATCTGACGTATTGTGCATACTGATATGATTAAAGATCCTATATTTTGATTGATATTCATCTCGAAGTTGAGCACATATTATGAATACAAAATATTAGAAAACTATCGGATCTTTAATGAAACTATTATGCATACTAATATGATTAAAGATCCTATATTTTGATTGATATTCATCTCGAAGTTGAGCACATATTATGAATACAAAATATTAGAAAACTATCGGATCTTTAATGAAACTATTATGCATCGGCTCTCTACTCAGATCGGCTTTTGCCTGTTCTTGTTGTTCTTTTGTGAGTCTGCACGGCCTGCCAGTGGCTCTTGCGGTCATATCTGCCCTCCAAGCCCTCTGATTGTAGCCTGTTGAACCACTCGGATATGACGCTCTGGCTGCGTCCGAGCTGGGCGGCTATTGCAGACTCACTCTTGCCCTTTTTTCGCCCAACTGCTGCCTGCAGTCTGTCCCGGGACTTGCCCGGAGGCTCTTTGCGGTAGGCGGCTTTTAGATCTTCCAGGGACACGTCGGGCATGAACCCGTCCCCTCTTTCTACATAGGCTGTCTTCAAAAAATACGCACCTCGTCGATGCCACAAGACGATCTGCCTGCAGAGTCGTTAAATATGGCATCGGCGAATACTAGTCGATGTACCATTTTGTGGGGATTCATTAAACACTAATGGCCACATCGACTTTTGACACTCAAGGTCAAATTAATTCAACCAAATGATCAAAAGTTACCCAATACCTGCCACTGACATACACACCCAATTCCTCGTCTCTCTTCTGGCCACCACACGGTATCTGCTACACATAGTGCCAATTACGTTTATTTTTCCACTCCATACCCTCCTGCCTAGCCGAAATCGCCTGTAAAAACTATCGGATCTTTAATGAAATCACTATCCACTAGGTTTACTCCTCTTGTCTTCAACGTTTTTTCTATGGCGCCAAACAGCATTCCTTTCAAGAACAACGAGTAATTCTTGTTAATGTGGTGTATAGTGTACGATACAGTGCCATTGTTGTTCTCTTTTCTGAATCTTCGGGGTGGAAAGGTACAATTCCAGAAAAATCAACAAGCTGTTCTATCATTTTTATGATAGAAATAAGTGACGTATTCCCCTATCTTGGTGTTGCTGATGCTCTCGCCATCAAGTTCGGCATTTTTTCATCTAATTTTTCTAGGATGACTTTAAGGCAGTCCGTGGATACTGGAATAAATCCTAACTCGTCAAAAAATTTGTCACGTGTCAGATGGTTTTTGGTTAGTTTGTCCATCAGCATGGGTGGTGTGATGTCTTTTCTTTCTGATTCCATCTCCAATTCATCGTACAAATCCTCATCTAATCTGAATGTAAAATGCTTCTTTCTCTTCTTCATCAACGTGAAGCGAACTTGTACAGATCAATAAATGTTGATTGGGAAAACCGGGATTGGTGCGTAAATCGAAAATAGTTCTGTGAATATCTTCTGAAAGAAAGGATCTTACCTGTGGATCGGAATTAGACACCAATCTCTCAGACCCAATGACCAAAAGGCACTCCAGATCTGGGTAGACCTCATTATATAACACAGGGTGCAAGGGTGTGCAATGACTGCAAAACGCACAAAAACAATCTTGACCGTGCTTCCAATCCTGTTGGGAGTGGTGTTGATCCCCTCGGCCAGCTCGACTTCTGCTGAAGATACTGGGGCTGGTTTGGGAAATGCCTCGGAACTCAAGAGATCCACAGCACAGAATCATTTAGTGCATCAGGCGTCAAAGCAAGAGTGACGGTTCCCGACATGACAACATCAGATTCATGCTCGCCAAACGGCGATGGATTCTCGCTGGTAGCCACTTGGGTTCTCTTTCCCAACGGTGACTGGATAGAGATCGGAGTGGCATCAGGACAAATAGATGAAATATGCTATAACTCCGAAGAACATCACTACGTAGCATACATGCAAGATGGCAATTATTACGAACATAGACTGAGCGGATCCGTCATCCCGTCTGAGAACATATACTATGAAATATCAGACACGAACAAGGATATGAAGTGGCATGCATATCAAAGTGGTAACAAACGAGCCGGTCTCATCATGAATAGTACTTACGGAGATGTGGTCGTTGGGGTTGAATCCATAGATGACGATACGTCAGTTCCCAAGACAGACGTAAAGTACATCAAAGTGCATGACGGTTCCAGGTGGAGTTACTGGACATACAACGATGAAGAATACGACACAAATGGCGGGTTCATAACCCAATGTACGCCCGCTTACAAAAACATCAAGGTTGGCGTAGGAGGGTCCGAGACTTGCTGAAAAAAACTCTGGTTATATCTCTGGCGGTTTCGGTCGGAATTACCAGCGCCGGGTTTGCCTGGGTGCAAGACGCGTCGCAGGCGCAAGACCTACCGTATCTTGGAAAATACTCCGAGTCGCTTGCCGCCGCCAAAGTGCCGTACTCCTTTGAGCTGGAAAAAATGTATGGAATGACGTATCCAAATGTAGAGGAGTTATCCGCAAAAACGCATTACAAGGTAACAGAGTCCACGCTACTTCCGGCCGGTCTGGAAGTCAAGGCACTGATGACCAAGGGAACCGCATCAGAAAGGGCCAGACTGGCCACGGTGATCTACGGACCGGAATCCATAGACTACAACAAACTCGAGACGTTTGGAGACGTGATGGACTCTCATGGGATCATCATACTGTACGACAGAGTGCACGATGATTTTGACATTAAAAAGTGGCGCACGGATGTCCTGCGGGAACGTCCCCACACTCAGAGTGTCGTGGTAAACGGTTTTGATGCCGTTGGCGTGGACGGGGATCCTGAAAACGGAAGAATATCAAAGCTGATCTTCTATGACGACAGGACCCAAATACAGCTGATCTCTGCTGCCTATACATTGTCAGACCTGACAAAGGTAGCATCAGCACTCTAAATTTTTGTAACTATTTTGCTTTTTGAAGTGGACACTTAAATTCTTATGATTATATACTGTGATAATTTTGGTTTAAAAAATTTGATCAGAGTTGAAATAATTTAACGTTAGGGTGTTAAATCAAAACGCCTCCATCCACGTAACAGTTAAACCCATATTCTGTAAGTATGTATACAGACACAGCAACAGCGATCACCGATCATTACTGTGATCGAATTTACATAAATCTAAATGATAAACACGATATGTGAGAAAGTGCCCAAAATGTTGAAAACATGTTTGATTATTTTTTGCATCTGGTCAGAAAATTACTCAACTAATTGACCTGTGATCATATTTTGTTAGTAACCGTTCAACACCTTCTCAAATTTAGGCACAGATTTATCGTCTAACTTCGGGTGCAGATACGGGGGTTGAACTGTTACTTTTTTAAGTTCAGTTAGACACATATTGGCAGCATATGCCAAAATAGAATCAAGCCAATCGAGATCAATTGTTTGCATATGTTTGGTTACCCAACTATAATCAGGCTTCGTCTCGTCAACCCATTCATCATACATATGTACAAGATCATTTATCACGTCACGAAAAGGAATATTTTTTGCAACTTTTAAAAGATACAAAAAATCCATCTTGTCACGCGAGTGTACAGGCTTACATCCCCTATTTGTCTTCTTTTCCTTGCACGGATGTGGGTTTTTCCGTATCGCCGACAACCATATCTTGCGCATAAAATCCTGCTCAGATTTACGTGCCTGCTCGTAATACGTCCAATAACCTTCGCGTCGCTTGTGCTGATCTGTCACTGTACGGTCTGCCTCCATAATTTGTTCTTATTTGAAACCCACACACTAAATTTACACAAACAACAAGCAGACACCACATTCATCACAAACCATGCATTGTAATGGGTGTCATTCTGTGTAGCATAGTATGTTGTGACAACCCACCATATGTCGTCGTTCTACCGCACTTCACAAACGATACGTTGATAACATTGGCTAGTCAACGTTGTTTAGCATCCCCTTTGGTGACATCACAATTATTCAATTGGGATGCCCCTATAAGTCACTTTTGGTATACGCGCAGATACTTTTATATATGAGCTTATTAAATATATGCACATAAAACTCTGGCGATATTTGCAGATGGCTTTGCAAGTGCGATACAGGTGGCAATTTGATGAATTACGCACCAACCTCGCGAGATGCATTTGGACGATCAAAAGATCTTCTGGACCAGGCCGACAATGCAGACCACCTGCTAGAGAACAAGCGACAGGCCCAGGCGGCAATTGAGAGTGCAACACCGGAGCAGCTTGACCTTGTGCTAGAGGTACTACAACGTACCAGCAAGATAACAGGTCAGGTTGCAGCAATAGCCAGCTAGTTGCAGATGCAGACACTGCAGAACATCTTATCATGACGCAGAATTGTAGGTTCATAGGCGTGCTGCCAAACGGCAAGGTCGTACTAGAGCAGGCGGCAAAAAGGGACTCGAACCCTATGGGTGAGCGGGTCTAAAGGGAGTAAAACCCGCAGTGGGTTCTAGTTCCCTGTGATGACGACAGAAAGCGAAACGGGACGCTTACAATATCCCTCATCCTTTTTTTTCATACTTGTGGCTGCACGGTATTTTTCCTGCGCGTAAATGATGGGATCGGCCATGGACTGTTGCACGCCAGCAGATCCACCTGATCGTCATGTTCATAAACTGCTCTTGGCATAAAGACATACATGGAACCTATTTAGTGGATCTTCTCCAACCTGATAGAGAACAACCTGCTGGGCAGCGCGGCTGCAGTTGCCACAATCCTCACAGTGTTCATATCTGCATACAAGCATTTCAAGGACAAAAACAGCGAAAAGATGCGGGCGTCTCAAAACCTGTATCTTGAGCTCTGGGACACGCTACGCAGTCTGGACTATGACAAACCTCCTAAAAATTTTGGTCGTGTGGACATGGAAGGCCGTTCAGGAAAGAAAACCCTGTATTTCATGAGCAAGTATCTAAATCATGATTTTTACGACAGTCTGATCTCCTCTGGGAAAATCAATTTTCTGGAACCAAATCTACAGCAACCCACGCAAAACATCTTCAAGCGGATAAAAATGCATAACGAATTTTTGGCCAACGCGAAGCGTATGCAGGATCAACAGACCGACGGTTCGGTGCCGAAACAGGCCTACCAGTACTATGAGTGGATGGACGAGCACGAAGTATACCTGAGCCGGAAGATTCCGGGCATGATGACAAAACTACGACAACACTTCAGGTTTGATCGTCGGGCGGAGGCCTAGGCTTGCCAGTCTTTATCCCGTCGCCTATCGGAACAGGTACTGCGTATGGCTGGGGCAACTCCTGATCCCTATAAAACAGATCTTTCACGTCTTTTTCAATCTCTTCAACTTGCTTATTTGACATGTAATATGTTGCGCTATCGTCTATTTAAAACAGACTGATCGAAGGTAGGTAACCGTTCAACCCCTTCTCAAATTTAGGCACAGATTCATCGTCTAACTTCTGGTGCAGATACGGGGGTTGAACGGTTACGAACAATATAGTAAGAGTTAATATTGCACACCATAAATTTAACATGATCTTATATTTTTGAGCAACATTCACAACGACACAAACTTTATAACTTGTTTCAAGTAAAATTGTTTTATGTTTTCTTACAAAAAATATTTGGTATTTTTATTTGCATCCCTTGCAGTAAGTATTGTATTACAGATAATACTACCATTTCCAATCGGGCTTGTAGTTGCCATTGGTCTGTTTATAGCATTTCCACTTTTACTTAGGCGCCAATACGCAAACCGTATGCGGGGTTATAGATCATCTAGTTCAGATAATGGAAGAGGTGGATTTTTTGGACTTGGCTCACAAACAGGTTCAGGTGGAATCAAGTATGTCTGTTTAGTGTGTAACCACAAACACAAAGGCGGTACATGTCCAAGATGTGGATCAAAGATGCAACGGGCAGATTTTTAATGCAATTAGAAGATTTACGCCAAAAAGTGGCATTCCACAACTCTGTGGATGTCTGGATAGCAGCATGTAATGAACGAAACGTGTCATGGGATAACCCCACAGCATATAAAAAATTCATCGAACATATGTTACAAAAAAATCTAAATCTCAAAGCATTCAACTTGTGTGCACATGAATCAGGTGCAGTTGATGAAAAAAAGACGGCATTTACAGAAACGCTAGCTCAATCAAAAGAGACAGACCCAAATTCAAGAAATTATACTATTAGATTAAGTGATAATGCAATATCTATAATACGTGAATATAACTTTGAATAAAAGCAATTTGGCAAAAAGCATACTTTCAGATCAAGTATGCTAGTGTGGTGATTTGTTTGCTTGTAAAGGAATACTTTGTCAGTTAATTTGATAATTAATTTATGAATTGGTACAGACGGTACAGCTTTTACAAAAATAATTTCCAGTATTTGTTATTATCAACAATATTAATAATATGTTAATAGCAATATGTTAATAATAATATGTTAATAGTAGTAATATGTTAATAATAATATACTTTACAATAAAATAATTACATACATAAGATCAGCGCCGAAGTTTTGGATTCACAATATTATCAAGAGCATTTCCAATAAATACAAAGGCCAAGCCAGTAATCGCAATCATAACGCCAGGCGGCATCATCCACCACCACAATCCTCTCGCAGCAGCACCAAATGTGTTTGCATCATGCAAAATTTGCCCCCATGTTGGAAAACTAGGATCACCGAGTCCAAGGAAACTGAGTCCTGCCTCAGTTGTGATTGCAGCTGGAACGGATATTGCAATGCTTGCAAATGCATAAGGTAATAGTTGTGGAACTATATGTTTTGTTATAATTATAAATCGTCTCTGGCCCATTATCTCAGCAGCATCCACATACCCACGAGTCTTAATCTGCAATGACATACTTCGTGCAACTTTTGCCACACCGACCCATCCAAATATCATCAAGAATCCAATCATTAACAGTATACTATTACTAACCGTAACAGACAGTATAATAAGAAATGGCAGTGCAGGCAATGCGTATATGACATCATTAAATCGCATCATCACCTCATCAGTCTTTTTTCCTCTATACCCTGCATAAACCCCATACAAAAGCCCCGCCATAACAGACGCTACTGCAACAGTAATTCCGATGAATAACGCAAGAGGCGTTCCCCACAATAATCCAATTGCAAGATCACGTCTTAGTTCATCAGTACCCATCAATCCAAACGCTTTACCACCAACTATCAATTGTGACTCGTGTACATTTAGATCATCAGAGATACTGTAAAAATTCACATGTAGTGTGTATGTTCCCTGAAGGACATCAGGACTATTGTTGTTGTTGTTTTCATACATGTCTGCTGCAAATACGACATTTTCAATAGGCATATCAGATATATCGTATTCAAATACATGTGACTGAAGCATTACATTTTTTTTTATTATATTGTCAGTTGAAAATATTCGCTCCGAGTGTGATATGACACCATCTGAAAAAGGGAGTGATTTTGAGAGCAGTAGTATAGTATGACCATCAGGTCTAGTAATTGAAACTTGAACAAGCGGTGATCCTTCATATTGTGTTAAAAAACTATAGATAAAGTCATTTGGAAAGTCATCATAATTATAATGTATAAGAAATTCATGTGTTGTTTGTGTGACGGCATCTGTATGTTGTACAAAAGTTGATGTAGGAGTATCAAATATCAAGTGTTCTGGGATCTTTTCACCAAGGCCTGTATTCACCCATGCAGGTACAGCAGTTTTTGGGTATGATATCCAACTTTTTGGATTGTTCCACTCTTGAAACGTCTCAATAGGAATAACTACAATGGTGACAAGTGATATCACGATTAGTGTAGCTAAAATGGCGATTCCCGCAATACCCATCCTATTTGAAAGTAGTTCGTGTATTATGCTGTTAAAGTGAAGGGTGTTGTTATTGTTTTCATCATTACTATCAATTTTTTGCTTTGCAGATGATTTGATTGAGGGTTGGTTGTCGTTCATTTTGCCGTTCTTACCCTTGGATCAAAATAACCATATAATATATCAGCTATAAATATACTCAGAAGAAAGAAGACTGTAAGTGTATACGTAGCACCAATTATGACAGGAAGATCCATGACAGTTATAGCCTCAAAGTAGAGACGTCCCATTCCAGGCCAGTCAAATACAGCCTCAGTTATTATAGCCCCTCCAAGTGATCCTGAGAGACTTAGCGCCAATATGGTAATGATTGGTGGTGCAGCGTTTTTTAGTGCGTGAATATATACAATCTTTTTAGATTTTATACCGATTGTCTTTTTTGCAGATATGAAATCTTCTTGCATAATACCTGCCATAAAATTTCTTACCAGATATGCCCATGCACCAAATCCAATCATAACGATAGTTATCAGAGGCAGTGCCATATGATACAATAGTGCAAGCACATAGCCAGGGTCTGTAGATGGAATATCAGGTGTTGCACGTGCAGGAAATATCTGATATGTAAATGCAAATAAAAATATCATTATCATACCAACCCACCATACTGGAAAACTAGAGCTGATCACTGCAAAACTTGATGTTAATCTATCAACAGTAGAGCCAATCTTGCTTCCTGCAAGTGCACCTAAAAATATTCCAATTATCGAGATTATGATTGTAGCAGTAGTAAACAAGAGTATTGTGCGCGGAAGTTTCTCTAGTATGATATCTTTGACATCAGTTGAACCAGAGTCGCTTGTAAGAAATGTTGCATGACCAAAGTCAAGCAAAAGTATCTTGTACATTGCAAGTCCGATACGTTGTGGCGAGTACCACGGCTCATCAAGTCCCAATAGCTGGGTTCTATGGTCAATACGTTCTTGAATAAACCCTTCAAACTCTTCAACAGTTGTGAATCTTTCTGCTGTTGCAGGATTTTCAGTTATCTCAGATCTTACTTGAAATGCAATACCTTGCTTTAGTATGCTATCCATATTGGATCCGACTAGTGCAATTGTTATTAGTAGTGTTATCATAAGAACACCAAACATAGTGACTAGACGTGTTGCAGTGTATTTTTTGAGCCCCATGAATTATGCATGTTTATCTCTAATAATAGTGACGTCACAAGACGCGCATATGTGGTAAAATCAATCACAGTGTATTGTGAGTTTAACGATCATTTATGTAAAAATATAGTGTGTCATTTTTTGAAAATACACAAAGTCTTCAGGTAATTTACACAGGTACCATTACGTAATTGTATCATCTAGTCAAAAGCCTCTTGAGATCGTGCCTCTTCCAAGTATGCCCTACGCTCTTCGTTAATTTTTTCTTTATCGACTTCTATATCATCATCTACAATCACAATTCCCATATCCATCATATCTGCGTGAGACGGGATTGTAGATTTCTTTGTAGTACGTTTGCCTTTCTTGGCAGTCTTTTTGGTAATACTATTAGTCTTTTTTGTAGTGGATTTTATTGATTTAGTAGATTTTGAAGGTTTTTTTGGTCCAGTAGTCTTTTTGGTATTTTTAGTCGCCGTCTTGGAAGCAGTCTTTTTGGTACTTTTAGTCGCCGTCTTGGAAGCAGTCTTTTTGTCAGTTAGCCTCTTTTTAGTATTTTTTATAGAACCAGTTGGCTTTTTGCCACCAGAACCACTCTTTTTTGATCGAGACGTCTTTGTGCTAGTGTTTGTGTCTTTTTTGGCCATGAATGTTGAAAAACGGGGGATTGACGAGGTATTAAATTTAACTCTAGATTAGTATATGATTATTATAGATTAATAATGCACAAATGTAACCGTTCAACCCCTTTTCAAATTTAGGTACAGATTCACCGCCTAACATCTGAAGCAGGCACGAGTGTTGAATGGTGACAAAGTCCATGTACGCCAATTTAGCACGATTCAATTTAATGTAAATTCCAATACTATTCCCAAAGACGACACCTCATCACCCCCACAAACTATTACAACTGACCCTGAACTCGTCAAAATCTTTCAAGGATATGTAAAAGAGACGCAACATGGCGACAAGTATGTCGTCGAGTGTTGATCAAGAGTTTTAGCAGCAGCCTTTAACATATCTCCTTTTAATATAACACATACCTCAGCCTCATCTACAGATGCATAATAATTTCAGTAAAGATCCGATGGTGTTCTACTTTTTATGTTCAGGACACATATGCCTGATTTTAAGGGGGTAATCGATCAAAGTATCTGATCTTTAATCACACCACCATATATAATGAAAATAAGAAAAACCGGGTGCGAACCAAACACTATGACTGATATGGTCATTAAAAATAGCACCAAGTCAAGCGTCGCGCAGATGCAGGATTCCATATACAAGCAGGGATGTTACTAAATACAGATATATGATTTTATTATTGTATACAAAGAGCTTGGTTCATACTACCCGTCGCTATAGGAAACCACAACATGGACATAAAATACAACGCACAGTAAATCTAAGCGTTCAACACACATAATCCTCAAATGAAATATGAGTCATTCTTGGTTTAAAATTATCAAAATAACAACAAGATGTTTGGCTAAACGATAAATCGTGCAGTGTACTTTTCTAATAATAAAAAGATGCCGGGGGCGAGATTTGAACGCGCGACGGCTCGGTCTTCAGCCGAGTGCTCTCCCGGGCTGAGCTACCCCGGCACATAAATACATTAATTGATCTTGGAAATTAAAGCTTATCATTTTGAAAATGGACAACTGTTCGATGTACTTTCAGATGAATGCCATCTTTCTTCCTCACAGTTCATATGTTTATTTATTGTACGTGAGAGCACAAATAAAAGATCAGAGAGTCTGTTTAAATATATTGTACACTGCAAGTTAATCTCATCAGATTCTGATAGTTTAATTACAAGTGACTCTGCTCTGCGCACAATAGCACGCGTATGGTGTAAACATGCCGCAGCAGTCGCACCACCAGGAAGAATAAAAGATGTAAGAGTAGGCAACTCAGAGTCAAATTTGTCAATTGACATCTCAAGTGATTTAATCATATCAAGTGTCACTCTATTTTTCATGTCTAGTAAATTTGGATTGGATAGATCAGCGCCAACTATAAAAAGATCATTTTGTATTTTTGAAAGGATAGATGATATCTCCAATGGATACTCATCTTTATGAGATATGGCAACGCCAAGTGACGCATTTGCCTCATCAATAGCGCCATAAGCCGCAATTCTTGTATGCGCCTTTGAGATTCGCAGTCCACCCTGCAACCCAGTATTTCCATCATCACCAGTTTTAGTGTAAATCTTCATGATATTATTACCCAATACATCATTATAAAAATACACATAATGACCAGTGTAAAAGGCAATTTAGTAAAATTAAAAAATCACCTAAAATGACACATATCATGATTCAAAAAGATGATCTAGTAAAGATCACAAATTTTGTAGCAAGTAGGTGGGTGACAGAGTCAAAGAACCCAGACTCTAAAATTATGACAGAACTGCCAAGTGACTTTTGGATGAACTCTGTTGGAGGAAAGACTGCAAATGGTGGGTTTTGGGTGACCACGTTAATGTATACAGAAAACGAAGCAGATGCGGCTGCATTTAAAGAAGTGTTACTAAGATGGCAATCTAAAGGAAATAATAAAAACTCAGCAACAGGTGCAAATAAAAATGATATGGGACCGAACCTGATAAAGATAAGTAGTCTAAAGTCAAAACCCGATCATAAAAATAGTACCGCTTCTGCAACTACCTCTACTACTGATGAAACACCACCAGATACACAAAGGCAAAAAGTCTAATTGACGAATTATAACGCATCTTACATGCACTCTGCCACATCTGAAAAATTCACACAAAAAGAGATCAAGGTACTTGAAAAACACTTTTCAAACACCGACAAACAGGTATTTGCAATCACAACTCCGCGGCAAGTAGATAGAGGCGCATTGATGTCCAGATATAGTCGTACTACAAAGGGTATGCGGCGCGTATTCCTAGACGAATTTTTATCAGATCAAAGCCGCGGTGAGAAATTCTATGAGCGTGTACTAGCCCAATACGGTGATGACTCTGTAGCAGAACTTGGAGAGGCTCAGATCGCAATCGAAGGATTATCAAACATTGCAGTCAAAACTATACAAGATAGAAGGATAGGACTGTCATATTTAGAAAAATCTTCACGATATGTGACATGGAATAAAAAACAGCAAGACGGATCATACATGTTTTATCGTGAACCAATCATAATGGAATCAAAGTATGCAGACATGTATGAAGATTCATGTAATCTATCATTTGACGTATACTCTGATGCAGTAGAACCTATGATCAAACATGTAAGAGAGTTATATCCAATTGAGATGTATCGATTCAAAGACTCGACTAGTGAACAAAAAAATGATAATACATATGATAAACTAACAAATGATGCGGACATTGCATATGCAAAGATGATATACAACGGATCTACAAAAGCAAAAGCACTCGATGTGTTGCGTGGTTTGTTACCTGCAGCAACCATGACAAATGTTGGAATTACTGGAAACGGACGAGCATTTGAGTACTTGTTGTATGTACTTGAATCATCGAATTTAATAGAAGAAAGACATCTAGCCAAGAGTATACGTATTGAGCTTGAAAGTGTTATTGGGGCATTTCTAAAACGCTCAAAAGGTAAGTATGGATACGACATGCGGGATTACATATCACGTGCAAATAATATTGCCAAAAAGGCAGCTGTGCAATACAATGTAACGTCAAACCAAACACCACAAAACAAAACACCACAAAACAAAACACCACAAAACAAAACACCACAAAACAAAACACCAAATAGAACATTACAAAACAAAGGCACAACAACATATCTTGTAGAGTGCGACAAAGAGTCAGATGCAATAAACAAAATAGTTGCATCCATATTGTATGAATACTCAAATGGTACTCTTTATCAGCATGTATTACATCATACAAAAACCAAAATGTCACACGAACAAAAGATACGTATCATAAACAGACTAGTGAATTTACGCTCGAATCGAAGACATAGGTTAACAAGAGCATTTGAGGCAACATCATACACATTTGATCTATGCAACAATTTTGGGATGTTCAGAGATCTGCACAGACATCGTATACTCACAATGCACAGACAACTACTTACAACAAACCATGGATATGATATCCCAAAACAGATCAAAGAGATAGGAATGCACAAGGCATACAAAGAGGCATTAGACACTACCAAAGATGCATTTGATACAATAAGTAAAAAATATCCACAACAGGCACAATATGTGGTTAATTTTGCTTATAACTATCCATACATGATTAAAATGAATCTCAGAGAGGCATCTCATATGATAGAGTTGCGTACTATACCACAAGGGCATGCAGACTATAGAAGAGTGGCACAACAGATGTATTTGCAGATAAAACGTGTACATCCTGTATTGTGCAAGGCAATTAAATTCGTAGATCTCAAAGAGTACGACTTGGAGCGTTTTGAGTCAGAAAAACGTACAGTAGAGAAAAAACGAAAGAGTTTGCGCTCGTAATGTGTTTGCGACAACTATGCACAAAATATCAACAGGTAAACATCTAAAAACAACACTCTAGAAAGTAAAAATAATGACAAAAGATGCAGATAGTAAGGTACCAGATACAAACACATCAAAAAAAACACCACAGGAATGGAAGACAGTACTTTCACCAGAACAATTTGAGGTATGCATAAACCATGGAACAGAGCCACCTTTTTCTGGTAGATATAACACACATAGTCCCAAAGGCAAATACATATGTTCATGTTGTAATGAGGAGTTATTCTCATCTGATGCAAAGTTTGATTCTGGGTCTGGTTGGCCAAGCTTTTGGAAACCCTTACGAGATGAAAATATCGAGTACATCTCAGATACATCACACGGTATGACGCGAGTAGAGGTCAACTGCAACAAGTGTGGCGCTCATCTAGGACACGTGTTTGATGATGGTCCAGCTCCGACCAACTTGAGATACTGTATCAATTCACTGTCATTGTTGCATGAAAATGATCATTAATAAATATTTGTATATATGTGATCATAGTATATATTTAAAGTAAAGAAACGCCCACTAAAATCCATACATGTAAACAAACAACAAAAGACATAACTGCAAAAGAAAAAATAAAGTGTAATGGACATGTCAGATCATAATAGTGTCTGCTTACAGGATTACACACATTTAACAAACCACAATCATAAAATAACTCAGATCAGGCAGATATGCTGAACTATAATGAATAGTATAAAGAGTAAATTTACAGCTAAAACAAAAAATATTGTGTATCAAACAAGTATAATAGATAAAAACTCAAATTATCATACATGGCACTCAAAATACATACATGATGAAATCATCACACAGTCGCAACCCCAATACATAACTAGAAAAGAAGACATGTGCTAAGGTGATTGTATGCGAATAATTTTGTGTGGTTTTGGTGTTGTTGGACAAAGTCTAATAAGATTACTAGAGACACGATCAGATGATCTTTATACAAAGTATGGTCTAAAACCGCGTATAATAGCAGTAACAGACAGTGGTGGTGTCGCATGGGATACATCAGGTCTTGATGGCTCAAAACTCATCAAAGTCAAGAACACATACGGTACAGTTGCCAAATATGACAAACCAGATACAAAATACCACATTACCAAGTCAGTTCATAATATTACAAAAGACAACGCCACACACGTAATTGAATCAATAGCATCAGATGCAGATGTTTTAGTAGAGACCACACCAAGTAACTACACACATGCAGAACCTGGCATGACCAACATTACAACTGCAATGAAACACAAACTACATGTTGTATCAGTTAACAAAGGGCCACTGGCACTTGCATTTCCATCATTAAATGAACTTGCAACATACAACCAAGTAATGTTCAAATTCAGCGGTACAGTAGGTGGAGGTACTCCAATACTAGACTATGCAAAGAACAGCCTATGTGGTGAACAAATTACATCATTTAGTGGTATATTAAACGGCACGACAAATTACATATTATCATGTATGACGTCTGGAATGTCTCCAAAAGAGGCACTACAAGATGCACGTAAAAGAGGATATGTAGAGGCAGACGAATCCCTTGACCTAGACGGACTGGATGCAGCAGCTAAATTAGTTATATTAGCAAACTGGATAATGAACATGAAGGTTACTATGCCCGATGTCAAATGCACAGGTATTAGAAATGTCACGTCTGCAGATATCAAAAGAGCAGCCAAAAATGATAAAGTGATAAAAATGACTGCCACATGTAAAAATAACCATATGAGTGTAGAGCCAGTTGAAATATCAAAAGACGATCCTTTATGCGTCAATGGCACTCTAAATGCAATATCATTTACCTCAGAGCACTCTGGGACACAGACTATTATCGGATGTGGTGCAGGTGGTATGGAGACTGCAAGCGCAATACTTCGAGATCTGTTATACATACGACAGAGAATTTCCCCGAGTTGACATACATGAAATCAAATCTAATCTCAAAGAGTGAGACAAATATAACACTAAACGACATATCTGAAAAGTGGAATAATATTATCAAAATTCCAAAAATAAAGAATCTCAAAATGTATGATATTGATGATAATGAGTGCATATTAACAGGTACAGGAATTAAAATTGCAAGGACCAAAGATGGAATATACCTGCCACTTTTAACAGAAACTGACATGTTAGAAAAGATCCCACATGTAATAGTCGATATGGGTGCAATCAAATTTATCTGCAAAGGAGCCAATTTAATGAGACCAGGAATTACAAAGATTGGCAAATTTAAAAAAGATGACATTGTGTGTATAAGAGAAGAATCAAAGGGAAACTATCTGGCAATCGGACAGGCGCTCATGTCAAGTGATGAGGCACAGTCAGCATCAAGAGGGGAGATATTAAGAAATCTACATTACGTATCAGATAACATTTGGGAGATGGCAAAAGAGATTAGAGACTAGATACAAAAAAAAGTAATGTTCAACTATATTGTAGATTATTCAAATAAAATCATATAAAACACATTGTGAACTACTGACGTAATCGCGTCCATGTATAGAACTATGCACGTATGCGTACAAATAAACAAACACAAAATCAAACAGACATTGTCCGTGTCCAAACGTGTAAATAAAGTCATTATACAGTTGTAGGCTTTAGGTTCAACTGTTCAGTATGCATCTGCAAAGAGTCACCAGTAATTACCATAATATCAACCCCATCACCGCTTGCTGCATCTCTAAGAGATGCAGAGTTTATAGCAGTACGTACAATTGCTATAGCATCATCCTGTGACATATTATCTGAAAATTGTGGGTCAAGGACACCTAGTGCCATCTCAGCGCCAGTTCCTACAGCAGCATATTTGTCAGGTAAAACAGAGCCTAACGGATCCAAAGTATATAATGCGGGCGTGCCAACTACACCACCCACTATAACCTGAGTTAATAGTGGAAAATACCTGCGCTCATACATCATGTTTGACATCATCTTGGCAATGGTATTTGGCGGAACATCACGCTTAATATCCATCTTTCTAATCTTGGCCAACGCTGATATCTGTAATGAGAGTATCTGCATGTCAGCTACCAATCCTGCACATGTTGCACCAACCTTTGGTGTAATCTCAAAGGTCTTTTGGGTAGACTTGCTTACAAGAAAGTTTCCAAATGCAATCCTCCGCTCACTTGCAAGTACAATACCGTTTTCAAACGTTACACCAACAGCAGTAGCACCTGGCATGTACATTGACATGTATTTTGTGGCAGATCTTGATAATTAAAGGGTTTACCAAGACTATTTTTATGATTATATTTGCACATTATTGGGTAAATCATTCATAATGTCAAATTTATCAATTTGTATACAATTCTGGTGTCAGAAAATGATGTCATCTCATAGAGTTGTGACATGTGTTTGCCACAACATGGTCTAGTGTCAATTTTTGGCAATTAGTATAGTAGGATGGTAATGTTGTCAATTCAGTGAATTGGGCATAAAATAATCGGGTTTTTACGTCACGGTGCATAGCATACGTTGTAGGGGTTGAAATGAGGGTGTCATAATTTCGCCATACAACATAATCATGCATAGACGCACATGCCAAGGCAAAACCACCTACAGGACAATTCAAGTTACAAATAACACAATATGGTTTTTATAGCAACATGTATGTTGTCAATCATGGGAACAGCAGGAATCAAAAACACAATATTCAATGATGCTGCCTTTATGGGCATCAGGGCTTCTATAGGTGTTATATTCATACTGCATGGAATAGGTAAATTTAATCCAGGATTTGCAAATGCTTTGCCAAACATGGGTCTTCCACCAGAACTACAGATTCCAATCGCACTTGCAGAAGTAGTACCAGGAATACTACTCATTATAGGTGTGCTTAGTAGATTCTCAGGTGCGATAATTTCTATAGTGATGGTCGGTGCGATATTCTACGTAAAGGGTGCTACAAGTATGACGGGGGAACGTGGAGTCGAGTTTGATGTCATACTGCTTGCAGGATCACTTTTGATCATGGTAGCAGGTCCTGGAAGAGTATCGATTGTTCAAGCAATCAGAAAGGTTCCAAGGATACTCCACTAATATATACACCAAAAATTTATTTTTTAATATTTTTTTTAATTTTCTCATGCAACACAAACTTGGATTGCTCCTCGAGTGACATCGAATCCAAATGACCCACTACCTCCTTACCTTCTGCTTGCGCATGACGGAGATCACCTCCATCAACACCAAGGAGGACACGATTCCAATGATCACGCCGTTTTTGATATCGTTCAACACCCCTCTGGCCATCTTGAACTGATCGCGTTCCTTGTCAGGGCCCACAGATATGGCAATCAGTATGTTGGCATCCAGATATGATTTTTTCAACAATCCCTCACTTCCCTGACCGCCTCCACGGCGTCAAAGTGATCCGTGCCGATGTGCTCGGACAGGATTCCTTGGATACGATCAAAGGCCTGCGGATCCAGATCCGGGACTCTGTCCAGTCCTATGGATTTTGCCAGTTTTTCCCTAAAGTCTATATCTCCAAGTACATGTTGGTGTGCAGGGATCGTCATGCAGGTTGTTTTTGACTGTTCTCCTATTCCGGTCTCGGATTCATGTTCCATACGTGAGCTGGGATCCAAAGTCCTGTTTACGTCTGCAATAATCTTACTGTTGGCCGCCAGTTCGGGATATCTTTGATACACATCTGCCAAGAGATCATTCAGTGTCCGAGTGAAATAGTGAGACAGAATCGTTTTTATTTTTTCAAGCCGCAACGAATCGGTTTCGAACTCTGCTATTGCGCGTCTACCCGCTTCTGTTAACGAATACCTGTTGACCTGATAGTCGCGCTCGACAGTCACTTTGTCGGCTCGGACGTAACCGTCCGCCTTCAGGCGCTTCAGGCTGTTTGCTAGTCTGGGACTGTATCCGCCATAATGGCTAGGCCTCCAGTCGTCAAAAAACTCCTCATCCTTGAGAACCTCATAAAATGACAACATTCCAAATTTCTGTAGCATGGTCCTGCCCTCAACGTACGGAAGCAGGTTCACAATGACCAGGAGCCACTTGTCCTCGGCTTTCAGTGTAGTGAGACCGTCCATATTAACAATACGGCACTTTGTCTTTAAGTTGTTTTTCTTGCGTGGAAGAGAACCTGCCAAAGTTATCTATTACATAGCACATACATTTGGCAGTCTTTTTCAAAAGATCGATTCGTGCAAACTCATTTGGCGAGTGTATCTTAGAGTAGACATGAGTGCCACCAACTGACACACATGGTATATTCCCCAATACTTGAGTAAACGCATACATTGGACCC
The DNA here is from genome assembly GCA_965207445.1 of Candidatus Nitrosopumilus sp. Taxonomy (GTDB): domain Archaea; phylum Thermoproteota; class Nitrososphaeria; order Nitrososphaerales; family Nitrosopumilaceae; genus Nitrosopumilus. The sequence goes on along the minus strand of CBDBLX010000002.1, from coordinate 1,057,057 downwards.
GTTGCAGGATTCGACACATTTAGTATTGGAGTAGCTTGAAACGACGACTCAGCGGCATCTGCAACATTACAAACAAACAGATTTGTAGGATCAGTTCTAGCAGCAGATTCAGCATGTAGCATGGTCGCACATATATCAGAGAAACCTGTCGATGCGAGATGTTTTTTGAGTAACTTAAACTGCTTTTGAGGAATCATTTCTGGAACCAATCTAAAGTCAAGTTTGACTGTTGCAATAGCAGGCAATACTGTCTTGGCACCACTAGCAGTATATCCAGATATTATACCTGCAATATTGCATGTCGGTGTTGCAGCTAGTGCTTTTTTAGCAGCCATACCATGTACACCACCTACAAAATCGCGTATACCATACTCTTTTTTGAACTGTTCCTCATCAAACGGCTCGGCTCTCAATAGTTTTAGATCAGTTGCAGAAAGATCTTTGACATCATCATACCAGCCACGAATCAATATACGCCCGTCAGTTTCTCTGCGTATCGCATGTAGTGCTTGCACAAGCCGCCATGCAGGATTTTTGATCAGTACGGCCAAACTAGAGTGTGCATCTCTCACAGGGCCTCGTGCACTCAACTCTACGAACATTAGACCTTTCATACCCAGACCAACAATAGGACGACAATCAGGACTAACGTAACCAAACTCCCATATTACAGCATCACATGTAAATTTTCTACGATATTTTTTCATGTATTGTGTTATATGATTACTTCCTATCTCTTCTTCACCTTCGATCAAAAATTTGATATTACAAGGAATGTCACCACCCATCTCTTTTACATATGATTTCACTGCGCACAGCCGCGCTACAATCTCACCCTTGTCATCGATGGCCCCGCGTCCATACACCTTGTTGCCTTTTTTGACACCCTCAAACGGTGGATATCTCCACTGCTCAAGTGGTTCTTCAGGTTGCACATCATAATGATTATAAAATAAGAGTGTCTTTGTAGGGTTTGTCTTTGAGAGAATCTCAGCATATACAATTGGTGGAGCTGCATTTGTAGATTTATTTAGATATAGTATCTCAGAGTGTAATCCAGCACCAATTAACATATCAGATAGGGTTTTGGCACAGCTCTCTAGACCTTGCCCTTTTGCAGATACGCTAGGTTCTCTGATCAATTGCTGTAGGTTTGATATCATCTCATCAGTGCCTTTAGATACGCGCCTAATTATCGCATTAATTGGATCATCTTTACTAGTCTGTTTGTTAATTATTTTTTGTCGTTTCACAACACAGTGTATATTCAGATGACTTATTATACTGTGCATTACTTTTTTGTAGTCACGCGATCAAAACCTGAGAGTGCCACAGGTATTGCATCAATTAAATCACTTGCAATCATATGATAACTATAAGATTTGGAGACAATCTCACCTGCTTTGCCATTCACATATGCTGCAACGGTTGCTGCTTTTAGTGAATCATCACATATTGCAAGAGCACCTGCTGCAATACCTGTTAAAACATCGCCTGTTCCACCAGTGGTCATTCCAGGTGTTCCTGCATCACACAAGTAGGTAATCTTGCCATCAGATATTATATCAATTGAGCCCTTTAGTATTATGGTAATGCCCATATCCAATGCGTGATCCCTGACAATGTCTATTCTTTCTTGTATATTAGATGAGATTGGCGGTACGGTATGGCCAAACAGGTGTAGGAATTCACCAGCATGAGGAGTCACTATTGTACGTGTATTTTTAATTGTGTTTTTGATCTCAGGGACCAATGCAGATGCATCCAAGACCAGACGAACATCAGATTTTACAAGGGAGTCTACTAGTCGTATTAATGCAGTACGATCTTGGATTGCAAGTCCCATTCCAATTGCAGCAGAATCAAGACTGCCATGTGGTGTAGATTTGGTTTGTGCGTTGTTTAAAGTTGAATGATTGGAGTTTGTTTGAACTTGCATATCATTGCTAGTATGATTTGATGAGGTAGGATTATGATGTATGGTAGTAGAAGTGTGTTTTGATACCATGCCAAGTAATTTTGCAACAGAGCCCCTAGTTAACTTTGCATCTACCATTGGGAGTACGATCAAGTCAGATGATATTGCCCTAGTAGCAACAGCATTCATCTTTGGTACTGCAGTGTACACCAAATCTGCACAAAATCTGAGGGCAGCAAGTGACGAGAGTATAGGTGCGCCATGGTATATGTTACTGCCACCGACAACTAACACTTTACCGTTTTGCCCTTTTCGTGATGATGTATGTCGTGCAGGTAAAAAATCTGCCATGGTTTTATCATTGACGTATGATGCATTCAAAGGTGACAAAGTATCATTATCATCTACTAGAACATTACTATTATGCGATTCCATATACTAGCCACATCAGAGAATAATAAATTTTTGTCCATCAAGTGTTGTTTTTTAAAAGTAACCGTTCACCCGAGTACCCGCATGAATACGCCGCGTATAATGCCGGACATACATGAACTTGATGATCGACTGACACCGAACGATGCGATGATTCTGTCAGAGGTGCTGGCCGATCCCGACTCCAAGTTCTTTTTTACCCGCGACAACGACATGCTGGAGAACCTGAAGATCAAGAAATACGAGAGCGCTCTGTTTGAGTGTGTATCCAGAAATACCCGACTAAATCCGGGACGACTTACAAAATACGTAATGCTTCCAGATCTGACAATGTTTTTGAGACGTGCATGTCCTCCTCGTCGTCTTCTATGTACTTGGTAATCTCAACCAGATCCCCGCGATCTTTGTAACGCTTGCCACAGCTGATCAGGGTGGTGGCAGCCCTTAGCCAGAGCTTGTCCTTGTCGCGTATTGCCTTGAGGAATCCCTCCGCGTCAAACGACGCCCCCAAGGACGAGTTGTCGGCCAGCATGTACACATTCCCGTTTCTTGCCATGCTGTAGTAAGTTTTAGTAAGGGCACTGGAGTAGGGCCCGCACGTGTAAATGTCATAGTCATACGGCAGGTCAAGCCCGAATTTCTGGGCCAGAAACACATACTTTTGAATCAGGAACCGGTTCTCAAACTGGCGCTCTCCTTCTCCGTCTATGTCAAATTTTACCAAGTTCTCATCCTCTAGGAACTGGATGAATCTTGCCAGGCGCGGATCTGTCATGTGTGACGGTGGGTATAGTAACGGTTAAACGTTACGAGGAGTTGGTATTGTCTCAAATGGTATCAGATCAGGTCAAATTCATACCCATGTGGCGACAACCCTGCCAGCCGTATTGGTCAATTATGCCTGTAGGGGACGAAACTGGACTATGGATGTCGTCTGTTGCATGTCCGTCCCGGTATGTGTGGATTTGTGCGCGCAAGCTCGGCCCAAATGACGTACCATGTATGTCATCTGCGTGCGGGATGACATGGATGAGGCATTCCGGACACAGCCTCATTCTTAACATACATCACTTCACTTGTGGTTCGCCTAGGTTTGCCCAAGTCAATTATGCGCTTGCGAATGGTCTTGACTCTTATCCCATCAAATATTTCACACCCGTCGCATAATCCGGATTAGATGTGTACAGTCTTGTCAACTTTTCCCCTGCGCGACGCACCTCTGTGGTCCTTCTGGGCCCCCGGCTTTCTTCTTCTTTTTTTGCGTCTCTGCTGCAACCGTCTTGGGATCAAGCCAATTTTTTGCGCCTCATACACGACCACGGCGCGTCGGTATTCACGCCGGGTCTTTTTTTGCCCGAGTTCTTTTTTTTCTTCTGCTCCACTGTCAGCATCATTATCTTTTCACACACACCATCATCATCACCATAGTTCACCCTATCCTTGTATACCCTCAACTCACTCTCCATACTCTCAATGATCTGCTGTTGTTCTGCAATCTTGTCATCTTTTTTGGCCAATTTTTTGACCAGTCCCGTTATTACGTCTTGGGATATCTCATAGATACTTAATAATTGAGATAAGAGCGCCAGTAATAAAATCGAAAAATCACGAAAAGATTATCTAGTTTTTAACTAGTATACACATAAAGTTGAGTGGTCATCACAACGTATTTTTTTCAAAAAATACTTTACGTGCAAAACACAAGTATGTGGTGTGTCCAATCCCATCAAAAGAGTGACGTGTCTTGCCAACTCGTGCATCAATGTTTCTTATTATTTGCTCAGTAGACTCTATATCAGTAAACTCATTTTCAACTAGAGCTTCTGTCAATTTTTCCAACTGATTCATAGTCGGACATATAGCAAATAAAGAACCACTTCCCTTTAGCATTTTTCGTACTTGAGGCAATACAGTCCATGGATCACCCAAATCAATTATGGCCAAATCTGCATCACAAACAGGCATCGAGTCATCATTATCACAGCATGGATCAGTTTCATCAAAGTCAAGTTTTTTTACATCAAGATTGTGCAATGTCACGTATTTATCAACACCAGCACGATCTATGTTTTTTTGTGCAATTTTTAAAAAGTCATCATTTACATCAAACGAGTACACATGTCCACGAGGCCTCACAATATTTGCCACAAAAGATGTTAGTGAACCGCTTCCAGTCCCAATCTCTAGTATCTTTTGGCCACTTCCAATACCGGCGCGTGCCACAATGTATCCCAATTCTTTTGGATAGATGATCTGTGTACCATGTTGTAGTTTCATAACATGGTCATACAAAGTAGGTTTTATCAAATAGACATATTTTGACTTGTTTGTTGTAATTCGCATGCCATACTCTTTTCCAATGGCATCATCATGAGACAGTACACCAATGTGAGTATGTAGTTGTTCACCTTTTTTTATTGTAACGAGCCACTTTTTTGAGCGATTGTAATACAACAGTACACGAGATTTTTGTTTTATCTTTTCCATTATTTATGCAATGAATGATTGGATAATAATCTAGTGGTTACCATATGAGTGATATGTTTCAAGTATTAACAGGATCAATATAGTTAGAATCATATATGAATGTAATTGTGCACATTATTGCATTATTATGATGGGGGTTATGATGGGGGTTGCTGTTGTAATATGACTAGCGACCATTGATATCCATTAGATAGTGCAGTGGCTTCTAGTGTAACCGTAACACCATCTGCAAGACCACCTATAGTAGACTTTAGTGATGTTTTATCAGGATTTTCAACTAGTATCGACTCTGATTTACTCATCCACTCCAATACAGATGTAAATCCGCCAGGTTTCTTTTCAGCCCAACAGTCACATACAAGTCCCTCTATCACACCTGCAAAGATCATAGCAGGCATCGTGTGTCCAGTCTCAATAGACAGTACAGGGTCCAATACAGTAATTGATACTACAGGATTTGATATATCGCCACCTAAGTTAAAATTTCCAACAGTAATACCATTCTTGTCTGAAATTCCACTTGTCGTACAGTACGAAACAGACTCAAATTTCTCAGATGTGCCATTATAATATGTACAATACTTTGATATTGTATGATCTGTTACAGGTACAGGTACAGACAAAAGTAGTCCATATGCCATCAAGGAATCAGACACACTCTCAGTATCATAATATGTAAATATAGCAGGAGGTATTTCCAACTCAGATTTTTGTGCCACATCATCAAAAGGTACACTCAATGGTTGGGTGACAGACAATGCATCATCATCATCATGTGTTGTAAAATTTGAATCAGTGATTAATAATCCGGCAAACGTTATTGCAGCAGCAATGCCAAGAAACAGAGGTAAAAGTAATATCTTTCTCATATGGTAGTTTTAAAAATCAAAGATAATACGTTTTGCATTTAAATTAGGTAAACGTAACTATTTGGACCTTGAAAGAGCACATATTGATAAATAATTTCACGCCTAGGTAGTGCCTAACAACCATCCAAAAATCTTAGTAAATAATTTGACAAAAAGTAAGGCATTTTTCTCAAGAAAAGATGGGCATGAGGGCAAGTTTGCCCAAAATGCAATCACAGGTCACTAAATCGACTGAGTTCTAGATATCAATGTAAGTAAAGTGTAAACAAAGGTATGTTCTGCTTGATTTCCCACTTGTGCTGTGTCATAAACGAATGAAATCGCGGTGCCATTTTTGTGCTTTGTTTTTAGCATCTCAGGTTTGAGTGCCTTGCCATAATATTCCCATCCAGTCATCAATTGCAATAGTGCTTGGCCTTTTTTGAGCATGTTGTATTTTCTGGCATTGTTAAACATTTGACGTTCTCGTCACCCCATTGTTTTACTTGCTCTAGATCTGTACTCTTTAGGCATTTGAGCACAGTATTTTCAGATGGGATGCTTATGCGCTCGCTTTTTCTAAAATAGTTAGCCTCATTACGTTTTCTTTTGTGCGTTGCTGCATTTACACACATGTTATTGAACGATATGGTTGCAAGTGTACCAAGATAATCATTCACACCATACTTGCTGTTATATCTGGTTGATATGTTTAGTCTGAGATCGTCGAATCGTTTTCGTAAAACTTTATAATTTACTTGTCCTAATTCATATTGATGTTTTGGTACCTAATTTTTCATATATGATGAAAGGTATTAGAATATCCCCATATATTGTATTTTCTATTTAATTTGATCAAGTATGATCATCAATGTTTAACGAGATTGCATATTATTCAAATAAAATCATATAAAACACATTGCGAAATACTGACTTGTAGCATTTGGAACAGGTGGGGCAAAAAAAATCACACAAATGGTGAAAATCTAGGCACGAGGTTAACACCTACCTTGACTCAAGCTGCGTTAGTACTTTTGCAATCTGCGGCCATAGTGGGCTGCTGTACTTTTCTGCATTGGTTTGCGCCTCTGCTGCGGTCATCGGGTTGTCGTGGGTAATCTCGCCGAATGCGGCCAGCACGCGGTTCCAGCGGTCGACGTGCGCATCGCCGTGCTGCGTCTGTGCCGCCAGCTCCCTGACGTTGTTGATCAGCGCAGGGTCTATGGCGGGCGGCGCGTCCGGCTCAGTCGGTACGTCCGGCGGCGTCTGCGGCCCGTCTTGTTCTGCTGCCGCCGCATCTAGCAATGTCAGCACGTCTGCAATCTTTGGCCACAGCGGGCTGCTGTATTTCTCGGCGTTGTCGCGGGCCTCTGCTGCGGTCATCGGGTTTGAGTGGTCAATCTCACCAAAGGCAGCTAGAACGCGGTTCCACCTGTCCACATGGTCTGCGCCGTGCTGCACCTGGGACGCCATCGCGGTCACGTTGGCGACCAGCGCTGGGTCTATGGCGACTGCCGTCAGATTCTGAGCCTGGGTGAGCTTGTCGTACACGGGCGGCTGCATCAGGCTTGACGTCGTCCCGGCGTCCTGGACGTCCACGGTCCAGCTTGCAAATTGGCCCGGCGTGTAGCCGGCGCCTGGGTTTATCGTGAGCGTAACATTGTTGACGTCTATGACGCCGTCATCTATGGTCGGAACCTCCAATGTATACGAGCCGATCGGCGGGATCTCCACGATGCGCCAGCCCGCGTCAGAGGCGTTGAGTACGTTCCCGGCGCCCGAAAGGGTGACGTTGACTGGCAAAGGCGACAGGGGCGCGGGGGACGCGCCGATGCCGAACGAGACGGGGTCGCCCTCTGCGCCGCCGCCCGCTATGCCTATCGAGACGGTAGTGGGGGGCTGGGGGCTGCCGCTGCCCAGTGGGCCTGGGTCGTTGTCGCGGACGGTGAAGGTGACGCTGGACGGGCTGCCCACGGTGTAGCCGTCCCCCGCGCGCAGCGATACCGTGACGGTGCTGTCGACCTCGTCGGTGCTGTCGCCTTGGGTCGTAATTCTATAGGTAAGACCGCTCTCGATCATATTGGTTCGGATGCCCTCAATGCTAGAGTGTATAACGTCCCCGGTCTCCGAGATGGAGAAGGTTAATTGAATCGCCGGGTTCGCAGCCGGGGCTGCGGTGAATCGTACTTGGAGCTCGGTGCCCTCCACGACGTTGGTGGAACCACTTGCGCCGACAGTCACCACCGGGGGGTTTATCTGCGCCTTCCAGTGGTGCTGGGACATGAACGTCCCGGCCGGCGGCCTCGCCGGATCCACCCAGTGGTGTGCGTACACGGGGCCCCCGGTGAGGGGCGTGACCGCCACCGTGAACGACTGCGTGTTTGACGTGCCGTCGTTGTGCGTCTGCCACGTAGCGTCGGCGGTCTGTTGGCCCTTCTCTATGGTTATCGTCCTGTACGTCGGGATATAGTAGTATGCTACGGTGCTCTTGGTGGAGTCCGTCCAGATTACGTTGCGCGAAAAGTCGCGCCCCGCGTCGTTGGGGTCCAGGCTGGCGCGCGCGTCGCTGCCGCACATGTTAGCCGACCGGAGTGGGATATTGCCGACGTTGCCCAGGTCCACAACACACTCGCGTATCTCGGCTGCGAACTTCATCTGCTTGGTGGCGGGGCGCTCGAGCGTCACGGTCCCTATCAGGGTGCCACCGCCCGAGGGCGAGTTGAACGTGACGGCCGCCCTGTTCAGGTCGTCGGGGATTGGGGGGACGGCATAACCGTGGCCGGCGCCGGCCCAGTCAGCTGCCGGAACGGCTGCAACTATTGTGATTATAATTCCGGCAAGTAAAAGAGGCGTTATTATTGTAAAAAGGTGATGTTGCGCGTTAGAATGATGGAGTGGGGTGTGAGAGGGGGGGGGATTGAGAGGGAACAGATCTCTGCTTGACGCGCAGCTGTCTAATTAATGAAATAGTCATACAACTGCGACTCCAACGTACTATAAAAATCATCTGAACCAACCTTCCTGACGGATATATTCATTTAAAATTTGAATATGAATAAATAAAATAATTTAGATTTTGAGGTTTTACGATAATATTTTTTTATACTTAAATTAATCTATCTAAATCAGTGGAAACAATAAATACACATATATGATCAAAGCTCTTTACCAACACCATGAGTCAAAAAAGACCAGACAAAGCAGATGATGCATGTATTCAATTAAAAATAAAATATGAAAAGAAAATTCGTGTGAACCAAGCTCTATGACTGATATGGTCATTAAAAAATAGTACCGAGTCAAGCATCGCACAAATGCAGAATTCTATATTCAAGTAAGGATATAACCAAATACAGATATGTGATTTTATTATTGTATTCAAAGAGCTTGGTTCATACCTTTGTACCATTGAGCAAACATTCATGTTATTCAGACAGGCCATATATGACACATCTTCAAAACTCGTCTTTGGTGGTAAAGTAGAATTGGATGAGGCAATGTTTGGAGGTAATCGAAAAGGAAAACGGGGTGTGGGAGCTGCAGGAAAAACACTCGTCTTTGGCACACATTCTAAAAATGGACTAATTTGCACATTTATTATGCCTAATTGAAAGCAAAAAACACTCAGACCCATAATTGAAAAGCATACTATGTCAGATTCTTTGTACTGTGCAGATGAACATACTACATACGGCACACTTGATGGGCTCAGTACACATCAAGTGGTGACTCATAGTAGGGATGAATATGTTAGAGATGATGTGTACATAAACTGTATTGAAGGTTTTTGGAGTTTGCCAAAAATTTTCTGTATGCATATCATGGTGTTCCAAAAACACATGTCCCATTATATCGCAAGTATATCGAGTTTAGGTACAATCACAAAGATGAAAATTTGTTTGATCTCTTGACAGATATTCTGGTTAAAGATATTTCAAAGATAGAGTCAAGTATTCAAGTCATTTCAGACCCATTACATAAAAAGATCATTTAATGTGTAATTAAATGTTCAAATTATCCAAAAAATCAGGTCCAGATAGTTACGTATTACCTTAAATTAATGTGTTGTATAATTTCTGAATGCTTTACCCAAAAGTCACACCCCTGCAGATAATTACCACAAGCTTTTCTAATACCTTGAACCCAAATATGAAAAACCACAGAAAGTGGGAAAAATGGGCCAAGGCATTGCACATAGTGTATTGCGGAGATTGTTATATTAGCACTTAAAATAATCTTTGTGATTCGGACAAGGCAAAAAAAAATCAAAATACAATTCAAGAGATCAACAATACGATATTTACCTACAATGTGATGCTACTGATGGGCAGAGAAATTTGTATGACATTTGATGCAGGCAAGTCCCATGTATGTTGTAAATTGCGTACAGATACAGAAATACATAATTGGAATTGATGGCATCTCAGTCAGAATTGTCACGAATCAAGTAATCACATGTTATCTAAGATGCCTTGTATCTATGCTACAAGTCTGCCATACATACATGATATTTTGTTTTACTCAGATGTCAAGGAATTATGTAACGTGTTAATTTAAATTGAGATTATCTCTAGTTTAGAGTCAGGTGTGATGTTATACATATCGACAAATCCAGCAGTCACTTCCAAGATATATGTGGCCATTCCATCAGGGATAATACTCTGACAGGTAGTAATCTCTAATGCCGTTTTACATGGAGGTACATCAGTCTCAATGTGCACCACATTGCCAAACTCATCGAACCATATCATATCAAGTGCAAACTGCATATTAAGCATCCAGAGTGAGTACGAACCCTGCTCAGGGAACACAAATATCATGCCCTCATCATACGGCATTTGTTCTTGAAACATCAAACCGCGTACACGTTGCGGTTCAGTTTCTGCTATTTGTACCTCTAGTATGATATCATCTACCTTTATCATACCCATTGGAAACTTTACAGTCTCAAGCTTGCTTTCTTGAGGAATAGAGTATATACCCGCCACACCAACGATAATGGCTGCAATAGATATGGGTATCAGAACTTGAGCGCGCGAGACCATGTATCATATACGCGTGAACAGTTTAAAATTCTATGTAATGGATAGTAAATCAAATCTAAAAACAATATAACAATACACGTTTAACTCAAAAATGATTCAAAGATGTGAGACATTGTATTTGATCTAGTTGACAAGTTTAGTAAAAAAGTCCCTTGCAGTATCATCTGTTATCACTTTGTCTGTTGCGTTTAAGAATATCTCAATCTCTTTTGCAGTTGCTAGTCCTTTGTTTTTGTATGTGACTGCTTGAAGAGACATTTCAAGTTTATCTGCTTGTCTTACTATCTGAGATTCAGTAGTTTTGCCTGCGCAAAATTCTTGCCAAATTGAAACATATTGAGACTTTAAATTATCAGGTAGTAGAGATACAATCTCAAAGAATGCACTAGTTTCAATTTTCTCCTTTAGTGCATCTGATATCTGGCCTGGAATTATATCGCCAATCTTAGACTCTGCCAAGTCATGCAAGAGTGCCATCTTCATCACACGCTCCGAGTCAAGATTTAAACTGTCAGATAACAACATGCTTATGATAGTAGTAGAGTAGGAATGATCTGCAACAGATTCACCGTCTGCAATAGATAGTCTTTTGATCCATCCAGAGCGCTTTACGTCTTTGAGTCCAACAGCAGTCTTTGCAACATCCACAAGTGTCATGATGATATGATGGGCACATCTTACAAATATCTTTATTAAAATTGTTCAACTCACACAACACCAGTCAGAAACATACCATTCAGAAACATACTATTCACAAACATACCAGTCATAAACGAACCATCAACTAAATACACACACGCAGAGAGAGTGCAAAACACTAACACATCTAATTACAAGTAATCTTACAAGTTTTATTCTACTCTATGCAATGATATGTCATGGATATAACAAAACTATTAAACGATCTTAAAAAAGGCAAACGCGGAGCAGTTGCAAAAGCAATTACAATAATTGAGAACAATCCTACAGACGCACGTAAATTAGCCAAAAAAATATTTGCAAAGACTACAGATTCTACAATAATAGGCATAACAGGTCCGGCAGGCGCAGGTAAAAGTTCATTGATCAACAAGACAGTAGTAGCTTTGAATCGTATGGGTACAACACCTGCAGTATTAGCAATAGATCCAACCAGTCACATTACAGGAGGAGCCATACTAGGGGATCGTGTCAGAATGACAGAATCAGCAGACACAGGAACATACATCAGAAGCATCGCATCAAGAGGTGCTACAGGAGCAGTATCAGCATCTTTGAGAAACAGTATACGAATACTCGAGTATGCAGGATTTGATCCAATTATAATCGAAAGTGTCGGGGCAGGACAGACAGAAGTAGACATATCAAAGATTGTAGACATTACAACTGTAGTGTTCAACCCCCATACAGGGGACAGTATACAAGCAATAAAAGCAGGACTGACAGAAATTGGTGACATCTATGTGGTCAACAAGTCAGATTTGACAGGAGCAGATAAATTATATGATGCAATTCGTGACTTTGTAGCAGAGCAGATAGACATACAAAATGATGCAAATAAAAAAAGCACACATTCTAAAAACAATAGCACTACACAATCACATAACAACACTACATCTAAAATCGTACTAAAAACATCAATAAAACAAAACACCACTATAACAAAATTTGCAAAGACACTCATGAAAATAGCAAAAGATGTAAAATCAAAAGAACAATACACAGAATCAAAGAGACGTCTGCGACTAAAATCAGAAGTGTATGATATGGTAATCTCAAATGCACGTATAAAACTCGATGAAATGTTTGGCTCTGATAAATCGGTTCAAAAATACATAGACAGGCTTGTGTTGTGTAAGTCCAATCCATTTAATGTAAGTGATTATATAACAAAATCTCTGTTAAAATAATCTGCGACAAATGCATTATTGATATGTTATAATTGGTAAAAATAAACAGTGTGTCTTTAAATGGACATTACATAACATATGATTATATCAAATTCATAATTTTGAATTTAGATAATCTTAAAGAGACTTGTGACGTTTTCTAGTATCAGGGTTGATGCATTTTACCCCCACATCACGTGCTGCTTTTATCAACCCCGTATCGCATGTGAGTAGCACAAACCCGTGAGTATGTGCAAATGCCAAAATGTCACTGTCACCTCGATGCAATGTTTTATGTCTCTGCTCAAGCCATTTGGCACCATTATGTTCTTTATCAGATATAACGCGATATTGTATATCATCAACATTAAGATTGGCTTTTAGTATTACAGGTACAATGTCCATAGAAAGTCCATTTCGCATCAGTTCTGACTCTACTTTGGAGTTTATTACAATCTCAGATGTGTTTGCTCCCATACACGCCCTGACATGCTGCGCAAAAGCTTTGTCTTCACAGGCACGAATTACAACATTTGTATCTAATACAAACATGGCACCATATTTTTCAATCGTCTTATCCATGGTTACAGTATGTAATATCAGGTAAAAAGAAGTTATGATGTAAAAAAATTATTGTCATAATTGTTGGTAATTTGGACGCTTCCTCGTATAGGCTTTATTTTTACTTTTCTTCTCCTTTTGTCTTTTTTCCTTTCTCACTACCACAGATAGTTCAGAAATACATATGATGACAATACCAATAATATCTGTATTATACAAACACAGTCACATAACAAGGAATTGACAGTTGATCATCATCTCGACCCAATATGTTAAACATGTATTGTTGCCAATGAATATTTTCCATTTACCATCACCATACACTTTGTATTTAATCAGTAACTTTGTTGACATAGATCGTATAGATCACATAATTTTTCTAAATATGTTATCTCATTGTACACACACACGCAAACACCATAACAAAGATACTTGTTTTTAGTTCAACATTTTAAAAAGATGCCCACAATAACAATATGCCAGTCCAGAAAATACATCAACAATCAAAGTAATAAAACCTGAAAAAAGGGGATTATATCGATAAATATACTGATCAAAAAAAGAGAGAGAGTGTGTCTGTTGCTAGCCGTCTATGCGTATGATTTCCCACTTTACGCGCTTGTTGTCGATCGCATCCCGTACGGACCTTTCGTTCGCGTTCAGTTGTGACTTGCCTGTCTTGCACTCTACAAACGTAACCGTTACATCTGTGCCATCCGCCAGCCCATCAAATACTATGTAGTCTATGGGTTTGCCCACAAAGCGCGCGTCATTCAAGTTGTGCTTGTCGCGGAATTCTTTCATGACAGGCAACATGTGTTCTGTTATCTGTCCTTTCGTGATGCTTCGTTGTGCCTTTAATGCTTGCTTGTGTTTTGTTTCATATTGTTGCCGTTGTGCTACAAGGGCTTGGTGTTTATCTGCGTTTGCGCGCTCGATCTTTTGGTTCTGTTTGAACATGATCACCGCAAGCGCTGCGATCACGAATGCAAAAACAAAAAGGAGTATGATGATGTCAGTCATATCAATCACCGCGCGCAGAGAAGTATACTAGTGTATGTAATCCCAAAAAAATCACCCAATAATTAAATGTCAATGACCATCAACTATTCAAACGGCCTGTTTATCATAATAACAAAAAACAACACCTAAACACGATCTTTTAAAAATTCATATCCAGTGCACTCAAGTAGCACAAAACATGATTAATCGTGTCATTTTTTAGATTTTTAAATATGTGATATGTGGCACATACAATGGTATCCAAAAATGCAAGTGATGACAAGACGCAAAAAAAAGAGATATTCACTGATTCTAATTTTGAGGTAAAGCGCATATACAAACACAATAATACAAAAAAATATACAGTACCAGACGCAGGTAAATATCCATTCACACGTGGCATACATGAAGGAATGTACCGTGATAGATTCTGGACTATGCGACAGTACTCTGGGTTCGGAGATGCCAAACTTACAAATGAGCGTTTCAAGTTTATGCTTGAAAAGGGACAGACAGGACTCAGCATGGCCTTTGACTTGCCAACTCAGATAGGGTATGACTCTGATGCACCACAAGCAGAAGGTGAAGTTGGTAAGGTTGGAGTATCAATTACATCAATCAAAGATATGCATCAAGCATTCGATGGCATTCCACTTGGCAAGGTCAGCACATCAATGACGATAAACTCTACAGCATCCACACTACTAGCATATTATATTACAGTAGGTCAATCACAAGGATTCACACCTGCACAGCTTCGAGGTACCACTCAAAATGACATATTAAAAGAATACATTGCAAGAAACACCTACATTTATCCACCGGCACCATCCATGCGGCTAATCGGCGACATGATCGCATACTGTGCAAAAGAGGTACCATCATGGTATCCAGTATCAATATCAGGATATCACATGAGAGAGGCAGGATGTACCGCTACACAAGAGGTGGCATTTACACTTGCAAATGCGATTGCATATATTGAGACATGCATTGAGCGCGGATTACGTATAGATGATTTTGCACCCAGACTTTCATTCTTTTTCTGTTGTACAATAGAGTTTTTCGAAGAAATAGCAAAGTTTCGAGTGGCACGTACAGTATATGCACGCATACTACGGGAGATGTTTCATGCAAAGAATCCAAAATCAATGCAATTGAAATTTCACACCCAGACAAGCGGAGAATCATTGACTGCACAGCAACCAGACAACAACATAGTCCGAGTTGCGATTCAGACAATGGCAGCAGTACTAGGAGGTACACAATCTCTGCATACAAACTCACGTGACGAAGCACTAGCGCTTCCAACACAAGAGTCTGCCAAGATTGCATTACGTACACAGCAGATAATGGCACATGAGTCAGGTATTACAAAAACAGTTGACCCGATGGGAGGCTCACACTATTTAGAAGACTTGTGTTCCAAAATGGAAGATGATGTATGGCGGTATCTCAAAAAGATACGGAAGATGGGAGGCTCTGTAAAGGCAATTGAGCGAGGATTCTTCCAATCAGAGATAAGACAAAACGCATACAGACTTAAAAAAGAGACAGATGATTTGCAGAGAATAATAGTCGGAGTCAACAAGTATCAGGATGTAGATGAAAAACAACCAAAACTACTTCGAATAGGAAACAAAGTAGAACGACAGCAAAAAAAGGCACTAAAAGAATTACGTGCATCACGAGATGCAAACAAGTGCTCAAAGGCACTAGTAAGGTTATCAGATATAGCTGCGACAAAACCAGATGAGAATCTGATGCCACATATCATCAATGCGGCAAAAGCATATGCAACAACAGGTGAGATAAGTAATGTGTTTAGAGACGTATTTGGCAAATATGAGCCAAAGGAGGTGTTCTAATAAATATGACAATGATGAAAATAGATCATATAGCAATTGCAGTAAATGATGTAGAGGCAGCGGCCCAAGTATACAAAAAGGCTCTCGGCGCAAAGACAGTAGAATATGAAACAGTAGAATCAGAAGGTGTCAAAGTAGCAATAATTCGCATGGATAATGGAAGAATAGAGTTGATGCAACCTACAAGGGACACTAGTCCGATTAAAAAATTCCTAGACACGAGAGGACCAGGATTGCACCACATGGCACTAGCAACACCGGATATACATGATGAGGTGAGTAGAATGAAGACAGATGCTGATGTGAGATTTTTAGGCGATGTAAGGGATGGTTCCGAAGGAACCAAAGTCACGTTCATACATCCAAAGTCATTATATGGTGTGCTGACAGAACTGTGCGAGCATCCAGAGTGAAAATGGCAACACGATATATGTTAGATTATATATCCACAAGTAAAGATATCATCGAATTCCTGATGAGGTAGATAGAAAACTACACATAATTGGCATTGTGATTTATGTAGTTTTTAAAGAGATTAAATGTTATATGAACGATCAAATGTGCATGGGAAGAGGCACTGAAATGGTTACGATTTGCCAGAGATGATCTTGATGCAGTCACGCAAGTAAAAACATAAACTGTCACGTATACTGTATATCATAACAAGCCGTAAAAAAGACAAACAAGTCCGACCTCATATTGGGGAAAATTTAATTCCTGCATGTTCACAGTATGCCGATCCTAAGGGATGTTAGCAAAAGAATAAACATATCTTTCACTAACCATAACTGCTTGTCATCACTCCATAATCTTGAGTGTATCTGAAGCAGTAATTATACCAACTATTCTCGATTCTTTTGAGACAAGTATACACTTTGAATATCTGATCAAAGGAACAAGTACGTTTGCAGGGGTTTTGTAATCAACGATAGGAGGTGGAGAATCCATCTTTTCAGATATTTTTGCCTTTTTGAGTCCAGACTCACCTACATCTGAGAGATGTTTTACAATACCGTCTTCTGTAATGAGTCCTACTACATTTGTTTTATGTTCAAATATTGGAATTTGACTAATAGAATGGTGATGCATAGTCTTTACTGCCTCATGAAGGGTGTCTGTCGGCTCAAGCATTATAATATCAAAACTACAAAAGTCACCTGCACAACTAGAATATGTCTGTCCCTCTAGTTTTGCCAACGCATCAAATATCTTTCTTGCAGTATCATAACTAGGCTTTGTTCGGCCTGATTCTATCTGATTTATCATAGATGTGCTAACACCGGTCATATCTGCAAGTTTCTTTTGTGTGATCGAAATTTTTTGTCGCATCTGCTTGATAGACTCTATTCTAGGTAGCATGAATTTACAAATTACAGGTGTCTATTGTTTGTTTATGTGAAAAATAGTTTTAGTATATTATTCAATAGTAATGCGCGCTCTGATGTGTTTTAACACCAAATTGTTGTAGATATAATCAAATGTTAGAACAAATGTCAAATGTTTTGTTTATAAACATATAATTTACACAATATATTACATAATATATTATATAATATATTATATTGTATAATATATTAAGTCATATATCATATAATACATCTTATAATATATAATCATATTAATTACATCATCATATATTATTCAAACAAACAGTTAACAAAAAATAATAGTATTTACTTTTTTGATTTTGTTTTATGATGTACATTGTGTTTTTGTGTAATAGTTGCCTGCGCAGCAGCTACAATTGCAATGGGGATACGGTGCGGAGATGCACTAACATAGTTCAAGTGCTCATTATGACAAAAGATTACAGACTGTGGGTCACCGCCATGCTCACCACATATACCAACTTCCAAGTTTTTAGATTTTTGACGACCAAGTGATATTGCATGTCTCATCAATCGGCCCACACCAAACTCATCAATTGACTGAAATGGATTTTGCTCCAACAGTCCCTTGTCAAGATACTCTGGAATAAACTTGCCTTCTACATCTTCTCTGCTAAAACTAAATGTTCCCTGAGTCAAGTCATTAGTACCAAAACTAAAGAACTCAGCGGTGTTGGCAAGTTGGTCAGCAGTCAAAGCAGCTCGAACTACTTCGATCATGGTACCAAAGTTTACCTTTAGTTTGATATTATTATTTTCCTTTTGTACCTGCCGCTTTACATCGTCATATATCGCTTTGATGTGATTCAACTCATCAATGCTACTAATTTGAGGTATCATGATCTGCGGATGTGCTTTTATTCCTTTTTTGGTCAATACGGCAAGTGCCTCAAATACAGCGCGAATCTGCATGCGATATATCTCAGGATACGTCACACCAACACGTACACCACGATGACCCATCATCGGATTGACCTCTGCTAGTTCCTTTGCACGCTCAAGTTTGGCACGTGCATGTTCTATATCATCATTTTTTATGGACTTGTCACGTTTTTGTGCATTTGTTAATTTGCGTAGATCTACTTCTTGTTTTTGTGGATCTGGTAAAAATTCGTGCAGTGGAGGGTCCAATAATCGTATAGTGACTGGATATCCTTGCATGACTTGAAGTATCTTGACAAAGTCACTTTTTTGAAGTCGTCCGAGTTTCTTTAACAGTATTTCACGCTGCGTTGTATCTTTTTCCATTATCATATCAACAAACAAGCTTAATCGATCACTTTGATTGAACATGCGCTCTGTTCTACACAACCCAATACCATTTGCACCATACTCGCGTGCTCGTTTTGCAGCTTCGGGTGTATCGGCATTGGCACGAATACCAAGTCGTTTTGCTTTTGTTGCCCAATTGAGAATCTGTCTAAACTCAGCAGTTATCTTTGGTTTTATTGTAGGTATTGCACCCTTGTATACAGCACCAGTACTACCATCAATTGTTATGATATCACCTTTTGATATCTTTGTGCCACTAGCAGTGACGCAATAGTTGTCAGTAATTTTGAGATTAGAGCATCCAACGATGCAAGGTTTGCCCATCCCCCGTGCAACTACTGCAGCATGAGACGATTTGCCACCGCGGCTAGTTAGTATTCCTAGTGACTCAAAGAATGCAGGAACATCCTCAGGCTTTGTCTCTTCTCGAACCAATATGACATCTTGTCCGTCCTTTCCCATTTCAGTGGCTTGCTTAACATCAAATATTGCAGCCCCACTTGCAGCCCCAGGAGATGCGGCAATACCTTTTGCAACCTCATCGTACTTTTTCATCTCAGTTGGGTCAATCATATCATGTAATAGTTGTTCTAACTGCTCTGCGTTTAATCTAGTGATGGCTTTTTCTTTGTTTATCATCCTTTCATTTACCATCTCAATTGATGTACGTACCATACTCGTTGCATTCATTTTGGCATTACGTGTTTGCAACAGGTAAAATTTCCCTTGCTCTATTGTAAATTCTATATCTTGAGGCTCTCTGAAATGACGCTCTAGCATATTACACGTCTTTACAAGTTGCTCGTATGACTTTGGCATCTCTTTTTTCATCTCATCTACATGTTTTCCAGTCCTGACACCTGCAACCACATCTTCACCTTGTGCATTTTTCAAATAGTCACCATAAATTTGCCTAGACCCATCACCAGGATTTCGTGTAAACACAACGCCAGTAGCACTGTCATCACCCATATTTCCAAACACCATTGCAACCACATTGACAGCAGTACCTGCTGCCACATCTTTTGTGATATGGTTTTTTGCACGATATACTTTTGCTCGCTCACCCATCCAGCTATCAAAGACAGCAGTTATTGCAAGTTTTAGCTGTACAGTAGGATCAGTAGGGAATTTATGCCCCTCTTTTGCACATATATCTTTGAATGATGCGGTTAGTTGTTGTAATGACTCTGTATCCAGATCAGAGTCATTTTTTGCATTCAGGGATCTCTTTTTTGCATCCATCACATCATCAAACAACTTGTCATCAATTCCAAACACAACCTTGCCAAATAACTGAACAAACCGCCTGTACGAGTCCCATGCAAATCTAGGATTAGAGCTCTTTTGCGCCAATCCTTTGACAGTGTTATCATTAAGTCCTAGATTAAGTATGGTATCCATCATACCAGGCATCGATATTGCAGCTCCGGACCTAACAGATACAAGTAATGGATTCTCAGAAGAGCCCCAAGTTTTGCCAGTTTTTTTTCCCATCTTTGTAATGTGTTTTTTTACATTATCTAAAAGGCCATTTGGTAATGTTCTCCCATTTTTATAATATTCATCACACACTTTGGTTGTTATCGTAAATCCTGGAGGAACTGGAAGGCGTAGTGAAGTCATCTCACATAGGCCAGCACCTTTGCCACCTAACAGTTTACGATCCTGCCCGCTACCTTCTTCAAATGCATATATCTCTTTATTCATTGTAATGAATACGTCTATGAAGGGTGTATTAAACCAATTGCCATACGAATCTAAAGTTGTAAATGGCACCGTATGTAGACTCTCACTCAATCTATCCCCCAGTACATTGCTTTATCCAACTATGCGCTGTTGTAAATGGCACTGCATGTAGACTCTCACTTAAGACTAGATGTGTATATCTATCTCAAAGTGTTCTAGATTATAATTGGTTTGCAGGTGTTTTGTGCAAGCCATGACTCTTGGTACTAGTTGACTGTGTGTTCTCAATGGGCTTGCACCAATACAAACAAAGATAACACAAAAACAGTTGATATGAGATCTAAAATTGGATCTTGTTTTTTAATACAAGGGTAATCAGTTTGCACTCTTGGTAATTCGTGTATTACTCAATCCAAAATGATCTCTACTAGTAGTTGGCAAGAGGTTTTGCAAGATCAGATATAGCACTGCTCCATTTTGTATCTTTTTTAATTATGCCACTTGCAACCAATATTCCATTTGAGCCCAGTTCGATTGCCTTTGCAACATCAGTTCCAGATATGATTCCAGCACCGCACAACAATTGTGATGTAGAGCCACGTATTGCATCTGCAGCACGCGATATCAATTCTGGTCTATGTGTAGATACTGCCATGCCAGATCCTATGAGCTCAGGAGGCTCAATTGCCACATAATCAGGACGGATCTGAGTAGCATACGTCTTTGCTTCTCTAATGTTGCGAACACATAACACAGAGAGCAGGCGTAATTTTGAGAGTTTGTCAATCACACATTTTATCTCACTAGGCTTGATACGATGCTCGCTGTGATTGACAATGCAACCTGCAACACCTATATTTTTTAACAATTCTGCGATCACATATCCAGTGGTGCTACCTGCATCATGACAATCAACGTGTTGAGACAAAACAAGTATTTTACTAGTATCAAATTTTTCATCTTTGATATATGATGTTGCAGTGCTCAGTAGATGTGTAGGAGGCGCAATACCGATCATAATGTCATATTTAGCAGATGATTTTGCAGCAGATGTAATCAATCTTTTGAGTCTAGGTATAGTTGAGATTTGGGGATAGTTTTTACAATTTATGACAAACAACTTTTTTAATTCAAATCAACTGTTATTTAATATGTATGATATATGATACACTTGTAATTAATTTATATGAGTTTTTATGAAAATTGGCACTCAAACGAACCAGAAATGATTTACTGTGAATATAGTTCAACTTAAACAAGTCATAGATCAGTATGTAAACATAATGAGTGTTCCAAACAATACAATTGGATGTACATATCACAAGAGTATAAAATCTACAGGACGCGTTCATTTCTGATTACAAGATGTATCACATATTTAAATATTCATTTTCATACATAATCTGTTTTGTATTTTTGTTGAATTATATCGCACATTATCGATTTTATCCAGTGTGTTTTTCATATAATTTTAACTATGAGAGTATTTAAAAAATATATTAAAAAATAATAACATACATATTAAAATACACATTAATAACATACACATTAATAACATACATATTAATAACATATATATTAATAACATATATATTAAAATATATATATATTAACAATACACATCATATACAACACACACAATTATAAAACCAAACATCACATATTATTAGATTGGTTTGCATATTTCTTTTGCATAGCTAAAACTATACCCATCAATACAATAGCTGCCACATTAGTTCCAATAATAAATACATCATTTAAAAATACACCATATATGGTCCACAAAGCAGCACCAGCTCCTATAAATATAATCAAATATGTTGAGACATCTTGCAGATGCTTTGTCTTGTACCCTTTGTATATCTGCTCGGCCCACCCAGCAAGGATAAAAATACCTGCCAAAATTCCAATTATATGCAGTATAAAGCTGTCAACAAAAAAATGGTGCTCAACCATATACTCAGCCCCAAAAGAACTGATCCAATCCAACTTGTTTTGGTTTTTTTAATATAGCATCAAAGTCCAAATCCATAGTAGAAGTGACTTGCTCAAGTGTCGACTCTAAAAATTCCATATATTTGGTAATATCAATCTCACTTTTTCGTGCTATCTCAAGTGGCCTCACACCAGGTTTTCCAATAGTTTTTAAAAAATAGACCCTGTCCCCACGTTTCAACTCCTTTATGCCTTCAAGTTGTCTTGCAGCACGTATGTGCTGAGGCTGCGTTTTAATGTACTCTGCAGGAGACTTGCTGAGCATCATACTAAATGCCATATCCTCAAGTGGTATCTCTAAATTTTGAACCTGCTCACCATATTTTCTAATCATTATAGAGATTTCATTTTTTGCATGCTCAAACTCTTCAGGGTTTTTAACAGTAGATAAAACACCAATCACATCTGCAAATAGTTTCTTGATAAATGGCGGTGTGTGTGACTTTTTACCAGTAAGCCCCTTTACATCCACCTTGCCTGATTTTGAGACCCCCAAATAGTTCTTCTTTCTATTACTCAAAACACAATATCGATACTCTTTGTCAATCTCCAAGTCAACGCCATGATCGGCTTTTGCCTGATTAATGATATATGTAATTTGATCTTTGGTAGGATTTTTGATAAACAGTGAATCAGTATCCCCATACAACACATCAATGCTACGTTCTTTGCACTTTTTTATGGTCTCTAGTATAGTATGTCTGCCAATTGCAGTGGTGGCCTCAGCAGCAGGTAAAAAGTACAACGGGAATATTTCAGCTCCCATCACACCATAGCTTGCATTCAGTATGACTTTGAGTGCTTGACTGACTGCAGTGTATTGTTGACGTTGATCATCACTCAGAGTCTCTTTTTTTGAGAGGCTTTTGTAATAATTGACACGCAAGTCACGCAACGAGCCAATTATCATAGATGTAATACCATTTTGTTTTGAGCAGGACCAATGTTTTGTTTGTGGAATGACATTTTTTTTACATTCTTCATGAGTGCACCTAACAGTCTCATATGACAAGTTACGTACCTTTATGATACTCGGGTATAGACTTGCAAAGTCCATCACAACTACATTAAAGTGAACACCACTTTGAGGCTCAACTACCAACCCACCCCTATACTTTTTGTCTTTGATTACAGCATCAGACGTGACATCTTCAGTACGTTTTGCAAGCTCGTCTTTACGCGGTATAATACAGTCACGTATACGGTGTTCATAGTATAACAAACTCCTGATCCATTGTGATACACCAAGCCTTGCAATATCATCAATTGGCATGCGGCCTATCCGGGATATGATGACAAGCAGATTCATCAATATATCACCATTAAAACTAGTCAACTCATATGTGAGTAATGCATCATGATAGCAATAATTGGCAGTCTGGTATAATGTCATTTCATCAAACTTTAACCCATAATCAATCTTCTCTTTTCCCAACAATGCCTTTGAGACACTATTTAGTGAAAAGTCAGTGTATTTGAAACCAAATGCATATATCTGAAATGATCTATTTGACATTGTTTTGTAGAGATCTATATGCACACCTTGTTTAAGAGATGCAGCATCTTTCATCATGTATAATGGATTATCATCTTTTTTGATACCAAGACGCTCGGCTCTATTATACAGATATGGCAGATCAAAGTCATCTCCATTGTATGTGAGTACAAATGGGTATGAACTTATAATTTCAAATGCATCTTTTATCATCTGTACCTCACAATCAGGCTCGTAAAATTTTACATTAATTGTTGTAGGATCAAGTTCGTTTACTCCTTGCGGTGTATCTTTGGTCTTTAGAACTAGAACGGTTCCAAAACCATTAGATCCTGCAAATCCCACTGCAGTTATGATGTTGTCTGCAACTTTTGCATCAGGTAGTCTTCCACTAGGCGACTCTACCTCTATATCTACACTGAGTCGTTTTATCTGAGGGATTGGTTGATTGAGCAGTTCGGCCCAGTCAGAGATGCATTTACGAAACTCATCAGCATCCACCATACTCTCACTGTCCACATGATCCCATAGCAGACTCTTTAGTGCCAAGTTGACTTCATCGGATATCTCAACGTTAACAGGTGACAGGATGCCAGATTCGACCTTGTAATACCTGCCGACAATCATCTGTCGGTCATAGACATATGTCTCATAATATTTAATATCAGACTCCCACGTGTCAATTATATCACGTATACTACGCTCAGAGTTGTCTCCGTATGATTTACCACCAATTGAGAGTGGATCAAATGTGGTAATTTTTGTTAGTGTACATGATGCATCATCAATAAGACTATGTTTTTTTACCTGTTTGACTTCAAATACATCTTTTCGTGACTCTATAAATCCGAGTTCATTAGGTGTCAGTTTAGAATAACAATATGGCTTGTGCGCAGTTTCATCCCACCACAGATATAATAGCTTAGAGTCAGGATCATAAAACTTTAACAGTGCCTTTTTTGCCGCACCATCATATACAGCAGATACCAGCATAGATACGGGCATATTATCAGGGTTCTTTGACTCACCTAGGTCTACTCTCACATATATCGTTGTGATGAGACAGTTATAAGCTTAGAAACTATATGGGTGAGGCAAGTTCTTTTATCCATTTTAAAAGTAAAGAGCGATCCATCTTTTCTACTACAACAGATGCCTCACGTGTCAGGTGACTGGCATCCTGAGTATAATCAGCAAGACACACAAATCTCCTAATTCCTACTGTAATTGCCATTTTAGTGCACTCTAAACACGGCACATAAGTTGTGTATAATGTAGTATCTTTTGCAGATAATGTCTCTATACCCAGTAGGGCACAATGCATTATTGCATTTGCCTCTGCATGATTGCACATACATTTGTCCAGACAAGCACCCGAGGGTATCTCATTTTTCATGCGTCGCATACATCTCTCACAACCACCTTCGTAGCAATTTTTAATTCCAGGCGGTGTTCCGTTATAGCCTGTTGCAATCTGACGGTGATTCCTTACAATTACAGCCCCCACTTTACGTGTGATGCAATTTGAGCGTAGTTTTGCAAGCTCTGCTTGTAGCATAAAATATTCATCCCAACTAGGTCTTTCAAAATGCTTAGACATGAATAGTGTATGATAAGTGGGGTTTTATGTATAACGCAACAAAAAGCAGATTTGTCATAAAGCTCACCATACATTAGATTATTTTATTTTTCGATCATTAAATTGATAATTTGAATTTTGTACAAATTATACATCATATTTGACACTCAACGTCATGAACAATCACTGTAACCGCTCAACCTCCCGTTTGTGCCATACGTGAGGCGATAAATCTGTGCCTAAATTTGGGAGATGAACAAACAGTTGCCAAAACATAATCATAAAAGATAAAACTACCATCAAAAATTTCCTGTCATGGTATCATACGTCGAGATGAAGTATGTGGCCAAAAATACCATAGAGTATAGAAAATATCAGACAGATATGGCAGCACAAGCATCAAAAGAGAACTGCATAATAGTACTTCCAACAGGTCTAGGTAAAACTGCAATTGCGCTACAAGTGATTGCATCACATATGACAAACATAACAGAGGATGTGTCATTTGGTGCAGTGTTATTTTTAGCACCCACACGTGTACTTGTAAATCAGCATTACACATTTTTACAAAATGCACTTACAATAGATGACATATCACTAGTGACTGGTGGGGATTCCATATCTGCACGTAAAAGATTATGGAATGCAAGTGTAATATGTGCAACACCAGAGATTACTAAAAATGATTTGAGTCGTGAAATAATAACTCCAGATATGTTTGGATTGGTGATATTTGATGAGGCACATCGTACAACAGGTGATTACGCATACTCTGCAATAGCAAGTGCGCTAGAGGCGACGTCACCGCGCATACTAGGAATGACAGCAACGCTTCCAAGTGACATTGAAAAGGCAACTGAGATAATATCAAGGCTATACATTGCAAGTGTTGCAGAGCGCAGCGAGTCAAGTCCTGATGTCATACCATATATACAGAAAACAGAGACAGAGTGGTTCAGAGTAGATTTAACACCAGAACTCAAAAAAATACAAAATCTTTTGCATAATGCTTTGAAACTTAGATGTGATATAATGCGCAGTTACAAAATAAGTGTGGATGATAATCCATCTCTTTCAAGCTTGTTGCGGTTACGAGATTACGTACTAGATCACAAGCGAGCTGCGGCAACACCACTATTTACAGCAATCAGGATACATTATGCACAAAGTATACTAGAGGCGCACGGTGTTGCACCATTTTTAAAGTTCTGCCAACGCGCACGTGCCAAAAAAGGTGTAGGTATAAGGGAGTTATTTGAAGTCGACCCGAACTTTACACAAGCAGTCTCACTTGCACAACATATGCAACAAAATGGTAAAGAACATCCTAAAATTTCAAAGCTCGTAGAGCTGATCAAAGGAATAAGTGGCAAGGTCTTGATATTTACTAGTTATAGGGACTCTGTTGATATGATATGTGAGACACTAGACAATATAGGAATCAAATCAGGTAAATTGATAGGTAAGGCAGGTAAGACAGGTCTAAAACAAAAAGAGCAAGTCGATACTGTAAGACGTTTTAGAGACGACGAGTTTCGCATAATGGTAGCAACTAGAGTAGGAGAAGAAGGATTAGACATTGCAGAGGTAAATCATGTAATATTTTATGACAACGTTCCAAGTTCCATTAGATATGTTCAGCGTCGAGGAAGAACAGGACGCAAAGCAGACGGCAGGTTGATAGTATTGATTGCAAAAGGGACCATAGATGAGGCATATTATTGGATAGGAAAGAGAAAGATAAAGACTGCAAAGTCGATGGGTGGTACAATGTCAGATCTTTTGGAGATAAATCGAGGAGATGACACCGATAATGAGGGTATCAGCAATGACAGTTATGATGATGTAGCAAGTAGTGAAGATGCTAGTGAACAACAAAAAAGTGCAAAACTTGACTCGTTTATGTAATATGTGATCAAAGAATGTGACTGTATGGTGCATGTGTTTAGTGATTAGAACAGTAATTCTAAATATTTTGATCTTTCATGTATACATTTGTTGTTCTTGATCCATCAATGTTTGTCTACTATGGAATTTTTGATTCTTTATTTGAAACACTGTTGCATTGAAATTTGATCAAATGTGTAATCAATGCGTAATGTCCATTTATGATGTTCGTTTTATAATATGATACCCATATTCAGTCTTTACTGGTTCTGATATTTGTCCTACTTGTAAAGCAAATGCTACATCTTCGAACTTTTTTACCATCTTGCCACGTGTAAAATATCCTAGATTCCCATCTCGTTTTGCACTTGGAGTATCAATTGAGACCTCTTTTGCAATCTTGCCAAATTTTTCACCAGATTCGAGTCGCTCAAGAACAGAGAGTGCCTGAGTCTGTTTTTCAACTAGTATGTGTGAGCACTTTATTTTTTGCATAATAATGATAAAAATATGTGCCATATTAATATCACTTTATTTTTATAAAAACCACATGTTGTTCAAGTAATATTATATGGTGATGATGATGATGGGCAGTAATTGAAAATATAGAGATAAGAAATTACATCATATTTATACATGTAATATTAAATAGACAGATTATAATTAGAACGACACATGTAGTTTTCAACAATTTGATTTTTCAATTCCAGTGTTGTAAAATATCATTTGTAAAGAATAATTCACCATATATTAAACAAATCAAAAAATATGATTTAATATAGTGTGAATCAATCTTTATGACTGATGTAATCATTCAAAAATTACTCATGCAGATGCACCACATGTACGATACTCAATATACAAACAGAAATGTGACCAATACATGTATGTGATTTCATTATTGCATCCAAAGATCTTGGTTCACATGTAATACAACCTACAGTAGTTTAAAACTAATACACATACGATACAAGATTTTTAACACCGCAAATTCAACATTAAACATGTTCAAATATTTTACCATTTCAGAGGCAAATGCAACACTGCCAGAGATCAATGAAAAATTTAAAAAAGCACTTGAGATACGCAACGAAATTACAATGATAGAGAAAAGAATTCAGGTAATAATGACAGATGCAAGTATTGCTCAAAGCGAAACATACAGTGACAATAGACATCTCAACCCACTGAAAACATACATAGAGTTGAAACAAAAATTAAACTCAGCTGTCACTAGACTATATCATACAATTGAATTAATAGAGTCAATGGGCGTCTCACTTAAAGGACTTGATGAGGGACTAGTTGACTTTCCCTCAAAGCGGTTTGATAAAGACGTATGGTTGTGCTGGAAGTTTGGAGAAACGGAGATAAAGTTCTGGCATGATATGGACAATGGTTTTATGGGTAGAAAGCCAATTGAGGTAAACGACGAGTCACTGGTATGATTATACTCATTGGTATTAAAATACGTACTTTGTGTAAAATTACTTTTTCATTTATAATTATATCAAATGTAATTGATAGATCTAAAAATTATACAGATATTGATGCTGTCATTTGACACAAATGGTAGAAATATTATTATGTATTATACATCATCATTATCATGTCCATATCAGTATGGTTGCGTGTAATACGAGTTCGTTTTTTACTCGCATCTGTAATTGCAGTTATAGTAGCATTTGCAATATCATCAAGACACACAGGCACACTAGATATTTTTGATGCAGTATTAACACTTGCAGGAGTAATAGCACTACATGTAAGTGTGGACCTGCTCAATGACTATTGGGACTATAAACGTGGAATAGACACGATCACAGATAGAACCAAGATAAGTGGAGGGACAGGGGTTCTCCCAGAAGGACTACTAAAGCCGTCTTCAGTGTACAGAGCAGGGCTCGGATCACTTTTGATTGGTGGCGCCATAGGAATGTACTTTGTTGTAACACATGGAGTAATTATAGCAGCAATACTTGGATTTGCAATATTGTCAATTTACTTTTACTCTACAAAGATAGTCAATTCTGGACTAGGTGAGTTTTTTGTGGCAGTAAAGGGCAGTATGATAGTGTTGGGGTCATTTTACATCCAATATGGAGAATTTAGTATAGATGCCACACTTGCAAGCATTGCAATAGGCACACTATCATCACTTGTGTTATTTGTAGCATCATTTCCAGACTATACAGCAGACAAGTCAAAAGGACGTCGCACACTAGTCATTGTACTTGGAAAAAGGCGCGCAGCGCGCATGTTTTGGGTGTTTCCAGGTGTGACATATGCAGCAATCATCACAAGTGTCGTGATGGGTGCGCTACCACTTACAATACTGATAACCCTTGCAACAATTCCATTGGCTGTACTTGCAGGTAGAGGGTTGTTTAAACATCACACAAGCACAACTGACATACTATTACCACACTTGTCAAAAGTGTTATTATTTAGCCGCATAACAGGTGTGCTGCTTATAGTTGGAGTGCTTGTGGCAACATTTGATATAATACCAAATTAACATAATATGTACATTTTACTCTTTATATTGTATGAACGACAAGCAGTCGCATGTTGAAGATATCCTAATTAGCCGTTCAATCACCATTTTGTATCACAAATGGTAAAGTTTGTGCATAAAGTGTAATGTGGAGAGTTACAAG
Organism: Candidatus Nitrosopumilus sp.; assembly: GCA_965207445.1. Lineage (GTDB taxonomy): Archaea > Thermoproteota > Nitrososphaeria > Nitrososphaerales > Nitrosopumilaceae > Nitrosopumilus. Next base: position 1,027,063 of record CBDBLX010000002.1, on the reverse strand, counting down.
CATTATGATAAAATTATAAATTTATCAAGTGACGAGTATTCGTATGATAACCGGACATGCCACACCAGAGGGTACAAAAAAGTTTGCACAGCAATCAACAGCGCTAAATACCAATTACAAGACATTTGAAGAACTAACATTATCAAACGTGGGTATTGGAACGTACCTAGGGGATGCAGATGATAAGACAGATGAGATGGTCAAAGATGCAGTAGTCAAATCCATTCATGCAGGAATTAATGTTATAGATACTGCGATAAATTATAGATCTCAAAAGGCAGAACGCTCAGTTGGAAGAGCAATAAACGAATTGAGTCAAGATGACCCCACAATACGCGAGCAACTCTTTGTATGTACAAAGGGAGGTTATGTCACAAATGATGCAGATGTGAATATGGGTTTTTGGGAGTATGTAAAACAAGAGTATACAGATACCCAGATAATAAAACCAGATGACATTACATCATCGTATCACTGTATGACACCAGAGTATCTCTCAGATCAGATAGATCGCAGTCTCAAAAATCTAAACGTTGAATGTATTGATCTAGTATATCTGCACAACGCAGTAGAGGGTCAGATGAAAGATGTATCGCATGAACAGTTTATGGAGAAATTAGAAAAGGTAATCAGAATGTATGAAGAAAAGCGTACAAGGGGCACGATCAGATACTATGGAATGGCAACATGGGAGTGCTTTAGAGTAGACAAGGGTAATCCTCAATATTTGTCACTTGAAACAATAGTGAATATGGCGCGTGAGATCGGAGGTAAGAATAATGGGTTTAAATTTGTACAGTTACCATTTAATATGTACTATGACCAAGCTCTATTATCAAAACATCAGACAGTACAGGACAAATCAATGTCCATACTACAAGCAGCATCCACACTTGGAATAGGCATATTTACAAGCGTGCCGTTTATGCAAGGAAGGCTACTACAACAGGGAACCATGCCAGAATTTGAAGACTTGATTCCATCACTACGTGCATTACAGTTCATACGATCTGCACCCGGAGTACTAGCACCACTAGTTGGACAAAAAACCCCAGAGCATGTAAGTGAAAATGTAAAGATTATGAATATAGAACCGATCGCTTCTGAAAAGTTCACAGATATTGTATCAAATCTAACATCATAATCATCATAGTATCATAATCATCATAGTATCATTGACTAGTCTCAAAAGCGTGCAAATCAACATCCATGACTGATATGATTATTCAAAAATAACTCCTAGCCAAATGTATCACATGCGCGATACTCGATATGCAAGCAAGTGTAACCAAATACAAGTATGTGATTTCATTATTGTGTCCAATGAGTTTGATTCACACAAATGAAAATGTGCGAATCACAAACAAATACAATACGCGTCGTACGCATCGACACAAAAGCCCCCGGTGGCGTTATATCAGAAATCAGAAATTTAGAATTGTGGATAAGCCGGATCAGTTCATAGTAGAATAGATTATCAGAAAAAACACAAAAGAGTCAAAAATAAAATAATGTTGGTACCTCAACATATGGTGATGATAATAACACACCTCATGCTCACAAATTATTTGGATATAGGGGTGAACTTGTTTTGGGACCCCACATAATTAACATCAAATCAAAATGGATTTAAAGAGCTTATCACACAGTATACACATGAATATTAAACGAGTTGGAAACGTCATACTAGCAGTAAAAGACATCGACAAATCACTTGAATTCTATCACGAGATCATAGGACTGCCAATAAAGAATCAAAGACGTGCATGGATAGACCTCGGAGTTTCTGGAGCATTGTTGAGTCTGCATCCTGCATCTCTGACTGCAACACACATAGGAAGTTCAATTGAGAATGGAATCACAATTGGATTTTTAGTAGGTGATCTAAAGTCTGCAGTGGAAGAACTACGCACAAAAGGCGTCACGATACACAGAGATATCATAGAGAAAGATGCAGGTAAAAATGCAGTCATACGTGATCCAGATGACTATCTCATATCATTGTTTGAGCCAAACTTTACAGACAAAGCAGAGCAGACAAGTGGTTACCAAGGATTTACACCGGCCTAGTAGTAATATACTGATATTAAAAATACTTTTTATATATTTTGTATACATATGATCAATTTTATACCTTACATTTTTTGATATCACAAATAATCAACACAGACAAACCACAGATAAAAACTAATAATTATTAATGAATATATTAAAAACACACAGTCAAGGCATAAATCAGTTTATTATGACGGATTCGAGTGCATCTAATTTTTGCTTTTTAAATAATGACATCTCACGTACGAACAATGCATAGTATAAAAATGATCAGTACAATGTAAAAGTAAGATCATTTGTTAAAGTAATGATTAAAATGATCTCAGTTGCACATGTCACAATAGAACACACATTGTGTTAATGTTGTGCATCAATAATTTCTAGAATTTTTTTTGGAAGAATTCCATAATCTGCTTCGGGCTCTGCAACCACATACAAAATATCTTCATTTAGTAATATGCTGATTGCAAGTATTCGTTCTCTTAATGCAAGCGCAAACTTTACCACACCAAACTGAGAATCAAAGTCGCGACGCATCTTAACACGCAAGGCAAGTTCCATAAACATCATCTCATCATCTTTTTCATTCTCAAGTGGTTCTACGTTTTCACGCATACCTCCTGCAACTAGTCGGCCACGTTCATTTATCACACCTACAAAACGTATCTGAGGGTCAATATCCATAATGGACTTACACATCAATGAATAATCGTATATTTTATCAGTAGACATGTCTAGTATTTTTGCCTCTTACATATATCCTTTAACCGTTAGGACAACATAAATGACCAATTTATCTAAATGTGAAATTAGTGATTACGCCAAAAATCTAAAAAATCATAGTGTAATAACTTTTTTAAAATATATATAAATAAATATGATTATTTATATAACTCGCCACATATGATTTTTCATGATGTGTAATACAATATACCCATCAGTGTTAAAACACAGTCACATCACCAGGGGCAGGTTCTCGAGGAGGTATCTTTTCAACAAAGTCAAAGATCTCTTTGTGCACTGTGCGTTGATGTTCTCTGAGGCCTTCAATGTCATCAAATATGGCATAACAAAGATAACATTTAGGCTTGTCTTCATCTACAAGTGGAAGAACCATTACAATACATAGTACATGGGGCCAATTATCTTTTTAGTAACTAGTTATGTGATAGATAGTATTCAATCAATACATACCCATAGTGTTTCAAATAAAGAATCGAAAATTCCATATACAAACATCGATAGATCAAGAGTGGTTGGTGCGTAATTCATCAAATCGCCACCTGCATCGTACTTGCAAAGCCATCTGCAAATATCGCCAGAGTTTTATGTATATATATTTAATAAGCTCATATATAAAAGTATATGCGCGCATACCAAAAGTTACTTATAGGGGCATCCCAATTGAATAATTGTGATAATAACAAAGGGGATGCTAAACAACGTTGACTAGCCAATGTTATCAACGTATCGTTTGTGAAGTGTGGTGGAACGACGACATATGGTGGGTTACCACAACATGCTATACTACACAGAATGTCGCCCATTACAATGCATGGTTTGTGATGAATGTGGCGCCTGCTTGTTGTTTGTGTAAATTTAGTGGGCGGGTCTCAAATAAGAACAGATTATGGAGGCAGACCGTATAGTGACAGAGCAGCACAAGCGACGCGAAGGTTATTGGCAGTATTACGAACAGGCACGCAAATCTGAGCCGGATTTTATGCGCAAGACCTTGCTGTCGGCGATACGAAAAAACCCACATCCGTGCAAGGAAAAGAAAACAAATAGAGGATGCAAGCCGGTACATTCTCGTGACAAGATGGATTTTTTGTGTCTTTTAAAAGTTGCAAAAAATATTCCTTTTCGTGACGTGGTAAATGAGCTTGGACATATGCATGATGAATGGGTTGACGAGCCGAAGCCTGATTATAGTTGGGTAACCAAACATATGCAAACAATTGATCTCGACTGGCTTGATTCTATTTTGGCATATACTGCCAATATGTGTCTAACTGAACTTAAAAAATCGGGGACAGATCCGGTACCGATAAAAGGTAAAGAGACCATACTTACGCACGGATCCGAGGATTTTGAGAGCGGTAAACAAGACGTAAAACAAGAACCTACAGCTCCAATTGGGATAGACAGTAGTGGGGTAGAGACTGACAGGTACGAAAAACAAGAAAGACCTAATCATGTACTACAAGACTTTGAGCCTACACGCATCAAGATGTACCTAAAATATCACATTACTGCGATAACAGGACACCAGATCATACTTGCATCATACACAACTCCAAGCAATGTGAGTGACACGTCAATGCTTCCATATATGGTCAGCTTTCTCACAAAAAACTATACACAGATTGAAGAACGCTTATTCAACGGAGACAAGGGATACGACTCGGATCAAAATTGCGAGACAATATTCAATGCAAACATGAAACCAAACATAAAGCAACGCAATCACACAGATGGCGCAGGTCATACAAACCGTGGCAAACCAAGCAGAAAAAAGGCAGCAGAGATCTTTGACCAAGATGCATACAAACAACGCGCACTTATCGAGGCAATATTTGGAGCAGAAGAGACAAAGAATCACAGGCTGCACTGTCGTATGCGTCTGGCCAAAAACAGAAAGCGATTTGGTAAAATACTATCAATTGCATGGAATATCAACGTCCTGAACAGATTTATCTGCGCTCATGAAAAAGGGCAAAAAATTCCATCATACCAATGATAGTGACTGCTATCACACTTGCACGTTTCATATTCTATAATCCATGTCTGCCAAAACACACATGCATATTCAAAAACGAAACGCACTATAGATAGATTCCAGTCTTTTGTAGATTGAATGTGCAATAAACCAAGTTCACAGACGGGTCACAGGCAGGCCAAATGTCAATTACGCACCAACCTCAGATCAAGAACAATAAATAAAAGACCAAAAACTTTTGAATCATAGTTTTAACCACCACTTATTATCACCAATACATCACATTCAAATTACAAGGTAATCATATTTTATACTAGTGACTTTAATTGGATGAATATACATATAGGTATTATACATAATAATATACACGTTAGTGACAACAACAACAATAACAGCAGCAGTAACAATAGTAACATTTACACTTGAATTATACCTACAGAGATCATATATTTTATACTTTCAACAAATTCATTATCCGCAAGCAATCCATCTGCCCACCACCCAGCACTGTTCTTGACCCATGCAGGAAGTTTCTGTTGCGCATCATCAGTTCGTACAGCATTAGAGACATCTACAATTATGATATCGTGTTCTATCATATACTCTATACTTGAGATAAACTCCAAGTCATCTATTAGTCCATCTGCCCACCACCCAGCACTGTTCTTGACCCATGCAGGAATAACATCTTGTTTAGGTGTATGTGTAGGGGTATCTGTAATGAGATTGCTAGTTGTAGAGTTATTATCAGTAGAATTAATCATATCATCTATACTAGTTGCATCATCTGAGGACACATCATTATTATGATCATCAAGTAATGGTGTTTTAGAGCCTACAGGCACATCACTAAAAGTGCTATTGTCTTTTGATGTTTCATTTGTCATCAATGCATCTCCATCATCACCATCATGCGCAAAAACACCCGATTCTATTTCAACTGCCATATCAGGCAACACATCATCAACCATAACATCATCAACCATAACATCATCATTATCATCAACATCAACAGCAGTAGTAATAATAGCAGTAGTGTTGCCACTGATCACGGCATACTTGACAGCATCATACAACTCAAGTGCAGTGTGTAACGCCCCTGTCTCCGATAGTGTATCACCAGATGCAAATGTCTTTTTTATCTCAGTGACGTTGGATTGAATCACCGCAGCGACATCCTCTGATAAATCCTCGGACTCTACACCTATCTTTTGCAACAAAGATACGACTCGAACATCGCTGAGTCGCTCTCGCTCAAACACAGTAAAGGATGCAGCAGCATTGCCGCATGGGCTTGCGTAAAACCAATAATACAACAATCCACATGCAATCCAGCCATCTGGAAAAGAGTACGTCATAGGACTCGAATACCAATTAAAGTAAAAGTTCGGCGTAGGCTCACTATATTTGAATGATAAAAATGGATGGTGTAGTCCCATAACATGACCTAGTTCATGCAACATAAGATTATCAAGTCCTATTCTATTCTCCCAAACATCAGTTGCATCCGTCACTGCAAGTGCACAACACGGCAGAGACTCATCATCAGGCATACCCGATGCAATACCTATCGCCCCATTATCCAATAATACTTCAGCATCTGTATTATCCACAACAATGAGCATAGGTACAGTCCAAGTGTCATTTGATACAACAGACAATCTATCGTGTTGTCGCTGCTGAGCCCACTCGATCAAGTATGGCGTTATCTTACTAGAGTTGAGATATGCATTTACTATAGTTTGGTCACCGTATACAATTCGCTCACGTTTGAGGTTCTCAAACTGTGTCTTAAACTCATAGGACATTCCGCGCAAATCCTTGCGTTCAACTGACAAACTAATATCCCATTTTGCAAATGGATACAGATACTCCATCTCACGTACTAATTCATCTTGATTCATAAAATCATCCAGAACAGAGTGTGTGACTGTAATCCTACCACCAGGTGTCAAATACAATAACACATCCAAAAAGTAACTGTCAAAAAACTCAACAGGATACAAAAATGACGGTGTCAGTATATGGTATATGGCAGAATCAGTGTGAGTAGATACTATCTTTGCAATACAGTTTGGCTCGTGACAATCATGTAGATTTTCCATATATGACGGAAGATAAAAGAAATCATCTAGAACTTGGTCTTCCCATGGAAGAGCCCACATATCAAAAAAGAACGTATTGCTAGTACTACTACCAAATCCCATCAATCCCACATAATCTACATTCTTGTCTGTAGCCCTATCAGTGGTTGATATGTAATAATTTTGTATGTGTTTAGTTTCAGTAGGTTCAATATTCAAAAAGACAAAGTTGGCAGTAAAAGAGCCATCAAGAACAAGATCTGGATTTGATCCTATTATGACATCTTGTAGATATTCTTCAACTGCCAAAGCATCTACTAGACGATACTTTTTGTCTTGTAAATGAGGATGACGCTCAAGCCATGCAGCATGCCAGAACATATAATCCTCAATAATTCCACTACCTAGTATCGGATGTTTTTTTGAATTCTCATCCATAATACGCAATATTTCCTCAGTATTATCCACATCAGAGACAAAGTTATAGTCATAGTGGTACCTGACACCTACCCTGTCACCAATAGTTGTAAACACAGGATCATGATACGATGGCATCTCTTCTAGTATGCGAGCCGTATCAAGTGGCGACCATTTTTGACCCACCATTATCATGTTGATTTGTATTGTCTTTTGCAATACTAAATCCGGATCATCAGGTTCCCATTGCACAGGTTTTTGCAATATGTTGGGTTTTGTGACAGTGTTAAATTTAATGAGGTTAAATGTAGAAGTGGCATCTATTACAGGTTGCGCAACAACAAAGTCATCATCATGGATAACAGACATACCTTTTACCACCCAGATTCCCGAATCAGATGGCAGTACAATAATTCGCACCAATACATCAGCATTATTCATATGTGCACTAAAATCAATTTGTGCCGCTCGCTCATGAGATATAGTTATGATCTTTGAGTCAAGTAGTTTAAATCCCCAACAATGTCCATCAAGGTTCATTCGACATCTTTGTTCAGCATCATGTGCGATCGTATTTATCACATCCAAATCTATCTGCTCAATTGTTATAGTTTGTGTGTCACCTGGCATATTTGCAGCAAAATATGTATCATAAAGAGATACTGTTATGAAAGTATCAAGTATTGTTGCAGTGGTCGTTGTTTTTGTACTACTAGGTGCAAATGTCACACTGTGTGTAGAGTTCCAGAGATCAGGTTTTATTGCGCTCCAGCCATCAGGGTGCTTGATTGTAAAGTCCGCATTTTCAAATGTGTCAGCATACACAAGTGACGGAGCCAAGACAATAACCATAGCGAACACAAAAAACAAAGATGCATAATGAATCATACAAAACAACAATATTTGCCCCATAATTTTAGATTAACTCTTAATTCATCTGGCTAGTATGATTACCACTTTGTTGGCGTAGCCATTTGAGTATTCTTGTATATTAGTTCACTTGAATAATCTATTTGAAAGTAAACTTTGTTTGCAGACTGCTAAAGGTACACAGATTATGTATAGACATCTTGTGCCAAGTACATGGATTTTTGTTTTGGTTGTGATATTAAAACTGCTTTAGATAGTAGTTTGCTCAGGTGTGATTTGAGTAGAGTGTTCAGTAATCACGCATAGTTACTCAAAGAATATATCATGTACAAGAACATCACAAACATGCTAGAGCAGCTTGTAGGACACTCTGAAGTATTAGAGCGCGCCATGTCTGGTGAAGAGTTAACTCATAGTGATGGACTTGAACTGATGAATATGGATAATATACATGTGCTAGGAGCTGCAGCCAATGCATCAAGAAAAACCCACGTAGGTGATACAGTGTCATTTGTTGCATCATATTATATGAACTATACAAACGTCTGTGCCGCTAGCTGTCAAATGTGTGCATTTTATCGTAAAAAGGGAGATGAAGATGCATATACGCTAACACCAGTTGAGATTGAAAAACGAGTCAGAGTTGCAAAAGAGATGGGCGCAACTGAAGTACACATAGTAGGAGGATTTCATCCAGACTTGAAGTTAGAATATTACGAGGATATGATGCAAATCATAAAAGAAAAGCATCCAGATCTCAATATCAAAGCACTTACAGCAGCTGAGATATTTTATTTGTCAAAGCTGACAAAGAACTCTGTTTCTGAGATATTATCAAGATTAAAGAGTGCAGGTCTTGACTCTATGCCAGGCGGCGGGGCAGAATTATTTCATCCAGAGATACGTCCCAAAATTGGGCGGGGTAAATGCACAGGTCAAGAGTGGATTGATGTGATACGTAAAGCCCACAATTTAGGAATTAAAAGTAATGTTACCATGTTGTATGGACATATAGAGCAACCAAAGCACATAATTGATCATCTGATCAAAATCCGAGATCTTCAAAAAGAGACAGGCGGGTTTTTGACATTAATACCATTAAAGTTTAGTCTAGATAATACAGAACTAGAACAAAAAAACCAAGTAAATAGTGAATGCTCATCATTGTATGATCTGCGTGTTATTGCAGTCTCAAGATTAATGCTTGCAGGATTTCTCAATAACATATCAGTATACTGGGTCGCATATGGTCGCAAGCTTGCACAAGTGGCATTGTGTAATGGAGGAAATGATCTAGTAGGAACTGCATTCTCAGAAGAGGTTTATCGTGCAGCAGGTAAACCAACATCATCATCAATAGATGAGCTTGCAGATATGGTGCACGAAGTTAATAGAATACCAATACAAAGAGACACGCATTTCAAGACATTGCGTAGGTTAGTGTGAGGGACAAAATGCTTTGATTACATGCAATACAAAAAATATACATGTAATTAACGAATTCTTTAATCATTGATGTTGCATTCATACGAGTTGTATGTTTGGTAAAGCAAATAATCAAATCAAATTATAAACAAAAAATAAATGAAGATGTTATGGTTTTTACATTATGTGTTTTTTGACAGATTCGATCTTTTGTTGTGCAGGGTGATCTTTGTCAAGCCTAGAATCTATCTTTATTACTGTACATACTCTAGACACTCCCAAATTATGAACTGTTTGTGTCATGTTTGTTATGGCCTCATATATAGAGCTCATATCTTTAGACTCTAGTGTCGTTCCCATTGAATGAAGAGTGAAATTGATCTTTTCAATATTTTGTATTGATTCTATGGCCTTTGCAATATAGAAACTAACACTAGTCGTTTTTGTGGCAATTGGATATATGCTGATATCTGCATGTATCATTGCCTGAGGTATGATTTACACATGTATGTATGTATGTATGTTAGAGTCTCAATTTAATTGGATTTGCAGTAGTCGTAATTTGTTATTTTCAATTAAATTAATCTCACGCAAACTGATGGACATGCAGTACAGGGAAACCCATATCAGGCATATAGCGGACAGACGACCAACACAATAAGTTTTGCAGGCACCATGATATTTCTTGATAAAGTAGCATATCAGAAAAACAAAGTGACGACAATCACATACAACGACGCCACGGTGACATACTCTAATGTAGGTTTTCTAGACACCAAGATCACATATCCAAACAGCGCCGCCACACTTACGTATCTAAACGATACCACTGTCAAATTTGACTCAAGAACAGAGGTCACATACATTGACGGGACTCCATCCACGTATGAGCCACGTATTGAGGTTATTAGGCATTACCTAGGCATGAAATTATTTATCAATATGAACTTTTTCAAGGTCCAAATAGTTACGTATTACCTTGTTTTTTTTGATACCAACTCTAGCTATCTCTATTTCAAACTATCATCATAGTCATGCAATAAAGTACTAAAAACTTACACTTTCCCAGCCTCAAACACCAAATTCAGATAAAAAGTTCACATAAACACCGATCAACTGCGTTTGCAAGAGAGCCAAACACCATTAAAAATAAAACTCATCGATAAATCATGTATTGAGTCAACAATTTAGGCGCGATATGTATTATTTGCATCTTCAGAACCAAGATCAGTGGTGTTCTGTCTTTTTTTATTACCACCACTCTTCTTTCTTCTAGCACCAAAACTTATCAATATTAACATGAATCCTATTGCAATCAATATACCTGCAAGTATACTGTAATCTTCTAGTTCTTGTTGAGCCATTATCAACTCTAGTGCTTCATCTTCAGTCATTCCTGCTTGCCCTATTGGCATAGATGCAGTGAACGACGCAGAGAGTGCAATCCCAACTGCCAACATTGCAACGCCACCGCACAATATCTTTTTGTCAATTAAAAATGCCACGATATAGTTGAGTATTTCATACATATAATGTTACATGGTGTTTTTGTATTAGATGGCATTTGCACATAATTTTTGCTGTCACATCACACAATATTAAGAAATTAATATCTGATTAATTATGATTAAAATGCAACTAGTATGTACATGTGCACATTATTATCAAATTAATTATGAGTATTTATAAAAATATATATTTTTACATGCATCAATATTTAAGCACACACCTTTATATTAAACACTAAATATTTTTACTCTGTGTCAAAGCAACAAACATCAAAAATCACACAAGTTGTAATATCTTTTGGAGAATTAACACAACACCATAACCACGTAATAATTGATACACGTACCACACGTGAATACAATTTAGAACATATACCTGAATCGATAAATCTACCACTACAAAAGATACTAGAGGCAGATACAGATATGGCACTGTGTAAAGTGTTCGGTGACGCTGGTATATCGTCTGACACATTATGTATATTTTATGATGGCATAAATGGTGCAGTTGCATCACGTGGTGCAATGGCACTTGAATCTGTTGGTGGACATGCAACCTTACTTGACCAAGACTTTGAAGCATGGAAGTCAGATCAAAATGATGTAAAGGCTACAACAAACTCACATACACTGCCACCGACTGAATTTAAATTAAAAAAACACAAAGAGTCACTTACAAAGATTGACGATGTAGAGTCTGCATCCAAAGATGGCAGTGCAATTTTAATAGATGCCCGCCCACGACTGAATTTTCTTTCAGGTCATATACCTGGCGCCATTAACATGCCATCTACCATGTTCCGAGATATGGAAAAAGGTAAAATTTTGCGTACTCCTGATGAATTAAACCGCTTGTTTAAGAACCGAGATATTATAACAGACAAATCCATACAAATCATCACGTATTGTGGTTCTGCAGGTACATTGTCAGGACTCGTATATTATGCACTCAAACATGCAGGTTTTACTGATATTGGCATGTATTCAAACTCTTTTAGAGAATGGAAATCAGATACTTTGAGGGATATCAAAGTTCAAGAAGATGCAAATTATTGGGATCTTTCTGCAGAATAAATTACAATTTATAATATAATAGATGTAAAGTATGGCTCCGCTCACTCAGTATGTAACATATCAACTCTCTCACAGAAAGACTCCTAAAATGATTTCAGAAGGTTTAAAGAATCTGTACAAACTAGACGTTTCTGATACGGCAATTCGTAATATATGCGACCGTCAAACCATACTGCTAAAACCCATAAGATACGGTTTCATGGCAGAATTAGAAAAATCACAGTCAGTAATCATGGATGAGACCGAATACAAAGGCGAGCCCAAAAGATGGATAATGGCAGTTAGAAACGATGACACCATAGCGTACATGCACGCTCAGAATCGTAGTGCAACAGATCTCATAGCACAGGCCAAAAACTGTATTGGTACAATAAGTCGAGATGAATACCGCAGATATGATACTGTATTCCCAAATCACACAAAACAGCGCTGCACACAACACATTGTGCGGGAGAGTAGAACTATTTCAAATCGTAGTGAACTTAAATCTGCTACCAATCTGTACAATGAGTTGAACAAAAAATTTATCGCGTTGCGCAAATGGACTCGTGGCGACCGCTCTTTAAAGAGTAGGCGTTCATATGTTACAAAACTTCAAAAATGGTTGTGTGGTATAATATCTAGATACAAAAAAAGCAGATATGAAATAATGAAAAAGTTTGGCACCACACTAGAAAACACAGCGCCCGAACTTTTTACATTTATTTTGTATCCATTTGTCTACTCTACCACAAATATTGGAGAACAGTCAATGAAACCTGTAATAGGTCAGAGGAACAGTCATCTGCAGTTAAAGAGTGGTAAGGGGGCAGAAAATCTCTGGGTAATATTTAGTTGTGTTGAGACGTGGAAGCTGCGTGGACTAAATGTCTGGGAGGAGTTGTGTAAAACCATTGGCCCACTGTCTGATGATACATCTTAAAGATATATGATCTTGTTATTATGCCAAAATAGGTTGGTTCACACTTATTGCACAATCATTTTTTATTTAAAAAATCATGATCAACAATATTAATTTCATCATCAGATAATTGATATAATTTATAGACCAATAGATCTATTTGGTTCTCATATTCGCGTGTGTCTGCATCAGGATTGGTAGACTTTATTTTAATAATTTTATCAACTAGTGATACAAATGGACGTTGTAACTCGATTGAGATTTTTGGAATTGGTATGCGTTTAACCGTCACAACCGTCCATTCTGTAAGTCCCATACCAGTAGTAGCGGCGGTGTTTTGTATGTACCATGCAATCAACATACTGTTAAGAACTGCACACAGATACTTTAAAGACTCTCCAACCATTATGTAACCTTTACTGTTACAATAGGTTTCCGTATCAGAATAAGCAAATCGGCCCATAGATGTCATATCGGCCCAAAACAGTTTTTCACTTTTAAATTTTTCATGATATGCACAATCACGCAAATTATACACAGTTTTTCCTTGATCAGATCGTTTTTTTAATTTAGGATACAAATGTTTTTGTTTAAAATGTTCCATAATAGCTGGATACTTTTTAACATCTACTGAGTCAACGTCATCATAACCATTATGGGTGTCAATTAACCAAAGATCTTTCCATTTTGGAGAAAAACGATCAATATCCTTGCCACGTAACATGGGTTTTAAAATATTAATAGATTTTGAATCGGATTGAATTAATTTATTTTTTATTTCTGTGTTAATAATGAACGCATCATTATGGCCTGTGACAATGCCCATGTTAGCAGTTACGTTCCAAGCATTCAATGGGGTTCCTTTAGAGCAAATTTTGTTTACGATACGTTGCTCAGGATCAGATAATATACACCACGGAGAATCACCAAGAATAAGAATTCGCTTCCAAACTGTTAAGTTAGAAATATAATCAATTTGAGTATCGAGATCCACAGCCTTAAACGATACAGACGCATCCATAGATCTCGCAGATAAAGAAAATATACACGAATCAACAATTGCACTTTCAAATACATCTTTTCCTAATTCAATTAACCACAATGGGGTATAATATTTTGGAAAAAATGCACGCGTGCGCTTACCATATTCGGTTTTTAGCCAACTGTTCGATGTAATAAAGGTCAATATTCCATCATGAGTGAGCATATTACAACCACATTCAAAAAACAATTGATATATGTCACCGCGGCTAGAAAATGTTTGATAATTTATATGACTATAACGTTGCCTCAACTTACCATTTTCACTTGTAAGTGATATGTATGGTGGATTGCCAATCACCAAATCAAATCCATCATGTGTTCCGAACATATATTTAATATCAAACCAATTTGCAGTTTCATTTTGATTGTAGGGATTCCATTGAATAATTTTTTCTAAATATCCTGTTTTTTTATTTTCAGAAGTTAAGACAGATATAAGATTCTCACGTAACTCCATATCACATTTTTTATATTTTAATTTCAATTCACTAGTGTTGGCATGAAAATATTGTTCACGGTTATTTAGAAGAAGTTTTTCTAATTTTTTTATTTCGTCAGTTTGACCGAGTGTTTCTTGAGTGTATTTTTGAAAATTGGTGAGAGGTATAAGTGTATCTGCTGCGACAAATGTAACAGTTAAACCCCCTACCTGTACACCTCAACACACATCTACCGCTATGCGATGAAGTTTGGTGAATGATTTAGCTTGCCATGATGGTGTCATAGATGTTCTTTACAAGATCCTTGTCCTGATCATACCACGTCATCATACATGACATCAATATACCATAAACCTCCATTCCTGTTGTACTGCGAAACATCTGACGAATCTTTTTGTGAATCACGACGCGTCGAAGTGTTCGTTCGGATTTGTTGTTGGTAGGTGGCATGCCCGGATATTTGACAAATGTAAACAGGTCTGGCGCCGCATTGAGTAGTTTACCACCAAACGAGTATCCCAGTTCTGTATATGTGCCTGCAATTGCCATGACGGGATCTATCCAGTTGTCTTGCAGTTGTTGATCTGTGGTGTCTGGGGGTAGCTGTTTGGCCTCGTGAAATATGTGTTGGAGTTTTTGGTGTAATTCTACGAGATTGCCGCCTTGCATGGCTGCCAGCAGTTCGGCATCGCGCAAAACATGCGCCCAGCAGCGCTGTTTGGTTTTGAATTTGTTGTATGCGGCGTATCCATCCACCACGATTGGAATGTCAAATAACGGACAGTGTATATCTAATACAGCCGCACCACGTGAGCGAGTAATGACAAAACTGATGCCATATTCGCCTATGAACACCCACGCATAGCCACGTTTTATGCCTATTTTGACTGGCGTTTCATCACCCATCAAATATCTTGTTTTTGCAAGATTTTTTGAGATCTGTTTTGCAGTTGCTGCAAACTTTTCTCTTGCTACTGCTGTAAGAGCGTTCATTATGGTCACCTTTGAGACCTTTGGAACGCCGACTAGCGTTAGCATGTGTGATATGGAGTTTAGACTGAGTGTTGTAAAGAACATGAATACGATCATGGTCATGAGATTGGGGCCAAACATTGAGCCTTTGGTATATCCTTTGGGCATGGTGTTTATTTTGTGGTTGTTTTTGCACTTGCCTTTTGATGATTTAATCCGTTTTTTTGTGGCTTTGACTATTTTTGGAGTGTCTATTACCATCTTGCATTCGTGTTTAACATCTACATCTGCACCACATTCGGGGCATTTGTCTACTGTATAGTCAATTTCCTCTGTGACGTCCATATCATATATGGTTGTTTTCTCCTCTCCCTCACCTTCATTCCATTTTTTTCCTTTTGTCTTATCTTCTAACCCATACAGGATTAGACTGACTCCTTTTCTAACCGCTTTGTCGTTGGTTTCATGTGCAATTACATTTTCGAGTACATAATTGTCAGAATTAGTAATGGCTTCCATAACTATTCCATATTCCAAGTAACAGCGTTCTGCATGTTCGCGTCTGTAATTTTTGAGTTTATTTTGTGAGTCGCTTCCTGCAGAGGGAGGTGTGTGGGCATTATCAACACGGTGGTGTTGTCTGGTTTTTTGTTGGAGTTGTTGTTTTAGTTGTACATTCTCTTCTCTCAAAACTATGCATTCCTGACTGCAATTGTGTTGCTGTTGCTGTTGCTTTATTGTATCCTCAAGCTGCTTGTTTTTGGCAGACATTTTGGAGTATTTCTCTTCTAATACCGCAATCTCTGCTCGCGCAGTAGCCGTCTCTAGATGACTCTTCTCTAATTCAGCAGAATTGTTGCGTATCGTATCATTTGCAGAATCCAACTGTGAGTGCAATGTATGAATTTCTTTGCGCAGTGTGGTCATCTCTGAGATCATTGCAACACACCACCTCTGATGATTTTGCTACTCACCGCACAACTGTGTTTGAGCACACACTGTACACAATTATGTAAATTTTCATTATTGTGATTAAAATAGTCTAAATACTGTTTTTGCAATACAATATCATTAAGTTTTCTACTTACCATTTTGGTATCAATGGTAAGTAAAAAACTATGTATTTAACACCCCGCAATGTCAAAAGCTGACCACAGATCAATTAGCTGAGTAATTTCCTGCCTAGATGCAAAAAATAATCAAACGTGTTTTCAACATTTTGGGCACTTTCTCACATATCATCGTGTTTATCATTTAGATTTACGTAAATTCGATCACAATAATGATCGGTGATCGCTATTGCTGTATCTGTATGCCTACTTACAAAATAGGGGTTGAACTGTTACGCGACAAATCTTGTTTCCAAATTTGGTAGTGGATGTATACCATAATTAGTACTGGGATTTGCAGTTGGGTCTTGCTCAATTGCTAACGATATAAAAAATCTGAGTTTAGCTATTTGAATAGCAATGGGTTGAATGTCTACTCCATAAATATTATTTTGAATTAAACAAAGTTTGCGTCCAAAATTATTTCGATATTTTTCAAAAACGGTGTTGATATGTTTTAATTGAGTCTCACGTAGTTTTTCATCTTCGTATTCAAAGACATCTTTGATTCGCTCCTTAGTCATATCGCGTTGTAATCGTTCCCACAATACATTATCAGGATCAACACGGTTCAAGATAAGTGTCAATTTGTTCAATACGGCCATTGGAAATGCACCAGAACCCACGGCAGGATCAATTATTTTAATTTTAGAAATAACGTGAACAATATGTTTACATTCTAAATTATTTAATTTCGAATTAGTTACATTAAACGAATAACCCAACAGCGCACGTATTTTGTCACCTAACACAGTGATTTGTTTCTCAGATAATTTCATAGATGCGTTTACGGTATTTTTTTCCATTAGTTTTGTTACCTTATCTGTAAGAACTGTGCATAATGATTCATCCACCATATAATCAACAATTTTTCTAGGAGTATAGTAAGATCCAGTTTGATTTCGTACAGTTTCACGTGTTTCAGGATTATATGCAGCAAGTAAATTTTCAAAAACTTTACCAATTAGTTCTGGATCAAGTGCAACTTCCTGTTCCAGAGGAGTGTTCTCTTCAACAGTAAAATGATATTTACCGAATATTGTAAATAAACCCGGTATGGAATTTTTGTTGTGGTTTTTTGCCATTTTGTATCCCCCCACACCAGAATTAAAGAAGAGAAAATTTGGGATGGAATAAACACTTCTCTTTTCAGGATCAGTTACAAAATAATCAACAAGATCGGAATCATCATCTAAGCAATCAAATAATCCGCCGTTGATAAAAGGAGTTTTGTTAAACAGAGTTTGAAGAGCTTTAGGATCTTCCATTTCATTTTTAAAATGATAAGATAATGCATCGTTGGGACTATCATTAAAATTACGATCACTGATTTTTGTATTAAGTGTAGCAAAAAACAAATTTTGTAGAATTACACGATAGTATGAGTCACCATCTTTACTATCATAATTTTTTAACAATGTTCGAATTCTGTTTTCGTTAAATAAGTCATCAGCAACCAATCCTTTCTGTTTGATGAACCATATGAAAAGTAGTCTAGTAATGAGACGAAGTGTATGCTCTTCAGGTTTTAAAGATTTTATATTTGACTTTGGAAGTTTACTGTGATTGACTGCATGCAAGAACCATTCAAACAAGTCACAATAAAACCTCTTGTTGAGTTCTTCAACATCAAGTGCACTCAACCAGGATTTTAGCAGACCATCAAAATTTTTTTGCTTGTCATTATCATCCATCCACTTGAGACGCGCATCCATCATCAAGGCCTCAAGTATGTCAATGTGTGCGCGGTTGGGATCTTTAGCTTTAATTTCACGAATTAAAGAAATGGGTCCTAGAACATGACGAGTTTGATCACGTAGATTTTCACGTCGATGTACAAAAGATATAGTATAAAGATCACCAAGTGTCTTAAACAGTACAACCACCGGCATGTTAAATCGCTTGTTTATTTCTCTAGTAAATGATGCATACTGGCCCCGTGCATATTTGTGAGATGTCAACTGAACGGCAACAAATACAAAGCTTTTTGTTTTTCCCGAATCAAAGATGTTTTCATTAAGCAATTTAGTTTGCTCCACATCAATTTCAGCATCAGTCAGTTGAAATAGTACACGTACGGATTTAACTTCTAAAAGAAATAATTCTTCATACTGTGTTGGTTGATCTGCGCTGTATTCATTAATAAATTCCAATGCGCTGACAAATCGGTCATGGACTATGCGATCACTTTTGTATCCCAATGTATTCAATAGCTCAGTTACTCGATGTCCAAAATCACCTACGGAAAGGGATAATAATGATTGCCGAATACGGGTTTTGTTATCGGTCATCAAATCAACCCACCTCACACAATTACAAGCCATGTAATTAGTTCAAAGTCCAAGGCACTTCTGGGGGATTCCGACAGTTTTGGTACAACAAAGTCTGCAGATCCATTTAGTCCAAGTCCTCGACTTTGCCTGCTTTTGTTAGATTGCCGAATGTGAGATATTACGATATCGAGTAACTTATTGTACTGCTCCATGTTTTTGCCATGTTCAATAGAATTGTCAAAAGCATCACAAAGATCTTGAATGGGTTCAGTCCGCCCTACTGATAGAGTTTGAAACAGTGTCAAGATTTGCTTGGCGCTGGAACATCCATAGCGTATGGTGCCATCATTATACAAGTACACAAAATAATACGGGTGTACGGGACTAGCCACATGCCGATTCTGTTTTGATCCGGCATTACGTTGATTTAGAAAGAATATTACGCCTGTCTTAGTTTGTGTGTCACGTTTTGTGACTGCATAAACACCCCGCGGCATTTGTTCCAATCGAGCTCGGTTCTTCTCCAAGTAATGCATCAACTGGGCAAGAAAATCCTCGATTATAAAGTCCCCTAAACCAATTTCGTTACTATCATCATCCAAGTCTATAATCTCATCCATGAGATGTAAGAGTTGAGCATCTCGAAAGTTGCGAGTCGTCCCTTGCCCCTCATGTGAGTCATCAAGTGGATCATAGTCACCGGTTGCAGTGATATCCACCATTGCCATGCGCGAAGAAACTCTGGGTCCTAGCCTAAGGTAGACATCCATATCTTTAGTAGGCCAGTAGTTTATCATACGTACAAGAGAGTTTCTACTACCAATGCGATCAATGCGGCCAAAACGCTGTATTAACCTCACTGGATTCCAATGTATGTCATAATTTAAGACAGTGTCGCAATCTTGCAGATTCTGTCCCTCTGAAAGACAGTCAGTTGCAATAAGGAGATCAATTTCAGGCATTTCGTTGTTTGAACGACTATGTGCAACAGGTGCAAAATTACTTAATATCTCATTAAAGTTATTTTTCCCAACTTGAGTGTGCGTTTCATCTCCAGATACCATAGCCATTTTGATGTTTAGTTTAGTTGAGAGTCCTTCAAGCTCCTTGTACAGGTATTTGGCAGTATCCTTAAAGGTGGTAAATACCAATATTTTTTTATTCGGTTTTCCGTCTTTGTTATATGTTAGATTTTGCACTTTGCTTTGAATGTCGCCCATGATTGCTACCAATTTTCCATCCCGATCAGGAGTAACTGTTTCAACTTGACGCAACACGTTGGACAGTACACGCCTATCTCGTTTAAGATCTTGTTTCCATTGCACCAAGTCAAGCTCATCGAAGCGATAGGAGATGTGTTCCCTACTGATAATAAAATCATCATTCTCATCGTCAATATCATCAGGTTGAATATCACTATCAGAGATCTTGACACCTCTGTCGATTTTGTCCAAAAGTATGTCCATCTTGCAGATAGTACGATTCAAGGTCAATGTCAACGAATGAGCAGAGCTCTCAAGCCGTTTGAGGAAATTGGTTCTCATCATGCCTATCAGAAACTTTTCGCTGTCAAGTTGGTTAAAGTGCTGCTTTTTTCTTTTTTCTTCCAGATCGTCAATCTTTTCCTTGTTAATTAGGTAGTGGCTGGGTTTGTACAATGACAGATGAAAGTCATTTATGTTCTCTGCGAGTTCTTCATAAGACAGTTTTTCACTCAAATCTGTTTTAGGAGATCTATTGTCAGGTTTGTCCCTGTTTGGAAAGGCCCCAATTCGAGTAAGTTCATCAGCATAGAACTGCTTTATGTGCTTGCGAGAGCGTGCAATGGATGTTGCATTTAGAAGTCTAAAGAGATCCGAATCTAACTTGTCCAAAAGTGTGTCTTTGTTTCTGTTACCCGTATTGTCAAGTTCAGAAGCCCAAGCGTTGAAAGTTTTTTTGGCAGCAATCATGACATTGGAGATATTGCCAATATCAAGTGTTTCATTGAAGTGATTATCCTTTCCTCCAGTCATTAATGATATTTGATTATGAAGATCGCTTAGATCGGTGTTGACTGGTGTGGCAGAGAGCATCAAGACTTTTGTGTTAATGCCAGTTTTGAAGGCGTCATCAAGCAGTTTGTTATACCTGCTGCCGGCCTTGTTGCGAAAATTATGTGACTCGTCAATTACGATAAGGTCATAATTACTCCAGTTGAAATTAGCCAGGTCCACACTACCAGATTTGCCAGATTCACGCGATAGATCCGTGTGTGCCAACAACGTATATGAAAATCGATCTTCGGGAAACGGATTTTGTTTATGATTGTTGATCGCCTGATATAGTGACCAGTTTTCGTGTAATTTACGTGGACATAATACTAAAACACGCTCATTGCGCTGCTCAAAATACTTGATGACTGCTAGCGCCGTATACGTTTTACCAAGGCCAACATTATCAGCAAGTATACAACCGTTGTGTTTTTGGAGTTTTGATATGACGTTACGAACCCCGTCTTGTTGAAACGCATATAGTTTATTCCAGATCTGGCTTTCTGTAATGGATGTGGATTTGAGTGTTTTATCCCGTGTATTTCGATCATCTATCTCTTGTTTAAATAACTCGTAGAGGGTTTTGTAATATATGATCTCAGGAGAGTAGTCAGATCCTACCCTTTTTAATGCATCCAGCACATCCGGTTTCACGTTTTTTGTTTTCTCTTGATCGTTCCATAAGTGATCAAACCACGTTTGTAATTGCACTATTGTATCAGAATTATTGCTTGCAAGATTGATCTCAATATTTGGTAGATCACCAGATCCAAGTCCGCGCTTAGTAAAGTTTGAACTTCCAACGATACCTGCCATTCCCGTAGGAGATTCTGTAAGGTACATCTTACCGTGCAGGAGATTGGTATGAACCATGGAGCGAACCTGCACCGATTCTTTGGATAACCAATCATGGCATCGTTTTGCCAAGGGTTTTTGTTTTAAAGAATGCAAAGGGTGAAGTCCTGTTTCTCGAATTTCGAAACGTTTGTCTTCATTTTTATCCGGATCCAGATCATCCAACGAATCAGGATCACCGAATAGGAACTTGACATCCTGGAGTGAGTCTAGCTTGTCTGCCAGGAGATCGTAACCCTGTATGGTAAAGTATGCAGACACGACTCTAAATGTGGTCGAGTCAGAAAGATGCGAGGACAGGTAATCCACCACGTTGTTACTTTGATTGTCCAATATCTGTGTGGAAATATTCACATGTTTGTTCGGAACAAGATCTCCACTCATGATGACACAACCCATTTTGTGGCATACTGTTTGCGCTCTTTGGGCGGTAGTAACTGGAGAAGTTCTTCGTACGACGTAGCATAGTGATTCATCCTCTCCTTGGTGTGCTCAAGCGCCCTAGTCAAGTTCTCCATCTTTGCTTTTGAAGGGTTGTCCTTGGGGCAGATATACAGTGACTCCTTGCCAGCCTGAAAGTACAGGTATTCTTTGCCCCTTGCAATCTTGATACTCAATGTCATGATGTAGTGTTATCGTGTCAGATGACACTGTTTTTAAAGATTGGGATGTTATACATTATTACGATATCCATATATACCACATTATCGCATAATACGTAACCATTCAACCCCTTCCCACCTCAGACCAGCACGCTCATGAACGATACGAGTGTGCCTATGTCATTAGTTCGCAATGTGTTTTATATGATTTTGTTTGAATAATCCGCAATGTCGTTGAACGTTGACGATCATATTTGATCAGATCAAATAGAAAGTGTAATATATGGGAATATTCTAGTATCTCTGGTATTATATGAAAAATGAGGTACTAAAACATCAATATGAGTTAGGACAAGTAAATTATAAAGTTTTACGAAAACGATTCGACGATCTCGGACTAAATATATCGTGTGAACCAACCTCCCTGATTGATATATTCATTTAAAATTTGAATATGAATAAATAAAATAATTTAGATTTTTAGGTTTACTATGATATTTTTCATATTTAAATCAATCTATCTAAATCATTGGAAATAATAAATACACATATATGATCAAAGGTTTTTACCAACACCATGAGTCAAAAAAGATCAGACAAAGCAGATTATGTATATATTCAATTAAAAATAAAATATGAAAAGAAAATTCAGCAACTTGAACAAAAATAGATAGTAAGTATAAAGAGCTAAAGAAAAAAGATCATATTATAAATACATTAAAGCGCCGTGTCAATACATTAGAAGAAGATAACTTAAACCTAGAAAAGAATAACACTGCTATAAAAAAACAAAGTCAAAAAAAAAGATACAACCATACAAAATTATGAGGCAAAGCTCAACTATTATGAGAATGCCCATACACCATCATCAAAGCAGGGCGCCATACATCCAAATAAATCAAAAAATAATAAATCAAAAAATAATAAATCAAAAACATCTGCACAAAACAAAAACAACACTAATGGTGCAAAGACAGACAAGGCTAAACCCAACAAACGAAGTGGTGTTTTAGGGCATAATGGTGGTACTCACATATTCAAAGCAACAGAAAAAAAGAGACATGCTGCTACATGTTGCCCAGAGTGGTGGTAAAAACAACATACAAGACCTCCACAAGGATAAAAACGGACAATAGTTTCTATACATGAATTTGTTCCTCACACTGTAACGCTACACAAAACTGCCCAGTACAATTGTCTTGACTGTGGTGCAAAATTTCAAGCTAAAAATAACCTTCCACCAAACGGTCAGTTCGATTACTCTGTAATTCGCTATGTAACATATCAATCCACGCACAGAAAGACTCCTAAAATGGTTTCAGAAGATTTAAAGAATCTGTACAAACTAGACGTTTCTGATACGACAATTCGTAATATATACGACCGTCAAACTGCAATGCTAAAACCCATAAGAGATGGTTTCATGGCAGAATTAGAAAAATCACAGTCAGTAATCATGGATGAGACCGAATACAAAGGTGAGCCCAAAAGATGGATAATGGCAGTTAGAAACGATGACACTGTAGCGTACATGCATAATAGTTTCATTAAAGATCCGATAGTTTTCTAATATTTTGTATTCATAATATGTACTCAACTTCGAGATGAATATCAATCAAAATATCGGATCTTTAATCATATCAGTATGCACTCTCAGAATCGTAGTGCAACAGATCTCATAGTACAGGCCGAAAACTGTATTGGTGCAATAAGTCGAGATGGATATCGCGGGTATGGTACTGTATTCTCAAATCACATAAAACAGCGCTACACACAACACATTGTGCGGGAGAGTAGAACTATTTCAAATCGTAGTGAACTTGAATCTGCTACCAATCTGTACAATGAGTTGAACAAAAAATTTATCGCGTTGCGCAAATGGACTCGTGGCGACCGCTCTTTAAAGAGTAGGCGTTCATATGTTACAAAACTTCAAAAATGGTTGTGTGGTATAATATCTAGATACAAAAAAAGCAGATATGAGATAATGAAAAAGTTTGGCACCACACTAAAAAATGCAGCGCCCGAACTTTTTACATTTGTTTTGTATCCATTTGTCTACTATACCACAAATCTTGGAGAACAGTCAATGAAACCTGTAATAGGTCAGAGGAACAATCATCTACAGTTGAAGAGTGACAAGGGAGCAGAAAATCTCTGTGTAATATTTAGTTGTGTTGAGACGTGGAAGCTGCGTGGACTAAATGTCTGGGAGGAGTTGTGTAAAATCATTGGCCCACCGTCTGATGATACATCTTAAAAATATATGATCTTGTTATTATGCCAAAATAGGTTGGTTCACACCTTGATTCACACAAATTTTTTAGATGTGAAATCATGCAAGTTTATCATACACCAACAACCCACAAGCAACAACCCACAAGCAACACTCATCATTTAACCTATCAATTCATATAAATGATCATACATTATAGTAACACTTTATTATAGAGTATAATCATTTTAAATAATTATAAAATTTAATCAAAGTTTTGGAGCAATCTTTGCAACAAATGGTTTTTCCAATAGGTTACGCTGAGACGCCATATTAAACATCAAGTTTATAGCTTTTTCACCTGCATCACCCATGTTTACAGTTGACTTGTTAACATACATGTGAACAAATTTGTTTATCATGTCCTTTGGTTTTCCTCTAGCATATTTCATTGCATAGTCAATAGCATCATTATCATTATCAAGACCATACTGTATAGAATCTCGCAAATATCTATCAAACTTTGTAATTGTTTGTTCCCCAAGGTCGCTTTTAATCACATTAACACCCAATGGAACAGGAAGACCGCCAGTAGTATCATGCCACCATCGTCCCACATCAAAAATCTTTGCAATTCCTTCATTAGTGTATGAGAGCTGTGTCTCATGAATTACTAGCCCAGCATCCACCTTGCCCAAACGCACAGCATCAGGTATCTGTGCAAAGTTCATCTCTACATATTTAAATTTACCAATGACAAGCTGCAGTAACAAAAATGCCGACGTCATCTTTCCAGGTATGGCAATGGTAGCATCACTTAGATCATTAATGCTTATCTGACTATTTTCCATTTTAGTAGTGACTATTGGACCATACCCTAATCCAAAACTCCCACCACTTCGAAGTATCGTATATCCAGGTATAAATGCGCACGCATGCGCAGACACTGCAGTCACATCAAGACTAGGGGACAGTGCCTTGCAGTTGAGTGCTTCTATATCCTCTACCACATGTGCAATCTCAAATCCAGGTGATGGAATTTTTCCAGATAGCATACCATAAAACATAAACGCATCATCAGCATCAGGTGTATGTCCCACAGTTATTTGCATTGATATGAAAATTCATCAATTGTAATAAAAATCAGTGGATTGTATCAAAATCAGAAAAATTGGATTTTGTTTTTTATATAATCAATTGATTAAACAAGCCAAGATTTAAAAGCTAAAATTTGAGCGTTGCCAACATGGTAAAATTCAAGTCAACAGGCGAGGTTTTGAAGATCATCAAAAACAAGGACCAAATACGCAACTTTGGAGTTATTGCACATGTGGATCATGGCAAGACTACGATGAGTGACAGTCTGTTGGCATACTCTGGGATTATTGCACCTTCAGCAGCAGGTAAGGCACTTGCAATGGACTTTGATAAAGAAGAACAGCAAAGGGGAATTACCATATATCAAGCAAACGTCACACTACATTTTTCACAAGGGGGCAAAGAATACGTCATAAATATGATCGACACACCAGGTCATGTTGATTTTAGTGGTAGAGTGATCAGGAGTCTAAGAGCAATTGATGGTGCAGTTGTAGTGTGTGACGCTGTTGAGGGCATAATGACTCAAACAGAGACTGTAACACGCATGGCATTAGAGGAGAGAGTGCGACCAGTACTGTTCATAAATAAAGTAGACCGTTTGATAAAAGAACTTCGACTTACACCTGAAAAGATGCAACAACAGTTAGCTGATGTAGTGTCAAACTTTAATCGATTGATCGACACATATGCAGAAGCAGAGTATCGTGACAAATGGAAGGTCTCAATTCAAGACGCTAGTGTGACGTTTGGTTCTGCAAAAGATCGATGGGCAATTAACATTGATATGATGAAAGAGCGCGGAATAACATTCAAAGATGTAATAGATGCATACGAAGGTGAAAAAGTAGCAGAGTTAGTTGAAAAAGCGCCGCTTGCAGATGCAGTATTGGGAATGGTAGTTAAACACCATCCGGCACCGCACGAGGCAGTAAAGTATCGTATACCACAGATATGGAAAGGTGACTTGGACTCTGATGTAGGAAAAGCTCTTTTAGAGTGTAGTGATGAAGGACCCACCATAATGATGATCGTCAACATGGTACTTGATCCCGCTGCAGGTCCTGTTGCCATTGGAAGACTATTTTCAGGTACCGTTCGTGATGGGCAAACAATACACATAATTGATGAAAAGCGCCAAGGACGCATTCAATCTGTAAACTTTTTCATGGGAAATCAACGTGAGCAAGTAGGAGAACTAGGAGCAGGTAATATACCTGCGCTACTAGGACTGACAGATGCAAGGGCAGGAAACACAATATCAATGATAAAAGACATGCCAGTTTTTGAAGGGGTAAAGTACGTATCAGAACCAGTGGTTCAAGTTGCAATAGAGCCAAAGCACCCAAAAGACTTGCCAAAGTTAGTTGAAGTGCTAAAACAACTAACTATAGAAGATCCGAATTTAGTAGTAAAGATAGATGAAGAGAGTGGAGAGACTATTGTGGCAGGTATGGGGGTGTTGCATTTAGATGTTGCAACCCATAGAATACAAGATGCAAAACTAGAGATAATAACATCAGAGCCTCTGATAAACTATAGGGAGACTGTACGCTCAACGTGTGAGCCCGTAATGGCAAAGTCACCGAACAGACACAACAAGATATTCATGAAAGTAGAACCACTAGAACCAGAGATTGCAAATATGCTCAGAACAGGTGAGATCAGTGATATGAAGGATAAAAAGACAGTCTCAGATCTGCTAAAGGGTGCAGGGTGGGATACAGATACGATCAAGAGAATTATGCGTCTTGACTCACGCGGAAATGTAATGATAAATGGGACCAAAGGTGTACAGTTTGTCCAAGAGTCTACAGACTCTATCAACTCTGGATTTGAAGAGGTTATGAAAGAAGGTCCATTATGTCGTGAGCAGATGAGGGATTGTAAATTTACATTTACACATTTTGTTCCACACGAAGATACTGCCCATCGGGGACTGTCACAACTAGGTCCGGCATCAAGAAGGGCATGTATGGGAGCGCTGTTAACTGCAGGGACAATAGTACTAGAGCCCATGCTTGCAATAGAGGTCCGCGTACCTACGGATTTAGTTGGGAATGTAGCAACAGTACTGTCAGGTAAACGCGGCAAGGTTTTGGACATGTCACAAATGGGCGCATCAAGTATAGTCACAGGCGAGATACCGGCATCAGAGACATTTACACTATCAGAAGAGATGAGAGGTCAGACAGCAGGTAGGGCAACATGGAATACATCATTTAAAGAATGGAGTGAGGTTCCAAAGTCGCTTTTAGAATCTGCAATAAGTGATATCAGAAAGCGCAAAGGACTGTCACCGAATCCACCACAAGCAAATGAGTTTATCGACAAAGAATGATATACACATATTTCATTTTCACGTTAATCTTATTTTACAATAAAAAAATTAAAACCCCTTACCAAATTTATGTACGGATTCACCGCCTAACGTATGACGTAGGTATGTGAGTTGAATGGTTATAAAATAAAATAATTATATAAATAAAATTTAATTTATTTGAGCAAAAATTCAAATGAGTAATAATATTCACAACGAAATCACAGATTGTAATATAGACCCCAAAGATAATATCTAATCAACAATGAACATTTTATAAAACTCGATATTTGGTAAATTCATTTGAATAGACAAATTAAAAAAAATAATAGTGAGTTTCTGTGTAATTTTTTGAGAAAAATATCCATTTATTTTGTCATATATATCACTAGATAAAAACTTTATTAATATATCCATATAATTATATATTAATTAAATTTGCAATGACGTGCCTATCAACTCATTATTTATACAGGTGCACATACGACACATCATGGGATTGTTGTACACCAAACTATACATGGATTTTGACTCTGCACAGTGGGAGCAAGTCTCAAATGATCCAGTCAAATTTCGAGCAAGAACAGACGATGTGCCCCTTGACATTGAAGACACATCACACAAGCCATACCGCCTAATATTCAAAAAAGGAGGTACAGTGGATGTACTACGAGTCACAGGTAAGTTTCGAGTTACATGGAGTAATGACGATGCAACATTACAAGAGGATTAATGTTGGTGTCTGATGTACTCGTTATTGTCGTGTAAATAATGATTATTGTAAATGTCATACACGTGTCTTTTATACCAGTCCAGATTCACCAATTTTAGATTTAGATACGTCCACATTGATACTAGTACGAACCCAAAGAAGCGGGTCTCCTTGAATGTTGACAGATGGTTTCACCCACGTGACTTTGGTCAATACAGTTTTTAGTCTTACTAGTAGGTTATCCTCTAGTAAGAATTCGTTCCAAGGTTCGTGTTCATTCTCAACATATCTTGTAATATCTTCTTTGTCAGTAGAAGAGAGTTGATCTGGCGATATATTAGAGTTGATCGGTTTTAGTTTCTTGCCCATGTTGCTAAATCCTATAACATTTTGCGTCCCTACGCCAATCTGAGGAATACCATCCTCAGTATTTGCCCTAGCCATTTGAACAAAATTCCCAGGAACGGCAATTATGCGCAACTGTCCTTTGATCATAGGATGTTGGATATCGTATGTGTTGTATGCAAGTTGTCGAATTTTAAATAATTTGTCTTTAAATTTTGTAAAATCAGTATTCATTTCAAGTTCACCAGTCTAAGATCTGTAAGATAGTCAGATATTAGAGTATAAACATTATTCGACTAGAACAAGCTACTAGTAATTAAAACAATGAACCAAAATTTTTCGGTTTTTATCTTCATTTATTGTTCCTGAGCCATTGATGTTTGTCTATGGAATTTTTTATTCTTTATTTGAAACACTACGTTTATGATAACTGTATAGATAAATTATTTTATTGTGATTATTTTTAGTAAAAAATTGGTAGAAAATTTTTCATGTGTATATCATATTAACAGTAACCGTTCAACCTCTTCCCAAATTTAGGCACAGATTCATCATCTAACGTCTAAAACAGACACAGGAGTTAAACGGTTACATATCAACACAATGCAAGAAATAATAAAGAGTGCAAGCCGATTTGACATGTGACACTAGAGATGGATGCCAAACGTATAAGCAACGACTTTGAGCACGTATCGACAAAAGATATAGTGATGGTGTTAAATCACATACGTCCCTTTTTAAAGAGCAAGCACACATCTTTGTATCTGCAAAAAAAGATAGACGCCATTGAAGGTGAGAACGACGAACAAGAGCGAAGAATAAAGTGCGCTGCACTAAAGCCGTATGTGGATTGGTATCTGCAAGGAATCAGTGCACGTTAACGAATATTATAATCATGTCTCAGATGCATCAAGTTTAAGTATTGCAGATTCAATCATGTCCAGTGTATCAGATGTTGTTTCTGATGATTGTGAATCCTCTGTAGATGATTTTTTGTCATTGTGATGATGTATCAGTTTTATAAAATATTCATGTTTTGTATCACGAGCTTTTTGTATATCTGATTTGTAACATAAAAGCGCTTTTTTGACAAGTGGCATATCATCTACAATCTTACTGACTAGAGTATAATCATTACAAGCCAAGCTATTACATATTTTGTCACATACTACATCAATCTCTGGGATTATTTTGACTGCCTGTTGGCGTAATACGACAGAAAACATTGCAGCAGCACCTTGCAATTCTGGACTTTTTCCTATAGTTTTTAATCGTCTTTTATAGTGTTCTAGTGCTTTTAGAACAATATCATATCCACCCTCATCTTTGAGGTATAATGCGCCAAGCCATGCTTTGTTAGCATCCATGTTATCAATACCATAGATTATACAATTAATAGTTGTGACAATATTGATCAAACTATATTTTACCAAATAATACTAGTCTTTGATCGGCTCACTTTTGTCTATTAATAACAAAAGTATACCAACCATAACTGCTCCTATCCCAGTTAACCCAATGAATATTCCAGTATTTTTGATAAATCTAGATACAGGCTCAAACTGCCCCATCTCAATAGAGTAAAACACCACCAAACCAGACACAAACATAGTAAGACCGATTAATATGATAAATACTGAGAGTATCACACTTTAGATAACACATTAAGCGTTATTAATCTCATATTCATACGTGGTTGGTGCGTAATTCATCAAATCGCCACCTGCATCGTACTTGCAAAGCCATCTGCAAATATCGCCAGAGTTTTATGTATATATATTTAATAAGCTCATATATAAAAGTATATGCGCGCATACCAAAAGTTACTTATAGGGGCATCCCAATTGAATAATTGTGATAATAACAAAGGGGATGCTAAACAACGTTGACTAGCCAATGTTATCAACGTATCGTTTGTGAAGTGTGGTGGAACGACGACATATGGTGGGTTACCACAACATGCTATACTACACAGAATGTCGCCCATTACAATGCATGGTTTGTGATGAATGTGGCGCCTGCTTGTTGTTTGTGTAAATTTAGTGGGCGGGTCTCAAATAAGAACAGATTATGGAGGCAGACCGTATAGTGACAGAGCAGCACAAGCGACGCGAAGGTTATTGGCAGTATTACGAACAGGCACGCAAATCTGAGCCGGATTTTATGCGCAAGACCTTGCTGTCGGCGATACGAAAAAACCCACATCCGTGCAAGGAAAAGAAAACAAATAGAGGATGCAAGCCGGTACATTCTCGTGACAAGATGGATTTTTTGTGTCTTTTAAAAGTTGCAAAAAATATTCCTTTTCGTGACGTGGTAAATGAGCTTGGACATATGCATGATGAATGGGTTGACGAGCCGAAGCCTGATTATAGTTGGGTAACCAAACATATGCAAACAATTGATCTCGACTGGCTTGATTCTATTTTGGCATATACTGCCAATATGTGTCTAACTGAACTTAAAAAATCGGGGACAGATCCGGTACCGATAAAAGGTAAAGAGACCATACTTACGCACGGATCCGAGGATTTTGAGAGCGGTAAACAAGACGTAAAACAAGAACCTACAGCTCCAATTGGGATAGACAGTAGTGGGGTAGAGACTGACAGGTACGAAAAACAAGAAAGACCTAATCATGTACTACAAGACTTTGAGCCTACACGCATCAAGATGTACCTAAAATATCACATTACTGCGATAACAGGACACCAGATCATACTTGCATCATACACAACTCCAAGCAATGTGAGTGACACGTCAATGCTTCCATATATGGTCAGCTTTCTCACAAAAAACTATACACAGATTGAAGAACGCTTATTCAACGGAGACAAGGGATACGACTCGGATCAAAATTGCGAGACAATATTCAATGCAAACATGAAACCAAACATAAAGCAACGCAATCACACAGATGGCGCAGGTCATACAAACCGTGGCAAACCAAGCAGAAAAAAGGCAGCAGAGATCTTTGACCAAGATGCATACAAACAACGCGCACTTATCGAGGCAATATTTGGAGCAGAAGAGACAAAGAATCACAGGCTGCACTGTCGTATGCGTCTGGCCAAAAACAGAAAGCGATTTGGTAAAATACTATCAATTGCATGGAATATCAACGTCCTGAACAGATTTATCTGCGCTCATGAAAAAGGGCAAAAAATTCCATCATACCAATGATAGTGACTGCTATCACACTTGCACGTTTCATATTCTATAATCCATGTCTGCCAAAACACACATGCATATTCAAAAACGAAACGCACTATAGATAGATTCCAGTCTTTTGTAGATTGAATGTGCAATAAACCAAGTTCACAGACGGGTCACAGGCAGGCCAAATGTCAATTACGCACCAACCTCTATTCATACTATAAATTAAAATGACATTAAATTAACAATACATATGTTACAACCAAATTTTCATATCATATAGCAAAACTATAGAATATATTATATATTCAGTTAAATATCAAAACGAATATTGAGTAAAAGCACGATAGCTTATATGAGTCCTAAATATTGTAAATATAATGAGTTCCAATAAAGTTGATCTTATTGAAATAGTAAATAAGATCCTCAATCTGGATTCTAAAATGCGTTTTGCAGCCATTATTAACCTTCAAGGCAAGATACGCGAAGCCATAATGAAGACAGGTAAGACCAATCTTAAATCTCAAAGAGAAGAAGAACACTTTTGTCAACAAGTAGCTCAAAGAAGAAAGATGCGTAAAGAATTTGACAGAACTCTCGGCAAGGTCACATATGTTCACGTTGAACGTGAAAAAGTATCTCAGATGGTTGTGTATACAAGTCGAAATACAATATACTTTACCATTGAACGTGACATGCCAATCAACAAAAAAATCAAGATTGTTGAAAAGGTCAAAGAGATCACAAATGCAATATAAAGAATTAACAAATATTGCATATTTTTTACAAAACACTAGTGTATTATTTTTTGATTTAATAATATTTGCAATAGAAAATTCCATCACAAGTTACATAACAAGAATCAAAGTTATCAACTACATATATCATAATATTTACAGACTTTTAATTATATAATCATAATAAATTTGATTTTAGGTACAATAATAAAGAAGCACATATAATATTTAACATGGTGAAGATTCTTGTAGACGAGCACTCTGATGGGTGGGATATAAAACTTCAAAAATTAGGATTTGATGCACAAAGTGTTAGAAAACTCAATGATGCTGGAAATAGCATGCATACAGATTTTTCTGTAATTAGTTATGCACAAACAAATAAAATGATCTTTTTAACTAGAGACAGACAGAATATAAAAGCATGTCAAGAAAATAACATACCATGCATACCGCTCGATGATGAATCAATTTTCCAGTTGGCAGTTACAGAACTTAGGAAACTAGTTAAAACAAATAGTAATTAATTGGTTTGAATATTAAAAAATACTTGATAATACTATAATAGGTGTACGATACAATGGTATGACCAATTATTGTTATTAGTATTATTCTGTGTATGGCGCCTTACATTAATTGACAGTACAGTCACGTTATTTTACTGCCACATCACAAACAAGAAACATCTATTGTAATTAATCACAATAAATTAGCGTGTTGTACAATTCGATACGTATCCTGTAGGACGACACCGTTGCAATATGACTCGGCAGGCTTTCAGTGACACGTGTAAGAGCGCAAGCCACAATGACCGGATTTGAAGCCTTACACCTTCAAAAATCAAACATGTTGATCCGGCACTAGGACGCTATTTGCATCTGGTGCGTAATTATACGCGCAAATAGTTGTTTATGTTTATGTTGTTGTTAGAATTATGATTTCACCTCCTTGCCAATTTGCAACATTGTGTTATAGGTGCGGATCTTTAATTTGATCTCTTGGTAGATATTCTCCATCTTTCTCTTGAATGCAGATATCACAATCTCAACAAGCTAACCGTAGGCCATAGTGGTTTCATTAAAGTTCCGATAGTTTTTAGACATTCTTGTAATCATATATTAGGAAATCAAGCAGGACCTGTGAGGTAATTCACACCGGATCCATGATTTTTCCATGGACATGGCCATGCCAGCCGTGTATTCAGGCGTGGCAAAGGGTATGTGCGCAACCGTCCTGATCATAGTGCGATCTGTGCGTCGCACAGCCTCACCCGGACCTCCTAGTTCGCGTAATATGTAGTTCATGCAGCCCGGAGTTCTGGTATTGGCGCGTTGTTCTTTGCGTCCTGTATGGCATTGCGCATGTACTCTAGCAGCCTGACTGTACCCACCTCGCCTTTTTCCATCATGTGTAGTATGGACTTTTGAATCTCTGGAAAACCACCTTTGTAGTATCTGCCTGCTAGTGCGCGCTTTATCTCGCGCCATTGGATCTCTATGGGATTGTGCTGAGGCGTGTATGGCGG
This sequence comes from Candidatus Nitrosopumilus sp., assembly GCA_965207445.1. Lineage (GTDB taxonomy): Archaea > Thermoproteota > Nitrososphaeria > Nitrososphaerales > Nitrosopumilaceae > Nitrosopumilus. The sequence continues at coordinate 992,571 of CBDBLX010000002.1, read as the reverse complement.
CAAGTACCATAGTGCAACTTGTCCTCTTGTCTGTTCCAGATACTGCTTGATGTCTTTGGACTTGTGCGCAGATGCATTGTCACATATGACAAATACCTTGCCGTACTTTTCTCGGAGCATCTCCAACAGTTTTATGACGTTTACAGTATTCGCACTGTCGCAAAAGTGCAGGTGGCACGTGTCGGCCCCGAGTGCACCCAGCATTTTCATGCTCATTTTTGAAAAGTTGACCTTTACAGTCTCAGAGCCTCCTCGGAGATGTAGTCCGCGCGCGACATACGGCGAGTTTGTGATTGCAGCGGCATCCATGCAGAACATCTCATAGCCGGCGCGGGCGTGCGCCATGATGGCGCGTATTGTGTCGTGTACATAATGCAGTTCTTCTAATGGACTGGCAGACTTGTGGTGGATTGGCCTTGGGCATTCTTATTGAAAAGCCCATCTGTGAGCTAGCGCCAGGGCTCCGGTCCACGTGTACTGGACGTCAAAAATGTTTACCAGATGCAATGCAAACAAGGCGGCAGTCCATGCACGCTCAAAGCCGCACTGCATCGGTTCCTTGCTCAGATCGGCCTTTGCCTGTTCTTGTTGTTCTTTTGTGAGTCTGCACGGCCTGCCGGGGCTCTTGCGGTCATACCTGCCCTCCAGGCCCTCTGATTGTAGCCTGTTGAGCCACTCGGATATGACGCTCTGGCTGCGTCCGAGCTGGGCGGCTATTGCAGACTCACTCTTGCCCTTTTTTCACCCAACTGCTGCCTGCAGTCTATCCCGGGACTTGCCCGGAGGCTCTTTGCGGTAGGCGGCTTTTAGATCTTCCAGGGACACGTCGGGCATGAACCCGTCCCCTCTTTCTACATAGGCTGTCTTCAAAAAATACGCACCTCGTCGATGCCGCAAGACGATCTGCCTGCAGAGTCGTTAAATATGGCATCAGCGAGTACTAGTCGATGTACCATTTTGTTGTGATTCATTAAACACTAATGGCCACATCGCCTTTTGACACTCGAGGTCAAATTAATTCAACCAAATGATCAAAAATTACCCAATACCTGCCACTGGATATACACACCAATTCCTCGTCGCTCTTCTGGCCACCACACGGTATCTGCTACACATAGTGCCAATTACGTCTATTTTTTCACTCCGTACCCGCCTGCCTAGCCGAAATCGCTTGTAAAAACCATCGGATCTTTAATGAAATCACTATGCTACACCGAGAATGACGCCCATTACAATGCATGGTTTGTGATGATCGTGGCGCCTGCTTGTTGTTTGTGTAAATTTAGTGTATGGGTTTCAAATAAGAACAGAACAAGGAGGCAGACCGTACAATGACAGAGCAACACAAGCGACGCAAAGGTTACTGGCTGTATTACAAACAGGCACACAAATCTGAGCAGGATTTTATGCGCAAGACCTTGCTGTCGACGATACGAAAAAACCCACATCCGCGCAAGGAAAAGAAGACAAATAGAGGCGGATGCAAACCTGTACACTCGCGTGACAAGATGGATTTTTTGTGTCTTCTAAAAGTTGCAAAAAATATTCCTTTTCGTGACGTGGTAAATGATCTTGGACATATGCATGATGAATGGGTTGACGAGCTGGAGCCTGATTATTTGGGTAACCGAACATATGCAAACAATTGATCTCGACTGGCTTGATTCTATTTTGGCATATACTGTCAATATGTGTCTAAATGAACTTGGAAAATCTGGGACAGATCCGACACCGATAAAAGGTAAAGAGCCCATACTTACGCACAGATCCGAGGATTTTAAGGGCAGTAAACAGGACGTAAAAAAAGAACCTACAGTTCCGATTTGGATAGACAGTAGTGGGGTATAGAGACTGACATGTACGAAAAACAACAAAGACCTAATCATTTACTACAAGACTTAACCGACACGCGTCAAGATGTACCTAAAATATCATATTACTCGATAAACGGACACCAGATCATACTTGCATAATACACAACTCCAAGCAATGTGAGTGACACATCAATGCTTCCATATATGGTCAACTTTCTCGTAAAAAACTATACACAGATTGAAGAGTGCTTATTCAACGGAGACAAGAGATACATTCGGATCAAAACTGTGAGACAATATTCAATGCAAACATGAAACTGAACATAAAGCAGCGCAATCACACAGATGGCGCAGGTCATACAAACCGTGGTAAACCACCAAGCAGAAAAAAGGCAGAGGAGATCTTTGACAAAGATGCATACAAACAACGCGCACTTATCGAGGCAATATTTGGAGCAGTAGAAGAGACAAAGAATCATAGGCTACACTGTCGTATGCGTCTGGCCAAAAACAGAAAACGGTTTGGCAAAATACTATCGATTGCATGGAATATCAACGTCCTAAACAGATTTATCTGCGCTCATGAAAAAGGGCAAAAGATTCCATCATATCAATGATAGTGACTGCTATCACACTTGCACGTTTCATGTTCTATAATCTATGTCTGTCAAAACAACACACATGTATATTCAAAAACAAAACGCACTATAGATAGATTTCAGTCTTCTGCAGATTGAATGTGCAATAAACCGAGTAAATTCATAGAAGGGTCACAGGCAGGTTAATGTCAATTACGCACCAACCTCCCAGCAAACGTGGTTGGTGCGTAATTCATCAAATCGCCACTTGCATCGTACTTGCAAAGCCATCTGCAAATATCGCCAGAGTTTTATGTACATATATTTAATAAGCTCATATATAAAAGTATATGCGCGCATACCAAAAGTTACTTATAGGGGCATCCCAAATGAATAATTGTAATGTCACCAAAGGGGATGCTAAACAACGTTGACTAGCCAATGTTATCAACGTATCGTTTGTGAAGTGTGGTGGGACGACGACGTATGGTGGGTTGCCACAACATACTATGCTACACAGAATGATGTCCATTACAATGCATTGTTTGTGATGAATGTGACGTCTGCTTGTTGTTTGTGTAAATTTAGTGTGTGGGTTTCAAATAAGAACAAATCAAGGAGGCAGACCGTACAGTGACAGAGCAACACAAGCGACGCGAAGGTTATTGGCTGTATTACGAACAGGCACGCAAATCTGAGCCGGATTTTATGCGCAAGACCTTGCTGTCGGCGATACGGAAAAATCCACATCCGTGCAAGGAAAAGAAGACAAATAGAGGATGCAAGCCTGTACACTCGCGTGACAAGATGGATTTTTTGTGTCTTTTAAAAGTTGCAAAAAATATTCCTTTTCGTGACGTGATAAATGATCTTGTACATATGCATGATGAATGGGTTGACGAGCCGAAGCCTGATTATAGTTGGGTAACAAAACATATGCAAACAATTGATCTCGACTGGCTTGATTCTATTTTGGCACATACTGCCAACATGTGTCTAACTGAACTTAAAAAATCGGGGACAGATCCGGTACCGATAAAAGGTAAAGAGACCATACTTACGCACGGATCCGAGGATTTTGAGAGCGGTAAACAAGACGTAAAACAAGAACCTACAGCTCCAATTGGGATAGACAGTAGTGGGGTAGAGACTGACAGGTACGAAAAACAAGAAAGACCTAATCATGTACTACAAGATTTTGAGCCGACACGCATCAAGACGTACCTAAAATATCACATTACTGCGATAACAGGACATCAGATCATACTTGCATCATACACAACTCCAAGCAATGTGAGTGACACGTCAATGCTTCCATATATGGTCAGCTTTCTCGTAAAAAACTATACACAGATTGAAGAACGCTTATTCAACGGAGACAAGGGATACGACTCGGATCAAAATTGCGAGACAATATTCAATGCAAACATGAAACCGAACATAAAGCAGCGCAATCACACAGATGGCGCAGGTCATACAAACCGTGGCAAACCAAGCAGAAAAAAAGCAGCAGAGATCTTTGACCAAGATGCATACAAACAACGCGCACTTATCGAGGCAATATTTGGAGCAGAAGAGACAAAGAATCACAGGCTACACTGTCGTATGCGCCTGGCCAAAAACCAAAAGCGGTTTGGTAAAATATTATCAATTGCATGGAATATCAACGTCCTAAACAGATTTATCTGCGCTCATGAAAAAGGGCAAAAAATTCCATCATACGAATGATAGTGACTGCTATTACACTTGCACGTTTCATGTTCTATAATCTGTCTGCTAAAACACACACGTATATTCAAAAACGAAACGCACTATAGATAGATTTCAGTCTTTTGTAGATTGAATGTGCAATAAACCAAGCTCACAGAAGGGTCACAGGCAGGCCTAATGTCAATTACGCACCAACCTCCCAGCAAACACAGCACTTAAAAGTAGTACCATATAATAAGCCAGCATCATGACTCTGATAACCAAGAGATCAAGGGGAGCCAAGTACCTCTACTTTCAGGCGGGGGCAAAGTCTCTGTACATTGCACCCAAGGACGATCCGTCAAAGGCCAGGATAGAGAATGTAAGAAAAGCAGTAGAGTACACCAAAGAGTGGATCAAACACTATGATGAGTCTCTTGAAGAGCTCTTGAAGTTTTTACCAACCAAAGAGCGCAAACAACATGCAAGGAAGTGATACCAAGCGCATGTTCAATGAATCTCCCATACTACATAAACCATATGAGGAACCTGCCACATATTATGTAACAGATCCAAGGGGACGATCTACCAATGAGGTATGTAGTGGTCGCAGACCAAGTGAAGCATCATCAGGCATGCCTGATGAAGATGGCAATAAAACAATAGTGGATTCAACTAGCATAGAACCCCACATGACAATCAATGGACTCCGTGATGCTCTAGTACACTGGAGACAAAATGGTTGGAAAGGAACAACATACAGAACCAGAAGACTCTTAGAGTTTTGGAATAGAAGCGATCCGGGCGCCGGGATGCGCCCGTTTTGGTGCCAGATGGAAGCAGTAGAAACCATGATCTGGCTCTTTGAGGCAGGGCAGGTGCACGATCCGGCATTTCACAAGAGAGTGACGCGTAACCTCAAGTCAATCAACGACGCGTATAATGACGGCGTATATAGAACCGCATTTAAGATGGCGACCGGAACCGGCAAGACCAATGTGATGGCCATGACAATGCTATGGATGCTTGTAAATGACATCCACCGTGATGACAGCGGCATAACAAACTTTCTTGTCATAGCCCCCAACCTGACAGTCAGAAAGAGACTTGAGGTGCTGGATCCAAAAAAGGGAACAGAGTTATGGGATGCGATAACACCAAGGGAATTTCACCGCGTGCTTGGTAGGGCCCAGGTTACGGTCGTGAATTTTCATGTCTTTCAGAGACGAACTGCAACCATGGACGGCAAGTCGCTGGGCACAAGAGAAAAGAGGATGCTTGGTAGAGCAAATGTCGAGAACTCCAAGGAGAGTGAGACGGATATGATAAACCGTGTCCTGCGCGAACACGACCCAAAATCAAAGGTCGTCGTAATTAACGACGAGGCACATCACTGCTACAAACCGCAGGAGGAAAGACAGTATGATGTAGAATATGCAGAATATCAGAAAGCAGCCGCTCTTTGGTTCAACGCTCTGAAGCTGCTAAAGGGGCAGGACAGGCTGGTGCATGTCCATGACTTTTCTGCCACTCCGATGTGGATTTCAAAGCCAAAAAATGTGGAATCCGTAGTATTTCCATGGACCGTCTCGGACTTTTCCCTGCTTGACGCGATAGAGTCGGGACTTGTGAAGATACCCAGGGTTCCGGTCAAAGATGATGTAGACAGTTATCACCCAAAATACAGAAACATATATGAATATAATTCTGGCAAGCCGCTCGGCCCCAACCTGTCCGTACAGGTGCAAGAGCCGCTTGAGCAGTTGTACAAGCACTATCATGATAAAGTAAATCCTGCATACGATGAGATCGGCATAATTCCGATCTTTATCATAGTTGCAAACAACATTAAAAATGCAACTGCCATCTACAGATGGATCGCAGGAAGCCGCCATTCAGATGGCAAACGTGGAGCTCGCGGGCACCTGAGTATGTTCTCAAACTATGACCAAGACGGTAATCCTCTGAATCTCCCTCCTACTCTTCTTGTCCACTCTCGCTTGTTTGAAAAGGCCCCCACTTCAGGTTCTGAGAAGAAGATTGTAGATGAACAAGCCACGTTGTTTGGACTTGATGGATCACTTGACAAAAAACAAGAACAGATACGAAGCCTCTTTACATCAGTAGGGCAAAGCGGGGCTGCCAGACACATACGGTGCGTGATATCCGTAGGTATGCTGACTGAAGGGTGGGACGCCAAGAATGTAACCCACGTGTTTGGATACAGGAGATTTGGCAGTCAATTGCTGTGTGAACAGGTTACTGGCAGGGCCCTGAGACGGACTTCATTTGTAGGATTTGCTAAACAAAAGCCCGAGTACGCCAACGTGTTCGGAGTACCATATACATTTGCACGTGGAGGAGATGTCAAGCTGCAACCACCCGCGCAACCATACATGGTGTTTTCAGTGACAGGTAATGAAAAATTCCGCATATCATTTCCAAATGTAATCGGGTATCAAAACCCGAGAAAGCGGCGACGCTTTGTGCTTAATCCAGACAAAGTCATGACGTATGTAATAAAGTCAGAACCCACAGTAACGGAAGTCCAAGGCCCAGCTGGCAGCGGCATGACAGTAGTACGGGAGCGCCGAGTACAGACTTCAATATGGAATACAGCACGTCAAGTAGCAGAACTACTAAATCATGATTCTGATCGTGATCACGATGTCGGACAGCACATCATGACAGGCAGAAACATTTCATTTGTCGACTCTTGTAGGATTGTCAAACAATGGCTTGATCATCCAAATATAACATGCAATGACCACGCCGGAGTCATGGCAGATCCGCACGTGCCGCAAAGGATTGCAGAGGCGTGCGACCATAATGATGAAGTCGTGAACATCCGACCCATATTTGCAGACAAGTACCAATCTGGAGACAGGTTGTTGACAACAGAGGGAGTCAGGTTCAGGACTACATTGCAGCACACATACAAGAAAATAGGTAACAGTGAGAATTCCACGCTGTATGATGATATGGATGCAGTGAATACCCAGAATACATTCTTGAAAAAGTCCGAGCTGAACAGAGCCGCATGCCATTCCAGCGAGGAAGCATCAATTGCCAAGATACTTGATACCCACCCCAGCGTCGAAGCATGGACACGAAACTTTAGACTGGATTTTAAGATACACTGGTTTGATAAATCACAGAATACGTGGAGAGATACAGAACCGGACTTTGTTGCGCGTGTAAAGACGAAGAAAAATGACAAGCCTGTACACCTTGTTATTGAGTTCAAAGGAATGAAAAAGAAAGAGGCAGAGGAACAGGCGAAAAGGTATTACATGGAGAACTGGTGGTGCCCTTCAGTGTCTGCACATAATGACGGCGAGTATGGTGAATGGAGAAGTGTCTGGATTGAGAATGTTAAATCTGCAAAGAGACAGATAAGTGAGGCGTGTATGATATGACCACCACCAAAAAAGAAACCGCCCCCCCCCCCCGCAGTTACCATCATACAAAATCCAGACGGACAAAGATACCCACCGAATCAGACGACCAGTACATGGCAGACGAAGAGCGCGAATCTGCTGTATTCTATCCAAACATAAGATCGGACGAAGGCATGCCCCGCCTGTCATGGCGACGTAACACGGACAAAAAATATGTGGCACGTGAAGCACATCCATTGTACATACAAGAAAAGGTAGATCCTTCATGGTTCATCAATCATCTCATAGACCAGACGCCCGGAGAACAAACTCATCTCTTCTCGTTCAACGGTTATCCAGAAGACGCAAAATACAATTGGTACAAGCACAGAGGAAACTGGTCCAACAGGATTATACATGGTGACACATCCAAAGTCATGGCATCCTTTCTGCACAGAGAAGGGATGAAGGGTGAGGTGCAGATGATATATTTTGATCCACCGTATGGGATCAACTTTGAGACTATGTTCCAAGTCAGCACCAAGAAAACCAAAGGTGGAGCGCCTCAGGACAGTAAGAGTAAGAGGGCATTCCGCGACACGTACAAAGATGGCATACATTCCTACATGGACAGCATATACCGTATTGCCACATACTCTAGGATGTTATTGAGAGAGTCAGGGAGTTTTTTTCTGCAGATAGGGAGCGCACATGTACACCGTATGGCAATTATACTAGACGAGATATTTGGGGTTGAGAACAAAATTGTAACTATTCCATTTGCAACAACAGGCTCATCACCTACTAAATTACTTCCAGATGTAGCTACATGGATACTCTGGTATGCAAAAAACAAAAATGAATTAAAATTCCATCAATTATATACACCGCTAACAAAAAAAGAAAAAATAGAACATATGTCATTTGCTGCAATGGTTGAACTACCTGATAAAAAAATACGTACATTAACTCAAGATGAAAAAAATAATCCAGAATTATTACCACAAAAAGCACGTTTATTCAGATTAATGCCATTGACATCACAATCAGAATCTTCAACTGGATACTCTGATCCATTTATTTGGAAAAATACTCAATATAAATGCCCAAAAGGTACTCAATGGCGTGTATCTCATGATGGGTTAAAAAAACTAGGTATGTTGAATCGACTTGCCGCTCCCGGCAAACATACACTCCATTGGAAAAAATACGAAAATGAAGTACCAGGAAGAAAAATTAATAATGTTTGGCACACACAAATGGCACCATCAGACAAACATTTCATAGTTGAAACAGCCGAATCAGTTATAGAAAGATGCATACTCATGGCAACAGATCCAGGGGATTTGGTATTAGATCCTACATGTGGGTCAGGTACGACAGCATTTGTGTCTGAAAAATTGGGTAGACGTTGGATTACAATCGATATCAACCCAGTACAAATATCCTTGTGTAGACAAAGAATCATAACGGCAATAAACGAATGGTGTCTTACAAAAGATAGTTACGAAGGGCGACTAGAAGAATCAAGGCTTGCAGGAACAAACACCCCTACAGTACAAGATAGCCATGATCATCAATACGATCCAAGTAGTGGGTTTGTCTACGAGCGCGTACCACATATTTCTGCCGCTACGCTTGCATATGACAATAAGCCCGACGTTATACATCTAGTAAATCAACCTATCAAAAAACGCGGTACAAAGAGGATTAGTTCACCGTTTACTGTTGAATCTGCCTCACCACACAAATACATTAGCACACACGAATATGATAACCAAAGTGGCGATGTATTCCCTACAATACTAGAAGCAATCAGCGTTGCAGGCATCATAATACCAGGCACAAAAAAACGATGGCATCTTGAGGATGCGAATGCATGGTCGAATGGCACATTACTGACACATGAGGCCAGACTTCGAGAGACTGGAGAAAAAGTAGCTGTTGTACTACTGCCAGACGATAATACTGCTGGAGTGAATCTCATAAATCATGCAGCAGAGGAAACAGTACAATATCCCAGTATTGAAAAGTTGTTTGTTCTTGCATTTGAGTTTGAAGCAGTTGCATATGACAAACGGACAGAAAAACGAGGCAAGATACAGATCCACAAGATCAAGATAAACAATGATTTGGCACTCAAAGAATTAATGCACAAAAAAGATGATTCGTCATTTGTAATGCTTGGAGAGCCAGATATTGACGTAAAAAAGCACGGAAAGAACAAAGTGGTTGTAAAGGTAATAGGATATGACACATTTAACCCTGAAACCGGCATGGTCAATACAGGACGCGCCGACAACATAGATTGTTGGATGTTAGATACAAACTATGATGGACAGTCATTCTTTGCAAGAAGGATACACCTTCCTGACAAGGATAACGATAAGCAGATAAAAAATCTCAAAAATAAACTCGCCACAAAGATTAACAATGAACATTGGGATGCTATGACATCCTTAGAATCCCTACCGTTTGACACTCCCAAAAGTGGCCGTATCGCGGTCCGCATAATTACTGAATATGGCGAAGTAATGACCACAATACACGAGGTTCAAAATAATGATTGAATCGTTAGCACCAATCATAGGAGCGGGTGCAATAGTGATTTCAACAGTAATTACTCAATTATATATTCATCGTAATACGATCATAGAGCAAGATGGAAAATATATACAAAATGAGCTTAATGTGTCTAAACTGTTGCTTCAATTGTTACAAAAATATGAAGTCCAAGGTGAAAGATTCAAAAATAGTGAATACACACATCAAATGACACAGAGGGATTTTCTATATTTGCAAGATTATTTTGACAGATATGGTAATTTATTATCAAAATCTATTCATAAACAATATCATGAAATGATAAAACGTGATACGTTTTATGGAATATTTGGGCCGCACCCATATAAAATTGAATTGTCAAAGTTAAGCAATGGAGGTGTTAAAGGATCGATCGGATCGGATAGTCTCATGAACGATAAGTTATGTGACTTCCAAAATGAAGTGGAGTTGAAAGTAAATGCACTTGAATCCAAACATTCTCGTATAATAAACGCAAAACCTCGAATGTGGTGGTTGCGTCCATCTTGGCGCCATTGGTACAACAATTAAAAAAACATAAGAAAATGATAGAGGTTTTTATAATTGAATCCGCCGGAATATTTTGAGGCTGATGGCCTCACACATACCCTCACCTGATCTGTATGGTAGTTGTAACACGTCACGTACGCGCGATACAATTGCTATTAGTCGGGGTGTGCACACGAATGGACGTCCTCGCTTGTTGCGGTTCATGGCAGCTAGCTCCTCCGGTTCATTATAGTTTTCAATTAGGTTTACCATCATGTCAAACAGATAGTATGCACGTTTGACATACTTGTCATTGTATTCGTATGATGATCGCGTGTCTGGTTTTCGCTGTTTGGTGGTTTTGTCTACCTTCTCTGCACTTTTGCCTACCTGCGTGGTGGTTTTGTCTACCTTCTCTGCACTTTTGTTCATGATACAACCTCACCTCTGGTTTGCGTGCGCGGGGCACAAGCAGTGTTAAATTTATCCTTTACAATACTACATTGCTGATGTTTTGATCTCATCATTTCCTTGATCGATGGAATCTCACATTATGCGTATTTAACCTATTTGCACATATACACTGCTGTATAATAGAACATTGTATAGGTTAAATACAAATATGGAGATATGTATATGTACTCACAAAATACCAAGGCATCTACCACGCCATGTTTTGCGCGTACACTTTGTAGGCTTGGAAGCACGGCCCGCATATGGCTTGTTGTAGGCGTGACTTGACACACCCGCTGGCATCGTAGCTTGAGGCAGACAGTCTTCCTGTCCAGTTTACAGAGCATTTGAGTGGCTTCGAATCGTGTAACGTAGGTTGCGCGGCTCAGACCACATGGCCACGACCCCAGAGGAGTATAAATTTACGAGTTATGCAACACGCTAAAACAACCGCATTACGTTATTTAACAACCGCATTCTGTATAAAATATGTCAACTGACCCTGAGCGTGCACTAAACTATCTCAGTACAAAACACGTCAGAGAGTATATGCGTATGGATTATACCATTATGAGTCCAGATGATACTGCAAGGAATGCAGCACAGAGAATGAATGATAACAATACAGATACAGTCATTGTAATTGATAAGAAATCACGTCGCCCAGTTGGCATAGTGACAGATGTAGACATATTGGAGACTGTTAGTGATACAAACATCAACGTTGAGAGATCAACACTTTCACAAATAATGAGCACTTCATTAATTACAGTAAAAGAGAATACTACTCTTTCAGATGCAGCAAATTTAATGATTAAAGAAGGTGTGCACAAATTACCAGTAGTTGCAGATAATGGTACGCTTAGAGGAGTAATCAGACAAGAAGGCATAACTCGTGCTCGAAAAGAAGCAGTTGTAAGTCCACCTCGATTGCTCAGTCCACCTGTTAGAGCAGTATTGGGGAATCTTGGATTTGTGTTACAGTTTGCAGGAGTGCTGTTGTTTGTACCTGCAATTGTAGCTACTGTCTTGGAAGATACAACAACTGCAACAGGCATCTATCTTACCACCGTATTGCTTCTTGCAACAGGGTTCTCACTTAACACATATGGAGAAAAAGCAGGACTAAACATGAGGCAGGCATCCATACTAGTTTTATCAAGTTTATTTATAATGTCGCTGTTCGGTTCCATTCCATACCTGTATGTAATGCCACCGGACATGTCACATACAGAAATATTTGCAAATTCGTTTTTCTCAAGCGCAGCAGGATTCACTACTGGAGGGATATCACTGTTTGACACACCAGAGGACTTGGGACAAAGTTTTACATTTTTCCGAAGTTATACGCAGCTCGTCGGTGGTATGAGTTTCATATATCTAGTCATAACAGCATTTTATTCTGAGGGTCAACTAAAATCAATGCGGGGCTTTCTTACAGGCAGGGCGCTGCATCTCAAAGAATTATTTTTATCGATCACAGTAATTTTTATGCTGTATATAGTCACACTAGCACTTATACTATTCTTTCTTGGAAAGAAAAACTTACTAGATGATTTCTCGTTATCTATGAGTACGGTTGCAACAGGAGGATTTTTGCCATCATCAACGATACTAGATGGTCTTCTGTGGACAGATTATGTAGTGTTGATGATTGCAATGATTTTAGGTGCATTACCATTCACATTTCACTATAGTTTTGTGAGTAAAAAATTGCGAGTAAAAAAATTAGGACGCGAGGTAATGGTATACTTTTACATACTAGGAATTGGCACTGCATTGTTCATTGTATTGAGTGGTATAGACTTTTTAGAGTCTGCATTTTATGCAGTGTCTGCTAGCACAACAGCAGGTTTACAGATTCAAAGTACACTGGGGCTCAATGGAGCTGCTTACAGTGTGCTTGTTATGTTGATGTTTATTGGAGGATGTGGATTCTCAACTGCAGGGGGAATGAAGGTGTTCCGCCTCATTGCCCTGCGAAATCTCTTGAACTTGATACGTACATCTACTCGAAGAACCATGAAACCAGAGATCAAAAACGAAGTCATTAGTGCATTGATTATAGTGTCATTGTTTCCCATTATTGCTGCTGTGGCAGGAGCGCACCTATCATCAGTTACAGGAGCATCATATACAGAATCATTCTTTGAGGCAAGTGGCGTAATTACAACAGGGGGATTGACCACAGGTGTGATCGATTTTGATACAGATCCTGCAACTAAAATCATGTTGAGCTTTTTGATGATATTTGGAAGACTAGAGATAATAGCACTTGTGTACATCTTTGCGCCCAAATTAGGGGACACAAACTAATAGAACCATGGAATCAAACCACCTTTTACACAAAAGAGATCGAATGTAAGATAATGACGTGTAATAGCACATATAGTAAGTTCAATGTACAAAAAATGTATCCAAATATTACAAACAGAAACAAAGAAGAAGAAGAATAGTATTAGAACTAGGTGTTTCCGTTGCAACTAGAACTATTATCAACAGTAACAAAAACAGATATTATAAAAGATCTCAAAAATTACAATCGTATAGAATTTAATCGTGTGTTATAAGTGTCTAGTATGAGTGCATCAAATATAGATAAAACAAGAAAAGATGAATCTAGTAGTAGTAATAGTAACAATACTAGTAACAATACTAGCGGTAATAACAGTAGCAACAACAACAATAATAACATAACACCATATCCAACTCAAAGGTCACCGTCACAGCAGCGCGATCAAAATCATTCAAAAGGCATACGTCTTGTCACGATTGGACTTTTCTCACTTGCAATACTATTTATCATATATTCAAGATATCAAGATCCAGTAAATCTAACCCCCGATGCAATACATGGAGTACAACGCCTCGCGTATGGATTTTACGTTGCAATGATCGCGGCATTTTGCACCATTGCATATGGAATGCACAAATATCACATTGTCAAGATTGCAGAGTGGAATACAGGTTATAGAGATTTAAATTCAATAATTGCGCACACTATACAAAACTCACGTGCTCGAAAAACATTCATTATCACATTTATCACATATGGTATATTCTTTTCACTAGCATCAGGTACCCTAGTATATCAACCAGAAGTAGATTTTGAGATTCATTACGGTGCAGACATTCCATCAGGATTTGTCTCGCCTTGTTGCGGTGATATAGGATACATGCCCAAAATTATCATATATTTGACAAACAACATAGGTCTGCAAATCATTCCAATTAATCTAGTATTACAAATCATAGTCTCATATTTAGTCGGGCTTAATGCAGCACTTGCAGTTGGTGCATACGCCACATCCAAAAAACGCAGAGGGCTTGGAACTATTGGTGCTGCAACAGGTCTCTTTATTGCATGCCCCACATGCGCAGGGACGTTTTTTTCAGTATTTTTAGGTACAGCAAGCGGGATCGTATTATCTGCGGCATTGGCTCAAATGCAAACATTGTTCATTGCAATATCAATACCCGTTTTATTATTGACACCTTATTTGATAGCAAGACGCATACGGGGCCCTACACAAGGCAAAGGGTGTGAAATTATAGATCTCAAAAATGATTCGGCAGATGACAATATTGAAAATGATTCAACAGATGATATGGATCATAACATAAATGGCAAGTAGTCAGATATATGATACAACTATAATATATAGTAATTTAGATTAGATCTACAAGTAATTCACACTCAGAAATATGAATACAGTAGATAAAAAAGTACAACTACTTTACCACGCACAAAGAAAAAGTGCCTCATAATTCGGCAAACTCATCACAAGATCAGAGCAGTGTATACAATTAATCATCGGACACACAACCACACAGCACATCATCGTTAATATTTATGCCGTTATTTATTTATGTGACTATTTTATGAAGACTTTTTTCATCAATTGCACGCTTGATCTCCATTGCAATACGCCTACCAATACCAAATGTCTGTCCATACTGATATTTGGTATAAGGACTAGTAGTTGCAACAATTGGATTCCCTGGTACGCGTAACGACACGTCATACACAACCATCTCCAAATCTTTTGTAATAACACTTTGAAGAGAAAACGGTCCGATGATTCCAGGGCTATATTCTTTCTTTACAGCATCCACAAACTTGTCACCCATCTTTAAAATTTTATCTAACAACGACTCACGTATACTTGCAGGAGTATGTCCAACCTCAATATTTTGAATATCCATAATATGATCGATGTCTAGTTGTTGTTGTGCAGGCAGAGCATTATAATCATGTATGTTAGTTTGCAATCGTCGTTCGATTCCGATAAAGTCAACTTGATCCGATATAGGGGTGTAAAAGTAATTAAAGTTCATATATGTTCCAATAATTAGTTCTTCAATACTTGCATCAGCAAGACCTTGCTCAGATATTGTACCGTCATTGATCTTTGCCTGTGATCTTTGCTTATAGTCATCGTATGATGCCACTGTGAAAAATGCGCGCTCTAGTGGTCTTGATTTTTCTTGAGCTTTCACTATACACGGTACATTGATCTCTTTTGGATCCCGTATTACTTTTGGGTATGGTATTTGTGCGCGTTCAAGCAAGTAATACTGCCCCCGTTTAGCATTACGTTCTTCTGCAGCAAAGAGTGCCCTATTGCCAAATATTGGAATCTTTAGTGTATTCTCTATAGCACTATATCCCAAATAAGCAGTTAGTGATCTGTGCGGTACTATAATGGTGTTTGACTGTTGCATGTGTTGTTGATGATTCGGCAATGTCATATCTGAAAAATTATCCAAGACCACAATCTCATCTGCAATCCTCTTAAATCTCATATATGGTCCTTCTCTACCACGTTGACAATACACAGTAGTTTGAAATCCTTCATCTTTTGCGCCATCCATTATCTCTAATGCCGAGTGGCTTCCAAGTACACCAATTCTAGGATTCGCATATGTATCTACCATACTTGCCATATCAGATGCACTTATCATGACGTGAGTGCAAACAATCCTTGTAATATGTTTAATCTCTAGTAGTTGAACTAAAAATTGTGCAACACAGAAGATTTAAAGTATACATATGAATTGGCAGTATACGGAAATGTATAAGACGAACATATTTTGATATCAAACGATAGCAGCAATATCATTCAATGCAAATCAATGTCGCAAAACACAACACTTTTGAGTTGTCACATAAAATGCAAGTTATGCTGTATCACTTTGAGTTACAGATGGCAGGCGTAATATTGCTTAGCGCAATGCTTGTGTGTGGGATATGGCTGTACATCAAGCGTCGTAGAGAGCGACTACAAGATGAAACTAAAGGATACGAAGAAGAATCACATACAATAATTTATGGTGATGATGATGATACACATGACAAAAAAGGAAAAGTTACATACAAGACACAAGATGAATTAGATAAAAATATATGATGATGATGATGATGATAATGACTAAGTAAATACTAGTTGACCATAATTAATGAATGATGTATAAATATATTTTATTATAAATTATAAATAACTGACTTTAATAGATAGTATATACATACATCATTAATCATAACAGATCAAAGTTCAACATCACACAAACATTGAAAAGATAAAAAATATACAATTTAGAATATAACCATACAAGTGTTGCAAATACATTGCCATTACTAAAATTACACATCAATGTTCAAGAAGGTTAATAGTACATACAAATTTGATTATAATTATGCGAGGATTAATGGTGGGTAGATTTCAACCATTTCACTTGGGTCATCTTTCACTAGCCAAACAGATACTTGATGAATGTAAAGATGGTCTAATTGTTGCAATTACAAGTTCACAGTTCAACTATATCCAAAAAGATCCATTTACAGCAGGAGAACGTATAGAGATGGTACATCGTGCTCTTGTGGAAGCGCATCTAGACATGTCAATATGTTTTGTGACAGCAATTGAGAATCAGTTCAACGTTGCCACGTGGTCCGGTTACCTAAATTCGGCACTACCAAAATTCGAGCGAGTGTATAGTGGCAACCCGTACGTTACGATGTTACTATCAGACTTTGGAGTTGATGTTGTAGAGCCTATTTTCATCGATCGTGCACAATACAATGCAACTACAATACGACACATGATTGCATCAGGAGAGGATGAATGGCAAGACACAGTACCAAATTCGGTATATCAGTTTCTCAAAGAGATAAATGCAAAACGTAGATTATCTGTCATATATGATTCTGATACGAGGCCGACTGAACATTGAGCAGAAAGCCAATACGATCTTGTCCGATATGTCCTAGCTGTGGTGGGAAAAAATTCCAGAGACTGACACACCACAAAGATTCAAAGATCATAGATAAAAAAGACATGCATGTAGATACTACTGTGGAGAGCATGCCACATCACGCACAAGACAGCAACACTCACACAAACAAGAAAAATTCAATTGCAGTATCACCAGTAGACGCACCAAGTATCATACTGCAGTGTAAAATCTGTGACAAGATAATCAAATTAGAGTAATTTGTTGATTAATATTAACAATTTACAGGTGAGAAAATAATGGCCAAAACATGGAAGGATGAAGATATCAATCTAGAATCAATCAAAGATCAAACTGTTGCAGTTATTGGGTATGGTATACAAGGCAACGCTCAAGCAAATAACATGAAAGATTCTGGATTAAATGTAGTCGTGGGGTTGAGCCCTAATGGCAATAGTTGGTCAAAGGCCAAAGATGATGGACATAATGTGTTGCCAGTTTCAGATGCAGTAAAGCAAGCAGATGTCATACACATATTGATTCCAGATATGGTACAAGCTGTCACATACCGTAAAGATATTGCACCCAATCTCACTGCAGGAAACGCACTATCATTTTCACATGCCGCAGCAATATACTGGAAGTGGATAGAGCCCCCATCAGATGTTGATTTAATTATGATTGCACCAAAGGGCCCAGGCTCCAAGGTTCGTGAAACGTATCTTGATGGATTTGGCACACCATCAATAGTTGCAGTTGAAAGAGACTATACTGGAAATGCATGGGATAGAACACTTGGAATTGCAAAAGCTATTGGGAGTGCAAGAGCAGGACTGATTAAAACCACATTTAAAGAAGAAGTCGAGACTGATTGGTTTGGTGAGCAAGCTGATTTGTGTGGAGGTGCAGCATCAATGGTAACAAATGCATTTGAGACGCTTGTAGAAGCAGGATACCAGCCAGAGATTGCATACTTTGAGGTATTGCATGAGCTCAAACTGATTGTAGATATGATACAACGTTATGGAATAAACGGTATGTGGAGACGTGTGAGTGAGACTGCAAGATATGGCGGATTAACACGCGGCCCAATGGTGATGGATAGTACAACAAAAGAAAGAATGAAACACGTACTTGCAATGATACAAGACGGCACATTTAATCGTGAATGGATATCAGAGTATGAAAAGAACGGTAAAGATGCATTTGAGTCACATATGAAACAGTACGATGAGCATCAAATAGAACAAGTAGGTAAAAAGATGCGTAAGATGATGTGGCCTGATTCTACTGAATAAGTGATAAAAGTTCCAGTATCACATAACAAAAAGATCGTTTACGATTTATCAGTACAAAATTAAAAATAAGAAAAAAGTGTCGCAGAACGACAGGACACTCATCCAATTGTATCGTTTTACTTTTTGGATTTACTTGCTTTGCTGGTCTTGGTAGTTGCTTTTTTGGCAGGTGCTTTTTTAGCAGCTACTTTTGCAGTAGTTGCTTTTTTGGCAGGTGCCTTCTTACCGGTCTTGGCAGGTGCTTTTTTAGCAGCTACTTTTGCAGTAGTTGCTTTTTTGGCAGGTGCCTTCTTACCGGTCTTGGCAGGTGCTTTTTTAGCAGCTACTTTTGCAGTAGTTGCTTTTTTGGCAGGTGCCTTCTTACCGGTTTTGGCAGGTGCTTTTTTAGCAGCTACTTTTGCAGTAGTTGCTTTTTTGGCAGGTGCTTTTTTAGCAGCTACTTTTGCAGTAGTTGCTTTTTTGGCAGGTGCTTTTTTAGCAGCTACTTTTTTGGCAGGTGTCGTCTTACCAGTCTTGGCAGCTACTTTTGCTTTACCAGATTTGCTGTTAGCCATATTAAATTTTGTCATATATTATGTCAATTATAGTTATCTTTAGATGTGTTGTATATAAAAAAATGTACAAAATGATCGTAAAAATAAAGTAATTTAGTACCATAAAAGGAAAATTTACGATCATAAAAATATGATATTATAAAAATAGAATATTTATTTTGATATTTTTGATGATTGATATGGTAAATCTCAAAATATAGTAATTAATATCAATGATCAGTTAATATCAAACATTATTTGAATCATTTTTCATGACTAAATAAGTACATATTTTGATAAAAACAGTTTTAATATGATTATTATAAATTTAGACAGTATCCAAAAATAATACGATCATATTTGTAATAAATTATTTTGTACGCATCATTGAAACTTTTATTTAATATGTATATTTAGCATATATTTTGAGGAGTGGATATAATTGAAATCAAAAATGAATTTTGTTTATAAAATCACCATTTAGAGAATATTTTAAAGATTTTAGCCCATATCAAAAAGTTTCATTGATATTCAATACATCAATTATTGACATATTGTAGTAATTAGGTTGTGTTTTCAAATTAAATGATGCATCACATAACACATGTTTATCTGATTTAATTAAAGATGTTTAACTCCAAATATTATTATTATTCAAAAGTATAATATATACATATAATTAAAATAGGTTAAAAATACTTTGTAGCAGATACAATAAACATTGAAATGTCAATTATTAATTAAATGAGTATTTTATAAATTTAAAATGTTTAAGCTACATTAATCACACACAATTATAAACAAAAATTTTGTTAATATATTCATGGATATTTTAGTAAGTCTTTTTTATATAGTTGGAACATTGGTCAGTTTTTTAACAAGTGCACTTGCCTTTATCGGTTTTCATAAAACAACCAGTCCAACATTGCTTAGATTGACAATTGGTTTTCTGCTCATTGGTTCAGGGTTTTTTGTGACATTAATAGGATTTGTAGTATTGCCACCGCCAATAATTGGCGATCTTGAAGAACCAAGACATATACAAACCATAGGTGCGATCGTCCAAACAGTTGGTTTGTTCTTTATTGCGTTTTCTCATGCTCTAAAAGCATTTGTATCCAATGATACACAGTTTCGCGCTGTTATTTTTTTACCGCTTTTCCTAGTATCAGTAGTTCAATTAGAACACATATTTAAATCCATATCATTTATGTTGTTAGCATATATCGTAGTTGAGACAATAATGTCATATATAAAAAAGAAAAACACATCAACATTACTCACAACAGTTGGGTTTGGGATGTTACTTGTAGGCGAATTTATTAGTTGGTATTCATTAGTATTTCCAGAATCACTTTTACTTGAAATGTCACTGTCAATTAAGATTATAGGATTGTGTCTGATTGCATATACAGTAGGCGTTTTGCTTATGAGAATGAGAGGAATACCTTCTCCACCTTCAACCAAATGAGTCTTGATTTTATCATCCATGATAAAAATACATGTCAAAAAGGATCAACGAATATTATAAAAGATTAATTTGGCAAGATACATGGGAATGACATACACTATCTTGATCAATGAATGTCAAGTTAACGTATAGTAACCTAGTCTTGACACACTAAGAAATCTGTGTGATGGTGTCAATTCGTGTGGCAGGGCAGATGGTTTTACCCCACACCCACACCCACACCCACACCCACACCCACACCCACACCGACAGCCTGCAAATATCAAAGTCGACGCGTGCTTTCAATACGCCAGAACAATTTGAATAACATCATCACGAACACAACAATCGACTATTTCGCGCATTAGCTGAACTATCTGTACATCATTACAATACAATATGCCAAGTCAAAAGTACATTGTACAATATTGTAACTCCCAATAAAAGAACTAGACCAAATACAATAGTTTTATTTGAATAAGATTCACCGTCGGCATAATGGGAATTCCAGAAAAAATAAAATCCATTCAAGATGAGATGGCAAGAACACAAATCAACAAGGCAACAGAACACCACATTGGACTATTAAAAGCAAAAATTGCAAAATTAAAACGCGAACAAGAAGACAATATTACAAAAAAATCAGGTGCAAAATCAGATGGTTTTGATGTCAAGCGTACAGGTGATGCAACAGTTGTGTTTATCGGACTACCAAGTGTGGGTAAATCGACATTACTAAACAAATTAACAGATGCAAAGTCTATGGTGGGTGCATTCCAATTTACCACGTTGACTGTAGTTCCAGGTATGATGGAGTACCAAGGAGCAAAAATACAAGTGCTGGACTTGCCTGGAATCATCAAAGGGGCATCATCAGGAAAGGGACTCGGGAAACGAATCCTCTCTGTTGCACGAACAGCAGACCTTGTCTTGTTAGTATTAGATGTGTTTCAACCAAATCATGAAGATGTACTGATAAATGAGCTTGGAAATATAGGTATAAGATTAAACCAACTGCCCCCAAATATAACAATAGAAAAAGCATCGATGGGCGGCATTGCAGTTGCGCAACAAGTAAAGCTTACAAAAATCACAGAAAAACATCTCAAAAATATATTACATTTGTATGGGGTTGTAAGTGCCAGAGTGGTGATTCGAGAAGACATTACATCAGAACAATTAACCGATCATATGGCAGGTAACATATCATATTCAAAAGCGCTTGTGGTATTAAATAAAGTAGATCTAGTAGATGGTAAATTTATCGAAGATTTACGTCAAAAAAGACACAAAGAGTCACGATCTATGGCAGTTGAGGTTTCTGCAAATGCAGGTATTAACATAGATGAACTCAAACAGCAAATATACAGTCAATTAAAATTTATTCGTATATACATGCGACCAAAAGGTGGTGAAACAGATTACAAAGAACCACTCATTGCAAGAGAAGGTGATACTGTAGAGGATGTGTGTAATAAATTGCATCGTAGAATGCGTCGGGAGTTTCGATATGGATTGGTTTGGGGTAAAAGTGTAAAATTCGGAGGTCAAAGAGTCGGTTTGAGGCACATATTAGTAGATAAAGATGTACTTACTATAATAAAGACGCGAGGTACATAATTTGATTTGTAGATATATCTTAATTTTTAAAAGTGTACATTAGATACTCTTATTTTATGTAAATTAATCGATTGCGACGAAAGCTTGAGCACTTTGATCTATGATTAACTATACACACCAAACATCTTATTACGTGTCAAAAATTCACTAGTCATGCAGTACAGTAATACCAGTAGTAATACGCATAATGAAAAAAAGACATTACCACACAATCATTACTCTAATGATATCAATCTTGACGGTTATAAAAATAAGAACAAAAAGACATTTGCAGTTGATATTGACGGTACAATAACTGAGAATGGGGGTGGGCGAATACATCTAGATTCACTAGGTGCATTGA
Source organism: Candidatus Nitrosopumilus sp. (assembly GCA_965207445.1). Taxonomy (GTDB): domain Archaea; phylum Thermoproteota; class Nitrososphaeria; order Nitrososphaerales; family Nitrosopumilaceae; genus Nitrosopumilus. Next base: position 970,107 of record CBDBLX010000002.1, on the reverse strand, counting down.
GACGACTTGAGGCAGACGGGCATAGAGTGATCTTTGTTACTGGTCGTTCGTCAATAGAAGGATACATCTTGTCAGTTTATGGAGGTACGACAAAAATTACCGTAGGTGAGAATGGAGGTTGCATTACATATGGTCCTGATAAACATACAATGCTTGGCAACAAAGCACAATGTCAAAAAGCATTTGAGGTCATCAAATCACACATACCAAATGTCAAACTTAAAGATGTATTTCCAAGAATGACAGAAGTTGTGATGGAGCGTACATTTGATCTTAATGATGCCAAATCACTTCTTGCAAAATATGACCTTGGCGTGCAATTGTCTGATAGTCAATATGGATATCACATAAACTCAATTGGCATACACAAAGGAAATGGATTCAAACATGTTGCAGAACAATTATCAATTAAAAGAGAAGACGTTATTGCTATTGGGGATAGTGCAACTGATGTGCCACTGTTCAAAGTTGCAAATACGAGTGTTGCGCTTGGAAATGCATTTGATGATGTAAAAGCAGAGGCCACAATGACAGTAGACTCTAGTGCAGGTGAGGGAGTACTAGAAGCATTAGATAAATTAGCTCCACAAATATCATCAGTGTAAAGGAGGATATGATTGTCAATACAAACACTACTCAATGAAATACGAGATGAATTACACAGTATTTTGACACGTATAAGTATCACATATGACTATGATGGCAAGTATGATAATGGTGGCAAGTATGATAATGGTGACAGGGAAAAGTATGAGAATAGCAAACACAACAAAAAGGCAGATAATTTATCCACCACTGTGAAATTTGACGTGTCTCTTGCAAAACCAGGATTCGGTGACGCAAGCTCAAACATTGCATTTTTACTTGCACGCATATTAAAGAAGAGTCCTGCGGACATTGCTAAAATTATATCAGATATGTACAATGAAAAGTCGGTACCAGACAGACTCGTCTCACTTTGTGTGCCGCACCCATCAGGATTTGTAAACTTTGAGGCCAATTGGAAAAAGATGACAAAATCTATATTATCAGATGCAAGATCAAAGACATTCGGGGATCAGAGTATTGGAAAAGACACAACTGTTACAATAGAGCACACAAGCGTAAATCCAAACAAGGCATTACACATTGGACACGTCAGAAACATAATAATTGGAGACAGTATATCACGGATACTTAAAAAAGCAGGGTACAAAGTCAACGTGTTAAATTATGTTGATGACTCTGGGTTGCAAGTCGCAGATGTAGTTGTGGGATTTCAGAAATTGGGGTTTTCACAAGAACCACCACCAAACAAGACGTTTGCACAATATTGTGGGGATGACGTATATGTAAAGACTACTGAGAGATATAATACAGATTCTGAACTTGAACAAATACGTCGAGATACATTAAAGGAGATCGAGGATCAAAGTACAAAGACATCTGCATTTGCAAACAAGATTACTCGTCGCGTATTAATGGATCAACTCCAGACGTGCTGGCGTCTCTCAGTATATTATAATTGCCTAAACTTTGAATCTCACATAATTCATTCAGGTTTGTGGAACAAAGTATTTGAAAAATTAAAAGATATGAAGTTACTAGAGTTAGATTCTAGCGGCGGTAAAAATGATGGGTGTTGGGTTATACGAGATGTTAATACATCAGCATCAGCATCAGCAACCAAAAATACAAAAGACAACAACAAATACAACACCAAATACAACACAGACAACCACAAAAGTCACACACAAGTAGCAAAACAAGACAATCAAGACAAGGTCATTGTGCGCAGTAATGGAACTGCCACATATATCGCAAAAGACATTCCTTATGCAGCATGGAAACTTGGATTGCTTGAGGATCCTTTTGACTATATACAGTATCCAATAAAACAACCAGATGGTACAACACTATGGCAGACTATACTCGACAATAAGGATACATCTACAAAAAATACTGCATTCAAAAATAATGATAAAATGAATTTTGCAGGTGACATTGTAATTACTGTAATTGATTCTAGACAATCAGGGCTACAAAATATAATTACGAGTCTCATGAGGCGATTTAAATCAAATAACGCAGCGTACATACATTTGGCATATGAATCTGTCACTTTGAGCGCAAATACTGCAAAGATTCTTGGAGTGAAAACAGATGGAAAAATAGCACAGATGTCAGGACGTCGTGGGCTATACGTGGATGCAGACACCATATATGATATGTTGTATGAAAAGGTTGCATCAGAAACTATAAAACGACATCCTGAGATGACACATGATGACAACACAGCACGCATTGCACATGCCATATCAGTAGGCACTATTCGATATGAGATGCTAAAGCAAGACTTGGATAAAATCATAACATTTGATTTAACACATTCACTGAGTTTGGAAGGCAATACTGCATCATATATACAATATACAGTAGCACGGGCGTCACGAATATTAGAAAAATCCAAGCAAGTTGTATCATATGACACAATCAATTGTGACGTGCTCAAAAAAGATTCAGAAATAAATCTAATCAAATTAATAGGTTCTTTTGATGTAGCAGTATATGATGCAGCAAAGAATCTCTCACCCAAAGTAGTGGCGCGGTATTGTCATGACCTAGCAACAGGTTTTAACACATTTTATGAACAATGTAGAGTACTTGGACTCGATGATCCCAATCTTGTAGATGCTCGACTTTGTTTGGTATATTCATTTCGGCTTGCAATAACAAAGGCATTAAATTTAATTGGAATCGAGGCGCCCGATGTCATGTAGTACGATCACATTGATTGTAATCGAAAATGTCATTTATAGAAATCACAGTGTTCATTTACATTAGTGACAATTACTATCTATATTTGGGATGAACTATAGACCCTTGAGTTTATTGAAATCATAAAAAGTACACATTTTAAGATTTGTTCACTAATCATATATTGATGATGTAAGTTTTTCGCCCGTCATCAAATCTTTTGCAATGTTGCCAAAATTTGCATGTAATATTTTTTTTACATGGTTTGATACACGTATCATATTTTCCAATGATTTATGAAAAGATATTCTGTCCAGGACCAACTCATCAACATAATCAAATAGTGCTAGTCCTGCAATATCATCTCCAAAATTTACCCACTGGTGTCCAACACCACATATGGTACAGATTTCACTAATTTGAAAGTCAGTTTTCATAAATGTTGGATTAGTAGACGTTAAAAGTTTAGAGTCACTAGGATTGAATTGCAGAGTCACACTAACGTGTACCCGGCCGTCGTTATCCGTATTTTTTCTTACGATAAAATTAGATCCTACACGAAATTGCCATTGTATGTTTTGGTTTTTGTCTTTTACGACATTTGTTTGATCTTCATATTTTGCCCCGAGTATCTTGATGTGTTCCTCGACAATCTGTTTTAATTCTTTGTTAGTTTCCTGCATCATTGACACACAAACACACTCCAGATAATTATAAAGATGATGGTTTTGCCAATCCAGCATCAGAGTCTTTGTCACCCTTGACAAACACTCTGTAATTACCAATTACAGAACCACACTTGTCACACGTGTATTGTCCTCTCTCAACTAGCATTAAATTTTCAGATACTTGTTCAGGTCCAGCAGTGGTAGTAGTACCATCACCATCATCATCCTCTTGCTCAACTTTGATATTAGGAGGTTTTCCAAAGTCAGCCTTGCATGCATTGCACGAGTACCCTTTAATCTTTGAGAGTTCAACTTTGCCAATAGGTGCTAAGAATAGCTTGCCAACACCGAGATCTGCTGTTTTAGCTTGTGCATCTGTCAGATCGGCTATTATACTTCCACCAGACCCAAATAACTTGAACTCACCCATACAAACATTACAAATGACGTTCAATTATAGGTTGTGATGAAATGTGATGTGTTTAAAAGATCATGTTTTGTACTCGGTTTAATGTAGAATGTGACTAGTGAAAATAGGTAATAATAATAATAGCTGTGATGTATATCTAAAATCAATACAATTGGTAACAACAGGGCCATTAACAGTGATGTATACTGATATGATTAAAGATCTGATATTTTGATTGATATTCATCTCAAAGTTGAGCACATATTATGAATACAAAATATTAGAAAACTATCGGATATTTAATGAAACTATTACGCATACTGAAAATATGTAAATGTGTAATTTTAATATAATCATAATATTAACCATAACAATACCATAGGGCACGTCAGGTTCGTTTTATCAAAATTTATAGAAAATATAAAGCAAAAATAAAAGATTATGACATGATAGAACATCTTTGGCTTGTTCCATTAGGCTTTGCCGCCGGATTATTAGGATCAATGACAGGACTTGGAGGAGGGATCATCACGGTTCCTGTAATGGTATTTCTCGGATTCCCACATACACTTGCTGCAAGTAATAGTCTGCTTGCAACATTGAGTAATGCTGTTGCATCTACCATTGTATACTCTAGACAGAAACGAATCGAGTACAAGTTGGCATTAAAGATGGGACTGCTCTCAATACCAGGTACTATAGTAGGGGCACTAGTGACAAGTGAACTTTCGTCTCATACGTTTGAATTTCTGTTTGGTATAGTACTTGTAGCATCTGCCACATACCTCATATTAAGATCAAAATTTTCAGATAAACAAGACGACAAATATGGGAAAAAATTACAACATCTATTCCCAGGATTTTTGATTCTAATACTAGTAGGAGTGAGTTTCTTTGCAGGTGTGGCATCATCATTCTTTGGAATAGGTGGTGGAATCATATTCATTCCATTAATGGTCACTGGCCTTGCAATGTCAATAAAACGTGCTGCCCCCACATCTCAGATGATCTTACTTTTTGCATCTGTTTCAGGTATAACAGTACATGGTTTGCTTGGAAATCCAGACTTGTTGCAAGCATCATTTATGGCAATAGGAGCATTTCTCGGAGGTCTGACAGGTGCACGTCTCTCAATGGAAGCAAGAGAGCGCAACTTGCGCATATTAGCATTTGGGGCAATACTTGCAACAGCAATAAAGATGTTTTATGACTCTATAATAGGTGATGAAAATACCATCACATAAAACGATCACACTGTGTGATTTTTAACAATAATAATAATACGTAGAATTACTTGTTAGAAATATGATCTTTTTTAATTTGATATATGTTTCGTTTTGCAACTATCACCAAATTTCCATTCTTCAAGTCAGTACCATTGTAATCAACATAGATTCTACCAAAATCATCATTTACATTGACCATATCTGATATTTCATATTCGATCTTTAAATCATCACCAGTGTAAAATGGCATTAAAAATCTCACACTACGACAATCCCAATCCGGATCACCATCTGTGCCAACCAACATTACATAATTACCATATATCTCAGGCAATCTTGTAAATGCGCCCTCGATCTTGGCCAACAACATTCTACCAGGTATGACATGTTTATTGGGGTGTTTATCATCACTCTCAAGAAATATGTTTTTTGTCTGTGAGAGTTGCAAGTATGCATCTAGATCACTTTTTGTTATAGTGCAAGTGCTGTAAAATTTTTCACCAATCTCAAATTCATCGAATCGCTTCATTTTAACGCGACTCGTCTGTACAGAATATTACAGTTGAGAGTGCACTACATACGATAGGTGATGTCATCATATTATCAAACAAGTCTGCAACTTTTTGTGGATCAGACTCTATTCCTGTAACGGATCCGGGCAATGCAGTAAATAGTCTTATGTTTGAACCAAGCACATCACTTAGTTCTTGGTTGAGTGTGGTTGTAAATGGGCGCAGTGCACCTCGGAATACTTCTGCTTGTGCTCGTTGTGTGGGAGTAGTCTTTTTACCAGATGGTAATTGTGGGCCCACAATAATCATTGCGCCGTTGGTATCTTTGTAGAGTCTCGGATCACTACCACCACCGGGAACAAATGCCTCAAGTGTGCGTTGTGCAGATATTGCAGGTCTAATTATAAATTTCTCAACTAATTCATCCCATTCTACTCTTGGGAGTTTTGTCATTTTTGTAATCGTTGATGGAACCTTGCCAGTGTAATGTATGGTGCAAATGATCTTGCCTTTTTTTTGCTGTGCAGTAGAGAACCATCTAGACACATCATCAGAATTACTCATGTCAATTACATGAGAGTGTGCCATATCAGCGATACGTTGTGCCATATCAGTTGGTGCAGATGCAGATACAAAACACACCACGCTACCATTGCATTCTTTCTCTATATGGTTTATCATGTGTCCAATCTTTTGTACATCATCATCATCAGTAGGATCAGCAGTAATTATCACTATACCCTTGTCTGTCAAATCTGGTATTTGTATAGGTGCAGGTATAGCCCCTGAGACATGTGGCTTTACTGGATAAAATACTCTGTCACCTGGCACAACCTTTCCATCCAATATTGCAGAGATCTTTTCATCACACAGATTCAAAACAGATTCTGCAACCTGATCTTGGGAGAGAAACTCTTGGTTTGCAATCATTCGAGATGTGTTTTTTTGAACCTTTTCTGCAATGTATTTGATCTTTTCTAATAATCCTGATAAAATATCACATGCTTTATCCTCTGTTATCCCTTTATCATGAGACGTGACTCGTGCAGCAGTACCGATTCCATCAGATAAGGTTTTTTCATCCTCACCCAACAACGGCAGCAACATCTTTGTAGCAGTAGATTCTACTTCTAAAGGACTAAAGTCTTCATAGCCACTCACTCTCATAAATTCTGCAGCGGCTTTTGGGTACACTGTTTTGTATATTCTATCAGAATGAACAGGGCCAGGATTTGTTGCAATAGATGTTATGCCATCGCATGTAAGCTCCCAAGACAATAGTTCAGCAAGTCTGTTCTTTGCTCCCTGTGACGCAGTGTATGGAGTACGAAATCTATAAGGTCTTTGCTCCAACGGCCTCTCTTCTGTAAAGAATGTAGATATTGTAATTATTTTACCACCTTGCTTCATCACACGTAGTGCTTGTACAGATCCCCAAAACGTACCTGTCAAGTGTATATGTACAGTAGATCTAAAGTCATCAATAGATGCATTTGAAAAACAGGTCACGGGTCCAGATACACCAGCATTATTTATCATGTAATCTATCATTATATTCTCAGATTCCAACTGATCAAACATGGCATTTACACTAGACGCATCGGCAACATCGACACCCGGAAATATCCTAATATTTGCACCATTTACAGCTATTCCTTTGAGATCGTTTGCAGCTTCTTCAAGTGGCTCTTTACGCCTTCCAAGAATAATTACATTTGCACCATTTGAGACAAATTTCTTAGCAATTGCAAGGCCTATTCCCGTACCGCTTCCAGTAATTATAGCAGTCTTCCCTACAAACTTCATGTATTGCAGTTATTGCATTGATATTTATTTTGATTGATCAATTTATATGACCATGTTATGAAACTCTCAATATTTATTTGTGGGCAGTCTGTTGATTTTTTATGCATGATGATGAACCAGACACATTTGTATATATGACATGGCCAGAAAAGATTGCAGACATGCTTGATCAAATTAATGTGTCAGCAGAGCCGTGTGATATTGGTACAATGTCAGCCGAATCAGGAGACTATTACTCTAGATACTCATCTAGTACCCCTCGAATGGTGACAAATCGCGGATGCGTCACATTAAGTGGAAAGAATATTGATATGATACATATAGTTCAAAAAGGATGAATGATACAATGCAAGATCCACACGTCACTGAATGGGGAGCGCTAGATAGATATCAGGCTCATTATATTGTCAATATTCCAAAGTATGACGAGTCACACAGTGGTGCAAACATGGACATATTTGCAAAGACTAAACTTGAGACAAGCGGCCACTTTGCATCCAAACGTGTCACATCGGTGAGTTGGGTTGGGAATACAAAGACATTGCTTGATAAATTAAATAAAGACACAGAACTAAATGAGATGATTGCAAAACAGTCAGTATGGAATGCAGAAATTCATATTGAGCAAACTAACGATAACATTAGAATTTATGGTAGATGGAATGACAAGGCAACATTTAGAATAGAGCAGGATGTGTTTGAGATTTACGATAAAATAGCAGGACACATAAAGGCATCATGCCTTCCACCAGTCTAATTCAACAAAGTCTACATTTTGTTTGCTTTTTGGAACAGCAAGTATGAATCGTTTTCTTACAGCAGATGCAAGTCTACCTGCAAGTACTATACTAGTTGATGTAATATGATCTGCTTTGTTAAACACGTGAACCATATACGGGGCATGGTCAATACCAGGACCTAGCTTGTATACTGCAAAGTCACAACCATATTTTATACCAGAACTGACAATATACCCAAGGTCTCTGAATTTTTTATATACGATATACTTTTTATCAAACTCATGATATTCTCCTCTACATATATCCATCATGTGAGATATAGATACTCTACGTCTTGACTGCGTAATTGTAATTCTTCCTTTTTCTAAAAGGTAAAATCCTTCGATCAAATCTAGCACTAGAGGGACATTTATCTCATCAATTTTGGGTTTTGGCATTCCGATTGGCTTGCCATAATATCCTTCTGCAAAAAGCGTCTTTGCATCCAAAGGATCCCAGGCCATAATTCGGTTCTCTACAAGCTCACAACGAATCAATTTGCTCATGTTGCGGGTTTTGAGTATATGTATATGAATTATATCAAGAAGGTAACCGTTCAACCTATATCTGCATCAAAAGTTAGACGATGAATTTGTGCCTAAATTTGGAAAGGGGTTGAACGGTCACGGACACAAATTAATAATATTTATTTATTTATTACAAATATAAAAATATATAAAAATAGGTGTAAGTTAGTATACTAACTAGAGACGAAGTGCTAGTAAGATGAATGAATCAGACACTCTTTGACATTTGTCTGCCATCTCTTCTATTCCTTCTATCACGTCTTTGAGCAACAACATCTCACGAGTGTTAGACACCTCTGAGAGTATCTTTAGTGTTATTTTCCTGTATTTGGTATCAATCTCTCGTTCGATGGCCTGTGTCTCTTGCGCAAGCTCGATTGCATTTGCAGTATTTGATGACAAACTACGTATTATCTCGTTGAGTTTGTAAACCTCATCAACAACTAGTTCAATGAGATCCGTGATATCTTTGTCGAGTTTTGCACCTTTTAGTGTGGCAGGTTTGATGTTTGAGAGTTTGAATGATATTCCCGTAATGTATCCTGCAATTTCATCCATCGTATATGCAGTATTCAACAGGTTTTCTCTACTATCTATAAGACCACCCACATCAGCAACCTCACGAGTAATCTTACGCCGCAGGTTCTCTATCTCATCCTCTAATGAGAATATCTGAGCCAAGGCATCCTTTACTCCAGGTCTGTTCTTCTTCATCATCAAATCTGGCAAAGTTGCAAGTTCTCTAGACGCGTTAAGTATACGATTAATCTCGTCTTGAAGTACCGCAATTGTTTTACGTCTTGCTTGTACCTCTAATTCACCACTATACATAACATAACGTATAAACCTATTCTATAATTTAAATTATGCACAATTCAATAAAATGTACAATTAAAGAGGTAAATACAAATCATTCACATATGTGATTTAGACTAAACTGGCAATTACAATCAAAAAACAGGTAATTACAAATAAACATCAAGTATATTTTATATACATTATAATACATAAATATTTATGCATCAAAGTTTGTCTTTTTTTGTCCCTTAAATAATGCAATTACTTCGTGTATAGTAGATGCATTCTCAGCGGATTTGTCGCCTCTTATCTTGCCAGTATATTTTGGAAATCGCAGGGCAAGTCCAGTATCCTTTCTTATCATATTCCATGCAGTCTTGTGTATTGGGCTTATGGTTATCTCAGATGCAACAATCTCAATTACAAGTTCAGGCTCAAACCACACATCTGCCATCATCTCACTGTTTATGCGCGAGTTCTTTCTTATCGTAACCTTTGAGTGCAATATTTGATACAATCTGTCAAGATCATCATCTGTAAATCCTGTACCAACTTTACATATACTAGGAAATGTGTCACTTTGGTAGTCGTATGCTGCCAAAAGTAATGTTCCATATATACCAGTTCGTCTTCCTTTGCCAAAGAATCCACCAATGACAACAAGGTCCAAGCTGTCACCTAGTTCGTTTCGATACTCTTTTTTTAATTTGAGCCAATAACTGCCACGTGAGCCGGCCTGATATGTGGCACGAGGCATCTTTAGCATCAAACCTTCGCTTCCTGCATTTATTGCACCTTCCATGAATTCAGACATTTCAGATACGTTAGTAATTGTCGTCATAGGAATGCATCGAGCATAATCATTCTTTTTTGATATTGCATCCTCAAGCATACGACGCCGCTCTGTATATGATAAATCCATACAACTCTTACCATTTGAGTACAATATATCAAAAAGATTGACAGTTATAGGATAATCGGACACAGTTTTTGTAATGTTGTACTTTCTCCTACGATGCATCAACTCTTGAAACGGTAAATAGTCACCAGTCTTTTCGTTGATGGCAACCGCTTCTGCTTCAAATATGGCCTCTTTAACATTTATCAATTGAGGTATCTGCTCTGCGATATCAGGATAATGTGATGTGATCTTTTCAAGCTTTCTTGAAAATATCTCTACGCGCTCATCTTTTACATGAATCTGTACGCGCTCACCATCTAGTTTGTATTCGGCTACAAGACCTTTACCCATTTTTGATATGGCTTCTTGCTCACTTTTAATACGCTCAGCAAGCATTGGTCTTATGGGTCTGAATAATTCAGCATTAAAGTTCTTTATACCATCTAATCCATCAGATGCTATTGCATTTGCAACGGCACCTAAATCACTTGATACATTGTATGCATGCTCAATTATACCACGGTTGTTTTTCTCTCCAGTAAACGCAGATGCAAGTGCATCCATTATTGTATTCTCTGCAATACCAAATCTTAAACTGCCAAGCAGTATCTTGAGTATATATCCAGATTCCATTGGTTGAGCGTCATTTAACAAACTCGATATGTATCTAGTCTTCAGATCTTGTGAGCGATTTCCTTCAAGTTTTGCAATTTTGTAAAGGGTATCATACACTCGCTCTACTGTAATCATCTCTGTGACAAATGTAGTCTGAGTCTTTTGTTCCATTATGACCTCTGCGGTGCGCCCCAAGTCACCACTTTCTTGATACTGTTGCTTGATCACCTTTATGTTTACACCAGATGATTTTGAGAGTGCTTTGATTGCGAGTTTTTCTGCCACGCCAAGTTCTACACCTTCAAAATCAGGACGTATCTTTCCTTGAAGCAAATATACTATACGCGATATCACATCTTTTGGCGTGTTTAAGAAGAGTTCTGTGAGTATATCTGTAAGTTCTAATCTTTTTGTTGTAGACTCCATCTTTTGAAACGCAGTAGCCAGAATAGAAAATTCCACAATAATTGTCTTTGATTGGCAAATAAAAAGAGTTCAGATGTATCTAAATATGGTAGGTTTTCCAGATTCCAATGTAGTGTCAGATGAGACCAAGGCAAAGTTACATAATGGGTACAGTGACTTGTATTGTTTCATATAGCTCCATGCTACATCATGAGTCTTAAATTCTGTCCGTATTCCATCAATTATAGTCGGTTTCCCATACACATCAAACACAACGACATTGTATATTTTTGGTCGATGGTGGGGACTATATGGTTTTGCTTTTAGGAACCATGCCATTGCAAACACAAAGATTGCGCCCAATACAACATACTCACCTGCAACTCTAAAAAAGTCGACTACTATTCCAGGTATGGTTTGTCCAAATAATATTGTCACAAAGTTTGAAAAAGACACTACAGCTAGTGCAGTTAGAATGTATGTTTTCCACTCAAATATACAAATGAACCATCTCAATGAACATTATAGGATATTGTTTTCTTTTAACTATTTCCGTATGTATTAACAGTTCAGTTTTTATGCATATACTAGTTAAAAATATAATCATTTATCTCACTAGAATTTGCTTCAAATAGCATTTGGTATGGTATTTTAATATTTGATCAATTTTTATTAAAAATTATATATAATAATATATTTTTACTAGTCATGGGTATAGTTGACAATATGACTAGTCAGGATCTTCATAGACTTTTGTGTTGTTTGTTGTATGTCCAGAAATTCTAGTTGAGTCGGTTTTATTATCACTAGTTGTGTTATCGTTAGTTTTATTGTCATTGTTCATAGAGATCATTTTTTCATCAAGCATAGTCATGACTGCCTTGTATCCTTCTGCATATTCTAGTTCTGAAGGAACAAGTGTTGCAGGATGTATAAATCCCTGACTTCTCATTTCAAGTGCCTTTCTTGTTGCATTTTCCCTTATTAGATCCCAATCTGGAGTTGAGAACCCATCAAATGGACCCGTGAATTTACCATTATGCATACTAAACACTAGTGATTCAACAATAGGAATGCAAAAGTTGATCGTTGCAGCAGAGTTTAGCTTGACAGGCATCAATGGCATATTGTGACTGCCGCGTGTATTTCCTGCAACATAATGTGGATTGTTAAATACACTACCTACTTCTTCTGTTGCAGGAAAGAGTTTTTGAGTGCGCACCATACAGACAGGGTCGTCTTTTCCCACATATGTGCCGGCTATATTGTGCAGACGATCAGTTGATGCGGCAAGTATTGGTTCGCCACTTTTGGTATAAACAGAGTCAACTACATATCTTCCAGGGTACATTAATGCTGCTTCAAGTAAGGGTTTATCCTGCCACATGTTTAACTTGGCAATTCTGCCTTTTTCAACATCCATGACATTTATCACTACGCCGCCTGCCAAATTCTTGTTTACAATTAGACCGGTATTACTCAGAGCATCGACGAACATTCGGTATATAGGATAGTTGAATGCACCCGGCTCGGTCTTATCTGCTGCAAAAACAGTAAATGCTTCATTTGGCCTCTCCTCAAATGCCATCTCTGCAACACCAGGTCCCATACCTTTGACATTACCAGAAAAAGAGTCCTTTAGTAGGTCTTGTCCTGCACCATACAGTCCTTCAGATTTTGCCACTTTGGTTCCTGCCATAAACGCATCCCATGCTAGCTTGTGAATGTCTACATTAAACACCATGTACATGTGACATTACTATATGTACATCATCACCACAATACCCAATATAATGATCAAGCTAGCTTGTGAATGTCACATTATCAACACCATGTACATGTGACATTACTATATGTACATCATCACCACAATACCCAATATAATGATCAAGTAACATATTTTTTGATGCAGATATTGTGTCACGTACTGCTGCAATCAAGCCATCACTAGGTCTTGTATGTCCTCCAATGCCACCTACATCTGCTTTAATCACAGATACAGTAATCTTCATGTCTTGGGTGTAAAAGACTTTGATTTATGTGCTGTGCAAGCAACAACTGTTCAAATCCATGTAAACTGCACCAGACGTTAAGCGGTGAATCTGTGCTCAAATGTGATAAGAGAGTAAACGGTTATCATTAGATTACGCCACATCATATTACATCACATAAACGCAAACAAACATACTTTTGCAGCATTAAAACACAATCTAATAGGTAAAATATTCATATTTTCGAAATCAAATGGTCACTTTGATCAAATATATACATAAAACAAATTGTAATTACATAAAAATATAATCATTAAAAATTGCACCGTCGCAACAACTAATTATAAATATGTACATAAAAAATTGAATTTTATATTTCGTAAAAATTATAATAGAAAAATACAATTTTATAATTATATTGAGTTTGATTATTATTATTTAGATCAATATCTTATAAAAATAAAATTCTTATATTTTTGAAAAATAAAAAGAGTTCATAAAAAAATGGCTATTTTTCCAAAACAGTAATAAATACCCAATTCTAGGCTCTAATCATGGCAGACAAACCCCACCTGAACTTGATAGTGACAGGACACATAGACAATGGTAAATCCACCACAATGGGCCACTTTCTGATGGACTTGGGAGTTGTAGATGAGAGAACTATTGCAGCTCATGCAACAGAATCTGAAAAGACAGGTAAAGGTGACACATTCAAGTATGCATGGGTAATGGATAACATAAAAGATGAGCGAGAACGAGGCATTACAATTGACTTGGCATTTCAAAAATTTGAATCACCAAAATACTTTTTCACCCTGATTGACGCTCCAGGACACAGGGATTTCATAAAGAATATGATTACAGGTGCATCAGAAGCAGATGCAGCAATATTGGTCCTTTCGGCAAAAGAAGGAGAAACTGACACTGCAATTGCAGCAGGTGGTCAAGCACGTGAGCACGCATTCTTACTAAAGACACTTGGGGTGAATCAGTTGATTGTAGCAATAAACAAGATGGATGACAGTAACTACTCTGAGGATGCATACAAAGCAGCAAAAGAGAAAGGTGAGAAACTGGTAAAATCTGTAGGGTATAAAATAGACAATGTGCCATTCATTCCAGTCTCAGGTTGGAAGGGTGACAATCTTGTAAAGAGATCAGAGAATATGTCATGGTACAAGGGTAAAACATTGTTAGAGGCATTTGATGACTTTACAATTCCAGCAAAACCTGTTGGCAAACCATTGAGAATTCCAATTCAAGATGTTTACACAATTACTGGTGTAGGTACTGTACCAGTTGGAAGAGTTGAAACAGGTACTATGAAACCAGGTGATAAGATTGTAGTAATGCCATCAGGTGCAACAGGTGAGATAAAGTCAATAGAGACTCACCACACAGAACAGCCAAAGGCAGAAGCAGGCGACAATATTGGTATGAATCTCAGAGGGGTTGATAAAAAGGATATTAAACGTGGAGATGTTCTAGGAACACCAGACGCACCGCCGCTGATTGCAAAAGAGTTTAAAGCACAGATTATAGTAATACATCACCCTACTGCAATTGCACCAGGATATACACCAGTCATGCATGCACATACATCACAAGTTGCAGCAACCGTGACTGAATTTTTGCAAAAGATAAATCCCTCAACTGGAGCCGTTGAAGAGGAAAATCCAAAATTCCTTAAAGTCGGAGACTCTGCAATGGTAAAGATTCGTCCTGTAAGACCAACATGTATTGAAACGTTCCAGGACTTTCCAGAAATGGGCAGGTTTGCTCTCAGAGACATGGGTGCAACGATTGCAGCAGGCATAGTCAAAGAAGTTACCGAGACATATACACCCTAGGTTTGGTGCTTATGACTCAGACTGCACGTGTAAAGCTCACATCTACAAGTCTTCCAAAACTTGATGGTGTATGCAACGAGATTATGAGTATTAAAAAGACAGGTGTGAAAGTCAAAGGACCGACCCCACTTCCAACAAAAAGATTGCATGTTGCGACTAGGAAATCTCCATGCGGAAATGGTACAGAGACATATGAAAAATGGGAGATGAAGATGCATCGTAGAATAATAAACATTAATGCAGATGACAAGGCAATTAGACAGCTTATGAGATTAAAGATACCAGATGACGTCTATATTGAGTTGTCACTTACTAGTTGAGAGGAATAACGAATTTTTAAATTAAGGTTGAGGTGGCTAAATATCATGACAATTGAAGATACAATGTTTGAAAAAAATACAACAGAGTCTTCATCCAAATTGGGTAATCAAAATAATGATGATCTGTTTGGTGATGATAATTTATCACAGGATAGATTTGGTGTAGAATATGCATGTTTGAAATGCGGCATTATTACATCTGGTGTTGAAATATCACGATTACCAGAGATAAAATGTATCTGTGGCTTTAAGGTATTCACAAAAGTTAGACCACCTACAATAAAAACAGTACGTGCAATTTAAGCACGGCACGCTTAACAATTATTGTTAGTTGTAGATGATATAGTTGCGCAAGATCTTTGAATCATTTGAGTAAAAATATCCAACAGTTTGAGAAAAGAAGGTTTTTTGTTGTACAAGGGTTTTTATAAATATATTCATATTTTTATGGTTGGTACAGAGTCAAAATGTTTCGTGGCAGTTTAGTGTAGTGACTTGAGGTGACGTCAATTGACGTCATTTGGTTTTTTGTTGTTGGTGTGGTTGTTGGTGTGGTTGTTAGTATTGTTGTTGCTGTTGTTGCTGTTGTGGGTGTTGTTGCAATTAGTGGGAGTAGTAGAATTATTACCGTTGTTGTTAGTGAAGTTTTTATCCGCCACATAATTGTGCTCCCTTTGAAGATGAGTTCTCATAGACTCCATACTTGAGAAATGTTTGTTGCATTGACGGCAATCATACTTGAGATCTTTGCCGTGAAATATTTGCATATGATTCATGAGATCAACATCTGATGTAAATTTTCGATTACACATATCGCACTGTATCTTGTTTTTATAATTACGTACATTGAACCATCGTAACATTAAACATATTTGCACATATCTAGTAATTGTGTTTTTGCATAAATCATAAAAAAATACCATTTACAAAACATCAACTACACCACTATTAATTACAAAAAACAAGAGTGTACAACTTACAAACGAGTTTAGAGTGGCCAGACAAATGTTCTTTATTATACTCATCTTTTTTGATTGAACCAATCATTGGACACAATAATGAAATTAATCACCACAAGTATTATCCATATCCTGCCTTTTTATCCCAACATTTTCGACAAAGTTGCCCATCAATCTTCCAACTACTTTTTGGGTTGTGTCGTATAAAGCCCATCTCCACATTACAAATAGCGCACCGGTTCTTCTTTTTCTTATAGTCCTCTTCTTTTTTGTCAAAGCACTTTTTGCATATTAAACCATCCATATCCCACTGCCAACGAGGTTCCCAAAGATCGTTGATCTGTTTTGTTGTGCCACAAATTGCACATGGCTGACGCACTTTTCCTTCGTAATACTCTACTGACTTTTCATAATGACAATTTCCACAGAGCCGTCCTTGAATATTCCATTCACGTTTTGGTTTGTGTTTGTGTTTAAGTTCTATTTTACATATTGCGCAATAAGTAGGCGTTCTACTAAATAGTCCCATGCAATAACATAACAAACATTCTATAAATTTCAATACAATGTGTATTGAGCAGAGTCATCAATGTATTATTTGTAATTGCGTCCAATATGGATAGCATACTCAAACAAGATCAAAAATATCAACATCAGGTAGTAGGCATACAACATATAGTCGTCAACATCAAAAAGACACACTAGTTGTTATCGTTTAACATCTTTTCGAGCGCCTGACTTGCATTGAGCATTCCATTCATCTTTGCATATGCTTTGATCTCTTTGTATTGCTCTGCTGTAAAACAGACCGGCATTGAACGTTTTTCCATAATATTGATAAAACTGACTAGTAATTATATTGTTTGTAACAGATGATGAATCACATATCTAGATATTACGACATGTTTAATGAGCATATGCCTAGTCACCATTCAATCCCAATGTAATTTATACACACTCTTTCCAACCACAAAATGAGTTTAGTAATTTGTACAAACAGATGCGGATCATCGTATATACGTTACAAATTTTTTGTGCAGTACCGGCATCTCTTTACACAACCATCCAAAAAATTTTAAGAATTCTCTAGTTTCATCTTCAATATAATGTATAATCTCATCATATCGTTCATTAGCATACCAACTTGCAATCTCTGATCCACTCTGAGATTTACCAGTTATACGATCAAGTCCAGAACCATAAAACTTACAATTATTCATAAGAACACCTGTCGTAGATAGGTCTAACATTGGTTTATCATGTATGTCAATTATTGGTAAATTGTATAGTTTTGATTTGTAATTTAAAAAACTCTGCTCAAATCTTAGATTGTATCCTACTGGCACAAAATCAAAACTTTTTGAACTAGTAATTTCTGTATTGTCAATAAATCGTCTGATCATCTCACGTTCTGTAAGTTCCCATTCTTTGAGGATTATTAGTGGTCCTTTTGGAGTACCATCAGAACGCTCAAGTGCCTGATACTGAATGGTGATTATCTTCGATGATTCGGGTTTTAATCCAGATGTCTCTATGTCAAGATAAAAAGTTCCCATATGTAATACATAGATCATATGTATATTAATCAGACCGTATACAATCAAAATTTTATATAATTATATTTTTATATGTTTCACATATTTATAAATAATTATATTTATACATTTTTTACAATTCATATATTAAAAAAACTATTAAAAATAATTGGGAATGTAATCGGTTATAGGCTACAAACATACATTTATTCCAAAACCCATTTGGCCAATTCTTTGTCAGGGTTTTGTATATCACTTATACTCGTATAGTAACTTTTGGTCCAGTTATCATGATCATAACCTACAAACAACATAAGATTAAGCGGATACTTACCACTATCAGTACATCGTCTAAAATCATCTCTAAAAAGAAATATTCGCTTTCCCCATGCAATTGCAAGGCCAAGCTCAATCATTACACCCTCATCAGGCGGCGTTCCATTCACAACTGCAAATATACCATCTGAATTTTTAACATCACTCATGTCAGCTTGTCCGATTTTGTATGCTGCATTGTTTTGAGACATGTCTATCTGATTGTTACGCTCAAATGGCTCCCATACCTCCAATCCCATATTCTCAAGGACACTTACAATATCTTTCAATGGTCCCATCTTTTGCTGCTCTGAAAACCCATAAGGGTTTGCAAGGTATATAATTTTTTTATTTCTAGTCATGTACATATTCACATCCAAATAATTGTTTTATACATTGTACATTGTTCTGTGCTATTATTTATAGAATTAACACCCTGTTGGCCGCGTAGGTGTTACGTGAGGATTAAATGTTAAATAACCATTAAAACTATGATGATATGGTGACTGACAAGACAACAGAGCAAGTTGACATGAATGATGTAGTAAAAGCAACCCATACAGAATTAAACAACAGTAGGGGGATGCCAATAGAGAAAAGTACGGTCGATGAGACGCCTTATGAAGGAGGCAGCCAACAGATCTCATATCTTAGAGAGGTGTTTGCCCAATCAAAGGGTCGTTCTAACTCTGATTAAGTGACTTAAGCCCAAACCTTTTTTCCAGTTTAACCATAATTCTAGGAATGTCCTTTAGCATCAGTCGTTCCGAGTTATCCAATTCCATACAATGCTTCCTAACCGTATTTGTTGTCTTAGCATCCTTTAGCTCATCTAAAAGTTGTTTTAGATGATGATTGTGATATTTAATACGATTAAAAATATCCTGAATTTGTTGTTGTAACTCATAGTCCAGAAAAAGTATGCCTCCAGAATATACAAGACTGTCATATACATCATGATTAAGAAGCCTGCAAGTGAATGTGAACTTCTTGTCGTCAAATTTTGCATCTAAAAGATTCTCCGGATATTTGTCCCCCTTTATAGCTTCTAATGCATCCCATATCTCTCTGTACATGCTATGTGCGGTTCTGTACTTTTTCTGGTATTCTTGCTGTTCAAGCTGTTTTCTTTTCTCATACTGTTTGTAAAAATACGTTATGGGTACAATAACCAGAGAAAGAATAGTTACAAGCGAAGCCCATGGACCCAGAGGATCGCCATCTAAGATATTCGGCCATATTATAAAGACGGGCACCATAATAATTAGAGGGACACCAAATAATAGTGGATATTTAGCACCCCTCATCCCCCCACTCATTTTATCATGATCCATTGCTGAAAATACATCAGAGTCAGGAAATTATCCTTCACGTTCACGTCGAGGTTGCACCTGTCAGTATCATACGATATAGTCTTGTGTGTCTTAAAGATTCGAGATCCGTTGTTTGTAACCGTTCAACTCCCGTTACCTGCACCAGAAATTAGACGGTGAATCTGTGCTCAAGTCTTTGGAGGCAGTATTTGTTTTTCACATAGTACTATCAGTAGTAAGGATACTAAATACCCCGAAAGTGAGCCCAGTTCAAGAGTAAGAAAAGTTATCAATGGCACCACATGTGACAGTATGGGACATCTATCCTTTGCTTGGAGTATGAGATCAAATCACCAGTTATCAATGTCACCACATGTGACGGTACGAAACATGGCACATCAATAAACAGGTTTTGTTTTAGATATTTAACAGATACACCTAGTAAAAGAGCAAAGATCACAATATCACCTACAAAACCAAGAGAATTATCAGTCTATAAACTACGTATAGAGGGCGTATTTAGAAAAATATCAATTCTTTAGATCCCATGATAAATTGAGTTCAGTGCACACACACACCAGTAGATTCGTGTCTCAATGCTTATTTTATTTCAAAGGCCGCAGCACATATTCAACGACGATGTTGATAATGACTCCAAAGTACTTGTGATGTGAGGTATTGCATATATCGTATTGCACATATCGTATTGCACATATCGTATTGCATACATCGCAACAACATCACATGAGGATTTTTTGATCTCAAGGTGTCAAGTAATATTTAAAGAATGTATGTAGCATTTATCACATATGGGAAAAGAAATCATACTAAAAATCAACAACGCCAACATTGCAATGTCAGATTTAATATCTCATTTTAGAGAAAGGTGTAAGATTTGCGGTCATCATCGCATAATGCACGATGCTCAAGGGTATTGTGAAGGCGTGATGAACAAACCATGTAATTTTGGCTGTGAATCATTTGAAGTAGAATAATTTAAAAATAAATTAAATGATTAGATCAATTTTACACAATACATAACAACAACGATAACTAGTGTGTTGTATAATTGTTAATCTACCTGACGTAACAAAAATTGTGGTAGAATATCGGCAATTCCTCGCACGGTTACTAGAATCAACCATCTGGTTCTGCTTTGATGTACGCCAATCTCTAACTACATGTATTTCGCGCCCGCATACGTTTTGAATCAGGTAGATTAACCGCATTTTTGGTGTAGGCTTCACGAGAAATCCGTGGTCATACCACCGTCAATCGGCCTAGAACATGAGACGCGTCGGACATATTAGGCGGCCTACCACCAGATCTGCCCAAAGCCCAGCACTTGCCCGTCCTGTCGGCTCAGTCGACTCTTGGGGCGCCAAACACAAACTTTGTTAATTTGGCGGGTGTCATGTACTGTGTTGTCGACTTGGCAGGTCAAGGCGTGACTTCGTCGACTTTGGGAGGTAACCGTTCAACCCCCGTGTACCTGCGCCAGACGTTAGACGGTGAATTTGTGCCTAAATTTGAGAAGTGGTTGAACGGTTACGATCCCGAACAGGATAAGAGATTTATGGTATGTACGGCCACACACCACATGGTACGGGTGCTCAAAGGGGGCAAGTCGGCGGCAGCAGTCTTGATGGCCAAACTCAGTTCTAATGCAGTGAGTTCCCGGGAACTGACATACCGGCTCTACCACATGTGCAAGCAAAAGAACTATGCGCAAGAGGCTCGGGACTATGACGCGCTGGTCCAGCGCTGGCCGGAGATATCCGGGCTTTCAAGGGAGTCCGTATCGGCATCTGAGGGGATGAAACCATATGACAACCGCTGATCTCATATCAGTCATGGTTGATCGTATTGTCGAGCGGTTCAAGCCAACCCGCATCATACTTTTTGGCTCCCAGGCGCGCGGTGACACAGACGATTCAAGTGACGTGGATCTGATGGTCGTGCTGAGCCGCATTCCAAACAAGTACCAAACCGCAGCGAAAATACGGAGCTCGCTGAGGGATGTTCCAATTAGCAAAGACATCATAGTAATTACCCCGAGGGAGATCGAGGAGGAGGGCGACGTGATAGGAACCCTGGCTTATGAAGCTCTTCAAGAAGGAAGGATCATGTATGAAAAAACTAACTAACCCCAAGACAGAGAAGGTGGCACTTCGATGGCTGCAATACTCGAACAAAGATCTAGAAAATGCATCATACTTGATAAACGCAAAGCCTGATTCATTTGCTCTTGTCTGCTGGCTGTGCCAACAGTCTGCAGAAAAGGCCATAAAGTCCGCCCTGACATTAGAACAAATACGAGTTACGCATATCCATGACTTGGACAGTCTGCTTGATATGCTCCCGGGCAATTGGATTGTAAAAAATGAACACACGGATCTGTCCAAAATTACCGGCTGGTCTGTCAGCGCCCGATATCCGGGTGACTGGCCCGAGCCCACTTATGAGGACGCAACAAGGGCAAAATCCGTGGCACATTCAATTTATGGATTGATATCTGCAGAGTTTGAGAGCCGGGGCATACTTCTAGGAGACGCTCTAGGTAGATGACATGATTTCTGCGACCAACAAGGATCTTGTAGACGGCGCAATGGCCATTAAGATCTGGACTAACATCATTCGTGGCGCGGGAGTTTAACGGCCGGGAAGTCCATGCACAGGCTACGGGAAATACTAGGCAAATCAACACGCGACACAAGATGGATCCCGGATATGGACGTCCACATCCGTATGAACCAAACTCTGCGTGGAAAGAGGTCGGTGCGTAATTGACATTAGGGCTACCTGTGACCCTTTTGTGAGATTACTCGGTTTATTGCACATTCAATCTATAAAGACTGAAATCTATCTATAGTGTGTTTTATTTTTGAATATACATGTGTGTTGTTTTGGCAGACATAGATTATAGAACATGAAACGCGCAAGTGTGATAGCAGTAGATATCATTTGTATGATGGAATTTTTTGCCCTTTTTTATGAGCGCAGATAAATCTGTTCAGGACGTTGATATTCCATGCAATCGATAGTATTTCGCCAAACCGCTTACTGTTTTTGGCCAGACGCATACGACAGTGTAGCCTGTGATTCTTTGTCTCTTCTACTGCTCCAAATATTGCCTCGATAAGTGCGCGTTGTTTGTATGCATCTTTGTCGAAGATTTCCGCTGCCTTTTTTCTGCTTGGTGGTTTGCCACGGTTTGTATGACCTGCCGTATGATTGCGCTGCTTTATGTTCGGCTTCATGTTTGCATCAAATATTATCTCGCAGTTTTAATCCGAGTCGTATCCCTTGTCTCCGTTGAATAAGCGTTCTTTAATCTGTGTGTGTTTTTTATGAGAAAGTTGACCATATATGGAAGCATTGACGTGTCACTTGCATTGCTTGGAATTGTGTATGATGCAAGTATGATCTGGTGTCCACTTGTCGAGTAATATGATATTTTAGGTACGTCTTGACGCGTGTCAGTTAAGTCTTGTAGTAAATGATTAAGTCTTTGTTGTTTTTCGTATCTGTCGGTCTCTACCCCACTACTGTCTATACCCCAATCGGAGCTGTAGGTTCTTTTTTTACGTCTTGTTTACCGCCCTCAAAATCCTTATACCCGTGCGTAAGTATGGACTCTTTATCTTTTATCGGTACCGAATCTGTCCCCGATTTTTCAAGTTCAGTTAGACACATATTGGCAGTATATGCCAAAATAGAATCAAGCCAGTTGAGATCAATTGTTTGTATATGTTTGGTCACCCAACTAATCATGCTCCGACTCGTCAACTTGCTCATCATGCATATATCCAAGATCATTTATCACGTCACGAAAAGGAATATTTTTTGCAACTTTTAAAAGACACAAAAAATCCATCTTGTCACGCAAGTGTACCGGCTTGCATCCGCTCCCTCTATTTGTCTTCTTTTCCTTGGCATGATGTGGGTTTTTTCCGTATCGCCGACAACCATGTCTTGCGCATAAAATCTTGCTCAGATTTGCGTGCCTGTTCGTAATACAGCCAGTAACCTTCGTCGCTTGTGCTACGGCTCTGTCACTGTACAGTCTACCTCCATAATCTGTTCTTATTTGAAACCCACATACTAAATTTACACAAACAACAAGCAGTCGCCACATTCATCACAAATCATACACTGTAATGGGCGTCATGCTCTGTGTAGTATAGCATGTTGTGGCAACCTACCACACATATGTCGCCGTTCCACCACACTTCTCAAACGATACGTTGATAACATTGGCTAGTCAACGTTGTTCAGCATCCCCTTTGGTCATTAGCAATCATTCAATTGGGATGCTCCTATAAGTAACTTTTAGTATGCGCGCAGATACTTTTATATATGAGCTTATTAATTAATTTAATTTATACATATAAAACTCTGGCGATATTTGCAGATGACTTTGCAAGTACGATGCAGGTAGCGATTTGATGAATTACGCACCAATCACTCACACGAGGTCTAATTTAAAGCCAAATAGTGTTTTTGGACCAAATTGCTTGGGACATAAGACGTCTATCCTAATGGTATGGACGTAGCGTGCAAGCAGAGATGGTTGTCGAATTATGCAACAAACTAGATAACAACAAATACTTAAACGATAGATAAGATTTGTGTACTTATGACTATTGCATATGTGATGCTCAACTGTGATCTAGGTGCAGAGGAAGAGATTGTAGAAAAACTCAAAACACTTGAGAATGTGTTGCACATATCTGAGACTATGGGAGCACACGACATGTTGGTGAAGCTAGAAGCAGAGAACTTTGAAAAGGTTCGAGAGGTTATAACATGGAATATAAAGAATATTCCAAAGGTTCGTACAACGGTCACACTCGTAGAAAAAGAAGACTAGTACACAATATGTTGTACAGGTGTGTAAGTGTTTGAATTGGTATTTGTTGCCTATAACACGTGTAAAATTTTGTATTAACGTGGATGCAAATTATTAATACTAAATAAGTTTGGTGATTTTTAATTGCCCCTAGTTAATCGTCTTTTTTTGTATCTGTATAGTCCCCATTACTCTGGACATGATCACTATTACTATTATTATCATCATCATTATCATCATCATTATCATTAAAAATATCATTTAAATCGCTGTCATGATAATGAGGTTTATCTTTTTTGTCTGTATCAAAGTTATTTTGAGGTCCCACCATATCTTCAGGTCTTACCTTGCTATCCCAATTACCGCGTATACCTTTGATTAATGATATAACACCAGATCCAAATAGTGCAATCACAACGCCAAATAGTATAATTTGCTCACCCATTCTGTACGAACAATCCACCTTGATAGGTTCAGCATCATCAAAATATCTATAACACGTTCCAAATTCATCAGATTCTATAGATACAAATCGGTATTCATTTCCAACAGCCCCAAATATTACAAATCCAACAAAGATCAGTACTATACCAACCATAGTGAATCTAATGTCACCCATTACAACACAATAAAATTTACGCAATTTTAGTTTAATTCAAAATAGAGCAAAAATAGAGTTAATCTGGAGTGGATCCCGCACGGTATGTATGTGATGTCTGCCTCCCACAGTTGGTTTGAGGCCTCTGGCTTGAAGAGTTTGCGTCTTGTATGATGTCATTTTTCATCTTTTGTGGCTGAATAGCCGATCTTACGACACATACGCAGAATTTGCTTTGCGATTTGTTGCAGTTTTTGCATCATGTGTCATCTGAGCTGCCATGCATCGCGTGCCATACGTGGTCCGTTTCTTGCTTATCCTGCGCACGTCGGACACCACGTCCGAATCCAATCCCACTTTCCACGACTTGTAGTATCATTGGCGCCTTGATATACCCGAGTACTCTATAGCCTTGCGCAGGCTCATGTTTGTGCATTATTCTGGCCGCAGTCAATCTCTGCTTGCCTCCAAGGTTTTTTTAAAGCGTCGTTGGCAATTGTGAGATCACCTATTATGCGCCTGAGATCGTCATTTTCCTGTTTCATAGCCTTGGACTGATCCTTTCACTGACTAAGACGGGCCTTGCCTGCATCCATGAACTTTTGCCTCTATGCCTGAAATGTCTGCGAGTGCAGGTTGTGTTTGCGGTACAGTTCTGCCACCTCTATGTGGGTCTTGATTGACTCTAGCACTATCTGGATCTTTTAATCTGGTGTAAACGTGGTCATTGTCATGCCCCTGTCCATCCTCTGCGGGCTTTAAGTTGTATGAAAGTGCGCGTTCTCATTAACTGGGTCCGCTCCAATTTAGCAATGTTTTTGTGGTTATTTTTGTGTTTTTTTTCACCTTGCTTACGCTAGGAATTCATATAGTTATTTTTCTACCCTACTGTTTGTTTGTATTTTGTTTTGTGCGAATCATAATCTATACCATCTGAATTTCTACTCTGCTGTGTTTTTCGTACCAATATGGTTAGTTCAAAAAATATATTCACTTTGTTAATTCAAATATGTACAATCGCACTCATGTTCATGTGAATCTGCATACAGATGTAATGTGTTATTACCCTCTAGCACATCTTTCTCAACATATACAACACAAGTGATCTATAGCGACGAGCATAAGTCCATGTACACCAATTTTACACGATTTTATGCCTGAAAAGATCATATGCAAAAATATTGTATTTTGAAAACGTTACATCTGTTTTTAATATGAATAGATATATTTCAGGTGTGCATTGTAATAAGCGCAGTGTGTGTACTATGCCCAAGAAATTAGTACTTTATACTTTGCTAGTTTGTAATTGACAAATATGCTGCGTTACCGAAAAAATTTTGCGGCACGCTTAGGCGTGCCTAATTTTAGGAAAGTTTTAAATGATCAAATTATTTACTAGGGTATGGACATACTTGAGCAGTTGTCGAACATAAGAAAAACCGAAAAAGACGGTCGTGTCGTACGCAGATTGTGCATGTTGATTTTGTTTCTTAGTTTGGGTACATTTAGTGATACTGGACGAAAACACAGCTGCGATAGAAGAACAGTTTCAATGTGGTGGCACAGATTAAAGGCTGCAAGAAAGACACCAAAAGGTATTCGAGATGCATTATCAGACAAACCTAGATCAGGATGTCCGACAAAAGTTGACAGAGCCATACTTGATAAAGTAAGACAATGGTGTGATGGCAAAGGTTTTGAATCTATTGAAATATCTGATAAGATATTTGAGTTGTCAGGTACACGGCTAAGTATAACACAAGTTCGAAGATACATGAGACAGTGGAAATGCTCAAAGAAAAAGACAGAACCAATTGAGATCAATCGTGCCAAGATGACAACTGTTCGAGTTTGGAGATATCGACTCTTTAAAACACTAGAAAAGTTTAGCAAAAAAGGATACACAATAGTGACAATGGATGAATCACACATTCGAGATTCTGAGAGGTCACGTAAGTTTTGGTCAAAAGTGGGAGTACGCATATACTCGTTTTGGAGTGGGAATCATCATAGATTCAGCATGCTGTGTTCAATGACATCAACTGGAGAATTATTCTATAATTCCTGTAGCACTGCAAACACTGCCTCATTTTTGGAGCATGTTGATCGTATGTATCAAAAAATTGGAAAGATGGTGCTTGTTCTTGACAGAGCAACATATCACACCTCAAATGATGCAATGAAATATTTCAAAAACCACCCGGACATTATGTTAGTGTGGTATCCAGTAGGGCATCCGTACCTAAATCCTGTTGAGGAACTGTGGGGCGTACTCAAATTATCAATCAACAATTCTATAAGATATGCAACTGTTGATGCACACAAAGAAGCAGTATTCAAATTTATCAACGAATACATGTTTGATTATAATTTTACCAAATTCTGGAAACGAAAACCGCCCAAAGGGGTAATGCGTCCAATCGTCAGATTGGAAGGTGAACTGAGTTCTGAAGCAGAGAAATGTAACATAACCGTCCCGATAGCAACAACAACAAAAACAAAAAAGAAAAAGACAAACTAGCAATATGAAATTGCATTATTGCTCAGGTACATCTTCTCTCAACATGGTTATCGCTACACGTAAGCACACATCGTAATCATCCATCTCAATCTTGAATTGTATTCCATTCTTTGGTGCATGATTGTGCATATTGCAACACACTGCCATAATTTTGAACATAAAAATAGTCATATTGTGATTTCCTGTAACGTTTTCACAATTGGACTTTGCCACATGTGATTATTTCAGGCACGAAATCACAAAAATTCACTGTACAGAAACTTATGCTCGTCGCTATACTAAAGTCCAATTACCATATCAAGATATTTGTAAAATACGGCTCATGTTATTCAGTGACTCATCATAAAAGACATGCATATCACATAGTAGTTTTTGGAAATCTTTTTTTGGCATTTTATTGCTAGTTAGATATGACTGCCAGGTTATATCTATATAGTCACTTGTTTTTTCGTTTATTGAAATAGTGGCCACATATACATGTAAGGGTAGTCCAGCAGTTGCAACATATGTGAATCTTTTTTTGGCATCCCATAATACAACATGCTCTTCTATTACACAACCATCATCAAACACTACATCTCTCACCGCACCAATTCCACGTCGATTCTTGGACTTTATAATCACCTTTTTGACACCAGGCGCCCATCGTGGCATCGATGCAATATCACCAATAAGACCCCATGCCTTTTGCGGGGTGGTCTTTATTTTTTTTGAGCGTACATTGATTGTATCTATGTATTCTTTCATTACCATTAATGCATTATATCTATCACAGTATAAGTTTTATTTAACAATCTGCGCAAAACATGACCACACAAGTACATTTGTCAACCATGCAATAATTTTTAATTCTACATGTATAATTGACATGTATGGTATTTGGGTTTGGTAGAAAAAAGAAAAAAGAGACAGATGAAAAACCACATAAAGAATATGCACATGATTCTTTTAATGAAGACACAAAAGCACAGATCAGTCCACCTCATCGCCCCGGCTCAATGGGCACGGTGCACATTAGCAACAGCGGCGTACCAACACCATATACATCAGAAGATCAACTAACAGAAGATCTTCTAGTTGAGAATATAGCCCAAGTTTTAGCAAAATTTGATGCACAAAGAGAGCAACATGCCACACACACCATAAAAGACATCAGAGACAAAACCGAACCAATGATTAATGAGTTAATTCAGATGGGGAGAACTTTGGAACAAGATGATCTAAATGTTGAATCCATAGACAAACATCTTGCAATTATTGTGGTACGTGGTAAAAAACAAGTAATTGATGTAATACGTCGTGGTGTCACACATCTACCAAATGTGAACTCTATTGAAGATGCAATAAAAACAGAGATCATACTACGTCAAACATTAAAAAAAGTCGGAGATGTGCTCGGCAGACAAACGCGCGTTATACACATATTTGCAAAAAAACATGCCAACAGATTCAAAGACAATCTAGCTGCAATGAAGACAGAACATAATGATATTCAAAACATACTAAACAGATACAACCAAGCAAATTTGGATTCAAAAAACATATCAGATGAACTAGACAAACTTGTAAAAAGACAAAAAGATCATGTAAAAAAAATACAAAAAATTGCAGATATAGACTCTAACATCAAAGATACAAAATCTCACATATCCAAAATAGAATTATCCATATCTGAGATAAAATCATCTACATCATACAAAGAATATATGTCCAAGTTATCAGAAATACAGGGCGCAGAACAAAAATTGTCAAAAGTACAAGCAGAGATAAATGCCCAATTTGCAAAAATATCAAGACCGCTTGGGAGATACGAGTATGGATCATCACTTGACAAAGAACAACAAAAGGTTCTAGCAAGTCTAGTGACTAATCCATCAAATGTAATTTGCACAGACAATCTTGACACAATATCTACAATACTATTAAATGTGCGACGAGCAGTAGCTACAAAATCAATATCTGTCAAAGATCTTGAAAAAACAATCGCGGCACTTGCAAACACTGCAGATGAAATAGAATCATATGCAAGCAAGATAGAAGAATGTAAAAAACATCACAAAGAATTATCGGATTTAGCCAAATCTGCAAAGCCAATAGGTCTTGAGGAGTATGAGAATAATTTATCAAAGATGATGTCAATGCTTGATGACAATCAAACACGATACACATCATTGAAAACAGAGATCAAAGAAGATGAGATTGCAATCTCAAACATGAGATCAGACATTCAGATACGACTACGACAGCACACTGGAATAAAATATGAGATCACCTAATAAATTTTGTAAATGTTAGTATGCATATATTATACACTGTTTTGTATGATTAGTAGAGTACAATCGCCATACTCTTAAACGTGCATTCAGTACAGACAATATGTTATTTAAAAAGTCAAAAATTGAACGTTGTGTAGTATTCAAGCGAAAAGTAATGGACAGTATATTTTCATATTGTCAAATGAAACACCCTAATGAAGGCGTCTTGATACTAAGGGGCAAATCAAAAAAAGGCACCATAACAGTAGATGGATTGGTGATACCACCATTTAGTGAATCAGGGCCCACGTTTGCAGGATTCCCACACTCATTTTTACCATTTGATATGAGTTATGTTGGTATGGTACACTCACATCCAAGTGGTTCACCAGAGCCATCAGTCACGGATCTGCATAACTTTTTTGGACTAGTATCAGTAATTGTTGGGTTTCCATATTCAGATTCATCTGTACGTGCATGGGATAGCAAAGGTGAACAAATTCCATTAACTATAGAGGAATCTATGGATTCAAGTGATGGTGATGATGATGGTGATGATGACAAGAATGATAATAAATTACAATAGTAAAATACACACCAACTGCGCATTGCCAAATAGTATAGACAATAAAAGATCTATGCCCAATTCAGACAACATGTACTAATTCTGAAGAGTGATATCATCGATCACAAGAAGAAAAAACAGTCACGCAGTCACCAACACGGTATTTGAAAAAGGTATTAATGTATAGAGAATATAACAAAAATATGCAAAAAGCCACAATTGCAGAGGTTCAACCAAAGATATTTGCAGACGTCAGAGAAGTAGAGATTACTCGGGCCATTGCAGACGAATTTCACAAAGTGTTAATGGATAGAGCAGAGTCTGATGTCATTATCATAGGAGCAGGCCCAGCAGGCTTGACTGCAAGTAGAGACCTCTCAAACATGGGCTTTAAGGTTCTAGTAATTGAGCAAAATAATTATCTAGGGGGAGGATACTGGCTTGGAGGTTATATGATGAATCCTGTTACAGTCAGAGCACCAGCACAAAGGATATGGGATGAACTTGGCGTACCTTACCAAAAGGCAGGAGAAGGACTATACATCACACCAGGCCCACACGCAGTATCAAAATTGATAGCCGGTGCATGTGATGCAGGAGTAAAGTTCCTCAACCTTACAAAGTTCGATGATCTGGTGTTAAAGAATCAAAGAGTTTCAGGAATAGTTGTTAACTGGATGCCAGTATCAGCATTACCGCGCAACATAACATGTGTAGACCCAGTAGCATTTGAGGCAAAGGTGATAATAGATGCATCAGGACATGATTCAGTTGCAGTAAAACGACTAGTAGACAGAGGACTAGTCACATGGAAAGGTATGAACCCAATGTATGTTAATGAAGGTGAAGAACACGTTGTCGAAAAGACAGGAGAAGTATATCCAGGACTAGTTGCAGCAGGCATGTCTGTCACCGAGACACATGGTCTTGCACGCATGGGACCCACATTTGGCTCTATGTTATTTTCAGGAAAGAGGGCAGCAGAGATCACTGCAAGAAAGATAAAAGAGCAAGAAAGATAACAGCTTTATAAAACAATGAAAATATCAAAAATAATTACATATTGTGATCCTCAAATTGCAAAAGAGATCGACATTTTACAACTAGAGAAGTTTGTAAAAAAATTATTACCAGTGCAGATAAAACACGACAACAGAGACATATTTTGTGACAACGGTGACGGTGACAACGGTGACAACGGTGACGGTGACAACGGTGACAACGGTGACAACGGTGACAACAACAACAAACAACAACAAGACAAATACAGTAAAAAGATAAAAGCTGCACGCATACACGACATAAAAAAACCACCAAGATACATTACTGGAGACATAATACAAAAAGCAGAACCAAAAATACAAACAATAGACAAAGATTCAGACGAATCAATTGCAATTTACGACGGATTTGATTTATGTAATGTGGCATCAGAGATAATTTGCAGTGACAAGACTCATGCCACAAATATAACAAATACAGTTAAAACTCAAATGCAGCAATACAGCACACTACATGTAATATTTACAGATTTAACAGTATGCACATTTGATGAAAGTGACTACAAGTATCATGTACGTATGCTCGTAGGCGCAAATCCATACATCATATCAACATCAGGTATAGTAAATGGACCTGCAAGGCCAAGAGAATACTATATCAGACAAATGACAAAAATATTCACAGAACATGCAAACAATACAAAACACAATACAGTGTACAATAATATAGCAAATGATGAGCATGCTTGCTACAGTACACAAGATACGCTACAAGATACGCTACAAAATACAAATAATTGCAATTACATTACACGACATGATTTACGAATACCATTTATTGTACAAGGGTTGTTGTTACAAGCAGTAACATATTATGAGACAGGAGAAGCATTCTGCACAGACAAATCATGTCGTCTGTACAATGCACACTGGCAAAGTGAGATGATACACACGCAAATTACAAGCCAAAAACTTTGTAGCAAACATCAAAATGTAATAAAAAATATGCAAGATGTTACCAAATGATTATACATAGTTTGATTATACATGGCAGCACCATAATAATTCAAAAAATATTAAATCATATATCAACATAATTACAAAAATACGATAAAAAAATAGACAGGATTTGATACTAAATAAATCAAAAGATTATCAGTATCAAGATGGCCTACGAACACCTTTAGCGTCAAGGGCCTCATACACATCAGGCATTGAAAAAACATACCCTACATGCATACAGTCCTTGGAATCACATAAAAAGCAATGCAGTTCGCCATTTTGGAAGACTATCTCAACTATGCGGTTTTTGATGTTGTCTTTTAGTATCACACGGTCATCCTCAACAGAGATGCTCTCGATCTTTGGCGCGTACCGTGCAAACGTCTCATTGCGATTCATAGCCTCTTCAAGCATATAGGAGACATATCCTGACAGGCTACGCACACCCTTGTTGACAAGGGCAGTCTTGTTTTCGTTATAGGCATCTTGGAATCTGTCATAGATATAGTCAGAGACAGTGATAGATCTAAAACCTTCTTTTGGCATTTTACTTCCTTATCAGGTACACTGAGGTACAGACATATAAATATATCGATCAAGTACGGTACAAAATACATTTATGGTCACATACAGGTCATGATGAAAAATTTGTTATTTCAAAAAATGTAAAATACACACCATTATAATACACATTAGTAAATTGTTACAAGATATTTGGATTCATAAATTGACTTAAATTTGTCATGTTTTGAAGAATGTGCATGATGTCTCAAGTAGCAGATACACCACAGATGAGTGTAGGATACAACAACAATGAGAATGGAAAAAAGTATAATAAAAATATCAATTCACCAAAAACTAAATATGATGTAATAATAATTGGTGGTGGTCCAGCAGGATACACAGCAGGAATTTATTGCTCACGAGGGGGATATAGTACACTAGTTTTATCAGGCATACTGCCAGGAGGACAACTCATCAATACGACAGACGTTGAGAATTATCCAGGATTCAAGTCAGGTATAATGGGTCCAGATTTAATGATGGAGATCAGAGAACAATGCAAAAACATGGGAACAGAGATAATAGATTATGAAGTCACCAACGTAGATTTTAGAGATCAAGAACATTTGAGAGTGCTTACAGAAAGTTTTGAATATGAAGCACGTGCAATAATAATAGCCACAGGTGCAACACCAAAAAAGCTTGGACTCAAAGGAGAACAAGCATTTGCAGGACGTGGTGTGTCATACTGTGCTACATGTGATGGACCATTCTTTAAAGGACAATCAATTATAGTAGCAGGTGGAGGTGACTCTGCAATAGAAGAAGCACTATTTTTGACAAAATTTGGTAAAGATGTGCATATAATCCATAGAAGAGACGAACTTCGTGCAAGCAAGGCCATGCAGAATAGAGCGTTTACCAATGAAAAAATAAAGTTTCACTGGGACAGCAAGATAATAGACATTGCAGGGGATCAAAAGATCCAAAACGTCACTCTACAAAATGTCAAGACAGAGCAAAAAGAGACACTTGATGCAGGAGCACTCTTTGTAGCAATAGGACACGTTCCAAATACACAGTTGTTTAAAGGACAGATAGATTGTGATGCTAAAGGATACATTGAGTTAAAAGATGGCAAACAACATACAAACGCAAAAGGAGTGTTTGCAGCAGGTGATGTTCACGATAGTATATACAGACAAGCAGTCACGGCTGCAGGGTTTGGATGTATGGCAGCACTTGATGTAAACGATTATCTCTCTACATAGAGCGCCACATTTGACACCACCAATAAACACTAAAAGACACACAATTGTACATACAGTAGAGTTGCCAACAAAAAAATTACGTTTGTGTCCTAGAAGTTGCACACAACATCGTACAAAATCAAATAGGCTATCCGAAAGACGTACGTTTGATGGTACAAAATGCAACAATTGTGGATTTACAACAAGACCAGAGATCAACGATGTAAAATTTGAGAATGCATCAGATCTAATCTAAATGAGATTTAACACAAAAAACAAAAAAAGCATCACTACATCATACAAACAGCAAATAAAACACATCTAATGATCTTTAGACTAAAAGGGAGGTTGGTGCGTAATTCATCAAATCGCCACTTGCATCATACTTGCAAAGTCATCTGCAAATATCGCCAGAGTTTTACTTTTGTATGCGCTTATTTTTGATTGCCGGCATTATGAAAGACAGACGTAAGCGCAAAAGTTCATCTATGCATGCAACGTTGTAAAAACCTCGATCAAAGAGGCCAAGTTCCGGACGTGCGTCCTCTCGAATTAATTTTTCAATGATTTTACGCATGATTATGATCATTTTATTATTACTGGTCACACTATGTGCAAACAAAGGTATGTTACCTGGCTTGATTTAGCATTTGTGTTATCATAAATGAATGAAATCATGCAGTGTCATTTTTGGGCTTTGTTTTTAGCATCTCAGGTTTAAGTTCCTTGCCATAATATTCCCATCCGGTCATATCAATTGCAAATAGTACCACGGTGTGAACCAAGTTCTGTGCGTGGAAAATGGTGTTTGGTGGATTTTCTAGACACGGATCTTGGTTCACACGTACCACGCCTTTTTTGAGTATGTTGTGTTTTTTGACATTATTGAGCATTGTTTTGACGTTCTCGTCACACCATTGTTTTACTTTCTCTAGATCTGCACTATTTAGGCATTTGAGCACAGTATTTTCAGATGGTGTGTTTATGCGCTCGCTTTTTCTAAAATAGTTAGCCTCATTGCGTTTTCTTTTGTGTGTTGCTGCATTTACGCACATGTTGTCAAGTGCCATGGTGGCAAGTGTACCAAGATAATCAACCACCACATACTTGCTGTTATATCTGGTTGATATGTTTAATCCGAGATCGTTGAATCGTTTTCGTAAAACTTTATAATTTACTTGTCCTAATTCATATTGATGTTCTAGTACCTCATTTTTCATATACAATCAGAGGTACTAAAATGTTCCCATATATTATATTTTATATTTGATCTGATCAAGTATGATCATCAACGTTTAACGACATTGTAGATCATTCAAATAAAATCATATAAAACACATTGCGAACTACTGTCGTATGCGTCTGGCCAAAAACAGAAAACGGTTTGGTAAAATACTATCGATTGCATGGAATATCAACGTCCGGAATAGATTTATCTGCGCTCATGAAAAAAGGCAAAAGATTCCATCATACAAATGATATTGACTGCGATCACACTTGCACGCTTTATGTTCCATAATCTATGTCTGCCAAAATAACACACATGTATATTCAAAAACGAAACGTACTATAGATAGAGTTTAGTCTTCTGCAGATTGAATGTGCAATAAACCGAGTAAGTTCACAGAAGGGTCACAGGCAGGCCTAATGTCAATTACGCACCAACCTCACCCTTACATATAGCGACGAGCATAAGTCCATGTACACCAATTTTACACGATTTTATGCCTGAAAAGATCATATGTAAAAACATTGTATTTTGAAAGCGTTACATCTGTTTTTAATATGAATAGATACATTTCAGGTGTGCATTGTAAAAAGTGCAGTGTGTGTACCATGCCAAAGAAATTAGTACTTTATACTTTGCTAGTTTGTAATTGGCAAATATGCTGCGTTACCGCAAAAATTTTGCGGCACGCTTAGGCGTGCCTAATTTTAGGAAGGTTTTAAATGATCAATTTATTTACTAGAGTATGGACATGCGTGAGCAGTTGTCGAAGATAAGAAAAACCGAAAAAGACAGTCGTGTCGTACGCAGATTGTGCATGTTGATTTTGTTTTTTAGTTTGGGTACATTTAGTGATACTGGACGAAAACACAGCTGCGATAGAAGAACAGTTTCAATGTGGTGGTACAGATTAAAGGCTGCAAGAAAGACACCAAAAGGTATTCGAGATGCATTATCAGACAAACCCAGATCAGGATGCCCGACAAAAGTTGACAGAGCCATACTTGATAAAGTAAGACAATGGTGTGATGGCAAAGGTTTTGAATCTATTGAAATATCTGATAAGATATTTGAGTTGTCCGGTACGCGGCTAAGTATAACACAAGTTCGAAGATACATGAGACAGTGGAAGTGCTCAAAGAAAAAGACAGAACCAATTGAGATCAATCGTGCCAAGATGACAACTGTTCGAGTCTGGAGATATCGACTCTTTAAAACGCTAGAAAAGTTTAGCAAAAAAGGATACACAATAGTGACAATGGATGAATCACACATTCGAGATTCTGAGAGGTCACGTAAGTTTTGGTCAAAAGTGGGAGTACGCATATACTCGTTTTGGAGTGGGAATCATCATAGATTCAGCATGCTATGTTCAATGACATCAACTGGAGAATTATTCTATAATTCCTGTAGCACTGCAAACACTGCCTCATTTTTGGAGCATGTTGATCGTATGTACCAAAAAATTGGAAAGATGGTGCTTGTTCTTGACAGAGCAACATATCACACCTCAAATGATGCAATGAAATATTTCAAAAACCACCCGGACATTATGTTAGTGTGGTATCCAGTAGGGCATCCGTACCTAAATCCTGTTGAGGAACTGTGGGGCGTACTCAAATTATCAATCAACAATTCTATAAGATATGCAACTGTTGATGCACACAAAGAAGCAGTATTCAAATTTATCAACGAATACATGTTTGATTATAATTTTACCAAATTCTGGAAACGGAAACCGCCCAAAGGGGTAATGCGTCCAATCGTCAGATTGGAAGGTGAACTGAGTTCTGAAGCAGAGAAATGTAACATAACTGTCCCGATAGCAACAACAACAAAAACAAAAAAGAAAAAGACAAACTAGCAATATGAAATTGCATTATTGCTCGGGTACATCTTCTCTCAACATGGTTCGCTACGCGTAAGCACACATCGTAGTCATCCATCTCAATCTTGAATTGTATTCCATTCTTTGGCTGTATGATTGTGCATATTACAACATATTGCCATAATTTTGAACATAAAAATAGCCATATTGTGGGTTCCTGTAACGTTTTCACAATTGGACTTTGCCACATGTGATTATTTCAGGCACGAAATCACAAAAATTCACTGTACCGAAACTTATGCTCGTCGCTATACTTATTAATGGAAGTTATTGCCGAGTTTCATGCTTGCAAAAGTATCGACGGTTTTGTTTGCGCTGTTGATTGCAACATTGTTGGTACCTACAATGATTGACAGTGCAAGTGCAGCCAAAACGTATACGCGAGAACAAGTAGATCGGGCATTCTTTAATGCAGACGACAACATATCTTTTAACGACAAGAACAAGATGAAAGTCGACGTAAAATCCATGAAAGAATCTGGAATGCCAAAAAAAGAGATCAAGATTGTCAAACAATATGCGAGACTTCATAACGCACTGATCAAGGCCATGATCAGCGAAAATGACACCCTGATTGCGATAGCAAAAACCAATCTGCACGATGGAAAATTTGCTATGGTATTCAATGATACCGCCTATCAGGCACCGCCCCCGGGCGGAGTTACCGGCGCCGGGTTCTGGGACTCATCTGCATGCGGAATTACGAATGGCGTAACCTCTACGTATCCTCCGACGCCAACACTCTACATTGGTACTAATGGCCACGCAAGTCAATCCAATATTGAGACTTGGCTTCGCAACAACGGCCAACACATTGTAAACTGGCCTTATGCAGATTGGGGCGATCTTGTATATGCAGAAAAAAATATCACAGGACAGGGCAGTTGTACAAACGGTGAATTCAGAGATGAGTGGAATGTTTACGAACCGGATGCACTTCCTGGTCTCGTGTTGGGAGGTGTAACGGCTTCTGGATGGTATACCCTAAATCATGACAATGAACCAAATCCAGAGGTTTTGGATTACTCGCCGCCTACTTATTGGTGGATTGGATTTGTGGTGTATTGGCATGATCACTATTAGGTCTACCTCTAGATTTGTTTTTTTAGTTCTTACAGTTACTGTGGCAGTCACTATATGTTATATGACATTAGATCACATAATAAACTATAAGACTTGGGGTGACAACAAATCTTATTTTTTGTACGACTACCATGGTTGGGAAGTAACGTGCGACATTAACTATTTTGCCGAACCTTCAAATTGCAGAGTTGTTGATGAAAATGGACATATGGTACCAAACGAAAAGATACTTCCACTTGCACAACACGATATATGCTATTACAGATCGGATAAAACCGATCAAATATTGCCATGTGTATTAGATTAGACAATATACATAATCGGCATATTTTTAATGAACATAAACATTTTCGCGCCTAAGATCTGCCCAGAAAATGGATTATGTGATCTTAATCAAAAGATCTATAAAGAAACTCCGCGGCAATTCGGCGTGGGAATGCAGAAACTAAAGGGCGCGGGGAAGTCCAAGGGGAAAATTATGATCAGTGTTTCTGCGTCAGCGACGACAAGGAAGAAAAGGACTGGCTACCTGACGTGCCCGTCGTTGATGGTTCAACTCTACTGAAAAGCGCCGGAGACGCGAAATTGTGCATTGCGAACATGAGGAGGGTGCTAGAATCCGACGCAAGGCTGCATACAATGACCGTGTATGACCGCAAAGAGTTTGGGATGCTGTACCGCGCCTTTGTTGCGAGGTGAGAGGTCATGGAGGCCGAGGAGATCGAGAGTATGAACTAAATTATTTTATTTATGCATATTCAAATTTTAAATGAATATATCAGTCAGGGAGGTTGGTTCACACTTATAATGTCACTTACATCGGATTGCACGCACACATACTTACATATACAATTGGTGATATATACATAATGAAACAAAAAACAGTTCAGGAAGAAAAGGCAGTAGGCGAAACTATCCAATCAAGATCAAAAACACTAGTAGAAAATGACAATCCAAAGTCTGGCAAGCAGAGACGCTCCAAGGCTCAGATTGATGCAATTAAAAAACAGGCATTTAGTGAATATTTTCTAAAAACTCAAAATGCGTTGTAGAGAATAGTAGCGAGATTTCGCTGTTTCATAAAATCAGGATTAAGGTCCTGAAAGTTAATCTTACGCGATATTCTTTTCATAGCCCATACACACAAGTCATATATGTATCCCCACATACGACTATCTTGATTATGATCATACATCCAAAGAAGCAGTTTCAAAAACCACTGTGCGTTTGGATAATTATCTGCAATATACTGTGTAACATAGTCACGCGAATTATTTAATTTGTACTTTAGATGATCAAGTGTTTCATCCTGTAGAGCATATCCAGTGTGACATACCTCGATCTTGCCATGTTTTAATGCGTGCAAAATATCATCAAGATTGTTCTCAGAATACACATTATTCACACATCTACCAAGTGTTGAGAGTACGTGTGAATCACTACCGGCAACTTGAATCATATTGTGCTCAACACTAAATTGCGATGCGCGCATGTTTGAGAGTACATCAACGTTATTGCTGTTAAATGTCTCAATCATATCACACTTTGATGCATCATCACGAAGCGCATCTAGCAAGCTAAACGGATGAGGTGCAGACGAAACACCACCTTGACGCTTTACATCATCAAGTATTACATCAAGCGGCGTTCCAAAAGGTATTGGTTCATGTATACCATATACAAGCACATGTGCGCCATTATCAGTAGTAACCTCTTCGGCAGGATATATGGCAATTTTGGAAAATTTTTCATGATTGTTTTTATATTCAAGCATCTGTTTGAAACCGTCAAGTGTGTTATGGTTTGTGACAAATACAGTGTCAAGTCCCAATACACGTATACGTTCAAGTTGATCACATATTGAAACATCACAATCAAAAGGTGGCTCATCATCACCCAAGTGATGATTTGAAAACGAGTTATGGCAATGGAGTTCGGATTTTAAAATTGACATAATAAAAAGTGCATAATTTTAGATTATAATCTTATTGAAACGATATGAGGTAACCGTTCTACTCCTTCCCAAATATAGGCATAGATTCGCAAACTGTATATGGCGCAGACACACAAGGGTTGAACGGTTATCGATGTGGGTAAATTATTATATGTTATTATATTAATTAAGTGATCATATCGATTAAGTGATTAATTAAATGTACAAGTAAATAAATAAAATAAACCACTAATTAATACTCAAACATATACGAAATCACACAACAATTACAAAACATATCAAAATAAAAATTTACAATAAATTTTCTTAAACAACAATGCAAATAACTCAATATACAAATAACTCAATATGTAAAATGATCTCAAATAAAATGTCAATATATCAAATATCATTTAGTTGCAGGTGCGCTAAATTTACATCTGCATCAACAGTATCAAAAATATTAACATAGTACACAAGCATGCACCATAGTTGTCTCAAAAGAAAATGCAAAACGAGCACTTATCTGAAGAGATCATTAGTACGAGATCTGCATATTGTACGTGCACCAATATACGATACATCCTCAGAATCATCATGTATATCATGTGCAAAGTCAAAATCTCTAATGATTGCAGCAGGACATAACTTTGTTTTACCCATGACAAGCTCAGCAGAAGACGCAATCTCATCGGCAACAGTAATCTCTGTGACACGAAGCATTCGTCCAAATGTATCTGTGTTGCCAGCGTAACTTACAAGTGGTTTGAACCCAGCAACTCCAATGGCACAGTCAACTTGACCTAATCTGAATGGTCTGCCAAATGTATCAGATATTACTACAGATATATCACATGACGTCATTTGTGATATTTCAGATTTCAATCTACGCGCAGATGCATCAGGGTCAATTGGAAGTAATGTTGCATATCCCTGTTGCACATTACTCTCATCAACACCAGCATTTGCGCATACAAATCCACAAAAAGTCTCCACAATAATTATGCCATCACGCATACGAACGATTCTTGTAGATTCTTCAAGTATCAATTGTACAATACGTGGATCTTTTTCATATTGAGATGCAATACCATTTGCAAGTAGAGAAGGAGACACAGAGTTCAATTTCACTATACGGCCTTCTTGTTTTGATACAGCTTTTTGAGAGATGACTAAAATGTCACCATCGTGTATACCACATGTGATAGAATTTACAATCATCTTTGCAAGATTATCAGACGATGTGATCTCAGAGTTTACAGATATTGGGATCACTTGCATAATGACATATTCAAATCATAGGTAAAATAGGTAATGAAATACTCAAATGTTATAATTTACCATGAGTTATTTTTTTAAAAAAAAGAAACGCATCAAAACACACGTAACTCAAGTATCAATAATATATACAATACGATCATACATAAAATTACACAATATTATCATACATAAAATTACACAATACGATCACCACATAGATTGTCACAAAAAAGTACCACTAATTATTCAAGTGTCATTATTCATAAGATTGACATGACATGCTGAGAAACGCTCAGGAATTTTTTCTTGTAAGTCTGGCTCTTGCACACATGCATCAATCACACAAGGGCATCGCGGCGCAAATCTACAACCACCTCTCATGCTATAATTGAGTTCAGTGGGTACGATACTACTTTCTTTTATCACATCTTTACTAAATTGGCCTTGTTGGTGTACAATTCTAATCTTCTTTTTTTTGTGTAAATTATCAGGGTCAGGATCAGATATAGCATCTGTCAGTGCACGTGTATAAGGATGAAGTGGTGAGAATAATACGTCATTGATCTTTCCAGTCTCTACAATTTTACCCATATACAAAATTCCAACGCGCTGCCCAAAATGCCGAGCAGTAGCCAAATCATGAGTAATGTACAAAAAAGATATCTGATGTTTTTTCTGCAAGTCGCGCATCAAATCTAACATCTCTGCACGTATTGAGACATCAAGCATAGAGACAGGCTCATCTGCAATTATAATTTGGGGTTTTATTGCAAGTGCACGTGCAAGTACCACGCGTTGCCGTTGTCCACCAGACAGCATATGAGGGTATTTGTAAATAATCTCATCTACAGGTTCTAACTTTACCTCTTCTAAGACTTCTCTGATGCGTTCATCTCGTGCACTAGAGGTGTCAAATATACCATGTATATCAAGTGGTTCAGATATTATATCAGATACTCTCATACGGGGATTTATAGAATCATAAGGATCCTGATGGATCATCTGACATACAGTTCGAATCTTTTTCATATCTCGTTGATTACGGTTAATTTTGTTGCCATGTAGTAAAATTTCCCCCGAGTCAGGGTGAATCGAGCCGAGTATTATCTTGGCAATGGTGGATTTGCCAGAACCGGATTCACCTGCAAGCACAAATACTTCACCGCGCCCAAGTGAAAATGATACATCATCAGACGCTCGAACGACAGATGTTTTAGATCCAAATATGGTCTTTTTGACAAAATGTTTTACAATATGCTCTACGCGTAATATTTCATTCACAATTGCGGTGTTGTATAGTAGTATATGAATAAATGGTTTTAATGGTGACTATGGTAATGTCAAAAAAAAACAACAACAACATACACACAAGTGCGATGATTCATACGA
The DNA here is from genome assembly GCA_965207445.1 of Candidatus Nitrosopumilus sp. Lineage (GTDB taxonomy): Archaea > Thermoproteota > Nitrososphaeria > Nitrososphaerales > Nitrosopumilaceae > Nitrosopumilus. Next base: position 927,110 of record CBDBLX010000002.1, on the reverse strand, counting down.
GGGCACAACATTAGCATTCGCTCACCTCAAAAGACATTTAAGATAATCTTAAAGTATGTTGAATAATTGAAAAAAACTGAACAGAAAGAAATAGAGAGATATCACCTATATAATCAAAACCCACATTACAAAATGTTTGAGATAGACTCTAGACTGCGATACTTTAAACCACACGCAACAAAAGTTGAAAAATCTTTTGTACAAGAGATAACACACAGTCTTGGTAAAGGATATGATCAAAAATTCATAAATCCAAAGTTCTTTTATGATAAAGTTGGCTCGGAGATATTTGAGGAGATCTGTGCAACACCAGAATACTATTTGACAAGAACAGAAATATCTCTTTTAGAAAGAGTTGAAAAAGAGTTATGTGACGTAATATATGATAAGAGTACAAAATTACATGAAAAAAACATCAGATTAGTAGAGCTCGGGAGTGGTTCATCTGTAAAAACTCGAATAATATTAGACGGACTAAAAAACATACAAAACCACACAGAATACATGCCAATTGACATATCAGATATACTAACCCAAAGCTCAGAACAGTTACTAGCAGATTATTCACATCTAAGCATTACAGGGATAATAGATACTTATGAAGGGGGTTTGGAGTTTTTGCGAGAATATGACAAGGGCTTAAACCTCATAATGTTCTTGGGCTCAAGTTATGGAAATCTCTCACCGGTAGATGGCATGATGTTTTTGCGCAAGATACGATCTTCAATGAAACCAGATGATGTATTTTTGATCGGACTTGACATGGTTAAAGATGTAAATGTGTTAGAGTCTGCATATAATGATACGGCAAATATTACATCAAAGTTCAACCTCAATGTACTATCACGAATAAATGCAGAGTTAGATGCAGATTTTGATCTTGAGAACTTTGAGCATTATGCTAAATATAATCATAAAGAACAACGTATAGAGATGTATCTTAAATCACTGTGTGAGCAGACAATCATAATATCAAATCCAGGCATCAGATTACATCTAAAGCAAGGAGAAGTAATTCATACTGAAAACTCTTACAAATACACACAACAACAAATTCAAAAGATGTTTAGTGATGCAGGATTTGACCTGCAAAAAATATGGACTGACAAATATGAATATTACACAATTGTACTTGCAGGTGTTTCAAAAACATTATCAGTTTAATTGTCAGTTTAATTATTACTTTGTGGTTATTAGCAGCAATATTATCAGTAGCTGCGACTTGCAGTATACATCAGAAGGGTCTACCCACGTGGTCCAGTGGTTATTAACAGCAATATTATCAGTAGCTACGACAACGACAACAATTATAGTAATAGTAACTACAAATAATTACTGCAAAACGGTGTCATCTTGTGCACACCTAAACCCAGATATCATCCACCGCTCATCTAGTTTGAAGAAGTTTCTATAACTTGCTCTAATTGATGCAGCAGGTGTTCCAAAAGATCCACCGCGTAACACTTTTTGGTTTGCAAACCATTTGTCATTATACTCATCAAAACCAGATTGAAATCCAGGATATCCAACAAATTCCGATGACGTCCATTCCCACACATCACCGATCATTTGGTGGCAGCCATACGCACTAATGCCCAAAGGATAAGAACCGACATCAGTACAACTCCAGCAGTCAGATTCCAATAGATTACACCGTTGTGGTGTAGGAGCATCATCACCCCATGGAAATATGTGTTTTTTCTGTAGGCTGTCGTTCCAGCAAGCAGCCTTTTCCCATTCAGCTTCTGTTGGCAATCTTTTTTGTGCCCACTTGCAGTATGCAGCTGCTTCATAGTAACTTACATGAGATACAGGCTCTTGCAAGTTTATTGCATGATAACCTGTAAAGTCATGTATATGCCACACATCTTCTTCTTCTCCATCATTACCACTAGTAGTGTTTTTCTCCCAGTACATGGGTGCATCCCAACCATTTTTTTGTACAATATCCCAACCATCTGCAAGCCAATACCTGTAAGTTTCATAACCGCCATCGTTGATAAACTCCAAATATTGTTGATTTGTGACAAGATACTTTGCTATCATATATGGATTTAAAAATACAGTGTGTTCTGGTAGTTCTATATCATAACAATAGTTAGATCCATTATACCCCATATTATACAGTCCACCGTCTATACGTAACATATCAGATGTATCTACAGATTTTGTAATATGAGGTGGTTTGAGGATGTTCTTGCAGGGAGGAGTATATTTTTCTGCTAGCATGTGTTGGAGGTCATACACTAAGAGTTCTTGATGTTGGCACTCATGGTTAATTCCCATCTCAAGGAGCCTAGATATCTCAATTTTTGGATCATTTGATTGTATAGTATCGTTTTTGTCAGTGTTTTGAGGCATTACAACGTCAATTACATGTCTGTATTTTGCAATAAATTGTTCTACACTAGTACTTACATGATCAAAGTACTTTAACATCTGTTGTGTAGTAGGTCGCGACGCCATTCCTCGATGCCCCTTTTCATACGGAGTCCCAAACTGTTGATAATACGAGTTAAGATACTCTGATATCTCGTCTTTTTTGAATCCATATTCAGAGTCTATCTTCCCCATTATTACTTGGTATATCCAACTAACGTGTCCAATATGCCATTTGGCAGGACTGGTATAAAATGCAGTCTGTACCACATAATCATCAGGTTTCAGTGTACTGACAAGATTTTGTGTACGTGCGCGTGTATCTCGGAACAGTTGAATCAATCGATCAGAGTTGTTGCCAATATCAAGTAAAGTAGACTCACGTTTTTGGTGTAAACTAGTAGTAGATCTCAAAGATGCATCAGTAAACAAAACGCTCAATATCCTCGTGCAAAGACAGCAATTAAACCTTTATGTTTACATTTTATGCATTGGGTACAAGGCGCCGTACGAGTGCGCATATCCAAGTCACTGGATTCAAACGGAATCAATCGAATCTCAACACCCGTCTCTTCTTTTATCTCAGCCTCACATTCTGATTCACCACACCATGCAGCATACACAAACCCACCATTACTACACAACTGTTTGAACTCTGCATAATCAGACGCATTATATGTAATCTCAGCTGCTCTTTGTTTTGCTTTTTGTAGCATGTCATCTTGTATCTCAGAGAGTATTTTTGGTATCATGTCATCCAAGCCATCAGTTAAAAGTACTTGTTTTTTTCCATCATATCTGGTTATAGCAACCACACTGTGCGATTCAACATCGCGGGGCCCAATCTCAAGTCGGATTGGTACACCCTTCATCTCCCAGTCATTGAACTTGAATCCTGGTGATACATCGTCACGATCATCTATATGAACACGTATATTACGAGCATTTAAAATAGAATATACAATTTGAGCAGAATTCATTACCACATCATGCTGTGAGTCATCACGGTATATCGGTACTATAACCACTTGCATAGGTGCAACATTGGGAGGCATGACTAATCCTTTATCGTCACCGTGAACCATTATCATAGCTCCAATTAATCGCCACGATACGCCCCAAGATGTCTGCCATGCGAAATACTCTACATTGTCACGATCTGCAAATTTCACATCAAATGGTTTTGAAAAGTTCTGTGCAAGAAAGTGAGATGTGCCCATCTGAAGCGCCTTTCCATCAGGCATTATAGATTCAATTGCAGTAGTGTATCTTGCTCCAACAAACTTTTCACGTTCACTCTTTTTGCCAGATACGACGGGAATTGCCAACTCTTGCTCAACTACATCTCTGTATATTTCAAGCATTGTCATTACCTGTTTTTCTGCCTCATCACTTGTAGCATGTACAGTATGACCTTCTTGCCACAAGAATTCAGATGTGCGTAAAAATGGCTTTGTTGCCTTTATTTCAGAACGTAGTGCAGTGTTCCAAAAATTAATCTTCAAGGGCAAGTCACGCCAGCTACGTATCCATTTTGCATACATTGTATATGCAATAGTCTCAGATGTAGGACGCAGAGCCAATCTATCACCGAGTTGATTGTTGCCAGAGTGTGTCACCCAAAACACTTCGGGTGTAAAACCTGCAAAGTGTTCTTGTTCACGACTCAATAGAGATTCAGGTATCAGTACGGGTAAAAACCCATTTCTAACACCTTCTTTTGAGAATCGAGAATCAAACGTGTTTTGTAAAGATTCCCATATGGCATAGCCATCAGGACGCAATACGATCAATCCTTTGACAGGGGCATAATCTGCGAGTTGAGCCTTTTGTACAACCTGGATATACCACTCACTAAAATCAGACGCTTTTGATGCCGTAATTCCAATGTCAATCTTTTTGTCTGCCACAATTGACATTACAGAGATCAATTAATTAGCTTTCGCATAAGTCTAATGCCATTTATCAAATATATACATGATCAATTAACATATACAATATTTGTGCCAAAAATAGATGTTGTAATCAAAAATTTGAGATGTAAAATATGCTTGAATCGTGAGTCAACAAATTCTTATAAATTAAAAATTCATATTTTGACAACTATATTTTGCATACAACAAATATCTCATATTTGAAGCAACGTAAAGAACTAGAGAGGGTCACCTTTGCACAGTACCTGTCCGGTTACTCTACTCTGAAAGTTTGAGCACACATAGCACTTGACAAATTGAACGTTCTCATTTAAAACAGGACATACCACATATTCGTGTTTCATACGCTTTAGCATCTTTGGACTAACACCTTTGATCTTTAATTTACCCTTACTGTCCATTAGTCCAGATTCAATTAGGTTTGCCCGAATATCCTTGCTAATCTTTTGTTTTTCGTCACTCAGTATGATATCTACTTCGTATTTATGATCCAATTCAGACATATTTCAACCTCTTTTATCCTATCATTTAATATTAACGCTTAACCAACTTACGTAACTGTGTGTAATTATCAATCTGTTTTTTATGATCAACAATGTCACGACATTTACAACGCAATATAAAGTACAAAATGCCATCATTTGTAATCGTTGACATATGTTAATCCTTCTCTCCTCGTGTGATTGAGGTGACTGTGTAGTTGCACTTTTGTTCCATATTTACTTGGGTGCAAAGTTGTTCATATCTCACAATAGAGATAAAAGTTGTCAATCTAAGACTGCCGAGCTACTGCTTGGCTTTGCTTTTTTCATCGTGTTTATCCTGCGTTGATGCACACATTCTCGTTGTATGACTTTGGATTCTTGCGTGTTTAGAATGTTCTATATTATTATGATCATGTTATGCACTTTTAATTATATCTGGCGTATGTTTATCGCGTGTCACATTCACACAACATATTCACACGTCACGTATACATCATACACACCAACTCAACACCTAAAAGTTCAAAACACATTGAGCACTCAAAGCATAAACTCTAAATCACTAATATGTCAATACATACACCAAAAAAGTAATCAAACATTATAAAGTAACGTGCATCATCTGATCTTTTTGATCTTCAAAGTAACAGTACTATCATCATCAGACACATCAAGTAATTCATGGCCCGTTTTACTAACCCACCTCGATATGTCCTCTTTTGCAGCAGGGTCATCAGCAGACACTGCAAGTACTTGTCCCACCTGCATCTTTTCGAGTTCAATCTTTGTACGAAATACAGGCTCAGGGCAATACAGGCCTATCGCATCAAGAGTTTTATCAGCGGAATCTGACATTATAATACATAAAGTAAATCATAATAAAAGCTGTGTGTTTTTTATAGTGTGTTGCGTAATTTGTAAATTTATACTCCTCCGGGGTCGTGTCCATGTAGTGAGTCGCGCAACCTACGTTACACGATTCGAAGCCACTCAAATGCTCTGTAAACTAGACAGGAAAACTGCCTGCCTCAAGATATGATGTTAGCAGGTGTGTCAAGTCACGCCTACAACAAGCCGTAACCGTTCAATCCTTTCCCAAATTTAGGCACAAATTCACCGCCTAACGTCTGGCGCAGGTACGGGGGTTGAACAGTTACCCTACGGTGGTGCGGTCATGGCAAGAAAGATGGAGAATATCTACCAAGTGATCAAACTAAAGATCCACACCCATAACACAATGCGGCAAATTGGCCAAGGAGGTGACATCAAAATTCTAACAACAACATAAACATAAACAATCATTTGCGCGTATAATTACGCACTAAATTCAGAGGTATAGGATAGGATCAACATGTTTGATTTTTGAAGATGTAATGCTTCAAATCTGGTCATTATATCTTGTACTCTTACACATGTCACTACAAGCCTGCCAAATCATATTGCAAAGGTGTCGTCCTACAAGATGCGCATCGAATTATACAACACGCTAGTTTTTTGGGTGCGGCGGCCATCCAGCCGCCTATCTGCCCAAATCACACAATGCGTTTTCATCTTTCATGCGTCCCCGCCTTTTATTTTCATTACGCAACCACGATATCGTATGCAAGTTGCTCTTTGTTCTATTGCAGGTCCGACACAGTAAGATGCGGTTTTCCACGTCATCGGTGCCGCCATCTGACAAGGGCATCATGTGGTCCAGTTCCAAGTACCGGGCATCTAGCGCGATGCCGCATCCCTGACACAATGACCCGTATTTTTCCAGCAATGCATCCTTGATTTCTACTCTGGACGGTTTCTTTTTCAGTTGCTTTATCTGCTTTGTTGTTGTTGTTGTTGCTACAGCGTCAGTTGCGGCGCTCCAGTCGGCAGATGCGCTGGACACTATCATCATGTCACCGGAACGCCGGACAGTCTGCACTGCCATTATGTGTTTGCACGTGGGATGCCCGTGGATCTTGTACGGACAGGAGCACTGCCAGGTGTTCACGAACTTTACGATGTAGGATCTTGCGGGGTTTTTCCTGTATGACACTCTATAACGCTTGTCATCTAATTTTGTAATTGTGCATTCTTTGATTACCTTTCGGGCCTTATTCTCAAGATTTTTTTCAGTGGCGGTGCCATAGATCTTCCTTTGTGTATCCGGCGCTCTACTCATTTTTCATCTCTCCAGAGCGGCGGCCATTCGCAAGTGTCCGTGAGGGACTGGTCGTACCAATGCGCGTAGACGAACATCAAGACGCCGCCTCCGCGTTGCGCGGGTACATCTCGTTGAGTGCTCACTCCACGTCGGCGACCGTGAAGTCGGATGCGCCTTTCGTGTAACACACCGATCTTCCAGATAATCACGCCGCTCGTGATCAGGATAGACAGCACGAATCACATGATCCAGGAGTCGGGCGCCATCACGAAGGCGATGAACATCCCGATCGCGAGCACCGCCATGATTTTCATTGAGTCGGTCATCGACCATTATTCAACCACCTCCAGAAGCCGCCGCAGTATCGAGTAGAAGGATTTGCCATTTGGCGCCGAGGGCAATAATCCTATCGCGGGTCGCTCTCTGCACCGTTATGGTGGTTATGTTCTCCATGATATAATTACGCTAACTGTTCTAATATATGTTGAATCTGGGGTCGGGGCGTAACCGTTCAAGCCCTTCTAAAATTTAGGCACAAATTCACCACCTAACGTTTGGCACAGGTGCACAGGGGTTGAACGTTTACCCACACCATATCAACGTGACACAGGTTTCGGTGACGGGGGTGTAGGGAACCGCCGGTCTTTGTATGTTACAACATTTGACACACCGGCTTTTGGATAGACACCATACACAAGACTCGCCTTTTGTACAACAGAGTCTTTGAGTGACACGACAATAAACTGACTTTCACGTGCGCGCTCTGCTAGAATATTTGAGAGTTTCTCAGAGTTAGGTGCATCAAGATGAGCATCAACCTCATCGAACAGATAAAACGGTGATGGTTGGAGTTTTTGCAACCCAAGTACAAACACAACTGCTGCTAATGTCTTTTCACCACCACTAATAGATGTAGATGCCCTAGATGGCTTGTCAGGAAACTGCACCAAATACGATATACCAGATGAGAATATGTCATCTTCATCTTGCAGCTCAAGCCAAGCGCCACCACCGGTCATCTTTTTGAACACCCTGCTTATCTCTGAGTTTACAGTATCAAATGCTTCAAGAAAAGTCTGACGTTTTTCGCGCTCTATACGATCGATAAATGCCACAATAGAGTTGCGCTCAGATTCCAATGAGTTTTTGCGTACAGATTTCATTTTATAACCATGTGCAATTTCAGCATATGTGGCAGGTGCATTTGCATTCAAATCGGTAAGATTCTCTAGCTCAGACTCCAATCCACTAACTATTTGACTTACATCAAGTTGATCGTTTTCACTCACAATTTCATTATGTTGTTCAGGTGTATTACCAGTATTATCATCAATTGTACCATTAACGGAAACTGAAGAGACGCCATCTTTGTTGATAACAGTGCCCATATCAACAGTAAGAGCATTATCTTTATTGCTACTGCTGTTTGCCACTGCAACGATATGAGTTAATTCGGCCTCATGACCAGTCATTTCATCTAATTCACGGTTAATGTTTTCGGATTCACGTTCAAATGAGTTTATTTTGTTTGTCAGAGAGCGTTCATCAGTATTTAAGTTGCCTAACAAATCATCGTACTTTTTTATCTCAGACATTGACAAGCCAGATGTACGTATCATCTCTTGTTCGGTTTCTCGAAGTTGTTCAAGAACTTTAGACATGGATTCCTTTTTCTCAGCGTTCTCTTTGATTGACTCTTCAAGTCTAGGTATCTCATCAGTCAGTGATGTCTCTTCACGTTTGTATCCCGCGTAGTCAGTTTCAAGTTGTCTGGCAGCGGAGCGCAGGTTAGATAATTCAAAACCGAGTCTATCATAACTTGCCAATATAGTAGTCCGTTCTGCTTCCAAATTTGATTTTTTACTGTTTGCAGTAGCAAGTCTTTGTCCGATCTCAGACATAGACTCACTTGATGCATATTTGTCATTTTCAAGACTGATCTCATTTTTTATATGTTGAATCTGAGAATCATATAATGCAATTTCATCATTGACGCCATCTAATTGATTATTAAACTCTGATAGTTTGTTTGGTATATGTACAAGTGATTCTTTTAGATTTTTTAATCTAAGTTTTGTGTAATCTAAAGTACTAGAGGCGTTTGTTAGCCTATCTGCAGATACAGGTATTCGGTTACGGTATGATTGAATAGAGTCATCAATCTTTTTTATAGAATTTTTCTTCTTTTGTATATATCGTTTTACCAGTGAGATTGACTTGAAGAGTCCATCTACATCACTACTCATCGATATTAATCGCGTCACTTTTGATATTTTTGAGTTAATATCTACTATCACAGTACTCCCTCTTGCCTCAAAATACTCACCATGTATAGTGACTGCCTTGTAGCCAAACTTTGAGACTGCAATTGCAGAGTTTCGGTCTGTAACAAGTATGACATTTCCAAATAGAAATGTTCGTAGAGGCATATACTCTTGAGAGCATTGTATGTATTCTGCCAATACACCAAGTGTAGAGACACCATTTATGATGCGGGGAATAGAATTATTATTATTATTATTATCAGATATAGTATCCGCACTAGCAATACCAGTATCAAAAGAGGAAAACATACTTTGAATTGCATCCATTGGAATAATTTTGCATTTTGGAAGTTTTTGTATACGTGTTGCCTCAGATATACCAAGCAATGCATCAAAGTCCCTCACCACTATTGCCTTTATCCAATCAGAGCTTGCTGCCATTACAGGTCGCTCATACTCTTTGCTCCATGTCATGACCTCATATACAAGTCCCAAGATCCCCAAACTTTGGGCATTTTCTTTGAGTTTGGCAGTAGCATAATCCTCATACATGAATCCTTTTACAGTCTTAATCTTGGATTCATATTTGGTTGCCACATTGCTTGATTTTTCTAACACCAATTCCAAATCATCCTTGTCAGAAACTGCCTTTGAGCGCCGCTCATCTAGATGTTTAATTCGTATTTCAATTGTAGATATTGTATCACGACTGTTCTTTATTATGTTATTCAGATCATTTATAGAATTCTCAAGGGATGATTCTAGTTGTTTTGACTTTTCAAGTTTAACATTATATTCATTTATCTGATCAATATAATTAGTACGGTTTTGTATGGCATGTAGTTTTTTCTGAATTATACTATGATCTTCATCACGTAACTTTTTAATCACATCATCAATTTTTGTGCGATTGTCAGTAACACGTCTTTGTTCCTCGATTATGTCACGTATCTCTGAATTCACTTGTTTGAGTTTCTCATCTATATCATCTCGAGAAGACTCTATTTCTTCAAGGAATGATTCTTTTTCTTTTATCTGTCCATTTGTATAATTTTGTGACACAGATAGTGATTTCATATCAGTTGCAATAACATCAAGACGGGTGCGATTATTCTGTATATTGGTCATTGAGATATTGATTTTACTTTCTGCTTTATCATGTACATCAACTGAATCACGTATCTTTGATTCAAGTGCGGCTTTTTTTGGTCGGTATTCAGCCTCAGAGTTCAATACAGCAGAACGTTTACCATCTAGTTCCTTTATACTAGATCGACATTCATCTCTACTAGTTTTCAGTTCATCTATTTGTAATTTCATAGACGATAATTCGGATTCTTTTGATGTACGTTGAGTGCGTAATTTTCGCAGTTGTGCAATTGCATCAATTGCTCGATAACGTTTCAAGTCTTTTTGTATAAGATCATAACGCAATTTTGCATTTCGTTCCACTTCTAAATTATCTATCTGGTTTTTGACTTCACCCATACTTGCAAGTGCAACTTCCAGCTTTCGATCTGCATAATCAAGTTGGTCTGTGGCTTTTTCAACTTTATCATCAAAAGACGATATTCCAATTAGATCTTCAATAGCTCTGCGCTTCTCAACAGATGTATACTCTGCTATACGTGTGACAGTTCCCTGTTGCACGACATTGAGATTTCCAGGACCTACATGTGCAACATCAAGCATGTCTACAATGTGTGATCTATTATCTTTTTTACCATTCAAGTAATAAGTTGCCTCACCATCTTCTTCTAATTCACGTGTTATAGACACATTATCAGAAGGTACTGGAATTTTACGATCAGTATTATCAAAATGTAAGGCGACTCGAGCCATACGTCTACTTTTACTGGATTTTGATATTGTGTTGGTCTGAGAATCATTACCAGAGGTGCTCTTGGCACCACCAACATCATGTAAAAGATCTCTTATTTTATCTACTCTCATCATTTTAGGTGTCTTTTCACATGTGGCAAATATTATAGCATCCAAGATATTGCTCTTGCCAGATCCATTAGGTCCAGATATAGAAACGAGTCCAGGCTCGAATTGCACAATAGTGTTTTTAAATCCAAATGACTTAAAGCCAAATATTTCTACTTTTTTAATGTGAACCATCAATATTTCGATATTATACTGAAATAAATTGTATGTGGGTAGATTTGTTAGACTATTTAGTAAACATTTCTTGAGCTAAAATTAGCATAAAGTGATCAAATATATAAGACGGTAGAAGGTTTTCGTACGACGACACGCTATTGAACATATTAGTGATTATGCAGAAATCCCGTTTGGTGGAAAATTGCTAGTTTGCATGCTCATGCATAATAATCCAATGACAGATGATAGTTATTTTTCACTTGTCAATTAAGATATTCTTGCATTAATTGTGGGTATCTCCGGCTGGGCACAGACACAGTCCTTGATGGATATGATGTATTGAAGCGTGCAGGCGTATGTAGTGGTTAGATACTCACAACGTAAGATCCCATTGATAAGCAAATGGGATCAGAACGCCTACAACAACATAAGATTGCAGATTATCAATTTAAGGACGATGTAGAGCCTGGAGGCGGCGTAAATATCGCTGACTCGGAGGAACAGACTGCCAGAGGCATCAGTAAGATGGTAGCATGGTTTCCTTGGAAGAGTGACAGGATGAGTAGACTACGTACGTGGATGACAAGACGCGTCTCTTGGAGTAAGGGTGCGGAGAGACGCGGCAAGCGGGCCTTGGATATTCTGAGTAGTACAGATCAGATACAACATTCTTAGCTCTTTGTTGATCTTTTGATATTTTTTATTGTCCTTGGTCAATTCTTCATTTTGTGTCTTTAACGTGTTGGCATCTTGTAGCACCTCAGACACATTATTGGCCGTTATTTTTTTCTTTGAATCCGATGAGTCTTGCAATATCGTGTCAATTCCGGTATTGTCCAACCACCACTGGCAACACTCGCAATCACTTTTGAGACATGGTTTTTTTGTATGTTGCGTATCTTTGTCACGAGGTTCTGTGCAGCACAACTATGTCTCCCCCTCCTGCAAATAATTGACACTATTGCATTTCCAGTCACACTGATTGCTTAAATCACATTTTTGCGATGATCTAATATCGTTCCTGTCTATCATTTTATTGACACTTAATGATAGATGGAAGCGTTTTGATTTAACACCCTCTAGATTAAATTATTAGAGTTTTTGATCAAATTTTTTAGATCAAAATTATCATAGTATATAATCATAAGAATTTAAATGTCCACTTCAAAAAGCAAAATAGTTACGCCTATATGCAAAAAATAATAAACGTGTTTTCAACATTTTGGACACTTTCTCACATATCATCGTGTTTATCATTCAGATTTACGTAAATTCGATCACAATAATGATCGGTGATCGTTATTGCTGTATCTGTATGCATACTTACAAAATAGGGGTTGAACTGTTACCTTATGTGTATAGAGAGTAACTATATTATAGAGTGATGATGGGTGCAAGACTACATTGAAGAATAGTATTTTGGTAGAGATTGAGAGGTCTTTAACCAGCATGGAAGAGACTGGAAAGGTCGATCTTACCATACTGAACAGTCTCTCCAAGCTAAGAGACCTTCTAAAAGACATCAAATCAAGATGGCTGGAAGTTGAGAACTCTGACGGGTTTTACTTCTATCAGGCTGCACGAAACACGGAACTCATACTCGGTAAGATGGAGTACAGATTTAAAAACTCGCAAAAAGCAAACGACAATCCAAAGATTGCAGAGGATTCGCTCACACTTCTACCCGCAATAGACGACATACTGAACATCACGCAATCGTATAAAGTCAACGAACGCTCAATCAATAAAGTACTGAACAAGACCCATGACCTGAGAAACCAAGCCGCAAGCGCAGACCTGATCGAGCCGTTGGAGATCAATAAAGAATACATTGACAAGGACAATATGCGACTCCAGTTTGCAGCTCTGATGCAAAGTTTAGATACTACCGGCTAGTCTCATTCCACAATGTCACTTGATGTAAAAGTGGTGCCAGACACAAACGTGGTTGTTGCATCCAGTATAATGGAAAACGCTGGAGAACTGGGAATAAAACACCCCTTCTACGAACAGTCAATTCAACTGTTCAGTTTATTCAAGGATTCTGACATAGGGCTTACGATGCCGAAGGTGAGATCGGAGTGCTTTGCGGTGCTCTCAAAAGCAGTAAAGTCAGTCTACATACCAGAGAACAAACTAGACGTGGCGTTGAAAGAAAAATTCTACAATGAGTCAGTGGCGATCATCTCCGCCTCCGAGTATAAGATGCGGGATCTCCTCTCAAGACTAATTGCAGTGAAACTGAACTCTAGAGAAGTATCAAAGAACTTGAAAAATGTCAGACAAATGTCCAAGGATCTTATGCATCGGTACATTGCTACATATAGTTCCCCAACACGGCGAAAACAGGAGACCGAGGAAAGGTCAAAACCCGTTCTAACGGAGCCAGCATGGGAAAAGGATCAAAAAACAGAGGCGGTTCACACTCACAGAGGTCAGGTGACGAGGGAAGCAAAACAACTAGAGCGGTTCATGAGGACATATCCCAATAAATCGGACCAGATGATACTTGCGGAGGTGATCACGTTCAAGAAGTCACTTGCCGAGGATAATCCAGACGTATTGATAGCATCCTCGGACAGTGGGTTTTCTCCCCCTACTATTACTATGGGGGCAAATCTGACATCGTCACAGAAGAAATCTACAACAGATTCGGCATCACGTGTGATCATCCCAAAGAGGTTTTCCGCATGGCAGGCGGAGTCATGTAACTGTACGACTCAAAACGCAAACTAGCATGTTGTGCAATTCCGCTTCTAGATAGATACAGTATTGCAATAGGGCATAGATGTTAGACTACCTTGCACGGCGGCAATCTCGTAGAATTGCACAGAAAACTCCGGCACATATTTCATGAGGCCAAACAGCTACCACTAGACACCACAGATCAACAACAACAACAACAACAACTGCAAGACAACTGAATAGATGCCGTCATGGCAATTGCAGGCACATATACAGAACTAGGAACACTCGTTTGGGGGCAAATTACATAATGCGGCGCCAGATCTGTTTACATTTGTCAAATATTCGGGTATGCCATCTATCAACAACAAATCCAAACGATCACTGTGGTGGCGCGTCATGATTCACAAAAAGATTCGTCAGATGTTTCGCAGTACAACAGGAATGGAAGTTTATGGTATATTGATGTCATGTATGATGTCATGTATGATGACGTGGTGTGATCAGGACAAGGATCTTGTAAAGAATATCCATGACACCATCATGGCAAGCTAAATTATTCACCAAACTTCATCGTAGCAGTAGATGTGTGTTGAGGTGTATATGTAGGGGGTTTAACTGTTACGTTTTCCAGTATGTTAAGAGTTAAATTCAGACATCTGTAACAAATGCCTCACATGCCGCTTTGGCATTTGTGTCTGACATTTGTTCAATTGGATGTTTCATCAAGTATGCACTTGCAGGTCTTATAGGTCCACCTATATTACGATCAAGTGCAATTTTTGCCAATCTGATGGCATCTATCACTATTCCAGCAGAGTTTGCCTTGTCATCAACATCAAGACGTACTTCCATATTGTATGGGATATTTGCCCATTGTCTGCCTTCAATTCTCATAAACATTAGTTTTGTATTTCCAAGAAACGGAATAAAATCTGAAGGTCCAACGTATATCTGATCATCATCTAAACGATGGTCAAGTTGACTTTGTACACTCTCAGTCTTGGAAATTTTCTTTGATACTAGTCGCTCTTGTTCTTTCATATTCAAAAAGTCTGTATTCCCACCTACATTGATCTGATATGTTTTTTCTATCTTGGTGCCACGATCATTACACAATTTGGCAAGTGTTCTATGTACAATAGTAGCACCCACTTGCCCCTTTATATCATCACCAATACAGGGTATATTTTTGGTGGTAAACTTTTCGGCCCAAATGGGATTTGATGCAATAAATGATGGTATACAGTTTACAAATGCTACACCAGTATCAAGGCACATTTGTGCCCAAAACTCTGTAGCTTTATCAGATCCTACTGGCAGATACGAGACAATAATTTTAGCCCCGGTACTTTTGATCACCTGTTTTATCTCAGATGTTAACTCGTCAACAGTTTTTTGAGACTTTATAGGATTGACACGATTTTCCACCCACAATCCAACACCATCAAGTGCAGGGCTCTCATATACCAAAGAGTTAGTCAAAGGCATATCATTCTCAGGTATCCAGTCGACCATGTTAGGATACGCATATATCGCCTTATTGATTGTCTTTCCAATCTTATTCTCACCCACATCAAATCCACAGACAAAATCTATATCATGAATACCATAACCTGCAAGCTCCTCATGAATTATCCCAATGATCTGTTGAGATGGGTTTTTTCGATAATATTCAATTCCTTGTAATAGTCCTGAAAAACAATTACCTATACCAACTAGTCCAACTTTTATGCGTCCTGCCATAAGGTTGAATAATAAAAGCTCGTTTAAAGTCTTGGCATAGAGCTATAAAATAATGAATTTTTGGACATTATTGATGCTAGTATGTTACAATTACACACTGCAAAATAATTATTATAAATTATCAAGTTTGTAAATTATAAATTAAATTACAAATAAAAAGAGATCATATGAAGGTATACGTTATATGAAAAAGTATGGTGAGTTTTTTGAATGAAAAGTGCATACTATTACAATTCCAAATAACAAAGAATCGTTTATAGTCACGTTGAATATAGAAATTACAATGACAATAGAGAACAGTGTGCCAATAAAAGAGATAGGGGGCCCTGTGAAAGATATGACAATAAATGACAAGACAAGCATAGAAGGCATATTTGCAGAAATGGCAAAATCAGGGGGTTTTGAGTCAAAGAATCTCCATGATGGACTTGAAATTATATCAAAGATGATAACAGACAAACAGTGTCTTCGATTCTGCTCGTTTGTTGGAGCAGTGATCTCAACGGGGTTGAGAGGCATAATCAGAGATATGGCAAAAAAAAAGTGGTTTGATGTGATGGTTACCACGTGTGGTGCACTTGATCATGATATTGCAAGGCATTACGCAGAATACAAAGAAGGATCATTTACAATGGATGATGCGCAACTCGCAGAGCAAGACATACACAGACTCGGAAGCGTACTTGTTCCACTAGATAGTTACGGCCCAATAATAGAAAAAAAGATGCAAGAGTTTTTGACACAGGCATATGAAAATGGCAAAAAATCGATGACAACAGCAGACATTTGTAAAATGATAGGTCAGCACATGAGAGAAGACTCATTTCTGTATTGGGCTGCAAAAAACGATATTGATGTTATAGTACCAGGAATAATGGATGGGGCAGTAGGTAGTCAGATCTGGATGTTTGCGCAAAATCACCACGACTTTGAATTAAATATTATTGGAGATTCTGTGCGATTATCAGAGCATATATTCAAGGCCAAAAAATCAGGTGCATTCATGATTGGTGGTGGAATATCAAAACATCATACTTTGTGGTGGAATCAATACAGAGGAGGACTAGATTATGCATTTTACATTACAACTGCACAAGAATTTGATGGTAGTTTAAGTGGTGCGCTTGTAAGAGAAGCAATTTCATGGGGAAAAGTGACGCCAAATGCAAAACAAGCAACATTACATGCAGAAGTCACAACGGTTATGCCATTTCTTTATGCGGCATTATTAGAAAGATTAAAGAAAATAAATAATGATCATAGCACCATAAAATAGTATGAATTATTATTAACAATAGTACAAATTAAAATTATTAAACACATAACACGTAAATCATCTAGTTAAGAGTTAATGTCAATCAATATCTATATCAATTAACATAAAAATATCTTCTCTTTTGCGTGTCATTGCGTACACATACATACATACATGCCATCAAATACAATAGTAGTGGGTGTTGTAAGATAACAATTTTCAGTATGCAGATTGTTGTATCTAGTAGATATCTCAAGTTTATGCATCAAATCATTTTTAGTAAATCTTTATAATTTGTTTGTTCTAATTTAACTTAATAATTAAATATTTATTTTTTATATATGATAAAAATATTTTAATATTATATACAGATCTTTTTGTTTAATCTTAACAAAACAAAACATATGGGTGAACCAGATTCCATAATTAATATAATCATTCAAAAATAACTCCTAGCCAAATGCATTGCATGTACGATACGCAATATGCAGACAGGGATGTAACCAAATACAAGTATATGATATTGTTATCGTATCCAAAGAGGTTGGTTCACACGAATTTTTCTTGTAAAATTAGTTTAATTAAAAAAATATTATATATGCTCATACAAATAATTAATTTTAAAGACAAATATTATGTTAAGAATAATTTGTGTAGGTTATTTATTAACCACAATCAATTATATCAACTACAGGTCTACACGATTCATTAAACAAGTATATTTTATCAAGTAAATCTGCACAAAAATTTGGATCAAAATTTTCTTCATATGTACTAATATCATTTAAGATTTCAAGATGTGTTAATCCACATGAATCAATAGATAGAAATAACACCACAGTAGTAATTACAACGGATATTATTACAATAGCAACAACAGTAAGATAATGACGTTTATTTTTTTGATATGTCAATTTCCATTGTAGAGACGTTGCGGTATTTCCCATCATTTGATATGAGAGAGTCAGAAGATATTCTAGTATCAGATATTACATAACCAACACTATCCATTCTTTTAATGATCATTTGTGAGACATCCACTGCATTAGTGATTTTTTTACCTCGGGCTTTGACCGTAACTGTATCTCTATTTGCAAGTTGAGTAAGGACGGCAGAAACATAAGTCATTATTGGTTTACTTCCAACAAATATCACATCTCTATATTCAGAGTGTTGCTCGGGTGGGGGTGGTTTAGTGGTGGACTTGTCATTATTAGAATCAGATGTGACATCAACATGAGATTGTTGTGGTTCACCCATATTGGAGGATTCAGTGGGTGTTGGTTCAGTGGGTGTTGGTTCAGTGGGTGTTGGAGTTGGTTCAGTGGGTGTTGGTTCAGTGGGTGTTGGTTCAGTGGGTGTTGGTTCAGTGGGTGTTGGTTCAGTGGGTGTTGGTTCAGTGGGTGTTGGAGTTGATTCAGTGGGTGTTGGAGTTGATTCAGTGGGTGTTGGAGTTGATTCAGTGGGTGGTTTATCAGCAACAATAGAATCATCAGAGCAAGAGTTAGAATCGGCACAAGAATGTTGTGGTTCACCCATATTGGAGGATTCAGTGGGTGTTGGAGTTGATTCAGTGGGTGGTTTATCAGCAACAATAGAATCATCAGAGCAAGAGTTAGAATCGGCACAAGAATGTTGTGGTTCACCCATATTGGAGGATTCAGTGGGTGTTGGAGTTGATTCAGTGGGTGGTTTATCAGCAACAATAGAATCATCAGAGCAAGAGTTAGAATCGGCACAAGAATGTTGTGGTTCGCCCATATTGGAGGATTCAGTGGGTGTTGGTTCAGTGGGTGGTTTATCAGCAACAATAGAATCATCAGAGCAAGAGTTAGAATCGGCACAAGAATGTTGTGGTTCGCCCATATTGGAGGATTCAGTGGGTGTTGGTTCAGTGGGTGGTTTATCAGCAACAATAGAATCATCAGAGCAAGAGTTAGAATCGGCACAAGAATGTTGAGGTTCACCCATATTGGAGGATTCAGTGGGTGTTGGTTCAGTGGGTGTTGGAGTTGATTCAATGGGTGGTTTATCAGCAACAATAGAATCATCAGAGCAAGAGTTAGAATCGGCACAAGAATGTTGAGGTTCACCCATATTGGAGGATTCAGTTGTGGTTGGTTCAGTGGGTGTTGGAGTTGATTCAATGGGTGGTTTATCAGCAACAATAGAATCATCAGAGCAAGAGTTAGAATCGGCACAAGAATGTTGAGGTTCACCCATATTGGAGGATTCAGTTGTGGTTGGTTCAGTGGGTGTTGGAGTTGATTCAATGGGTGGTTTATCAGCAACAATAGAATCATCAGAGCAAGAGTTAGAATCGGCACAAGAATGAAGCTCATTAGGTGAGTTAGATTCAAGAGTTTGATCACTGTTAGTTGAAGATGGCTCAGAGGATATTACACTAGGTGAAACATTAGGTGCAGAGTCGATTAATTCAGAATTATCTGTATCCTTGTTTGTATCGTTTGAATCAGATTTTGAACTTGTAAATTCAGATAAAATTTCCTCAGCGTCACTAGGTTTTCGTGTATTACTCATATTTTTTACCTTGCATACCTCTTTACATACTTTTATTTAACCATTAAGGTTCATATCTGATATATAAGTATCAAATAATGCCTCTAATTCTACATCATCATTACATTGCCTAATTTTTTCTACAAGTGGGGGATCTTCAATCTCATAGCAATTCATCACATCTTGTGAGTCTTTGAATACCAATATTGCCTTGTCATCAAATATACAATGATACAACCGTTCACGCATCATTGCATCAGGATTGAACTTTACACCATTTCCATCAACGTAAACTGGAGATGCCACAAGTACAAATACACCACATAGTATTTAGACTAAACTAAAAATACAATCAACACTAAAGAGTAGTTGTTCGGTCTTTATTTTCTTTCATGTACCATCACCACCACCTTACCCAAGAAATCAATAGATGTGTCACAATGCATATAATTTAGCAAAGAGAGTGTGTTTGTACACAAAATATGATGTAAAAGTTGCATGTATTAAATAAACATGTATCAAATAAGCATGTATTAAATAAGCATGTATTAAAACACATACACTACAAAAAAATAAAAGTGTCATACACAACGTATATCATGAAATCACGAGTTGTAATGCATGTTGATTTTGATTATTTTTATGCACAATGCGAAGAAATACGTAATCCACTATTAAAAACAAAACCCGTATGTGTATGTGTGTATTCTGATAGAGGTAATGACAGTGGTGCCATTGCAACTGCAAATTATGTTGCAAGAAAATACGGTGTTAAATCAGGCATGCCCATAACGTTTGCAAAGCGAAAACTCAATAGTGTAATAGACGATGCAGAGTTCATTCCAGTAGATTTTGATTACTATACACAAATATCAGAAGAGTCCATGAATGTGATAAGTGCATTTGCAGATGTGTTTGAGTATGTAGGTCGGGATGAAGCATACTTGGATGTAAGTAAGCGAATCGAACATGATTTTCAAAAGGCAGCAAAACTAGCACAACAGATCAAATATGCAGTAAAGATTAAAACAAAGATAGGGTGTTCAATTGGCATATCACCAAATCGTATGATATCAAAAATTGCATCGGATTTTAAAAAACCAGACGGACTTACAGTCGTCAAGCCAGAACAGATAGACACATTTCTAGAACCACTAAAAATAAGAGACATACCATACATTGGAAAAAAGACAGAACATCGTTTATTAGAATTAAATTTTAAAACCATAAGCGATCTTCGAAAACCAGATCTGTTTTTGTTTACAAAAGAGTTTGGGAAAAAAAATGGCACATATATTTACAATGCAGCCAGAGGCATAAATAATGAGCCAGTAAAGAAGAAAGAACCGCGTTTACAACATGGTCGCATTACCACACTAAGTGAAGATTCCAAAGACTATGAATTTTTAAAAGATAATCTAAACAAAATATGCTTAGATGTACACAATACAGTTATCGATAGCAATCAAACATTCAAATCAGTAAGTATACAGATAATACAATCGGATCTCACAGCAAAATCAAAATCAAAGATGCTCAAAAATTCCACTGCAAATATAATAGAATTACAAAAGTGTGCAGATTATCTGCTAAAAGAGATGCTAAAAACACAACAGATGCCAATTCGCAGAATCGGTATTAGAGTCACAGAACTCTCAGATGTAAAAGGGCAAAGTGACATTACAAGTTTTTTTTAATTCTAGTTATGATAATGAAGACTCTAAATTCTGGTTCTTTTGTGCATCTATCTTCTTAAGACGTCTTGACTCTATCAATACAACCACAAGGATAAATGCAAATAGCCAAGGTAAGAACATTATCTCACCGGCAATTTTATGATACTCTTCCCATGCAACAGGATCCGCAGTCACCTTTAATGCATACCATGAAAGTGAAAATATACGTATCATGTTTACTATAATGGTTCCAACTATCCCAATTCCAAAGTATGCTAATTTTCGCATTCTAGGGATATTTAATTTGAGCATAAAGGCACCGATCACAAGTGAGAATATTATAATGCTATGTACACCAGCAGAAGGCCAAAACACACGTAGCGCAATAGAGCCATGTTCACCGCGCAAAAGCATCAAATTGTCACGTGCAATTGCAGTACCCAGATCAAATACATCAATCAACCAGACATTTGCTTGCACCAAATATGGCACCACATACTGCAACGGTCCCAACGTATCATAAGGAAAGAATGCATCAAGTGATAAAATTATAGCAGTGCCAGAAAGAAATATCGGGCCCGCAGGTGCAATACGAATCCATCGCCATCCAAACAACACATACAGTGCAACTATCATGAACAGTGCCATTATAACAAAGTCCCACATCCAAGTCCACGAATATATCAACTGAACATTAAACTGCGATCCAGCAGTAGTTATCTGCTCGCGTAACCCATTTTCCAACATATACAAGTAAATGATAACTGCTCCTGCTAGAGGAATTACAGCATACAATCGATTCTTTGGTATGGATAACTTTAATCCGATTAACTCGGCAACTACAAATATCAACCCAAACAGATATCCACCTCTGCCCTCATTCCAGCTCCATGCAACAGATTCAGGATAAGCCAAGACTGCAAATAGTATAGGGCTTGCCACCAAAATTGCACCAGCAATCAAACTCCAGTTTTGCATATTTCGGCTAACTTTAGTCGCATAAATAAATTACATCAAAAATTCACATAACCAGTAATTATCAAAAGCAGATAGAGTAAAAACATGAAATAAAAGTCAACAAACTCTTACTAAATCCCACATAGCAATTAATTATACCATCTTAATTAAATTAAAGTATTGTAATTGCTTGATTTTAAAATCTTCACATTAAATGAAATTTTAATTAAATGCCACTTGTATTAATAATTCAAAAAAAATCCTAGATAATTTGTTTTCTAAAGTTGAGCAGATTTATTGTTGTATCTTACACTCTATGTTAATTGATTTGTAAGTAGACAAAAGTGCAATCAATAAAATTGCAATTGCAACAAAACGAAGTGGTATCTCATATGATGTTAAAAATGCAGTGGCAGTAGCACCCACTGTACCAAACGTAGATATCACTGCAAATCCAACAGGGCCACAGCTACAGGCACCAGCAATTGATCCAATTATCGAGCCTGCAAATCCACCACTCATCTTTTGTTTTGAGCGATGTAAAACAGATACACGAAATATATTTGCAGGAATCACTATACTAGACAAAACAGATATTGCAATAACAAGTGTAAAACCAAGTTCTGTTCCTTGTGGCACATGTCCCACAACAAATGGCTCCAAAAATATATACTCTGACATTATCAAGAGGGAAAATGTCATAATTGAAAATATACATACTGCCATGATGACAAATCTGACATCAGAGAACACAAGATGCATCAAGGCCATCAGCCCAAAGAGTTCAACACACGCACAAATGTAGAATATGGTTGAGCACCAGAGATCATTGTTGGAACACCATCAGGACCTACAATGAAAAATGCAGGAGTTGCATCTATACCATGGCTTGATCCGATCTGTCTGTTGTATGATATACGATCATCATATTTGCCAGAAGACATACATATTGAAAATTCAGTTGTGTCGAGATTTAGTTGTGCTGCAAATCGGTCAAGGTTTTCAGCAGATGCCCAACCACCATCAATTTTATTCTGCTGAGAGTCATATAGCATATCATGATACGCCCAATACATGCCTTGTTCATGCGCGCAATATGTGGCATGGGCCGCTTGTGGTGAGTCCTTGCCCAAAAATGCATAGTCTACAAATATCAAATTCACACTACCATCTTCAATATAGTTTGATTTTATTGATGGAAGTGTTTGGGCATGCCATATCTCACAAAAATGGCATTGATAATCGCCAAATTCTATTATTGTAATTGGAGCAGTTGGGTCGCCTAACAACGGAGAGCCATTTCCAGTGTTTATGCCACCATAGATACGATTAGGATACTCTACTGCTGCAACACTCGTCCCACCATCCATCATACTGTTTTGATTACCCACAGCAGCAGCAGATACTATAATGGTAGCAGTAATTGCTGCAATTGCTACAATTGCAATTAGAGATTTGTTTACCACATGTAAAAGTTAAGATGGTCATTATAAAAAGACTTGCCAGATTTATCACAATTGCTAATTAGATATTATTTTCGTTTGAATAACCCCAATAGTTTTGATATGGCAATATCAAGTGGACAAGAGTCGCATGATGCACCATTATCATGGTTACTGCCAATATTATGTGAATGAACATGTAAAACATGTTGCGTGTATTGAGCACGAGAGTCAAATACTCGATCACATATGGCACAGTGCACTTTTGATGTACCATGATTCTCAGAATTTATCACATATTGTAATAGTATGTCTGGTTTATAAAAGATTAATATGAATATTTATTTTTAACTGTAAAAATTTAAACATATAAAAATATGCATACATCAAGTCTTAAATATAATGTATTCGCATATGAACATTGAGTTCCACCTCATATGGTGTAACAAATCCACAATGAGTACAAGTAAACATAGAATCTTGTGCAGGTGAACGCACTTTTGTAGATGTGTCAGGATCAATAGACTTGCCATTCACAGATGCAATAGTAACTGTGTTGTCATTTGTAATCACAGCAAAATTTCTACCCTCACCTATTGACTCTAAAAATTCTCTGATTGCAGCAACGACCACATCGACATCTATCTGGCCACCACCATCTTCCTCCTCATCAAGCATAGACAATGTAAATTGGTTATTTTGTAATGTTGGAATTGCAGCCACTTGGTCTGAGACATATACAAGTAGTTCGTTACGAATTGATAGCACATCCTTACAATCAACCACAAGCATGACTCATGTTTTATGCAACTTTATTTTAATTTTAGTAAAAATGTGACAAACAAAGAGTTGATCATAAAATATCAATAATATTGCTCATCGCATAAATTACAATCTCAAGTATCACACACAAAGTAAACAAATTCAAATTACGTGATTTGTATCAATCATAACTCACACTCAAATAAATCTCAAATACAAAAAACATAAACAGTTTCAAGGTGCAAAGGATACAAGGAAATCAATATTATTGTGTACAGTCGCATTACATACATGAAAGAATCAGAGACATTTGGGGTAGAGGAGGGAAATGGTCAAGAGGTAATAAATTGGTTAAATGAACAAGCAAAGAGTAAAAAAACAAATCTGCAAGCAAGATTATACGGGTATAGTGTTGCAACTAAAAACTTTGGTAGATTTGAGATGTTTTCATGGATCGGAGATGTACAAGTAGCAAGAAAATTAATTACGAGGGCAAGTAAGAGGTTTAAAGTCAAAGTGATCGAAGGAGGATACAAACCAAAAGAGCGAGTGTTCAGGATGGAAAAATTCGATTATGCAAAGGTAAAGAGTGGAGACAGAGTAATCGGACAGATTGAATTTGTTGCACCAAGATTCGGAAACAATCAATGGAGTGTAAAAGATGAAGAGAGAAGATAGTTTACGAGATATGCAGAAAAACGTGACAAAAAACCGCACCAAAATAGGTATCATAGGTACAGGCATGCTCGGAGGTGCAATTGCAATTAAACTTGCAAAGAACAAAAACTATGACATATCAGTGTATAATAGAACCATACAAAAAACCAATGAATCAGAGTCAGCAGGTGCAACGGTATTAAAAACACCAGCAGATATTGCAAAGAGATCAGACATAATTATAATCGTGTTAAAAGATGGAAATGCAGTCAAAAGTGTTTCATTTGGAGAGACCGATAATAATACCATCATAGCAGGCTCACACAACAAACCCAAAAAACCGATCATAATTGATATTAGCACCATCAACCCTGCAGACTCAAAAGAGATTACATCTCAATACAAGAAACACCACATAATCAAAATAGATGCCCCAGTCATGGGAGGCCCAGATGCTGCAAGCGCAGGAAATCTTGTTGCAATGGTATCAGGTGACAAAAAAACATTCGAGTCATGCAAAAAAATACTAGATGAAATATCGCAAAAAGTAATGTTTCTAGGTCAAGGGGCAGGTACTGCAAATATAGTCAAACTCGCAATGAATATGCAAATAACAATGCTTGCACTCTCACTTGCAGAAGGTATAACACTAGTAAAAGAGTCAGGTGTAGATCCAAAAATATTCCTAGAGGTATTAAATAACACGTATTTTAGTACAGGAATGAGTCGCAAAAAAGCATACAGTATGATCGCAGGAGATCAAAATCCAACATTTACACTTGAAAATCTTAGAAAAGATATCAAGATCATAACAGAGACTGCAGCAGCACGTGGTCTGGAACTAGCAATGATATCAAAGGCAGAAGAGCAATACGCAAATGCATTAGTAAATGGGTATGGTCAATTGGATTATACTGGAATAATTAGACATGTTGAAAAAAAAGAGAGTAAGACATGAAAGGATGTAAAAATGAATTTATGATGATGTGAGAGTTTCAACCACACAATATGGTACAACACGATAATTAAAAATTAATATATTAAATATGTATTTTGTATAGTCACCAGCACAGTTAACCCAAATGTCTCAAAAATAAAAATTGATAATACATCAGTAGTTCGCAATGTGTTTTATATGATTTTATTTAAATAATCTACAATATCGTTTAATGGTAATCGTGGAATGGTAATCGTGGAATGGTAATCGTGGAATGGTAATCGTGGAATGGTAATCGTGGAATGGTAATCGTGGAATGGTAATCGTGGAACCCCTTCCAAAAATTAGGCATGGATTTATCGACTAACGTTTGGCGCAGGCACGAGGGTTGAACGGTTACAATTAAAACATAATAGTTACTTGTCATGACAAATCTACCGCACTGTGTAATTAAAAATAAGATCACAGAATTAGACAGATTGTAGACTAGTGGTGCGATTATTTCAGGCACGAAATCACAAAAATTCACCGTACAGAAACTTATGCCCGTCGCTACAAATATTGATACGATTAATCATCTAGTGTATTTTGTGACGATTTGAGTAAGCCACATATGCAAACCTTGTTGCAAACAAAATGGCACCGGTGATCGCAGACCACATTAAAAACGACATTACATGTATATCATTCATTATAAAAAGATGCCAATATAGTAATTATATACGATTGGAAATGAAGATTACAATGATTATATAATCAAACTAACAAAAATTAGTATATATGTTTATATATTTATTTCTCTACCGGTTGGTCAAAAATTTAAAGCTTGAAACATCTAAATAGATTCAATATCAAATCAATTCATGCCAGAACTAATATGTTCCAAATGTGGTAAACGTCTATATCATGAGAATGAAACTACGCTAAAAGTTCAAGAGAACATATGTATAAAATTTTGTACTAAACAAGTAGGAAAACCACACAGCTATATGCACAGAGATCCAGAACATATGGAAACGTTTGATCCAGAAAGAGAAAATGATTCAGCAGGAACACCTGTGCTTAAAAAATAAAAAACACACACCAAGAATTAATCACACAGACACATACGGTTTAATATAATAAAGTCACTTTTATTTACAATAGTGTTGGCATTAAAACAACAAGAATATGATGTTGCAGTTGTTGGTGGTGGCCCTGCGGGTACATCAGCAGCATATGCAGCAGCTGCAAAAGGCGCCAAAGTAATCTTGTTTGAAAAAGAGTCAACAATTGCAGAGACTGTCAGAACAAGTGGCGTTACTTGGATAAATGAGGTAAAAGAGTTTGGCATACCTCAAAATTGTTATAATTCAATTCGAAACTTTTCATTTCAGTCACCAAACAACACAGTCACCATAACAGGCAACACAGAACCCACAGCAGCAGTACTAGACGTACGGTCAACATACAGATGGCTTGCATCCCAAGCAGAAAAAGCAGGGGCAGTTATAATGACAGGCTCAACAGTAAATGGGGTTATAAAAAATGTAGAACAAAGAATTATCGGGGTTAAAGTGACACATCAATCACAAAAAATACCAGATAGCACATACAATGCAAAGGTAATCATAGATGCAAGTGGATTCTCATCAGCAGTATGCAGAGCCATGGGTATGAAATGGCAGTGGAATAGATTCGGTGCAGGGGCAGAGTATGAAGCAGAGGTTGAAAGTGTCAAACCAGACACATGGTGGCTCATGGTAGGCCAAGAATACTCACCAGCAGGATATGCATGGATATTTCCAACAGGAAAAAATACAGTCAGGATAGGTGTGGGTGTAGGTAAACCTGAATCAGATGCAGATCCTACCACCATATTAAAACAACTTATAGCAAAGAAAAAGGGACCAATTGCATCACTAGGTAATATTACCACAACTGAATTTCACTATGGGTTGATTCCAAATGATGGACTTGTGAGGGAAACAGTGTACGATAACATGATACTAGTAGGTGACTCTGCTGGTCAAGCAAACCCATTGGTACTAGAGGGTATACGATATGCAATACGATTTGGCCGCATGGCAGGTGCAACAGCGGCCACTGCTGCATTAACAGGACAGACATCCAAGTACGACATGATTCATTATGAAAATGCATGGAGAAATGCAATTGAATCGCGAATAAAATCAGCAGGCAAGGTTCAAGATAGATGGATAAATCTTACAGACAAGCAATGGGATAGTGAGCTTGACATTATCAAAGATATGACCACAAATGAATTTGTCACGTTTATCAAAGCAGAATTCGGAATGTATGAAATTGCCAAGATGGCAGCACGAAAGCCAAGCATGGCAGCAAAACAACTCTTTAGACTTGTAAGTGAAAAATTCAAGTGACAATTATAATTTGGTAACATGTGATTAGAACAACTCAGATAATAGAAAGCAATAGTGCGATAATTATAGAAAGCGACGCGTTAACCATCTATAACGACGAGTACAAGTTCATGTACGTCAATTTTACACGACTTTATGCCTGAAAAGATCATATGTAAAAATATTGTATTTTAAAAATGTTACATCTGTTTTTAATATGAATAGAAAGGTTTGACTGAAGTCTGTACGTACTCTGGCCGTACTTTGATGCCCAACTGCTCATCGCAGAATCCAAGGGCAAGGTGGCACACGACTTTTGTATGTTTATTATGGGATACAAGTAGACGATGGAGGCCAAATACACGACAAACAAGGGCGTCATACCGGACGTGCTATTCGATAAGATGCATGACGCGTTTGCATGCTCAGAAGGGTTTCTGGACCAGTCCGACACCGCGGATTCTGTACTGGTGAAGAACAAGCGGCAGTCCCAGACAGTACTTGACGCGGCGGCGACGCCAGAACAGCTTGGCCTTGTGCTAGATGCTACAGGGCACCGGCAAAATAAAGGACCAATCTGCAATGGCCAACTAGTCGCAGACACAGACAAGTCGAGTGTCGCATTACACAGGGATGTAGGTTCGTAGATGTGCTACCAAACGGCAAGGTCGTGCTAGAGCGGCAGCAACAGAAGACGGCAAAAAAGGATTCGGACCACAACATGACAGGGCAGGTCTAAAGGTGTACGGGCCCTATGGGAGTGCGAATACCCTTTTCAGAATGACGGCAGAAAGCGAATTGGGACGCTTACATTATCCCTGTCTGCATTTTTTACCCCTGTGTTGGATGGGGTATATTAAGATCACATTTTTGTCGAATATACATAAATCAACCCATATTGTCTGTATAATAGATTTGACTACGGTACAACAGGGGCGATCAGACTCTAGAAAAACAAAGCAGGTCGAGGCAGATCCTGAGATAGTTGAAGAAAAAATGTGGTCCATGGCCGATGCTTTTCGCGGCATCATGGATGCTACAAAATACAAGCATGTTGTATTGGGGCTAATCTTTCTCAAGTATGTGTCTGATGCATTTGAAGAATATCGTTCCAAACTGGATTCGATTCAAGATGCTGACCCCGAACATCCTGATGAGTATCGCGCTCAGAATATCTTTTGGATGCCACCGGAAGGACGGTGGACAAACATCATGGCACAAGCACGACAGCCCACCATTGGACAGATAGTTGATAGTGCCATGGTTGCAATTGAAAGAGAGAATCTTGCCATCAAAAATGTCTTGCCCAAGAATTATACCCGGCCTTCATTGGACCAGATCCGTCTTAGTCAGATAATCGGCCTCATTAGTAACATTCGAGTCGGTGATGAAGAATCTCGATCCAAGGATGTGTTAGGCAGAGTCTACGAGTACTTTCTATCTAGATTTGCTAATGCAGAGGGCAAAAAGGGCAGGGAATTTTACACTCCGCGTAGTAGTGTAGTTCGATTACTAGTTGAGATGTTCCAACCGTATAGTGGGCGTGTCTATGATTCATGTTGCGGTTCATCTGGAATGTTTGTCCAGTCCGTTCAGTTCATTCAGGCTCACGCTAACAGTAATGAAAACAGAAATAGAACAAAAACTCCGTCTGACATATCAATATATGGCCAAGAATCAAAGTATACCACTTGGCAGCTAGCAAAGATGAACTTAGCCATCCGTGGCATAGACAGTAGTCGGATCACACACGGTGATAGTTTTCACAATGACCAGCATCCAGACCTAAAGGCAGATTTTATCTTGGCCAATCCCCCCTTTAACGTCTCAGATTGGGGCGGGGATCGCCTGCAAGACGACAAGCGCTGGGTCTACGGGGCTCCAAAGGGCAACGCTAACTTTGCTTGGGTGCAACATATGGTACATCACATGGCGCCTTCTGGGGCGGCAGGATTTGTATTTGCCAACGGATCAATGTCATCTAACCAATCTGGTGAGGGTGAGATCCGCAAAAATCTGGTAAAAGCAAACTTGGTGGACTGCATGGTCACCCTGCCCGGCCAGCTGTTTTACTCGACTCAGATACCTGCCTGTCTGTGGTTTTTATCTAGAGACCGTGTACGTGGCGATCGGAAGGACAAGATATTGTTCATTGACGCACGCCAAATGGGTACAATGATAGATCGTATGCATCGTGAGCTTACGAATGATGACATTCACAAGGTGTCAAATGTGTACCGGGCTTGGTGTGGTGACAAGCAGGCTGGCAAATATTCCGACATACTTGGATTCTGCAAAAGTGCTACACTGAACGAAGTTCGTGAACATATGCATGCTCTTACTCCTGAACGTTGTGTAGGTGTCGAATCTCGGCACGATGATGAAGATCTGTTTAAAGAGAAAATAGGACGTCTGGTATTGCAATGGCGTGAACTGCGGGCAAAATCTAAGAAATTGGATGACGCGATTGTCAAAAACATGAAAAATCTTGAATTCAATGTACGGAGGATGTCACATATATGAGTCTTGATCTTACATCATTAGAAAACGCGATTTCCAATCTTGAGATCGCACTTCAAGCATGTGATTACAAAACAATTCCCATACCTCCAAATTATAAACAGATTACGCGTAGTGCTACAATACAAGCTTTTGAATACACTTATGGATTATCTTTCAAAATGATGCGACGTTATTTAAAGATGGCTTCGGATACAGGTACGAATGTTGACGATATGACATTCGGTGATGTCATTCGTGCGGCACATGTAAAGGGAATCATACTTTCCGATCTCGAAAACTGGAAAATATATCGTAAAAAACGTGGAATCACGAGTCATACATATGATGACGACAAGGCGCAAGATGTCTTTACAAGCATACCAAGCTTTCTAGATGAAGCACGGTATGTGCTTGCTCGCCTGCAAGAGATGAGTACATCTCTTGACTAAGGTGGACACCACCCGCCATACGATAAACACCTGCAAGTGTACGAGGTGCGGACGCAGGAACATCGAGCCGGACACAAGAGGCACGGTTCCACGCGAGGGCGGCTACGGCCACGGTGTGATCTCAGATGTCGTGTCGTCGTATGAATCGCGTATGCCAGTCAAGATGATCTCAGACAACAGTCAGAGGGACATCAGCATCCATACATCCACGGGCGCCATTTGCAACATATTGTCCAGGACCGGATCATGCCTGAATGGTCCCGCCGGACGCATACTCGCGTCCATCAGAAAAGCTCGCATACTGCACATGGATGAGACTTCATACAGCGTCAACGGTAAACTGCACTAGGTGTGGATAATCGACAACCCTGCCACTAAAGAGGCGTATTTTGCGATACGGAAAAGTCGGGGATCAGATGTCATAAAAGAACTACTTCCCGGATGGAAGGGCACCATGGTATGTGACGGGTGGAGTTCATACGGCATACTGGAAAAACTTCAGCGGTGCTGGTCCCATATCATCACAAAAGCGCTCCACATACACGAGAGAAACGAGGACGATGCAGACGCCCGCCGCGTACTGGACCTGCTACGCCGCACATTCCACGACGCCAAAAAGAAGAGGTCCGCGCGAGACAGGCACAAGGATCATGGTCTACTATCGTCGCGCATCAAAAGGATGATATCAAGATACGGCAGCAATCCACTACTCGGATCGTCAAAAATCATCCGGGCAAGCTCAAAAATGCGCTGCCACGCCTCTTTGCGTTTGTGCGGGATCCGCGCGTTCCCCCTCTGACAAACAACGCGGCAGAACGTGGACTGCGCGAGGTCGCGGTCCACAGAAAGATACGTGGCGGGATAAAGTCCGCAAACACCCCGGACGTGATGGGCAACATATTCACATGCATCACCACATGGAAAGGGCGCGGGATTGACCATCTGGCTGAGATGGCAAAATATCTCTAATGGTAAGTTGTCTTGTAAGTAGTTCCGCCTTGAGTGTACGCCTAGATATGATCATAGGAATAATCGTCAATGTAAGTAGTTCCGCCTTGAGTGTACGCCTAGATATGATCATATTTAATATGAAGCGTATGATGAGTTTAGCTTTTATGCCCACTTGGAGAGAAAAGAAAATTGGCTACTAGTGGCGTAGATCCTCATATATCCGTGTGCGGAGTGGAAATGAAGGTGTGTGGGTCCAATCATGATCCTCGTACAAAGATCAAAACTAGGCTCAAAAATGGTAAAAAACTTCGTGTAATACATAAACTTGATGAGGAACAGGTACGGTGGATAGTTCAGCAAAAGCACAATGATGAGATGAGTGACGCCCAGATTGCAAAATTAGTGGGTGTATCTGCACGATGGGTTAGAAAATTGTTCTCACGATATGGTCATTTACAGCCAAAAGATATCACATATCCTCCAAAGATGGGACGCCCTTCTAATGGATTACCAGGCCGTCGAGAACATTCTGCAGTGATATCTTGTTGCAAGCAGAACAGACGTATGGCAGTCAGACTCGAGACTATAATAGAAGAAGAAATCGGAATCCATATTTCTCACAATATCATATATAAGATATTGAAAGATGAGGAGTTAGTAGAAAACCAACCAAAAAAAGCAAAGCAGTGAAAGTGGGTTAGATATGAGAGAAGATTCTCAAATTCTTTATGGCATACGGATTTTAAGCAGATTTACGATGGTAGATGGTTTGTGTCCTATCAGGACGATGCATCTAGGATGATTATGGGATTTGGAGTGTATAATGAACCTACAAGTGATCATGCAATAAAGGTGCTTGAGGGCGCCATCAAGAAATATGGCAAACCTGCCCAAATACTAACGGATCATGGATCTCAGTTCTATGCAAATGAGAAAAAGAACTCTGAGCGCGGTGTAGCAGTATTTGAGAACAAGTTAGTCGAGCTTGGTATCAAACAAGTCTTGGCACGTATAAAACACCCTCAAACCAATGGTAAATTAGAACGATTTCACTCTGAGATTGAACAACATCTAAAATCATTTGAAGAAGAGTCTGCATGTAATACAGTTCGTGGTTCCAAACCCGGCGACCATGTGGGGAATCCATTCCATACTATGGGTATAACAGACCCAATAACAAGACTCGTCAACTGGTACAATAATCTCCCACATATGTCACTAAAAGACGGTAAAGAGACGCCTATAGAAGCCTATAAACGCAAACAAGCACCAAAAGACATAACAGCAAAAGAAATGGAGAGTCATGCATATGTCAAATCATAAGTGGAACTACTTACAGGATAGCACAAAATATCTCTAATGGTGAGATAAACTACGTGGTAACCGTTCAACCCCTTCCCAAATTTAGGCACAAATTTACCGCCTAACGTCTGGCGCAGGTACAGGGGTTGAACGGTTACAACTACGTGAATTCATATTTTTTTAATTGTTTGATGAGTTTTGTCAGTTCGTTAACTTGTTCCCTTAATTTCTTGCTCTCACTCCTGACTTTCTCGTTCTCTTGCATCATCTTGACGTATTTGGAATTTGTGGTTTCGAATTCTCCAGTAAAAAACTTGAAACCTTATTGACGTCTGGATTGTCCCAATTCACACCACGGGGTTTGTCTAACGGAACCATGTCCTGTTTTGAAATATATAATCATCATAGTTTTCTGCCTGAGTATATAAAGCACTTTAGAAAGTCGGCATGTTACGGTGGGAACAACATCCACATCTTGGTAAGGAGCATGATAAACCATCCAAGGTCCGTGTCCATCGTATTGCAAGTTGAGTTTTGCTTGTAAAAGGCACTCCAAATCTAGATAAACTTACGTATATAACGCAGGATGTAACAGTTTGTAATGACTTCACAAACGAAAAAGATATTGTTTGTTGCTTTGGCAATGGCAATGGTTGCAACATTTGCAGTCACATCCGTCTCTGCAGAGGGTAACACAGAACTCACTAGAACGGTGTCAGACGAAGAATTCCATCTGACTCAGATGGAAGTCTTAGATCTGAGAACCGAACTGAACAAGATACAGTCAGGTTTCATCGGCGCTAGCGATTTGGAGAAAAAACGAGACCTGGATTCAAAGATTGCCCAACTGATGCCAATTTTGGACAAGTATCAGAAACAGCAGTTTGCAAAACACCACATTGAGCCCACGAGAAAGGCTCAGATGGTTCTTGCAGAATCCAACCTCAGGGAGAGCATCGCAAAACTCGGAATTGATTCCTACGCGGTGAACCTAAACACTTTGACAAAGACGATTGAGGTTGTTACGGATGATCCGAAAAAAAACGAGCAAGTTCGAGCTTTGATTGACAGTCACGTGTCGGCAAACATCACCACTACCTTGGAAAATGGTAACTTCGAGATTGTGGATTATGCATGTGCTGACCAGAACGACGACTGTGACCCGATCGTGGGTGGCATAGAGGTTGAGGGTGACTGCACCCTCGGTCTGCCGGTAAGAAAAGGCTTATGACCTTTTTACACGTACGCTCAAGCATGTCCATACCCTAGTAAATGGTTTGATCATTTAAAACTTTCCTAAAAATATACACGCCTAAGCATGCCGCAAAATTTTTTTGCGGTAACGCGGCATATTTGCCAATTACAAACTAACAAGTACTAATTTCGTGGGCATAGTATAAACACTGCACTTTTTACAATACACATCTAAAATGTTTTTATTCATATTAAAAACAGATGTAATGTTTTCAAAATAGAATATTTTTACATATGATCTTTTCAGGCATAAAATCGTGTAAAATTGACATACATGGACTTGTGCTCGTCGCCATAGCAACAAATAAAGTAACTATTATAGGACCATTTACAAATAAAACACATGCAAGATGAAACCGCCAAAAAATTTGATCAATGGGCACATAATGGTAAAGCAGAACAGATGGAAAAAGGCCATGCAAAAAGTGTGATGAAGATATTACAACCTATCAAGTCTGAGAACAAAAAATTTACATTTTTAGATATAGGATGTGGAAATGGGTGGGTTGTCAGAACAGTATCCTCCCAAACAAATTGTGTACGTGGTATTGGGATTGATAAAAGTATTGAGATGATTAATTTAGCAAAATTACGCTCCCAAAATAAAAAAATAGAAAAATATTACTGTGCAGATATTGAGAGTTGGAATTACAAGGGACAAAAGTTTGATTATGCATTTGCAATGGAGTCCATATATTATGCGAATTCAGTCAAAAATGCATTAAACAAAATTTATAATCTTTTAAAGCCAGAAGGAGTATTTCTATGTGGAACCGACTATTATACAGAAAATATAGCAACTAAAAGATGGTCATCATCAATGGGCATTATGATGCACATGTACTCCAAAAATGAATGGAGAGAATTATTCAAAAACGCAGGATTTGATACAAAGATTCGCCACATAAAAGACAAGACTGCAAAAGAGTTATGGAAACAGAGCATGGGAACGTTATTCATTACAGGTAAAAAGCCCTAGTCAACAAATAATCCATACATGAATATAAAGAGCCGACCCGCACGAAAATTTATAAAATTGTAAATATTCATATTATAAATATTGTAGCAAACGACAAGATACAAAATACATCATGCAAACGACCAATATCAAACAACAATACACAAATTACACTATACATAACCACCAGTGTGAGCTGAAGCACGACTGCTGCTACGGCAGAGGAAACTCCTCCCTCCATACAGGAGTGCGATCCGAAGACGGATAGTCGGAGACGGCTGGCAACGGAGCAGAAATGAATCCAATGTGGAGTACAATGATGGCATCCCCTGAGGTTTCCACCTGCGGAATGAAAAAAGCCGACCCGCATGGAGAAAGGCCAAATAGTGACCTTAGATCCTGTATCAGGTTCAGGTTGGCCGCAAAGCGAAATGTCGTGAGAACAAAAGGAGGGTTACTCTCAGCACACAATTTTATGACAAGTGATGTAACTAATCGATCATAGTGCAAGTATTACATGTAACATGCTAACTATACAATACTTGTGAGTTTATCATATGGCAGCAGCAGAATAGCCTTGCGTCTGTTTTGTAGTAGACTCTTGCTCATAATAGTTGCGAGTTTGTTGATAATCCGAGTCGCTCCTAAGTTGGGCTTCGCCTCTGTTTGTCTGATAACCTCCAGACGCAGAACTAGTCTGATGTCCTACCAGATCAGATGGATCAATTCCTTGCTGTCCTTGTTTTTCGTTCTTCAGTGCTCTGTTACTAATGAAAAAGAATGCAATACCAGCAACAGCAGCCATTCCCGCCATTCCATATATGATAAATATTGGAAAGTCGCCTGTTGCAGTATTACTGTATCCCTCTGGTGGTTGTGGTGTAACACCTGCAATCTCTACACCATCAATCGAGTCCAAAGCACCAAAGCCAATTATGTTTAGATTTCCCTGATCAGGTGATTGTACACTCTTGACAATATATGTTTGATCCGTTGTGACAACTTCTTCCTCAACTCGCTCTACTTGTCTGCCTTGTTGAATATTACTCTCACCCATAGTCCAACTAGATTTTATGAATCCTGAAATTTCATCATCTAGTCCAAATGTAGATGCATCAACATTAATCCCAGTAGGATCAAATAAAAAGTGCCAATTTGTCAATGGTTGCTCAAGTATAAAGTCTGCATTTATCAAATAGTCATCAAATATACGATCAGCTGCTGTACTAGTTATCATATCAGATGTAGCAGGAAATTTATCATCTACAAATACAAAAGGGTCATTAATCTCTTGTCCATCTATAACAACGCTTCCATCAACAGACATTCCTCTCCAACCCAAGTCTACAAGTGACTTTAGTGAATCAGAAGTAATGATATAATCAGTGAGAGTTCCTTGAAGTATTATCTTGTAGTCTATTGAAGCACGTTCTTCTCCACCAGATAAAATAAATGTATAATCAACATTCAAATCAGAGATCTTTGCAAGACTGCCACTTTCAAATAATCGTACATTTAAGCGATCAATTAAATCCTGAACATCAGCATTAGAACCAGAATTAGCACTACCATTGATGATATGATCAACATCACGCAGTTCATCTGCTACAACGCCACCATTCTCATACCACACGTGAATTGTTTTAAGATAACTCATCTTAAATGGTGACGTCTCAGAGCTTGGAGTTATTGTGGCATCAAGTTGGGCCGCCCATGAATCAGTACTAGTTCCAATTACTGCCAAACTTGCAACAATACTTGCAATCATAATTGCCCTGAGCATTATTTAATTAATTATGAATAAAGGTAATAAATCTATCTTGATATTTGTTTTTCACAAATTGTACAATAAAAATGACAAATAATTATACAACGTAACTGAGCCACACGTAAGAGGCATCAAGACATAGGTACGACACCACAAAAACCTGACACAAACGCACACAAATGATGAATCGTATACGTAGTCTGCGCGATGCCTGCAATGTAGAGATCAACGCGGTAAAAATGCACTCGCGCAAAGACATAGAATAGTTAGAAAAGGTCGAATTAGGAAACTCTGGCAGAAACGTATGTGATACAAAAAACGCCTAGTAGATGCATCATCTAAGAGAATCTCTAAGAGATACTGACTAGTATATCATCAAAGAGACAGAAAATAACGAATATACTGTGGGCTGTTGATAAGCATGCCCAAGTGTGGGTGCATTTATTGCACTATTACTAGTAGTGTAGATATACTGTGTGTCACGATTCAAGAATCTAAAAAAGATAATTTCAATGGCCAGATTCCTCCCCAAAATAGGTGACGTGTCGCGTATGAACCACATCAAAAAGTAGAACACTGACAATATCAACTGTGTCATGTATGAGGCAGCTCAGTTGCATTCATGCACGACCCAATGATGCAACTATTCTATGAGACATCCAAGCAACTGCATACATGCAAACACACACTTTGCATAATAACTGGCGCATAAGATGATCACAATAATGTAGCACATCTTAAACACGTGTGATCCATACAGATCACGCAAGAGTAATGTACCAACGCAAGCCACACAAGATGAAAAAGGCAAGCAGTCAAAAGCAGTAATAAGCCCAAGGACACATCTTGGAAGTTCACCCCTAGCATCAGCTATAAACTATTCTTCATCAAAGTAGGAATTGAA
Source organism: Candidatus Nitrosopumilus sp. (assembly GCA_965207445.1). Lineage (GTDB taxonomy): Archaea > Thermoproteota > Nitrososphaeria > Nitrososphaerales > Nitrosopumilaceae > Nitrosopumilus. Next base: position 888,717 of record CBDBLX010000002.1, on the reverse strand, counting down.
ACAAAGCAACTGCAAACATCACTGACGTGAAGCGGATTTGAGTTCACTTAATATTTTGGTAGGAATGGAAACAAAGCAACTGCAAACATCACGTTCTCATGTGTAGTGTAATCATGTGTAGTGTAATCATGTGTAGTGTAATCATGTGTAGTGTAATCATGTGTAGTGTAATCAGAGGTAGTGTAATCAGTAGGAACGGAAACAAAGTGCAACTGCAAATATCACCCGCACCACACACGGAGGATTACACAGGTGTTCAATCCCTTACCAAATTCAGACACAGATTCATCACCTAACGCCTGCGCAGGCATTGATGAGTGAACGATTACTTGCAACAAAACGATCAACCACGGGGGACCATCATTAGTTACAAATAACAGCGATTTGCAACATTATAAAATGTACTTATAAAATTGAGATCACATACACCCCATATTGAAAGTAACTACAAGGCCCACACAGGGTTTGAGGGCAAAAATCCATAATTTTAAAACTAATATGGAGCATAATTTGACCAATACATTACAGAGAGAAGAATAATGATAACTATACTTGCAGGTGGTACAGGTTCAGTAAAGCTAGTAAGAGGTCTAGCGACTCAAGAATCAAAAATTAATGTAATTAGTAATGTAGGAGATAATTATTGGTTATATGGATTATATATATGTCCAGATATTGATACAATAATATATGGATTAGCAGACCTACTTGACCAAGAAAAAGGATGGGGAGTGAAAAAGGACACTTTTAACTTTTTAAGACAGATGGAAATATTTGGTGAGGAGGCGTGGTTTAGGATCGGTGACAGAGATGCTGCAACTCATTTGATCAGAACAAACATGCTCAAAAATGGCAAAAACCTTACTGATATTACAAAGTGGATGTGTGAAAAGTTTGCAGTAAGTGCAAATATCATTCCCGTCTCAGATAACACTATTGAAACTAGACTAAATACAAACAAAGGAGATCTCCACTTACAAGAGTACTGGGTAAAATATAGAGGGAGAGATAAAGTGGAGGGAATAGAATACATTGGTGCAGACAAAGCACGTCCAAATCCCGAAGCAGTTAATGCCATACAAAATGCAAAGATCATAATATTGGCACCAGGAAACCCACTGACATCAATAGGCCCAATGCTTCAGATAAAGGGCATTAAAAAAGAACTCTCAAAGGCAAAGAAAAAAGTTGTTGCGGTAAGTCCACTTATAGGAAATGAATCTATTACAGGGCCAGCTGCTAAATATATGCAAGCTGCCGGAATAGAGTCAACTGCATATGGACTTGCTCAGATGTATTCAGATGTATGCTCAAATATCGTAATTGACACAAAAGACAGAGCTCTGGCAAAAAATATCAAGAGTTTAGATATCAACGTATACGAGACAAAGATTACAATGAAAAACAAGGCAGCAGAAGATGCACTTGCAAGCTATATCATAAAACAAGTACATGTGTGACCATAATAATTGAAGACAGCAGCAATCATACCAGTCAAAAGTTTTGCAAAGGCAAAAACACGCATGCATATGCTCACACCAAACGTGATAAAAGAACTGTGCAGTGTAATGCTCAGAGAGATATTACATACAGTTTCGGTGTCAATTCATATAGATCATACATTTGTAGTCACACAAGACACAGATGCTATAAAAATTGTCTCAGAGTTTAAGAACAATGTCAGTATTATACGTGACGAACATGAACTAGGCGTCAATGAAGCAGTTGCATTTGCAGACAAACATGTACTAGATAACAAATATGATGCATCAATTGTACTACCACAGGATATCCCATATATCAAAACCCAAGACATTGATTTTGTGATGAGTTTTGCAATGCCGCCAAACTTTGCAGTTATTGTTCCATCAAGAAAATTTGATGGTACAAATGCACTAGTTAGAATGCCAGTAGACTTGATGAAGACACATTATGATGATAACAGTTACAAAGAACACATCAAGATGGCAAATTTTCATACACGAAATACAGTACCAGTATTTGTTAGACGAATTATGATGGATGTTGACACTATAGACGACCTCGAGTTTCTTTTGGCAAATAGAGACGAAAAACCACATATGGCAGATATGATAAAAAATATAGATAATCTTTATAATTAAAGAACATAAAAATATACATACTACGGAGTGATAAACATCAAATATGAACTCAAACAATTACAACGAGTATGTAAATTTTTGATCAAGTAGATGATAAATTTTGTACATGTGTTTTGTAGAAGATTATAGGTGTGAATCAAGTTCTTTGAATGTAACAATGAAATCATATACTTGTATTTGGTTATGTTCCTGTCGTAACCGTTCAACCTCTTTCCAAATTTAGGCACAGATTCGCCGCCTAACATCTAGTGCAAGTACCAGGGGTTGAACGGTTACAAAACGCAACGCCCAAACTTTTTACATTTATTTTGTATCCATTTATCCACTCTACCACAAGTCTTGGAGAGCAATCAATGAAACCGATTAGGTCAGAGAAACAATCATGTACAGTTAAAGAGTGACAAGGGGGCAGAAAATCCATGTATGATGTTTAGTTGTGTTGAGACGTGAAATCTATGTGAACTAAATGTCTGAGATGAATTGTGTAAAAATATTGGTCTGTTGTCTGATAATAAATCTTAAATGTATATGATCTTATTATTATATCAAAATAAGTTGGTTCACACGATTATAGAGTTGTATCATCTGGCCGAACCAATACGGCATTTACCACACCAGTTTGTCCAGGTTTTGAGACTACGCGACATTTACCATCTTCGGTCTCTAAAATTGCACCTTTTGTAATTATTCCACGACGCTTGTAATCATTATTTGTTAAATTGTCCAGCACCTTTAGTATTTTGGATTTTTTTGTCTTAAAATCTCCAGTTGCTAAATTCACAAAGTCAATTGATTTTAGTGCAGTCTTGTGATTGTTACCTCTCACACGTCTAGTTATCGTCTCCTGAGCGCTGTTTATAGCCTCATTTGGATATCGGTCAATCTCATACTTTCGGCGTATTCGAAGTGGATGACGTCTTCCACCAGTTGATTTGCTAGTTGCAAGGTTTTCAACAGATTTTCGCATATCATACACACATAAACCTCTAATTTATACGTGCGTGATCAAATTATGATAACCGTTTAGTTCTAGTGTCTGCGCTATATACTAGGGGGCGAGTTTGTGCCTAAATTTTCGAAGGGGTTGAACGGTTACCAAATTATGTTCTATATAGTTACTTGTACCCCATTATAATTGAATATATAGTATGTGGTTTTTGACACAGGTTTAACGCGTGTATTGACAAGGATATTACCAATTTATACAATTAATGTAACATAACTAAACACATTAAATTCTGTAGATAATTACTGCATCACTATAAAACTAGATTGCATTTAATCAATGTATTTGCTGAATCCTGTGCATAATTTTCATTCATGATATGGTCGTTGTAAAAATACAACTACGATATAACAAATTTAGATCCCACATATAACAAAATCTAATCACATATAAGAATAAAACGTGTTTTCAGTCACAGTTGTGTGAGAATCAATAAATTGTACGGTGGCAATTTGGCGTATGTTTACACATGTGTTTGAGAGTTGGTTGTAGAAGTATTTTTAGTAGACTCGGCAGTCTTTCGAACCTTTGAGAAGAGTTTGTCTCGGAGGTCATCTGCATCGCCAGTTATACCAAAATATTTTTGGAATTTGATAGTTGTAGTGTAGATCTTTATTCTACCTGCACTTTCATGTTTGATGTAATCTAACTGTTGGAGTTCTTTGAGGTGTGAATAGACACCTGAACCACGAGCCTCTACGAGTTGTTTTGATGATACAGGTTGTGTCCATGCAATATACGAGAGTGTTTTAAGTGTCGCCTGCGGTAATATTGGTTTTGAGGCATAACGTTTTACAGTGGCGCTGTATTCAGGCTTTAGTTGTAATACATAAGTGCCATCTGGAAGTGTCACGACTTCTATTGCTTTGAATGCAGTCTTTGTTTTCTTCATTATGCTCTGGATAATGCTTTTAGTCTTTGTACGAGATTCTGTGCCAGATGCGCGTAACAAGTCGTCTTCTTTGAGTGGTCTGCCAGCAGAATAAAGCGCAGACTCTACTCTTGCTGTAGCCTCGTTTATATCAGTGATCTTTGCCATTATGTCATCACCGCCACCACATCAACATCATCATCAATATCATTACCATAATTGTTATTATTACTTTTTGTGTGTAATCCAGATTTTATGTTTGTGTTAGATTTTACGACAAAATCAAAAATTACATAGTACATCACATATGACATTAATTTAGCAAAGTTTGAGATCAATTTTGCGTATGATTGTACTAGCACCCAATCAGTTATACTCACATGCAACGTGACTAGCAATTAATTAGAATTCTTCGATGAGGTGTAAATGAAATATTCATTTTTGTTTTTGCACTAGTGCGTGCCACCAGATAATACACGACCAGTATCAAAAGAAACGTCATCGACATTACCATCATCATTGTTTTTATCATCATTATTATTATCACCACCACCACCATCATCATTATCACCTATCTGTGGTATCAATATAATACGAATATCATCACCCACCTGTTCCAAATCAACAACGCCGTCGCGCGCCAAAAACAAGGCAGCAAAAAAACATCTTACAGAATCAAGAGCATCCAAATTTTCAGTAATATCCTGTAAAATTCCATGTCCCACATCCCCAATCTTTCGCATTATCATATCACGATACTGTCCAATTACGGTCTCAAGTGACAATAGATAATTTTCAAATACAGGTGGTTGTGCCAGATCTTGGATCAAGGGCTTTCGGCTCCTACCACGTGTTTTAGGGTTTGCCATAGTACCGATCAAGTCCTGCAATAACCCAAGTAGATCATCAAACGTGACAGGATATGTAGGTTCATGTCTGTATGGAATTCCGATCATCTCAATGTCAACATCCTGACGACGTATAGGGGAGTTTTTTGGCGCCATGGCAGCTTTGTGAAGTGCAGAGATGCTCTCAACTTTTAATCGATATATAAGAGATGATGATAGAGCGGCCATACCAGCAACACGTAAGTCTTTTTTGCCTGATCGCTCAATAATCGATACAAGTATGTCAAGTATCTGAATAAGGTCAATCTGCCAAACGTCACGTTTTGTCACTGTTGATGGTGCATCAAACAGAATACTAACAGGTTCTTTTGATATTCCTTGCTCAAATTCATCCACGTTGGCAGCACTAGTGATATTATCAGATTTAGTACGCCGTCTAGGATTGTTGTTATTGTTAGGAGTATTATTAGTAGTAGTAGTAGTTCGAGTAATAGATGCATCATTATCACTAGCAACGTCTTTACCATCAGCATTTCCAACATTTGCATTAGAGTGGCTATTGTTCGCCATTACTATATACAATCATACAACATATACATACATGTTTAGACTATTTGCGAGTCAACTCTTATATTATAAATATAAAGAAGCCATGTATGTTATCTGCCAAGATCATGGATGCAAACAAGCCACTAGTCATGGTACAGACAGATACGCCACATCCAAATGGTGAGCAGGTCTTGTTAAAGGTGAATTCAACAGGTGTATGCCATAGTGACTTGCATTTGTGGGAGGGAGGATATGACATGGGAGACGGCAAGATCATGAAAGTGACTGATAGGGGAGTAAAGTATCCCATAACACCAGGACACGAGATAGCAGGAACGATAACAGAGATGGGTAAAGATGCCATAGAGGCAAATCAATTCACTATTGGTGACAAAGTACTTGTATACCCATGGATAGGATGTGAGAGTTGTCCTGCATGTGATGCAGGAAATGAGAATTTGTGTGATGAGCCCAGATCGATGGGCATATTTCAGGACGGCGGATATGCAGATTATGTAATAATACCAAGTTACAAATACTTGGCAAAACTAGACGGGGTTGACCCGGATGCGGCCACATCACTTGCGTGCTCTGGATTGACGGCATATACATCAATTAAAAAGGCAAATGTTAATTTGCCAAAATATATAGCCATAATAGGCGCAGGTGGACTTGGCCTTATGGGCATACAGATAGCAAAGGCAATTACAAAAGCAGAGATAATTTGTGTGGATTTGGATGATAAAAAATTACAAACAGCACAAGAGATAGGTGCAAATTATGCGATTAGTTCTAAAGACTCATCACAAGCTCAAAAACAGATAATGGAGATTACTCTGAATAAGGGTGTAGATAGTGTGGTGGATTTTGTGAATGCACCACCAACTGCGCAACTTGGATTGAACATATTGCGCAAACGAGGCAACCTAGTAATGGTCGGGTTATTTGGTGGCTCACTTGAGATCTCACTAGTAACTATTCCACTAAAAGCAATTACAATTCAAGGTGCATACACAGGAAACTATACAGACATGGTAGAAATCTTAAAGATTGCAAGAAAAGGTGCGATAAACCCAGTAATATCAAAACATTACAAATTATCAGAGGTAAATGATGCATTGCAAGCGCTCAAAGAACGCAAAATAATAGGACGCGCAGTAATAAATCCAGAATGATTAGAGTGCAATAAACATAGCAACACCCAATTTTTACAAACAAATAAAATAACATACGTTGATTAAATTTAATAAATCATTTATAACAAGATTATATAATTAGTGGCTAGTCTTAAACCAACCAGATTTTAAAAAGTGTTTACGATCTTTTTTATCGCCTATTGCAGTTGCATATCTCCATATTATAGGATCAGAAGACTGTACATTATTTTTTATTGTGGCAAGGGCATTTGTCTCAGAGATTAAGCTTTCACGTTTCACAGTGGCATCAGTTTCCTTTATTGTATGGTCATCAATAGCACAATACTCTTTGCAGAATTTGCATTTTTGATCCAGTACAATAGGATCAATTTCTACAAGAGGATATGCTGCACATGCAAGAGGCCGTTTCTCATATATGCGACACGGAAATCCACCATGAGGTGATGTGGTACCACTACTAGTATCAAGAAATGGGCATGTATCTCCGTTATCATCTCTGCCCATCATTTGATATGCAAGTATTTTTGTAGGGTGTGACGAATTATCACAGGTATTATCACGCGCAGAAACACCTATCCTAGGCACAACACGTACATCAATTCCCAACTCTGATGCATGTTTGGCAATTAAGTCACGTTCGTTGGGCAGTATCAAGACACCAATTTTGCCAAATCGTTTATCAGGATAATATTCACGTTTTATACAACAATCTGAGCAATCAGGTACGCAGTTAAAATCCACAATTCAAATACAAGATAGAGGGTAAAATTTCTTTTGGATTATGATGATTTGTCAAAGAGTATAGATCAACGACGCACTATTATTTTAATGAAATCATATTTATAAACTTGAAAACGGTTTTATGTTTTTGAAATGAGATGGCACAATGCACACATTAAATTAGATATAAATTTTAAATGTTCATCAAGAAAACCAACAACAAACCAAACATGCAATATTTAAAAATTAAAACAAAACTACAAGTAATTCTCAAAAGTGACAAGTTATATTCCAAGAATCAACATACATGTTATGGGAAAACGACAAGTTAAAAGTGAAAGTGCACTAAAAGAGATACGTCTTCCAGAAGAAGGAGAAATGTTTGGCAGAGTTCTCAAGATGCTCGGAGGTGAGATTGTCCTAATAAAATGTACAGATGGCATAGCACGTAAAGGACGCATAAGAGGCAAGCTTAAACGTCGAGTCTGGATACGTGATAATGACATAGTGATTATTGCACCTTGGGACTTTAATGAGGCAGAAAAAGGTGACATTGTATGGAGGTTTACACTACCGCAAGTCGAATGGTTAAAGGCAAACGATCACATTCCAAAAGACTTTTGATCAGCCTGAAATCAAGATGACGATCCAATACGCATATCATCAATGCACAATAGTACACATACACATGTGACATTTACAAGAGCAAAAAAAAAGCAAGGATGTTGTCAAATACAAGCCAACAAAAGTACAGCATTGATTGGGACAAACAATAAACCAAACATTAAAAATGACAATTCAATATCGCTTGTAGAAATACACAACACACACACAAAATCTTGAGAACATACAGAATTCAAAATCACTACAATTATCAAAACTTACAAACAGTATTGTCACGCACATAAGAGAAAAGAGAATGCAATGATCAAAAGGGCAATAGAAACTAGAGGCATCAGCATTGGAGTTATCAGACCATTGATCAGGACCACAGTCATTTTACATAGATGAGATAAAGTATAGAGAGAGAGAGGTGTCATTTATGATTAATGGAATATTTATGTCAGAGATAAACTAAATCCAACCGGAAGTTTTCTATTTGAAAAATTCGCCATAAATTGCCTCTTGCTTCAAATAAGAGTACAAGACAAAATGCAGATGGTGTAGGTATGATTTTTGCAGAAAAACGTTACAAAAAAAGGTGAAAAATCGTCATTACTAGGAAGAGGATGATCACACCTTTGATTAATATAGAGACAATATTGGGCATAATTAAATGGAACAAGGTACCGTAAAATGGTTCAACCGTATTAAAGGCTACGGCTTTATCGAACGCGAATCAGGTGACGATCTGTTTGTACATAAAACAGACGTTGACGGATTTATCAACGAAGGCGACAAGGTAGAGTTTGAAGTTGGCGAAGGTAAAAAAGGCCCCGCCGCACAAAAAGTTAAAAAATTTTAGGATATTGAACACCTAGTTTTTATACATTATCCATTTTTATTAACTAGAGTTAATATACATGTTCATTTTAATTTAGAGTATATATATTAAATAAAAATAATTATTTAAGAGATAAATCAAAACGTCTAATAACAACACCATATAAAATTATAATTTAAGATTAAATTAAATCATCATAATTACATTAATTGGTAATGAAATTGACTACCAGATACATAAATTGACAAATACAAAATTATCCAGTCAATATTTTATATTATAATATCAATAATTAATATCTATAAATAACACTATTATATCATACAAGCATGGCAAGAACGCCGCTAAGACCAGTACTCATTGATGGGTATGTATGCAAAAAATGCCACAATATTTGGGATACCAAACGTAGTAAATACGGTCGAAATCCAGATCCAATATGCAAACAGTGTGGTTCAGCAGCAAAAGATATTGTTGTCCAAGCCAAAGTATACGGTTACGAATGTGACTGTGGTAAAACATGGAGGCCACAACGTAAAATAGTGGATAGAGGAACAATTATGTGCGCAAAGTGTCATAACTCACAAGTCATCACAGACAAAGATCAAAAGATGTTATATCGCACATATTTTGACATACAAGAAAACAAAGAAAAAGTGTTCTCAGTAAAGAGAAAAAATAACTAACATATAACTACATAAAAACTATCCAACTATATTTTTATTTTTTAAAAAAAATAGTAATTAGTATATATGAGAATATTTGATTTGACAAAAACAAGATTGTTGTTTTTTGTACATATCGTAACATGTAACAAGTATACATACAAGTTAACAGTCGCAAATAAAAATCATCAAGGTTATTTTTACTTTTGAGATATTATTTTATTTGATCTAGTTATAATGTAAATTCCAGATATTTGTATTTGTCATTACAAATGTAGTGTGAACCAAGCTCTGTGCGTGGAAAATGGCGTTTGGTGGATTTTCTAGGCACGGAGCTCGGTTCACACCAAATGTAGAATCTCAGAGCTTTGTATATACACAAAAAATCAAGTATTTAGTTGACTAAATTAAATAACGCACTCCAATGAATAGATGATAACATAAAATAATCACAGATAGAGACCATTCAATTCCCCTCGTGTCTGTGTCAGACGCTAGACGGTGAATTTATGCTTAAATTTGGGAAGAGGATGAACAATTACACACAGATAGGGTCATGACAATATAATATCGATTTATTGAGTATATAGTATCAGTCACAGTACAAAAACACAGATCAATGGTTGTGGTCCCAAGCGAAGGAGTTGAACCTTCGACGGCCCGGTTTCTGTATGCCTGATATGCTGTTATCGAGTCAGCCATAAGCCGACAACTACAGCCGGAAGCTCTACCAGGCTGAGCTAGCTTGGGACGAATAAACTCAGATACAGCCATTAAAAAACCATCCTTGAGTAAGTTTTGTTGCGTTGAAAATCAATATTGTTGTATATCAGGTTTAGCAATTATGACTATTGTTGTGCAATAATGTAAAGTAAACATAATGTTCATATATAGTGAAGGTTTAGTGTCACAAAGATACCGCCGGTTCTCTACAAGCGTATATTGTGTGTAGTTATTGTGTGCACATAGTGACATGCAATAATAAAAGTGGCATATTAGTAAAATCCATACACCGTAGTGTCAGAAAATTATGTCACCCCACGGAGTTGTGACATGTATTTCCTACAACATGGTCTGATACCAATTTTTGGCAACTAGTGTAGGATGTAATGGTGTAGATTCAGTGAATTGGATATAAAATAATCGGATTTTTACTCACGGTGTATAACATACGCTGTTGGAAGTGGGAAGAGGGTACTCCCAATCCATAATGTGCAGGTCAGTTCAGACGTCGTTTTGGTGAGATTCTCCCTCTGAAAGCGTTCTTTTTTTGTATGATGTACTGATCAGTATCTGACCATAAAGATTGTAATATGAGCAAGTGTTGTGATATATGACAAACCGTTCTGGTGGATCCTCGATGATCATGGCAGGTACATGCGCTACTGCGGCTGTTTTTTCTTTCCTGTTTCTTTGCATGCACGGCAGTCTGCCAACATCACTCTATGGACCATATCCTTTGAGAACTTTTTTACGGATAGTCTGTTGAATTGTCGTTGAGGCGCACACACACACATCATTGGAGCCACATGGTATTACTAAATATAATTAACTATAGTAAAATGTTACATATGTCCAGGGTGACATGATTCCCGACTCTTCAAGTAAAACTCATACACTCAAAAGCATAAATACAATATAAGAAACAAAATTTTATGTCCAAGTTAGAATTTGCATATTCAGGCTATGTGTGCATACCATATTTGCACACTCATGAATCAATCGAATTAAAAGAAATTTGGATGGGTTCAAAAAACATTAAAAACATGTATTTTGTAACAGGAACATTTTCTCCAGACAGTAAATCATATTTTACAGATACGGCAAATCATTACCTACTCGCAAAATTTGAAAGTGATTACGAAATAATAAAAGATCTAGACGAATACGATCAGGAAAAAAGAGCATTTGTATTTAGTATTAAAGATGACCTTTTTGAGAGAGAAGTTCAAGGTGATACAAATTTTGTATCGGTGTATTATTGTGAATATAGCGAGGACGCATCAGAGATAGCACTATTGTTATTGCGACGAGAGAAAATTGCAAAGGCAGGTATAGGAAATATGAGTACGTTTAGTAAAAATCCTTCAAAGTTTGTATTTCCATATTATGAAAATATGGTGGTAATAGAGGCGACAAGTGAAAAAAGTTACCAAAGTGTCAAAAAATATTGTGATCAAACAAGGCGTGAAATGAACCGAAAAGGACTATCTATGACAAACTTGATGAGTTTATCTATACTAGAGCAAATAAAATAGAGTGTTCCGCCCCTCAAGCTTTCAGTAACAAGGATTAAAATATTCCAGAAAAACGCTATTTGTATGAGCAAACCCGCGGATCTCGGATCGTTGAAGATAGGATCATACATACTACTACCACACTCAGACCAACCAAGTGGTGAGCCATGTAGAATAGTAGAGTATGACACATCAAAACCAGGCAAACATGGTGCTGCAAAAGCAAGAATTGTAGGTGAGGGAATATTTGACGGTCAAAAGAGGCCACATGTAGGACCAGTCAGCATGCAGATTCATGTTCCAATGATAAACAAAAAAATTGGTCAAATAATATCAATGTCAGGGGATATAGTTCAAGTGATGGATAATGAGACATTTGAGACAATTGATGTCTCTCTAGTTGATGAGGAAGTAAAGGGTAGTCTAGAAAATGGTCAAAATGTGGAATATTGGGTAGTTATGGACAAAACAAAGATTATGCGTGTAAAATCATCATGATATATACGAATATAGTTTTGTTGAGTTGCCAAGACAATACGCACATACACAACAACAACGAATAATTTTGTTTTTAATTCTTAAAATTGTGTACATATATTTTGAGAAAAATAGTTTTATTATACTAATATAACATACAGATAATGGCAACAGGTAGATTTGCAACTGCTGTCAGTTGTATGGACGGTAGAATTCAAAATGTTGTTTCAGATTGGATAAGGGAAAATTATAATGTCGATTATGTCGATACCATAACTGCGCCAGGCATAGATAAAACGGTGGCAGATGAAACATGTATTGAACCATTTGTTGATATGATACGCATATCTGTACAAAAACATAAATCACGGCTTATAGTAATATCAGGACATTATGATTGTGCAGGAAATCCAGTATCAGATGAAGAGCACAAAAAACACATCAAAAAATCAATCGAAGTCATAAAATCATGGAAAACCAAGTACGGATTACTAGATGATACAACAAAAAGTCAAGATGGTATAGAGGTAGCAGGTATTTGGATAGGAAAAGAGTGGACTGCTCAGAGAATCACATAAGAAGATCTAGAATTGGACAGTTTTGATAAAAAAATAATATCAGGAATTATTATAGTAATAGTGTTTACAGTTTCACTATATGCGTTTTTGTTGTTTGTGTCAAATGATAGCAACGATACACAATCACTAGATCAGGATACAATAGAAAAATGTAGAACATTGACAAGGCAGAGCGCAGATATATTAGTTCAGACTGCAATAGTATCACAAACAAATGCCAATAAAAACAACTACAATGACAGTGGTAGCAACAATAACGACAACAAACTAGAAAATACAAAAAAATTAGAAGAATTAAAGATACATGCATTGGACATAGAGAAGAATATGTCAGATCTCAAATGTCATGAAACACAAGAAGAGTGGGCATATGGTTCTTTTAAACAAGAGATGTCAGAGTACGAGGCATATATTGCAGAGATTGTACGACAAAACACCAAGTAATAAAGCGCTACGGGTAATTATAGTAGATTAATTGTGTGGGTGGTGGTGGTGGCAGTTGTTGTTGTTGTTGTTACAGTTGTAATGATATAGTCAAGGTTGTATATTTTGTCACAAAATACAAGCACAGATTATACTAGTTTGAATATGGATAAATCGTGCCAACATCAGAAGAGAACAAATATCGGGTATAATTAGTAAACCAAATTAAGCGCGTTTATGGCAAAAAGATCGGACTCGTTGCATAGCATGGATAGTGCGAACGCTTGCGGAGCGTTAGGTCGCCGGTTCGAATCCGGTCGGGTCCGCTCTCACGTTATGCTCTGACCGTGTTTCCGTCTGCCTTGACTATTATCTTACCGTCAGGCAGGGCAGTTACGAACCACCAGTTGTCTGACAGGTGTCGTTCTATGTCGTCGCATGCAATAACACACGGCTTGCATCATTGCGTTGTGGTTGTGGTTGTGGTTGTCGAACTGACCCATCTTGCCGGTGCACATCGTGTTTTGAAACACCTCTAGCATAAGATCAAATTCCTCTGGCGTTGCTTCGTGTATCATGTTCTACATGTACTGCTTTTGCTCCAGCACGAAATATGCATACCGATATGATTAAAGATCAGATATTTTGATTGATATTCATCTCGAAGTTGAGCACATATTATGAATACAAAATATTAGAAAACTATCAGATCTTTAATGAAACTATTATGCAGGTACGTCCTTCCCGCGGTTTCTGATTATGTGTTGTCTGACGTCTTCTGAGACCCCCTTTGGCACAGGTCTTCGTGATCGGTGCAGCCTAAAATAGTCGGCGATCGGCCTCCCGAACCTAGACGGATCGACTTTTCTTGCAATAGAGCCGCCTACGCCAACAGGCAGGCAGGCGTCCAGCGCCTCACGAATTTCTAGGCAATGTTGTGACACTAGTTAGTTTTGACGGTTCGTTTAATACCGAATATGCCAACTTGTAGCATTTGGATCAGATGGGGCAAAAAAAATCACGCGAATTGTAAAAATCTAGGCACGAGGTTAACACCTACCTTGATTCAAGATGTGTCAGTACTTTTGCAATATGCGGCCATAGTGGGCTGCTGTACTTTTCTGCATTGGTTTGCGCCTCTGCTGCGGTCATAGGGTTGTCGTGGGTAATCTCGCCTAACGCGGCCAGCACGCGGTTCCAGCGGTCGACGTGATCTGCGCCGTGCTGCACCTGGGACGCCATCGCAGTCACGTTGGCGACGAGCTCCGGGTCGACTGCAGGCTTCTGCTGGTCATGGAGTGATTCCTGCTCCGCCGCCACAGCGAGCAACATCAGCACATCGGCTATCAGTGGCCACAGCGTGCTGCTGTATTTCTCAGCGTTGTCGCGGGCCTCTGCTGCGGTCATCGGGTTGTCGTGGGCAGTCTCGCCGAACGCGGCCAGCACGCGGTTCCAGCGGTCGACGTGATCTGCGCCGTGTTGCACCTGGGACGCCATCGCGGTCACGTTTGCAATCAGGGCCGGGTCTATGTCGACTGCCGTCAGATTCTGCGCCTGTGTGAGTTTGTTGTACACGGGTGGCTGCACCATATCCTGGCCGGTCCCGGCGTCCTGGACGTCCACGGTCCAGCTTGCAAATTGGCCCGGCGTGTAGCCGGCGCCTGGGTTTATCGTGAGCGTAACATTGTTGACGTCTATGACGCCGTCGTCTATGGTCTGGACATCCAGCGTATACGAGCCGATCGGCGGGATCTCCACTATGCGCCAGCCCGCGTCGGAGGCGTTGAGTACGTTCCCGGCGCCCGAAAGGGTGACGTTGACCGGTAAAGGCGACTGAGGGGCCGGGGACGCGCCGATGCCAAATGAGACGGGGTCGCCCTCCGAGCCGCCGCCTGCCAGCCCAATTGAGACTGTAGTCGGGGGCTGAGGGTTATTGCCGGTGCCGTCAAGTGGGCCTGGGTCGTTGTCCCGCACAGTGAATATGACGGTGTGCGGCGTGCCCACGGAGTAGCCGGGCCCGTCGCGCAGTGATACCGTGATGGTGCCGTCGCGCTCGTCCTGATTGTCGTTATGGGTCTGGACGCGTACATTGCTTTCGCCGCGGACTGTATGAGTCCTGTCGCCCTCAGCGTTGTTGTTGACAAAGCCGTTGGGGTTTGTGTCGCTGCGTGGGTCGGATATGTGGTAGTTGAACGTAAGAGCCGGGTCCGCCGTCGGGGTGGCGCGCACCACTACGCGCAGTTCTGTGCCCTCCGTGACGTTAGTGGGGCTGCCTGCCACCATTATCAGCTCCGGCTCGGCGTTTATCTGCGCCTTCCAGTGGTACTGGGACATGAACGTCCCGGCTGGCGGCCTGTCCGGATTCACCCAGTGGTGTCCGTACACGGGGCCCCCGGTGAGGGGCTGGACCGCCACAGTGAACGACTGCTCGTTCGACGTGCCGTCGTTGTGCGTCTGCCACGTGACGTCGGCGGTCTGTTGGCCCTTCTCTAGGGTTATAGTCCTGTACGTCGGGATGACATAGTGTGACACGGTGTTCTTGTTGGAGTCCGTCCAGATTACGTTGCGCGAAAAGTCGCGCCCCGCGTCGTTGGGGTCCAGGCTGGCATGCGCGTCGCCGCCGCACATGTCAGCCGACCGGAGAGGGATATTGCCGACGTTGCCCAGGTCCACCACGCACTCGCGTATCTCGGCCGCGAACTTCATCGTCTTGTTGGCGGGGCGCTCGAGTGTTATGGTTCCCCTTAGAGGGTCGCCGCCCGAGGGCGAGGTGAACGAGACGGCCGCCCTGTTCAGGTCGTCGGGGACTGGGGGGACCGGGTATGGGGAGACGGGCGTGGCGGATGACGTATTGGAGACGTGTCCTGTGCCGGCCACGTTCGTGGCGCTCACGCGAAAGTCGTACATCAGTCCATTTACCAAGCCCGTGACGGTGACGGTGGTGGCCGTACCAGAACCGTCTACGTATACGATCCACGAGGTGCCACCAACCACCCTGAAATGTATGATATAATCCGTGATTGCAGAGCCCCCGTCGTCGGCGGGTGCGGTCCACGACAGCGCGGCCCCTCCGTCAACCGAGACAGCAGACAGCCCGGTCGGTGGACCAGGGTGAGTTATCACGACGGGGGCAGAGGGCGTGGCTGACGCGGTGTTTGACGCGGGGCCCGTGCCGGCCGCGTTGGTAGCATTGACGCGAAACTCGTACTGCTGGCCGTTTGTTAGGCCCGTGACGGTGGCGTCGGTGACGGTGACGGGGCTGACTGCAGACGTGGCCCACGCGGCGCTGCCTGACCGCTGCTCCACAGTGTATCCAGTGACCGGGGAGCCGCCATCGCTGCCAGGGGCAGACCACGACAGCACGACCTGCGCGTTGCCATGGGAGGCGGTCAGCCCGGTGGGCGCGCCCGGCGTCGTGAACACGGAGACTGTCCTGGACACCTGCGCGGCCTGGTTGCCGGAGGCGTCCTGGCACGAGTACGTTACCTGGTACGTCCCTGTCGCGGATGTATCGATCGCGTTGCTGTTGTCTGTCAGCGCCGGCGAGGAGTCAAACGTGTCATCGCATGAGGCGCCCGCGTCCGCGTAGGAGGTGCCCCGTGGGACCGAGACTGCAGAGTTGCCGTTCAGTGTAATTACGGGTATTGTGGTGTCGCTCACCTGGACGGTGCGCGTCACCTGTGCTGCAGGGTTGTTTGCGGCGTCGGAGCAGTTGTATGTAACTTCATAGGTTCCGATCGTGTCTGGGTCAACTGTCGCGCCCCCGACTGTGGCGGCCTTGTCGGGGTCGCGGTCGTCACTGCACACGGCGCCGGGCTCCACATACGTGCCACCCGCCTCGACGCGTACGAGTGACGGGTTGTTGAGACTTATGACGGGCGGCGCGGTGTCAGGCGTGGCAGGGGCAGAGGGCGTGGCTGACGCGGTGTTTGACGCGGGGCCCGTGCCGGCCGCGTTGGTAGCATTGACGCGAAACTCGTACTGCTGGCCGTTTGTTAGGCCCGTGACGGTGGCGTCGGTGACGGTGACGGGGCTGACTGCAGACGTGGCCCACGCGGCGCTGCCTGACCGCTGCTCCACAGTGTATCCAGTGACCGGGGAGCCGCCATCGCTGCCAGGGGCAGACCACGACAGCACGACCTGCGCGTTGCCATGGGAGGCGGTCAGCCCGGTGGGCGCGCCCGGCGTCGTGAACACGGAGACTGTCCTGGACACCTGCGCGGCCTGGTTGCCGGAGGCGTCCTGGCACGAGTACGTTACCTGGTACGTCCCTGTCGCGGATGTATCGATCGCGTTGCTGTTGTCTGTCAGCGCCGGCGAGGAGTCAAACGTGTCATCGCATGAGGCGCCCGCGTCCGCGTAGGAGGTGCCCCGTGGGACCGAGACTGCAGAGTTGCCGTTCAGTGTAATTACGGGTATTGTGGTGTCGCTCACCTGGACGGTGCGCGTCACCTGTGCTGCAGGGTTGTTTGCGGCGTCGGAGCAGTTGTATGTAACTTCATAGGTTCCGATCGTGTCTGGGTCAACTGTCGCGCCCCCGACTGTGGCGGCCTTGTCGGGGTCGCGGTCGTCACTGCACACGGCGCCGGGCTCCACATACGTGCCACCCGCCTCGACGCGTACGAGTGACGGGTTGTTGAGACTTATGACGGGCGGCGCGGTGTCAGGCGTGGCAGGGGCAGAGGGCGTGGCTGACGCGGTGTTTGACGCGGGGCCCGTGCCGGCCGCGTTGGTAGCATTGACGCGAAACTCGTACTGCTGGCCGTTTGTTAGGCCCGTGACGGTGGCGTCGGTGACGGTGACGGGGCTGACTGCAGACGTGGCCCACGCGGCGCTGCCTGACCGCTGCTCCACAGTGTATCCAGTGACCGGGGAGCCGCCATCGCTGCCAGGGGCAGACCACGACAGCACGACCTGCGCGTTGCCATGGGAGGCGGTCAGCCCGGTGGGCGCGCCCGGCGTCGTGAACACGGAGACTGTCCTGGACACCTGCGCGGCCTGGTTGCCGGAGGCGTCCTGGCACGAGTACGTTACCTGGTACGTCCCTGTCGCGGATGTATCGATCGCGTTGCTGTTGTCTGTCAGCGCCGGCGAGGAGTCAAACGTGTCATCGCATGAGGCGCCCGCGTCCGCGTAGGAGGTGCCCCGTGGGACCGAGACTGCAGAGTTGCCGTTCAGTGTAATTACGGGTATTGTGGTGTCGCTCACCTGGACGGTGCGCGTCACCTGTGCTGCAGGGTTGTTTGCGGCGTCGGAGCAGTTGTATGTAACTTCATAGGTTCCGATCGTGTCTGGGTCAACTGTCGCGCCCCCGACTGTGGCGGCCTTGTCGGGGTCGCGGTCGTCACTGCACACGGCGCCGGGCTCCACATACGTGCCACCCGCCTCGACGCGTACGAGTGACGGGTTGTTGAGACTTATGACGGGCGGCGCGGTGTCAGGCGTGGCAGGGGCAGAGGGCGTGGCTGACGCGGTGTTTGACGCGGGGCCCGTGCCGGCCGCGTTGGTAGCATTGACGCGAAACTCGTACTGCTGGCCGTTTGTTAGGCCCGTGACGGTGGCGTCGGTGACGGTGACGGGGCTGACTGCAGACGTGGCCCACGCGGCGCTGCCTGACCGCTGCTCCACAGTGTATCCAGTGACCGGGGAGCCGCCGTCATCGGGTTCGGTCCACGACAACACGACCTGCGCGTCGCCCGGGGAGGCGGTCAGCCCGGTGGGCGCGGCCGGGACTGTGCGCGGCGTGGCAGACGCAGTGTTTGACGCGGGGCCCGTGCCGGCCGCGTTGGTGGCATTCACGCGGAACTGGTAGTCCACACCGTTTTCCAGGCTTGTGACGGTGACAAACAGAAGAATTCCAGAGGTCGGAAACACTTTCCACGTGATGCCGGAATCCGAGCTATACTCGATGGTATAGTCGGTGATCGGGGAGCCGCCCGTGTTTCCGGCAGACCACGACAGCATGACCTGCGCGTTGTCAGGGGTGGCGGCCAGCCCGGTCGGCGGGCCCGGAGGCGTCACTTTGTCCGGAGCGGGGCGCGGCGTGGCAGAGGCCGTGCCGGAGGCGGGGCCCGTGCCGGCCGCGTTGGTGGCATTCACGCGGAACTCGTACTGCTGGCCGTTTGTCAGGCCTGTGACCGTAACAGAGGTAGCCGTGACGGTGCCGTTTCCAAACGGGCTCCACGACGTGCCGCCGTCGGAGCTGTACTCTACCATATAGCCGGTGACCGGGGAGCCGCCGTCATCAGGTTCGGTCCACGACAGCACAACCTGCGCGTCGCCCGGGGAGGCGGCCAGTCCCGCGGGCGCGGCCGGGACTGTGCGCGGTGTGGCAGGTACGGCATCAGAGGCGGGTCCCGTGCCGGCCGCGTTGGTGGCGTTTACACGGAACTCGTACTGCTGGCCGTTTGTCAGGCCCGTGACAGTGGCGTTGGTGACGGTGACGGGGCTGACGGCAGACAGTTCCCACGCGGCGGCGCTGCCTGACCGCTGCTCCACGGTATATCCAGTGACCGGGGAGCCGCCATCGCTGCCAGGTTCGGTCCACGACAGCACAACCTGCGCGTCGCCCGGGGAGGCGGCCAGTCCCGCGGGCGCGGCCGGGACTGTGCGCGGCGTGGCAGGTACGGCATCAGAGGCGGGTCCCGTGCCGGCCGCGTTGGTGGCGTTTACACGGAACTCGTACTGCTGGCCGTTTGTCAGGCCCGTGACGGTGGCGTTGGTGACGGTGACGGGGCTGACGGCAGACAGTTCCCACGCGGCGGCGCTGCCTGACCGCTGCTCCACGGTGTATCCAGTGACCGGGGAGCCGCCATCGCTACCAGGTTCGGTCCACGACAGCACAACCTGCGCGTCGCCCGGGGAGGCGGCCAGTCCCGCGGGCGCGGCCGGGACTGTGCGCGGCGTGGCATACACTATTGTGGAGATGGGTCCACGGCCGGCCTCGTTTATAGCATAAACGTAAAAACTGCGGTTAACACCGTTTTCCAGGTTTGTGACGGTGGCGTTGGTGCCCGTGCCGGTGCCATCTGTATATATGATCCACGAGCCAGTAGTTCTTGTGGCTATGACGTAGTCCGTGATCGGGGAGCCGCCGTCATCTGGTTCGGTCCACGACAGCACGACCTGCGCGTTGCCGGGGGTGACGGTCAGTCCGGTGGGCGCGCCTGGCGGGCCGCGCGGGGTGGCAGACTCCGTGCCGGACGCTGGGCCCGTGCCCTCTGCATTCGTGGCGCTCACGCGGAACTCGTACTGCTGGCCGTTTGTCAGTCCCGTGACCGTAACAGAGGTAGCCGTGCCGGTACCATCTCCAAACGTGCTCCACGACGTGCCACCGTCGGAGCTGTACTCTACCACATAACCGGTGACCGGAGAGCCGCCATCGTTTCCGGCAGACCACGACAGCACAACCTGCGCGTTGTCAGGGGTGGCGGCCAGCCCGGTCGGCGGGCCCGGACGCGTCACTGTATCTGGGGCATCAGGCGTGGCAGAGACCGTGCCGGAGGCGGGGCCCATCCCCACCGCGTTGGTAGCGCTCACGCGGAACTCGTACTGCTGGCCGTTTGTCAGTCCCGTGACCGTAACAGAGGTGGCCGTGCCGGTACCATCTCCAAACGCGCTCCACGACGTGCCGCCATCGGAGCTGTACTCTACCATATAGCCGGTGACCGGAGAGCCGCCGTCATCGGGTTCGGTCCACGACAGCACAACCTGCGCGTTGCCAGGGGAGGTGGTCAGTCCCGCGGGCGCGGCCGGCGTCCCAAGTACTATAACGGTCCTGAATACTTGCTGTTCGGCTTCGTTGCCGGAGGCGTCCTGACACGAGTACGCAATCCGGTACGTTCCGGCCACGGACGCGTCTATCAAGCTGCTGTTGTCCGTAGTCATTGGAGAGAGATCAAACGTGTCAAAGCAATATATGCCCGCGTCAGTGTACGGGGTCCCGATATGTATGGAAACTGGGTCGTCGCCTTTTAGTCGCAAATCATACGGTGGTGTCGTATCTGAGACCGTCACACGCTGCTCAGCGGTGCCTCTGTTTCCCGATGAATCCGTGGCGCTCCACTGTATCACGTGGGTGCCCACCCTAAACGACGCGTTGACTGCGGCAGTGGCGACCTCGTGTGCCCCCGTGACATTGTGCGTCACTACATATGGACCGCCATACTCATCTGAGATCGATGGGAATCCGAGGTTGACTGTGGTCTCGATATCTGTGGCGCCTACTGTTATATCTGATATGACGAGCGTCGGTGGCGTCGTGTCAAATGCGAACTCCGAGAGGTCGATCTTGGCCACGTACGGGAGATCGCGGTCGGCCACGAGCACGTACTTGTCATGGATCACGATGTCGTACGGGTCGCCGAACGGATCAAGCCCCGTGCCTTCGCCCCCATACTGCGTGCCGAAGATTCCCGAGGGTGCAAACACAGACACCCTGTGGTTTTCGGAATCCACCATGAACATGTGCGGGGAGCCGGGCGCCATGCCGCGCACATCCTCAAACGCGCCGTCGCCCCTGCCCTGCTTGCCAAACTCCGAGACAAACCTTCCCGAAGAGTCAAACACCAGCACGACGTCCCTGTCGCGGTCGGCCACCAGTATGTGTGTGGAGTTGGCCGCGACGGCAGACGGGTATTGGAGCTGCCCGTGGCCGACGCCCTTATCGCCGAACTTTGAGATAAAGGTCCCGTTGGCGTAAAATATCTGGACGTCGTCCCTGCGGACATCCGTTACGAAGACGTGTGTGGAGTTGGCCGCGATATACGCAGGGGATTGGAACTTGCCGGGATCCGTCCCGTGTCTGCCGCCGAACTTGCCTACAAAAGTACCGTCGGTGTCAAATATCTGGACGTCGTCCCTGTTGGAGTCTGCCACGAACACGAACTCAGAGTTGGCCGCGACGGACACCGGAACCGTAAAACTCCCGTCGCCGGTGCCGGGGCCGCCGATCTTTGAGACATAATTGCCGTTCCCGTCGAGCACCTGCACGTCCTTGCGCTCCGCGTCGAGCACGAACACGTTCTCGGAGTTGGTCGCGACCGAGCGGATCTTTTTGAACTGCCCGTCGCCGTCGCCCTTGACTATATCGCCTGCAAACGCGTACGGGTAATTGTCAAACACCCTGACCGCGTCGCCGCCTCCAGTGTCCGCCACAAAGGTGTGGAACCCGACTGTCGTGATGCCGGTCGGATCGTGCAGCTGCCCCGCGCCCGTGTGGGTAAACGCGCCTGCATAGCGTCCGGACAGGTCAAACATCTGGACGTCGTCGCGGCCAGAATCCATCACCATGATGTGCACCGGGTTGGCGGCGATGCCCGCGGGGTTATCGAACTGCCCGGGGCCGGTGCCGGTGCTGCCGAAGCTTGAGACGTGACTCCTCGTGCCGGCGTCAAAGATGTGCACTCTGTCAGCAAGCGCGTCAGTCACAAAGACGTGCGCGGATGTGGCCGTGACGGCATTCGGGCTGCCCAGTGAGTTGTGTGCAAGAGTGCCCACAAAACCGCCGTTGTGGTTAAACACCTGCACGTCGATTTGGTAGGTGTCGGTCACAAACAGGTGCGCGTCGTTGGCGGACATCCTCCGGATTTGTTGAAAGGCCCCGTCGGGCGGACTGTGTCCCTTTTGTACGAACCCTCCCTCAAACTCACTCAGTTTGGTGCCGGAATGGTTGTATATCCTGATTTGCTGGTATTTTACACCAAATTGATTCTCAATTCCGCTTACTGGAAACGCCACGAATACTTTATCTGATGTAACTGCGAAGCTGATCATGCCGGCGCCGGTGATAAATGACGATGCAGGCTGTCCCTGCGCGTCGTATATTTTGATGCGTTGGTTTGAGCGATCCATCACGAACACATGCGTGGAGTTGGAGTCCACGTCGCGCGGATCACTGAATGTGTCGTTAAGATTGTATGCAAAAAAGGCAGTCGAGTCAGAAACCCTTACCTTGACGTCCTCAAAGTCAGTGTACTCGCCGTCGGATACGGAGAACCTGATCACGTGAACATCCGCGTCGGCAGGCGTCGGCGTCCATGCAAACACGGCGGTCAGGTCTCCGGTGGAACGTATCTCGCCGGACGTGTGGTTGTGTGCAAACGTCAGCGTATCTTCCGGGATGTCCACGTCGGTGGCCGACAACTCTATCACAAGCTCTGCGCTGATCGGGGCAGCCGGCACCATGATCTCCCCTAGCACCGGCGGAGTGTTCGTGTCCAGTACGGTGATCATCAGGTGCTGGATGCCATGGTTGTCAGACGGGTCCGTGGCCCGCACCGTCACGTTATACGTGTCTCCGCCGTGAGAGTCAGACGGCGTCCAGGACAGCGTGTCCTGTTCTATCGACGGCAGCGGCGTGCCGGTCACGTTGTGGGTGAGGATTGCAAACGTGACGCCGTCCTCGTCTGCGGTAAACTTGTGCTCGTTTGTCCCACCCTCGGCAAACGTCAGGACGGCGGCAGAGGTGAAGGATGGAGGCGTCGTGTCGAGGAGCATCAGGCGGTCGATCTTGACCACGTACGGTAGATCACGGTCGGCCACGAGTACGTACTTGTCATGGATCACGATGTCGTACGGGTCGCCGAACGGATCAAGCCCCGTGCCAGTGACTTGACGTTCCGAGACGTATTCTCCAGAGAGGTCGAACACAGACACCCTGTGGTTCGGGGCATCCACCGTGAACGTGTGCATTGGGCCGGACGCCATGCCGCGCACGCTCCCAAAATACACGTCGTCGCCGGGACCGTCGAACTCATCGACAAATATCCCCGAAGAGTCATACACCAGCACGACATCCCGGCTACGGTCGGCCACCAGTATGTGCGCGGAGTTGGTCGCGACGGCAGACGGGTTACTAAGCTGCCCGTTGCCGGTGCCCTTAACGCCGAACGATTCGACATACTCTCCGTCGGTGTCAAATATCATGACTTTGTCCTTGAGTCCATCCGTTACGAAGACGTGCGTGGAGTTGGCCGCGATATACGAGGGGGACCGAAAGTCTTTATCGCCGCGGCCTTTCTGGCCGAACGATTCGACATACTCTCCGTCGGTGCGGAATTTATGGATCTCTTTTTTCTGATGACTATCCAACACGAACACAAACTCTGAGTTGGCCGCGACGGACACCGGACTCTGGAGTTGCCCGTCTCCGGTGCCGGGGCCGCCGATCGTTGAGACATAGGTGCCGTTCCCGTCGAACACCTGTACGTCCTTGCGCTCCACGTCGAGCACAAATATATTCTCGGAGTTGGTTGCAATGGACTGGATCCTCTGGAACTGTCCGTCGCCGTCGCCCTTGACTGTATCACCTGTAAACGCGTACGGATAGTTGACAAACGCTCTGACTGCGTCACCGCCCCCGGTGTCCGCCACAAAGGTGTGGAACCCGACCGTTGTGATGCCGGTCGGATCGTGTAGTTGCCCCGCGCCCGCGTGGTTGAACGCGCCCGCGTATTTTCCGGACAGGTCAAACAGCTGGACGTCCTTGCGCTCAGAGTCCATCACCATGATGTGCTCACGATTGACCGCGATTCCCGTGGGATTCTGGAACTGCCCGGGGTCGGTGCCGGTGCTGCCGAAGCTTGAGACGTGACTCCCCGTGCCGACGTCGAAGATGTGCACCATGTCGCCAGCGGTATCCGTCACAAAGACGTGATTGGTGTTGGCCGCGACCGCGTGTGGATCGCGCAAGGAGGAGTGGGACAAAATACCTGCCGATGACCGGATTTTATCTTCATTGTTGGTGGTTGCGTCGAGTACCGTGACGTAGTCCCGATGTGTGTCCGTCACAAAGACGTGCGTGCCGTTGGAGTCCATGCCTAGAACATCATTAAAGTAACCTCTCGGAGTCTCATCCATCTTCTGTCCAATCTTTGGGTAAACGAACAGTTGTTTCCCTGAATGATCATATACTTCGAGCCGCTCAAAAAGGGAGAAATTGAAATTAAGTGCATTGTAGTCGGTCATCACAAACACCTTATCGTGGGTGACTGTAAGGACTCGTGCTTGTGCAGAGACGTCAAACTCCGAGACGAATGAGCCGCGTTCGTCAAATATGATAACTTTCTTGGCGTTGTTACCGGTGCCGTCCAGCACAAATGTGTGCGTCGAGTTGGAGGCTACGTCAAGCGGACCACGAAAAGAGTAGTCAAAGTTGTATGCAAAGGAGGACGCATACGCCTCGCCGCCGTACGGCACAAACAGGGTGGACGCGACTGCAACGGCGGACGCAGCAACCAGGAGTGTCACGGCGCGCATGGTGCAGTCTAACGCGGCGCCCAACGCTTCTCACTCACCCCCCCCCCCCTAACACCACATCCGGCTCCCGCGCAGGCCAAAAGCCGGCCAAGAAGCCACAGAAAGCGGCACGGCGGCAACGCTTCTCACATATTCTTCCCACTACACGTGCAGAATGCGGGCGGCGGAACGCTGCATCCAAATTCTGTGACGTCCACAGGATTACTGACTTTATCATTTTCCTACCCTAGAAAAAACGGCTAATTAAATGTCATGCTTTGTGGTACTGTTGCGAATACGTGATACGGGTGTGAAGCGCGGACTTCTTTGAAGTGGCTCCCGGCGGCTGGAAAGTCCCGATACCAGACCCACACGGCCACCACTATGCCGACGGCGCCCAATCCCGCCATGACGCTCCACGTCCCTGTCGCCTCGATTGCGTCTATGCCCTTCAATCTCTGCCGTAGACTGCTTTTTGGTCGCCGACCTTAGATCTATTAGATGTGCAGAATATTCAATTCTCCTGCAAACGCGGTTGGTGACAATTAATGTAGATTTGAACCATTGCAGTCAATCCGGACACGTAACTAGTATTTTGTCGCCACGTATGATAAACTTCAAACCCTCTGGGTTACCAAGTTTGGCAAGGACCGTCTTTGGAATGTACGAGTAACTGGTAAACCCCTTTTCACGTTGTGGGTTATGGATACTTGGAATTCAGTTAGGTATTGGCAGCCCATTTAGTCATGTTTGTTGTTCTCAGTCCAACATTATAACGTCACTGATATCGGATTGCACTCACCCCTACTTATATATCCAATTGGTAATATATGTACAATGATACAAAAAACAGTTCAGGAAGAAAAAGTGGTAGGCGAAACTACCCAATTAAGATCAAAAACACTAGTAGGAAATGAGTGTGAACCAAACGCTTTGGATGCAATAATGAAATTATATACTCATATTGGTCACATTTCTGCCTGTATATTGCGTATCGTACATATGGTGCATTTGGCTAGGAGTTATTTTTGAATGATTATATCAGTCATAAAGATGGGTTTACACAGAAATGACAACCAAGTCTGGCAAGCAGAGACGCTCCAAGGCTCAGATTGATGCAATTAGGAAAACAGGCATTCGGATTGCATGCATAATAGTTTCATTAAAGATCTGATAGTTTTCTAATATTTTGTATTCATAATATGTACTCAACTTCGAGATAAATATCAATCAAAATATCCGGATCTTTAATCATATCAGTAGGCATTTGAGCGGAAAAAATCACCCATGATAGATACTGAAAAATCACAATTCCAAATAACTGGGGAACATCTGTAATGTACAAATCACAACACAACCTCAAAAAGACACCATTACGAGACTTGTTCGTGAGTGGAAATACTCATAAAAATCATGATATGAGGTGATATGAAATGATGCTGATTCCTATTAACTACTTGGATATAGGGGTGAACTTGTTTTAGGACTATTCAATTGTAACTAGAAATGAACATATTTTTGATTTTTCCTCCTAGAGAGTCAGTTACGCGCCGTACTTGCGGTTATGTCACGTATTTATAGAAAATGTTCATAGATTATTTGTAACCGATTCGTGACTTTGATCTATGCCAGAATTTATGGACGTCACTATATACGCGTGGATGCAGAAGAAGCTTAATTCTAACACGCCTAACATACTACTAAAAATCCTGAATGCACACAATTATCTATCGACCCTGCCAGCAGGCATAACTTTATCAAAAATATCTGCAGAGTATGCCTGAATCTAAACGGAGGAACACAACAAGTGGAAAACTAACATCCGGAACAACAATCACCTGATAACAACCAATCAGATAATAATGAGATGACCATACATCACAAATTTGCAATGTAGGAACTAATCAATGTTTACCTGCAAGTGCGTACTGTGCTGCTGCTAAGTTCGGCAACGCTACGGCTTATGGCATCTACAACCAACCCGTCCCGTTCACCCTGGATTCCGTACAGTACTTTTTGCAAAATACTACCAAGAACCGCATTGTCTGCATCGTATCCTATCGAGAGCGCGTATTCATATCCCGACGGCCCGTTGTTTGCAAGGCCAGAAACACCCGCGTCTGCGGCAATGTGGTGTGCGATGTTCCAGTTCTCAATGTGCGCATCATGGTCACCTGCCGCCACGAGCCGTAGGGCCTCTGCGGTGCTGTCAACTTCGGTAAATGGTATGCCCTGATCAGTAAGCCAGCTGTTTACAGCATAATTGCGCACGGTCACGATACTTTTGCTTGCCAAGTTGTCTGCGGTCGTCGTACGGTCGCCGTCCCGGACTATAATATGGGTATCCACATAAAGCCAAGGTTCAGTGTACGCAATACCTGCCCTGCGATTATCAGAAGGTCCAGTGTCCGCGATCATGAACGTAACGCCGACAGAACCGTCTATAAGTCCGTCCAGTGTTTGCTCCCAGTCCCCTGCCGCATCAGATGCCACAAATGCAGAGCCTGTTATCGCCGAGAAACGGTCAGCAATTGCGGCCGCGACACCTTTTAGGTTACCTGCATCATCCACATACTCGTACGGCGGCCAGATAGATGATCCTACACTTATACTTGGATTCTGCGCAATCCACGACTTTTCTTGTTCGGTAAATGATTGTATAACAAGGTCTGCATTACTACGAAGAACTACAGAATCAACGATTAACTGCACCTCGGCCTCTGCTATGTCACCCAGAGTTTTTTGCAAAATGCTACCCAAAAGAGCGTTATTTTCGGGATAGCCTATTGAAAGAGCGTATGTGTGTCCTGACGGCCCGTTATTTACAAGTCCTGACACTCCAGCGTCTGCGGCAATGCGGTATGCGACGTTCCAGTTCTCAATGTGCGCGTCATGGTCACCTGCCGCTACGAGTCGCAGAGCCTCTGCGGTGCTGTCAACTTCGGTAAATTGTATACCTTGATCTGTAAGCCATGCATTTACCGCGTAATCCCGCACGGTCACGATGCTTTTGCTTGCCAAGTTGCCTGCGGTCGTCGTACGGTCGCCGTCCCGAACTATGACATGGGTGGGGATATGAAACCATGCATCAGTGAAACTAATATCGGCCCTGTTAGAACCTCCGGTGTCTTCAATCATAAAGGCCACATCGACGGTGCCGTCTCTAAGTCCGGTCAAGGTTGCGTCCCAATTGCCCGCTGCCGTGTCATGCGCCACAAAATTTGATCCTGTTATCTCTGAGAACCGATCTGCAATATCGGCAGTGACTCCAGCCAAGTTGCCATTTTCATCCACATACTCATACGGCGTCCATATGGAAGAGCCCACATATACATTCGGGTTATTATCGAGCCAAGCCTGCTCTGCGCTTGTAAATGTAGCTGCGCTTGCGTCTTGGTAAACCGTACCGGACACTACTGCAGCCAATACAACCAGTACAGTAATTATCATATTCGTATTCAATCTATTTGTCAATATAGTGCCTACGTTATTAGTGTTTCTATGATCGGTTCGTAACCGTTCAACTCCTTCCAAAATTTAGGCACAAATTCACCGTCTAATGTCTGGCGCAGGTACGGGGGTTGAACGGTTACATCGGTTCTCTTGCAAACGCCGCCCTTGCTATTACGGATGCATTAAAATGTCGCCCCTTGAACCCTTCCATTCCGAAGAATGTACGGACACACTTGTGACACTGTATTGCCTCACATCTTTTTCTCCTGCTTGCACTCTCCCAATCCCGCTACATCTTTGGATCTGCATTTTGGATACTGACATTTCAATTTTTTGCGCCTAATTTGTATCCTTTTTTTCTGCGCCCGCACCACCACTCTTTGTCTAAGAGCTTGTATACATGCCCCCCACCACATGCTTGCACATCTTTTTTCCACCTACATTGGCCTCACACTGACATCTCATTCCAAATGAACCAAGCGACACCACATACAACAGATTGCACAGTTTGCGATGCGACTGTCCATTTAATCGAGTTCAGTGTAGTTATGGCACCTGCAATGCATACTGATATGATTAAAGATCCGATATTTTGATTGATATTCATCTCGAAGTTGAATACATATTATGAATACAAAATATTAGAAAACTATCGGATCTTTAATGAAACTATTATGCCTGTGCCAGGGGTTTCTAGCACATTCCAGTCTAGGGATTCGTGTGGTCTGTTATAGTTGTATAGCGACGAGCATAAGTCCATGTACACCAATTTTACACGATTTTATGCCTGAAAAGATCATATGTAAAAATATTGTATTTTGAAAACGTTACATCTGTTTTTAATATGAATAGAAACATTTCAGGTGTGCATTGTAATAAGCGCAGTGTGTGTACCATGCCCAAAAAATTAGTACTTTATACTTTGCTAGTTTGTAATTGACAAATATGCTGCGTTACCGCAAAAATTTTGCGGCACGCTTAGGCGTGCCTAATTTTAGGAAAGTTTTAAATGATCAATTTATTTACTAGAGTATGGACATGCGTGAGCAGTTGTCGAAGATAAGAAAAACCGAAAAAGACGGTCGTGTCGTACGCAGATTGTGTATGTTGATTTTGTTTTTTAGTTTGGGTACATTTAGTGATACTGGACGAAAACACAGCTGCGATAGAAGAACAGTTTCAATGTGGTGGCACAGATTAAAGGCTGCAAGAAAGACACCAAAAGGCATTCGAGATGCATTATCAGACAAACCCAGATCAGGATGCCCGACAAAAGTTGACAGAGCCATACTTGATAAAGTAAGACAATGGTGTGATGGCAAAGGTTTTGAATCTATTGAAATATCTGATAAGATATTTGGTAAGCGTTCAGGTCTAATTATTGGTGATCATAAGCAGGCACGCCAGCACGGGTCAATTAATGATATCACATAGGATAATCCAGAATCGAGTGTGTCTAGATGTAAGGTGATGGGTGTGATAATCCGAATTGTGAGTCATGTAAATTTTAGCAGTTGATATGATGTAAAATTTTAGGTGTTGTGATTAAATGATGCAGGTAAGTTGACCATGTAGATGAATAAATTTTTGTTATTTAGTCATATTATGACATGTCGTGCGGCAACGTAGAGTCCGCATGAAACCGTGGAATTCCTTGCAATCATACTTTGATAGTTACGGACGTATACTGTCTTCAGTAGATTGCTTTGTGTTTATCATTATCGGCGGAGGTATTCCAGATGTGAAGATGTCCCAAGCTTTATCTGCAGACATTTTGATGATCGCATCGTATGCAGATGTTCCGTTTTTTCTACAAGTTCTAAAGAATGTCTGCAGTCTGCCAAAGTTGCGTGCTGCAGTCCAGTTTGGAAATGGTCCTTTTCTTTTACTTTTGGACACAAGGACATCGCGTACATTATGCTCTGTGTCATTGTTGTGTAGTGGGACTCCGGGGTATTTGATGCCTGTAAATACATTTTCTCTTGCATTTTTCAGTGTAGTGGCAGCCGTATCCTCTATCATGTTTGATACTTTGTCATATTTTGCCAAGAGTTGGGCTATTGTTTGTTGTACGGATTGATCCAATCCTTTTTCTTTTATGATGTTTAGGTCACATGCACTCTGCATTGGTCCCCCGGCATATGCGGTGAATGATTTTGCGCTTGCTTTGGCATCTACAAATATCTCACTGAGAAGTATGTGTCTGGTGCATTCTGGAGAATCAAACTCATTGTCTATTGCAGCATCTTCTACTTTGCGCGATATGTGTACTGTACATCGTTGAAAATCAAAGTTGTGCCAAGAGTATCCTTGGTATCCGTCACGAACATTTGGTCTGTTTGTGCCCCACTCTAGAAACATCTGCATCTCAGCGACATATTTGTGTTCTACTGCCTTGTAATGCTCTGTTTTGTTTGTATTGGCAGTTAGCATCTGTATGTTGTCTTTTTTGACTTTGTGCGGTGACTCGTCGCTTTTACTGTATGGTTGCATGGATGCCACTTCCATGATATGCACGTTATGTGGTTGTGTGACAGATGATGTCCAGACTGTACTGTAACGAGTTTGAAGTGCCTCGCTTTGGGCATACGTGTTCTCTCTAGTACGGTCATCTGCATCATAATCATCTAAAATGTCTGCACCCTTGCCCACTTTCCAACCGCCTGCAGGCTCAATAGGCATCCGACATATACGCAAGTCATCTTCATCGATTACAAGTGGTTTTTCAATTGGCGAGTGTATAATTCGACTATCAACTAAATTTGCAGTTGCACTGACGCAGTTTGACATGGCACCGATCGATATGTGCAGGTGTTCTCTATCTTTGATGTAACCTTGTGCAGTACGTACACTAGTGCCGCCGTTGTTGTACATGTTTATCAATGCACGCTCATTTGGCAAAAATGCAGATCCGCTGATTGCATCTGTATCAGGTACGTATTCTTGACCGCATTGTGGGCATATTTCATGATACCACACGTACATCAGAGTACGCCATACACCATCGACATCTTGGCCAAACACTCTTTTGCGCACACACGAACCCTGAATCATGTCTGCTCTGCCACAGCATGCACTCAATCCAACTTTAAAAAGTATGGTTTTCTCGCACTTGCCCTCACGTGACTTGCCAACATGACCTGGTTGGCCTCCGGGGTTTTTTGGCAGTTTTTGTAACAGATCACTATCCCCACTTGTCACATCCCCACTTGTCACATCCCCACTTGTCACATCCCCACTGTTCGTGTCACTGCTACTCACAGACTCGTTACGCTTTTTGGTCAGATGAGTTGCAAGTTCTTTTTGAAACTTTGCACGTTTGTCACCATATGGCTTGGATTTGGATGGACTGCCATTATATCCATATTCTATTGCAAATTTTTGTTGCAGTCCTGATAATTCTACCTTTAATCTCTCTGCCAACTCGTCTTTGTTTTGAATTTTTGCTACAAGACCTAATATGGTCTCCACTGCCACCTCCATTGTACTCTTGAACAATCTCTGCTGCCTTTTTTCTGCTTGGTTTGCCATTCTCAACTGCTGTCTTTTCTTGATTTAACTTTGCATTATCATTGCGCAAACGAACCATGTCTTGATTTAATGCAACATCTCTCTCTTTCATATAGCCAATCATATCCGACAATCCTACAACCTTGTCGTTTAATTCACCAATCGTGCAGTACGCCGCGTCTCTTTCGGCACGTATGCGATCAATCTCTAAAGGCATTACACTTGTACCTCCCATCTGATCGCATGTATCATGGTTAAATTCCCATTGTACAATATTGCATTGTTGATGTTTCTATTTGTCATTTTTGTAAGTCAATGACAAATAGCGATATCTCCTTATAAATGTTATTTGTATATTTAATATCATGCTATGTGATCGGAACAGGCGTGCCTATTTATGATCATCAATAATTAGACCTGAACGCTTACGATATTTGAGTTGTCCGGTACGAGGCTAAGTATAACACAAGTTCGAAGATACATGAGACAGTGGAAGTGCTCAAAGAAAAAGACAGAACCAATTGAGATCAATCGTGCCAAGATGACAACTGTTCGAGTCTGGAGATATCGACTCTTTAAAACGCTAGAAAAGTTTAGCAAAAAAGGACACACAATAGTGACAATGGATGAATCACACATTCGAGATTCTGAGAGGTCACGTAAGTTTTGGTCAAAAGTGGGAGTACGCATATACTCGTTTTGGAGTGGGAATCATCATAGATTCAGCATGCTGTGTTCAATGACATCAACTGGAAAATTATTCTATAATTCCTGTAGCACTGCAAACACTGCCTCATTTTTGGAGCATGTTGATCGTATGTATCAAAAAATTGGAAAGATGGTGCTTGTTCTTGACAGAGCAACATATCACACCTCAAATGATGCAATGAAATATTTCAAAAACCACCCGGACATTATGTTAGTGTGGTATCCAGTAGGGCATCCGTACCTAAATCCTGTTGAGGAACTGTGGGGCGTACTCAAATTATCAATCAACAATTCTATAAGATATGCAACTGTTGATGCACACAAAGAAGCAGTATTCAAATTTATCAACGAATACATGTTTGATTATAATTTTACCAAATTCTGGAAACGAAAACCGCCCAAAGGGGTAATGCGTCCAATCGTCAGATTGGAAGGTGAACTGAGTTCTGAAGCAGAGGAATGTAACATAACTGTCCCGATAGCAACAACAACAAAAACAAAAAAGAAAAAGACAAACTAGCAATATGAAATTGCATTATTGCTCAGGTACATCTTCTCTCAACATGGTTATCACTACGCGTAAGCACACATCGTAGTCATCCATCTCAATCTTGAATTGTATTCCATTTTTTGATGTATGATTGTGCATATTGCAACATATTGCCATAATTTTGAACATAAAAATAGTCATATTGTGGTTTCATGTAACGTTTTCACAATTGGACTTTGCCACATGTGATTATTTCAGGCACGAAATCACAAAAATCCACTGTACAGAAACTTATGCTCGTCGCTATACCATCGTATAAATCGAGCCACAGGATCAGTCTCCAGCTGAGTACTTTTGATTGGTGATCCGCAGCCTCTAGGTTCAATGACACTGGCAAACCGTGACAGCTTGCGTTGTAGCTCACCATGCATTCGTTCAATCTTGCCGTTTGTCTATGGGTGACGGATGCGTGCGAGTATGTGTTTTATGTCAAGCTCGGCTAATTTCTTTTCATAGTCGGATTCACCACACTGCCTTGTTTTGGATTCATTTGCAAAGAACTGAGATCCATGATCAGTTAAGATTGATGCGGGCTTGCCGTGTTTTTTGATTGCGTCTTCAAGTACAGTTATGGCATTATCAGTAGTTGCATTATCAAATACTCCATAACCTGTTATGAATCAAGAAGCATCATCTTGGTAAGATATGAACCATCTTCCATCATCAATCTGTTTGTAATCTGTGTGCCACATAGAGTTTGTGTGTTCACGCTCATAACGTATCCATTTCCGCCTGTTCTTCTTCTTTGGTTCCTCAGAGGCAAATCCGTGTTCTATCAACACCATGTGTAATGTGTTGTGTGGTATATGAACTCCGGTTTGACTCTCGATTACATCTTCTAGTATTCTGGCCCCTGAACGTGTAGCGTTTGCGGCATTGATTATTGTAGAGGGTACGTAATTTGATTTAAATTTCCATATCTGGCACATATCTTTTGGACCCACCTTACAGTGTTTCCCATGGAGTCTGCAATGATCTGGTTCTTTGTGCCTTTACGCTTTTCGACAAGTATCCACTCTACTTTTGCCACATCTAGTTTTCTCACTATTACAACTCTACGACTTTTGATATAACGATACTTTGTTCTCTTTTGGTATGGCCCTGTATAACATCTCTTTTGGTTCCCGATCCCCACACCTTCATTTCCACTGCAACAATGACATACTTTGTTTACTCGGTTTAGTCCAGAACTGTCCACATGGGCTTATCCACTTGAGTGAACTTGTTTTAGGACTATTCAACGTCTCATAGATACTCTTCAAAAATTGCTCATGTTCTACAACTGCACCTCATGCCCTGGACACCTCTCTGCGCAGCAACGTATTCGGGACGATTCTCTGCACCTGCCATCTGCCATCATTGCCACACCTGTGCCATTGCAGGCTTTGCACCTGACAGTCTGCGCCACGGTCATGCGCGCACACCATTCATGATTACTTTGGGCTCTTCGTTTTAGGATTAAATTAAGCGCGCACTTAGTTTAATATATCTTTTGTTTTGTCGACCATAGCAAAGTCCCGGTACCGTTTGTGACTGCCGATTTGATTTGAGTTGATACGTTGCAGAATGCATGCGCACTACTGATACATTTCCCCTCGTTCTTTCCACTCCACACACATCTTCATCCATTCATCCACTAGTAACAACACATCGCAACAACCCGTAACATGAGATATTCCTGAGTAGTGGTTCCTCGTGGGACTCTTGGTGTCTAAGCGCGTAACCTCTTTTTGTCTACCTGCACATCGGCATAGATCTGAGCGCTGCAAAGCTGCGATTGATTGCATCTGATATGATCTGTTGTTTTTCATCCTCTAGTGCATCGAGCATTTTTTGCATGATGGATCCAAAGACAACATTACCCTCTGCATACCCTATTGTGACTTCAAAATTATCTCCCAGTGGGCCCGCGTCTGCTAACCCAGTTATTCCGTTTGCAATGGCGCGGTGGTTTGCACCATCCCACGGTTCAAGGTATACATCTGCCCTACCGTCTGAGACCATCTCAAGCGCCTCGAGGGGTGTGTCGGCGGTGATGTAGACAAGCTCTGGCGCGTTCTCCTCCAACCACACATCCACAGAATATCCTGTAGCAATAACCACCTTGTACTGGTACCAGTTATCCGGATTTATCTTTCCAATATCAGATTTTTTTACTATTATATCAGTGGGTATGTAATACCACGTCTCTGTAAAGTCCATAAATGATTCACGCTGAGGCGATCTCTCTGCCCAAGAGGTAAACAACACATCAATACTGCCATTTCTTATGCCGATTAGGTTGTCATCCCACACCTCGATTCCATCTGCCTGTACAAACTGCGCGCCTGAGATCTCCTCAAAGCGTTCTGCAATTGCAGCTGAGACGCCTGAAAGTATGCCATCCTCGTCAATATACTCGTACGGGGCCCAGTCTGGATTGTATCCCATGACTATAGTGGGATTCTGCTCTAGCCACCGTGTCTCTTCATCAGTAAACTCTACATCGGTTGTGGCGGCCGCATCTTCGTGCATGATAATGGCTGATGAGAGGGTTACAACTACGAGAAGAAATATAATTAAACTATGGCTCACTGTACATACAACGATATGCTCGTATTTATATTAATGTATACAGGCATCTCTTGGGGGCAAACATCTGACAAGCATGCCTTGGCACTCTCTGTGAATTTACTTGTTGTTGTTTATGATAATAATATAATAATAATAATATGCATGGTTTGTAGATTAAAATATTACAACCATGAATATTCGGATCCAGTGTACTACTGTTACTATTCATACACTATGAGCAGTATGACGCAGATTTTCCACACCTCGATTGTAGTACGCACAGTCCGACACATAACACCTACATTGTGATGTCCATATTAGTAGAGGGTGTAGTTTTGTCATTATCCGTAGATTGTGATTCATATTAATGTGATAGGTGACTCTTTGGAAACTGGTGGCGCTCAAGTAACAGTACTATAACTACCCCGAGTAGTACACCTACTGCACGCGTGTAGTCGTTATACCATGTAGCGGCAAGGCCCGCCTCCATGACCAAGTTGATTATTTGCGACACAAGTCCTGCAAGCAAAAACAAGCGTACGCGTCTGCATATGCAGCCGCATCCGGGACGGAGGCGGGTCTGCACGAGCAAAAAGACTGCAACGGCCACACCAAACACAGCAACAGCCACAGCCCCGCCTGCCGCGCGCACGACGTGCATGTCTTCATAGAATACAGTCGACTCAATTGATCTGTCATAGATGCACATGTGCGAGGATTTATGCAGTATAATGGTAATCCCTCCAGACTCATATCCGAGATGCCTGCATGCCGCATAGTGCCCTACCTCATGTATCACCACACCTGCTGCCATGCCCCCAATCATGCATAATATAATGATGCCTGCCGCTACCACTACACACTGCCCCATACATTCCACATGCACGCTCTTGCAGATTAATGTGCCGTATTACTGTATTCCAGATAAAACATTATATGACCATTGTAAAATTTAATCGTCATCAGGTGATGACAACATTCATGTTTGCCATACGTACATCCATTCCACCTCTATTTCTATCTCTGGACTGTAAGCCTCTCATTGAAAGTATGGAGAGCATGCAAAGACAATTGAGACCGTCATGGACGGCCTGCAAAGAAATGAGACAGTTTCTGTACTGGCTACAAAACACGTGTGAGCCAATTTCCATGATTGATATGATCATTCGAAAATAACGCCTAGCCAAATGTATCGCATGCACGATATTCGATATACAGATAGGAATATAACCAAATACAAGTATGTATTTCATTGTTGTATCCAATGAACTTGGTTCACACCAAAACACATATCATGTTGTCGCATTAAAAATCTACAGTTGTAAATTATAAACAATCACACCAAAATAACTGTCGTGAAATGTGCATACAAAATATGTATTAGAGATATTGTCACGCCTAACCCAGTCCGGACTGCCAACATGTTCTATAGTATGAACGCGCACCATACCCGGCATACGTATGATCTTACAGTATCTTGTACTACACAACCGTGCATCTCTTTATCTCCTCCTCCCCCTTCCCCCCTCCCCCGCTCATCTCCTCCTTTTCAACTCATACACACACTTCCCCTAGACAGAGCGTGTTGCAGCCTTGAACGCAAAACACACACATAGATGATCATACACAGATACCACGTATACAAGCCAGTACACAATATTACAACCAGACATCAACACTCACGATTAGTATTAAAAAGTGAACTTGTTTTTGGACACCACAATTATGATAAAACATACAAGTTTACATTACGGCGATCTGTGGAAAATTAACACTGATTTTTAACCATGTATTGTTTGACTTTGTTTTTACAAGTTTTACTCAATCGACAATCTGTTCCTCATCAGCCTTTTTGACAAACACATAGTTCATTATCAATCCAGCTATAATACCACCGAGTATGGGAGCGGCCCAGTATAACCAGTGAAATTCCCAAAATCCAGATATAAAAGCAGGCCCAAACGTTCTAGCAGGATTGACAGACGCACCAGTTAGTGGTACTGCAATCAAATGTATAAGAAATACCATTCCACCAATTGCAAAACCATGCCATCCAGGAGATGCCCTCTTGTGTACTGCTGTCATAAATATCACAGTAACCAAAAAGAATGTCAATATAGCTTCAATAACAAATCCAGAGGCAATACTATTATTTATCAAATCACTTGGTCCACCCTGTGTGGCAAAGTTCACCTTTGCACCCAATTCAGGCAATATTGCTTTCAAGGTAGCAGCAGCGGCAACGGCGCCAACAAGCTGAGATGCAATGTAAGCAATTCCATCTGTAATACCTATTTTTTTTGTAATCATCATAGGAATAGTAACAGCTGGGTTTATGTGTGCCCCAGATATGTGACCGAATGCATATATCATAAGTGCAATAGCGCCACCATGTCCCAGAGATATAAACAGTACAGATTGAGTGGTTAGTTCTTCACCAAACGAGGCAATTGCCAAAATGACTGAAAGAGGTCCAAAGAACACGAGTCCGTATGTTGCTATTGCCTCTGCAAGGTATGCACGGGGATTTGCCATATCACAACGCCTATGAATTTAGATATAAAGATTCGCAGTAATTCAGAATATGTGTAATCAGATCAGTAATTAAACAGAGTATAAATTATCAAAAGCACCATCAATAATTCAACTTACCACTACTAGTTCAAAAAGAATAAAACAAATAAGATTTGCAATTATAATAATGATATCAGAAGGTGACACTGTTCCGAACTTTAAGTTACAAGATGCATCGGGGAACACAGTACAGTCAAAAGATTATCAAGGTAAAAAATACATATTATATTTTTATCCAAAAGACTTTACACCAGGATGTACCACTCAAGCAGACGAGTTTTCAAAAATGTACAAAGAGTTCAAGAAAAATAACGTAGAGGTAATCGGAATTAGTCCAGACAACGTTGAGTCACATGACAAATTCTGCAAAAAAATAAACATACCATACATATTATTATCAGATGAAGAGAAAATAGTTTCAAAGGCATTTGATGTATGGGGAAAGAAAGTGTTTATGGGGCGTGAATACACAGGTGTGAAACGTAGTACATTTCTAGTAAATGAGAAAGGAGTCATATTCAAGACATACCGCAATGTAAAACCAGCAGGACATGCTATGAAAGTGTTAAAAGATTTTGAATCTATAAAATAAAATAAAATAAAAGACAAATAAAAGGGGGTATTTTTAAAAGCCTTTTGGCAGTGTTCCTCTAGGTTTCTTTGGAGGTTCTTTTGGTATAGGCTTAAATCCTTTAGGAAGTGTGCCACGAATTTTACTTGTTGTTGTGGATTCTACTTGCGTTGCTTTGGCTTTGTCCTCTGATTCTTTACGAGATAGTCGTTCCAGATACTCCGCTTCATATTCCGCTAGTGTCTGCTTGTTAGACTTGTCATCATTATTCTGTGATGATGATTTGGGTGGAGGTGGAGGTGGAGGTGGAGCAGTCTGCTTCTCAGTATTAGATGAAGAAGCGGAAGTTGTTATACCTTTGACGCTCATATCAATTCCACTGAAACTCCGAAATCGTTTCTCAGGAGGATGGTATGCGAGTCTCTGTCGTGTTGCAAAGTATTGGTTTGATGGTTGTGTATAGCCCGTAACCTTTACCTTTTGATCATTCCAATTTGCAGTTGGAACTGTACCTACAGGCGCCGTCAATCGTACATAATACCGGTTTGGTGCAGGAGTGTATCCTGTAACGGTAGCACGGTATTTGTGAAAGTCAGTCTGAGGGGCGTTGTAGTATGCATCTTCAAGTGCAGACTCGATTGTTGCAGGAGGTTGTGAGCTCGTCTTTGCAGGCTCTGGTTTCTTTGGCTCTGGTTTCTTTTCCTCAAAACCTTTTGGAAGTGTTCCTTTGGGTTTTGTGGTTTTTTTAGGTTGAGGCTCTGGTTTCTTTGGCTCTGGTTTCTTTTCCTCAAAACCTTTTGGAAGTGTTCCTTTGGGTTTTGTGGTTTTTTTAGGTTGAGGCTCTGGTTTCTTTGGCTCTGGTTTCTTTTCCTCAAAACCTTTTGGAAGTGTTCCTTTGGGTTTTGTGGTTTTTTTAGGTTGAGGCTCTGGTTTCTTTGGCTCTGGTTTCTTTTCCTCAAAACCTTTTGGAAGTGTTCCTTTGGGTTTTGATTTGGTAGTTTCGGGTTCTTTGACATCAGACTTTGGTTTATCACTAGAAGGTTTTACAGTTTCAGGCTTCATCTCCAACTGTTCAGAGAGTCCAGCCAGTTTTGCCTCTAGCTCTGCAATCTTTGCCTCCAAATCTTTTTTGGTATTACGTGAAGTCGTAGCACGTTTAGTCTTTGTAGACGTACTGGTTTTTGCCATTTATTTTAATCAATCAATGATCTTTATTTACATTTTGTTTGTGTCGTGTCCAGTATTCTAAATTTTATAAAAAATAATACTAAAACGTGAAATATAATGACATTTTAAAACCTAAAACAGATGCAAAATACTTTGAAATTTGTGATTAAAAATTATAACAACATGCCGCTTCGCCCCATTAATTAAGCATGACCATATATCTACAAGTACCAAAAATTAACAAGTTGCAATCAATGTAACAAAGTATATAATTATTAAATGCAGATGTCATAGTTTATTTATAAAAATTAAGACAAATAGATACGTACAATTACAAAAAACATTGTAAAACGTGACCTTTATTATACATAAATATGATTATATATTATGCCACTCAATATTGCAACAATATTTGGATATAAATAATACAATTATTTGAATAGATAAATATATGTCTTTATAGATTGACATGTCATACATTAAAGCCAATACATACAGCGACATGTACCATTTGAATATGGTAAGATTAAAAGAGATAGCAAGCGTCGCTGTAGATTGTGTGTTTACACGATCAATAGAAATTGTCCAATTAATATTTTATAATATATGCTACATATATTATAAAAAAATTATTCATATAAATATATAAATAAAAATTTAATACGTCATTTAGAATATAGAGTATACACAAGGACCAACGTGTAATAAACACAAATAATTAAAAATAGAAAAATACAGAAACAGTCCTAGAATCCTTTGGGAAGTGTTCCTTTGGGTTTTTTGGTTGTTGTCTCCACGAGCGGTTCTACAGTTTCAAGATTGCCATCAACATGCATATTAACTCCACTGAAACTCCGAAATCGTTTCTCAGGAGGGTGATATGCGAGTCTCTGTCGTGTTGCAAAGTATTGGTTTGATGGTTGTGTATAGCCCGTAACCTTTACCTTTTGGTCATTCCAATTTGCAGTTGGAACTGTACCTACAGGCGCCGTCAATCGTACATGATACCGGTTTGGTGCAGGAGTGTATCCTGTAACGGTAGCACGGTATTTGTGAAAGTCAGTCTGAGGGGCGTTGTAGTATGCATCTTCAAGTGCAGACTCGATTGTTGCAGGAGGTTGTGAGCTCGTCTTTGCAGGCTCGGGTTTCTTTGGCTCTGGTTTCTTTTCCTCAAAACCTTTTGGAAGTGTTCCTTTGGGTTTTGTAGTTTTTTTAGGTTGAGGCTCTGGTTTCTTTGGCTCTGGTTTCTTTTCCTCAAAACCTTTTGGAAGTGTTCCTTTGGGTTTTGTAGTTTTTTTAGGTTGAGGCTCTGGTTTCTTTGGCTCTGGTTTCTTTTCCTCAAAACCTTTTGGAAGTGTTCCTTTGGGTTTTGTAGTTTTTTTAGGTTGAGGCGCTGGTTTCTTTGGCTCTGGTTTCTTTTCCTCAAAACCTTTTGGAAGTGTTCCTTTGGGTTTTGTAGATGGTGTAGTTGACAAAGATTTTCCAGTATTTTGCTCAGATGTGACATTTTTTCCTATCTCAGCGACA
This sequence comes from Candidatus Nitrosopumilus sp., assembly GCA_965207445.1. Classification (GTDB taxonomy): domain Archaea; phylum Thermoproteota; class Nitrososphaeria; order Nitrososphaerales; family Nitrosopumilaceae; genus Nitrosopumilus. Next base: position 846,769 of record CBDBLX010000002.1, on the reverse strand, counting down.
AGAAGATCAATTTTTGATTCTAGTTCAGTAATCTTGTCTTCAAGATCTTTTTTTGTCATCTTTTTGCTAGTTGCCATTGACGAGATACAGAAAGTGGGGTTTATCTATATTTTGATCTCAAACATACAAAAATTGAAAACATGTATACATCAATACAACATATAGTGAATTAATCATCTCTTATGATCTCACAAGCAAAATTTCACTGTAATTATATTCACATATACTACTTTAGTTTATAACGTGCACATTGAGGATTATATCATTTTACTAATTTTCGATCAAGCTTTATATACTTTAATAAGCCAAACACAATGAAGAATAATATGGATGATTTTGAGGGTGAATACCCAGGATTTGATTGGAAGAATACGCCGGCATACAAGCATCCGGGAGGTAAAGATTGTCCATGTCCAAAACACGAATACATACGTGAACAGATTAGATACACGAAACAAGTAAATGAACAAAATAAGGGTAATGATCCAGCACGATTGAAACTTCGGTTCTGTCCTGAACACTATCGAGTATACTACGAAGAAGTAATACCAGGCATGCCATTAAAATACAAAATATTAACAAAACTTGCATTAAAGTTAGGAGCCATTCAAGTAGAGCAATTAAAATACATGGAATCAGATCTCTGTTTTTATTGTAAATTCGGCTCTGGTGGATACGACAAAAAAACAGAATTGCCACCATTATAATTATAATAAATTTATATGAATATATACTACATTAAATACAATATGCAATTCCAATCAGTTCTGAATAATACTTACAAGGCAAAGCCTTGCCACATAATGTAATTACAACAATATTTTTAGAATGTGGTCAACACATATCAAAGCACATTATTGCACCACAATCTAAAGAACAACAAGATAAAAATGTGTAAACACATAAAATAATTAGCTTGGGCTGAGCAATATTTTTGGTTTGTTAGGAGTGTCATGATGACATTTCTTACCACACAATGGACATGTCTTTCTATCCAAAAGAACACACTGACATATATGTGTCTTCATATATGATTCGGCAGACATAGTATACTCACCAGTTCCATTACAAAAAGTACATTGTGTATCAAGTAACTTTATCGTACCCTCACCACGACATACAGGGCATTTTTTATCAGAGTTGTGATCTTCAATTTCCATAACATGTTTCAATAAAACTAGTAAAAATATCTAATCAAAGAGAACGTGATTGCAAAAAAATAAAATCTAAAAAATTAAACGTGTGCAATATAATGTGTTGTATAAAATAGAGTCCACTCAAAAGAACAAGATTTTGAAACAAGAATTCATGCGTAATAATTTCATTAAATGAATAATAAATTTTTAATGGTTTATAATCATTTTACATACTTAATTATACAATATTTTATGAAATTATAGTTATTTAATTAATTATTTAATCAAATCAATATACATAAAAATAATTATATAAAACTTTAATTTAATAGTATCATATTTTTAAATTATTAATAACGATTGAACTTGACAGGAATAGGAAATGTCAAATATTTTTGAGGTGTGTTTATTTTTGAATGTGTGTAATCTGAGATGTAAGTGTATTAGATTAGTAGGTACGGTATGTAATATATGACGATTATATTTTTATGATATTCTACATATCTATCCGTATCATATATTACACGTGTAGATTTTTGATTATATTTTCTGGTAACTGAAACAAATTTGTTGCAATTGTGATTATCGTCTACTCTGCATACAAAAATTACAATTAGTTATCGTTATGAGCCAAGTTTATGATCTAAGCACTAACTACACGCCAACATCACAGTGCATATCCATATACATGGCACATACACAAGTACAATATGGCAATAGATGGATTAAGTCAACTCATAGACATATTAGAGCAGCACAAGGAGATCAAACGCGTATCAGTGCAAGTAGATACTGACTTGGAAATTGCAGAGATATTACGTCGCGTTACATATGATAATGGACCAGCGATATTGTTTGAAAATGTAAAGGGATACAAGATGCCCATTTTAGGCAATGTGTTCGGATCTGAGAATAGGATGAGTATTGCATTAGATACGAAAGATTATGCTGAAATTGGAAGACGTATAGCAGACATGACAAAGATAAAAATCCCATCAGGATTATTTGGTAAATTAAAGAGTCTGCCAGAACTCTCAAAGATGGCATCAGCATTTCCAAAAGAGCCAGAAGAGTCAGGCCCTGTGACTGCCGTTGTATCGACAAGTGCGAAAAGTATTACATTTGATGACATACCAATAACAAAGTCATGGCCTCATGATGCAGGAAAATTCATAACATTCGGTATGTTGGCCACACGCCATCCAGACACAGGGGTGAGAAATCTTGGCGTATACAGAATGCAGATAATTGACAGTACACATTGCATCATACACTGGCAAAAACACAAACGCGGTGCATCACATGGAGTCATACATAAGGATAGAGGTCAAAAGATACCAGCTGCAATAGTAATTGGGGGTGAGCCTGCAACAATATTTTCAGCAGTAGCGCCAGTACCAGAAGGAATGGACAAGTATCTATTTTCAGGAATTGTAAGAAGTGGTAAAGGTATTGAAACTGTAAAATGTCGCACCATAGATTTGGATGTGCCAGCAAATGCAGAGATCGTAATTGAAGGATATGTAGACCCAACAGATTTGAGAGATGAGGGACCATTTGGGGACCACACAGGATATTATACCCCAGTAGAGCAATATCCAACATTTACAATAACAGGTGTAATGACACGCAAAGACCCCATATACCTGACAACTGTTGTAGGTAAACCAATATTGGAAGATGCACATATTGGCAAGGTTATAGAACAGTCATTTTTACCACTCATCCAGATGTTTCACCCAGAGGTTGTAGACTTTTCTATGCCTCCAGCAGGATGGTTTCAGGGAATTGCCATAGTATCGATAAAAAAACGCTATCCTGGACAGGCAAAAAAAGTAATGATGGGACTTTGGGGTACAGGACAACTAGCATTAACAAAGATGATAATAGTAGTTGATTCAGATGTTAATGTACACGACATTAATCAAGTGATATGGGCCATAACTACAAGAGCAGATCCTGCACACGACACTACAATAATAAGAGATACGCCCACAGATACACTTGACCCCGCATCAAGAATTGTGAACTTGGGATCAAAGATGGGAATAGACGCTACACAAAAAACAGAAGAAGAAGGATATGTGCGCGAGGTTCAGATACCAGTAAAAGTAGACGATGCTACGCGCGATGTGGTAGATGGTAGATGGGACGAGTATAAAGTGGCATAGATATTTTGTGTGAGTCAAGCTCTTTGGCTACAATAATTAAATTATATACATGTATTTGGTCACATCCCTGTCTGTATGTCAAGTATCATACATGCAATACATTTGGCTAAAAGTTATTTTGAATGATCATATCAGTCATAAATCTTAATTCACACGTTTCGTCGTGTGGACATTAAATTATGAGTGCGGGAGTTTAACAAGAAAGTGTTTTCCAAATAAAGTATTTGGCATTATAGAATCGTGCATACAGTTTATGCTATCGCAATTCTCACACCAATATACACGTGTGTGACACCATATCTCCTCTAGTTCATTATGGTCGTCAAGTTCATGTAATGTCATGTATTCCTCATAAGCTTGTCCGATTTCACAATCACATTCAGGGCATATGTCTAGTTCAATGTCAAATGTTTTGTCTGGATTAAATGGTCTGAAAGATAAATCATGTTTTAAAGGTGAATCCTAGTTTGACAAGTGGCGTGTCTTGCGCTGCTTGTTCTGCACGGTCTTGTTTCTCTTTTTGTATCTGCTTTTGTGTCACTGTTTTGTGAGATGTAGGTGTGGCACCGATCGTCATTTGCAGCATCTCTGCACTCTAAATCTACAATGCGCATATTACATTCTTCTAGTTATGTTAATACTTTTTGATATTTCTCTGTAATAATTTTGCATTCATTTCTCATCATGTCTCCATACAGTGTGGCAGATTTTGCCAAATCTTCAAGTATCTGCTCACGGAACGTACACCTATCAGTCTGCGCCATAAATACTAATTTCTAATATGCTAGTATGATGTCAAGTTCTCTTCCACCTAATCTATCAAACAGATTCATACACTTTTCTTTCCACATGTTTTTCTCTTTTCGTTCCTCTTTCATGGCTTTCATAAACTAGCATTTTCATTCAAAACTTTGGACATTGTCTCGTCATATCTGATCGAATATATATCGATTTTGTTAAATATTCATCTGCAACTATCTTTTGTTGTTGCGTACATTTACTCATTTTTTTCTCTAGATGAGTAAATGTCAGTATATATATTTAATGACTAGTATACTTTTTTTGCATTATCTCACAATTTCAGTGATTTGTAATGATCGTAGTGTGTGTCCATGCTTAGCCCACGTGGTATAGTGAGAGGTGAGGTGACACGTTACAAACCAAACGTATTGGAAATTCAAGCTTAGTGTATGCTATAAACGGCCCACTACACAACCTAGGCGTGAAATTGAAGAAACTCTCGGATCGTCATCTGACGGACTTGGGATGTTATCATAGGAGGAGAACCCCCGGCCACGCACATTTAAATAATCCGGCATGGTAATATAGCTAGGGCATTGCTTTGACTAGGAGTTATGTTCATATGCTACGAATATAGTATGCCGTATTTTTGACTCCGGTGTAGCGACGTAATAATGCGGCTCACTTCAGATCCCTGCTGGAGATTATCTCGATGTTTAAGCCGCTAAAATCATTGACGATATACCTTGCCAGTTCTAACGCCTCGCTGCCAAACGCAATGACTTTGTCGCCGTCCTGCATGACTCTGAGCTCGTTTCTCATTTCATCTATGTTCATGGCTCGCATCGAGCCGTGATCGCCGTAAACGCGGTTGGTGATAATGTCAAAGTACATGGTTTCTTGCAACGCCTTTCCCTCACTGCGGAATTTTTTACCGGTCAGCAAAAAATAGACAGGGTGCTTGAGCTTCCTGTCAACGTCGATGGCTCTGTTCTCATGCGGGGTGATCATGGACAGGTCATGTATAAAGTACTGCAAAAGCCTCACCGTGGTACTCGGTTCCGGGGAGGAAATATCATGGCCAATTTCGATCTCCTCTACACCAAACGGTTCAAACGCTTTTGAGATTGAGATGAATTCCAGCTTCAGCCGGTTAAAGTGAATGAAGTCGTTGACGTATTTTGACACAAGGTCGGCCGATGAGATCAGCGGGTTGCAGTACTCCCCGGAAGGATAGATTGCAATGTTCTCACCCTCAATCTGCCTCCACGCTTTTGTAACATTGCCCGTAAAATGGTCCAGCATGAACACAGAGTCCCTCCTGTCCGGAAATGTTTCAAGTATCTTCCACGTCAGAACGTGCGGATAATAGCTTTGCAAGTATGAGATAAAGTCGTTGGAGGTCATTTCCCCATTTCCGCTATAGCAATAAATCTTAGGCATCTTTTGCGAATTTAAGATGGTGTGTGACACGAATACTGTTTTTACGTATGGTAGCACTCGTTCTGTAAAATCCGCAACAAACTGCCTTGCAGAAGACGGGTTTTTCTCATAGATGTAATGGCTCTTGAGGCACTTCCTGTCTGTGGAGACGCCGTATTCGCCCTTTAAAGCATCAATGACGGACTCGTACTTGTGCGCAAACACATCATAGTCTTCAACCTCAAGCCCCACTCCGATGGGGGCTCGAAACGCCTGCCTGATCCGCTTGAAATAGTTTGTAGCGTCTATCCCTATGTAGCTCTTCACCATGCCAAAGTTTGCCACGGGCGCCAATATAAAGAAGGCTTGCGACGGATCTGCGTCCAACCCGTGTGATGGAGGCGGGAATTATGCACAAAAGTTAACCGCGTGAACCAATCTCTTTGGACACAATAATGAAATCACATACTTGTATTTTGTCACGTCCCTGTCTGCATGTCAAGTATTGTGCATGCGATGCATTTGGCTAGTAGTTATTTTGAATGATTATATCAGTCATGGATCTTGGTTCACACGATATTTTATGTGTCAATCATAATAACAGTGGATAATGTACAAGTATGTTATATAAGATTATATTAAGTACATTTAAAAACAATCATTTTTATTGCATGAAAACATATTCAAATTAAAAACTTTATATGGTATTTTAAGATTTTGATTGTTTGTATGCTATTCTATACACTATTTCATAAAAAATAGAGCAATTTAAAAGTACATGGTAACTTGTACGATTTTCTCTAAAAAATAACTAGTTGCCCTGAGATATCTTTTGCAACAAGAGTTATGAAATTTATCAAACACAATAAAATACGGATAAATTATCTGTATTTTATCATACATGACACTCACCATCAACTAACTATACAATAAACTGTATTCAAAAACACTCTGAAATACACCATTATGCATCAAAGCGTATCAACAGTATTGTAGTCATTCACTTTCGATTACCCCTCTCACTGAAATACACCATTATGTATCAAAGCGTATCAACAGTATTGTAGAGGTTATCTCGTTCCTTTGCAGTATATCCTATCTGATGTATTGCATCAGTAATGACGGTTTCTGTCAGTTCAGTAGAACGGGCTCCGGTACAAGACACCACCTCTTCACCAATTAATGTTCCACCAAAATCATCAGCACCATACTGTAATGCAAGTTGAGCCATACCTACACCATTTGTAAGCCAAGATGATTGTATATGAGGAATCATTGCATCGTATACGAGTCTAGATATAGCAATCATCTTTAAGAGTTGAACACCGCCGGATCCAAACTCTGTAGTCACAACATCATCTACAAGTCCATCTCGTTGCATTGGTGTATTGTTAGGCTCAAAGTTCCAAGGTATAAACGCCATAAAACCACCTGTCTCTTGTTGTAACGAAGCTATGGCAAGTAAATGATCAGCAATATCAGAGTTGGTCTCTGCATGTCCATACATCATAGTTGCAGACGAGTAAAGTCCAAGTTGATGTGCTTGTTTCATGATATGGAGCCAATCAGATGAAGATATTTTTTTTGGACTGATTACATTCTTGACTGAATCTACCAGTATCTCAGCACCAGCGCCAGGAACAGACTGTAATCCAGCATCTTTTAGACGCGAGAGGACTTCCCTAGTAGAAGATTTTTCTACTCTTGCAATCATGTCAATCTCAGATGCAGAGAGAGCATGCACACCAATATCAGGATAATTTTTTCTAATCATAGAGAATGCATCCTCATAATACTCTATTCCAAGTTTAGGATTGTGTCCGCCTTGAAACAGTACTTGACGTATCCCAAACATCTCATGCGCAGTTTTTACTCGGGTTTTGATCTGATCTAATCCAAGTGTGTATGCGTCTTTATCATTTGGGGATCGATAAAAAGCACAAAAAATACAATCAGTGATACAAACATTAGTATAATTTAGTATTATATTGTTGACATATGTTGCCTGCAAGCCAAAGCGTTTTCGGGTTAAATATCGGGCTGCTACACCCATTAATTGAACATCATCAGATCGTAATAATGCCATACAATCATGTTTATCAAGAGTCTGGCCTGCAATGGCGCGCTCAAGCACATCATCAATTTCACTATTATGAAATTCAAGTTTCATAGTAGATTTCATGATTTGAATGGTCAGATTTTCTATTTAATTCTTGGTATGGTTGTACAAATAGTTCGCACTGCAAAAGCAAGCGTTCTTCTACTCCCTTCCTTCCTCCCCCCTCCCTCCCTCTACCTCTACTTCTCCTCCATCAACATCATATCAACATCATATCAACATCATATCAACATCATATCAACACCACCACAAATCAAATCAAAAACATTTGCCAGTCAAATCGTACACATCTTGCAACGACAATGATGCACACGCACACGCACACGCACACAACCCCGCCCCACCACATGTTCTAGGCGCATGCAACCCCACATCAACCCGCCACCAATCATCCCAAATATAGCCAGATTTGCGTGTTGTCCAACTAGGCGCATGCAACCTCACATCAACCCACCATCAACATCTTCCCGTATCTAGTTAAAATGCTGGTGAATGCTTGCCAAGTTTGTAAAAACCAAAACACCAACTATTTTTAAGTGGGAATCTTAGAGTAAAAACATGGCAACAGGTGTACAACTACGAATGGCACGAATAATGCGCCGCGACAAGATGTTGTGTATACCAATGGACCACGGTATATCAAATGGTCCAATACAAGGATTAGAAGATCCCGCATCAGTAATTTACAAATGTCAAAATAGAGGCATTACAAGTGTAATTATAAACAAAGGAATCATAAAATCGCTACCACAACCAACACCCAGAATCGGAATATTAGTTCACTTTTCTAGTAGTACCATACTATCAACAACACCAAATCGTAAAATGCTTACAGGTACTGTAAAAGAAGCAATTACTCTAGGTGCAGACGGAGTCTCACTTCACATCAATGTTGGAGGAAAAGAAGAACCAGAGATGTTAGAACAATTAGGTGTAATATCTACAGCATGTCACAAATGGAACATGCCACTGCTAGCTATGATGTATCCTAGAGGCGAGAATGTAAAAAATCCACATGAACCAAACATAGTAGCACATGCTGCACGTATAGGTGCAGAATGTGGAGCAGATATTGTAAAGACTGTATATACAGGGGACATTGATTCTTTTGCAGATATAGTGAATAGTACGCCCGTGCCAATCGTAATAGCAGGCGGCCCAAAAACAGAGACTGACTTGGAGTTACTGCAAATGACGCAAGACGCCATGGAGGCAGGGGCAGTTGGTGTCACATATGGTAGAAATATTTTTGCACATCGTACACCTGAAAAGATGGTAGATGCATTGGCATCAATAATATTCAAAGGTACAAAAGCAACGGAGGCAATTAAAAAAGTTGACAGTTAATAATACAATAGTAGCAACAAAGCAACCAACTGATCATGTCAACACTCAAGAGTTGATAATTCAGCCAAACATAAAACGACAAAAACAACTAGAGTCATTTTTGTCACATCTTGTGCTAGAAGGGATTAAAACCGTATACGCAGATCCAAAAAAAATATCACCATATTCAAAAGAGATAAAAACAATGTTTACAACACAAGATGCAGATTACACAATACTAGATAAAAAATCAAACACAGGTAAACAAAACACAAAAACAAGTACACACAAACAAAACACAACAAGCAAATCCAAAAAGAAAAAAGGCATGCGCTTTAAGATAACATCCAACCAAGACATTGAGCAGATACTATACACATCTACCAAAATGAAACTTGACTTTGTCATAATTGACGTAGAAGATTGGAAGATAATTCCACTAGAGAACATAATAGCAAAACTTCACAAAATAAACACAAAGATAATTGCCGTTGCGCGCACGCCTACAGAAGTACGCAAGATGTTCTCCATATTAGATGTCGGTGTGGATGGTGTAATATTTGCAACATCATCCATAGAACAGGTACGCCAAACGCTTCTGTATATGGGTAGCAAATACTTTGATATGACACCTGCCAAGATAATAGAGATAAAAGAGATAGGAGACGGTGAGCGTGTCTGTGTTGATACAGCATCGATGCTAAACAGGGGTGAGGGAATGTTGATTGGTAGTCGATCAAATTTCATGTTCTTGGTACATAATGAATCAGTGGGTTCTTCATTTACATCACCTAGGCCTTTTCGTGTAAATGCAGGGGCAGTTCACTGTTATACCCCTGCGCCAGATGGAACTACAAAGTATCTCTCAGAGATAGAGACAGGCTCAGAGGTCATGATATTAACATCAGACGGACATGCAAAGAGGGCAGCAGTTGGAAGATCAAAGATAGAACGCAGACCTATGCTTTTGATCAAAGCAGAGGCAAATGACGAAATTGGAAGCATAATAGCACAAGATGCAGAGACTATCAGGTTTGTCAAATCTGGTAAAAATAAAGAGTTAGTATCAGTGACACATCTCAAAAAAGGAGACAAGGTCATGGCGCATGTTAGTAAAGCAGCAGGCAGACACTTTGGCATGGAGGTCAAAGACGAGTACATTTTAGAGAAATGACCATAAATTCATATAAAACATGTGTTACGGTAGGCGAGAATACACCAGATTTAATGCGCAAGACACTCTTAAAAGCATTAAAGGTATCAGAGTATGTAGAAGCTAGATTAGACTTTATATGTGCACATAATCCAAACAAAAACATCACAAAATTACTTGATGCGCTACCAAAACAAGAGTTGAGAAAGCGCATAGTATGTACAATACGCACAAAGCAAGACGGCGGCAAGTTCACACACACTGACAAACAGAGATACGACTTGTTGCGAATAGTCGCAGCATACAAGCCATATAGACTTGATGTAGAATTAGATCATATGCAAAATGACAAAAAGTTAGCAGAGGATCTGATTGCAAGCAAGGTCAGTATACTAGCATCATGGCACACTTTTGATCACATGCCAAGTACAAGTGTAATGCACAAAAAACTGCAACAGATGTTAAAATATACCCCACACATGAAGATCGCATGCATGGCACAAAACACAACAGAATCAATAAAGATGTTAGAGATGTACAAGTGGCTAGCAAATAAAAAGAACATAAAACATAAAAAAACATCACTGATCTCATTTGCAATGGGTAGTGCAGGACAACTGACACGAATATTATGTATACAGTTAGGTAGTCCATATACATATGTCTCACTTGGCGAGGCTATGGCACCAGGACAGTTATCACTTGCAGATCTCAAGAGTATTAAAAGCACATTTTACTGATTATACAATGTGTCACACTTTGAACCTTTGCGTTTAAATCGAGTCCAAATAAACCAACATAAAAGAGAGAATGTAAAATGGCCAAGACGTTTGCAGTGATAGGAGATCCCATTGATCATTCACTATCACCGAACATACACAGCGCCGCATTCAGACATATGAATATGATGGACTGCTCATATATTGCATATCGCATACCAAGAGACGAACTAGAAGAAGGAATAAAGTCATTACAAAAGATCAATATAGCAGGATTTAATGTCACTATTCCACACAAGGTAAACATCATGCAACACATACAAAAGACAGACGAGACATGTAGTGCAGTAGGCGCCGCTAATACAGTACAGTGTTGTTTTGAGGATGGCACACTAAAAGGATACAACACAGATGTAGATGGGTTTGCAGATCCACTGCATGAACGCTCAATTAACCTACAAGACTCAAAGGTCTTGTTGCTGGGTGCCGGCGGAGCTGCAAAGGCAATAGTAGCGGCGCTTGCAAGAGAAAGTATATCACACATTACAATTGCAAACAGAACAATACATCAGGCAACCGTACTTGCAAATAATGCGAGATCATTAGGTATTTTGCATGCTGATGCGGTCAATTTGTATGATGCAGATGTACATGCAAAAAGGTGTAATGTCATAATTAATGCAACCTCAATAGGACTGCCATCAAATACACAAAAAATAATTCCTATAAATGCAGAGTCAATAAACGAAAAAGATATCATATATGATATCGTATACTTGCCTATGAAAACGGATCTCATAAAAAAGGGAAAACAAAGAAACGCAACATGTGTGATGGGATATGAAATGCTACTAGGACAAGCAGTAAGATCATTTGAAATATGGCACGGGATAAAAGCTCCACGTGATGTGATGAGACGTGCATTGTTAGGAGGTGTTTGATATATGCAAGATAAAAAAAGTGAAATGATGAATAAAGCGGGCAAACATGTAACTAGTAAACAACACGTTTTTTCAAGCGCAAAGGCAACAGTGCGAGGTGCAATATCACTAGTAAATGCACTTGCAGCGAAAAAAGGGGCGACAGTTGGAATTGATCTAGAGGTGAATGTACAGATTAATACACATTCTAAGAGTGGTGGTGGTAGTAGTGGTAGTAGCGACATAACTGTAATACGCTCAAAAGAAAATCAACCGCGCTCACTTAGCTCAAAATTGATACAGAGTACAATACAACACACAGTTCCAAAAAAGATTCTAGAGTCTAATAGAGTCGAGGTTGTAGTGGCATCTGAGATACCAGCAGGCTTTGGTTTGAAGAGTTCAAGCTCATTATCATCAGCAGTGGCACTAGCAGCATCACGTGCATTTAATTTGCATTTAACAGACAAGCAGATATTACTTGCAGGGGTAAATGCATCAATTGCAACAAAAGTAAGTGTCACAGGAGCGTATGATGATGCGTGTTCATGTTATTATGGAGGATTCAACGTCACAGATAATGCAATGCGCCACATTGTACAGCATCAACGTGCACCACGCAATATATCAGCAATAATTTTTATTCCAAGGAATCGTAAACGAGGAAATCTCAAAAGATTAAAGTTACTAGAATCAACGTTTGCAAATGCGTGGATGCTAGCAAAAAAAGCCAATTATTGGGATGCCATGATGATAAACGGACTTGCAATAGCATCAGTGTGGGGCTCTGATGCAGATATGATACCGCATTTGATCGAAAAAGGTGCAATAGCAGCATCAATATCTGGTAATGGTCCTGCAATAGCAGCTGTTGCAAAAGAACAAAACGTTCAGAGTATAAGAAAAGCATTTACATCGATGATGGAAGGCAGTACAATTGTATCTAAACTAAATAACAAAAAGGCAGAGGTAAATGACATACTGTGATATAATAAAGTCAGCACTTGTAGGAACTGTTTTGTGTCCCTCAAGTAAGAGCTATACTCACAGGGCCATATTTCTAGCATCTATGGCACAAAGTAAAGGTAGCACGATAAGAAATATGCTACGTTCTGCAGATACATATGCGACCATAAATGCATGCAGAGCGCTTGGCGCCACATTTGAGATTCAAAATGACACAGCACATGTCACAAATGTCATACCGATAAAAAAATATACAAATGATACAACATCAAATGACTTGACTCAAAATGTCCATATATCAGATACAAAACATAACAGTACAATTACCATAAATGCCGAAAACTCTGGCACCACAATCAGAATTGCAGCAGGAATAGCGGCACTGCTTGATGCATGTGTGACGCTTGTAGGTGACAAGAGTTTAAACACAAGACCCATGCAGCCATTGCTCGATGCATTATCACACATGGGAGCCACATGCAGATCATCTGATAATGGTCGTCCTCCACTAGAGATATGCGGCTCACCCATATTAGGCGGAGACATAAATATACACGGGGACATATCAAGTCAATTTATTACATCACTATTTCTGTGTGCACCCAAAACTAAATCGGGAATAAATGTCACGATAACAGGCAACATGGTATCAAAACCATATCTAGATGCAACCATTGGTGCTATGCGTAAATTTGGGGCAACTGTAAACACACAGATTCCATACAAAAAGTATCATATTGCACCACAAAGGATAGCGCGTACGGATTTTACAGTGCCATTTGATGCATCAAGTTTGGCGTTGTTGTTGGCAGCATCTGCACTCAATGATGGAAACATAACAATAAGGGCACACATGGGCACACTACCACAGGGTGATGAAGTATTCATAGATATGCTAGAGGTAATGGGTGTAAGAATAGAGATATTAGATTCTGCAGAGGATGATAAAAATCAGAGTCATGAGAATGATGCAAATGCAAAAAAATACACAGGTGAGACAATACACATTCACACAAACAAAGATGCACTAAAAGGTGGCAAGTTTGATCTCAGCAATAGCCCTGATCTATTACCGCCGCTTGCAATAATGTCACTTAGATGCAAAGAACCAATTATAATAGAGAATGTAGGACATGCACGTCTAAAAGAGACTGACAGAATAGCAATGCTTGCAAGAGAACTATCAAAAATAGGTATCAAAACAACAGAATACAAAGATGGAATAAGGCTAGAGGGTCCATGTACAATTACAGACAGAACAAGTCAATTTACACCAGAAAATAACAGATCATCAATTACATTGAACTCTGACAACGATCATAGACTGTTTATGGCATTGTGTATAGCAGGCTTGTATGTTGGTAATTGCACCATATCTGACCCAGACTCTGTTTCAGTATCATATCCAAAATTCATCGAGGATATGCGATCATTAGGAGCGAAGATTAGAATAAGGTAATACGTAACCATTTGGACCTTGAAAGAGTACATATTAATAAATAATTTCACGCCTAGGTAGTGCCTAACAATCATCCAAAAATTTTAGCAAATAATTTGACAAAAAGCAAGGCATTTTTTATCAAGAAAAGATGGGCAGAAAGGTGAATTTGCCCAAAATACAATCACAGGTCAGTAGATCACCTGAGTCCTAGATATCAATGTAAGTGATGTAAATCCAGTAACCGTTCAACCCCTCCTCAAATTTAGGTATAGATTCACCGTCTATTGTCTGGAGCAGATACGGGGGTTGAACGGTTACGACTCACACCGTAGAAAGAATTATTTAATTGCATAATGTTTACAATGCATAATGATTAACAATTGTTGCAATAAACAAACAAAGGAGACGCACAAATGACGGAAATACAATTTTTAAACATTTACAATATTTGGGATGGTGAATCAATACGAAAGAAGCTACGTGAATTTAATGAAGCAGGTCATCACGGTATTGATTATATTAACTCTTTAGAAGATAAAATAACATAACTACATGTGCGTGCTGTTCAGTTAGGATGTGATGATTAATTGAATGAGCATGGTCAAGCATCATTTAATGCGCTACAAAAAGCACTTCCATATTTGGATGAGAATATGATGGTCTGTTATGTTTTTGGCTCACAAGTAAAAAGCACAGAACGTCTAGACAGCGATTTGGATGTATTGTACTTGTCAGACGAAGTACAAAGAGGCAGTCATGTAGAAAAAATACGCAACATAATAACGACTGCCAAAAATGGTGTTAAAAAAGCAAGTGTGTTTCCATATAATATAAAATCAATTAAAAAGTTTGTAAATATGTACGGCTCATTAGAATACAACACACTTCGAGGACTCAACGGTTCTATTCCCATCTTTTCAAGTCCTAATGCCGATGCATTCCTTGAGACATTATTAGAACCACTTGACTTTGAGAAATCCACACAGATGCACATTGTGCGTATTGTTGATGAATTTCTACCAATTCGTACAGATTGCAGTATGAATAGTAGATATACAAGGGCTTGTTTGATAATTGATTATACGCTCCGTGCATGCTTGTTGGCAAACCATGTGGCGTTTCCTGATACACGAAATTTGCGCGATCTTTACGCATTGTTGGAGCCCGATGCTCGTGAAATGTTTGAATTTTTGGACTTTGATATGATCAACATCCACATGTTCGATGAAACACATCATTTAAACAGAAATCCATTATCACAATCAATAATCAATACTGTCTGTGATATGGCTACTAAATCTGCTACCGTTGCTTGTAGATATGTCAATATACGATATGCATAATTAAAGTGACAAGGCAGTATACGAAAAATTGTGTAAATCAACCTATTTTGCATAATAATAAGATCATACATCTTTAAGATATATTATCAGACGACGGACCAATAATTTTACATAATCATCCCAGACATTTAGTCCACGCAGCTTCCACATCTCAACACAACTGGGCATCACACAGAGATTTTCTGCCCCCCTTGTCACTCTTTAGATGTAGACAATTGTTCCATGTAGCAACATGTCTCTTTTTTTCTGATGCTTTGAATATGCTGGTGGCACATTTGTCTAAAACACCACTTTGTTTGTTGAATTTAGCCTTGTTAGTATTTGTACAATTAGTGTTGTTTTTGTTTTGTGCAGATGTTTTTGATTTACTATTTTTCGATTTGTTTGGATGTATGTCTCCCCTGTTTTGACGATGATGTATGGGCGTTCTCATAAGTTGAATTTTGGCTCATAATTTTGTATGGTTACATTTTTTTTTTGGTAATACGTAACTATTTTGACCTTGAAAAAGTGCATATTGATAAATAATTTCACGCCTAGGTAGTGCCTATCAACCATCCAAAAATCTTGGCAAATAATTTGACAAAAAACAAGGCATTTTTTGTCAAGAAAAGATGTGCAGGAAGGCGAGTTTGTCCAAAATGCAATCACAGGTCAGTAGATCACCCGAGTTCTAGATATCAATGTAAGTGATGTAAATCCAAGTTTGGTGATTTTACAAACACCTACCTTGTCCAACTTTACATACCATTAGATACAGTTTCACATCTTGCATATCTGTTTGTTCTTGGAGTTCCTGCATACCAAATAAGATTCTATGAAGATGTTAGTCTTCGTACCATTGAGCAAACATTCATGTTATTCAGACAGGCCATATATAACACATCTCCAAAACTCGTCTTTGATGGCAAAATAGAATTGGATGAGGCAATGTTTGGAGGTCATCGAAAAGGAAAACGCGGTGGGGGAGCTGCAGGAAAAACACTCGTCTTTGGTATACATTCTAGAAATGGACAAATTTGTACATTTATCGTGCCTAATCGAAAGCAAAAAACACTCAGACCCATAATTGAAAAGCATACTATGTCAGGGTCATTGTACTATACAGATGAACATACTGCATACGGCACACTTGATGAGTTTGGTACACATCAAATGGTGACTCATAGTAAGGATGAATATGTTAGAGATGATGTGTACATAAACAGTGTTGAATGTTTTTAGAGTTTTGCCAAAAATTTTCTGTATTCATACCGTGGTGTTCCAAAAACATATTTCTCATTATATCTCAAGTATATCGAGTTTAGATACAACCACAGAGATGAAAATTTGTTTGATCTCTTGACAGGTGTTCTGGTTAAAGATATTTCAAAGAGAGTCAAGTATTCAAGTCATTTCAGACCCATTACATGAAAAGATCATTTAATGTGTAATTAAATGTTCAAATTATCCAAAAAATCAGGTCCAGATAGTTACGTATTACCTATCTTTTTTTCCATCTGCATTGGCCTCACACTGACATCTCATTCCAAGTGAACTAAGCGACACCACATACAAGATCTTGCACAGTTTGCGATGTGACTACCCATTTAATCGAGCTCAGTGTAGTTATGGCACCTACAATGCATACTGATATGATTAAAGATCCGATATTTTGATTGATATTCATCTCGAAGTTGAGCACATATTATAAATACAAAATATTAGAAAACTATCGGATCTTTAATGAAACTATTATGCATGCAATCTAAATGCCTGCTTTCCAAATTGGATCAATCTGAGTCTTGGAGCGTCTCTGCTTGTCAGACTTTGGGTTGTCATTTTCTACTAGTGTTTTTGATCTTAATTGGATAATTTTGCCTACCACCTTTTTTCCTGAACTGTTTTTTGTTTCATTGTACATATATCACCAATTGGATATATAAGTATTTGTGTGTAATCCGATATCAGTGACGTTATAACGTCGTATTGACAACAACAAACATGACTAAATGGGCTGCCAATGCTAACTGAATTCCAAGTATCCATAACCCACAACGTGAAAAGGGGTAACCAGTTACTCGTACATTCCAAAGCCTGTCCTTGCCAAACTTGGTAACCCAGAGGGTTTGAAGTTTATCATACGTGGCGACAAAATACTAGTTACGTGTCCGGATTGACTGAGAGCCAAAATTGTAAAACTTTTTATAGATATCTGTTGTAGCATAGATATGGATACTTTAGAAGATATACGCTCTGAGAGTATAGCGACATTACAAGACATGAAGTCAATTGGTGAGGATGGACCATCAGAGGAGAATGCCAAAAAAATGATAGATAAAATGTATAAGTTGCAAGAATATGTAAATCGTATAGATAATTTGAATGAGAATGAATAATGCCTACAAATAAAGACATTATTAAAGTGGCACTTGTTAGTGCAATAGCCACACATGGTGTTGGATGGGTTATTGAAAATTGGGATTGGTTGCTTGATACAATCATTAACGCATTATCTACACTTGAGGGTTAAACTTGAAACTCTTGCAAATATTTGATATTACAGGGTTAATTGGATTTATTTCAATCCTTACTTATGCCGTAATCATTACATATAATATTGAAATTTTACTCCTAGGTGGACTCACTATACTTGTTTGGATGTGGACATTATACCCTATTGAACGCGGTAAATGTAAGTCAATCCTGTCAACTTATCATTCATTAAAAATTGAAATTATCCTTTTTGTACCACTTATGTTTTTATTGATGGGTGTTGCTTGTATATTACTGATGCCTCATTTATGGATGTCAATAATCGGTGTAATGGCCTGTATACGTCCTGCATATGGACTCATAATACAATTACACGCATACAATCGAGGAATGCGGCTGCAAGAACTTTGAGGGTGAAGAATTTACTGATGAGGGGTCGCTCATGTTGGCTGGGTGGGTCGCTCAGACGAGGTTACAAGAACTTTGAGGGTGAAAGATTGACTTATGATAATATTGTTCTATGTGTGGCCTCGAAGATTGGGCTGAAATATACGAGTGTCCGGACCGCCTAAAAGAATTCGTGTGAACCAACCTATTTTGACATAATAACAAGATCATATATCTTTAAGATGTATCATCAGACGATGGACCAATAATTTTACATAGTCATCCCAGACATTTAGTCCACGCAGCTTCCACGTCTCAACACAACTGGGCATCACACAGAGATTTTCTGCCCCCTTGTCACTCTTTAGCTGTAGACAATTGTTCCATGTAGCAACATGTCTCTTTTTTTCTGATGCTTTGAATGTGCTGGTGGCACATTTGTCTAAAACATCACTTTGTTTGTTGAATTTAGCCTTGTCAGTATTTGGACAATTAATGTTGTTTTTGTTTTGTGCAGATGTTTTTGATTTACTATTTTTTGATTTATTTGGATGTATGCCCCCCCCCCCCTGTTTTGATGATGGTGTATGGTCGTTCTCTTAAGTTAAATTTTGTCTCATAATTTTGTATGGTTACATTTTTTTTTGACTTTATTTTTTCATAGGAATGTTATTCTCTTTTAGATTTGAGTTATCTTCTTCTAATGTATTGACACGGTGCTTTAGTGTATTTATGATGTGATCTTTTTTATTTAGCTTTTTATCTTTATTAGCTATTTTTTGTTCAAATTGATAATTTCATATTTTGTTTTTAATTGAATACATGCATCATCTACTTTGTCTGGTCTTTTTTGACTCATAGTGTTGGCAAAAAGCTTTGATCATATAAATGTATTTATTATTTCCAATAATTTAGATAGATTGAATGAAATATGAAAAAATTCATTATCACAAAATCTCAAAATCTAAATTAATTTTACTTGTTTATATTCAAATTTTAAATGAATATATCAGTCAGGAAAGTTAATTCACACAATTATTCATTACATGTGAGATATTAAATACAGATGAGAATTTTTAGAGTGCATAAAAATAATTTTCATTAGGAATTATAAACACGCATACAATATCAAAAGTGTGTCTAGAAATAGTATTGGCCAAAAACTAGTACTTACAAGCTTTGGTGAGAGTCACGGTGAATTAATTGGCGCCATACTAGATGGGTGTCCTGCAGGATTAGAGCTCTCAGAGAAAGATATACAACCAATGCTCGATAGACGAAGGCCTGGCCAAAGCATCATTACAACACAACGTAAAGAAAAAGATGTGGTAAAGATAGTATCAGGCGTATATCGCAAACATACAACAGGGGCACCAATTACAATGATTATAAAAAATTCAGATCAAAAGTCAGGCGATTATGAGAATTTACAAACACAATTAAGACCAGGTCATTCGGATTATACTGCCATGATAAAATACAACAATTATAATGACCATAGGGGCGGGGGTAGATTCTCAGGGCGATTGACTGCCACTCATGTGATGGGTGGTGCAGTTGCAAAGAAATTATTAGACAAGACATTAAATGTTAAAATATACTCATTTGTACAACAAATTGGAAAAATATCATTAACAGAAAAACAAGTAGAAAGAATCATGGCAACCACTACTACTACTACTGCCGCCACCACAACAACTACTACCACTCAAACAGTTGATAAAATAAATCACATTACATACAACAATGATGTAAGATGTCCCGATTCAAACATTGCCAAAAAGATGAAGGGGGCGATATTAGATGCAAAGAGACAAGGAGATTCACTAGGCGGCATAATTAAATCTGTAACAGAAGGATTGCCAGTAGGATTAGGTGAGCCCATATTCGGATCACTAGAATCAGATATAAGCGCCGCAATTTTTTCAATTCCATCTGTAAAAGGTGTGGAGTTTGGATCTGGCTTTGCAGGTGCAAAAACACTAGGTTCAAAAAATAATGACACATTTAAAATTATAAAAGATCAGAAAGATAACAAAAAAATAGTCACACGTACAAATAATTCAGGTGGGATTTTGGGTGGGATATCAAATGGCATGCCAATTACAATGCGAGTAGCGTTCAAACCAGCATCATCAATATCAAAGGAGCAAAATACAGTTAACATCAAAATGTTGACTAGTGATACATTGCAAGTAAAGGGGAGACATGACCCATGCGTAGTTCCAAGAGCACCACCGGTAGTTGATGCATTAGTTGCACTTGTGATAGCAGATCATGCTCTTGTATCAGGACATGTAAAACAGGTGGTCTAATGGCAGATAAAGAATTAGAGGTGTTGCGCCATAAAATGAATGATGTAACGATTGACATGTTGAATCTATTTTTGGAGAGGGCAAAAATTGCATCAGAGATAGGACATGTAAAAAAAGAGATGGGATTAAACATTACAGATGCAATTCGTGAGTCACAATTACACAAAGAGATGCTGAAAATATGCAAAGAACGCAACAATGTAATAGAGAATATGACTCTACAACAAACAGAACAAATTGTTACAAAATTCTTAAACTATTTGATAAGTGAGTCAATCAATATACAGTCAACAAACATCCAGTCAACAAGTACACAATCAACTAATAATAACGAGTGTTGTGGAGATAATATTGCCACACACTTGTCAATATTTGCGCAAGCAAAGAGAATGGAAAGTGCAGGAAAAGACATTATACACATGGAGGTCGGAGAGCCAAACTTTGCACCACCTTATACAGTCAAACAGGCACTTGCAGAGTCGTATGATTTAGGACACACCAAATATGATAATTCACAAGGTGCATCAGAGTTGTTACACAAACTTGCATCATACGCATCAAAAAGATTCAATGCCGCACAAGAATTATCAGACAAAAATATCATAGTTACACCAGGTGGACGCTTTGCAGTGTTCGCGACAATGTCAGCACTGTTAGAGCCAAATGACGAAGTTATCGTAATTAGACCAGCATGGCCTGCATACGAGAACTGTGCGGCATATTTGGGTGTCAAAGTACACACAATAGATACTACAATTCAAGATTTATGGATGCCGCAGATATCAAAGATTCAAGATGCAATAAACAAGAATACAAAGATGATCATCTTGAACTATCCCAACAATCCAACAGGCAAGATACTACCCGCGCATACAACAGGCCAAATAATCAATATGGCAAAAGAGTACAACATGTATGTATTAAGTGACGAAATATATTCAGATTATGTATTTTCAGGCGAACCTCAAAAGAGCGTCATATCATACAAATACGACAAATGTATAGCTGTGCAGTCATTCTCAAAGTCTCACGCCATGACAGGATTTCGTATAGGATATGCAATTACACATGACAAAAAGATCATAGACAAGATCAAATCACTATCATCTCTATGTATGACAAGCGTATCATCACCAATACAGTATGCAGCACTTAAAGCACTAAATGTTGACATAGCATCAAATGTCAACACAATAAATGACAGACTGAAGATGTTAATACAAGAGATAAAAAATACGAATCTAGAATTTGTCAATCCTGAGGGTGGAATGTACTTGTTTGTTCGTATGCCAACAAATGACACGGCAAAATTTGCACAAGAGTTACTCAAAAATAACACAGTTGCAGTAGCACCCGGTATAGGGTTTGGACATGTATACAATAATTATATACGAATATCAGTTGCCTGTGAGAACATACAGAGATTATACAAAGGTATAAACAAACTAAAAAAGAAGATAAATCAAGGGTAATACATGAAAAAGAAACTTACAGTAATAGGTGCAGGAGGTCAGATGGGAAGTTGGTTTACAAAGTATTTTGTAGACAATAAATTTGACGTGACAGGATATGATTTGGAGAAAAAGATTACAGTAAAGAACATTACAATTGCAAAGTCACTTGTCAGTGGTGTGCTCAAAACAGATTATGTTGTACTATGCACACCAACAAGGAGAACACCTGAGATCATTAGATTGATTGCAAAAGAAATGCCAAAAGGATCGCACCTTATCGAAATATCATCAGAAAAATCAAAAGTGGTATCATCATTAACAAAGATGCCTGCAAAGATAAATCCCATATGTGTGCATCCAATGTTTGGACCAGGAATAAGAACCATACGAGGCCAGAATATAATCTCAATTCCAATCAAAGATGCCAAAAAAGAACTTGCAGTTGCAAAGTCACTGTTTGGAGGCGCAAATTTTGTCACTATAGATGCAGCAGAACATGACAAAAAGATTGCATTGATACTCGGATTGACACATTTGTTGAATTTGGTCTTTGCAAATATTATCTCAAAGGATGAAAAAGTACTATTGACTGAAAAGATGTCAGGTACCACGTTTAGAGTTCAAAAGACACTTGCAGAGAGTATAATGACAGAATCACCAGAACTCATAGAAACAATAATTGCAAATCCAGAGATACGTAGGATTGCCGAAGAGTTGTGGAAAGATATAGGTAGACTACTCACAGCAGTACAAGAGTCAAAGACCAGTGAAGTTATCGAGTATATCACAGATTGTCAAAACAGACTTGCAGAGCATACAGATATCAACGAATCATACAAGAAACTCACAAAGATGGTCAAAGCAGTAGAAAAATAGTGATTGGTACACATACAACTTCAAATATTAAAAACAAGTACACATAATAATAACATCATAATAATCTCAGATCATATTCATTATCATGACAACAACCGTGCCACCGTATTGAATAACTAAACATATACTATTATCACAAAAAGCAATCCAAGTACTGATAGTATATGAACTATATGCACTTATAATGTAAAATTTACATTTGGATTCAAGATGAGGTTAATGGTTGTGTTACGACAGTAGAGTTTGCATTATCATCTGATGTAGTTGTTTTTTTGGAATTTTTGATCGCAATAGTGTCATATTTTTTTTGTTGAGGTAGCATCATATACACACATGCACCACCACACATAGTACAAGGAACATTGTTGCCAGGATGTTGCCCAGTCCTACTGTGTATGCGTGCTGCTTCTTCAGGGTCGATCGATAGTGCAATTTGACGTTCCCAATCAAGTGTACGACGAGCTTCAGTCATTGCCGCATCCCATTTGATAGCCTTGTCTCGTAATTTAACGAGATCACCTGCATGTGCAGCAATTCTATATGCAATCAACCCTGCCTTTACTTCATCAGCATTAGGTAAAGCCAGATGTTCAGAAGGTGTCAAATAGCACAACAAGTCGACACCCTCACTTGCAGATACTGCCGCACCTATTGCACTTGCAATATGATCATGTCCTGATGCAACATCAGTCACAAGTGGACCCAATACATAATACGGAACATCGCCTATAAGAGATTTTGCAAGTCGAACGTTTGCAGCAACCTCATTTAATGGAACATGTCCAGGTCCTTCAACCATCACTTGGATATCTTGTGCATGGGCACGTTTTGTCAGCCTAGATATATTGATCATCTCTTGTACCTGTAGTTCATCATGTGAATCCAATATAGAGCCAGGTCGCAGTGCATCTCCTAGACTAAATGTGACATCGTATTTTTTTGCAATCTCAACAAGATAGTCATAATACTCATAATATGGATTCTCCATATCATGTTTAAGCATCCATGCAGCAGTTATTGTACCACCCTTACTTACAACACCACCATGCCGCTGTACTTGAAGAATTCTAGCTGCAATCTCTTTTGTAATACCACAATGAACAGTAGTATAATCTACACCATCTTTGGCATTTTGCTCAAATGCATTAAGATAGTCATCAACTGTAAGATTGAGCGGGTTTTTGTGTACTTGTACACCATAATTATAAGCCTCATATATTGGCACAGTCCCAAACGTGATTGAGGACGCCTCTTGCAATAAAGTACGACGTATATGCTTTACATCCCCACCATCACTCAAATCCATTATTGTATCTGCATGATATTTGACTGCAACGTGTGCTTTGTTGATCTCATCTTCCAAATCTACATGAAGTGTAGATGTTCCAATGTTAACATTGACCTTTGTCTTTAATCCTTTTCCTATCCCGACGCGATGCACATCATCTTTTTGAGGACGTTGGTTATTACACGGTATTATAATAGAACCAGAAGCAATCTTCGGAATCAACCATTCCAGAGTAACATCTTCGTCCTTTGCAACTTGCTTCATTTCATCAGTTGCAACACCGCGTCTTGCACAAGTCATCTGTGTGGACATTACATTGCGTATATTGTTGCCCGATTTAAACAATAGGGACTAGTGAATATAAAGACCAAACAATGTTAAATTCTAATTATCACACATCACATTCATAAAATAACACACATACCATAATTATACATACGTAAGCATCAATTAGTAACCGTTCAACCCCTTCCCAAATTTAGGCACAGATTCATTGCCTAACATCTAGAGCAGGTGCACGGTGGTTGAGCGGTTACGAGAGAGGTATGTGGGCATTATCAACACGGGTATGTTGTCTGGTTTTTTGTTGGAGTTATTGCTTTAGTTGTACATGCCATTCTTTCAAAACTATGCATTCCTGACTGCATTTGTGTTGTTGTTGTTGTTGTTGCTGTTGCTGTTGCTTTATTGTATCCCCAAGCTGCTTGTATTTGGCAGACATTTTGGGGTATTTTTCTTCTAGTACAACATTCTCTGCTAGCACAGTAGCCGTCTCTAGACGCATCTTCTCTAATTCAGCAGATGTGTTGCGTATCGTATCATTTGTAGCATCCAACTGTAAGTGCAATGTATGAATTTCTTTGCGCAGTGTGGCCATCTCAGATCATTACAACACACCTCTGATGATTTTGCTACCTGCACAACTGTGTTTGAGTGCACACTGTATACAATTATGTAAATTTTCATTATTATAATTGATATAGTCTAAATACGGTTTTTGCAGTAACTATTTTGCTTTTTGAAGTGCACATATAAGGTAAATGATCACGCGCATTTTTCCGATCATGATGATCTCGGCATTGTATATTCATATATAATCAATTGGCAATGATAACGCGTAGTTGATTATAATACGCAGATGGACATTAATGATTCTGTAGTTTTAGCCAGGTTCGTATCCCTTGCACAGCATATCAAAAAAGCTCTCGCCGCTGATCTTACCTGTTGCAAGCAGTGTGAATAATATTGAGTTGGCCTCCATACCACGCGACGTTCTGTTTCCACCACCATCATTTTTTATGGATACAAATACTCGATTAGTTCGTTCAACGTCATTATTGTCTGGTGGTATACCCTTTATGTGTAAAAAGGTGCTCATATGGTATCCTTCACGTCTCCATCTCTTTTTGAATCTGTTTATTATGCCCTCTTTGTCACCGTCCCAGTCTTTTTCCTTTGTCCAATCATTGTTCATTAGTTGGCGCAGTTGGCTGTCCAAACAATATGAGGCCACTTGCCGTGTGTGAGGATCGTCTATTTCATCTGCTTTAAAGAATTGTTTGAATATTTGAACTAATGTGTTGAGAAATCGCAGTACTGCACCTTTTGGATTCACATATTGGATGTCTTTTTTTGGCAGTCGAAGCTGATGTGACAAACACATCTGATGTTGTACTCCAATGTGACCCCATGATGGATTAGAGTCATGTCGTACTAGTCCATTGTATTTTGGCAGGAATTTTTTGAGGGTGGATATTGTTTTGTTGTCAGTTATCTCTATTAGACAGCAGTCGTCTCCGAGCGCAATTAAACCGCACGCACGTTTTTTGTTTGCCCCAGGCCAGTCAAACTCATCACAGCCTAACTCGCTTTTGTTCAAAATTTTTTGTTTAATCTCATCGTGTTTTGGTTTTTGTGCTTTGGCATGTGATATCTTGTCACGATATGCCGCTGATGGGGAGATCTCAACTTGCATGACATCTTTGCTGAATTCTGCAGTCTTTGCGTGTGATAGACCTTTCATGTTTAGTGTGACTGTGGTTGCAGAATGATTAGTTGAACGGCGTGCATGAGGCCTTACATTTGAAATGGGTTGCTGCATTTGTTTTTTGCATACTGATATGATTAAAGATCCGATATTTTGATTGATATTCATCTCGAAGTTGAGCACATATTATGAATACAAAATATTAGAAAACTATCGGATCTTTAATGAAACTATTATGCATTTACTACACCAGCGACGTTTGATATCAAACTTGACATACTCTGTGATTGTTGTGATAATTTGGACCACCCTGTCATACTCGTCTGTTATGGTCGATGAGAGTGGGTTTTTGCATTGTGGGCATGTAGTGCCATCTACCACCTCTGTTCTGGTTATGTCTACGGGGCGCTTGTTTTTGGTAGCTTTTTGCCCCTTGGGTCTGCCCCTTGGTTTATTTTCACCTGACGTTTTGTCAGGTTTATCACTAGCAGTGACTGCCTTGATGCCGTTTTTCTTGGCCCTTAGTTCTTTGTTGATCTTTTGATATTTTTTATTGTCCTTGGTCAATTCTTCATTTTGTGTCTTTAACGTGTTGACATCTTGTAGCATCTCAGACACCCCATTGGACGTTATTTTTTTCTTTGAATTCGATGACTCTTGCAATATCTTGTCAATTCCAGTATTCTCCAACCACCACTTGCAACACTCGCAATCACTTTTGAGACATGGTTTTTTTGCATGTTGTGTGTTTTTGTCACGAGGTTCTGTGCAGCACAACTATGTTCTCTCCTCCTGCAAATAATTGACACTATCGTATTTCCAGTCACACTGATCGCTTAAATCACATTTTTGCGATGATCTAATATCGTTCCTGTCTATCATTTTATTTGCACTTAATGATAGATGGAAGCGTTTTGATTTAATACCCTCTAGATTAAATTATTAGAGTTTTTGATCAAATTTTTTAAACCAAAATTATCATAGTATATAATCATAAAAATTTAAATGTCCACTTCAAAAAGCAAAATAGTTACTTTTTGCAATACAATATCATCAAGTTTTCTACTTATCATTGTCTGGTGTCAAGTATAAGTAGAAAACTTAACATATCGCAATAACAAAAGCCAACCACATGTCAATTATTTGAGTAATTTTCTGCCTAGATGCAAAAAATAATCAAACGTGTTTTCAACATTTTGAGCACTTTCTCACATATCGTCGTGTTTATCATTTAGATTTACGTAAATTTGATCACAATAATGATCGATGATCGATATTGCTGTATATGTATGCATACTTATAGAATATGGGTTTAACTGTTACAAACCCATCGCATACAGCTTATAATAATCACCACAACAATAATGCAAATATGTTAAATCTATTATCCATTGGAGGCTCTGACCCATCATCAGGTGCAGGAATCCAAGCAGACGTAAAGACATTCTCATCATACAATGCATATGCACTTACAGTCACGACTGCGCTGACTGCCCAAAATACAGTCAAATTTACAGATGCAGAACCAGTCTCAACAAACATCCTAAAAGCACAACTAGATGCAATACTATCAGACTTTAAGATATCTGGAATAAAGATTGGAATGGTATACGAATCAGATGCAATCAAGATCATATCAAAAAAGATATTGCCACTTGTGCACAACGTACCAATTGTAGTTGATCCCGTAATTTACTCGACTACAGGTGGTGTATTGCTCAAAGAATCAGCTCTAAAAGATTTTATCAAATATATGGTTCCACTTGCAACTGTCATAACCCCAAACAAACAAGAGGCGCACATACTAGCAAATACAACAGAATCAGAGTACATCTCTGATTATAAAAAAATGGCATCACATATGATACAAAAACTAAGAGTCAAATCTGCAATAATTACAGGTATTCCAGGCTGCAAACCCAACACCATAACTGATATGGTTATAAAATATGATAAAAACAGGGGCATTCGGACATATTTGTTAGATAATTATTTAACAATACATGGTGATACACACGGTAGTGGATGCGCACATTCAGCAATTCTCTTGTGTGAAATGGCAAATGGAAAGCCAATACTCAAAGCAGCAAAAGCAGCTCAGAAATTTATTACACAGCACATACAAAATTCATTAAAAATAGGCACAGGAGTTCATATAGTTAGCGCAGATACAGAATATGCCACAAATAATTCAAAACAAAAACTAGTACATGCAATAGATGCGTTTTGTCAGATCAAATACGTGCACAAATGCATACCAGAGTGTCAGACCAACTTTGTGTACTCTGAATATTCAAGTCCCCACAACACAAAAGAGATACTAGGAATAAAAGGAAGAATAGTTCGGACAGGAAATACAGTTACGATTGCAGGTGACATTACATACGGCGGCTCTAAACACGTGGCAACAGCATTAATGGCAATGTGTCAAAAATTCCCACACATAAAATCTGCTGTCAATATAAAATACTCACAAGAGATGATAAATGCCATAAACAATTCTAATATGAAAGCAGTATACTATGATCGAAGAAAAGAGCCAAAAGAGATAAAGTTTGGAGAACAAAAATCATCAATCCAATGGGGGGTCACAGATGCAATCAAAGATCTCAAAGTGTCCCCAGATGCAATATGTCATAATGGAGACTATGGAAAAGAGCCAATGATCATAGTTTTCGGTACAACACCAAATAAAGTTGTATCAAAAATTAAAAAAATACTAACAAAATACACAAAGTAATGTAAATATATAATCATAAATTATGCCACTGTCATCATCACCACATCACACCATCATCACCACAAACCAAACAGATGTAAAATTAAACCCATCATTGACACGAATGGTTGTAAATTATTCAGGGGCATTTGTGAAATAATAAATCAACACTTGTGAAAATCAATCACGTATCAGTCTTCATTATCAATGACATAAAAAAGTATAAAGACATTTAAAACATAAATTTGCACACAAACGCCAACTTCTAAATAACTCCCACAGAGACATTCACCATGAAAGCAGTCATACTTGCAGGTGGACTCGGCACACGTCTACAGCCATACACAACATTTCTTCCAAAACCCATGCTTCCATTAGGAGAAAAACCGATACTAGAGCATTTGATAGACTGGATTAAAAACAACGGAATAGATTCTGTGGTAATATGCGTAAGTTACTTGAAAAAAACCATAAAAGATTATTTTGAGAGTGGTAAGAGGTTTGACATGAATATAGAGTATGCAGAATCAACGAGGCCTCTGGCAACAGCAGGTCAGCTCAAGACTGCAAAAAATATGATAGACGGAACTTTTGTATGCATGTATGGCGATGCGATATATGATTTTTCACTTGAAAAAATGATAAAGCAACATCAAAAAACCAAAGCGTTAGTTACTATGAGTTTAAACACATACAAAACACATCTCCCCTACGGTGTCATTGAAACTACAAAAACAGGAAGAGTGACTGACTGGAGAGAAAAGCCCGAGATGATAGCAAGTGTAAACATGGGCTGCTATGTCATGGAATATAAAACAATCAAGATGATTCCAGATAACAAACCATATGGAATGGACATACTCATCAAGCGCATACTGTCACAGAAAAAAGAACTTGTGAATAGTTTTATATCAAAAAATGGCTTTATAGACATTGGAGATAAAGAGTCCTATGAGAATGCACAACAAGAGTACATAAGACGGCTAGGCAAGATCTAGTATTTTTGTTCAGTGGGGTAAATTATGATCTTGCAAAACATTACAATAAGACCATTGCACATAGATGACATACACAAAGGATTGTTAGAGACACTTGATGCATTGAGTCCTACAAGCAACATATCTGATGAAAAAGCAGACACGATATGTAAAAACATGATATCAGATAACAACAGACTAGTTGCAATAGCAGAGATAAACGGCAAGATAGTTGGCACTGCCACTATAATATATGAGATAAAATTTATTCACAACGGTAGCATAGTAGGTCATATTGAAGATGTAGCGGTACGAGATGACTATCACAGGAGAGGTATTGGTAAAAAGATTCTAAAGTATCTGCTTGATGACGCATATGATCGCGGATGTTACAAGACAATACTTGATTGTAAAGATGATCTAGTTGACTATTATACAGAGATTGGATTCAAACATACAACAAGTGGCATGCGTTATGATCATGTAAAACATTAAAAGAACTCTTTTTTCGGTCGTTTTCTTTTAGTTTTGATCAACTTTACACCAAACGCCATTATCAGAGATGATAGTGCCATAAACACAAAAGGAGACATCAAAACTGCATCTGTAAGATATACATCATCTATGCGTTCAAGCAACATGTAACAGATACTCATGCCCAAAAGAACGGCAATACCACCTCCAACAAGTAAGATACCAACTTGCCGTGATCCATAATATTTGGACATGATAAATGATACGGCACCCATGACTCCGCCGGGTGCTGCGCTAATTGATATGAACTGAAGAATCTTTGGGTCAGGTTCAAATGATAATGCATAATCAAAGTCATCAGGAACATCACTTAGAAACGAATACACACTTATCATTAGTCCAGAGAACATTACAAATAATGCAAGACTGGCTATTCCTAGCCATTTTTCAAGTGCCATAAAATGATTGTATCAAGTTGACAAATAAATCATTCATAGTTTAGATACAAACATCAAAAGGCATGCAAAACAAGAAACACAATAAATCGTAAGATAAAACTAGTCACACTATGATTCAAACGTACACACATAAAAAAATCTAATTATGTAAACCAACAATATTTACCAATTCTTTTTTACACACTACAGCAAGTTTCTTTGCAGCATCTTCAGATGACACATCATTTACATGAATCCCAAAACCTCTCTCAACACCACTATGCTTTTTTGTTGCAGGATATACCTCAATATGCCAATGCATTTGATAACTGCGCCTCTGTTCTGCAGAGAGATGAAATGCCACACTATACGATACATCATTTATCAAATTTGTCAATCCACCAAGCATAGCACGTATTATTAGGGCCAAGTCACGTAAATCTTTTTGCGATGTCTTTGCAAAGCTTGTAAAATGTTTCTTTGGTGCAATGCAAAATTCTAATGGATATGATGATGACCACGGGCAGAATGCAATAAAGTTCTCAGTTTGAAGTATACGTCTACTCTTATCTGACTCTATAATAAGACATATTGGACATACGCCCTGTTTTTCTTGACTGTTATTATGTTCTTTTATCTCTTGCGCGATTGTAGGTGGTAGCATATCAAATGTTAACATGTTTAGATGGGGATGAATCTTCGAATCGTCACTTGATGTGCCATCATGATCTGCATATATTGCTACATATGAGACACCTTTTTGTGTATAAAGCCATTTAAGATGATCTTGCATTACTACAAGTGTACACCACCACTGCTCAACGTCCATAGTTGCAAATGTTTGTTTGTAATCAGATGTAGGTACAAGTATATAGTGATGACCATGTGCAGGCCTGCTCTCAAAAGGCGCCTTGCCACACACATCATTTTGAGAAATATTCACAAGAGGATTCTTGGACTCAAAGACACGTATTGACCAATTCTTTACTATATGTTCGTCAAGATCTCGCCATCTTTGCAAAATCCCATCTTTAACTATCAAAGACAATACAGATGGATTTGTTTGTTCTTCGTTTCCAGGTGCATACGAAGAGTTGGCGCCTTTGTTATGATCGTCGTCTTTGCGAATAATTGTAATGCGTCCTGATATCCAATCAATACGCATGTTTCCCATAGTAAAACACAACACAATGATCTTAAAAAGTTTGCAAACATATTTTGATGCTTGACACATATGATAACACGCAGACAAATTAGTAGGCATGTAAATTAGTACACATGCAAATTATCATCACAAATAATAAAACTCCAAATATACACACATATAAAATAATTAAACATCTTTTAATATCATTACATCACATAATAATATCACATGTCAAACAAAGTATCATCATCAACACAAAACAAAACAAGCAATAACATGGCATACAAATTCAAATGTCAATTTTGCGGTATAGACTTTGGCTCCGATGTCATATCATTAGCGCGACACATAGGTAATGAACATGACAGGTCTAGAAAAAGAACAAAATAACTCATCATATAATAATACAATAAAATAAAGATTCTAAATATACATATAAAAAAATAAAGAGTATTATTTATTGATCAGTTGAGTTTTGTGATTTTGATGTGTCTTCTCTTGCACCAAGAATCTTGTCGATCTCATTTATTGCAATACCGTCACGTCCAATAGTATCGAACTTTTGCAATATATCTTCAAATTGAGCTTCCTCATGTATCTGTTCTTTGATAAACCATCCCAAAAAGTCAAATGTTGAATAGTCACCTTCTTTTTGTGTAGTTTGAACAATTTTGTGAATTGCTTTTGTTACTTGTTGTTCGTTTTTTAGAGATGTCTTTAAAATTCCCTCGAGGGACTTGAAAGAGGTAGTACTAGGCTTGCTTGTACCAGGTATGGTTGCACCTACTCCAATTATATTCATATATTTTACAATTTTGAGCATGTGGACTCGTTCCTCATCAGATTGGGCATAAAAGTATGATGCCGCTCCCTGATAACCTTTCATCTCCAGCCACGATGCCATTGCCAAGTACGTCTGTGAAGCGTTAGCTTCTAGTATAATCTGATCGTCGAGTTGCTTTTTGACTGTAGTAGATATCTTCATTAATCTGAATTTATGAAGCAGTATTAAAAATGATTCGAGTGTGCAAAACAAAGATAATAACTACCATCTCACACATTACAACAAGGTGCCGATGATGGGATCGGAAAAGCCTTCTGAGGTGTGATGAGGATTATGAGTTATGAGGCACCAAACAACACATCAAAACCAACTATTTGTAAATCACCAACAAAAGGATTAAGACTCGCATCACTATTTTCTGGTGGTAAGGATAGCACATATGCCACATATATTGCCCAGCAGCCCCAGTATGGTCAACATGAAATATCATGTCTTGTATCATTGTTTGGATATTCAGATGAGAGCATGCTTTTGCACAATCCAAACATACGATGGGTCAGAACACAGGCACAATTAATGCACAATATGCCACTTTTAACAGGCATCTCATACACAGACGATACACAAAATGAGTTAGATGTGTTAGAGTCGCTGCTATTGACAGCAAAATCCACATATAAGATACAGGGTGTTGTGCATGGTGCAATACGTAGTGAATTTCAGAGATCAAGATTTGCATCAGTGTGTAAAAAGATCGGACTAAAAGTGATTGAACCGCTTTGGGGCAAGGCATCATTACCACACATGACGAGTCTTGTTGATGATGGTTTTGATGTCATAATTACATCAGTATCAGCAGGTGGACTTGACGAGTCATGGTTAGGTCACCGTATTACACACAAGTCAATTGATATTCTTGCCAAGCTCTCCAAGAAATACGGGTTTTCACTTGATTTTGAAGGTGGAGAAGCAGAGACATTTGTGACAAACTGTCCACTATTCAAGCATCAGATTATCATATCCAACTATAATATTACATGGGATGGATACAGGGGAAGGTTTGAAATATTAGAAACCACATCAGATAGTCATGCTTGAGGGCTTAAAAGACAGTTTGGGCACTGCGTTAAAAAAGATGTTAAAGTCATCAAACATAGACAAAGAACTAGTAGAAGAACTAGCAAAAGATGTCCAAAAAGCACTCATCAGAGCTGATGTAAATATCAAACTTATACTAGAGGTGACAGAGAATCTCAAAGAGCGTGCGCTAGCAGAAGATCTTCCACCAGGAATCTCTAGAAAAAACCACATTGTAAAGATATTACATGATGAGATGTCAAAACTACTTGGAGGAGAATCTGAGTTTGAGTTCAAGTCAGGAAAACAGAACAGAATAGTGCTGCTTGGTATTCAGGGTAGTGGTAAGACCACAGTTGCATCAAAATTATCAAGACTGTTAACTAGACAAGGCTACAAGGTAGGAGTCATTGGTGCAGATACATACAGGCCTGGTGCACTTGTACAGTTGCGCACAATGTGTAACAAGGCAGGAGTTGAGGTGTACGGTGAGGAGAAAAATGAGGATGCCATAACAGTAGTCGAAAATGGATTAAAGTACTATGAGCGCCAACCACTTGACATTATTTTGATCGATACGGCAGGACGGCATAAAGAAGAGCAAGAACTATTACAAGAGATGCAACGTATAGGCAACGTCGCATCGCCTGACCTATCGTTGCTTGTAATTGATGGAACTATAGGTAGACAATGCCTCGGGCAAGCAGAGTCATTTCACAAGGCAATTCCAGTAGGGGGCATTATAATAACCAAACTGGACAGTTCTGCTAAAGGTGGAGGTGCGCTTGCAGCAGCAGCAGCCACAGGCGCACATGTAATGTACATTGGAACGGGTGAACGTATAGATGACTTGGAAAAATTTGTATCATCAAGGTTTGTAGGTAGATTGCTCGGAATAGGTGATGTGCAGGCAGTCTTGGAGCATTTCAAGCGTATTGAAGAAGAGTCCGATGATGTACGCATGAAGCGCATAGTAGGAGGCAAGATGAACATTGAGGATTACTTTTATCAATTAGAAGAGTTTTCAAAAGCAGGATCAATGCGCAGTATGCTAGAGAATTTGCCGGTTTTCTCAGGAGCAGATAAGGATCAGCTTAACAAGGTAGACAAATTAGAAGATAATATAGAAAAATGGAGATATGTCTTACAGAGTATGAACAAGCAAGAAAAGGCAAATCCAGACATATTAAATGCATCTCGAATACAAAGAATTGCAAGAGGTTCAGGTAGACAAGACGCAGAAGTAAAAGAGCTTTTGAAGACATACGCAAAGTCAAAAAATGTTATGAAAGCATCCAAAGGGCGTGCCATGCGAGATGCCATCAAACGTATGGGATTAGGATAATAATTGCATGTGTTTTATAGATACAAATAGGCCGCAACACATGACATACATTCAACACGGTTCTGCTAACAATAGTAATGTAGAAAAAGCCACATCCATATTACAAAAATACTTTTTGTGCGATCATTGTCTTGGTAGAATGTTTACAGGACAAACATACAGTAAACAGTACAAATCACTAGGTCAAAAATTGCGCAAATGTGTAAGAGACACAACATCTTACAAAATGATGCAACACAACATACAAAAGACATGTTACATATGCAAGGGGCTCTTTGATGAGATCGATGACATGTTGTGTATAATGCGCGACGCATCAAAAGAATACGAATTTTCATCTTTTGGAGTAGGTGCCATAATCAAAGTCTCAATAATTGACAGAGATGATTTTATACGTTCTATATACAAGCTGCAGGGAACAGATAGCATAAAGACAAGCCTGACAAAAGAACTTGGCAGTAAATTTGCCAAAATAGTAGGGGCAAAATACGTTCACCTTGAGCCAGAAATATCATTTACTGTGCAACCTGCCCAAAAATATTGCGAGGTGTTATCTAAACCTGTTGTCATATATGGAAGATATACAAAACATGCAAGAGGTACATCACAAAAACAAGACAGGTGTGCTAGTTGTATGGGCAGAGGATGTTATAATTGTGAATTTCATGGCATATCTGGATATGATAGTGTAGAAGGACAGATATCAAATATGTTGTTTGGTATGTTGGGCGGAACAACTGCGAAATTTACATGGATTGGGGGAGAGGATAGAGATAGTTTGGTATCTGGCGGAGGTAGACCATTTTTTGCGCGTATACAGTTTCCAAAAAAAAGACATATTGCAAGTTCATATAAAAATAAGCAGATCAGACTCAAATCCATATCTTTGAGTTGTCTACAGAATACGGATAGTTCTTTTGTAAAATCTATGCAATTCTTATCCAAAGTTCGTATAAAGGTTGTAATAACTAATGAGCCATATAATAGTGATGTATATTCAAATGCAGAGAATATCAATTACATAAACAATGGCAAAAACATAAAGCCTGAATTCAATTCATCATATAAAATATCAGACAGACAATATCTTCAAAGACTCAAAATACTGTCAAAGGGTACAATTGATATTAAAACTAAAAATGACACTATTGTAAAAAAGACCATATTGGAATTAAAATACAGGCGAGATATTAACTCTGTAAATACAGTCGTCGTGTGGGCCACACTAGAGGGAGGCATTCCAATAAAACGGCTTGTCACAGGAGACGGTGTTTGGCCAAGTATATCACAAATTTTGAATCAATCATGTAAATGTGTCCAATTTGACTTTGAGGATGTGATTATTCTCAAACACAAGCAATCACTCAACTCCCATGTCAGTAGTTCGCAATGTGCTCAATTTTAATGATCTTAGTTCTAATTATTCAGTGCGACATATTTACAATGGCAAGGAACCACCGTGCTCTAATTCCCACCGAAGCAGTCTTCTGATTAATCTGGCAATTGAATCCATAAATAATCCATTGTGAATAATTTTTCACCTGCAAGTCCGCCGTAATTTTCGTACCTTGTCATTGCCCATAAGCCATATAACAGCATTCCAAAAAATATCAACAGTGATCGAAGCTGCAAGGCGTTGCTAGTTGTCTTTGGAGTCGTGTTTTTTATTATTATAATCCCGTCTCCATTATCTAACGCTTGCAACAAGTCTCTGGGATGGTTTTGATGAGTTTGCTTTTGTTGTAACTATTTTGCTTTTTGAAGTGGACACTTAAATTTTTATGATAATATACTATGATAATTTTGGTTTGAAAAATTTGATTAAACACTTGAATAATTTAGCGTTAGGGGTGTTAAATCAAAACGCTTCCATCTATCATTGAGTAAGAATAAAATGATAGACAGGAACGATATTAGATCATCGCAAAAATGTGATTTAAGCGATCAGTGTGACTGGAATTGCAAGTGTTAATTATTTGCAGGAGGAGAGAACATAGTTGTGCTGCTCAGAACCTCGTGACAAAAACACACAACATGCAAAAAAACCATGTCTCAAAAGTGATTGCGAGTGTTGCAAGTGGTGGTTGCACAATACCGATTGACAAGATATTGCAAGAGTCATCGAATTCAAAGAAAAAAATAACGGCCAATGGTGTGTCTGAGATGCTACAAGATGCTAAACACGTTAAAGACACAAAATGAAGAATTGACCAAGGACAATAAAAAATATCAAAAGATCAACAAAGAGCTAAGGGCCAAGAAAAACGGCATCAAGGCAGTCACTGCTAGTGATAAACCTGACAAAACGCCAGGAGAAAATAAACCACGGGGCAGGCAAACCCAAGGGGCAAAAATCTACCAAAACTACGCGCCCTGTAAACATAGCCAGAACAGAGGTGATAGATGGCACTACATGCCCACAATGCAAAAACCCACTCTCATCGACCATAACAGATGAGTATGACAGGGTAGTGGTCCAAATCATTACAACAATCAAAGAGTATGTCAAGTTTGATATCAAACGTCGCTGGTGCAGTAAATGCAAAAAGCAAGTGCAGCAACCCATTTCAAACGTAAGGCCTCATGCACGCCGTTCAACTAATCATTCTGCAACCACAGTCACACTAAACATGAAAGGTCTATCACACGCAAAGACTGCAGAATTCAGCAAGGATGTCATGCAAGTTGAGATCTCCCCATCAGCGGCATATCGTGACAAGTTCACATGCCAAAGCACAAAAACCAAAACACGATGAGATCAAACAAAAAATTTTAAACAAAAGCGAGTTAGTCTGTGATGAGTTTGACTGGCCTGGGGCAAACAAAAAACGTGCGTGCGGTTTAATTGCGCTCGGAGACGACTGCTGTCTAATAGAGATAACTGACAACAAAACAATATCCACCCTCAAAAAATTCCTGCCAAAATACAATGGACTAGTACGGCATGACTCTAATCCATCATGGGGTCACATTGGAATACAACATCAGATGTGTTTGTCACATCAGACTCGACTGCCAAAAAAAGACATCAAATATGTGAATCCAAAAGGTGCTGTACTGCGATTTCTCACCACATTAGTTCAAATATTCAAACAATTCTATAAAGCAGATGAAACAGACGATCCTCACACATGACAAGTGGCCTCATATTGTTTGGACAGCCAACTGCGCCAACTAATGAACAATGATTGAACAAAGGAAAAAGACTGGGCAGGTGACAAAGAGGGCATAATAAACAGATTCAAAAAGAGATGGAGACTCGAAGGATACCACATGAGCACCTTTTTACACATAAAGGGCATACCACCAGACAATAATGACGTTGAACGAACTAATCGAGTATTCATATCCATAAAAAATGATGGTAATGGTGGAAACAGAACGTCTCGTGGTATGGAGGCCAACTCAATATTATTCACACTACCTGCAACAGGTAAGATCAGAGGCGAGAGCTTTTTTGATATGTTGTGCAAGGGATGCAAACCCGGCTAAAACTACAGAATCATTAATGTCCATCTGCGCATTATAATCAACTACACACTATCCTTACCAATTGATTATATATGAATATACAATGCCAAGATCATCATGATCGGAAAAATGCGCATGATCTTTTACCTTATGTGTGCACTTCAAAAAGCAAAATAGTTACTGCAACACGCTATTTTTTAGAAATTAGTTGCTTGTCAATGTGGTAAAGTTAGACTTCAAGTATTCCTATACACCCTATGATTTGATTAGCGTCGATAAATTTGCTATTGGATACACTATTAGAATCATATAGATGCCCAAGCCTATACCAACGGATAACATCGGTAACGCTGTAGGATTCAAAGCCAAAAGCAAGAACATGCCACATAATACTGCAACCCAGAGTAAACTACCGATAAAGTTATGACGTGACGTGCCCTGACTCACAAGAGATGGTTTTATGTATTGTAAACGGCGTGAAATCCATTGTATAATAGCAATGGTGCCACTCGCAATTATAATGAGTAGATAGTCATTTGAAGTAAATAGAGACACGCCTATAGATACACCCATAAAGACAAGCACGGGCAATATTGACCATTTAGACCTTTGTATATCAATCAACCAATTCATCATATATTTCACCTATTAGGAGTTTTAAGGTGGCTATTGTTAGATATGGGGCCAACTATAATAATTTGTATAATAGTTCTTAAAGTTGAGCCTTTCTATATTCATCAATCATCTTGCACTCTCTGTAACATTTCCCTCGCCACAGATTGCACTTTATCTAACACTTCTGGAGTCACCTCATCATCATCTGCCTTGTCAGATGGGATAGCATTCCACATATCATCACATAAAGACCTTAACTCTTCAACTGTGGCCATATATTATATAAGAAGGTTGAAGTTAAAAAGTTTTGGTATTTATGATAGATGTATAGTATTCTGTGTATAACAGAGCCTCATAGGTTCAAGGGTCTAGAAGAGTCAGACAAGATCATCTGCGCAATATGTGAAAGGAGTTCATCTTATGAACCTCATGAAATCTGAGAGGCACGTAAAAATTTTCTACCCGATCTTATCTCCTTTCCATCTCAGTCATGGGGGCACTTTTGCGTTAATTGTAACATTCACTTATTGATAAAAGTAGAGATACTGATACGTCTTGTCTCCTGCATCTGTATTATTGACCGAGTAGACGGTATATTGTACGTAACTATTATACGGATAATATTTGTAGCTGCTCTTTACAGCTCCACTTTTGTAATTCCAATTCTCATCATAATGAATTGCCTGATGATAGCCCGATTGCCATTGTCCTGCCTGTTGGTTTCCAATTTTTATCCGCCACTCCAGTACATTTACTGTAGATATTTTAGAGGGAACCGTCACCACCGCACTTGTGGATTCACCTGGATCGATATAATCTAGTACCTTGGCACTTCTACACACAAATGGCTCACATGTGTATTCCAAAAACATTTGTGTCTGATATTGCCCGCTTACAGATACAGTTGTACCAGAAGGGCTTCCGACATTTTCTTCAGGCACTTGAGCGGGTCGAAACGACTCTCGTGCATCCTCCTGATATTGATCATGAATCGCATTTAGTTCCTCATCATCAGTATCTTCAGGTGTGAATATCCCCACTTGCGCCATTCTAGACTTTAGATTCTCCAATGTCTGCTCTAACGTGGCTCTAGTTGCAGTATCGTTTGTAGACTCGATTAGATTATGCAAGGCGCGGGCAGTCTCAAGAGCCTCGTTTTGTTCCGTCTCGTAGTTTAACTGATAGGCAGAAAGATTATCTGGGTTACTCATAGATTCGTATATCTCTTTCATAACTGAAATCTTAATTTTGTCTGATGGAGTAGTGCCGTTTTCGGACGTGTCGATGTCGTCGCCAAATGTTTCGTTCCATTTGTCTATTAGTTGCCTGTCTGTGCGTTCTTCAGCTATTACATAACCAATAATTGACATAGAAATCACCATGGTTGTAATTAATGGCACCAACAGCATTACTCTGAAATCATTTCGTTTCATTATTTGCTCCTTCATTACACAATTATAAATTTTTTTTGACAATGATCATAGTAACCGTTCAACCCTCCACCTCAGACTAGTACACCCATGAACGATATGTAACCGTTCAACCCCTTCCCAAATTTAGGCACAAATTCACCACCTAATGTCTGGCGCAGGTGCGGGGGTTGAACGGTTACTCACAATCCCTCTCAAGAAAGGGATTCCAGAGGCATCCTACAAGTATCTACAAAACTCTTAAAAAATACACGTTTCTCTTGTTTTGTTACACACTACGTATTCCACTCAACCATTTGGGCGACCGCGTCAGGGCCGACGATATAATCGAAAAGATAGGCAGCAATGATCACTACATATTCGGCTCAACGGATGCCAAGACTCGCTTTTTGCTCTCGCAGGACATATCTGATCGAAAGAAAGGGGCCGACGTGACGCGCATGCTGATGCAGTGCATATTACGCGCGGGTAAGGATCCCGTAGAACTCATAACCGATTTACTCGCATCATTTCAAGTGGCGTTTGAGGCACTACTTGCTCCAAAAAACGCACTTGATGATCACAGTGTACACATTGCGGATCCCGACTCGGCAAGAAAATCAAAATCAAAAGACACCCCCGGGGGCGCTCCCGCGGACATCTCAGGCAGACGTGCGGCCGTAAAATGTGTGCACATCAATGACGCGGGAATAAGCAAGCATGATAAAAAGAACAACAACGCTCAAGAGCGCTTCAATGGCACCCAACGGACATTCTATGTGCTAAGACGGGGCGTAAAGCGCGTCGACTCGTACCTGTTCTACCTGTTTGCAGTATGGTACAATTTTGTGCGCGTTCACAGCTCGCTAGGATGCACCCCAGCACAGGCCGCAGGTGTAATGATACATGGTATGGACATATGGAGAACACTCATCGAGAATGCATGCGTGGAGGCATGGAGAGGTGCATGATGTATGGTGAATGAGCGTCACTCGCCACTGTACATGGTGTACCCCATGCTACTTTCTTTTTCTTCACCCGCATACGCGGTGACG
Organism: Candidatus Nitrosopumilus sp.; assembly: GCA_965207445.1. GTDB lineage: Archaea > Thermoproteota > Nitrososphaeria > Nitrososphaerales > Nitrosopumilaceae > Nitrosopumilus. The sequence continues at coordinate 805,020 of CBDBLX010000002.1, read as the reverse complement.
GCGGTAAGACGACCTGCCGAAAACCCACAGCAGTCGTCATGAGCGTACCCCTCTCTACCACATACATACCGGCGGTGCCTAGCACACGTGCAGGTGAAGGGTGAACTGGACTGGGTACCGTGTGCTGTGCGGAAGGGACGAATAGGACGTCAGTAACTTCTACCCACAATTAATGCAAGAATATCTCTAAAAATGACAACAATTAACTGTTAGAAAAATTCCGCACATGTATGCCAAAAAGAAAGCACAACAAGCATCAAAGACATGCAGATCAGATGGCCGCTACACGTAAACGGAAAAAGTCTGGTAAACCCAAACAGTGAATCATGCAAGCTTTTTTACTTGTATAGTTGGCGTCTTTTATTATTGGACCCACTGCAACAACTAAAAGATGCCAACAGTAAAGCCGTAATTCCAGATGACGTTTTTACACTAGTAACAAAACGTTTTCCTATTGTAATTGAAGGAATAAATCGTATAGAGCGAGCATCAAACATACAATTTCCAATCGCATATGTTGAGCCATCCATGGTCACCACAACAACAGATCCAAGCATAGGGTATGGAATATTATACGCAAGAACAATACCAGTGCACATTAAAGATACGCTAAAGATCATAATACAGATTACAGCGCCACTCATAGCATATGGGCTAAAAGGTACCATACACGCAGTGTTAGCTCACGAGTTTTTGCATTATTTAGAGTTGGTTTGGAGAATCTCAAATATGCGAATCGTATCAGATCAAGTATCATCAAGTTTATTTGAGAATGCTTACAGTGATGAGTCCAGACTTTTTGATCCGCGTGCAGTATTTAATGACCGTACACTAATAACTCATATTACAAAAAGATTTCCATCAAGGTTTAGAGACTATAGATTAGAGGACAAAGTCAACAAATACTGGCAACAGAGACATTTGCCACGTACAAGTGTTGCAATTGATGAGAATATAATCAAGATACCTGCCATATCAATGGCATCAACAAAATTTGATCCTGATTTGATACGTGCTGTAAATGAAATTTCAGACAAACAATCAAAGTTACGTAAAAAACGATTATACTAGATATTATTTGAACTCTGTAAACCCACAACTACCACAGGTATGTCGGTCTTTGTGTTCTGCCATGAATAGTCCTTTACCGCATCGAGGACAGATTTTTTTGGTACGAATGAGTTTGTCCCCATCAATCTTATAATAACTACTAACACTAGGATTAAAGCCCTTTTTACCAGCCATTTATTGCGATTCTCCTTTTGAGTCTTTTGTGTTTTCTTCCTCTGCTGTTTCTTCGTCTTTTCCACCATTACTAGCATCTGCTGCCTTTTCTTCGGCTTTGGTTTTGCTCTTTTCTAATCTAGTGAATATAGTTGGCTCTATATGCTTACGTGCCAATGATTCATCCTCATACACATAAAAAAGACCAGTTATGGTTGGTCTCCCCACATGATTTTTTAATTTCATCGGAATTATAGTCTTGACATCAAGATCGTATTTTTCTGAGATCATATTCATAGCGTCAATTTTACCAAGTTTGCCCCCAAATCCTAGAAAATCACACGTAATTTCACGTCGTGAGAGAAGTGGATTTTTGATATCAGATACAGTGTTAACATTATTACTAGGCATGTTAACACGTCTGAAAAACTTCATATTATAAACCTAAAGTTGTAATCTATATTTTTGTACAAATATGACATAGATTATGCTTAAATTCAAAAAGACAACGATTACACGCCACCAATTTACTCAAGATAAAGGAATTTAAGAAAATACATCATGTATCAAATCATGGAGCGCTACATGTTACACCTCAAAAACAAAAGCGAGTATGGACCAGAAGATTCACGAAGAATAGTATATCGTGCACGAGGACTTGCAACTCAAGTAAATACTACTGTACGAGTAGCCAGAATAGCCACAGATTTTATCGAACTTGACGTCTCAGTTGATCCTGATCGTTTAAATGATCTTGTGAAGAGATTAGAACCCATAGGTATAATTGATAATATACGCCATGTCACTATAGAAGAGATAGAAAAAGAACAGGGCATTAAAGATGGAATATTTTACTTTAACAATGAACGGTTTTGGGAAAGTCACGAATCATTTGAAGGTGTATGGAAGAATTGTTTTGGTAGAGAAAAAGAGCTCGTGCAAGGAATAATTCTAGTTGCAGTTGCATTTGCACATGGACAAAGAAATGAGAATGAGACAGGTGTGAGAATGCTAAAACGAGCGCTTGAAAAACTTGGAACTTCACCGTCCAAATATCACAATATCGATGTAGATTACATACGAAACAATGCAATTCAAATGCGTACGCAAAAACAATTACAACTATTCAAAATTTGACTCTAGAGTACACCACACATAACATACAATTAATCATCAAAAACACATTCCAAGTTTAAACAATGTAATAAAATTATGTATCATAATATTAATAAATTTAGATATATTAATTTACAAACATCACATATAACATCAAATTAACTCTAGAATATTCTACGCACATAATTATTACACAGTGTTTATCAAATCTATTGTAGTGGGAATAACTTTGAATCCCAACAACGTACCTAGTTTTCCCTTTGCAGATTGAGATTCGGTCATTCTACTAGTTCCATCACCCTTTATACCATCATACGATATCACTACAGGGACAGGGTCATCAGTGTGTCCATGTGTTATACATGGAGTAGCATGATCAGCAGAAATCACAATAGCCACTTTGGATGTATCTATTCCATCAAGCAACTTTGAGAAAAAGCGTCTGTCAATCTCCTCAATATTGTTCTTTTTGCCAATTGCATCACCATCATGTCCAAATTCATCAGGTCCCTTTAAATGAACATATATAGCATTTTGTGAATTCATCGCATCAGTTGCAACTTTTGCCTTTTGTTCATAATCTGTTAGCCCACCTGCTTCAAATGCTCTCATGTGTAATACCTTTGATATGCCAATTTCAACTGGCATATCTACAATGCATGAAAAGTTCATATTGTATTTTTCATTTATAGGTACTACGCAAGGATATTTGTTTCCCGCATCACGTAAAAGTATACAGCTGAGTTCTTTCTTTCCAGATTGTTTACGAACCTGATTTGTTTTACTGTTTTTCATTATTGTGATGGCTTGCTCAGAGAATTCATTGACTGCCTGTGCTGTTGCAATAGCATCAGGTGTAGTTTCTAGTGGCAGACATTTTTCCACTTTCATGTAATCAGCCACTGCTTTTGCCACGCCCATACCATCAATGTTAGTATATGCTGGATCGGTGTTTGATATTTTAGATGAAAACTCTTTTTCACCATTATCGCGCCTTAGTCTAACTGTGACACGATGTCCAATTGTAGGCGATATTGCAACTGTTGTATTAGGTTCGGAAAATTTTATATTTTCTTCCAACTCTTGAGATATAGCACAAGCATCTTGAGGATCTATGTGTCTGCCTGCTCTTCTATCAGTAATGGCACCTGTCTGTTCATCAAGTGTAGAAAAGTTTCCACGTAGTGCAAGATCGCCATCTTTAAAATCTAATCCGATTCCAATTGCCTCAATTACACCTCGCCCGGCATAATCTGCATGACTAAACTTGTACCCGAGCATATTAAACACTGCAATGTCTGATTCAGGAGCTATTCCTTGTCCTACTGATATCACTTGGCCCGATATAGAGTTTGATGCAATGGCATCAAGCGCCGGGGTGTGTGCAGCTTCTAGTGGTGTCTTGCCATCAAGGTCAATATGAGGGAGATCGCCTACACCATCAAGTAATACGTATATCATGTGAATATCATTATTAGATATAGACATTATAACAGACGAGTTTGTGGCGTATTTTAAATCTTGATCGAGTAAAGGATTAACTTTGGCTACTTTAGACACAAGTTATCATTAAGTTGTCTGCCCTCTGTACAAAGTTAGCAATTTGGACAATTATAAGGTTGATTTATAATATTAACCAAAAATCATACAATGCTCACACTCACATGATTCACATTGCTTGGTTTTTTTGAAACACCGCTTGTGTTGCCCTGCTTGACATTGGACGCATATCTCATCAATGTTGTTGATGCTAGTATATTTTCGAGATTGATCAAAACCAAACCCTCCATCTTGTGGACCCACCATACAAGATAATACATACGGCAATATTTTTACTTGGCTATCACATATGTGATAAAGAAGATTTTATAGCAGAGACAATTTCTTCACGATGAGATTCGATCAATCCACGTATCTCAAACATATCAAGATAACCACCTGCATGTGCCCTAGTTGCTTTTAGGATGTAGTGTAGAGTTCCTTCCTCAATTTTACCAACATAGTATCCATATAAAAAATCAGACTCGTGTTTACACTTCCATATCTTTGATGCACTAGGAAAGGACTGATTTATCTCATCAGGTATTTCACGTATTCGTCGTGTGATATAACCGTCAAGTGATCTTCTTATAGCAGGATCAAGACTCATTGAGTTTGTTGTATCAAAGTATCTATTAGGAGTTGTTATGGTGAACTTTTGTTTGAGATGTCACTGTTATACGATATTTGATTATCGTTATTATCATGATCAAGTATGATAGTGTAACAAATGTACACAAGTGTCATTATTAGTCATTATTTGTGATTGTGGGGATTATCATTAGTCATTATTATTCTCAATGTTATCATCAGTATCAGAGTTGTCATCAGTGCCATTATCAGCACTATTATCAGTGTTGTCACCAGTATCAGAGTTGTCATTACTATTATCGTCACTATTAGCACTAGTATCAACGCTAAAAGTCGGTCTGTCCCACATACTCATATTCCCTCGAAGCATAAAGAACCCCACAATGATAATTGCCAACCCGCTAACTATAAACAAAAACAATCCAAGAATTTTTTTAAGCCACATAATCAATACACATCCATACAAATCAAGATCAAATAGTAGAATAAAACGTAATGTTCATGAATATATAGACTCAATAGTGACAAATCAGAACATGAATCATGTCCAAGATCAAGCAGATTGTAGCATGGGTTGCCATAATAGGAGGAGGAATTGGATTCTTTTTCTTCTCACAATATATGGCAGAATTAATGCGATAGTACAGATATCAAAATGCAGATTAACAACAACATATGAAACTAAACATAGTGAAAACATCAAAATCATCCATACAACACAAAAATCACAATAATACCAATACAGCAGTTATCACAGACGAGATTGCAGAATTTTTAAACAAACAACGTTTAGGGTATGTAGCAACAGCAAGTGCAAGCGGCAGACCAAATGTGTCACCAAAGGGCACAATAAGAAGATTTGATAAAAACACACTCACCTTTGCAATTATACGATCACCAGATACAGTCAAAAATCTAAAAGAGAATGACAGTATTGAGATCAATGTCATAGATCCAATACTGCGTAGAGGATACTTGTTTGAAGGAACAGCAAAAATAGTAACGGATTCAGACACATGTACAAAGATAGTAAACGATTACAAAAAAACAGGTATCAAGAATTCAATCAAAAATATCATTATGGTAAATGTCACATCTATTACAAATGTATTGTCTCCATTGTATGACATTGGTGTATCAGAAGAAGAGATAAAATCAAAGTGGATTGAGCGCACAAATACGCACAATTAAACATTGGCAGAATATACACTACCATAGCACGTGAATATTTGTGTGAACCAACCTATTTTGGCATAATAACAAGATCATATATCTTTAAGATGCATCATCAGGCGATGGACCATGATTTTACACAACTCGTCTCAGACATTTAGTCCACGCAGCTTCCACGTCTCAACACAACTGAGCATACTGATATGATTAAAGATCCGATATTTTGATTGATACTTATCTCAAAGTTGAGCACATATTATGAATACAAAATACTAGAAAACTATCGGATCTTTAATGAAACTATTAAGCATCACAGAGAGGTTTTCTGCCCCCTTGTCACTCTTTAACTGTAGACGACTGTTCCTCTGACCTATTACAGGTTTCATTGACGGTCCGGACCCCGTCAAATTGAGATCACTCAAATGAAAACGAATTTTGCTCAGCAAGGAGGTCACAATGCAATGAGGGGTAAGAGATTTACTACAAAAAAATAAGATTCTGATCGTGTTAGAATTCTTTGAGACATACATCAAAATATCTGAGTTGTGCCATAAACACAACATCACCCATGGTGCATTCTCCAAGTGGAGGACACGATTCATTGAGGGTGGAAAACGATCAATTGAGTCCAGGGGAGCATCTGAACTTGACACAAACACGAAATTGACAATCTTAAAACAATAATAGCAGAACAGACAATAGTCATTGAGGAATTTAAAAAAGCTGTGAGGGCCGGATAAAATGATGCTACTTCGCTTGGCAGAAAAAATATCGTCAAGAAAGGCTCTTTCATACATTGGTGCATCCAACAACAAAATGTACTACAAACCCATATCTAAAAAGAGATAAACTTACATAAACACAGACGTTACAAATCTGATCAAAAAGATCAACATAGAGCGTCCTGCATATGAGACACGCAGGTTGGCAGATGCAGTATCAAGCATTAAAACAATCAATAAACCGTAAATAAATCCAGAATATATGCCGAAAAACGGGGGGGCCTAATTGAACCGATCACAACCAAAAAAGAAAGCTGTAAAACATAGATCTCGTAAGGTCAAGACAACACGTCCCTATGAAATCTGGGAAGCAGACATTACATCATCCCGGCAGGAAAATCATGGCCCTATTGTTATACAATGATTGACGTCTTTATGCGGATCTGGATTGGGTACACCCTGAACACTACTGACGATCTCTCGATTTTTTCTCAAAAAGCGCTCTCAATTCATAGGATCCATCTCATTGGCAAATCACGAATACAGAAAAAATAGTCAAACATTACGTATCAGTATTTTCGCCACTCAGCATAGATTCTAAACGTTTCTTTGTGGCCTCATGTTGTTGTCGCTCTTGTGACAACATAGATTGCACTGCCTCCAACTCTTTTTGTGTAGTGTTGAGTCTTGATTTTAAAGATGCAACTACTACACTCGCAGCTTCCACAACACCAGCATAACTAGGTTGCACATCATTATTTACAGAGTCAGTTGATGTGCTGGGTGGTTGTACTAGAGGTTTGGAATGAGTACTAGATTCTATAAATTCTCGTTCAGTGTCAGTAAGTGTATCAGCTTGAAACTCATCTTGCATGCGAAGTTCTTGATTTGCATTGTATAATCGGGCATTAGTATCATCTAATAATTGCGCTGTTTCTGATTGTTCTGTTTTTGTAACAGAAAGTGTGTGTTGTGCTTTTGATATGTCTTCTAAAAGCTTGGCATGTGTATCTGTAGAATCTTTGATGTTATTTTTGATTTTTTCAAGATCACTTTTTTTTTGCTCTACTGTTTTGGTTATCTCAGAGTAAATTTTTTGGTTCTTGTCAATATCTGCACATAATTTATTGATACGAGATTGTAGTGACTCTAATTCGGCATGTTTTTCATTAAGATTACGCTTTGTATCCATTAGATCCTTGACCGATAAGCCATACTCTTCTTTTACACTTTTGATGCGTTTTACAATATCATCTAACTCGTCAGTTTTTAGTGAAGTAATTGAGCCGGACTGGGTATCATCTGCAACAGTATGAGGCGTGTTAATAATCTTAGATTTGGTTTTGTTTACAGCATGATCGTTTGTATGAATGTCACGTTTGTCTGATGTATCAACACCATTGTGATTAGAGTCCTCATTAAAAGACAGATCGTTGTGTTGTTGTTGCTTTGGCGTAACATCATTTGCAGTTGATGTTGTGACGTTCTTTGCTGATGAGTTTACACTATCAAAAATATGATCAGATGTAGTGTTTTGATCAATGGTGTCAGAAATATTCTCAATGGTAGTTTCTGTGACAGAGTTAGGGTGAACTTTATCTCCAGATAATACAGATTCAGTTTCAGTTATTTTTGATTCTTTAGAGTCAGTGTCAGTGGACGTTGAGGTAATAGATGAAGAATCAAGAACATCATCACTATTTGTAGACTCTGTGCCACTATGAATTGCATCATTATCAACATTAGTGTCCTTTTGTTTTTTGAACCTATCAAATAATCCCATGAATACACTCAAAAATACTAAAAAATGAACTTTGCGATCTTGAGATATTCAGTATATTGATCATATGTTTATTATATATTGATCATATACGATTGCAACATATACGATTGCAACGTATACTGACTACAACAACAAACAATTGTGACAGTAAACACAACTACAAACAATTTAACCAGAGTTCTTGCCTCTGCCATGAACAAAGCGCAAAAAGAATCCCAATCCCCCGATCACCAAACCCACTACAAATGCAGCAACACCCATCTCCGGTTCAGTTGGATGTATACTAGGTGCTAAGAATAGCATAATTGCTCCAAATATTATTAGAGCAAACCAACTTCCGTTTTTAGATCTGTTGTGCTCAGTGTGCACCATCAACTAACACGTTCCCTGATGAGTTGTGCCACATGTTCTGCTCCAATGTCACATATGAGCGGACCAATACGAGGACCTCTGTTTGAGCCAAGTATCACACCATACAAAGCAGAAAAAACATCTTTTGGCAATACATTGTTTGACTTTGCAGTGTTATATATGGTAGTTTGAATTTGATCAGGTAAATTATCAGCAGTATTACGCGTATCAACAATAGAATCAAACAATTGCGCAATCTCAAGTAAGGTATCTCGAATACTTTGATCAATGTGTATAGTAGAGTCGTGTTCATGTTTTTCATCTGCAAATTCATCTGCATATGTAGTAGCCAATTTTACAAGATGTTCTATCTGCGCATCTGATTCTGTAATTGCACCATATTCTAATAATTTTGAGATTACAGATTTGCTGCGATCAGGATTATTTTTGTATATTTGTGCTAGTTTTACAACCAGCATGTAACTGACATGTATACTAGGTTTTTGCGGAGGATTCAAAAGATTTGCATACAAGTACAGTCCTTTTGATTTGGCAAGTTTAGCAGGGTTATTTTTTAGGTCCTTGCGTATGCGTTTATCAAAGTATATGTCTTCAAGCTCATTGAACTCATCCATCAGTGATGGAACATCACCATCTATTCCAAGCTCACGAGCGCCTGCTATTCGTTTGTAGAGCAGTAACAAAACAGATTGAGGAGTTGCAAACTCTAGCCATCTTTGAGCAGTCAGTACGTTTCCAGCAGATTTCGATATCTTTTTGCCCCCTTTGTCAAGGAACATCTCATATTTAGCATGGTGAGGATGCGCAAATCCCAAAATATTCTCTGCTACCCAGTCATTTACCTTTACAGAGTCCATGATGTCTTTGCCATATGCCTCAAATCTTACATCAAATGCGGCCCATCTAGCTGCAAACTCTACTTTCCATGCCAACTTGCCAAGATCGCGTCTTATGTCAGATTCTCCAGTGTACCCACATCCACGAATTACACGTTGATTCATCTGTACATCACAGCACACATACAACACTTTACGCTCAGATTCTACATAGTCAGTTGCACGGGCAGTGTATAGTTTGTTGCAAGATGCACATACAGGAAAGTATGGTAGAGTGTTATCACGATATTTAGACTGACCTACCATATCTTCAATCTGTTTGCCTATCTGAGAGCTCTTTGTCAAAATTGTGTGAATTTGATTCTCAAGTAGTCCTTTGCGATACGTATCATACGCACGTCGAAATTCATATTTAATGCCCATACGATCAAGTCCATCAAGAAGTATGCTACTCATATGCATACCATAAGACTCATGAGTAGAAAATGGGTCAGGAATAAGTGATACGGGTTTTCCCAAGTGTTCTTCAAGCGAATCAGGAAGTCCCTGAGGTATTTTGCGTAATCCATCAAGATCATCAGAGTAAGCTATCAATTTTGAGTCATAACCCATATTGCCAAGTGCCAGCTTGATACCATATGCACGCACAGCATCACCCAAACTTCCAATATGAGGAATGCCAGATGCTCCAAGGCCGCTCTCAACTACAAGCATCTTTGTGCTACGTTGAAGTTTTTTCTCTCGTTTTATCATCTCGTCTGCAAGCTTATCAAGCCACGTTCCATGGCCTATCATCTTTGTCGTATCATCAAGCACATCATCAATCATATTAGAACTCAATCATACCACACTACCATTCATACTAAATCCTTTGACATGTATGGCCCATATAACGAGTAGCCTAACTTTCTATAATATGGTCTAGTTCCAACTGCACTTATTACAAGTAGTCGTTGTGCCCTGAATTTGGTGCGTGCAATATCCTCAGCAGCACTCATCAATTGCCTCCCAAGACCAGAATGTTGAATCGTAGTTATGTTATCATGTGTATTAAAATATCCAAAATCTGAAAGTGAATCAGTATCAGAACCAACTTTAACAGTTTGTCCATAGACATGTAGTTCGCGTATTATACATGTTGTGATGCCATTATCAGTGTTGTTTGTATTTTGATAATCATTATCTGGCCCATGATTTTTATGTATACGAACATTAGATACACTCTCAGATCCGCCCAAAATTTCAGGCCTGTGTGCATTGCAGCTTGGCTTGCGCAAACGAACAAATCCATATATTCTCCCTAGATCATCCTCATACGATACAAAAGCTTCTCTGCCATTTGACGAATCATAATATACGACATCCATATGTAGATCATCTACTTTGGGCAGAGGGGCACAATTTGCAGTATTAGTGGCAGTGGATAAGCCCACTTCTCTACATCTTATACATTTGCAAGGGGTACCACGTCTCTTTAGTATATCACGTACAATCTGGCGGAGATTTCCTTGTTTGGGTCCTGCAATAATCTGAGACGGCGGGATCTCTCGCTGAATACGCATTATACGAACCCATTTGGGGATGCGTGACTTTGCTTCTGCGAGGACATTTATTATATCATGATCAGAGTATGGTATATACCGACCTGCAACATATTCATCATATAATGTAGTTCCCTTTATGACAAGGGACGGATATATCTTTAACATATCAGGTTTTAGATCAGAGTCATTGTATAATTTTGCAAAATCAGCAATATCATCCTCAGGTGTCATGGTTGGAAGTCCAGGCATCATGTGAGCTACAATCTTGTATCCTGCATCTTTGGCAAGTTGAAACGATTCCACTACATCATCATATGTGTGTCCTCGGTTAACAATGTCATACACACGGTTCCGAAGAGACTGCACTCCGATCTCTACGCGCGTGACACCATACTCTAACATATCATCGATATGAGGTATCTTACAATAATCAGGTTTTGTCTCTATTGTAAATCCCACGTTTCGCACAGAGGCCTGCTCGTTTGCCTGTTGTGCTTGTTGTAGTGTATCAGATGAAAATCCATTCAATGCATCATAGCATGATTTTATGTAATTGTATCTGTATGATTTAGGCATAAAGAGAAACGTTCCACCAACAATTACAATCTCAGTCTTTGATGTATCATGCCCAAACTTACAGAGTTGCTCGAGTTTTGTTTGTATCTGCGGAATCGGAGCATAGTCATTAGACATAGCATCAATTGCAGGAGGTTCTGCTCCCGTATAGCTATTAGGAGTGTTGTATTCTGGACCACCAGGACAGTATGTACACCGTCCATGAGGGCATGCAAATGGCTTTGGCATTATAGCAATAATTGCAACACCAGATGCAGTTTTGGCAGGTTTCTTGAGCAATATGTGACGAAGTGTTTGAAAAGTATCATCATTAATGATACAACTCTTGTTTTTTTGTACTGCTGATGATAAAATTTCATGGTTCTTTGGTACACGAGATAGTGCATACTTTGAGCACACATCAAATACCACTCTACGCAGACGTTTGTGACTATTATACATGCCAATATTAGATGATATTATATTGACGATCTCATCACAGGCAAGTTGCATCATAGTGTCAGTTTGGTTACTAGTCATAGCAGTCACATGCAAGTCACCTGGTTGGTGTTTTTAAAGTCACTATACACAATATCCAGTATCACAACAACATAATTAAATACATAAAATATCAAGAAATGACACGCTCGCCCTTTGACTCATCATTCCCAGATTCATCACCTTCACTCTTTGATGGCTCAGTTGAAGTTTCATTTTTGTACAACATCTTGAGCCATATAGGAGTAATTATCGTTGTTAGTGCAACCATTATAATTACAGTAGAGTAAATCTCAGATGTCAAAATTCCAGCACCTACTCCAACACCTGCAACAATCAAACCCACTTCACCACGAGATACCATACCTACTCCAACACGCATTCCACGTATCCTGCTCTTGAGAAAGAACATTGCAGGAAGCCCACATCCAAAAAATTTAGTCGCAATTGCAATAACCATTATCACTCCTGTCAATCCCAAGACAGTAAGGTCTACGGACCTAAAGTCTACTTGAGCACCTATAATAGAAAAGAACAGTGGGGCAAATATTAGCGCTATTTTTTTCGTATACATATTTACTTTTTTAAATGTATTTGTAGTGGACAAAGCCATACCTACCGCAAAGGCACCAACTATCGGGGATAGTCCTATAGATCCTGCAAAAGCAGCAGCTCCAAAAAACGATGCAGTTGCTATTGCCTCAACGCTTCCTTCTGCCTTCCAAAATCTTGTAGACATTAGTCGCGGCATTATCACTATAGATGCAATCAACATTGCAACAAAGAATCCCAATACTTTAAGTATGGTCCACGTAACATCAATAACGTTAAGATTATCAAGTCCTGATGCATCAGTTGCAAGTGATGTCACTACAGAGAGTACAGCAATTGCAAGAATGTCATCTACAATAGCAGCACCTATGATCAATCGTGCTTCAGGTGACTTTAGCTTGCCAAGTTCGTTTAACACTTGTACAGATATTGCAATACTTGTAGCAGTCAATGCAGTGGCGACCATCATAGACTGGAGTGCATCAAATCCATACCATTGAAATACCAACAACCCTACAAAGAACGGGACAACAACACCCAACGTACCTATTGTAAATGATGCCTTGCCACCTCGAAGAAACTCTCTAGGCGTCATCTCAAGTCCTGCCATAAACAAGATTACAATGGCACCAATCTCACCTAACAATTTGATCTCAGGGGTTATTTCTAATACATGTCTGCCATCAAGTATAAAAAACGAACCTAATGCAAATGGACCCACAATCATTCCTGCAAGCAGTTCGCCAAGTACAATTGGTAAATTGAGCCTCAAAAATAGCTCTGCCATCAACTTTGCAGCAAACAAAAGAATACCAACTGCAATTATAACTTCAACGAAACCTGCTTCGGCTACCATATTACAACATCACTTAAATCGACAATATATATGAAAAACAAACTATCGTAAACTTAGATTACACAAAAACACACAAAATTACAACATTTAATATTATAAATATATAAAACATATATTTATTTTAATCATTTTTAAATGTGGCTAAAAACTGTAAATAATACTAATGTGATCGTTTTTTATATTTGATACATGTCCTCAAAATACACATCATGAGCACATCACAAACACATCATGAGCACATCACAAACACATCACAAACACATCATGAACACATCATCAACACATTACAATGATGACCAAAAAGAATCATGTGATTTTAATAGAGTTTACAGTTACGCCACTTTTTTTAGTAATCTTACCAATTACAGTGGTTTTGATTCGATATTTAGAAAATGTTTTTTTAATTGCAATAGAAGACTCGACGGGTGCAATCACACAAAATCCTACACCCATGTTAAATGTACGATACATTTCATCAAGTGATATCTTTCCATGTTCCATTACTGCTTTAATTATAGATGGTATTTGTGGCATATGATCAATTTTAAATCCCACACGAGTATTGAGACGTTGCAATTTTGTAAACGCACCGCCGGTTATATGAGCCAACCCATGTATCGATACAGTACGATCGTTTAATGCATCAAGTACAGGTTTTACATAGATCTCAGTAGGTTTGAGTAATGCATCACCAAACGTTGGTCCGCCTCGATATAATTTAGAGTCAAGAGATACATCTTTGAGTGCCTCACGGGCAAGTGTATAACCATTTGAATGAATTCCAGTACTGTGTGCACCAATAATTACATCATTTGCAGATATGCAATCACCCATTACATTTTTTTTCAAAGGTAAAACACCAACGACGGTTCCTGCAAGATCAAATTCAAATTTGTTAGTGTTTTTTTTGCAACCAAAAAGTCCCGGCATAATAGCAGTTTCACCACCCACTATCGGTACCATTCCTTTTTTTGCACCACTAGCAAGTCCCTTTACAATATCTGCAAACTTTTCAGTATCATTTTGATTTGCAGCAATATAATTGACAAATGATATAGGTGTTGCACCAGTACATATTATATCATTGACATTCATTGCAACACAGTCAATGCCAACAGTATCATATTGTTTTAGAGCATTTGCAATCAATACTTTAGTTCCAACTCCATCAGTGTGGGTAGCTATACGAGAGCCGCCATGTATCTTAACGATACCAGCATAATGCCCAAACCCATGCTCGACTTTTGCAGTACTTTGAGATTTGTGTGTTCCAGATATTATACGACCTATGCGCTTCTGACTCTTTTTGATCGAGGATATATCCACACCAACAGACTTGTATGTAATGGGCACTAAAGCATCAAACTCCCATATGTAAACAATTTTTGATAATATACGTGTGGCAAATACAAAAACCCATACATACAAGGTGTTAATTATCTTTGTCAATAGCAAAGATTTGAATCAACATTAAACCTTTGGTAGTAATTTCATAAAATGTTTTTTTGCGGACATGAGACATTTTGATAAAACCATAATCAATGCACAAGTTAAGATAATCTTGAAACGATCCTCGAAATCGAAACATCGATGCTGTAAACAATTTAGAATGTGTTTTTGATCCCCCTCGCAGTTGAGACAGTAATTTTAGTATTGATAATGTGTTATAATTACGAACTTTGGCCTTTACGGAATTACCAATAACAAACTCCTTGTGTATGATAAATCGATCAAAGTTCTCTGCAGTCTCAAGTCTCAAGTGGAAGATACGAGAGCTTGGCACACATACCGTACCAGTACGGTACGTCCTTAATAACTCTATAAATAAGATGATGTGAGTCAAAACAATCAAGCTAAAATGAAAAATAATATTCATATACAATAATACAACAAGAATTCAATCACATTAGTCTTAAGGTATTTTAGCTCACGGCAAATATGATAGTACAAAGCCAAGTCAAAAAAGCCAAACATGAGTTTTATGTAGATTGCAATATCAGACTAATCAACGAGTACTAAATGATCATCGCATATGTCTTAGTTCTCACACTAGTATGGCAATTCAATAATATCATATAGGTTTCAGTCAATACCGCTTTATGCCTTCTTCGTCTACAAGTTTACCCACACCACTTCTTCTATGAGTCGATAAATAAAATCCACAACAAATACAATATGTATCAGTAGTATGAAACCAGACACGGCACACACGACATCGCTTATACCCATTTTGATATGGATGTCCACATTGTATTGAAGGATTTTTCTTGTGTATATCGCATATTCCTTGACAGCTCTTATTCAATAATATTCTTCTCTCAATTGGTCATATTTATATTTATATCTAAAACTATTTCATAATTAAATGATAAAATAAAAAATCCAAATGCATATCAATTAAAGGTGTAAGTCAACTTTCCCGATGAGTATATTCATTTAAAATTTGAATATAAACAAATTAATTTAGATTTTGTAATGATTGCATTTTCTCATATTTTAATTAATTTGTTAAAGTCATTGGAAAGAATAAATACATTTGTATGATCAAATTTTTACCAACATTAAAAGTCAAAAAAGACCAGACAAAGCAGATGATCCATATATTAAATTAAAAAAAGTGTCAAAGATGGATGGGAAATTGTCTTTTAAGAAAATGGTCATACATTTAAACAATAAATGCAAATTAAACCAATACACCGCATATAATTAAATATGTAAGTCAAGTATACACAATTAACATTATGTTATCTTTTTTCACGTGGATTTTGATATCTAAACTTTGATATTTTAATGAGTTCATTATATGAGCCAAAAGAAGATGCATCAGCATTATCAAGTAGTGATACAGAGTTGTCACTGTCACGACTAACAGTACGCTTGTCATCAGTGCAGTCATCTTCATTGTATGTTGCACCATTATTTGTGCTAAATTTGCGCAGTATGTTATATTTGGTATCACGTTCTGCAGGAATACGTCCTATATCACGTATCATCTGTCTTATCTCGCGTGGCTTTAAGAGCTGCCCATATGCAGAACCAGCAGATGTAGATATACTTTCATTTATCAATGTCCCTCCAAAGTCATTAGCACCCCATTTGAGGAGTATTTGTGACATGCTTGGACCTTCTTTGACCCATGACATTTGTATATTGTCAATATAGTTGTTAAAAATAATTCTGGCAATAGCATGAGTCAACAACACATCTTGACCACTACCACCTTTTTTTATACTATCATGAATGTTGTGTAGATACATTGGTGCTTCGGTGTGAATAAAATTCAAAGGTACAAACTCTGTAAACCCACCAGTGTCCTTTTGTATGTCACGTATTTTGATCATGTGAGAGACACGCTGCGGGATAGATTCCATATGTCCGAACATCATAGTAGATGTGGTTTTTATGTTTAGTCGATGGGCAGTACGTATGACACGCTCCCAATCCTTTACAGTAATACGTCCAGGTGATATTGTATCTCGTAATTTTTGATCAAGTATCTCAGCAGACGTACCAGGTAGAGTATCCACACCAGCAGTTCTGAGTCGTACAAGAAATTCCTCTATTGACACATTTGATCGGCTCGCACCATAAATTATCTCTTCAGGTGAAAATCCATGTATGTGTATATTAGGGATCTCACGTTTTATCTCGCGACATATCTTCTCATACAACTCACCATCCATATCAGGTAACAATCCTGCCTGTATGCACACCTCAGTTGCACCCAACTCATAAGCCTCTTTTGCACGTCTTACAATCTCAGATGAAGGGAGTAAATAGCCCTCTTCGGCCCTAAAGTCCCTACTAAACGCACAAAAGCCACACTGTTTTATGCACACATTTGTAAAGTTAATGTTACGATTCACCACATAAGAGACCACATCACCTACACGCCTTTTGCGCAACTCATCGGCAACCATTCCAATAAGATGGACGTCTGCATCAGATGCCATATACAACTTTACAGCATCATGGTGAGATATTTCACCTTCAGACAACACATACTCCAAGATATCACATATTTGAGGATCGGTGTCTTTTGTGATAAAAGAGTCAATAGTAGCATTAATAGTCATTGCCAAACCTCTTTTTGTACTAACATATTATCTTGTGCTATTTCAGACATTCGCATACGAAGATCAGTAGGCACCATATGGACAAACTCAGGATATACAGGAAACCTACACTCCAATGTGTGGCCTGCTGCAATAGTGTCAGAGTTGAGTTTATCAATTGTGGGCCACGGAAATTCTGGATTTACAAAGTCAGGTGTGAGTGGAGAGACGCCACCCCAGTCATTAATTCCAACTGAGAGAAAGTCACGGTATGAATCAGGAGACAAATTTGGTGGAATCTGAATATTCATTTTAGGCATCATTATACGACATGCAGCAACAATAGTCATAAAGTATACGTGGTCAGCAGGAGGAGCACGCCGCATTGCAGTATCTGGTTTTGGCTGAAAGTTTTGTATAATTACTTCTTGTATATGCCCATATTTTTTGTGTATGTTTCGTATAGTGTCAAGTGATGAAATTGCTTCTTTTATCGTCTCACCAATACCTAGTAAAATTCCAGTAGTCATTGGAATTTTTAACCTTCCTGCCTCTTCTAGTATTGCAATTCTTTGTTTTGGATGTTTACTTGGTGCTAAATGATGAGCCATGTGCGGTTTTGAGAGTCTTAGGCTGTCAGTCTCAAGCATCAATCCCATAGAAACATTTGTCTTTTGTAGTTGTGCCAACTCTGATCTGTGCAAGTTTCCAGCGTTTGTGTGTGGAAAGAGTCCCAACTCAAGGGCCTGCTCAGAGGCATAGACAAGACAATCAACAGTAGACTCAAAATCATTTTCTGCAAGCCACCGTCGTGCTTGTTCGTATCGCTCTTCTGGTCGCTCACCTGTGACTAGGAGAGCCTCAATACAACGGTATTTGGATGCCATTTGCAACGAGTCACATATCATACGCCGTGACATCATAGTAGACTTTTGTTGTCCAGGTTCGGCTTTGTATGTACAATAAGTGCATATATCACGACACAAATTTACAACATTGAGAAAGGCTTTTTTTGAGAACGTTGTTGTGATAGATTTGTGGATAGACTGCAAGATCCTAGCAGCCGCAAATATTTCATTTTGTGTGTTATTGTGTGTATAGTCACCAAATGCATGCATTTGATTAAGTCCATCTACATTTGTCGACTCTGATATACTTTGAGATGAGGTGGAAGATGAGTCAGTGTTCTCAGAGAGTGCATAGCCACAACATATAAGATTCACCATATCATCACATGATATATCATGTTTGCCATCTAAGATTTTATTGAGACATTCGGATTTGAATAAGAGTTCACTCAACAGTTCAAGTCATGACAAGAAGTATTTATTTTTGCGCCATAACGCAATATACAGTCATTGTATGGGCCTATGCTGAAGAGTCAAGTAAACCTTAACCATCTCCCCATCCCTAAACACATCTAAAACTAGTTCATCACCTACGGACTTTGAACGTTGCAGATATATCAAAATATCAGATATTTTTCGAACATCATTACCGTCTACTCCCAATATAACATCACCGCCGATACGTAACTCTGCTCCATTAATCTCAACTGTATCATCAGAAGGTAGCAATCCGGCCATCTCTGCAGGGCTATTCTCTATCACATCAACTACCAAAAATCCTACAGCATTGTCTAATCCCATCAATTCAGCAGTATCAAATCCTACATCACGCCCAGATATACCAATCCAAGGGTGAGAATACGAGTTGTCTATGATCAGATTAGGAACAACAGTCATTGCAGTAAGTGATGGAATTGCAAATCCCACACCTGCAAACTCACCAGTAGTTGACTGTATTGCGTTGTTTATTCCAATTACTTCACCACGCATGTTAAGCAACGGTCCACCAGAATTTCCAGGGTTAATAGCAGCATCAGTTTGAATCACATCAGGTATTGAATAACCCACATTTGACGGTAACAGACGTCCTACTTGACTAACAATACCAGATGTCATAGAACCAGACAAACCAAATGGGTTTCCAATTGCAGCAATTTGTTCACCCACTTTGAGCGAAGACGAGTTGCCAAAGACTAGAGGGTGTAAGATTGATGCATCCACATTCACACGTATTACTGCAATGTCTGTGAATATATCTTCACCAATTACAACAGCAGGATAAGAATTACCATCAAGGAACGTTACACGTATGGCCTCTGCTGCTTGAATTACATGCATGTTTGTCACTATATGCCCTTGTTTATCATACACAAAACCAGAGCCTACACCATTATCATTAGTCGTAATATCAGGTGCACGTAACACATTGATTCGAACCACACCAGGTTCTGTCTTTTCAAATATGTCAACCAAAGATAAGTTTCTATCATATACGGGGTTATCATAATTTTGCATGTATGGTGGCGTAGATACAAAAGAAGGTTGTTGTTGTGTATTTTGCAAATCACCAGAATTATCAGATGTACGTGTATCAGGAGCAGTATACGTAGACGATACACCAGAGTCAATATTGCTTGTAGGAAGAATAACAAATACAGCAACAAATGAGATTGCAATTATTGCGGCAACAACACCAACAGTGACTGCATTGGAATTTCCCATATGGTGCAAATCTTTAAACTACGTAAAAGGGTTACTAAGGCAAATCAGATACCACATACACATGAGACAGAAATTAGTGACATGTCAATCAATGCATGCGTTGTGTTGTTGTTATTATATATATATTATTTAGTTTATGACAATAAAAAGTATTTTTGTAATAAATATTTTAACAAGTATTGTCATAAATGAGTAAATAAGACAAAACAAGTCAGATTGCTGCGAATTGTTTAGATGGCATGTCACTTGCATTGTACCGTCTACCGCGCCATACGACAGATGGATTTGAGCGTAATAATCCTGCAAAAAATCCAGCAGATATCATAAATCCACCAAGTGGTGCAAACAACCCATACACAGATCCAATATGTAATCCAGTTTTTGATTCAAGTATAGCACCAATCCAAACAAGTACAGATGCAACGCCACTTGCACACACCATAACTAGTGCAGGCAACATATTTGTTAAAGATTCATCCAAAAGTAGAAAAATCCCAGATGCAAGTGACAGAAATGGTGCAAACAGTAAAAATGCAACGGCAATCACAATTCCAAGTGTCATTCCAAAGCCATTTTGAGCACGTAGCGGTATTATCAATCGTTTTAGTGCATGCCATAATGTATCAAAGTTGCGTGCCCAAATTGCATCTATCAAATGTTCACCTTTTACCATACGCATGTTATACCCAGCCTCTTTTGTCTTGCGTCCTAGTGCACCATCTTCGATTACTTCACCCCGGACACTTTTATGAGTTCCAATAGATAGATATGTTTGGCGTTTTAGTATGAAAAAACTCCCAAAGAAATAACCTGTCTTACTATTGGGATCATTTACTTTGAGTGCAGAGAATCGTGTGTGCAAAAATACAGATATCATAGGTAATGCAGATTTGACCCAAAAGTCTGGTGCAAGCATTTTAGGCATTACAGTCAATGCATCAAGTTTGTTTGCATAAAAGTATCGTACTGCAAGTGTAATTACATCTTTGTCATGATGTGTATCAGCATCAGTGAATAGCAACAAGTCACCCTTTGCCTTTTGATATCCTTCCATGCAAGCCCAATTTTTACCCATCCAATCATCAGGCTTTTGTCTAGCAGACACAGGGACAATCAATTCAGGATGATCTTTTGCGCATCGAGTAATAATCTTAAAAGTGTCATCATCAGAAGAATCATCAATTGCAATAATTTCATAATTGTCATAACTCTGAGACGTCAACGAATCAAGGCATTGCTGGATATAATTAGTCTCATTTCGAGCAGGAATGATTACAGACACAAGAGGTTGCGGCACATCAACAGAATTAGATTTGTTGTTGCGAATGTCATTTTGTGTAAGTATGTTTGAAATATCACAGTTATTGGTACTGTAATTTTGAGATTTATCACCCACACACATATCAAGAGACGGAACGTTGCGAAATGTGACAGACATTGATCGCAATAAATACACCCATGCTCCAATTATGCAGATCATTATAGTAGACAGTATATACAATATCACAGAGATGGCAATATCATACATTAGCAGTAACCACCCTTATGCAACACGCATCTCTGCTTCATCTTTGATAGCATTCATGGCAATCTCAGTACCGTTACGAATATGCCCTTTTAACATACCAGTAAACATTCCCATCATTCCAGTCATTTGCACATTCCACACAGTACGCAATAATACACGATCATTGGAATCATTTGATATCACATATACAGATTTTGTGCCCTTGATAATACCATCAGTAAATACAGATTCTACTTGTTTTTGTGGATAGAGTGTAACATCTTGTAGACATTTTTGATCCCTAAATGCAATTGTAATCTCGCGTTTGATTATATTATCATTTTTTGATATATTGCGGACAGATTTTGTGCCCTTCCAGTATAGAGGTTCGTTGTCTACATCAGATATAATATCCCAAACCACATGTACAGGAGCGTTGACGTCAAGTTCAACTATAATCTCTGCCATATGTGACATGTGTGATTGTATTAAATATATTAGTGATTATGCAGAAACCCCTTTAAATTATCTGTCGACTAGTCAGAATGCTCACAGCAATTAATCTAGTAAGTTGCATAGGACAATGACAGAGCATTAATACCAATATCAAAAACTAACTATATACTTGACAAGTTCAGAATTTTACAAAAATATGTGCAACTATAAAATACTCTATATAGTATTAACACACCATAGATACAAATTTGACAATTACAAAAATTACTGAAATAATTCTAGGATTTTCCAAACTATCAATATGATAGCAATAATTGATGTACTTAGACTCCAAATATGCTTGACATATGAAGTGGGTTCGAGCTCAATTGCCATATTTGGATGTTTTTTTCGCAGTTTGTTTATGTTCTCTTTGAGTTTTTGACGGTTATGTACACGCACCTTTACTCTGTGATTATAAAAATTTCCAAGTATCGTATACTTTGTTGTTACTATGCGTTCTTTGGTCCTCAACGTATTTTGAATATCTGTGCATAACGATTCCGTGAATGGATCGGCCAGAATGAATGTGATCTTTATTGGAGGCCTAAAAAAGTCATAGATTTTTTCTCGAAACTTGAATCTCATGAATTTTATCCTCACACCTACCAAATACTTCTTTTATCATTCTTTCCTCATCTTTTGCATCTTGAAACTTATGCTTGGCAGTAATGTCAAATGAAATCGAGGATTTACTTACATCTTTGATCTGTGTAAACCCCATTGAGTCCAACGTTTGGATCACATTATCACATACTTTATGATTGCTACAAAGTATCTTAATTTCTGCATCCAACCTCATCACATTTTTGAAAATTTTTTCCTAGATATATATTCAACGTACGTTCTATGTCTATAAAATTACACTTCAATACGGTCACTTCTTATGTATAATATTTAACCATTTAAAATGAACTCTTATAAAAATCATGTATTCCTATCGTGCTTAAATGATTTGATATATTCTGATTGCCTATGTAACCACTCTCCAAGCATTTGAATGCATTTTTCAGATAATCAACCCACTCATTTTGCCAACAAGTCACTCGATCCAAAACACGTGTTGTGCCATGGCATGTAATGTGAATTACCAAAGACTCTGCCCAGAATCTGTAACTTATTTGCTCTAATACTCTGCGTACTGTGTCTTGGAGTGCATGACTCTGTCCTGTCCTGCTGTCCGGTTGAACTGTCGCATAGTTGTGATTAAACACGAGTAATTAAAAAATACCTAGTGGGTGTATTCAGGTGGGACATACAGTATACTAGTTAACTAAAATATATAATTCCTCACTATTGTAATGAAATATTGATATATTAGATTATAAAGAATAGTTTAGGCTGTGATGGGCATAATGCCTAAAATCCAGAACAGTAACTCCAGTTCTAATGGCGTGTGCCATTCTTCCTTCACAGTCAGATATTAAATAACCCTACTACAAATTACACAACATGGTAATTAAAAGAAAAAAGATATCCACATTTGACGGTGCCACATTTTGGAAGAATGCATATGCACATCAAAGGGCCAAAATTTTGAGCATGATAGACATACCAGATAATAAAATCTCAGACATGGTAAACATGGCATATCTTGATCTCCCACTTGACATCAGATATGACATAGAAACATCACCAAACGTCGATAAAGTAAAACTTGCAAGATGATATACGTCTTAATGTGTTTAATGATTAGAGATATTGTAACCGTTCAACCCCCCGTTACCTGCGCCAGATGTTAGGTGGTGAATTTGTGCCTAAATTTAGGAAGAGGTTGAATAGTTACATGGATATTATTACTTACATACTTATATACATACAAACAAACAAACAAAACATAATACAACGTGAGAAAATAAATTAAAAGCGAAATTAATTTTAAGCCATTTCATATAGAGTAATTATGAACCAAATATCATATGACGACTTTGCAAAGCTTGACATTCGAGTTGGCAAGATAGTCCATATAGAACCCATAAAAGGCAAAACACGCATAATGCAAGGACGCATCAAATTAAGTGATAGTGAGGACAACACACGAAATGTAATAATAGGCGGTGCTCAATATTTCACACCAAATGAGATGTTAGGAAAGATAGTAATTGTCATAGTAAATCTAGAGCCAAAAAAAGTAGCAGGGGTGGAATCAAACGCAATGCTTTTGGCAGCAGATGTCAATGATAAACCGTTTTGGCTTTCAGTGCAAGATGCAGATTCAGTACCACTTGGTAGTTCTATAAAATGATCAATCATAAATCATTAAATCATGCTCTTCTAGCACTGCATGCAAATTATTTACAGAACGGTGTACATCAGGCTCATTTCTAGCACCAGTACAAACAAGTTTGCCAGATGAGAATACCAAAATTACGGTCTTTGGATCAACCATACGATGAATCAATCCAGGAAATTGCTCAGGTTCATACATGCTTCGCGGTAATGAACGTGCTGCTTGCTCCAAATGTATTCGACCACGCAGATTTATAGAGGCCACTATATTTTGTATTTCAACTACAGCATTCTTTTTGACCTTGATGCCGCCTTTACGCAATCGTCGTACAACTGTTCTAACTGCCTTGCGAGCCAAAAGTTCGGATTTAGAGCCAGTACACACCATCTTCCCAGATGTGAATATCAAAGTAGCAGTTCTAGGAGTCTTCAATCTAAACACAAGCCCCGGAAACTGATCAGGATGATACTCTACATCAGGAAACAAACGCGTAATCTCATTGAGATCCATCTTTTGATCTACAGACGCAGATGCCACCACGTTTTCGATACTTATTATCGGTTTTGTTTGAGGCATGATAATAATATCAAAGACGCATAATAAAAGGACTCGCCGTCACATATTAGTGATCTCATACATTATACAAAAAGTTAAGATTCGAATCATTTATGTTGAAAAATACAAACATACATTTAGTGAATTTTACCAACATAAACATAGATCAGATATTTGGAATGGGAGAAGAATCAAACCCACTTTTGATGCTTATTTGGATACTGCCAATAATTCTCTTTGTGTTTTATGGTCAACGAATCCAACTATACGTGACATCAGGCGAGATCAAAAAATCAATAAAGAAACTAGACACGTATAGAATAGAGTCAAAAAACAAACTTTTAGAGCACATCAAAGATACCACAAATCTCACGCACAATCCAACAGAGAAGATCTTACAACTTTTAGACTATTTTACAATAATGCCAGTAGACATGGATCCCACAGGAATCATACCAAAAGTCAAACATACAATGCGCACAAGAGAAGATACTACAAGACAACAAATTACAAGAATCTTATCAGAAAACAATCAAGCAGATGAGATCCAAGTGGCAAGAGTACATACACTCTTAGAGATTGCATCATCGCTTCAGTTGATACATAAAGTGGTAAACCATATGTTTCTTACAGCAAAAAAACAAAACAACTATCCCCTCATACTACCACTTCAAATGGTCTTACCATTTGTAATGGAGCAAGCAGAAGCACTACGAGATGCAATGCAAGCATTTCAAAGTGGACAACCAATAGGAGATGGAATAGGGCCCATGGTAGTAGGTAAAATGATGCTTGATCTTCAAAAAAATTACAACAATACATTACACACAGTAGTTGCAAGAGATGTATTTGAAAGAAGAAACATCATTATACTAAAGGCAAAGGGCCCAGAATCAGTGGTCGGCAGGCCAGCCGATGCATTACATGAAATCATACAAACAGGACAAAACATAGACATTATTATCATGATAGACGCAGCGCTGAAGATGGAAGGTGAGGAAACTGCTACAACATCACAAGGATTTGGAGCAGCAATAGGTGGTATAGGCACAGAGAGATTTGAGATCGAAGAGTATGCATCAAATGCATCGATCCCAGTATTCTCAATTGTTGTAAAACAGTCAGTTTATGAGGCAATTACACCCATGATAAAGAAAATAGCACAGCAAGCAGACAAAGTAAGAGAGCAAGTGTATGATATGATAAGAGATAATTCATCAGAAAAACAAACCATACTGATCATAGGTGTTGGGAATACAGTAGGTGTTGGGCAATGATATTTCAACTGTATGGAAAACAAAAGAAAAAGGAGACCATAGTTTACACCATACTCGCATGTACTACATGTAACTTTACACAAAAACGGAAATTTGAAAAAGGTGACGTTGTATTTTCAAAAACACAACAAGCATGTACATCATGCAAAGGTATTGTGACAGTAGAGCAGATATTTTCAGAGGAAGTACATTAAATCAAATCACATAAAATGTCATGTGTGTGATGGTGCAGCAGTCACTATAGTGACGCCATTATCATTTGGAATAAACGTATGTTCTGCCTGTGCAACACGTTGTCCATGTATCTCAACTAGTACAGGATAGGCCTTTATGATTTTTTTCTTTACAAGATTCCCCAGTAAACTACGTGCCTCTGAGAGTTCCCACTCAGATGTAAGCCACCGTAATGCAAACGGAAGAAAGTTAAAGTTATTCCATATGTAATCAATCATTCGATCAGATTCAGCATCCTTTGTCCTTTTACGAGACGATAACGCAAAGATGTTTTTAGTCTGTCCATTTCGTACAAATCCACCACCTTCTTTTGTTGTGACAAACGGCTCACAAGCATATGCAGACTGATCAGAGAGTGAAAAACCACCGATTGCCCATGTATTTGGAATCGACTTGCCAGCATGAATTTCATACTGGTCTAGAGAGTGTCCGCTCAAATTGACAATGGGTTTGAATCCCCTCTGTTTGATGACCTTTTCAATTCTACTTCCGATATCACGTGTCTTTATACCAGTTTTAATTATGGACAATGCATTTGCAAGTGCATTTTCTGCAGTAGATACAAGATCATCATACTGTGGATCATAGCATACCGTAACGGCAGTATCAGCAATGTACCCATTCACATGTGCACCAAGATCAATCTTTACAAGATCAGTCTCTTGTATTATAGTCTCATCATTAGGCTCTGCTGTATAATGTGCAGCAATCTCATTTATACTAGTATTTACAGGAAATGCGCATCTGGCTCCACGTTTTTTTATCTCACCTTCAATATATTCACATATATCATAAACTGTCTTGCCAATCCAATTTGTGTTTCGAACAATCTCTCTGACCTCACCTGCTATCTGGCCTGCTTTTAGATAATCCTCAACTTGCATAAATTTACAATTTGACACATACATAAAATGATTAGGAATTATGAATTTTCCTAGTTGTGTTGGCATATCTTTATGTCTACCACTGCCAAATTATAATAAGTGACTTGAGCAATACAGCAGGAATCATAAAGATCAAAACAGGATCAAGAGTAAAAAATTGAAAATGACTTGAATGAAACGAGTATATTTTATAAGTTAACATAAAATTCTAATGACGATTAAACGCGTATGTCAAATATTTGTCATGCTTAAATTGGGTTAGCTGAAAGTCTGAATACTGGGATCGTGGTCTAGATTGGTATGATTCTGCGTTTGGGACGCAGGGGTCGCAGGTTCAAATCCTGCCGGTCCCACCATTTACTTGTTTGTATAGTGAACAGTACACAAATTAAAGGAAAAAAAGTTATTACAAGAATGCCAAAAAATATTTATGGCATATTATAATATATGTATATTAAAAAAATCGCCGGAAAATAAATTCCAAAACTATTTTATTAAAATAATATTAATCATATAGTTTTTAATTACACATTTTATAAATTTAGCATGTACTAGTATTTTTAAAATCAATTTTTAGCATCACACAATTATTCAAGATTCTACCCAATGATTCACATTTTTATCACATAAAGTTAAATCAATCATGCCGAGCAATGAAGACGAGTTAGAGTATTGATTGATGATATAACTCAATTACTGAGCTCGGCATAATTTTTATGAACAAGTGTTGTGACACAAACATGGAGTTTAGTAAGCGAGATATCATATTGATAGTAGGGTTGGTACTATTTATGATAGGACTTATTCCGTTTACGACGCCCATATATGCAATTGTCATCGTGACTATAATGTATGTAGGAATCAAAGTATTTGTTGAAAAGAAAAACAAGATGATACGAGATGATATTGGTCCAGAGGGCATATGTATGGATTGTGGTAGCAAGATAAGAAAGGGAAAATGCACCAATTTAGAATGTAGACAAAAGGATTTAGATACAAAGTAATTGTCATGTATAAAAAGTAGAACTATAATACACACTCAATTAAAATTGACTGCATGATAATGGTATTTGAAATAGATGTATGATGTAATAAAGTGATGCCCAAAAAACATCAAATCTACATCAAAAGATAAAATTGTGATGAGATGAATATGAAAAGATCATCGTTAAAGAAAAATGGTTGAGCAAGTACATAAAAGCAAAGATTGCTATAGAAAAATACAATGAAGACAAAAAGAGAGTGTAGTTATGAGATATAATGACGGCCATCAGATCATGCACAAGAATCGCACAAACAAACAACACTACTCAAATTATCATCGCTATTATAAAAAAAACACAATGCGCGTGCCACAATTCTCATCACACATGACTGCAACCATAATTGTGATGGCAATAGTGGTATTGTTAAGTGCAACGTATGTAGATACAACGTATGCAGGTACAATTTATGACAACAAAGCATATGCCCAGACAAATTTACAAAATATACAAACAATTGCAGATCACATAGTGATAAATGAGGTAGATACAAATCCACAAGGTAAAAGTAGCGAGAACATATTTGATTGGATAGAGATATACAATCCAACCACATCTCAAGTCGATCTTAGTGGATGGCAGATTGCATCTTCCACAGGAACCAGCAATGTCATTACAATACAACAAAACACCATAATAAAACCAGGTCAATTTATCACATATGCAAACCAACAGATTAGATTCACAGACATAAACGAAGTTATAGAACTGCGCAATGCAGTAGGGGAGATAATCGACAAGACACCCAAAATAACAGATAAATATGATGATCACAGGTCATGGCAGCGCATATACGACGGATACAAACTCAACGGCAATGCAGCAGACTGGAAATTTAGTACACAGAGTCCAGGTGCATCAAATGGCAAAGCACCACAAAACATAGAGAGAAACCAAGTTGAAATTACAATAATGACAGATAAAGAATCATACAATTTGGGACAGACTGTCAGTATAAGTGGCACAGTATCTGAGAGAAAATTTGTCGAAAAACCATATTTTACGTCAGAAAAGATTACACTACACATAACCGGACCAAATTACAATAAAGAATTTGTAATGTATCCAGATTTAAGATTAGGATTCTCAACAACACTTGACTTGCATAAAGTCCTCAACATTGAGGTAGGTACATACAATATATCTGCCAAATATGCAGGTGCGACTGCAACTACTAGCTTTACAGTAGATGCAACAAGAGCGCAAAATAACATTATACAAGCAAAAGGCATAACCATATCAACTGATAGTGCATCATACATACAAGGCCAAGAGATTATCATAACAGGAGCCACCCAAAAACAGGTGCAGTTTGCCACATTCAAGATTACAATCAAAGATGCCAATAATAAAACAGTATCAAGTGGAAACTCTATACCAACTGATGATGGTAAGATTAAAAGTATAGTCACACTAAATGAGCTAAATCCTGCATACGGTACATATACAGTCACCGCTGAGTATGCAAACGAAAAAGCAACAACTACATTTGAGATGATGCCAAAGATAAAACAAGATTCACAAATCACAATAATAACTGACAAAAGAGCATACGCACAAGGTGAAAGTGTTACCATACGTGGTATGTTAAATGATATATGGCGACAAGTGGTAAATGTTGAAATTCTACAGACAAAACAAGGCGTAATTGCAGATATAGATGCCAGCAGTCATACAGGATTCAAGATTGACGAATCTGTACAAGTGTTAGAAGATGGATCCTTTGAATATACATTTGGTATACCAAACAAGATACAAAGTCTAGGAGACTATAAAATAACTATAACAGGAAATGGCATCCATCCATCCTCAGCCATAATATCAGTGGTAAAGGATCCACAATCATTCATAATAAACACAGAGCCACTTACCATACACACAGACAAGACAACATACGCACACAACGAATACATTACATTTACAGGATATGCAGCAGACATTACATCAACTACAGTAGGATATGTTGCATCAAGGGTATCAATTACCATCACAGATGAACAAGGAGTCGCATTACAAAGCGATGTTACAACAAAAGACACTCAGAGTGATATTGTAGATAATAGAAGAATCACGACATATGAGACTAACGTCATACCAAATGAATCAGGCAAGTATACTGCAAAGGTACGAGTGCAAACAAGTATCTTTGATGAGGGAAATTATACTGCCATTGCCACATATCAAGAACACAAAGCCACTGTTGCATTTACAATAATCAACCAATACAACATATCAAAAGCAGAGATATCAACTGACAAAGAAGTATACGGATTAAACGAGACGGTGGTGTTAAATGGAGTATTTCCAGTGACGGCTGCAAATGAGGTATACGTGACGCTTGTCAAGCCAGATGGTTCAACCATACGGTCATCAGCAGCAATACAAGACCAACGTTTTGTATGGGAATGGGATACCCCCAAGGTAGAAAGAAAGCACAGTATCAAAGAGGGTGAGCTGCGTGGAATCACACTCTCAGTATTTGGCGTATACAAATTAAAGATCTTTACAGAGAGTGAAAGTGTAATCAAATATTTTAAAATCTCCGATGACCCAGAAAATGATACTTTGGCAGATACTCCATTATTTGTTACTACAGACAAACCAATCTACAAACCTGGAGACAAACTAATAGTGTCAGGAAATGTACTGTTGTATGATGAGAGTACAGAAGAACTAAGGGAGCCACCAAGAGTCACTATCGTGGTTAAAAAGGCCGTACCACCATTCAATAACATATACCAATCACGTGTATATCCAGATAATGCAGGTGCATTTTCAAGTGAGTTTACATTACCAGTGACAATATTCAAAGAAGATACATACAGAGTGGACGCACAGTACGAGTCAACAAAAGCATCAACAGTATTTAGAATGTTAAATGACTATGTGTATGGCGGAAAAGGTCCTATTTCATTGAATGTTAGTACAGATAGAGATATTTACAATCCTGGCCAAACTGTCACTATATCAGGTAGTCCTAACAAGATCATATATATTGAAAAATATGAGGTTAGTGTATCCAAAAAGGTACATGATGGAGTAGATTGTAATTTGCAAGCATGTGGTGTGCATGCTACGCCAACGACGATAATCAGCCCAGACTCGACTGCATCGTTTGTGCATCAATATATGATACCACAATGGGTAAATGCCATAGGGACATACGAAGTTGTAATAGAGTCATCAATAGGAATCAACAGGATTACATTTGATGTGGTAAAAGAAGAAAAGCCAGAGCCCATAAACCAAACAGTGTCACAGCAGTTTACACCAAAAGTAATAATTGACCGATACAATAGACTTGCAGAGACTGAATTTAACATCAGAACATATAGTAACACCACACTAGAACATGAGAATGATACAGTGATAGCCTCACCGGTCTCTTTGGTCGGTTCTATGATTACTACAAAGGGTCATGAGCATCTAGTAAACTTGCAGGTATCAACTAGTGACGGCACATGTGTGATAGGACAGCCATCTGAGGACTGTATGATAAGTGAATCAACAAGATCACAAGGTAGGATATTTGACGTGGTGTTTCTTAATAATGAGACTAGTCTGCGAGTAATCTACAGCGGTACTGATGTGCGATTGGAGAAATTTGCAATATATCCAAACGGGCAAACGTCACTGCCAGATATGACATGGAACGTGACTATAACAAAAGACAAAAATGAACAACCGTCTAGGTTTTATTACAAAGTCACATACAAGACTATACCACAGGGATAACTCACAACTATGAAAAGTAAATGATTATAATTGAACAAATATGTATTTAATCCAGTAAAAACCAAAAACAGTAAAACAATACACGTTACAAACAATATTGCCAATTATCACAACCAATAGTATTTTCACATCGTTAGTTGGCAATAATGAGACGAGGTCGCAATTAACGACAAATCAACGCAATGATTCTAGTAGTTAATCTAAAAAGAATATATCTTGCAAAATACAAAATACCCAACAAGTATTCAATGCCCTTTAATAATTGAGCATTTTAGAGCTACTACGCACTCAAATATTAAACACATTATAATCATTACAATGATGAGAATAGAAGTGTTGATGAGGTATCAAGATGATCCCAAAAAATGTACAGCAGCACGACTTCTCAAAGCCGGATTTGCGCGTCAAATAAAAAAAACAACTAGTAATCATAAGATTATACTAAATCCATATAGTGACAAAATATTGTTTCCATCTGATAGACGAGTAGCAAATACAATAGTAGGTATAGATTGTTCTTGGAAATTGGCAGACGGGGAGTTTGGAACCATACACAATAATATCAAAAATACACCCAAACATAACCAAAAGACCTCAAGGCGTCTACCACCATTACTTGCAGGAAATGCAGTCAACTATGCAAAGGTTGGAATGCTTACAACAGCAGAAGCAATAGCGGCATCACTTTTCATCATGGGATATGATGAGCAGGGACACAACATACTTGAGAGATTCAAGTGGGGACATACATTTTATGATCTTAACTGTAATATTTTATCGGACTATGCAAAGATGTCAGATGGAGATGATGTCATGCGCATAGCAACAGATTATAGATTAATAGTATGAGCATATAAATATTGTAGATGTATAATGTTTCAAGCACAACATATCAACAATACCAATCGATTCACTAGTCACAACATTCAATCTATTTTACGCACTTTGGATATGACGCGCATTATAATTACAAGCGCAATAGACACAATTCCAACTACAAGCATCAAATAATAAACATTTGTGTAATCATCTTTATCGGGTTGAGTAATATCATCGTGTGAGGTTGGTTGTGATGACAAAATATCATCTGAGCGGGTATTGATGTCAGATGATACATCAGATGGGGTTGCACCCTGAATACTAGGCAGAACAGGAGTCAACACAAAATCTGTTTCATTAAAACCAAATGCAAGAAATCCGGTCTCGTAATAATCAGGCTTGAGTACAGTATCTGAGAGGGCAAATATTCTAATAGAGTTCGCCCCATTACTCATATGTGCAGTGTCGTTTACAGAAACGATAATTTTTGTATATGTAGAATTAAATTGTGCCATATCATCATTATGAGGATTGTCTAAATAATTCACAGCGTCATCAGATATGACATCATCAGGTAGGGTATCATCAGATATGACATCATATGTACTAGATGCGATGACGTGTCCACTTGCATTTATTAGAAAATACAGCAAAGAATCAGAATGTATAGTTGCAACATCAACATGCAGTTGTTCACCTTTTAAAATGGGGTTTTTAATATCCACACCCACAATTAATGGAAATGCAGCGCGCTCAAACCCAGACCATTCATCACGCTCAAATGGATATGTTTTATCATTAAATGATATGATTCTGATGCTTCTTGACTCTGGCGAGTACGAATCAAGATAAAATGGACCATTGCCAATCATTGCATGTCCAGTGTCATCTATCCAGGATATAGCAGAATCATATCTAGAGGCATAGTACGACATGTCACTATCAAAAGTAATGTTAGAATCAAATGCAGTAAGAGGTAATCCAGAATCCAAATAAGATAACGGTTTAGGTACATGATTCAGATTCCTCATAGACTCCAAATATCCACGCAAAATCTCAACATCAGTAGGTATTATCACAGACAACCAACTCGTACCCTTGCTTGCAGCACCCGATCGAGAGAAAGAAGTCTTGCCATCCATAACTGCACTCTCCATTGCAGAGATCATCTCCCAAGGCATCGAGACTCCAGGCGCTGCCCACTGTGCAATCTCACCCTCATCAAAGTGCCAATAGTCAACATACACCTCCAAAGTATCATTACTTAGAGGTCTGATTCCTTTTATTGTATCAACACTAGGAGCAACTATCGAAGTGAATTCAGTATCAAAGGTAGCATCATCAGGGCCAGTCTGTGTGCCCCATTCTTTTGAAAAGTAAAAAGAGTGCATTATATCCAACATGTCCATCGGAACACCATTGTGCCAATTGCCCAATTTGTATTTGAACCATACAATACTAGTTGCATTCGCATCAGAATCCACAATAGTCCATTTTTGATCAATTGGACTCCACAATACAGCATCATCTGCCACATCAAGTACATCTAGAGGACCTGCAGTCGTAACGTTCCATGTGACTCGAACAGGGATCACCTCGCCTGTAAAAGGGTGTAAAAATGTTGCAGGATCAGATAACAATGTCCCTATTTGAGCACTATATGCATCTCGAAACCCCATGACAGGATTCCAAGATCCTTGGTAGATCTGCTTTACACCAACTCGTAGTTCACCACCAATGTGATCGTCAATTGTAAGATTGTCATTTTCAGAATGAATTGGCGGTGATGGTGATAATGGTGGCGATGATAATGGTGGCGATGCAATGATACGTGCGTTAATTGGAGTAAATCGACTAGGTAATCCCGCACCAAAATCATTTACAATTCCACTTACAGATGTATGTGTCACATATTGGTCCACATTACTAGCAAGAAATATTCGAACAGACTCAGTCACACCATTCAATACAGCCTCACGTATCAAGACTGCGCGTTCTTGTTCATCAGTAAAGTTGCCAGTGTATATGCGTCGAGTGAGATTATCAAGTTTCTCATTCTCATAGTTCCAGTATGATGGATCATTGAATCCAGGCATATTAGAGAACCACGGAGAGTACATCTGTGCTAAACCTGTAGAGTCATATCTGGTAAATGCGGATTTCGCCCAGCCTTCTGTATACAGACTCCATCTCAAGGTAGCAGGATCAGAGCCATATACCACAACAAATGCCTTGTTGAGATCACCAAACTCTTTTTTGACCACAAATCCCATTTGTTCAAACTCCGATGCGAGTACCTCACCTATTGATTTTCTTACTGGGTCATCACTTCGAATAAAGAATATGAGTGTGACAGGCTCAGAGTCCATATGCCATATATGGTCATCATTCTTTGTCGCACCCATGGCATAGAGCCGCTCTGAGATTATACTATCTGCAAGAGTAGGATTGTACTCAAAGTCAAGTGATGCCAAGTTATCTATAACTGTCAAATATTCAGGATCAGAAGGCCCATAATGCGATATTATAGGCATACCATATCCACCCATAAGATCATTTACAATTAAACGTCTATCGATAAGATAATTTACAGCAAAGCGAACATCAGGGTCTTGAAACGGATTAAAAGAATCATCAGATACAGCAGGGTTAATCAACAAACTATAAGAGCCACCTGCAGATTCATAGACATTTAGTCCCGCCCTAGAATCATGAGTGTCTAACCTATCAGACGAGATACGAAAGTAATACATATCAAGATTACCACCTCTAACCTCCTCAAGTGCAGTATTCTCATCAAGGTATTGGACGAATCGTACAGAATCAACATATGTTGAAAGAGGGTTAGAAGAGTTATCATCATTTGCAAATGCGACATTAGGGTATGCAAGAAAAATAGCCAACATGGTAATTACAGACAACAATAAAAATCCAATGGTGAATTTTAATGTGAAAACATTATGATTGCAAGTAACTTTGCTGTGGCAACATGTGTGACGGTGACAAACACACGAGTCTAGGGTAGAACTACAATCACCACAACATTGCATGTTATGTAAACTATTATCTTTAAAAGTATTATAATGGTTTACACATTTATGACAGTTAATTTGATGCTCAGAGTACATAACCTATGATCATTTCAATTGTAATAAAACTATTATCTACCAAACAAAATAATACTCAATTATCAAATAGTGACGCCTCATATACAAAAAAAATAACAGATAATAAAAATTACTATACATTTTATTAATTATATACATGCAACAATTAATGTAATGTAACCATTCAACCACTTCTAAAATTTAGGCACAAATTCACCACCTAGTATATAGCGCAGACACTAGGACTGAACGGTTACGTTATTCATTTGCCACGATGGCTTGGAACAAAAGTCAGGGGTGTGGTGGGATGCTACAGGGGGACGTATCTAGCCTGAGGCTTCGAGTCTTTGTATCTCTGTCACGACAGGAATCCATCTGTCCCAGCCTCGGGCTACGTAGGTTTGAGATTCTGTTGCAATCACGGGCTCTAGATTATCAAAAGATTCTACTCCAAAGGCCTCTAGTACACGGTGTCAACAGTGGATATGATCTTGGCCGTGGTAGGCTTCTGCGGCATATGAGCGTATGTCTGATATGAGTTGTGGTTGTTGATCCTGCTCTTTGCGTCGCCGTTCATGTACAACATGTGGGCCGCGGAGCATGCAAGAGGGAAGATCGCCCCAGGCGAGGCAGCGTCAAAGGCACCGGTGTGTCAGGCGGCCCTCTGGCAGCCTCCTACGATACTGTCAAACGCCCGTTTGATCCCGGCGGTCCGGGTTAGGGAGGCACATTTCAGAGTAGCTGAATGGTTTTTCATATAATAATACAATGCGCACGCACCTGGCAGAGATGTTCAGATCCCTCACTATCTATGATGCAGGTACGCCCTTCCCGCGGTTTCTGATTATGTGTTGTCTGGCGTCTTCTGAGAGATCCCCTCTGGCACGGGTCTTTGTGATCGGTGCAGCCTAAAATAGTCGGCGATCGGTCTCCTGAACC
The DNA here is from genome assembly GCA_965207445.1 of Candidatus Nitrosopumilus sp. Taxonomy (GTDB): domain Archaea; phylum Thermoproteota; class Nitrososphaeria; order Nitrososphaerales; family Nitrosopumilaceae; genus Nitrosopumilus. The sequence continues at coordinate 768,209 of CBDBLX010000002.1, read as the reverse complement.
TAGGCGGATCGACTTTTCGTGCAGTAGAGCCGCCTACGCCAGCAGCAGTAGCAGGCAGGCGTCCAGCACCTCACGGAGGAGTTCTAGGCAGGGTTGTGACACTAGCTAGTTTTGACGGTTCGTTCAATACCGAATATACTGCCAACGCACAAATTCACCGCCTAACGTCTGGCACAGATACGAGGATTGAACGTTTACTAATGTAATTCAGAATATAGTTAAATTACACATAAGATCATCTCAAATCAAACAAAGTTTGATTTTGTATAAATGAGCAGAAATAATTAAGTCAGTTTCATAGTAATAGAGTGTTCCGTAACATGTTGTTATATAAAATTATTTGTACAGATGATATGAATCAGTTATACAAGTAGTTCCTAAAAAGTATCTACGAGATTACTCAAGATTTCATGCAATGCTAATCCACAGGTACAATAATAATAATAATAATAATAATACTAGTTCAACTATATAACACAATTTTCTAAAAACAGTTAATGAATATGACAAGCCGCATATTGCATGGGATGATCAGCGGAGGAATATCAACAAGAGATTACAGTGCAGTGACAGGTAATAATATACAAGAGTCACAAATGATACTAGATAGCCTAGTGGACGAGAATATTGGTCATGTTGCAAATGAAACTTATTATTTTGAGCGAGGAGACAAGTTAAAAGTAGCAATCATGTTGCTTGATAGATATGGAGTTTCACTTGATGAGGTAGCGCCTCAGATAGATTGGAGAGATTTTGAAGGGTTGGCAACAGAGATACTTGCGGCAAAAAATTTTGCAGTAATGCAGAATCTTAGATTCAAATCACCTGTAATTGAGATAGATATAGTTGCAATACGCATGGGAATTGCAATGTTAATAGATTGCAAGCACTGGAAATACACCGCGCCATCTGCAATATCAAAAGTGGTTGAAAAACAGATAGAACGTACTCGTCGTTATGTAGCAGAGACACAGGGAGCAATTGCAGCACCAGTGATAGTAACTCTACATGACCACGATACAGAGTATGTGAATAATGTTCCCATAGTACCCATTGCAAAATTTTCATCATTTGTAGACGAATTTTATGGGAATTTAGACAAAATGAGAATGATAGATGACGCACAGCCACAGCAGCCACAGCAGCATCAATAAAATAATAATACTATTATAAAAAGAATAGTAAAAAATAATGTTTTTAATGATTAAACATTATAAAATCACACAAGCATTATAAAGCCATCACAAAAACAGGCTGGTCAGGAACAGTGCAACACCCCCAAGCGCAAAGTATTTTGTTATTCTCAACGAGTTCTCTAATGCTTTTGAATAGTCATCAAATATACCACTGCCCATGACACGTATATCAGTCTCATGCTCTAGTATCTCAAATGTAGCAGACACGGTCTTTTGCTGAGCAGTAAAGGCTAATTTTTCAAACCATTCTGAGAGTTGTTCAGTAGAAGTCACCAGACCAAGGTGATTATATCCATTGCGATTTCTCACCTTTACACGTGAAAAGTGTGTATCAGATGTACATATCTCAAGCATTACATGTCCCTTGGATGCAAGATGTTCAATTATCTGCTCACGTACACCATTCTCCATATTGTTAGCATCTGCCCATCCAATATAGTGTCGTTTGTTGTTTATTTTCAAACAAATTATACCCAATCCACCCAAACCCAAATCATTGGCTACAACATCCATATCATCAGAGTTGGCATAGCCAAATTCTATTGGAAATGTATCGCGTGAGACTAGATTGTCAAGACATGACTTTGCAGCCTTTAACATATCTTGAGCATCTGCATCAGATATCAATGTACCCATTGCATTGTGACAGTCTACAACAAGTGCACCCGTATAGTCACGATTTTTTGCATATTGTTCAATTTCAGCTTTGATATAACTTGGCACATCTTCCATACCATGAGGAGAAAGGGACAAAAATATCAGAGGACGTCGTCCAAACAACAGACCAGTCACACGAGCACGGTTTATAGTCACCGTGACAGGTTCAGTGCACAACAAACCATCTTCTGTCACACTATACTGCTCAAGTGACTTTAGATAGGTTTCAACCTCATGCCTAGATGGTAAATTAAGCGCATGGTCTGAGACACTATGCATAACCATTGCAGATGATGAGAGATTCTTGTAAATCAAATAAGGTACGTTGCTTCCTCCAACAGGATGGTAAGGTCCAGGATGAATATCAGGCAACACCATTCTAAAATCAGAATCACCTTTTTCTTTTGGTGTCAGACGTATCTGTGCAGTTGAAACTTTTGCAACATGTGCACGTTGCTCCATTATATTTTCAGCATCTTCATAGTCACCGACTTGAGATGCCAGATATGCCTGAATAGTCTTGTGGGTGCTCTCCATACCAGGACGTCCTGCCACATCAGTCAAGTGTGACCAAACAGATGCAATGATCATAAATGATATACCATACGCCAATGCCAATGGATCAAACAGTATATCAATCCACATCTCATAGGGCACAAACACCAAAAACATTGCAAGTGGTTGAACCATACATATTGCCCATGCACGTCTCAATGACACACCAAGTGTTGTAGTATATATGCCGATTCTAAAGCTAGCAAATAAAAGCATGCCAAAGACAATAAAGAAAGATGTCAGCTCTTTTCCAAGCACAAATCCCGCCACAATTCCAGACAAGATAGATGCAAGCCACAACAGATTGGCAAAGAGAGAAGAGTGTAAGGATTTAGAGTACTCTTTCTTTCTTGTAAAACGAGTATCTAATAGCTGAGTTAGAAATAGTACCACAGCGACTGCAAGTGTACTAGTTAAAATATACTCAGAGTCAGGAAGGTAAAATATGTGTATTGAAACTGATATTACAATTGCAATGACAAGTGAGACAACAAGTGAAAAGTAATGTGACGCAGGATTGACAAGTGTAAGTGAAAATCGATTATGTATCACAGAGACGCCATCGTCAGATTTTTCGTCCATTGTGCTCACGGCGCCAAAAAGAGTTCAAGTGCCCAAGATACGACAATCAAACTTATTGGAATCGATACCACGATTCGAGGATCTATTCGGAAACCTTTGGTCTCATCTTCAAAAAATCGCATGAGTCCTCCGCTAGACGCAGGTAGAGGTGCAGACTTTTTCTTACTACTCAATAACACAATTGAGTTGGTGTTGAAATAAAAACCTTGTTTTAGTAAATATCCCAAATAAAAACACTAAACCACAAATCAAAAAATAGATATTATCACAACAACAAACAAGAATGAAATGAAAGACTACGATCATGTTGTTGTATGGCTAGACTATTTTAACAAGAATCTCAAAAAATCAAAGGGTCGCAGACTGGGCCGTGCAAGATGTGTATTTGATCCATCATTAAAAGAGTTGATAGATTCTGCCACATCAGCAGGGCTTGAGATTACTGATACCAATGAAAAGGCACGTTTGCCAAAGAGATCTCATGTCAAATCTGGATACATCACAACTCCAAAAACAGACAAAACCAAAGGCATCATACTAGACATGATATCAAAAGCGCTGCTTGCAAAAAGGGCAAAGAATAAGAAAAAATGATCAAATTAATAAAGTCTAAATAAATTAACTAACAACTCTAAGCTTTTTGACCAAGCTATCACATAAACAATCCAATTCAACCAATTGTGTTGAAGAAAATTGGCGAAATACTACACATAGCAGGTAGTGGTAGAGTAATCATAAGTATTGATGAGCCTATTGAAGAGGGTCAGATACTCTGTGATAAAACAGGCACGCGAGTGGCAAAGGTAATGGAGCTTATAGGTCCAACTAGAGATCCTCTTGCATCAGCCATACCGCTAACAAACAACATCAAAAAGCATGTCGGCAAGGTGATCTTTGCCATACATAACAAGCAACAACAACAACATCACCATCCACAACAACAAAAAAGCAATAAACGTCAACAATTTCAACAAAACACACGAAAAACTAGGAGAAGAGAAACAAGATGAGTATGTTAAAAAAACAACTCTGTCAAGAGTGCAACTCAGTGCTAATAGACGACGAAGAGAATGGAGAGACGATCTGCACAGGATGTGGAATTGTTATAGACAGCCACACCGTAGATTATCAAGAAAATGCAGGCTTCAGTTTAGAGGAAAAACTCAAAAACTCGAGGGCAACAGGACACAACACATACAGTCAACACGACTTGGGGGTGTCTACGATCATCAGTAATGGTACAAAAGACTTTAGTGGTAAGATGATAGATCGTCGCATAGCAGCCCAGATGAACAGTCTCCGTAACTGGCAAAAACGAATCAGAGTAGCAGGACCAAGTGAGAGAAGATTGGCCACTGCACTCGCAGTTATGGGAGCAGCAGCAGAAATCCTCAACCTTCCAAAAACAGTACTAGAGACTGCAGCCATACTGTACAGAAATATAGATAGCCAAACAAGCATCAAAGGCAAGTCAGTTGAGGGAATGGCAGCAGCCATACTGTATATGGCCTGTAAACAATGCGGAGTAGTCCGAACAATAGAAGAGATTGCAACAAAAACAAGCAAGACAAAAAAACCCAAAATCAGACTAGCCTCAAGATACTATCGTAATATAGTAATTGAAGTTGAGCAGATAAATACACCCGCAATAACCACAGACCAATACATCTCAAAGTACGCAAACATGATCCAAGTTGACACAAAAATTCTGAGACTAGCACTAGAGATAGCAAAAAAGACACAAAATGCAGCCTTAATGAATGGGAAATCCCCACACGGAGTAGCAGCAGCATACCTGTACATGTCATCAGTATTATTGGGACATGGCATACCGCAGAGAGAGATATCAACTGTAGCTGAAGTGACAGAAGTCACTATACGAAACAGGTGCAGGGAGATCTTGGCAAATTATAAGATCAAGATATCACTAAAGCCATCTGCCAAAGGTAAACACTCGTAAAGGTAAGGTTGTACAAACACCACCATCCTTTTTTTTATTATTTTTTGATCTAAATATCATGTTTGTTGGATATGTTATGAATATAATTATATTTTAATATTACCCGTCATTTTAGCGCAATGTGTCAATAAAAATCACTCAATCTTAGGATTAGCTAAATATCGTCTGTATTATATATCGACTCTAAAAATACGCAATAATGGCAGTACTTGAGATTAAAGACTTGCACGTCAATAGAGACGGCAAAGAGATACTCAAAGGTGTAAACCTAAAGACAGGTCCAGGACAAGTTCATGCCATAATGGGTCCAAATGGGTCAGGTAAAAGCACACTTGCATACACATTGCTAGCGCACCCAAAATATGAGATAACACAAGGAGACATACTGCTTGATGGACAGAGTATACTAGAGATGACAGCAGATGAGAGAGCAAAAAGAGGACTGTTTTTGGGATTCCAGTACCCAACAGAAGTATCAGGTGTAGGATTTTCACACTTTTTGAGGACTGCATACAACTCACTTAGTAAGGCACTTGAGGGAGATGACAGAGAGGTATTCATTACAGTACGTGAATTTCAAAAATATTTAAAAGAGAATTTAGAAAAAGTTGGATTGAAAGAAGAGTTTCTATCAAGATATCTTAATGAGGGATTTTCAGGTGGTGAAAAAAAACGTGCAGAAGTATTACAGATGGCAGTACTAAAACCAAAAATATCAATACTAGATGAACCAGATTCAGGATTAGACATTGATGCAGTACAGGCAGTTGCAAAGGCAATTAGTCAAGTCTCAGGAGTCGACTCTACGATAGTTGTCATTACACACTATGCACGTATACTCAGATTTTTGGACAAGCTTGATTATGTTCATGTATTTGCAAACGGACAGATATTAAAGACTGGTGACGCTTCACTAGCAGACAAGCTCGAAAAAGATGGATACGACTGGGTTATTGAACAACAGACAACGGCATAATTCTTAAATTATCATTATAGTTTATAGATCATTACAGTTTATGATCATTACAGCTTATAAATCATTATACGTCACTTTATTATATAAAAATATAATTATAAAAAATATCCAAATAGAGATCTATAGACATACAGATCAAACAGATCTAGTACTCTGAGATTTCTTGGCTTTTTGTATTATAAACAATGTACCAGCAGCATACAATGCGATCATTGGAATTGCAATAAACCACATCGTAACACCACTCCCATCAGGTGTTATTACAGCACCAAATATTACAATGATTACTATAGCATATCGTGCATTCTTTTTCCAAAAGTCAGGATCAACCATACCAGACATTGTTATTGCATACATACCAAGAGGGAGCTGAAACGATATGCCAAATGCAATCAAAAATTGTAAAACAAACGTGACAAAATCTATAACATTCAAAAATGTCACCAGTCCAGAAGATTCTCCATATCTGTACAAAAAGTCCAGTATGTATGGCACAACTAGTTGATATGAAAACAGACAACCAACTGCAAACAATCCTATTGCAGGAAGTGATATTGCTCTACCCACATGTATCTCATTTTCTGCCAATGCAGGCCCGATAAACGAGGAAACCTCACGAACGATAATAGGCATTGCAACGGCCATACCAACCAAAGCAGCAATGTATATTTGCGCAAAAAATGCTTCGCCAGGCGCAGTCTGGATCAATTGTACTGTATCAGGGACAAGTGCGTCACGTAAGTGTCCAGTAATTTGAGCTGCGATATTGTCTAGTGGTTGTGGAGTAGGATAGTATATCACAATATTTGAGTTTAATTGGTATGGTTCTATATGAAACGTCAGTATGAATATCGTAATTATGGCAACTGCCAACACAGCACGAACAGCCCTCTTACGCAGCTCTTCGGCATGCTCACCAAACCCTTCAAGATTCGACATTATCGCAATATGTAGTAATTACGTAGGAATTGGTAAGAGTTTTGCCTCTGGCAGTCCTGCATCTTTCAACTCCTCTTGTGTTGGACCCTCAAACTCCAATGATATGATCGGCATGAGATCAAATTCTGATGCCAGCGCCAATGCAAGATCGCGTATCTCAGAGGGCGAATACACCTCAGTAGAACCAGATAATAATATGCGCTCACCCTTTTCCATAGCCTTGCCACCAAATCGTTTTTGTAAAAATGCAGTAATAGCAGGTAGATCATCTCTACTAATATTGTTATAGTAATAACATACTCCTTTTATCACTTCATAATCATAAGGAGTTCCATTTCGATACATAAAGACACCAATGAACCGAGCTTCCTCTTCGGGTTGTTTTGTGCATTTTATCTCCCAGTTTAATAATTTTGACTCATCGTACTTTAACTCGTTCATATCACTAGGCTCTAACTTCCAATATCGCGATCTATTTCTTGCCATAATGACACAACTTATTCCTAGTATAAATTCCAATATTTGACACAAACAATAACCGTTCAAACCCCTTCCCAAACTTAGGCACAAATTCACCGCCTAACGTCTGGCGCAGGTATGGAGGCCAAACGGGTACACACAAACAAAATATAGATAATACGCCACCATATCAGATGTATGGAAGAATTCAAAGTCATAGCTACAATAGAGAACAAATCAGGTCTAAGTGATCCCGAAGGAAGAACAATTTTAAAAGATCTTGTGTTAAAGGAAGGGAAAAAAAAATATGATTGTGATGATGGTGATAAACGAAAAGACACAGACGTCAATCACATATTAGACATACGAACTGCAAAGATGCTAAAGTTTACAATAAAATCCGCAAGTGCCAATGCAGCCATAAATGAGATCAAAGGTGTGTGTGAGAGACTCCACATATACAATCCAATTACAAGTACACTTTGTGTAACTATAGAACATACAACGCAAAAGTAGACAAAGTATGTGACTCATGATTCATGTTTTATCTATTTTAGATTACTCGTAATTTTTATTGGAATTATAATTGTTGGAGCAAGTTTTGTGGTGGGGGTTTATCCCGCGCCTCTCGTACATGACGAATACGGTTTCGCGTATCTCCGTGGTCTTTAGTCTCTTTTCGGACATGCAACCGTAGAATATCTTCCTCATTATGGCGAATATCCGCACGGCCTGCTCGCTTGCATTGTTGTGGTACGGGACGCCGTCGTATCTCAGGAACGTCAGCAGTGAGTTTCTCTCCCGCCTCAGGCGCTTTGCGTATCTTTTGCAGTCGCCGTCCGCGTAGGTTCGGGCCGCAAGCGCGTTTATGCGGTTCTGCAGCTGGGTTATACTTCCACGCAGGATGTCCGCGACGCGCCCGTGTCTGCCGCGCAGGCTTACCGCGAACTTCAGTACGGAGCGCAGCTCGCCGAAGAGCCCGACGAACTCGGCTTTGTTGCTGCGGTCAAGTGTGCGGTACAAGTCTCAGAAATAGTGTAGCAGGTATTTTTGCAGCGCGTCCCCCCACCGCGTTCCATGCAGGATGCGAGTCCCCCACTGTTATTCCGTCAAAATCACCCAGGAACACCTCTGAGACGGCCTTGCTGTGGGAGCCGGAGAGGTGGAACGCGACGGCGTCCGGGGTCTGGAACACCCACGCCCAGCCCAGCCGCCCGTTCTCGTACCAGCCGGTCTCGTTGCCCCCGAAGATTTCCGCGTTCTTGAGTCCGGCCATCAGATCGTCGTACACGGGCTCAAGCTGCTCCGACATGAGCGCGTCGGCGTCCTCGCGCCTGGAGATGGGAAGGTTCCGGCGGTACATCATCGAGAACGGTTTTTCGATCTTGTCGTACGAGATCGTCAGGTACCGCATGATGTGGATGATTGCCAGCGAGTTAACGCCGAGCCGCATGTGCGGGAGAAAAGCCAGAACACGCTTATCGAGATGCTTGGATGTATTTTTACGGATCCGCATGTGATAATTACTCTGGCCCTGAAAATGTCATCAACAGCGTCGAAACAACCCCATACCTCGCAAACACACTGCGAACCGAATACACAGAAGACGGCCTAAACATTAACTCCTGCGCAACTGCGTACAAGAACCTACAAGCAACGCATGATTGGATTTTGGGAATAAAGGTAGAGTCCGACGGCAGTTACTATTGGGTTAATTAACCCCCACCCCCCCTTTTTTTTAAAATGAAAGCTTTGATTGTGATGGCATCCGTGGTGGCGGTGGCGACCATACTGGCCCTGCTAGGTTACAACGCGATTTACATACATGACACCTTTACAATGCCGATCAAAAATTCAATATCTACGGATCCAACATTTGCCCATTTGGACATGATCCCAATTGACATGACTATACATCCATATTTTATGAAGGCGATATTTCACAACGAGCTTGACGATTCCCTGACCATCATCTTCAACGGAACATATGTCGACGGATCTGGCCATTCCAAATTCTTCGAGTACGTCAACAACTATCCGGTAAACACCACATTTGCTTTTGGTTGCATAGAAGGACAAGGGCAAGACACCACGTACTTGTCATTTTATAAATACCTCGGGACGGCCGATACGAAAGGCAGAAAATACATCCAATTCTGGCACTATGATGCAGAGACGAAAAACCCGATGCCGTGCACTTATCCCGAAGTCCTTGCTCATTCCATTAACGTCAGGGCCCCGTAGCAGATTACGCTCAGTTTCGACTAATTTACCATTCCGCTCGTGTGTATCTGGCCCGCGGCGATGAATTTTGTCCAATTCTAGGTGGAATGATAAAATACGTTTATCATGTCATGTATGTCGGGCACCGCGGCGATGTTTTCGTCTTGTATGTGCTCCAAGATGCTTACTGATATGATTAAAGATCCGATATTTTAATTGATATTCATCTTGAAATTGAGCACATATTATGAATACAAAATATTAGAAAACTATCGGATCTTTAATGAAACTATTATGCATGTGTGTAACCTCAAATCTGCTACAAAATAAATACGTCCATACAAACAACACATTGTGAAAGTCGTGATCGTAGTCTTTCCAGGTAGCAACTGTGATCGTGACATGCACCACGTTTTACAAGATGTGTTTGATTTAAATGTACAATATGTATGGCATACCAAACCCTTGCCTACAGATACAAGTGCAATAATACTACCCGGCGGATTCTCATACGGTGACCGTCTACGAGCAGGAGCAATTGCAGCACATAGCCCCATAATGAGTGATGTAACACAACAAGCATCACAGCATGTACCAATACTCGGAGTGTGTAATGGCTTTCAGATTCTAGTTGAATCAGGATTGTTGCCAGGGGCCTTGCTTGTAAACGAATCACTAGGATTCATGTGTCAATGGACACATCTAACTGTAAATAACACACATACGCCATTTACTTCTTGCTTACAGATGGGACAAAACATACCAATCCCAATAGCAAATGGACAAGGCCGCTACTATGCAGATGATGACACATTAATTGATATGAAAAAACACAATCAAATTGTATTCAAATATTCAAATGAGATCAACGGCTCAGTTGAACAAATAGCAGGAGTGTGTAATAAAGACTACAATATAGTAGGGCTAATGCCACATCCTGAAAGAGCAGCAGAATATGATACGAATCCAATAGATTGCAAACCGGCTAGGTTGATATTCGAATCACTTGTCAAATCTATGACAGATCTCACAATTACACAAAATACGACTTTGCAAAGAGGTGCAACTACAAACTGAGTCTAGAATCAGAGGAACTAGAATATCTAGTATCAAAGCTCAAAAGGCAACCAAACGATACAGAGAGACATATAATAGCCGCAGAATGGTCAGAGCACTGTTCGTACAAGTCTTCAAAAAAGCATCTCAAAATACTTCCGACAGATGGACCACTTGTAATTACTGAAAAAGGATATGATTCAGGCGTACTAGATGTTGGGGACGGCTATGTCATAACAGCACATATTGAAAGCCACAACCATCCATCAGCAGTAGAACCGTATGGGGGTGCTGCTACAGGTGTGGGAGGCGTAATTCGAGATATTTTATCTGCAGGCACACGGCCTATTGCAATATTAGATGGGTTACGTTTTGGAGATGTTACGATAGATCCAAAAGCAAGATGGCTCTTTAAGAACGTCATACGTGGAATATCAGACTATGGTAACTGTCTTGGCATACCAACAATAGGTGGTGAGATTGAGTTTGATTCATCTTATTTAGGATATACAATGGTCGATGTGGCAGCAATTGGATTTGGCAAACGTGACAAACTGATTAAGAACCACGCAAATGTAGGCGATGCTGTAATGTTACTAGGTGGGGATACAGGTCGAGATGGAATCGGAGGATCACAGTTTGCATCAGATGCACTAGAGACAGAAGACAGATCAGCAGTCCAGATACCAGATCCATTTATAGAAAAATTATTGATAGAGGCAATACTAGAGATTAGGAATGCAGGTGTAATACATGCCATGAAGGATCTAGGTGGAGGTGGACTCTCATGTGCCATATCAGAGACAGCAGACACATTAGGAATAGGAATCGAGATGGACGTCATGTCAGTTCATACAAGAGAGTCCAACATGCATGCAGTAGAAATAATGACATCAGAGTCTCAAGAGAGAATGTTAATAATTACAGACGCAGACAAGGGTATTGATACGATAAAAAAGATATGTGCAAAATTTCAAGTCACATGTTCCGTAATTGGAACTGTTAGATCAGATAAAATGATGAACATAACAGATAGAGATAAAAATACAATAGCCAAGATGCCAGCTGAACTAGTCGCAAATGCGAAACTATTGGATTTGCCTGCTAAAAGACCATTATATTTGAGTGATATTGAAAATATACATATAAAATCCATGATATCACATGATATCACATATTTTACTGACGCATTGCACAAGTTGTTATTATCACCAAATATTGCCAGTCGCAAGTCAGTATACAACCAGTACGATTATGAGGTTGGAATTAGAACAACAGTCAGGCCCGGTGCCGATGCAGCAGTTTTAAGACTCGACAATGGCAAACACTTGGCAGTGTCCATGGATGGGAACCCAAAGCATTGTTATATCAATCCGCGTCAAGGTGCAATAGGATGCTTTGAGGAAGCATGCAGAAACGTAGTATGTACGGGTGCAACACCAATAGGAATGCTCGATCATATGCAATTCGGAGATCCAAATGATCCAGAGATATTTTGGACATTCAAAGAGTCATTATATGGCATATCAGATTTTGCAAAAGCGATGAATATACCATGCATAGGCGGCAAGGTCAGTCTGTACAATGAGACTGCATCAGGACCGATCAAACCAACTCCAGTAATTGCGGTGTTGGGATTGATACCAAGTTTATCAGAAACAACAACATTAGCATCAGACAAATCAGAAAATACAATACAAACAACAACTCAAAGGAATCTTTGCAAAGGGGATCATATCATTATAGTAGGCAAAACAAAATACGAGATGGGAGGATCCGAATACTATGGCCATGTTAGAGGTATTGATATTGGGGGTAGATGTCCTCGAGTCAACTATACAGAATCTAAAACCAACTCTGATGCAATAATTCAGATAAAGCGATCAGGGCTTGTTAGTATTGCACATGACTGCTCAAAGGGGGGTATTGCCGTTGCAATATCTGAGATGTGTCTTGAGAGTGGGATAGGATGCAGAGTTGATCTTGCAAAGATACCATTTCAGTATAATGATTCTACTGAAGATACTACAGGAGATTACAATGCATATGATAATAGTGATAATGATGGTAACATTGATGATTTTACATATAATGAAACAGTAATGTTCTCAGAGAGTCATTCAAGATATATTCTGATCATAAGTGCTAACAAAATAAATAATGCCAAGAATATGTTATCAGCATCAAATGCCACATACGAGCATATAGGTGAGATAGGAGGCAGTCACATCACATTTGTAAATTCTAAACATGTATTAAATAATGATATAATTGCCAGATTAAATGTTCAGAAGACACGTCATGAATGGTCAAGTGTATTGGGGGATATAATACATGGTACTTGATGACAGACCTCACGAGAACTGCGGAGTAGTGGGTGTGTTTAGCCTGAACAAAACAAATGTTGTTCCAATGTGTATTGATGCACTAAGAGCACTGCAACATCGCGGCCAAGAGGCATGGGGTATTGCAATACCAAACAAAAGTCCACTAAAGCGCATGGGATTAGTATCTGATTCATCATCGGATTTTAAACGATTGTCTGCCGAATACTCGTCACATGCAGTAATTGGACATGTAAGGTACTCAACTGTAGGAAGTGGTGGACTAGAAAATACACAACCACTCAAAGTCAAGGATTTGTGTATCGCACACAATGGCACAATAGCAAATGCACATGAACTCTCAAATTTAGTCGGTGGATGTACATTTACACCACAGAGTGCAAGCGATACGCTAGTAGCCGCTCAACGTCTAGTGTCACTAATATCAGAAAATAGCAAAATTGGACAAGCATTAACAATATTAAAAGATGAGATGGTCGGATCATTTTGTTTTACATTTGTCTCAGATGATGGCTCAGTTTATGCCGCAAGGGACTCAAAGGGGTTTCGACCCATGGTGCTAGGACATAAAAAAGATGATAATGTATACATTGTAGCGTCTGAATCATCAGCACTCTCTGCAGTTGGTGCGTCTTTGGTTCGAAACGTGACACCAGGTGAGTTGCTTCGGATAAGCGTGGATGGATTAGAATCCGAGATGTTCTCAAATGACAAGTCAAGGGCTCACTGTTCATTTGAGTTTACATATTTTGCACATCCATCAAGCAACATGGAAGGAACAAACATCTATGTTGCAAGAAAGAATATTGGCAAGCTCCTAGCACACAAATTCCCAATACATGATGCAGATTTGGTAATTCCTGTTCCAGACTCTGCTAGACCCGCTGCATTAGGATATGCTCAAGAGATCGGCATATCTTTTGATGAGGGGTTACTCAAGGACAGATATAGTAAGAGAGGACCATTGCGCAGTTTCATCGAGCCACATCAGACTGAGCGCATTGAGATCAACAGGTGGATAATGCCAATAAAGGAGATTATAGTAGACAAGCATGTAATAGTTATCGATGATAGTTTGGTTAGAGGGACTAGCTCAAAGTCAATTGTCAAAGCACTAAAGCGTGCAGGAGCACGTAAGATAAGTATGTTAATTACATATCCACCTGTCACGCACCCATGTTATGCAGGAATAGACTTTCCATCACAAGAGGAGCTTGCAACATATCCGAGCAATGGGTTTAAAGAGAACAATATGACGCGAGAAGAAGTGGTAGAGAGGGTAAGACGTGACATTGGTGCAGACTTTTTAGGATACAACGATGCGCAAACACTAGCAACAGCAGTTAATATTCCCATTGATTCTATGTGTTTTTCTTGTGCGACAGGTAATTATGATGCACTTGGCGTGACTCCACAGTTTCGGTCACGAGAAGAGATGAAGGGAGATGTACAATAGGTGATTTGAATGGTCAAAGCTGTATGGAATGATACTATAATTGCTCAAAGTGACGATACAATAGTGGTAGAGGGGAATCACTACTTTCCTGCAGACTCAGTCAATATGGAGTTGTTGCAAAAAAGCAAGGCCACGAGTTTTTGCGGCTGGAAGGGAATGGCAAACTATTATTCCATCGTAACAAAAGATGGCAAGTCAAACAACGACTGCGCATGGTATTATGCTGAGCCTAGTTCAGAGGCACAGCAGATACAAGGAATGATAGCATTTTGGCAAGGAGTCAAGATAATAGAATAATGTAGTAGACCATACAACAATAACATATCATCTTATGAGATTGAAAATAATATTTGTAGATTTTAAAATAATAAATTTTGATATTTGATTATTTTATATCTAGGTAAAATATGATATTTTGATCTCAAACTAGTTATAAAATAAAATATCCAGATAAAAATAATAATTTAATGAACATAAATTGTTCATATAGTATTTATATTATGTAGGATGATGTTGAGTGTAATTTGTTTTATTGGGCGTAGATGTTTTGTCAATCATATCAGCTCAGGTCAAATTCATACCCATGTGGCGACAACCCTGCCGCCGTATTGGTCAATTATGCATGTGGGGGCGAAACTGAACTACGGATGTCGTGAGTTCTGTCCTGTTGTCAGTGTGCGTCTCCGCCCCCTGTCGAGCCGAAGATCGGCGGAGGTATACCGACGCTGAAGATGTTCCATGTTGAATCTTCTGCCATGCCCGTGACGCCCTTATATGAGATAGTGCCATTCTTTTTGCAGGTGGCAACGACAGTTCTCATTACAGAAAAGTTGTAAGCGCCCACTGCATCGGGAAATACAATGCGGCGACGGTCGACTACGACGTTATCGCGTATTGACAACTCGTTGCCGTTGTTGTTGTGGAGGAGGGGCATGTCCGGTACACGAATCAGAGTGAACATGTTGGGCAGCGCGTTTGATATGGTCGTGGTGACCGCGTCAGGAGGTGCCATCTCAAGGGATTCTGGACGTGTTTTGTGAGCCTGTGGTTCTGCTGTTCAATGTATGATACAAGTCCCCGAATCTTGTGGATGTGCCCTAGATGGCTTGCACATACAAGGGGTCCACCTGCACGGTCCATTGCGATCTTGCGGATGCGGTTGGCGTCGTGGCATATGCCGCGCATCTCATGGTGACGCACGTGTTGCGGTGATCCAAGATTGTATTCCATGGTAGACTCTTCGGCGTCACGTAAAAGGTGGACGTCGCATCATGCCCTGTCCCCATCTGTACCATCCTCTTTGTTTGCGTGCCACTCGTATCCGCGAGTGCCGTCACGCATTGCGGGCCTGTGTTTTAGCCAGACCCAGATCTTGTGCAGCGTGTCTGCGTCCCGGTGCTTGATGATTCGAACCTGCGTGGTATGTGTGGTTTTGGCAACTGACGTCTGCACGCCGGCCCCTCCTATATGGTTGCCAGTCTCGTCGGTGCTGGCATACGGATCCATCGATGTACGCTGTATGATGCGCACCATTATCGGTGAGAGGTGGGGGGAGAAACGACGTCCACAGTGTGGAGCGTTGTGTAAGTATCGCATCAAGCCGTCCGTATTCGGTGTCATCTGGTGGACACGGCCGTACGGGCGAGCGAAACTCGCGCAGGTCATCATCATCAAACGTGATGGGCTGTTCGTTAGGCAATGCCAGCACAGGTCCGTCCTCGTGTGCTGAAATCGCAGAGATGCACGCAGATATAGTCCCTTCTGAAAATGACACATCCTCTATCCCGGCAATGTATGTACACATATATCTCTGTTGCATGCCCGTCCCGGTATGTATGTATTTGTGCGCGCATGCTTGTCCCAAACGACGTGCCATGTATGTCATCTGCGTGCGAGATGACATAGATGAGGCATTCCGGACACAGTCTCACATTCTTAACATACATCACTTCATTTGTGGTTAGTCTAGATTTACCCAAGTCATTCATGCGCTTGCGAATGGTCTTGACTCATCCCATCAAATCTTCCACACCCGTCACATAATCCGGATTGGAGGTGTACAGTCTTGTCAACTTTTCCCCCGCGCGACACACCTCTGTGGCCCTTCTGGGCCCCGGCTTTCTTCTTCTTTTTTGTGTCTCTGCTGCAACCGTCTTGGAACCAAGCCCATTTTTTGCGCCTCATACACGACTACGGCGCGTCGGTATTCACGCCGGGTCTTTTTTTGCCCGAGTTCTTCTTTTTCTCCTGCTTACTGATATGATTAAAGATCCGATATTTTGATTGATATTCATCTCGAAGTTGAGCACATATTATGAATACAAAATATTAGAAAACTATCGGATCTTTAATGAAACTATTATGCTCCACTGTCAGCATCATTATCTTTTCCCACACCATCACCACCATCACCACCATTCACCCTATCCTTGTACACCCTCAACTCACTATCCATTCTCTCAATGGTCTGCTGCTGTTCTGCAATCTTGTCATCTTTTTTGGCCGATTTTAACCAGTCCCGTTATTACGTTTTGGGATATCTCATAGATACTCTTCAAAAATTACTCATGTGTTGCAACTGCACCCCATGCCCTGGCCACCTCTCTGCACAGTAGCGTATTCTGGGATGACTCTCTGCACTTGTCATCTACCATCATTACCACGCCTGTGCCATTGCAGGCTTTGCACCTGACAGTCTGCGCCACTGTCATGCGCGCATACAATTCATGATTACTTTGGACTCTTCGTTTCAGGATTAAATTAAGCGCGCATTTAGTTTAATATATCTTTCGTTTTGCCGCCCATAGCAAAGTCCCGGTACCGTTTGTGACTGCCGATTTGACCCGAGATGATACGTTAACCCACAGAACATACATTCATTTCTGAGAATATTTATTGTAGAATTATCATTATATTTTTATGAACAAGCAAGGACGTGTATCCATTGACATGTTAAAACAAAACATGCCAGATAAAATTAATACAGTAATTGTTTTTGGTTCACAAGCACGCAATACACAGCGCCCCGATAGTGACTTAGACATTATGTGCATATTAAATAAAACACTTGCCGAATCTCAATGGTTTAAACTTAATTGGCACATATGTGATATCTTAAAGTGTGAAGGAGGTGTCAAAAGTACTACAGTCTTTCTTGACACATATTCTCACATACAAGATAAATGTAACATATATGGTACAGAATACTATTATGCTTTACGTAATAACATTCTAGTTTATGGATCACTTGATGGGTTGACAATATCACCTATTGTAAATTATGAACTGTCTAGTACATATTGGCTAAACAAAGCAAAACAATTTTTGTTCAAGATACAGACAAAAGTCATGCAAGAGTGTACTGCCCGATATATGCTTACTCTAGCGTTTCATAGTGTGGCAGCTTCTCTAAAAACTGTCCTATTATTAAAGGACAATCAATTTTCTCACACAAAGGACCTAGATAAATATGCCAAGAAAGTCAATGCACCATACGCAAATACCATTGCAAAACTTTCAAAATATTTTTGGCAGCATACAGATGTAAATCATATTCAATTTACATCACTAGCTAAAGAAACGTTTAATTGGGCATGTGCAGAAAAACAAAAGTATGGCACCAGTAACACCATTTGATATTGATGACCTTCGCACCTGTGAGGAACTCAAGACCAAACTTGCAGAAATGGAAGCATGGAGAGGATATGCAGATTTAGTTGATCGATGTGAAGAGACCATCTACAAAATCAAGCTAGAATTGGAACGAAGAGAATGCTAAACCATTAGTGTTTGTTGCGATTAGTACCAAATTATGAGAGATTGGTATATTGCGTTATGTAATTTATTATTCATTTAGCAAATCAAGGTCAGTTTATCTTTTATAATATTTCACAGCATAGACATACTTGCACATAATTTTCCGAGTCATGTAATTAGTAGTGGTTATGTAAAAGCCCCCTTCAAATTAGATGTCGGCCAGTAGGAATGCTCACAGCAACTCATCTAGTAAGTTGCATAGGACAATGACAGAGTATAACATCAATATCAAAAACTAACGAAATGGTTGTACTCATATATTCAAAGCAACAGAAAAAAAGAGACATGTTGCTACATGCCTGCCCAGAATGTGAGGGTAAAAACAACATGCAAGACATCAACAAAGATAAAAAACGGACAATAGTTTCGATACCTGATTTGTTCCTCACACTAACATTACACAAAACTACCCAGTACAATTATCTTGACTGCGGTGCAAAATTAAGCTAAAGAACATTTCAGTAAACGACCAGTGCGATTATTCTGTAATTCGTTATATAACATATCAACTCTCACACAGAAAGACTGTTGAAACGATTACACAAGATTTGAATAACCTGCACAAACTAAACGTTTCTGATACGACAATTCGTAATATGTACTACCGTCAAACTACAATACTAAAATCCACAAGAGACGGCTACATCAGTAGTTCGCAATGTGCTCAATTTTTAATGATCTTATTTCTAATTATACAGTGCGACAGATTTACAATGGTAAGGAACCCCCGTGCTCCAATTCCCACCGAAGCAGTCTTCTGATTGAACCGGCAATTGAATCTACAAACGCATCCATTGTGAATAATTTTTCATCTACAAGTCCGCCGTAATTTTCGTACCTTGCCATTACCCATAAACCATATAATAACATTCCAAAAAATATCAACAGTAATCGAAGCTGCAAGGCGTTGCTAGTTGTCTTTGGAGTCGTGTTTTTTATCACTCTGTATCCTGTCTCTATTATCCAGCGCTTGCGATAAGTCTCTGGGATGGTTTTGATGAGTTTGCTTTTGCTAGTGATTTTCATATTTGTGGCAAATGCCACATACTGATCGACTGTTTTATCAGTTCCTTTGGCATTATTTTTTTTGACGATAAGTAATGTGAACTTTACTGCTTTTTTGTTTTTATCACGCATCTCAATGACTGATGCAGTTTTTCTCTTTTTGTTGTGAACTTCTAAAATATATTTTTGTATGCGCTTATTTTTAATTGCCGGCATTATGAAAGACAGGCGCAAGCGCAAAAGTTCATCTATGCATGCAACATTGTAAAAACCCCGATCAAAGAGGCCAAGTTCCGGACGTGCATCCTCTCGAATTAATTTTTCAATGATTTTACGCATGACTGTGACCATTTTATCCTTACTGGTCACACGATGTGCAAACAAAGGTATGTTACCTGCTTGATTTACCATTTGTGCCGTCATAAATGAATGAAATCTCGCAGTACCATTTTTGGGCTTTGTTTTTAGCATCTCGGGTTTGAGTGCCTTGCCATAATATTCCCATCCGGTCATATCAATTGCAATAGTACCGCCTTTTTTGACCATGTTATGTTTTTTGGCATTCTTGAGCATTGCTTTGACATTCTCGTCACCCCATTGTTTTACTTTCTCTAGATCTGCACTTTTTAGGCATTTGAGCACAGTATTTTCAGATGGTATGTTTATGCGCTCGTTTTTTCTAAAATAGTTAGCCTCATTGCGTTTTCTTTTGTGTGTTGCTGCATTTACGCACATGTTGTTGAGTGACATGGTGACAAGTGTACCAAGATAATCATCCACCTCATACGTGTGGTTATATCTGGTTGATATGTCTAGTCCGAGATCGTCGAATCGTTTTCGTAAAACTTTATAATTTACTTGTCCTAATTCATATTGATGTTCTAGTACCTCATTTTTCATATATTATCAGAGGTACTAAAATGTCCCCACATATTATACTTTCTATTTGATCTGATCAAATATGATCATCAACGTTCAACGACATTGCAGATTATTTAAATAAAATCATATAAAACACATTGCGAACTACTGACATGACAGAATTAGAAAAATCACAATCAGTAATCATGGATGAAACAGAATACAAAGGTGAGCACAAAAGATGAATAATTGTAGTTAGAAACTATGACACTGTGGTGCATATGCACGCTCAAAGTCATAGTGCAACAGAGCTCAGCATAGTCCAAAAACTGTTGGTGCGGCAAGTCAAGATGGATACCATACATGATGCGGTATTTCCAGATCACATAAAACAGCGCTGCACACAACAAATTGTGCAGGAGAGTGAAACTATTGCAAATTGTAGTGAACTTGAATCTGCTATCAATCTGTATAATGCGTTGAACAAAAAAATTATCACGTTGCGCAAATGGACTCGAGTCTGCCACTCACCAAAGAGTAAGCGTTCATATGTTACAAAACTTCAAAAATGGTTGCGTGATATAATATCTAGATATAAAAAAAGTAGATACGAAATAATGAAAAAGTTTGGCACCACACTAGAAAACGCAGCGCCCAAACTTTTTGCATTTGTTTTGTATCCATTTGTCCACTCTACCACAAATATTAGAGGACAGTAGATGAAACATGTAACAAGTCAGAGGAACAATCATTTACAGTTAAAGAGTGACAGGGGGGCAGAAAATCTCTGTGTAATATTTAGTTGTGTTGAGACGTGAAATCTACGTGGACTAAATGTCTGGGAGGAATTGTGTAAAAATATCGGTCTGTCGTCTGATGATACATCTTAAAAATATATGATCTTATTATTATGTTAAAACGGGTTGGTTCATACGTGTAAAGTATTATGGTCATCAGTTTTATCAGTATTAGAGGAATCAACAACAATATTAGAATCAGAACCATGTACATCAGTAGTAGTATCATCACCAACATCATCACCGGTGCTACAATCATCAGTATTAGCTTCAGAGGCATCATGAACAGAGGCATCATTATCACATGTCATATCAACAGAATACACATCATAATCAAACAATTTTTTTGCAAATGCAATAACACCAGCATCATCACGCTCAGATGCTTTACGCAAATTGTTCATAGGGGCAGACAAAACACTCTCAACTATTTCACGAGTCAGATCGTCGATTATCTTTATACGTCTCGGATCAGTCTCATGTAAGGTGCGCAATCCTTTTTGAAGTTCTTTAACACGTAATGCTTCTATACTCTTAAACACATGCTCTGCAATTGGTTCTGCATCAAGCCTACGCATAGAAGCATCTAATACATTTACTTCCTCTTTGATCATGTTCTCAATTACCTGTATCTTACCTGAACGAGTAGACATGTTCTTTTCTACCATCTCAGATATTTGATCAAGATTCATCAATTTTATACCTGCAATGGTAGCAACACGTTCATCAACGGTACGAGGGTTTGATAAATCCAATATCATCATACCAGGTCGTGTCAGTGAACTAGTATCATCAGAATCAGACATTGCTTGAGATAGTCGCTCATACGTTACAAGAGAATAGGGCGCAGTGGTTGCTACAAACATAACATCATAGTCTGTAAATCCCGACAGTACATTCTCAAATCGCACAGGTGTCCCACCCATGGACTCACAAAACGCGCGTGCACGTGTCATTGTTCGACTAGTAATATCAAATGCATATCTTCTACGCAAAAGTGACTTTGCAACCAATGTAGATACTTCACCTGTCCCAATCAATAGAATCTTTTTTGATTTCAAGTCATCAATATTTTCTTCGGCAAGTTTTACTGCCATCGAACCTACCGATATACCCCCCTTACCAACTCCCGTATTGTTTCTAATTCGGGTACCGATTTTGATTGCCTTGTCAAACAATGTATTCATGTGTCTTCCAGAGGCATGCATCTGTCTAGCAGTGGTAATAGACTCTTTGATCTGACCTAGTATTTGTTCTTCCCCAACCACCATAGAGTCCAACCCCGATGTTAATTTGAGTAGGTGATATAATGCGTCATCTCCACGAGATATCTTCATGTTTGTATTAAAGTCAGCCTCGTCGAGTCCTGTTAATGAGGCCCATGTACGTTTGATTCGACTCTCATTATCAGTAATAGAGTCAGACTTTGCAAAGAGTTCTATACGATTGCACGTCTGTATTATAACACACTCATCAAGATCAGAGTGTTTGCGAAATTGCTCATATGCATCGTACACATCTCTAATAGTAAAACGCTCAAGCACATGTATCGGAGAGTTACGAAAAGTGACTCGTGCATTGAGAATATTTTGTCGCTTCACTGTTTATCACCTAGTATGAACATGGCACGCTCTTTGGCATCTTTAATCTCTCCGTCTCTTATTAACCGATCAATGGCTTTATCATACATTATACGATCAAGGACTTTTTTGCGCTCAATTTGGGACGATATTTTGGATTTGGCTTCTTTTCGAGCCATATCTTGAATAGATAATTTTGCAAGTATACTAGGTGTAATCACATCAACTAGTGCATCTTTGACTTTGCGACGTATGTACTTTGATACAATTGGGCTCTGCCCTCCAGTAAATACTGCAACTGAGACATCTCCATCAAAACGCAAAACAGCAGGATGTGCATAATCACTCTCATCATAAGAGTCAGAACGATACGCCAACACACCATAAGATTTAGCGGCGTTTAATAACATCTCATTAACAGCATGATCGTCAGTTGTTGCGATCAACAAATCAGGTTTGTACTTGTCCAAAAGTGACGCGTCTTGTATATCACAGTTAGTGATTAAGTGTATGCGTCCTTCTCTACTCCACTCCAATATCTTATCAGATGTAGCAGACAAGGCAACAACGACAATATTAGCATGCTCATCTAGTATCTGGTGTACTCGACGCTCTGCTTGAGAACCAGAACCCAAAACCAGTATGGTTTTACCCTTTATGCGCAGATCAATTATCATTGTATGTGCTACATATTTGAGATATTTATTTAATCGATTTGGTAAATGCCAACACACATTACAACACATATGACATGTGTAAAAAGCAAGATATTACAATTACAGTAATAATATTTACACATACCAACTATACACAATAAAACCACAGTAACCGTTCAACTTTTTCCCAAATTTAGGCACAAATTCACCACCTATATCTGGCGCATATACAAAGGGGTGAACGGTTACAAAATCACACTAACATACATTTTTAATCAATTACACATGATTGAGTTTAATGACAACAGAGATGGACAAACTAGACACAGAACTCTTAAATGAGATTCAATGGACATTCCCACTTGTAAAACGTCCGTTTCATAACATGAGTGTAAAATTCAACACTACACCAGATATCATAAAGGAAAAAATTACCAGACTCAAAGAGATAGGGATATTGCGACAGTTGAGTGCAATATTTGATACACGTAGGCTAGGATACACAAGCTCACTTGTTGCAATGGATATAGAATCAGACCAGTTAGAATATGTTGCACACCAGATAAACAGACACCCAGGTGTGAGTCACAATTATGAGCGCAATCATGAATTTAACCTATGGTTTACACTAGCAGTACCACCAGGGTCCAATCTAAAAGACGAGCTTGACAAATTTTCTACACTCAAAGGAATACGAAGAGTACGCATGCTACCTACATTGCAGCTCTTCAAAATTGGCGTGAAGTTAGACATGGTTGAGGATAAAAAGCACAAAGTCAAACCAACAGAAAAGAAAAAAGAGATCAAAGATGTAGAGTTCAAACCCACTGCACTTGACAAAGAGTTTGTCAGAGAGTTGCAAAAAGATTTGAATATTGTCGATGAGCCTTTTGCAGAACCTGCAAAGAAACTTAACATGACACAAGATGATTTGTTTGAAAAACTAAAGCATTACGAGGAGATCGGAGTAATGAGAAGGTTTGCTGCCATTTTGAGACATAGACAGGCAGGGTTTACTGCAAATGGAATGATTGTGTGGAAGGTGCCAGAAGAGCGCATAACAAAGGTAGGTGAAAATTTAGGTGCATTTCCTCAAGTCAGCCACTGTTATGAGAGGCCTACATACAAGGACTGGCCCTACAATGTGTTCTCTATGATACACTGTAAGACACAAAAGGAGGCAAGAGAAGTTGCAGATACCATACAAAAACAGATAGATGTAAAAGAATACAAAATACTGTTTAGCTCACGTGAGTTCAAAAAAACACGAGTCGAATATTTTGTAGAGAATGAATTTGCCTTGGAGAAAAAAGATAACATAACAACGCCAATAACTACACATTAAGTCAAGGGTAAATTAATTACAACTTAATGTATATGATAATATATATAAATCATACACATGAATCATAATGAAAAATCCACAAATACAACATGAATATATAAATTATTCGTTTGGATCATGTCCCACTATATGTATTTGACAAAAATATTGATCGTTTATGTGACAATAAAATTGAGATGGTTCACCACATACGGTACAACGAGGCTTTTCATCTAGATCAGATAGCATAGTATGATAATTTTTGCGCTTGGAAATTGTACTGGTTTGATTGTATATGCGTGTCAATCTAGTATAATATTCGATATCAGAGACACTGAGCGGCATATCAGAAGATAACTTTTTGGTAATTTTGTCCCATTTGCGCGGCTCTCCAATCTGGGAGCGGTTCATATGCGCAATTACATTCAACATTACAGAATTATGATTTGTCATTATTGTCACTTGGCATATATGGTTTTTTTCAAATCGTATGAGGGCCATGTATTATACAATCTGTCAATCTCAAGCATGTCGGATTCTGATATATATCTGCCATCTGCCATATCAGCATAGGTGATTATCTCATCGATTTCAGTTATAGTAGGCAGTACCGATGAAAACCCTTTTTTACTCATAATAAACTTCATTGCAAGTTCTGTGATCGTCAGTCCATTTCGTTCTGCAATAGGACGCAGTTGTTCTACTTTTTGCAAGGATGTCTTTATCCATTCGCCCTTGCGAACAGACCTATGATCTTTTTCATCTATCTTTGTGTTTGCATCTACCTTGCCAGTCAATATACCAGAGGCCTCTGGAACTCTAACTAGTATACCCACATCTTTTTGGATTGCCTTTTGTAAAAGTTCGTTTCCAGGAGTTTGCTCAAGTATGTTGTATACAGTCTGCACCGCAGAGACATTTGGTCGCTCCATTGCATCAAGTCCTTCTTGAGTCCAGCCAATGGCAGGTCCAAGCGCAACCTGATAGGTCTTGATCACACCATCATTTATCATAGAGTCTAGTGTTGTAAATATTAAATCGTCTTTGATGTGATTCATCTTTGGATTATGTAAACCATATATATCAATATAATCAGTTTTTAAACGCTCAAGGCTTGCCAAAAGTGCTTTTTTTGTAAATACTTTATCAAACTTTTGAGGCAATTCACTATGACCTATCTGCTCCACACCTGAAAAATCATAACCATATTTGGTGGATATGACAATCTCATCTCTCATATCACCAAACGCCTCACCAATCAAGCGTTCACTCTTACCTTTACCATACATGTCACCTGTCTCAAAATAGTTAATTCCAACATCATATGCCTTTTTGAGCATTGTAATTGCTTCATCTTCTTGTATCTTTTTGCCCCACCAATCAAGTGCAATAGCCCAGGCACCAAAGCCTATCTCAGATACTTTAATTCCAGACTTGCCTAATTTGTTGTATCTCATGTACAATGAATTATAATATGAAAATTTATGTTTACCCAATTTGGATTTATTAGTTCAGTAAATTTGTATACAGACATTAATTTTTGTTACAATGATTATACCGCCACATACTTCAAAATATTATCATTACGAAGAATTGCAACAAAAACGTGTCTAGCCTAAACTTTGAATCAATGATACAATCTCTTTTTTGATGCATGTAATCATTGGAATATCATTTTTGACATATGTTGACACCTGTGTCTCCCTCAAATCCATTATCAAGTCTTGAAAGTCACGGATGTTATCCATCTCAAATGCAAGCATAAAGTCTTCATCGTGTATACCAAAAGAGTATGTAGTGTTTAACACTATCTGAGGGTATCTACGACTGACTGCAATATGTTCATCCATAATCTCCTGACGCTTTGTCTGCGGTAACAGATACCATTCACGAGTCTTTGTAAATGGATATACAATAACATATCTTTTCGGGGCATCACCTGCAACAAACCCTTGAGGAATGGCATCAGACGAATATACAGAAGGGCGTGTACATGATATGTATGTACGAGAGGGAATGATGTATTTGCCAAAGACTGTGCTGTAGAGTTTTTCCGTAACAGATTGTATGTCATCAACGGTAGGTGCTAAAAACCACAGTAAAAAGTCAGCATCATCACGCAACCCAATATTAGAGTACGAACGATACGATATTTTAGCATAGTCGAGTATATTTTTAACCTCTTT
This sequence comes from Candidatus Nitrosopumilus sp., assembly GCA_965207445.1. Taxonomy (GTDB): domain Archaea; phylum Thermoproteota; class Nitrososphaeria; order Nitrososphaerales; family Nitrosopumilaceae; genus Nitrosopumilus. The sequence continues at coordinate 741,580 of CBDBLX010000002.1, read as the reverse complement.
TGCAGACTCTTCTTTGGCCAAATCTGCCATCCAACGCCACTTGGGATCAATTTTGTAAAATGAGAAACCAAAATAAAGCTGTTGTGGTGGTGGTTGTGGAGGTTGTTCACTCAGAGGTGACGTATGTGGTGGTGGTTGCTGTTGCTGTGGTTGTGGTGGTGGTTGCTGTTGCTGTGGTTGTGGTGGTGGTTGCTGTTGCAGTGGTGGGTGCCGTGAGTCTTGCGTATTAGATGCCACAAATTACACATCCAAACACCCATTTAAAAAGTGAGTAGTAACCGTTATTGCAATAGATACAAGGTTCTATCAATTAACACATTTAGAAAACATCATTTTGAAGAAATTAAATAGAACTTTGTTAATACAAATAATGTACATAAAAAAATAATACAAACAAGTGAACAAACAAATAACATCCAAATAACGATTAACGGCCTGACGACCAATCATCAAATCCATCTACACGCCGCTGTTGTCTCATATCCACAATAAATATAATTACGCCGACAACTAGTACCAAAAATCCCATAATAATCAGAATTCCAGTTATAGCGAGTGGAATAATCAGTGTATTGAGAGGCGAGTTGGGATCAGTATACATTGCAGAATTTTCGGGATCTTCTGAAAACATTGCAAATATTGCAACGTATTTGTTGCCAGAGTTTGTCACTGCAATATCAAGTACACCCTCTCTTGCAGATTCTATTATCTCAAATCGCATCTCTTCGGATTGTACAAATTCTCCATACACATTGCCATATGTATCAGATAGTTTGATCGATAAAACATCCTCTTGTATGTAATCAACTATATGAATTGCTAACAAAATAGGTGAATTGTCAGACTCCACAATATATGAGATAGTCTCAGTGGAGCCGGGTGCTATAATAATCTCATCAGTAATTTCATCAAATATACTCTCAAAAATAGAGTCTGCATCAAAACCCGCGGGGCCAGAAAAATCAGACATTAGTATAGAATCAGCAATAATAAATGAGATACCAAAGATAATGGCGCCAATGCACATTATAAACAGACCTCTTTTTCGCATTAAATGAAATTACAAAAATCGTACATTAATGTCTAAAGGTACCACAGAAAGTAACCGTTCAACCCCTTCCCAAATTTAGGCACAAATTCACCGCTTAACGTCTGGCGCAAGACGGGGGTTGAACGGTTACCCACAGAAAAACAATATTGAATCTTTTAATGCGCAATATATCATCAGACAAAATAAAATAAATCAATGAGATATCAGTTTAATTGTATGAATTTTTAGACACAATACATTACATAATAATTAATTTAATTAAAATAAAAGATCATATTATAAAACATATACGGTTATATCTTGTTTAGAGTATCAATAGATATTGTCTTTTCCTGCTCGTCGTTTACGCAGGTTTCGTAGAACTGCACAAATGCGCAATCTTTTTCAAGAAACGAACATTACACCAACAGATCTTGTATGTCCAATATTTGTTCAAGAGAACTTGTCTGAAAAAGTCTCAATTGATAGAATGCCAGGCATACAACGTTTCCCACTATCAGATGTGACTGACGAAGTAGAATCAATCATACAGGTAGGAATTCCAGCCATCATGTTATTTGGTATACCTGCAATAAAAGACGATGTAGGGAGTGCAGCATTTGCACAAGATGGAATCGTACAACAAACAGCATCACAAATACGAAAAACATTCGGAGATGATATTGTGATAATGGCAGATGTCTGTATGTGTCAATATGCATCATCAGGACATTGTGGTATTATTCACACTGATAATAAGGGTAAAAAAAGAATTGATAATGATACTAGTTTAGAGATACTTGCAAAGACAGCAATCACTCAAGCAAGAGCAGGAGTAGACATTGTATCATTATCTGCCATGATGGACGGACAAGTGTCTACAATCAGAAGCGCATTGGATGATGCAGGATTTACAGATGTGTTAATAATGTCACAAGCATCAAAACATCATTCTAACTTTTACTCACCATTCAGAGATGCAGTAGAGTCTGGCCCACAATTTGGGGACAGAGCCACGTATCAAGCACCATACACAAACTTTCACGAGGCAATGCTCGAATCAGAATTAGATGTATCAGAAGGAGTAGACATATTGACGATCAAGCCAGCACTAGCATATCTTGATCTCATAGTAGAATCTCGCAGGAGATTTGATCTACCCATAGCTGCATATAGTGCATCAGGTGAGTACGCAATGGTCAAAGCAGCAGCGGCAGCAGGATATGTGAATGGTCAAAAAGTAGCACTTGAAATACTACATTCAATAAAACGAGCAGGTGCAGATATGATAGTCACATACTTTGCAAAAGATATAGCAGGAACTCTTGTATCAAAATGAGAAACGACGAGAGATTTGAGATTGAGAGGGCATTTGATCTATTGCCACATGTAATAGGCTCTAGTTGGGCAGTCATTTGGTTTCGAATGCAACACATACGAAATCCTACACGAGAAGAGTATCGCAATAAAGTTCTCGAGTATTTAAAATTGGCAGAACCACTTTTTGATATATATCCTAAACATGAATCAGGCTTTGTAGAGATACGTCGATACATTGCAATGCGCAGAGATCAAGAATACAAAAAGATTACAACAGGGAACAACAAAGAAGTTGAGAAACGTTATGACAGATATATTGATTATGGTTAATTGCTCCTAAACACAGTGGTTTAATTTTGAGATGATGAATCCGAATGTTTACACTTGATTCATAATACAAGAAGAGTGCGCACCTCAACTTTAGATTACATTTTACAGATAAATCTTACTTGTAAATTTATAGGCACGCCGTGCAATACGCTTTGCTTCTTTAACTTCTGCCCAATCCCAACTATCCTTTTTTCGATTATGCTCATACATATAATCATGCCAACTATTAATTTTAGGTAATACCTAAGAGTTTGGACCTTGAAAAAGTACATATTGATAAATAATTTCACGCCTAGGTTGTGCCTAACAATCATCCAATAATCTTAGCAAATAATTTGACAAAAAGTAGGGCATTTTTTGTCAAGAGAAGGTTGGTGTGGAAGACGAATTTGCCCAAAATACAATCACAGGTCACTAAAACGTCTAAACTCAAGATATCAATGTAAGATGTGCAAATTCAGATTCACAAATTTTACAAACACTTACCTTGGTCGACTTTCCATATCGCTGGATACGGTTTCACATTTTGGCATATCTGTGTATTCTTGGAGTTTCTGCATACCGAATAAGATTCTATGAGGATGCACACACAGGGAAGATTCTAAATGCCATAATGGTGTATGGGAGGGAATTGTGTGTTCACTTTTGCCCTTTTGACACAACACAAGTTTTTTGATGAATTGGTTGTTGAAGAAGAGAAAATTGTGTGTTCACTTTTACCACTCTACTGCCACATACAATCTTCCACGGTACTTGCCCGTAGATTGGCTACAATACATCGCTTTTAGATACTCAGAGAATACATCAGATATGAATCCATCTCATCTTTTCACATAGTCCGTTTTTAAAAAAACACACACCGTCATTATGCTACAAGGCGATCTGCTCTTTGTGAGTATGTTGGATATGGCACCATCAAGTACAAACAATCAATGTGTATTTTTAGAGTGTAAAAGATCAATGTAAAATTAGACAAACAATTTATGTGAAAAAAAATATCACATAGTAGATAATCAAAGTCGCCATATTTTTGGCCGGACAAATTTTAATCGTCGTTGTGTTATTAAAACAGTCCAGTTAATTGATGCAAAGAGGACGATTATTCCAACTCCTGCAACATCAATTAACAATATGCCCACAAGTCTCTCTTCGAATATTCCAAGAAAAGGACGCAACACCATCTCACCAAGATTGATCATTATTACATATGATATAAGTCGGCCAGCCCAAAACCCTACATAAATCCCAAGACTCTTTGCACCCATCAAACCATATGCAATGAATAACATGTTACTTGGAAGAGGTGTTGCTCCAAAAAGAAAAGACGCAATCAAATATCCATACTTTTTATTGTTAAGATATGTGCCGATCACATCAAGATTTTCACATCTTTCATTGCTTACAAATCTTCGAAAATATTTACTCACATATTTGAGTACAAACCTCCCAATTGTAGCTCCCGTTGCACCAACCACAGCAAGAAGTATAATATCCAATGTAGGATCAATGAGATGAAATGATGCCAAAACTATCCAGCTTGGAGGCATTAGTATTGGAGATGCATTTATTCCAACGAGTAGTAAAAATATTCCCAGATACGAAAAATTTGTTACAGTATCAAAAAGTGGATCTTCCATTTTACAGTCATTATGTGGTAGATGTATTGTTGTAAAATTCTTTTTTTCAGATGTGTGATTACTATACAATTAAGCAACAAAAATGTAGCATACTATGAATTTGTCACAAATTTTATCAACATGCAGAATACAAAATGCATCAAGGCCAATTACAATCATAATTCTAACACAATAAATTTTTAATCATGATATACGTATAATTTGATCATTCAGAAGTAATGATGTCAAATGGTTTGTCATTTGCAGACATAGAGTTCAGATATTATCCGTGCAGTGTTTCAAATAAAGAATCGAAAAATCCATAGATGGACATAGATGGATCAGGAACAACAAATGGATACAAAATACCAAAAACTCACGGATCATTGTTTTAATTACTACGTGTCTGTGCCCTCACACTATGAGAGGGTATTTCACTTTATAACGAGAATTAGATACAAGATATTAGATACAAAATATTATATTAAATTTGGTAAAATTATATAATAATTATAATTTTTTATGTTATTATTCCACATATAATATAAATATGCACAGAATATTCAATACTCTTATAAACAATTCATGTTTAGCGCATTTATGTCAGAGAGTGTCTACAAATGTTTTAGGTGCAATCTCACCTTCAAAGACAAAAAAGTTGCAAAGATTCACGAAGAGATCATGAATCATTCAGTTCGTAAAGTGCGTATACAGTTAGCATCATGATTAATTGGTGCAGAGAGTGGGATTCGAACCCACGAACTCCTTAGAGAAGGGATCACTTACGGATCTTGAGTCCCTCTCGGTTGACCAGGCTTCGATATCTCTGCAAAATTACTCATAAAGACGGTTATTTCTCAATTTCGGTTCATTAGTAGTATGGCTAGGCAGATCATAGACTAAAAATACACAAAAAATGATGATTGTAGTGTTGAGGCAGGGGGACTTTTTATATGGTACAAGACGGTGTGGCGGTGACATCATCATCATAATAATAATGACGACAATCCGTCACAATGGGCTTGAAGATGTGTTGCTCTACGAGGTTGTGTGGCAGTGACAGCATAATAACGACGACAATATTATTGAATGGTTATTGCACTATTAGAGCCTAATTCTTAATCAACATGCCTCTGAATACCATCAACTGAATTTACAAATGAACCTAGTATGTCAAAAAAAAATATGTGTTTATTTTTTTATTGAGGGTGTATCCTTTTTAAACCATCTAATAATTTTTAAATGAATGTTTTCACTCAAAATACTCACAAATGTAATACATCACCAAAAGTGAGTTTAAACAAATATTTTGCAACACATCATCATTTAGATGTAAAAATGAGTAAGTGTCTTGAAAGGTTATGTTACGTTGAAAGAATAAAGGCTTATAATTACGCGTATCGTACAAAATACAATGACAGAATACGTTACAGTTGAGCAAGCCACAAAGATGCGTAACAGTATAAACTTAAAAGCCAAAGTCAAAAAACTCGGCGAAAAACGAACCGTCACGTTAAAGGCATCAGGTGAGTCAAAAGATGTATGTGATCACGTACTAGGAGATGACAGTGGAGAGATAAAGATGACACTCTGGGGAGATGAAATCTCAAAGGTAAAAGAGGGGGATGTTGTTGAGATCATCAATGGCTACACCAAAGAATTTCGAGGCGAGGTATCAATATCTGTAAGTAAAAAATACGGTGAGATGAAGATCAATCCATCAGACTAATAGTTCAAGTTGATCAAACACACAAAAACAAACAAAAATATTTTAAATTAGATTACATATTTTATAATAAATTAGAGTGAATCAGATCGTCTACTACAGTATAACAAGAATACGGTGATTGGCAGGTAGACTTGTAGCATACACAATATCAAAACCACAGATTGCATAAAACAATCCTCGGTACATAAAACTCACCAGATCTAACACTTAAATCTAAAAACCACCAACACACATCATGATAATTCTAGATTCACTTGTAGGATTTATAGCAGGCCAAGAATGGATAATACTACTCATTGTGGTAGTAGTGCTAATATTTGGTGCCAAAAAGATACCCGAACTAGCAAAGACTATGGGCAGAGCAAAAGGTGAGTTTGAAAAAGGTAAGATTGAAGGCGACAAAGAGCTGAAAGACTACAAGGAAAAAAAACAGTAAAATTTTACACCAGATATGATAATTAAATGATAAATTTTAAAATAAATTATCAGATATAATATTATCATTTAGATTTAGACTCTGCTACATTGACAAGATCATGCATTATACTCTTAAACGAATCTTCGATCGATTGGATAGTACGATGTCTTGAGAAAAATGCAAGCCTGCCCATATTAAACTCAATAGTAGTAGTGACAGTAGTGTATGATATATTATGATCAATTGTATTATTCAAATCTACATTATTAGATCTCTTATTTTCTACAAGATCATGTATTATATGAGATCGTTTTGCATCACCGCCTATGATAAATGTCTCATGTCTATGTGGAGGGGCAAAAACATGCTTTGCCATGATAACTAACTCACACTGTCCAATAATCAGATGCTCTTCTGCAACCATTGTATTACCACGAACAGACATTACACGAACAGATGGGTAATGATGCGGAATCACGCTTTGGTATACTTTAGGATCACATAATATAGTATAAGCAGATTCAATGTCAGTATGTACAGTATTTCTCAGAATGAATTTTTGCATTAATTATCACTGCATCATTGCAACTAGGAACCCCACCGATCAGAGATCATGTGTGGAATTTGGAATTGATCAAGGCATTTGCCAATAGTGTGATTTACAATATCAGATAATGTTTTTGGTTTGGTATAAAATTCTGTCACAGGTGGCATGATAACTACTCCAAGTCGAGCAAGTTTTAACATATTCTCAAGATGTATTGCAGACAAGGGAGATTCCCTTGCTATTAAAACTAGTTTACGGGATTCTTTGATCGTAACACCTGCTGCTCTAGAGATTAGTGTGTCATCATACCCATTTGCAATTGCAGACACTGTCTTCATGCTACAAGGCGCCACAATCATACCATTTATCAGAGATGTTCCACTTGATATTGTAGATGCCATATTTGAGTCACTAGAAGTAAAGGTGGCAAGATTTTTAACATCAGACACAGTATAGTCAGTCTCCATTGTGATGCATTTTGTTGCCCAATCAGACATTACAAGGTGTGTTTCTATTCTGAGTTCCCGTAACACTTCAAGCAAGCGTATTCCATATATGGAGCCTGTGCTCCCAGTCATTCCAATTGTCAATCTCTTAACAGTAGATAAAGATGGTTGTTGTGACATTTCCTCACATTGTATAATATGCTTCATACTATTATTTTAGACGGATTCTACGATACGCCCCGACCCCACGATTCTAACCGGAGTAGCTTCGGGCCTCAAGAGTACAGCAGTGTCACCTATGTGACATACAATTGGTTTTGTAAATTTCAAGTCAATTGTGGTTATTTCATCATCATCATCACTAGACGTGACAATCTGAGATATTATTGATGCACGTGCCAAAAGTCCTATCGATATGATACATCCTTGATTCTCAGACAAGCCTCCTTTGTAAAAGCGATTAGGCACATATTCCAATCGTATATGCGATGATACAACTAGTGAATCATTTTGTGCAAGAGATAAAATATCACCGCGCTGTATATCATCAGGTTTTACACCTTTAAGAGCCAACCCCACACGTGCCGGATATGATGCCAAACTTACAGGATCATCGTGCATCTGTATCGACTTTACCAAAACCTCAGATAGTATAGGATAGTGCAGTAGTGTATCATACTGTTTTATAGAACCACGAGTTACTCTTCCAAGTATTACAGTTCCAACACCTTTGACATCAAAAGAATGATCTATTACGATCTCAGATGGACTAGTAGATGTATTTACATCAGAGGCAATAGGTGGCATTGCATTGACGGCATCTATAAGATTTGGTATCTCAACGCGAGTATAATTTTCAACCACAGTGCCTTTGATCATCATATCGAGTTTAGTTGAATCAACTTCATAGGCATGACACAGTATTCCGTCTTTTTTACCTAAAATGTCAAGTGCAATAATCTGCTCACCGGTAAATTTGTCAAGTAAATCTACATAAAAAATTACATATTCAGACATCAAGATCGTTTGAAATAACGGAGGTATTTTTTCTGGAAACCCGCTTGCCACAACCCACGTTCTTACCGCGTCACGAGCCTTTTTATCATATATGGTAATATCAGATGAAGTGCCAGCCTTGCCAAATTCAAGCGCAAGTTTTTGATTACCTAATACGCAAAAGTTAATCGAATGTGCAGAATCACGAACACTCATACAAAAAACCAAAGTAGGGCGTCTTAAGAGTTAGTCGTTTACACATCATGGAAATGATTCTAGTGCAGTTGCATAGCTTGCAAACCGGTGATTTTCAGGGCATACTTTGTATTGTCTATACTTGGCAGCAACAGGGCCAGATGCAACACCACATAACCCAAGTGGACGGGCACCAGAAATTATCTTTGTTTTTGTAGCATATGATAAAACATCATCAGTAGGTGCATAATAGTTTACAAGTTTGTCACTTATGCAATGATCAATTGCATTGCACACTTTTGCATCATGTTGAATATTATTGGGTAGAGACGAGCCAAAAAAATGAGCACTTTCAATAATATTGTGTGTCGAGTGGAGTTTCGACAAACTTGCAAGATGTACAATGGTGTGATGTATGACCTCTGAGCCAAGTGAGTGTCCAAGCAATCTAATCTTTGTATTTTTGCTATTTTTTTTAAAGTCTAATAAAAACTGAGCCAAGTATTTTCTATTTGCCTTTGCGATGCGACGTCCTACTGCTAGTGCATGTTTTTGGTAACGACTGATATGTGCACCTCTAGTATTAGAGTCGTAACTGAATCCTACTGCATGGTATGAATCATCACCATGCCAGAGTCTCTGTAGCATATTTTGTGCAATTTTTAGCTTTTCAGATGCACCACGCTCATCATTTCGAAGTCCATGAACCATAATGAATAGTTCAGGAGTGTTAATCATACCTTTGAAATAGTATTTTGGATATAATCTGTATCTGATCTGAGAATGCAAGGCCTTGCCAGTACTCAGATCATAAGAGTGTCTGGTGGTAATTCTAGCAAATTTAGACATCATATTTGGAGCATGATGTGTAGTTGAGATATCTTTCTTAGACATGTTGACTAGTCAGCATCATGTCGATAAAAATCTAGATATTTTATTCGACGTAACCGTTCAACTCCTTCCCAAATTTAGGCACAAATTCACCACCTAACATCTGGCGCAGGTACGTGGGGTTGAACGGTTACTTATTCGACATATTAGAGATTGTGTCGATCATTTGGTTGTTTGTAAATTTTAGTACTTGCTCAAGTAGTGTCCAGGATCGTCTGCCTCGTATAAATACAGACATACGTTTATCATCATCAGAATCAACATTATGTAGCATCATCAAAATGACCTAGTTTCTGTTTGTGTTGCTTAATTTCTTTTTCATCGATGCGTTCAAACAATGGCGAGACATGGCCCAATTTATGGCCAGGTTTAATGATTATATTTGATATGTCACTCCAAGAACAGTCCTCAACGCCACCACAATTATCAAGTCCCAGTTGCATCCACATCTTTGATGCAGAGTTTGAGAGAAATGGGTATAACGCAATTGCAATACTACGTGCTGCATTAACAGACAGAAATATGCAGTTTTCAGCAGACGGTGACTCACCTCGCCATGGCTCTTTGTGTTGAAAGTACTGATTAAAGTGAGAAGAGAATGCCATCAACCTTTTAAGTGCACGATCAAGGTGATTTTGTTCCATTAACATACCAATCTCAGAACTTAGTGTTGTGATCTGCTTTATGGCTTTACTATCATCATTAGAAATATCATTAGAAATATCATTAGAAATATCATTATAGATATCGTCAACAGATAAAGTGGTTTTAGGCACCACACCATCGAACTTTTTTACAGTAAACCCTAATGCACGGTTCACAAAGTTGCCAAGATTTCCAATTAATTCAGAGTTTATCTTTAATGCAAACTCGTCCCAGTCAAAATTGATGTCATCTTGAGAGTAAGGGTTAATGGATGCAAGATAGTATCTCAGATAATCAGCAGGGTAATACTGTAAGAATTCACGCAATCCAATATACCAATTTCTACTTTTTGATATCTTTTTTGACTGTAACGTAAGGTGTCCACGTGTAGGTATAAAATCAGGAAGTTTGTATTCTGAATCAATACCAAGCCGCATCGCAGGAAGAAACAGATAGTGGTGATATACAATATCTTTGCCAATAAAGTGATAGATGTCAGCAGAGTTCCAAAACTCTTTTCCATCAATATTTTTTTTCTCTAAAAACTCAATTGCCGATGAGATATAAGCCAAATGGTTATCAAACCACCCATAAAATACCTTTGAAGTATGTACATTTTTTGAGTCACTGCCGTCAGCTTGCTGCAACGGCACCGGAACCCCCCATGGTATGTCACGAGTGATATCCCAATCTGAGAGCCCTGTTGATATCCAGTGCTGTACATATCGTTTTACATCTTTTTGAAGATTCACATTATCATCAAGCCACTTTGACAAATCTTGTGCAAAGCTGCTCAGTCGAAAAAACGAATGACTAGTTCTCTTCTTTGTAGGAGTATCGCCACATATTGCACACTTTGGATCATGTATATCGTCTGGTATTCTACTACATACCTCACACAGATCAGAGTATTGATCAACTGCGCCACAGGATGGACATGTACCTTTGACATAACGGTCAGGAAGAAACTTTGCACAAGACTCACAGTAAAATTGCAATATTTCATTTTCATATATGTGCCCTGCACGAAACAATTTGGAGAATACATCTTGAACAAACTGTATGTTACGTTGTGAACTAGTCTGTGAAAAGTAGTCAAACTCTATTCCAAGCGCCTCAAAATCCTCGCGGTCGCGTTTATTCCATTGTGCAACATACTCTTTTGGTGTAATGCCCTTTTTCTCAGACTGGATGAGGATGGGTGTTCCAAAATCATCAGATGCACAGATATAGTAAGCCTGTACGCCCTTTAGTTTTAGATATCTGCACGTCACATCAGCAGGCAAATATGTAGATGCCACATGCCCCAAATGTATCTCTCCATTTGCATATGGAAGTGCGCTTGTAATGATTGCCTTTTTAGATACCATCTGTCACATCACCACCACCACTACCATTAATCAATAATACAACAACACATACAAGAGTTAAAAGCTTACCAACTCTCAGCATATTTCTTCTGAATTGGCGTAAGCTTGTCAATCTTCACATCCATAGCATCCAATGCATCAATTGCTACTTGCTTGTCAATTGACTCTGGTACGGTTATAATCTCATTTTTCATCGTATTGTGGTTCTCTAGAATGTAAAATATAGAGCTCAGTTGGTTTGAGAACGACTGGGCCATTACTTCAGGAGGGTGTCCTTCTGCTGCAACCAAATTTGCAAGACGTCCTTTACCAATAAGATATACTTTTTTGCCATTTTTGAGAGTGCATTCATCAAGGTTTGGCCTAACTTCACGAACAGATTTTGATTGCTCTAACAAATAGTCGCTGTCAATCTCAACATCAAAATGTCCCACATTACCCATTATAGCAGAGTTAGGCATCTTATCAATATGCTCACCTGTTATAACATCACGCATTCCAGTACATGTGATAAATATTTGACCGGTTTTACATGCTTTTGACATTGGCTCCACATCAAAGCCATCCATGTGCGCTTCAAGTGCCCGTACGGGATCAACTTCTGTGACGACAACACGCGATCCCATGCCTCGACAGCGAGCAGCAACTCCTTTACCAACCCACCCATATCCTGCAACCACGACACGTTTTGATGCCATCAAGAGATTCATAGCACGTAGATACCCATCAATTGATGACTGGCCGGTACCATATCTGTTATCAAACAGATTTTTTGTGTGAGCCTCATTAACCAAGATTACAGGATACTTGAGCTTGCCTTGTTTTTGAACTGCACGTATACGAGTCACACCTGCGGTGGTCTCCTCTGTTGCGCCTAGTATATGTAGATCTGAGAATTTAGAGTCAAAGTGGGCAGTGATGTTCATATCAGCACCATCATCGACCAATATGGATGGTTTATGGGAGAGTACCTTTGAGATGCACCACTCGTACTCTTTTTGCGTCTCAGTACTCCATGCATACGTGTGTATACCACGAGATGCCAAAAACACAGCAATGTCGTCTTGAGTCGTAAGTGGATTGCCACCGCAACACGCCACATTGGCACCCAAGTCTTTTAGACCCATTAACAGTACTGATGTTTCCTTTGTAATATGCAAACAGAGCCCAATTGTAACTCCATCAAGTGGTTTGCCATTCCCTCTTTTCTTTAATCTAGATATTGTATTATCAAGTATATGCATATGAGATCTTGCCCATTCATATGACATTTCCCCTTGTCGTGCCAGTTTAGAGCTACCTTTTACCTTGCTCATCATCAAAGCTCCTGATGTACAGTATAAAATCCTATAGACGTGATTAATTTATATATTCAAATAATTGTCCACACGTTTGTCATCTTATTTTAGATACTAATTCAGTTATTTCTTCATTAATGCAAGTGTATGGAATAAACGGTCGCCACACATAGAAATTAAACAGTTGTGTTGAATTAATTGTACCAAGCATTCAAACAATCTAAATACATGCCACATACACAACAATCATGGCATGGAGAAAAATTGCGCAAAAAGGTGACGTAGCAGACGGTAAAGGAAAGGCATTTAATATAGATGGCAAACAGATTGCACTTTTCAACCAAGACGGCTACCATGCAATAGATGATTTGTGCGTGCATCAAGATGGTTCAATTGCACCAGGTAAACTAGACGGAGATATTGTAGAGTGTCCCCTGCACTTTTGGCACTATAATATCAAAACAGGAGAGTTAAAAGACTACATTAAAGGTGTAAAGCTGCAAACATATCAAGTGCAAGTCAGAGATGATGGCATATATGTTGACGTAGAATGAGAGTTTTCCATGTAAAAGTTCATCAAAAGTTACATGACATCAAATGTATAATCACAACACACACACAACACACGCACACGTATATCATGTAACTGCTCAATCCCTTCCCAAATTTAGGCACAGATTCATTGCCTAACATCTAGAACAGACACGAGAATTGACCTTTTACGTGTATCATATAAAGAAAATAATTATTGTAATGTTTGGATTGTATCAAAACATTAGAAAAATATTACAAGAGCACGATCACCATCACTATCACCATCACTATCACCATCACTATCATCATCACTATCATCATCACTATCATCATCACGATCATTGTCATCAAAACCTTTATTCTAACATATTACAGATATTATGTTATTGAGTACAGATATAATATCAAATATCATAAACAAGGACTATGATGAGATCACACGTCGCACCATAAATCTCATCAAGACTCAATTAAACAATGCACAAGCAAAAGGAGTAGTGTTTGGACTCAGTGGCGGTATAGATTCAGCAGTTTTAGCATATATATGCAAAGCAGAAGAAGAGATACGCAAAAACACACTTGCAATCATAATGCCAGACACTACAGTAACACCAGAATCAGAGACCGAAGATGCTCATAGAATCATATCAATTCTAGGATTAGAATACAAACTGATTGATATTAGTCCCATAGTTCACGAGTATAGTATGTACTTGGAACCAAACAAGTTATCACGAGCCAATCTCTGTGCCAGAATTCGATCGAATATTTTATACTATTATGCAAACGCAAAGAACAGACTTGTATTAGGTTCAAGTGATAAAAGTGAATATATGATCGGATATTTCACAAAATACGGTGACGGTGCATCAGATGTAATGCCAATAGTAACATTGTACAAAACACAAGTGCGTGAGCTTGCAAGGCATCTCAAAGTACCAGATAAAATAATAGAGAAAAAAAGCAATCCATTTCTGCAAAAAGATGGTAAAAGTGCAGAAGAGGAGATTGGCGCTACGTATGAAGATGTAGATGCGATATTGTGGTGTATGATCGAAAAAGGCATGTCAATACAAAAAACAGCGCAGACATTACACATAGACATAGAAATAGTACAAAAAATAGCAAAAATGAATCAGAAAAGCAAGCATAAAAGAGATACGCCAGTAAGAGAAGAGAGTGGGCAACAGTCACATGATATTTGAAGTGTGAGTAAATATGACAGTAGATAGTGAGACGGCAGTAGATAGTGACATCCCTCCACTGACGCAAGATGAGCAGCACAGGTTGGAGACAGTAGATAGTGAGACGGCAGTAGATAGCAACATAGTAATCCACGATACGTTATCAGATAAAAAAAAGAAACTGGTCAAAAAAAATAATAATAATAATAATAATACAATATCAATATACCTGTGCGGTGTAACCGTATATGATGATGCACATATCGGCCATGCAAGAACTATAATTGTGTTTGACGTACTCAGACGATATCTTGAGCAAAACCTCAAAGTCAAAATGATACAAAATTTTACCGATGTTGATGACAAAATAATCACACGTGCACAGATGGAAAATGTAGCAGCACAAGAGATAAGCAACAGATACATTGAGAGATACTATACAGAGTTCGATGCGCTCAACGTAATCAGAGCAGATGCGTACCCTAAAGCAACAGAACACATTTCAGACATAATAAAATTTGTTGAAAAATTGATCAAAAGAAATATGGCATATGTATCAAAAAACGGAGTATATTTTGCAGTGTCTCAATATTCAAAATATTGTTGCCTCTCAAAAAAAAGGGTAAATGAACTGAGGACAGGTGCACGAATACAAGTAGATGAAGCAAAACGAGATCCGCTGGATTTTGCTTTATGGAAATTTGAAGACGGTAATCCATCATGGAAAAGTCCATGGGGGAATGGAAGGCCAGGCTGGCATATAGAATGCTCTGCCATGAGTACAAAGTATCTCGGAGATACAATAGACATACACGGAGGTGGACGTGATCTGATATTCCCACATCATGAAAATGAGATTGCGCAATCCGAGTCATGTACAGGCAATACGTTTGCTAGAATTTGGATGCATGTTGGAATGGTAACTATTCAAGGTGAGAAAATGTCAAAGTCACTTGGCAACATCAGATCAGTAAGGCAAGCATTGAATGACTGGGGACCAAATGTAATTAGGCTGTTTTGCTTATCAGCGCATTATGCAAAGCCAATTGATTATTCAGAAGAGAATATTCAAGAGAGTCTTACACGATGGCGTCATATAGAAGCATGTTATTTTGAGCTCATACATGCAACTAGAATAGACAAAGATTACAAGCCAACGGATGAAAATATTCCAACACATCACAAACCAAACGATCTTGTAAGGATGAAGCAGAAATTCAAAGATGCATTAAATGATGACCTCAATACGCACTTGGCTCTATCAGCATTATTAACAATAGTATCAGAGACAAACAACAAAATAGTAACAAACACACTTGATCATAAATGGGCAAAAGATGCAATATCATACATGACAGATATGCTAAACGTACTAGGATTGAACATATGCAAGATATATGACAATGAATATGTGAGAATTGATGACATTGTTACACAACGCAACAAACTCAGAGAAAGTAAACAGTATGAAAAAGCAGATACAATAAGAGATGAATTATTGGCAGAGAATGTTGAGATTTTGGATCGTAAAGGTGACACAGTGTGGATAAAACGTGAAAAGATAAAAAAGGATACACACTGACCATCATGTGTACAAGTTAGCTGTGATTAATTAGGAATCACTAATTAGACAACACTAATTTTCATATACTTTATTTAGAATAAAAATACATAAAATACTATGAATATTTGGAACAAATTTTGGAATTGGTACGAAGATAAAATACTAGGAAGTGTGATATTGATTGCCATCATACAATTCATACAGATACCACACATGGTATGGAATGCAGATATAATGTTAGAGGCAGGATACGTCTCAAGAGTTCACCCCATACTTGATTGGCTTTTGTATGGTGTGGACCTCATAGAAATAATATCAATTATTAATGTTGGGATGATTATGTATAGTCTCATAAAAAAGAGAAAAGGCAAAAAGACATCCAAAAAAGACAAAACCATAGAGCCGACAAGTAATAAAACGCAATCAATCAATCAATAACAAGCCAAGATATTAATCAAAAGTATATGATATCCAATACAGATGGTAAAAAAAAATATAAAAATGAAAAATAGTGGGGTTACTAGTTTGGAATATCAACTGGAATCATAACAGAACCAAATGATTCATTTATTCTAAAATGATAATCTTTTGATTCATCATACAGAAACGTTGAGCCCCCATATCCGACATTAGGTCCAAAGAGTATATTGAATTCACGTGCATCACCAGGATTTAGTACTATTTGTCCACTTGTAAAGTCAGTACCAGCATACCGGAATGCAGTAGAACCATCCCAGACATCATAATTACACAAAGCAGGACTTGTACAGTTCAGTGACTGTATCTCGTTGCTTGTGTTCTCTGCAAGTAGTCGTAACGCCAATAATGCTTGGCCAGATGGAGTTATCTCAAAACTATTCCCATCAGAATCTAATCCTAGCCAGTAATAGTTTATTGGCCCCACTGAAAACACATCTGCATTTGTTTTATAGTCATGTACTAGAATTGCTTGTTTGATCGGCTTTTCGCAATCAATTCGCTTGTGTGCTTTTGTAATCTGTGAGCACTCTTCAAGATCTGATTTGAGTTTTGCAAGAGTAGCATCATTTTCGTTATTTTCTTCACTAGAGACGTTATCTGATCCGATCATATCAGATACAGAGACAGTAATCAATCCTACATGTATTAAATACTGAATACCACTAAGAAAGTCAGTATCAGATATCAGTCCATCGGCCCACCATCCTGCACTCTGTTTTATCCATGGAGGAACAGAATCTTCTTTTTCTGAGGTAACGTCATGCATGTCATCTATAGAGACCACAATTGTGTTGGTAGATATCAAATAAGAAATACCTGTCAGAAATTCACTGTCAGATATCATTCCATCGGCCCACCATCCTGCACTCTGCTTTATCCATGGAGGAATGTCTGCAAATGCATCAGTTGCTACAAACGTAGACGACATTACAAACACCGCCAACACAAAAACGAATAGAGGTTGCATAAGTTGTTTGTGCAAAATCATATATGCAATAGGCTCAAATCATATATAACATATACTACAAAAAATTATGGAATTAATCATATGTGGAAAAAAAGAAAAGCACATCAAGTAGGTTAGATGATGCCAACCATAACAAAGCCAAAAATGCAAACAAACAGATTATGGGTAAAAAAAGTGTACATATGAAGACAGTTACAAGCCCTGTGACGAAAAAGAAGAAAAAGAAATCGACAAAGACACCTGAAGAGTATTTTGTCGGAATTGATCTTCACAAAAAATTCATGCGGGTTGCCATCATGCAATCTGATGGAACAGTTTTACAAAATGAAAAGATAGAATGTGATTACAAAATTGTGGAAAAAAAGTTTGTCAAATTTCCAGACGGTGCAAAGTATGTGATTGAATCATCCTCTGTATGGTATAAGATGTACAAATTCCTCAAGGAGAAATTAAATCCGGATGTAATCTTATCCAATCCCAGATCAACAAAGGTGATTGCAGCATCAAAAAAAAAAGACAGACAAGGTATAGATGCATTAATACTAGCCAGACCTTTTGCGTGGCGGTTACATTGTAGCAAGTCACGTACCAGGTCGAACTGCCCGATCAGGTACTTGTCTATTGCCATCAGTACGCTTCCCCTCCTACCCATGCCGCGCTTCTTGGCCAGCCGCACGGTTAGTCTCACCATCATGCCGCAGGCGGCCTCCGCCCCGTCCCGGCTGATCATGTTCATCATGGTGCGAAACCATTTCTCCGACGGCGCGGTGCGTATGTTCTTGAGGTTCCGGACCGCGGACTCCGCCGTCAGGGATTGGCTACACATCTCGACCAGGATTGCCAGTCATTCCCGCACCCCGTAGCGCGCATTGTGCCCGGACGAGAACCCGACGCCTGCGGATTTCATGACGGCTGATGAGACATTTAGTATCCACGTACCCGCCTCCCTGCGGCGCACCTGTCCACTTTTGCCAATACTCACAGGGGGCGGGCAAGGACGTTATAATATAGATTTTATCTAATCATGATAAAGCGGCACTCAGTGGCCGCTCAACCCACATTCAACTGCCCAATTACTGCCTGCGGGAGACACATTTCCGAGTACTGCAACCGCATGATTCTTTATAAAGTTCAAACACAGATACATAGATAGTAGTACCAATACAAAAGCCTCCAAAAGGCACGCCGGATTTGGTTCGACCTTTTTATATAACGTAACATCGTAAGGACGTGTAATGAGTTCAAAGACAACAAAAATTATCATGGTAATATCAATTTTCAGTGCGATTATAGTGCTGCCTTCATCGATACCATTCTCGTGGGCAGATGCTCAAAGTGGAAACGAAAATGGAACGGGATCGCCATCAAGTATAACCGCATTGAAACAAGAATCGTTATCCAATGGACAAATTTTTGACCGCTATCTTATACCGTATGAGAAATCGCAAACCAATGTCAACTATTTTGGTGGAATAGAACAGGCCAAGGCAGCGTACAACCACATGAATGATCTCTTGAGCAACAGCACAGGTGATGAATATATGGAGAAAGTCAATGGCGGTGCGGTGTTGATACACAACTTTCATACACTAACAAATACAACAGAAGACGCGGGCCGAATCGCAGCACTGGTGATCTCTGAACGTATACAAAATGAAACATACCAGCAACCGGAAATAGAACCATTACAAAAACTTCACAAATATCTACTGGCCGAATATTCAACGACGGGTAACGCAGGAGACATTCTAACCGGCCTGTTTGGCGAGATGAAGGTACTGACACCCGAAATACTGGAAGTATTGGAGATGTATGCGCTGTTTGGAAAACCGCCATCAGAATTGTTCTATGTCGATGTAAACTATTGGTTAACAGTAGGTTCGTACGGTCATTGTACATTGATAGAAGAAGGGAACGACTGCGACAGATATCTGACAATGGCACAAGGGCGATCATGGGATCAGCCACCGCCAGAAGGTGCTCAGCACATTGATCCACCCGGTGAGGAACGCCACCCACTAATGCCAAAGCCGAATGCTTCATACGAATCATCAATATCATACTCGCCGATAAATTACTATGCAGAAGTGTTCACTAAAGATTGCCAGAAAAAAGGAGTGGAGTGCAGTTATTACAAAAAACAGGGAGTATCCACAGGTTACAAGGCACTTTCATATTCAGGTGTGGATCATGTTATGGGCAGATATGTGGTGGCATACATGCACGTAACGCCTACAAGGGACGACGTACGTTACGCTTTTGCCTTGGCAGAGCACTGGCCGGGTGGAACAAACAAAGCAGATATTGATACGGCATACAATGGAAACGAAGCAATTGCAAGCCAGTCATCCTTCATTGGCAATAATTATAGAGCTGTAGTGACATATGAAGACGGAGCAAGATTTGCTGGTTATGCACTAGAGTGATTGACACACCTTCTAATTTTTTTGAACTACTGATATGGAAAAATATGTGACGTTGCAAGTCAATCACCAATACACATAATGACAAGCCAATGATGGGATCTGAACCCATGACCTTTCGCTTACAAGGCGAATGCTCTAAACCAGGCTGAGCTACATTGGCATAATATATGGCATTTACATTCAAATTTAAAATGTTGCGAATCAGAACCACATAATATTACAAGACACTTACTTTATAATTATCCATATCACAGTGTATAATATGCGCTATATCGAACCTGTCAGAGCTAAAATCCTTATGATGTTGTTTTTTGCAACAGGTGGACTTGGAATAATAATTGGACTCGTAATTGCACCCCCATCAGTAACAATGATAATTACGTTTATGGGTGTGATTAACATCGGACTAGGTGCTTTCTTTACATACATATTATTAACGCAAGAAGAGAGGTCACCGGACAAGCGTAAGCGCAAAAAAAAGCGCAGAGATGACAGCAGATAATACAGTAAGAGATCATACTAGGTTTATTTTACGAGTAAATTTTTCACACAAATGTAACATATTTTATATTTATACATACTATTAAAATAACTATTCATATATAATATACCTAAATTATAAATAATAACCACCAAAGGTTCTCACATGCTAGATCTAGTAGCAAAAAAACTGTTTTTGACAAGAGGTAAAGGTGTGCACGAGGACAAGCTTACTAGTTTTGAGTATGCCCTCAGAAATGCAGGAATTTCAGGAACAAACCTTGTATTGATATCAAGTATATTCCCCCCAAAGGCAAAATTGATTACAAGAAACCAAGGACTCAAGCAGATAAAACCAGGCCAAATACTATTTACAATATACTCCAAGAATCAAACCAATGAACCACATCGCATGTGTGCAGCATCGGTGGGACTTGCAAGGCCAAAGGATAGTAGTAAATACGGATACTTGTCAGAGTACGAATCATTTGGACAAAATGCATCACAAGCAGGTGATTATGCAGAAGATGTTGCAGCACAGATGCTCGCATCATCACTTGGAATACCATTTGATGTAGATAAAAATTGGGATGAAAAGAGACAACAATGGTCAATATCAGGCCAGATATATAACACTCATAATATTACACAAGCAGCAAGAGGTGACAAGGACGGTAAATGGACAACTGTGTTTGCAGCAGCCGTATTGTTGATATAATTGTCATTAGTTTAGATCTTTAGATCGTCCAGAATACCCACGAAGATAAAATACAACAGTGACAATAGTAACAGCAACAATAGCAATTACGATTACAATTTGCTCATAATTCTCAGAGTCAAGAATATCAATGTCATTAAATGTTGTAGTCGCGTTATTATTCATAGTATTGATATTAGTACTATCCAATGATATGACAAGGTTATCAGCCATCAATACAGTATATGGTAAAAGATACTTTGCTTGAATTATCTTGCCAGTTGATGAGTCAAATATCCAACCATCTCTTAATTCAGTGGGTATCTTTTCACCATCTATCTCACGTGTTGGGAGCGGTGCAGGTATAGAGTCAGATATTGTGGTAAGAGGATCAGGTGATGATATGACAACTTGTAGTATTGAGTTGAGAGGATGAGATTGCAAATAATTTGAACGTTTTAGTGTATCAAGTTCCATTAATTCAATAGGTCGCAAATCATCAATTAATGTCGCATTAATATTTCCAACAGATGCCACCTTTAACTGAAAAAGGGAATTGTTGTCAAGTGGGATAATTGAAAAAGACATTTTAGAATGTGGTCTCAAGGATAATGTTTTTGCAACATCATAAAACCCGTCTGCGTCTCGGATATTAGCAGAAAGTAGTACTGCAGAGATTGTTTCATACATAAAGTTAGTATCTTGCATAGGCATCACATACACAACAGATGCAGTGGTTTTACCAGCAGTTGCAGCGGGCAAACCTGTAGCAGTGTCTGATGGATCATTTCCAGAGTGCACAAACACAGAATGAAATGTGGCACCAGTATCAAAGAGTTGGTTTATCTCATCGATGTATATCTCAGCAGTGTTGAATGCAGACTCTTGGATCTGTGTAATGCCTAATGCATTATTATCTAATTGCGTGCTTATCAATATACAGGATTGATCAGCAACGCCCAATATACATCGGTCATGATTTGTCACTACAACAGCAAATATTCGCCCATCCTCTCTGATTGCACTCTCAAGTGAATCAGGTATTTTCATATCCATCGTATCGGTACTTTGTAATGTGACAGATGTAGTTACATTGTGAGATCCGGTTCTATCAATTAATACAGTTATGCTCTCATGGAATGGATGAGGCATATACTGAGAATTAACAGGTGTGATTGACGAGGTTAGAATTACTAGAATAGATACTGCTACCAGTGTAGATATAACAATATTCAGTACCAATGTCACATTTTAGACTCACCGCAATCAGTATAAAGTTTAAGGTTTAAATCATAGCATATCGGAATCACATTGACATCGAATTCAAACCGTTCGGGGAACAGGTCGGCAACTCGTGCGTTGAGTTGCTGGCCATTATTAATTATCATTACAACAACTATAAACAAACACACCACTTGAAATACTCACTTGTAATATACTCAGAAAAAATGACTAAATAAATATAAAATTCCAGACACAATATCAATTACAAAATCCAGATTAATATCTCACAATAATAGATGCGAGTATTCACGTTGACAAGTGTTCGATGGTTGAAAACTAGCTACTAGAACGCATAATTTAGTACCAGTGTATAAATGAGATCAAGTGAGTGATTCAAGTTCTTTGATCTGTCCAGACACATACTCAAAGCCATCTTGCCAAAATGCGCGTGATGAAATGTCAAATCCATACTGTGACAATAACTCTTCGGGTTTTTGAGAGCCGCCTGCAGACAAAATATCCACATAAGATGGTACAAAGTCGCGTCCTTCTTTTTTGTATCTCTGAAAGAGCGAGAGAGACAACAAATTCCCAAACGAGTATGAATAACAGTAAAACGGCGAGTGGTAAAAATGAGGTATACAGCTCCACTCTATCTCAAAGTCAGCAGAGATGTCAATAGAGCTGCCAAACTGCTCTTTTAGATTATTCATGTATAACTTTGAGAGATCACCAATTGTTCCATTCTTGTTGGTTACCACATCATGTGCGGCAATCTCAAATGTAGTAAAGAATGCTTGACGCATTATCGTAGCGTATAGATCATCTGTCTTTTCTACCAATGTCTGCAAACGCTCAGCATCAGACATCTGCCCATCCATAGCATCATACAACAACAACTCAGAAAATGTAGATGCAGTCTCAGCAAGTGGAAGTGGCGCATGCTGCGCCAAAATTGACTTTGATGAGGCGGCTTGGCTGTGAACGGCATGTCCCATTTCGTGTGCCAGAGTAAAGACATCTTTTGTCTTGCCAGTATAGCTCAGTAGTATATAGGGAGCAATACTAGGTGATATAGTACTACAAAATGCACCATCACGTTTACCAGGTCGTATAGCAGAGTCAATGTGGTTTTTTAGTACGACATCTTTTGCAAATTCACCAAGATTGGGGCTGAATTCTGAGAGTGCACAAAGTACCAGGTTAACTGCAGTATCATACGTATAGCGCTTTTCTTTGGAGTTTTTCCCAGATTTTTTAGAGATAGAGGGGGCGTAAATGTCATATCTTCTCAGTTTATTCACATGTAGTAATTTGGCTTTTAATTGGAAAAATTTTTGGAAAATATGGGCATTTTTTTTACATGTTTCAAGAAGTGAGTTTACAGTCTTATCGTCAAGATTGTTGCCAATATTTCGAGCAGATATAGGGGTGCTGTATCCACGTATCTTTATGGTCTCATCAGTCCAGTTCTGTACAATGTTTTGATATATTTGACCTATGACGCCTTTTTCGGCATTGTATCTAGATAGTATCGCAACATATGCATCTTTTCGCAATTTAGAATTACTGTTACGTACATAATTGACAATTTCCTCACGTGACATTGTACGGACTTTTTTGTTTATTTTTAGTTTGTACTTGTATGCGTTTGTTATCTTGTCATACAAGTTCTCAAGTGCATCTGCCCCAGTCACATCAAGTATGTTAATTATCTTTTCCTCAGGCTCACTTAACGAGTACTGTGCAAGTTTGCGTTTATGCAAAAGATATTGTTCAAGATCACCGGATTGCGATGCAAGACGTTTGGCATTTTTTTCATCCAAGTGACGTTTCCACCACAGACTAAAAAATAACATTCGATTTGATATATCAGAGTCAAGTTTGGCAACACGCATCAAAAGTGACGTAGCCTCATCGGACTGGGTGTCAGCAGCATGCAACAGTGATGCAAATCCCTCTATTCTACTACTTTGGTCTACAATATCTTCGATCATACGTAGCATCTTTGCAAATTTTTTCGACGAAATATCAGGTAATAGGTTCTTTCGCTCGTTCTCAAATCGAGATGTCTTTTTTTGTAATAGTGTTATTTGTGATACAAGGTTTGAATCCCGCGGTCCGGATGCAAGCTCACTCAAATCCCAACTACCTGTTTTATGCTTTGTTCGAGTAGTAGCTGCCATATATTGGGATGTTACATGCCATTTAAAAAACCACCCGATAGTAAACAATATACGATCAATATACAATCAATATACAATCAATATACAATCAATATCACAGAGGGGTCAAAAAATAAATATAAAATCATATTATAATAATCACTTTATTAAAACAAAAACAAAGGGCATTTAGATGGTCTCTGTGTTAGAGTCTACGATACTAGGTGCAGTATTTGGAACCACTTTGTACATAGAGACAATATAGTCACCTTCAAATATATGAGTCGTCTGTCCTGTACTGTAATCAATTGATAAGACTCTGAACATGTATTCATAAGAACCATCATCGTTGAGATTAACCTGTGCGATGTGTACTGGTTCTCCGTTCTGGTGGAACTGAATTACAACAGGATAACCAGGCACATAATTAGATGATGCTTGTCCTGTCACATATCCCCATGGAAGTGAATTCTCAGATGGGACATTCAAGGCTACTTGTGTCTGTTGAATACTAATCTCGTCATTTATAGGAGTTAACGTGACTTGCGGATAGTGAGTCTGTGCCATCGCATCATTTGCAGTAGTAGATATAGCAGATATCATAGCAACAGATGCTATAATTGCAAGCAACAAGATTGTTGTTTTCATATTTTTAATGCACAAACCCGACTTAAATAAATTACGTCAAGTAATGACGTTGCCCAAAAATAGCGCAATTGTTAGTTAAATACAAGATCAACATCAAGTAATTAATTACACACAGTAATTAAATACAGACAACTCAACAGCAGATCAAAAGATAAAAATGGCCATATACATAAAACGCCAAAAATGGAATTGCGCCATATGCAAAAATACAATTCTGATTTTGATTCAAGGGAGTTCGTCTTCAATATCAGAACATGCTTTGTGAACCCATACATCTTTGGAGTTTTTTACGATCTCTCTTCCAGCCTTTATTTTATCATTGCATTCAGGGCATATACTACTAAATCTCGCTTTCATTGTACTGACATGTTCATACGGCATTAAAAGATGTTACGTTAGTAAGGGGTCTTTTGCATTAATGTTGGTAACGGAAATCTGGCAAAGTGCTGTGGGTACTCATGACGTGATTGAATAAACTTTTGATAATACGTAACTGAACGGTTGCAACCTTGTCATGTGAATCCAAGAGTCTTGAGCATTCATGCAACGACGGCCATAATACGTGGCGCATTGATGTTACACAAACGGCAATGATATTAGCGTGCAAGATACCAACGATTAACGCAGAAGATTCTGAAGTCACAGAACAATATAATATAAAATTTCCAATTCTTACAGAAATTAAATCCAAATAAATACAATCGGAACTGATCTCATTTCTTCATATTTCGATTTAAGAATTAACTTGGCCAGTAAAACCGATTCAAATCAGTCAGTTAATTTCTTTTGTATTCCACTAGTAATTTGAGACTTTTCTTTTCCACATAATTTATCTAACAAGTACTCTTTTCGATTTTTAGATGCTTTTGATGACCATTTAACTTTGTATTCGTAATCTTTGTCTGTGACTTTTTCAGCGAGTTTCTATTTTGGAATATTTTTCCAGTTGTTCTTCTATGTCTTTAAAAAGTATTTTTTCATCATTGGGTAGCGCCGTTTTTATTTCACAGACGATTCCAACAGTATCATTATCGCATTGAAATATAGCATCTGGAGTTACTGTGTTGTCACTAGTTTTCATGGATAGTTCATTAACTTTGAAAACACATGGTTATGAACTTGCAAACAAATGTTTCAAACCTACAGATATGGTTACGGTTTGATAGTATGCATCAAACTCATTTTATTTTGCATCTCTGCATTCTTTAATTAGTTCAGAAGTTTTAGGTTTCATAGTTCTGAATGTCTCCTTCATGAAATGAAGAAACAAGAAATTCGGAAAATCTTAGCAAAGATAATGCAGAAGTTTTAATCTGTGGAATCAGCAACAAAGAACTATCCCCAATTGTTCGTACTGAGAATGAAGAGTTATCAATTCTATCCAAGACAGATAAATACACATGAGGATTTCCATTGTGAATTATAGAATAATTACATTTTGTGTATTTGCCCAAGATTTTAGAAAAATCTTTTCTGGTTTTCGTTGTCTTAAAAACATCTTTGCCAAATCGCACAATCAGCGGTTTGGGTCTTTTATCTGATTGTTCGCTCCTACTCCTATTTTCAAACTGTTTACGTTTTTGTTTACTTTGTTGAATAATTGGCGCAAGAATTGTAGAGAAAAAAGTATCAAACGTACCTTTTTCAATAGATACCTCTCCTCGTCTGGAGATGGTAAATTGTGTTTTTTTATTGGCATTACTGAACACTTGTATTTTTTCAATCCATAAATCTTGCATTTGCGCTTCTTCAAAAGTATCTTTTACTTTTGGGTACTCTCTGCCTGTTTTTTGTGTTTTGTATGAAATTTCAGTTCTTGGAGAGATTCCAAACAGTTGTTTCTCAATGGATTTCTTTTTCATTAGCTCAACATTGTGTTTTGTCTCAAAGTCTGACAAAATTTGACACATGGAACTCGAATGAATGAATGAAAATATAATTTTTGGATAAAGATATTTGAAAATTTTTAATATGATGTACCTGAATACTCCTGCCCGTTCGCTGCTAATTAGATAGAACTCATCTTGCTGTTGCACCAAATGGAACATTCCCAACTCATCATCGTTATGTGAGACCGCACAAATATTATCTATGAATCCATCAAACTCGGTACTCTGTTTTACTCTCACTTGATAGCCCAATATTGGCTTCTCAAATTCTGTTTTTACGTCAAAACTGACTACTGAGATCATACATTGTATTTTGACTGTTTTTTTACTGTTACAATATCTGTTCAGAACCAAGCCTAATGCGACGGGCAAGTTTACACGTGACATTGTTCTATGAGTTACGTGAATGAATATAAAGTAGGACTGTAGGCTGATATTTTGCATTAATCGTGTGGTAACGGAAATCTGGTAAAGTTCTGTAGGTACTCATGACGTGGTTGAATAAACTTTTGATAATACATAACTGAACGGTTGCAACCTTGTCATGTGAATCCAAGGGTCTTGAGCATTCATGCAACGACGGCCATAATACGTAGCGCATTAATGTTGCACAAACGGCAATGATATTAGCGTGCAAGATACCAACGATTAACGCAGAAGATCCGTTAGTAAGTACGTAAGGATACAATATAGATTAATTTCTAAACTCACTAGATGTAATTAACTCCACCTCTATTGCAACTCTCTTTTCATTTGCCCGCTTCTCACCAGGATATTTTAACTCTGATATATGTTGCAATAATTTTGGATCACAGACCACATGTGCAGTGCCAGCAATCAGACGATTATCAAACTGTACAGCCACATCAGAATTTGCAGTAGCATTAAGATACCAATCCGAATTTGGTTTATGTCTTGAAAAGTATACCTTACCGGAGTATGTGACGCCTGTGAGCTCTACTTTGTGAGGTTTTCCCGTCTTTCTGCCTCTTGTGATTAAGATCATTCTAGATATGGTAGTAGATAAATCTGCACGATTCTTTACATTGGAGTGTGGCATGTATGTCATTTTTAATCAAATAATTTAATCATATGTTAGTATAATAATGCCAATGCGCGTATTGATAAGCAAACTATGTAATGTATAATCATGTCAACAACAAAACTCAATGATACACAAGGAGTAACTGCCGACACATTCAGAGGAAGAAAAGTCATCGA
The DNA here is from genome assembly GCA_965207445.1 of Candidatus Nitrosopumilus sp. Lineage (GTDB taxonomy): Archaea > Thermoproteota > Nitrososphaeria > Nitrososphaerales > Nitrosopumilaceae > Nitrosopumilus. Next base: position 713,270 of record CBDBLX010000002.1, on the reverse strand, counting down.
TAGAGAGGGAGTGGAGTATGGCAAGATAAAGCACATACACATAAACCCAGAGACACTAGTAGTTTCAGGCGTGACCGTACATCAAGGATTTAGCAAAGACTACTATTTAACAAGTGATTATATCGACAAGTTCTCAGAAAAGACACTGCATTTGAGCAGACCACCCATTACAGTGGGAACGACTGTCACAGATGGAGATCAAAACAAGATAGGAAAAGTAAAACGCATACATAAAAATCCAGAAACAGAAGAGCTAGAATCCATAGAAGTCTCAGATGGATTAACAAAGACAAAGATTGTCTCAAAGACAGACATATGGGGAATTGGTGAAAAGGTAATCCTTCGAATGAGTAAAAAAGAGTTCAAACAGATGGAGTGACAGTTCAGATGGGCAGGTTTGAGTGACTAGCACACATCACACCATCAAGTATTTTTGCTAAAAGTATTTGCCAGATATTATTATGGCAGATTTTTTTAATTATGATTATGGTAAATATTAACAAATATTTCACCATATAAAAATAATCACATAATGATATGTGAGTGACAGTACAACCAATGTAAAGTTTTTGACATGTATTATCGTCTTTAATCATAACTATACAAAAAACACACGTCACACACAACTACAACTTTGTGTTTTGATCATCAAGGCATACTTATTCTTCTACTTCCATACCCCAAGATTTAACTAGAGTTTTTTGGAATTTTTCTGCTTGTTTTTCATCTAGTGCAAAGCCACATTTTTTGCACGTGGGTACAACGATCAAACCATCGAGTTTAAACTCCACCTCATACAAGTGTATACGAGAACAATCACACATACTGATTCTAGTAAAAATTACCGATATATTTGCTTATTTGAGTGTCATAATCCAATAAATAGACAGTATGCAAAATATTTGATAAAATAACGTTTAACTATTCGATTATCGTAAAAGATATAGTTTGAAAACAGGTAGTTTGCTCAAGATGAACACCAGATTAACATTATCAATATTATCTGTGTTTATGCTATTGGCCATAGCAATCACAACAACAACGACAACAAACACACCAGAGGCGTTTGCACAATTTCAAACTGGCGGAGTTGACAAAGAAGGTACATGGTATGCAGGCGAGGGCCTCAAACAAGGTGACTATTTTTCATATTCTATGTGTCACATAAATTACAAAGAGTGTGTTAAATTTGAAATTGATCTCTGGATAAGAGGTGAAATACAGGTGGGTAGTGAGACAAAATGGCTAGCAGAGACAGTAGTGTATGATGGAAGAAATACAATAGTAGGAAACATGGAATTGGGCAAGATTACACCAGAGCCCACAGGCGGATCAGATGAGATAAAAAAATATCGTAACCCATTCAAGTCCTCAATTGCATGGTTGTCAGCATTTGCAACTGCAGAAAGCACACAAGAAGGAAAGGGGCCAAAAGCATTCAAAGATGTATCATGGGGGAAGATAGCAAACATTGGAGGTGAGCAGGTAATGCCGCGTGAATTAGATGAGATAAATGCAGCAGGAATTACTTGGGAAACGGTCATAGTTGGATGGAGAACGGGCGGTGCAGTTAGTGAGGTATGGGTAGCAGATGAATTTCCATTTCCAATAAAAGCAAAAACATTCGTACATGTGCCAGAGGGAATTCCACCAGTAGAGTATGAGTTTGTACTATTAGATTACAAAGAAGGCATAACAGAGAATCCATTTGCAGACGTGGTATCTACAAACGATCTTTCAGCAACAAAAGGATGTGAAGAAAAATTTGACAAAGATACAACCATAAAGAAACAGACAGTGGGTTCATTGTATCAAGTGCACGTATCGTATGGCCCTGAAGAGCCAAAGGAAGGTTGTAATATGCAATTGCTCATAAAATTCATGAAAAAGTACGATGAGACAGAATTTTTAAACCAAGTACAGTTTGATGTGTTTACAACAGATAGTGATTTACGCACCACAAGATCCATTGCAAATGAAGAGGGTAGACAGTTTCTATACTCACAGTCTGGACAATATTTACTTGATATGATAGTAATGGAGAAACCAGGAGTTGAAAATTATGTCATATGGGTATATGGAACATCACCAGAACATATTGTCCCTACAGATCCAAATGATTATGTACAGATACCAATTACCATAATAGAGAATGACAAATTAGATGAAACAGAAACCATAATGAATGATGATAGTAATGATGTGCAAGAGATGCAAATACCAGACTGGGTAAAGAGTAATGCCGGATGGTGGGCAGAGGGTTTGATTGATGATGATTCTTTTGTGCAAGGTATACAGTTTTTGATCAATGAGAAAATAATACAGATTCCAGCAGCAGCATCACAAACAGATAATATTACAACAACAGACCAAGCAAACGAGATACCTACATGGGTAAAGAGTAATGCAGAATGGTGGTCTCAGGGCATAATTGATGACAACACATTTGTGCAGGCTATACAATTTTTGATTCAGAGTGGGATCATGGTCATATCATAACATTGCCATAAAACAAAAAAACACGAGTTAGATGTCAATGTTATACCCTAAACGAAAGATCAGAAAAATGATAGCAGACGGTGAGTATATAGAAGCAATTGCACTTGGTAAAGAATTAGAAACAAAATATGAAAATGATCATGACTTTATGTTTATCATGGGAAGCACCTACTTTATGGTCGAAGATGCTCAAAAAGCACTAGAGTACTTTGAAAAAGCATTGAGTTTAAAGAGTGACGATGTAGAGACATTAAAACTAAAAACAAATGCACATCTAATGTTGGGCCAAAAAGAAAAGGCCACAATTGCAACAAGCCAAATACTAGAGATTGACCCCAATGATTTTGAAGCACAGGCATTGTTTGACGAATTACAAGGAGTCTAAATAATTATCAACAAATCGAGACCAAACTGCCAGTAATGAATCAATTTTGATTATATCGTCTGTGAAAATTAAAAAAATGATCAATACATCTATTATTTTACATCAGAAGTATCTTTCATAAGATATACTACAGTAAGTAGCCAGTCACAAAGAGACGTGACACGCTCATCAAATACAGTCCATATGTGAAGAGAGTGAGGCAATATATCGATCTTCCATTTATCAGTGTACACACGCACACCTTCTTTGTCCTCATACATGTATGCATCCTGCGTCTTTACAGAATTTCCAAATATTTCAAGAACTTTTGCCTTTATTATATCACGATCTATGGGGAATTTTTTTCGCTCATAGTCTATGATCAAACTGAGGTCTCGCTTACCATACATGTCATACTCATTTATACGACCCTCCTTTGGAAAATTGACCACCAAGTTGATACCATATGCACGACCCACCTTTTTCCCGATATCCACAATACGAGTATAACCCATGGCAGGATTCTGATGTAATAGTAAAATTATCTGTGCAAGATTGCCATGCAACTGGTCTTGCAAGTCAGAGACAATACGAGTAAACATTGCCATATACACCATAGCATCTTCATACGATTGATATATCTAACTGTAAAAAGATGCAACTGTTTTTTACACCCACACAACACACATACTATATGGCAATGCCAATGGATTTCAATGATGATAACAGTGGCGCAAGTAGTGCAATGTACTCTGAAGACGAGTCAGAGAGAACAGATGATGTAAATGAGTATAGACGAGTATGTATGGATTTTCTTGAAGACATACAACACGATTATGAGGCATGGGTTGATTACTACAAACTACCGGCAGAAGAAGACACACGCAGACGTGCAGAGATACATGCAGTAGTACAAAGAAGTTGTGAATGGATTGCAAAAGTTGCTCAGAGTATAAAGTCAGTAGATATTGCAATGAATGATGGATTGCAAAAGATGGCAGAGGCAACAGCGGGTAAACCACTTGAGATAGGCGTATTTGTAAACAAGATGGCAAGCTATACAGAAGCAAGAGCAGGTTCCATTAAAGTGACTGCAAGGGCAAATGCGAGATCAAATAGAAAAATGATCATAGGATCACACTTTAAGAATTCAAAGTTCAGAGTAGAGTCCACATGCGATGCATACATTGAGCAAGATTCATCAAATATAGCACAAGAGACATTAAATGTAGAGTTGACACTACATGCGCACAACGCACAACGACGAGATCTAATATCATTTACTATAACATTTGTAGAAATTGACGGCAACGAATCAGAGATTGAAAAGAGAGGATTGACCACCATAGTCCATATTATATAATAATAATAGTAGAAGTAAAGTTTATTATTTATATGATTTATTATAAGTTAATTTTTGACACTCGTTACAAATAAAAAAAAGACAACATACAACAATATTTAATCATATAAAATTTGATAAAAAATCTAAAAACCAAGTTCTAGTGAATAAATGCGGAATTGATCAAACTTTGATAAAAAATGTACATACACTCTATAATACACCAAATAAACATCAGTCCAGATAATCAATTAACAACCCAGTTCCAGTGAGCTTGACAAATCCCAATCGATCAAGTGAGTTAATATCACTTGCAATTATTGCAGAATTTGAGACAGTATACATTACATCATCAATGTAAAATGTACGTGGCAATGTATCAGAATTGTGCGGACTATTAGATAAAACAGAGTGTGATATTGCACCACGCACATCAATACCTGTAGTGTTTTTGACATCAATTATGTAAAAACCAGTCCAATAGTCTTCTGAAAATATGCCAGAATCAAATATGTTATTTACCTCAAATTTTCTAAGAGTATCTTTGATACTATCAAATGATCCTTCAATTGGCATTGACATTATATCACGTTGTTTGTCAAAGAAAAAGGCCTTGTGATCTCCAAGTGCAGCAGAATGAGTGCGATCATCTCCAATAATTATCTCATCTGCAACTATTGGGTTTGATACATCAGCGACATTAAACAGTGCAATTTTAATACCAAGTGGTTGCACCCACCTACCATCTACAAGTTTTGTATCACGTCCAATTCCAATCACATGATCATCATCATACGGATGGAGATAGTTTGAGAACCCAGGAATTTTTAGCTCACCCAATATACGTGGCACGTCACCGGATATATCAATTACAAAAAATGGATCGATCTGCTGAAAAGTAACCATGTAAAGTCTATCATCCATAAATCTAACAGAGTAAATACTTTCATCAAATGCGATATTTTCCAGCTTGCCTACAATATCCAAATCAGCATCCAAAGTGTAAACGCTATTTGAGCGCTCAAATCCTCCAAACTCTGTATGGTATTCAACAGTAGTTGCTACACGAAGTCGTTCACCATTCCCACTTTCACCAAGTGAGAACTGATTTAACAATCTGCCAGGTACAGAACCACGAGCCTCATAATCAATGTCGCTTTCATCAATGGATACTTTATGTATTACAGTGCGTGTCTGCTCTTGCATTATCTCATTATCATACACAATAAGAGCATTCTCTATACTTATGAATAACTCATCACGTTGATCAGCATCAAGAGAATTATAGTAATTCTGAAGAATATCCGATATACTTCGCCAAGACTTTTGGGAGCCTTCTACCCATCGAGTCTGCAGCATGTCCATTATTTCATTCTGGACATCACTAGGCAGTAATGGAACAATGACCTTGACAAAGCGCTCATGAGCTGCTTGTTCATAATTATACCCAGGTGGTAAGCTTTGAAGATACGTAAGGTAAAAGTTAGAATGTGTGACATAGTATGTTCCAGTATCACCCATCAAAAATGTCTCAGATGTAACAGAGTAATCATTTGAGAGGTCTAGTGATGAGAGTGTTGTAAATGTTGAGAAATGAGATTCACCCTCAAAGTAAAATGCCTTTGGAGTTATACGCGCATCATCAAAAGTAATTATTGGAAATTCAGGATAGTCATAATCAAGATAGCTAGTTGTGATTATATACACATGTTTGTCTACCATACGAGCGTCATTAAACCTACCATCAATTGTATAATCAGCACGTATTGCAGGCGATTCACGATCAGATACATCAATTACAACAGCACGGGTTACAGGCTTGTAAGAGCTCTGCGGTATGAACTCATACTCTCGGATCACAAGACTATCACTTTGATCTGAATAGAATAGAACAAGATCATTTCCATTTAGAAATATGTTCTCAATATCATTGTTATCAATATCAAGTGCAACTTTGGTCTTTACGTGAATCTCAGAGGCAGGCAACAAATCCACTATAATCAAGTTGTTGTCAGTGACTATATACGCATACTCTCCATCATTTTTTATATAGTCTGGCTCATCTACACCTTTGACTTGAACGTTTGTAGTGGAATAGTCTGCATCAGATGTAATTGTAAAGGATTCTGAATCAAGTGCAACCGTATCATCAAACATAAATGACTCATCCATAATAGAAGGGGCCAACGCAGGCACAGCCATTTCACGAAACATCGGCTGATTCCAATATTGATTTGGTGAAACGAGAGACGCAGATAATATCTCACTTAGGTGTATTCTATCTGAGATCTCCATGATTTGTCCTTGTGATATAGACAGTGTTGTGCTATTGTCTAGTATGAGAGTTCCATTTGACAAAGGATCAGTAGATGAACTCATGTTATTACCATTATCATCAACAACATCGACCTCATTATCAAAAGATATTGCAATGGCAACTACAATTCCTACTACAACTGCAAGTGCAATGATAACATTAAGCATTGCGCCCATCACTTATCACGCTCCATTATCAATACAAATTATACATGAGATTTAAAGGTGACTCATTATTAGATACTATCGAAGAAAAAAATTCAGTGTCTATACCATGGCCAAATTCATGTACCATCCTTTTTGACTCAACTCACCAACAATTGATTGAACATACACACATTTTAAACTCATTTAAATTATAATTGGGACCAGATAACGATAATTGTTGAGTGCAATAAATACAAAACATTTAACAAAAAAATTCGGAGAACTGACAGCAGTAAATGACATATCATTTGAGGTCGAATCAGGAGAAATATTCGGATTTCTTGGCCCAAATGGAGCAGGTAAAAGTACTACCATAATGATGCTCACCACTTTACTAGGACCATCCTCAGGGACAGCATACATAGGTGGATACAACATAGTAAAAGATCCCAAAAAAGTCAGACAAAAAATAGGATACATACAACAAGACACATCAGTTGATGAATATATGACGGGCCGTGAAAACTTGCATCTGCATGCAAGACTCTCACACATACCAAAAGACATAACAGAGTCCAGAATAGATGAGATGTTACAACTAGTAGAATTAGAGGACAAACAACATGATTATGTAAATGGGTATTCAGGTGGGATGCGTAAGAGATTAGACATAGCAGGTGGTTTGCTACACATGCCAGAGGTACTATTTTTAGATGAGCCAACTGTAGGACTAGACATACAGACGCGCAGAAAGATCTGGGATTATATTAAAAAAATTCACACAGAGTATAACGTTACGGTATTTTTGACCACACATTACATGGAAGAAGCAGACAACCTATGTGATAGAATTGGAATAATAGATGGTGGCAAAATAATTGTAATTGACAAGCCATCACACATGAAAGATAATCTGGGTAATGAAATCATATCAATTGTCATACATGACAAGATTCAAGAGATGCAGTCACAGTTACAAGATATGGCAGACATGTTATCCAACATACATTATGATCATACATGTAATTCCATTACCATGATAGCATCAAACGGCACAGAATCAGTACCCAAGATATTTCAAGCAGCGGCAAGATGCGGGGCAACAATTGAGAGTATAAATGTCAAACATCCAACACTAGACGATGTCTTTTTACATCACACAGGACATGAGATAAGAGATGAGGATGATTCAGGACTTAGTCAAAGACGAGAAATTGCAAGAAAGAAGAGGAACAGGGGAAAGGTGTAACTATGTCACATGATCATCAAAATAAGCATACAGATTCATCACAACGACATGCTTCGTTGCCATCAGAATCATCATCATCAGTAGCAGTAGCAACAGCATCATTACATACAGACAGTCCTGTATCATCATTTAAATCAGCAATATATGATGCATACACGATATTTTGGAGAGAGGCAAAACGATACAAAAAATCAAAAAGCGGAGTACTCATCAGATTAATCCAACCTGCAATATGGATAATAGTAGTGGGAAATACATTTGCAGGGACACAACCACTCATAGAGTCAGTTGGGTTTGATGGAGAGTATATCGAGTTCATGGCGCCAGGTGTCATAGTGTTAACTGCAATATTCACAAGTATATTTGGCGGAGTCAATACGTTGTGGGACAGACGATACGGCTTTATGAACATGGTTCTAACAACACCCATCTCACGAGCATCAATTGCACTCGGCAAGATGGCGGCCATATCACTAGTCGCAGCACTACAAGCAAGTCTCATAATAGGAATTGCACTTGCAATAGGAGTCACTTTCTCAGATCCCATTATGATAATACCAATTATGGGCATAGTCATATTGTTCTCACTAGGATTTGCAGGAGTATCTGTAACTGTTGCAGCCACTGCTAAATCGCAAGAGACTTTTTGGGGCATGATCAATATGCTCGGGATGCCGCTTTTTATGATGAGTCCTGCACTGTTTCCACTCGAGTTACTTCCAGAGTGGCTGTCCACTCTTGCAAAGTTCAATCCAGTCACGTATGCAGTACTGCTCATAAGGGAGATGATGACAGGTGTATCAGAAGGCGACATCACCATGTTCATAGGATTTGCAGTTATAGTGGGATTTGTTGCAGGTATGGTGGCAATAGCAAGTTATGTCTTTACAAAAGATGTAAACAAGCCATTCTGACAAAATGCCCAGTTATTCAACAAACATAATGTAAATTTTACAAACCTCACATATTCAGTTCAATGAATACATCATATGTGACAAGTATTCTAGGAATTCAACATCAATCCAGCTAAAAGTGGTAAAAAAAGGTCAACTAAATTCGACAAGTGACCCAACAATTATTTACACGCATGGTAATTACCTTTTATTATAATATAATATTATGAACAGACCAGTCAAGCGTATTGACCACATGGCAAGAGTCGTCAAATTTGACATTGTATTATTTGGAATTACTGTATTTGTAATAGGTGCAATGATAGTAAGCATGTCAGCAGATACACAAATGACATTTGCAAGCATTGATCATTCAGAGATATATAATTGGGGCGCGTATGGAATAGGAAAAGAGGGGGCATTCGTACACCCACAATTTCTCGCAGTCGATGAGAATAATGGTAATGTGTATGTGTCTGACCTAGGTAACAAACGTGTTCAGAAATTTGATGCACAAGGTACATTTTTGATGGCATGGGGAGGTAGTGGACAAGGTAATGGTCAATTCAACTATCTGTCTGGAATAACAACTGATGGATCTTTTGTATATGTGGCAGATCGTGATCTGAACAGAATACAAAAATTTGACCTTGATGGAAATTACGTATCACAGTGGGGTGAACGTGGCAAGACAAATGGAACATTATCAATGCCAAATGATGTGATTGCAAGTAGTGACGGCTACATATACGTAGTAGATACAGGAAACTATCGTGTTCAAAAATTCACAACAGAAGGTGAGTTTGTCCTATCATTTGGAGGGTCAGGTATCGAATATGGTAAGTTTGTCACCCCACATGGAATAGATATAGATGATAATGATGGTAGCATATATGTCTCTGATCGTGGGAACAAACGCATAAGTCAATATATGGCAAATGGTACATATATGAATTCATATGAATTTACTGGATCAGACTCTTTTGAATTTATGCCAGAGAACATAAAGCTAGCAGATGATTCTATGATATATGTGACAAATGCACATTCTCAAAATGTATTGTATCTTAATTTGAGTGACGGTTCTAGACCTCTTGCGATCTATGAACAGTATGGTCCATTGCATGTAGACAGATTGGTATTTCCCACAGATGTAGAACTTGGAATTAATGGACAGTTGTATGTAATAGATACACTTGATCATACAATTTATGCATATAGTACACCACAGTACAACGAAACAACCATCACAAACAATGCAACATCACAGCAGCAGCAACAACAACACATACAACCATCAATAACAGAGAATGATATACAAAACAAAACAAATGACATAAATAACATGCACCCCATATTTTATGATACAACACCACCAAACATATCTGCGCCACCAAACATCATAGTCAATGCAACAGATATTCTAACTATAGTAGACATAGGAGTAGCAAATGCCACAGATGATTATAATATAATAGGAATATTGAACAATGCACCAGAAAAGTTTCCAATAGGAACTACAAACATCACATGGATAGCATTTGATGAGGCAAAAAATACAAAAGAGACATACCAGTTTGTCACCGTACTGGCGTGTGGATTGGAGCAGTCCGCATATAATGTCATATATGGTAATAATGGAAATGAGTTAATTAATGGAACAGTACAAGATGATCTTATATTTGGAAAAGCAGGTAAGGATATAATTTGGGGTGGGGATGGTAATGATTGCATACTTGGCAACGGTGATGATGACATTATCGACGGTGGTGCAGGTAACGATTACATAATTGGTGGCACTGGAAACGACATACTTAGAGGAGATACGGGTATTGACACCATATATGGTGGCACAGGTGGAGACTTTCTTGATGGTGGAGATGGGTTAATAGATATGTGTGAGCAGTCAGACGGACTAGACCTGATAGCCAACTGTGAGATATTTGCAGGTAACTGAATCTACAGATTCAAGTCAAATGTATTTGAGCATGACGCAGATACATATGCCTCACAATAGATACACATGAACAACATACACATACATAGAGTATATACTTTAATCCTAAGTATACCAATATTACAAGGCAAATAATGACAAAACCAATTATGATGGGGATGATGATAATGATCGCATCCGTACTCTTGCTAGGATCAATTACAGCAGGAGTAACATACGCAACAACAACAACAGTAGCAACAACAGTAGCAACAGCAACAGCAACAGACATAACAACAGAAAACAACGCAGACACCACTACTACAGTATCAGATAACATATACACGACAATACAGATGGCACATGCACAAGAGAGTAAAGAAAAAGTCAGAATAGACGGTGCAGGTGCATCATTTGCATTTCCGTTGATGGATTTGTGGCGAGTAAAATATTCAGAAATCAACCCACACATCACACTAAACTATCAATCAATTGGAAGTGGCGGAGGCATCAAACAACATATTGAAAAGACAGTAAACTTTGCAGCATCAGATGCGCCATTGAAGAGTAGAGAGTATGAAAAAGCTCCAGGTTCAATTACGATACCAGAGATGATAGGTGCAATATCTATTGCATATAATCTGCCAGGAGTAGATAGTGGGTTAAAACTGACAGGTGATGCGCTCTGTGGGATATATCTAGGCGATATTACTCAATGGGACGACCCCAAAATTACACAACACAATCCAGACATTGAGATGCCAAATCAGCAGATTCTAGCAGCATCTAGATCAGATGGTTCAGGTACAACATTTGCGTTGACCAGTTATCTTACAAAGATATGTCCTAAATGGGATAAAGATATTGGAGCAGGTAAAAGTGTACCATGGCCAGCAGGAGGAAGAAGTGCTCCTGGAAACGAAGGTGTTGCAGGACTAGTAAAATCTACTGAAGGTGCAATTGGATACATAACACTAGCATATGCATTCCAAGAAGACATGACTGTTGCTGCAATGCAGAACGGTGACAAGACTAACTTTGTAATGCCAACACTAGAAAGCGCATCAGATGCATCAAATGGAGCAGCACCCACACTTCCAAAAGCAAACGAAGACTGGGGAGATGTCGACTTGCTTGCAGCACCAGGTGATAATGCATATCCAATTACTAGTTTTTCATACATAGTCATCCATCCAGAGTTAGAAGGATCAGTAAAGAATGCTAATCACGCAAAAGAGACAGTAGATCTTATTGCATGGATAATTACTGATGGGCAAAAATACAATGCAGACCTGTTGTATGTACCAATATCCAAACCAATCCAAAATATTGGGTTAGAAGGATTGTCAATGATCACATACCAAGGTGAGCAGGTATACACAGGACCCACGAGTGTTGAAGATGATAGCATACAGACAGATACAACAACAGAAAAAAAGATTCCAGCATGGGTAAAAACAGTCTTTGAGTTTTATGCAAATGGTGGCATATCAGATAGTGAACTAATAGTTACACTACAGTATTTGATTCAACAGGGAATCATTGAGATAGAATAACCCATCAGTTTCTTTTTCACTTTTTTATTTTTATTGCCAGTGTGAAATGCAAGTGTGAAACAATTTGTTACAGCTGAATTTTTATTAGATTCTGATCATTAATTGTTAAAAATTTTTGATTGCAATTTATTTGGTGTGTGACATGCATACAACAAAACAATTTCTAAAATTATACAACAACTTAAATATATGTAAATATATTAAAAATGATTATAAAAAATATTAATGCATATATTGTGTGTATGTTGTGTATATTGTGTGTATGTTGTGCACATTTTGTGTATGTTGTGCACATTTTGTGCACATATTACATATTTTATAACATTATATATTAAAGATCATATTTTGAACATCACATAATATTTAGTAATTGAATCATTGTAAAATACACACTAGAGTTATTTTGAGATTTTTTCGCATGTCTCAAATCTTCTTTCACTAGCCTTTTTTGAAATATTTGCCATGTTGTTTGTTTTTGTGTTGGGTATAGCCATTATTCATCATACTACTGTTGTGTCATAGATCAAACATATCCAACTAAAGTATTCTAAGAATTAAACACATATTTTCATGACACGTACGATATATGACAAGTGACATCTCTGAGCCACAAAATTTTTGGACCATTATTTTATGCTAAAGATAGATTTGTACCTAAATTACTCATTTAAAAATACAATAATTATTAATTCTATATAGAATACAACCCCATACAACTAAACTATAGAATATAGACACGCACTACATATTATAACATGCATTGGTCACATTATGAGAAAAAAATATTTGTCTAACATTGTAGCAAAGGAAGGTAGACCACCTATTATAGATAAGTTATTCAAAGTAGGGGCCATAATGGCAGGAGTCTATGTGCTTGCCATAATTTTGATCATGGTAGTTCAGCTTGGCTGGGAGTCAGGACCTATTTGGCAAGAGGAAGGAGTCGCCGGATTTATTTTTGGAACAGATTGGAATGCAGTAGAAGATCGAGAGTCATTTGGTGCTTTGCCATACATCTTGGGTACTCTGATTACATCTGCCATAGCTATGACAATTGCACTACCACTTAGCATAGGTATAGCAATGTTTGTCATGATAGTCCCAAAAAGAATAGGACGTCCCATGGGATATTTAATAGAATTACTCGAAGCAGTTCCAAGTGTAGTGTATGGACTGTGGGGACTGTTTGTATTTAGAATATACTTTAGAGACTGGATAGAAAAGCCATTGCATGATACATTTGGTGACTCTATATTTTTGTTCTCAGGTGCACCCTTTGGGTTAGATGTACTCTCTGCAAGTATAATTTTAGCAATAATGATCATACCTACGATATCTGCTGTATCACGAGAGGTAATGATGGCAGTACCACATCAACAAAAAGAGGCAGCATACATGCTTGGCAGCACAACTTGGGAGATGTTCAAGCTTGCAGTATTTCCATATTCCAAAGCAGGATTAATGGGCGCTGCAATACTAGGACTTGGCAGAGCAATAGGTGAGACCATGGCAGTCACTATGCTTATTGGCAACGCAACAGGAATAGCTGCAATACCACAATCACTGTTTGATCCAAGCCAGACAATGTCAAGTATTATTGCAAATGAGTTCATAGAAGCGTCACCGGCATCTATCCATCTACCTGCGCTCATAGGAGTAGGATTGGTGCTGTTACTAGTAGCCATGGCAGTTAATGTATTTGCTCATTATATTGTAACTAGAATGCTAAAGATGAGAGAGGGGGCAATAAAGAATTGAATCAAAGAGATGGTGAGTATACTCATAGCAACAATGACATTAGTAGTAATAATGACACAAATGCAACAAAAACAAGAGCTCAAAGACGCTCAGAGATAAGAGCAATGTTCAAGTCAAATGTCAACAATAGATTAAAAGTAGATCGCATAATGATCGGCAGCATTACAGCATGTGCCATAATAGCCATCGTACCACTGTTTTGGATACTAGGACAACTTATTGTAGGTGGGGTGCCAGCCTTGACAATTGACTTTTTAACAGAAGAGCCAGGTGCCATTGGAGCTGGAACAATAAATATTGGACCAGCAATACAAGGGACCATAATCATAATTGGGCTTTCATCAGTTATTGGAATACCGATCGGAATAGGGGCAGGCATCTACTTGTCAGAAGTAGGAACAAAAGGAAGATTGACAAAACAGATTAGGTTTTGGCTTGATGTTTTTATGCAGGTGCCATCTATCGTTTTAGGGTTATTTGCATTTTTGGCAATTGTATTGTTGCTAGGACATTTTTCAATATGGGCAGGCGCGTTTGCACTTTCACTTATCATGTTTCCAATAGTTGCAAGAGCTACTGAAGAGCAGTTAAAGTTGGTGCCATGGACATATCGTGAAGCAGGAACCGCACTAGGGCTCAAAAAAACTACCATTGCGATCAAAATTGTGCTTGCATCTGCAAAACAAGGACTACTAACGGGCATATTGTTATCGATCTCAAGGATAGGAGGTGAGACTGCTCCACTCATCATGACCATACTTGGAAGTAGTCAATTCTTTTCATCACTAGATGCACCCATGGATGCGTTGCCGTTGCGTATATGGCGATTCTCATTGTTACCATATGAAGAAGCCAGGTTAGCAGGGTGGGGTGCAGCACTAGTACTAGTGATTATAATACTTGCCATACACGTAGGTGTGAGGTATTACTTTCAGGGAAAAAGACGCAACGGTAAATCAAATACAAAGACAACATCACAACAACAACAACCCCCACCATACACAGAACATAGTTCATCACCATCATCGGCATCGGCATCATCACAATTGACGTCATCGTTATCACCATCGGCATCATCATCATCGTCAAAAGGTTTATTGGCACAAAAAGAGGGCGGAGGGGTAACTAATTGAGCCGTACAATAACAACAGAAGCGCAAACGCAACCGACACATCAAGATACAACATACACCACAAATAGGTACGATGATGAACTGTTTGAGAATAAACGATTCAAGATGATTGCAAAGAATGTAAGTGTTCATTATGGAGACACGCTTGCAGTAAAAAATGTAAGTTTGAAATTTCCTGAAAACTCTATCACGTCTTTGATAGGACCATCAGGTTGTGGCAAGACGACATTTTTGCGCTGTCTGAATAGAATGCATGACATGACACCAGATGCACATGTAAAGGGAAAGGTTATGATAGATCAGACTGATCTGTACGACTCAGCCATAGATCCAATATACCACAGAAGAAAGGTAGGGATGGTCTTTCAAAAGCCAAATCCATTCCCAACCATGTCAATATATGACAATGTTGTATCTGGTGTAAAACTCAATGGTGTCAAAAACTCTTCTATACTAGATGAGATAGTAGAAGATTGCCTAAAGATGGCATATTTGTGGGATGAGGTAAGAGATGAGTTACAGAAACCTGCAATTGAACTATCAGGGGGGCAACAACAACGACTTTGTATCGCAAGGGCTCTTGCAATACAGCCAGAGGTATTATTAATGGATGAACCAGCATCAGCATTGGACCCAATTGCAACACAAAAGATAGAAGAGACGATAAAAGTTCTCTCAAATGAATATTGTATAATTATTATCACCCACAACATGCAACAAGCCATAAGATGCTCAGACTATACGGGATTCATGTATTTGGGCAAACTAGTAGAACATGGAAAAACAGATAACATATTTCAAAATCCAAAGAATGAGCTTACCGCCAAGTATGTTGAAGGTCAATTTGGTTAAATGTGACATTAATTTAATTGACAACATATAGCAACGAGCATAAGTTTCTGTACAGTGGATTTTTGTGATTTCGTGCCTGAAATAATCACATGTGGCAAAGTCCAATTGTGAAAACGTTACAGGAGATCACAATATGACTATTTTTATGTTCAAAATTATGGCAGTATGTTGCAATATGCACAATCATACACCAAAGAATAAAGTAACCGTTCAACCCCCGATGTCTGCACCAGATGTTAGGCGGCGAGTCTGTGCCTAAATTTGGGAATAAGTTGAATGGTTATCCGCCAATTCTCAATACAATTAAAGTAGAACCATATACCAAACAATGTGAATGACTAGACTTATCGATACAAATCTTCACAATCTCTCAGCATCAATGTCAGAGATGGGAGATCTTTCAATTCAAGGCCTAGAATATGCAATTAATTCATATTTGAAAGGGACCAATCCCATAATAGAAGTTAGGCAGATATCAGAGAATATCACAAACATGTATCACAAAGTAGGAGACCTCATATTCACCACAATGCTAAAGTTTCAACCCATGGCATCGGACTTTAGATTCATCAGATCAGCAATTGAGATATCATATGCATTTCATAGATTTGGACGATATGCATATGACATTACGCTTGTTAGAGATAAATTTGGAGACATATCATCATGCAATAACAAATGGCTATATCAAGTATCAAATGAGACGCTTCAGATGACAAAGGATGCACTGCATTCATTTGCACTTCTTGATGACAGTAAGTTCAATATGATAAAGATAAACGAAGAGTATGTAGACAAGCTTTGCAAGGAGAGGTTTTCGATGCTCGCTACGCAAGAAACCAATACAAAATGTGTACTTGCAGAAGCATTATTGCTTGGGTATTTAGAACGAGTTGCAGATCATGCAATGCACATGAGCAGAACGGTTAGTTATATTATCAGTGGCAAGCGACAACCAGAGTAATATGATGAAATTATTTGCTTTCATTTACAAGATATAATGACGCTCTTGTAAACTAGGTTAATATTCAATTGTATTCATATATTGCTAAATTTGGTATGATTGAAATTGATATGACCAGATGGAAATATTATGACAAGGCACGAAAATTACTATGGGTCTAGATAGAAAATTATTTACAATGGATGTGTTTGTGGATTCAACTGTTAGATTGATCAAAAGACTGCTTTAATGGGAATTAAAACATGATAGTTACTTGCCACAGTAAATGTACCGCACTGTATAATTAAAAATAAGATCATTAGAATTGGGCACATTGCAGACTACTAACATGTAGAATTATCATCTGTGTTGCCACACATAGCAGGTAAGATATTTTTCCCAGTATTAGCAATACCTGATATTAATTCTGCAAGATCCGGACTAGTTATTTTATACATTATCTGTTTGCCGTGACGTCTAGATGTTACTATACCACATTCTTTGAGTTTTTTTAAATGATGTGATATTAATGGCTGGTCCTTTTCCATCAAATCTACAAAGTCACCAACACACAATTCATGACTCTCTTGCAATAACTCGAGTATCTCAAAACGAGTATCATCACAAATACACTTTAAGAGCCAAATACCACCATTATTCATATAAATTCAAGTTTATATAAACTAGTATTTATATCAATTTTAAATGACAAACCAAAAAAATGTATTGTTTGTATGCGTAGAGAATGCCGCACGAAGTCAGATGGCAGAAGGCTTTTTAAAAACAATGGCACCACACATCAAAGTACAAAGTGCAGGGACCAAACCAAGTGCATGTATAAACCCAAATGTAATCAAGGTAATGCAAGAGATTGATATTGATATTGCAAACAACACACCAAAAGAGATCAAAGAAGATATCACTCAAACAAAAGATGTCATAGTGGTGAATATGGGTTGTATTGATACAGATTCATGTCCTGCAATACTATTAACAAAACAACACAATATCATAAATTGGGACATTGATGATCCAAAAGACAAGAGCATAGAACAAGTACGCAAGATACGAGATACAATAAGAGGTAAAGTTATAGATATGATAAATGAGTTAAAGGGCACAGACGAAAAAGAAGAATTTCATGAATAATGAAAAAGATGGACATGTTGGCAAGATATTCTAATATTCATATATTTATTGTTGAGTTAATAGGCACATTTATTCTCGTTGTACTTGCAACTGGCACTATTGTATATGATGCACAAATAGGAAACGTGTATGGATTATGGATAGCAGCGGCCGGACCGTTTGTGGCATTGATCATAGGCGTATATGCATTTGGAAAGATATCAATGGCTCATTTTAATCCAGCAGTCACAATTGCATACTATGTGACAGGGCATATAACACGTATACAGATTGGATGGTATCTGCTCGCAGAGATTACGGGCGCCATGTTAGGATCGCTATTTGTTATGAAATTCATAGGTACCGAGGCAAATATTGGTGCAAATGCACCAAACCACAGTATACAGATACCAGAGATGTTTGCAGTAGAGGTGCTAGCATCAGGATTATTGATGGGCATAATATTGTGTGTAGTATACACAAAAGGATTAAGAGGGTTTAGTGGAGTTGCCATTGGTGGAATTATAGCACTAGATATATTGCTTTTTGGTGATTTGTCAGGTGCATCTATGAATCCAGTAAGAGCTCTTGCGCCTGCCATATTATCAGGCGTAGTGCAAGACTTGTGGTTGTACATGAGTGCACCTTTTATAGGAACCATAGTAATTGCGATGGTGTATAGACAAAAGTTTACAAAATGATTGTTTGAAATGTAATTGTTTGAAATGTCATATTCAAAAATATGAGACATATCTAAATGACTAGTCATTAAACGAAATGTTGAAAAATATAGTTCAGCCACACACTACTAGAATTAATAGTGTCATGTACAAGATAAAAACATGACAACATCAAGTGCTAGATTCAAACAAGCAAAAAAGGTCATCGCATCAGGAGTCACAAGTCCTGTACGTTATTTTGAGCCATATCCGTTTTTTGTAAAGAGATCAGATGGATGCTACATGTGGACTGAAGATAAACAAAAGATTACAGATATGTGTTGCGGGTATGGTGCATTATTGCTAGGGCATCGCAGAAAAGAGATTATAGATGCAGCAGCAGCACAACTAAAACAAGGTACGTTATACTGCGCGCCTACACAAAAAGAGACTGAGCTTGCCACATTGATTACAAACAGTTATCCTTCAATTGACAAAGTGAGGCTTGTAAATACAGGGGGGGAGGCCACAATGACTGCCATTCGTATTGCAAGAGGACATACAAAAAAAGACAAGATACTAAAGTTTGATGGATGTTATCACGGCGCACATGACTCAGTTCTAGTCGGGGCAGGTTCAGGGGCAACACAGTATGGCATACCAGCATCAAAAGGTGTTCCCAAAAAGACTGCAAGAGATACACTAGTGACAGAGTACAATGACATAGATGGACTAGAACACATAATTGAAAAGAATGCAGATGATATTGCATGTGTGATAATAGAGCCCATAATGGCAAACATGGGACTTGTGTTGCCAAAAAAAGGATTTTTGCAAAAGTTGCGCAAGATAACAAAACAACACGGGATTATTTTGATTTTTGATGAGGTTGTGACTGGATTTAGAATGTCACCAGGTGGAGCACAACAGTACTATAATGTAAAACCAGACATTACTACAATTGCAAAGGCCATGAGTAATGGTTTTGGCATAGCAGCAGTTGGAGGTGACAAAAAGTTAATGGAGTATTTGGCACCCAATGGTCCAGTATATCAGGCAAGCACATTTGCAGGAAATCCTGTATCTGTAAGCGCAGCAATAGCATCAATTAAAACTGTAAACAAGTTAAAGAATACAATGTATGTAAAACTAGAGAAAAATTGCAAGCATATGGCAAAAGCAATAGATGATACTGCCACAACATATGGCATACCGCACGTGACAAATTACATTGGATCCATGATGCAGATATTCTTTACAGAAAAAACAAACACGATACAAAACAATGCAGATGCGCTCCAATGTGACAAGAAAAAGTTTCAAGCATTCAGTACACATCTATTACAAAAGCACAATGTGTTTGTGGCCCCATCTCAGTTTGAGGTAGCATTTTTATCAAATGCACATACTACACAAGACATAGAGAGAGTCACACATGCATATGAGGCAACACTGAGATATATTGCCAAGCAGGAATCATAATGATTAGATGAAATATGACAAATAAGACAAGATATGTTATAGCAACGCGTGCAAGTAAATTGGCTCTTGCGCAAACTAATTATGTAATAGAACAGTTAAAATTAAAGAATCCACATATTGCATACGATACTAAAACAATAACAACAAAGGGCGATACTGATGCACGTCCACTATTTGCAATTGATCAAAAGGGCATATTTGAAAAAGAAGTCAACAGGGCAGTTATGGATGGTAGAGCCGACTTTGCAGTGCATAGTCTAAAAGATGTCCCATCCAGGCTGCCAGACGAACTGACACTTGCAAGTGTACCAAAACGCAACTATACAAAAGACATATTGATAACAACAGATGGAAGATCACTAGAACAGATGACACAGGGGGCAGTGATTGGGACAAGTAGTCTGAGAAGAGCAGTACAGGTTACAAGGGCAAGACCAGACATTACGGTAAGGCCAATACGTGGAAACGTAGAGACTCGAATAAACATGCTTGATGGTAAACATACTAGTAATGAAAAGAACATAGATGGAATAGTACTAGCATATGCAGGAATCGCAAGGCTTGGACTAGTAGATGTGGCATATCATGATCTAACACAAGAGGTGTTTTTACCATCACCAGGGCAAGGTGCACTTGCAATAATATCAAGGACAGAAGATGCAGATACAGTTGAGATGTTGCAAAAAATACAGCACATAGAATCAAGAGCAGAAACAGATGCAGAACGAGCCTTTTCAGATGCAGTGGATTCAGGATGCAGATTTCCAGTAGGCGCAATAGCCACATGTTCAGAGTCACATATAATGATAAAAGCAGATGCATTCTCAATTGATGGTAGTAAAGAGATCAAGGTTCAGATCAAAGAGAGTAAAGATAGTACAACACCGCATGACATTGGTACAAAAGCAGGAGAAGAGATGATATCAAAAGGAGTCAATGAACTTGCATCAAAGTGGAGAGAGGGACTAGCACAATGGAATCAAAAGTGAGAGTAGGGATAGTGTACTTGGTAGGCGCAGGGCCCGGCGATCCAAAATTGATAACCATACGTGCAGTGGAATTGTTACAAAAAGCCGATATTGTATTATATGATAGGCTTGTGAGTAGAGGAATTCTAAATATGATACCAAAGTCAACTGAAAAAACATATGTGGGCAGAGCCGTAGGAGATCCCACAACACATCAAAACGAGACAAATGATATGATGCTCAAATATGCAAGGGCAAAAAAAAGAGTTGTCAGACTAAAGGGCGGCGATCCTATAATATTTGGCAGAGGAGGAGAAGAGGCAGAATTTCTCAGAAAAAACAATATTAAATATGAACTAGTACCAGGTATTACATCAGGCATAGGATCAGCCACATATTCAGGTATACCACTCACACATAGAGAACATGCATCATCAGTAGTGTTTGTGACAGGACATGAGGATCCGCAAAAAAAGAGAGAAGTGGTAAAATGGCGACGGCTTGCAAAGTCAGTGGATACAATTGTTATAATGATGGGACTATCAAGAATTGAGATCATATGTAACGAATTGATAAGAGGTGGGATGGATGAAAAGATGCCAGTTGCAGTAATACAGGATGGGACCACCTCAAAGCATAAAACTACAATAGGGAATTTATCAAATATAGCATCAAAGGCAAAGCAGGCGAAAATAAGACCACCTGCGAACATCATAATAGGCAAAGTGGTTCAGATGAGCAGTATTATAGGATGGAGATAAGAAGAAGATGATAACTGCAGATACAAGTGTCAAATCAAAAGATATTCAAAATACAGATAAACAAAAAACAATTGCAATAACACGTTCTATAGATGATGCAGCAGAGTTTTTGGAGCTTGCACATAAAAACAAGACAAAGGCACACGCACTACCAACCATACAGCTTGTTAGCAAGGGACAAAAGATTGTAGAGGAGTTTCTCAAAGCCATAAAAACAGAGTCGCCGGATTATGTTGTGTTTATGAGCTCAAAAGCAGTCAGACTGCTCTTTGATATGGCACACAGTTATGACAAACAGCGAAAAGCAGATACTCACAATTATGATAATGATGATCAAAATACAGTAGAACTAAACGATAATGATAATTACAGTAATAGTGACAGCGATAATAGTAACTACAATAGTAACGACAATAGTAACATCAATAAAAACAGCACATACGACAAACTGAAATTAGCAATAGCAAACATGATAGTAATAGCAGTAGGTCCAAAGACTCGAGAGTCACTTGAATGTGAAGGAATAAAGGTAAACGAGATGCCACCTAAAACATACTCTTCTGTAGGCATAGGTGAACTGTTCACCTCACTCAATGCAGTAGGCCGCAAGGCAATTATACCTCGAAGTGGAGCATCTACGCCATTTTTAAAAGAGTTGTTAGAAAAGATAGGACTAGAGATAGTAGAGATACACCTGTACGATGTATGTGCATACACAGATTTGACACAATGGAATGACTTTCGAGAGGATTTTTCAACAGACAAGATAGATGGCATTGTATTCACTAGCGCATCATCAGTGCGCGGATTTTTAGAGATAATGTCAAAAGATTACAGCATAGATGATCTGCTTGCCAAATTATCACATGTAATGATAGTTGCAATAGGCCCGTTTACAGCAGATGAGCTTAAAAAATCAGGTATTACAAACAACATAATATCAAAAGTTCATACGGTACAAGGTGCATTTGATACATTAAAAAAATCACTTTGTGTTGACTAATTTTGTGGCTTTTAGTCATGTGGCTTTTATTAATATGAGTTCTAGTCATGTGGCTTTTAGTCGCAACATGTTAGTATAATCATATGCAAAACAACATATCACATACAAAACAACATATCACATACAAAACACCACAACACAAAACATTATGCACATCATTACGCTACAGACTTATTATAACACCACACAAAAATTATCATATGGAATTTCATCCAAAAAATATACCAGTACTAAAAACATACGACCTAAAAGATGAAGACGGTGCTACCAAAGCCGCAGAAGACATGGTAAGACTAGGATTCAAGGACAAGAAAGGCGGATACAGGATTTTAATGCCAAAAGGAGAACAAAAGATAGCAAAAAGAATCGGATATGTCGTAACTACGGGTGTAACACACGGACTACGGAAGATTAATGAGCACAGAGATGTCAAGTATTGGACGTATCATCATGACAATGATCATTATGCAATCGTGTTAATAAGCAACAAGTCACTCAATGAGTTAGGATTTGATGATTAGTGGTAAATAAAATGATCTTTTAATGTTTAAAAATATAAAGTGTAATAATAAAATTAAATAATTAATACCAATAGTTTAGCATTATATTGCATATCCACACTATAAATCAAACAAGACTAAAAGATATCAAATAAACACGATAACAGTGAGATCCAACAAATCTTTCATTCATTATGCCAATCAAAGTATTAATCATTACTTTTTGTCTTTTCAAATATCTTGTATAATTTGGTCTGGTGTGCCAGTACACCTGCTAGCATGGCACCCATGATAATACCACCCACTACATCCATCAAATAGTGTTGCATAACATACATGCGACTAAATGATATCAATGCAGGATATGCTAGCATTAGATATGCACCTCTAGGAAAGCGCTCAGATAGTGCATAGCCAAGTATTATACCAAACACCATAGCACGCGCTGCGTGTCCGGCAGGATATGAAGAGTCAAAGCTTCCCTCACAAAAGAGCGCAAATGTGTCCCTGCTTATATTAACCGGAAATGGCACACCTTCAAACTCATATTCTGGTCCGAGTCTATCCACCCCACATTTCACATAACCAGCAAGCAATGTAGTAATCACAATCAGTATCATTAGAGTGATTCCAACTCGTCTTGTGCGCGGAATCAACAGTATGATAATTCCAAAGATCATCATGTTAAACACGTCACCGGTCTCAGTGACATACTGCATTATGCCATCAAATGTAGGATCTCCAACACTGTCATACAATACAGACTGTACAGCATCATCAAGGGATGCAGTTGCACCTCCATATACTAGAAATGTAATTATCAAAAAAGAGGCTGCAAATAGTACAAACGAACGAGATCGTATCTCAAATATCCACCCTCGCATTAATTCAATTCAATACAAGACCTTATGAATCATATATTTTCAGACACACAGAATCGGTTCTAAATAAGATCAAATATCATACACAAATCAATGATTGTAAAAAATGTATGGTGTAGGCATCTGAAATAGAAGGGGGTGGTGGGATCTGAGTATAATGTGCCATATTTGTGGGTGCAAGACAAATCTAAAAAATGTGTGGTGCGGGCGATGGGATTTGAACCCACGAACTCCTCAGAGACTAGCCCCTCAAGCTAGCGCCTTTGGCCAGGCTGGGCAACGCCCGCAAACAAAATTCGTGTATGGTTTTTATAATCCTTGATTATTGCTCAATCATGCTTGTCCCTGTCAGGTGCTTTACATGCGGCATGTTAGTGGCAGACAAATTTGGAGAATATCAAAATAAAATAGAGCAAGAAACTGGCAAGAGTCCAGAGGAGATACTAGATGAACTGGGTGTTGAGAGATATTGTTGCAGAATAATCCTACTTACAACAGTAGAGACAATTCAGCAAGTAATTCCATTCTATGAGGAAATGCAAAGACGAAAGATAGAGATTCAAAATGAGATAGAGTAATGCCAAGTATAACATCAGTGACAGGGCGTCTCACATACAACAGTAGAGGCAGTCAAACCATAGAAGTCGATGTAATAGTAGATAACATACATGTAGGTAGAGTATCAGCGCCGTCTGGCGCAAGTGTAGGAGTGCATGAAGCGACAAGTTTTCCCAAAGGTGGAGTAACAGATAGTATCAATATACTAGAAAAAAATAAAGAAAAGATACTGGGTATCGACCCAACGAACATACTAACAATACACAATGTAATCAAGGATATAGATCCAGAACCAGGCTACCCCAAAATTGGCGGTAGTTTGGCATTTGCACTAAGTATATCAGCAGCCGAAGCAGCGGCCAAATACAACAGACAACCACTTTACAAATTTTTACGTGAGCAGTTGGTAAATAACACTACAACAACATGGGGATCAAAACAGTACAGATTCCCATTCCCATTAGGTAATATATTGGGTGGAGGTGCGCATGCGGGTCCAGGAACACCAGACATACAAGAGATACTAATCTGCGCCACAGGTGCAAAGACCATACAAGACGCAACAAGAATAAATTTAAAAATTCATACAGAGTTGCGTCGTGTCTTGGAATCACAGGATGCAAGCTTTTCAGGTGGTAAGGGAGATGAGGGCGGATGGGCGCCCAAAATGGATAATGAGGGAGCATTGCAAGTAGCTGCCAAAACATGTGAGAATCTTGGATTTACACTAGGCAGAGAGGTCTCACTTGGCGTAGACTTTGCATCATCAACTCAATGGGACAAGAAAAGATCAAAGTACATATACAACAGAGCAGGTTTTGAAAATGATCATGGTGAGCAGTTAGAATTTGTGTCAGATTTGATAACAAGATACAAGCTCATATATGTAGAGGATGCAGTACATGAGGAAGCATTTGATGAAATGGCTCAACTCAGAGAACGATTCTCACAGGTGTTAATTACAGGTGATGACCTCACAGTCACAAATGCAAGCATATTAAGAAAAGCAATAGAGACTGAGTCATGCAACGGGGCCATACTAAAGGTAAACCAAGCAGGTGGATTGTATGATGCACTTGAGTTTGCCACAGTGGCAACACAAAATGATGTTAAACTCATTACATCTCACAGATCTGGTGAGTCTGTTGATTCACACATATCGCACATAGGAATAGCCACAGGCTCCAAGATGCTCAAGGTAGGTGTGGTCGGTGGCGAGAGAGTATCGAAGATCAATGAGTTGTTAAGACTTGATCAGATGAATGCCAATGACAATAGTCATATTGAAGAGAATCACAGTCATAATGTAATGCAGCATGATTTAATACAAGGCATGGCAGAGTTGTAGAGAATATGAGCGGCCAACAATCAGATTCAGTAGATACAGAAATCTCAACAACACAAGTAGATGACCTCTCCCCCCAAACAGATGCAACAACAGATATACAAAAAAAGATTCTAGTGACAGGGATAAGGGTCGGAACGCAAGTAAAGACAAAATTTATGAAAAATTTCATCACAAAGGCCAGCACAGATGGACTGTACATGCTTGATTTAGAAATAACTCTTCAAAGAGTCAAGGTTGCCGCCAAATTCATCAATAGACTAGGTACTGAAAACCTCATAGTATGCTCGGGAAGGCAATATGCATCAACACCGATTGAAAAGTTCTGTGAGATGCTAAATGCAAAGATGTTGACAGGACGATTCATGCCAGGAACGCTGACAAACCCTTCGCTTCCATATTATATTGAGCCAAAACTCGTGTTAGTCTCAGATCCGCAGATGGACGAACAAGCAGTAACAGAGGCCAAAAATGCAGGAATCCCAGTAATCGGAATCTCAAATACAGACAACATTACATCTGATCTCGACTTGATAATACCTGCAAACAATAGAGGTCGCAAAGCACTTGCCACCATATACTGGTTGTTAGTACGTCAGATCCTAATTGAGCGTGGAGAATTAGGTGAGAATGATACAATAAAATACGAGATAGACGATTTTGAGACCAAGATTAGTGAAGGGGAAAATAATATGATTGAATAGTCACATGTGATATTTGTGAATAAATTTTAAAGAATATTTGAGTACATTTGTGTTTTTTGATGTTGGTTTGTGCGGATAATATGTGAAAAACAAACAACGTGACAATTGTCTTAGAAAAGATGCCAGTGCGCATAATAGTACAAAATCAGGTTATCTAGACGTAGATTGTACCAAATCTTGTTAGTGATGTGATTATCACAAAGTCGTTTAAAAAGTGGCCATGATGTATTGATGTTTTGACTCTTGATTTTCACAATCTCATGTAAACATCATCATCAACAACAACATTATCATCATCAACATCATTATCATCATTAACAACAACATCAATAATACCACACGTCACCGTTAATACATGTCAAATACAAATGACAATATCGCATTTAATGCAAACAAACAGCACCATAAAAGTGACAAGATAACTACATCAGCACCAGGAAAGGTCATACTGTTTGGGGAGCATTTTGTAGTACATGGTGCAAATGCCATATTATGTGCAATAAATAGACATGTGCACGTAACTGCGATGAGATCATCAGATATACAGATACAATCAGAGTTGGGCAATCTCAAATACGATTCGTGCAAGCACGATATCATGGATGTAAATCCAACATTGAGACCTTTGTATTACATCATAAAAGAAACTAGAAAAATAACAAAATCAGATAGCGGCGTCACGTTACAAATCAGATCAGACATACCACCAGGCGCAGGACTGGGATCATCATCAGCATGTTGTGTTGCAGGTACAGCAGCAGTACTCAAGGTTTTAGGAGACAAGGATACATATCAAATAAGCAACATAATAAACATGGCAATAGATGCAGAAAGAACAGTGTTCCCAAATGTATCAGGTGCAGACACTGCAATATCGGCTCTAGGAGGTTTAATCACATATAACACAAAGACTGGATATGAAAAGATCAAAATAAATAGAGATCCAAAATTTGGACTAGTCATAATAAACTCTAAAATTCCACACAATACAAAAACAATAGTAAACCAAGTTGCAAAATTCAAAAACGAAAACCCATCAATGTTCAGAGAATTATACAACAAAGAGACACAACTCGTATCAACAGTTTTAGATATTCTACGAAACTCAAAAGATAGAGGAAACGTCCAAAGTACAAAAGCGTCAAAATTGGGACAGTTGGCATCACTTAATCAAGAATATCTAAAAACGATAAATGTCTCAAATCAAACATTAGATCAGATAGTAAATTTTGTAAACTTGCATACGTATGGTGCAAAAATTACAGGTGCAGGAGGAGGTGGTTGCATTATAGGATTCACAGATACAGAATCATCAAAGACAGATGTTGATATATCACTATCACAAGCATCATTATCTACACAATCACAAGCATCATTATCTACACAATCACAAGCATCATTATCTACACAATCACAAGCATCATTATCTACACAATCACAAGCATCTACACAATCACAGTCATCCGAACCATCATTCACACAAACCGATACACGATCTCAACTAAAAGCTCTCAGACACATATCTGAAAAAGGTTACGAATGTTTTGTCGCCGATATAGACAAGACAGGACTGAATACCTTTTAATCTATCATATTGTGTAAATCATATCATGATTCTAATAAAGCTCGGAGGCTCTGTAATAACAGATAAATCAAAACCGCTTTGCGCATCAAGACAATCAATTCTCAAAATGGCAAGGTCAATTACAAAGATAACAGAGCCAGTCATAATAGTTCATGGGGGAGGCTCTTTTGGACATTATTGGTCAGTAAAATACGACATGCATACCAAAGCACACAACTATGACACAAAAGGAGTTGCAATAGTAAAAGAATCCATGATACAACTCAACACGATAATACTAGAACAACTACTCAAAGGAGGAATGAGGCCATACACAGTGGCGCCAGCAGGATTCATGTCAGGAAACAAACCCATACCCTCAAAAATATTAGAAATGAATAATATAGCTACATTATCAGATATGACACCCATCACATATGGCGATGCTATGTGGTATGGCAACAATAACAATAACAAAAAAGAAGACAATAGTTACAAGACATACATATTGTCAGGTGATAAAATTATGACTCATTTGGCACACATACTAAAACCAAGACTGTGTATATTTGTGCTCAGTGAAGATGGACTGTATATTGATTTAGAGTCAAAGAAATTGATCAAGCATATACCAGCTACAAAAAACGTTACCAAAAGTCACACTAAAAACATGAAAACTAATGTCATGGACGTAACAGGTGGAATGACACGCAAGGTTAATGAGGCCAAGTCTATAACAAAATATGGCACATCAGTAGCATTTGTAAATGGTAATTATCCAAAGAGAATACAAGATGCAGCCACATCTACAACATACACAACTGCAACAAACAATAGATTCAAAGGAACGTTATTTGAGGCGTGTAACTTAAAAGAGAAAAACAATTCAACATAACAAAGTAGGGGCCATGGATAATGATGTCAACTGACGCAAAAACACTCAAAGATGAAAAAATAGACAGACATCAAGAATTTGTGATTTTAGTAGATGAAAATGACAATCCCATCGGTAGAGAAGAGAAAGTGAGATGTCATATGCCAGAGGGTAAACTACACAGAGCATTTACCGCCTTGTTGTTTGAAGAGGACACCCATAATTTGATATTGGCAAAACGTGCAAGTCAAAAAATGTTGTGGCCCAAATACTGGGACGGCACATTTGCAAGCCATCCACGAGAATCAGAGACATATGTATCATCATGTGAGAGAAGGATGCCTGAAGAGCTTGGAGTGCAAGCAAGATTCGAGTATCTGCATAAATTTGAGTATCACATACAGTACAAAGACATTGGTTCTGAAAACGAGATATGTGCCACATTGATTGGAACCATTCAGAACATATCAAATCTAGCATACATTAAAGATGAGATAGAAGACATCAAGACAGTTTCAACCAAAACGCTTGTACAAGACATCAAAGAAAAGCCATCACAGTACTGCCCATGGATGTTAGCAGCACTATATTTTATTGACAGATCAGATACTGCAACACTCAAAAATTATCAAGATATTCTAAAGCCGTGGATAACACAAGATGTAAAAAACATATTATACGAATCAATATTAAAACACATGCCAACTAGTGCATGGAGGTTATTGGTAAAATGAATGCCACAGCAAACAAGGATAGTATGAAAAAGACATCAGATATAGTAAACAAGCATTTGATACAAAACCTCAAAGGAGAGCCAGACGGCCTGTACGAGGCCGCAAGACATTTGATTGTAAATGGAGGGAAAAGGTTGAGACCATACATGGTCATAAAGAGCTGTCAAATGTTAGGGGGTAAAACAACAGATGCAAAATGGGCAGCATCTGCAATAGAGATGGTACACAACTTTACTCTAGTACATGATGACATAATGGACAATGATGATATGCGACATGGTGTGACAACAGTTCACAAAAAATTCGGTGAGCCAGTAGCAATACTTGCAGGCGACATATTGTTTTCAAAAGCATACCAGACACTAGTAAAGACAAAGCATCAAGCAGACGCAGTGCAAAACATGGTATCAAGACTTGCGTCTGCATGTGTAGAGGTATGTGAGGGACAGATGCTCGATATTAAAATGGCAGAATCAGATAGCATACCAACTCGAAATCAATACATTACAATGATAAGAAAAAAGACAGCAGCACTATTTGATGTCTCTTGCGCAATGGGTGCAATTTGTGCCAATGGTAAACCAAATGATATTTCAAACCTCTCAAACTTTGGGTTAAACTTGGGCATTGCATTTCAGATAACAGATGACTTGATAGGTGTGATGGGTGATCCCACAGTTACAAAAAAGCCTGTTGGAAACGACATTAGAGAAGGTAAAAAGTCGCTTCCAATCTTGATGGCAATAGATGCGGCTCAGGATACTATACATTACAAGAATATTTTGGATGTGTTTGGTAATCATAAAAGCTCTAAATCCAAATTAAACAAAGCAGTAGAATCCATACGATTGCTTGGAATAGAGACCAAGGTCAGAGAGATAGCATGTACATACGCAAACAAAGCAGACAAGAGGATCAACTCTTACACAAGTAATACAAAAAAAGAGATAGAATCCCTATTAGGATTTGTTGTAAAAAGAAGCGTGTAGATGTATGAGTGCACCACCAGACAGTACGACAAATAATCAAAAGAAAAACAGTGGTGAGGATATAGTGAAAGAGGGCATAGTGAAAGACGATGACAATGTAAATGATATACGACAGCACATACTACAACTAGCCCTTGAGAATGCAGTGACATATAATGGACAGACAGACAACAAAAAGATACTAGGTAAGATACTAGGTGCAAGACAAGACCTTCGTGGCTCAGTTCCAATGGTGTCTGATGTTGTATCTGATGTTGTATCACAAGTAAATGACATGTCTTTACAAGATCAACAAAAGAGACTAGAGGAGATCACAGGTTCAAGTAGTATCGCCATGAACAAACACAAACAAAAAGACAAAGATACGCAGGGTGGTGGTGATAATAATAATAACATACCAGGTGCATGGCTACCACCACTTGAAGATGTCGAATACGGCAAAGTAATTACACGATTCCCACCAGAGCCAAACGGATATCCACACATAGGCCACGCAAAAGCAGTCATAATCAATGCAGATTATGCGACAAGATACGGCGGCAAATGCATACTACGTATAGATGATACTAATCCAGATGCAGAGAGAAAAGAGTACATAGCAGGAATTAACGTCGGATTAGAATGGCTAGGCCTCGAGTTCAAACAAGAAAACATCATATACACATCAGATGATATGGATACCCTCTATCAAAAAGGAGAAGAATTGATACGCAATGGACGTGCATATGTTTGCACGTGTAAAAAAGACGACATTAGTAATGGTAGAAGAGATAGAATAGAGTGTAAATGTCGCAAAAAAGACGACATAGATGAGCACTATAAAAAATGGGGCAAGATGCATGCAGGAAAGATAAAATCAGGTGAGGCAGTTGTAAGATTCCGCGGAAACATGCAAGCGGACAATGCAGTGATGCGGGACCCCATACTCTTTCGCATTACAAGTACACCACACTATAGACAGGGCTCAAAGTACAGAGTGTGGCCTAGTTATGACATGTCAGTAGCAATAGAAGATAGCATACACGGCATCACACATGCATTTCGTTCCAAAGAGTTCGAATCAAGGGCGGAGCTGATAAATGACATATTAGATGTTCTAAATATGAGAAAACCAAAACAACACTATTTTGCCAGACTTGCATTTGATGGAATGCCAACATCAAAGAGACTCATAAAACCGCTGATGGAGGACGGACGAATACTCGGATACGATGACCCCAGAATTCCCACACTAGGTGGATTAAAACGACGAGGCATCAAACCAGAGGCAGTAAGAAAGTTCATAGAGTCACTTGGCCTAACAAAAGCAGATACGATAGCACCGTTTGAGACGCTAGAGTCAATAAACCGTCATTTGATCGATTCGGCAAGCACAAGACTGTTCATGGTAAGAGATCCAAGACGAATCATTATAAGAAATACAGATGGCAATCAAATAGTAAAAAAGACAGTTACAATGCCAAGTCATCCACTATACGAAAAGATGGGCATGAGAAGCGTCCCTGCAAGTGGTGATATATACATACCAGGAACAGACTTTGAGAAACTACAAGTGGGATCAATAATCAAACTATTAGGATTAGGATATGTGAGAATAGCAGATATTAGCAAGAGTAAAGATAACAATCACAAAACCAACAGATATCGAAGATATGCATCTAATGAACATGATGATTATGCAACAATGACAATATCAGCATATGCAGACCATATAACAGGCACAAACAATACTTTTGATGCACAAGAGGTCTCAGAGTTTTATGAAAAAATTGGCATGCAAGAACAAGAACAACAGCAACATACAGAACCATATTCAGAAAAAAGAGGCAACAGTTCAACATACAACAATAATGATAGCAACAGTCACACAAATGAAAAAAAGAGTAAAAAAGAGATAAAAGAGGATGTAAAAACTCAATGGGTCTCACAAGACACAGCAGTGCGGATAAGACTTGCAATACCAAAAAAGCCATTTGACAAAAACGACAACTTTGATGAGAATAGTCTAGAGGAGATAGAAGTTTATACAGAACCACATTTTGAATCAATAAAGGAGGGTGAAGAGATACAATTTGTCAGATTCGGTTATTGTATAAAAGATACCGGCAGACGAGTAATCTTTACACATGATTAAAATGAAAATAGTACGGCTTAAAAGACGACAAAAGGGTAGCAAGGCAAAGAAAATCGAGACGTATGGATTCATAGATGAAAAAAAAGGCAAGATTGCAACAAAAGAAGACATCATATTTGCCACAGGAGTGCCAATACCAAGGAACATTGAAGAATTTCTCTTTGATGGATGGTACCAAAGAGTAACAGGCAGTGAGATTCCATACAAGAAATCAATTAAAAAATACAAAATACTAGCTCCACTTCCAAACCCAGGTAAGATCATATGTTTGGCGTATAATTATTTAGATCATGCAATAGAACAAAAAGAAGAAGAGAGAACCCAAGATCCAGTACTAGTCATAAAACCAAGAACCACACTGACTGGAACAAACTCAAAGATACGATGCCCAGACTTTGTAAAACAGTTAGATTATGAGATAGAACTTGCAGTCATCATAGGCAATAAATGTAAAAACGTGACAGTAGAGAGTGCATACAAGCATATATTTGGATATATGATACTAAATGACGTCTCTGCGCGTGACATACAATTCAAAGACAAACAGTTCACAAGAGCAAAGGGTTTTGATAGTTTTGCACCGTGCGGCCCTTGGATTACAACAGCAGATGAAATAAGCGATCCTCAAAACCTCAAATTAATTACAAAGATCAACGGAGAGACAAGGCAAAATTCATCAACTAGTCAAATGTTGTTAAAGATACCACAAATAATATCAAAATTGTCCAAAGTCATGACACTAGAGTCAGGGGATATCATATCAACAGGTACATCAGCAGGAGTAGCATTGAATAATCCAGGTGTGCCATATCTAAAAGACGGCGACAAAATAGAGATGGAAATTGAAGGGTTAGGTACAATATACAATACAGTAAAGATTATACATGAAGATGACATATAGACTATAATAAAATAGTTATAATCAAATATACAATCATAATAGAGGATATGTACGTAACCGTTCAACCCCCGTACCTGCGCCAGACGTTAGGCGGTGAATTTGTGCCTAAATTTGGGAAAAGGTTGAACGGTTACAATTGATATTGTTGCGTTAATCGTTGACCAAAGCAAGTGTGGTTATGCAGACAAATTTCAGACTGCACGTGCATAGTATTTCAAATAAAGAATCGAAAATTCCATAGACAAACATCGATGGATTAGAAATAATAAATGAACATAAAAGACCAAAAAATTTCGGATCGTTGTGTTAACTACTATGAGTCAGTTACTTGCCACACCAAAATATTTCGTTTACAACTCAAACGAATACAATTATGATAATGTGGCAAACATTTTTTCCACAAGATGAAATGTAAAACTCTTCTCGAGTCCATCACAAAGAGGCAATACATCATGTTGTTGTGCGAATACACAAATATGTTCACAGTTATGCTCAAATGCCACATTACGCAAATATTTGATCAGTGTTTTTGTATAATTTGAAGAACTAGTAGAGTATAATGTAACGTACATACAAAGTCCATTTCCTTCAACTGACTTTGATATTACGATTATTGCTGTGAGTGGGGGTAATTTTTGTCCATCAAGACATGTATCAACATCAGATGACTCTGGTATTGACACGATCATGCTTTTAGATAATGTATCGTATAGTGTACGAGTCTGAAACCATCTCCAAGAATCCACATAATATTCATACACATTAGAATCAACAGTGTCAATTATAGTAAACATCACATGTATCTGATCTGATGAATACTGTTTTGGTTGTAGTTTATAATATGACCAAGTGCCAATTATATTATAACCAAGATTATCTGCCATAAATAGTGACGAATCATTTTTGGCATCAATGAGCATACGAGATGCCATAGTGCATTTATCGTAAAATGTTGCGGATTTGTCTGTATGAGGGGTGTTATGTAATAGTATCAATTTTTCTTCTGCTGCCATTACAAGTTTAGTTGCAATGCCACGACGCCTATATAGAGGGTGAACACGTATGCCCTCCACCCAGATCTGTTTATCAGATGAGTGTACGTGACATATACCAACAGGACGCATACAGGTAGTTGACGTATCAGAAGATATACAATCATCATATGCTAAAAAATCACCATCAGTTATCCAATCATCCCATACATAACTGATATAGTCACCCCAGCTAAACGTATCTTTACAATATTCTAAGACGTATTTTTTGTCAGACTCACATACCTTTCGAATGGACTCCATCTAGTAAGATATTAAAACTCAAAGTTAAAAACAATAGCATGGGAAGACATTTGATCTGTAACGAATCAGAGATTGCACAAGGCAAAATGAAAAAGTTTACAATAAATGGGTTAGATATACTAGTGGTCAACGCAGGCGACACATACTATGCAGTAGATGACACATGTACACATGCAGGAGCATCTCTCTCAGAGGGCACCTTAAAAGACGACAACTGTACAATAACTTGTGGATGGCACAAAGCAGAGTTTGATTGTAAGACAGGAAATCTTGCAAAATTTCCCGCCCCAATACGAAACTTGGGATCTTACAAGACTAGTGTAGAGTCAGGAAATGTGTTTGTGGAGACATAACTCAAACAACACAAAGTTCAACTATATCATATTGTCAACATTATATAACCATAAAGAAGTTGGGAGTATTCATCTTTAACTATATTACGGACTAAAAAGAGAGATAATGTATGACAGACAATGAACAAAATCAAGAATCTATGAGAGACGCGCTTGCAACACTCAATCAGATAATAGAGAGTAGTACTACGCCAAAGACGATAAAAAAATCAATTATTGATCTCGTAACAGAACTCAAAGGAACAGAGTATTCAATGTCAGTTAGAGCAGCAAATGCAATAAGTATACTTGATGATGTTACACAAGATCCAAATATGCCATCATATGTAAGAACACAACTCTGGCAGGCAGTCTCAAAGCTTGAAAGTATCAGAGAGTAACACCATCAATAATTAACAGGTGATATGGGTAGTGGTGGTGACTCGTTGAAGATAGAAGAGTACTTGCAGACATTACCAGAGGATATAATGAGTGGTAAGGATGCAGAGTTGAGTCAAAAATCTCTTAGAGATATGTTCAGGTTAGTGGGTCTTGGCGAAAATGACGTGTTTTATCATCTAGGGTGTGGCGGCAATGGTGATGGTATTAAAATTGCATTGTCAGAATTTGATGTCAAATTCGCAATAGGGGTAGATTCGGATTGCTCAAAAATAGAAAAGACGCGAGATGCGTTAATGAATCATAATGAACTTGACAAATATTCAAAATACAACAACGATAAAAATGAACAGAATAATTATAATGGCAAGTACAAACTAATATGTAATAACATACAACACATAGACATATCAGATGCAACAGTAGTCTTGTTCTGGTTTGTAAACGATACAGAGTTAATAGATATAATGACAGACAAGTTCAGAGAATTAAATGGCGCAAGAATAATTACCGTGTGGAGTCCATTGCCAGGTTGTCTGCCAGATTCAATAGATTTTCCATATGTCATGTGCAAGGCTCCTTTTAGACAGGCAAATGATACACGTGAGCAGTTGCAAGCAATATTTGGTAAGAAATGTATAGATTTTGTCACTGCATGGGAATACGCAGAAAGATACACAAAAGCATTAGGACCGCCGGATACAAAGAATGATAGATTTCTGACAATTATACAAACTCTGACAATATGGATAAATGCATGGAATATTGGAGTGGCATGTGGTGATAAAATACCAGAGTCAATCTCAACTTATGTGAAACTGATGAAGATGAACTTTGATATTGACTTTGAGTATTTGATAAAAAGTACATAACGTGCAATCTTTTTATTTCATATAGACATACAAAAATCATGATGGCAGAAGGAAGATTGCATATCAACGTCTCAGCAGTAGACTATGAAAAAGCAAATAAGGTGTTGACAAAACAACTTGTGATGTTAGAGCAGATGGTTCATACAAAAGATGAGTTTACCATGACAGATTCAGAATTTGCATTCGGGTGGCACTTTTTCGTGTTGAGTGTAAATCACTCATTGATACAAAAACTAAGAGAGATAATGGGCCCCGTAGATTATGACGGACTCAAAGGTAAAGGAATTGAGAAGAAATTTCTCACATGGCTCTCAAATAACATACAAGACAAGGACGCATCAAGAGTTAAACTTGCCATTAAAGAAGAGATGGAATCAAGTAAATTTGGCATATTTTAACTAATGTGCACATATTTCTCACAATCAAACAGCAAAATTATTAACAAAAAGAGAGGAGGCCTTTGAGGGGAATCGAACCCCTGTCCGAGGATCCACAATCCTCTATACTAACCACTGTACTACAAAGGCCATGTAGTTAGCAAACATCAACCATAATTAATCCTTGAGATGTAAAAAATACACACCAATAGAATGCTACCATATCATTGTTCTATGCAACTTACTAGATGAGTTGTTGTGAGCATTCTGACATAACCGTTCAACCCTCATACTTGCACCAGATGTTAGGCGGCGAGTCTGTGCCTAAATTTGAGAATGGATTGAATGGTTACCATTCCGACTAGCCGACAGTTAATTTAAGGGGGTTTTTTGTATAACCACCATTAGTACTGATCCCTTTTTTTCATATGCTGATGCAGTGACATAGTAAGGCGACCTGTTGGCAACTCACATCTATTCTCAATGAGTTTTATTGACACTCTGGATGACTAGTCAAGTGTGTCAGTGAATTAAATCATGTATTGTGGTGACAGGATGCATAGATAAGGTGTAACTTGCTCACAATTAACACAAAGATATCATAAAATGTCAAATATGCTGATCACGTACTGTAGATTTATTATCGGGCACAAATCACATAGTTTATGCGTTATTGGTGGATCGGGATGGGAATCGCGCTTGCAATAACATGGTATGGTATGAATTATCTGTTACCATTCAAGTAATCATCAATCATAATATGAACAAAAAATTGAGACAGTAGTGGGTTTTTGCCCACAAATGTATACATCACATCATAATAATAAACAGTTAGACGCGCTTTTTCATAAAACATGTCAAAAAACAAGCTTGCAAATAGGACAAATGATTGCTACACACAAATATTTCGACGATCGCTTTAAATTTGATCTTACATAGTGCATTGTAATTTGAAGAGAGAGTTCATAACAAGCAGACTAAAGGGTAAAAGAGGCAAGACGGATATCGATGAGGGTAAAGTCGTTCAAAAAATAGAAAAGATTCAAGGTAAAAACTTGGTGTGGGTGGATTTAGAAAATCCTGACAGAGAACACCTAGAAAAGTTACTAAAAGAGTACGAGCTCAATGATCTCAACATAGAGGACTGTCTTACAAAGTTTGAGCTTCCAAAACTTGACAGTTATGATGACCACTTTTTCGTCATATTGCACTTTCCACCACTAGCACAAAAATCAGGAATCTCAAAGAACAGTCAACTCTCAATGTTTGTAGGTAAAGATTTTCTAATTACAGTACATCAAGGCGACCTCAAACCGTTGACGGATTTGGTAAAAATATCAAAGAGTAATGGTCTCGATAAATATGAAAGCAATGATTTTTTGAATTCCCACACAAGTGTGTTAATGCACACCATAATTGACGAGTTAGTAGATGATTTGATGCACGTATCAAGAAAGATAATTGCCAACCTTGATGAGTTAGAAGACATTGTGTTTGATGACAAGATATCGGCTGCAAGAAATATTGCACTACTCAGAAGAGAGATTAACAGGCTTCGAAGGATAGCCAACCCTCTCAAAAAAGTAGTACAAGAGATAGTAAAGGGTGTACAGAGATTCTCAGATGACAAAGACGAGAACATTATCTTCATGTATAATGATGTAATAGATCATATAGATAAAGTCATCGAAACACTAGAAGAATCAAAAGAGACAATGGAGATTTACAAAGATACAGATTATGTACTAAGCACAGAAAAGACAAACAAGGTACTAAGTATACTTACCATAATATTTACACTTGCCATACCTGCTACAGTAGTTGGAACATTTTATGGGATGAATATTATGTTGCCTGGAGGAATAAACGACTCTGCAGTATCATCAGAACTAGACGCATTTACGCCATTTATAATATTGATACTTGCATCTGCAATTCCAGCAGCGTTGATGTTCATATACTTTAAAAAGAACGGGTGGACTACAAATTGACATTACAGTAAACATGTACATTAAAAATGATAAAATGTACGGGGTAAAAAGACAACCACATTATCACCATCATTATGCATGCTCGTGTAGATTGATGCGAATCTTTGTCAGTGACAGATCAAGTCTGTCAGGTATTACGATTAATAGTCCAGAATCAGGATGTACATCATAACAAGTTCCAGAAAAGCTGTTGTGATTTGTGATATAGCATCCGTCCTGTTGATAAAAGTCAAACTCTAAACCAGACACATATGCATTTGCATCAGATTCGGACTTTACAAAGTATGCATCAAATCCTATTTCAGGGTCATTTATCATTATTGAATAGTCATAAGTAGTAGAGTTTACAGAAGCAGTGCATATTGGGATGAACTGGGCATAACCTTGAGATACAAACACATCTTGCAAGCTTGTATCATACGCAGAATTATGAATATTTGGGAATATCCACACATACGGATCATTTTGTGCAGCATTCTGATATGATGCATCAACATTCACATCACCGGTAA
The DNA here is from genome assembly GCA_965207445.1 of Candidatus Nitrosopumilus sp. Taxonomy (GTDB): domain Archaea; phylum Thermoproteota; class Nitrososphaeria; order Nitrososphaerales; family Nitrosopumilaceae; genus Nitrosopumilus. Next base: position 673,320 of record CBDBLX010000002.1, on the reverse strand, counting down.
TCTGCACTCCTTGTACAATCTCAACCCAATTTCGAATACTGTCTGCTACATATCGATAAGAAATTGGTTTCCAATCATTCTCACAGGCACTGAATTCATGTCTTAACTCTACGTATGACTTTGAGTTTTGATATTCGAGTTGGTTTCTATTATATGTACTCAGAGGTGAAATGTCATCAGGATTGATTTCATGTAAAGACGGATCAACATTACCATACCCAGACCAAACATTCGTCACATCATATAAAATGTTGCCCGGATAACTCTTCCATTCAGGTTGTAGATGGACATAGATAGAATACTTGTTTATTGAGCGATCATACATTGAACTCAACAGTGTATCTCCAAAAAATGCATTGAATATGACTAGTCCTAGGATCGTAGCAGGTATTATGACATACAAGATGCGTCTCATATACCTATTTGGAAAGTTGGCATATATCAAGCAAAAACCTACAATAAAACCAGTACAACACAACGACGCGTGTAAAATAAGATTGAGTTATGCATGGTTTTGGGGGAGTTGGGGTTTTGTATAGACAGTCTTGTGACAAAAAATGTGGTGTATTTAGACATGTTTAATTATATGAATAATTAATAACTCTGTCACATGTAATACAGCATGTAATACAGCATGTAATTGCAAAAACATCTCAAAAAGACAAGAAATACAAAAAATACAAAATACGTATCTGAATAGTGTTTCAAATAAAGAATCGAAAATTTCATAGACATGCATCGATGGATCAGAAACAAAAAATGGACATAAAAGACCAAAAACTTTCGGATCATTGTTTTAATTACTATGGATTTAAAGGTGAAAATGGTCTGTACTTTAGTCAGAATTACCACACAAGTCAAGCAATTATCTGTTATCTGAATGCCTTTTATCTCTGTAAATCTACTACAAGCCTCAGGGGGGCCATACACACGCAACATCGGATTTCATTTGAGATGATCAAAGAATTATGCACATATCAGTTACAAGATAACAGTGATAAGCAGAAAATTAAGAAATATTCGCAATGAAGAGACCGCTACTGCTAGTTTACATTACAGCAGTAATAATAGGAATATCATATGGCATACATGGCCCAATATTACCAATATTTGCAATAAATGTTGCAGGAGCCACATATACAGATCTAGGTCTCATAGGCATAGCAAACTTTCTCCCATATATGATAATTCCACTCTTAGTAGGGATATTGCTTGACAGATTCAGTAGTGGATATCTGTTATCTATTGGTGTTGTGATCAACTCTGTATCAGTGTATTTGTTATCAATAGCGCAATCTGTACCAGAGATCATAGCATTTCGACTTGTATCAGGTGTGGCGCATGCGTTCTTTTGGCCTCCCTGTGAGACAATAATATCAGATCATAGTGAAAAGGGCCAACGCGTCAAGAACATCTCAAAGTTCGTCATATGCTTTGTAACAGGGTTTATGATAGGGCCACTCGTAGGCGCATGGCTACTTGATGGAATGGGCATAACATATGTACTGTTATTTGAGATAACTGCACTAGTAATGGCAGCAGCACTAATCTCATCAATAATGACTTCAAAATATCGCATAAAAATACAACAAGGAGAACAACGCAGATTAGAGTTCTCAGCACTTGTTAATATTGTAAAGTTTCCAGGCATAACATCAGTGCTATTATTTTGTACAATTGCCTTTGGGTTGATGCTAACAATATATCCCGCCCACCTCAATGATAGAGGTATTAGTGAGGGAGGGATATTGATCCTGTATTTTATCTTGGGAATTGCCAGAGTCAGTGCGCTTGTGATATCAGGTAGGATTGCAAAGCATGCATGGAAGATCCAATCAATCGGTATAGCAGGAGTAGCAATCGGCTTTGCAATATCAGCGTTTGCAGAGAGTTTTGCAGCATTTGTAATAGCGCTTGTGCTGATCGGTTTTGTTCTTAGTGTGTATCTGCCACTTACACTAGAAGCAATATTGATCAGAACGAAAATGAGATCCACGGGCCCAATAATAGGAGCATATGAGGCATTATTTGGAATCGGGTGGATAATAGGCCCTGCAATAGGAGGTCTAGTAGCAGAGGTATTTGGAGATACTACATTGTACATTGGATTGTGTGTGGCAGGAGTTGCAGTATCGATACTAGCTGCCAAATATAGAAAGGATTTGTCACTGAATCAGGCACAGCAAATATCATGAATTATTATACAAAAGTCAAGAGAGTAATCAAATTAATAACAAACAATCGATAATTTGTTAGTATGACCATATGTTTATATTATTATATGTTTTTGAATAAACAATCACACATAGAACATGATAAATACAAGTAGGTATAAACCATCATATGGCAAAAGTAAGAATTCGAACAGGTAGAGGAACAAGTACCATAGAAGTCGACAATGATCCCAAAAAATGGTCTGGTGAAGAGTTCAAAAAGATCCAAGAGGCACGTAAACGTGAATCAGGTGAGAGAACTATCACATCAGGTAGAGGAACAGGATCTAGAAAACTCAAAGACGTGCCAGAGCCAAAAGATAGACCAAAATACAAAGGCAAACTAAGTAGTGGTCGAGGAACAAAATCCTCAAAATAATTAAAATTTTTTCATCATTTGTTTTTGTTAACATGTTATTATGTATGGTTTTAATTTATAAATAAAATGTGCTCAATGATATTTGTAAAAATCATCACAAAGTGACATGACACAAGTGCACAAAATAATAAATACATATAATTAATAATCTAAAAAAATTAATCACACTGCAATTATTATATCAAACCCACATGACACAACTACAAGTGTGATAAGGATTAGGATCTATTTTTTATCTTGTCCCAATCTGCAAGAAAGTTATCTAATCCTATTTTAGTAAGTGGGTGATGTAACATTTTTTCAAGTACGGCAGGTGGAAGTGTCACCACATCAGCACCCAATAGAGCAGCTTCTTTGACATGTACAGGATGACGTACACTTGCAACTAGAATTTGCGTCTTGAATTGATAATTTTGAAATATCCTAGTCAAATCATTTATCAGATGCATACCATCGTGTCCTGTATCATCAATACGGCCAATAAATGGACTGACATATTTAGCACCAGACTTTGCAGCAAGGATAGCCTGATTTGCAGAAAAGATCAGCGTAACGTTTACAGGTATACCCTCTGATGTCAGTTGCCTGCATGCTCCAAGGCCAGCAGGTGTCATAGGTACCTTTACCACTACATTATCACCATATGTGCGATAAAGTGCTCGTCCCTCATCTAACATACCATCATAGGTAGTAGCAACGACCTCTAAACTGACATCACCTTTTATGATCTCTGTTATCTTTTTCATTGCATCAGCAGGATCGCCGTTCTCTTTTGCAAGTAAAGACGGATTTGTAGTAATACCATCTACAAGACCCATATCATTATACTTTTTGATGAGATCAAAGTTGGCAGTATCAAGAAATATCTTCATGGCAATTATACCTCTACAAGTTTTGTTACTTGCTGTGCCATATTAAAGGATGTGATGCCATGTTTTTGCAACAATAGTGGAACTTCCTTGTCACGTGCCGATTCTCCAAATGCATCAAGTGCACCGATTCGCCGGATAGGTACAGGGTACGACGATGATGAGACAGATTCAGCAACAGCTGATCCCATTCCACCTACCATGTTGTGCTCTTCAGCAGTAAGTATTCTACCAGTCTCACGAGCTGCCTTTTCAAGTGCATGATCATCGATGGGTTTTATAGAGAACATGTCAAGTACACGGCACGATATATCTTTCTCACGCCGTAGTGTTTGCGCAGCATCTAGTGCCATATTCACTGTAATACCACAAGCTGCAATCGTGCAATCAGAGCCGTCACGTAATACAGGTGCACTGCCGACTTTGAATTTTTCTGTTATGGTATTGTCATGTATGTCGTATACGAGTGGAGTCTTTGAGCGTGCCATTCTCATGTAAAATGGACCATACTGAGTTGCCATTATGTGTGTCAATTCTGAGACTGCAACAGTATCAGCAGGTACAAGTACTCGAAAGTTTGGAATGGTTCTCATTATGGATATATCCTCTAGTTGCTGATGAGAGCCACCATCAGGACCTACTGAGAGTCCTCCGTGGGATGCCACAAGCTTGACGTTTAATCCCTGTTTACCACAAGGAGACGGATATGCAACGTTATTGCGTATCTGATCTACTGCACGTCCTGGTAGAAATATCGCATAAGTACTTGCAAAAGCAGTTTTGCCTGATGCAGCAAGACCTGCTGATATAGTCACCAGATTGCCTTCTGCTATACCCACATTAAAGAAACGATCTGGAAACTCTTTTCCAAACTGTATAATTTTGAGTGAGTCAGTAGTATCTGCTCCGAGTACCACTAGATCTTGGTTTGCTTTACCTTCACGTATCAATGACTTTGCATATTCTGTACGCATATCAGTCATCTTCACATTATCATAATTATTATCTGACATACCCTGCCTCCTGTGCAATTGCTCGAACCTCACTGGGCCTTGCACCCACAACATGTAGATTTATCCAACGCTCTACTAGTTGCTCACCGCCCAATTGAGATGCCATTTCAAGTAGTGCGCGTCTCTTTGCAGCTGCAAGTGCGCCTCGAAACTCACGTATTGCAACACGTACATCAGGCTGAGATACAATAGCACCACCACCTACAAATGCGCGTGCGCCATCTGCAAAGACAGAGCCAATATTCTCCAAATTTACTCCACCATCTGCTTCTACATAGCCGGCAAATCCGTTTGCAGTAAGGATTGGTTTGAGTTGGGCCATCTTTTGGTGTGTTGATTCGAGATACTTTTGACCAGACTTGCCAGGTACAACAGACATTACAATAAGTTGATCTATCTTTGGTAAAAATTCTAGTGACCAATCTGGCAGATCAGTGGCAGGGTTGATTGCTAACCCCACACTAACATTGTTTTCACGCAAGACATCAGATATCTCACCAAACGTATCAGCAGTAGTGACTTCTGCATGGACAGTAATTATATCACATCCTGCATCTACATACTCTCTGATGTGTTTGTGGGGATCAGTTATCATCAAGTGTGCATCAAATGGTATCAAAGTAATAGGTCGGAGGGATCGGATCACTTCATGGCCAAATGTCTTGTTTGGGACAAACACACCATCCATCACATCAAGATGAATGTAATCGGCGCGTCCCTGTGAGCATCGGATCACTTCTGATTGTAGATTAGTCATATCCCCTGCAATAATAGAGGGTGCAATTACTGACTGTGACTCTAGCTCGGCATTTATTATCGGAACCATATCAAGATTAGGTGCCTTGCCGTGCCACTGTGGATTATCTTCCATATGCTCGACTGATTTGCCCTTTATGGTACGTGATATTATAATGGTGGGTTTATCTTTGTGTTTTTGTGCACATAAAATTGCATCATTTATTTGCTCTATACGGTGCCCATCAATCTCCAAAACATTCCATCCAAAAGCACGCCATTTGTCGCCAGTCTGCCATCTATCAGATTCTAGCCACATCTTTGAAATATGATCATTATCTTTAAGTGTATCATCAAGTGGCATTATTCGTTCAGTGTAAGAGTCCTGTTGAATGAAATTACGATCAAGAAAGACAGTCAAATTATCAAGATTGTACTTGGCAGCAGTCATTGCCGCCTCCCATATCTGGCCCTCATCAGACTCACCATCTCCAATTATGGTATAGACGCGAGAATCTCTAGAATCAAGCCTCATTGCAAGTGCGATTCCAATTGAATATGATAAACCAGTTCCAAGTGAGCCGCCGCAAAACTCAACACCAGGACACTTTAGGTCAGGGTGGCCTTGTAGACGACTTCCAAATGCACGTAGGGTGTCAATTTCGGATTCATCAAAGTAGCCAGCTACTGCCATGTTAGAGTACAGACCAGGTGCAGCATGTCCTTTTGATAATACTAGTCGGTCTCTTTCATCCCAACTCGGATTGTGTGGATCATATCGAAGGTGTTTGTGAAATAGACATCCTAGTATCTCTGCCATTGAAAATGAACCACCAGGATGGCCAGAACCAGCAGTAGATGTGCCTCTAATTACGAGTTTGCGGGCGTGAAGAACTTTTGATCGAATTGCACAATAATCTAAACCCATAGAATTAATTGACTCGGAAATTGAATAAAAATCTACTTGAAATTTTGGTGTGTGAAACCAGACAGACAAACACAACATAGACAAGACACTGCGCATGTTGGCAACAAAGGGTACGTACGAAACCCTACTGTACATCAAAGACAATGAGCATATTGGTTATAATGCCATACTCAAACACGTCACATCCAACAAAATTGTTGCAAGTAGGGCATCCATATACAAGACCATAACTGATCTCTTAAATATGAAACTTTTCGAGGAAAAAATGTAACCGTTCAACCTCTTCCCAAATTTAGACACGGACTCGCCGCCTAACATCTAGTACAGGTACGGGGGTTGAACAGTTACATATGTGTATGTACTCACAAAATGCCAAGGCGTATCCCACGCCATGTTTTGCGCGTACACTTTGTAGGCTTGGAAGCACGACCCGCTTATGACTTGTTGTAGGCGTGACTTGACACACCCACTGGCAGCATATCTTGAGGCAGACAGTCCTCCTGTCCAGTTTACAGAGCATTTGAGTGACTTCGAATCGTGTAACGTAGGTTGCGCAGCTCAGACCACATGACCACGACCCGGAGGGGTATAAATTTACTAATTATGCAACACGCCATAATAATAGAAAGGAATTTAATTCTACATGCCAGGGTTTATCGCATGGACGTTTATGATACGATTTATGCCATATTGGATGCAAATGACAACACCATAAGAGGTAGAACCGTGATTCAAAAGATTGTCTATCTCTCCAGCAAGAAGATTCCAAATCTTGATGTGCCACCATACAAGGCACATTACTACGGACCATTCAGCAGAGGACTGGGATGGGCGTTAGAGACAATGGTCTCGTGCTACTTTCTGTATGAAGACATCCCCCCAGGATCTATGTATGAGGGATACAAATACAGGCTTACAAAAGATGGACAGGAAATTGCAAAAATATCAAAGGAAAAAAATGGTGACATGTTTGAAAGGATTGCAGAGATCGTCAAAGTATGCCGTGATTTCTGCGATTTAAAGTCAGCCCCTCTATCGTATGCATCCAAGATTCACTACCTGCTTAATTCACACGAATCTAGCGTGGGCATGTCATTTCCAGATGCTGTAGAATACGCCAAAAAGCTTCAATGGAAAGTGTCCGAATGCAATGTAGGACAGGGAGCGGAACTACTGGAGAGACTAGAACTTGTCACGGTATCCAGATGACTATTTTCGTTTCAAATCCATACGAGATCCACTATATGGTTTTATAGATCTGTCCGAAATAGAGACGCGTATAATAGACACTCCGGTATTTCGGAGACTTTTTTTGTACTGGGTTTTTTATCGAAGTTTGGCGCGACAGAGTCTCTTTTAAATCTCCAATGGCATCATCTATAACAAAGTCACTTAATGTAGACTTTATTTTATCGACGTTTTCTTTGTACAGTTGCTGGTTTTCTGTGAGTGTCAAGACAAATACAGAGTTCTTACTAGATGATGCTGCAGATATTAGCTTGTATAAAAAAGACTCTGTAAGTTTTGATTTTAAGTTGTCTTGTAAGTAGTTCCGCCTTGAGTGTACGCCTAGATATGATCATAGGAATAATCGTCAATGTAAGTAGTTCCGCCTTGAGTGCACGCCTAGATATAATCATATTTAATATGAAGCGTATGATGAGTTTAGCTTTTATGCCCACTTGGAGAGAAAAGAAAATTGGCTACTAGTGGTGTAGATCCTCATATATCCGTGTGCGGAGTGGAAATGAAGGTGTGTGGGTCAAATCATGATCCTCGTACAAAGATCAAAACTAGGCTCAAAAATGGTAAAAAACTTCGTGTAATACATAAACTTGATGAGGAACAGGTACGGTGGATAGTTCAGCAAAAGCACAATGATGAGATGAGTGACACCCAGATTGCAAAATTAGTGGGTGTATCTGCACGATGGGTTAGAAAATTGTTCGTACGATATGGTCATTTACAGCCAAAAGATATCACATATCCTCTAAAAATGGGACGTCCTTCTAATGGATTACCAGGCCGTCGAGAACATTCTGCAGTGATATCTTGTTGCAAGCAGAACAGACGTATGGCAGTCAGACTCGAGACTATAATAGAAGAAGAAATCGGAATCCATATTTCTCACAATATCATATATAAGATATTGAAAGATGAGGAGTTAGTAGAAAACCAACCAAAAAAAGCAAAGCAGCGAAAGTGGGTTAGATATGAGAGAAGATTCTCAAATTCTTTATGGCATACGGATTTTAAGCAGATTTACGATGGTAGATGGTTTGTGTCCTATCAGGACGATGCATCTAGGATGATTATGGGCTTTGGAGTGTATAATGAACCTACAAGTGATCATGCAATAAAGGTGCTTGAGGGCGCCATCAAGAAATACGGTAAACCTGCCCAAATACTAACGGATCATGGATCTCAGTTCTATGCAAATGAGAAAAAGAACTCTGAGCGCGGTGTGGCAGTATTTGAGAACAAGTTAGTCGAGCTTGGTATCAAACAAGTCATGGCACGTATAAAACACCCTCAAACCAACGGTAAATTAGAACGATTCCACTCTGAGATTGAACAACATCTAAAATCATTTGAAGAAGAGTCTGTATGTAATACAGTTCGTGGTTCCAAACCCGGCGACCATGTGGGGAATCCATTCCATACTAGGGGTATAACAGACCCAATAACAAGACTCGTCAACTGGTACAATAATCTCCCACATATGTCACTAAAAGACGGTAAAGAAACGCCTATAGAAGCCTATAAACGCAAACAAGCACCAAAAGACATAACAGCAAAAGAAATGGAGAGTCATGCATATGTCAAATCATAAGTGGAACTACTTACAGGATAGCACAGTAAGTTTTGATTTTGTGGTATCACCAACCTTTTCTGCAAGAGTCTCACTGAGATAATGAGGAAGTTCATCTATCATTAAAAGTGTAGGTTCATCAAAAAAATCTTTTATCAAGTCCATGTCAGATATCGGTTTGGATGATTCATCATACTCGCGCACCGTATCGTATTTGCCAATCTTGTGTGCAATCTCACCCCATAACGTATTTTTCTTGATATCTCGGCAGTCAATTGCAACTACGCGGGTCTTTGATATACTGCTTAATCCCAGTTCCTTCTCAAGGTTATATTGTTTGATATAATCAAAACCAATTGCAAGATTTGAGAATACGTGATACAGTAACATAAGTGTGTGAGTTTTACCACCACCAAATCCAGTGTCAATTATTATACAAGGTACACCCTGTGATTTCTCAAGTCTGTTGAGTGTATCTTTGAGTATACCTTGCATCTGAGATGTGAGATATGTCTTTTCAAGAAATTGCCGCGGGTCTTGATACACAGGATCAGCTCCACCAGAGAGTACATCATGCAACTCTACGGCAAATTTGTGTAATTCCAAGTTTCCTGAGATAATCTCATCGCTGAATTTACAGGATTGCCAGACATTTTTCATCATTGATTTGTCACCGACATATATGATAGCAACAACTAGGCACATTATAAATCGACTCATAAAAGTTGAGTCTTACTTATAAAAACAGAGTTTAACTTGAAATTAATATGTTTAGACTTTTTGAGATAGGTTTACATTGTTTTTGATGTGAAACCAGACAAACACGACATAGACAAGACATTGCGCATGTTGGCAACAAAGGGTACGTACGAAACCCTACTGTACATCAAAGACAATGAGTATATTGGTTATAATGCCATACTCAAACACGTCACATCCAACAAAATTGTTGCAAGTAGGGCATCCATACACAAGACCATAACTGATCTCTCAAATATGAAACTTTTAGAGAGAAAAATAACACAAGACCGTCCAGTACGAACAGGATACAGGGTCAATGAGAGAGGACATAAAGTGATAAAGTGTCTTGATGAGATTTATCAAGCCACAAGATAGAAAAAGAACGAGTAAATCGTTTGAATCACATATTCATTTTAGTTATGCATGTATTCACGTATGAGATCGTGTAATACACATATTCAAATTAAACTGATATTGTGCCATGTTTTATGCTACTGCCACATATAGCACCAGGAATTGATAATCGTATCAGAACTATTACATTTTTTCAACATGCAGGTATTGCGTCCATACTTGTCTTTATGCCAATTATAGCAGAAGATGTCACAGAGACGGTATTTGAGATTGGCATTATAGTAGCATCATTTAGTCTAGCGCAGATAGTATCAGAGGTTTACTTTGGGAGGTTATCAGATAGATATGGTAAAAGATTATTGTTTATACGAATTGGATTCACATCATGTGCGATCGTATTTGCACTACATTATTTTGCAGATGATGCAGTACTGCTATTAGTTGCCAGGATCGCAGGCGGGATCACAACAGGTTTGATGATTCCTGCGATGCTTGCATACTCATATGAGGCAGGTCAAAACAAGAAAAAGGTAGCATCAGTGGTATCATTTCACGCACTTGGATGGCTTGCAGGTATTGCAGCAGCAGGTATTGCAAATGATACAAATATCATATTTTTGATCAGTGCAGGATTTTTTGTAATTGGATTGTTATGCTCTGCAAGACTTTCCGATACCAACGCTCAAAAGGTGACTGCATCAGGAACAATAAAACACATCATACTAGATAACAAATTTCTATTTTTAGCATTATTGTTTCGACATATCGGTGCAGTTTCGGTTTGGACCATTCTGCCTCTTGTATTACTAGATAAAATGGGAGCAGAGATCTGGCAGATCTCAGTTATCTATGTTGCAAATACTCTGACTGCATTTGTTGTAATGAATCTGATGGCAGTGCGCATAAATATATCGAATGTGACGAAATTCAAGATAGGGATTGGAATTACTACGTTTGTATTTGTAGGACTCTCAATGATAAATCAGTGGTGGGAGACGATGCCATTTATGGCACTCGTAGGGTTCTCATGGGCATTTTTGTACATTGGAGGTAGTTTTCATCTTATGGAGAATAATCCAAAATCAACCAGTACTGGAATCTTTAGTAGTACGATATCGATTGCAACTGTGATAGGACCTATCTCAGCAGGTACAATAGCACTTGTGTACGGGTATACAGCAGTCATGTACTGGGCAATTGCCGTAATTATAGTTGCATTTGTTTTATCTACAAGGGTTCAAAATAACAATAGAGACAGCAATAGTAACAACAACAACAGTAATAGTGATAGTAATATCAGTGATACTACCAACAGTAATAGTAGCAGTATCAATGATACTACCGACACACACGAGTTGGATGTAAAGTGACAAGGGTCAATTATTTACAAAACACGAATCATACACACCACCTTTCATCGCACATCACAATTAAGTAAATAAAGTCACATATAATTACAGGTCATATGTATTTTCAGTCGTGTCCAATGATTTGACATGAACCCAACGACAAGTGATAAAGTATTACCATTAAATAACTATTGTAGATCTCACACGACATGAGCAAGCGTAAAAATGTAGGTGTAATGATATTTCTACTTGCCATAATAGGATTCTTTGTGTATGCATATCTCTTAATGCTCTCAGAATGGAGCCCCATAATACAACAACTCACAATGCTCATGATAGTAGGCGGAATACTCGGCGTCATAGCATGGATTGGATACGTGACTGCAACTACACGTGCCACATCGGCTACAATTACATCAGATGATGACATCTAAAACTTGTGAATTTTAGCATCAACTACTGTTTGATAGTATCTAGGACCAACTGCTCTGACGATCCGAGAGTGCAGTACGTCAGAATGCACACGATGTGACGTGACATCAAGATAATGTTCTTCAGATAGTCCAGGTGCATCTTTTTTAGAGTCAGCATGAATATGCATATAATAATGAATTACACCACCACTCTTTGTTGCATGTATGGCAGAGTCTAAAAATTCATCAGATCGCTCTGGCAACAACATCAATGTTCTATCAAACATATTAGTAGAGAATTTATCCCGTATAACTTGAGACACGTCACCGCATATTGAATATACCGTACCTGCCATCTTGCGTCGTCTTTTTTTGTTTTTACGTGTATACTCGTTTAGCGCAATATTCTTGTCACACAGTGCAGCAGCAATTGGATTTGAATCAATATTGTATACAGTACACATATTTTGCATGGCAGTAATTATAGAGAACATACCAATGCCGCCGAACATGTTGAGCATTACATCACCATCACATGTCACGTCTGCTATTCGCTCACGCTCATGAGATAGTCTAGGTGAAAAGAATGCATTCTCAACATCCACTACAAACCTACATCCAGATTCTTTGTATTCGGTAGTTGTATCATCAACACCTGCGATAACTTGTAATTTACGCGTACGATACTCACCACTTACAGCAGATGATTGGCAAAACACACTTTTTGCTACTTTGATCTCATCAAGTAGCGCCTGCCCAATCTCATACCTCTTTACAAGCAACGAATCAGGAATGCGTACCACAACAATGCTACCTATTTGATCAAATGCAGATACAAACTCACCTGCCTCAGACTCACTTAATGTATCGTATAACACTTTTTTGAGCATTCGCGTCACTGCAATCACATCATGTATAATAAAATGTGCCTGCTGTCTTTTGTGTCTTGTCAAGTCTGCTTTCAGGCTTGTTTACGCGGGGGCGCATACTTTTCTCATCTCGCCTAAATGACATATCAAGTGATCTCAAAAATCTATTCATTGCATCTACTTTTGGTAATGGACTTGTGGCAGTACCACGAATACCTGGCTGCCCTTCAAATATAATCATTGAATCAGAGACAAGATCCATAAGCTGTAAATCATGATCAATTATAATTGCGGATTTGCCAAATGAACGAACAAACTTTTGAATAAACTTTGCAAGAGTTATTCTATCCTCTACATCCAAAAATGCAGACGGTTCATCTAGCGCATACAAATCAACCTTTTGTAACAGACATGTAGCAATTGCCACCTTTTGCAGTTCACCACCAGATAGTGTGGATACGGATTTGTTATACAACTTTTTTATGCGCAACGGGTCCACTACCTGCTCTTCCTCAATGCTGCCCTCGATCTGATTATCATTTGCCTTTGATAATAACGAAACGACATCAACATTGGGGTTTTTTGAGTTATCCAAGTATTGTGGTTTGTATGCAAGTTTTAATTTAGAATCAACATGTCCCAAATCAGGATTTAACACACCTGCAATCATCTTCATCATAGTAGTCTTGCCAAGTGCATTTGCACCCATCACACCCAATATCTCACCCTTTCGTACACGACCAGCATTTATTGAAACATCAAAAGAATCATACTTTTTTTCAATTTGTGGATACGATACGATCACATCACCTGCATCAAAAACATCATCAGGTGTAGTTGCAGAAGATGCATCAAATGAGAACTTTTTTTCTCTAAATCTGACATTCTCAGAAGGCAGATATCCATCAAGAAAGACATTAACACCCACTCTAGTTGAGAGTACACCAGATACAATCCCGTATGCGGCAGGCTCACCATATACTACATCAATATAATCACTTAGAAAGTCAAGTAGTGTTAAATCATGCTCAACTACCATCACACTCTTTCCTATTTTGGCCAAATTTTGTATGACGCGTCCGACTGCCATTCGCTGAAAGACATCATTGTAAGAAGAAGGCTCATCAAAAAAGTAAAAATCAGCATCACGAGATGCAGCAACTGCAACTGCAACACGTTGTAGCTCACCACCACTCAACTCTTGTACCATACGATCAACGGAGTTTTCAAGATTCAGATCAGTGATCATCTTTTGTGAAACATTGCGTTCATCATATTTCTCAATTAACTCTGATGCAGTTCCATCAAATGCAGATGAAATCATCTGGACTTGTTGCGGTTTTATAGATGATCTCAACTCGTTGTTCATTATCTTTTCAAAGTGTCGTTTGAGTTCAGTGCCACTGTAATATTGTAAAATCTCATCCCATTGTGGAGGGTCATCATAGCGCCCCAAATTCGGCGGCATACTACCAGACAGTATGTTGATTATGGTGCTCTTTCCCATTCCATTTCGTCCAAGCAATCCCATAACTTCACCTTTTTTTGGCACAGGTAGACGATACAGTCGAAACGAATTTGGTCCGTATTGGTGTATCTTGTCAGTTGCAAGCTCTTCTGCAAGATTTACTATGGTAATGGCATCAAACGGACATACCTTGACACATATGCCACATCCATTGCATATATTCTCATCAATAGTAGCCTTTTTTGAGGTCTCATCAAGGACTATACAATCAGCACCAGATTTGTTTACAGGACAGTATTTAATACATTCTAGACCACATTTTCTAGGCTGACACAAGTCTTTGTCAAGTACCGCAACACGATGAGTCATGTATTGTGCTAAAATATACTCGTTTTATACGTGGTGCATAAGTCTAAATGATATTATAATAATCGTTTAATTGTAGATTGTAGATTTGTAAATAAAATTACAATAAAAACAATAACACCATCATCACCACAATAGCATCACCACAATAGCATCACCACAATAGCATCACCACAATAGCATCACCACAATAGCATCACCACAATAGCATCACCACAATAGCATCAATATCAATAACGGTGTGAACCAAACTCTTTGGATATAATAATAAAATCACATACGTGTATTTGCTCACATTTTTTCTGCATATCGAGTATCGTACATGCGATGCATTTGGCTAGTAGTTATTTTTAAATGATTATATTATTTATGGATATTGGTTCACGTCAATAACGTCAATAGCACCACTGACAGGTTAAAGTAGTTTAATCATATATTTTATTTACAAATACTGCTTTGCAAAATTATTTTAATCAAAAAATATCATAGACATACTACAAGTACTTTTGATTATATTTTTAATGGTATCTTTATTGTACTGTAAATATAGTATTTGAGACAACTAGCGACATATTGGAGATGATGATGATAATAATTTGGTCCATGGATTTGACGGATCAATAGTTGCACTCAATATTGAATACTCTAGTGGTCTAGGTTTTTCCAAATCACCTGCAGAGTTAAGCACATAGTCACCCAAAGCACCAGAACCAACAGCTCTTCTGTCACTAGCCAAATGATGCTGGTCTTGTCCTGCTGCCACACGATATACAGCATCTCTTACAGACAAGTTGTTTGTCAGATCCGCATCACTGTTGCGATGATCAGATAAAATGATAGCATCTACCAACAAATGTACTGCATCATACGAAGCAAATATTTCATATTCATATGGACTACACATGGTACCTTGTTGTTGCAATCTATAACACAGATTTTCATTAACGTCGTTGCTTTGAACTGTATATCTGGTTCCCGTCAAGTCAACGCTATTAGCAAAAGATGCTACACTTGCATCACGTAATGTTGCAGACTCACCTATCATTGTAGAAACACCATACCATTTCACATTACGTAAATTCTGCAAACTGTTATCAGACAAGATAGCTTTTGCACTATACTCAAAGTCAAGTGGATATCCTATAAACAAGACTGCCACATCATCCGCGTCACCTTGAGATGTTATCAAGCCACTTAATCTGTTGTCAAGATCTTGTGCAAATGTTAAATGGCTTGCAATGGCAACAGATTCGTTATTTGCAAAGATTTCTGCTCTAGGAAAAGGTATCAGAGGATAATCAACCAATTCACTAGCAGAATCTGGAATCAAACTAGTTACAATTGATGTCCATTCATCTCTAACTAGTATAATGAACTTTTCTTTTCCTTCACTCACTATAAAATTTAAAAGATTTTCAGACTGATGTGTGTCACTTGGTACTAGTCTAAATACGCCATCACTAGTATCATTGAGATAAATCGGAGGAGCATTAAGACGTGGTATCACAGGTGCAGATGACCCAGCAGATATCAATACAGTATTTGGAATCTGATCAGAGACAAGTTTTGCAGGCACGAGTGCTACACTGTCACCGGGGCCTATAAAGTTCGTGATACCTTGGTTGATAACTGCATTTTGCATTATTGTAGATATACCAGCATAGTTTGCATTGTTGATGTTCTCTGTAATGTCTATTGGTACAAGTTGTACATTATATTCAGTCATTATTCTAGAGTCACTGTTAAGATCATCAACTGAGAGTTGCATTGCCCTCAAGTTGTGAGTATCATCGATCGCAGTTGTATATTGAACAAATGCACCTATTCGTATCGTTTCTTGTACACCCGAATCAGGGGTTAGTGCCACAGCAGGAGTTCTAGGCGATTGTGCAGTACCATCTAGCAAAGTATCAAAGTATGCAAACGCAAGATTACCTATATCATCACACACCTCAATTGATGCATCTACTGCATCTCTAAAGTGCAGTCCTGCCCATATACGACTCTCACCACACGTATCAACATAATCAGACCATGTAGCAAAGTTTACAGTCACGTTGTTTTGAGGAGTTATGCCAGGCTCATATATTGAAGAGCCAGCAGGTAGGACACCAGTGAATCCAGGTACTGGACCTAACAGAGGATGTTGGAATGTTGGAATTGTATCACTACCACCATGATACTGTTTCCATGCCGCAGCTTGTGCTGCGCAAAAGCAAGCAGTGGCAGACGGATACTCTGGGTGGTCTCCGACATCAGCATAAGATGTCCAGTCATTTCCAGATACCATCTGTCCGTTAAATGTACGAATCATCTGGTCACCGTAAATTGTCTGAATTGCAGTTATTGGGCGTACTGCATCATGTATGGCTTTCTCTTGCCATGTGAATATACCTGCATCAAACTGTGCAATGTGCAACATAAAGTCTAGTCGGAAAAAGTCTGCTGTTCTGTGTGGCATGCCAGTCTCAGGGTTGATTGCCTCTACTGCTGGAAAGAACAATACTTCACGAGCCTTGTTGTCAAAATATTCGATAATCATCTTTTGCTCATCTGTTAAACCTGCAACTGCATTAATTACTTCATCTGCTTGTGCCTTGTAGCCGGCCATATTGTTTGCATAGTCACTATTTACAGGAGAAGGTGTTCTAATGTCTCGAGGGTTAAATCCTATTGCATATGGCTCTGTATTTGCCCATTGTGGGGTTACAAACTGTTGTACAAACTGTGTGTTATGTTTGGTTACTAGTTGTGGTTGCCACTTTGAGGGGTCTACTAGATTGGTAGCAGTATTTACAGGAGTATAGTTAACGGTACTAGGTATGATAGGATAAGTTCCAGAGTAAGAGTACGTGTTGCCATAGTTAAATCCATCATTTTGACGTCCTTCGATGACACATTTTCCAGCAAAGTTACCAATTACAACTGGATCAGATATCGTCTGAGTGGTGCTACAGTCAAGGTCAAGACCACGTCTATCAGTAGGATCAAGTCCTATACTAGTTAGCATTTCATCCCAACGATCCTTTTTGTTCGAATCAAGTTCTAGTGCAAGATGGTATAGAGCATGCATTACAGCTACATTGATGTTCTCATCATCGGCATATTCGGCTGCAGGTCTATTTTCGATATTAGAGTATACACCTACTGCAGTTGGGTGATAGGGTGCACTGGCATCATATCCAACATTTAGAATAAGTGTAACATAGCGAAATGAAACAGAGGGGTCTGCAAAGTATGGAGAGACATCTTCATGTATCCAACCTCCAAGATATGGTATAACCACATTAAACACAACATTTACGTTACTCATGTCAGCTGGCATTCCAGTTGGTTGTGCTGGTTGATTAGGTGTCCATACAGGTAGCATGTCTGAGGTTGGGAGGCGTCCTATTTGTTCAGGCGGGTAGGGTTTTTGAGCACTAGCCTCTTTGATAGACATCTTTGTACTTGAATCGCCGCCTTGTGTATTTGCCATATCAAAACCAATCAAAGATGATACAATCAACAAACTAAACAAGGATACACTGATGATTTTTTTCATGTAAACCAATGACCCTCCACATCAAAGGTATAAAATAGTTTTTTTTACGAAATATTATAAAACTATCACACTATCAACAATATTATCATTTTAATGAAGATCATATTTGACATTATTGTAACTCTGATATACCAAATATTATAGAATGATTGACGAGTTTGCACAAGTTAAAAATTCGTTACGTTAATAGGCAAGTCTCAGACATAACATAACAAGCCGGCCATAGCGTCAGGGTGCGACCCAATCCCGTTCCGAACTTGGAAGTCAAACCTGATGTCGCTGTTGTGCTACTAAGATGCGAGAGCCCTTGGGAAGCAACAGTGCTGGCATTTTCTACTTTATTACAAAATTTGTGTGAACCAACCTCCCTGACTGATATATTCATTTAAAATTTGAATATGAATAAATAAAATAATTTAGATTTTAAGGTTTTACGATAATATTTTTTCTCATATTTAAATTAATCTATCTAAATCAGTGGAAATAATAAATACACTTATATGATCAAAGGTTTTTACCAATACTATGAGTCAAAAAAGACCAAACAAAGCAGACGATGCATGTATTCAATTAAAAATAAAATATGAAAAGAAAATTCAGCAACTTGAACAGAAAAAAGATGAAGAGCTAAAGAAAAAAGATGAAGAGCTAAAGAAAAAAGATGAAGAGCTAAAGAAAAAAGATGAAGAGCTAAAGAAAAAAGATGAAGAGCTAAAGAAAAAAGATGAAGAGCTAAAGAAAAAAGATGAAGAGCTAAAGAAAAAAGATGAAGAGCTAAAGAAAAAAGATGAAGAGCTAAAGAAAAAAGATGAAGAGCTAAAGAAAAAAGATGAAGAGCTAAAGAAAAAAGATGAAGAGCTAAAGAAAAAAGATGAAGAGCTAAAGAAAAAAGATGAAGAGCTAAAGAAAAAAGATGAAGAGCTAAAGAAAAAAGATGAAGAGCTAAAGAAAAAAGATGAAGAGCTAAAGAAAAAAGATGAAGAGCTAAAGAAAAAAGATGAAGAGCTAAAGAAAAAAGATGAAGAGCTAAAGAAAAAAGATGAAGAGCTAAAGAAAAAAGATCATATCATAAATACATTAAAGAGCCGTGTCAATACATTAGAAGAAGATAACTCAAACCTAGAAAAGAATAACACTGCTATAAAAAAACAAAGTCAGAAAAAAGACACAACCATACAAAATTATGAGACAAAGCTCAACTATTATGAGAATGCCCATACACCATCATCAAAGCAGGGCGCCATACATCCAAATAAATCAAAAAACAATAAATCAAAAAATAATAAGTCAAAAACATCTGCACAAAACAAAAACAACACAAATGGTGCAAAGACTGACAAGGCTAAACCCAACAAACGAAGTGGTGTTTTAGGGCATAATGGTGGCACTCATATATTCAAACCAACAGAAAAAAAGAGACATATTGCTACATGTTGCCCAGAGTGTGGTAAAAACAACATACAAGACCTCCACAAGGATAAAAAACGGACAATAGTTTCGATACCTGAATTTGTCCCTCACACTGTCACACTACACAAAACTGCCCAGTACAATTGTCTTGACTGTGGTGCAAAATTTCAAGCTAAAAATAACCTTCCACCAAAAGGTCAGTTCGATTACTCTGTAATTCGCTATGTAACATATCAATCCACGCACAGAAAGACCCCTAAAATGGTTTCAGAAGATTTAAAGAATCTGTTCAAACTAGATGTTTCTGATACGACAATTCGCAATATATACGACCGTCAAACTGCAATGCTAAAACCCATAAGAGATGGTTTCATGGCAGAATTAGAAAAATCACGATCAGTAATCATGGATGAGACCGAATACAAAGGTGAGCCCAAAAGATGGATAATGGCAGTTAGAAACGATGACACTGTAGCGTACATGTACGCTCAGAATCGTAGTGCAACAGATCTCATAGCACAGGCCAAAAATTGTATTGGTGCAATAAGTCGAGATGGATACCGTGGATATGATACTGTATTTCCAAATCACATAAAACAGCGCTGCACACAACACATTGTGCGGGAGAGTAGAACTATTTCAAATCGTAGTGAACTTGAATCTGCTACCAATCTGTACAATGAGTTGAACAGAAAATTTATCGCGTTGCGCAAATGGACTCGTGGCGACCGCTCTTTAAAGAGTAGGCGTTCATATGTTACAAAACTTCAAAAATGGTTATGTGGTATAATATCTAGATACAAAAAAAGCAGATATGAAATAATGAAAAAGTTTGGCACCACACTAAAAAACGCAGCGCCCGAACTTTTTACATTTGTTTTGTATCCATTTGTCTACTCTACCACAAATATTGGAGAACAGTCAATGAAACCTGTAATAGGTCAGAGGAACAGTCATCTGCAGTTGAAGAGTGACAAGGGAGCAGAAAATCTCTGTGTGATGCTCAGTTGTGTTGAGACGTGGAAGCTGCGTGGACTAAATGTCTGGGAGGAGTTGTGTAAAATCATTGGCCCACCATCTGATGATGCATCTTAAAAATATATGATCTTGTTATTATGCCAAAATAGGTTGGTTCACACCAAAATTTCAATAACACACACAAAAAAATTCAAATGTAATTACTGCGGTAATTCAGATGATACAAAATTAATAGTATGGTATAAGACAGATATTATGAGTTCAATCTGTGCTATATGCGGCCAAAAATTTGACAATGACATAAGACTACTAAACCACATGATGGAGAAACACGGATGGAGAAATCCAAATGTAGATAAACCTGACCGAAATAGTCGAGGATATTAGATTGTCATTTTTTGCGATCAATCTTAAGTAAATGATCAATTATTAATCGCAAGCCAAATCCTGTTGCACCCTTTGATTTGTAAGAGCGCGATTTGGTTGCAGTCTGCATCCACGCCACACCAGCAATATCAAGATGCACCCAAGGAGTATCATCATTAATGGCATTCTTTAAAAATGCAGCAGCGGCAATAGTTCCAGCAGCACGCCCAATGCCCATATTCTTCATATCAGCAACAGAAGATTTGATCATATCCATATAATCTTGGTCAAGTGGAAGTTCCCATACTAATTCAGAGGTGTGTTGTGAGGACTTTCTTATTTGATCTGCCAAATTTTGATCATTTGAGATCATACCGGCCACATTTGTGCCAAGTGCGACAATACAGGCGCCAGTCAATGTGGCAAAGTCAATTATCTGACTTGGTTTGTAGTGTTGTTCACCATACGACAAGGCATCTGCTAATATTAATCGTCCTTCGGCATCAGTGTTTAGTATCTCTGCAGTTTTACCACTGTACAACTTTATTATGTCACCAGGCCTATACGACTCACCTCCAGGCATGTTCTCAACTGCAGGTATGATGCCAATTACTCTATTGTGCAATCCCAACTCAGAGACAGTCTTCATTATACCAAGGACAGTACATCCACCACATTTGTCAAACTTCATCTCATCCATACCCGAACCAGGCTTTATCGATATTCCACCCGTATCAAATGTGACTGCTTTGCCAACAAGAACTATGGGTTTGCTATTAGTGCTTTTCTTTTTAGAACCAGAATGTTCTAGTATTATCAAATAGGGTTCATTTTTACTTCCTTGTCCTACTGCTGTAATTCCACCAAAGCCACGATCTTTGAGATTACACTTTGGGATTATTGTACACTTTAGGTTGTTCTTTTTTGCAAGTATACGTGCAATATCTGCAAGCATTTTTGGTGGACATATGTTAGGAGGTAGATTAGCCACACCACGAACAAACAAGTTCCCATAAGATGTAATGACAGATGTGCGTACTGCATCAGATATGGTGTTAATTGGCTCTATTTTGTTGTCATTATATATTAAAATGGAAAGATTTGGGTGTGGAATTGGTAGTCGTTGTGTGAACTCTGATCTTTTGGATGTGGCTAGTATCTCAGACAGTATAGCATCAATAGAAGATTTATCATCTGCTAGTTTGTCTTTTGGGATCTTGCCGACAATAAGAGCATCATCATCATCAAACTTGTCAATCTTACTTTTGAAACTGTTGAATCCATACGTAGACATAACAGATCCTTCTGCAATAGCAGATGCAATATCACTGTACAAGAGATCAGTTTCAGTTGGGGGCACAACAATAAACTCGCCTAGCTTTAACTCTTTTGCCTTTTTTGCAATTATCCCAGATACGTGTCGTATGGTGTCAAGTGTAAGTTCTGTGCGCTCGCCAAGGCCAGCAAGCAGTATACGCTTTGCAGGTTTTTTTAAAGATGTTGGGATTAGTGTAATTTGTCCACGTTTACCTGACATATCACAGACAGACTGAGATATGAGGGCAGATAATAGAGCATTATTATCATCATTATTATTATCATCATCATCATCATGATCAAACATATCAACAAGAAACAAAGGCAGTTTATTTTTATCATCAGAAAAGACAAATCCACAGATCATGTCAATATTGGACTTTGCAGAAGTCGATTTTATGACTTTGACTTTCACAAAATAAAGACAAAATGTGGTATATTTTAGATTTTGTATATATTACTCATCACATAAAAACAAATAAAAATAGATGTATATACATATAGTTTTAATTTATTTCTTTTGACATCAAGTACGCATCCTCACCATCCTTGTAATACGCACCAAGTCTCTGTCTTACCTCAAAACCGAGTCGCTCATATAGCCGGACAGCTAACATGTTGCTACATCTCACCTCTAAATAAAACTCGTCGCATCCACGCATGGCCACTCCTTTTATCGACTCTTCTACCAATACACGTCCAATTCCACCTCTTCGATACTCATCTAATACAGCAACTGATACCATATGACCTTTTTTGACAAATCCAAGTTTCCGAAAGTTTGAAAATCCATGCTCAACTTTACACATGATATATCCGACTATCTTATCATCTACTTGTGCCACCAAAAATGCTTCTGGCATCTCTGCAAGTATAGCCTCATAAAAATAATCAGAATAATGTTCTGGCAATGTCTTAAGATTTATCTCCATTACAGAAATAATATCAAGAGTGTCTGCGCGTCTTATGGTGCAATCTCCCACACTTCTTAAGACATCTTGCATATGTGCATATCAGACACTTTATATTTAATTCAAAGCACATAAGAGACAATAAACATTATAGGTATTGTAAGTCATGGAAGATGTAGAACCACATACAGATGTCATACAGACAATAGAGTCGTTATTTGATGTGACGCAAATCATAAAAACAGAATTTACACTAGAGTTTAGGATAAACGATAATAGTTTTGAATCATCATCCAATTTTGAGAAACTTGCAAGAACATTAGAGGGCACAGAGTATATGGCAAAGATGACAAAGGTGCACGACTCACTTTACATCATAGTACAAAAATTCCAAAAACAAAAACCACATAGACTTCTTGATGCAGCATGGACCCCAAGAATACTCTTTGGTGTGGTAATTGCATTTGTTATGATAGATGGATTTTGGCGCACATCAAGTACAAATAATATAATTGAGATCGGAGATCCACTTGAGATTGCCATTATATACACAGTAGCATTACTAGGAATACTCGGTGTGCATGAAGCAGGACATATTATAGCATCACGAATACATGGACTCAAAACCACGTGGCCATATTTTATACCCGGTTTGCCCGTAATTGGAATTCCCACATTTGGTGCATTTATCCAATCAAAGGGGCTTACAATTAATCGTGCCATACTATTTGATGTGGCTATTGCAGGACCCGTTGCAGGATTAGCCATTGCCATTATTGTGTCAGTATATGGCGCATACACTGCACCCACTATAGGAGACGAGATTGCAGCAGGCATGTTTGAGAGTAGAATGTTAAGTGAATGGAATCATGGAGAGCCCTTGCTCTTAACTGCAAGTTTGGCCATGTTTGGCAAAGGTGGTGAGGGACACGAGGTTATAATGACACCAGTGATGTTTGCAGCATGGGTGGGTTTTTTGATTACATTTTTGAACCTGTTGCCTGCATGGCAGCTTGATGGTGGGCATATGGCAAGAACTTTTATGAGTCCAAATATGCACAAATATGCCACATATGGTAGTATGGCAATACTAGTCATATTGGGATACTGGATAATGGCAGTTTTGATACTGTTTATGAGCATGCGAAATCCAAGTGCAACACCACTTGATGAGGTAACACCACTTCCAAAGAACAGAAAAATTGCATACGTGGTAGTGGTGGGGCTTGCAGTAATATGTACGCCTATTCCATCCTCAATACCATTTTTATCGTAACAACAAACGAGATCCATCGATCACCACAATGGATTTGTGACGAGCACCCTGAGTCTTGTGCATGTATTCAAGTGCGTGTTTCATTCCCATCATCGATACGAATCCAAGCTTGTTTGTGTATACCTCAGGTAGTACGGAGATCAGGGCTATTTGAAAATTCTTTTTGATTTCTGATAAAAATAACAGATCTTCCATTCCGTCAATGTATGTAGACGGGTTAAGTAGATTATCAATTGACAGTCTTCCTTCCACATACATTTGCAGTGCAGCAGAACCGAGTCCGTTAGAGCACTCTGCAACCAATACAAACAAACCATTATTGCGCACGGCAACACGACTATTCCATATAGATGAGAGTGCATTACCAAGTGTCAGATTACTAGAGGTCTTGCCAGTACTAACTATGGCACTCTTTTGATGCCCCGTAATACCAATTATAGAATTTGATTCTAATGATGCACAAGCCTGTAAAGTGGTTTTTGATGGGTGTCCTATGAAAATGTCACATATCCCATTTAAATTGGCAACAATGTCAATTCCTTGAATCTCAAAACAGTCAACAAATTCAATAGCTTCATCAAGGCATTTTGTGTGCTGTCCTGGAGATGGTGTGTTGCTATTTCGCTTTGTATATGCTACAAGCATCTCATCGCGTCCAAACTTGCGTATTAGTCTAGTTGCAACAGTCTCATATCCGAATAATCCATCAAATTCTGCTTCTGCTACAAAGATCAAATTACGATGATTGGAGTCGGTATGTTGTGTGTCGACATGATCTTCGTCAACAGGATTGTCACCAGACATACGATGCAGTGATTGTAATACAAATTCACTTACAACACTACCTTCTGGTAGTCCGGATTTGAGGCTCAGCCACACATCTCGATCTGCCAGTATCTTTGGGAACGGAACAGAACGCTGCTCACACATATCAAACAATGTTGATACTATCTGCCGGATTGCATGGGTGTCGTGCATTAAAACTAGGTCAAGTGGTTTTGTAATATCAAGCGTACTTAATCGTTCTACGATCTTAGAAGTGTCAAGTGTGTTGTTTATGGTGTTTGGAGTGTCAGGTGCGGTATCAGGTGTGGGGTCAGGTGCGGTATCAGGTGTGGGGTCAGGTGTGGGGTCAGGTGTAGTTTCAATAGTATCATCCATAATTTTAGCGGCGTCATCAACAGTATCAAAATTTTGAGAATTATCATCATTATGATCATCGAGAGTATGTGAGTTGACATCACCCTCAACCGGTTGCAATGTGGGTTTATTTAAGACAGTATTTGATCCAAGTATTACATCAAGATTCTCGGCCATAATATCCAAAGCAACTTCGGTCTTACCATAATTGAGCCATACTTCAGGCATAAATTTATTGATATGATCTAAAATAAATTTCTGTGGTTTTGTAAAAAGATTACAAGTGTCAAGGATTATTAAAATTAAAAAATAATTATTTAAAAATGGTCTGCTCAGACAAATGCCTTTACATCATCAATCTCAGACTAACTCTGATTCTTCATCGCAGCAACATCTCTTCCAAACACCACTTTAAAAATTAAATAGATCAGTTGGATGACCACTATACAATAAATCGTGTGAGCCAAGCTCTTTGGACACAATAATGAAATTAATTTTGTTTTGAAATTTTTGTCACATTTTGTATGATGTGAGCCTTATTAGATTCTCCAAACCCTCCTTTGCAGAGCTGTCTGGAATCTTTCTCAGTCCATTTGTTGCTTTTTGAGAGTACTGTGTTAACAGTTCTTCCATCTTGTCAAACACGTGTCTTGGATCAGAGCTGTGTTTTATCAAGAGATTAAACAGTTTGTCTTCGTTCTTCCAATCAAGAAGATCATCTCTTATTTGGTATGCAATTCCGATATTTCGTCCGTACTCTGTGAGAGCCTCTATTTGCTCTTCTGTACCTCCGCCCATTATGGCACCTGTCCTAGATGCAACCTCAAATGCTGTTGCTGTCTTGTATTCTATGACCTTTAGATAGTCATCAAACGTCACATCTTGACTTGTCTCTAGCATTCCCTCTATCATCTCACCTTCGCTCATCAACATTGCAGTAGTAGCTAAATCTTTTGTCACTCTAGAGTTGTCTAGCCTAGAGCATATTGCTAGTATGAGTCCTAGAACAAAGTCACCTGTAAGTATACTTGTATTATACCCATATTTTATGTGAAATGGATCCTTTTGTCTTCTTACCGTCTCATTGTCTATAATGTCGTCATGTATTATGGACTCCATATGCAAAAATTCTACTGCACATGATGCTGTGAATGCATTCTCATCTACATCTCCTACACACTCCGCAGCTAGTATCAATATCAAAGGTCTAATTCTCTTACCGCCTTCAAGTGAGTATTCTAGTGGCTCTATGAACTCTGATTCTTTGTATAGTGCAAGCTCATAGTTAAGTGCACTATTAATTCTCTTTATGTAATCTCCATAAGCCTCTGCAAGTGGATTAATCTCTACTTTCTCGCTTTCCATAAAGGTCTGCCTATATTAAAAATTACATCTCAACTAATTAAATCTTGGTGCTCCAGCCGGGACTTTCATCGTGTGATTTTGAACCCGGGATCACTGCCTTGAAAGGGCAGTATGCTTGACCGGTCTACACCACTGGAACAACATCAATATTCTAATATTTTAGCATAAAATCCTTTGTTAATGCATCTAGATGCATGTTTTGGTAAAGAGATTTAAATTTGCAATCATTGATCACACCTGAATTGCAGTGTTTTGATGTGGTGGTTGTTGTTGTGGTTAATGTTGTTGTTTGAGTGAACAGGTGGTTTTACTTGTAGACATCTTGGTGACTAGTTACAAGTGCATATAATAAACATAACATATCAGAAAACTCTGGATATATATAAAAATCATTTTATGATTTTGTAAATATGTTATCAAATTATTCGTATTATAATTACATGTAATTTATGATCTGTATTTTTGTTTGTGATTTTTATTTCTACTTAAAATAAATGATCTTTTATATTAATTTAATTGGTATTTGTAATATTTTTGCACTATAACATATATTAAGATGCTGTATTGTCTGTTTGTTCTTTATGCTACGAGATGATCTAAAGTCCAAGATATTGTTGTTTGATGGCGCAATAGATACACAACTACAAAAACACAACCCTGTAGATAGTGACTTTCCAGGAAACAAGCAAGGATTCAATGATGGCTTGAATGTCACACACCCAGAATGGTTACAAGTAGTTTATCGAAATTATTTAGAGTCCGGTGCTGATTGTATAACTACTAACACTTTTGGTTCTAATAAGATAAAACTCGATGAGTATGGGTTTGGTGATCAAACAGCAGACTTTAACAAAAATGCTGCTAGTTTGGCAAGAACGGTGGCCGACTTATTTGATAATAAATATGTGATTGGTAGTATGGGACCGTCTGGCTATATGCCAACTATGAAAAACCCACCAGAAGTAGAGATGTCACTTGATGATCTGGAAAATGCGTTTTATCTGCAAGCATCGGGATTGATACGTGGTGGTGTTGATGCTTTAGTTTTAGAGACTAGTCAAGATATACTAGAGTTAAAAACTGCGATGAGTGCAATAAAACGCACTGACACTGACATTCCTATCTTTGCTAATATTACACTTGCACAAGCAAACAAGATGTTGATGGGTACATCTACTGAATCTGCTTATGTTACTATATCTGGCATGGGAATCGATGTATTTGGCTTGAATTGTAACACAGGACCTGAAGAGATGATAAATTCTATACAATGGCGTGATGAGAATAGTAGTCATCCATTACTAGTTGTTCCAAATGCAGGCATACCTGATATGGACAATGCCGATGAGTATCCGTTGCAACCTGCAGAGATGGTAAATATAATGTCAGATATCATACAAAAATATCGTAGCATTCGAATTATAGGTGGGTGTTGTGGTACGACACCAGATCATATACATTCGTTGCGAGATGTTATTGACAAACAACGCTGACGATCATCGGATTATACGACGTTATTATTATTACTGTTATTATTATTACTGTTATTATTGTTATTATTATTACTATTATTATTAATGATTATTATACTACCATGTTATTATAATTCATACAGCATGATGCACTTTCATCATTTCAATGTGAAATGAGTTATTATGATATTATGGTGCATTATATGCATGATCAATTTCAGTATTCACAAATACGAAAGTTTCCTCTTGTTTTTAAATAATAACTCCAAAGATTTTTTTAGTGTTATTTGAGAGTCCAAATATGAGCCTTGTAAGGTACATCGATGAGGTAATTGAACAACGAAGCCTCCTCAAACATCCATTTTATGAGATGTGGTCTGCTGGTGAACTATCAATGGCATCTCTTGCAGGATACTCTAAAGAGTACTTTCAGCTAGTAAAAGCTGTTCCAAAATTCATGGACGCGATAATTGAATCTGCTCCTGAATCTACACCTTTTGTTGCTGAATTAGAAGAGAATCGTCAAGAAGAGTCAGATCACATATCACCGTGGATTGATTTTGCAGATCGGCTGGGCGTATCTGAGTCAGAACTGACAAGTTACGAGGGGTTACCAAAGACATCACAAGCAGTCAACGATCTTGGGAGTTTGATGAGTGCATCTGGCTTTTATGCCGGAGCTTCTGCAATGTATGCTTTTGAGAAACAGATTCCAAAAGTAAGTCAGACCAAACTTGATGGACTAGAATCATTCTATGGCATTGTGGATGAGCAATCTACGCGATACTTTGATCTACATACAGAGGCAGATATTCGACATGCAGCATTGTGGCAGCACATAATTGAGGACTTTGATGATGTTGTGTTGAACCCTAGTGGTGAATCTGCATCTTTACTACTTGACACTGCATCAAAATCAGTCTCTGCACAAAATTTGTTGCTTGATTCATGCTATGAAGAATACTGCAAGTAACACCACTTTTTATTTTAATTTTTTACTTTGATTTGTACTGATGTGTCTATATCCCCTTTAATTTTAACTGATGTGTTTTATGTTTTTTTGACATGTTGTTGATAATGATATATTATTTTTTAACTTTATACGTAGTTGTTATTGATTAGTGTTAATATTTTGTACATTGAAATTGATTACGTACATCACCTAGCAACATTTTATACCTCGGTATAAAGTACATTTGATGAGGGCCCGTAACTCAGCTTGGTAGAGTAACCGGCTCATAACCGGTGAGCCATGGGATCGAAGCCCTTCGGGCCCACTCCTACATCTGGAACGAGCTCCTTGTTGGTTGTCGTTGCTGTGATGGTTGTTGTCGCTGGCGCTGTAGCACGACCTTGCCGTTTGGCAACGTGCCCGCGTACCGCCATCCGTGCTGTACAATCAGGCGCTCTGCGGCATCGGCGTCTGCAACGGTCTGTTCTGCTGGTGGCAAGCCGGACTCTGCATATTGCCGGCGCTCTTTCTAAGCGCCTCTAGCATCAGGCCCAGCTGTTCTGGCGTCGCGCTCTGTATTGCATCCTGTAGCTCCTGCTTGTGGTTCTGCATCATGTCGTGCTGCTCGTGCGTCATGTGATCCTCCAGGTCCAGAAATTCCTCGGATCTCACAAAGGACTCGCGCATTTCCTGGGTCAGCATCTCCGGCAGCATTCCCTTGTTGGTCGTGTACCTTGCCTCCATGCTTCCCTTGTGGCCCATGAAGAAGACGCGAAAGTCGTGTGCAATCCTACCCTTTGACTCTGCGATCAGCAGTTGCGTGTCAAAGTAGGCCCGCAGTATATACGGTCTCCACTGAAACCTAGGGCGGAATGTCTTGCGGATCTCCTTGCCAATCTGTAGCGTCGTGATGAACGTCTTGAGCGCATGTCTGGTGCGGTGCTGCAGGTGCCTGTGGTCGGGCGCTATCACAGCCGACTCGCCGTGCAGCGGCTCGCCGCACGCCAGCCTGTCGTTCAGATACGCAAGCAGCTTTGTCGTGCCAGATGCGGTCAGGAACGTGAAATACTGGTGCCTAGTCTTTGAGAGATCGGCCCGTACCACAATCTGGCACGGCATCCTGATGCACTTTGCCACGCCCTGATGTATTACAACGTCTGGCAGATCGCGCATGCTCAATCCGTCCGTACCGTCATGGTTTCCCATCACCTCTGGCCTCACGCCTGACTTTGACATCAGCGAGATCATCGCCGCGGTTCGCAGTGGCGCCCTTGCAAAGACCTCTGCAATCTCCGATGCGTCCGGGACGCGCTCGTCCTGCAGCGTCGGGGTCTGGTTCATGTTCCTGACCTTGATCCTCCGCCTTATCTCGACGTCAAAGTGCGCCAGCCATGACTTTACCGCTTTTACGTAGCTGTTGACGTAGCTGGGGGCGTACTTTTTGTCCTCCATCCACGTTATGTGGTCCTCCAACAGGTTTGTTGCGGTGCGCACATCTTTCATGCCCAAGCCAGCCAGTTCCATGGGACTCATCTGGTGGGTCCTGCAGAACACGTCAAGGCGCCTGAGCGTGATGTCCGCTGTAATGGCAGATCC
This sequence comes from Candidatus Nitrosopumilus sp., assembly GCA_965207445.1. Lineage (GTDB taxonomy): Archaea > Thermoproteota > Nitrososphaeria > Nitrososphaerales > Nitrosopumilaceae > Nitrosopumilus. The sequence continues at coordinate 642,484 of CBDBLX010000002.1, read as the reverse complement.
TCTTGCCATGTTGGTGTGCCACCTGCTTACCTCCGGATTGCTTAGCATCCTAGCCTTGTTTGATGTCTTTGCGGTCCGTTTGCGATTGTTGTATTTGGCAGTGTCATTCTCTGTGTCTGTACTGTTTCCCATATCGGTCGGCCTCTCGGCGACTTCATCCTTGGATATAGTGCTGACGTACTTGTTTATAACACCTCGGCGCTCCTTGCAAGCAGATCGCAGTACGCGTCCAGCGTCCCGCGCGCCGTCCTCTTGTGTGTTTCCATGCTATCTTATTATACTCCTGCATATATAAAGATATCTTAATTTAAGCCAGCAAACACAGCGTTTAAAAACAGTGTCCCATAACAAGACAGCATCATGGCGCTTATAGTCAAGACTTCCCGGTCGATAAGCACGTCCAGCATGATGCCCGGCACGTACGCCTTTATGATCACAGGCCATGACGGCCAGAACTTGGAGCGCGCCATGTACACGGTGATCATACAGTGAGCAGACGCCGAATGCTGGCAGTTGCCATAGTCACCGTATCCGTAGTAGTGGTCGCCGTCGCGTACGTGGGATTGACATTGAACGCACCCGTGCAGGACGATCCGGGCGCACTGCAGCAAGCAGAGATTCCTGCAGCCCAGACCACAGAACCGCCTGTCCCTACACATGCACCATCGGACACACCATACTCGGATCCCGCGACCCCACGCGAGGCCACGATGCGCCATAACGCGTTCGCAATAGACATGTATAACCAGATAGCGGGGGATCCGGACCACAAGGAAGAGACCATCTTCTTTTCCCCCTTTAGCATGTACATGGCCTTTTCATTCTTGTACGAGGGCGCGCGGGCCGAGACTGCCGCCGAGATGGAGCGCATGTTTGGCTTTTATTCGAATGTGGAAGCCCGTCACGAGCACGTCGTCCAGACAATATCCTCAATTAACCGCGACGATCCCAATGCCACCCTCGAGACTGCAAACGCCTTGTGGCCTGCCAATTGGTTCGTTCCGTACGACACGTACACGGATGTTGTGCGTGATGTATATCTGGCAGACATTGAGACGCTTGATTTTGCAGGTGATCCCAAGGGGAGCGCGGAGCGCATAAACGGCTGGGCGGCCGACAAGACGGACGACAAGATAACCGAAGTAGTGGAGGCAAGTGACCTCGGTCCGCTCACTGTGGCCGTGCTGAACAACGCCATATACTTCAAAGGAACGTGGGTGACGCAATTTGATCCAAACAGCACCGGGACAGACACATTCTGGAAAAACGATACAGCTACGGCCGAGATAGACTTTATGCAAAACCACGACTTTTTCAACTATGTCGAGTCAGACGGGGTGGAGGTCCTGCAGATGCCCTATGAGGGCGACAGGCTCTCAATGCTGGTGTTTTTGCCGTCGGAGAGAAACACCATAGAACAACTGGAGAAGACAATATCTGCAGAAAAGATTGACGCATGGCGGCAGCAGCTGCATCCTGCGGAGGTCATAGTCTTGATGCCCAAGTTCAAGGCAGAAACCCATTATCCGCTCGGTACATATCTCAGTAACCTTGGAATTCCGCGCGTCTTTGATCCAAACAGCGCAGACTTTTCGGGCATGGCAGATCTTGCGATGACTGGAAATCTGTTCGTCTCCAGCGCATTTCAGGATGCGTTTGTCGACATAAACGAGGAGGGAACGGAAGCCGCCGCAGTCACCACCATTATGATTATGACTGAAGGGGAAAGGCCAGAACCAGTCAGATTCACGGCGGATCACCCATTCATTTTTGTCATACAAGACGATGAGAGCGGTACTATTCTATTCATAGGGCGCTTTTCGGCATCCGATGCCAAATAGATGACTGCATGCCCAAGTTCGTTCCCAGTCATCTAAGCGGAGCTCTGAGGAGAAAAAAGAGTGGCAGAGATATTGTAAGCGTCCCGGTTCGCTTTCTGCCGTTGTTACTTGTATGAGCTCGTTCCTACAGCTACACCGGGGCCCTTCGGGCCCACCCTATTTTAGTGACTCAAATAATCCCAACCTCTTAATAGAAGTGTGGACATGAAACTGGACGTGATGGAGAACGACGTCTATGCCTATCACGCAAGGCAAAGCTCAGGTAGTTTACAAAGGACACAGACGTGTACATGCAGTTTGAATTCATTCTGTCCTACACCCCGGAGCTGAACCCCATCGAGACGCAGTGGGACGGCATCAAGGGCAGACTGTCGGGCATCATAATGGAGGACGCCGCGGATGTGCGCAGGAGAATCAGGGCCGCCGTCAGGAAAAAGACGATTCCGACAGTAAAGATTCACGACTATTATACCGCATGAGTGCAGCGGTGCCCAGGACGCGCAGGATCCGTCGGGATGTTGTGGCGGGTCATGCCGGCATTGCACTCTTGTTTTTCCCGGTTCGATCGTATTCAAACGGTATTTTGTCAAAGTAGAAAAGCCAAGTGTAATTTCTCATCCCGTTGCATGATCTCAGGATTACGTCATCCACTGTCAAGATCAGTTACTATAGTTGATCATGTTGCGACTGTGCCAAGATAAAAGCGCAGGGTAATGAGGAGTGATACATACCAAGCCAATACACAATACCACATGCTGCCACTGTGTCTCTGCCACTGTATCGTGCCAAGTGCTATAGCAGACGAGGCAAAAATAACACCATAAGTAAAATGAAACGATAAAAAATATTCAAGAATAAAACCGTGCGATGAAATCATCCATGTGGCCATAATTATGGTGGCCGCCATAGAAAAAAGCACAATTGCATGAATCTTACTTGCAATCTTATTATATGATACAATTTTAGACATCATTAAAAAGGTTCGTCATCTAGTGCTTCGAATAGATGTGTTTCACCTTCCGCATTACCAGTATTACCCTGAACTTGCTGATCGTTGATTGGTCCTTGTGCAAGTGAGTTATGCATACCCCTAGGTACGAGTAAAATCAATGCCAAGAATGGTATTGTGTATTTTACGTTTTTCATGTTCTTGTTAGATCAAAATACATATTATAATAAAAAGATACATTATCCCGAATTTTGTAGTGTTGTGGTATGAACCAAGATTCGTGCCTAGAAAATCCATTAAACGTTGTTTACCACACAGATCTTGTTGTATGAACCAAGCTCTATGACTGATATGGTCATTAAAAAATAGCACCAAGTCAAACGTCGCGCAGATTCAGGATTCTATATACAAGCAGGAATGTGACCAAATACAAATATGTGATTTTATTATTGTGTCCAAAGAGCTTGCTTCATACGGGCAGATAATCAAGTTAAAGCCGCGTCTGTTGCTACTCTGGGCTTGTGGGGCGGAGTGTGAGGGAAAGGGTGAACGGTTACCAATATAGATAACTAGTAATATAGATAACTAGTAATATAGATAACTAGTAATATATAAAACCATATCCATCTAATAATATGGCAACTACAGTTGATGAGTGTACACAAATTGGAGATACAAAACTCAATACGCTCACAAATCAGATAAGTCAAGAGTTTGATAAACTCAATGATAAAAGTAGGATACCGCTGCGTAAACACATTACCGCGTCTGACAGATTGAATGTGCCGGCACAGATCGACAAGTTACGCGACATGCAACCCGGTTGGTTGGACGGAGAAGGTAGTGCCCCCAGCCACTCGGGATTGGATTGGCTGTCAGGTATCTTTAGTCGATATTACCCAAAGAATGCAACACTTCCTTACGTGTATCCTACTCCGGAAGGCGGAGTTGACATGGAATGAGTATAGGCAAGCGAGAGATCAGTCTAGGGATAGACCTTGGTAATCATCACGGCGAATGGAGCTGCTACAATACTGACACTGACCAGAGTGACGAGAAAACATTGGATCTAGATGAGTCGGCCGACTGGAAATGGGTCGCTGACCAGACAAGTACGTGAAATAATAGATGTCAAAATGAATGGCAAAACTCGACTGTATCGACAGATTCATCCCAGATTTTTTAATGAGGACCGTATTGGTTCTCAGGCGTTTCGTCCCCCGCATGGTGATCCTCGCCTGTCAGTCTATGATGGAGATCAGATTACGGCCGAGGAAGCACGGCGGCATTATACCACCATAGTCAAGTGCGAGTCTAGAGGTGTCATGGCGGTGATCGTGGACGAATGCACCCACATGGGACTGAACGTTGTGCCTGATCCTGAGCCATATAAGGAACACGCATTGATTAATTTCGGAAAAGCCACCAACCGTCAAATCAGGAAAACTTCCCAGCGTCTTCGGGCAGTGGCAGTACAGCGTGGTTGGTTTTTTGAAGCGGGCTTAGACAAGTAATGACTTTGCGTATTCTGTTCTGTCTCGTACTTATGCATACTAATATGATTAAAGATCCGATATTTTGATTGATATTCATCTCGAAGTTGAGCACATATTATGAATACAAAATATTAGAAAACTATCGGATCTTTAATGAAACTATTATGCACACAGGATCATCTTTTATCGTAATTCGTTACACGGCCTCTGATTGATCCACAAAAAGGACGAAAAGTGCCGGCATGGGCGTGCCCACCAGCATATAACGACGCTCATAAGTCTTAGCACAGATCAAAGTCATGAATTGGTTGTAAATAACATGTGATTATTTTTTATATATGTCTGACATGGCCGCAAGAAGTGCGGCGCGTAACTGCCCCTCTAGTTAGATGGGTCGTTTTATCCGCATAACTAATTTCGTCATCAACTGCTCACTTGAGTATATCCCATACCTCTTCTATCGGATTCAGATGCAGATGTCCAGTAGTACACACCGCAAGACGATAATGCCACGTGTTCTAAAGGTGTGAACCAAGCTCTTTGAATGCAATAAGTAAATCACATACTTGTATTTGATTATATTCCTGTCTTTATATCAAGGTGTGAACCAATCTATGCATGCAACGTTGTAAAAACCTCGATCAAAGAGGCCAAGTTCCGGACGTGCATCCTCTCGAATTAATTTTTCAATGGTTTTACGCATACTGTGACCATTTTATCATTACTGATCATACGATGTGCAAACAATTACCTGCTTGATTTACCATTTGTGCTGTCATAAATGAATGAAATCTTGCAGTGCCATTTTTGGGCTTTGTTTTTAGGATCTCAGGTTTAAGTTCCTTGCCATAATATTCCCATCCGGTCATATCAATTGCAATAGTGCCACCTTTTTTGACCATGTTGTGTTTTTTGGCATTCTTGAGCATTGCTTTGACATTCTCGTCACCCCATTGTTTTACTTTCTCTAGATCTGCACTCTTTAGGCATTTGAGCACAGTATTTTCAGATGGTATGTTTATGCGCTCTCCTTTTCTAAAATAGTTAGCCTCATTGCGTTTTCTTTTGTGTGTTGCTGCATTTACGCACATGTTGTCAAGTGACATGGTAGCAAGTGTACCAAGATAATCATCCACACCATACTTGCTGTTATATCTAGTTGGTATGTCTAGTCCGAGATCGATGAATCATTTTCGTAAAACTTTATAATTTACTTGTCCCAATTCATATTGGTGTTCTAGTACCTCATTTTTCATATAACAACAAATGTGCTAGAATGTTCCCATATATTACACTCTCTATTTGATCTGATCAAGTATGATCATCAACGTTTAACGACATTGCAGATTATTCAAATAAAATCATATAAAACACATTGCGAACTACTGACGTGCACAAACCACTCGGATACAAAAGTGCCCTATTTTTGGGGCCACACAAAAAAAAGATTGGCAGATAAAACAACAATCAATATTATATGACTACCAATCAATTACAGGGGTGGCAAATTCAACGAACTGTATCAGCGGTTCGGGATAGACTCCGAATCCCACCAAAAAGATCATGGCAAATACCATTACAGCAATTACTGGCTTGGGCTCTACTATACGTTTTTGAGTCTCGCCTTCAAAGTACATCTTTCGTGTAATCCAACCATAATAAGCAAGTGACAATGCACTATTTAGGACACCGGCAATGGCAAGCCACGGTGCCCACCATAGAGTAGTAGATGCATCTAGTGCCCCACCAAACAACATGATCTTGCTCCAGAATCCTGACAATGGTGGTACACCTGCAAGCGCAAATAGTGAGATGACAAGTCCCAATGCAGTTATTGGCATCCTTCGTCCCAATCCTGCAAGCTTGTCAATGTGTGTGACTGCTAGTGCAACCACAATCCCTGCAACTGCGATAAATGCGGCCCCCTTCATGATGGCATGATTGAATATTTGATACAAAGAACCTTGCAATCCAAGTGTGCTGTGTGGAGCCACTGCTAGTCCTATCAATATGTAGCCTGCATGTGCAATACTAGAATAGGCAAGCATTCTTGAGAGATTCTTTTGCATAATAGCAGCAACATTTCCAACTGTCATCGTCATGATGGCAATCACACCCAATGCAAGAGTCCAGTCAGTATTTAGTGCAACAGCACCCATGATAATTATTCTAATGGCAGCAGCAAATCCTGCCTTTTTGGTAGCAGCAGCAAGTAGTGTAGTGATAGGAGCAGGAGCACCTTCATATGTGTCAGGCAGCCATTGATGAAACGGCACCAATCCCATCTTGAATCCAAATCCTGCAATCAACATTCCAACTGACAATAACGCAAGTGGGAGAAGAGACGGATCAAGTGTAGCATAACCATTTATGACATCACCGATATTCGTTGATCCTGTCAGCCCGTATGATAATGATATACCATAAATGATAATTGCAGATGACAGGGCACCGAACAAAAAGTACTTTAGGGCGGCCTCATTTGAGGCAGGATTTCGTTTCATGAATCCAACGAGTATGTATGTTGGAATACTCATCAACTCCCATGCGACAAACAACATAACCAAGTCAGTAGAGTATGCAACTAGCACCATTCCTATTGTGGCAAGAAGTATCAGAGAATAGTATACAGCAGGTGACGCATTCTCATGCTTGCGCATGTATGTAAATGAACCTGCCACAGTAAACAGAGCAACTATCAACATGACAATTGCAAAAAATCCACCAAACGCATCATCAGAGAGTACCTCATCGGAGAATAGTGCAGATGCACTCATCTGCCCATCAATGAACTGATAACCCACGTATCCTAGCGCAACTAAAATTGTACCAAAAGCAATTGTAGCATACATTGTGTTTGAAGAACTGCCACCAGATTCACGACGTGCTATACTGATGAGAGGTAACACAACGCCAACAACACCCAAAATTGCTGCAAGTACCATAGGTGTAGAGTCAATTGGGATCATTGTGGCAAGAGACCTCCTATATGTTTAGTACAAGTTTGATCATAATTATGATGCGTAGAGGTTGAGGGTGGTAGTATGGTCAACATATTGTTAGATATACAGTTATCATTGTATGCTACAATGGATACATCAGTATTATGTATGTTTGATACATCAATAATACTGCCAATCACATTTGGCATCTTTGTTGTAATTGAGTTTGTTTTCATCATGTCAATTACGTTTGTCGTTGTTGTTGTTGTTGTTGTTGTTGTTGTTGTTTTCATCATTGCCATTATGTTTACCATCACATTCATCATCATGTTTATCACCATCATTATCATCATCATGTTTATCACCATCACGTTCATCACCATCATTATTACATCATCAATATCAAGACCACGAAAAGCAGTCCAGCCCCGAACACAAATAGATACGACTGCGAGACACCAGTCTGAGTTCCCTGTACCACCCGAGCACTCCAGCTAGTCGCCTTTTGTAATCCATCGTTCATACCATAATCGATTGCAGTCTTCTCAAAGTATCTAAACACACCACGTGCAAGCCACAGAGGTGCTACAACAAAGCACCAATACACAATAGCATTCAGATACCATCTATTGAGTATGACTTTGTGTATTGCATAAAAGAATAAATTAGAATTAACAAATCGTACAGGGTCAACTAACCTACCAATGTAAAATATGTACCCTAGTCCAATTCCAACTGCAAATGCGACAAGCGACGAGCCAAGTGCAACAGGATTCAATCCTTGCAAGAATTCTGGCAATATGGATTCTTCAAGTGTTGTAGTAGCAGTAGCATGTATTCCAAATGACTCTGCTAAATACACATCAAACAAATGATGCAGTCCTTCCTCAGCAGAGAGTCCAATTATACCAATTCCAATAGTCAACACTGCAAGTATACCATATGGCACCCACATTGAGATTGATGCTTCATGAACAGTGTGTCCATCTTCTTCCATCTTTTGAATGTGTTTTGATTTTGGACCAAAGAATACCATTCCAATCATTCTAGTAGTGTAAAATGCAGTGATCACAGCAGTCAGTACTGCAATTGCATATAGAGGTAATGCCCACTCAGAACTTGACTCAAAGACGGCTGCAAATATCGCATCTTTACTCCAAAAGCCAGTTGTGATGAATGGTGCGCCCATCAATCCCAGACCGGCTGCCCACATAAACGCATATGTCTTTTTCATGTGTTTTCGTAGCCCACCCATATCAGTCATGAATCTAGAGCCTACCACATGCAAAAGGGAGCCTGCTGCCATAAACAATGAAGCTTTGAACATTGCATGTGATATTAGATGGAAAAAGCCCGCAGTGTACCCATCAACATACTGATACGAGAGTCCAGCAACGCCTAGGGCCATCATCATATAACCTATCTGTGAGCCAGTAGAATATGCCAATACTTTTTTGATCTCAGGATTCGTCATACCTTGTGTTGCAAGCAACAACGCAGTAATTGCACCAACCCAAGCCACAATCTCAAAGAATTGGTCTGCTAGTATACCAGCAGCACCCAACGCAAACACTATTGGCCCTATACGAGCAACCAAAAATACTCCTGCCTTTACCATAGTTGCTGCATGTATCAATGCAGAGACAGCAGTAGGACCGGTCATGGCTTCTAGTAGCCATTCATTTAACGGAAATTGTGCAGATTTACCAACAGCTCCACCAAACAACAAAACAAATGCAGGAACCAATAGTCCTTGTGCAGACATCTCAACTGCCCATGCAGTATCACCCACTAACTCTTTAAAGCCAAATGTGCCAGCATACAAGAATATCAATAGCATTCCTGCAATCATCATTACATCACCGACTTTTGTCATGATGAATGCCTTCATGCCAGCATGCGTGGGTGCATAGTAATCCATCAACCCCAATACACGGCGATTCTCTTGTCCAACATGGTCCTTGCGCTTGTCACGATACCAAAAGCTGATCAACGCATATGACGCAAGTCCGACTCCCTCCCAGCCAAAGAATACTTGCAACAGATTATCAGATAGTACAATCAACTGCATAGAGCCTATAAAGAATAACATCCAAAACCAGAATCGGACAATATTTTTGTCGCCCTTCATATAGCCAGTGCTATATATCATAATCAGAAATGATATCCATGCAACCACGTTTGCCATTATAGCTGACAGAGGATCAGCAAGCACGCCTGCTTTTAGTCCAATGGCCTCAATCCACATGATCTGATCATGTATTTCACCACCGACAAGCGCTGTTGGTAGTAGCGTAAATGCAGAAAGGGCCGACATTAGTGCAAAGCCAACTGCAGCATAGCCAGTTATTCGCTGAGAGCCTTTACCTATTGCAGGCATCAACAAGGCAGCAGCAAACGGAATTATCCATACCAACCATGCAGCCTCAGGCATCGCTTCAATATGGGGTAAAAATGATTCCAATTCTGCTTCTGCCATTATACGACTCCTCCTCCTCCTACACCCAATACATCAGCATCAATTACGCTCACTGTAGATGCTACAGGTGAGATAAATAATGTCTCCATATATGGAACAATAGTTTCCAAAAATATATCAGGATACACGCCCAATACAATAGTAAATCCTGCCAATATCATCATCGGGACAGTCATGTACCAACTCCCTTCTTTGACGTTGCTCAAATGCTCAGGCATCTTGCCAAAAAAGACACGCTTTAACATCCACAACATATAAGACATTGTAAGCGCAGTTGCAACCAATCCCAATCCAAACGTAACAGAACGAAGCATAGAGTCCTCTTCAATTGCAGTCTCCAGGGCGCCATAAAATAGAATCCATTCGCCCATAAATCCACTTGTAGGGGGCACACCCATGATCGTCAGTGCACCGATCACAGCACACACTGCAGTAATTGGCATCTTACCTGCTAGACCACCAAGCTTCGATATACTACGTGTGCCAACTCTGACAATAATAATGCCAGCGGTCATGAACAGTATTCCTTTGCCCAATGCATGTGTGACATACATCATCTCTGCACCAGACAGTCCGAGTACAGACGCAGAACCAATTCCAAACAAAAGGTATCCCATCTGACTTATACTCGAGTACGCCAATAGTCGTTTGAGATCATCTTGCATGAGTGCCATGGCGCCACCATATATCATAGTGACTAGTCCCCATACATGAAGCCATATGGATAATTCTGCAAACGTCGCAGGCAATAACTCCACTATCAATCTAAACACACCATATGCACCAATACCGATCATTGCAGGAGACAGTAGTGCGCTTATCGGAGTAGGGGCCGAGCCATGTACGTATGGTAGCCATATATGAAACATAAAGACTGCCAACTTTACCCCAAGTCCAATCGTGATAGCAACACCAGACAGCAAGGCAATATCAGACGGTAGTACAGACTCATCAATAGCAGCAAAATCAAAGCTTCCAATCGTCAGCCCAATCATAAGAAAGCCTAAAAGTAGCACAACAGCACCTGCATGAGTCCAAAATAGGAACATCAATCCAATCTTTCGACGCGGTCCATCACCCCACAATGCAACTAAAAAGAAACCAGGTATGAGCATGACCTCAAAGAAGATGTAAAATTCGATTAAATTGGTTGCAAGAACTGTTCCAAGCATACCCATTGCAAATACCAGATATAGTGCAAAGTACAGACCAGATTTTGCGTTGATGTATGATTCTAGTGCTTTGGCATTATTTGAGTTACTAGGGGTAGAAACATCAGCAGCAACAGCAGCAGCATCATCATCATCAGCGTTGTCGCGGTTACTAGTAGTATTATTACTGCTACTACCATGCGATACCTCATGCGTTGCCGTAGCAGTGATCGCAGTGTGTCGCTCTTCTTCAAACTGTTCTTTGAACTTGTGAATCATATACGGTTTAGAGTATACAGCAAGTATTGTAGATAGTACATATATGATAATTGCAAACGGTGATGCCAAGCCATCCATCAAGAATCCAAACTCTCCGAAAAGTTCAGTCCACGGGTAATGCTCTTCTGTCACGTCGTTTTGAATTGCAGATGTTATCACAAGTACAGTAGAATACAGCAAGACTGCAAACGTAAACCACATTGCAGGAGACGGTCCCATCTTGCGTCCCAACACATAAGCAACAGGAGATAGCAACAGTGGTAGAAAGACTGCTTGTAATAACGCATAATCCATCATATTATATTTTCACCATCCAACTAGCCCCTAAGGCTCCTAAAGTCTGCAATATCCACATTTTGATACATCCTATACGCCACTATAATTAACGATAAACCTACGGCCACCTCTGCTGCAGCAATTGCAATAGAGAATAGTGCCAATGTCTGCCCACCACTCTCAGGTATGAATCTGCCAAATGCCACCAGATTCAGATTCGCCGCATTAATTATGATCTCCACTGCAAAGAGCATTCGAATAAAATTGCGCTTTACTGCAAGCCCATAGATCCCTATCCCCAAGAGGGCGACGGAGACTAGAGTAAAATCAACTAGTTCGTTGACCATTCTCCTCTATATCCTCCCTCCTTGCTAGCACCAGTGCACCAGTCACAGAACCTGCAAGAATAAGACCCATCAAGATAAGCGCAGGCCAATAATATGTGACAAAGTCAGAACCGATCTCCCTAAAGTCAACAGGGGGTGCGTCTGTGGTTATATCTTTGATGCCAGAGTCTATAAACACAGCACCAATTCCGACCATCACAACAAGCATCAATGCAATACCTGCAAACCTGCGACGGTTGTCTTCAATCTTTTTAAATATTAATTCACGTTTTACAAGCATGACAGTAAAGAGTATCAATACAGCAATAGACCCCACATATACTGCAAGCTGAAACAGTGCTACAAACGTAGAGTCAAGCAACAAAAAGAATCCCGCAATGCCACCAAGTGTTCCCATAAGAGCAATTGAGCCATATATTAATGAGCGTAGTTCAAGGGCGGCAATTGCAGATCCAATCGTAATAACTGCTAAAACCACAAAGACAGGATCAGCCATGAGTCGCACCCCTATCAGTTATCTGAATACTAGCATCCTGCTTTACATACGGCTTTACTGCCAACTGGGCAGGTGTGTATATGAGACCCTCTTTTGAGAATGATGATAATTCATAGTCATTTGTCATGTATAGCGCATAAAATGGACACGCATCAACGCACAATCCACAAAAGACACACTTGCCATAGTCGATCTGCGGCATTATGGATTTTTTGTTCTGTTTTTGCTCTTCAGGTACCTTTACCATTCCTATGGCTTCTGCAACACCCTCACATGCAATAGAGCACAACTGACACCCAGTACAATGATCATGAAAGAGCATGTGTCTTCCCTTGAGTCCTGCAATCCCTACACCAGTAGAAGGGTCAAACTGGTACCCATCACCTACAAACTTTAGTTTTTCTTCAGGGTATCGTAGTGTAAATCGCTTGATAGCCAAGTGTTTAACACCAGAGTTTAATGCACGTATAATTCCAGTTGCAGTATTCATTGCAGTATCATACCTCCAGGTCCCAAAACTCCAGCATAAATCAAGCCCAATGCAATAAAGATGTTGACAAATGCAAGTCCTATAAGCTTGCCCCATCCTAGACTAAGCAACATATCAATTCTAATTCGAGGGAACACACCTCTGGGCAATAATATGAAGAATATCACTGCTACGGTCTTTAGAACAAACCACAATGTTCCATTTAGCATCTCCTGTGTGAATAGTGGCAGTCCAGGGAACTTTGCAGTTACAGGACCCATAACAATACCATCAGTTATGATCTCCGCTGGGAAAGGTGGCACTACCATAGGCCCATTCCAACCACCCAAAAATAATACAACAAACAGAGCTGCAAATGCATAGAGTTTAAGATACGTTCCAAGTTGTACCAACCCGTACATCATTCCAGAGAGTTCTGTGAGCCAGCCTGCCACAATTTCTGATTCAGCTTCAGGTAGATCAAATGGGATTCGTTCTAGTTCTGCAAGCATCGTGGTAAAGAATACGATTGCACCTATTGGTAGAAATACTATCCATGGGAATGATGATTGGCTAGCAGCAATCTCAGAGAGGTTTAATGTACCTGTTAGTATAACTACACCAAGAAGAGACAATATTAATGGAATCTCAAATGAGACCATCTGAAATAGTGCCCTGATTCCACCAATGAATGGGAACTTTGAATTTGCAGACCACGCAGAGAGTATAGTCACTATTGGAAAGAACCCTATAACTGCAAATACTGCAAGTAGACCCAAGTCAACGTCTGCAACAACCCAACCAGGTGCGACAGGAATCAGTGCCACAAATGCAGCAGCAGTAGCCACAAAAATTATAGGTGCGACCCAAAATATTGGCTTGTCTGCTTTTGCAGGGATGATTATCTCTTTTGATATAAGTTTCAAACCATCACCCATCAACTGAAGTATTCCCTCTACTTTGCCACAGTAAAATGGACCCACACGAAGCTGTAATTTTGCAAGCATCTTTCGCTCTACAAATATTGTCCCTGCGGCAATCAAAGCAGCAAACCCAAATCCTGGAAATACCATAACACGGAACATGTCAGTTGCCATAAACGCATGCACTATTGGCAGTATACGCGATGGGTCAGCTAACCATGTGAATGCAAGAAATGGTGTGAGAAGTTCACCATCGATCACAGGCATCTCGATATAAAACAGCACCATCATTATGGCAGGTAGACCTACCAAATTTGCAAGCAATAGTGCCCAAAATGCATTGTCAAAAAGTGATTTTATAAATTCACTTAGTTTAAAGTTGGGTGCAATAACTGACATTAACGATCAGCCTCCACTGGCCAATAATTCAGGCTCCAATATACAGACGGCATATTACCAAGTTTTTCACCCTTGAGTAGATATGGCAGTGCAATAAGATTTCTAAACGAACCAACACTCATCTTTACACGATATGGTTCTGGTTTTGAATCAGATACAATATAACAACCAAGGGCGCCACGTCCAGACTCTACGCGCTTGTATACAGTGTCATTACCGCCCTTTGGGTTTGGTTTTAATTTGACCCGCACAGAACCAGACTTTGGCATCTTTTCAAGCGCACTTTTGATTATGTTACAACTCTCAAGCATATCAAGCCAAGGAACACGTGAGCGAGCATATGAATCACCAGAAGTCATTACATTTGTTTGGACATCAAGCTCATCATATACATCATATGGCTCTTTTTTACGAACATCATAATCCACACCGCTTGCACGCAGTACAGAACCAGTAGTACCAAGGCGAATTGCGTCTTGACGTGACAGTACTCCAGTATCTTTTGTACGCGATATTAATATTGGATTGTCATAAAAGATATCAGCATACTCACGAATTCGTTTTTCAAAATAGTTCACCTGCCTAATACAGACATCCTCAAAGTTTGGAGGAAGATCGTTTCTGATTCCACCTGGCACAAAATGCGCATGCGTGACACGAGCACCAGTCATCTTTTCCATCAAGTCTATTAATAATTCTCTGTCACCTGCAGGCCACATGAACATTGTAGAGTGTCCCAAAAATATTCCATATATTGCAAGCCAGTACATTGTATATATACAACGGTTCAGCTCAGCAGCAATGACTCTTACATATTTAGCTCGCTCAGGAGTCTCAATTCCAAGTAGTTCTTCGACTCCAAGCACATAGGGATACAAAATGTTACAAGAGTCATGTATGACAGGCCTCTCGAGATGAGGTATGTTTGTAATATAGTTACGATACTCTGCCATCTTTTCTTCACCACGGTGTACATATCCAGGATCCGGATCACATGCGACAATATAGTCACCGTCAATCTGCACCACGATACGCATGTGTCCTGAGCCTGGATGTTGTGGACCTACATTTAGTGTCATGATGCGTTCATCAACCTTTTGGAGTGCCAATCCCGGAGGAAGTTCAGCGGGTGTGAATGGTGCAGGTGCAGTGTTAGTAAAGGTGGCCGGTACTGTTGTATGTGTATCTGTCATCGTTGTAATCATCTCCCTTTTATGGCAAAGTCTTTTCTTAGAGGTGGTAAATCAGCCCAATCTTCGGGTAATAATAGTCGACGATTGTCCGGATGTCCTTCAAAATATACACCAAACATTTCAAATATCTCACGCTCGTGAAACTCTACACTATAAAATACATCACGAAGGCTTGGTAGTCGTGTTGCATCACCTCCAGGTATCGGATCGTCTTCACGTTGTGCTCGAGTGGACAGGGTAATTATTTGACCTGCCAAGGAGTCACTAGTGTAAGAGCCAATGTGATAAACTACTTCGATCTCACCGTCTGCAGGGTAATCTACACCAGATACGGATTCTACATGATCAAAACCAAGTTCATCTCTGATAAATTCTGCGACCATATGCACAGTCTCTCGCTCTGCTTTTATCCCGACTCTGCCAGGTTTTATGAATGTGGACGTTACGGCACCATCAGTAAATTTTGCAGATATCTTGTCAGATATTCCTTTTTCAAACTCTGGGGGTGGGGGTGGGGGTGGGGGTGGTTGTTTTTTAGCAAGAGGTTTTTTGGCAGGTGTGGGTTTAGCAGCAGGTGTGGGTTTAGCAGCAGGTGTGGGTTTAGCAGCAGGTGTGGGTTTAGCAGCAGGTGTGGGTTTAGCAGCAGGTGTGGGTTTAGCAGCAGGTGTGGGTTTAGCAGCAGGTGTGGGTTTAGCAGCAGGTGTGGGTTTAGCAGCAGGTGGTTTTACAACATCAGATGATGTTTTGGATTGTTCTGGTGGCGATTTAGTATCAGATGTTGGCTTGGGTATAGTTTTTTCTTTTGTATAATCAGATGACGTAGGTTCATCAGAACTCTCAGACTTTGGTGTTGTTTTATCTGTAGCATTATCACTCTCAGTAGATTGTTGTACTGCTTTTGTTGCTGTTGTAGTAGTGGCTTCATTTGATGTTGGCTTTTCTGTATCTGCCGATGAATCTTTACTCATTATACGAACTTCCTAGCTTTCATTCTCTTGATCTTTTCTTGTAACAGGATACAACCCTGTATTAATGTCTCAGGTCTTGGTGGGCATCCGGGTACATACACATCTACAGGTATTACACCATCAATCCCCGGTAGTACATTGTATGAATCAAAATAAAGTCCACCTGTAATAGCACATGCGCCCATGGCAATAACATACTTTGGTTCAGGCATTTGATCATAGACTAACCTTAGTCTTGGAGCCATCTTGCGCGTTATAGTACCTTGCACAACCACCAAATCACATTGACGTAATGAACCAAATGCTTCGATAATACCAAATCGTTCAACATCATAACGTGGTCCAGATGCAGCACCAAACTCTACACTACAGCACGCAGTTTCAATATGTACAGGCCACAGTGACCATATTCGGCCCCAATTTATTGCATACCCAAGAGGTTTGTCAATTGCACGCTCCAGTATGTCACCGAGTTTGCCAACAAAAACATTGGCATTCTCAGGAGTCACCAAGTCTTTGAGCATTTAGACCAAACACCCCCCTTTTTCACTTTTATGAATGCTCAGCCCACTATCAGTCATCAATATACAATAGAAATTTCGCATATAAGAAACTACCATATCTTTTTTCTCCCCGATTGATATAGTGCAAATGCCATAGCGCCGAACATTATGCCAAGAAATCCGATCATAGGCAAAGTAGCACTTTTTGGAAGCTCAAAAAGTGCGCTACCCCAAGCATACAAAAAGATTGCCATCACATCAAATACAACAAACATCAAAATATATGGATAATACTGCATCATAAAATGTGTACGTCCTTCACCTGAAGGCACTTGACCACACTCCATAGGCAAAAACTTTACAGGGTTGCTACGCTTGCGAGGCGAGATCATTCTTGAAACAAGTAGTGCAGGTGCCATAGCAACAGCAGCAAAACCAAACATTAGCGCAATTGTACCATAATTGCCTGCTAACTCCCCAACCAATTTAGCTTTTTGCCTTAATTTTTGTATAAAAAGCTATCCTTTAAATTTAAACCACAGTTAAAGAATATGGATTTATAATCTAATACACTTTAGTGTGAAAACAAGTTAAAAACATCTAATACGTCAATTTGATCTAAAATACAGTAACCGTTCAATTTCTTACCAAATTTAGGCATAGATTCACCACTTAACGTCTGGCGTAGGAAGGGAGTTAAATGATTACTAAAATACAATGTCAATGGTTCATATTACAACATACAAAAAATTACTCGGGGACGTAGGTTAGCTTGGTATACTGCCAGCCTCGGGCGCTGGAGATCATGGGTTCAAGTCCCATCGTCCCCATGTTTTGAGGCAATTACTATTTTATGATAAATTGTAGTTATTTTTATTTTTAGAGATGTTTTTCATTTTGTAAGATTATGCCGGGGTTTGTTTTTCAATACCCACATGTCTTCAACAGTATGTAGGAGTTGTGTTTAGAAAATAAGATTAACGACAAATTGCAGACACGGGTGCCACATAAGGAGTTAGTGCCACAGCAGGAGTTCTAGGCGATTGTGCAGTACCATCTAGCAAAGTATCAAAGTATGCAAACGCAAGATTACCTATATCATCACACACCTCAATTGATGCATCTACTGCATCTCTAAAGTGCAGTCCTGCCCATATACGACTCTCACCACACGTATCAACATAATCAGACCATGTATCAAAGTTTACAGTCACGTTGTTTTGAGGAGTTATGTCAGGCTCATATATTGAAGAGCCAGCAGGTAGGACACCAGTGAATCCAGGTACTGGACCTAACAGAGGATGTTGGAATGTTGGAATTGTATCACTACCACCATGATACTGTTTCCATGCCGCAGCTTGTGCTGCGCAAAAGCAAGCAGTGGCAGACGGATACTCTGGGTGGTCTCCGACATCAGCATAAGATGTCCAGTCATTTCCAGATACCATCTGTCCGTTAAATGTACGAATCATCTGGTCACCGTAAATTGTCTGAATTGCAGTTATTGGGCGTACTGCATCATGTATGGCTTTCTCTTGCCATGTGAATATACCTGCATCAAATTGTGCAATGTGCAACATAAAGTCTAGTCGGAAAAAGTCTGCTGTTCTGTGTGGCATGCCAGTCTCAGGGTTGATTGCCTCTACTGCTGGAAAGAACAATACTTCACGAGCCTTGTTGTCAAAATATTCGATAATCATCTTTTGCTCATCTGTTAAACCTGCAACTGCATTAATTACTTCATCTGCTTGTGCCTTGTAGCCGGCCATGTTGTTCGCATAGTCACTATTTACAGGAGAAGGTGTTCTAATGTCTCGAGGGTTAAATCCTATTGCATATGGCTCTGTATTTGCCCATTGTGGGGTTACAAACTGTTGTACAAACTGTGTGTTATGTTTGGTTACTAGTTGTGGTTGCCACTTTGAGGGGTCTACTAGATTAGTAGCAGTATTTACGGGAGTATAATTAACGGTACTAGGTATGATAGGATAAGTTCCAGAGTAAGAGTAAGTGTTGCCATAGTTAAATCCATCATTTTGACGTCCTTCGATGACACATTTTCCAGCAAAGTTACCAATTACAACTGGATCAGATATCGTCTGAGTGGTGCTACAGTCAAGGTCAAGGCCACGTCTATCAGTAGGATCAAGTCCTATACGAGTTAGCATTTCATCCCAACGATCCTTTTTGTTCGAATCAAGTTCTAGTGCAAGATGGTATAGAGCATGCATTACAGCTACATTGATGTTCTCATCATCGGCATATTCGGCTACAGGTCTATTTTCGATATTAGAGTATACACCTACTGCAGTTGGGTGATAGGGTGCACTGGCATCATATCCAACATTTAGAATAAGTGTAACATAGCGAAATGAAACAGAGGGGTCTGCAAAGTATGGAGAGACATCTTCATGTATCCAACCTCCAAGATATGGTATAACCACATTAAACACAACATTTACGTTACTCATGTTAGCTGGCATTCCAGTTGGTTGTGCTGGTTGATTAGGTGTCCATACAGGTAGCATGTCTGAGGTTGGGAGACGTCCTATTTGTTCAGGCGGGTAGGGTTTTTGAGCACTAGCCTCTTGAACTACTAGACTATTATTATTATCATTATTATCAGTATACATTATTTCAAACCCTATCAATGATACTGTAGCCACCAAAACACTACACAATATCATATTAAATAATTTCATAACAAGTTTGCATAATATTCTACATATAACTATTTCATATTTGATATTGGGTCTTCTGCGTTAATCGTTGGTAACTTGCACGTTGCTACCATTGTCGCTTGTACGACATTGATGCGTCCCGTAATATCACCGTCGTTGCATGACTGGCTCAAGACCCTTGGATTCACATGGCAAGGTTGTACAGACTCAGGCCACTGCTCCTCCCATGGCTGCCACGCCAGCATTGCCGATGAGTGTAATCCATTTGTTATTGCCGTGTATTGTTATTCCTGCTGCTTCTGCGGGTGTACCTCCTAATGATCCATGTGGACGTACATAGTTGTACCACACACTAAAGCCCATGGCTATGGCAGATTTTGTGCTTTTGATTCCGCGTCGAGGATTGTAACAGATTCGCTGTATATTGTTAAAACTTTCAATGACATTGTTGTTTCCCTTGTCATGAGTTTTGCTTATTCCTGCTTTGTCTTTGTGTATACATTGTGTCTTTTTTTGTCGTTGCAATTGTGTAATTTTATCAGGATCTGAAATGTGCTCACAGTGATCATCAAGTGGACTAAGTTGTGCGTATACGACTCTAAATGCAACTTTGTATGAGTCAAGATCGTCGCTGATAATCTCTACGGGTATCTTATTTGCACGTATTGCGGCATTTGTAAACAGGCTCGTTGCATTAAATTCATCCTTTTTACCTCCCAGTTCAATTGCAAGCAATACCCGCGTCTTGTAGTCAATTATAGTAAATAGATAATGCGTTTTATTACTTATCTTTACATATACTTCATCTACATGAAATCTATCGCCAAGATTTGGTAATGGTAGGTTCATTGTGTATGTATTGATCATTTTGGTGTATTTTGCAATTGTTCTGAGGATGCTGGTGTGATGTCTTTCTAGTCCTTGGGATTTTAGTGTGTCAGAAATTGCTGGTGATGAGTGTCCTTTGAAATAATCATTTAACATATCTGCTACGTCTTTTTTGCTACAACGCATACGTTCCATGCCTGCTCTGTATACAAATACTGCACCACAACCGTCTTTTTTACTACACTGCCATCTTTGTTCTTTCTTTTTTTGGCCTGTTTCTTTTACAGTCCATTCCTGTGTCCCATATTTGATTATGTGCGTATTATTGCAGTATTTACACTTTGGAGGGCGTTTTTCATCTATGGGGTAGATGTGTGTAGGCTCAACAGAATCTGTAAATTCATTATCACCATTATCATCACCATTATCATCACCATTATCATCACCATTATCATCACCATTATCATCACCATTATCATCATATAATTCAGATTTTGTTTGTGTGTCTGTATCTTTTTCTTGCTTTGATTCTGTGTGTGGTAATTGATCATCACCATTATCATCATATAATTCAGATTTTGTTTGTGTGTCTGTATCTTTTTCTTGCTTTGATTCTGTGTGTGGTAATTGATCACCACCATCGTATTTTTTGGTACAATATTCTGTAATGGTAGTGCAACGATTTGTAACGTTTGTCTCTTTATTGTCGGTCTCCGATATGTTTTTCATAATTTTTTCTGCTTCATTGTCCACTACATGTGCCGTCACCGCCAAAATGTGTTTACATTTAGCTTTTCTGTATTCGTAATCTAAGCAGTTACACTCATATCTTCCGGTGGATTTCCGGATAACATCATACCACAGACCTGGTTGGGACTGCGATTTGACTGCATAATGACCAGGTTTAATGCACGTTATATTCTCTGGTTTTTCCAGTATACGCATGGCTTTTTGACCTCGTTTTTCTGCGCCCTTGCTCCATGAGACACGTTTTTGCATCCATGTTGCTAGCCTTACTGTCCTGTCATGTTTTAGTGTAAACCATCCTCTAAATCGTTTAAGACGATCTAGCTTTGGGCGTTTTTGTCCCAAATCATTTGAATCTTGAACATCACCAGGGTTAAATTCATAATCAGTAATCTTTTGTTGTACACTCTTTGATCTCATTTTTTATTCATCAATGGGATCTCACGACGTGTATATTTAACGTTCATGTGCAAAAACGATGTCAACACACCCATATTTTGAGAAAATGTTCACTAGAATTATACATTATGTGAGATTTTAAATTGTGAATTTTTAAAAAGTTTATTCAACCACGCCATGAGTATACCTACTAAACTTGCCAGATTTCAGTTACCAACGATTAACGCAGAAGACCCTTGATATTTACAAATTTAATTGGTGATATTTTAGTGCAAATTCAGATGATTTTGTCTCCATCAAGGCAGATCAGAAAAAAGACAAAGCAGTATTTCTCTTGTATGAAAATACTCAATCAAAAAAAAGAGCTGATCGTGTTGGATTGTTTGTATCTACTGCCTGACATGCGCTCAGGTTACCACGTATACACTAATCAACGACTGCCTCCAAGAGTTCATCAAGCCTGCAAAGAAGATATTCTGTAAGAGGAACGGATCGCGCTTTGTGCACGTCTGCAAGATACGTCTGCAAGATACGTCTGCAAGATACGTCTGCAAGATACGTCTGCAAAACATATTCAACTAAAACAACATCTCTAAAAAACTCAATGGTGGGTTTGAGAACAAACTCAAATCGACGCGCGGATTAAAGTCTACATATCTTTCATCATACACTCGATGATCATCCATCATAACTTTTTTTTCAGAGAAGATGGTTGGATGTTAGTCCAACAACCAAAGCTTCTAAGACCTTTATAATACAAAAAAATACACACAAATAATGACATTGAACGTAGGCGATATTGCTCCAGGTTTTGAGCTTCCAGATACGGACTTGAAGATGAGAAACCTAGACGAGTTCAAAGGTACAAAAAAGATCGTGCTGACATTCATTGTGGCATCTAGCTCACCAGTATGTGAGACAGAGCTGTGTAAACTTAGAGATGCATGGCAAGAAATATCAGATGCAGGAGCGCAAGTGATAGCGATCAGTAATGATGGTCCGTTTGCAAACAAGGCATTTGCTACAGCAAACAGATATACATTCCCATTCCTATCAGACTACAATAGTAAGACCATACGCGATTATGATGTGCTGATGAAGGATTTGTTGCACATAAAAGACTACAACGCTGCAAAACGATCAGTCTTTGTAATAGATGTAGATGGTAAGATAGGATACAAATGGGTCACTGATAATCCATTAGAAGAGCCAGACTATGATGCGATCAAAAATTATCTAAAATCACAATAGTGCAATCTACGCACTTTGTTATTTTTTTATTTGTTAATAAAAATGAACTATAGTCAAAAACAAATCAAGACTCAGTCAGTATTATTTTAGATTTCATTGGTGTGCATATAAAATTAATTTTTACAAGTGCTTTTAATTTTAGATATTTGTTATTTTATATAATCTTACTAAAAATTATTCACAAAATTATTTATAAAATTATTTACTAAGTTATTTATAAAAATATAATTATATAATAAATTTATTAAATCATACATTATAATTATATTTAAACTAGACAATTAAAAAATATATCACATATAAAACCAGAAACACATATTGTGCTAAAACAGATTTTGCCTAATTATACAACACGACACTGCACGGTAACAGATACACGACACTACACGGTAACAGATACACGACACGACTAGAACATGCGCAAACATTCCATAGGCTTTACGTCACTTTTTTTTTTGACTGAGAACAAAAATTACAATCTATACATCATCATCAGATACGGCAAGAAGATATAAAATATCTGACTGTATATTCTAATTGATCATATATAGTTAATATATTTGAGATTCACTTAGCTGCATCCATTACATGCATGTATAATACTCAAATAATGTACCGTGTATAATATGTATATTTTGATGTTACGTAGATGAAAAAATACCACACCACAAAGCACTACAAATATGAGATATAACTTACAAAAAATGTCATTCAATGTCAGCTATAATGTCGCCCTTTGCAACATTTGCAGACTCTTTTACTTTGATTGACTTTATCTCACCGTCTTTATGTGACTTGATGGCTACTTGCATCTTCATCGATTCCAAAGTACACACCACATCACCTTTCTTGACAGAGTCACCCTCAGATACAGCTATTGATACAACCTTGCCAGGTATCTGACTCTGTAGTGAGATTTGTGCATTACTTGTACCAGAGCCCCCAACACCACCAGAGTTCTTGAATACGATCTCATCTAATTCAGCGTGCATTCCAAGTGAGATCGGCACACCATCAATTAGTAGTGAAATCTCCCTAGTTGTACGTGAGATGTACTTTACTTTGTGATATACGTTATCAAGCATAAACTCAATTCCATCAGATTTAAGATTCAATATACGCAAGATACGATCTGCACCGTTAATACCGACTGTGTACTCTCCGCCTCCAAGGTCATCTTTCAGACTGGCATCAAATGTACCAGTAGTATCAATACCATCTATCACATATTTTGTACTAGTCATCGATACAACATACTCCTCCAATGATTATGGTTTTCATCATTTTTGTTGGTGTTGTTGTCGTTGTTGTTGTTGTTATTATTATGATTACTAGCTCGGCTTTTCAAAAATTCTGCATGCACAACAGCTGCGGCAAGTGCTGCATCTGCTTTTGATATCTTGTCAGATTTTATATCAGCTTCAAGTCGGTTTATCATATCATATCTCTTCAAAAAGTCAGTTGATAGTTTCCCCTCTTTGTACTCTTTTGAGCGCAATATAGTCTTATAAAGAGGAATCGATGTCTCAACACCACGTATGTAAAAGTCATCAAGTGCCGCAAGCATACGAGTTCGAGACTCTTCAAATGTTTGACCCCACGTGACGAGTTTTGCCATCAACGAATCATAAAATGGAGATACTGTACAACCAGGATACAAATACGTGTCACAACGTACACATGGCCCCGAGGGAATCTCCACGTCAGGTACCGGTCCTGTTGAAGGTGCAAAGTCAAGAAATGTATCTTCGGCATTTATTCTACACTCGATTGCATACCCATTCATAACCAAATCTTTTTGTTCAAATGGTAATGGCTCACCATTTGCAATATCTATTTGTAACTTTACAAGATCCAGTCCAGACACATATTCAGTTATTGGATGTTCTACTTGGAGTCGGGCATTTATCTCTATAAAGTAAAATTCACCTTCATCAGAGCGCAAAAATTCCGCCGTTCCTAGATTTGTATAATCGACTGCGCGCGCAGCATCACATACAATTGCGCCTATGCGCTCTCGAGTCTCAGCGTCAACTACTGGGGATGGCGTCTGCTCTATTAGTTTTTGATTTCTTCTCTGAATAGAACACTCACGCTCAAAGAGATGAACTGTATTGCCCTTTGTGTCACGAGCCATCTGATATTCTATATGACGAGTCCGCTCTAGAAATTTTTCAACCAAGATTGCAGATTTTCCTACTGCTGCAATAGATTCACCTGTAACTGATTCATAACCTGATCGTAGTTCTGCATCATTTGTTGCCAATCGAATTCCGCGACCACCACCACCATATACAGACTTTAAGAGTACCGGATAACCAATGTCATTTGCAATCGACAAGGCCTCATCAACATCCTTGACCAAGTCAGGGCTACCAGGTACAGTAGGTACGTTTGCCTTTAGCATTGCTGCCTTGCAACGCATCTTGTCACCACACAGATTCATAGAGTCTGCACTAGGTCCAATAAAGTTAATCGAGTTCTTTTCACACAGTCTTGCAAAGTCATCATTCTCAGAGAGAAATCCGTATCCAGGATGCACAGCATCAGAACCAGATGACAATATAACGTCCAAAATTTCGTCCTGATTAAGGTATGATTTTGCAGGAGCAGCTTCACCTATATGGTATGATTCACTTGCTTGCTTTACATGAAGTGAGTTTGTATCCTCATCAGAATATACAGCAACAGTCTTGATTCCTAATACACGGCATGTACGAATTACTCGAAGTGCAATCTCACCTCTGTTTGCAATCAAGACTTTTTCTATCATTTACCAACACCACTCACAAGTTTATGTTCCCATGTTTTCGGGGTAGTTGACGCTCACGTTTGCCCTCTAACATGTTCAAGGCCTTTATGAGCATCGGACGCGTCTCTGAAGGGTCAATTACATTATCAACTGTGCCATATGATGCAGCAACATATGGGTTTTCAAATTTTTCGACAAACTCATCTATCAATTCCTTTTTAAAAGAGTCAGGGTCATTTGCAGTCTGTAGTTCTTTTCTATACATTATCTTGACAGCAGCCTCACCACCTAACACAGCACATCGAGCAGTTGGCCATGCATAGTTGATATCTGTTCTGAGATTTTTGCTTGCCATAGCAATGTATGCACCACCATAAGCCTTTCCCACAACTAGAGTAATCTTTGGGACCGTCGCTTCACAGTACGCATAAAGAAGCTTGCTACCATGTCGGATAATTCCATTGTGCTCTTGATTGGAACCTGGCATATATCCCGGAGTATCAACAAGGGTGATCAATGGTATTGAGAATGCATCACAAAATCTGACAAAACGTGCTGCTTTGTTTGAAGAGTCAATGTCTAATGCTCCTGCAAGGTGCATTGGGTTGTTTGCGACAATACCTACAACTTTACCGTCCATTCGTGCAAAGCCAACTACTATATTTGGTGCAAAGAGTTCATGTACTTCAAAAAATGTATGATCATCAACAATTACATTTATGATATCTTTCATATCATATGGCTGTAATGGATTTTCTGGCAATATATTAATTAGATTGTGATCTAGTCTGTTCGGATCATCATTTGATTTAATCGAATCAGGTCCTTGAGAGTTGTTCTGAGGCAAGTATGACAAGAGTGTGCGTATGTGATCCATGCATTCATACTCGTTGTTTGCAACAAAATGGGCAACGCCACTTTTGGCACCATGTGTAGTGGCACCGCCAAGATCATCAAATGATATTTCCTCACCAAGTACAGTCTTTACAACATCAGGACCAGTCACAAACATTGTACCTACTTTTTGAACCATAATTACAAAGTCAGTCATTGCAGGTGAGTACACAGAACCACCAGCCGATGGTCCAATACTAGCAGTTATCTGAGGAATTACACCAGATGCAAGCTGATTGTGGTAAAATATGTCAGCAAAACCATCAAGACTCATTATTCCTTCTTGTATACGTGCACCACCAGAGTCCATTATTCCTATTATTGGACATCCTGTACGAAGTGCATGATCCATTAGTTTTGTTATCTTTTTTGCACCCATTTGGCTGAGTGTACCGCCCAAAACTGTAAAATCATATGCAAATACAAATGTCTGCCTTCCTGCAACATTTCCATATCCACCAACTACACCGTCAGTGAAAAATTTTTTCTTTTGCATGTCATATTCATGATAGTGATGGGTGGCAAGTGGATCCACCTCTACAAATGTACCTTCATCAAGTAAGAGATTAATTCGCTCACGAGCAGTAAGTTTGCCTTTTTCATGTTGTGCGTTAATTTTATCAGAACCGCCTCCATTCAGAGCAGTCTCTCTTTTCTTTCCAAAAGTATCAAGTTTTTCAGCATGCATATAATTATAGTGTTGGGTGGCATAATATTAATTAGATGGTAATCATTACTAGTATCCTTGTGTTAATTATTGGCAAGTTATACCCTGCACATGTATTTCACCGCGTGCGCCAAACATCTGACGGACTGGGCGCAAGCAGACCACATTATATTGATCACCATCACTGTAGGTGCTATGTGAAATATTGGTAATCAACAGACCTTCTGCAGGTCGTACCATGAAAGCAAGACCACACATGACACCGGCCTGCATGTCTTGGCTCGCTGCCGGATGACGCCCCACAGGATGTTATTGCGCGAGTCATACAACGACGACGACGATTAATCAGCATGTACATGTTCATTTACTATCAGAACCCTACACAAAAAAATTTCTCAGAATGCCAGTATACAGTAGTTTTACTGTCATTTCTGCCCCCATCAAGTGTGTACGTGGACTAAAATCAGAGGACCCTGGGACTCTTACGTCTGATATAGTATATCATAACTTTTTTTAGAAAACACACAAGCCTCAAAAACAACATGACACCTGCCAAGTCAATTGAAATTGACATTATACCAGTAAAAGGCTCTGATCTTGCAGATAGTTGTTATGCTTGGATAACGTTCATTCAAAACGCATCCATATGTTCCTCTGCCTGAATTGTCAGATTCTACACATTACACATCATATATACAAACACTCTACATCTGTTTGTGTTTTGATGCCAAATCAAACTATCATTTGGCATACAACTCAATTTCTTCAAGATAAACTCGTTTGTCTTTTTGATACCAACTCTAACTAATTCCTATTCCAAACCATCGTCACAGTCACACAAAAAAGTACTAAAAATTTACATTTTTCAGCCTCAAATATCAAATTCAAATAAAAAATTCATATAAACACCGATCAACTGCGTTTGCAAGAGAACCTATCAGGTATCCAGATTTCATTGTTCAAACGTGACATTCCAGCTCGCGTGATATATCTCACAGCCTGCGAGCATCATAATTCAAACTGATACTTTGGTTGTAAAAGAAAACTTAGAAGAGACGTGCATTAGTATACTTTGGGCTAGTGTCTTTTTTAGGCGCATCTTCAATCAAAATAGGAAACTTTTTTCCAACTGATACATGATACAAAGACAGTACATCATTTTTTTGACTGCATGGTGCACACAGACAAGATGGAGATACATTTGCAATGTCACAATTGTCTTGAAATTCACACTCTGAGCATCCAGCAGATTTACCACATAAAGAACACATTATACGATTAACAACAGGTACAGAGGTATCTGATGAATCCATATCCTCAGAAGTGGCACACTGTACGTGTTTAACACCCACGCCTTTTAACCACAATCCCGGCTGTCCTGCGGGTATAGGTTTTCCACATTCCATGCATTTGCCTGGAAATTTCATGGTAAGTTTTATCCAAGCCACGTATTATACAACTCTTTTTTTATTGTTAATAAAATTAGACATAGTATCACATATAATATTATATCTGATATAAGATATCTCAACTGTGCAATTGTATTGTTGCAAACACCTCACATTACATGTACCATTACACATACCATTACACATACCATTACACGTATCATCACATGTACCATTACACATATCATCACATGTACCATTACATTGAAGCAAGTCGTTGAACCTCTTTTGCAAGTATTTCTGCATGTGCATCTTCTTTAGAATCAGGCATTTCAAGCATTCCTTTTTTGAGACAAAATAACATGTATGGCATATACAATGCACCAAACACACTAGAGGACACATGTAATGCAGAACCCATATCAGCAGCAAGTAATTTGATCTTGGCACCATCGAATCTGATACGAGACAAAAGAGGCCATGAAATGTTATACTGTGAATATTTAACTGCATTATCATTCTTTATGATATCAGGTCTATTAAATATAGTATACATATTGATAAGAATACCATTGAGATAACGCAACAATCTCCAATTTTGATTACGCAGTATACGACCATATAAAACATCAGCGTCGGCTATAACAGAAAGTAGAGCAACCAATTGCATAGGCGTAAGATCAGTACTAGTTATTATACTAGAGTAAAAGGCATTTATCTTTTCACGTGGATCAGATGGCATACGGTGTAAAATATCTAGTGCATCAAACATGGACGGAGCTTTAAAGAATGCAGATATGGCCTGCTCAGATGTAAGTAACTCAACTGATGTTTCTGTGGCAGGGTTGAATCCAGTTGCATATGACTGTGCCAAATTTATCATAGAGCGTATGTCTCCTTTTGATCTATTTATTATCTTGATGAGTAGTCCATACGTCATAGTCTTGGCAGTACTGTCAGGCTTTTTTGTATCCTCACAATTAATGATATGTTGCAGATACATCTTTAAGAGTCGTGGTGGTATGCGTTTAAACTCTACGACGTCGGTAATTTTGATTATGGGTTTTAGTTTATCTGATGAAGCATCGTTTGCGGCAAGTATTACGGGAACATTTGCTCTTTTCAATATATCAACAAGAGCCGATGCACCACCATAGTCACTACGTCCATGGATACCATCAACCTCATCGATGAATACAATAGATGGCTTGTCAGTGACTGCGAGGTTTCCCAATACGGGTCCGAGTATCTCATTTATTTTTGATTTGTTGCGAACATCACTTGCATTCAATCCAACCATATCATATCCAAACTGCTCTGCAAGTAAAAATGCCATTGTGGTCTTGCCAATACCAGGCGGACCTACCAACAACATTGGCTTTGCATTTGGTTTCCAGTCTGCAAGCCATTTTACCATAACAGACCGTGCGTCAGGATTTCCAATCATTTTGGAAATAGAGCTAGGACGGTATTTATCAGACCAGATCAACTAATACACCACACCCCACACATTACCCCCCCCCCCCCCCCCCCCACATCAAGGCAAACTAGAATCAAACTCATCCCACGCCCCAAGCTTTAACAATTGATCATGCCAATACGTGTTATAATGTTCCATCGAAATAAACAAAAATTCCAATAATGCAGTATTTGCAAAATTCTCAGGAAGTAAAGATATTGCAAGCCGTGCATCTTGGAGATAGAGATTACCCTTTTCAAATGCAGCGGCAAATCCAGTGCGTGAGCTTCCAGATAGTACTGAATAATATAATGGCCATGATGGAATCTTTACTGCGCGATCACGAATAGAGTCTTCAATCTCGTTTCCACATCCAACGCCTTCAGCAGTCTTTGCCATTCCAAGATAGAATATATCCCCAAGTGGACGTTCTGCAAGCGCCATGTTGCGTCCAGCAGTGCCCATTACAGCACGATATTTCTTGTAAGATATAGTCATATCATCCTCAGTGATGCTAGAAGGTTGTGACTTTAGATTCTCATCCAAGTCTTGGCCTAGCCGAGCATCTTTGAACCCTTGCTCAAATGATGCCAACACGTGATCACCTGCTTTTGATATGCGACTTCGAGCAAGACGTAAGATGTATGGATTCATGAGCTTGTAATCATCAAGAAATTCCAAGTCCTCATCCTTGTCAACTATACGATCCATCGGCTCACTTAGATCAATTGCGAGAATGTGCCCTTCTACTATATCACGGCGCAAATCACTATGGGTATCATTTGTACCTTTTTCATACAATTCAGAAGCACCATCATACAATGCATTGAATACAGGAAATGTCATTTTAACAAAGTTAGAGTCAAGTATTCGGTCTACTCTAATACGTAGTGACTCTATTGATTCAAGTCGTTGCTTTGTATGATCAATTTCTGATGAGGAGAGCGCCATCTCATCAGAGTTTACCTCATCTACAAACGATTGCAAGGTAGATGATGTAGACGAGTCAAGGGTAATCTCTTTGTGCAGGTCTGCGGTAAAACGTGCTGCAAAGTCTGAAAAGTTTTCCTCAGATTCAGTCTTGTATTTATCAAATAATTTGTACCCTTTTGATTTGAATAATCGTTGGCGTATTATCTGCTTGCCAGGTTTTGTGCTTGCAAGTATGCTCTTTTCAAATACAGATTGATTTTTGCCTAGCACAATATGCGCAAGCTCAATTTTGTATTTATGTATTCAACAGAGATAAAATATCAGTGTAATTCATAAAAAAGATGACTTTTTGTATGCTTGTCCATTGTTTAGTATCAAAAACAAGGTATCAAAAACAAGGTATCAAAAACAAGGTATCAAAAACAAGGTATAACTCACCATAATCAGGATGGTGGCGGATCATCAGGACGTCGGTTATCCTCGTTTGTAAAGTCAATTATCTCACCGTCAGGTGACATTACACCTGCAAAGATCTTTTCGTGTTTGCGAACTAATTTTCTATGATCTGGCATCGACATATCAAGTCGCATCTCATTTATCACCATTACACGATACTCTTTCCATTCTGCCCAACATTTGTTACATACAGGGTATTTTTCTGCAACTGGATCAAGTACCTCAGAATCAGGTATTGTATCTTTACATTTGGTACATAGTCTGCTCATAATTTGTTTAATTGCATGGGCTTTTTTATCTTTTATCTCGTATATGTAACAACCCCAAATGTATTTTCGCAAAATATCATATTCAGAGTATTCTTTTGATCACAGTCTTATCATACATTAGACAAACACATGACGAAAGATTGCACTTGTTTAAATTACGACACATCACACCAAACATATGACAAAAGAGAGTATTATTGAGATTCTCAAAGAAGTATCACAGCAGATATATTCCAATGTAAATGAAATGGCAGGAACCATAGATGCAGAGAGCAGTCATGGTATAGGTGCAGGCGGTGACGTATCAAGGAAGATAGATATTGTAGCAGAAAAGACGGTTCTAGACTATCTCAAAGAGAGAGATGCGTCATACACAGTACTAGGTGAGGAATGCGGTAGAGTAGAGATAGGGGAAAATCCAAGCGGCTATATAATAATGGATGCAATTGACGGGTCAGCTAATGCAGTTAGAGGCGTTCCATTCTTTTGTAGTTCTCTTGCATTTGCAACTAGTAACAGTCTCAAATCTGTATCAGCAGGAGTAGTAACTGACTTGACTAACGGTGACATGTATTGGGCAAGTGCAAAAAATGGTGCATTTTTGAACAACGACAAGATACATGTACGAAACAGAGATCCAATTTACAAGATCGTAGGAATAAACTTGTCAGGCGCGTCATCAGAATTGCTCAATAGATTACAACCACTCTTTGAGGACAACTATCACATAAGGCATTTTGGTGCAAACGCACTTGAGATGGCACATTTTGCTCGAGGGTTGTTTGATGCGTTTGTGGACATAAGAGGTAAAATAAGGATACAAGATATTGCAGCAGGATACATAATTGTAAAAGAGGCAAGAGGGCTTTTACTTGATGAGAATTTGGAACCACTAGATGCAGAGTTGAGTTACAATACAAGAATATCATTTATCATGGCATCAAATAAAAGCATGTTAGATGAAATTACATCAAAGATAAAACCCATACATTAATACTATTATATATAATTATATATGATTATATATCCAATTTTGGAATTTACGTGATATTTAGTAAAACAAACCACAACAATAATCGCACATTTGATCAAAACATGATTTGTATAATTGTTTATAAAAAATAGGCAAATAATATATAAACATTGTAATGACCAACAATACATCTTTAAATTGAACACCGTGTGTACACACAATGAAAGCAGTATATCTTGAGAACTCAAAGCCATCTCTTAGATCAGATTATCCTCATCCTGCAAATAATGAGACCATAATCAAAGTATCACTTGCAGGAATATGTGGAACAGATCTTGAGATGTTAAATGGGTATATGGGATACACGGGAGTGCCAGGCCACGAGTTTGTTGGAGTTGTGAAAGAATGTAAAGATACAGAGATGATCGGAAAGCGAGTGGTAGGGGAGATCAATGTAGGATGTAAGAGATGCCACATGTGTAACAACTCGATGCAACGACACTGCCCATTTAGAACAGTACTTGGCATACTTAATCGCGATGGTGCATTTGCACAATATTTGTCACTTCCAAAAGAGAACCTACATGTGATTCCAGATCTTATCAGCGACAAACAGGCAGTCTTCATTGAACCACTAGCGGCCGCCTTTGAGATATGCAGTCAAGTGTCAATCAAACCAGATTCTAAAATTGCAATAGTAGGAGATGGCAGACTAGCACAACTAGTATCACAAGTTATGAGAGCAACATATCCAACTAGTGACGTGACATGTTTTGGCAGATATAGCAAAAAAATGTCAAAATTAAGAGAGTTTGACATACATACTAAAATTGGCATCAAAGACACAGATATGAATAATTTTGACATGGTCATAGAAGCAGCAGGAAGTCCATCAGGATTCACAGATGCGATGAGACTGGTAAAACCACGAGGTACACTAGTACTAAAATCTACCACAGCCCAAAACAACAAAGCCGACATTACACCTGCAATAATACATGAAGTGACACTAGTCGGATCTAGGTGTGGATTGTTTGAGCCTGCAATAAACGCGCTTGCAAAAAATACCATTCTAGTCGACTATATGGCAGATGCAACATTTACACTTGATGAGTTTGATGCGGCCATAAAACACGCACAACAACATAATGTGCTCAAAGTATTTCTCAAACCAAACGTTCTGTAATATGTGAATAAAATATACTCAAAGACTGCCAATTGAGCCAAACAACTTGAGATCAAACACAGATAAAATCACAAAAGCAATATTTTTTAAACAACGGTACAAAAATCAAGTAAATGGTAAGTGAAGTCAAGGCAAAGATCACATATGTAGAACTACTAAAAGAAGATCTAGTTATAATCAGACTAGTACCTGAGACAGGTATGCCAAAGTACAAGACAGGGCAGTTTCTCACAATTGGCGTACCAATACCAACTGAAAAGAAGATTGTTAGACGTGCATATTCAATAGCATCGCATCCAGAGAATCAGGACTATTTTGAGTTTGTAATCAGATGGGTCAGAAAACCACTACCAGGTAGAGTCACAACAGAGTTATTTTATGCAAGTGTGGGGGATGAAGTCTGGCTCGGTGAGCCTACAGGTGCTGCGCTTCAGATAAGTGAAAAACTCCATAACGGTAAAAAGGACAGCAGGAGAGTAATATGTGTAGGAGGCGGTACGGGACTAGCACCATTTATTGCATTTGCAAAACACTTTCATGACACAAATGACAAACGTGAGGTTGTAGTTTTACATGGTGCAAGTTATGTAGATGAGCTTAGTTACAAACGATTACTCACAGATTTAGAGATAGAAAGTGAGAAGAGAGGAAGAGATGAATGGAATTTCAGGTATAGTGCAGCCATCAGCAGACCAAAAGAGTTTTTCAATAGATCATGGAGCGGACATACTGGAAGGGTAGAATCGTTCTTTGTGCCAAACAAAAAGACAGGATTGTCCCCTGTAGACGAGATGGTAGGTGAGTCTATCACACCAGAGAACACGATAATATACATATGTGGATATCAGGGGACAATTGATGGCGTTATTGATGCAGTAGGGGAAAAGGGTTTTGTAACAGAGCACGATAAAAAGCCAGACGGTAGTTTTAGTATAAAATATGAATCATATGGATAGTTAATTTGATGATCAAAGAACGTTAATGTGTTGTACTCGAGTTGATTTTTATAATCTAGTGCAACAAACAAGATTAACATGATAAGGCTAGCCTGTAGAGATTATGGGTTTGAGTGTGATTATAGTATAGAAGGAGAACAAGATTACGTAGTTGAGAATTTCAGAGAACACATGGAGACTATGCACGGGATAGAGTATTCTCGAGAAGCAGTAGTGCAGTTTGTCTTACGAAAACAAAAATAGCACGTACGGATTTAACTAGTCGAGTTCATTTGGACAGACAGTACAGGCAGTTCTTTCTCAATTATCTTTTCAACAACAGGGACCAAAGCTTCATGAGCCATGGCATTTTCAAGATAGAGTTCGTACACTTGATCTCTAAACAGTAGTTTAACACCAGGAAATGCTGTAACACCCTCATCAACTGTTCGAGGGTCAGAGAGATCAAGTATCAAAGTCCCCTTTTTCTTTTCTTCCATTACAAGATGAATGCGTTCATAAGTAATCAAAAAGTAATCAGAGGTAGTAGCAACCAAAACAATGTCATATTTGTCAAAAGTTGCAAGTGCAGACTCAAATTCTACTGCAGTGCCACCACCAAGTATCTTTACAAAACCCGCAGCTCTTACAAGCAGTCGACTAGCAACATCAAAGGACATATTTCCCTTTATCAGTGCTTTGGCAAGCATAGCGGCAGGCTCACCGGTTCCTATCAATAGGATCTTCTTTTTAGAATCAATACCTGCCTTTTCAGACACGATCTTAATTGCAACGTCACCAAGAGATGTTACGTCATCGCCAATCTCAGTGGATTCACGTATGTGGCTTGCAATACGAATAACTGATGTAAATAGTTTATCAAGTATGGGACCAGATACACCTGCAGATTTTGCAACAGTAGACGCATGAACAATCTCATCGTATATCTCTTGTTTGCCCACAACAATAGAGTCAAGTCCAGTAGCAAGACGCAGTAAATTTCTATACACACCTTCACCCATGTATACTTCAATTGTCTGATCAATATGATCAATATCAATTTGATCCAGATTAGACATAGATATCCAAGTCTCTTTAATCTTGTTAAGTATCATGTTCTGTCCATCTGCTCGTCGTAAATCAAGATCACTTACAGATACATTATCACTTACTGCAAATATCTCAACACGACTTGCAGTCTGTACTATAATGCACTCATCAACACCCCGAATATTTTTGAACTCTTTTGCAGCGTTGTCAATATCATCAAACACGAATTTTGAGAGCGTATGCATTGGAACGTTTTTGAATGTCACACGGACATTTATTATATCAAAATTAATCTTGTTGTCGTCTGTCATAAAGTCACCGTGCCGTAATTTTTGATCTTCCACCCTTTGCAGTACGAAATACATTCATTCCAAGATAATAATTCTCATGTAAAGATTCTAAATATGCTATTTGAGATTTAAGTTTTGAAATACTAGCAATATTATGATTTGGTGTCTTTTTTAATATATTCAGTTTTTCGTATAACTCTTGCAAGTAAGAATCAACTCCACGCTCATAGTTTGTGAGACCTTTGAACTCGGGACTTAAAACATGCTCTGGGATGTATTCAGGAGTTTGGTCCCGTGGAGTCTCAGCTTGTCTAGTCAAAGACTCTTGTTGTTGTGGAGTCAAAATAGGTCGTGGAAATCGATCTTTTTTATCAAGAAAGAACTCAGGCTCACCCATATCACGCCGAAATATAGCTTCGGACTCTCGTTTGTATGTGTATGGATTTTTTTTGACAGTACTAGATTTTATCTGTGTCGCTAATGCCTTGTACTCTTTTTCAATTACAGCTTCTGCTTCTGCTTTAGCAGATGCGGCTCTCTTTGCAGCTAGTTTGGCATCTGCTTCTGCAGCCTCTGCTGCTTTGACTGCCTCTTCTGCTTTTTTCATTGCGATCTGTGACTCTGTCAACTCTTCATTTGTAGTAGTGTCTTTGTTCAAAGATTTGGTTTTTGCATCATCATCAGTAGACGTGGATTTTTCGTCACTAGTTGAGATGGTTTGAGGTGTTGTGGCAACAGGTGTATCAGATGCACCATCATCATCATTATCATCTTTGTGCTCATTTGGTGTCTGAGTAGACTTTTCAGTGCTAGTATTGTTATCTGCCTCGGGCAATACTAGAGCCTCTTAACTGCTTGAATTTTAATATTATCGCAAAAATGGCATCTCAAACACACAATTTGGCACATTAAAGATCAATTTACACAGGGTTTAGTCAATCAGACATCAAAAGATCATACGACAGTGCAGATTGTGAAAAACCCATGTGTTTGTAAAACATATGCGAGTTTTTTCGCCAGTTGCCTGATTCTAGTCGAATTCTATAGCAATTTTTTTCGCGCGCAAGCGATACACAATGTTTGATTAACATCTTTCCAATTCCACAGTTTTGGTACTGGTGTCGAATTATCAATTCTGGAATATACATTTCCATCTGCTTTTGGTTGCATCGTAAAAGAAACATTATACTTGATAATCCTACAACTAGTTTATCATATTCTGCTACAATCAATGTTTTATCCTTACCAGTAATGTACTGTAATATGATATCTTTAAAAATTTGTAAATCAGATTTATTTGTAGGTCGGGGCCTTTCAAGCTCATACAACAAGTCAAGTATTATATCCACATCAGAAACAATGGCAGTCCTAATTACAATCTTCATTATCAAGTGTATACTATTTGCCTTTTTAAAAAGTCACATGTATTTGGGTTTTTAGAAAATGAATATTTAGTTTGAATCATTACATCAATTATAACAAACATGATAAAAGTATCTACATGTAAATTACAAAAATCACATCAAAAAATTACCATAAACAATAAAAAACTTTAATAGTTAAAAATATAAAAGTATATAAAAATTTGTTGCCAAAAATCAATGTATAAAAAACAAAATATAATTTAATATACACATTTAACATTTGCAATAATTATCAGTACAATGTAATATATGAATAAAATATATTAAATGATGTTAAATAAAATAATAATTATATTAAACATAATAATATAACTTGAATTTTATTTTTAATGTAATAAATGCACATATACAAAAATGTCAACAATGCATTATAATTCATTAATATTAAAATAAAAAATTGACGAGTCACGCCATGTATCAAGATATCATGTAAAAAGTGTAACAAAAACAATTATCACATGCGCATGTATTTGTAGCCATAAAACATCTACAATCATTTTGTAAAAGTATGGCGCCCTCGGCGGGATTTGAACACGCGTCTCAGCCGTGACAGGGCCGAATTCTAGACCTGGCTATACTACAAGGGCACACATTTGAGTCAAAAAAGGTAGATTAAAAGTTTCTGATATGTTATTCTGAAATGTAGCACGACAAAAGACTAAATTGGCTTTAAAGAGACATTACATAAGTGGGTCTATGGCGCAGCCAGGTAGCGCACCGGACTTTTAATCCGGTTGTCAAGGGTCCGAATCCCTTTAGACCCGCATCATTTTTGACACACATAAAGGACACTACGCATATAGATACATGCAAATGAGACTGAGCAGAGGAAATATCATGGAAACCACCGGCGATACACTGACACTTCCGGAGCTGCATCAAGTCTGACGTGACGCGCCAGACCTACGAAAGGAGACTGATGGACTTTTTGTGCGGCACCCTAGAAGACTATCTGGACGGCGATCCAAATGCGTGAAAAGCAGAGAAAGGTGCGCCTCGCAGATGGCGATAACAAGAGGATTTGCGCGGTGCTTGACGCGTACTTTGCGCAGCGGGCAAACGAGATCGTGCAAAAGGCAAAGGAGAACCCGGACGAGGTGACCGGCATACTGTTTGCATACTCGACGCGCCTCCGCAAGCGGTGCGAAAGGCCCGCAGAGGATCCGGACCATTTTAGCCCCAACAACGTACCCAACATGTTTAAGCCCATCAAGAAGATGTTCAAGATGAACGGCGTCCACTTTCAGGAGTGGATCGACTCGACATACCCGGAGCCCGAAACCAACCAAGACACCAGGGTGTATACCAGTGAGGAGATCGTCACGATCCTGAAATTTGCCAACCCGCTCGAGTCCGTCGTCGTCCGGAATCAGGCACGGAGGGTTTGACTTTACGTGGGACTGCACAAGGCCCGTATACAGGGTCAACGGCAGGTTTGTAATGGGAAGACACGACGACTCGGGAGAGTCCGACGTGGCGTGCAGCATAATCACCATATATTCCGGCTCAAACGAACAGTATTTTGCAATGTTCACGCCAGAGGTGTGGGAGGCAGTCAAGACATACCGCACGCAGTGGCGCGCAAGCGTAATGCGCAACCCGCAGCCAAAGGACAGGTTTCTCAAGCGGCAGGGGACAGGCCGATACCGCTCAGCTGCGACACGTGGCAAACATGCTCAACAAGGTCCTCAAAAAGGCGGACATCAGGGACCTGCTCAAGATAGGGCAGAGTAACCACGAGGTCCCGATCATGAACGGGTTCAGGAGGTACTTTAACAAAATCAACAAAGAGACGCTCTCAAGGGACTCACCCCTAGCGGCACTGATCAAAAAGGAGATGATGCTCAGCCACACGGGCCTGCTAAAGCTGGACACCAATTACTTTCAGACCCACTGGCAGTAGCTGGTCGAATAGTACCTGGATGCCGTCCCTGCACTGATCATCTCCTCCGTGCACATGCCGTGTTTATGCAATCTCGTTCTCAATGAATAGTGCTTTGGTAGGTAGTGGCTCCAATTCATAATATGGATTCGGGGAGATGGTCATGTCACGAATTGGCACCAGCACCTAGTTAAGTTCGAGCTAGTTTCGATTCGAACTCTGCAATAGAGGGGTGGGGATGCCATGTAACCCACTTCCATCTCCATGTTCTGCCCATGTCTGCGTACACCTCCTGGATGGCCTTGTTGCTCACGTTCGAGGAGTGTTGTTTTGTCTATACGGCTGGCGCCTACCGGATTTGGTCAGCATGGGATCCTAGTGGACGGCACGCGTAGTGGGGGCTTTGCGTCTATACCATTCGTATAGCGTGGCTGTTCCTTGCAGATCAGTGTCAGATCTTACAGACAAAAAGGCACTCCAGATTCGGTTTAACCTCCTTATATAACGCAGTATCGTAAGTATGTGCAATGACTTTGAAAACAACCAAAACATCATCGGCGCTAACATTAATGCTGCTTGCATTTATGGTTACAGGATTTTCCATAGTACCGGGCGTTCTAGCCCATAGTGATACGCCTTCACTTACAAATTTTCATCTTCTACGGTGAATGTATGTTATGACATCACTTCGTTGAATGCCATGAAGTACGAAGGTAACACAAACCGAGGCTCAACAGTGGCAGGTCAGATTCAGCTTGGAGAAGACGAGATGGACGATAATACCGATTTTAACATCACCCACGATAC
This sequence comes from Candidatus Nitrosopumilus sp., assembly GCA_965207445.1. Classification (GTDB taxonomy): domain Archaea; phylum Thermoproteota; class Nitrososphaeria; order Nitrososphaerales; family Nitrosopumilaceae; genus Nitrosopumilus. Next base: position 602,502 of record CBDBLX010000002.1, on the reverse strand, counting down.
TAGTTGTGACACATACGAGTCGCGTATCAGTTCGTTTTACGACAGCGATACAAGTAAAGCTGCCAAAGCTGATCTTGTTGTAAACACTACGGAAGGAAACGAATACAAAGATATCGAATTCAACAACAATTCATCCATTGACTGGCAGGAAGATCAATCATGCTTGTCTGTTAGACCGAATCTGGATTGGATAGCAAACCATGAATACGGACACTTTGCGGGAATGACTCACCATGACAATGTGTACCGCACTCACACCATGATGAAGGATAGCAGCAGCTCAACCTACAGTCAAATTGGAAGCGGGGACATAACACAGGTAAATTGGGGGTATTAAAATGAAAAACATGTACCTGATGACAATAGTCGCAGCCATTGGAATAGCTGCCGTTTCGACACTGATCGTATCTGAAGTGCATCTGCCAAACACTGCAAGCGCACCTTATGTTCCTTCGAACATTGCTCACTCACTAGGTTCTGTAACTGATGTAGTTCAGGGAGATGCAAGCTGGACTACTACGGATATAAAAAAGGTCAAAGACGCAGTAGATTACACAATCATGGGCACAGTGGTTCACGTCTCAGAACCAATCCCGTGGACAGATCCCACCCCAAAATCTGCAGGGTATGCTGAGACGCGTGGCAATAACGTCAAAATACAGGTGGACATCGAAGTTGATGAAACCGGAAAGGCCAAAAACCAATTGGATCGTGGCTCAGTCGTAACTGTCGTAATAACTGGCAAACTGTTAAACAACGTGCTGTATCTTGACGGCGGAGAAGAACACTATGAGTTGGGCGAGCGAGTTATTGTGCACGTGGCACAAGATCCACATGACATAATAAGTGATGATGTACTGTACGTCAAGCTTGGTGAATTTGGCAAGTACAAAATTCAGAATAACCGTGCGTATAACGAACTGTTCTCAGAGGGACGAAGTATTTCATCGGTAATGTCTGAAGCAAGACAATGATTCCTGTATACGTCACATTATGATCGCCCACGCGAGTTATTTTTATTATGAAAAGCAAAAGACTGTTTTTTGTAGGCTTCGTATCAATAACAGTAGTTGTAGTACTATCATTACAACCATACAATCCTGAACAGTTCAGAACTGTTCACGAGTTTACAGTGCAATGCCATATGCGCTCAGAGCATTTTCTTGAGGTATTTGGAACAACACTTGCGGAGATTGATTAGGGTCTTCGCAATACTGGTTTGTCTGTGCTGCTCTATGCAATTATTGGCTGGGGGCGTTTTCTAGTTTACAGGTCTAGATCAATCAGTCCAAAACACTAACAGAGCCGTCATATATCATACTCGTGCTATTAAGTTGTCTTGTAAGTATCTATGTTGGATCCTTATAAGCGATTCTTCAATTTTCGTGCTAAAATGCGCTCGAACTTAACCAACAGGGTCATATGCGAATATCTTTGAATCTATGCATTGGAAAGCGTGTGTTTAAAAGGAGATATGCGAGCTTCATCGGAATTCATTCTTTGCAGAATTCGAATTGAAACAAACTCAGTCCCAACCAGTAGTGTTACGTACTCTCCAATCTCGATTCTATGTGTTGACAGGCACGAATCCAGATACCAAAGATCGAGCCCAAATCAGATTAAATTCAACAGTAGGGTATGTTTACATTGGTACTTTGTAATCGTATGCCAAATGAGCATGAATTACTGCACATCGATGATACTCTACATTTAGTACTTGAAAATAAGAATATTTGCACGATTGAAGTGCGCCAAAAGGATTACGCTAGATTTGACAGTTTGTACGAGTCGACTGTCTCTAAAACTCTTAAATTATCGTACTGCATAGAGTATGTATGACGGATACATCAAAGCAGAGTGTCAAGATACCAGATCCAATGGGCAAGATACGAGATCCGCCTTTGCGATACAATGGTAGCCAGTCCGCGCCACGTATTGACGACCCCCGCATCACCACGTCCAAGGGACGCTCGGCTAGCTAGTGGGTGCGTCTTTGAACTTTTTCTCTAGTTTGATCATTGTGCTTGGAATTTTTTCCAACAGATCCTTTTCGTACTTTTCAAGTATGGTATAGTGTTGAACTGTGATTTCTGAAATTTTGCCATCCTTACCGTAACTATTTTGCTTTTTGAAGTGCACACATAAGGTAAATGATCATGCGCATTTCTCTGATCGTGATGATCTCGGCATTGTATATTCACATATAATCAATTGGCAATGATAGCGCGTAGTTGATTACAATACGCAGATGGACATTAATGATTCTGTAGTTTTAGCCAGGTTTGTATCCCTTGCATAACATATCAAAAAAGCTCTCGCCGCTGATCTTACCTGTTGCAAGCAGTGTGAATAATATTGAGTTGTCCTCCATACCACGAGACGTTCTGTTTCCACCACCATCATTTTTTATGGATACAAATATTCGATTAGTTCGTTCAACGTCATTATTGTCTGGTGGTATACCCTTTATGTGTAAAAAGGTGCTCATATGGTATCATTCGCGTCTCCATCTCTTTTTTTGAATCTGTTTATTATGCCCTCTTTGTCGCCGTCCCAGTCTTTTTCCTTTGTCCAATCATTGTTCATTAGTTGGCGCAGTTGGCTGTCCAAACAATATGAGGCCACTTGTCGTGTGTGAGGATCGTCTATTTCATCTGCTTTATAGAATTGTTTGAATATTTGAACTAATGTGTTGAGAAATCGTAGTACTGCACCTTTTGGATTCACATATTGGATGTCTTTTTTTGGCAGTCGAAGCGGATGTGACAAACACATCTGATGTTGTATTCCAATGTGACCCCATGATGGATTAGAGTCATGCCGTACTAGTCCATTGTATTTTGGCAGGAATTTTTTGAGGGTGGATATTGTTTTGTTGTCAGTTATCTCTATTAGACAACAGTCGTCTCCGAGCGCAATTAAACCGCACGCATGTTTTTTGTTTGCCCCAGGCCAGTCAAACTCATCACAGCCTAACTCGCTTTTGTTCAAAATTTTTTGTTTGATCTCATCGTGTTTTGGTTTTTGTGCTTTGGCATGTGAACTTGTCACAATATGCCGCTGATGGGGAGATCTCAACTTGCATGACATCTTTGCTGAATTCTGCAGTCTTTGCGTGTGATAGACCTTTCATGTTTAGTGTGACTGTGGTTGCAGAATGATTAGTTGAACGGCGTGCATGAGGCCTTACATTTGAAATGGGTTGCTGCACTTGCTTTTTGCATTTACTACACCAGCGACATTTGATATCAAACTTGACATACTCTTTGATTGTTGTGATAATTTGGACCACCACCCTGTCATACTCGTCTGTTATGGTCGATGAGAATAAGTTTTTGCATTGTGGGCATGTAGTGCCATCTATCACCTCTGTTCTGGCTATGTCTACGGGGCGCGTAGTTTTGGTAGCTTTTTGCCCCTTTGTTCTACTCTTGATTTATTTTCACCTGGCGTTTTGTCAAGTTTATCACTAGCAGTGACTGCCTTGATGTCGTTTTTCTTGGCTCTTAGCTCTTTGTTGATCTTTTGATATTTTTTATTGTCCTTGGCCAATTCTTCATTTTGTGTCTTTAACGTGTTGACATCTTGTAGCATCTCAGACACACCATTGGCCGTTATTTTTTTCTTTGAATTCGATGACTCTTGCAATATTGTGTCAATCGGTATTGCGCAACCACTACTTACAACACTCGCAATCACTTTTGAGACATGGTTTTTTGCATGTTGTGCGTTTTTATCACGAGGTTCTGAGCAGCACAACTATGTTCTCTCCTCCTGCAAATAATTGACACTTGCAATTCCAGTCACACTGATCGCCTAAACACATTTTTGCGATGATCTAATATCGTTCCTGTCTATCATTTTATTCACTCTTAATGATAGATGGAAGCGTTTTGATTTAACACCCTAACGTTAAATTATTCCGACTTTTTGATCAAGTTTTTTAAACCAAAATTATCACAGTATATAATCATAAGAATTTAAGTGTCCACTTCAAAAAGCAAAATAGTTACGAAAATGTTCACCAGAATTATACATTATGTGAGATTTTAAATTGTGAATTTTTAAAAAGTTTATTCAACCACGCCATGAGTATACCTACGGAACTTGCCAGATTTCAGTTACCAACGATTAACGCAGAAGATCCGAGATCAGTCCAAATTTATTAAGTTTCAATTTCGAGGTCACCTAAATTGAAGTTGTTACAGTCCAGTACGAGGTGTCATTACGCCGTATTGGCAGCGATACTCGTACTATCTGCCTACATCCATCTGTGGAACCCGGTGGGATACCCGGACATCTTCTTTGATGAAGGAATTTACATGAGGCGGGCCATGACCGTCTTGGAAACCGGTAATCCCCAGGAAGGGACGTTCTATGATCACCCTTACTTTGGCCAGATATTTTTGTCTGGATTTCTAAAGGTTGCCGGCTTTCCACAGGCGGCGGAACAATCTCTGGAAATGTCGTATCTGGCGCCGCGCATCCTTATGGGACTTCTCGCTGTTCTTGACACGTTTCTAATCTACAAGATCACGGAAAAGAGATTCGGCAGGCACGTCGCAATACTGGCATCGGTGCTGTTTGCAGCGATGCCGATGACGTGGATGCTCCGGAGAATACTGCTTGACGGCATACTGCTCCCCTTCATGCTCTCCTCGATACTTTTGGCCCTGCATTCAAGGGATTCTGAAAACAAGAACGTCATGATACTGGGCTCATCCATCCTGCTCGGACTTGCCATATTTACCAAGCTGACTGCGGTTACGATGATACCCGTGGTCGGGTACATCATAGCGTCAAACCACGGGATCAAGGCGCTCAGCAAATGGCTGCCGCCAGTCTTTGCGATTCCCTCTGCATGGCCCGCGTTTGCCGCGCACCTCGGTCAGCTGGACTATTGGTTCCGAGACGTATTATGGCAGGCGGGGAGGGGCACGGGCGGCGTCCTGCCAGTTACAGGATACCTGTTCAGCATAGATCCCGTGATGACGGTACTGGGCGCCGCGTCATTCATGTACGCGGCCATCAGGAAGGATCTCTTTCTGGTGTTCTGGTTTGCGCCGTTTTTAATATTTGTGAGCAGCGTGGGGTTCTTCCAGTATTTCCACTACATATTGCTGATGCCAGTGGCCTGCATCGCCGTCTCATACATGATACATGACAACCTGCAGCGAATAAAACGAAATACCATTTTCACGGCCAGTAACACAGTGACGGTCCTTGGTTTTGCCCTGTTCGGCATCGTGGTTTCCTCCATGCTAATCAACACCGACATGAGCTCGGCCCAGTTTGACGCGCTTGAAGACACGATACTGAACTTTGATGACGACAAGATGACGTTGCTTGCCAGCCCCGTCTATACGTGGATACTATCAGACGTACATGGCAGGGACAACGTCTTTCTTGATTATGCAGACATATTATATTATACACCTGCTACTGATAACTTATACGTCTTGATTGATCCGCACTACATTCTAGATCAGGGAAGAGGAATTGAGTTGATTGACGCGTATCAGAACACCGAACTGATCAAGGAATATACGGGGAACGTGGGCAAGTACGATACCAGTAAATACCCGTACACCAGTCTACGATTCACCAACGATGGCAGCACAATATTTGCACATACAGGCATGGTGACACCTTGAACCTCAGCCTAATCATTCCCACTCTCAACGAATCAAAAAACATTGGCAAGTTGCTCGGAATAATACATAGTAGTTTCATTAAAGATCCGATGGTTTTTGCAGACGATTTCTGCTAGGCAGTTGTGTACGGAGTGGAAAAATAGGTAACTATTTTGCTTTTTGAAGTGGACACATAAGATAAAAGATCATACGCGTTTTTCCGATCATGATGATCTCAGTATTATATATTTACATATAATCAATTGACAATGATAACGCGCAGTTGATTATAATGGTAACCGTTCAGCCCCTGTAGCTGCGCCAGACATTAGACGGCGAGTTTGTGCCTAAATTTTGGAAGGAGTTAAACGGTTACGGAACCAAAATCTGATATATATAAGAAATCACGTATCAGTGCTATTGAAAGCGCTAACCGCTAGTTTTGAAAATGATCACAGGCAGGAATTTGTCAAACCCGCCGCTATATACGTATTAAAGCATTTACAACCGTGCCTAGAGAAGAAAGCAACCCCGAGGCGTTATGTGAGAAAAACCATGATAGACCGGATGCCAGACGAACAGCCGGACTTGGACAAGATAATATACAGTGAGATAGAATGTGTCGTAGACAAGGTTCATTTTAATGCAGACTGGTTCACCACCGGCGCATACCTAACTCTCTGGAGGAAACATTTCACAGAGTTTTTGGATGAAAATCCGGAGATTCAGGAGTTGCGCCAGGCATTTCGATCAGACCCGGACGACATCAACAAACAGTTCGGCTTTATGATAGACTCGCTGAAAAGACTGAGTCGAATACTCAAGACATCATATGACCAATGGCACAGAAAGATAATGGCAGAATTCCTAGAATCAGACCTACCATTAGAACTGTACAACCTGTACAACATCTCATACATAGGAAGGACATCGGCGATAAACTCACTCGTGACAGATCTGTCCCGGCTGCAGACAAGGTTGCACCTTGTCAGGTCTGATGAAAAAAAGATAAAGGCGGAATTAAAAAAGTTTGAGAAACGCCACAAGAATCTTTCAAAGACGCTGATGAAGGCATCCCGCTCGGAATTCGCCATAAGGTTCTTCCTGAGGGCAGTTAATGCAAAGGAACTGAAGGACTTGTTTAGGACAAAACCACTCACGCTGCACAACGACACAGAAAAGGAGAGATTCGATGAATATCTTGGTGAATTCAGGCAGAATATCTTTGAGATGACAAACCATTTGGATAAAAGACATCTCGACGAAGTTATCATGTTGAACTCCTCAGACTCAGAGTCGTTTAGAGACTTTGATAAAAAACTACGTCAGGCAGTCCTCAGATATGCCTAGAAGAACAAAGATCACAGTCTGCGTGGACTCGTCAATCTTTCTGGCCGAAGTGTTTGGCAACGAGACCCAGTTGACCCGGGTGGGCGCCATTGACAGGTACCAAGGAATCTTTCGATTCAAAAAAATGCATGCCAGAGACCGTGAAAAACGAGGTGTTCCACAGGATGTCAGAAGTCACGGCGCTGATCGCACAGGCCTCAAAGGACTTTATGAAGAGGTTTCTTTCGATCAAGGGTGAGGAATCGACGATCAGTCTGTCGGATCTGCCATTCATCCAGTCGTTTTTTTCGAATTTGAAGACCAGTGTCAGCTCTAAAACATCTGAACTAGAAGTCATCAACGACATTGAATCAGTGCTTGTCCAGCATCTAGTGGAAAGTTACTCTAGGAAAATGAAACTAAAGGCAAGTAATTTTATGTGTGAACCAAGCTCATTGGACACAATAATAAAATACATACTTATATTTGATTATATTCCTGTCTGTATATCGAGTATCATGCATGCGATACATTTAGCTAAGAGTTATTTTTGAATGATCATATCAGTCATAGAGATTAGTTCACACCACTATTGTCATCTATTACGAGGGTTTTTTTCTTCTTCTTTATTGTTCCTCAACTGCCATCATCCTGTCGCTTGGGTAGACGTATTGAGAATGTTACCAAACCCCCGGAGATGTGAGCAGATATCGTTCCATTGTGCAGATCCACGATGTTTCTGCAGCTGGCAAGTCCCAGCCCGGTCCCCTCCATCTTGGTGGTAAACAGGGGATCAAAGATGTGTGGAAGATTCTCCTTTGGTATGTCAGCATGAGAATTCTCAAAATCGATAATTACGTGGTTGTGGTCATCCTGAACTTTTACACCGATGCGCCCAGTCTGACTACCGATCGCCTGCACGGCATTCATCAGTAGATTTATAAAAACAATTTCTATCTTATCAGAGTCACATTCCACCACGAGATCAGAGCCGGCGCTAGGTATCTCAAGTGTGATGTGGGAAGGAATCTCGACTGCACCAGTAGATCGTCGCAGTATGTGCAATACATGGTTTGGCTCAAGCACGAGTGGAACGGCATGTAAGTAACCAAGCGTGCTGTCCACCTGCCAGGATATGCGCTCAGTAGCACGCGCTATTCGTGAGAGATCCTTGACTGTAGACTCTGCAAGTCCTTTACGGCGAAGCAGTATCTCCACAGAGTTACGTATTGTTCCAAGTGGGTTTCTTATGTCATGAGCCAGAACGGCTGCGAACTCGCCGATTGTTGCCATCTTTTCTATCTTTATCTGTCTTTCCGTATTCTTTTTGAAGAGATTCAATATCAAGACGATCATGAACAAATGGGTTGCTACATTTACAATCCCAAGAGATACCTGCATTAAGATCAGATTCCTTGAGATATTTTCTGTGTCATGTCCCAAGAGCGTAGTGAGTGTGTCAGAGGTGTCCACAAGATCGTCTCCGAGTCTGTTTATCTCCCCGACAGTCTCCGGCCGCATTGTAGTGGATTCTGAGAGGGCAGAAAGTATCACGCCCTTGTACGCCGCGAGTTTTTCTACCACGTCCTCCCACTCTGGCTCAAATCTAGGCGCCAATGGAGTAATCTCTATTCCGTCTAGGTCCCCGCCGTTCTTTAAAAAGTGGACATTCTGTTCAAGATCTTCGATCGCCGCAAGAACGCGCCCCTGCGAAGCAGTACCACCCGAGTCTACACCTAGAATCTCCAAGGTCACCTCATTTGTGAGTACACGATTCTTTCCCGCAACATTTACAGCATTACCTGCCAAGACAGTCTGCGACTCAAAATACGCAAGGGTGAAAAAACTAGAAATAATAAGTGTAATTTGGATGACTACAAGGATTGTTAGTTTTTGCGCCATTCCCATGGGTGTGTGCGCGCGTTATGGTAATAAAAACTAGAGTAGTGGAGAAAAGATCACAGGTGTCAAGTTTCCGAGTCCAAGGAGCAGATGCGCTACAGACGTGTGGTGATAGTATCAGGCAATTCACAAAATGACAACCCTTGCGGGTCACTGCCTTGCTTGTTGTCACGTACATCTTTACGCGAATACTACAGTTACTTTACTGCGCGTGTAACGTATATTGTCCCGTTTACGTTTGGATTGTCATATAAGAGCCATGTATACTTGCCAGGTTCTGTAAACGTGTAGATCTGCGAAGTTGAGTTTCCACCGGTCCCACCTGGTAGCGTCATTAATTTTGTGCCATTTGCTGTGAGTGCGTCGCCTTGTATTCTAGCCACCTGCTCCTTGTCCACCTCGTGATATCTCCACTCAACAGTCTCACCGCTCCAGATGGTGCGGTCGGGCCAAAAGTTCAGATGTGATATCCTAGTCAGCGTAGGTCTTTTTTCATCTCCCAGCTGCTCGAGTACGTCAGTTGAGAGACAGGATTTATCATTCCCGTCCCCGCCACATTCCTGAGACAACTCGATTACGTGGTTATCCGTACCCTCATCTCTTCCATGATCAGAAAAGACATGTCCAGGTTGCGTGTAATAAACAAGTATATCATCAAACATGTTTATCTTCTTTTTTACGTGCTTTGTTGCTTTTGAGAGATCCTTTATCTCTGCGCGTCCCATTTGATGCAGATCATCCAGACCCAGATCCCCATTTTTCGCGCTCTTGAGAGTCATTTTCAAATTCTTTTTTTCATCTTGTAGGACGTCGATCTTTTCATTCCAGATGGCTATCTTTCGCTCAAGGATTGCAATACCCGACTGAGACAAGACCTGTGCACCATTTGTACCGGATTCTGTATCTTCGAGTAGAGAACGCAAAGCCGGAGCCTCAATTACCGTCACGGTTCCACGTGTTGATATATGTCCATCCACACTCCAGTTAAAGACGCCCGGTGTGTCAAACGTATGTGACTGAAATGTACCCTCAGATGGCGTATTGTAGCTTCCAGGGGACGCCGTTGTATTTGATCCATCTGGTTTTGTGATGGTCACGGTTCTCATCTGTACATCCGCAGGATATGTCCATTCAAACGTGTCGCCGGCATATATGGTGCGATTCGGCCAAAACTCAAGGTTCCGTATGTCACCTAGCACCATCAGTCGACTATTGTTGTGACCTATGTAGATCGAAGATGAGAGACAGGGCGCTCCGTTTATTGTGGTGTCATAATTACAACCCGTTGCATTATTACCAGACAAGAATACTAGTACATGGTTGCCGGTACGATCGTCCACGCCGTGGTTTCGAAACACGTGTTCAGGGTTTACATAAAATTCCAAGAGATCTTTTTTGAGTTTCTTTTCGGTTCTCGTCTCATCTAGGGCTTTCTCTAAAAAGGCGATCTTTTTTTGCTGTTTAGCATACACCTTGTCAGTACCGGCTATATTATCAAAAGCCTCACTCACACTGGCCTGCAGTCCCTTGATATCTTTTTGTAGTTTTTTGAATATTTTCTGAAGTGTCTTGCGTTCGGCATCAAGGTCATCTACCATTTCTGCAGTAGATTCCCCAAGATCGCTAGACTGAACTGTATACATATTCGACGTGCTCAGAGTCTGTGTGACTACCACATTAAAAGAGACTGGTTTGGCGTGGTTACCTGCAGCGTCGTGAGCGTTGCATGAAACCACAGTGGAGGGTAGTGTGAACTCGTGTCCCGGTGGGGGTGTGCACGTGACCTGCACCGCGCCATCTACAACATCTACTGCAGTTGGTACAGTGTATGACACGTTGGCAGGCAAGATACCTTGCACACGCACATCTTGAGTCGGAGAGATATGTGGTGGAGTCGTATCTCGAACTGTTATTGTCTGAGACGCGACTGCCATGTTGCCTGATGTGTCAGTGGCACGCCAGTGAACCACGTGTTCTCCTAGTTCAAACTCGTGCCACAAAAGTTCCGCGACTGTCTTAAACGAACCTGTGACGTTTGTCTGGATTATAATGTCTGCTACAGCGTCGCGGTTATCAGATACGGCAGGAGGTGGTACTAACACCGAGGTGAGGGATCCGGCGGCCTCTACTGCCCAGACCACAGATGGGATGATCGTTGGCGCCTCAGAGTCTGGTGGAACGACAACATTAAACGTGACTGGCTCAGCAGTGTTACCTGCCGCGTCGTGAGCGTTGCACGTGACTGTGGTGACGATCTGTGTAAGCAGAGTGCCGGATGCAGGTGCACATGTGACCGACACGGGTCCGTCTACGAGATCGACTGCAGTAGGCAACTGGTACCGCGCCTCTGGTGGCGCCGTCGATGGGGATGAGTCGACGTGTGCCTCGATGTCAGGCATTGCTTGAATTATGGGCGGGGTGACGTCCCGGACTGTGATGGATTGTGTCCCGGCAGCCTTGTCCAGGCCGTCGGACACTGTAAAGTTGACCAGATACGTGCCGGCGTCAGATTTATGTGGCGTCCATGTGAATACGCCCGTGTCGGCATTAATTGACCCTGCGCCAGACACTATTGAGTACACGAGTTTGTTTCGTGGTACGTCTGAATCTGCTGCGTTTGAAGACACATTAATTGAGATCTCCGCCCCGTGTGGGACATTCAGGGGCTCAAACGGACTCAGGGTAGGTGCAGAGTTTGACTCTGCCACATCAACAAAGATGTCTGCAATGGATGATGAAGTTCCGTTCATGTTGATCGCCTCTACTGTTATACGATAAACATCACCGTGTCCACCCTGGCTTTCAGACGGAGTCCACGAAAGCCATCCTGTGACATTGACTATGGGTTCGGGGCCTGCCCTATGGCTGGCGTTGTGTGACACCAAAGAGAACTCTACGTCCGGGCTGTCAGACGTTATGTGATACAGCAGCTCAGAACCTTCGACGACTTGGAGTGACTCAGTCGGTGTCACAACGGCCGGCGGTTTGTCTATGGATGTGACGTAAAGTGTACTATACACAGGTGTGGCCTCATTTCCAGAACTGTCTGTGCATGTATGCTCTACTACAAAGTGGCCCGCGTGCGCAGTGCTGGCGTTGTGGCCTAGTATCGGGTTCAAATCATCATTATCAATACAGGTGATGTCAGTATTTGAGTACGTGTCACCCTGCTCCAGTTCGATGGCACTTATGCCATCAAGTAAAAAGCGTGGCTTGCGGTCAAGTACATCGACAAGTACAAGTGAATGTTGCACATTTCTGTTATCAATATAGCCGTAATTCTTATCATAATAAAATACTGCGCCCGGTGCGAGTCCAAATTTTAGCGACGAGGTGGCATCCTTGGAGGTGAACAGTTGCTCTATCTTGCGTACGTTGTCACTTGTCAGACTCAACGTATATTTTGTCCAGTTCCCATCAGGGGATGTCGTATAGTCATAGTCTCCTAGATATACGTACGTTGAGTCGCCGTTCACAAAGCTTATGACGTACGACTTGCTTGGGTCTAGATTATCGGTTTCCATATTTATAAAAAATACAAGTTGGCGCGTCTCAAGTTCTAGGTAGAGGTCGTATTGGTTGCCGTTGTAGTCCAACGGCGGTATGGATGGATGGCCGTCCTTTGAGTCACCGCCATGTATATGCAACGCAAAAGCTTCCTCATCACCGCATGCCACAGATGTCATTATAAAAAGCGCGGCTACAAGTGTCATGACAGGAAATGCAATCCGTCGCGGTCTTCTCAAATCAGACTGTCGCCGCTCAGGATTTTCGGCTACTTGTGCGTCCATAACACCCATCACATTGTTTGTTATATAGTAATTGATAGTATGTTGCGGTATGCCTTTGTTGTGCCCCACAGAAGACATGTAATGGGAGTAATATCTTTTAAGAGTACATTTTAGTAGTAGTCATAGTAACAATGACAACAACAATAACGTGTAGTTGCACGATGAAAGTATGCAATTATAATAATTTGCCACAAGTGCAATAGATGTCCACAGTGTTGTTCGGTGGTCAGAATACAAAATGAGCAGGTATACAGACAGAGAGAAGGCAGACGACATTCTTTTTTGCTGTTATGCAAGATAACATCAAAGTCCACAACAACAACACTGCACTGTAGGCACCACCATTGTTATTGTCGTCACCATCATTGCCACTACCACACATTACCACTACCACACACTACCATCACTCTACTACTGCAATCACAACAACAATAATAATCCTGCATCATGCAGAATAGATCATTTTGTTGCATCCGGTAATCCTGCAAGTATCTCACATAGATAATTACAGAACAAATTGAGTAACCGTTCACCCATGTTAACCCCCCAGGCGTAGTTGAGGTGACTGTGTCGTTGCACTTTTGTGCCATACTTGTTTGGATGTGAAATTGTTCATAGTGTACGATATGGATGGAATCTGTCAAGATACAAGCATTCGCGCGTCCTCACCCCCCACCTCGCGCCCGCAGCCAACGACTATCCGTGCATAGTTAGGAGATGATGAATGGGGAGAGGTGAACACTTGCAATTGTAAATATTAAACATCTCGAATCTGTTTTTGAAGCAAGTCAAATGCATCATTGATCTTTTTGATGCGTTGATTTAATTGGTCTCCAAGTGCAATAATAGTTTCTTTGCGGTCATTTATCATACGTTTTTGTTCTGCATAACCAGACGATCCTCTTGAGATCCGATTTTGTAATGAAGATGATGCATCAAGTAACGATGATGTAATTGTGTGAATCTCTTTGGCACTGGGCATTTTTTTGGTTTTATTGTGATTAAGATCTATTACTTTTTGTATCTCAGATATGTCAAGCTTAGAGATAGACCTCTTGGCAACATGGACATACTGCACCAAGGCAGCGGCCACACCATGAGCTACACGAAAAGGCACATTATACTTGAAAACCAAATGTTCTGCTAGATCAAGTGCGACTAGATCATCAGAGTTGGCAGCTTTGCGCATACGTGCTTTGTTGATACGAATTCCGGATTGTAAGCCATTATTATCATGATTCCCAAATACAGCCTGTAATACAGACAATGTAGATACACCAATATCAGATATTGACCATAAGATGGGTTTTACCTGTTGTAAGTCCCTGCCATATCCTGATGCAAGTCCGTTTACCATCCCCAATATGGCACAAAGATTCCCCGATACTTGTGCAGCCTTTGCACGAGTAATCTCAAGTATGTCAGGGTTCTTTTTTTGTGGCATTGCACTTGACGGAGATGCCAAACCATCTTCTAATGCGACAAATGAAAACTCTGATGTAGACCAGATGACCACATCTTCTGCCAGTCGGCTTAAATTTGACATCATTATTGAAACAGAAGATGCATACTCTGCTGCAAAGTCACGTGTGCTAGTAGCATCAAGTGAGTTCTCTACAAGACCATCAAATCCCAACAGTTGTGCCGTGTAATCACGATCAATTTTGAGACTAGTACCACCTACAGGACCAGAGCCAAGTGGACTTTTGTTTACACGCGTAAATGTATCAGATAGTCGATCATAATCTCGCAGTAGCGCATCTGTATGGGCAAGCAACCAATGTGACAATATACCAGGTTGTGCTTGTTGCATATGGGTGTATAGTGGCATTATGGTTCTTTTATGTTCATTGGCCAATGAGATCATTGACTCGGCCATATCAAGTATACACCTACACATTGTGTTAATATCATCTCGAAGTTTCATTCTAATATCAAGTGCAATTTGATCATTTCTAGATCGAGATGTATGCATACGACCACCATGTTCCATACCAATCTTTTTGATGATAATGGATTCTACAAGTTCGTGTATATCCTCAGTTGTTGTGGTTTTAGCGTATGCAATGTAATCTTTTTTTTGATTGTTGTTTTGGTCATTGTTGTTGTTGTTATTATTATTATTATTACCATACATGTCCCTATTTTTATTATCCAACATATCTTGTAATGCGCAAAGTATACGACGAGCAGACGTGCGCGATAAAAGTCCCACATGCAACAACATCAAAACATGCGCCTGACTGCCCAAGATATCATATATAATAATCTCAGAGTCAGCATCAGCAGATGACAAATAATTCAAAATTTTTGAATTTGGTTTGCCACCACCCATGCGTGAACGATACATGCAGTTACTTCTCTAATCGTTATATATAGCATAATTGAATGCATATTATGAGTCAAGATATCAAACAGTTGAGAGTAAAGATATTCGACGAGTTATCAAAGATAGTGGATCCCGAAATTGACACATCTATAGTAGAACTAGAGCTCATAGATGAAGTAGACATCAACGGCGACAACGTAAAAGTAGATCTGCACCTTACAAGTCCATTCTGTCCAGCAGTCTTTGGCTTTAAGATATGCCAAGATATACATGACAACCTATTGATGGTAGATGGAGTTGAGGATGTAAAAGTTAACGTCTCCAACCATTTCATGGCAGAGCAGATAAACACCCAAGTAAATAACTCTCCAAAGCCAAAAAAGAAAGATGCAAGTAATGTTGATACTAGTGGCACAGATACGAACCAAAGTATTACTGTAGACAAAACTACCAGTACCACGCCAACTACAGAGTCAACTACAGAGGTACCATCATCATCATCATCAACAACAACAACATCATCATCATCACCACCACCACCACCACCAAACAGCACAAATTGAGTACAAGTCGGCATAAAGCAAAAAAGATACAACTCCACTTAATCGCCATTTAATAAAGATGGGTTGATAATAATTGGAATAAAACCAATCGGCCAACCCATACACAAGAACAAATGACGAAAATTAGTCACAACTTGCCACACTCACAAGAACTGTCTCAGTATTTTTTGCATACAAAATCACACGCAATCAAAGTAACACAAACAATATTAAAAATTAGCAAAAATAAAATAGTTTTTAGATATACAAAAGTTATTTTCTGAATCCAAGCATGTATCCACGTAACATTTGAATTCCCATAGCAGGATCCACACCCTTTGGACATACCTGACTGCAAGACCCTGCAAAGTGACAACGCCATATTCCATGTGAGTCATCAATTACCTTTAATCTAGAGTCCTTACCCTTGTCTCTGCTATCACCCACATAGCGATACGCTTGAGCAAGTGCCTGTGGACCCAAAAATGTAGAGTCAGTTGCCATAGTAGGACATGCGGCATTACACAGACCACACTTTATACAGTTTGCAAACTGAATATACGATTCTAACTCTTTTGGTGATTGAGGATACTCTTTGAGGCTTCGAGGATCCGTGATATTGTCTAGTTCCGTGTCATCTCTATCAAGATACGGGTTTATCGAGCGGTGTTTATCAAACAAACTATCAAATCCAACTGCCAAATCACGAATTACAGGATAATTTTGTAGTGGCTCAGTCGTTACGGTAGAAGAATCAAGCTCATCGATCTTTGTAAAACATGCCAGTCGAGGCCTGCCATTTATCATCATGCCACATGAACCACAAGTAGCTTGTCTGCACGAATATCTTACTGCAATAGAGTGATCAAGTTTCTTTTTTACTTCCAGTATGGCATCAAGTACAGTAGTCCATTTTTCATATTGTACATCAAATTCATCAAACCCACTAGTTATCGTATTGGCATCTTTTTCACTCTGAGGATTGCTGCGTGCAATTCGAAGTGTGATCGTACGAGGCTGTGACGTTTCATTACTACTACTACTACTAGTGACACTTGACATACTATACCATCCCCATATTGGTCATAATAATGGTTCGCGAACCATACGCAATTAATACAAACATGGCAACCACACAACCATACGAGACCGTCTTTTCGTATCGTGGTCCTTGTTTTAGCTCAAGCAGTATTACACGTAAACCATTAAACCCATGTATTGAAAGCAGAATCAAGATAATCTCAAGCATCAGTGCATATGGTAAAAATCTATAGTTTGCAAGAACAGTCTCATATTCCAATGATTCGGCAAAGCCTGATGTTAATCGCATCAACACATGTACTGCAACAAGTGCAACTGCTGCAAGCGCGGTACCATAGTGTATCTTCATTATTGTAGATTCTTTGATCATTTATTCACCATCCAATGTTTTGCCATCCAGTTGTTCATCATCATACACACATACACCATCTTTTATCATCATACAATCATACACCAAACATTACTGCAAGTCCATACATCATGGCAACAGCAGCCAACACAATTGCAGTGTAAATACCAATCTTGTGTCTATAGTTCTGAGATGCAGGTGTATATGGGTAATCAGGCCTTGCGGCGCGGCCCACACCTATACCCCCATGTCCCATCATCACTCGAATTCCATTCACAGTATGAAATACGCACATTCCAATCACAATTGCAAGTACAATATGCCCCTCTGCTGTCTGCGTCATTGCCAGAAACTCGTCCCAGCCCATCTTTCCTTGAAGTATACTACTAGTTTCATAGATGTGTCCGATAAAATATGCAAGCAACCCCAATCCAGTAAGACGCATAAGCCAATATGCAACGCGTTCAATCCCATATTTTCCAGGATTGATCATTCCACCTACACCGGCCTTGTTTGGCTGGCGTGGATCAGTATTACTTTGATTCACAACATCAGAATTATTCTCAGACGAAGACATCAATATTTCCTCTCCACAGGCTTGTATTTGGTAATTGTGACAGGATGTGTCTTCATTATAGGTCCCTCAAGATCATAATATGCTAATGTGTGGTGTAAAAAGTTCTCATCGTCACGCTTGGGATAGTCAGTACGTGCATGTGCGCCACGGGATTCTTTTCTATTTATTGCACCCACAAGAACTATCTCAGCTACTCTGAACATAGAGTCAATCTCCATCACGTTTACAAAGTTTGTATTGTATTCAGATGCCTTGTCATCAACATGTTTCCAAGATTGCTGACGCAAATCACGTACGGTACGAAGTCCTTTTACAAGTGACTTTTCATCACGATACACATATGCCCCGTCATTCAACGTATCTGTAAGTTTCTGTCGTATCTCATATGGGTTTGCATGACCCCCACCACGAAATATACCATCGTAAATTCGCTTTTCTTCTTCTGCTACAAGATGATGGGGCCAAGGCGGCCTTGGTACTGTGGATTGTTCTAGTGCATAACGTGCTGCTAGCTCACCAGTTATTTTGCCCCACACTATACACTCAGAAGTCGAATTTGCACCCAATCGGTTTGAGCCATGTACACTATTACATGCAGCTTCACCTGCAGCCCACACCCCTTGTATCTCAGTTGCACCATCAATGTTTGTATGGAGTCCACCCATCATATAATGACAGACAGGTCTAATATCTAAAAGATCTTTGGAAGGATCAATACCAGAAAACTTGATTGAGATTTCACGTATGGCACCTAGTTTCTCTTTTATCCGCTCATCACCAATATGTCGTAGATCAAGTTTCATACAATCAACACCTGTTTCATGTTTGAATCCTCTACCTTCATTTATCTCAGTCATTATAGATCGAGACACAATATCACGCGGTGCAAGCTCCATCTTCGATGCAGCATATCGCTTCATAAACCTCTCACCTTTGTTGTTTAATAGATAACCTCCTTCACCACGTGCACCCTCTGTGATCAATATACCAGATGGTATTATACCAGTAGGGTGAAACTGTACAAATTCCATATCTTTGAGGGCCATGCCGGCTCGAAATCCCATATCAAGTCCATCTGGAGTAGAGGACAGTGCATATGTCGAAAAGCTGTACAGTCTGCCTGCGCCGCCTGTTGCAATTATTAGTGACTTTGCCTTTATAGAATAAAACGTACCACTGCCAATCTCAATTGCAGTGATTCCTACAAATCGCTTGCCATCATGTATGATAGATGTGGCAAACCACTCATTCAAATACGATATATTATCAAATTTTAAGCACGTGTCATACAAAGTCTGCATCTCAAAAAAGCCTACTTTATCAGAGGCAAAAGTTGCACGCGGAAAACTGTACCCTCCAAAATTTCGTTGATCAATACGCCCATCCTTACGACGAGACCATGGCATTCCCCAGTGGTCTAACTGACGTACCTCGCGAGGCATCTCAACGCAGAGGCGTTCAGCAACATCTTGGTCAGCAAGAAAGTCACTTCCCTTTACAGTATCATATACATGTGACTCTATCGTATCACCTTCATCCTCAAACAACACTGCAGCAGTTCCACCTTCTGCAGAAACAGAATGCGAGCGCATTACTTGTAACTTTGAGACGATTGCAATCTTTAGGCTTGGCGCAGTTTTGGCAGCAGAGATAGCAGCCCTGAGTCCTGCAAGGCCAGATCCACATATTAGCATGTCATACTCTATGGTATCTACCATTGAACAAACCATCATACTGAGATATTAAAAATGTAATAGATGAAAGACCAATATCAAAAAGTTAAATATATCGCTTGCGATATACAATTATGAGTTCAAAATGGCTCGATAGTGTCAAGAGTGTTATACCAAGAGGATTCTCAAGGTGTTATGTAGTCGAGATTTTAAAAGAGGGACCACATACAGGAAAAGAGATCATTAATAGAGCAGAGCAAGACAGCAATGGCAAATGGAGCCCATCACCGGGTCTGATATACCCATTGCTTGGCAGACTTTTAGATGAAGGTATAATAACAGAAATTAGAGATAAAGACAAAGACGAGAATATAGAAAAGACACGAAATAAAAAAAATATTAAATATACACTTACCGAAAAAGGAATCGATACAGTCAAAGACATGCACAAGATAAGCAAGGGAATAAAAGATCAGATCGATGTAATGTGTAGACTTGGAGATGTAGGCAGATTTGTTGCAACAGATGTGATGGAACGCATATCATCAATAGGATACATTTTGGGAGAATATCAGTATAGTACAATACAAGGTAAAACAGCATATCGACAATTTCTCATAAACGAGTTAAAGAGAATAGATGATGAACAAGAAGACTCTGATCATCAACAAAAAGATGCAGATGAAAAAGATGCAAACAGAAAAGATGCAGATGAACAAAATAACAATTCACAAAAAATTACAATAGAATAATTTCATATATGTAATTAAAACAAATAATTATTTTACACAAATGTACCAACATTTAACTTGAGTTTTATGTTATCGGAGTATATTGAGTGACATTACAGACACATTACAAAATGGCAGTAGTGAGCAAAAGATTCAAGCACTAGAGAGTCTAATAGATGTCAGTTCGCCAAATATCATAGAACATGTAATTGTCAAACTTAATGATGATGATATAAGGGTGAGAGGTGAGGCATTTAGTTTGTTGTTGTTAAACAAGAGTGAAAAAATATCCAAATGTTTGATAAAGAGTCTTAATTCCACCAACAAGAACATTAGAGGATTTGCATCACTAGCGTTAGCAAATCGCAATGACAGAGATGCAATTCCCGAGTTGATAAGACTATCAGATGATGAGCACTCTACGGTCAGATCATGTGCCATAGGTGCACTAGGGCATTTAGGTGCAGGTACTCAAAATGTGCAAGATACACTATACAATGCGCTATTTGATAAGAATGCGCAGGTTAAAAAAAGCGCCGCGCAGGCAATAATCAAAGCAGGTATTACGATCCCCACAACATTACATGAGAAGATAACAGATGAGTGGTCAGATGAGATTCAAAAAGATCCAAATCTTGCACTATTGCTTGATAAATTATGTATAAAATGATTATAAAATTAGAATATGATTCTGCACGTTGTAACCGTTCAACCCCCAATCACTCCCCCCCCCCCCAAGCCCAGAGTAGTACAGATGCGGCTTTGACTTGATTATCTGTCCACACATTACGTGTGCTGGACTCTAGATCAGATCGTAAGGTCGTAACCGTTCAACCCCCCGTACCTGCGCCAGATGTTAGGTGGTGAATTTGTGCCTAAATTTAGGAATGGGATGAACGGTTACTGCGGACTCTACCACGTACCATAACATTTGTTCTATGCACATCTAGAATGACAAATGAGAGTAGTGATGGCGGAGAGTTATGAAGTGAACGTTTTTGTAAACTGTCTAAATTCATGATATACATGTCTAAAGAAAATTATGCTAACGGTCACAGGTGGCCATAATAAACATTATCTGATCAAAAATTTTAAGATGGAGCCGATTTGCAGTCAATATTTTAACTTTAAATAATGCCCATAAGAGTTTTCTTCAATGTCTACCGAAGCAAGAGACACCATATTCATTGGTAAAAAACCACTGATGACATACGTCACGGCAACTGCCATTCAGTTGGTCAACTTACCAAAAGTAAACATCAAGGCTCGGGGGCTCAGCATAGGGCATGCAGTTGATGTTGCCCAACTAGTCTTGAGAAAGACTGAGATTGCTGGCTGCACTATTGGGGATATCCGAATAGGTTCCGAGTCCCTCAAGTCTCAGGACGGACGAACGCGAAACGTATCGACGATTGAGATCGAAGTAAAGAGAAACCCCGAGTGAGTTTTCTTTCTTGGACTTTTTTTTTCTATTTTTATTCTCCGATTATTGATAATCAACTAAATTGTACAACTCTGCCAATTTGTGCATGTTTGATGCATGGTATACAAGATCATTATTTTTAATCTCTTTGATGTCTTAAAGTTGGCACATATTGTATACACATATTGTATACACATATTTTATATACATATATTGTATGCACATAGATTGTACATACATACATTCAATTTCCATCTCAAATTTATTATATATAATTAAAAAAAGTGTCAAGTTATGTTTACAGTCACATTTACAGTCAAATTCAGTCATATTTTATATATATATAAAAATTATTTTTTTGATTAAAATAATATATAATGATTACACATTAAAAATCCCCATTACATACAATGATTTCTAAATGACAGGTTATTTTAAAATCAATAATAGTTAAACACATCACATTATTCACATAAAAGTAAACATAGATTATGCACCATATCTGTGCTCCAATTTTTGGAATTTATTTAAATCAACAATATCATTGAACTGATCAAAACTTACCGCAGCTCTTTTTGACTTTGTAGTAGTACCTGTATTATACAGCTCTGAGAGTATTTTTGATGTAGCAAACGCGCTTGCAAATAACACCGAAAGTGGATACAAGATAATATTAAATCCCATATCATGTAATTTTTGCGCCGGGTACAGTGGCGTAACACCACCCTCAATCATGTTTGCAACAAGGGGGGCGCGAATTTCTTTGCCAATTTTTTTCATCTCATCAATTGAACGAGGAGCTTCTACAAATATCGCGTCTGCACCAATCTTTTTGTTCTCTTTTGCACGCTCAATTGCATCATCCAATCCATTTGTTGCGCGTGCATCAGTTCTAGACACGATAACAAAGTCACGGTCTTGTTTAGCATCAACAGCAGCACCTAACTTTTCAGTGTATTCTTCTTGAGACACAACATCTTTACCACGCATATGACCACAACGTTTTGGCCATTTTTGATCTTCTAAAAACATCCCAGATGCACCAGCAGATTGCAGATCCCTCACAAGCTTCCATACACTCAGTGCATTACCATATCCAGTATCAGAGTCAACTATAACAGGAATATCAGTTGCGCTACAAATACGTCTTGCATTCTCAACAGTTTCTGCTGCCCCAATAAACCCATAGTCAGGCATTCCAAGAAGCGATGCGGATGTTCCATATCCTGTTTGAAACATTGCACCAAACCCAGTCTTCTCTACAATCCTAGCGCCAAGCGCATCATATACACCAGGAATCACAAGCGGCTTTTTCTTTCGCTTTATCATACTTTTGATAGTCTTGGGTTTTGCCACCATTAAACATTCTAGTTTTAAAAACTATTTATGATTTCAGATTATCCATATGTGTTCAAAAATTAGAAAACATAATACAGTATAACAAAATAGACAAGATGAAAATAATCTAGTGTAATAAATGATACATGTCTTTAATTGTCAGAGTAGATCTGGTACATATTTGATCATACAAGAGTGCTATTTGTATAACAAGTGCCAAAACACCGAACATAATCAAAACACTCAACACTTTTAAAACCAAAATCTAGAGCAGACATACAGAAAATGACACAAAAGGAGAACACACACAATGGCAAAGGCATATTATGTTAAGTTTGAGACACCAGAAGATCTAGTTAGTCCAATTTTAGAGGCAGTTAGAATTGCTGCAACAAGTGGCAAGGTCAAAAAAGGGACAAACGAGGCAACAAAAGCAATTGAACGAGGCACATCAAAATTGATCGTAATTGCAGAAGATGTAGAGCCTCCAGAAGTGGTAGCACACCTTCCAATATTGTGCGAAGAACAAGGAGTAGCGTATGCGTTTGTCCCATCTAAAAATGATCTTGGTAATTCGATTGGCATAGACATTACATCTGCAGCTGCTGCCATACTTGATGCAGGAGAAGCACAACACATCATAGACCAAGTGATAACGTCAATTGCCAAGATAAAGGACGGCGCAGACAGTAAATGAGTACAGATTCATCAAAAAAATCATCAGCCAGTACAACAGTATCTGTTGCAGATGAGGTAGTGCAATCAGAGATCATACAAATAGTAGGACGCACAGGTATTGCAGGTGAGGTCATACAAGTCAGAGTTCGCATACTTACAGGTAAGGATAAAGGACGTATACTGACTCGAAACGTCAAAGGCTCAATTAGAGTAGGAGAGATTCTGATGCTAAGGGAGACTGAACGAGAAGCTAAAAAGATAAAGTAGGGTATATACACTAGTATTAAAAAAATAGAGAAAAGGGTATAGATGTTAAATGAGTCTGTTAATACAACTGTGTAGTTTTTGTGGCAAACCAATAGCAAAAGGGTCAGGTACTATGCTTGCCAAAAATGATGGCACGGTAATGTGGTTTTGCTCATCAAAGTGTAAAAAGAATGCGCTAGAGTTAAAACGTGATCCTAGAAAACTAAAGTGGACAAAAAAATACGTAAAGGGTGGAATTAGAAGAAAGTGATTTGATTGCAAAAAGTAGAAAAGACATTATTTATAATAAAACCAGATGCTGTAAGACGAAACCTAACAGGCTCCATAATAGCAAGATTCGAGACCAAAGGATTTGAGATTTTAGAGTTAAAGATGTTTCAGTTTACAAAACAACAAGCAGAAGAGTTTTACAATGTACATAAAGACAAGCCATTCTTTGAGGAATTGACGTCTTTTATATGCTCAGGGCGCGTCGTTGCAGCAGTAATACAAGGTGAGCATGCAGTCTCATCTGTACGTATAATGATAGGCGCTACAAAGTCATTTGAGGCGTCGCCAGGCTCCATACGTGGTGACTATGGATTAGGATTTACAGATAATATAATACACGCATCAGATTCCCAAAACAGTTTTGAGCACGAATCAAAGGTGGTTTTTGGGTGAATCAAGTTGCACTCAGAGCCATCAAAGTCTCAACGTAAAGTTGATGACAAAAAGAACAAAATTCGCCAACCAATAGTAGCAGTACTAGGGCATGTAGATTCTGGTAAGACGTCACTTCTTGACTACATACGAGGTACAGGAGTTCAAGGGAGAGAAGCGGGTGGAATTACACAACACATAGGCGCCAGCTTTCTTCCAATTCAGACCATACAGCAAGTATGCGGACCATTATACAAAAGATTAGAGACGCAGACAGAAAACCCAATTCCAGGACTGCTTGTAATTGACACACCCGGACACGAGGTCTTTACCAATCTACGATCACGTGGAGGATCAGCAGCTGACATTGCAATATTGGTAATTGATGCAAGTAGAGGATTTCAGCCACAAACCACAGAGAGTCTAGACATTTTGGGCAAGAGAAAAGTGCCATTTGTCATAGCATTGAATAAATGCGATCAGATATCAGGGTGGCGCAAGACAGAATCAAATTTCATAACACAAGCAATCAAGGAACAATACACATCAGTTCAAACAGATTTAGACCAAAAGATATACGATGTTGTTGGTACGCTGTCGATAAAAAAGTACAAGTCAGAAGCATTTAATCGTGTACAGGACTTTAAAAGTGAAGTCGCAATAGTACCAATATCGGCCAAGAGTGGAGTAGGAATACCAGAGCTCTTAAGCGTACTAGTTGGCTTGACACAACAATACATGCAAAAACATCTTGAGACTGCAAACAAAACATCACGGGGAATGATACTAGAGGTAAACGACGAAGTAGGACTAGGTCCTGCTGCAAACATGATATTGATTAATGGTTCTATAAAAAAAGATGATATCATAATAGCAGCAAAACGTGACGACATTATAGTCACAAAACCAAAGTCATTATTGTTACCAAAGCCACTAGATGAGATGCGTGACCCACGTGACAAATTTACCACAGTTCAACAAGTCGACGCTGCAGCAGGACTAAAGGTAACATCACCTGATCTTGAAGGTGTACTACCAGGAAGTACTGTATATGTAATATCAACTAAAGCCAATGACAGCACGTACAAGAGAATACAAAAAAGTATACAGATATGATAGAAGAGGAGATGAGATCGGTATTTGTTGAAGATATGCAGACAAAGGGCATTATACTCAAATGCGATACAATAGGATCACTTGAAGCAGTCACATCAATGCTAAATGAAGCCAAAATTCCCATATCAAAAGCAGATATTGGTCCTGTCAATAGGCGCGATATTGTACAGGCAAAAGCGATAAAGGAAAAAGACAGGCATTTGGGAATTGTATTGGCATTTAATACAAAGATACTACCAGATGCAAAAGAAGAGGCAGAAGAAGGACACATACGAATATTCGAGGACAAAGTACTGTACAGTATGATCGACTCGTATAGTGCATGGGTGGCAGAAGACTCGGCAAATGAGGAGGAGGCAATATTTTCAGAGATTACACCCATTGCAAAATTTACATTTCTCAAAGATATGTCATTTAGGAATAACAATCCAGCAGTGTTTGGTATACGTGTGGATATAGGGACGCTGCGTCAAAAAGTTCCATTTATCAACGAATCAGCAAGAAAGATAGGTACGATACACCAGATGCAACTTGACAAAAAGACAGTGCCAGTTGCAACGATGGGACAAGAAGTAGCATGCTCTGTAAACAACGTCACTATAGGAAGACAAGTAATAGAAGGACAAACATACTATACAGCACCATCATCACGAGAGGTAAAAGATCTACTAAACAGGTTTTGGAACAAACTAGGCCAAAACGAGCAGCAGGTATTAGAAAAGATCATACAGATACAGAGAACAAAAGACCCAGCATATGGGTACTAGTCATGGGCACATCAATTATATGAGTATTATATATGAAAATCCAATTATTCACATATATTATATATATATTTATATTCACATATATCATATACACATATTATATATACATATTATATATACATATATACAAACAAATCAAATAGAAAAAAAGAGAAATGACAACTAAGAGTGTCTTTGACACAGTGTACGTATTCCCTGCAGTCCCACAGCACCCATAACAGTATCAACAATCTTGCCAGAGTTAAACATGACAAAAGTGGGTATTGAGTTAATGTTGAATCGAGCTGCAATATCACGACATTCATCCACATTTACTCGAGCAAATGTTATGTTCGGATACGACAAGTTGGCCTCTTCAAACGCAGGATGCATTGTTCTGCAAGGACCACACCACTCTGCCCAAAAGTCAACAAGTGTAAGTTGAGGCAATGATATAGTCTGATCAAATGTTGCAGATGTGAGATTGATTACATGTTGAGCGGATGGTTGCGATGGTTGCGAGGATGCCGAGGGTTGCCCATGCTTTTGCTGGTTTAGCATGTCTTGCATCTTGCGCCGCATTATCTCTTGTATGTCGGGATCATTATCATCATTGTTGTTATCCATACAAATCACACATAGATCTCAAGTAAGCAATATAATTAATTTGTGTCATTGTTATCATACACCCTATCCTTGATTGAAACAGACTCGTAGCGTCGTGACTTGCAAATAGGACAATAGTCAATATATTGTGTAAAGCTCACAGAAGCATATACAATTCCACAGTGCCCACATATCCGAAGTTTTCGTGCCAGGTTGCCCATCATATTGACGTAATATTGATAGTGATTAAAAGTTAGCTGTCAAGCTCAATCTATATGCAATCAAAGGATTCACCCCACCAAAATCATTAAAAATAATTGATGATTGTATATGACATAACATCAAATGTAACTGTATACATGTTGATCTCCTTGTTACAGTATGGGTGATGGCGGGGCAAGTAAGATTACATGTATTCAATTATGTATCAAATAAAACAAAGCAACTTATCAGAGTATAAATAAGTGATTAGAGGAATATTGAACAGTCACGTGCCATCGTCATTATTACCATCATCATCATCAATAATAATAGTACATATACCTTCGATTAACATGGTACCAGGCCCACATATGCCATATTGAATTACAGGCATCTCATCTATAACATTACTGCCATTGAATAGTAGTGGATCTGGTAATCCTACTGCATGATATATTGACAAATATTCAGAATAGTACTCATCAAACCACTCTTTAAAAGAGTCATCAGTGTTGTATCGATTTACATATGTCATAGGATCTTCTGATTCATCAACAAATGGAGCAGGGACATCAAGCAACCCCACTGCACGATATATGGTATTGTACTCTAATGCATAATGCTCATCAAACCACTCTTTAAAAGAGTCATCAGTGTTGTATCGATTTACATATGTCATAGGATCTTCTGATTCATCAACAAATGGAGCAAGCGGTACATCAAGTCGTGGTAATGGGCGTACAAGATCTTCTTCATCTTTTATTATTTCTACTTGTAGTCCCACAGCATGATGTATAGATTCGTACTCTGAATAGTGTTCATCAAACCATTCTTTGAATTGAGGTTCGTTGTTGTATCTGTCAATGTAATATTGAGGCTCATGTGATGCATCTACAAATTCAGCAGGTATCTCTAGTACACCAACTGCATCATATATAGAGTCGAATCTATCAAGATAGTGTTCATCAAACCATTCTTTGAATTGAGGTTCGTTGTTGTATCTGTCAATATAGGTCTGTGGATCTACATCATCTTCTACAAATTCAGCTAGTTTGGGTTCAGAATTTAGTTGGGACGCAGAGTCAGATGATTGCTCAGGAGATGTCTGTGATGCAGGTTGTGATGTTTGAGGGGTCTCGGGAATTACAACGACAGTATTTACCCTTATACGAACAGATTCTGTATCAGTGTGTTGTCCTTGAGTTACAATTACATCAAAGACAAAAGAGTCACCGCCATGATCAGAGGAAGGTGTCCATCGAAACACACCAGTATTTGATATACGGGCATCTGATGGAGCATTATCGGAGAGTCTAAATGTTATAAAAGACGAAGAGTCACTTGAGATTTTAGCAGTAAACGTTGCAAGTTTGCCCACATCCACAACGATACTATTGATTGGAGACAGTTTTATGCCCACAGAGCGTGCTGTTGCAGAAGATTCGTGCGATGTCAAACTCTCACCAATAGCATTTGTAGCATAGATACGATATGTATACGCCGAACCCGCATCAACATTGTGCTGGTATCTAGTAGAACTAATATCACGAGCAAGTACTATAAAGTCAGATGTTCCATCTTTTTTGGCCTCTATAGTATAACCAGTAATTGGCGTGTTACCATCACTAGTAGGAGCCCTCCAAGATATATCGATACGGGTATCTGAGACTGATTCTGCCTGAACTCTTGTAGGCGGGGTTGGGGCAGTCAACTTGGTATTTGGAACATCAGGTGTCTCGATTATTCCAGAATGAGAAGAGTCAGAGTCAACATTAATAGTAATCGTGTCAGACAGAGGACTAGACCCAAATGCAAACGTAGCCACGACGGCTAGCTCAACTTTTGTCTCAGATGGACTTACAGGATATACGAAACTAGTCTTTGAGCCACTAACAACACCAACATCTATGTTATTATTTGCGGAGAATATCTTTTTTATTGTATAACTCGCAATAGACTGTCCAAGTGTATCAGACGGTGGTAGCCATGTTATCTTTATTTGCTTTGGTGAAAGTGCCACACCTTGTATAATGATTGGTTTGTTGCTTTTAGTAGGTGTTGCAGATGTAGTTTCACTTGAAAGACTAGTAGCAGCCGTATCACCACCAGGGCCAATAGCATGTACTCTGTATGTGTACGTCTTGTTTGGCTCTAGGTTTGTGTGGTGAATAGAAGTAGCATTTGTACTAGTTCTGGTGACGATTGTCTGAAAGTCAGATTGTGTATTCTGTCCAGTAATCTTTTCTCTAACATCTATTTTGTATCCAATTATTTGGATCGGTGGATCTCCTCTTGGGATAGGTTCGGTCCATTGTACAAGGATTGATTCAGGTGAGGTCGGAATAGCAGTGACGCCACGAGGGGAGTTTGGTTTGGTGGCAGATTGAATAGTCGTAGAGGTATTAGACGAAGAATCAGAGGAATCATCTGCCTGCGCGTCAAGTGTTATGACTTGAATACGATCGTTTCCAGTATCTGCTACATACAACAATCGTTTTTTAGAATCAATTGCAATGCCAGTGGGTTTCTTAAACTGTTCATCACCATTACCACTCGTACCAATCTGACCAACAAAACAGACATTGGCATTTGCAATATTTGATACAGTCGTGACATTTTTTGTTCCATCAGGACAACTACTGCCACCACTATCAGTGAACCGAAATATCTGTATACGATCGTTGTTTGTATCAGATACATACAAGTCACCTCTACCATTTGGAATAATGTCAACTGTTAATTTGGTAGGATTCGTAAATTGAGCATTATCACCGCCAGATGTACCAAATGCATGTACAAAACAGACACCTGGTTTAACTTGGGCTGTTTGAACAGGGCACAAACGTCTATCATCAAGTAACTTGAATACTGCTATTCGATTCTTCTTAGAGTCCGATACATACAAGTAATCAGATGACGGATCAACTGCAACACCACCAGGATCACTCATTGAATCATGATTAGTAAGTTTATTCACATCATACTTGTAAGTGCCATTGGTGTGGAAAACATGTATTTTATCACCAGACGTATCTGACACAAATGCCAATTTTAGTGGTGCATGAACGGCAATATCAGTAGGTGTTTTTATTTTATTACCTGCAAAAGTCGTCGTGTATGAACCATCATCATCAAATACATGAACATTTGTACCATCAAGTACAAAATAATCTTTTTCTATACGCTCAATAGAAGATGGGTTGGCAATATGGCGATTGTTCTCAGTAAATGCACTATTAGGTGTAGCGATCTTGTAATCGTTTGGTGATGTGTAATAAAACTTGCTTATTTTATCATCCCCACCATGCACAACAAGTATGGTAGAACCGTGACGATTTAAAATAATATCAGTTGGATCAGCTAGTTTTTCATTTGTTTGTCCTATAGTACCAAACTCAGCAGAAAAAGCAATAGTAGCATATGTATCATTCATGTGAGATATCATGAAAACAGCAAAAGCTACCAACACAACAGACACAATAACAGTAACAGAGTGCCGATAATTTTGTGTCAGCGTCATCTTTTTGTTACACCTCCATTAGCACTGTGCGCATCACATACGACATTATTCATACGTACAAAGTATCTAAACGAGTACAATGCAGATATTGCAGGAGCACCAACATATATGAGAATGTTTAGTAATATTACCATAATACCATAAACAAGTACCTTTGATTCAGAATCAGCATATGTCATAATGTGTAATGTGGTTAACATTGGTGTCAAAAGCATACGAGTAGCATCTTTGAACAAATAGTTTTCACGCTCATAATCAGCAACATATGGTGAAAATGAATAGTACAGATCATTGAACCCAATCATAAATGATGCACCCACATGGGTCTGCATTAGTTGATTGTCACGTATCTCTCGAAGTAGTTGTACTTGAGGAGCCATCTCAGAGCCATACACAGCAGTTGCAATAAGACAACCACCTTGATCAGTATCATCGTTTACATCATTGATATCCATATTATTATCATCATCATCATCTGATGCAGATGCAGTATTAATTGAAGGAGGAGGTTCAGTACCAATAATTACACAATAGTTATCCACAAGCTCTGTACCCTCACCGCATTGGCCAAACTCTTGACCGGGTTGTAATTCTAGTCCAGATGGAACAATGGCACCAGGTGCGATAACAGGAGGCGGCAATTCTTTTATTACAAGATCAGATTCAGAATTATCATCAACAGAATCATTTGTTGTATCATCTATAGTATTATCATCTATAGTATTATCATCTATAGTATTATCATCACCACTACCAGTATCAATCATCACATCCTCATCTGCCACAACTATAGGTAATCCAACTGCATGATAGATGGAATCATATTCTGAGTAGTGTTCATCAAACCACGCTTTGAATTGAGGCTCGTTGTTGTATCGATCGATATATGTCTGAGGGTCTACTGAGGGGTCTACAAATGATGCAGGAACTTGGAGTAATCCCACAGCATCATATATCGTAGAATATTCGGATGCATAATTATCATCAAACCACGCTTTGAATTGAGGCTCGTTGTTGTATCGATCGATATATGTCTGAGGGTCTACTGAGGGGTCTACAAATGGGGCCACGTTCACATTGTTTGATTCAGATGATGAGGTGGTTTGAGACGGTATGGCATCTGGGTCTGGTAGTCCAACTGCATGATAGATGGAATCATATTCTGAGTAGTGTTCATCAAACCACGCTTTGAATGCATCATCAGTATTGTAACGATCAACATATGTCTGAGAGTCAACGTTTGCATCAACAAACAAAGCAGGTACTTTGAGTGTTATTGTATGAATTGGAGGGTCCGCTGCGTTGTTGTTGTTATTGCCATTAGTATTAGTAGTACCAGTAGTAATAGTAGTGCCAATATTAGTAACATCGTTATCAACAGCATCGTTATCAACAGCATCATTATCAACAACAACAGAGTTTGTCTCAGAGTCAATAACAGTGATGGTGAACGTTTTTGTATCCTCAAATTGAACTTTAGATGCTGTGACTTGAAACTTGTACAACGCACCAGTCTTTGATCCTTTCTGAGAGTCAGGAGTCCATGAAAACAGACCAGTGTTCGGGTCAAGTGTGGCCCCTGGATGTACAATACCTGAGAACTTGTATACTATTCCATCAACAGAACTGTCACGGACTTTGATTGTAAATGAGACAGTCTCACCTTCGTCCACTGTACGATCAGATATATCATTTAGTAATAGTTGGTAATCAGTATGCTCATACAACAAGTTGTTTTTAAATTCTAGTTTAATTGATGAACCATTTTCCACGCTTTGAGAAGAGAGAAATGCAGTTGCAGTATATTGCCCATCGGTTTTGAATACATCAGATATGATACGCGGGGATGTGACGAATTGATTCTCAGAGTCCAAGAGCCCAGAGAGTAAAGTTTGAGGACCATGTTCCTTTTTCACAACCACATTTAGCAAAGACCCACTAGTATCATCATCATCAAAAGCACCAACAACTTTACCCGTAAATGAAAATTGTACATTAAAGTCACTACCAAGATCATACACCGATTCAGAAAGCCCAAAATTTATTGTGGGCGTGGCATGTGCAGGTATGCCAAGTGGAAGTACAGTCAGTGTAGCAACAGATACGATCATTACAAATGCAACAATCACAACAAGCTGATTAATATGCATATGAATATAGATGACATAGTTTGTTTAAAAGGGTACACTCAACATTCAAAATAACCGTTCAACCCTTTTCCCAAATTTAGGCACAAATTCACTGCCTAACGTCTAGCGCAGGTATGGGGGTTGAACGGTTACACATTCAAGCACAAGACGTTATTCATGTAAACATGATTCGTTAATCTAGCACAAATCTATACAACATGTTAAAAACGCAATAAAATAGGAATTTGGCTATTTTTAATCTTGTAGATCTTTTAACGAATGTTATTATATTTAACAAATTTATAATACAAAAAGTGTATTTCTCAACACACGGCTTACAAATCAAGTAAAAACCTCATCGTTATGTAACCACGATTTTTTTCAATTACCATATCATGAAACGTAGGCGCTTTGATCTCTACCTTGAATCCATGACGATGCAGATCTATAGGCTCACCAAAAGCCTTTGCACATATGTAGAGTGAATCATGATTGATATTTGGTTGCGTCGAGTTGTCATTGGAGTGTGCATCAATAGAATGAGTGTCAGAAGAAACATCAACAGGCACAGTTAACATAGACTCTGGAAACGACTTGCCATCAATTGTAATGCGCCGTATTGCAAATCCTTGTGTAATCAGTACATAGATTATCTCTTCAAGCCAACTGTACAACAAATAATGCAAGTTTTCACCATATGCTTTGAATGTAATTGACTCTTTTTCATTTACAGAATTCTTATCAATAGTCAAGTTTACTACAGCATCGGCCGCGGCCAAAAATGCATTTTCTATTGTATCTGATTTGGTTTCAATTATAGCATCAGTAGCATGCTCCAAAAATCGATAAGTTTTCATATAATATTATAATATAAAACCATTATTAACATATGTCTTAGGCAATATTAAACTCAAAAATTATCACTAAACTAGAATTTTATACATCTGTAAACAATTGACAATCTACATGTTAGACATAGGTAAGAGGAAAAATTTCATAATTTTTAGATATAATTTTTAGATATAATTTTATTATACATATTTAAAAAATTATATAAAGAATATTAGTTCACACAAAAGTACACATAAATATATTATTGTCCATAAAGTTGCGCACTTCCAAAAAGCACGCTAAATGGTTCACACCATATTAATACATGATTATATTTTTCCAAGTCTATATCATCTGAAAGTTGATAATTCTGGTTTCCACGATTTGCTTTTAGATCTCCAAGACTCAAATAATCAGAAGCTGTTTTGTCAGTAGCAAGATAAACACGCAATCCAGGTCCATTTGTAGAGTAAAAGTCCTCTAGACGTAATACAGAATTTCCATCTTCAAGTGGAATCGTATACGCACGTCCTCCAGCATCATGTATACCATCTCCAACACCGATAAATGTCCCTGCATAAGAGACAGGTATCATATTATCTGACATAGATGTAACATCAGTGCCAACGACATTAACATCAGTACTCACTTCATCAAGATTATCAAATGCGTCAGGCATGTTGTCATCTATAGAAGATATTTTATCAACATCTTCGTTATTATTAACAACAATGGTAGTAGGCATAATTGCTCCCTTTGGCATAGGTTCGTTTATCGTAGATTCTGTAAAATATGGCGATATTGCATAACCAGCACCAGAACCTATAATTATAATTGCTGCAATTATAGCGATCTTTTTTGTTCCCATACAGATCCTCAAAATATACTGATATATAGGAAATTGCCTAGATCTTGGCTGACTATACATCGTAACAAATTCAAAAACAACAATTACCCTGCACATTATTATGACATAATTATAAAACGGCACAAGAATAGCAATTTAGTAAAGGGTAGTTAACTCACAATAACATGCAACTCGAAGAGATCCTAGCTTGGATTACACAATTGTTAGGAGAACATCTGTACGAAGGTGTCTTTTTAGTGGCTTTAATTGAGACCATAATTCCACCCATCCCAACACTTGCAGTGTTTCCAACAGCAGGGTTTGTAGCATCACAAAATGGAATTCCACTAGAGGGGTTAATTCCACTTGTGATACTAGGGGCAGCAGGTGCCACAGTAGGTTCAACTGCCATATATGTAATAGCACTAAAGTTGGGCAGAGTTGTAATGCTCAGGTATCTCAACAAGATGCGCATATCAGAAGAAAAACTAGAGCAGGTAGAACAATGGTTTGAAAAACATGGAGACAAGGCAGTATTCATTTGTAGGATTGTACCGGTAATGAGAGAAATGATATCAATACCAGCAGGTTTGCTAAAAATGAACACGGTAAAATTTGTAATATACACATATGCGGGATCAGCAGTGTGGGCATGTATTACAATTCTAGCAGGATACTATTTTGGAGAAGCAATAGGCATCGCCATAATAGAAACATCACCATAATAGAAACATCGCCAAAAAGTATGATGTCTCTGAGATGTAATAAGATCTAAAACACATATCACAAATTATCATTATTTCATATGTTGTACATAAACATTGTAAAATAATCCAAAACCAAATCTTCGGTATAACAATACACTACTAAATAGTATAATAGTAGATATAAACATTATAACCATGACATATTCGTATTCAGGTATAACATGAGTTCCAATTATCATAATACGTCCACTTTCAATTCTTGGATCAAACACAACGATGTAATTATCTTGATTATATTTTACATCCACATTATTATCATAAGATAAATTTCCAAAATCATCATATATTATTATCTCAAATGGAGGAGATAAGAGAGGTTTTTGGATATACAAAGAAAGAGATTCATTCACTAGAGTATTTGATTGTAACATACTTTCTTCATACTTCTTAAGCCGCTCATCTGAAGAAAGAGATTCATTCACTAGAGTATTTGATTGTAAAGCAAACTCAAACGCCATACTTTTTTGTGTAATGTTAAATGAAAAATCATGTACATCATATCCAGGATGTCTGACTGATGCATAAAGTGGTCCCGTACTAGCAGTCTCATTACCATCATATGAAAATGTCGTAAGTTTTTGTTGTTTGGTATTTGTTGTTGCCATCATATCATCTAAAATGACAGAATCATACAATGGTACAATGCGAAATATCTTATCATCTGCCAATTTAGGTACACCACGACCATCTTGATTGCTAGTCAGCACATACAAGTACCCATCAGGGCCAGTCTGAACATCACGTAGTCTACCAAATTCATTTGAAAATAATGCAGTAGATGATTTTACTGACAGTGTATCATTAGAAACAATGTCTAGCATCCACAAACTCTGCCCACGTAAACTGGCCACAAAGTATTTGTTATGCCATTCTGGAATTTCATTTGATTCATAAAACTCAGAACCAGATGGGGCCCAAGTCTCATATCCAGTATGAAACAAAGGATCTTGGTACACATTGATGTCAGTGTCAGTAACCGCTTTGTCGCCTATCACGTATGGCCAACCATAGTTTTTGCCAGGTTTAATTACGTTTATCTCATCATGTCCCGTACCAACCCATCCCGACGGCCCGTGCTCAGTTATGATCATAATACCATCACTAGTCCAATCCATGCCCTGAGGGTTACGATGTCCCATAGAGTATACAGGTGAGTCTTCCCAAGGATTATCATCAGGTATTGAACCATCAGAGTTGATTCGTAATATTTTTCCTGCAAGCGAGTTTACATCTTGGGAGAGATCGGGGTTTCCTGCGTCACCAGTTGCAACATACAACATACCATCAGGGCCAAATTGAATGCGCCCCCCATCATGAAAAGAGCTTCCAGGTATCTTGTCAATTACCGTATGCACATTTGATAGCACTATGGTATCGTCTGAATCATCGTATTGATAACGAACAACCTTGTTGTAAAGAGAAAAGAGATCACCATATGTGTAATATATGTAGATATACGAATTTACCTCAAAATCTGGATCCACTGCAACACCAAGTAGTCCCCCTTCACCGCCCTGAACGTCAAGTGACAATATTGGAAATCTATCATTTTCACTTTTAAGAACATAAAGGGTTCCACCCCTCTCAGTAATTATCATGATATCATCTGATAACCAATCTATGCTCCATGGTACTTTGAGATTATCTGCAACAGTCTCTACTCTAACTCCAAGATCAGGATAATCGATCACCTGTGCAAAAGACACAGGGATTTCATGTATAACAACAAATGATACAAGTACAATGACACTAATTATGAATATAGTGCGATACATGACACATAGTTAGTATATTATCTTACATATATCTATAACATGTGTTTGGGTGAAGATTACTCTAAACACTAACCGACCAACTAACTAACCAACCAACTAACTAACCAATCATGTAGGAATCTTGCTTTTAATATGTAGTTGATCAAGTGTTTACAGTACGTTTGGTATTAAAACCCGCAGTACGTTTTATCGATGCTGCTACGACAGGACCAATCTGTCGTATGGTAGCTAATTTCTCAGGACTTGTATCTTGGATATCTTTAATAGAACGAATTCCAGCATTGGCAAGTGCACGTGCCCTGACTCTACCTATTCCGCGCAGGTTTGCAAGCTCGACCAAGTCCTCTTTTATGCCAGATTTAATGCGCATTCTCAAAACTCCAATTTCAGGTAAAAGATCTGTGCGTCCTGTAATCTTTGCCATCTCATTTAAAACGAATGCAAGCCACAGAGAACTCTCAACCATACGATGCAAGTCACCTGTCTGAGTCTTGAGTGCGGTCTCTATCTCTTTGTCTGTGCGCTCAGTTATCCATTCATACAGTACAAGCAAACTACGTGAGCACTCATCAGTGTACACAGGATACAACAACTCAGAACTATGAGTTCCTGATAGTAGTACATGTGCAATTTGATGATGATTCTTTAGCAAGTTCTGTTTTGGTGTAAATTCATCACAAGATGTGATAGCATGCAAAAACCCCAAAGCATGATTAGATGTATCTGTTGCCGGCGGTACCGCACTGACAACATTGCGCAAATATGCAGCAGTTACGGGATCGATATACAAACTAGATGTCTTTTTACCAAACATAGTAGCAGCATATCTATTACCCTTTGATACTATCATATCATTTTCAAGCAAAAATCTTGTTGAGGCACTTATTGTAGAATCTATCATATATTTGGATGACTGACTTCCTCCAAGTGTATCTAAAAAAAATGATAATATTTCATTCTTTGTTATTCCAGGGTTTAGTACAATAACTGTCAAAAGATGCGTGCGCATTGCCTTGTCATCAATTATACATGATTCAAGTGGCTCAGGTGTTCCTTGTACATATTTCTCATACATTTCATGATGAATTCCAGACGCGCATATTATCGCCTCACCATACTTGTCATATTGCGGCCTACCAGCTCTGCCACAGAATTGTTTGTACTCTAGTACACTTATCGATGTGTTGTATCCTAACCTTGCATCATATCGATTCATAGAAGATATAATAACACGCCTTGCAGGAAGATTAACGCCTGCTGCCAATGTGGGTGTAGATGCAACTAGTTTAATTTTACCGCCTCTAAATTCATCTTCAATTATCTGACGCATCTTTTCAGATAATCCAGCATGGTGAAATGCAACACCCTTTGAGACAAGAACAGCAAGATCTTTTTCGAGTTCTGTTGAGTGTAATGATGTCGCATTTACACTTGCACGTACTTTTGTGTATCGGTGTTTTTTGTTGTCATGTTGTGTGACAACATTAGGTGGCTTTTTGGACTCTTTGCTGTATATGGCATGTATAGCAGATATAGTACCAGGGGCTAACTTTTCTGCAACTTTTGCCAAATACTTGCGATCATCATCAGACAACACAGCATCTACCAAGTTAGCCGCTTTGATGGCAGTGGAGCGTGCACTAGGACGAGTAGAGACAAATACCAAACATTGTCCATTATCCTCAGATATGGCATGAACACCCAATCTAGCAGCAAGTCCTTCAGATCCGGCCTCAACTGAAAAGTGTTTATCGTTATTCATAATAACACTCCCAGAGTCATCGCATACACCTTCTGCAAGTGGAACAGGCCGCCAGTTGCTATGTACCAGTTTACATCGAAGCCAATTGGCAAGCTCAACACTATTCTTGACAGTAGCACTGAGTCCTACAACTTGAATACTATGGTGTTTTTTTGTGTTATTGCCACCAGACTTTATATATTCACCATATGTTGGAAACCGCTTTCGTTTGAGTTGTGTGAGTATCATCTCAAGTGTTGGCCCTCGGGTCTTGTCACCGATAAGATGTATCTCATCTGCGATCACCAAATCAATCTCATCTATCCACGTGTGTCCTCTACGCATGGCAGCATCAAGTGCCTCGTTTGTACATACTATGATATCAGCGTCACTAATCTTCTTTCCAGCAGTCGTAACTATACCCCTCTCACCTGTTGAGCGTGCAATGGTAATAGGGCGTGCAATCTGCGATCCATTATACGTTCTTTTGGGTATGAATTCATCTGCCAACTTTAAAAACTCTACATATTTTTCTGTTGCAAGTGCACGAAGTGGACTCATGTATACGACTCGCTTTCCACCGCGTGTCAAATGAGATATTATGGCAAGTATGGCAATCAGTGTCTTTCCACTAGCAGTAGGAGCAGACACCAACATGCTTTGTCCATCAAGTAATCCAGCATCGACTGCAGCGGCTTGTGGTGGATATAATTTTGTAAATCCTTGTGAGTTAAGAAACGCTTTTGCATCATCTGGTATCTCAAGGCTTGATATCTTTTTTGTCTGTTTTACCGTATCAGAGGTCATGTCTTCTTATAAAAGCCCTTTGAGTGCTCATAAATAATTCCTTCACGATGTAATTTTGTGATAAATGTACGAGCTTCATCTGCAGTAAACTTTTCGGTAATTTCTAATTCCTTGATTAATACAGATTCTTCGACTGCATCTTGATTATCACCTCCAAGATTGCGCAATATATCCATGAACAGCTGCATCTTTGATACCTCGCTTCTAGGCCTACCCTGTAGTACGCCAATATCGACCTCACCAGTATTTACATCGACACCAGCGTCTTGGAGCATCAGATTAAGCAAATGTATAGCACGCTCTGCATCTTCTTTGTCGACGGTATTTTTCATCAAGAGTTTAGCATGTGCAGTAGACAAGCGTATTATTCCCTCAAGTTGTCTAGGTGTGACAGGAGTCATATTCTCAGATGCTGTAAGTTTTCTCATCTTGATATAATGGTCTATTATTAACTTGCTTGCATCTCGAGTCATCGCAGGTGTGAATCTCTTCGCATACGCCAAATATTTAGTCAACAAATCAGTGTTGATCAGGTGTTGTGTATCAACACCCTGCATTGAATGTAGTTTTAGTACATGGTGTGCAATTTCAGTATCTGCTTCAACTGATGGAGTATCCCTTACAATGAAGATAAGATCAAATCTTGAGAGTAAAGGTATGGGTATGTTAATATTC
This sequence comes from Candidatus Nitrosopumilus sp., assembly GCA_965207445.1. GTDB lineage: Archaea > Thermoproteota > Nitrososphaeria > Nitrososphaerales > Nitrosopumilaceae > Nitrosopumilus. Next base: position 562,496 of record CBDBLX010000002.1, on the reverse strand, counting down.
TCAGTAATGTTCCGAAACGGATCATACTTTCCATATATCGGGTTTGCAGCAGCTAGAATTGAGGTTCTTGCATTTAGTGTTGCAACGATACCCCCCTTTGCAATGCTTGCAGACTGTTGTTCCATGACTTCGTGCAGTGCACTAGTATCTTCTTGCTTCATCTTGTCAAATTCATCAATTGCCACCATTCCTTGGTCACCGAGCACTACGGCTCCTGCCTCTAGCATCAGTATGCCAGTCTTGTCTCTAACAACAGCAGCAGTAAGTCCTGCAGCAGTTGTACCCCTACCAGAGGTGTATAATCCACGAGGAGCAACACGAGAGCAGAACTTTAACATCTCTGATTTGGCAGTTCCTGGATCTCCTACCAAAAATATGTTAATGTCGCCCCTAATTTTGCTACCATCCTCACGGGTGAGTTGATTTGAGCCTACAATCAGATGTAATATGGACTCTTTTATGAGTGACTGACCCTTGATATGAGGTGCAAATGAGTTGATCAGTTTTTCATATATATCGGGATCTTGATTGAGTGCTTTGATTATACGCTCATCATCAGGTGATATGGATTCCCGCTCTATCTTACGGGTCTTTGAGCGACCACCAAGAAATTCAATGTTGTTACCCTCAAGGCGCAGGCTATACAAACCACTACGGGCACGAGCAATACCTTTGAGTTGCTCTTGCTCTACACGAACTATACCAGTCAGGGCTATCCTGTCGCCTGGTCGTGCAAAATTTACCAAATCTTGTTTGATAAAGACATCAAGATAGTCAGGTAGTTGTCCTGGTGGCAAATCTTCTGGTAGTTCTTGCAATCGTAATATTTGAATGTCAATGAATTTGGACAGATCAGGTTTTAGCTCAAAACTGCGCAATTTACAGTCAGGATTATCACATATGGCAGGGGGTTTTGTATCCATTCCCTTTATGTGAATTATTTTAGTTTGGTGTTTGTTCTCACATTCGTATATGAGTTCTTTTGCAAGTGGGTTTACTTCGGATGCTCGAACAACCATTCCTGAGATACTGATCATCTTTCCAATTGTATCAGCAGTTATCCTTCGAAGGCTACGCTCCATAGGATAGTTGATTATACGGGCTCTGATCTCATCCCCGATCATCTCGGCATATTCGGGAAATCGTATATAAAGTACTTTTTTTATTGCATCAGAAAAAGAGTCAAGAATTCGCTCAGGACTATGAGTAAACATATCAGAGATGTCCCTATCATACACAAGGTCATTGTAGTCAATTACAATGTATTTGGTTTCACGTGCCATCATCTCATCGATCATACGAATATATTTATGATCATTGTCAGCATCACGAAAACTAGACAGAAATTCCCTTACCTTATCAGACAAAGCAGCAGATGTGTATTCTGAATACTCATCATGATCGTCATTTGTGTTAGTATTACCACCGTTGTTGTTGTTATTATTATTATTATCACTATCATAACTGTCATTGATATCACCGTCACCATCACCATAGTCATCATCGTAATCGTCAAATTCAATTACATCATTTCTTTGCTCAACGATATCCGATTCATCTATAAGAGTACTAGACATTTGTTCACCTCATTGTTTGACAATACCATCGGTATCAGGATCAGAGTATATGCTCGCGTTACTTGCATCATTATCATTATTATCATTATTATCATTATTATTATCATCATCATCATCATTAGACGAAACATTCACAACATTAGATTTTGAAACTTTTCCATTATCATTATCATCATCAGACACAACATTAGTAATTTGAGACTCAAAATCAGAGCACGTATTATATATTGTATTGTAAAACTTGCGTTCCTCTACAGTTAGCTTTGAGTTTATGTCTGCACTGAGGCTCATTGAGCTTGCCTTTGTGACTAGTTTTGTACTGCGCATTCGGAACAGTTCTAAAAGCATATCGTGTGCCTTTTCAAAGTCACGTCCTTGAAGACTTCGCAAAGATGCTCCAAGTTTGACATAAAAGAGCGGTTCTAATGCCTGAAATTCTTTTGTTCCACCAATTCTCTCCTTTGAGAGAGCTTGCTTGAGTGCAGTTATCATATCTGGCAGTGTCATATGCCCATAGCCACGCTCCTCTAGAATTTTTGCTATCCAATATGGAATTTTGCTAGTCTCACCACGTCTAGCAGATGCATGTATTCCAGATACACGTACCTTGTAGTCACGTGTAGCCTCAAATTCCACATTCTCAAGACCATGACCTATTTCATGTATCTTGACAGTCTTCTCTACATTACTACGAATGCTCATGTATACCCTTTACAAACTCAGTATATACGCAAATGGTATTACAGAATCACTTTTAGGCACGAGATCACTAGCCACTCATTTCAAGTGATTTGGTCATTATGTGTAGATAAAATATACTTGTGTATAATAGCCGTATTTTATACAATCCACATCACGGCGTATTTCACACTTTATCTCACAGTACGTGTCTAGAGTGTTCTCGAATACTTTACACAACACATCTCACAACACATCTCACAGTATATTTCACAGTACATTTCACATAGTAGATCGTATGAATGCGAGCAAGTCACATTCTAATTTATTAATGGGATCATAGTATAACGTGCATGTCAGATAAAATAGTATCAGGTATGTGGGTTGAAAAGTATAGGCCAACAAAAATATCAGATATCGTAAATCAATCAGAGATTATAGGTAGTCTAGAGGCATTACTAAAGAATCCATCTGAAATGCCACATCTCATGTTTTCTGGGTCAGCAGGAGTTGGTAAAACTACAACAGCATTATGTATTGCAAAGCAGATACTAGGTGACTATTACAAAGATCACACATTAGAGCTCAACGCATCAGATGAGCGCGGCATAGGAATGGTGAGAGAAAAAGTAAAGCGATATTCACAATTTGCAGGAATCAGTGAAGTGCCATTTAAAATAATCATACTAGATGAGGCAGATGAGATGACAGCAGACGCACAAACAGCATTACGTAGAATAATAGAAGATGCATCACGTACATGTAGATTTATCATGATAGCAAACAACATATCAAAAATTATAGAACCAATACAGAGTAGGTTTGCCACATTCAAATTCACTGCAGTATCAAAAGACGATGTTATAGAAAGATTACAACACATAGCCAAAAGTGAAAATTTAAAGGCAGACAAAGCAAGCCTTGAATCAATATATGATTATTCTGAAGGTGACTTGAGACACGCCATCAACATCATGCAAGCAGCATCAACTAGTGGTACAATAACACCAAACATAGTAAAGACTACAGCAGGACTCTCAAAGGTCTCAGATATTGACAAAATAGTAGAATATGCACTAGAGGGTAACATATCAAAGGCACGAGAAAAGATGATCGAGGTGACTCGTGTATATGGCGTCTCTGAATCAGATTTTTTAAAGTATGCAAGTGCAGCGCTCTTTAGATCAAAGACTAGAGGTAGAATCGGGGAGATGGCACAAATAGTAGCAAAATACGATTATCAAATACTATCAGGTGCAAACGGTGAAATTCAGCTATCAGCCATGCTTGCAGAGTTAGCAGCGCTAAACATGAAATGACTATATTACAACCAAGATATAAGAGAAATTCAAACAAGAGTCATTATAATCGACAATCGAGTTAAAATTATAATAGTATGATTTTAAATATACATGTATAAAAACATAAGTTTGTAATAATTTAAAAATTTTTACATGTTGTAAAATGTGTATTGTTTTTCATTTATTATATACATATATTAATTATGTGCATTTCCAGGAATATAGGCAGCGATACTTTTGTAACAAACCACAAAACCTGCGGAACAGACTGCAGATCTGCAACGACTGCGGCAAAATCTCACATGAGAGAGAATGCGGCTGCCACTGACATCTGCAAGAAGACCCTGTGTGCGGCAGGTGTACCGTTCTGCAGAAGGCCATGCTGAGAACAAATACGTTTTGTCCTGAATGTTTTGATGCCACGCGATAATCTAGTACTTACATCAGTAGTTCGCAATGTGTTCAATTTTAATGATCTTATTTTCAATTATGTAGTGCGGCACATTTACTATAGCAAGTAACTACCGTGTTCCAATTCCCATCAAAGTAGTCTTCTAATCAATCCGGCAATTGAATCCACAAATGCATCCATTGTGAATAATTTTCCACAAAGTCCGTCATAATTTTCGTACCTTGTATTGCCTGTAATCTATATAACAACATTCCAAAAAAAATAACAGTAATCGGACCTGCAAGGAGTTGTTAGTTGTTTTTGGAGTCGTGTTTTTTATCGCTATATATCCCGTCTTTATTATCTAGCACTTGAGACAAGCTGCCTCATGAGTGCTTTCCTGTTTGAGATGCGCCACATCGGCATGCAGTCAGGACTGTGTTTTCTTTTTAAGCCCGCAAACGTGGCCTCATCCGTATTCTCTACTTGTATCCAGATCGGGATTGGATGAAGCGGAGGGGCGAGTGGAGATGTAGAATTGATTCACTACGGATGGTTTTAAAAACAATTTGAAATACAGTAATGCATGTCAGAGACAAAGCAGGCATCAGATGACAGTCTGTGGCCAAACGAAGAGTATGCAATAGAACAGTATGAATCCGGAAAGGACACAACGAAGTTGTTTGAAACCCCCGAGGCACTGATAGAGGATCTTCACAGGGCCGAACAACTTTGTGGCGCATAGAGCGGACAGACCTGTTTGTCCGCTGCTACGTGAAACTTCCATCCCAGATGAGAAGAAGTGTAGACGAGGCTGTATTGCAACTTGCAGAATCTGAAGACTCCGCAGACGCAGGCGTCCCAAAAAGAGGCAGGTTCAAAGGATACTTTGCGTATGATATTGGGCGCTCGTACCGGCTGATCTACAGGGTCATCAACCGGCAGAAGATAGTCCTGCCGGTGGTAGTGGGAGACCACAAGTCCGTCTACGGCAAGGACTAGATGTTATGTATAATCAAACCGTAGAACGACAATCAGAAAATATTATACTTGAGTTGGCGACTAAATGATCTGATAAATTACGTAAATATCAAAACTACCAAAGTCATATAAATATATATATGTATATATTTATTAGGATAGATTTGCAGATATGTGTCCGTATTGCATGGCCACATTGCATGGCCACATTGCATGGCCACATATTGCATGGCCACATTGCATGGCCACATTGCATGGCCACATTGCATGGCCACATTGGCCACATTGGCCACATTGCATGGCCACATTGCATGGCCACATTGCATGGCCACATTGCATGGCCACATTGCATGGCCACATTGCATGGCCACATTGCATGGCCACATTGCATGGCCACATTGCATGGCCACATTGCATGGCCACATTGCATGGCCACATTGCATGGCCACATTGCATGGCCACATTGTACGCGAAATTCCCGATATGTGCAAGAAGACTGGTGTGACAGTGATCATAATATTGGATGCTACAATGACATATGGAAAAGAAACTGTTGGTATGATGGGCGTGCTCCACGTGCAGATACTTGTAGTGCGTAGACATGGGGCGATACATGCGGACTATGTATATTTTGATCGTGCGGCCGGTGTGGTACCGGCCATATGTTAGCGACGTTTATCGTATGTTGGCAAGCCCAGCAACGAGGCCCAATAGTCGTACATGTTGCAACGTAGCATGTATCGAAAGTTGGCCAATCCACAAGCAATGTTAAACTCTTTGTTGAACTCGTCCAGACTACCGTTGTATATCTCAGATATGCGCCTAAAGTGCTTGGCTGCACAGATTGCATTTTCTACTTTAACGCGTATCTTGCTCAATTCTCGATGGTACTCTTTTTGCTCGGCTATGATTTTCATTATCCTTGGGTTCTTAAACGGGGAGTGAACATCTGCTGCCGGTATGTCTTGTTTTAATCCCTGAAACCCCGAATCGCCCAGAACTCTTGTCTTGTGTGATGGCAGCTCTCCGAGGAGTCTTTCTAGGTCGTGCATGGTCTCGAGTCTTCTAGATGCATCAAGTACGGACAGCTTTTGTTCGGGTTTTTTAGTAGAATCAAGCGCGGCCAGCCCACGGAGTATCCTTATCTCGGTTTCTTTAGGTGTGGACTCTGATGACTCTTCTTGCAGGTGTTTTTTTGGGGTTGTTTGTGTGCAGTCTACTATTGTAGTTGCAGATGCTTGGGATTTTTCTTCAAAGTGGACGGTTTGATTTTCTGTATCTACCTGTTCTGATTGCTGTTTTTGGTTCTCAGTATTATTGAGTTTGCCTTGAAGTATTTTACCAAATTGGCCCATACCTTTTAGAAAATCCCGCGTTATTGCAATGTCATGTACCCGACTGGTGTATGTTTTGCTTGCTCCTAGTATCAGGCCGTCTGCAGATGTCATTATGACCGTGTTTCCACCGGGATACTTTTTCTTGTTTGATATCATGGAATCTTGCAGTTCTGCCTTGAGGGGCCCTGCAAATTGCACGTGTGTTCCATCAAATATCACAACTGATTCACCTGTATCATCTGGGAATAACCTTGTAAATTCTTTGGCAGTGCCAATCTCTTTTATGAGATTCATAATTTTTTCAGGAGTTGGCAGCATCTCTGCAAGTATGCGATCGGCAAGTACCAAATATCGAGATACAGTTGACTGGTCTACACCAAACAGGTCTCCCAACCTTCCTTCACTTTCGTTGCAATATTTGCGTATGAGTGCCAGAACCATGATGTAAAACGGCTCTAGTTTGCACCTGTTGCCTGGCGCAGAATCCCTTGCAGGATCATTGCGTACCATTGGAATGTTGTTTTGCTTGTCTGCTGTCACGTCTGCCATAGGCCTCGGACCACGCTTTCCTACGCGCTCCAATTTGGATTCACGTCTTCGTGCAATTTCTACGCGCTCCATTTCCTCCCATCGCTCAGAAAAAAAGATCCAAATCAGAGCAAACCCACGCTTGTCAAATCCCGTCCATCTGCGCGTGCTTTGATCAGAGGCGAGTATTCTTTCAATAAGTTGCGCACAATAATCATCTCTGTGAGTGACGCCTCTGTCCACTTTTTGCACCTTGGACATTCCGCGATCGATCACGTCCATTAACTTTTTCCATTCATTTGAGTCCAGATAGATGGTATCAAAAGCGTCACTATCGCGCCCATCACACGATATAGCAGAATCTGAGTCAGATTTCATACAATCATTCATAGGCCTATATATTTAGATCTTTTTATGAATATATAATTACTAATTAATTTATCACATATGATTATTAATGCGGATAGGTTTTTTGTTATAAATGCATTTAAGCTTAAACATATGATTTTATCAGGCATGCCTAGTATGGTCGTAAAAATTTGATTGTATCATTGTGCGTAATATCTACTGAATATAGGCATTTCTTCCCTACATGTTAGCGCAGAGAGAGGGATTTGAACCCCCGCGTGCTTTCGCACACAGGCTCTCAAGGCCCGCGCCCTACCGAACTAGGCGACCTCTGCACATTGTAAGGATAAAAAAGAGTTAAAATTTGTTATCAAACATGCAATACAAAACAATCATTCAAATTATCGTGAAAAATAAAATATCCGAATTATAACTATTATGAACTTTTTATTTATCATAGCAATTCATCAAAAATCGTTATACGTTATTCACAGTAATCCAAACATAAAATAAATAGCCAAATAAAATAATTAAAAAAATGATCGAGGATAATCCTCTAATTAATCGTGCGCATGTGGATTTACAGAACTACCTTGCATCTTGACAAATGTTCCGTCAGCTTTTTCATGGTGTTCTAGATATGACGGTTCGATCAGAATTGCATGTGTTGGACATGCTTCTTGGCAAGCCATGCACTGTGTGCAGTCATGTTCTCTGATCGGTTGAGATTTGTCAGAATAGTCAAGACGTTCGTCTTGCTCTGTTAGTCCTGTTCCCTCAAATGTAGCATCAAGGCAGTCTGCAGCAGGTATATCTTGTTCTGTTCTATACCATTGAAACGTCTGTACTGGACATACGCTCATACAAGAGCCTGCGGCAACGCAAGAGTCCCAGTCGACGGCTACAGTAGTACCATGTATGCCAAGTGGAACTTGCTCTTCGCCATGTTCCTCATATGCGGCTTTGACATCATCGTTGGAGAATGCATCACCTTCAGTATTACCAGGTCCCCAGATAAAGTGCTTGTTTTCACCATCTGCATGATTGGTCTTACCGATGACTTCAAGATTCTCAACAAATTTTTCGTCTATTGGCATGGAATAGAATTACAGAGTTTCTTATTTAAAGCTAAATAAAATTAGTTGAAACTAAACTATTGTATACTGACTAGTCAATGTGAATGAGGGTTTGCAGTACCTGCTTCAATCTTGACGAATGTGCCGGCTGCTTTTTCATGTGCCTCAAGATTTGATTGATCAACTTTGATGGCTTGTGGTGGACATACAGAGACGCACGCCATGCACCATATGCAATCATGCTCACGAATTGGATCTGCCTTGTCAGTTAGGTCAGCACGTTCATCTTTGACAGAGCTGCCAGTGCCTTCAAATTGTTGGTTTGTTACATCTGTGGCAGGTATGTCTTTTTCTGTTCTATACCATTGAAAGACCTGTACAGGGCATGCTTCAATACATGCACCATCGGCCACACAAGAGTCCCAGTCGACGGCCACCATAGTACCACTTACACCAAGTGGAACTTGTTCTTCGCCCCTTGCTGCATATGCAGATTTCACATTTTCATCTGCAAAGGCTTCAGCAGGGGATCCATCAGTATTCGTGGTCTTGCCAGGGCCCCACATGAAGTGGAATTGACCATCGTCAGTTGTGATCTTGCCCAAAGGTTCTAATCCTTCTGGAAAGTTTTCCGCAATTGGCATAAAATAACCAGTATACATCTCTATTTAAAGATAAATTACAATATATAATGCAGTTATATGAATTTATAATTTGCACATTGAAACACGTCAACATCATTTAGTTTGTGTGTAAATGACAACACAAAACAACAGACCACTATAAACTCAAAACAACTTTACACTCATACAGCAACAACTCTGCAGTCGTATTGAGTAATTACAGTCTGCTAGTACAGATGTTAATCCACAATACAGAATACCAAGATAAACAAGTCAACTACCAATTGTATTCAAAACCAGAAAGAATTCCATATCAGTATATGACAGCACAAACTACCATTGACGAGTTGGTACTTGTTAGTATTTGGAACGATAATGCAGATATTTAATTTGCATCAAACAATAAAGACAACATCAGTGGTTCAGGTGGGTTTGGGCCAAAGCACAGAACAGATTGGTTTGGGCCAGAAAAGTTATCCAAACTAGAGGAAATCTAGCAAAAGTACGTGAGTAGATACAAAGAATTATAGTAGTATATCACAATAAACTGTCACATTTTTTTATTTTTAGAGTATAACACTAGTGTTTATTTTGTAACTAGAAAATATTACACAAATAAAAAATCAACCACTGCAATAACAATACAACTTATCAAACATAAAAAAAAGAATCACATTATTTGAACAGTTAAAATGTGTAGTTTTAAAATACAGAAATTAAAAACACGATTCAGGCCAAGTGATATAATATAAAAAAATATTCACATATTTTTGAATATGCAACAACACATCAAGAACTTTAAATTCATAACACACATCAACATACAACACACATGGACATTATCAAATTTGATATGTATAAGGGGGCTAATATAGGCATATATTCGATTACAAATGACGACACATTACTAGTGCCAATGGGTTTTGAGCCAGCAAGAGCAATCAAACTTGCAGAACACTTGAATGTGACTCAATATGTCCATACAAGTATATCAAATACTAGGCTACTTGGGGCACTACTTGCGATGAATAACAACGGCATTATACTACCAAAGACAGCATTTTCTGATGAATATGACTATATAAAGAGAGAGACCAAATTAAACATAGATGTGCTAGACTCAAAGTTTACTGCACTTGGAAACGTAATATGTGCAAACGACAAAGGCGCAATAGTATCACCGTGGCTATCAGTACAAGATTGCAAAGTCATATCAGATGTACTAGATGTCGAAGTTCTCCAAAGGCGAGTAGCAGACATGAATCAGACAGGCTCAACGATGGTTGCAAATAATACAGGTGCAGTAGTTCATCCCGAAACCGATCAAGAAGACATAAAGGAATTGGCAGACATACTAGGTACGAACATAGAGCACAGCTCTGTGAATAATGGGATACCGTACGTCTCATCAGGTATGCTAGCAAACAACAAGGCAATAGTAGTAGGATCGCTTACAACAGGCCCAGAGATAATGATGATGACAAGAGCATTTCTCAACTAAATCAGAGGCATTAACAGTTCATGTGGTTTACCTAGTAGTTCATCTAAACTTAATGTGTGTTGAATATCAGTATCCATTAAACGTAATACGACATTACCTTGCTCTAGTTCACGAGGTCCCACAAGTATTATAGCATGTGCATGCTTTTGTGTAGTAGCATACGCAAGCTGCTTTTTGAGATTTCTCCCTGCAATATCAAACTCTGCGTGTATGTCGTTTTTACGTAGTACAGATGCGATTTGTGCTGCCACATTTTGAGTCGCAGGTGTAGCGTATAGTACTGCTATTAGATTATTATTTTGTAAAGACTTTGTCACATCATCAAAGATTCTTTTTTGATTCATTGCTAAAATTATGCGCTCGACACCCCCTGCAACTCCTGCTGCTCCAAGATCAGACCTGCCAAATGCATTCATCAAAGCGTCATATCTACCACCACCAGCAAGGGCACCAAGTGGTAAATGGTCATCATGTTGTGTATTGTTCTTTTTACCATCATTATCATCATAAAATACCTCAAAGACCATCCCAGAGTAATAATCTAGTCCTCGCACAATACCAAGATCAATTTTAGCATTACATACTCCACGACTCTGAAGCGAATCAAACAACAACATTAGGTGCTCCCATCCATCAAGTTCCTGCATAGAGTTGCCAGCCGTACTTGCAACTGTCTTAATGTCACCTCGTATACTAGCAAAATCTAGTATCTGCGCTAGATTGTCGCGCATGTTGTCAGTACTTTGATTATTGTGTGATACGGTACTAGCAACATACTCGTCAATAATATCCTGTTTTGGTTTTTTTGCAATTTTGTCCACTGCACGCAGTATAGTAGGAATATCATCAAAATCATCACCACACACTTGGCGAATTTTAGACTCGATCAAATTTCTGTGAGATATATGAATATAAACTTCATCACCTAACCCAAGTGAGTCAAAGAGAGTAGATGTCATCTCGACAATCTCAGCGTCAACTTGAATGGTGGGTTTACCAAATACCTCAAAATCCCATTGGTGAAAATATCGATATCGTCCCTTTTGGGGTTCATCATATCTAAACACACCACCAAAACTCGATACCTTTGAGGGTAATTTCTCAGATCTCTGAGATGCTGCACGCCGTGCAAGTCCCATTGTAAAATCAAACCGAAGCGCCACATCGCGCCCACCCTTGTCCTTAAAGTGATATATCTCATCTCGAATTGCAGGACCGGACCGCGTCTCTAACGTAGAGAGGTTCTCCATAGGTGACGGATCCACATATTCAAACCCATATAGTCCAGATACATGCAAAAATTCTTTTCGCACATGTTCAATTTGTGCAGAATCCTTGCCTTCAAAGTCCTTCATACCACGTGGTAGTGTCAACGTATAGTACCTATAATGAGAATAATTTAGAGATTTCGTAAAAATCACAAAGCGATCATTGAACATACACAACAAAAACTAGTATTGTAAGAACCAACATACTAACAAAAAACAAAAGAAGGATGCTAAGAATATCTGTAAATAACACTCAAATGACATTCAAACAAAGAGTCACAAATGCCACGGATTCGCATGTGCAGTTATTTTATCAGGCAATGATTCTTTGTATTTGGCAAGGAAATCCATCTCGTGTTTTTTATCACGTAGATCATCAGGCAACATTATTGGGATCTCTTCAATAATAGGATAAAATCTAGAACATTTGGTGCAATAGAGTGCGCCCTCAGAAACAATACCATTATCTTTGCGGGTATTATCTTTGCAGGTATTATCATTACTAGTCTCATTACAGATAGATTCATTATCAACAATCTCACGTATCACGTACAATTCCAACGGATGATACTTATCCATAGGACATGCAAGCATCTTCATCATTATGCTCTTTCTCAACTATCTCACATCCAGATAGATAGGAATACCATTCTTACTAGATAAAAGTGCAGCTTTGGCTCCCTTTGTAGCAGAAATTACATCTTTGATACGAGGTGTATAGTATGTACATACTTTTTCTTTTACATTACATATGGCAACAATGAAATCTTGTATGGCAAGAGATAGATGTTGATCATAATTTTGCAAGTTGCCATATAACGTACTCTCAGTGCTATCAAATGTGGTATTTTTTTGCACATGTATTTGACTAGTGACAAAATCTACAGACACAACAGCATTATCAAACACTGCCACGATACCAAGGTCAGGCTTTAATAATTTTATATTATCATATAATATAATGGCAGTTGTGTTATTGTCATATCCGAGCATCATATGCAAATAAAGTGTAGATTTTTGTTCAGTGTTTTGATCAGAATCAGACAAAGTCGCCTTATCGGTTATCCTTGCAAATACCATATTTGAGACAGTGTTAAAGAGCCAGTTTGCAGTATAGATAAAAGTCATACAAGTGACAAGGGACAGATGACAGTCATCGATGTTTTGAGGGGTATCAAAATAATCAGCACCATAAATATCGTGTAAACTTGACATTAACATGTCACCGTGTCCTGAGAACTCTAGTGCCAATAGATGACCATATGTGTTATTGGTGATCATAGACCAGAGCGCACCCACGGCGGTATCTTTTCCCCATATACGATTACAATCCAATATGACTTTTCGTTTTTGGGCAATACTCAAAAGTGATTCATAATCTGATACGACACGCCCAAAAGGCCACTCTAAAAATACATGTTTTTTTGCATCAAGTAATCTAGACACAATAGAAACTGGAACAGATTTGTGTGCTAACACAATAGTAGCATCAAAATGAGCACGTGTGATCATCTCATCTAAATTATCATAACAATGCGTAACATTATTTACATACATTTTATGATTATGGGAATTGGCATCATAAACTGCAAAGGGCGTCTCTTTGAGTTGTGTCAATATTTTCACATATGTTTGAAATTTGAGTGTCATTTGGGCATTTGATGCATCATTGTGATTATCAGATATAATAACCAAAGCAAACTTCATTCTCAATACACCGGTGTAAGCCAAGTATCAGTATATTGAGGTACATTTCCCATTACAACATCATGGTACTTTTCTAGTATCATTGTAGTCAAGGGTCCAGGCTTGCCACCACCAATCAACTTTGAATCAACTAATGTCACTGGGATTATCTCAGATGCAGTACCTGTCAAGAATATCTCATCGGCTTTTATAAATTCACTTTTATGTATAGTCTTTGCAGTTGCTTTAATATTCATATGCTCTGCAATTGTAAACACTGTATTACGTGTAATTCCATCTAATACTGATGATATAGGAGGAGTAAACAGTTCATCACCACTCACAATAAAGAGATTCTCACCAGGTGCCTCACATACATTATCTGATGCATCAAGTAATATAGCCTCATCTGCACCCATAGATTTGGCCTGCCCAGTAGAGATTATTGAGTTCAGATAGTTCCCACCCATCTTGGCTTGAATTGGAGTTGATGCATCAGATGATTTTAACCAAGTCGATATGACAACTGATATTCCTGTCTTGGTAAACAGATTACCGAATGGAAATGCAAATACTGCCATTTTAGTAGGCGCATCGCGTGTGACATGCATGCTTATACCATGATCACCTACAAAGTAAAACGGCCTCACATAACACGATTCTTTTACATTATTCTTTTGACATATTCCGACTATAGCTTGAGTGATCTGTGCATCTGTGTAATTGAGTGATATATCATAATATTTACCAGAGCGTCTAAGTCGTTTTATATGATCATCTAATCTAAACAAGTTAAGATTTGAGCCATTCCAATATCCTCGAATGCCTTCAAAAGCAGATGTTGCATAGTGTAGTGCATGAGTAGTGATTGGAACAGTCGCCTGCTCAAGGGGCACAAAAGAGCCATCAAACCACACTAAATCATATAGTGAAAGATTCATACATTTTTGCCCTTTGAACTGTATTAATCTGTTTAGTAGATTATCCACGTAACCGTTCAACCCCCGTATATGCGCCAGACACTAGACGGTGAATTTGTGCCTAAATTTGGAAAAGAGGTTGAACGGTTACAACCCATCAAGCATTAAAGATAATGCCACATAACCTCATGAATGCCCAACGTGCTTGGTGATAGTATGGTCAAACATCAACGATATAGGCCACAAACATGTATGCAATATATCACATAGTATCCAAAGATGTTAATTAGAACATATATCAAGTTCAAATAGAAATGTGTTGTATAATTTTTAGTGCTCTTTTGGAAACTTCATCCCACATATACGAGTGGTCATATCTGATGCTTTGGCAAATTTTTGTATTATACTCCATTCACGTTTTATTATACGTGCAACAGAATCAGGCACATCATGCTCCCAATGTACAGAGGGTGCATCTGTAGGACTTTTAATAGCGGCGGCGTATAATTTTTCTTTGACAGATGTAGCAGAAAGAGACTTTCGTTGTCCCACCTTTGGCCTCATATGATAAAGTCGAAGCATATACCCTTCAGCCTTGTCACCAGTATATGAAAAGTATCGACCTTTGACATTAGAAAGGATCTGTTTGCGTAGCTTCCAAGACTTTGGTGAGAGAAGAGGCGGCATGTACCGCTTGAATGGTGCATGAAATGTATAATCTTGGGATATCTCAATAGTGTTGCCAAATACGGATTTGAGCATCTCATGTCTAGACTCAAAGTCAAATGGAAAGCTTTTACTGTTGACCTCAAAGTTGTTTTGGTCTCTAAATATGACAGGCATGACCTTTATTATATGTGCACTTTTTTTTAAATCTGATATTATCTCTACATGTGCGTTTGTGACAGGATTAAGATGGGCCAAATAAAGAGCAGTATCGAATTTTGACAACTAGTGTATGTGTATTTGATCGGTATTTCAATTATTATAATAAAATCAATATTAGAGTAAAAAGTGTCGATTAGCCGTACGACTCGTACTTTACCTCAAAGCTGCCATCACTGCGTTTGTCATGTTCTGTCACAAAGCCACGTGGCTTTAAAAAGTCCATTACACCATCGATTGTCCCTTGCCACCCACAGACATAAAATATCGTATTCTCCTTTGTAATTTTGTCACCAACTAAATCTTCAAGAGGGGATATATCATCACCACGAGGGCGCAAAAATGTCTCTACTCTACCCACTTGCCCAGACCAAGATCTGTTAAACCATTCCTGCGGTCTACTGATTGCAGCACGGTACGTAAAGTTCCATTCGTTTTTGCCGCGCCTTATACTGTCATATTCGAGATCAGTTAACAAGTCTTTGTAGCTTAGCTCATCAACATAACTTGCCCCATGTAATACAATGATCTCGCGCTTGTCACCTATATCATGCAAGTGCTGTGCAAAACTAACAAATGGAGCTATTCCTGTACCACCCCCTATACAGATTATTCTACGAGTATCAGGTGAGCCATCAGGCATTGTATCATTTATCTTGAGCGCCTTACCAGTAGGCTTGAGCCACAGTATTTCACCACCTTCCTTGGCATTAAACAATTGAGTAGTGAGACGGCCAGGTAGTGGTTTTCGTACCCAGCGTATAACAAGTTCAATGTAATCTCTGTTTTCTGGATGAGATGCAATAGAGTAAGCACGTCGAACAATCTTGCCACCTTCATTTGGGTTTGGCATACCTAGTGTGATAAACTGTCCTGCCTCAAATTCAGGCACAGGCTCGTCATTTGGAACCAATCTGATAACGACTAAATCTTCTTTTAGTAGTTGAACATATGTAATAGTCGCCTTGTTATCTACAACCAATAATACAACAAACATACATGTGTTAAAATGTATTGTGATGATCATTATATGGTGAAATACTAAGGGATGACAGTTGAAGATAGATCATAACATGAAAAGAGTTGTATCAAACATACAACGATAATAAAAGCCGTAAATAATTTTGTGTATGTAAATCTACGATGTTATAATGATGACCATATAAACTTGTAAGAGATGTAAGTTTATCAACATATTTCAGATGTGTCAGAAATTTGGCAAAACATATCTAGAAAAAATATAGATTTCTTGTTTTGAGGTATTTTGTTATTGTTTGCCGTTATTTATGGTTGTTTATGGCCATATTTATCTAAAACACCAACGTTAATAATTGATCTAAAAATGACAGATATAGTCAGATCTCTGACTGTGGGCCGGTCGTCTAGTCTGGTAGGATAGGTGCATGGCATGCATCGGATCGAGGGTTCAAATCCCTTCCGGTCCACTCTCACTCTGTGTTCAGACCGTGTCGTTTTTCGCTCGTTCTACGATGAGCATGGCGTCAGGCATGTACTGCTACAAACCTGTATCTTGTGCAAGCATTACTCTACATCTTTGCACGGTCGACTAGCTGAGTAGTGGTTGAACTGGGACCGTCTTGCCGGCGCCCATGATCCGGTACACCTCTAGCAACCATCCCTGTCCCTCTTGGTTATTCTATATGATTATATAAATACGGACGCGGTTGCCACTAGCATAAAATTAGAAATAAAAATGAGGGAATTTTTATCGCAGTTTGTCGGATATTCGTTTTTTGATCTCGTCCTTGCTACCGGATCTGTCGTCAGCTTTGTTTGTGGCATATCCGTTTTCAATTTTGTACACCGACTTCGATACTGAAAGAGGGGAGTATGCATCACCAAATATGCTGTTTGTGTCTTTTCCAAGTAACATAATTACAGTCTCGCCTGTTGTCAGTTCTATTGATTCGGTTTTGGCCGTTATTCCATCCAGAGAGCCACCCGACAGTTCGACACTAATGGTCTTGGTGAGTAGGTTGTTGTCACCTTTGATGACGTCATCCACCCTTACAGCGTACTCGGTATGGATTCTGGGGATAGTGTCATCACCCACTACTTTCCAGTATGGTTTTACTCCTAGGATAGTTCCTTCTATGATCAGTTGTGCGCGTACTACTTCTTGCTGTTCTGTAAATGCTGCCTCTGAAGTATGGATCATGATTGTTGCTCCTGGGTACTCTGCTGCAAATTGCTTTCCAATCTCATCGGCACGGCCACCGTCTTGCATTGCAAGTATAATCACAGGTACTATGACAAGGGCCAATAGAGGCAAAAGATGTTTTTTGCTCATTTTAGTACATCCCTCCAATTGTTGCGGTGTCGTGGCTGTTTAATGTTCGGTCTACGGTGTTGGTCGATATGTGAGAGCGCATAGGCGAACTTCCAGTTCCGGTGTGGTCATGAATGCCCGCAACGTGTCCAATTTCATGTATTGCAACAGTCTCATAGTCATATGACCACCAGCCTTGGGAGACATTGACGTCTCTAAAGTCTATCTCGGTGTTAAAATCTACGGATGCAGAAAGCATTACACCGTTGTGTACTACGTATCGTGTCTCACCAAGAGTATATGAAAACCATCCAAATGACTTGGCACCAATGCCAACATCTCTACCGGTGTCATCTCTGGTAAAGTCCCACCAGCTTGACGATACATCGTTCCATACATCTGCTGCATCTTCAAAGTCTGTTGCAGGAGTAAAGCTTGCGTGAGAGATCCCATTAAGAGACGACTTGATGTAAAACGTCCTGTCAGTTGACCATGTGGATGTATTTGCATCATGATCTGCATACGCAACAACAGCCGCGCCAATTGATAGGATCATGACAGCAGCTAGAGAAGTGAGCAGTGTTATTCTTGTTGTGTTTGATGTTGTTTGATTCATTGACTGAACAAGCTGTAAGTTGCTTAATAAGCAGTATGTCCACATTATTCCACACTGTGCACTAATGCACCACAATGTGCTACAATTACACACAAAAGACAAAATAAGACATGCATTAGATTCTATCTGATGTCTGACAGGAATGGTACAAACAACGAGAAAAGAGGTACAATTCACATGACTATTCGAGTCCCCCAGCACGTGGCAGACGCACTGGAACACGAGGCAAAGCGGCTTGGCGTGTCCACGACTCACCTGCACAACTCCATACTCCGAAAGTGGGCCGACTGGGATGTCAACGTACAAAGCCTAGGACTGATTCCGACTCCGAGAGAAGTGCTGGCCGACATAATGTCTGGGATGAGTGAGTCGGAGATCTGCAAAACAGTCTCAAAATCTATGGAATTCTTCAAAGACACTGTAATAATGATGGAGGAAAGCTACGACCTCAAGCGATGCATCGTAACGCTGGAAAAATACATACGGGCAATCGGAATGGCGTCAGACCACACAATCGAACATGGCGTGCATTGCTTTACTGTCAGACATAAAATGGGAGTACCATGGTCACTGTTTGTGGCAACCATGTTGAAGCAGTTGTTTGCAGAATTTGTTCCGGATCAAGAAATATCGTTTGAAATGAGTGATGGGACCGTTGCGGTTAGAATAGCACTGGGATCTGACTGGGACGAACACGACTACTGATGTCCCAACCCAATGATGAAGTTCTACTAATGAAGATATGCATTCACAACATTCAGGGTTTTGTATTTTCCCTCTTAACGTCAGAGGTTTTGTGCACCTAATTATCATTGACGCCCAGGGGTGACTTTGAGTTGAAAAAGGAGGAATAGTAAGCGCCCCGATTCACTTTGTCGTCTAGTGTTGAAGGTTCTGAACCCACTGTGGACTTGGATACCTTCCGGTCCACCATCTACAGGGTTCGGACCGCGTTGCGTTTTGGCATCGCCACCAACGTCATCATTACAGCAGTTGTTGCTGCGTGCGCATGTCCCCTCGACCATCACCACATCCTCAGACAGAATGGTAACAAACCGAAAGCCCGTAATAATTTCATTAAAGATCCGATAGTTTTCTAATATTTTGTATTCATAATATGTGCTCAACTTCGAGATGAGTATCAATCAAAATATCGGATCTTTAATCATATCAGTACCCGCTACCAAGTACCGGTCTAGGTCATGATGTAAAACGGTACGCAGCCTGTGCGTCTCTGTGTGTTGCCGATCCCTAGTTTCTGAAGGATCTCTAGTATAGAGCCGAGCTGCTCTGGCGTCGCTTCACTGACCAAGTCAGTTAGGTTGTTCTGGCTCGCCCTGTCATAAGACGCAGACCACCCGTATTAGTCGCTTCACTGACCAAGTCAGTTAGGTTGTTCTGGAGGTCAAGCGTTGGATCGGCGGTGGCATCATCAAACATCTCCAGATCCAACAGGTCCTCGGAGCGCGTGAATGCGTCGCGCATATCCCTTAGCAGGATCTCCGGCAGTATACCCTTGTTAGTGGTATACTTTGCCGCGGAACCGTTCAATCCCTTCTCAAATTTAGGCACAGATTCATCGTCTAACTTCTGGTGCATAATAGTTTCATTAAAGATCCGATAGTTTTCTAATATTTCGTATTCATAATATGTGCTCAACTTCGAGATGCATATCAATCAAAATATCGGATCTTTAATCATATCAGTATGCAAGTGCGGTGGTTGAACGGTTATCAGGAACGCGTCAAATACATGTCAGAGAAAGAGGGACAAGAATACACGCTGATACGTCTTAAAAAGATCAATTTATTGCTAGATCAGTTTATTACTAGATCAGTATGCATCTACAGCAAAAGAATCGAGGTTGTCATGAATCTTACGCGTCACGACAAGCAAGTTGAGAGCAGACTTTCTCACCATCTGATGTAAGGCAATACAACTTACCTTTTCGGGCATCAGGGTTCACGCACACAACCAAGTCTCTGGAGGCAAGATCAATCAAGGCTTCGCTTATTCGACTTTGGTAGTGGCCTGTTTTCTTAGTGATCTCTGTTGGAGATAACGCACCAGTCTTCAGAGTGAATAATACGATCTTCCGATATTTGCCGGCCATAACATAGCCTAGGTTCGGATGTATCGCATTCATGTATGTATCATGTATCTAAGCCATACCTGCACTTATCTGATTTATTACAGTTTTAATACAAGTTATATACGCTTTACATACAGTATCTCTCAGGGCAGCGGCCACATGGAGGTATGACAAGCATGAAAAAAAGGACAAAGAGGCAAGAGTCCGTAGAGCAGTACACACACAGAGAATCTAAGAGAACGAATAATCCTCATGCAGGCCTAGTCACATCAAAAACCGATCCAGATAAATCAAGGAAAAAATATACGCATGATCCGCGACTTGATCCACAACTAATATGGTCTACAAAAAATGAAAAAACGGAATTAAGAGTTGATACAGTTTCATTGCACGTACATGAAAGAATTGATCCACATACTATTTTAGAGAAAGTCATGAAAACGGAACAATATCAACAGAAAACCATATTCAATTTTTTTGATTTGCCAGAGAACAACCCACCATTAAGAAATGCAATAGAATTTTATAAGCACGATCAGAATTGGTCAAATCGACTTATTGCAGGAGATTCATTACTTGTCATGAACTCATTATTAGAAAAAGAGAATATGACGGAAAAGGTACAAATGATTTACATGGATCCTCCATACGGAATTAAATATGGTTCCAATTTTCAGCCATTCGTAAATAAAAAAAATGTTGCAGATGGGGTTGATGCGGATTTAACTCAAGAGCCAGAAACTATTAAAGCATATAGAGATACATGGGAATTAGGAATTCATTCATATTTATCATATTTGCGTGACAGGTTAATATTATCAAAACAATTGCTTGGTCAAAAAGGAAGTATTTTTGTTCAAATTTCTGATGAGAATATACACCACGTAAGGGAATTGTTAGACGAAATCTTTGGTGTCAAGAATTTTGTCAGCGTCATCACGTTCAGAAGAAAAATGAATCCATTGGGGTCAAAATTTATCGGATCGGTGTCTGATTATTTAATCTGGTATGCAAAAAACAAGAAGGTAATGACGTTTAATAGGTTGTTTAAGAAAAAAGAACTTGAAAGTGGGACATGGAATTTTGTTGAAGAGGCAAATGGGACAAGGAGAAAATTAACAAGTGAGGAATTACAAGGCTTACATAAACTTCCAAAAAATGTAAGGGTTTTTACGTCATATAAGCTTGCTCCTGCAGGAGTCAATAAAGGGGCAGATTTTGAAGTAACATACAGAGGCAAAAAATATCAAGCGCCATACAGTGCAGGAGGAAGAAGTTGGGTGACAAATGAAAAAGGCATGATGTCACTAGTGGAAAAAAACAGAGTGATTCCAACAGGAAATACATTACGATTTGTCAAATATTACGATGACTTCCCTTTCGCAGAAGTTGATAATTTATGGAATGAAATGGCTTTAGTATCCAATAAAATTTATGCGGTTCAAACAGCAACAGGGACCATTCAACGATGTATACTCATGACTACAGAACCAGGAGATCTGGTTTTTGATCCTACATGTGGATCCGGAACTACAGCATTCGTTGCAGAGCAGCAAGGTAGGAGATGGATCACGTGTGACACATCTAGAGTTGCAATATACTTGGCAAAACAACGATTAATGACCTCAAGGTTTGAGTATTATAAATTAAACCAACCACAAGAGGGAGTTAAATCAGGATTTAAGTATGCGACAGTTCCTCACATTACTCTTGGAGCCTTGGCTAATAATGAACCAATTAATGAAGAAATATTATACGATGCGCCAGTAGCACAAAAAAATCTAATAAGGATCTCAGGGCCGTTTACTGTAGAAGCTGTTCCAGCACCTACCGTTAAATCAATAGATGTGCTTACAAGAGAATCTAAAGAAAGTAAGTTGGTAAAAAAAGCAGATTCACATCAACAGCAATGGAGAGAAGAATTATTTAAAACTGGAATTCGAGGCAAAAATAACCAAAAAATAGAATTTGTAAAAGTTGAGTCTCATCCTGCCACAAAATGGCTGCATGCAGATGCAGAAACAAAAGAAAAAAATCCCAAAAGAGTAATGATTTCGTTTGGGCCAGAGTATGCGCCATTAGAGTCAAGACAAGTCGAAAATGCAATAAATGAAGCTCAGAAATTAGTTCCAAAACCTGAAATTATAATATTTGTAGCTATGCAATTTGATCCGGAAGCTTCAAAAGATATTGATGAATTAAAGTGGCCAGAAACTACAATATTAAAGGCTGAAATAAACAAAGATCTTCTAACAAAGGATTTGAAAAGAAAACGTGCTAGTAACGAATCATTTTGGCTAATGGGTCAGCCAGATGTCAAGCTAGAAAAAATAAAAAATAAAAAATATGTCGTTGCAGTAAAAGGGTTCGATTATTACGACACAAGAGACGGACAAATAAAATCGGGCAATGTATCAAATATTGCGATGTGGATGTTAGATGAAGATTATGACGGTAGAAGCATATATCCACAACAAGTGTTTTTCCCATTGAAAGAAGAAATAGGTGGATGGACTAAATTAGCAAAGACTTTACAAGCTCATATTGACGAAGAATTAATTGTAAAATACCAAGGCACGAAATCAATCCCGTTTGAAGCAGGTCAAAACAAGCAGGCGGCAGTAAAGATAATCGACGATCGTGGAATCGAATCCCTGAAAATCATACCGCTGGAACAATGACTACCCAAATCGAGAATCTTATAATTTGCAACCCGTACCAAATGCCCACCGGGCATTATAGGTATGACCGCGCACGGAGAAGATTCGAGCTCGTTGATGGACGCAGACCCGCGGGCTTTCTCATGGCCACCGAAGACAGTAAGTCATTTGATGATCCGGGGGAATTTCGGGAACTCGAGCTGGTCAACAGGATACGTGACAGGGTGGATGCATGGAGAGAGAAAGGATATCCCAACGTCACAGGAGTGACAAGAAATCTCTTGGAGTTTTGGCATGATGCCACAAAGCGCGAGAACCGGTTATTCTTCTGCCAGTTGGAGGCGATAGAGACGCTCATCTGGCTGGTCGAGGCGCACGAGTCAGAAAGACGTGGGATCGACATCCCGTCAGACGGCGGGGAGTTTCAGCGGCTGTGCTGCAAGATGGCGACCGGAACCGGCAAGACGATAGTAATGGCGATGCTGATTGTGTGGCAGATAATAAACAAGACCACATATCCGCAGGACTCTAGATTCTCAAAGAACATACTTGTCATGGCTCCCGGGCTGACAGTAAAGTCGAGGCTGCAGGTACTGCTACCATCAAGCAGTGACAGCATGTACGATCAGTTTGAGATAGTGCCCGAGGGATATCACCAGAAACTATTTCTGGGTAGAATCACGATACACAACTGGCATACTTTGATGCCCGAAACAGACGCGCCCAGAAGCGTTGTGAAGCGAGGGGCAGAAAGCAATACAGTCTTTTCAAAGCGGATTCTTGAACATGATCATTCCAATATAGTGGTAATAAATGACGAGGCCCATCACGCGTACAGGGCAGATGCCGAACAAGCAAAGGGAATCTCAAAAAGAGAGATCGAGCGTGACAGACGCTGGATCGAGGGCCTCGACAGAATACACGATGCCCGAGGCATCATGAGATGTTTTGACTTTTCGGCCACCCCGTTCATCCCGACGGGAAAGAACGTGACGGAGGACACGCTGTTTGAATGGATAGTGTCAGACTTTTCGCTCAACGATGCCATAGAATCCGGCCTGACAAAGACTCCGAGAGTGGTCATACGTGACGACAGCAACAGGTTCACAAAAGACTACAAATCCAGGTTTTACCACCTGTACAGGGACGAGGAGGTAAAGCCCGATCTGAACAGGAATGCCAAACCCCATGAAAAGCTGCCGGATCTGGTAGTAAATGCATACATGCTGCTAGGCCATGACTGGGCGGCGACAAAAAAGCGATGGGGCAAGAGCGGCTCAAGAATACCACCCGTCATGATAACGGTCTGCAACAGGACGGAGACTGCCGCCCGAGTAATGCACTCGTTTGAAAACGACAGGTTCGAGATGGCCGAGCTCGCCGTGAAAGAGCACCTACTACACATCGATTCCACCACTATCAACAAAGCAGAAGAAAAGGATGCCACGGGAACCGGTAGTGAGGAATACCTCAGGAGTATTGTTGACACAGTAGGCAAGACAGGCAAGCCCGGGGAGCAGATAAGAAACATTGTCGCGGTGCAGATGCTCTCCGAGGGCTGGGATGCCAGGAACGTCACCCACATCATGGGCCTGAGGGCGTTTAGTAGCCAGCTGCTGTGCGAGCAGGTGGTCGGACGCGGGCTTCGAAGAACGTCTTATGAAACAAGCTGTGACACAGGCTTGTTCTCTCCAGAGTATGTCAATGTGTTTGGGGTGCCGTTCACGTTCCTGCCTCACGAGGGAGGGAATGGTCCACCACCCCCACCGGATGCAGCCACGACTCTAATCGAGCCGGATGTAGACAAGGCAGAGCACATGATATCCTGGCCCCACATAGACAGAATAGACATGGAACTCTTACCAAGACTCAGTGTAAATTGGAAAAACATCCACACGCTCAACCTGAGGAGTGACGGCACCAGCACCACTGCAGGAATGGCCCAGATCTTAGCGGGCAAACCCCACGTAGACAAAATGTCAGAGATAGACCTGCACGATCTAGACGGGAAGATAAGGCTGCAACGCGTGATCTTTGTCGCCGCAAAGGATGTGTACGACAGTATGTCGCCCGATTGGAGCGGAGGCAGAGAGTACCTACTGGCGCAGGTAGTAAAACTGGTCGAGGAGTTTGTCCATTCCGGCAAGATCAAGGTCACTGACGTATCAGGAGACGATCTGCGTACAAGGATGACCATTCTGTTTAACATGTCAAAGGTCGTATCGCACGTGTGTAAGGCCATCAAGGACTCGAACGTCACAAAGAGGAACATTGTGTTCAACTCCAAGCCCGTTAAATCCACATCGGATATGAGGCCATGGCACACAAAGAAACCCACCGAGTACACTACAAAGTCCCACATCAACATGGCAGTATACGATTCCACATGGGAGATGGGCGCCGGGCAGGAGCTAGAACGCAACAGAAATGTTACGTCGTGGACCAAGAACGATCACTTGGGGTTTGTGATAAAATACTTGTTCAATGGCATCATACATGATTATTACCCGGATTTCCTGATAAGACTCAGAAACAACATAATGCTGGTTCTGGAGATAAAGGGCGTGGACAGTACACAGAACAAGGAAAAGCGCAGGTATTTGGAAGAATGGATTGATGTCGTGAACAAAGATGGTAGATACGGAACATGGATGTGGGATGTTGCGTTTCATCCTTCAGATGTCCGTGCAATAATTGCAAAGCATTCCAAGTCAGACACATCTGCAAACGAGGATGCAAGATGCCCCAGATGCGGCAAAGCGGCGCGCACAAGGCAGGAAGTTGAAAAATTGTTCGGGTTTCGTAACATGGACGGGCTGATCAGGCCGCAATCATGGTGCAAAAAATGCAGGACCAGATGATCAGTCTAGGAGGGTCTCAAAGTCGCGCGGATCCGTCTCCGGGTCTTTGCCCGTCAGTACCACAGATACCCTAGGCTCTCATGTATGCGAGCGGGTCGTCGTCGTCGCACCCGTATATCTCCAACACATCCTCAATTTAGGATTCGGAACGTCAAGATGTAGGGGGGAGGAGTAATTTCAATGTGACGTCCAGCACATCCTCAATTTAGGATTCGGAACGTCAAGCCTTCAAACGCGGCAATTCTGGCCATCTCATCAAAACCCTTGTCAAAAGTTACCAATTCATTACAGTCCATGTTTTGTGCCAACAACGCATGAAGCACATCAACCGTGCCCACGCCACTGAATCGTGACTTTCCACTAGATCTTACATGCCCCCCAGTTTCATGGATTGTGTTCAGGGCATTTTTCATGACAGTACCCACACCCATATTTTGTCCATGTTCAAACTTTAGACCAGGCAGCCTCATAAGCTCTGCAATTAGCTTGCCGTACATTGTTCTGCTTTCGCGTAACACAAACTCAGACTGCTGATCGTCAGGCATAGAACCCAAACGATGTGTTTCCCTGCCTTTTTTTACACGCATTACTGTTATGACCTCCATCAGCGCCAATGATGATACGGTCCCCAACGCATCGCCGCTCCCAATCTCATCCAGCACACGTGTAGCCATTCTGAACTGATCCGGTTCTTTCTCCAGACCTGCTGATACGGCCAGTAGAATGTTGGAATCAAGGTAAGTCTTTCTTACCAACCTCTCACTTCTCTAACAGATTCTACGGCATCAAATCTCCCCTCACCCCATTCCTCTGACAAGATCCCCTTGATGCGGTCAAATGCTTTTGGGTCTAAATCTGGAACCCTGTCAAGCCCTATGGATTTTGCCAGTTCCTCTCGAAAGTCCATGTCATCCAGTACGTGCTGGCCTGCATGGATTGAGGGGTCGGACGCCACCTTTGGGTCTGTCTGGAGTCTATCCTCGATCTTTAGATGGTCAGGATTTTCCATACTGTTACCTTGACGGCAGTTTCTTTAAATCGTTTCCTTTTCTCAAAAGAGGATCGTGTATATCGGCATAGACCGGTGGCGTACCATCTACTTGTACACTTGCCGAAGCGACAACACGCAACAACAGTAACAATTGAGCCAAGTGTACAAGCATAATCAAAAAGAAAAATAGTAGGGAGTTTGCAGGCATCCCGATCGACTTCTGCCATTGTATGCGGTTTGAACCTTGCAGGATTCAAACTCCTTCCGGTCCATTTTCTATTCATTCCAAGCGGCTTAGTTATATCACGTGTAATGGGTACCGGGATCCTCGTGCGGATAGAATACAAATAGAGTAGTCCGTTGTATCAGAGCACAGCGGTTCTGGATGGTAAGTTCCCCACGCCAGTAGTTCACAATGTGCTCAATTTTAATGATCTTATTTTTAATTATACAGTGCGGCAGATTTACTATGGCAAGTAACTACTATGTTTTAATTCCCATCGAAACAGTCTTCTGATCAATCCGGCAATTGAATCCACAAACGCATCCATTATGGATAATTTTCCACCAAAGTCTGTCGTAATTTTCGTAACTATTTTGCTTTTTGAAGCGCACACATAAGGTAAATGATCATGCGCATTTTTCCGATCATGATGATCTCGGCGTTGTATATTCATATATAATCAATTGACAATAATAATGCGTAGTTGATTACAATACGCAGATGGGCACATAGATGATTCTGTAGTTTTAGCCAGGTTTGTATCCCTTGCACAGCATATCAAAAAAGATCTCGCCGCTGATCTTACCTGTTGCAAGCAGTGTGAATAATATTGAGTTGGCCTCCATACCACGCGACGTTCTGTTTCCACCACCATCATTTTTTATGGATACAAATATTCGATTAGTTCGTTCAACGTCATTATTGTCTGGTGGTATGCCCTTTATGTGTAAAAAGGTGCTCATATGGTATCCTTCGCGTCTCCATCTCTTTTTGAATCTGTTTATTATGCCCTCTTTGTCACCGTCCCAGTCTTTTTCCTTTGTCCAATCATTGTTCATTAGTTGGCGCAGTTGGCTGTCCAAACAATATGAGGCCACTTGTCGTGTGTGAGGATCGTCTATTTCATCTGCTTTATAGAATTGTTTGAATATTTGAACTAATGTGTTGAGAAATCGCAGTACTGCACCTTTTGGATTTACATATCTGATGTCTTTTTTTGGCAGTCGAGTCTGATGTGACAAACACATCTGATGTTGTATTCCAATGTGACCCCATGATGGATTAGAGTCATGCCGTACTAGTCCATTGTATTTTGGCAGGAATTTTTTGAGGGTGGATATTGTTTTGTTGTCAGTTATCTCTATTAGACAACAGTCGTCTCCGAGCGCAATTAAACCGCACGCACGTTTTTTGTTTGCCCCAGGCCAGTCAAACTCATCACACCCTAACTCGCTTTTGTTCAAAATTTTTTGTTTAATCTCATCGTGTTTTGATTTTTGTGCTTTGACATGTGATATCTTGTCACGATATGCCGCTGATGGGGAGATCTCAACTTGCATGACATCTTTGCTGAATTCTGCAGTCTTTGCGTGTGATAGACCTTTCATGTTTAGTGTGACTGTGGTTGCAGAATGATTAGTTGAACGGCGTGCATGAGGCCTTACGTTTGAAATGGGTTGCTGCACTTTTTGCATTTACTACACCAGCGACGTTTGATATCAAACTTGACATACTCTGTGATTGTTGTGATAATTTGGACCACCCTGTCATACTCGTCTGTTATGGTCGATGAGAGTGGGTTTTTGCATTGTGGGCATGTAGTGCCATCTACCACCTCTGTTCTGGTTATGTTTGTAGGGCGCGTAGTTTTGGTAGCTTTTTGCCCCTTGGGTCCTGCCCCTTGGTTTATTTTCTCCTGGCGTTTTGTCAGGTTTATCACTAGCAGTGACTGCCTTGATGCCGTTTTTCTTGGCCCTTAGCTCTTTGTTGATCTTTTGATATTTTTTATTGTCCTTGGCCAATTCTTCATTTTGTGTCTTTAACGTGTTTAGCATCTTGTAGCATCTCAGACACACCATTGGCCGTTATTTTTTTCTTTGAATTCGATGACTCTTGCAATATCTTGTCAATCGGTATTGTGCAACCACCACTTACAACACTCGCAATCACTTTTGAGACATGGTTTTTTTGCATGTTGTGTGTTTTTGCCACGAGGTTGAGCAGCACAACTATGTTCCCTCCTCCTGCAAATAATTGACACTATTGCATTTCCAGTCACACTGATCGCTTAAATCACATTTTTGTGATGATCTAATATCGTTCCTGTCTATCATTTTATTTCCACTTAATGATAGATTTGTATATCTTTATTCGGGTAGATTTGCAGATATGTGGCCGCATAGAGCCGCATAGTAGCCGCATAGTAGCCGTATTGTACGCAAAATTTCCGATATGTGTAAGAAGACCGGTGTGATAGTGATCATGATATTGAGTGGTACAATGATATGTGTAAAAGAGACTGTCGGCATGATGGGCGTGCGCCACACGTAGATACTTTTAGTGCGCAGACATTGGGGGCAATGCATTAAATTATTAGCTGACTGTGTATATTTTGATCGTGCGGCCGGTGTGTGATACCGGCCATATGTTAGCACGTTTATCGTATGTTGGTAAGCTTCGAGGCCCAGTAGTTGTATGTGCCGGTACGTAGTGTCGAAGGTTGGCCAATCCACAGGCAACGTTAAACTCTTTGTTGAACTCGTCTAGACTGCCGTTGTCCATCTCAGATACGCGCCTAAAGTGCTTGGCTACCAAAACGCGTATCTTGCTCAATTCTCGATTGTACGGCTTTTTGCTCGGGTGTGATTTTCATCTTCTTTGAGTTCTTAAACGGGTAGTGAACATCATGTCTTGTTTTAATCCCTGAAATCCCGAATCGCCCAGAACTCTTGTCTTGTTTGACCACAATGGCCTCGAGTCTTCTAGATGCATCAAGTACGGACCGCTTTTGTTCAGATTTTTTAGTAGATTCATTGCAGAATTATACTACTTTTCAAGCGCGACTAGCCCGCGGAGTATCCTTATCTCTGTTTCTTTAGATGGGACTCTGATGACTCTTCTTGCAGATGTTTGTTTTGGGTTGTTTGTGTGCAGTCGCGTAGTTGTTTGGGCTTTTTCAAAGTGGATTGTTTGGTTCTCTACGCCTGTACATCTGCCTGTTCTGAATCTGCCTGTTCTGATTGCTGTTTTTGGTTCTCTGTATCTGCCTGTTCTGATTGCTGTTTTTGGTTCTCTGTATCTGCCTGTTCTGATTGCTGTTTTTGGTTCTCTGTACTGCCTGTTCTGATTGCTGTTTTTGGTTCTCTGTATCTGCGTTCTGGAACTGTTCTGATTGCTGTTTTTGGTTCTCTGTATCTGCCTGTTCTGATTGCTGTTTTTGGTTCTCTGTATCTGCCTGTTCTGATTGCTGTTTTTGGTTCTCTGTATCTGCCTGTTCTGATTGCTGTTTTTGGTTCTCTGTATTGTTGAGTTTGCCTTGAAGCATTTTACCAAATTGGCCCATATCCTCTAGAAAATCCCGCGTTATTGCAATGTCATGGACCCGACCGTTGTATGTTTTACTTGCTTAGTATCAGGCCGTCTGCTGATGTCATTATGACCGTGTTTCCACTGGGATACTTTTTCTTGTATGATATCATAGAATCTTTCTGCCTTGAGGGGCCTTGCAAATCGCACGTGTGTTCCATCAATATCGACTCACCTGTATCATCTGGGAATAACCTTGCAAATTCTTTGGCAGTGCCAATCTCTTTTATGAGATTCATAATTTTTTCAGGAGTTGGCAGCGTCTCTGCAAGTATGCGATCGGTAAGTGGATACAGTTGACTGGTTTATGCCAAACATGTCTCCCAACGTTCCTTCACTTTCGTTGCGGTATTTGCGTATGAGTGCCAGAACCATGATGTACGGCTCTAGTTTGCACCTGTTGCCTGGCGCAGAACCCCTTGCAGGATCATTGCGTACATTGGAATGTTGTTTTGCCTGCTGCCACGTCTGCCATAGGCCTCGGACCGCGCTTTCCTGCACGAATTTGGATTCACGTCTTCGTGCAATTTCTGCGCGCTCCATTTCCTCCCATGCTCAGAAAAAGATGTCCAAATCAGATCAAGTCCACGCTTGTCAAATCCCGTCCACCTGCGCGCGCTTTGATCAGTAGACAGTTCTTTTCAATGGCGCCCAATAATTATCTCTGTGAGTGACGCCTCTGTCCACTTTTTGTACTTTGGACATTTCGCGATCGATCACGTCCATTAACACACTCATCTGAATCCAGATAGATTGTATCAAAAGCGTCACTGTCGCGCCCATCACACGATATCGTAGAATCTAAGTTAGATTTCATACAATTATTTATAGGCCCATATATTTAGATCTTTTTATGAACATATATTATTAATTAATTAATCATATATAATTATCAATACTGGCAGGTTTTTTGTTATAAATGCATTTAAGCTTAAACATATGATCTTATCAGTCATACCTAATATGGTCACAAAAATTTGATTGTGTCATTGTGCATAATATCTACTGATCGCTTAAATCACATTTTTGTGATGATCTAATATCGTTCCTGTCTATCATTTTATTTCCACTTAATGATAGATGGAAGCGTTTTGATTTAATACCCTCTAGATTAAATTATTAGGGTTTTTGATCAAATTTTTTAAACCAAAATTATCATAGTATATAATCATAAGAATTTAAGTGTCCAACAAAATAGTTACCAAAAACCACAAACGGCGGACAGACAGTAGACACAATCAACTACCACAACGTCAGAGTAAACGGCCAGTGGGTACACACTTGCAATGTCTCCTATAGTCCGTATGTTCCAAGCTACGGTACAAAGACGCTGAATTTCTGTCCGTCAGGTTACAGCGCGCCGGGAACGTTCATATCATCCACTGTTTACGGAAGCTAAATGAATTTAATCCCGCCCACTCATTTTTTTATTTTTGCAAACATTGCAGAATTATACTACTTTTCAAGCAGTGCCATAATCGTAATGGTGGCAGCTACAGTCGGCAGCGCAGTGGCATTTCTGATCCTCGCCATGCGTGAAAAAAACGTCACAGGAATGGGCCTTGCACTATCGGCGCTGCTGGGATTTTTTCTATCATTTCCCCTGTCAGGGTTTCTGGGGCCAACGGGCGCGGTACTTGTTGGCGCGGCAGCTGGCTTTGGTACGCACATGATACACAGATCTGTAGGAGGAAACATGCTCAAATTACTGACAATTTTGGCATCTATCTCTGCCGCAGTCACGATCGCGGTGGCGGCCGTTTTTGCAGCGGTCTAGGCCAACATTCGCCCGTATGGCAAGGAGTGTATAGATTCTTGCTTATTACGGACGCGGTTTACGTCCCCGCTCCTTCACACCCACAGTCCCAGCACTTTTGGCGCGTCGGCTCTTCTGTGCCGTCTGCCCCCATGATACGCATTACGAGGTGGTGTGCCTGGGGGAGGGGCAGCCGCATCTGCCACACATTTTTCTGCCGGCCATCCCCCCCCCCCCCCCCCAGAATCCGGGCAGGATAAAAGATACTCCCCGGTTTTATGCATCTGCATAGAATACATGATAACCCCCTCCACGTCAGTAGTTCGCAATGTGCAAATTTTTAATGATCTTATTTTTAATTATGCAGTGCGGCAGATTTACAATGGCAAGGAACCACCGTGTTCTAATTCCCACCGAAGTAGTCTTCTGATTGATCCGGCAATTGAATCCATAAACAATCCATTGTGAATAATTTTCCACCTGCAAATCCGCCGTAATTTTCGTACCTTGCCATTGCCCACAAGCCATACAACAGCATTCCAAAAAATATCAACAATAATTGAACCTGCAAAGCGTTACTGGGTCTTTGAAGTCGTATTTTTTTATCACTCTGTATCCGGTCTCTGTTATCCAACGCTTGCGATAAGTCTCCGGGATGGTTTTGATGAGTTTCTTTGTAGACTTTGGCAGGCGTCGGGCGCGGGAGTCCACAATGTTGTCGACTTTGTCGACTTTGTCGACTTTGTAGACTTTGTAGACTTTGGCAGGCGTCGGGCGCGGGAGTCCACAATGTTGTAGACTTTGGCAGGCGTCGGGCGCGGGAGTCCACAATGTTGTCGACTTTGTCGACTTTGTAGACTTTGTAGACTTTGTAGACTTTGTAGACTTTGGCAGGCGTCGGGCGCGGGAGTCCACAATGTTGTTTTGTCGACTTTGTAGACTTTGTAGACTTTGTTGTCGACTTTGTCGACTTTGTAGACTTTGTAGACTTTGTAGACTTTGGCCTTTGGCAGGCGTCGGGCGCGGG
This sequence comes from Candidatus Nitrosopumilus sp., assembly GCA_965207445.1. GTDB lineage: Archaea > Thermoproteota > Nitrososphaeria > Nitrososphaerales > Nitrosopumilaceae > Nitrosopumilus. The sequence continues at coordinate 529,514 of CBDBLX010000002.1, read as the reverse complement.
AGTCCACAATGTTGTCGACTTTGTAGACTTTGTAGACTTTGACTTTGGCAGGCGTCGGGCGCGGGAGTCCACAATGTTGTCGACTTTGTAGACTTTGTCGACTTTGTAGACTTTGTAGACTTTGGCAGGCGTCGGGCGCGGGAGTCCACAATGTTGTAGACTTTGGCAGGCGTCGGGCGCGGGAGTCCACAATGTGTAGACTTGACTGTAGACTTTGTAGACTTTGTAGACTTTGTAGACTTTGTAGACTTTGGCAGGCGTCGGGCGCGGGAGTCCACAATGTTGTCGACTTTGTAGACTTTGTAGACTTTGTAGACTTTGTAGACTTTGTAGACTTTGGCTTTGTAGCGTCGCCTTTGTACTTTGTAGACAGGCGTCGGGCGCGGGAGTCCACAATGTTGTCGAGTAGACTTTGTAGAATGTTGTCGGGCGCGGGAGTCCACTTTGTAGACTTTGTCGACTTTGTAGACTTTGTAGACTTTGTAGACTTTGGCAGGCGTCGGGCGCGGGAGTCCACAATGTTGTCGACTTTGTAGACTTTGTCGACTTTGTAGACTTTGTAGACTTTGTCGACAATGTTAGACTTTGGCAGGCGTCGGGCGCGGGACTTTGTAGACTTTGTAGAGGCTTTGTAGACTTTGGCAGGCGTCGGGCGCGGGAGTCCACAATGTTGTCGACTTTGTAGACTTTGTAGACTTTGTAGACTTTGTAGACTTTGTAGACTTTGGCAGGCGTCGGGCGCGGGAGTCCACAATGTTGTAGACTTTGTAGACTTTGTAGACTTTGTAGACTTTGTAGACTTTGGCAGGCGTCGGGCGCGGGAGTCCACAATGTTGTCGACTTTGTCGACTTTGTAGACTTTGTAGACTTTGTAGACTTTGTAGACTTTGGCAGGCGTCGGGCGCGGGAGTCCACAATGTTGTAGACTTTGTAGACTTTGTAGACTTTGTAGACTTTGTAGACTTTGGCAGGCGTCGGGCGCGGGAGTCCACAATGTTGTCGACTTTGTAGACTTTGTCGACTTTGGTAGGCGCCAAACATGATTTGCAGACTCGAATCCTACCAAGGCCGGTTGTCTGAGCGTTATTCTGACTGCATCCTCAATCGTAGATATTTGCCAAGCAACGGCATGGCAAGACGATAAGTCCCCCGCCCTGACCTGTAGATCAGTCCCTTCTCTTCCAGACGCTTCAAGTGACTGGAAAGCGCTCCCTTGCCCACATTCAATGACTTTTGGATAGAAGAGAACTCCAGATCCAGATCAGTGAGGGAGGCGGCTGAGTACAGCACGAGCCTTTGTGTCGCGCTTAACGGCTCGATGCGCTGATCAAAGAAGTCGCGTCCGAGATCTCTTGTTATCTGATCCTTGATTTTTTCGTAGTCGTCTAGAGTGACATGTTCTTTGTCAGTACGAAGTATGATCTCACTACAAAAGAACTGGATAAAATATGGGTAACTGTCAGTGTCCCGCACAATTGACGATACCAAGTCATCTGAGAAGCGCCAGGCCGTATCCACCAGAGGTTTTGATATGGCGGCTCTGGCGTTTTCCTTGTCCAAGTTGGATATGTTCATCACGCCGAACATCCGCTCGGCATAAGAGCGCGCAGCCTTGACGTTGGGCATAAGAGTAGGCAGTCCGCACAAGACAAGCGAGTACCTGCACCCATTGGACTGGATCTCGTTTACCGCTCCGAGGAAGTCCGTGAGTATGTACCAGCTGTTGGACTTTACATCACTCACCGTGTGGAACTCGTCAAAGAGGAGCACTATCCCGTCGTAGCCGCTTTCCTGTACGACTTTCCACCATTTTTCTAGATAATCGGTTATCTGGTTCTCCAGCGGTATGCGGCTGGCAGGATCGTGCTTAAATTCCCACCCGACTCCCATGACGTCGATCTTTTGCGGCTTTATCTGCCGGGCAGCATCCTGCAGCTTTTGCTTTGTCTTTTCCACTCTAGAGAGGCTTCCCATAGCGTTGTTCAAATCGTGCTGCAGGGCCCGGGTGAACTCTGCGGGATCCGAGTGCTTGCTACTAAACTGGAGCCGCGTAACTGGGAGGAGTTTGTTGTCGGTGCATATCTTGACGAACTCTTTCAGGAGAACTGTCTTTCCCACGCCCCTCAGGCCCTGTACCATAAGGTTGCGAACCTGTCCTTCCTGCATTTGCTGTAGCATCTGCGAGAACCTCTCCAGCTCCACATCCCTTCCTGCAAGATACGGGGGCTGCAGGCCCGAACCCGGCCTGAAGGGGTTTACATGTCTGGACATGTCTGTTCTATACCTACACCCTATATGAAAATTAACTTGATGTGCAGGGGGTCAAAGAGCGCAGTATCAGTAGTTCGCAATGTGTCCAATTTTAATGATCTTATTTTTAATTATATAGTGTGATACATTTACTATGGCAAGTAACTACTATGTTTTAATTCCCATTAAAGCAGTTTTCTGATCAATCCGGCAACTGAATCCACAAACGCATCCATTGTAAATAATTTTTCATCTACAAGTCCGTCGTAATTTTCGTACCTTGCCATTACCCACAAGCCATACAACAACATTCCAAAAAATATCAACAGTAATCGAACCTACACGGTGGTTCCTTACCATTGTAAATCTGCCGCACTGCATAATTAGAAATAAGATCATTAAAAATTGAGCACATTGCGAACTACTGGTATTTTCAGATGGTGTGTGTATACACGCGTTTTTTCTAAAATAGTTAGCTTTGTTGTGTTTTCTTTTGTGTGTTGCTGCATTTACACACAGGTATTGTTGAGTGACATGGTAGTAAGTGTATACCAAGATAATCATCCATACCATACTTGCTGTTACATATGGTGGATATCTTTAGTCTGAGATCGACGAATCGTTTTCGTAAAACTTTATAATTTATCTGTCCTAATTATATTGATGTTCTAGTATCTCATTTTTCATATAAAATCAGAGGTACTAGTATATTCTCATATAGTATACTTTTTATTTGATCTGATCAAGTATGATCATTAATGTTCAACAATATTGTAGATTATTCAAATAAAATCACATAAAACACATTGCAAACTACCGATGTAGACTATCTACACTTGCCATGGTACGGACATTGTCATTTTATTCCAGGGGTCTAGGTTATAGTCACATCAAACAATCGTACATACCAGATATGTCAATCCATCACCACAGATTCGTGACAGGATGTGTAATCCCAAGTATGTCAACTCATCATATGCGAGAGCAAAATAGTCATCAAAAAATCCACCAGCAAAAGGAGCGGAGACTCATATACTGTAAAGCAAAAATCTTTTACAAAAAGTGACTTTCAGCAGCCAAACGTTCCTACATAAAAAAAGAAAAGACCACCAAAACATATGCCGTCTCGTGCCGCCTGTCATGCGCAGTACAGACAGTATCTCTTAGACATTATCACGATGATTTGTGATGTACACGTAATTGGTGCGACAGATTCTTTGAGCAACGAACCGCCATTACATACCAGAATATATTTGGTCTCAGACGAATTTACCCATGGGATCCGAGGTTCCGTCTGATGCCGAGTTACGGAAGGCATTTCTGCGCATACTGACTAAGGGGAGCAAGAGCAACACGTACAAGTTCGCATTGGCCAGGGCCCTGCTTGAGCACTGTAGAAAGCAGTCAGACTACGGATCAGATCCCAGCATCAGGGATCACGTGACGTATGACTATCTTGCAGAATCCTTTGTAAAGTACTATTGGCACCAAGAGTCCCTATTCAGAATAAAACAGAGTTTTAGCACGAAAAGCATTCCCCATGCCGTGCAGATCATACAGGAGAGATTTGGAAACGATCCCGCCAAGATATTCAAAGACGTCGATAAGGAGTCCAAGGAGGCTGCAGAAGAGAGTATGATGAAGAGGGTGTTTGGAAACGAAAGCAGCGGTACGTCCCAAGTCGTACCCAGGTTCCAGAACATCAAGGGGCTCAGCAAGGAAGATGCAAACGTATTCTACACCCACAACGACAAGGAAAAGATGATCCACTTCAAGGATGGAGTCTCCAAGTTTTTGAGCAGTCATTACGACGTGCTACTAAAGGCAGTCCTGGTAGAGTGGACACGGTATCTTGAAAAGATAAACACCATGCCCAAGCTAGTCTCAAAGCTGGAGAACGCCAACGCAAGGAGGGGCAGCCTTAACAAGTACCGCACCATGTTCAGAGATTCCACCCACTGCTTTTACTGCTGTGCGAGACTGGAGAGGGGCTACATAAACGTCGACCACTTTATACCGTGGTCATACGTGTTTGACGACGATCCATGGAACTTGGTTCTCAGCTGCCAGAACTGCAACCTGCAAAAGAGCGACTCGCTTGTACAGTCAGAATTTACAGAGTGTCTGATTGAGAGAAACCACGACTATTATGACCGGCTCAGGGAAATGAGGCAATCACTTGATCTTCTCGATACAGGAAAGGGTTGGCCCACAGAGATACGCCACAACTATGACGGCTGCAAGGAGTCAGGATTCGTGGTAAAGCACCTGTGAGACGATTCCGTGTTCAAAGGTCCGGTTTTTGTAGGCGTATAACTTAAGGGACTGTATCTTTGAAGCGGATCCGATTTCAGCATTGGTGATGATGATTTTCTGCCGGGTTTTTGGGTGGCGTTCCGGATCTGTCTAACAGGACGTTTTGAGAATGAGAAGAGTCCGTACCGAAGGCTCGGCCAGTCCGGATGGTGTCGTGTCCTGACAACCTTAAACGGACGCGCGCATGGCTTTGCGCGTACACATGCAGACGCGCGGGGCAGGTGTGGGCGAGCCCGTGGGCTGTCGGAAGGACATCATGATATCGCAGTGCCGTATACTTTTCCAGACACGGGCTGCTTTATACGATCCCCATCACCAACATCATAACTGACGAGCAGAGGTTTGCAAAGTTCACCAGGGTTTTTGAGGCAGGGGCCCAAGAGGCATTTCACACCTAGCCCCAGCGAGACGGACAATACCTGCAGACCATCCTTAGCCTTGTTTTAATTACTATGTACGATACTATATGCAAACAAGTATGTTGCCAAATACACCTAGATGTATGATTTCATTATTACATACAAAGAGCTTGGTTCACATGGATAATTTACATCAATGTAAGCACACAGTTATGATCAATATCTAATAGAGTATTTATAATTTCAATTTTAAAAGTCATATTAAATTTTTAATTTTAAATATACAAGTAAATAAAAAGATCACTTTGTAAACATGTATACAGTTGAAGTAATTAAAAAAAGAGATGTGAATGGTGATTATGCAGTAACATGACTGATTTTGTGTGCATCAGATATGTTACCAACAGCACCAATCTTGTGTGCATCAGATATGATTGCATCGATTATAGAGCCTACGCGCTCCATCACCTTGAGACATTGTTTGGCGACTTTTGCAGGTTCTGTGGCATCGGCATACCCGGCGATGTAATCCCAGGTGTATCGACTAGCATCATAATCAGAATACATGCGTGCCAATACACATGCTGCCAATTGTGCTACAGTCTCTTGCGTTGCATCTTGTCCATGCTTGATGTTTTTGCGCTCGCGCAGATCATAATAATGAACCAGCTCGTGCAAATATGTATCAGGTGATTCGGTACTCAATGTGATATGTTTATCATCTACATTGATACTCCCATATTCACCAGATATTGTATTGGCATATAGGACATCTATACCATTGTACTTTGCAAGGCCAAACAACGGAGGTAACTCTTTGGGCACATACTCCTCAAGAGGGTCACCTTCAGTATCTTCGTACCGAAACACAGGGCACGTTGAAAAGCCAATGCATTGTTTTGCCTTTTTGCGCTCTTTGTCGTCTTTACAGTCTTTGTCATTTTTACTGTTATTGTTTTTTTCACAGTCTTTTTGGGAATCAGCATTATCGTCTTTTACAGTAATCATTTTGGGAACCAAAATGTAAATTGCCTTTGCACCTTTTTTGACATGTCTGTTTACTTGCTGCCATTGCCTGTACCCACGTGCATCAGTAGTGCCATTTAACAGTGTCAGTACACGGTTGTTTATTGTCCACTTTGAGCACGGTACAGCAGGTGCCATTATGTACGACTTTGCGATTGCCTCGGGCAGTTTGTCAGTACCATCTGCAAACTTGCTGACTAAATCCTCTAGAACTTGTTTGGTTTTTTCATTCATACAAATACTACAATATTGTGATATATAAAAGTATTGTTCTTACATTATTTTTACAATACAACAATTATACGAATTATACAAAGTATAATACAAATTTAGAAAATTACATAACTTTTATGTTAGGCAAACGTCTGCACAACTCATTTGTCACAAATTATGCCATTTGGCATACAAGAATTAAATCACATATAGAGATAATCTCAAAGATCAAATGTCATCAAATACGTAAAATTACACACAATCATTCAAATTTGAGAAAAATACGTATAGTCAAATTCAAATAACCATCCATTTACGTTATATTATGTCATCAAGAGAAAACGAAGATATGAATATTCCAGGTCTAGAAGATATTGAATATCTTGCCGACCCAAAGTCGTACAAAGAAGGCAAACGGATCTTTGAGGACGGTGACATTTTAGAGATGGAAATAGATGAGAATGAAATAACTGCAACTGTATGTGATATTAATATGGAGATCAACTATCCAGAAATTACCCTAACGTTTGACCATCAAGTCTATACAAAATGTACATGTGAACATATTTATCAAAAAGACACAATGTGTCATTGTATAGTAGCAGTCTTGTTTCAACTAAACCACAATCCAAGTAGCTTTGACATCTATGGGAACGTAACAGAAGATACTACATCAAATCTTCTTGAAAATATAACACCAGAACAAGCCTTGGAGTTTCTTGCAAAAATAATGTCAAATGACAGTAATATGTTACACAAATTCATTACAAAAAATAAACTAAAATCAGCCTATAATGTAAGTAAGTATTCAGGAGATATGAATACACTTTACAAAAATGCAGAGAGAGAAGATGACGGAAAGATAACTGAGATGATAGATTTTAAACCACAGTTCGATGAGGCACGTAGAAAGAGACGTGAAGGAGATAATTCAGAGTCCGCAGGTATGTACAAAATTATTGCAGAGACAATATCAAAGAGAGTAAATGAAGTAAAAGATGATACAGGGTATTATGCAGATTGTTTTATAGAAGCACTCGAGGGTATGATAGAGACCATATTAAGGGAACGTCTAGACCACGAGAAAAAACGGGATTATATATCATATTTGTTTGAAAAAGCTACAAATAACAATGGTACTGCAAGTGCCAAGTTTTCCAGACATTATTATGATGGACTAAAGACAATATGCAATACACAAAGTGATTTTAAGTTCTGGCTTGAACTTGCAGTTATTCCAGATGACAGAGATATCAGTAATGAGGAGTTAGTTGAGATTTTACGCATGCAGTCATATGTATTAGAACAGATGAAACAACACGCAAAGATAGTGGACTTACTTGCAGAACGTTTTCCCCTGAACAGTGGTATATGCGTATTATACTTGAAGGCATTGTACACATTATCAGCAACAGCATCATCATCATCGTCAGCATCATCAGCATCATTATTATCAGTAACAACAGCAGGTAACATTAAAGATATAGCAATAAAGGCAACAGAGACATTTCCTGATGACGCAAATGTACTAGAGGCCGCATACAAATTATTTGGTGACAATGATGACAAGTATAGGGGCCGTATATTGGAAAAACTATATGCAATAACAGGTGAATGGGATTACATAATAAGACTCAAGCGAGTACTGCCCAAATGGAAAGATAACATACAACAGACAATATCAAGACTGACAGACATATCACCTAAAAATGCAGTAGAGATGTGCATAAAAGAAGAGATGCCAGAAGAGGCCATGGATGTGTTAGAACAAGCATCAGATGTTGAGCTTGTCTTGTCATATAGAGCAAAACTGATGCGTAAAAGCTCAAAGAGATACACAGCATGCTATATGGACAAACTCTTTAAATTTGTAGGTGAAAAAAGTAATAGAGAACACTATAAGCGAGTCTCAAAGTATTTAGGAAAACTTAAAGAGATGCCAAAGGGTAAAGAGCGATACGAAGAGTTGTTAAACAAGATAAAAGAAGAGTATTCTACTAGACGCGCCCTGTTAGACGAACTAGAAAAATGACCATAATGTGGACTGTGATGTGGACTGTGATGGTGACTATTATTACACACAACTAAAAGTCTCAAAAAATCTCAAACTGTAGCTGTATGTCAAATATTATGATAATGGCGATAGTATACGGTCTACACTTACACAGCCATAATGGCAACTTGGCCTGAGCGCTTGTACTTATGATAATGACGATAGTATACGGTCTACACTTACACAGTATGTAGTACCTCGTCGTTCAGATCGCAATACATGAGCAGGATCAGATAGTACGAGTGGCTCTTGCATCACACCGCGTATCACATAAAGATAATATCTCTCCCCAAGTGTCAAGGCCTTGAGCCATTCATTGGTAGTAAAATACACCCAACCGTCTTGCTCTTTGAGTGCCAATATGTACCTGACATCACTGCCACTACTACTACTACTACGGTTGTTGCCACTACTACCACTATTACTACCACCACCACTATCCATTGGAGCAGAGCGTATGTCATATCCATTCCATTCATGAGACATATTCACAGGAGTACGGCCGCGGGCGTGTTCAAATTCAATGGCAAATTCAACAGCAGAGAGTTTCTTGGCAGATTGAGCAAAAGTTCCAGGCATCACTCTGATCATTCCAACGCACTTTATATTATCAACAGTCAAATTTGTATCGGATTTTATACGCTCCTCCATGTTACGTCGAGCAGTTCTGTATTTGATACGATCCTGTCTCTTGTTATATATTGCCAGATCGGCCTTGACGCCGCGGCGTTTCTTCTCCAACAGTTGCATTATATCAGATTCGATCCCATCAAGCAAGGCATCCAATGAGTGAAGTCCATACTTTTGAGCCATATTAGCCTGTATACGCCCCTCATCAGCTATCGCACTTGCATACGAGTCTAGCTGAGTATTAACAGCATCAGTTGCCATCTTTTGCACATATTCAATACCCTCAGAATCCATAAAGTCATCATCTGTCTTTTTGTCATAATTCCAATCAAGATCCAAGATAACTGATGATGGTATGCATTTTGCTGTACCTGCCTTGAGATCAACAATACATGCGATCATATGAGATGATACTTGCTCACCAGTTATTCCATAAACCACACTGCCAGTATAAAATGCAATATTGCCATCAAGTCTTCCAGTCGGGTCTAGTACGGTTGTCTTTCCATCCATAGCACTCGATGTGAATTGAGACATGGCCCATTCAAGCGCAGCATCAAACATAACATGCCCAAACGTCACTAAATCAGTATTAGGTATCTGCTCGTGTGCATATGCATCAAAGACTGCCGTGATATCCTTTGATGAATCATGATCATCAGATAACAGTAATTTGGGTACGGTAATGTTTGTCGTTAGTCCTTCATAATCATCACCACTCTTCACATTACCACCTGCGGTGTCTACGATATCACAAAACAAATTTTTAGAATACTCAGGAACAAGACTATTTTCACGAACAGTTGCCTGTAGCATTTTTAAACTCTTATCATCCATACGTCTAGAGGTAAAGTTGTCTTGCATCTGTTCCTTGACAGCTTCAGTGTCCCCCATTATTGTGTCAAGTTCAGATATGATCTTTTTTTGTCCTTTGGATTTTACAGTTGCATCTAACATGAGTTGTGCAAGGCTCTTTCCAGGAACAATGTCACTGATTACATCAAATATCTTGTCATTTCCCATGACAGATCTTATATGTTCAAGCTTCTCAAAAAGTCTAATTAATATCTCACCTTCACGGGTATCAGCAATGACCAGATTAAATATATTCACATCAAGTTTTTGTCCGTATCTGTGTATTCGACCCATTCGCTGTTCTAATCGGTTTGGATTCCATGGCAGATCATAATTTATCATGAGTCTACAAAATTGTAGGTTTATTCCCTCACCTGCAGCTTCAGTGGCAACCATGATACGAGTATCGTTTTTAAATATATTTTCTGCCTCTTTTCTCTCAGTTCCACCCATCGAACCATGTATATTGTTGACCGAGTATCCCCATGATCGAACATGTTCTGTTAGGTAATCTAATGTATCCTTGGATTCTGTAAAGATGAGAATCTTTTCATTAGGGTTTGTCTTGTCGAGATTCTCAAGCATCTCTTTGAGTTGAAATAGTTTTGCTTCAGAACCTATCACCTTTTGAGCTTTTTGTATCAAGTCTGCAATAATGTCTATTTCCGCCCTGAGTTCATCCATATTTTGAGCAGCAGTAATTAATTCCCATTTTTGTTCTTCTTCCCATCTTTCCTTTTCAGACATTTCATCGACTTTTTCAACATAGTCATCAGATATATCATCAAAAGATACCTTTTCAGCAGCTCTTTCAATCTGCTCTAGCTTATCCATGCGACGTTTGAGTGACTTTGTCAGGGCGTATATGCTCGATGCAAAGCGTCGTTGAAGTATGATAAGTGCAAATGTAATATTGTGACTTTTGACAGAACGAGTTGCCAAGTTGTATTGTTCTGTCACGTATTTTGACATTGCAGTATACAATGTCTTTTCATGTTTTGAGAGACGTACATCAGGTGTACGCACCTCTCTAGGAACAAATAAGGGAGCTCCATCAAAGTCCACCATATCCTCCTTGGCACGTCTCAAAAATACAGGATTGAACCCTTCTCGCACAGAGTCTTCAATCATACCTGCAGCAGAGAAAAACCCAGGTTCTAGTAAATCTAACAATAGTCTAAAGTTCTGAGCATCGCCCTTGTGTGGGGTAGCAGTCAAAAACAACATGTGTTTTGAGGACAGTGATAGTGCTTCTCCGAGATGATATCGTTTAGTTTTGCTTGTTGTTCGTCCGTATGAATATGCACTCATTTTATGAGCCTCGTCCACAATTACAAGATCAAACCGAGCATCTCGAAGGGATTTTAACACATCATCGCGCTTTGCAAAGTCAATCGATGTGACCAAGAGATCATCTTCCCACACCCCAGTGCGCCCCTTTTGTGTAAAGGTATCCCTAGTCACTATATCAAAGTCTAGATCAAAACGATTCTTCAGCTCCCATTTCCACTGCTCACGAAGCTGTCCAGGTACTACAACTAGTACACGCTTGACAATGTTACGCATCTTCAAGTCCTTGAGTATTAAACCTGCCATAATCGTCTTGCCAGCACCAGGGTCATGTGCAAGCATGAATCGAATTCTATGTTTTTTGAGCACATGTTCATACACTGCTTCTATCTGGTGCGGAAGCGAATCTACATTTGAGACGCGCATAGAGAGCAGTGGATCAAATGAGAATGCATGTTTTAATCGATGTGACTCTAGTGCCAAAAAAGCTTTGTTTGCAAGCTGTTTGTTAGGTGGTTTTAATGCCATATTATATGCATTTATTTTGCATGATAAATGTGTGTCTTATGAGAATAAATGTAAATATTCAATATAAAAATACATGGTGAAATACGTAAAATGTTATTTCACACTACTATCAAGATGCGACTAATCAACATGTTATACCAATCAACAAATACAAGTCAGTTCAAAAACTCTAAAGAATAAGGTATTAGGTGTCAACACATTACACGACAATCATTAAATCATCACGTTTCACCCGCATCTCCCCCCGCCGCCCACATTTTAAGCGCAAATTAGACCATCTCGTCTCTAATACAGACACAAGTGTTAAACAGGCGCCATTATAGTATTCAGTCTACATAGCCATAATGATAAACATGTCAAAATTTTGATTATAAAAGTAAAATTGTGATAAAAACACACTAATATTTTACTTTGTCAAGCATAAGATTATGAAGTTTCCAAAATTTGATAAAAAAGCAAAAGGTCCAAAAGATATTAAAGAATATTTTAATACAGCCGAAAAATACAAAGAACGAGAATCATATGGCAAGTCACTAGAAATGTATGATAAAATCTTATCAATAGAACCAAGTAATGAACTAGCATGTATTGCTAAAATAAATACGCTTTTGGTATTGGAGAAAAATCAAGAAGTGTACAAGTTTATCAATGAACATATAAAAACTAGAGAGGGTATTAGCCCAATTGTATATGCAAATAGTGGACAAGCATTAATGTTTATAAAAGAATATGACACAGCACTAGAACTAATAGACAAAGCAATTAGCTTGGATTCAAATTGCTTATACGCACATCAAATGAATGCATTTTTAATGAAAATTATAAAAAGACCAGAAGATCTTAAAGCATGCATAGAAAAGGCAGCATCAATAAACACGGATTACATATTACATAAAGAATTCATACAAAAATGCATAAATTTCAAAGAATATAATATTGGGTTATTATATTTAGACAAATTCACACAAATGAACCCACATAACGCGTCTGCATATGAGCAAAAGGCAATGTGTTTGCATGAAATGGGTCGTGACAATGAAGCAATACAAGCATTAGATAAAGCGGTACAAATAGAACCAAAAGAATACACACATCATATCAACAAAGCAGAGTTTCTCGTAAAGATGAAAATGTTCAAAGAGGCTCGAGAATCCATTAAAACTGCCATAGAGATAGATCCCAATAGAGCAGACGCATACAAGATTATAGGCGATATTATGATCAATAGAGATGAAGCAGATAGAGCAATAAAGTATCTCAAAAAAGCAGCAAAAATCGATCCTGATGATTATGAGACTCAAGTGAATATAGGAACAGCCTACCTAAACTTAGGCAAATATAAAGAAGCGCTACAGCAAGCCCAGAGTATTGTGCATAAAGATCCTGATAACTGGTATAATAATCATATAATTGGAACATCTTTGTTTAACTTGGGCAACCACAACAAAGCACTAAAGTTCATTGACAAAGCGCTCAAATTTAACCCAGAACATCCAAGCTCTCTTCACCACAAAGGGTTGATATTGTTCTCAACAGGCAAGATACACGAAGCGATCAAATTTATGGACATGGCAATCAAAAAGGCACCACATAATTTCAACATACAACTTAACAAAAGTGTAATGTTAAAAAACCTTGGAAGAATAGATGAGGCAATAGAATGCGTTGAGATGGCAGAAAAATTAGGTGCAGATCCAAATGCAACAAAAATATTCAGGAAAAAAGCATTTGGCAATTACTCTAGATTAGATGATGAGGGGGAAGGTTTTAAGAATAATAGTAGTAGAGGATCGTGGAAACTCACCCGCACAGAATATTAGTATCAAGTGTTAAATCTAATTTATAAATTATATTTATATAAATAAAATATAATTATAATAGATATGTTTAAAAATTTCTAAAAATACTATATTTACACATATAATTTTTAGGTATGGTGTTTGGTAATGGTGTTTATCATGATCCTTTGCACTTTTCAATACAGATTTTAGCAATATTAGATGCTGCTTCTTCTAACAACGATTTACCTACTTGGGCAGAAGCACCTCTAGGATCACCCCAAATACCATTTCCAGTAGCCTCTGGAAATGATTTGAGCGCAAATGCAGAAACACGCTTTAGTTCATCATCAGACATGTGATCCGTTATCAAACCTTTTATGGCGCGTTTCATTATCACAGTATTTGGGGATATAGTAAGCATCATAGAGGTTTCTGTAAATCCTGCATGGCCCAGTTTGGCATCCATATATCGCCAATAATGAAACAGATGGATTTTTGGGAGATTATACGGGGGGGGTATTTTTTGCTCTTTTTGTGCATCAGTTTGTTGCTGTATGTTATCTTGCAAATATGCAATTTGTGCCTGATGTGAGGATGTACAAAGCTTGTCAAGTGCATCGATGTTTCCGTGGTGAGCATTGATAATTATCACATTGCATATTCCACACGTGTGTAGTGATGCACACACATCAAGTATAATTGCATACAAGACAAAAGGTCGGATGCTTGTCTGAAAGAGTGGTGCATGCTCATATGAGACGCCATATGGTATGACAGGCATTAACAAATATCCATTTTTTTTAGATATCAGTCGAGATACCTCTAGCGCAATGTCAGAATCAGTGGATACTGGCAAGTGTGGTCCGTGTTGTTCTGTAGAGCCAACAGGTATTATCGCAGTATGCATTCCACTAGTTATAGCATCTCTAATGACAGAATCAGACTGCATACTTGCATCTACATACAGTTGTGGGCTAACAGATGGCAGATGCATGAGTCTATCTCCTTCTTACATGGACTTTACGCCATCTTACATCTAGTCTATTTGAGAGGTGTAGTTTTATTGCCCTCAAAAGTGTCTTTGCTTCTAACTGTTGTCCACTCATTTTAAGATCGACGAGGGCATCATTAGGATCAACGGTAAACGAGTCTTGTAGGATTATTGGACCTTGGTCAAGGTCCTCAGATACATAGTGTGCAGTCACACCAACTATCTTTGTTCCACGCTCATAAGCTTGCTCATATGCAGATGCTCCGGGGAATGCAGGTAGTAGAGACGGATGAATGTTTATGATGCGATTAGGGTACCGCCATACAAAATTCGGTGTCAGAATACGCATGTATCGTGCAAGTATTATCAAATCTATATCATATTTTTTGCACACCTTGAGTATTTTGGATTCTGCTTTTGATTGATTTCTATCTTGAATTGATACAAATGGCACATCATATTGTTTGGCAAGATATTCTAATGTTTTTTCTGTTCCAATTATTACAGATACCTTCCCTACAAGGGACGCCATATGCTGTAGTATGGTATCAAGACATAACGGTTCTTTTGTAACCATTATGGCAATATTCTTTTGGGAGTTTGACTCGTAGTGCACAGTGACCTCCATACCATACACGGATGCAAGACGTTGTATATGTTCATCAAATTTTTCAGACTCCATTTTATTGGTGAATGATGCTTCAAGATACATGCCAAACAATCCTTTAATGACATTTTGATTTATCTTTTCTACATTCCCACCCCATTCAAACACAAAGTTGGTAAATGCTGCTACGACCCCTTCCTTGTCAGGTCCTACTATGGTAATTCCAACAATGGTCTTCTTTGATCGCATCATAACTAGTGTCATATTCAAGAGTCATATTAATTCTTAAACATTGCATCATCAAAATTATTCTAGATCTTTTCAAGATGTGTGTAATTCCAAAGTAATGGTGCGGGAGATGGGATTTGAACCCACGAACTCCTAAGAGATAAGGACCTGAACCTTACGCCGTTGACCAGGCTGGGCGACTCCCGCATATTGGTATGGATATTTCGTAAAATATGTACGTTGATAAAACAATTAAATTCATTATATGTAAATAATCATTTTATAAATTATTAATTTTAGTTGTGTGTCACAAACTAATTGGATATAGGAACTCGTGACGCACTCTTATTACTGTCAGGCGGTGGTTTTTCATTACCAGGTGGCGATTCATCATCACCACCACCACTACCCTTTTCCAAACTCTTGGTCTTTTGTGGTCTTTCAGGTATAAGTCCGCGTGGTCGGAATATTAACACAAGTATCATAACACCGCCCAACGCCAGATAGTCAATCCATATAATGTCAAATGGAAGCGTGCCTTCAAGTGCATCATTATAATATACCACCAATTTACGAACTGCTACAAACAAGAATGTTCCAACTAGTACACCCTTGTTGTTTGCCATGCCACCAACGATAATCATTACAAATGGTAAAAATGTCCAGTTAAGTCTATTGTATCCAAATGCAACCACACCTTCCACATATGATGCATACATTAC
The DNA here is from genome assembly GCA_965207445.1 of Candidatus Nitrosopumilus sp. Classification (GTDB taxonomy): domain Archaea; phylum Thermoproteota; class Nitrososphaeria; order Nitrososphaerales; family Nitrosopumilaceae; genus Nitrosopumilus. Next base: position 513,665 of record CBDBLX010000002.1, on the reverse strand, counting down.
ACCTCCTACTGCACCAAGCATTCCTGCAAGTATCATTACCTTGAATTTTATCTTCACAGGATCACGACCTAACGTACTTATAGCTAATTCATCATCACGATTAGACCGGAGTAATCGACCTACAGGAGAGTTGGTAAATTTAGATACAACCAAATATGCGGCGCCTGCAAATCCGAGTAACACCAGACTGGCAAGCAAAAATCTATACTCGTTTGGTACAAATGACAACATGTCAGGAACAGAGACGCCCAGAGTTCCACCAACAAGTGGCGTATAGTTCATTCCAATAATTCTTATGACTTCGCCGAATCCTAACAATGTCATTGCAAGATAGTCTCCACGCAAGCGTATGGCCGGATACGCAGAAGCTAATCCCAACAGTCCACCCACTGCAATTGCCACAATAAGTGTCACTGCAAAGACAAAAAATGCAGATCCAGGATTGTCTGCAATGTATGCATTGATCTGATGGATAAGCATAATATTATCATCGACAGGATCAAGTCCGCCATAATCAATAAAGAGCATAAATAGTCCAAATGGGATAGTTCCCACCACAAAAGCACCTGCTGCAACGGCTAGGACTTTTCCAAAATTTGGAACACCGCCAAATCCAAATTCTAGATTCAAGCTCAAGTTAATAATCAGATATATTGAAAATATGGCGATCAGATCACCGATAAATATTACAGCAGGATCAAGTGCCATTATCTGTTTGCTCCTCCTCTTTGATCATCGTTTTCACTTTTGGACACACTCTTGTTATCAGTTGTCTTGGGCTTGGAGGCCCTTGAGCGTGAATATTTTGTTATTATCTGTATGAGGCCACCAGGTAGCACCATCAGCGTCACGATCATTGCAATGAATGGTATAACTGGCCTGTATGATATAACCCAGTATCCTACAATATCAACAAGTACACTTGTTCCCACTACCTCTGAGACACCAACTAAAAGCCCACCTAATATTGCACCATATATGCTTGAAAATCCACCGACTATACTTCCTGCAAATATACTCGGAAGCATTATTGCAGCTAAACTTGGGTCTCCTTGAAACCACATTGCCATCAACACACCTGCTATTCCTGCCAGTCCACCGCTGACAAACCAACCAAATGAGAATATCAGTTGGGTGTTTATTCCAAGTGTTTGAGCTAGGGTTTCATTTTCTATAGCACCCCTCATACTTATTCCAAAGCTCGTCCTATATAGTAGATAATACAATCCCAATGCAAGTCCTGCGAGAATTATAATTGCTGCAATGAACACTAACGGCATGCCACCATCTCCGCCAACAACTATATCAAAACTCCGTAGTGTAAAATCACGAGAGTGAATCTGATACGTATTACGTAGTCCATCTGCAAAGATGTTCAGAATGCCGATCATGAATATATCAAATGCCAATGTAGCAATTATCAGCGATATTAAAGACGACTTTTTCTTTTGGAGTATACGTATGATACCATAATACATAAACAGTGATAGCGCACCTGATGCAAGAAATGCAAGTGGTAGCGCGGCATATACTGATATTTCAAATACTTTAGCAACCACTAGTGTCATGTACATTCCAAGTATTGCAAAAGAGGCATGTGCAAAGTTAGGAACACTTGTTATCTTGTAAGTTAGTGTAAGCCCTACACATAAAACAGCAAGAACTGATCCATATATGAGACCATCAAAGAGTATTATCGACATTCACATCATCACATCCCAAGATACTTTGAGGCAAGATCTTTGTCAGCAAGCAAAGTTGCCGGATCACCACTATACACAACATTACCACTTGCAAGTAAGTATACCTTGTCACAGTTTTTGAGTGCAGCCTTTACATTCTGCTCTACTAGTATGATGCAGCTGTCGTGTGCTGCGTTAAGTTTTTTTATCTTTTCAATTATAACTGATGAATTCTTTGGAGATAATGCAGCAGTAGGTTCATCAAAGAGCATGATTTTAGGTTTGTATACTAACATCATTGCCATTGCAAGGAGTTGTTTTTGTCCGCCACTAAGGGTTGCAGATACACGATCAAGGAAAGGTACTAGTTCAGGGAATTGTTCCATGGCACGTTCTGCATCACCTGTACCTGCCACTACTGAAAGGTTCTCTTTGAGTGTGAGATTTTGAAATACATTCTTTCTTTGTGCCATGTATGATATTCCAAACCGTAAAATTGCATGTGTTGGAATATGTGTTATATCTTTACCCAGAGCATTGATAGAGCCAGATTTCACATCGCAAAGTCCAAAAAGAGATTTTAACAATGTACTTTTACCAGAGCCGTTTGATCCTACAATAGCAGTTATCTGTGACATGTTGGCTTCAAAATCCACCCCGTGTAAAACCTGATTTTTTCCATAACCACATACTAAATTTGATATCTTGACTGCGGTGCTTGTATCTATTTTTTCAGCAGTAGAACCACTCTTACCACTCATAATTGGACTTGACACACTCATTATATTCATCACTTTCCGAGGTACGACTCTTGCACAACTTTGTCTTCAAGTATGTGGTCAGGATGATCATCTGCAACTATCCGTCCATGATCCATAACAAATACATGATCAGAGTATTTTAAAGCAATGTCTAGACGATGTTCAATAATAAGAAATGTAATATTCTCATCTAACATATCTCTAATCTTTGAGAATATTTTGTTTGCAAGAGTAGGGTTTACTCCTGCAATAGGCTCATCGAGCATGATAATATCAGTATTAGTCATCAGAGTCTTTCCTAGTTCCAATAGTTTAATCTGCCCTCCAGAAACTTCAAATGACAACGAGTCCTTTAGATGCAACAGTTCCAAAGATTCCAATATTTTCAGTGCTTTTTTTGTTTGGCGAGCTTCATTTGCCCTCCATTGTGAAGGTAATAGTGCTTTACGGAATTTTTCCCCAGGATCAGGAAGAGCCATTAACATATTCTCCATGACAGATAGACCAGCAAAGTGTTTTGGAATCTGAAATGTACGCATTATTCCACCATGATATATCTGGTCTGGAGGCAGTCCGGTGATATCTTTACCACGAAGTGTGACAGTACCAGCGTCTGGAGGCCATAACCCAAATATTGTATTTATTAGAGTTGATTTGCCACAACCATTTGCACCAATCAAGAGATTAATCCTATTTGGAATCAAGTCCACATTAACACCGGCTAGGGCAGCTATACCACCAAAGGATTTCTTTAATCCAGTTACTGTTAAAAGACTCAATAGTCTACAATCTCACCAGTTGCGGCATTGTATCTAGCAGTAGGCTCCCACGCACCATCTATAACAGACCACAACTCATAGTCTGAAATGGCCAAATCTCCTGCATCATTTAGTATAACAGTACCAAGTGCTCCCGTATACTCTAGTCCAGTTGCTGGAAGTTGTTCCTTTATGTCAAGTGCATTAAATCCAACTTTTTCCATTGAGAGTCCCAAGACCCACAGACTGTCATATGATGAATAGACATAGTTGTTGCTTGGGGTTTTCCCAGTGAGTTCTTCAAAGTCTGATCTTACCATCTCAAATACCTCGTTGTCAGATGCTGCAAACTGTGTCGCAATAAATCCAACATTAGTTGTAAACTCTGCAGAGCGTGGGTCATCAACGATTGTACTTGCACCAGCATTACCATCAGCACCAAACCACGGTACGTTGTTTAGGTTATCATATTCAAGTGCAGAGTTAAACAGGTGTACAATTTCATCAAATCCAATTACAAATACACCAACTTCACCGGCTGCATAATCTTGATGGAGTCTGTCAATACTATTGGACAAGACTTGAGCTTCAGTAGAGAATGTGGTAATTTCAGGTGAAAAGCGTATAGGATCAGCTATAATACCACCCATCTCTTCAAATGACATTTGTGTGGACTCAAACAGTCCATCACCCCATACATCGCCTCTATATATTGGCACTACGACCTTTATTCCCTTGTCAGCAAGTAGTGCTGCGACTACCTTGCCTTGTATTGTATCATCAGGTACAAAGCGGAATATGTTGTCTGCAACTGCAAGTTTCGGTGACGTTGAGGAGGGTGAGAGAATAATCATATCATTAGAATCTGCATATGACATAATGTTGCGAGTCTCTGCACTAGATTCTGGACCAAGTGCATATTTAATTCCTTTAGAGTTGAGGGATTGAATTTTTTCTAGTGCAACGATTGGATCAGATTGAGTATCCTCTATTACAAGGTTCATACGCCAGTCAGCATTTTTATCTTCTAGATATTGGTTGAAATCTTCAACTGATAGTTCTAGTGAAAGTTTGTTCTCGTTTCCATGGCTTGTCAAATCACCTGTTGCAGGCAACAAGACACCAACATCAACTACCATTGGTTCACCCATCATCATTCCATCATCCATCATCATTCCATCATCCATCATCATACCATCATCCATCATCATTCCATCATCATAACCTACAATCTCACCAGTTGCGGCATTGTATCTAGCAGTAGGCTCCCACGCACCATCTATAACAGACCACAACTCATAGTCTGAAATGGCCAAATCTCCTGCATCATTTAGTATAACAGTACCAAGTGCTCCCGTATACTCTAGTCCAGTTGCTGGAAGTTGTTCCTTTATGTCAAGTGCATTAAATCCAACTTTTTCCATTGAGAGTCCCAAGACCCACAGACTGTCATATGATGAATAGACATAGTTGTTGCTTGGGGTTTTCCCAGTGAGTTCTTCAAAGTCTGATCTTACCATCTCAAATACCTCGTTGTCAGATGCTGCAAACTGTGTCGCAATAAATCCAACATTAGTTGTAAACTCTGCAGAGCGTGGGTCATCAACGATTGTACTTGCACCAGCATTACCATCAGCACCAAACCACGGTACGTTGTTTAGGTTATCATATTCAAGTGCAGAGTTAAACAGGTGTACAATTTCATCAAATCCAATTACAAATACACCAACTTCACCGGCTGCATAATCTTGATGGAGTCTGTCAATACTATTGGACAAGACTTGAGCTTCAGTAGAGAATGTGGTAATTTCAGGTGAAAAGCGTATAGGATCAGCTATAATACCACCCATCTCTTCAAATGACATTTGTGTGGACTCAAACAGTCCATCACCCCATACATCGCCTCTATATATTGGCACTACGACCTTTATTCCCTTGTCAGCAAGTAGTGCTGCGACTACCTTGCCTTGTATTGTATCATCAGGTACAAAGCGGAATATGTTGTCTGCAACTGCAAGTTTCGGTGACGTTGAGGAGGGTGAGAGAATAATCATATCATTAGAATCTGCATATGACATAATGTTGCGAGTCTCTGCACTAGATTCTGGACCAAGTGCATATTTAATTCCTTTAGAGTTGAGGGATTGAATTTTTTCTAGTGCAACGATTGGATCAGATTGAGTATCCTCTATTACAAGGTTCATACGCCAGTCAGCATTTTTATCTTCTAGATATTGGTTGAAATCTTCAACTGATAGTTCTAGTGAAAGTTTGTTCTCGTTTCCATGGCTTGTCAAATCACCTGTTGCAGGCAACAAGACACCAACATCAACTACCATTGGTTCACCCATCATCATTCCATCATCCATCATCATACCATCATCCATCATCATTCCATCATCATAACCTACAATCTCACCAGTTGCGGCATTGTATCTAGCAGTAGGCTCCCACGCACCATCTATAACAGACCACAACTCATAGTCTGAAATGGCCAAATCTCCTGCATCATTTAGTATAACAGTACCAAGTGCTCCCGTATACTCTAGTCCAGTTGCTGGAAGTTGTTCCTTTATGTCAAGTGCATTAAATCCAACTTTTTCCATTGAGAGTCCCAAGACCCACAGACTGTCATATGATGAATAGACATAGTTGTTGCTTGGGGTTTTCCCAGTGTGTGCTTCAAAGTCTGATCTTACCATCTCAAATACCTCGTTGTCAGATGCTGCAAACTGTGTCGCAATAAATCCAACATTAGTTGTAAACTCTGCAGAGCGTGGGTCATCAACGATTGTACTTGCACCAGCATTACCATCAGCACCAAACCACGGTACGTTGTTTAGGTTATCATATTCAAGTGCAGAGTTAAACAGGTGTACAATTTCATCAAATCCAATTACAAATACACCAACTTCACCGGCTGCATAATCTTGATGGAGTCTGTCAATACTATTGGACAAGACTTGAGCTTCAGTAGAGAATGTGGTAATTTCAGGTGAAAAGCGTATAGGATCAGCTATAATACCACCCATCTCTTCAAATGACATTTGTGTGGACTCAAACAGTCCATCACCCCATACATCGCCTCTATATATTGGCACTACGACCTTTATTCCCTTGTCAGCAAGTAGTGCTGCGACTACCTTGCCTTGTATTGTATCATCAGGTACAAAGCGGAATATGTTGTCTGCAACTGCAAGTTTCGGTGACGTTGAGGAGGGTGAGAGAATAATCATATCATTAGAATCTGCATATGACATAATGTTGCGAGTCTCTGCACTAGATTCTGGACCAAGTGCATATTTAATTCCTTTAGAGTTGAGGGATTGAATTTTTTCTAGTGCAACGATTGGATCAGATTGGGTATCCTCTATTACAAGGTTCATACGCCAGTCAGCATTTTTATCTTCTAGATATTGGTTGAAATCTTCAACTGATAGTTCTAGTGAAAGTTTGTTCTCGTTTCCATGGCTTGTCAAATCACCTGTTGCAGGCAACAAGACACCAACATCAACTATCATTTGTCCATCCATCATCATCATTCCATCATCATAACCTACAATCTCACCAGTTGCGGCATTGTATCTAGCAGTAGGCTCCCACGCACCATCTATAACAGACCACAACTCATAGTCTGAAATGGCCAAATCTCCTGCATCATTTAGTATAACAGTACCAAGTGCTCCCGTATACTCTAGTCCAGTTGCTGGAAGTTGTTCCTTTATGTCAAGTGCATTAAATCCAACTTTTTCCATTGAGAGTCCCAAGACCCACAGACTGTCATATGATGAATAGACATAGTTGTTGCTTGGGGTTTTCCCAGTGTGTGCTTCAAAGTCTGATCTTACCATCTCAAATACCTCGTTGTCAGATGCTGCAAACTGTGTCGCAATAAATCCAACATTAGTTGTAAACTCTGCAGAGCGTGGGTCATCAACGATTGTACTTGCACCAGCATTACCATCAGCACCAAACCACGGTACGTTGTTTAGGTTATCATATTCAAGTGCAGAGTTAAACAGGTGTACAATTTCATCAAATCCAATTACAAATACACCAACTTCACCGGCTGCATAATCTTGGTGGAGTCGATCTATACTAACAGATAAGGTTTGAGCTTCAGTAGAGAATGTGGTAATTTCAGGTGAAAAGCGTATAGGATCAGCTATAATACCACCCATCTCTTCAAATGACATTTGTGTGGACTCAAACAGTCCATCACCCCATACATCGCCTCTATATATTGGCACTACGACCTTTATTCCCTTGTCAGCAAGTAGTGCTGCGACTACCTTGCCTTGTATTGTATCATCAGGTACAAAGCGGAATATGTTGTCTGCAACTGCAAGTTTCGGTGACGTTGAGGAGGGTGAGAGAATAATCATATCATTAGAATCTGCATATGACATAATGTTGCGAGTCTCTGCACTAGATTCTGGACCAAGTGCATATTTAATTCCTTTAGAGTTGAGGGATTGAATTTTTTCTAGTGCAACGATTGGATCAGATTGGGTATCCTCTATTACAAGGTTCATACGCCAGTCAGCATTTTTATCTTCTAGATATTGATTGAAATCTTCAACTGATAGTTCTAGTGAAAGTTTGTTCTCGTTTCCATGGCTTGTCAAATCACCTGTTGCAGGCAACAAGACACCAACATCAACTAGTGCTACATCAGATGTGACATCATCAATAGAAGTATCATCAACAGGAGGAGCATCATCTAGAGGTGGATCCACTGGAACAGTAGGAAGTGCTGGTTGATCGTCAACAGGTGCCATAGATGCAACTACAGCAATACCAATACCAATTGCAATTGCAGCACCAATAATACCATATAATGCTCCTTTATTCAATAATTAACTCTCAAAACACGTATTTATAACAATTTCGTAAATTTTGATTCGCGTTTATTTTATGGAAATTGGCAAGAATCCATCTAGAGTGAGACCGATCAAAACTGAATGCGTAGGGGCAAAGGAGGCGACAACAGACGCAAGAGTATAGCGACGCTCATAAATCTTAACCCAGATCAAGGTCATGAATCAGTTGTAAATAACCTATGATCATTTTTGATATATGCATGGCATGATCTCAAATGCGGTGCGTAACTATTCCTCTAGGAAAAGTCAAAAATATATTCATTTATAGTATGCAAAAATGCGTGAACCAACCTTCCTGACTAATATATCATTTAAAATTTGAATATGAAAGATAATTTGGATTTTGAGGTTTTGTAATGATTGTATTTTTTTATATTTAAATTAATTTATCTAAATTATTGGAAATAATAAATACATTTGTATAATCAAATTTTTTTACCAACACTATGAGTCAAAAAGGCCAGACAAAGCAGATGATGTATGTATTAAATTAAAAATAAAATATGAAAAAGAAAATTTAGTGACTTGAGCAAAAAATAGCTAGTAAGTTAAAGAATTGCAAGGGGCAGAAAGTCTCTGTGTTAAACTTAGTTGTGTTGAGACGTGGAATCTACGGGGACTAAATGTCTGAGATAAATTGTGTGAAATCATTGGTCCGTTGTCTGATGATAAATCTTAAATGTGTATGATTTTATTATTATGCCAAAACAGGTTGGTTCACACCTTTTTTGCAGTAATATATAACATCCATTTTTAGTCACTTTTTTGATTGTGTTGTTTTATTTCAAGTACTTTATATCCAACACCAACGTATAAAATAAAATTAATCCAAGTATACATATGACAATAAATTAGACAGTTAAGTTTAGGTTGTGCAATTCTCATAAATGTGCAAGTTTGAACTTATTATTTGCCAACAAACAATAGAGATTGAAATTTATTCGAGTAATAATTATTTTAAAAACTATTAACAATTATGAGTTTAATGTCGCACATATTTTATTTAAAAATATAATTATAAAATACATGAATGGGTAATTTTGGTGCGGAAGGTGGGATTTGAACCCACGAACTCCTAAAAGATAGGGTCCTAAGCCCTACGCCTTTGACCAGGCTTGGCAACTCCCGCGTCACACATTATATAGAACACAAATTTATCTATTGTCAGTATTAAAAAAAGTGATAATGGGCAACAATACGTACTTTGGAACAAACGGCATACGAGGAATATTGGAACATGATTTTTTTACATTGGAATTCATCTCTGAGATGGCATCAACGATTGGAACACATATGACAATCAAAAATGAAAATACAAGAAAATCCATACTTGTAGGATATGATGGACGAAGTACAGGACATCTCATATGCAATGCCATTGCAGCATCATTAAGTTATGCAGGCATTAATTGTACGATTGCAGGCATGATCTCAACGCCTTGCCTCCAATATGAGATAAAAAAATTTCCACAAGATTATGTAGGAGGAATAATGATCACAGCTTCACATAACCCACCAGAGTATAATGGATTAAAGGTCGTTGCATCAGATGGTATAGAGATACCACGAAAATATGAGAGAGAGATAGAAAAAATGTATCATGCTAAAAACATACATACAAAGCCAAATAACAGATGGGGTACAATTGTAAAGAAAAATGAATCATTTGCATATATACCCGACATAATATCAAAAATAGATCACGATACAATATCAGAAAAAAAGATCAAAATTGTAATTGACTCAGGAAATGGCGTACAAGGTCCACACGCAATGCAATTGTGTGAAAAATTAAAAGCCAAATATGTGACTATAAATGATTCAATAGATGGAGAATTCCCAGGTCGGGGCCCAGAACCAACCCCAGAAAATTTGTCACAACTATCGCATGCAGTGTTAGAAAACAATGCTGATCTCGGAGTGGCATTTGATGGTGATGGAGATAGAAGTATGTTTTGTGATGAAAATGGTCAAATTGTTATAGGTGATCGTTCTGCACTTGTACTAGTAAAACATATACTACAAAAAAACACACTTAAAAAAAATATACAAAATACAAAAGACAATACCACAGGTATAAAAATTGCAACATGTCTGAATTCTAGCTCAGCAATAGAAAAAGTAGCAGGTCATTTTGGGGCCAATGTTATACGAACAAAGATTGGAAGTGTTGAGGTGTCTCAATGTATGAGGGATACAGGTGCAATCATAGGATATGAAGAGAATGGAGGATTCATGTATGGACCACATAATGCGGTGCGGGATGGATGCATGACACTAGCACTTGTGCTCGATATGTTAGCACACTCAAAAAATATGACACTCTCAGAACACACAAAATTACTACCCCCCACATATACAGCAAAGACAAAGGTCAGATGTGCATTCAATGACCAAAATGATGTAATGGCACATCTGCACAGTACACTTGAGGTATCAGATGACAGAGATGGACTCAAAATAATTTTGTCAGATATAGGGGATAGGTGGGTACTAATTCGGCCAAGTGGTACAGAGCCTGCAATACGTGTATATGCTGAGGCGCCAACCCAAGTAGATACAGAAAAAATAGTAAAACAGTATACAGATATTTTGCTTGAGTTGAAAAATATATCAATTTATTGATCATATATTGATCAATGAAATTTTAATATACTAGTTATGAGGCCAAAAAATCAGAAATATGTCAGTCGATATGGCAGTAAAAGTGCTTGATGAAAATATCAATCAACTTGTGCTGATAAAACTAAAAGGAAACAAGACAATTAGGGGAAACCTGCGGGGTTTTGATCAACACATGAATCTACTATTAGATGACTCAGAGGAAATGCCAGCAGAAGGCGAGGCGAAGAGTTTAGGATCAATTGTAGTTAGAGGTGACAATGTTGTAATGATATCACCACCTCCATCCCAGAATTAGTGAATGAGGATGTGATGTAAGGTTGGTCAAAGGTACCACATCAATGGGAGGCTTTACAAAGAAAAAAGTCCATATCAGATGCAGACGTTGCGGTAAAAATTCATTACATAAACGAAGCGGCAGATGCTCTAGTTGTGGATTTCCAGATGCGAAACTTAGAAAGTACTCGTGGATAAAGTGGTATACGTAAATGCAAGAGGTTGCTCTTTTATTAAGCTCGTTGGCAGGAATCGCCACAGCAGTAGCAGTTAGGGCAAGAACAAAAAATACTCATCAATTACTTACATTAAGTGCAAGCTCACAAATTCAAAATCAGATAAAGACACTCAAGATAGAAAAAGAGATACTTGCAAAGACCGTAACAAGACTGTATCAATCCAAAGAATGGGAGACGATGCCAAGGGAACATAAAGAAAAATTGCTAGCAAGGTATCAACATCAGTTAAGTATTGTAATGGCAAGACTAGAAAAGCTAGAAGATTCAAAAAATCATCCAGATTTAGGCCCTGTGGGTGATGGGCTTGTCACTTTGATGGATCAGAAACTATCAAGCCTAGATACAAAGATGTATGACATTGCAACAAAAGTTGCAGACATCAAAGCAACACAAGAATTATCAGAATCGAAAAAAGATGAAAAAGCATCAACAGAGATAGCAAGATCAAAATTAACAAATTCAACAAAAGACACGCAAGCACAAACAACATCACATGCTACAAAAGATGCAGAGACAATATCACCCACACCAAATATTCCAAGGGTTGGCTTACATTCGCCAGGTTCATTTGAGATCACAACACTGACAAGCATTCCGTCAAGTTCAAAGTTTACACCATATGACACGCCAAAGCCAAAAAAGACACAGTCGACTGCAACAGATATACTTGTACCTGTTCAGCAGCAACCTCCTGCCAGTAATACACAACAACAACCAAAAAGAGTAATCATAAACCCAGAAATACAAAATGTCAGAAGACAGGTCAGAGCCACACCAGAACCAATTCAGAGAAAAATAGATCAAAAAGCAACCCAACAGTACAGACCAAAAATAAACAAACCAAGATAAACCAAACCACAACCAACTAACTCAACCACCAACTCAACAACCAACTCAACCACAACCAACTCAACCACAACCAACTCAACCACAACCAACTCAACCACAACCAACTCAACCACAACCAACTCAACCACAACCAACTCAACCACAACCAACTCAACCACAACCAACTCAACCACAACCAACTCAACCACAACCAACTCAACCACAACCAACTCAACCACAACCAACTCAACCACAACCAACTCAACCACAACCAACTCAACCACAACCAACTCAACCACAACCAACTCAACCACAACCAGAAATTGATGAGAATGAAGATGATGAAGATGAAAAAGAGATTAGAGGGATTATGAAGAACATTAAAGAAACACTTGCCAAGCTCGATCGTGCGGAGTCAGAATAACATGGCACAATCAAAAACATCAACAAAATATGACAAGGCCATAAAAGCAATGGCAAAAGATGCCATAAAGTATATCAATCCAAATGCAAATAGAGTGCTAGTTGGTCTTGGTAGCGGACGTGCTGCAAGTGCAGTTGCAAAGGAGATAGCACTACTAGTAAAGAACAATAAACAAAATATTATTGGAGTGCCAACGTCACTACAGATCAAACTTATAATTGAAAATGAAGTGGGGGATATGTTGCCCCTCATACAGGCAGATCAAATAGATAGATTAGACATTGTATTTGACGGCGCAGATCAAATAGATTCACAAGGGTATGTAATAAAGGGTGGAGGCGGAGCACTTTTGCGTGAGAACATATTGTTTAACATGGCGTCAAAAATTATAGTAATGGCAGATTCTACAAAGTTCGTACAACACATTACAAGATCAATCCCAGTAGAAGTCCACCATCTAGCAAGAAAACTAGTACAAAGAGAAATTTCTAGTATGGGAGGAAAACCAATTTTAAGAATACAAGATTCAGGATACCCAATATTTACAGAAAACAAAAATATAATTTTGGACTGTGTATTTGAAACCATAACAAATCCTAAAAAGATAACCAGAGTAATAAAACAGATACCGGGTGTAATAGAATCAGGCATATTTACAAAAAAACCGGATGTAATCTACAAAGCAGGAAAACACGGTAAATTCAAAGAGATAGTACTGAATAGAAAACATATAACACTAGATCCTGAGAATGAATCTGATCCTGACTTTCAAATATAACACAAATAGGATATATTCACATATTAAACAAATCTACATAACAAAAAAATTGCAAGTCTCACAATAAATGCATATAATACATTTAAAGATCACCTACAGTAAAAACCACTTTAACATGAATCCATCTAAAAATAATTATCTAGTCGTCTTAATATATAATCATCATATACAGCATAAAATCATTTAATTAAATTAAATCAAGACAGCAAATTTGCATCACGTTGCACTATATCACCATGTCCAAGTGTGCCAACTACCTCAAAATCATCAGAAACAACCTGCCCACGTACCATTGTGGTAATGGGCCATCCTTTGAGCATCATTCCTTCATACACCGAATAATCAGAAAATCCACCAAATAACTCAGTTGTGACTTTTTTCTCTAGTTTAATATCTAAAATTGTGATATCAGCATCGCATCCTATTGCAATCTGTCCCTTGTTTGCAAGTCCAAATATACGCGCAGTGTTATAACTTGTAATTCGTGAAAAATCAAGTAGTGTAATTTTACCAGAGTTAACACCCTCATGTAATAGTAATGGGACAAACGTCCCGATGCCAGGAAACCCCGCCAAAGCGTCCCAAACGTCATCGCCTCCTAGTTTTAGTCCTAGTTGATTTGCAACATGATCAGTTCCAATAGTATCAACGGTGCCATCTATAACAGACTGCCATACTGAATCACGATCAGCGCATGCACGGATTGGAGGCATAACCTTGGCCAGATACCCTTGTTGCTCCTCATGTGTCAACTGCAAATAGTGGGGACAAGTTTCCACAAAGATACGAGTTCCCAATTCTCGTTCTTGTTGTATTTGTTGTAGTGCAGTAGCAGAGCCAATATGTACAAAATAGATTACACAATCATATTCACGGCCGAATTTAGATATAGTTTGTATAGCTTTTGCCTCAGATTTAGGGGGCCTGCTTGCAGACCATGCTGACAATCCATCAAGATTATTTTTTTGTGCATCTTTGATTCCACAACCACACATCTCATAATCCTCTGCATGGACTAGTACAGGGCAACCCAACTGAGCAGCTTTCTTTACAGTGTTACGTATAATATCATCATTTACATCTACATGTGTCGGGGACAAATTGTCAGATTCAGGTAGCATGTCCATAAACACATGTCCCACCTCACCTCCAAGATTCATGTATAGTTTGAATGATGTGACATTGTGTCGTGTACAGAATTCCATACCATTTATCTGGTCATTAGTAAAGATAGATGCATGTATGGAATAATCAATATAATGGTTAGTAGACATTGCATCAAGCTGACGGGGAAGGGATTTTTCAAATTTGTCAGGTAGTCGAAGCATTCGCATCATAGTTGTAACACCGCCAATAGCTGCTGCATGAGACTCTGTTTTAGCCGCTACATCAATAGGTGAATACACACCATAGTGAACATGAGGGTCTATTGGTCCAGGAATACAAACGGAACCGTCCTTACAATTTATGACAGTGTCAGCAGATGGCACATCTTTTGTGATATCAGATATGACACCATCATCAATTACAATGTTAAGATCAGACATTTGTGACGGTGGCGCATATTGGGTAGAAAGTGGAGAGGAAGAAAGTACAACATGTGATCCTACAATTACAGTATCGTGGACAGTCATGATTTGACAAACGGTATGATGCTATTATGTTTTGTCAACAATGTCAATTACACAAGCAGTTGTAAATGAATAAAAACGGATCAATTGAAGTCAATCAAAGGGCCGGTGGTTTAGTGGTATAATGCCTCGTTCGCAACGAGGAAGTCGGGGGTTCAATTCCCCCCCGGTCCATTTTTATAATCATATTCAAGGGAGTAGTTTCTGTGTTACGCTACATGTAATTGGCTGCCGGCTCTCTTTGTGGGCCGAATACATACAAAAAGTGTATAGATTAAAAGATCAGGTGATTGGTATTTTTTACATTATAGGTACACACCAATCAATGTAAAACTTATACAAAGCAGAATGTAAAGAATAGTATGGAAGTATTTGATGGGAAAAAAGCATCACAAGAATACATGTCAAAGCACACACTTGCATTTTCCACTCCAGAGTTAACCCTTACAAGATTTGCATTCTGGCTTGGGGACACAGTACCAGACCCAAAAGGTGAAAAATCCGAAGGGATTCCACGAATGATGACATTTATGACAGAACAAGACTTTACACCCGTTATGATAGATGATGACAAGTATGAGCCATCAGGTGCCGTGCTCAGTACAGCTACATATGGAAACGCACATCAAGAAGACAATAACAAAAACAGATTCTGTTTTGAGTGCGGAAGTGCCATATCAAATACTGCAAAATTCTGCCCAGAGTGTGGCATAACACTAGATTAATCACTGCTGTATGATTTCTAAAAAGTGATTATAATTTTTTCCCGCAACCAGTACAAAACTTTGCATTTGGCCTCAGCGCAACACCACAAGAGGGACATACACCGGCATTTTGTGTTGTAGTAGTAGAAGAAGAAGAAGGTTGATTTCCGCGTGGCATAAGCGTAGGATCAGGTGATGGTAGTGTTCCAACATTTCCAAACGCCTCATTTGCAGACACTATTCCAGGAGGACCACCTACAGGGTTCTGAGCAGTTCCCATTCTTTGAGGAGTTTGTGGCATCCCCATCATCCCACCAGCTTGCGGTGACATCATACCAGGCATCAGTCCCGGTGATGCGGTTGCACCAGAACCAGTATTCAAAGATTTTTTGACCTCAAACAATACCTTGATAGCCAGAAATTCGAGTGCAGAATATGCAACTACATAATCACCTAATTTTTGAAAAAATTCCTTGTCAGATAATTGTCCTTGTTTGTACATATTGTTGGTATCAAGAAATGATTCATAGTATCCTTGTGATTCATCAAAAAGACTACTAAGTTTATCAAAAAGCATGTTAAGTGTATCTACTTCACCAAAGGACATAACCGAACTTTGTTTTAACGGTATTAATTACTTTAGGATTCAAAAAATAGAACTGACAATAAGAATTAAAATATTATTATATGAGCTTATAAATATATAGTAATAACAACAGTCACGGATGTAAAAAACAGATGATAATAAACAGATTAGGCAAAAGCTTTGTCGATGAGTTTTTTGTAGGATTCTTTGGATAACGCGCCTGACTGTTGAGCAATAACCTCACCATTTTTTACCAAAAGGAATGTCGGTATTTGATATACTTGATGCTTTGATGCCAGCATGCTTGCATCATCAATATTGACCTTTACAAATTTGACTTTGCCAGTATACTCTTCTGAAAGCTCTTCTATTACAGGACTTACTATATTACACGGACCACACCATTGAGCCCAAAAGTCCACCAGTACAGGAATCTCAGACTGGTTTACTTCAGTATCCCAAGAAGTTTCATCTTTTACCGATATAGTACCCATAACACGATAAAAAACGCAGTTACCTAAAAACCTTGAGAAGGTTATGTTTTTTGAGAACGAGTGTGTGTAATGTACTAAATTAGATACAAATTCGTGCTCAAATTTGAGTAGTGTTGAAGAGGTACTTTTGCGTTAATTGTAGATAGGCAAACAAGGTAATAATTCAGAATGTCTTACAAAAAGATACAAACTGAATAGTTATACGCAATCTTGTTCGGATGGTCTGTTTCTGACACAAGAATCTACAATACCTGTGGATTGAAACATGTCTAGAGCAGTCCATACAATCACGTTAATATTAACAGACCACATTATTATCGTGTAAATGACAATGACATTCCAGTTACCGACTATTAACGCAAAAAATCTTGGTTGCGCATATACTTAAATCCACACACAGATAATATTCAAGTATGAGTACAGATCTTAGAATAAAGAAATTAAGAGGTTCAGGAGGTTACGTTATTGCTACTTTGACTGATGAGCAACAGTCAAAAGCAAGTATAGGAGGACCAGATCTGTTTTTAGCACCACTATGTAGGATGGATACTGAAAAGATATCAAAATATTTTTGTAATATGTGTAATGAGGAACACGAAGGAGCACCAAACATACAATATGAAAATCCTGATGAAGAAGTCGCGCCAGGATTGATACTGATGGAAAAGGGCAGATATGTTTGTAAGACGTGTAGTAATACTATTGCAGAATATAGAGAATTTAAAAAAGAGGAAGAGCCGACAATAGATACAACTGCAGTCTCAAATGTAGACACAAACACGCCATCTACACCACAACCAACAGAAGAGGTTCAGCAATCAACTGAAACGTCAATACCTCAACAGACTCAACCAACAGAAGAGGTTCAGCAATCAACTGAAACGTCAATACCTCAACAGACTCAACCAACAGAAGAGGTTCAGCAATCGCCATCACTACAACAACCAGTAGAAACACAACACACAACAACAGAGTCAGCAAGCACGCCGATAAGCACAATCAATGGAAGAATAGTATATGATGAAAATGCAGTAAAGATCGGAACAGTAAAGCAGGTTGGAGTGGATGCTGCAAATGCCATGGTTCTTGTAGTTACACAAAATGACGGTACAGAGTCAATCATACCATGGAGTAAAGTCAAAAAGGTAGGTGAAATTGTCTTGCTTGGCGAACCTGACAAACAAACAACTAGTGCTGTTGCAACAGATGTTAAAACACCACAAGATGAGCCAGGCAAGTGTAAAAAATGCGGATTTATAAACAAAAACGACTCAAAGTTTTGTGAAGAATGTGGCGCTAAATTGCAATGATTGATATTAGTAGTACATATCTAGATAGATAGTTAATTGACAACATCATCAAAATCTATATCAAAAAATATTATACGAGACATTGCAATAATTGCAATCGGAATACTAGCAATCTGGGTAGGATTGTACATTGTATTTGGAATGACAAATCCTTTTTACGTAGTTGCAAGTGGAAGTATGGTACCAGAACTAGAAGTGTATGACATTTTGGTAGTGCAAGGAAACATACCATTTGAGGATCTTGTAATAGGTGACGTTATAGTATTTGATAGACCATCGGATCACAATAGGGTGATTGTGCACAGGATTGTCAGCATAATAGATCAAGACCCACTAACTATACGAACAAAAGGAGATGCAAATAGAGCATCAATTCCAGGAACAGACTTTCCTATAACGAGTAACGAATACATTGGCAAGGTAGTCACTGTAATTCCACAAGTAGGATATGTGACACAAGCTCTAAAACCACCTGTCAATTATATCATAATTGCAATCATAATAGGAGTAATGATATCAAAACATTTTCTAAGTAAAGCAAGATCAAAAAACGACGTCACGTTTTCAGATACATTGCAAGATGACACACAAGAAAACGACATAAAAGATATGACATTGGACAAACCAGACGACCATAATATCAACAGACAATCAAAAGATTCAAAGCACACATTACAAGATAGTTCAGATAAAAATAACAAACACACCGATGATTTAGAATATCTTACGGATTCATTACCATCAATAAACAAACAAAAAGATCACAAGACAGATACAAGTTCAACAGAGCAAAAAGAGGTAAAAGACAACCATGCGTCATCAGAGCAAGACGATAAATCAAAAAACAAAGATGAAAAACACTCACATAGTAAATGATTATAAACATTATTTTACAGTATACATCATTTACAACATAGTCATTTACAACATAGTCATTTACAACATAGTCATTTACAACATAGTCATTTACAGTATACGTCATTTACAACATATTGAAAATACCCCATAGTCAATACACCAACTGCCATTACAACGAAGAAGCATAAAGGTAGGAAAAGTAAAAAATATAATTTAAAAATATGGTTTAAAAAAGCGAGTCGTTGGTCTTGAATATTCTCTTAAAATAATCAGATTGTTCTTTTGACTCTTGATCTGGATCGGTGCGGATTCCTGCCAGGTTCTTTGCAAGATTCTTTTTGTACTCTAGCTGCATCTGGCGTTGTATCTGTATACGTTGTGCCTGAGGAGAACCTGCGCCATGCATAGATTCAGTCAGATACCCTACAGCATTACGTCCAAGCGTCATATTCTCTATCAACCTAAGCATTCGCACCCGATCTTCTACTGCAATGTCCTTGCGCCCTGCCAAGTATTTTAAGAGCATTGGTCCAACATCTGGATGTTTCAAGTCGCGCTCAGATGGAAGTGTGACCACAAGTCCTCCAGCTATATCTTGGGCTAACCGTCCAATCTCGTACGGATATCTAGTTACATTATGTTTGCACACTTGAGCCAACATATCCTCATTGAGAAATACACCAGACTTCATACGATGTCCCTGATATGAGGATGCGATACCTGATGCAAATATAGTCTCATTTAGATGAGTCATCTCAACAAGTTTGTCTTTGATATGTGACACCTTTGGGACACCATTGTACTCTGCAATAGCAGCAGCGGCGCCGATCAAGACGTCACCTAACCCAGTCTTGCAAACATAACTGCGTCTATGATAACATGTGAATCTCTCCACTAACATGGATGCAAACTCATACTCACCATACATAAACACACGCTCCCAAGGTATGAACACTCGGTCTAATATGATTAATGCCTCTTGTCCACCAAACTTTGCATTACCCGAATCAATGCCTTCACCACCTTCCATACTTCTAGTGTCACAAGACTGTCTACCATAAATGTACGTGACTCCATCAGCATCTGCAGGTATTGCGCCAACTATGGCCCAATCCTTGTCATTTTCAGTCAAACGTATAGTAGGCATCAATATTATCCAGTGTGAGTTTATGCACCCAGTTTGATGAGCCTTTGCGCCAGATACATATACTCCGCGCTCATCTTTATCTACTATTCTAGTGAAGAGATCCGGGTCCTCTTGCTCAGAAGGTCCCTTACTTCTATCACCCTTTGGATCAGTCATCGCACCACCAATAACTAAATTCTCACGCTGAACCATCTTTACAAATTCCAAGAATCGACTATGGTAAGTGGTATTATGTTTTTCATCAATCTCAAATGTGGTAGAGTGTAAGGCATTTAACGCGTCCATCCCAACGCATCTCTGAAAACATGTTCCTGTATTTTGTCCTAGTTTTCGCTGCATCTTGTTTTGTAAAACCAAATCTTCAGCAGATTCGGCAATGTGTAAAAAGCGATTTACTCGCAAACCTGTAATCGCAGAGTCAGTAGATGCTAGATCCTCTTCTCTTACTGCCAAATCATAAGTCTCAGCAACAGCATTTATCGAAGGCCTAATCATTGGATGATCCACAGGCTCATCGATCAATTCACCGAACAGATACACCTTGATGTTGCGCCCACGCAGACTCTCAATGTATTCATCACCTGTCCTAATCGTCTTGAGGACGTTTGAGGCCATACCATTGTATAAATTTAACACTGTATAAACATTCTAGTCATGTAATCAGCCCAATACGCACATCAAGAACACGACATCCCTTGCCCCTTGCAAGTACCAAAACTGGATTCATGTCCAACTCGGCTATCTCTGATGAAAAGTCAGTCACCAGTTGGGACAGGCGTTGTATGCACTCAGCTAGTTTATTAATATCAGAGGGTTTTTCTCCGCGCACACCTTCAAGTATCTTTGATGTGCGCAACAAAAGTGGCATCTGTTCTGCTTCATGAGAACCTACAGGTGCAAGTCTAAACGTGACGTCACCTAGTACTTCCACATATATCCCACCTAGTCCAAGCATAATAACAGGTCCGAATCCAGGCTCTAGTTTTGAGCCTATAATCATCTCCTTGCCACCTGTCACCATCTCTGCAACTAGTACACCATATATCTGGGCCTTTGGGTCATATTTGTGAGCATTAGAGGTAATTGTGTTAAATGCAGATCTCACCTCTGCATCATTTTTTAATCCAACCATAACACCACCAGCATCAGATTTGTGAATTATCTGAGGAGAAGAGATCTTCATTACTACAGGATATCCCATCTTTGATGCAGCATTTACTGCCTCTTTTGCACTAGTTGCCAAGACAGATTTTGGTAATGGTAGTCCATATGCACGCAAGACCTCTCGGCCCTCATCTTCTAGCAGTGTAGTACGTCCGCTCTTTCTAGCCTCATCAATGATACGTTGTACTGTAGGCTTTGATACACGAAATGTCTTTGGTGCATCATGTGGTGTAGTAGTCCATTGGGTAAAACGAATCATTGCATTCAGTGCTCTAATTGCTCCCTCAGCATAAGTATAGTATGGCACATCACCTGTGGCAAGTATATCACGATTAGTGGTACCCTCATCGAGTCCCATCAAACTTGCAAGCATTGTCTTTTTGTATTTTTTTGACATCTCTACAATAACATTTGCCAGACCATCATAATCCAGAGTACCAGAAGGGGTACACATTGTAATAACAGATCCCACATTGCGGTGTTTTAACACGTATTCCAACACATCTCTAAAGCGTTGATAATCTGCATCACCTACAATATCAACAGGGTTTCGAGAGCTGCCCCATGGTGGTATAACCTTGTCAATTTTAGCGCGTACACTTGAGATGTCTGCCATTGCGATGTTTGACTTTGAGCATGCATCAGTAGATATTATAGCAGGACCACCTGCATTTGATACTATAACCAAGTCGCCTTTTGTTGGGAGTGGTTGCTTTGAGAACGCAGTGGCATAATCAAACAGTTCCTCCATAGTGTCAACTCGGATAGCACCACTTTGTTGTAACAGTGCATCGTATATCTCATCTGAACCCATCAATGCACCTGTATGAGACATTGCAGCCTTTGCGCCCTCAGGACTACGGCCTGACTTTAAGACAAGGATGGGCTTTTTGAGACGTTTTGTAATATCACGGCAGATCTGTAAAAAGTCCTGCCCATCACCCATATCCTCAAGATACATTACTATAACTTTGGTCTGTTTGTGTTTTGCCAAAATTTTAAGAACATCAACCTCACTCATGGCAGCTTTGTTTCCTAAACTGACCACAGCAGAAAATCCAATCCCTTGTGCGCTTGCATCTTCTACAAGTGCTGCGCATATAGCACCAGACTGAGACACGAGTGCAATCTCGCCAGATTTTGGTGTCACTTTGAGAAATGTAGAGTTCATCATAACCTTTGAGTCAAGATTCATGACACCAAGGCAATTGGGTCCTATTACACGTATATCATATTTAGTAGCAATCTCTTTTATCTCATTTTCCATAGCAGCTCCCTTTTCATCGACTTCTTTGAAGCCAGCAGTAATTATGATAGCGGCCTTTATTCCTTTTTGGCCACACTCTTCTAAGACAGATGCCACAAGGGTATTTCGTATGACAATTACTGCTAAATCTGCCTTTGAGGGCATATCAAGAACAGACTTGTATGCTTTTTTACCAAATACAGTATTCCGGGTAGGACTGATAGGATACACCTTGCCTGTAAAGCCATTTAGTATGTTTGATGTGATTGTAGCACCCACACTACCTTTTTTATCAGATGCACCAATTACTGCAATGGTTCTCGGTGACAGAAACGAAGAGTTGCGGTCCACATTTGTGAGCATCAAATTAGACAATAAATCTGTTTTTTGCACAGTTGAATTACAAAAGATCAGTCCATGAGGTAGAGACAAGTTTTATCATCGCCATTTTATCAGATATAGATTAAATGATTTTATATAGTAAAACAGTACACGTGTTAAATTACAAAAAGGATAAAAATGATCAAGTTTTTGACACATATAAAATCACTAAACTTAAGACTCTGCAACCATTACACGTATCATTGGGAACATATTATTTGGACATAGAGACGACTGGATTAAAACCAGAATCAAACAAGATAATTACAATCCAGTACCAAAAGATAAACCCACACACAGGAGAGGCTATGGGAGATGTAGTCATATTAAAAGAGTGGGAACAAGACGAATCTACAATAATACGTAGACTCATACGGGGAACCATGATAACAAGTACACATCAATTCGATTGTGTATTGATTGGAAACAACCTATTGTTTGAGCATAAATTTCTACACTACAAGACAAAAGAGCATAATTTACCAGAGATTAACATAATGATGAATCGCCCCATGATCGACATGCACCCCATCTTGGTTTTAATGAATAATGGAAAATTTAAAGACTCAGGACTTGACAAGATGACAGGTAAAAAGCAAAGTGGCAGACAGGTTGGAGAGTGGTATGAGGCAAAAGAGTACGATACAATTATAGAATATATCAAAAATGAAACAGATGAATTTGTAAAGTTCTTCAAATATTTGTGTCAAGAGATGCCCATCTTACACAAGGAATTTGTAGACACGTTAGTTGAGAAATAGTACAAGTTAGCTTCCAAGCATTTTTCCGGCTAAATTATCTTGCCGTTTTATCCATACAATCTCAAGTTTACATTTTTTATTTAGTTTGGCCATCTCAGACCAAGCTTGCATTGCAAGCTCACGTAATATCGTGTTATTTATTGCATATTGGTGGTTTAGTTGCTTTACAGTATTCAGAGAGTCACTGCATATAACTATATTATTATTATTACTACTATTATCATCATTTCCATCATCATCATGATCACTTCCATCATCATGATCACTTCCATCATTATTATGTACATCATCATCATTAGAAAAGATACCAGAATCTAATAGATCATGTACAATATATTGCAGTGCAGAAATTATAGCCATGTATTCTGCTTGATTATTCGTTACGGGGTCATCAAGACGTGTATAGTGGGATTTGTTCGTCTCTTTTACAAACCACCCAAATCCGCTCTTCGGATGCCCAGAACCATCAGTGTATATGTGAATCATAATTAATTACACCACAGATAAGAAATTTTAATCTTATTTACAGCCCGGCCCCAACAACCAATGTACTAGTAGAGTTTTGTAGCTTTTATGCTAAAATTCATTACAATTACATAAATCACAACTGCAACAGATTGAGCCACCACAGATGACACATAAGGCTCATACTGCCACACTTCAAGCAAGTAATATTGCATCACCCATCGTACCACACCATACACAATCTCACCTATTCCAAGTGATGTGATGATCTTTTTTAGATCACATCGCATACGAGAACGTGTCGTACCAGTAGCATCACTGTTATCAAAACGTAAATCAGTTTTGTATCTATGTCGGTTTGTAACATAAAACATAAACCCAAACGTCCCCAAATATGCAACATAATCTATTATGGTCGCATATGTCGCATTCAAATGAGGCTCCATGTCAGATAATACATCAGCTGCTACAGCAGATGCAGGAAACGCCACTGCAAATGCAACAAACATGCTAATGTTTACCCGTATGTAATCGCGTAGCATACGCATCATTCACAAAAATTACATTCAAATAAAGTTTTTTTAGTCAACTGTAATCTTTAAAAATATTATCAAACCCACAAGTTCTGTAATTCCTACACCCAGCATATACGGAAATATAGAATCAGATATAAGCATATCATGTGAGAAGAATCCGGCTGCTCCTATAAAGTTGTGTAAAAGTAGGCTAATTGCCACTACAATCATACCAAGTGGAAGTTGTGCTTTTGTGGCAGCATACATGCGGCCAAACAGAAACAAAAGTGCACTCAGTATGCCAATATTAGCAAGCGATATTATAGATAGAATTAGTAAAGGAGGCTCCATGTGAAAAAGTACAAAATGTATGTTAATTACTTTTATCCAAAATGAAACAAACGTGAGAATTTGTCACAACAATTTAATAATCATAAAGAATTATAATGACTAGTCAGAGTCAGAAAGTGATAAAATTGATGACATATGATATGCCATTGTACAGACCGCCATCAGAAGCGCAATCAGTAATATTTCAAGTTACGCTGGGATGCTCTTTTAATGAGTGTTCGTTTTGTGACATGTATCGCTCAAAAGAGTACACAGAGAGACCATGGCAAACGATAAAAGATGAGATAGACATGATGGCAAAATATCAACCACACGCTAAACGATTCTTTCTTGCAGACGGGGATGCACTAAACTTGGATACAGAATACATGATGAAAATAACGCAATACATACGAGAAAAATTTCCACATACAGAGCGAATCTCATGTTATGCAATGCCAATGAATATACTCAAAAAAAGTAAAGAGGACCTACAACGTATGAGAGAGGCAGGACTCGATATGTTTTATCTTGGAATAGAGAGTGGTTCGGATATAATACTCAAAAAAGTCACAAAGGGGGCAATTGCAAAGACCATCATAAAGTCAGTAAACAAGGCAAAAGACGCAGGGTATGTAATGTCATGTATGATAATACTTGGATTGGGCGGTAAAAAGTACTCTAAAGAGCATGCAAAAGGTACAGCAGATGTGATAAGTGCATGTGCGCCACACTACATAGGGACATTAACACTGCACCTTGATGAAGGAATTCGAAAGGAGTTTCATGACAAATTTGCAGAGCCATTTATCACAATAAATGATGATGAGTCATTAGACGAAATGTATGATATTGTAAAACAGATAGAGATACAAGATGGAAGTAGCACCGTATTTAGGGCAAACCACGGATCAAATGCATATACCATAAAAGGAACATTTCCACACGAAAAGCACGACATGCTCTCACAGATAGATTGGTTACGGCAACACCCAGAGGTGGCACGTCCACAAGGACTACGTGGCTTTTAATTAATATCAAAACAACAAGGTAAAATATACGATTTAGCATAAACAGAATAATGTCAACACAGACCAAATCTCAGGTCATATCTCAAATATTATTTACAAAACGATACGCCACAATAGCAATTACAAGTGGTATTGGACTTGGCATCATATACTATACACTCACAATGGTAATGCTTCCCATACATCTAGATACCATAATGAAAACGATACCAGCATACACGACAATATCAATAGCACTCACCATAGGAATATCTGGACTTGCAGGAGTAAATTTTGCCATGATGGCATACAAGATTAAAATGGTAAAGATGATGTCAAACTTGCAGGTAAAAAAACCAAATACACCATCTAAAAATACACTACCTATACTAGGTGGCGTCTTTGCGGCATTTACACCAGGATGTCCAGCATGCACAGCACCACTTGCAGTCATACTTGGTGCAGTAGGCGGATTATCAATATTTCCAATGCAAGGTTTGGAACTAAAAGCAATATCAGCAGGTGTGCTAATATTCTCAATATGGTGGATATCACGCGGACTACAGGCAAAGAGTTGTTGTAAAATTCAATAAATTAAAATAAATTTCCACACATATAATACATTATTAATTAAAAGTATATTTTAAAATAAATGAAACATCACATGTTGACAACATATATTCAAGGTAAAATGCAATGAGAAATTATAATGACAATAGACCCAACACCAGAGCAATTACAGATAATTGAAACAGACAAAGAGTCCATCGTGACGGCAAATCCAGGAACAGGAAAGACCACCACACTAGCATTAAAAGTGATACAACTCTTAGAAAACTGCATAAACCCAGATGAAATCCTGTGCATTACATTTACAAAAAAGGCAAGAGATGAGATGTATGATTCCATTTTTGAGCATGTAGACTCTAAACATTACTCAAAGGTAAAAAATATCCACATACACACATTTCATAGTTTCGCACACGAGTATCTAGTAGACAATGGTTTGATCTCATCAGTGATAAATGATGATAATTTACTACGATTCTCAATATTTAGTAGTCTCACTAAAAATGGCGCC
The DNA here is from genome assembly GCA_965207445.1 of Candidatus Nitrosopumilus sp. Taxonomy (GTDB): domain Archaea; phylum Thermoproteota; class Nitrososphaeria; order Nitrososphaerales; family Nitrosopumilaceae; genus Nitrosopumilus. The sequence continues at coordinate 486,731 of CBDBLX010000002.1, read as the reverse complement.
ACACATCACTTAAAAAATTATATTATTTCAGATGTTGTACCAAATACGGCAAATGCCATAAAATACATCAAAAGTTTTGGCATAACTCCAGAAATGATAGATGCGAAAAAAGTATCAGGTGTTATAGAAAAAATATATTCAAGTTCAGAAGAAAAGTCTACACTAGAAGAATTAAAAGCATTTACAAAATACCTCACATATGCATATTACGAATATGAGAAGACAAAGAAAGATAGCATAGACTATACAGATATGTTAATAAAATTTCTTGATGAATATGGCCAAAAAAAGTACGAGTATGTACTAGTCGATGAGATGCAAGATATGAATGAGATGGAGTCAAATATTGTAAAAAAAGTGGCACAGAACATAATTTTGGTAGGTGACAAGAAACAAGCAATATTTGGATTCCAAGGAGGCTCTACCAAACATGTGGAAAGATTTAGAGAGAGATGTAAAAGTATGGAACTTTTGGAGAATTGGCGTAGTACAAGTGAGATTCTCGAGTATGCAAAACAACACTACCTGAGAGGCGTCGAGATCGATGAGGCAGAAAAGAGTAATTTGCTAAACCTCAAATCAACACGAGGGTCAGGAAACAAGCCAATCATATTGAAAACAAATAATTGGCTCTCAAATATACTGCAAACAATAAAAGATAGTCCAGAAAAAGATATTGGCGTACTAGCAAGAACAAATGAGCAGGTTTCAGAAATTTCAAGATATTTTGACAAACACGACATAAAACACACATCAACATCAGCAAAAAAGGATACGGTTGTCGCAAAAATTGAGATTATAAAATTTCTTGCGGGATTATTATATGATGATATGGATAAAAAAATTCGTGCAGCATGGACCATATTCTCACCATACACATTAAGGGAGGCAGATGCGTTCTCTACTGCACAACAGAAAAGATCAGAACAGGATAATAATAATAAACTCAAAGAATTAGAGTCATGGGACGTTGATCTAAAGTTCAGCGATTTGGATATGCTGTTCAAAAGTGTGATACTGCCAATCTGCATATCAAAAGGCGAAGAGTGGTTTGTTGCAGCAGTGTCAATAAAGGAGAATATGGAGGATTATTTGGATAAGAATACCCCAGTGCTTGATGAGATGTTTGATTATCTTGCAATCTGTGAAGAGCCACAAGTAGAACCCAGGTCCAAAAATAAAAGTAATGATGATTACAAGGACAAAAAGATAACAGTCAGTAGTATACACAAGGCAAAGGGGCGAGAGTTTGGCATGGTCATATATATACCAAAAAATGTAACAAAGACTAGCATTTATGATAAAGTGAAGAGAACCATATTGCAGTCTCTAGAAATTAATGTGCAAGATGAGATAAAACAAGAATACATGAGACAGCACTTTGTTGCACTAACAAGGGCAAAAAATGAGCTTGTGGTAATAACAGATCGTAGAAACATTAAAGAATTTATCATAAATGATGATGATGATGATGATGAAAACATAGTAAATGTTGTGCATGATGATGCTGACAAAGACCCAGAGGTGTACATGTCAACTACAAATAGTACAGACAACATGCTTGCAGAAGCCTATTCACTATTTGTGCAAGGAAGAGTAAAAGAGTCGCAAGGAATGTTAAAGAAAAGTGTCGAGGGTGTATGGATAGAGAATAAAATTGCAGATTACTTTAAGGAGATGGATCGCATATCATACTCTAAGATCAACACATCGCCGCCGGATTTTATGCAAAACAACATAATTGGTGTCAATACATATACTGCAAAGAGTAGTTCAGATTTTGGCACCATATTTCACGATAAAATACACAAGATACTAAAAGGAGATGCCAATGCACAAAATATTACAATACAAGATTATGATAATATTGGAGATAATTATGAGGGCGACGCTCAAGGAGGAGATAACCGGCGGATATCTTTTAAAGAGAAACTCGAAATTGCAATAAAGAATGCCCAATCTGCACTAGATGAGATAGGAGCAAAATATCCAGGATGGCAAATACATGCATTAGAGAAGAAATATGATGTTCCAATCAAAGAGATGACAGAGTATGACACAGTAGGAGGAGGAGATATAGAAGAACTAGTATTTGTAGGAAAGATCGATGCAGTCTTCAAGCACGATGCAGGATATGTAATCATAGATTATAAAACCAGCTCAAAGAAAGATTCAAACAAAACTACTAGCCATAACAAACAAGTTACAGCATACAAAAGGATGTTATCACGTGCAGAAAACATACCAGAAGATGTAATTGAGACATATATTATATATCCATCTGTGACAGGTTCGATAAATACAGGTAAGATAGAATATGTCATATCAAAGACCAAGAGGAATGTATATTCGAAGTTTGAAGAAGATCTTCAAAAGGTGTTAGGGTGGAAACAAGACTATAAAAAATTCATAGACGATTTGTTAAAAGATAATAAACCAGCCTATAAAAAAGATACAAGTATTGTGGATAAAATTAAAGAGAAATTAATGCTACTCAGATCAGCAAATCAAGAGAGTGAAAATTTACAAGATGTTAAGGATGCTTGAAACAACGACAACGACAACAAGTCATATTAAAAAAAAATACACCAATGCAAATTATTCTTCTAGTGATGCCATTGTTAGTACGATAGAAAAATATGTGTGAACGGAGAAAATATACAGAAAACTAAATTTTACAAGATATATTTAGCGGCAGACTTTGACCATATCTGATACTACGCGCCAGTTATATGTACCGTCTGATTTTTGATACATCTCATAAGGTACAAACAAGATAGGAGATGCTAGATCACCTGCACTATTTAGAGTAAATTCACCTAGTGCACCAATGCCAATTGTTCTATCATTAGGGTGGTGGTCATGAGTTTGTAGCCCTGCAGCCACATCAGGTAATAATGACTTTATGGTGTATACCTCATTACGAGTAGACGCCTCATCTTTTATGATTATAGTATCAGCAAGTAAAAATACAGCATCAAATACACCATTGGCAAATGAATAGCCGCCATCAGCAAAGTTTTGTGCAGAGATAACTTGGTTTATTGCATTTGGTGCCGTCCCAAATTGCGAGGCAGTCAAGCCAACTGAGACAAGAAAGGATGCAACTCGAGTATTGCTTGCAACAGCCGAATTTTGCGAAATGCCGTCTGCACCATACCATATCACATCATCAAGTGTGTTAGTGTATTGTTGATTAGATGTAATGTGCTCAATCAGAGCAATAGTGTCAGTTTCAAATGAGACCAATACAACTGCAACAGTCTCAGAGCCATATGCTGTTACTAGTTCTTGAACTTTGGCCGTAGCTTGGGATGCAACACTAGCAGAGTTTAAACCATCAGGATGCAACAAGATATCTAGTGAGACCATTTCAGAATAGTCGCGTATAATATTATCTCGAATACCTGTTCCCCACGTATCATTTCTATACACTAGTACAACATGCTCTTTACCATCATCTTGAATACGGTTCATGATAATTGGAACTTGTTTGTCATCACTTGGTACCAATCTAAACAGACTATCGTTTGGAATAGCCAGAGATGCAGCAGTTGATGAAGGTGAGAGTAAAACCATATCTGACTTTGTATCGGCATATTGTCTTGCCTCATTAGAAGCACTGCTAGTAAGTGGTCCTACAAAGTACGTATACCCAGCTGCCTCTAGTCGCTGTATCTCAGAGACAACTGTACGGCTATTTACAGTTGCAACCATACTAGTAATTTGATAATTTGAACTAGTTATAGTAGACTGTTCATGGTTAAAACTATCAACAGCATAGTTGAATGCATCAACGTGTCCAAAGTCACTCAAAAATGCTATTTTAATCTCATTATTCAAAGTCTGAGCAAATACGTCAGGTATAATCATAGAATTATTACCAGGTGCTGTTGACACACCACCGGTATAAAGAACAGCAACTGATAGAACCATTGCAAACATCAATGCTGAGTTTTTTAGATATTTCATTTAGAGATTATTCAACATGTAGTGTATTTAACGCTTTATTTTTCCATATTGTGTTGTACAAGTAACTGCTCAACTCTCAATGCCAATATGATTATAGCAATGCTCATAAATTCTGGCACGACAAAAAACTCACACAAGAGAGTTTTAACAGATATCTCTGCGCAAAAATATTCAATAATTAGATGTCATGCATAATAAAGCCGGAGAACGACAATCAGAAAATATCACACCTGAATTAGTAACTAAATGATCTGGTAAATTACGTAAATATTAAAACTTCCAAAATCAGATAAATATATGTATATATATATTTATTAGGATAGAGTGACAAAGAACATTTCCTTGAATCCTGCAAAAGCGCTACTCTGTTAATTTTTTGAACAATTCTGAGTTTTTAATCCTTTCAAACGTAGGATCTTCTAAGAACATTTTCTTTGCATCATTATCCACCCTGACCGTTTTTTCAATCCAGTCCAGTGTGTCGTCAATCCTGTTTTGTTTCATTAAAATCACAGCTTTGTCATACAACACACGCGTCTTTTTTGGATATAGTCGTATGGCTTTGTCGGCGCATTTCATTGCATTTTCATAGTCACCAATTTCGACATACAGGATTCCGGTATTTGTCAGTGCTGCCTCGTGCATTGGTTCTATATCAAGCACCTTATTCAGACATTCCAATGCTTTGCCATATTTTCCCTTGTTTGAAAGCAACTCTCCATAATCATTTAGTGCCTCGACATGCTTTTCATCTATTTCTAAAATTACTTTATAGTTCTCTTCGGCTTCGTCCATTTGGTTCATTTTAAAACATGCTCTTGCTAAATTAAATCTGAATGCGACTGACTCCGGTTCGACAGACACGGCGCGTTTGTGATATTTTATCGCCTCCTCATCATCACCTTTTCTTGACAATATGACTCCCAAACCTGATGAATTCACGGGGTCGTCAGGATCTAAATTCAGCGCCTCTTTCATAGTCTTTTCTGCCTCGTTTAAACTACCTTTTTCTGTCAAACATGCCCCCTTGATCCAATAGGGCGTAGGATTTTTCTCATTACGTTGTATGTTTTTGTCACATTGTTTTATCGCCTGTTCATACTTGTGTAGTAGAAATAGTTCATATGCGATCAGATCGCTTGCTGCCCGAGGTTGTTCGCCTAATTCTATGCATTTTTGAAAATTTTCAATGGCTTTTTCACGTTCTTTAAAAAACATACTATACAGCGTTCATGTTGTAACGTCGGTTTATCTTTTCAATAACAAGTTTGACGTCCTGAATTGCGGGGTAGTACATCTACAGTTCTGCCAGCCGATCGTATACCTTATAGTGCTTGCTTAAAAGATCATCTATTATTTTTTCTTTCTCTTCTTTGGTTATTTTTTTGGCCATGTGAGTTCGTCCCTGTTTAATGTAGGAATATAGGGTATAAAAGTATCGTTGATTAAACTGTCCTAATTCCATAAGCTTTCAGGTCCAATTATTGATGATCATAAACAGGCCCCGCCTGCACTGGTCAATTAATGATATCACAGAGGATAATCCAGAATTAATTATATCTAGATGTAAAGTGGCAGGTATGATAATCTGAATTGTGAGTCATGTAAATTTTAACATAACCGTTCAACCCCTGCGTCTGCGCCAGTCGTTAGGCGGCGAATCTATGCATGAATTTGGGAAGATGTTGAACGGTTACGAACGGTTACTGGCTTATAAAGATAAAAGTACATATAGGATCATCTGTTTCAATAACTCTTGATGATCTCGATTATGTTCCATTCAATCAGATGGGCGGCAGAATAAAATTTTATCAAACGTGTGGAGATAGACATGAAACAGTATTGGAGGAATTGCATTCAGCTCTTGTGATGTGACAATGTTGTCTATCAAGATACACACGTTTACTTTATTTCATGATATTCATACAAATTTTTTACATATTATTTACACACATTAATAATTGCGATATGATGTTTTATATGCTAGAATGTTATAGTGACCTACATGTTGAGAAAAAATAATTACAGTATTGTAATTAAAAAAGATGATAAATTCTATCTAGGTTACTGTATAGAAATTCCACAAGCCAATGGACAAGGAAATACTAGAGATGAGGCGATTGAAGATACTAAAAAGTCTATAATGTTATGTATAGAACATATAGAAAACAAAAAAAATGATCCAGAATTGGATCTGATAACTGTGTCGATATGAGCCTGCCCATTGTTGGATACCGTGATGTTCTCAAGGCATTAAAAAAGATGGGGTTTTACCCTACACGTCAAAGTGGTAGCCACATAATATTAGAGAATGGGCGAGGTGTGTGGACTGTTGTACCCAGAAAGAAGGAATTGGGAAAAGGTTTGGTATTGAAAATAGCGTGTGAACCAAGCTCATTGGACACAATAATGAAATACATACCTGTATTTGGTTATATTCCTGTCCGTATATCGAGTATCGTGCATGCGATACATTTGGCTAGGAGTTATTTTTGAATGATCATATCAGTCATGGAGATTGGTTCATACGAAAATATTGATGACACACCAGTAAAGATTGGCAAAAAGAGTGGCAGGCTAGGAATTACAATCGGCGACAAAATATGGATTCAATATCAAGCCCCATCATCCCGCTCAATGGATGATGTAAAACAAGCCAATCCGTATCCCAACTTGAAAGTGACACGTGATGCAGCACCATCATACAATTGCTTTGATACGTATCAATTATGCTGGGCGCATGTAAAGACCAAGATTAAAAACAACACTGTAAAGATAAAGGATCCGACTGCAACATACCTGTATGGAATAGTTATGGCCATATACCACTACACAAAAACACTGCCACCAGACACACCCACAACTAAAATAAACAGACTCATCAAACTTGTGAAAACTATCGGTGAACAATTACTAGACCGTGGAGCTAAATCTGGCAGATATTTATTCAACTGCTCCGATCACTTGTTTACTGCAGTACAATACCCCGAGATGTCACTTACAAATAACATAGCAGAGCGAGGAATACGTCCATTTGTACTCAAACGGAATTCAAGTTTTTGGTTTTGGGGGATGGAGGGGGCCAAAAGATACTGTGTCATTGCAAGCGTTCTGATGACATGGAAAGCTCAAGACAAAGATCCAAATATAGAATTGTTGCGACTCTTTTCAGCATGAATCTATAACACATGTAAACCTCACAGGGTTGGTTTTATCCACATGTTGCAGTTTCTACTATACTTGTTGTCATTGCACCAAGATGTAAACCTCACAGGGTTGGTTTTATCCACATGTCCATAAAATGCCCCCTGTATATGCACCACAATGAAAACGTAAATGCTCAACCACGTTAACTTTACTTTTGTCACTTGTTTAGAGTACTAGTAATATCTCAAATTACGTTAATCATAATGCCTCGCATAGTATTATCGACGCGTATAATTCTTGTGAGACGTGTTCTTCCACAGATGATACATATGTTCACTAATATGATATTCATGTTAGTATGATCTTATTTAGGCACGATGCGGTGGGGGAGGTGACACGTTACGTCGTCAGAAAAAGTGTGAATCAACCTCCATGACTGATATGATCATTCAAAAATAACTTCTAGCCAAATGTATCACATGTACGGTACTCAATATGCAGGCAGGGATGTGACCAAATACAAGTATATGGTTTCATTATTATGTCCAAAGAGCTTGGTTCACACCAGAAAAAACAATGCCAAAGAAACTGATGAAATAGTCGATCAGTATGTAGTATTTGCCACAAATATGAAAATCACTAACAAAAGCAAACTCATCAAAACCATCCCAGAGACTTGTTGCAAGCGCTGGATAATAGAGGCGGGATATATAGTGACAAAAAACACGACTCCAAAGACAACTAGCAACGCTTTGTAGGTTTGATTACTGTTGATATTTTTTGGAATGTTGTCATATGGCTTGGGAGTAATGACAAGGTACGAAAATTACGGCGGACTTGCAGATGAAAAATTATTCACAATGGATGCATTTATGGATTCAATTGCCGGATTAATCAGAAGACTGCTTCATGGGAATTGGAGCACGATAGTTACTTGGCATAGTAAATCTGTCGTACTGCATAATTAGAAATAAGATCATTAAAATTGGGCACATTGCAAACTACTGAATTGGGTTTGTTCCTCAATTGAAAGTGAAGTATTTGGCTAAATTGAAATCTTATTACACACTTACTCTCAAATAATATTGTCAAAAGCGATGCGGTGTATCGTTAATAGGGTGTGTTAGTGGAGGGTTCTCGGCTACACATTCCTGACATTCATTCTGAGTATTCTTTGCATCCAACGACAACTTTATTCTCATCTCTTACAAGCTTGTTGTATATGATATCCCAGTATGGCACAAACTCTGAATTTTTGTTTTTGTGTTTAAGGGCACAATATACAAACGCGTCTGCCACTTGTATCCCAAAGAACGGTTACAACTTGGTAGTTAGACTCAAATATATTGGCCATATTCTTCAAGCCATTTTCTGCTTTTTGTATATTTAGGTGCGTGGTGCTCTACAAGGTTCCAGTATGTACCAGAATGATCATGTACTTTAAGATGGCAGAGCTCGTGAATTATTATATAGTCAACCACATGGTCCGGGGCCTTTAATAATCTAGAATTAATGGTAATGATGCCATCAGATGTAGCGCTTCCCCACCTTGTTTTAAGATGTTTGATAAGAATACCAGTTGGCGTTACACCGATTTTGTGTGCAAGATCAGAAGTACGTTGTATGATGTGTAATGTATTCAATCGAATCTTAAAGCGCATCCTATCGGCTTGAATTTTTTGATATTTCTCTAAGATCCATTTACGGTAGTGAACAAGCATCTTTATGATATCTGCATCCTGTTTTTCAAATGGAATCCGTATCTCAACACCATCTGGGCCCACGCGAATTTGAGAGGTCTTTCTACGCCGACTCCTCACTATGGTATAGGGAATACCATTCAAAATCGAACCTATACTCATGCTTATAACACAACCCTCACAAGTGTCACAGTCTCATCCATAATGTCGTTTATTTGAGCAAGGGGCATGTGACTTGACAGTGTTTCATATACTATTTTTTTAATGTCCTTTTCTATGCCGGGATTTTGCTTGTAATCCACCATTTCAGTGAATGGTTTTATCTGTTTAAATATTTTCTTTGTAAGGTCAAGTGAGGCATCCCTGCCCAGAGTTTCATTAAGCCGTCCATATAGTGAAAATTCAAACTGTGTAGCATGATATGCTCCAAATACTTTCTTGCGTTCTTTTTCTTCTGCAAGGGCCTCATTGTAGATTTCCTCATATGCCTCGGGGTTGGTAAAGTACCCTGCATTTTTTTGTCTACGTGCTTCTTCATCACAAATCAGTCTTTTAAGTCGCGCATAGAGTTTTTCATAGTATGCGGGATTGTTTGCCATCATCTCTTTGATTATCTGTATTGCCCGATTCTTGATCATGGCAGCTTGTGCTCGTTTGTTTTTGGGAACGTGTTTTGATACTGTTACCAAGAAATTCTCATGTGTTATTTCAGTTGGATCCACAAGTATAGATATGCCAAGGGAGTGTATATGCTTGTCTATAATTTTCTGAATCTTTTTTGCATATCGATGGGTACTGTATGTATCATTAGTGTAAAACGTTTTTACGGTCTGCCATGCAACGGCCACAGCCTTAAAGTCATCCATATAAGGTTCTGCCTCTTTCCCTGGAAGAACTGAATCCAAGGCGCTTGAAAACAGTCTAAATCTGCGCGCCAACAAGTCGCGACTGTGCTCAGAACCAAAGTGCTCAAGCACCTGATCTTTGTCAGTAATATCGACTCTGTCAAACAGAGACATTGTTTCTGCATGCCGCATACAAAGTATAGCAAGAAGTTCAGAGACGGGTGTCAGAGCTCCACTCACATCCTTTGTATCAAATGCATCAAGGGCCTTTTGCAGATCCAACATAACCCCTGAATAGTCCACGACCAATCCGTACTTCTTTGTGTCATCATAAGGCCGGTTTACACGTGCGATGGCCTGAAGTAGATTGTGTTCACGTATGCTGCGATCAAGATAGAGCACTTGGCATATTGGAGCGTCATACCCTACAAGTAACATGTCAACGACTATGAGAATCTTGGTCGGATCGTCGGGGTTTTTGAATTTTTCAGATTCAATATTGCGTTGTTCAGATGTAAGATGGTATTCGTCCCAACTGGTCCCGTCCTTGCCCACTTCGCCTGGTTCTGATGTCATAATTATCTTTGAGACAGGGCCTCTCATCTCGTCAATTCTCTTTTTGTATGTGACTGCTGCCTCCCTTGAAGGTGCAACTAGCATCGCCTTGTATCCGTTAGGTTCTATGTGTTGCGTGTAATGGTTGATCAAATCCGATACTATCTGCGCGATTCTGTGTGGGGCCTCTGCAATACTTGTTTTGGTCACATATCGTTTTTTGAGTGTGTTTTTTAGAGAAGGATCAAGATCAGAGAATATTCTATCAAATATTTCATCTATTGAATTCTCACCCTCCACGTACAGACGAGGCATTCTTCCATCGTATTTGATCGGGAGTGTAGAGCCATCATTTTGGGATTCCTCAAACCCGTACTTGTCAAGCAGTTCTCCGAAAACCCGATACGTGTGGGATTGTTCATTTTTTGTAATTGGCGTGCCGGTAAAGGCAAAGAATATGGCATTGGGCATTGCAATTCTCATTTGAGCAGCGTTCATCTTGTACTGGCTTCGGTGAGCTTCGTCCACCAGACATATCACCTTTTCATCGGTAAATGATTTGGTGGGAGTTGCAAATTTGTCAATTATTGTCATGATGGTCTTGCCATGAGGGTATTTGAGTAGCTCAGAAAGATGAGCACCAGACATAGCCTTGATTGGATCAGGAAAGCCGCATTTTCTAAACGTGTCGTGAATCTGCTTGTCCAGTTGTCTTCTGTCAGTGACTATGAGTATTGGAGGGTTGTCAAACTTGTACCTCAGCTGGGTTGCAAACCACAGCATGGAAAATGATTTGCCCGATCCTTGGGTGTGCCATATTACTCCTCCCTTGTCTCCTGCAGGTACCGATGTCTTTTTTATGCATTGATTCACGGCACGAAATTGCTGATGCTTGGCAATCATTTTGATGCGCTTGGCATTTCGTGTTTCATACAATACAAAGTTTTGAAGGTGATCAAGTAAGTTTTCTTTTGACAGTAATCCTGCAATTAGTATCTCTTGCTCGCGGGGTTTTCGCCCACACATTTTCTCAACATCTTCACTAGTCAATGGGTTCGGAGTGGTCCATTTTGCAAAATGATTTACACTTGCACGTATGGTTCCAACACGGGCCAATGTGCCACATGTGGCAATCAGGCAATGATTGTAAAAGAAAAGGCGTTCGTACCCCTGGTTTTGTTGCTGGTATTTGGCAAAATTTTTTCGCTCTACTGCATCAAGAATTGGATCCGGTGTTGCGGGTGATTTGCATTCTATGATAACCAACGGTATACCATTTACAAAAATTACGATATCCGGTATAATGTAATGTTCAAATCCGTTGAGGCGAAACTGATTCGTTACCAAAAAATTATTGGTTTGTGTATTTTCAAAGTCAAAAATACGAACCCTCGTGTCGATTGGGCCATCATCTGTTTTTTGTGTCACCGTGATCGGATTCAAGCCACCAGAAACTGACAGTTCCACAAGCTTGGCCCTGATCTTTTCATTTGTATCTACGATATCTAGGTGGTGCGCATAGTTGTCCTCGTCAATCTGTGCCAAAGCATCTTTGATGCCATCCTCATCAAGATTTGGATTAAGTCGCCTAATGGCATCTTCAAGCCTACCATAGAGAAGGACCGTACCACAGTCACGCCGCTCCCCTGCAAGGTCTGCAGAGTCCATATATTCATACCCCATAGCATAGAGTTGCTCCAAGGCGGGGAGCTCTGATTCTGTTACTTCATCACCTTTGCCTACAGTGAACATGGTTATATTGGGAAATTCATACGTAAAAACTTTGTAGTTTGTTTCAGGGTAACTGCTATTAAGCCAGGTATAGTCCAAGGTGCATTGAGTAAAGTAACACTAGAGACACTCAAGTCCCATCTCTGGAAGGCATCAGACATCTTGCGTGGCAGCCTAGACGCTTCAGAATACAGGCAGCCTGTAATGACATTGTTGTTTCTCAAGCGCCTTAATGATAGATTCGAAGAAAATGTAGAGAATCTTAGAAAACAGGGGAAAAATGAAACGGAAGCAAATATGGAGATCTTTCACGACTTTTTTGTTCCAAAAGATGCAAGGTGGCGCAAGCTGCAGACAACAAGTAAGAAAATAGGTGAGAAGATAGACAAGACATGCAAAGAGATTGAAAGAGCAAATCCAAAGCTTGAGGGTGTCCTTACAAATACAAAATATTCAGATCCCAAAAAATATCCTGATGACAAGCTTGCAAAGCTTGTCACACATTTCAACGAGCCACAGCTTAGAAATTCTGATCTTGAAAAAGAGGACATATTTGGTGATGCATATGAGTATCTGCTAGAGCAGTTTGCAGATGCAACAAAAAAGAAGGGAGGTGAATTTTTTACACCACGTGAGGTTGTAAGTCTTCTAGTGAACATAACACAGCCAAAAGAAGGCATGCGCATATGCGATCCAACATGCGGATCTGGAGGCATGTTAATTATATCGAGAAAACACGTAGAGAAAGAAAAAGGAGATCCAAGGAACATGGTGCTGGATGGACAAGAGTCAAACTATGGCAATCTGGCAATGTGTAAGATGAACATGGTTTTGCACGGAATCACGCACTTTACAATTGCATATGGAGATGTGTTATCAAATCCGCAGCTTATCGACAAGGGCAGCATCAAGAAATACGACAGAGTGCTTGCCAATTTTCCGTTTTCAATGGATTGGGACAACAAGGCTGCCGAAAGTGATTCGCACAGAAGATTTGAATTTGGCATACCACCCTCAAATGGCAAAGCAGACTTTGCCTTTATCCAGCATATGTTTTCTCACCTTAACAACACTGGTCAGGCCGCAATCATATGCTCGCAAGGCGTGTTGTTCAGGGGCGGCATCGAGGGCCAAATACGTGAAAATATGATAAATCAGGACATTATAGAAGGCATAATTGCACTTCCAGAAAAATTGTTTTTTGGGACGAGTATTCCTGCATGTGTCATGATACTAAACCGCAAAAAACCCAAAGTACGCAAGAACAAGATGATATTCATTTATGCTGCAAAAGAATACCAAGAAGGCAAAAACAGAAACAAGTTAAGAGATCAAGACATTACAAAAATTACAAAGACATTTCATACATTCAAGGACATTGACAGATATTCTCATGTTGCAGATTATGACGAATTAAAAGAGAATGAATTCAATCTTAACGTACCCAGATACGTAGACATTTCAGAACCTGAGGAAGAAATAGATATTCAAAATGTAATTACAGATTTAAAAAAACTCGACAAGGAACGTGCGAAACTTGAATCCAAGGTATGGCAAGATCTCAAAGAACTAAAGTTTAAGGTATAGATCATGAATAAATCTAAGTATAAAAAAGTCAAATGGCTGTTTGGCAAAGAGATTAAAATTCCAGAAGAGTGGAAAATTCAAAAATTAATTGACATATCATCTAGAAAACCAGAGTATGGAAGTGGGGATGCTGCACTCCCATATGATTCAAAATTAGCTAGGTATATACGAATCACCGACATTAATGATGCAGGACAGTTGAAAGATGAAAAAGTCTCTGCTAAATTAACAAACAATCAACAATATGTACTTGAACAAAACGATTTTCTTTTTGCACGAACCGGTTCTGTTGGAAGGACATTTTTGTTTTCTTCAGATCAGGGTCTTTGTGTTTACGCAGGATATTTGATACGATTTAAATTAAATGAGAAAAGGATATTGCCTGTTTTTCTTCATCATTATACGCACGGCGACGTATACTGGACATGGGTAACTTCTGAATTAACGCAAGGCGTGCAACCAAATGTTAACGCACAACAGTATTCAAAGTTACCAATATTACTACCCACGTTGCAAGAACAAACCAAGATTGCATCAATCCTTTCGGGAGTTGATGCATTGATTGAGAAGACGCAGCAGATCATAGTGAAATATGAAAATCTGAAAAGAGGATTGATGCAACAGTTGTTGACCCGAGGGATAAATCACAAAAAGTTTAAGAAAGTAAAATGGCTTTTTGGCAAAAAGATTGAAATTCCAAAAGAATGGAAAACACAGCAACTTGGCAAGAATTCTAGTTTAAAAGGTAGGATCGGTTGGCAAGGTTTAACCACATCCGAATATCTTGTTACTGGGAATTACCACCTTGTCACAGGTACAGATTTTAAAAATGGCAAAATCGATTGGGAGAATTGTGTCTACGTAAACAAAGATCGTTACATTCAAGATCCAAATATTCAATTGAAAAATGCAGATATTCTAGTTACGAAGGATGGTACAATAGGAAAGATTGCATTTGTGTCGTTGCCAAAAAAACCTGCGACTTTGAATAGTGGTGTATTCGTAATACGTCCAATTGATAATCAATACAGACCGCTGTTTCTATACTACATATTATTTTCAGATTATTTTGAAAAATTCTTGAATAAACTTAAAGCAGGTTCTACCATAAACCACTTGTATCAAAAAAACTTTGTTGGTTTCAAATTCCCCATACCAACATTAGCAGAACAAACCAAGATTGCATCAATCCTGTCAGGGGTTGACGCATACATCCAAAAAAATCAGGAATATAAGAAAAAACTGGAAGAATTGAAAAAAGGCCTTATGCAAAAGCTTCTAACAGGACAAATACGTGTAAAAGTGTAACTAAAAGTGACGTGTTAACTAAACTTCTAATTTAGATCTCACTTTTTTAAACTCACTAAATAATTCGTTCAAGGATGGTGTAAAATATACTCCATCCAAACCATTTTTGTGGCCCATAAGTTTTTCTGCAATGTTATAGTTAACTGAATTCTCAAGCTTGAGAATTGTATTGTATCGTTTTCGAAATCCATGATCCACTTGAATGTCAAAACGATCACCTTGCTTAAGTCGTATGCCACTTTTTGACACGATTCTGTATATTGCAGACCGAGAGCCACTCCAACCAAGCTGGCGTGGGCCAAATTTTAATGTAGAAAAGACGGGAGTGTTGGAATGAAATGTTTCTCCTTTGTGTTTGCGCAAGCGATGGTATACTTCAAGTGCTAGTGTGGCCTGACGGGTGAGAAACGCCCAGTATTCTTCAACCGTCTCGGCATAAAGCAGTACTGCTGTGCATCCGGCCGGCATTTTTTTTAGATGTTTGATTGACAAGTTATGATCAAATACCCCTATTCTTGCGCCTGTTGACGCAAGAAAATGGATCAGTGCTTTATCCCTAAGACTGATCGCATGAGATAGTATTGAACGAACATCATTTGTGGTATATGACTTTAGATCTACTACTTTTTGTTTTTGTGGAAACATTTTGTATATCACATGCCAATTGAGATCAACCTGATTCATCACAAAAAAAATGTCTTATTCCCTTGAATAGCGATGGTATGGAATTGGGATTGGCGGTGTGTCTTAGATGTATTGCATAGTCTTCTAACATTACTTGCAAATCTTTTGATGAAATTTCTAGCCATTGATCAAAGCTTGATACACTCGTAAATCTTTTGAATTGATTTATGTGTGATGTGTAGTTCCTTTTAGTGTATTTTGACTTGATTGATTCTTCAAACAAGATCAGACTCCTTTGACGTATTGGTTTGATCAAGTATTGTATGCTTTCAACAGTTCTATTTTATACCCATGTCTGTATCCTTTGTCAGTTACTTTATCAACCCACAATCGTAATCATTAATGAATTCTGTTTTTGATATACTGACATCAGTAAGGATGGCGTATTGTATTCCAATACCTAATGTTTTGATTCCAGCAGGTACAGTTGTAATGACGTCTTCTTTTCTTAACATTATATGACTTCCCTTTCTGCAAATTATAACGTATCCTTTTCTTTGTAGATATCGTGTCATTTGGTTACCTGATATTCTGGGCGTCTTTGTCATTTCTGTTCTATTATAAGCATGTTAAAGTCTGCTATGTTGTCTACTTCTTCGGCCACAAGTCCTACCGCGTCTTTCATGTTTTCTACAATCTCTCCAAACGATTCACCTTGTGAATTTGCATGTAGTTCATCACATCTCCCGATGAAAAGTCCTTCATCATCTTTGGTTATGGTGACCGAGTATGTCTTCTTCTGGATAGTGGTACTCATGATACTACTGACTTTAAGAACATTAAAAAGATTGCCCGTTTCACGTGCATATTGACATGTACAAGATGGCTGTAGACCGCGTCAACCCCTGACAGGATTGATGCAATTTTACGTTGTTTGTCTATACTTGGAAACCGGATCTTAATATGCGTGAGAATGTCTTGGGTGATTTTTGGCTGTGCAGATACTTCAGCTAAAAGTCGAATATTCAAATGGGATAAAAATCTGTAAAGATATTCTATGATAATATGTTCCGAGAGATTTCTAATAAATATGGCATTGTCAGTGACCCAAGATTTGCCATTTGAAAAATGTATTGAACCGCAATATGCGCCTACTCTGCCAAAAATTATTGTATCATATGCAATTAGTTCCTTATTATGATGTCCGGAAATCCCATTTCCACCATAAACAGGGATCTTGCCACGGTTGTAATCTTTTGTTGCTAAAAATTCTCCACTTGTGAATTCGGCAACGTTCCCCAGAATCTTCGTTATAAATTCCGTGTGGCCAATCCCTCTGGTTAACAATGTTTTCGTGAGTCCTTTCTTTAATTGCTTAGTCTTATCAACCATTTGTTGTGTCAACTCTATCAATGCATCAACTCCCGAAAGGATTGATGCAATCTTAGTTTGCTCAAATTTTTGTTTTGGAATTTTAATTTTT
The DNA here is from genome assembly GCA_965207445.1 of Candidatus Nitrosopumilus sp. Lineage (GTDB taxonomy): Archaea > Thermoproteota > Nitrososphaeria > Nitrososphaerales > Nitrosopumilaceae > Nitrosopumilus. The sequence goes on along the minus strand of CBDBLX010000002.1, from coordinate 469,779 downwards.
ATATTTTTAATTGTAGATTTTGAAATTTCAAGAAAAGTAGTTCCATACGACATACGCAATAGTTTGTTTGTATTGTATTTTATCATATAAAATACATACAAGTTATCAAAGTTGTTATTGCAGGTTATGTTTTGAAATCCTTGATTTGTAGATATGGACTTGGCAGTAATTGCGCATTCTCCAATTGTAGCTCGAGTGGTAATTAAAACAGTCCCAGCAGGAAGTAGTTTTGCAGAACTGTTTTTCAATCCTAATTTTGTGATTTTTCTTTCTGTATCATGAATATAGTTTGTTAACAATTTTGTAATGTCTGTTGGAACTGCCCAAAGTACGTCTCCACCCCAATATCTCAAGTTTGTTGAATCCGGAGTGCCACCGCCAGTGATCTGCCCAATGGCATTTAATTTGGTCATGGCCCACCCTTTAGGAACACCTTGCCTAGAATCCAACTTGTTCAAAATATCTTACCTCCTTGAATATGATTTACGGTCTTTGGAGGGCAATAACTGAAGAAGTTCTTCGTATGAGTCTGCATAGTGATTCATCCTCTCCCGTGTATGTTCAAGCGCCCTAGTCAAGTTCTCCATCTTTACCTTTGCAGGGTTGTCCTTGGGACAGATATACAGAGACTCCTTGCCTGCCTGAAAGTACAGGTACTCTTTGCCCCTTGCAATCTTAATGCTCAGCGTCATGGTGTGTTGTTATCGTGTCAGATGATACTGCGTTTAAAGCTTGGCATGTTATACGTTTCTACGATAGTTATATATGCCACGTTATCGCATAATACAACAACATGAAGTCAAGTGAAGTATGTGAAATTACGCTGTACAGATACTGCTCTGAGCAGATCAAACCATCAAGTGAGTCTGATCACCGTCGCATGCGTTTGGCCAAAAACAGAAAGCGGTTTGGCAAAATACTATCGATTGCATGGAATATCAACGTCCTGAACAGATTTATCTGCGCTCATGAAAAAGGGCAAAAAACTCCATCATACAAATGATAGATACTGTTATCACACTTGCGCGTTTCATGTTCTATAATCTATGTCTGCCAAAACACACTTGCATATTCAAAAACTAAACGCACTATAGATAGATTTCAGTTTTCTGCAGATTGAATGTTCAATAAACCAAGTTCACAGACGGGTCACAGGCAGTCCAAATGTCAATTACGCACCAACCTCGCGCTGAACCGGGCTTGCAAACCTGCCTGATCAGATATATGATACATATGTTTTCTACCTCGCAATCATGTCACTGACCTTACAAACAACACATAGTGACAATGTACCCGAATCCGGACTCAAACACCGCTATACTTTTTGAACTACTGATATGATCTTTTCAGGCATAAAATCGTGTAAAAATGGCGTACACGGACTTATGCTCGTCGCCATAGACTTGATTGAGACTTCAAACAAAACCATGCTTTTCTTATGTACTGACTTAATCAAGTGACGTACGCTCAAAAAATTTCTATTTAACATGCCTGTGTACTAAATTTGATCATATTCATTGGAAAACAAGTCTTTATCGATCCATGCATACAAAAGTATGGAAAACTGAGTTCCAATTCTGAGTTTTTTGTTTCCCACAGGTACAACTGTGACGTGGTCTACATTACGTAGTATTATGTGACTACCACTTTGCCGAGTTATGACAAATCCCTTTTTGCAAATATCGCATCATCTGGTTACCCGACACTAGCGGAAATTTTGACATTACTTCTCCACTATTAGCATGTTAAAGTCAGTTATGTTGCCACTCACCTCGGCCGCAAGTTCTACTGCTTCTCGCATATTGGACATCACTTCACCGAACGTATCACCTTCGGACACTGCATGAAGCTCGTCACATGTACCTACAAATCCACCATCCTCCAAGTCCTTGGTTAGGACAACTGTGTATGTCTTTTTTTGTATTGTTGTGCCCATGTCATTAGTACTCTCGTGAACTTTAAAAAGGTTAATTGTATTACATGCATCTTGACACGTGAAACTCCACCGAGAATTACATCAACCCCTAAACAAGATTGATGCAATCTTGGTTTGTTTTGATAATGGAGAAAGTTGAGCACATATTATGAATACAAAATATTAGAAAACTATCGGATCTTTAATGAAACCATTACGCACCAACCTCACGGCAAGGTCGTGCCATATAACAAAAAGACAAGCAACACAAATGGACCTGAACCCAAATGGGAATGGGCCCACGGGGATTTGAACCCCGGATCTTCGCCGTGTAAGGGCGACGTCATAACCGATCTGGACTATGAGCCCAAAATTAGGACTGTAAAAATGCATTTAAATCTTGACGAAAAAGTCCGTGTACACGTATCAACAACAATAACAACTACAAAATGTACAAACTCAAATACATTTTACAAAAACAACACAATAATTAATGTGTAGTGTTTACGTACACAAATAACAAGCTAAAAATTTACACTAGCCCAATAACACACATGTCAAATAAAAAGATCAGTTTTTTTACAAGCCCTATCGGACTAGGACACGCTACACGCGACGCAGCAATTGCATCATATTTGAGTAAAAAGTCAGAAATTAAATTCATTACAGGCCAAGCCGCCGCACAATTACTTGCAGATACAAAAATAGGCACAGTATGTGATGTGTATGTACCGCCAAAATTTAAAATAGATCAGTTTACGGGTAATCTTCAAAGTCCAATAAGATGGATGTGGAGTTATTACCAATATTACAAAAACTGTAAAAAGCTGGCAAAAAGTATCATAGAGTCAGATAGTCCAGACATAGTGGTCAGTGATGAGGACTTTGCAGCACTTTGTATAGCACAAAATATGAAAATAAAAAACGTTCTTGTAACTGACATTTTAAACACAAAGTTTGCAAATAGATGGCCAGGCACTGCAATAGAATCAAAAATGAACAAGTCAATGTGCAGTATGATAAAACAATGCAACATGGTAATAATGCCAGAGAATCAAAAAGACAACAAAGATGAAATTCATAGACTAGGACCAATAACAAGAACATTTAGTAAGACAAGAGAAGAGTTGCGCGACATCTATAATCTACATAATAAAAAAACCATACTGGTAACAGTAGGTGGTACGGATGCAGGAATATTTTTGTTAAAAAAGGCTCTTTATGCAATAGATGTAATTAAAAAAGATCATAAAATATACACAATAATTGTACTAGGCCCTAGTATCAATACACAAAATATCAACATACAAAGCATCAATAACACACACAAAGACATCAAGATAATAAAATATGTTAGTAATTTACATGAATACATTTTGGCAGCAGATATTCTAATATCACTAGCAGGCCGCTCGACCATACAAGAGGCAGCATCAACAGGTACTCCATCAATATTTATTCCCATTAAAGGTCATTTTGAACAAGAACAAAATGCAGCAGAAAATGGAGGATTGACAGCAACAGATGCAAACAGACTAGAGGACATAATTATAGCAAAACTTGCAGAACAGAGAGGAAGACCGATCTCAAACAAAGACACAAGTGGGGCCAAAAGAGCAGCAGAATTAATTTTAAGTTTATGATTCAATGTGCCAAATAGGCTCAAAATAGAAATAATTTTAGGTCAAATTTATGACCATGCTACAATAATTTGGCACAATCAAATGCCAATAACATAACAATTAACATATAGACGTATACAATACACACAACAACAGATGACTGACCTAGTAATAGCAAAGTTCGGTGGTAGTGCGCTTGGTCCTGATGGAGTGTACATACCAAGAATCATAGAGCGCATAAATGAGTTAAAAGCAGAATCTACAAAGGTAATTGCAGTATTCTCAGCACCCCTTGCTAAAATCACAGATCACAATAATAACAACACAAAGATTTGTTCATTGACAGATGTGATGCTAGAGCAAGGTAGAAATGCACAAGACCCAAACCGTGCATCTCAAGTCTCACTTGATTCAATACGCAATACATACTCAAACATAATACAAAAGTACCTGAGTGGCTCAGAGCAACTAGAACAGCAATGTTACAAACTTGTAGATGATAACTTGGCACAAGTGCAAAGTGCACTCGATACGATCATTGGCAGCAACAATAATAATAATGAGGATGATAATGCCAACAGCAACAGCAACAACAAAGACATAAAGTTCACAGGCGAGATCCGATCAAAGTCACTTGCATTTTCAGGTGAGATCTTAATGTCACATATTATGAAATACATACTAACTCATAATGGTATAAAAGCTGACTCTGTGAAAATTGAGGACTGGCCCATCATAACTGACAACAATGTCGAATCTGCAAACTTTTTGTTAACAGAGTCAAATAGAAAGATGACTGCAATGCACGCCATACTAGATGCAAATGAGGTCGTAACTATTGGCGGATTTATCGGCAAGACAGAACAAGGCATCATTACAACATATGAGCGCGGCGGAACAGATCGTACAGCAGTAGATTTGGGAATACTATACCACAAACAATACAATACAAGAATAAACTTTGAGAAAGACAGTGCAGTTGTATCAGCAGATCCAAAGATAGTCAAACATAACCTAAGTGAAGTTGACCAGTTATCATATAATGAGGCCAGACTAGCCGGTATGTTTGGCATGAAGATATTAGATCCTGTTGCCATCAAAGAGGTGGTAGAAAACGGGGTTGACATGCCCATCATAGTGACAAACCTCAACAAACCTGAAAAGACCACCATCATAACTAGAACTAAAAATCCAGAAAAACAACAAACAGAGAACCCCATTAAAATGGTCACAGGTAAATCTAACTGTGCAATATTCAGAATAGAAACTACTGCAGTTCAGAAATTACTTGCATCACTTGAAAAAGACAAGAGGTATAGCGAATTTGTCATACTGTCACCATACACAAAAGACGAGATAGAATTCAGCCGCATACTATTCTTGGATGCAGATTACATCAAAAACAATGAAAAATATTTTAAGAGTTTTGATCCTCTTGCGACCATAACATACAGGCGCGGTGTCATAACTTTGATCGGGGATGAAATGTGGCGTGTACAACAAGTGGCATCACGTACAAGCGCACGTGTAGGAGAAACAGGACTCAACATATTAAATATTGATGCACAAGAAGAGACATCTAGGATCATTATCGTAATAGAGGATACACAAGACAATGTCGCAAAAGCAATATCATCAATACACGATGAGATCACGTTAATTAATTCCACAGCATTAAGATGATAATTGGCAATCTATTATACAAGATCATATATAATAAATCATAAACATAAATCACAAACATAAATCACACAAGACACTTTACATAAAATTAAAAGAATAATTGGCGTTAACGGTTTTTCCGTTATCCGCCATATTTGGGGTTTGTTCTCGGGCCTTTATCATGATTCAACCCTGGCGTTACCCTAAACACGCATAATATGTATTAGTAATTTGAGTATATATGGCTGATCTATATAGTTCCAAGTAAATATACATATCATTAAAATCAAACATATGCAAACTATTCTAAAGATCCACATCTCAGAGCTGTTGCAGTATATGATGCACATGCATTTATGAGAAACTTTTGCCAAGTATACACACCAAACTCTAAAAACCACACAAAATTATTGAAGAGATTGGCACCATACAGTAGATAAAAATGATCAATTACTAGATCGTCTCAGCCACATACCAAAGTATTATCGCAGCACCAATTAGCGCATACCATTTGAAGTTATTACGATGCACAAATATGTTAGGTGAGCCCATTTCATCACCATACTGTACAACACGCATGCGACGCATCTCAATTGCTTGTCCTACAAGACCTATACTCAACAATACAATTGCAGTAATACCAAGTGTCCAGTCCACACATCACATATGCAGTATTATAATTTCTAGTTTTGTGTATGACGCTACTAATCAATTTAACACCACCATCACACACACGAGTTGAATTCTTTAAATTAGCATGTGTTGAGGCTCCGCTATGAAAGAGACAGGCAAGATATGGATGAATGGTAAACTAGTTCCATTTGCAGATGCCAAGGTACACGTATTGACGCATGCGTTGCATTACTCTACATCCATTTTTGAAGGTATAAGATGTTACAATACACCAAACGGCCCTGCCATATTTAGACTCGATGATCATATAGAACGATTATTTCGTTCTGCAAAATTATACTCTATGAAGATGAGATATACCAAAAAACAGATAACAGATGCAATAATTGATACCATACGTGCATCAAACCACAAAGAGTGCTATATTCGTCCACTAGCATATTACGGATATGGGGAGATGGGACTCACACCCACAAAGAACAAAGTTGATGTATCGATATCGTGTTGGCCGTGGAAGATGGGCGAGTCAAAAGCAGGCAAGTTTACCGGTGCCAAGTGTAAGGTATCAAGTTGGGTTAGAATCGACTCACGTTCACAACCAATACAAGCAAAGGCAGCAGCAAATTATTCAAATGCCGCACTTGCTAGAATGGAAGCACTTGATAACGGGTATGATGAGGCAATCATGCTCAATGCAGATGGCAAAGTAACGGAGGGAAGTGCTGAAAACATCTTTATATATAGAGATGACAAAATACTAACACCACCACTCTCAACAGGATGTCTTAGGGGCATCACTAGAGACAGTGTGATGCAAATTGCAAAGTTAGAAGGTTTGGATATATTAGAGTATGATCTTTATAGAGATGATTTATACACAGCACAAGAGGTATTCATGGCAGGAACAGCAGCAGAAGTCAAATCAGTCACATATATTGACAATGCAGTGATAGGTAGTGGCAAGATCGGAAACATAACCAAGCAATTACAAAAACTGTACGGTAAAGCCACAATGGGGCAAGACAAGAGATTTGATCAGTGGCTCACGTTCATTTAATTGTCAAAGATTAGTTTTTTAGATGGTGTATAATAATACAGTACAATGACAAGCTGCGCTGTAAATGAAGAAACAGTAATGATATGTTGGTTTTGTAAAAAAAACAGGCATAGTGAATGCATGGGTGAGATTCCAGTTGCAAGTAGTACAAGTGATGATGGCATGCATGACTGTACATTTGACACCACGATGGTAAAATGTAAATGTGAATGCACTAATTAAATGATTACAATATGACAAACACATATGACAAAGAGTTTTGGGACAAGTACGCAAATCTCAACGAGTTAAGATATGATGCAGAGTTTGCAGGCAGAATAGTATACACCATAAATGAGATGAACTGTACAAGTATACTAGAAGTAGGTTGTGGTACGGGTATAGACCTCAGACTCGTACCAGATAGTATAATCACGTGTGGACTTGATCCCAATTATAATGCAGTCAAGTCTGCAAAAAACACAATTCCACACATACAAGGAGTAATGGCAATGATCACCTGCATGCCATTTGCAGACTCGGCAGTCGATATGATATTTACCCATAGGTTGCTAAATTATCTACCAGATGATACGATGTTGTGTGGAATGCGCGAGATGCACAGAGTTGCAAAAAAATACATTATGAGTTGTGAGTGGTCTGCCCAAAGTGAGACGGTAATTGACGATAAACGAAAACTGCGCAATATGTCACAAAGATGGACAGAGATTGGAGCCAGAGTTATAGCTGATGTGTCAATACATGCACCACCACCACCATCACCTGAGATGATCCCAGAGGATCATATCAAAACAAATGTAGAGACAAGACTCACACTTGTACAAATTTAGATCATACTAATTTAAATATATTTTATAAAATTATATAATTAAATAAATTCTAAATACGATATCATAGTAATATTAAATGGAATATTGCAAAGTTAGTTTTGGGTATTTTTAATCAGATCATTGTACAGATTGATCGCACCTTGTTCATCTTTTGCACCTACTACCACTGCAGAGCCTTTCTTCATTACACTAACTGAGAACTCTAAAGTACGCATCGACAACCCCAAGTCTCCTTGATTCTCCACCAAAAATCCCTTTTGTCGTGCCATGTTTGATATGGCATCCACATCTACATCAAAAGAGACAGGTGGGGTGATTGCAAATGTTCGCTTGCCTCTATTTCTGCCACACAACTCTTCTAGTATGAGTTGTTGTGCTTTTTGTGTGTTCTCAGGTACTAGTTTGACATTTTCTGTTTGTATGTTATCCCCACATACTGGACATTCTGCTGCACGAAACGTTCTAGTCTTGTTAAAGTTCATCTCTTCAATATCAATGTGAAGTATGCGCTCAGATAAAACAGGATCTTTGCCCATTATAATATTAACAGTTTCTGATACTTCAATTCCACCTACCACTGACAGTATAGATGGATGAACACCCTCGATACTACATGTTGGCATCTCATCCTCATTTAAGTCAGGAAACATGCAATAATAGCAAGCAGTCTTTTTTGGCAATATTGTAAATACCTGTCCAGAGACACCCACAGCAGCACCAGTCACAAATGGAATGCCAAGTTTTATGCATGCCTTGTTCAGAGCATATCTAGCATTTACACTATCAAGTGCATCAACTACAACATCACAACCACGTATGGCATCAACAGCATTTGCATCGCTAATTGACATTGGAATGGGTTCGATATCACAGTCAGGCGCCAATGCACGCAACTTGCGCGCTGCAACTTCTACTTTGACCTGGCCAACATCGCCATCATCAAAGAGCACCTGTCTGTGGAGGTTAGTCAACTCTATTGTATCACGATCAATTATACGCAAGTGTCCCACACCCATCGTAGCCAACCTAACACATATTGGATTTCCAAGCCCACCTGAACCGACCACACACACCCTTGCTTGTTTTAATTTTAACTGGCCATTGTATCCAATCTGCTCTAGCATGACCTGGCGTGAAAATCGCTCCAAATCTTTTGAGTCTAGTTCCATCGTTTGATTTTCAGAGTGATTAATCTCTTGAGATACAGATACAGAGCTGCTGCTACTGCTGCCACTATTACCACCACCTGCAACAGCAGGAAGTATATACACCTCGTCACCTTCCTGCAAAGCCATATCCATTCCACCTGCAAACTTTGCATTCTTTCCATTTACATACACATTGATTAGTTGTCTTGGTGTCTTACCATCAGGCTCCATTACACGTCTTGCAAAATCAGGACCACGAAGATCTACAACTTTGGCAAATGCATCAGACAATGACGATACATTAATTGGAATCTTTTCTTCTCCGCCGCCACCAGGATTTAACACAGACGGAATAACAAAAGTTATCGATACTATATCACTCATCTACGGTTTTCAACCTCTGTAATTATTGCTTGAGCATCTGCTTTGAGGGCACGGGGTTTTTGAAGTGAGTCCATTATCGCCTCAGTTGCCTTTAATCCATTACCAGTCACATAACATATCACAGTATCACTGGGGTCTATCATCTTTTGCTCTGCCATCTTTTGAAGCATGGCAATTGCAACACCACCTGCAGGCTCTGTAAATATTCCTTCAGTCTTTGCAAGTGTCAAGATAGCATCAACAATCTCAGCATCAGAAGTCTCCATTGCAACGCCATTGTACTGTTTTAGACGTTTTAAGACATAATTGCCATCACCAGGATCACCGATTGCAAGACTCTTTGCCACAGTATCAGGAGTTTTGACTGGAAATACCGTATCAGAGTTTTTAGAGAATGCATCCACTATAGGTGCGCATCCCTTTGGTTGTGCTGCATGTACTCTCATGTGTGATATATCCTCAGAGTTGTGCAGTAGTGATGCTGCGCCTAGCTCTTCGAATCCCTTACAAATTGCATTGAGCATGGCACCGCTACCAACGGGAACTAAAAGGTGATCAGGTGTATTCCATTCTAATTGTTCTGCTACCTCATATGCAAGTGTTTTGGATCCTTCTACATAATATGATCTCATGTTAATATTAACAACTCCAATGCCAAATCTGTCACCTGCTTGCGCTGCAATGCGATTTGCATCATCATACGTACCATCAACGGCAACAAAGTCAGCACCATAAGAGAGTGCTTGCGCTATCTTGACCATCTCTATACTGTGAGGGGCAAACACATGGCAAGGCATATTTCCCTTTGCAGCATGTGCAGCAGTTGCAGATGCCAAATTGCCTGTAGATGCACATCCGACCTTTGACATACCAAACTCTTTTGCCTTTGATACTGCCACGCCTGCTGGCCTGTCTTTAAATGAGAATGTAGGATTCACAGAGTCATTTTTTATATATACATTTTTGAGTCCTAACTGTTCTGCAAGTGAGTCAGCACGCAAAAGTGGAGTCATTCCTGCTCCAATATTGATTATATTGGATTTGTTCTCAATTGGTAGTAATTCATGATATCGCCAATACGTCTGCTCACGTGTTGTAAATGTATTACGCTCAATTCTACCAACATTATCATACATGACATCAAGTGGCCCAAAGCATTCATCACACACATAACGAAACTCTGAGCCATACGTTTTTTTACACTCACGGCACACAAGACTAATTGTCATAAGATGAATTGATACAAGGTATACTTATAATATCCTAATGTTAAATTAAGCATTACTTAATATGATAATAGCATCAATACAAACAAGACCAATTATAGCACAAAATGATACTGATTTGTGTATGCTATTACATATTGAAAATCAATTTGCAGAAAACATCAAATCATATGCCAAGGGAAAATTAGTTTCAGCATGCACATTTATCAGTTACATTATCTAGATTATCAAGAAACATTCCTTCTTTTTTGTACTCTTCGATTATCGATACATCTTTGCTGAGTTTTATTCCAATGTGATTTGCAACTACTGCAAATCTCTGCTGAAATTTATAGATAAAACAAAAGATCATATCATGCTGTTGCAACAATGGTCCAGTCACATATAACCCAGGTGTTCGAGTAGACTCATCAAAAGTGTTCAGTAGTGCTTTTCCATCCTTCCAATGAAACAATTTTTTGATCATTGAGAGGCTTCCTGTAAAACCAGTAGCAAGGATTGGTTTTGTCTTTGATCTAATTTTCATTTTTTCAGTATAAATCACATACTCACCATCTAGTTCTCTTTCCACCCTAGTTGCCCTTCCAGTAAGAAACTCTATTGTATTGTTAGAATTGACCCTGCGCAGTCTATCTTTTGTATACGGAGATATTGTTCTGCTCGGATCTATATCATCGCTATTTAGCAAGTTCTCACTGTCAATTATAGTGACGCGCTTGCCACGTTCTGCTAAATTAATCGCAGTATCCATACCACTTTCATAACCCCCAATCACAAAGAAACTATCGCCTTGAACCTCACTCCAATCAGAGATTAGACTATTGTGAATGCAATGCTCAGCTCCTGGAAACGAGTTATTTTTTGGATACTGAAACTCCCCTGCAGCCCAGATCAAAAACTTTGTTTCCATATTCCCCTTGCTAGTATTTAGGATAAAAGATCCTTCTTCAGTTGTGAGTACCGAGTTCACATTGACGTTGTTCTGTACAGGTAGTTCAAAATGCTGTGAGATGTTTTTCAAGTATGCTGCATACTCGTGTCCACTAGGATGTTCTGTTTGTAGTGTGAGTGCAGGTGAGGTGTCATAGGTTATTGCATTGAGATCTGTCATTTTAAAGGTGTTGCTAAAAAATGAAGGTGTCAGTAATTTCATCTGTTTTGGCCATTTGAGAAAAGAGCTGCCAACATCATGTCTTTCTAGAATCGTAAAATTTATCCCAAGTTTTTGTAGTATTATTGATATACCAATACCTGATGGACCTGCACCTACTATAATTGCTTCAAACATTAAACTAATTATAAGAACAGTATTATTAAACTTAATGAAATTTCTATTAATTATTAATAATAATGTATCTCCATTATAATGCAAGTTTCAAAAATTTGGGTTTATGATGTGGCATCTCATTTAATTTGTATAAAATAACTTTTTTTTGTGTTATGACCAAAATTTAATGTATTTTATATAATATATATAGTAATTTTTAATCATAAATATATATATTATATAAATAAATCACACACAGATAACAGTATGAAATAATTTTATTGAATATTTTTTATACAGTAATGGTATTTTATGTTCATTAATAATTTTCATTAAAATCTTAATATACAAAGATTTTCTAGCGCGAGTATGGAGAATTCAAGTACTTTTAGTATCAGATCAAAGAGAAAAGTGATTCATGGACTACTAGTAAATCTGTTCAATGAATACAAAACGCAAGAGTCCGAATACAGACAAAGCATTTTAGATGTAATGAGTGAGTGTAGTCAATCTGAGATGTCAATTGAGGTATACGATATTTGATACAAGTACATCAATGATAAACAGGAGATGATATGAGTGCAAGATTCCATACAAAAGAAAAATGATCAATCACAGATGCTACGCATTCCCAAACGTCTTCAAAATAAATGGAAAAAATTGTTTACAAGTCAGTTGTACTGTATAGGAATTGACATACAACACAAAGAAAATTTATTGTTAAAGTATGGGTTTACAAGAAAAAGGCCACCGAATCCAGATGATGGGAGTAGTCAGTACTCATTTTGCAAACAGGACAGGCGAGTAATCATGTGGGGTTTTGGAATGATGTTTTCGACAAAAAATGATGGGTTGTTTTTATGGCGTCATGAATTTGAGCCAAAATTCATCAAAGTCAGCGCACTAATACCAAATGTATGGTCCCCTGATCAGCTTCCACAACGTACCATACCAAAGACTCCAGAACAGATGCATCACATACTGCACATGCTTGTTGAATCTATGAAATGGCTGGAGAATTATGAAAAATGGATAGATTCAGTGTGTGGAGAATCGTATCGTGACAGTATCTTGGAGGAAAAACATACACCCAATATACCATATAAAAGACTAGATGAGGGTTGGCACGATCTATTTGAAAAATTTTCAGCTATTCTAGGGTGAATCAAATTGAGTCACATATCATGTAAAGTAATAATAATTCAAAACTCAATACATATTTCACACATCTTTATTTGATATATAGAGTAGACCAAATACCATAAAAATTATCATTGTACAAAAATTTCAAACAGTCTTTTAATATTATCTAATCAAATTCCAAAAAGGTGTAAAACCTTTTCAGCGTGTGCCAATAACAATGTAAACGCAATTACAACAACAACTTGTTTTGTCACCATTTTGAGCGCAAACCTCCATGACATCTCACGTATTATAGTCATAAAAGTCACCAAACACGGTAGCAGCGTCCCTGCAAGATATACACCTGTTAATATCTGCATTGCAGACAGTGAGCTTGCCAAATGAGGTCCTGCAAGTAATAGTAATCCATCCTTTCTAATCGAACCTGCAATTACAGCAAGAGCAGCATCCTCAGGTAGGTTGAATAAACCCATTATAGCACCAAGTCCGTCTGCAAAAAAGTCCACAACACCGGCCCAGTTTAGCATAGATGCGGCAAATGTAATTGCAAAAAATATTGGCAATGCTGTCTTGAAAAATTGTAACATATCTTGCTTTGATTCTCTCCAGATCGGACCCAATGTTGGCTTTTCAAAGAATGTCTGTCCCTCAATTACCGGCATGTTTAATTTAGAGCGGTTATTCTTTGTGCTGACTAGTCTAGTGTAAATTATAGTAGTTATAGTTAGATAAAACAGAAACGGCACTACTAGCCATGGCATACCAGCAGCAGCAAAAACAGCAATTGATGCACCAAACTGATATGAGCACGCCGAACCCAAACTTATTGTAGAGACGACCGTACCTCTAGAACAATCAGAGCAAGATCGGCTGCCAATAACTGCAGGTACGTTGCAGCCAAACCCCATCACTATTTTGGTCACATCCTTTCCACTTACCCCAATTCTCTTTACCAGTGGATGAATTGCAAGTGATGTACGATCCAGCAATCCCGTGGATTTGTAAATTCCAAGTAATAATGCATATATAACAACCACAGGAGCTGCCCAGACAAAAAGAAAAGGTCCCATAGTGACAAATCCGTAGTCTCCAGCAAGTATGCCCATTAGTGGAGAGGGTAGTGTTCTTAATTCGTTTACTGTCCCACTCAAAAGATCTTCTATTATAGGATGAACAAAACCAGCAAAATAGTTGGCTCCAATAACGGATAATATTGAAGGAAACAACAAAAGTAGTACTCCAATTACAATTCCCACATGTCCGCTCTCAAGGATTGTTGGCTTTGGATTAAATGAGATTTTCGTGTAAAGTGTCTTTTTTGAGAATGTGTGTGGATTCCTCAATGTCTCAAAAATTTTACCTCTTTGAGATTCAGTAATATTTCGTGCATCGATGGCAGTTATTGGCATTCTCAGATTTTGTTCTAGATGTATGAGAGCAGTGGCGACATTCTCAGAGTCATGTACTCTGTCCCAATTTGTTATTATTATTGCCCCTTTTTTATCTTTGAGCAACGAGAGTGGATACTTTAGATCCTCATCTAGATTTGTTGCACGAGCAACAAGTAGTACATAATCACTTTTCTTTATTGATGATATTGTAGTTTTTGTGACTTTGTTATCAGAATCAAATACGATTTTAGACGTATCGACAAAAGTGAATTCTCGACTATGAGACTCCCCACAAACAGTAGATCCTTTGAGATTGTCAATCTCCACCTCTTTTTGAGTAAGTGATGAGATCAGTTGGGATTTCCCAACGCCCGCTTTACCAACTACCATAAACCGGGAACGTTTTTTGTGTGTCATAGAAAATATGAGCAGCTTAACCGCAAGATATATCTTTAATCCAAAATACTTTTGCCATGGAAACATATTCGTCGATCTTTTGTCCAATGTTCGCAAAAACAGTGATGTCATCCATCCCTAAAAGACCTGTCTGAAAAGAGATCTTCTTCCCGGTTACGTTTACATCAGATATCTCCATATCAGTACAGACATCGGTGATCTCATGCACCCATTCTTGTGCTTTATCCTTGCCAACCTCTTTGGCATCAATATTTACTTGGATCAATTTTGTCATATTTACAGCGCACTAGTATCAGTATTTAATTGTTATTAATTATATCAAAATAATTCATAATTAATAATAAAAATATAAAATTTTTTAATAACTATCAGAGTGCCCAGACATGAATTGTACTATACAGCTCAAAAACAAAGTATAATCAATTATCATAGCAAAAATAAGTGTGAGCCAATCTATTTTGGTATAATAATAATAACAACAATAAGATCATACATCTTTTAGACTTATCATCAGACGACAGAGCAATATTTTTACACAATTCATCTCAGACATCTAGTCCACGCAGCTTCCTGTTTTGATGATTGGTGTATATGGGCATTCTCATAAAGTTGAGCTTTGTCTCATAATTGTGTATGGCAGCATCTTTTTTTTGACTTTGTTTTTCCATAGCAGTGTTATTCTCTTTTAGGTTTGAGTTATCTTTTTTTAATGTATTGGCAAGGTGCTTTAGTGTATTTATGATATGATCTTTTTTATTTAGCTTTTTATATTTACTAGCTATTTTTTGTTCAAGTTGTTGATTTCATATTTTATTTTTAATTGAATACATGTATCATCTAAACCATACACAATCTCAAATATGATTGCTTGAATTCTGTGCGCGGTATCTATGAGGTTAACATAGTAGTAGATGTCACTATTTATTGCAATCACTATAATCTATCTGTCATTTGTAAGAACACTACGTGCAATCAAAAGTAGATTTGAATCAGTAATGCTTGTCCCCTTATCAGCTGATATTTTGACCATGTCTAAAATTTGAGTTGCCTGTTCTTTTGTTGGTTTGATACCGTGTTTGTTTAAAATTGCATTTAGTGCAAGAATTCCAGAGTGTTTCCCTACGCGTATTTGTCGTTTTCTGCCCACAGTTTCAGGACTGATTGACTCGTACGTTTCAGGATCGTTTAGCACACCGTCGGTGTGTATTTCATCTTCGTGGCTAAATGCATTTGCACCTACGATCGCCTTGTTTGGCTGCACATCCATTCCCGTAGCCTTTGATATAAACCTGGACGTGTCATATAGTAAATCAGATCTTATTCCCGTCTCGTATTTTTGATTATGTGGGAGATATTGTAGTGCCATGACAATCTCCTCCAATGGAGCGTTTCCTGCCCTCTCCCCGATCCCATTTATAGTCACCTGTGCACATAAAGCACCTGCTTTGATTCCAGATAGTGTGTTTGCCACTGCTAATCCAAAGTCATCATGACAGTGAACACTCACCGGTGTTCCAGCAGTAGCAGCAGCAGATACGGCATCATGTGTAATCTCCGTCATGTATTCGGGCGTGGCACATCCTGTAGTATCAGGGATAGTGACTGTAAATGCACCTGCTTTTGCAACTGCACCCAGAATTTTTTTCAAAAACCCTCGCTCAGTTCTTGTTGCATCCACTGCTCCAAACTCTACCTTTAAACCTCTTGACTTTGCATACTCTACGGCCTCGACTGCCTGCTCAATTGCCTGTTCTTTTGTCATTTTTTGGTTATGTTGTAAGTGAATATCCGATGTTGCAACAAACGTATTGATGTAACTCAGCCCAGTGTCAGCAGTAATGTCAATATCTCTTTTGTTAGGCCTCGTCATTCCACAAATTTCAGATGATAATCCTTCACGGGTTATTAATCTCGCAGATTTACGTTCGCCTTCTGATATAGTCGGAAAACCAACCTCAATGACGTCGACTCCAAGTGCATCAAGTCTTTTTGCAATCTCAAGTTTTTGCTCAGGGGACAGTGATACACCTGCGGTCTGCTCCCCATCTCGAAGGGTAGTATCAAAGATTCGAATCTTCATTCTATACTTTGAAAAGTTATGCATCTTAATTAATTATGTGTGATCACCGTCTTACTAACAAAAATAGATTTTCACTTAGTTTTTAGATATTTCCCCAAAAAAATAATCCGAATATGTATTTGATCTTGTGTTCTTTATTTTTTGAGAAAAAGATAGTTCATTTTGTAAAGAACATATTCGCACTGGACAAGTGAAAAAAGGCGCCCCATGAGATGATATATGAGTGGCAACGGCCTATGGTACAAGCACAAGCAGCAGCAGTAGTAGTAGCAGCAGCAGCAGAGACAGAGGCTGAAATATTACATATACCGAGCCAAGATGAGAGTTGTGTAGAGACAATAGTGATGATTGCGCGCTCTGAGATCCCCATCGTAAACTTAGAGAACTTGGTGCAACTTTGAAAAGAGATGACATAAAGTTAGTCGAACTGAACATCAACTGCACCAACACCGCAAATCAGCTCGAAAACATTTGTCAATCAAACCGTACGCATCATGCAATGACAATAACACGCACATATACACAACCCTACCGCGCGCCACTGCTCCATGGCTTCCTCAAAGTCGGGTTGCATAAGCTCAAGTTACTCCTCAGTGAGCGGCCGGCTGTTCTCGTGAGCAAAAATAAACTCGTCGCAATCCAACGCTTACTCATGCTGGCAAGCCGACAACTGGCTCTGCAACCTAGGCGGATCGACTTTTCGTGTAATAGAGTCACCTACGCCAGCAGCAGGCAGGCGTCCAGCGCCTCACAGAAGAGTTCTATGTATGGTTGTGACACTAGCTAGTTTTGACGGTTCGTTTAATACCGAATATGCCAACTTGTAGTATTTGGATCAGATGGGACAAAAAAATTCACACGAATGGCGAAAATCTAGGCACGAAATTTACACTTAGTTTGACTCAAGCTGTGTCAGTACTTTTGCAATCTGCGGCCACAGCGGGCTGCTGTACTTTTCTGCATTGGTTTGCGCCTCTGCCGCTGTCATCGGGTTTGAGTGGTCGATCTCGCCAAAGGCAGCTAAAACGCGGTTCCACCTGTCCACGTGCGCGTCGCCGTGGTGCGTCTGTGCCGCCAGCTCCCTGACGCTGTTGATCAGCGCCTGGTCTATAGTAGGTGGCGTGTCAGGTGGCGTGTCAGGTGGCGTGTCAGGTGGCGTGTCAGGTGGCGTGTCAGGTGGCGTGTCAGGTGGCGTGTCAGGTGGCGTCTGCGGATTGTCCTGTTCTGCTGCCGCCTCTAGCAATGTAAGCACGTCGACTATCAGAGGCCACAGCGGGCTGCTGTACTTTTCTGCATTGGTTTGTGCCTCTGCCGCTGTCATCGGGTTTGAGTGGTCGATCTCGCCAAAGGCAGCTAAAACGCGGTTCCACCTGTCCACGTGCGCGTTGCCGTGCTGCGTCTGGTTGGCCATCGCGGTCACGTTGGCGACCAACGCTGGATCTATCTCGACTGTCGTCATATTCTCTGCCTGGATGAGCTTGTCGTACACGGGCGGCTGCATCAGCTCCTGGCTGGTGCCGGCGTCCTGCACGTTCACGGTCCAGGTGTGGAACTGTCCCAACTTATAGTCGCCAGGGTTTATCGTGAGTGTAACCGTGTTGTCGTCTATGACGTTGTCGTTTATGGTCGGGACCTCAAGGGTGTACGAGCCGATCGGCGGTATCACTATGATGCGCCAGCCTGCGTCGGATGCGTTCAACACGCCGCCGGTGCCGGATAATGTAACGTTGACCGGCAGGGGTTGCAACGGGGCGGGGGACGCGCCGATGCCAAAGGACACTGGGTCGCCCTCAGAGCCGCCGCCAGACAGCCCTATGGATACCGTGGTCGGTGGGGGCGGGCTGTACTGGCTCAGGTTGTTGGTGTCCCGCAGGGTCACCGTGGCAACGTTTTGCCAGGGGCGCGGGCTCAGGGTGTAATCGCCGGGGTTTAGGGTGATCGTCACCGTGTTGCCAGTGAGCGACTCTGACGTCCTGTCGTCGATTGTGGGAACCCGAAGCTCCAACTGTGAGGTGCCGGCCGGGATTACCAGGATGCGCGTGCCCGCCACTCGCGGATCAAGCGTCTCTCCAGTGTGCGAGAGCGTAATGTTAAGCGCGAGTGTAGACGTGGGGGGTGGGATAAAATCGATTGTAATTCTAATGGTGTCACCCTCGCGGGCGCGGTCGCCGCCCCTCTCGTAGACTTGAGTGAATGCAGTTGCGGAAACTAATGTATTCCCTCCGGATGGCGGAGTCGTCGGGCCGTCAGGCTGGACCTGAAAGACGTCGGACAACCCGAAGAGGCCCACCCTCACGTGCTCGCTGCATACGCGGTCGCCCAGTCCGGGGCCGCCGTAGCCGCCGCTGTAATAGGTGCAACCCACGTAGGAGTCGCCGAGGGCATAGTACCCGCCGCCCGTTATGGCATCCCTTTCGTACATGCCAGTGGCGAACCAAAAGTTGTCATAGTTGTGCGGGCCCTGGCGGTAGGACGCCTCGGGCGACAAGAGCCTGCCGTGCTCAGTCCTAACGTCGCTGATACCCGTCTGCCACGACCCATAGATGAGCTGCGTGCCGCTGTCTGCGACCCTTGGTCCGTTTACCCAGTATATTGGAATGGCAGGCCCGGGGTCGATCACGTTGTTTGCAATCCTCGTGTCGCTTATGCGGTACTCTATGAGGTCCGGACCTGGCACGCCCACGATGTTGGTGTTGTAGGAGTCGGTGTTGACCAGCGCGTTGAAGCTGTCACTATAGGCAGCCAGCCCGGAGGACGCGGCCCTGCCCTCTATGATACCGTGATAATGGGTCGGATCGCTGCTCCGGGTCTGGTGGTACCCGGTTGACGCAAACATCAGCCTGAACGTGTCTCCGGGGCCCAGGTCGTCGGGGACATACGCCCAGTCCGCCGGCACCTCCTGCTGGGCGTGCGCGTCGCCGGGTAGAGTGGCCACGATCGCAATAACGACAAGCGCGGCGGCCAGGCATGGGAGCAGGACGGACTTATTATCCATAGATAGTGACGGGAGCATGGTGTATTTAAGCAGTCCGATCGGGCCGGCGGCCCTGCCTGATTCGGGGTTTTCTGCCCCGTAATCCGCGCGCGTCCCGGCGCGCCCGAACGCGCGAGATGCCCGAACTCCAGCCGATTCGAAAGGCCAGCGCGAAGAATGCCGCGGTTTTGAGCCGCGGCGGCCGACCTGCGCGCGGCATATGGTAGAGTCGCAGCAGACGCATCCCGGCACGGGCCGCGACCTCCGCACGTCAAGCATCCTTGCACGCGCGACCGCGCCGGATCCCCACCCCCACGGTGACGGGAAATACTGTCCTGACCCGGCTGCGCCAGTAGTTAGCAATGTGTTTTATATGATTTTATTTGAATAATCTACAATATCGTTGAATGTTAATGATCATATTTGATCGGATCAAATAGAAAGTATAATATATGGGAATATTTTAATATTTCTGATCATATATAAAAAATGAGATATTAGAAGATCAATATGAATTAGGACAGATAAATTATAAAGTTTTTACGAAAATGGAGGTTGGTGCGTAATTCATCAAATCGCCACCTGCATCGTACTTGCAAAGTCATCTGCAAACATCGCCAGAGTTTTATGTGTATATATTCAGTAAGCTCATATGTATAAACGTAACTGCGCGCTTATCAAAAATTGTATATAGGGGCATCTCAATTGAATAATTAGAATATGAATAAAGGGGATGCTAAACAACGTCGACTAGCCAATATTATCGACGTATCGTTTGTAAAGTGTGGTGGAATGACAACATATGGTAGTAGGTTGCCACAACATACTATGCTACACAGAGAATGACGCCCATTACTATACATGGCTTGTGATGAATGTGACGTCTGCTTGTTGTTTGTGTAAATTTAGTGTGTGGGTTTCAAATAAGAATAGATTATAGAGGCAGACTGTACAGTGACAGAGCAACAGCACAAGCGACGCGAAAGTTATTGGCCGTATTACGAACAGGCACACAAATCTGAGCAGGATTTTATGCGCAAGACATGAATGTCGGCGATACGAAAAAATTCACATCCGTGCCAAGGAAAAGAAGACAAATAGAGGAGGATGCAAGTATGTGCACTCGCGTGACAAGATGGATTTTTTGTGCCTTTAAAAAGTTGCAAAAAATATTCCTTTTCGTGACGTGATAAATGATCTTGGAGATATGCATGATGAGCAAGTTGACGAGTCGGAGCCTGATTAATTGGGTAACAAAACATATGCAAACAATTGATCTCGACTGGTTTGATTCTATTTTGGCATATACTGCTAATATGTGTCTAAATAAACTTGAAAAATAGGGGACAGATCCGGTACCAATAAAAGGTAAAGAGTGCATACTTGTGCACGGATCCGAGGATTTTGAGGGCGGTCAACAAGACGTAAAAAAAGAACCTACAGGTACGATTGTGATACAGTAGTGTGGTATAGAGACTGACAGGTACGAAAAACAAGAAAGACCCAATCGTATGAACCAAGCTCTTTGGACACAATAATAAAATCACATATTAGTATTTGGTCACATCACTGCGCGTATATAGAATCCTGCATCTGCGTGACGCTTGACTTGGTGTGATTTTTAATGACCATATAAGTCATAGATCTTGGTTCACACACCCAATCATTTACTACACGACTTAACTGACACGCGTCAAGACGTACCTAAAATATCATATTACTCAATAAACGGACACCAGATCATACTTGCATCATACACAACTCCACGCAATGCAAGTGTCACGTTAATGCTTCCATATGTGGTCAACTTTCTCGTAAAAAACTATACACAGATTGAAAAACGCTTATTCAACGGAGACAAGAGATACATTCAGATCAAAACTGCGAGACAATATTTGATGCAAACATGAAACCGAACATAAAACAGCGCAATCACACAGCAGGTCATACAAACCGTGGCAAACCACCAAGCAGAAAAAAGGCAGCAGAAATCTTTGACAAAGATGCATACAAACAACGCGCATTTATCGAGGCAATTTGGAGCAGAAGAAGAGACAAAGAATCACAGGCTACACTGTTGTATGCGCCTCTGGCCAAAAACAGAAAGCGGTTTGGTAAAATATTGTCGATTACATGGAATATCAACGTCCTGAACAGATTTATCTGCGCTCATAAAAAGGGCAAAAGATTCCATCATACAAATGATATCTACTGCTATCACACTTGCACGTTTCATGCTCTATAATCTATGTCTGCCAAAACAACACACATGTATATTCAAAAACAAAACACACTATAGATAGATTTCAGTCTTTTGTAGATTGAATGTGCAATAAACCAAGTTCACAGACGGGTCACAGACAGGACTAATGTCAATTACGCACCAACCTCCTTCCGTGGTGCGCATGCCCTTGATGCGGTTGAGTATTTGCACAGTAACTGAATTGTCACCATCATCGGGCCCGCCCTTGGCCTTTGGTATGACGTGGTCGACCTCTAAGTGGTGATGCTCAAACCAATTTCTGCATAGGTTGCAGTATCCACACTGCGTGCCGTACAGATGTCCTTGATGTCAGGGATCGCCTCTCCTTGCTTGTTGGAACGCCCGTGCAATGGATAAGCACACCTGTATCCTTGGTAAACTTGTCAAGTCTTGCCTCTCGCTTCAGCCGCATATTCGGCAGGTCGTACGCCCTCATAGTTGAGGGCGGCAGGTGCTCGCAGGCCAAAATATTGTCGCCGCAGTGGTCATCCTCCCGTTGGTTATTTGTCGACGCTGGCCTCGATGGGGGCACGGCGCGTCCGTCCGCGCGCGAGATTTGTCATGTGGAGGCTGCGGCGCGTCTCCAAATGCGTCTGCTACGCATTACGTCACAGCGACTCCGCTTGCTGCCTGTCGGGTCACTCCTATGCCTCCGAGTCGCGGATCTGGATCCTATCTTCCAAAAAGGCATACTGATATGATTAAAGATCCGATATTTTGATTGATATTCATCTCGAAGTTGAGCACATATTATGAATACAAAATATTAGAAAACTATCTGATCTTTAATGAAATTATTAGGCACTCCAGATTTTAATATACGTGCTTATATAACACGGGGGCGCACATGTAGTGGCAACAGCATGAAAAATACTTCAAAAACGACACAAATTGCATTGGTTGTAGTATCGTCATCTGCAATAATCCTCTCAGTTTCCATAACGCAAATTAGCGCAGTACCCGATCAAGACGATAACAAGGCATTAGCAAAAGTTCAAAAGTTGAGGGAAGTGATGGAGCCATATTCATTTGCAAAGAGCGAATTGAAGGAATTCCAAAAACAACTCCAATCGATGATTAGTGACGGCAATAGAACGTCAGCAGAAATTGCTAAATTGCAATCAAAGATTGAAAAATTAAAACAGGACGTTGTAAATTATGAAAACATTCTAGATCAAATGGAACAGGAAAGAATAGAAAGGTACAAAATTGAATCTGCATTAGAACAAAAGCTACGTGTCGCACAAGACGATGTGGTGGGATCCAATTTGCCATTAATCGGTGTATCTGTTAGCGGCCTTCATCACGCCTTGGTAGTTACTGTTGACGCAAGTCAAATTACTGTCGAAAAAAATGAGACATATTACACAGACATAATTGAGCGCAGATATGCGGATCTATCAGTACAGGTAAAGTTCGACACTATAGTTGATGCGTCTTGCACCCATCCTAATTCCAACTGTAACCCCCCTCATTGGCGGAATTAAGATGGAGTCCAAAAATCATTCGTACTGTACCATAGGACTGCCTATGGAACGTAACGGCGTTGATGGATTCATCACTGCCGGCCATTGTGTGGATGACGCCAGTGGTTCCGGCGACGATGTTTTCCAGCCAACCGAGGACTGGCTAGGGTGGAACAAGGTTGGAGACGTAGAAATTGACTTGTACCAAGCAGAATGCGACTGCGCCTGGGTGGAGCAAAGCAGTGAGGATGACAGCGAACGGGCGGTATGGAGTAACACTAATGATTGGACAACGATAACCGGCTTTACTGATCGCTCAGCTGCCGGAGCTAACATAGTCATCCACGGAGCGACGAGTAATCTTGATTATGGCATAGTAGACGATCCAGAAAGTAGAGTCTACATCGATGGAATTTGGTTCGATGTAGTTTCCACCACTACTGATGTAATGGACCGTGGCGACAGTGGAGGCGCCGTTACGAATTCGGCAGAAGACAATTTCCATGGAATGAACAAGACAACATCCTCATCTGCAAGCTACTACACACCTTGGGAAAATATCAATGATTCAACAACCGGCTTGGGACCATTGAGATGAGTTTGCTCCCTAATTCATTTTTACTCATGGAATATACACCTAGTTCCCACCTCGGGCTCACGTCCAGAGGCAGGCACGGTTTGCAGGTTCCACGTCTGAGGCGTCTGCATATGAGGTGTGCCGCAATTGGATCAAGTATGCTTGTACAACGCCTATCAAACTACCTGGGATCGACATCATGCGAGTACGACGTAGTCCCCACTAGGCATGTCCTAACTATACATGGCTTATCAGTTGTGGTATTATGAAGACTCCTTTCATAGTTTCAATAATCGCAGGCATAATTATTCTTAGTGCATTGTTAATATTCAATCAAGCATATACAGAAACATTATCAATTTGCGCCGAAACATATGATGAAATGATCGATTTGGCAATTGAGGGTGAGAATACTCGCGAAACTCTTCAAAAATACAAATCGTACAACTGCGAAGACAACATTGGTGCGTGGGAGCAGTTAGCTAAACGCGAGGTTGTAAGAGATGTATAACTCAAATTGAGGCACGTGTGTAGTCAACGAGCGAGCAGGGAGGTTGGTGCGTAATTGACATTTGGACTGCCTGTGACCCGTCTGTGAACTTATTCGGTTTATTGCACATTTAATCTACAAAAGACTGAAATCTATCTATAGTGTGTTTTGTTTTTGAATATACATGTGTGTTGTTTTGGCAGACAGGTTATAGAACATGAAACGTGTAAGTGTGATAGCAGTCACTAATTTGTATGATGGAATCTTTTGCCCTTTTTTATGAGCGCAGATAAATCTGTTCAGGACGTTGATATTCCATGCAATCGATAGTATTTTACCAAACCGCTTTCTGTTTTTGGCCAGGCGCATACGACAGTGTAGCCTGTGATTCTTTGTCTCTTCTACTGCTCCAAATTGCCTCGATAAATGCGCGTTGTTTGTATGCATCTTTGTCAAAGATTTCTGCTACCTTTTTTCTGCTTGGTGGTTTACCACGGTTTGTATGACCTGCTGTATGATTGCGCTGTTTTATGTTCGGTTTCATGTTTGCATCAAATATTGTCTCACAGTTTTGATCCGAATGTATCTCTTGTCTCCGTTGAATAAGCGTTTTTCAATCTGTGTATAGTTTTTACGAGAAAGTTGACCACATATGGAAGCATTGATGTGACACTTGCATTGCGTGGAGTTGTGTATGATGCAAGTATGATCTGGTGTCCGCTTATCAAATAATATGATATTTTAGGTACGTCTTGATGCGTGTCAGTTAAGTCGTGTAGTAAATGATTTGGTCTTTGTTGTTTTTCGTATCTGTCAGTCTTTCTGCCCCCGACACTACTGTCTATCCCAATCGTACCTGTAGGTTCTTTTTTTACGTCTTGTTTACCGCCCTCAAAATCCTCGGATCCGTGCGTAAATATGAACTCTTTACCTTTTATCGGTACCGGATTTGTCCCTGATTTTTCAAGTTTATTTAGACACATATTGGCAGCATATGCCAAAATAGAATCAAACCAGTCGAGATCAATTGTTTGCACATGTTTTGTTACCCAACTAATCAGGCTCCGGCTCGTCAACTTGCTCATCCTGCATATGTCCAAGATCATTTATCACGTCACGAAAAGGAATATTTTTTGCAACTTTTTAAAGGCACAAAAAATCCATCTTGCCACGCAAGTGTACAGGCTCGCATCCTCCTCTATTTGTCTTCTTTTCCTTGTACGGATGTGAATTTTTTCGTATCGCCGACATCCATGTCTTGCGCATAAAACCCTGCTCAAATTTGCATGTCTGTTCGTAATACAGCCAATAACCTTCGTGTCGCTTGTGCTGCTACTCTGTCACTGTACTGTCTGCCTCCATAATCTATTCTTATTTGAAACCCACACACTAAATTTACACAAACAATAAACAGACGCCACATTCATCACAAGCCATGCATTATAATGGGCGTCATTCTCTGTGTAGCATAGTATGTTGTGGCAACCTACCCCACATATGTCGTCATTCCACCACACTTTACAAACGATACGTTGATAACATTGGCTAGTCGACGCTGTTTAACATCCCCTTTGTTCGTATCACAATTATTCAATTGAGATGTCCCTATAAGTAACTTTTGATATGCGCGCAGATATTTTTATATATGAGTTTATTAATTAATTTAATTTATACATATAAAACTCTGGCGATATTTGTAGATGATTTTGCAAGTACGATGTAGGTGGCGATTTGATGAATTACGCACCAACCTCCCTTGTAGGCCATCAGGTTGCCGTATGTCTGTGGATCATATTCCAACGAGGATTTGTGACGCGGCCTCCATATATGTCAAATATCTGCGCCTGCGCAGATGTAGCCGCGGCGCGCTGGACTGCGCACCGCGTTCCCAAGTTTATGCCCGTCCCGTGCCGGATCGGTTCCGTTGCCTGCGACATGCAACATGTCCGCGGCCCTTGTGAGGCCATCACGCCGCAACGGTGTGGAATGCCCAGTTATTCGATTATAAGAGCGCCAAAGCACGATCATAAGAATATCCGGAAATAATCAGACATTTTTTAAATTCTCCTCTGCGGGTTTAGGCTATATGAAGACGCGCGTTTCATTGTCGCCGAGTCATTCGCAAAAGGCATACCGTAACCCCATCATAGTTGTTATATAACAAACGTACCTACACCGCAGTAATAATATGCGTAAAAAAACATATCAAACAAAAACAATATTGATTGCGGCACTGTCGACAGCAATCGTGCTTTTAGCTGGCATGAGGGGTGCGTCATTTGGAGATGATGATGCTTCCATTGCAGATGTGAGAAACGCCACCGTGGACAAAGAAACTGTTGCAGACGTACAAGACAAAGACAATAAAACAAAGACTCAGGAAGAAGATCCGCCGCAGGCCGCTCAAAATGCAGCCGTCTTGGCAAAATACCAACAAGACCTGTCGGATCTGAGGCAAACTACGCTGAATGAAGGAGACATTTACGACGACAAGCTGATCGAACGATATGGAGAGAAATGGGAAACCCAGTTTTCAAGCCCGCGAGAATTCAGAGAGATGATGCTCGCTCTAATGACATACACAATAGCAGAAATGCCCGATAACGGTTGGAACAAAGCAATGGTCTTGGCATACACAAAGATTCACAACTTTGACACGATAATCGAAAAGACGGGATTTGGGCATGAAATTACATCACTAGTTGCTGCAAAGCAAAAACTGCTGGATCAGTACAACCACACAGAGCCTGTCAAGAGGTTTCACGGCTGGCTGGCTGAAAAATACCCGGCCCCTGACTCAGTAGAAGAGATTGATCAGAGGCTCACTGAGATCATATCAGAACCCGACTTTATCGGGTTTGCACCCGATTTGGCAGGCGTGTTTAACATGCTTGCGCTTCACGGAAACGTGCCCGATGAGTTGCTTGAGCACGATTCTGACTACTGGATTCTCGTAGCGAGCATCTCCTCGTGCGGGTACAGCCAGGGATGCAATGTCACATCCCTTCAAGAGATCTTGGATACAGAGTCGTACAAAAAAGATTCCATCCAGCCCCCGGACGTAGCATCTGATTGGTTGTCAATCCTTTTGCCAAAAGCATTTGCATGGAGTGAGACTTATCACTATACCATAGTCTACGGTGAGCCTTACACGTGCACGTACGGCACATGCAAAGTTCAAGAAGACGAGCCTTGGAGCGTGGGAGAACATAACGTACTTGCCACTCCGCCGGACCTCGAAGGTGCCGCAGGCGCCGGTCACGGAACGAGCAACGACATGCGCATCTATGTAATGACATGCTCCAGTGCACACGCATACAACAGCGCAGTAGCCAAATTTCAAACCACGTCTCAGCCGGTGTATTTTACCGCATCGGGTAACGGATGTGCAAAGGTCGATACGACAGTACAAGCAAGTGACAGAGACGATCCCCACTATGTGTGGTATCTGCGCGGAATTACAAATTCGTGGATACCATGAATCCCTTTTTTTCTACCAAGAGGTTAGTAACATTCACATGTGTGGGCGCCGTAGTGATAATTGGATTTACGTACTTTGAATCAATACCAAACCAAACGACAGGCACAGATATGAGTGGCAGATTCCAAAACGCATATTTTGCAATCAAAAAATCCGCATTCGAAGAGCACGAGGGCATACAACAGTACAACGCATTCACAAGCCACCCGATCTATACAGAGTTCAAGTCGGCGTACCCCGACTCTACTGAGGAATTCGAAACTACAGTAAGCGGCACCCCGATACTGCGCGTAACAGAGTACGACGGCCGCGGCAACCACATTACCTTGGAGATGATGAAAGATGACAATCGTCCTCCGTTTGTTTATGCGGTACACTGCACGACTAACAATACCCTGCCTCACCCCACAGGGGTTCCATTTGAGGCGGCATTTGATTTTATTGGTTATAATGAGTGTCTAGAGGACTGAATGTTGAGCGCCGCGCATGTCTTCCCTATCCGGTCAAGGACCGTGCTTTTGTGTATGGGTGCGGCGGCCATAATAATAACAACACTTGCAGTCACATACCTTGAATCGCTGCCAAACCAGATACCCGGGACGAGTGCGGGTGACAGGATGAAGACGCTGTATTTTGCAGTTAAGAACGCAATGCTTGACGAATCCCCGGAGATTAAAGGATACACTGAACTGCAAAAGAGCCCCGTTTACAAAAAATTCAAATCAATGTACCCAAACTCTACTGACGAATTTAGAGTGGCAATTGACGGATCCACCGTGCTGACTGTATCCCAGCATGACATACATGGCAATCGCCTCGAGCTGGATCTGCAGCATAAAGAGGGCTTTGTTTACAGAACAATTTCATGTCTTTCTGCTCCAGATCGATATCCCAAACCAGACATTCAGTCTACCAATCTGTCTGATCTTTATGGGTATGACACATGCCTGCTGGATTAGCGCGCCAACTATGTCGACGTGTTTGTACAAGAACCCACTGGCACCGAAACAAATTCATTGCCACAAAAACAACGCATCTCCAAAAAAAAACAGACCTCATACGATCTGGCATATAGAGGACGTATCAAATTACAGTTGTTCAAAAAGCAACCCTCAGCCAAGCTGCTCTCACTCAGAGACTAATTAATTAAAAATTAGGCATTTGGAGTAACTCCCTAAAAAGCTCACATAAAAAGTAGTGATGGGGTTCGATGTTTCGAACCCGAAATCACAAAAGACATACCGCAAATCAGAATCAATCGCAATATAACAAAAGCTACGGACCCATAGTAATAACATGCAAGCCAAACCAGAAACAATCACAGTCGCGCTGCCGGTGGACGTCACCTTGGCGTCACTTGTAGCGGCAGGCATTATTGAAGACGCCGCGGGAGAAGAGGATGCGGCAACGCTGCTAGATGAACTTTTGCACCCGGACGCAGAAAAGATCACGGATCGGGACATAGACGAGACGCATCCCAGAGACAAGACTGAAGAGCGAATGCGGGAGAAGCTGGAACGCGCAAAAATATCAGAGAGGCTTGGGAAACTGTACAGGGAAGCAGAAAAACTGGGCAGTTCCCATGGGGCTGACGCAGGAGATCAGACAAATCATACGCGCGTAAGTGAGATAGAGTCTGAAATCAGGGCAATAGAGGAGAAAAACCACGAACGAGACATCCCAGAAGAGGGGCTTTCGCAACTGATTGCGCAGCAGGATGCATTCGAACTCAGACTGTTCAACTCCACAACGCTTTGGTTTGTCACCAGCATCAGGATAGACATCGACAGTCAAGAAATCCAGGTGTGGCTGAACAACGCCACGGTAAATTCCACCAACATCAGGTACATTGTAAGTGATCTCGAGGATATGATGCCACCGGGTGCTCCCTGGCACGCGGTATACTCCACCCCGGCGGAAACGGCATCGTGCACGCAACGAATATGCGCGCCGATAATAGGCGGGAACTACATCGAGATAGACAGCGCGGATCCCAAGAGGGATGTAGAAAGATGCAGTTTTGGCTTTAAGGCCAAAAAAGGCACAACATGGGGTTGGATAACCGCGGGCCACTGCGCAGAAAGTCAAGTGGGAGAAGACGTACGCAATGCTCGAGGAAGCAACATAGGCACCGTGTCTGTGGAAAAATATTATCGCGGAACCTATTGTGATTGCGCGTGGATAGTCACCAGCAGTTCAAATACAACAAACGACATGGTGTACGGCGGCGGACTCCACAGGGTCACAAACACGACATCTCAGGCCCAACAGCAAAACGACACGATAATGAAGTCAGGACAGGCCAGTGGCGTAACCTTTGGGACAATCTCCGCGCTACACGTTACGGTACTGAATCTTCTTGATGGAGAGATCATGCGGGATCTTGTAAGATCCAACGTGGCTTTTAAACACGGTGACAGCGGCGGACCAATAGTTGCAAGTGGAGACAAAGGAAACCTGTACTGGATACTCACCACGCACGACTTGTGGGGCGTCTATCACGCCGCGTATGACAACATAGCCGACGAAATGGACATAACAGCAGTCTTAAACTAAATCTGCAACAGACACTCTTTTCTTATATATACAAATAATATGGTGACCGAGCATGGACAAGTTGTTTTTCAGGATTAGTGTAATTGTAGTCGGCCTCTTGATCGTACTGGTTGTGATAATACCCATGTACGCATATAGGAACCCGCAGGATCCGTTTTCGGATTTATACATGTGCATCATGGGGTTTGATCCCGTTCATCGGGGATTGTCAAGTCCAAAACTACACTCTATGCCTAACTGCAGCGTTGACTGATCATGGTATATGGGGCTTCGTATATAGTAACTGGGACCCCGCCTGCTACCGCATCTGTTTTATCCGACCTGCTGCATCCAGGCAGGAATGAACGCGGGCACAAGAACGTTGAGCAGTCCTGCTCCCGGCATACGGACCGTTGTCAGTATGTGCATAATAGTTTCATTAAAGATCCGATAGTTTTCTAATATTTTGTATTCATAATATGTGCTCAACTTTGAGATGAATATCAATCAAAATATCGGATCTTTAATCGTATCAGTATGCAATGTAAAGATGAGTTGTAAATCATGCCGTTACTTTATGGTAGCTTGGTATTAATCGCTTGATAATTCATTACCCATGGAATCCATCACAATATTTTGATATGTGCATGTGCCCTCAATGTCAAAGAGTGCGTAGGTTGTCTGGAATACCTATGTAATCTCAAAAAAATGGATTAGTTATTATTATTGTCAATTACTATACGTAAATTGTCAATTACTATACGTAAATTATCACTACATTCTGTTAATTCATTAACACGGGTTTTACATGATTCAAGGGTTGTTTTTGCCTGCTCAAGTTCAACTTCGGCGTTATGATAGTTATCTTTTGCCTTGTCTAATGTCTGTTCTGCACCAAGTTTATCAGATTCTGCATTCATTAGATCTATGTTAGCTATTTCTAAATTACTGAGAACTTCTTTATATGCATATTTTACAGAGTTCATTAAACCTTCATCCATACATAGGGTTTTAGTAATGTTTAAAAAAGTGGGCATATTTTGTATTATATGTACGATACAACGGGGTTACGTCAATGTGAGGCTGAGATATCAGACCCAGATATTAAAGCCATTATACGTAGAGCCATCAATGCAATTGAGTCTTGATGGCACTTTCTTATTATTTATTAAAGACTGCAAGGATGTTCTCTTGAAAACACAGTTAATCAGTGTTTATATAGAAAGATAGGCAGGTACGCCCACCTCGACACGGACCTGCTCCACAGGAACCACGACGTGTGCCACAGGTACGCAAAGATAATGGCCGATAACCTGGCCCGCGAGATACACGACGTGTCCGGGCAGTACGGCAACCGGTATGCAGTAGCGCTCTCGAGAGAGGTATTGCTGATCCCCGGCATGCAGGAGAGGCTGGCCGCCAAGCTAAAGGAGTTCAAGGTGGTAGTCCCGGGCGACCCCGTGATGAGCAACGCGAACGGGCTCTACAAGATGGCGGAATAGCATGTCGCTTACAAGACGTGCGCCGCGTAGCCGAAAAGACGGGACGTGGTGGGTGCGCACCTACACCGGACTGCGGATCAGAATGCTTAAATTGAGACTCCGGGGTGCATAAGGTATTATACACACTGCCGTTCGCATGGACGGCAGTTCCAAATGCGCGCTATCGTTCTAAACAACGATAGGCAAAATACGCGCTGCCGTTCGCATGGACGGCAGTGACTATAATAACGACGCATCATTCTT
Organism: Candidatus Nitrosopumilus sp.; assembly: GCA_965207445.1. GTDB lineage: Archaea > Thermoproteota > Nitrososphaeria > Nitrososphaerales > Nitrosopumilaceae > Nitrosopumilus. The sequence continues at coordinate 437,473 of CBDBLX010000002.1, read as the reverse complement.
GTCTTTATGAATCGTTGCGCAATTCTGGACGCATCATTCTTGTCTTTATGAATCGTTGCGCAATTTTCTAGCGTGTTGCATAATTCGTAAATTTATACTCCTCTGGGGTCATGGCCATGTGGTCTGAGCCGCGCAACCTACGTTACACGATTCAAAGCCACTCAAATGTTCTGTAAACTGGACAAGAAGACTGTCTGCCTCAAGATATGATGCCAGCGGGTGTGTCAAGTCACGCCTACAACAAGCCATAAGCAAGCCGTGCTTCCAAGCCTACAAAGTGTACGCGCAAAACATGGCGTGGGAGACGCCTTGGCATTTTGTGAGTACATACACGTATCTCCATATTTGTGTTTAACCTATACAATGTGCCATTATGCAGTGTAGATATGCGAGATTGGTGCGTAATTGACATTAGCCTGCCTGTGACCCTTCTATGAGATTATTGAATAATTTAATTTATATATATAAAACTCTGGCGATATTTCCAGATGACTGCAAGCACGATGCAGGTGGCGATTTGATGAATTACGCACCAACCTCCATTCACCTCATACGAATACATACATGTTTGTTGTATGTGGCACAATCCAATCACTAATTCTATATGAATAGATAAATTAGCGAATCTAGAGGGATTAGCCAGCTAGAACAGGAGTGTCCTGATTTTAGGGGATTCGAACCCTGCATGTGATATGGTAGCAAATACCCAGCTAATAAGAATATGGAATCTGGAACGGGCAGAACCGGTTGTGGTTAGGCAGGACAAACTAGCAGGATTGAGGACACAGTGCGCGGAGGGCAGTTGTTGCCGGCAGCGTTCAAACTGAAAACAAGCAGTCTGCTATGCAGGTACGCCCCACACCACCACCGACTATATAATATCCGGAAAGAATCAACAAGCTCTATGATTCTTTGAGGATAGCCGCCGCGGTCTGCTGCCGCCGTGCTGCCGTTTCCACTGCAGAATGATCTACGGTATTCTAGGCACACCTGAGAAACAGGTGCGATAGAGTGAGAATCTAGGTATGGAGAACTAGGAACGCCAAAGTGAAAACCCAGAATTATACGTCGTTGACACTAGATTGTCACTAATTTCCAGCTAGAATTTGTAGGATACATTCCAGCGCACTGGAAAAATCTTTCTACTCTTCAAGTACGATAGTGAGGATCTTGCCTTGTGGTATTGTAATGTCCAAGTCAATCTTCAGGCTTTCTATGATGACTTGAGGATATTTGCATTGTAGCTCCTTGTCCGTGTCTGCGCTCGTACGAAAGAACTTGTAGTGATCTTTTCCGTCATATTCTTCGACGCCCATATACGTCAAAAGCCCCAGACTCACACCGGAATCAAAGTTTAGGCATGTCTCTACGAACACGTCTCCCTTTCTTATGGTTTCGGTATGTACAAATTCCGGTATTCTATACGAACCTACAAAAAAATCATTATCTGTAAACTGAACCTCTATGTAATCTTCACCTATCGCCTTTACGTGAGTGACCGTACCAATGTCTGACTGCGGGTCGTCCGTCGGATCATAGTGGTACTCTCCGACATAATCCAGCTGGACTGCATGTTGCAGTGGAACGGTGACTGTAAAGTACGTGTCAAGTGTGTTGTAACTTATTAAAAACAAAACCGCAAAGACAAACATGCCAAGTGGCAATAACTCATATTTCTTGGTAACAACAAAAAGAGTGGGAGAGAGGTTCAATTTTCTATAGTAGTCTCTGATTCAATAGTCCAAGTCGCAAAAAATGACGCATGTGGGTTTTGCGCTATCTCTTGTATCTCATATATTACCGCGCAACTTGTATCGCTGCTGTCGTTCCATGACCATTCCTGCACACCGCTTGTCAAGTCACCATCGAGTGTGTTGTGCGCTGTAGTGTAGTATGGTGAACAGTTTGAGGCATATACTATTGCGTCAGAATCGTAAGATCTTGCAGTTGTCTTGCTAGAACTCAGTGTGCCTACGCCGCTTTTTGTATCCAAAGTGAACATACATCCTCCGGTTTGGCCCTCACAACTGTGTGTGTAGATGTAGCCATTCATAATGTGCCACGTGTTGACTTTGTATGCATGTGCGTTTGGAATTATGTATTTTTGTACAAAATTCGTGATTGGATCTGAGTCTGGAATATCTTGTGTGCAATCAACGTATTGACACATTGATTCATTTGCAGTCATTATCCAAAACTCGGGGTCTCGTAATGAGAGTTCAGACGGCACGTTTCCATGATTTGCTATGCTGTTGTGTGACTTTACTATCTGTTCTAGCCAGACATTCTTGATCTCTGGGTGCATTGTTGGGTTTGGGTATAGTTCGAAAGCCCATTGGTGGTATCTTCTCTCAGCCTCGGTAGGATCATATACTCCTAGGTTCTGTTGATGCTCAACGTCCACCAACACTGCTTGTAGTCCCGCGCCGATCTCGCCTACTTTGGTGTCTAGGTTGTGCAATCGTATGTGTTCTTTGGCCATTACCTGATTCCACTTGTTGTCTTTTTGTGCAGATTCGACGTATATCTTGATAGCGTTTTCATACCCATCAAATTTCTGCTTATTCTCGTATTGTAAAACCCATTTTGCAGGATCTCTTGGGATCAGTTTATCGTCAGGTATTTTGTCTTCAGACTGTTTTGCATCCACTGCGCCCATCGTTGAAAGTGGAATAACCACTGCGACGATCAAGGAAGCAAACAAGATGTCTTTGCTCGTTTTGCATTCATTGTACACCCTCACACTTTGCATTATATAATGAGGCCTATCCTGATCTGGAATGCCTTTTGGCCGCGGGTTTGGCAAGTACAAAGGTGACAAAGAAATCTTTGTTATCTTTGCACGTTTACCGCCATCCAGTTTGGATCGCCCACAGTCCGGCCGCCGGTGCCCCCGTGTGGAAGATAGGCGCAAAGGCAGGACGGCTGGTAATAGTAGCTGCTCCCGTGATACCGTTTCTGATGGCTGCCATGAACCTATTGTTGCTATTGCTGTTGCTGGTGATCTAGTGTCCGACCATTCCGAGGCCCACCGGACAGAAAAGCTACAGAATCTAGTCATTTTCAACACGTTCCGTATGCCAGTATCTCTTCTCTGGAAAAAGTGTTGGAAGAAGCGGGATAGATCCTACCATGTCATATGAAAGCTATCGACAGATCAGTGCCGTACGGCCCCGGCCCAGTTGCCAGTACATACCGTGGCTGCCGTATTGCATGCCTGAATCCGCGGCCAAAAGGCACTCCATATTTGGATATGCCGCCTTATATAACGTAGGGTGCAAGTGTACATAATGATTGCAAAACATACCAAAACAATCTTGACTGTGCTTCCAATCCTGTTGGGGGTGGCATTGATCCCTTCGGCCAGCTCGGCTTCTACTGAAGACTGCACGAGTGGGTGGTGGGAAGCACACTGCATTGGAACCCAAGAACTCCACAGTACGGACTCATCTCCGATATCAGGCGTCAAAGCAAGAGTGACTGTTCCCGACATAACAGTATCAGATTCATGCTCGCCAAACGGTGTAGGGTTCTCACTGGTAGCTACTTGGGTTGTCTTTCCCAACGACGAGTGGATAGAAATCGGAGTCGTATCGGGCAACGTAAACGGAACATGTCACAACTCAGATGAATTTCACTATCTGGCATATCAGCAAGATGGGCGCTATTATGAATACAGATTGACCGGTTCTGTCAGCCCGTCTGACAACATATACTACGAGATATCAGACACAAACAAGGACGAAAAGTGGCTGGCATATGCAGACGGTGCCCGACGCGCCGGCCTAATCATGAGCTATGACTATGGGAACGTAATCACTGGAGTAGAATCCAAGGACGATGATACGTCGGTCCCCAAAACAGACGTGAGATACATACAGTGGCATGACGGTTCTAGGTGGAGCTACTGGACGGACAACGATATCGAACACGAAGAAAACGACGCGTTCATAACCCAGTGCACGCCCGCCTACAAGAACATCAAGGTCGGTATAGGAGGGTCAGAGACTTGCTGAAAAAAGCCACGATTGCGGCGCTGGTAGTCTCAGTCGGGATTGCTGGCATCGGGCTTGTTTGGATGCAGGACTCGCAGCAAACGCAAGACTTGCCGTATCTTGGAAAGTATTCCGAGTCGCTTGCAGCCGCCAAGATGCCGTACTCCTACAAGCTGGGAAACTACGGGGATGCATATCCAAACGTCGAGGCACTGTCCGTAAAGGCGGGTTACAAGGTAACGGAATCCACACTGCTTCCAGCCGGTCTGGAAGTCAAGGCGTTGATGACCAGGGGAACGGGATCAGAAAGGGCCAGTCTGGCAGCGGTGATCTACGGGCCGGAATCCATAGACTACAACAAACTCGAGACATTTGCAGACGTGATGGACTCTCACGGGATCATCATATTGTATGACAAAGAGCGCGATGGCTTCAACATTGAAAAGTGGCGCGTAGACTTCCTGAAGGAACGGCCTTACACACAGAGTGTAGTGGTAAACGGTTTTGACGCCATTGGCGTGGACGGGGATCCCGAACACGGAATGACATCAAAACTGATCTTCCATGACGGCAGGATCCAAATAGAACTGATCTCGACTGCCTATACATTGTCAGATCTGATGAAAGTGGCATCGGCCCTCTAAACTTCTTTTTTTATTTTTTAATGATTTCGGCGCCATCGTAACGTGTCACCTCCCCCCTTCTCTATACCACGTGGACTAGGCATGGACACGCACCACCACCACCACCATCATTACAAATCACTGAAATTGTAAGATAGTGTAAAAAAAGTATATGGGTAGTTAAATACGTATGCTGTCATTTACTCATATAGAGAAAAAATGAGTAAATGTATACAGCAACAAAAGATAGTTACAGATAGATTATTTAACAAAGTCGATGTATCTAGCGTGTTGCATAACTCGTAAATTTATACTCCTCTGGGGTCGTGGCCATGTGGTCTGAGCCGCGCAACCTACGTTACACGATTCAAAGCCACTCAAATGTTCTGTAAACTGGACAGGAAGACTGTCTGCCTCAAGATATGATGCCAGCGGGGGGTGTCAAGTCACGCCTACAACAAGCCATAAGCAGGCCGTGCTTCCAAGCCTACAAAGTGTACGCGCAAAACATGGTGTGGGAGACGCCTTGGCATTTTGTGAGTACATACACATATCTCCATATTTGTGTTTAACCTATACAATGTGCCATTATGCAGTGTAGATATGCGAGATTGGTGCGTAATTGACATTAGCCTGCCTGTGACCCTTCTATGAGATTATTGAATAATTTAATTTATACATATAAAACTCTGGCGATATTTCCAGATGACTGCAAGCACGATGCAGGTGGCGATTTGATGAATTACACACCAACCTCCATTCACCCCATACGAATACATACATGTTTGTTGTATGTGGCACAATCCAATCACTAATTCTATATGAATAGATAAATTAGCGGGTCTAGAGGGATTCGAACCCACGACAGCAGGATTAAGAGTCCTGTGCGCTACCTGGCTGCGCCATAGACCCACTAAATATTATTAAAAAAAATGGTATTATAATCTTAAGATTACATCAAACAAAATATTTGATAAAATTATAAGAATATATTTTAAATCTAAATTCATTAAAACACAAAGATAAAATAGATAGAGTTGTTGTATAGTATAGTCTTATTTTGAGATTGTGGCTGTTGCTGTTTCTGCGCTTTGAGATTCATTGTACTTTTGTATTATAGCAGTCAATGCTGTAGATACAGGTACGTCATTCATCTCTTTTTTTACTTTAAGCAACCTTTGGTAAGAATCCAGCGTGATATACACCGGAATAGAACCATTCCCTTCCAAGAGTCCACGTACATTGTACAGTGCAGTCTCCATACCACGTTCAGCAGACTTTGCAAATTTTGCCTTGTCGACAATGGCCCCTAGTGGACCAAATGGCATATCATAGTCAACTGACATTGTAACTCTGGTTAGATTTGCTCCTAGTTCTTCAAACTCGTTTGTGATTATCCACTTTTTGAACGGACCATCAGTCTGTTTTGCAGATATTCTTTTGTTGCGTATGAACTCTGTCGTCTCACAGTCCCACTCTAGACGTTTACCGCCAAAGTCGCCAATTACACGAAACGTAGTTCCGACGCCCATTCCTTCTTTGATATCCATCGGTACAACGGTCATACCAACAGTCTCATTTTTCATCTGATCCGATACGTGCTCTGGACGTGCAAAGTACGTAAAGACGTTATCAACTGGAACCTTTACATCGATGGATTTGGTGACAAGTGTCAACAATTCGATTCTTGGCAATAAGGATTTAAAGCTTTTGAAGATTTCAAAAGACAACATGGTAAGAGAAAAAGTTGGCCTCACATTATCTATCAAGTATTGTGTCGTTGTAGCAACACTATGCATATTTGGGGCAATATTACTAGTCACATATGATGATGATAATAATAATAATAATGAGGCATTCGGCCACTCTATGTTCAACTCTGCTGAAAAATTCATTGCAGGGTATAGGGTCCAAGTTGCCACTGCCCCAGAATTTCCGCAGATTAATGAACCATCCATGTTTCTAGTTAGGGTTACAGACTCAGACTTTGAAGAAGTTGACAGGTTCAGAATGGGTATTAGGTTCACCTTTAACAACCAACAGATAGACGCCATACCACCTACAGCAATTGAAGGCGGACATTGGGACTTTACGTATGTGTGGCGCAATCAAGGAAACCACATTGTGATGGTGGATCTTTATGATATGATAGATAAACCAGGTGTCACTACATATACATTTAACATGGGAACACAAAGTCCATTTGGATACATATTCATAATTGCAATTACAATTGGCGCAATTAGTTTTACAGTAGTGATGATGTACATATATTTACCAAAATTGCTAAAGGGTAAAAAAAGAGTCTGAGTCAAGCTCCATGACAAATATAATCATTCAAAAATAACTCCTAGTCAAATGCATCGCATATATGATACTCAATATACAGGCAGGGATGTGACCAAATACAAGTATGTGATTTAATTATTGCATCCAAAGAGCTTGGTTCATACTTTATTTTTAATTTAATACATGCATCATCTGTTTTGTCTGGTCTTTTTTAACTCATAGTGTTGATAAAACACTTTGATCATATAAATGTATTTATTATTTCCAATGATTAAGATAGATTAATTTAAATATGAAAAGATATATTATTACAAAACCTAAAAATCTAAATTAATTTTACATGTTATATTCGAATTTAAAATGAGTATATCAATCAGGAAGGTTGGTTCACATGATGGTGCTGTAGAGTGTAATATCATACTTGTATGCAACTTGAACAAACGCTAGTCACAGGTGAGATTCGGTAGATATGACGCATCAGTCGACTCAGAGATGAACTTTACATCGGCAGTAGAATAGTCCACAAGCTGGTACGCAGAGGCCAGTCCCGAAGTAGTTTCTTTGAAGACTGGCATTGGATCAAGCACACCGTCAAGTCTCTCATCAGAATAGTTTGGTTCATGTGTCTTGTCAATCAAGTCTGATAATATATCTATGAAATTCTATATAAAGCACCTCATGGACTAATCTTAGACACTATTGTTTTGCAGCCACTCTTCTTTGATCGGTTCGGATGTAATTGTCTTTATCAGAACTCCAGTCTGAGGATCGTTGATTTGCACGTGGTTGAGCCTGACGGTTGTAGAATAGGCGTGAGTCATGTATTCACTCGTGTGAACCAAGCTCCATGCCTAGAAAATCCACCAAACACCATTTTCCACACACAGAGCTTGGTTCACACCCACACACCACTACAAACAACAACAATCCTAAACAGTAGTTATGGGACGATGTGTGCTAGATGATATACGAAATGCAAACAATGTAGTTAACAATACCATAGAGAAGAGCAATATGCCTATTCCAAGATGAATTGCAACTAGTACAGCATGTAGTTTCAAGTCAATTACAAGCGCACCTAACGTGATCTGAGTTATTACAAATACAGTTGCAAGTGAGCTGACAGCTTTAATCTTGGTATCTGCATTCTTGTTCAAGTAAACTGCAATCATGGTAGCCACAATCAGTGCGCCTGTCGTAGCAGCGGCCAATCTATGTATCCACTCAATCAGATATTCCTCAGATGGCATTATGCCATCAGGGCACAGGGGCCATTCAGGACATGTTAAACCTAATCCTGCTGCAGATATGTACCCACCAAGAAACATCAACGAGTACAGTACGATCATACTTGATAATGCCAGATATTGTACAGCCAAGTCTATTCCACTATAAATACGCCCTGCATACCCTGCAATGCATGTCCAGGTACTGTGCATATGTAATGATACTTGCCAGGTGCACCGGCCAAGAACGTGACGGTACCATCCTCACCTGCCTTTAGTGGGCTAGTAAATGAGCCAATTTCAGAGTCCCACAACACATTGTTGAAATCCTCTGGAGCATACACTACACCAAAAGAGTGAAAAGACACGCCAGTATTTATAGCAGAGACGGTAATCTCATCACCGGCATTTACAACAATCTCCGGGTTTGCACCCTCATCACCCTCTAACCCATTAAAACCAAAAGTTCTAAAGTCATCAGACTCTACAAAGTCAAGTTGGAACTCGTGTGATACACCAGTTGGTGAATCATGATATTTTGCATGATCCTGATCGGTTGGTCGACTTGCGCTGCTGCTACTACCATTATCATCATCACCACCACCAGCAGCATCGCCACCATCTCCAGGACCCACCACAATCAAGCCTTCCATTCCTTGCGCTCTATGCCCTGGCACAGTACAAATGTAATAAAATGTTCCCTCCTCACCTGCAATAAATTCTGAGCTTCCAGAATCGCCATCTCGCAACGGGGCACTCATAGAACCGACCTCAGTTCCAGGTATAATATTACCAACGCCTTCAGTATCCTTTGTCACACCAAACGCATGAAATGATACCCCGCTACTCACTATATTAAATTCTAACTTGTCACCTACATTCATGTCAATCTGAGGATTATTTCCTTCCTCACCAGGCAGTGCGTTGAATGCCATTGTGATAAAGTCATCCCCTTCTACAAACACAAGATCAACAGGTATAGTCTCACCAGTCTGCACTGTAGCAGTAGAACTACCAGCAGCATCAGCTGACCCCCCATCACCGCTACTTGCCATCATAGCAACTACCGGTGCAGGTTCTGATATCCAATAATCCCACATTGCAAAAAATATTGCACCACCAACAATACAGATACCAAGCATTATTGCCATCATCTTACCTGTACGTGCAGGCGTCGTTCGGTATACTTGTTGATAGGATTCTATATTGTCTGTCAAATTCATCTCTTCTCCTAGTGCGATGGGTTCTTTGCCTCAAATGGATAATAGTACTTGCCTCCAACGCCAAATGGATCATCAGTATTTGCAGGCTCACCCTTGGCAGAACTATGTATCATGTTAACCAAGAATATCACCATACTAACGCCAATAATCATGGCACCAATAGATGCAATCTGATTCATTGCAATCCACTCAGGTATTGGTGGATAGTCAAATATACGACGTGGCATGCCGTACAAGCCAAGTATATGTTGTGTAAAGAATACCAAAATAGTTCCAATAAATGACATTATAAAGTGAATCTTTCCCATAGTCTCACTGTACATACGTCCAGTCACATATGGGAACATATAGTATAGATAGCCAATTGAACCAAATGCAATTGTGCCCATCACAAACAGGTGAAAGTGTCCTACGACCCAGTACGTATCATGTGTGGTAAAGTCAAGTGGCATTGCGCTATTCACAACACCACCTGCACCTGCTGAGAAGAACAGTGCAATACCTCCCACTGCCCACATCATTGGCGTAGAGAATCGGATGCGTCCATTCCACATTGTGGCAATAAAGTTAAAGACATGCATTGCAGATGCAGGAACAGCGGCAAGTGTTCCTACCATAAATACAGTCTTTTCTGTAAATGACATACCAGTTGCATACATGTGGTGCGCCCAAGATGAAAATCCAACTATAGACAATAACACAAATGCAAAGACTCCAGAACTATAGCTGTATATCGGTCTGCGTGAAAAACGCGGTATAATCTCATACATCATTCCTATTGCAGGAATTACCAACACATAGACCTCAGGGTGAAAGGTAAACCAGAACAGATGAGCATACGCAATCGGATCACCGCCTAGTGCAGGATTAAAGAAACCACTCACACCCAACCTGTCAGTTAGCAACATCAATAATGCTGCTGCAAATGTTGGAATTGCAACTAGTATAATCAATGATGATGATAAAAATGACCATGCAAGTAGGGGAACTTGTCCTATTGACATGTCAGGGTGTTTACACTTTAGTATAGTCACAACAAAGTTGATGGCGCCAAGTACTGATGATATACCCAAAATTTTTAGACCAAATATCCACATATCAGCAGCAGGACCAGGCGCACTAATTATCGAGTATGGTGGAGTAGCATACCAAGTAAAATCTGCAAATCCTAGCCATATCAAGGCACCAGATGGAGGTATCATCCAAAATGCAATAGCATTGAGTTTTGGATATGCCATGTCCTTGTATCTAACCATTATGGGTACAAAATAGTTGCCAACAGCAGATGCAAACGGTATAATGAATAGAAATATCAGAGTTGTGCCATGTACTGTAAATATTCGATTAAACGTCATTGCGTCACCGATCACTTGTGCGCCTGGTAAGAATAACTCTACTCTGATCGCAAGTGCAAGTGCACCACCCAAGAACAAAAAGCCAAGTGACATGATCAGATACAACAGTCCGACATCAGTGTGATGAGTAGAGAACATTATCTGCCATATAGGGCGTGGTTTTTGTAGTTCTAGTACCATTATACTATAACCTCTCCTCTATCTTTTGTTGTTATTGTTGTTGTTGTTGTTGTTGTTTTTATGAGCGTATTTGAAGTTAGCATCAAGTGTACTTCAACAACAACAACGAGTACAGATTGAGATAAAAGCGTGATCAAGACGATGGCTCCTGTACGTATAGCGTACCACGCATATTATAATGTATCAAGCCACAATACTCACGACACTGTATATCATGAACTCCTGCCTCAGTAGGCGCAAACCACACAGTGTTTACACGACCAGGTATTGCATCTATTAAAACCACATAATCATGTATGTTAAATGAATGTGAAACATCAGTTGCAACGACCTCAAATTTGTAGGCTTTTCCTGCCTCTAGATGCAACTCACCTATCTCTCGTGTACCATCCTCATGATCAAATGTCCAGAACCATTGCTGTCCTGTCACCTTGATGATCTCTGCATCAGCAGGGACATGTTCAATAAGTCGTTCTACCTCCCAGGCCTCTGCCCCTACCCATGTCATTAGGGCAACTACGATTCCAATGTAAATCCATTCTGGCCAATTTGAGTGGTGTCCTCCAAGTCCCATTACCAATCAGTCCCCTCGTATGGTGTAGGCTTGGCCTTTGGATGAGATTCTCGGAAACGCCACACTTGCCATATTATAGTGCCAGACACAACAGCACCAACAGTAAAAGCAACAGTCATCATTCTAAAGAACAAGTTCCAGATAAGTACACGACGGTCAAGGTATTCACCAGGCTCGTCTCCAGCTGCAAATGCAATGTTTAGTATGGGAAGAAGAGCTAATGCTGCAAATCCTAAGAACACACCAAGTATGATACCTTTCATGAGTAATTAGATCTCGTGGATTGTGAATTCTATTTAAGGGTTTAGTAGGAAACACTCAAAATGCCCTATTTCTCAACGCATATAAGATAAAGTTAGAACTAGTCATAAATGGATAAAAAGTCAATATTTGGCGGCATTGTGGGTGCTGCAATAATTATTGTAGGTGTGATGATATTTTACAATGTGGTGACGATGGATGATGACGATAGTAATAGTAACGATAATGTGGTGAAAGAGATCCAGAATGTCCAAGGAACATTTGGGATTAACAAGGACACGTACAAACTTGGTGAAACGGTATTTTTTGTAGGAACATTGGCACCGGACCAACAGGCATTAATCAGAGTAGCTAGTCCAGAAGGTAAAATAATTCTTGAAAAATATTATAACGGAATAGAACGAGAAATAGTTAAATTTTACTTTACACCAGATACGAGCAGTAACAAGGGCATTTACACAAAAGATCAATTGATCGGAACGTGGACGATGTGGTTTGAAGGTGTTAATAATAATGCGATATATTTTAATATAATAGATGAATTTATACCAGGTGCGGAAAAAAATATTGTCGACTTGAGAGATCCCAATGATATAGAACAAGAGGAGCAAGAGCAGACAAATGATCCGAACATGATAACAGTGCAAGGACCACCACCACCCTAGTAGTAGTAAGAACCATTCTCAATGCCCATACATCATGCAAGCAATTTTTTCAAACTCTTTTACACATAAAATACACTGAATGCATATTGTGTAATTTTAAACATTTTGTAAAATATGCACACGATGTTAATTATAGTTATTTATAATCATATAATTATCAAACTGTTAAAAAAATTTGTACACTTGTTTATCACATTTAACATGCAAGTGGCAATTACATTTTATTCAACATGTTATGAAAACATGTACGCTCACCCATATGACATGCAGGTCCCGTAGGTGTGACAGAATATATAATTGCATCAAAATCACAATCAACTATAATCTCCTTTATGTTTTGAACATTGCCTGACTCTTCACCCTTCATCCATAGTTTTTTACGCGATCTGCTAAAAAACCAAGACTTGCCAGTTTTGATTGCCAGATTTAATGATTCGCGATTCGCATATGCAAGTGTCAACACATCTTTAGTTTCTGCATCCTGCACAATAACTGGAACTAACCCACCTCCTTTATCAAAATCGATATCATCAATATTGCAGTCTGTCAATCAGTATTACTTGTCAAAACAGATTTATAATCTTACAGGGATGCCCTTTTCTTGTAATATTTTCTTGACGCCAGCAACACCGTGTTCTTGATAATGAAATATTGATGCAGCAAGTGCAGCATCCACATCAGTTGCCTCAAATATCTTTGCCATATCAAGAGGGTGTCCACAGCCACCGGATGCAATAACAGGTATAGATACTGCATCCACGACTGCCTTTGTTAGTATAGCGTCATAACCGTCTTTTGTTCCATCACGGTCCATACTAGTGAGTAGTATCTCTCCCGCACCACGTCGCTGTGCCTCTTTTGCCCATTGTATGGCATCAATTCCAGTACCTTTTTTGCCACCATAAGTATGGACCTCAAACCAGAATGATTTGTGGGTATCATTGTTGTTAGTATTGTTGCTAGTATTGTTGTTAGTATTGTTGCTGTGGTTATCATATATGGTATTAAATTTTGGATCACAATTATCACGAGTATAGTCACGAGTATAGTCACGAGTATCATCACAATTATCAATAACACGACCATTGTCCTCCTCAAACAACACAACATCATGCAAAGAGCCAGAAGTGTTTTCAGGTACAGTATAGTTGCGCCTTGCATCTATTGCCACCACAACGCACTGTCGCCCAAATAGATTCATCATATCAGTAATTACAGTAGGATTGTTTATGGCCCCAGTATTGATACCAACCTTATCTGCGCCACTCAACAATATATTGCGAGCATCCTGCATCGATGCCACACCACCGCCAACAGTAAATGGTATATCAATCACAGATGCCACCCCACGTACCAGTTCCTTGATGGTCTCTCGTCGTTCAGCAGAAGCAGTGATATCCAAAAATACCAACTCATCTGCACCCTGATCACTGTACTGTTTTGCCAAATTTACAGGATCACCTGCGTCTTTTATCTGAACAAATCTAGTACCTTTGACAACTCTGCCACCTTTCACATCAAGACACGGTATTATCCGTTTTGTAAGGGCCATTACAACACATCAGACTCCATTATTAGTATCATACTCTCGAGCGAGCATTTTTTTTTGGTCATCTAGTATGCAATCATGTGTATGCAACATTTTTTTGGCATCATGTATTGTAATTTTGTTATCATACAAGGCACGACCTAATATTATTCCCCAAGCTCCAACACTACTCACCAAACGCACATCATCAACACGTGATATACCACCACTTGCAATAATGTTTAGTTTCTCAGATATGTCGCATGCTTGCTGCAAATATTTAGTATCAGGTCCCTGCAATGTACCATCTGTACCCACATGAGTTATCAAAAACTCGCTAATTTTTGCATCACGATGCAAAGCCTCCACCTCATTACGCATTGTAATTCCAGTAGAGTCTTGCCATCCACATATCACTATATCACCATCATAATGATCAGCAGAAACGACAATGCGACTAGAGCCGATTTCATCTGCAATATGTAAAAGCGAATCTCTATCAGTAAATGCTAACGTTCCTATCACTATTCGGTCAGCAATACTTGCCGCATCAATGGCAGATTGAACAGAGCGCAACCCACCGGCTATCTGAACAGGTATAGATACTGCACTAGCTATATCTTTCACCACATTGTAATTAGAGCCAGAACCTAGTGTTGCATCCAAGTCCACTACATGCAACATATCAGCTCCACGCTCTTGCCACTGCAGTGCCATTGCAACAGGATCGTCACCATATATGGTCTTTTGATTTGGATCCCCTTTGTAAAGACGCACGACCATACCATCCATAATATCAACAGCAGGTATGACCCGGGTGCCATTTATCATCTGCGGCACACCTTTAGAAAGTTACTTATCATTTGACGTCCAACGAGTCCAGATTTTTCTGGGTGAAATTGTGTACCAAAATAGTTTTTGTACTCAATGGATGCAGGAATCGAGATACCATTGTAATCAGACTCAGAAGTGATTATATTACTAGAGGGTACTAGTGGTTTTGCCATATACGAGTGTACAAAGTATACCCAAGAATCATCATTTATGCCATCAAGTAGTTGACTATCATCTCTTCGTATGTGGAGGTTGTTCCATCCCATGTGCGGTACTTTGATCGTATCAGGTAGTGATACGACCTCACCATCAAGTATGCAGAGGCCTCGTTGCGTCCCTTCCTGACTCTTGGCAAAGAACATCTCCATACCTAAGCATATTCCAAAAACAGGTATGGTATCATCTACATATTTGATCAAGTCATCCCTAGATATAGCATTCATGGCGGGATCAAAATTTCCAACACCAGGCAACAAGAGACCATCAAATTTTTTTACACTGCGCTCGTATGTGACACTTGTATCATCATAATTGTTAGTGTTATCATTATCATTACTATCATACGTAAAGTCACGTATAACATCAACACTGGCGCCTTGTCGTTGAAGTGAATTTTTAAGACTAAATATGTTACCTGCACCATAATCAAATATCGCTATCTTTGTCATTTACAACAGACCCTTTGTACTAGGAGATTCTCCTGCTCGCCTCGGATCAATCTCAAGTGCGCTACGTAAAGCAACAGCAATTGATTTGATGGCAGCTTCTGCCTTGTGGTGATCATTTTGACCATATTTAACATCAAGGTGTATACAAGCTGCAATATTATACAACAATGATTGGAAAAAATGTTCTACGTCCTCCGTAGGCATATCCTCAATATCTTGACTTTTAGGATTCAAAGATAGAGACACACGCACATACGGTCGTCTCACTAGATCAACTGTAGTTGTTGCAAGCGACTCATCAAGTGGCACAGAGGCGTGGCCGAACCGTACAATCCCATCTCGGGTATTTAGCGCGCAGTCAATTGCACTACCTACAGTTATAGCAGTATCTTCGATCAAATGATGTTTTATATTATCAAGTGATTTGGATTTGATTCGTACATTAATCATTGAATGCTTGGCAAATGATGCTAACAAGTGATCAAGAAAGTGCAATCCCGTATTAACGTCAGATTTACCTACACCATCCAGATCAACATACACAGATACGTCAGTCTCTTTGGTGGTACGATTTACAGTTGCATCTCTTTTTTTGTCAATTGTAGTATTGCCAGTCGTCATACGAATTACACATCATTTCACTAAATTTAATGCCTTTGGAATATCAAGTACTGAATCCAAGATCATGCTGGCGCCCTTGTGCAACAACATGTTATGACGTTGAACAGGATTACTGCTAGTGCCAGTGATGCCACAAAACATCACAGTTTTGTCAAGAGATGTATCATCATGTGCATCTTGATCGTGATTTAGAGTAGTAGCATCAGATAGCATACGTGACATTATTGCATCCTCTATTGAGTCACCAACATATATGGCGTTTTTGCATCCCATACCCTGCATACACTCGGCTAACTTTGCCGGGTTTGGTTTTGCATACACACGAGGCTCATCTTCTAAAAACGCAGAATTCTCAATATCAAAAATGTCAAATAAAGAGCCTAATGTATATCGTGCAGAGTCAATACCCCTGCCCGTCACCATGGCAATATGCCCATTAAATTGATTATACAATATACGCAGTACTTGAGGAGTCATTATCACATGATCGTTGTTTATCATAGCATTATGTGTGATAATTTCAGGATCTCGTTTGCGCATCTTTTTGTACAAGTCAGAGCCAAAAAATATTTGATCAAATATTTTACATAATTTGCCATCTCGATTATCAGACGGATGTTCCATATATGTAATGACATCAGATACATCTGCTATATTCAATGCATATGATATGACAGAATTGATTCCACCATGCGCAGAATTAGATATTATATCATCAATGATAGGGACATAGTGTGATATAATGTCAGATGTATCATTATCATCATCATCATCTATATGATTATCAGTGGTGTTATTGGCATCATTACCAGTATCATTACCAGTATCATTATCAGTATCATTATCAGTATCATTACCAGCCGTCATAGCAGTAGTTACACTAGTCATACCATCAACAACAGTATTATCACCAGTATTACGTACAGTCTTTGCAGCAATTACAGCGCCAATTATAATGGCACACGAGAGATCAATCTCATCATTATACCTCCCAGTATCTTTGAACTTTTCAATTATTTGATGGTTAACAAGGTCATCTTTGTTAAATAAAACAGATGGCATTACCATATGCAACACGAAAGAGACAGTTTCCTTTATAGTAGCATAGTAAGAGTCAGAGACATCCACCAATACACCATCACAATCAAATATGATGCAATCTACATCTTTTGTCGAAATATTATCAATGAGTTTATTTGGTGACATTTTTTGTATTTCATTCGAGTCAGTGTACAACATTATAACTCACCCAAGCAAGTCCCGTATTGCAAGTAAAAATCTAGAGTTCATTTCACGTGTACCCACAGTTACACGTAAACATCCATTGTATCTACCCACACTTCCTATACGTCTTATCGATATGCCCTGTTCTGCAAGAGCAGAGTGTATTCGCTTGTATGAGCCGCGTGCATCAAACAAGACAAAGTTGGCATTTGACTCAAAAACCTCAAATGCATCATAACTTTTGAGTGTAGATATAATACGAGTGCGCTCTGCCTTGATCATTTTTGCCATATCATGTATCTCCGATGAGCGCTTTACTGCGTCTATACCAGACTCTATGGTAATTGTACTAAGTGGATACGGGTATTGCATCACACTAGTAAACACAGCAGATATGCTATTGTCTGCAATCATGTACCCCAATCTGAGTCCTGCAAGCCCAAATGACTTTGATAATGTACGCACCACTATCAAATTCTTGTGTCTGCGTGTCATGGCAGATACGCTATAGTTTCCAAATTCACCATATGCCTCATCTATTATAACTAGTCCATGATCAAAGTTTTTGATTATACTCTGCATATCAGACTTTGAGAACTGAAAACCTGTAGGGTTATTTGGCGAGTCCAAATATAGGACATCAGCATTACTCGCAGAATCAATAAATTCAGATACGTTTAACTTCATATCATCCTCAAATGGCACTTGTAAAAGCGGAATGCCATAAAGTCTACAACGATCCTCAAAAAAACCAAATGTAGGATCAGATGTTAATATTCGCATGGTATTTTTTTTGTTACGCGTATGTATTAGATGCCCAAGCAACAGGTCCAGAATCTGATCAGAGCCATTGCCCACTGAAATCATAGATGCAGGAATTTTGATTGCATGAGATATCGCAGATACTAGTCTGTCTGTGCCACCAAGTGGATATTCACGAACATCAGCACCCTTACGAGCAGTTATTATGATATCTGATTGAAACTGTTTCGGGATGGCATAATTCTCATTAGAGTCAAGTTTTAACGCACCCTCAAGAATAGGAGGCTTTTGATAACCACCTATCTTTGATAGAGTTTTTATGCGCTCATTGACCCAAGCATATTTTTTACTAGTATTGTTACTATTATTATTATTAATATCATTGTGGCCATCATTGTGGCCACTATTATGGCCATCATTTTTGTCATCATATCTTTTCACATTACGTTGTGACTCAAATTTACCCATGCTTACCCCAAACTTTACGCTATTATGTTGTTTTTGGCCTATTTACAACCTGCTGCGAACAGCCTCATAGTGATTAGGCAACCCTTCTGCATCAGTGAGTATCTTCATATCATTTTGTATATCACACAGCACATCACGAGAAGACTCTACTAGTGTGAGCATCTTTACAAAATCAAATACAGATAGTGAACCCCTGATCCTACCTTGACGATTAGTAGGTAGAACATGATTAGACCCAAGTGTATAGTCACTTGCAGCAGACGGAGATTGCATGCCACACAAAATCATACCAGGAGTAGTTATTGACTCTGCCATACGCATAGGGTTTTTAGTCATTATCTGCAAGTGCTCAGAGGCCAATTGATTTGCTACTGTGATTGCAGATTCAGAGTTTTTGACAAGTGCAAAAAAACCATTTTTGGCAAGGCTCTTCTTTACTATTTTTGAGCGCGGTAGTTGTTGTTGTGGTGGTGGTGGTGTTGTTGCAGTTATGCGATCTAGTATACGTGAAACATCACGTGCAAGTTTTTTCGATTGTGTAATTACATAACACTGCGTATCGGCACTATGCTCTGATTGAGATATCAAATCCAATGCTACCAATTTGGCAGATGTGTTAGAGTCAGCAATAATTCCAAGTTCAGTTGGACCTGCAATCATATCTACGCCGACAACTGATGAAACAGCAGATTTTGCAGATGTAACAAAAGAGCCACCAGGTCCCACAATCTTATTTACACGTGCAATTGACGAGGTGCCATATGCAAGAGCAGCTATTGCATGAGCGCCTCCAACACGATATATCTCAGTAGCACCACACATGTCAGCTGCTACTATGGTCAAGGGATCTATCTCACCCGTATAAGATACTGGTGACACTGCAACAATTCTAGGAACACCAGCCACTGCGGCAGGTATGATAGACATTATAGCAGATGATGGGTATCGTGCGAGTCCACCAGGTATGTAGCATCCGACACTAGACAACGGTACAAACTTTCGTGTAATGTGAGCATTACCATGTGTTTTATTTTTATGATATTTTATTGTAATATCTTTGTGAATTATCTTTAATGTAGATGTTTCAGTTTTTGCCATACGATTTGCGGTATTTTTCAATGACGTGTATTGCGCGTTAGATATTGCATCATATGCGGCTTTGATATCATTATGAGACAGACGGAGTGGCACATTAGATTTTTTTATTCCATCAAATTTTTTTTCATACTTGTAAATGGCACTATCGCCATTTTCTTTGACATTTTTGATTATACGAGATACGTCACGAGTTGATTCAATACGGCTCTTTTGAGCATGCGCATCTATGCGTTTTGCAAATGAGTCAGCAGATTCTGCATCTCTTTGTGGTATGATACGCATCAATTCTCTTCATCTCGTTTTATCTCCTCTAATTCTAAGATTTGACGTGGTTCATGAACGACTAACCCCTGCGCTATTTTTCGTAGCATTGGTATTAATTTGTAAAAATCTTCTTTAAGAATTACAGTATTGATGCCAAACCATCCCGACTCACTTAGATTACTAATGGTTGGTTTTTTGAGGGAAGGTATCTTGGTGAGAAGTTCATTGAGATTTTTTTCTTCTACATTCAGATACAAGTGTAGATATTTGATACCATGTACCGCGCCTCGCATTAATGTAATTATATCATAGATCTTTTCACGTTTGTGCGCGTCTGTAAGGGAATTTTTGTTTGCAATAAGATGTGCAGTCGATGTCAAGATCTCATCGGCAATAGTTAGTTTGTTCTGTCTGAGCGTAGTGCCGGTCTCTGTCACATCCACAATACAGTCAACTTCTTCAGGGGGTTTTGCCTCTGTTGCGCCAAAAGATAAGTGTATTTGAACGTCGTTGTTTGTTCCTAGTTTTACCCACGGGGTTACTATAAGTGGACTTTTTGTCCCATAGTATTTTTTGTACATGGGCAGATTTTTGATAAACTTTGATGTTGTTGTCAAATACTCTGATGATATACGCAATATCTTTTTCTTTTTGGCATAGTCTGCAACCATGTCATCGAGTTTCTTGTATCGATATTTGTCAGGAAATGCTACTATTAGTCGAATCTTGCCATATTCTAAATCAAGCACTGCATCTACATCAGAGTTGGTCTCCCCTACCCAATCCTTGCCGGTAATCCCAACATCATACAGCCCTTCTTCGACTAAGACAGGTATCTCTTGTGGCCTGAGCATTTTTACTATAATGTTTGGATCATCAAGATATACGCGATACGTGCGATCTTTACGTTTTACACTAGTCCAAGACCGCTCAAGTATGTTAAATGTTGCAGATTCTAACGATCCTTTTGGAATTGCAAATCTTATCTTTTTTTTGGATGATGATCCCACCATGTATCAGGTATTATTTGACTGTATTATAATTTAGTGGGTTTCAGACTAGGAAAGAAAATGTTTGTGGGGATGGGTTGGACTCAAGTATCGTATACGAGTACCGTATATGAGCACCATATATGAGCACCATATATGAGAGAATCATCCATCATTACATTTTTTGTGTGAACCAACCTCTCTGACTGATATATTCATTTAAAATTTGAATATGAGTAAATAAAATAATTTAGATTTTAAGGTTTTACGATAATATTTTTTCTCATATTTAAATTAATCTATCTAAATCAGTGGAAACAATAAATACACTTATATGATCAAAGGTTTTTACCAATACTATGAGTCAAAAAAGACCAGACAAAGCAGATATGAAATAATGAAAAAGTTTGGCACCACACTAGAAAATGCAGCGCCCGAACTTTTTACATTTATTTTGTATCCATTTGTCTACTCTACCACAAATCTTGGAGAACAGTCAATGAAACCTATTAGGTCAGAGGAACAGTCATCTACAGTTGAAGAGTGACAAGGGGGCAGAGAATCTCTGTGTAATATTTAGTTGTGTTGAGACGTGGAAGCTGCGTGGACTAAATGTCTGGTGGGAGTTGTGTAAAATCATTGGCCCACCGTCTGATGATATATCTTAAAAATATGTGATCTTGTTATTATGCCAAAATGGGTTGGTTCACACATGATTAATGATTGTATTTACGCCTTGGTGATATTCATAAAAATATAATTAAAGTAAATTATTTTCTTTTTTAAATTTTTTCAAGTCAAAATTTTGTTTTGATACGGGATAATTTTCTCTGACATAATTTAAAAAATATGTAGAAATGCGTCTAGCTTGGCTAGCCTCTTTTTTTGTCCAACTGTCTTTCTTTCTATAACGCTCATAAATATAATCATCCCAACCCTGTATTACATCCATATTTAATTTAGGCTTGTGATTTAAGGGAAGCATCTCATAAAGTACATGTAAATCCTTTGTAAAAGGGAATTTTATTTTTCCATATAAAAGACAAGTTTTTAACAAATCATTAATTATATTATACATACGAGAGCAGATTGTACCTGGTGGATAAAAATTTGTTGCAGGTTCTTTTGACAAAGCAATTGAAACAAGTGCAGAGTGAAAATAAAACTCGGCACTTTTTTTAAAATCTATTTTATTTATTAAAGGTAAGTCAAACTCTGGGTGTTTGTATAATATCACTTTGAAAAGCAAGTGCAGAGTGAAAATAAAACTCGGCACTTTTTTTCTATTTTAAAATCAAACTGTTTGTATAATATCATGGTATCTTCACCCCGCATAACTCTATAATTTACAGTGCCATAAATATTCATTTCATTATAGATGCCTTTTTTATCAGACCGAAGACGCGTTAAAGTTTGCAGGCCTCCATTAGCTCGCACAATCTCACTTACTTTACTTTGTGTAATTTCATCCTCTTTTTCAAAATCTTTCACTACATAAAGAAAATCCAAATCACTGTCTGGGCGTTCTGTACCTCTGACTTGCGAGCCGAACAAGGCAAAAAATAAAAGATTTGAAGGAGATTTAGCAAGAATGTTTTTTCTTATATTATGCAAAGAAATGAGGGCTTGTGTATTCATTGTATTTTAACACCCAAGATCAATTTGGCGTTGAAAAAGAACCCCCCGTTGTGATTCTAACTCTGTTTTAACATTTGCTTCATTGCAATATCTAAGTGTAAGTTCAATATTTTGTAATACGTGACTTGTACTAGAACAATCAGTTGCAGCGTCCATATCTGCATTGGGTATTGGTGTGCAATTTGCCATAAAAGTAATTAAAATTTCTATCACATAACTCTTTAAAAAATATAGTTTGTTGCATAGGTAAACGTTCAGGTCTAATTATTGATGATCATAAATAGGCACGTTTGTTTCAACCCTCGAGCACGATATTAAATATACAGACAACATGGTTATAAGGAGATATCGCTATTTGTCATTATCCGACAAAAATGACAAATAGAAACATCAACAATACAATATTGTACAATGGGAATTTAACCATGATACATGCGATCAGATGGGAGGTGCAAGCGTAATGCCTAATAGTTTCATTAAAGATCCGATGGTTTTCTAATATTTTGTATTCATAATACATGCTCAACTTCGAGATGAATACCAATCAAAATATCGGATCTTTAATCATATCAGTATGCATACAAACAACGCGCACTTATCGAGGCAATATTTGGAGCAGAAGAAACAAAGAATCACAGGCTACACTGTCGTATGCGTCTGGCCGAAAACAGAAAGCGGTTTGGTAAAATATTATCGATTGCATGGAATATCAACGTCCTGAACAGATTTATCTGCGCTCATGAAAAAGGGCAAAAAATTCCATCATACGAATGATAGTGACTGCTATCACACTTGCATGTTTCATGTTCTATAATCTGTCTGCTAAAACACACATGTATATTCAAAAACAAAACGCACTATAGATAGATTTCAGTCTTTTGTAGATTGAATGTACAATAAACCAAGCTCACAGAAGGGTCACAGGCAGGCCTAATGTCAATTACGCACCAACCTCCATCTAGTCACAACACCTAAAATTTTACATCATATCAACTGCTAAAATTTACATAACTCACAATTCGGACTATCATACCCATCACCTTACATCTAGATATAATCAATTCTGGATTATCCTCTGCAATATCATTAATTGACCCGTGCTGGCGTGCCTGCTTATGATCATCAATAATTAGACCTGAACGCTTACTACGCACCAATCTCCCGGTAACCGAGCATTAAAATATGAATGAGGTGTATTATCTGTCAGATAAAGGAGAGATTCCTTAGAGTCTCGACGGAGTGACTCCTTAGAGTCGTTTCACCTTTGTCCTTATGGTATTAGACTGTCGGTGTAAACCAAGCTCTTTGGATGTAATAATGAAATCATATATTTGTATTTGGTCACATCCCTGCTCGTATATTGAGCACCATGCATGCGATACATTTGGCTAGGAGTTATTTTTAAATAATCATATCAATCATGGAGATTGGTTCACACCATTTTTTTTCTTTTGATAGACCATACGCATATATCATATTGGTACGTATATTTAATATATACATATAATGTAGATAAATTACACACATTTTTACCAACAATCTTCATTTATCATATATCAAGTATCTAATTTTCATATATACATATTATAATTATCAAGATAGCAAATATCGTAACTAAAAAAATTAAAACAATTGATCATATTATAAATAACAAAATAATAAATACAAACCACATATTTAATAATTAAGAGGAAATGGCAATCGTATCTATATCACTTAGTGAACAAATTTTATCTGAGCTTGATAACTACCAAAAGTCACTAGGATTTTCTGGACGCTCAGATATAATCAGGGCCGGAATTAGAACATTTGTTGCAGATGAGAAGAAAAAATCAAAATTAAAGGGGACAATAAACGCCATACTACTAGTAATACATTATGACGAAGCAGACAATATAGCAGCAGAATTAGGAAGTGAATATGAAGATGTCATAACTACCAAGATGCACAGTAAATTTGAAGGTAACAAATGCATGGATCTCTTTGTATTACGAGGGGATGCAAACGAGATTACAAAAATGACAAACACATACAAGAATAATAGGCACATGAACTCAGTTGAACTAGTCACGTTCTAGTATGAGATATAAAACATGTAGACATATTATTACACAGACGCGACAAGACCAATATCATAGCAGTCGCACCTGCAAGTACAAATATCACAATATATCCAAATTCAGGCACTACAAGTATCCCAAATTCGGTCTCTTGGCCAGTACCTCGTATATTCTCAAATTTGATTGAAGTTGGCCCTGTCTGATCTTCACCAAATGTGAATTTGATAAATTGACCCCCTATTTGCGCTCTATCTGTCTTTTTAAAAATTTCTTGTCCATTTTGTTCTATAACAAATGTATAGTCAGAATTTCTAAGAGGCTCACCTGTGGTGCCATCACGTATGGTGAAAACAAAAGTAATCTCCTCATTTGGTTCTATCTCAAGCGGATCCCACGACAGATTTACAAGGAAATCTTCACTTATTGTATATGCAACAAGTGGAAAATCCACCTTGTCGACCATCTTGATTTCAAATGTCATAGTATCTGGAAACGGCTCACCGGTCTTTTTCATCTCATTTTTAAGAAATCTGATATGATCTTGCAACAAGATAAAATGAATCGTTCTTTGATCTGAAAGAGTATAATCATCAATCACTAGTGAAGATTTGAAAAGTTTGATACCATTTACAAACCCCTCATACCCAAGTGAGTTAAACTCCAAAAAGTCTTTTGGAAAATGTGTCTCTACATGAACAACAGGTATGTGAGACATTCTACTCTCACGCCAATCAAATGGCATTACGAGCACAACTTTGCCATTTTGTGCATCATATGTGATATCCTCTACATTATCAAAGTATGACTTTGTGCCAAATGAAACCATACTACCATCAGAACTCGTCTGAAAAGATGTCGCAGACTCGATTACACTCAAGTCAGCATAATGTGTGACAGGGTCAGATGTTATGGGCATCTGGCCTAAACCATATACTGCAATATCAAATGTGTATAATCCACTTGCACCAAATGCAGAGTCGTTTATTCTAATAGAGTTAGCATTGCCCTCTTGTTGTAGTAGTAGTGGTTGCCATGCATTTAATGAGCCATCTTGCATACCTATTATTTTAGGATCATTGCTCATTGTTGTAGTTTCAATATCAAGAGATAGCACATCATTTTTGGCATAAAAGTAATCTCGAAATATAGTTTTATTGTTATGAGTTATGCCAAGCAAATAAGTAATATCGTTTATGCCTTTGTCTGTGATCGAGTCAGTAGCAGTTATTGTTATTTGTTCAGTATCACTACCTGTAAACTCTTGTGGCATCTCAACTGTGATATTGATCGTTTGATCACCTATATGAACAGAGGATATGCGGTCAACACCCAAACCGTGTCCAAAAGCAGCAGGTAGTAAAAATGAAGATGTTGTGGTTTCTATGAAAATATTCTCAAGTTTATCATCATAAATGGTCATATTTATAAACAATAGTAAAGCCAATACAATTGACATACTTGATGGAACCAGCAAATTATACATGACGCGACTAGTACGAAAAATGGTATGAATAGACAGACATTGCACCATACTATAAAGAGAAACACTATATATAAAATGCTGTCTAGATGTTTTCACACATATAAGAAATTATTTTACAAACAAACTTAGTAATTTAATTTAATGGTATAATATTACCACGGTCGTCAGTACCATTAGTATTACCACCACCACCACGGCGCATCAACTCCATTGCCTTTTGTAATAGTTCATCAGTGACAGTTGACTCTAATAACACCTGAAGATCTAATGGTTCTGATGAGGCAAGTGCACACAAACTATACACATATTCAGTAGTGGGAGTATCAGTTAACAAATAATATTGTTTTAGCACATCATCAAGTGCATGCATTGTTACATGTGCAGATTTTGTATGAGATAAGACATTTTGCTTCCACAAAAAGACCAAATTTTCCCATGCAGACAACGATACATCACCATCAATCTCAGGAAGCATCTCTACATTTGCCCGTATGTACATTTTACCATCTGATGATTTTTGGTTCATCTCAGATACAAGTTGGTGTCCTTCTACTGACAGCGGATCATACTCATGCGGATGTGGCAAAGATGGATTTATTATATCAACTATGCGAAATGGATTTCGTCCAACAACGTCAAGTTTTAATTGTAAACCATCAAGACCAACGTCATCACACTTTACAATTTTAGCTAGTGTGCCAATTTTATAAGGCATACTCCACCCAAGTATAGACTCATTGTCATTTATCAGACACACACCAAACTGCTTGTCATCTAACATGCAATCATCTACTAGCTGCTTGTATCGTGGCTCAAATACATGTAATTGAAGGTGCTGTCTTGGAAACAAAACTAAATCAAGTGGAAACAACGGAATGGTAATAGTGCTCATCACATATCATCCTCAATAACACACAACATATCAAACCACCATATTTGAGGCATTTTGCCCCACTAGTATCAAATTTAATAATGCAGCACGGGTGTACATTCCATATTTGGCCTGATCAAAGTACTTTGCATTCTGTGTCTTGTCAACATCAGGTGATATCTCATCGATTCGTGGTAGAGGATGAAGTATTATAGAGTCTTTTTTCATCTGTTTTAATAGATCCATTCCCACAACATAACTACCCCTTACCTTGAGATATTCTTCTACATCTGGGAATCGCTCTTTTTGAATACGTGTCACGTACAGTACATCAATGTCCTCAATGTATTCTGTAATGTCAGTAGATTCTGTAAAGTCTAATTTTTTCTTAATCTCATATACAGAGTTCGAACGGATGCGTAAGGATTCAGGGGATATTAGATTTACATTGACATCATAGTTTCCAAGACCATATAATAGTGAGTAAACAGTACGACCATACTTTAAGTCACCAATTATTCCAATGTTCAATCCATCAATCTTTCTCTTTTCACGTCTGATTGTAAATAGGTCCTGCATGGCCTGTGTTGGATGCTCTTCTGTACCACTTCCTGCATTAATGACTGGCTTTGATGACACTTCGGATGCAAATTTACTAGAGCCATCAAGTGGATGTCGCAGTACTAGTACATCAGAGTATGTTGACATCACTCTTACTGTATCTGCAAGACTCTCACCCTTGTGTATGGATGATGATGAGATGTCTGATATCCCAAGTGAGTTTCCCCCAATTGTCGATATTGCAGCATCAAAACTAAGACGTGTTCGAGTACTAGGTTCATAAAAGAGGTATCCTAGTGTAGAGCCACGACACAGTTGACGGCGCGCATCAGGTGACAACTCTAGCATGCGATCAGTAGCAGTGAATATGGTCTCAAGATTGCCACGATCAAAGTCTTTAATCGAGATTACGTTATTATGATAAAAGTCGTCTTTCACTTTTTATATTATATACAAGTGATATAAAAAATCTTTATGGAGCAATCAGATCTACTTGTACGCCGAATAAAGAGAGGCACAGTCATCGATCATATTGAGGGCGGTATGGGACTCAAAGTTCTCAATGCATTGCAAATAGATGGTACGGATGGTAGTTTGATTACAGTTGCGCTAAATGTTCCTAGTGGTAAGTTTAAAAAAAAGGATATCATAAAGGTAGAGGATAGATTTCTTGAGGATGATGATACCAACAAACTAGCAGTTATAGCACCAAAGGCCACAATCAATATGATCAAAGACTATAGACTAGTAGAGAAACGCCGAGTATCTCTTCCAAATGAGATCGACCGCATATTTCGATGCAGTAATCCAGACTGTATTACAAACAGTACTGAGAAGATCGAATCGGTAATGGATGTAATAGATAAAGAGAACAGAGTTCTCGGGTGCAGATATTGCTCAAGGACACTTGATGTTGACAAGTTGAGATATAATTAATAGCAAACAAACTACAACTAGTAAACAAACTAACAACAAAAACTACCTATACCCAAAATTAGCAACAGCAAACAACAAATCAAATAACTAAAAAGTGTAGAGAAGAAAAGACGGGGGATTTATTGTCCCAATATAATGAACATCATGACGATACCATAAATGGCAATCGATTCCACCATGCCCACAAATATGAATACCTTTGATTGCAGGGCAGGATTCTCACTGATTACTGCAAGTCCTGCTACACCTACCTGTCCTAGACCTATTCCTGCACCAAAGGCTGCCATTCCAAAGGCTAACCCTGCACCTAGAATCTTCATAGAGTCAGAGCTAGATGATGAAGCATCGCCCTCAGCGGCATATGCGAGGCCGGTTGAACCAGTAATCGATATTACTGCTATTGCGAAAAGCACCAAAACTATCGGTTTCATGTTATAATTTGGCATCTCGAAAGTCCTTATTTAAACCATGGTGCTTGATTAATTATTTTTTATATTTAAATAATCTTATATTTGGCGACCAAAGTCATGGTTTCGATAATTCAAATATACCTAAATATGAAAATGTACAAATATCAGGTATAAAACCATGCATAAATTATAATTGTAATGAACAGATTCAGTTAGTTGACATATATCTAGATACATAAATGAATAATTACATCAGTAGTATAGGATGGACATGTGGATTTGGTGTGTATTGTGCATGCGATAGATACACCAAACATGTGTCAATTTATGGATCGGTGTTATTATATGATACAAACATTAATTCTCACTATCATCATTGTCATTATTATTATTATTATGATTAAAAACAGTACAATACCAAGTTCTTTTGGTAAACTCAGTTGATAGTAACCGTTCAACTCATTCTCAAGTTTAGACACAGATTCATCGCCTAACTTTTAGTGTAGGCAACACGGGAGTTGAACTTACTACGTTGATTTGCTGTCTTACTGTTTTTTCTGTAACAGTATTGATCTGTTCGTTGAATCACCATCTCTTATCTTTCTTGGACGCATTACGGTTCTCATCTCTAGCTTTCTTCGATGGTGTTTTATTTTGTCATTTTTGTACTCCAAATTGGTTAGCTTGAATAATTAAGTAGGAAAGTGTGAGCCAAGATCTGTGGATGCAATAATAAAAGCACATATTTGCAGTTGGTCACATCTTTTTGCATATTGAATATCGTGTATACACTACATTTGACTAAGTTACTTTTAAATGATTATATCAGTCATGGATCTTGGTTCACACCATTAATCTTTTAATCGACGTTTGATGCCATGTGTTAATGCCAAGATCCAATCGTTGCAAAAGAATTTAGTGGGTCTACCAGATATAGTAAAATTTGATATCATCTTTACATGCATTTCAAAATTTATTCTTTAAAAACTTGGAAAACTCAAAACGTATATTTTTTGTCATAATAGATGACAAGATTCTAATCTGACCACAACAACCGCAACTGCAACCACAACAAGATTAGTCAACGTACACAATTACACGACAAATTTCACATCATTATTGTGCTTACAAAAAATATATGATGATAATTATTATTGACCTAATGCTTTTTTCTTAAATGAGTCTAAATCTGTCTTTATAGATTCTGTGAATTTTTTACTATCCTGTTCCAACTGTTTTTTTGATTCTTCTACTAGTTCTTTGATATCTGTCTTGGGCATTACTTTCTACTCTCCATTGCAGCCTTTACTTTTTTTAACTTTGCGAATTCTTCTCGTTCTCTCTCCTCTAGTGTGGCTAGAATAAATCGTATATGTTGCGTGTACTGTGGAATAATGACATTTTCAAGTGCGTTGAGTAGTTTCTGGGTCTTTTCAAGTGCTTTGGCCAAACTGAATATAGAGTTCTCATATTCGGCCGCTTTGCATATGCTCGGCAACAGTTCTTTTATCTGCTTTGCTGCCCTATCAATAGAAGAGTTAGTATCAGTAAAACCATATGGTAGCATACCAGTATCCTTTTCTGTGACTGTCAATGTTGGAATCTTGACATCTACAACACGACGTACCTTGACTGACACTTGCATGATCGGTGGTGTAGACTCTGCAACAGTATCGACAGTCGATGTACCAAGTGCCAAATATGCTTCATTAACTGACGTGTAGATGTCTTGTAGTGGGTCCCAGATCCCACCGCGGGCCTTTGATGCTTCATCAATCATCTCTTCAATATTCTTCAAGAGCACCTTTCGTTTGTCATCAAGTATCTTTTGAACCATGGTGGCAACTTGGCTTGAGCGTTTGTACTTGAAGAGCTCTATCTTTGTTGTTGCAACATTCTGACCAAATGACATTATCTATCCACCATCATTACTCTTGATAATACTGGTCGATATATTTGTCCTTTACCTTTGTAATCTCATTTTTTGGCAATTGTGAGACCACTTTCCATAGTATGGATAGAGTCTCCTCAATGTTGCGGTTCTCATCAATTGACTGTGCCAAGAACCCTTTCTCAAACATGTCCCCCACATCCATATACTTTAGATCAATTTCTGTTAGTCCTGCCTTACCTACAATACCTGCAAGAGCCCTTACCTCTTGAGCACGTGAATATGCATCATAATTTTGGTTTGAGATCTCACCGTGGTCCTCACGTGTGTGTCCTTCTCCTATCCCATCCTTCATCAGTCTGCTGAGACTCATCAATATGTTAACGGGAGGATATACACCCTGTCTGAACAAGTCTCGACCAAGTACAATTTGACCTTCTGTTATATATCCAGTCAGATCAGGTATCGGATGAGTGATATCATCAGAAGGCATAGAGAGAATAGGTACCTGTGTGACACTGCCCTTTTTACCTACGAGTTTACCTGCTCGCTCATATATGGTAGACAAGTCAGTGTATAGATATCCTGGATAACCTTTGCGTCCTGGCACCTCTTCTCGAGCAGCACTAATCTCTCTGAGGGCTTCAGCATAATTTGTCACATCAGTTAAAATGACTAGTACATGCATACCAAGATCAAATGCCAAATACTCTGCTACTGTAAGCGCTACACGGGGTGTGATAATACGCTCAATTGCCGGATCGTCTGCTAGATTCAAAAATAGAACACTTCTCTTGAGTGCACCAGACTCTTCGAGGCTTCGCTTAAAGTACTCGGCTTCACTATACTGCACACCAATAGCTGCAAATACCACAGCAAAGTCATCATCAGTTCCAACTACAGCAGCTTGCCTTGCTATTTGAGCTGCAAGCAAGTTATGAGACATACCAGAGCCAGAGAATATCGGTAGTTTTTGACCTCTTACTAGTGTGATCATTCCATCAATTACAGAGACACCTGTCTGGATAAAGTCCTTTGGGTACTCGCGTTGTTCAGGATTCATCGGCTCACCATTTATGTCAATAAACTTGTCTGCAATTGGGTCAGGTAATCCATCCTTTGGACGTCCTAGTCCATCAAATACACGCCCCAATACCTCTCGCGACACGGGCATCTCCATTACCTTTCCTACAAACTTGGCGTTGGTACCAGATACTGAGAGTCCCGTGGTACCTTCAAACACCTGAACTATAGCCTTGCCATTTCCTACCTCGAGTACCTTGCCAAGTCGTTTTTCACCATCATTTGTCTCAATTTGTACTAGTTCATCAAATGCAGCATTACTAACATCATCTACAATTACAAGAGGTCCTTTGATCTCTGCGATCTTGCTGTACTGTACACCACCGCCACTTTCATTACTACTAGTGCTACTCAATTTTTACTTTCTCCTCCTCCTACTAATCCCTGAAACTGTTCTAATATTTGTGCATCAAGTTTATCAAGCTTGTCAGTCTCATCATCTTTAATCTCCATTCTAGCTTTGAGTAGAGACGGGATAACAGACATAGTTTTAATGTCAGCCAAATTAGCGCCTTCTTTGAGTGATGTCTGTCCGCGTTTGTAAAACTCTACTAACATTTTGAGTAATCGATACTGTTTTTCAGGACCGCAATATGTATCAACATCATCAAAAGAGTTTTGTTGTAATAGTCCAATTTTGATCATTCTTGCCACCTCCAAGATCAGTTTCTCCTCATCAGGAAGGGCTTCGGGTCCCAACAATCTGACAATCTCCTTTAGTGTATCCTCACGCTGTAGTACACCATATGCCTCTGAGCGCAAATCAAGCCAATCTTCTTTAATATTATCACCCCACCACTGTGCAATATCTGCCAAATAACCAGAATAACTGTTCATCCAATTAATTGAAGGATAGTGTCGAGAGTATGCAAGTTTGGCATCAAGTGCCCAAAATGTCTTTATGAAACGCATTGTATGTGTAGTGACTGGTTCTGTAAAGTCTCCACCTGATGGCGATACTGCACCTACAAGTGTCACAGAACCATCCCTATCAGGACTACCAGTAGCCCTGACACGTCCTGCACGTTCATAAAACTCTGCCAAACGTGATGCCAAATATGACGGATAACCTTCTTCTGCAGGCATCTCTTCTAGTCTACCACTCATCTCCCTGAGAGCCTCGGCCCATCTACTAGTCGAGTCTGCTACCAATACTACATCCTTGCCCATATCTCTGTAATACTCGGCTATCGTAACTCCAGTGTATATACTCGCCTCTCTAGCTGCTACTGGCATATTACTTGTATTGGCTACCAATACAGTCCTGTCCATCAATGGCTTGCCACTTCGCGGGTCAGTCAAGTGTGGGAATTCTACTAGCACTTCAGTCATCTCGTTTCCGCGCTCACCGCATCCAATATACACAACTACTTGTGAATCTGCCCATTTTGCTATCTGGTGTAACGTTACGGTCTTACCAGTTCCAAATGCGCCAGGTATTGAACCAGTACCACCCTTTGCAATAGGAAAGAATGTATCAATTACACGCTGTCCTGTCAAGAGAGGAACAGTAGGATCATATCTATTCTTATAAGGACGAGGTTTTCTTACAGGCCACTTGTGACACATCTTTATTGGTGCCACATCATCAGATGACAAGGTTACGATTTCATTATCTAGATCATAATCTCCCTCATCAACTATACTTGCAATCGTGCCACCAGGATGATCAGGTGGAACCATTATTGGATGATCAATTAAATCTGTCTCTTGAACCATACCAACCACACTACCTGCCTCTATCTGATCACCGGCATTTACACTTGGAGTAAAGTGGTACTTTTTGGCCATATCAATAGGCGAGGTCGTTATACCACGTCCAATAAAAGAACCAGATATTTTTGAGAGTTCTCTCAGGGGTCTTTGAATACCATCATATAACTGTCCGATAATTCCAGGACCAAGCAACACACTTAGAGGATTACCCGTACCAATTACAGGCTCACCTGGCTTTAAGCCACTTGTAGATTCGTAAACCTGAATAAATGCAACATCACCTGTGAGTCTGATCACCTCACCTACTAACTTTGAGTCACCTACAACTACGGTCTCATACATCTTGGCATCTGACATTCCGTCTGCTCTAACAGCAGGACCGCTTACCCATACAATTCTACCTTGTGCTACTACCATCTTAATTACCTGCTCCGAATTTCGATGCGGTTTCCTTCCTAATTAAAGGCTTCATACGCTCAATCTTTGCATCAAGTGTATTGTCAAATGTCATGGCGCCGTCTTTTGATTGTATACGTACACCGCCCAAACAATCAATTGCATCAGATGATAACTGTGCATTAGGGTAATCAGACTCTATTACAGATGCAACAGCATCTCTATCTTGTGTGCTAGTAAATACAACAACATCTTGAGAGCCCAATATTGTAGTGGACTCTGCAAGGAGTGATTTTAGTAAATTAGAATATTCAGGACTAGTGCGATCTTTTGATGCAATTTGATCTAGTGCCTGTGTAAATACACGGTCAACGGCATCCTCTAGGGTAAGTAGTTGATTGTTGCGTCTATTGAGGTCAGCGGCTCCGACGATCTGTCTTTTTATCTTGTCTGCCTCTTTGTGTGCATCAGATATGATCTTTTCATACTCTTGCTCTAAAATTGGAATTGTTTGATCAAGTGATTGGTGTGCCTCTTTTAGTGCAGAGTCAATGTTGGCGGTGATCTCATTTTGAGTCTGTGCAAGTATCTTGTCAACTGTCTGTTCTAGTTGTGATCCGCTACCAACAGTAGTTGTTGTTGTGGTATTAGTCAATATTTGGCGTCTTGAGGTAATAGATTTTAATGTTTTGGAGTTGTTTTACGTAGGGGGTTGTAAAGGGCGAATGGAAAATGAGATGAGATATGAGATGAGATATGAGATGAGATAAAGATGAACAATACATATGACTTGAGACTTGCACACTAGTAAATATTTTAATTTGAACAAATACGGATAATTGCGCAAATTATAGCCCAAAAAAATCACTTGGAAAGGTATTAAAACGCAATAGTTTGCGGTTTATTCATCTTGGGGCTAGCAGAGTTAAAGCTAGGAAGCGTAATACTGCCAAGGAGTGAATCTCCAGCGGCCATATCACGTCTTGCCGAATTTGAGTGGTTTCACAAAATCAACAGTGAGTACGATGTCGTAACACCAGAGATAGACGACTTGTTATTAGATGCTCAAAAGACATACCAATCAATAGATGATATTGTAAAGGGTCTAGGTATACCACTCACAGTAGGTATGCTTGAGATACTCTTCAAGGGAACCGTCATAAAAAAGAAAGATTACGAGTTAGACGAGATTGAACAGATGGTAAGCCACCTCAAAGAAGAGGCACCAAACAAGATAGCATATGCGGCGCGCCTATTAGAAGAGCAAGTAGATACAAAGCGCGCACTAGACGAGTATACAACACTAAAAGACACCATTGAAGTTGCAAAAAATCTTGACATTGATCTGTCAGGATTCGGAATGATGAAGTACTTTTACACAAACCTCTTTGTGATTAATTCAGCAGACTATGAAGAGATATCAAGATCACTTGATGGTACTGCAACTACACTGTATAGATACGAGTTAGCATCGGGTGGTAAAAAAGAAAAGGCAGCAGCAGTGCTGGTATTTGGTAGCACAAATGACACTGAAACCATACTCAAGACATTTCGTAGTTTTAATTCAAATCCATTTACCATCCCAGAAGGAATGCCGCAAATACCATCAAAAGCATATGCATTGACTGAATCTAAGATCAAAGAGATTACAGAAAAACAAAAAGTAAATTCAAAGGCAATTGCCAAGATTGTAAAAGAATCAAGGAGAGACATACTAGCGCTACATGAGGAGGCAAAGGTTGCAAAAGATATGCTAGAGACGCTCAGAAAGCCTGCTGGCACAAAACATTTTGCACTTATTCAGGGCTATATACCTGCCAAGATGGAGTCAAAGTTCAAAAAGATTGCAGACAGATGGACAGCAATTGTAGAGGATATAACAGATGCAAAACTACTCAAAGATGCACCGACATTATATGATAATAAGAGATTTATAAGGACATTTGAGACCATTACAAACAGTCAAGGAATTCCAAAAAAGGGTGAGGCAGATCCTACCCCGATGATTGCATTAATGTGGCCTATATTTTATGGGATCATGTTCGCAGATCTTGGACACGGTCTGCTATTGATGGGAATGGGACTCTTATTTAAGATGAAAGGGCAAGGTAACCTAACAAGATGGGGCATGTTGCTTGCCATATCAGGGGCGGCATCAGCAATTGCAGGTGTTGGGACAGGTGAGGTGTTCGGACATCACATTGCAGTAATGGCACCGTTATCAGGCATGCTAGCAGAAGGTGGCATATTGTATCCGGTCAGTTGGATTGTAGGTGTTATATCAGTAGCAGAATTAACATTTGAGCAGGTAATTGATATACTCAAGGTGTCTTTGTTCATAGGGATAGTTCATCTGTTGTGGGCAATGATCCTGCGCATCAAGAAACTTGCACGTGAAGGAAAAAAGATTGCGTTATACATGGAAGCACTACCAAACATTACTTTGTATGGCGGAATTGTTGTGATAATGATGTGTGCAATTGGCTCACAGTACGATGTAATGAACATGTACTCTAGAACACATACAGAGCCCGTACCGTGGGTTACTATATTTCTAGGTGAGTGGGCACAGGTCTGGATCGTAACTAGAATAGCAGTCGTGACTGTAATTGCATCCATGACAATAATGATGATAGGTGGTATATTGCATGCAAAGAAACATCCAGAAGAAGGTGGCTCTGCTGCTAATGTCATAATGGAAGTATTTTTAGGAAAGACAGTAGAGAGTCTAGCGCATACAATCAGTTATGCGCGTATAGGAATTATGTTGCTAGTGCATGCTGCGCTATTACTTACGGTGAATAATGCGTTTTACTCACTTGGTGGTGCAGAGTCAATAGGTGCATGGGCTATGATAATAGGTGGAAATATAGGCATAATGATGATCGAGGGGTTGATCGTATACATACAGTCACTTAGATTACATCTGTACGAATTCTTTACCAAATGGTATGATGGCGGAGGTCACGAATTCAGACAGCTCAGACCAGAGATGATATACAACCAATTTGTGTGGAAAAAGTCAAACTAGTAGTGTGTACTGATATGATTAAAGATCCGATATTTTGATTGATATTCATCTCGAAGTTGAGCATGTATTATGAATACAAAATATTAGAAAACCATCGGATCTTTAATGAAACTACTATGTGTTGCATAATAATTTGTCAATCTAATTTTTTAATCTACACTTTACCAATGGGGCCTTGTAAAGATAAACACTTTATTGCTGCAACTATTCAACCCCTGTGTCTGCGCCAGATAATAGACGGTGAATCCATATATGAATTTAGAGATGAGTTGACGGCATCCATTGCCCTGTTGCACGTATAATGATAGGCATAAGTTTCTGTGCAGTGGATTTTTGTGATTTTGTGCCTGAAATAATCACATGTGGCAAAGTCCAATTGTAAAAACATTACAGGAAATCATAATATGATTATTTTTATGTTCAAAATTATGGCAGTATGTTGCAATATGCCCAATCATACACCATAGAATGGAATAAAATTCAAGATTGATATGGATATCTATGATGTGTGCTTATACATAGTGATAACCATGTTGAGAGAAGATGTACATGGGTGATAATGTAATTTCATACTGCTAGTTTATCTTTTTCTTTTTTTTGTTGTTGTTGCGGATGCGGATGTTGTTGCTGATGTTGTTGCTGTTATCGAGATGATCATGTTGTATTCCTTTGCTTTAGAACTCAGTTCACCTTCCAATCTGACAATTGGACGCATTACACCTTTGGGCATACTGCACTTATTACAATGCACATCTGAAACATTTCTATTCATATTAAAAACAGATGTAACGTTTTCAAAATACAATATTTTTACATATGATCTTTTCAGGCATAAAATCGTGTAAAATTGATGTGTATGACTTGTGCTCGTCGCCATAACTTACAACCCGCACCTAATGTCAACGTACACCCTCCGTCCCTTGTCTTTAGCCCCCATTCATGCGTGCCTCCAAGTACACCATGTGACCATCAAAGTCACTTCAAAAACGCGGCGTGTTACCAAAAAATGTAATAGTATTGAACTGTGATCATTACGGTTATCATTACTGTTATCTAGTCAACGGACGCTATCTTTTCAAGTGCTACTACCACTGGAATCCAACGGCCCCATCCTCGGTCAGCATATGTCTGAGATTCTGTTGCAGTCGTTGGTTCTAGATTGTCAAAGGATTCTACTCCAAAGGCCTCTAGTACACGGTGCCAACGGTCAATGTTTTCTTGTCCGTGGTATTTCTCTGCTGCATAAGAGCGTATGTCTGCTATTCGCGCGCCGCCAGCGCGTCGGCTATCAGGGGCCACAGCGGGCTGCTGTACTTTTCTGCATTGGTTTGCGCCTCTGCTGCGGTCATCGGGTTTGAGTGGTCAATCTCGCCAAAGGCAGCTAGAACGCGGTTCCATCTGTCCACGTGCGCGTCGCCGTGCTGCGTCTGGGCCGCCTGCGCCCTTACCTTGGAGACGAGTTCCGGGTCGACGGCGGGCGGCGCGTCCGGCTCGGTCGGTACGTCCGGCGGCGTCTGCGGCCCGTCCTGTTCTGCTGCTGCCGCCTCTAGTAATGTCAGCACGTCTGCAATCTGCGACCACAGCGGGCTGCTGTACTTTTCTGCATTGGTTTGCGCCTCTGCTGCGGTCATCGGGTTTGAGTGGTCAATCTCGCCAAAGGCAGCTAGAACGCGGTTCCATCTGTCCACGTGATCTGCGCCGTGCTGCGTCTGGTTGGC
The DNA here is from genome assembly GCA_965207445.1 of Candidatus Nitrosopumilus sp. Taxonomy (GTDB): domain Archaea; phylum Thermoproteota; class Nitrososphaeria; order Nitrososphaerales; family Nitrosopumilaceae; genus Nitrosopumilus. The sequence continues at coordinate 398,832 of CBDBLX010000002.1, read as the reverse complement.
CATCGCGGTCACGTTGGCGACCAGCGCCGGGTCTATGGCGACTGCCGTCAGATTCTGCGCCTGGGTGAGCTTGTTGTACACGGGCGGCTGCATCAGACTTGACGTCGTCCCGGCGTCCTGGACGTCCACAGTCCAGCTTGCAAATTGGCCCGGCGTGTAGTCGGCTCCGGGGTTTATCGTGAGCGTAACATTGTTGACGTCTATGACGCCGTCGTCTATGGTCGGGACCTCCAGCGTATACGAGCCGATCGGTGGAATCTCCACGATGCGCCAGCCCGCGTCGGAGGCGTTCAGAATCCCGCCGGCGCCCGAAAGGGTGACGTTGACCGGCAAAGGTGACTGCAGAGGGGCGGGGGTTGCGCCGATGCTGAATGAGACGGGGTCGCCCTCCGAGCCGCCGCCTGCCAGCCCAATTGAGACTGTAGTCGGGGGCGGGGGACTGTTGCCGGTGCCGTCAAGCGGGCCTGGGTCGTTGTCCCGCACCGTGAATGAGACGGTGTTAGGCGTGCCCACGGTGTAGCCGGAGCCGGAGCGTAGCGATACCGTGATGATGCCGTCGCGCTCGTCGGTGTTGTCGTTATCGGTCGGGACCATTAAGTTGAATCGAGCGGCGATGTTATTGTGCTTGTCGCCCTCAGCGGTGTTGGGAATAAAGCCGTCGGGGTTTGTGTCACTACGGGGGTCGGATATGTGGTAGTTGAACCTAAGCTCCGGGTTCGCCGATGGGGTGGCGAACACCAATACGCGCAGTACTGTGCCCTCCGTAACGATGGTGGGGCCGCCTGCCACCATTATCAGCTCCGGCTGGGGGCCGTTTATCTGAGCCTTCCAGTGGTGCTGGGACATGAACGTCCCTGTCGACGGCCTGTACGGATCCACCCAGTGGTGTCCGTACACGGAGCCCCCGGTGAGGGGCTGGACCGCCACAGTAAACGACTGCGCGTTCGACGTGCCGTCGTTGTGCGTCTGCCACGTGACATCGGCGGTCTGTTGGCCCTTCTCTATGGTTATCGTCCTGTATGTCGGGATATAGTAGTATGATATGGTGCTCTTGGTGGAGTCCGTCCAGATTACGTTGCGCGAAAAGTCGCGCCCCGTGTCGTTGGGGTCCAGGCTGGCGTGCGCGTCGCTGCCGCACATGTTGGCCGACCGGAGTGGGATATTGCCGACGTTGCCCAGGTCCACCACACACTCGCGTATCTCGGCCGCGAACTCCATCCGCTCGGCGGCATTGCGCTCGAGCGTCACGGTCCCTATCAGGGTGCCACCGCCCGAGGGCGAGTTGAACGTGACGGCCGCCCTGTTGAGGTCGGCCGGGGGTGGCGGAATTACATTAGTATTGTGAGCAGCGTCGGCCCAGTCAGCCACCGGAACGGCTGCGACTAGTGTGATAATAATTCCGGCAAGTAAAATTGCTGTAAAAATATGGCGTTGCGCGTTAGAATGGTTGTGGATGTGGGGGGGGGGGGAGGGGGGATGATGGAGGATTGAGAGAAAATAGAACTCTGCTTGACGCGCAACTGCCTAATTAGTGAAATTACCATACATCTGTCATTCCCAACATATTATAAAAACGTACAGATGTATTGTGTGAAAAAAAGTTTGGCGCCACACTAGAAAATACAGCGCCCGAACTTTTTACATTTGTTTTGTATCCATTTATCAACTATACCACAAATCTTGTAGAATAGTCAATGAAACCTATTAGATCAGAGGAACAGTCATCTACAGTTAAAGTGACAAGGGGCAGAAAATCTCTGTATGATGTTTAGTTGTGTTGAGACGTGGAAGCTACATGGACTAAATGTCTAAAATGAATTGTGTAAAATTATTGGTCCGTCGTCGGATAATAAATCTTAAAGATGTATGATCTTATTATTATGCCAAAGTAGGTTGGTTTACACGAATGTTTCATCAGAATTATCACGAGTCAAACAATAATCAGTTAACTGAGATGCCATGCATCTCTGTACATCTACTACAAACCTACCGCACACACACGCTATATATGATTCTATTTTAGATGATCAAAAAATTATACAACACACTATAAATTAAAAAAATAATTATTATTATTATTAATATTTTTTAATCCAACTCTTTTGTTATTGAAATTTAGGCAAACCATAATCTTTTGAATTTTATTTGATATCAATGCGTTGCCAAAATTTTGCCAAGTATATTTAGTTTGATCAAAACTGTAACGTTTATCAGCTTGCCAGATTTATTCTAAAAAGTAAATCCAATCATATGTTCATATACATATATTAAATTAATATTGGATGTGATTTTCACATATTATTATTATTAGACTTAAAGTTGCGCTCTACAGGCACATTTGATAAATTCCCCCACTCACCCCACGAACCAAGATAAACCCTAACATTCTTGAATCCTGCCTTTTTGAGTGCTAAAAAAGAGTTTGCAGCACGATACGCACCTTGACAGTACGTCACTATCTCAGAGTCACGAGATATATCCTTGTACAATTCAGCCAACTGTTTATTGTTCTTGAACATACCAGTATCGTCATCGATGTTTTGACTCCACTCTATATTTATGGCACCAGGTATGTGTCCACCACGTGCTGCACGAATTACAGTACCATTATACTCATTAACAGAACGTGCATCAATTATTACAAGTTTGTTCAAATTGTTCAGTACATATTCATAACCAACAATTACACTAGAATCAAAATCAGGATAAACATTTGTGGGTTCAAACTCGTACATTGCAACATCACTACGACGTGATTCTTTGCACCACTGTGTAAAACCACCATCTAGCATGTACACATTATAATACGACATATACAAAAGCATCCAAACACCACGTGCGGCAAGCATGCCGGATTTGTCATCATAAATTATAATGGTTTTATTTTTGGTGCAGCCTGCAAATGAGAATAGTTTAGTTGCCTGTTGTTGAAAATTATGTATGCCCTCTTGTGTGGTATCGTTCCAGTGAAATGCAAATAGGTCCAAGTTGATCGCACTAGGAATATGTCCCTTGGAATAATCAGAAAAGTTACGTGCATCTAGTATGGTCACAGAGTCAGGATCATCTGAAATTATATCATCAAGTTGTGTAGTTGATATCACATTATTATGACTATGCACAAAAATAGAGATAAAAATTGGCAATAATAATAATTTGTTTGTCAGTAATCTACTAGATGAAAAAAAGTGGTTTTAGTTATTTGTAAATTATTTTATGCATAAATATCAGTCATTATTTTATGTAATATTAGACAGAGTAATTCAACGACCAATATAAAAAAATATTCAGCGCATAAATTGTAATTTAAAAAATATAATAAAAAGAGGAGATAAGAGGTAAACCTCTACTATTACTCGTTTATGTATGCTCTTTCTCCGTGTTGAGCCAGATCAAGACCGATCTCTTCCTCTTTGGGAGTGACCCTGATTCCGCCTGGCCATACAGCATCCATGACCTTTAGTATGACTACTGTCACACCAAATGCATATGCAATGGACATTGCAGCTGCAATTATACTAATTGCCTGCTGTTCCATTCCTTCTGCTGTACCGGTCCACGCACCTATACCGTCGCCGGTATCCCATACGTGGGGACTTGCCAGTGTGCCTGTCAAGATTGCACCTGTAAGACCACCCATTCCATGTACTCCCCATACATCAAGGGCATCATCCCATTTACGTGCATTCTTGAATGCAATACTTGCATAACAAATCGTACCCGCAGCAATACCAATTATGATAGCGGCCATCGGACCTACCCAACCAGAGGCTGGAGTAATTGCTACCAATCCTGCTACAACACCAGATGCGGCGCCAACTATACTTGGCTTTCCTGTATGTGCCCATGACAAGAGCACCCAAGTAACAGCTGCCATACCTGTTGCAGTATTAGTTACGGTCCATGCGCTTACAGTGATACCATCTACCATCACTTCACTTCCTGCGTTAAAGCCAAACCAACCAAACCACAAAATTCCTGCACCCAATACAATGAATGGGATGTTGTGTGGTTCCATTGGTACCTTGCCATATCCAAGGCGTCTACCAAGAATTATGGCTCCTGCCAATGCAGCGAATCCTGAAGAGATGTGTACAACAGTACCACCAGCAAAGTCAAGTGCATACGATGGAGATAGTTCTGGATCAATGTCTAGTGATCCACCTCCGATGTATCCTCCGCCCCAGACCCAGTGTGCAATTGGGTCATATACGAAAGTACCCCAGAGAAGTACGAATATGACAAGTGCGCTGAACTTGATTCTGTCAATCAGACCACCAATAATCAAAACTGGTGTGATAATTGCAAAGGTTGCTTGGAACATTGCAAAGAGCTGGTGTGGAACAGTACCAGGCCAGCTTTGGCTACAATATTCACCATCCTTGAACTCGTTCATCTGATATGCAGCAGACCACGTATCATGACAAGGTCCAAGTTCACCTAATGGTGCCCAAGCCGAGACCATGTTAAATCCTACATAGTCAAGGTTACCCATGAATAGGTTTGCATCTGAATCAATTCCGCCAAATGCTAGTGAGTATCCCCATAGCACCCATTGTACTGACATCAGACCCATAACCATCAGGGTCATGCCCAATACGTTTACGATGTTCTTTGATCTGGCAAGACCGCCATAAAAGAACCCGACTCCAGGTGACATGAAGAGTACCATAGAGGTTGCAGTAAGCATCCATGCGGTGTCTCCTGTATCTATGAGACAAGGCAGCATACCTCCTTCACCATCATCATACCAACATTCGGCAGGGTTGCCAGTGTAAATGCCACTGGTCCCCTTTACATATCCGTCCATACCATCATTGACACTCTGCGCATATGCTTGCGACATTGCGCCTGTTGCCGTAATGGTTACTGCGGCCACAAGTAATAGAGCATACTTGTGGTTTCTAGAATTCATTGAAAAAACCACAAAATGAAATTATTTAAGAGTTGAATATTAAAAAAATATAAAAATAGTAAATTCTTATATTTGCCAATGATTGGATAATATCATAAAAAGTAAAAAATATGTCAAGGTGAGATAATGAAAGAGAACAAATTAGCAGTATTTAGTAGATTCAAGACAGGTCAAAAAGGAATCACAGGCGAGGCCAAGAGACAGCGCAATATAATAAATGCATTATCAAAGAGTAAAGGCAATCCCGCTGACCGTACAAGAACAGGTATAGCACAACTGATGGCAAAGACAGAAGGGACTGTATGGAAGAACATATACTCTGGAATATTCAGAGATTTTGATGAGATCTTGTTGCCTATGCATATAGTAAAAGAAGAGGGAAGGTTGCCATTAAAACGAGGTCCCAAAGCACTGCAAGAAGTAGGAGTTCCGTATTACAAGCTCACAAGAGAAGGAATCTTGGTAGCAGTAGCACTTGCAAGTGACGCAGAACAGAGAACAGAGTTGTTAAAGGAGTTTTTTAGGGAAACATCTACGGCCACATCTACTGCCACAACAACAACTCCAACTCCAGCAACAGAGGAGCATAAAAAAGAAAGATTTGCAGACGTACTAGTTATGCTATCTGAGACATGTCCTCTATTTGTTGCCTATATTGTACAGTTGTATGTAAGTGCATTTTGTGAGGAAAAGATCAAAAGTCTGCTACCATTTGATCTGATGCAACTTTACACTATACGTGATGAATCATTCTTGATTCAAAAAGAGCTCGTGGTAGCATTTATGACATTCTCAAAGCAAAAACGTAGTGATGTTATAGATATGCTAAATGAGATGATAAATGGTGATAAAGACAAACCACTTTAAGTGATTTTCATGAGCCATCCATACAACTAATCCAAAAATTTGATCATAAATTATGCGCCACACAAGTAATCGTTTAACCCTTTCCTAAACTTAGACACAGATTCATCGCCTAATGTCTGGCGGGCACAAGGCAGAGGGTTTGAAGTTTATCATACGTGGCGATAAAATACGAGTTACGTGTCCGGATTGACTGTAATGGTTCAAATCTGTATTAATTGTCACCAACCGCGTTTGCAAAAGAACCCATTGCGCATAATAGTTTCATTAAAGATCCGATAGTTTTCTAATATTTTGTATTCATAATATGTGCTCAACTTCGAGATGAATATCAATCAAAATATCGGATCTTGAATCATATCAGTACGCATAAGGTCTAATTTCATCTGATAATCACGGATTTAGTATATGCTGGATATATGCGTGCCGCAATCTTTACGTGAAATGTGTTTGGTTTTTTCACGAATTTGCACAGTAGCTTCTCCGATTTTCATCCTAATTTCATCTCGAACATTTTTGCTCAGAATAATGGGCATTATGATTGGACTGTTTTTCTTTATATGTTGATTGCAGATCTGCTCTGCAAGCGATATACATGCATTTAACTGCCTTTCTCGTGGCATCCATCACCTGAGTCGTATTTTTTACGTATATCATCAAGTGACATATTTTCACACTGGCATGTTCTGTTCTATGATTACTCTTCCGTTATACATGGTATCAATAGCTTCTGAAAACTCATTTGACTGCATACCCTCTTCGGCAGAATGATCCATGGATTTGGCAACATAGGAGCCAACATCTAATTTTTCAAAAGAGTAGGCAGATATTTCACTCTCCTCAAGGTAGTCATCCTCGTCAAAGTTTAACTTTTTACTTGTTTTTGATCTAGTCTTACTGCTCATTAAAAACTGACTCAATAGATTGTATACAAAGATGCTGTGGGTCATTATCAGTATATTGATCCCGTGTCTAATCATTTTTACAATATAGCGAGCAAGAATTATCTGCATACGTGGATGCAAGTGAGCCTCCGGTTCTTCAAGTATTATTAGGTCACCTTTTCTAACCACGTATTTGAGGTATAGTATCAGGGGTGCAAGCTCCGATACTGTGGAGGACGTTAGGTGCAGAGGAAGCACTCTGCGTTTGTATCGGTATTGTATCTCAGAAGAACCTGTCCTAGCATCGACTGAAATATTGATTTTCCCACCCAGTATGTTTTTTTCCAGATCTTGGGCAATGTTAAAGAATGGGCCTTTGTGTTGGGGCATATCTATGATTGTCGATATAAAGTCCAAAGTGATTCCAGACAGCTTGGTGATCACCAGTGGATCCAGACCGGCATGGGCCGCATTTTTGATTATATTTATGGTCAGTGCTTTGTGGCCTTGAAGAACGCCCGATCTCGTGGCGGGAAGGTGGTGTGAATCAGATGGCAAACCAGAACTTATCACATCGGACAAGTAGTCATGCATTGACGACAACACGTGTTCTAACTGTATGTGTTCTGGCCAATCTGGATTTACTTTGTAAACAACATGGTTGTTGCTTAATTCGTATTCATGTAAAGTGCGCTGAGATGTACGCACAAATTCAATACTCGAGCTTACTCCTAATTTGGAATATCGAGACGTTGGAATTTTTTTGTCATTAATGACGATTTTGTTTTTACTATCTGTTGTGATTGTTATTGAGAGTGATTTGCTACCGATCTTAGTCATGTTGCTGATAGATGAGCCAAAGATGTATTCGATTCTGGGAATCAACACATCTTTGGTAACTGTTTCAATGTACAGTTTGGCTACAATGTCCATGAGGTCTGTAGGTACATCCACATGGCCCTTATTTTTGATCAAGTCACGTATTCTGTTCTTACAGACTGTCATTTCGTTTGCTAATTTAGAACGTGGCGCTATACGCGGTTTATAACGTCCCCACCAGGATAGTCCCGCAAACTCCTCCTGTGATGACACTATGGAGTGGATGAGCGCTGCAGCGTATGATTTGCCCGAGTTGTTTGGACCTACAAGTATGGTGAGTGGTTTGAGTGAAATATGTGCTTTTGATATAGGTCCAAAGTTACGAATGTCGACATCTAGATTCAGGTGGGTGGAGTTGCTGGACCGTCTAAAATTCCTCATAATATAGTGTTTGATCATACGCAAGAAATTAACTGGAGTTATTTATTTGGCATGATACAGTAGAGCGCTGATTTGAGTAAGCGTTCAGGTCCAATTATTGATGATCATAAATAGGCACGCCTGTTCCGACCAGTTTGCAGGAGAATCATAATGCACAAACATTAAAATCCACAGCGCATTGTAAAATAATAAATGGGTAAAAACATATACGCATCGGTAAAGGCATATAGCAAAAAAGGCAAGCTATTAGCACGATCTGACTTTCAAACCTTGGCAGAATCAAGAGATCTAGATGAGTTGATGACTCGAATCAAGAACACCATATATGCAGATGCAGTATCAGAGATACAAAAGCCATACACGTCACAAAAGATAGAATCCTCCTTGAGAGGTCATTTGGCACAAGTACACCACTCCATAGCACGTACAACAGGAAAAAAGTCACTATTGCTTGATGCATATTACATGAGATTCATCATAACAAACCTAAAGATAATACTCAAAGGCAAAGTACTAGGGAAGAATCAAAGTGAACTTGAGCGACATTTGAATCTAAAGGCAGAAGAGTTGATGAAGCAACGCGATATTGTAGTAAAGGCACTAGTTGCAAAGGACTTGGAGGAGGCAGTAGCCAACCTAAGCTCAGCACGATTTGGAGCAGATATTGTAAAGGCACTAGCGGCATACAATGAGAAAAAGAACATACAAATATTTGATACATATTTTGATAAGATTCTCTACAAACAACTTGGCAAGGCTATTAAAAATACACGAGAGAGAGAAGTCATCAGACTCATTGGGATGGATATAGACTTTTACAATATACTTTGTGTAATAAGGGGAAAACTTTGGGGACTAGACGACACTCAGATAGAAGATCTGATCGTATCAAGTACACCCTCCATACCAAGAGAACTATTAGGCAGAATGATTACAGCAGCAAAAGTATCAGATGCATTTGCAGAGCTCTCAAGCACCAGATATAAAACAATGATACCAGATGTTGAAAATGAACTTGATGCAGTAGCCCAATTTGAGCGCGCCTTTGAGATGGCAATATACACTGCATCTACAAGGGCATTTACCAAAATGTTTAGTTTCTCAACAATCATAGGGATCACCAAACTAACAGCCTTTGAGGTACGCAACATTGCAGCAATAGCCTATGCAGTAGAGCAAAATATACCAACAGATGTTACAATATCAAAATTAGTTTTACGCGAAGAGTAGAAAAAAAAGATACTCTACAAACATAGAACACCATAACAGAACAAAACAAAGTCAAATATTTATTAAAAGATACAAAATATTTACAATATGCAAAATAATACACGAGACGACAAAACCTACGAGCGTCTTTTTGTAGGCACAGCAGAAGCAGAACACGTAGAGATGTATCTCAAGGCAATATGGCACATCAAAGAACGAGGAGGTGAGGTAAAGATCACCTCAATTGCAGATATGTTGCACGTCAAGCAACCAAGTGTAGTACAGATGCTCAAAAAACTCAACAAGAAAAAACTTGTCAACTATAACAAAGCAGGAGTAAAATTGACAGCAGAGGGTGCAAAGATCGGAGCCAGTATGGTAAGAAACAGCAGACTGTTAGAAGTTTTGATGCAAAATGCACTCAAAGTAGAGATCAACGAAGAGATGGTCTGTGGTATAGAGCATCACATGAACAAGCAATTTACAGATGCGTTATGTACGATGTTAGGATGCCCAGAAGTATCCCCACATGGACACGCAATACCATTAGGTGAGTGTTGCCCGACTGATCAAAAAGATGACAAAAAATAATATAATTATATAAATAAACTCTATCATTTAAAATATTATATAATCAAATAATCATATATTATAACGACCATATTTTATAATAATCATATATAAAATAATTATATATAAGATCATTATATATCAAATCATAATATACAAAAATACGATATACAAAAATACGATATACAAAATCATCACACAAATTAAACGTCAAACATACACCAAGAAAACAAGAGATATAACTACTATACAGAATTTCAATCCATGGTATGTTTTTGTGGCTGTAATGAGTATAGTAAGAATGAGAATGGTTTTAAGATTGGGTGTATACTATGCGGTCATGGTCCACAAAACCACAAAGACGAATTCAGAGTGTCTGCACGAAAGAACGAGACACAAAGCCAAAAACGCGATGCGGATTTTGGTTAGTTGATTGATTTTTACTCACCGATTATCTTGACTAGAACACGTTTTTTGCGCATTCCATCAAACTCACCATAAAAGATCTGCTCCCAAGGCCCAAAGTCAAGAGTGTTGTTTGTAATTGCAACGACGACTTCGCGGCCCATTATCTGACGCTTCATGTGAGCATCTGCATTGTCTTCTCCTGTTCCAGAGTTATGATTGTATGCATCAACTGGTTCATGAGGTGCTAGTTTCTCCAACCATTGTGTATAGTCATGCAACAATCCATCTTCATTATCATTTATGAATACACTAGCTGTAATGTGCATTGCATTTACAAGGCAAATACCTTCTCGAACACCGCTCTCTTTGACTAGATGTTTGATCTGAGGTGTTATGTTGATAAATTCAATGCGTGAATTGGTCTCAAAGACCAAGTGTTTTGTGAGGGATTTCAATTGTTACTAGTGGTCAGAGAATGGCAGTTATTAAAAATATTGCAGGACTCTGAACTCAAGATCGTCATCATATGTTTACCCACTAGTGGAACATCAGAGGGATAGATTCATCATTGCCTGCATTTGATAAACACTCTACTAGTTGTATCAATCTTTACTACCATTGCTACAATATGTATAGATAAAGGGTCATTCAACCTTGTGTCATGTTTTGATGATAATTTGTGTTAAATTTGAGAGTAAAATACAAAATACAGACCGTCTCAAAAGCTTGATAAATGGGCCAAATTGCATTTCTGCAAAATGGTTCTAATTGAGACTCCAGCATCACTTGAAAGTTTTAGAAAATTTGTCATGTTTAGTACCTGTAGATCATATGCACCCCGAAGCTATCTCAATGATCAAGAGATATTTGCAGAGAGAGAAGAGCCAGACAGTGCAATATATGTAGAGGCAGTTGACAAAGTCACACTAAAAAAGATCAGGGGCGTGACGTTTGTCAATGCAAGGGGTGTTTTGGGTATAATATACAAATCAAAGAGTGGGAACACAAGCCTTAAGTGGCGCAATCTGAGACGATACAACGGCAAGGTGACAGGGGAGGCATCGATAAACTCGTTGGCAAATCTATCAGAATCAGGTGTAATAACTCTAGAATGGGTCAAAGAGTATCTCAAAGAAAAGACAAAGAAAGATGATGGCGAGGGTGGTGATGTGAGTGATGGTGGTGATGTGAGTGATGGTGATGGACAAAGAGTAGAACAAGACACCAATGAAAATGATAAAAATTTTGATGTGAGGTCAAATACCTCTTCAAGTGGATTGACCAAATAGAACAAGACACCAATGAAAATGATAAAAATTTCCAATAACTGCCACTGATAACAACAAGCACCTATTACACGCGCATAGAATTTATCACGATACAAGTAGGGTAACATGTGATAGTCAAAAAAATAGATGAATCCACCCTAGTCATAACAGTAGAGGACATAGATGACTTGATTGCATTACGACGTGTCATAAAGTTCGGCTACATTGTCACAGGATCCACAATGCGAGTAATCAAACGAGACAGAGACTACGCTAGACCAGATAGAGGTGAACGTGTTAGAATTATCGTATCAATTACAGCAGAAAAGATATCACTTGATGGTACATTAAGTAGACTTAGAGTTGGAGGATCTGTATTAGAGTCAAATAACGAGTCAGTATCACACGGTACGCATCACTCTATGACCATTACACCAAACAGCACAATTACAATAACAAAAAAAGGTACAAAGAGTGATGATGGTAATACTCGTTGGTCACAAATAGAATACAACATACTAAAAAAAGGAGATAACAAATCCAGTAAAAGTACAAACTTTATTCTAGTTGCAATTGATACAAGGGATTGTAGTGTGGCAACCCTCAAAGGTACACATTTGGATATCTCTCCTAACATATACTCTGGTGCAGGGGGTAAGCGCTACAAGACAAGTCAAAATACGGAAAGTTTTTTTGCACAGATTGGCATATCCATCAACACCATAACTGAGAGTCACAATACAGATCATATGATAATGATATTTGGACCCGGCAACACAAAAAACAAATTTGCAAACTATCTAAATACGAAATACAAAGATAAAATCAACAACAACAACATTAGAATCATCGAAGGCATAGATGTAAGTGGAGAAGATGGCATTCACATTTTTATCAAATCAGAGGCAATGCAAGAAGCAATGTCAGATAGTAAGTTGGCACACGTAACAAGTCTCTTAAACATGATTATAAAATATGCACATAAAAAAATTCCAAAATATACAATGGGGTACAAAGAGACTTATGATGCTGCCAAAACAGGAGCAATTGACTCTGTCATATTCTCAGATCAGGCTTTACATCAATATAATGATGAGCAGATTATAATTGATCTACTCAATTCTGCGCAGACAGCAGGTGCCAAGATATACGGTGTAGACACTACAACTGATATTGGTCTTCGAGTGTCAGGTTTAGGAGGCATAGTAGCATTACTCAGGTATGCAGTAAAGTGAATTAATTGGCTCACAGTTAAAATTTCAGAATTGCACGAGGTGCATGTATGCAATCAAGTAAATTAGTTGAGTGTTATCTAGTGGGCAATCTTTGAATCATCACCATCATCTTGGTGCATGTACATTTGTTTATCTGACACGAACTCAGACTGTACATTAAAAGACTTTGGTTCTATACCATACTCTTTTACATACAATTCTATAAGAGGGGCATTCTCCGCTGCAAGTGCTGTGGCCCTATAGTCTATTGTTTGTGCTATCTGAGCCCATTCAGATACAGTTAGCTTTGATGCAGACAAAAAGATACTCCATGTATCAAGAGGATCATCTACTGCATCACTCCCCGTAAATGATTCAAACTGATCAAAGGCACAAAATATCGCACGATCCATTCGTGCAGCAACAGATAGTGCTCTGTTGTGCAACGACTCAAAGCGATCTTTGTCCAGAGCGACTCTCCAGGCACAACTAATAGCCAACGAGTATGTAATAGAGAACGCGGTTCGCGCAGCAGTATCAGCAGCTCTATTGTTAGCTGCTCTGAGAGCACGGACTGCTGTTTCCCCACAAGCCTCGGCCCCATCATATGGATACATGCGCGCTCCATCTAACATCTCTTTTGTCAGTTCCGAGGCCCATTCTCGTGAGACGCCCACTTTAGACATCTCCACACATAATTCATCGCATATATCTGGTGCTTTATTTTGTAGGAATTTTTTTGGTTTTGGTGTGGTTTGTTCCACTAGTACTGCCTGTGCTGCTGCTGCCACTGCATAGGCATTGCCACAGTCTGCAAGCGCCATTCTAGCTGCTCGTGAGCCTGCGGCCTCAGAGGCCTGTTTAAAAACCTTTTTAGCACGACCTTGAGGCGGCCAGTCTACCAATCCTTTTTTAATATGAGACATAAATATCGCGTGTAGTTCTTTTAGATAACTTTGTTCTACGCGTCCAGTAGCCAAAACAGCTGCCTTTTGAGGAGAAGATGCCACAAAGGCTTCAGCAGACACTTGATTGATCCCAAAATGCGGTAGACGAATCATCCAGTCACTAACTTCCTCATATACTATATCATTAATCGCAATTGCAGCAGGGTCTTTTATATGCGATGCCGCATTCAAAGATTCGAGAAAACTTTTATCAGTCAAGTGTGGTGTAACAGCAGCCTTGTCTGCTGCAGCCTCAAACATTTTTATCATTATTGGAACAATTTTTGGATTATTGGTTAACTTTTCGTACACTAAATCTCTGATGACACCTGCCAATTCTATTGATTCGTGCAAGATGACAGTCATGTACAAAGTCATTGCCAAGAAATCTGGATCAGATTCGTCATTTTTATGCGACATTATATAAAACGTAAATGTAACAATATATCAATCATACAGTTTGATTTTAATTTATAGTATTTACTAGCAATTGTTTACTAGTTGTGGTGTGGGTTTACTAGTTGTGGTGTGGGTTCAATTGCACCCATACACCAAGAATGCAAATGGCATAATCTGTGTCTAAAATGTATAAGAGATTGTTTTTTGTGTATAGTAGCAACATATTGAGATTGCACACCATGCAAATAATATATCTATGCATATTGCCTCCAATTCCCCATCATCCAAACTGTGCAATCCGTGCCTTGCTACCAAAAGTTGGAGTTGGTTACAAGACTCTATTCGGATTGTATCGGCTTGTAGGAGATTTTCAATCTCCAGTGGAATGCCTCTGACAGCAAGTTCGTCATAAATTGTCTCAGGCATCACAAGTTTCCATGCGTGTATTTCCGACCAAAATGAGATAAGATAAAGTAAGTTTACTTGTTCCAAATGCCTGAGGAAACTGGCGTCAAGTAATATTTTCAATTAGCCTCAGTGATTCCTTATATTTTTCTTCATTCAGCTCGTAGGGGTAAATTTGTCTCTTCGACAACTCTTCCTTGAACTTTTCAGTAGAGACTCCCGCTACTGAGGCGGCTTTTTTAAGTGAAATTTTGCGCTTTTTGAAGAGATCAATAGCAGCAGGCAGGCGTCTCTTTTCAAAATCAGGCTTGATTTCCGAATTGATTGTCGTTTCGGGATGAGTTGAATACGAAAATGCAATAATTTCCCAATATCTCATTTCATTAAAAAATTTTTTTGTCTCGGACACGAACTTTTGTTCATCCAGACTGGATTCGTTCCAGATCTTTTTTGCAACTACCATGCCCCGAAGGGTCAATATGAGACGTCCACCTTTCGGTTGTTGATCAATCAAATTTGAAGCCTTGTTTTGGGTCAGTATTGAATCTAGGGACGGACTGAATACTCCAAAATGATGTTCGATAAAGTTGGAATTCAGTTTGGGGACTACCTTTGACAACTCATGCATCTGTTTTTGCAACCATGTATTCCCAGGAATCGGCTCGTTATGTTCTTTCGTGTGTCCAGGGGCATATAGCAACATGTAAAAATATTTTTCCTCCGGCGGAAGCCCGCCATCGTCTGATTCGTAATGTTTCTTCAGTCTTGATCACCCATTACAAAAATTAATACCGTTCATTAAAATGTTACAATGTAAGGTTCTCTTGCAAACGCGATTGGTGGCAATTAATACAGATTTGAACCGTTGCGGTCAATCCGGACACGTAACTAGTATTTTGTCGCCACGTATGATAAACTTCAAACCCTCTGGGTTACCAAGTTTGGCAAGGACCGGCTTTGGAATGTACGAGTAACTAGTACCCCTTTTCACGTTGTGGGTTATGGATACTTGGAATTCAGTTAGCATTGGCAGCCCATTTAGTCATGTTTGTTGTTCTCAGTCCAACGTTATAACGTCACTGACATCGGATTGCGCACACACACACATGCTTATATGTCCAATTGGTTATATATGTATAATGAAACAAAAAACAGTTCAGGAAGAAAAGGTGGTTGCAGATAGTTGTGATGCTTGGATAACACTCATCCAAAACGCATCCATACGTGCCTCCGCCTGAATTGTCAAATTCTACACATTACACATCATATACACATTACACATCATATACACATTACACATCATATACACAAACACTCTACATCTGTTTGTGTTTTGATGCCAAATCAAACTACCATTTTTGGTGTACACTTCAATTTCTTCAAGATGAACCACCCTTGTTTGTCTTTTTGATACTGACTCTAACTATTCCTATTCCAAACTATCGTCATAGTCACACAATAAAGTACTAAAAACTTACACTTTTTCAACCTCTAATACCAAATCCAGATAAAAAGTTCACATAAACACCGATCAACTGCGTTTGCAAGAGAACCTGTATATTCATCACATACGTGTAGATGAAACAAGCCAATTCATGTATGAATTGTTAATATCAGATACTGAAATCTCTGCTATCTCTGGAACGTCATAAGGATGCGTCTGACGTATCATCTCTTTGAGTTGTGTCTTTCGATCAGATGTGGTCTTAAATATTGCAATCTGTTCTTGCTCATCAGTCATTATTTTATCTTCCCACAAATAAAATGATCGTATATTAGATATGTTAACACAGGCGGCAAGTTTGGAGCCTATAACCTTTGAGGCTATCTCTGAGATTGCATTTGTATCAGGATAGGTAGATACGATCATTACAGGATGTAGAGTATCTGTCATTTTGATAACTGTATAATGTGTCACATTTAGATATATCTGCACGAACACTAAAGTAATTTCAGATAATATAAAATAATAATCATTTTTAAATTTTATATATAAAAAGCCTGAAAAATTTACCACCTCAGTGTGTGGTAATCATTGAGTCGATCTCTTATTTTGCTCGAGGCACGTCTTTTCGTTATCACACGTATATATCATGCACGCCCTCTTTTGCCTTGCCACTTGAATATGGCCCAATTACTAGTCATAATTGGCCCCGATAAAACCAGATATCGTTTGTTGCCTTGCCACTTGAATATGGCCCAATCACTTTATAGTTGCTCGTCTCGTAGCCGGTAGTAAAAACTGTATTTTATTGCAAACTCACCTGTAGGTCCAGATTGTATGTGTCCGCCGTCACGAAGATATGCTTTTTCTGTATCATTTAGCATACTAAAAAGTGCAACTGGTTTTCTTTTCTCTGAGATAGTGTCGTTGCCCTCCACGTCTCTAAACTTTTCTAATATAGACAAGTATGCAGGGTTATTCTGCTTGTCGTATATGCACTTTCGTATCATGCCTAGTATGTCGTCGTTGTTCTGAATTATAGTACTCTGGTCAGGCTCGCATTGCTCCTCAAAGTTTGCTACGTTTATGGGTATTACAAATGGCTGGTGTGATGTCCACATATAGCTCTTACCACGTATAGGTTCACTTAGAATTTGTGTTATTATATCACTTGAATAGTGTGCATTTACATTTGCCAACACGTCCAAGTCTGATCTACTTAGC
Organism: Candidatus Nitrosopumilus sp.; assembly: GCA_965207445.1. Classification (GTDB taxonomy): domain Archaea; phylum Thermoproteota; class Nitrososphaeria; order Nitrososphaerales; family Nitrosopumilaceae; genus Nitrosopumilus. The sequence goes on along the minus strand of CBDBLX010000002.1, from coordinate 381,821 downwards.
AGATGAAATACAAAAAAGTTGTCCCCTTGGCTTATTATCTCAGCAGGTATGCTTCCAGGTTGTTGTGTTATGAATATCCCACCCATCTCATATTTTCTACCCTCCTTTGCCAAATCGATAAACGCAGACGGTGTAGATGTATATCGAGGATCAGAGAGTACTGTATGGGCCTCCTCTAACACAAATGTTGCCTTGATCAGACTCTGCCCCGCGGATTTTATGAAATTCTCCTTGTTTTCCTCAAAGATCTCTTTGATAATTATAGAACTTGCCAACCTAGCAGTATGATTATCGACCCTTGAGATATCAAATATCACAACTCTGCCCATTCGTAGTGCTTCTTTGATTATGCTTGTAGCCTGAGAGTTGGGATCATGCATCTTTGATATGTGTGGAACCAAATTATTGAGAATTGGTTTAATGTCCACCTCACTTGCCATGTTGCTAGGCATACTATTACCATTATTTGAAACCCCCGTCACTATACTTGAGACCTCGTCATAACTTGCATTCCACCGTTTATCATACAATAGATTCACAAGTTTTTTCCACGCCCCCGGACTCATGGACATTAATTTTGCAAAAAAGACAGTCTCATGTTTGCCTGGACTCACTAAAAATGGCACGGCAAGTCCCGGAGTCAAAGAGGCCAAGTTGATCTTTGTATTACAGTAGACGTTTTTGAGATCCTTTTGAATTGCCTGATTTGTGACAAGCAGCGCACTTCTTTTGTCCATAACACCGGGTCTGCCTTTTCGATCTGTAATTGCATATTCACCTTCTTGATCAAACACGAGCAGTCCACCGTTCTGAGAGTTCCATTTACTACATATCACCTTCATTAGATTGCTCTTTCCATATCCGGCACGCGCAAAGATAAACGTCCTTTTTGAGCTCAGCTCACTCTGATCAAATGTTATTGGAATAGACAGATCCAAAGCATAGTCGCCCACTTTGACACCATTTGACTGTTCTTTGATGGCGCTCGATATTATCTCCCTGACAGTGTCATGACTTGGCAGGTAAACCTTACTTGTGATTTGAGGTATACGCCTCAATCCTGGAGTAAATCCTTTCTTTGAGGAAAGTGACCCGAGTATACGTATTCGAACCTTGTAGCTGATCTTGCTCTTTTTTATGTCGTGGCCTATCTCGTCTATCATGTCACCTGCGGCTATGTCGTTGAGCCATTTTTCACCCATCTGAGACATAAACTCACCGCGCGGATAGTAATCTGTCACTCTTGCGATTACCTTTTCTTGTGTGTTATACACGATCAAAAGGCTTCCGATCTCTATCATAAAATCTGATTTGTAAGGGGCCACAAGCCATGCCACATATTCATAAGATGACTTTTCAAGCCCCATGAATACCCCTATTATATGGTCATTTTCTTTCATCTCGGTCATCTGCTTTACGCTCTTCCCCCTAATGTGCCCTTGTTGATTGTCTCAGTTAACATGGTAAAGTCACGCACATATTCAGCAAGTTTAGCATCAGTGTCATTGAATAGTTCACTCATTATACGATCCCGTAGTATCGATATTGGAATTCCCAAACTTGCAGCATACTCGTGGGCGCGCATAAGAGTTTGTGGATAACCTAGTATTGGATACGAGTGAGCAGCGTCGCGGGCCATGTGTCCCATCATCTCAGTTATATCATCATCTGAATATATCGGCGTATTATTCATGGGATCCGTCGGTATCTCTACTGTGACAAGTAGATCCTTTTGCCTTGAGAGTTTTACCACATACAAGGCGCCAAATGCATACTCAAGTGGAGTCGCCGGCGTATTAGGTCCAAGTCTTCTTCCTCCACTCCACCGATATGCCATGTTTTCTATCTCCAATGGAATTTTGACGTATCCAATCTGTCCTTTTGGAAATACCTGCTCACAGATCAGTGCTGCTTTTAACAAGAAAATGATCTTTGAGGTTTTAGCGACTCCTGCCACTTTAACATAATCACTATTTTCTGCTAATAGTTGCCGAAGTACAGTTACAAGTTCAGATTTAATCTTTTTAGTTCGCAAGAGTCCGTCTCGGAGTATTATGGTCTTATCTATATGGTATACACCACTTTTTTTGCCTTTATTTTCTTGAGATAACCGTGTAACAGATTCAAACATGCATGCAAATTCTGCAATCTCCATGAGTGTTTCTCGTGCTGTCAGTATCTCCGTTACGTCACGCAAACTATTCACTTTGAGAATGCTAAGAAAGTTTTGAATTATTGGGTCAGTGTCGATATCTTGGAGTATCGTATGTAGGTCGTCACTTTTGTGAAGGTCACCTGTAGGAGCAGCAAAATTTATCTTTACATTTCCATGTGAGTCAGCAACTCTGATTATATCAAACTCAAACGGATCAAAGTCTAGATTGAACCTGCCGCCATCAAATGACTTGAATGATGTTGAGATGTATGAGCCAGACGGATCTATTGGTATGAACCTGAGATTTCGTGCCACCTCCCGGAGATTATTGAACTTTTTTAGCTGATTTTCACGTAATAGATCCAAGTTTGTGACGTTCTTGGGATCAAAGTCAAGGTTCATCTTGTTTGATATCATAAAGGGTCTCTCTACTCCAGCATACGGCACATTATTGCATATATGATGGTATTTAGCATTTATGTTGAGATGGAGGTTGGTGCGTAATTCATCAAATTGCCACCTGTATCGTACTTGTAAAGTCATCTGCAAATATCGCCAGAGTTTTATGTTCATATATTTAATAAGCTCATATATAAAAGTATATGCGCGTATACCAAAAGTTACTTGTAGGGGCATCCCAAATGAATAAGTGTGATACCACCAAAGGGGATGCTAAACAACGTTGACTAGCCAATGTTATCAACGTATCGTTTGTAAAGTGTGGTGGAACGACGACGTGTGGTAGGTTGCCACAACATGCTATGATACACAGAGAATGACGCCCATTACAATGCATGGTTTGTGATGAATGTGACGTCTGCTTGTTGTTTGTGTAAATTTAGTGTGTAGGTTTCAAATAAGAACAAATCAAGGAGGCAGACCGTACAGTGACAGAGCAGCACAAGCGACGCGAAGGTTATTGGCCGTATTACGAACAGGCACGCAAATCTGAGCAGAATTTTATGCGCAAGACATTGTTGTCGGCGATACGGAAAAACCCACATCCGTGCAAGGAAAAGAAGACAAATAGAGGAGGATGCAAGCCCGTACACTCGCGTGACAAGATGGATTTTTTGTGTCTTTTAAAAGTTGCAAAAAATATTCCTTTTCGTGACGTGATAAATGATCTTGGAGATATGCATGATGAATGGGTTGACGAGTCGATGCCTGATTATAGTTGGGTAACCAAAACATATACAAACAATTGATCTCGACTGGCTTGATTCTATTTTGGTATATGCTGCCAATATGTGTCTAAATGAACTTTGAAAAATCAGGGACAGATCCGGTACCGATAAAAGGTAAAGAGACCATACTTACGCACGGATCCGAGGATTTTGAGGGCGGTAAACAAGACGTAAAACAAGAACCTACAGGTACGATTGAGATAGACAGTAGTGTGGTATAGAGATTGACAGGTACAAAAAACAACAAAGACCTAATCATTTACTACAAGACTTTGAGCCGACACGCATCAAGACGTACCTAAAATATCACATTACTGCGATAACCGGACACCAGATCATACTTGCATCATACACAACTCCAAGCAATGCAAGTGACACGTCAATGCTTCCATATGTGGTCAACTTTCTCGTAAAAAACTATACAGAGATTGAAGAGTGCTTATTCAACGGAGACAAGGGATACATTCGGATCAAAACTGTGAGATAATATTCAATGCAAACATGAAACCGAACATAAAGCAGCGCAATCACACAGATGGTGCAGGTCATACAAACCGTGGCAAACCACCAAGCAGAAAAAAAGCAGCAGAGATCTTTGACAAAGATGCATACAAACAACGCGCACTTATCGAGGCAATATTTGGAACAGTAGAAGAGACAAAGAATCACCGGCTACACTGTCATATGCGTCTGGCCAAAAACCAAAAGCGGTTTGGCAAAATACTATCGATTGCATGGAATATCAACGTCCTGAACAGATTTATTTGCGCTCATGAAAAAGGGCAAAAGATTCCATCATACAAATGATAGTGACTGCTATCACACTGCACATTTCATGTTCTATAATCGATGTCTGCTAAAACACTCATGCATATTCAAAAACGAAACGCACTATAGATAGATTTCAGTCTTTTGTAGATTGAATGTGCAATAAACCAAGCTCATAGAAGGGTCACAGGCAGGTCTAATGTCAATTACGCACCAACCTCCCACCACTGACAAAATTTTTTAAGACGCATGCTCCACCGTCGTATATGATGCCTGTAGACGACAGCGACCCCCCAAACAGTGATGATTTTCGGAAATGTCTGAATGCGGTCCTGAATGACGCCAGGCGCAGCGGCCGGCCATACGTGGACGTGCGGGCAAAAGAACTACACAAGATGGTGGGAGGCTATCCGAACAAAGGCAACCACAGGATGCCTGTCTGCTGCGGCGTGATGATAAACAGGATGCGGAAGGGCGACAAGATACTGTCAAGCCCACCGAATGTGTACGGGGCTACCCTATGCATACGCTACAATCTGGACTAGTTCAGTCCGTCCCGCCGTATGCCCAGGCGGCAGCACCCCCGCCTGTCGGCGTATGGGTTACTTCCGGCCCGGGGCGGGGGGCGCCGGGTTTGGTGGTCCGGGCCCCGACGCACTCCACATTGTTTTTACAATGTCGTTCCTTATGACACGAGTCTGGTTCTGATTCGGCGCTGTTGCGCTTGTGGTGACGGCCGGTGTTTTTTCCAGGCCCCTCTAGACCCGCTAATTTATCTATTCATATAAAATTAGTGATTGGATTGTGTCACATACAACAAACATGTATGTATTCGTATGGGGTGAATGGAGGTTGGTGTGTAATTCATCAAATCGCCACCTGCATCGTACTTGCAAAGTTATCTGGAAATATCACCAGAGTTTTATATGTATAAATTAAATTATTCAATAATCTCATAGAAGAGTCACAGGCAGGCTAATGTCAATTACGCACCAACCTCGTTGAGATGAATCTTGCCACCATAATCTGAAAAAAAATAGTGTTGTCTTTACAGATGACAACACATACTCTAGTAGTCTTTGTTGCTCAAGATATGGACATCTGTTTTTTTGTAAAGGTTGCAAGACTTGTTTGAGTTGCAATAACTATATGTAAATATATAATGTAATAAGGCATACCTCAACAAGACATACCTCAATAGGTGAATAGGAATTAAAATACATAATTATATTGCCATTAGCAAAAACACAAGCTTAAAATCCTGTTTTTTGTTCGCAACGATCACATTGGGTAAGAGACCGCTTGTACGAAGAAGAGGTAGAGGAGGAAACCAGTTCAGAGCATCCTTTACAGGAAAGGTAGGCACAAAGGCAATATATCCAAGATTTAAGCTCGGTGATCAACAAGAAGGCAGAGTTATTGATCTAGTGCATGAGAGCGGACGAGATGCACCACTCTCCAAGATACGATTCAAAGATGGCTCAATATCATTTGTTCCAGCAGTACTAGGTACAAAGGTCGGCATGACACTACAATTCGGATTAAAGTCAGAGATTATAGACGGTAATGTGATTAGCGTTCAAAATATACCAGATGGCACAACTGTATGTAATTTAGAAAAACATTACGGTGATGGAGGTGCAATAGTCAAATCAGCAGGCACAAATGCTACAATATTCTCACATGGAGACGAAGGTGTAACAGTAAAACTTCCTTCAGGTAAATTCACCACACTAAACCCCAAGAACCGTGCAATGATTGGAACACTTGCAGGCGGTGGTGCAGGTGAGAGACCATTTATGAGTGCAGGTGGCAAGTGGAGAAACTTCAAGTCAAAGGGCAAAAAGTATCCCATAGTACGTGGTGTTGCCCAAGCAGCGTATGTACATCCACATGGTGGTGGAAGGCACCAACATGTAGGTCAGAGTTCAACAGTATCACGTGATGCTCCTCCGGGTGCAAAGGTAGGGAGTATTGCTGCAAGAAAGACCGGTAGAGCAAGGATAAAAGATAGACGATAAACAATTTACGTTTAATTACAAATAATTTTGATCACATATTGTGCAACATAAGAATGGTGCAACAACATAAAAACAAAATTGATTAAGAGTAAACGTAAAGATAGTTAGATGACAGACAGACGAGTCCGAATCTTTGTTACAGGTAATGTTCAAGGTGTGTTTTTTCGCCAAACACTCAAAGTAATGGCAATCAAAAATGATATTCGAGGTTGGGTTCGAAATCTCAAAGATGGTCGTGTAGAGGCAGTACTAGAGGGGAACGAGAATGGCCTTGATAGAGTTATAGAATGGGCCCATGCGGGTCCTGCAAATGCCAGAGTAGATGATGTAGAGATTCGAAATGAAGAGGCAGATGAAAAGTTTGAGACATTTATTGTATTGTACCCATAAATAATCAATGCACCTGCTCATACGCAGTCTTGATCATATTTTTGATCTCTTGAGTTATAGAGTCAGTTTGAACTGTCTGTATAGGATCGCGCCATCCCTTTCTGATCTTAATTACAATCATTCCATCAGTAGGCTTTGCATCTACAAACCATCTAGTATTCATAGATTTACAGAAAACTACTCTATGAGGTCTCACATCTTCAATTACATTATTTCCAAGTGACATGCTAAAATCATGCAACTGATCAAATACATCATACATATGTGTAGGTAATTGCTGCTTGCGAAATTCTTGATAACTGCGCAAATTAGCGCCACCTGATGGAAGCATCATTATTTTGTAATTGCCGGGTTTTAATTAGTTTGTCAAACAAGGTACAAAATGTATTTTTATGAATTGATAATCAAAAAATAATGGTAGCAGCCCTGCTAGTTCCACTCCAAACAGACGGCCCCATCTCAAGGCATACAAGATCCGCCACGTTGACGAGGAAGCGTGGAAGCTCCACCTTAGGATTGCTCCCTCCCGGACCTAGTCCCTTTCAGCAGCTCAGACTTGAAAGCTGTTCCTTCGAACAGTTCCAGTCTTGCAACCACCCGCCTCGGCGTGATTTCATTTCCGCACACCAAGCGGGAATCGCCCACCTGAAGATTTACCTAGCAGTTACTGATCTCCGCGTATAGCCGGTTTCAGAATAGGGCACGGCTAGCACCCCAATCCTCCCTGCTACCACCAACTCTACACACTAATGCTATATTTGCATTAAGATTGGACATTAACGCGTGAGTTTTGAGATTATACCACATACAGAACATATACCATCATCATTACCAGTACAGTCAGCACCACATTTGATGCAGGGCGCGAGGCGCTTTGGGTGTACTTTGGTGGTGGTGGTAGTATTAATGGTGGTGTTAATGGTGGCGTGAGTAGTATGTTGTTGTAAAGGAATCAGGTTGTTGGAAATAATTGTGTTCTTTGAGTTGTTTTGACTGTTGTGACTGTAAATCATAATTATTAGTAGCAATCTCAAATGTTGCATGAGCCATCTGCACCATTTTGATCACAGATGCATACATGCTATTTTTAATACCACTCCGATCTGATTCTAACAAGTTGAAGAATTCTCGAATATCAGTACGCATTCCTTCATTCATATGAGGACATGGTTCTTCTTGAAATGGAATCTTGCTTGCAAATGCATAATACACAATTTCTGACTCGTATATCTCACAAAATGGCTTTATTCTTCTACTAGTCGTATTGTGTGATGACCCTGCAGGACTCATCCATGCAATCTTATCAGTATCACCTGATAACATATTGATAAGAAACGTCTGCAGTATATCATCAAGATTGTGTCCAGTGGCCACAACATCAGCACCCACATCTCGCGCAGCAATATCAATTGCCCTACGTCTGAGTGTACCGCATATAGAGCACGAAGAAAACTTTTGGCTCTGTTTGTCTCGCATCTCTAATGCTTTATCTAACGTCACATCAAAAAGATCCTCATAAGAGTACACATTGTATTGAAGGTTTAGCGAGCCACACACATCAGATACTATCCGGAGTGCCTCGTCTCTATATCCAGGTATGCCCTCATCTATTGTTATCACATTTATCTTAAAATTATGATGTTGAGACATTTCGTGCATTATATGTAATAGTGCAAGTGAGTCCTTGCCACCAGACACGGCAACAGCAACGCTTTCATTATTTTTGATCATATTATATTTTGAGATGGTCTTTGCGACTTTTTTTGATATAGAGCGTCTAAAACATGACATGCATAATGATTGCCCAGAGTATTTGCGAGTATATGAAGCAGCATTGGAGCAATTGTCACATTGTGTTGATGGTGAGGGATTGCGGGAAGAGTGGGAAGTGAGGGGTGATGATTGTGATGGTTGTGGTTGTGGTGGTTGTGGTTGTGGTGATGGTGAAGATGAAGATAGAGGTGAAGATAAATGTGACATGGTCATATAGTAAACCACCCGGACTTTACGTACGAGAGTGCAATATTTAGTATAAACACTACAAAGGTAAATGCATATATCCCAATCATGGTAATCGTGACGGCGCGCTCGGAGATCTTTTCTTCCAATATACTATGAATAAATTTGCCGCCATCGAGTATCGGTAGTGGCAGCATATTGATGATCCCAATAAAAAAAGAGATCATCCAAAGCCACAACAAAAACATCGACACAGCAGGATCATTCCATTCTATAAAATTCATTACAGGTGTGTACGCAAGAGAGTTGTCCCTCATTATACCGATCAATCCACGCTCAGGGTCATCAGGTGATGGTGTTATTGGTACATCAAAGAGTATCTGTTGCCCATCTCGCAGTACCTCTACTTGAGCATTTTGGCCTGGCGCTAGCTGTGGAAAGTCCACCGGAGACAGTATACCTTTGTCATTTATACTAGTTATGATGTCACCGGTTTGCATACCGACACTCTCAGCACCCGAACCCTCGATAATAGATAACACTAAAACACCTTCTGGCAACTCGTAAAACCAACCTAAGAGAGGCTCTGGCATGACAAGTGCAAAGAATGGGTTTGTAAGCAAGATAGCACCAAGTGCAAATGCAAAGATAACATTTGATGTAGCACCTGCTCCTATAACTCGAAGTTTTGATACACGTTTTGCTTTTTTAAACTCATCCTCATCAGGCTCTACGAATCCTGCAAAGAGTGCTATGAATACTGCAAAGCCACCTGTCTTAATCTTTATTCTCTCAAGTGCAGCTACTATACCATGTGCACCCTCGTGTATCACCAACACTATCGGAATTGATAGTAAAAAGTACATTATAGAAGAAGCAGATGTTAATGTGACGCCGGGTATGAGGACGGTCAGTTCTGAGAATTCATCTTGTGCAACAAAAAAGTTTGCGACGTTATTTAATAAAAACCAAAAGGCAAATCCCATCATCAAGAATCCTGCCACCACACTTACATCAGCAAATATCCGAATTCCACGCTTTGTGCGCCCAAGCATCCGTATCAAAACTGAATTTACACTAGCATTTTTGTAAGTTAGGCTGTATGGTGTTATCGAAAAACCGTGTCTGTCGAGTTTTATTGCTTTTGCCACAATTACAACAACAACCCATGCCATCAGTACGTAAATTATCGAATTTTGAGTAATGAAATCAAGTTCCAACTATTGTTTGCCTTTGTGTGATTAATTTATCAGTTACTGTTATGTACTGTGATCAAATTTTTCACGAATTGTAAAAAATGTGTTCACGCCAAGACACACTAATACAGATATCTTTGAATTATTGATCGTATATTGGACACGACCAATTTTTCTTTTTATATAAATTGTCTCAATGTAAACACATTGTTTTCACGAAAAGTTTCAGGAAACGTAAGATAAACAATGATTGTTTAATTTACTATACACTAGACACAGATGTAACCGTTCAACCTCCTTTTTGCTCCCGTGTATAACATCTGCACCTTTGGTACATTGGGTTGAACGGTTACATCAACACACTAACAAAGGTATAAAATGTAGACATGAAACAAACTCAATATGAGTCAAAATGGACTATCCCTAAAAGTCTTAGAGGCATACACAAGAGACGTTGGAAGAGGTGTTGCAAGAATAGACTATGATTCGATGGACACACTAACAGCATCAACAGGTGATGTGATAGAGATAAAGGGAAAGCGTAGAACAGTAGCAAAGTGTCTACCGCTGTACCCATCAGATGAGGGTAAAGGAATTATCAGGATTGATGGGCTTGGCCGCAATAACTCTGGCATTGCAATAGGCGATACAATTACAGTCAAAAAGATAAAGGCAGTAGCAGCAGAGCGCATAGTAGTAGCTCCACTAGAATCGATACCACCAATTGATGAGCGTTATTTAGCAGACGCACTAGAGAGTGTTCCACTGATAAAAGGGGACAATGTAATGGTACCATATTTTGGCGGCAGACTAACATTTCAAGTAATATCAGTCTCACCTGCATCAGATGCAGTACTAGTGACACAAAAGACAGTATTTACAATTGCAGAAAAGGGTGAGACATTAAGAGGTGTTCCCCAAGTCACGTATGAGGATATTGGTGGATTAACTGATGAGATAAAAAAGGTAAGGGAGATGATCGAACTACCACTCAGACATCCAGAAATATTTGAAAAGCTCGGAATAGAGGCTCCAAAAGGTGTACTCTTGTATGGACCACCAGGCACAGGCAAGACATTGCTAGCAAAAGCAGTTGCAAATGAGAGTAATGCACACTTTATCAGTATATCAGGACCAGAGATAATGAGTAAGTTTTATGGTGAGAGTGAGGCTCGATTACGTGAGATATTCAAAGAAGCAAGGGAAAAGGCACCATCGATAATATTCGTAGATGAGATCGACTCTATAGCACCAAAGCGAGAAGAGGTCACAGGTGAGGTAGAACGCAGAGTCGTATCCCAAATGTTATCACTAATGGACGGATTAGAGGCACGTGGCAAGGTTATAGTAATATCTGCAACAAATAGACCAAATGCAATAGATCCTGCATTGCGCAGGCCAGGAAGATTTGATCGAGAGATAGAGATCAAGGTACCTGATAAAAAGGGCCGCAAAGACATCTTGGCAATACATAGCCGCAACATGCCACTTGATGATGATGTGAATACTGACAAGATATCAGCAATCAGTCACGGGTATGTAGGAGCAGACTTGGAATATCTGTGTAAAGAAGCTGCCATGAAATGCCTCAGAAGATTATTGCCAATATTAAACTTGGAAGAAGAAAAGATCCCACCAGAGACACTAGACAAACTAGTCGTAAATCACGAGGACTTTACAAAAGCACTCATAGAGGTCACACCATCAGGCATGCGTGAAGTATTCATAGAGAATCCAGATGTAAAATGGGAAGAGGTAGGAGGACTAGAAGAGGTAAAACGTGACTTGCAAGAGGCAGTAGAGTGGCCAATGAAGTATCCAGGATTATATGATAAACTAGGACATAACATGCCCCGCGGTATTCTGTTGCATGGTCCAAGTGGTACAGGTAAAACATTATTGGCAAAAGCAGTAGCAACCCAAAGTGAGGCTAACTTTGTCTCTGTACGAGGGCCAGAACTGCTCTCAAAGTGGGTAGGTGAGTCTGAGCGCGGAATTAGAGAAATTTTCAAGAGGGCACGCCAATCAGCACCGTGTGTTGTATTTTTCGATGAGATCGACTCTATTGCACCAATTAGAGGTGCGGGTGGTGAGACTGCTGTAACGGAGAGAGTTGTATCACAACTCTTGACAGAACTCGATGGTATGGAGAATATGCATGGTGTCGTAGTTTTAGCAGCAACTAATCGAGCAGATATGATAGATCCGGCGTTGCTAAGACCAGGTAGATTTGATAAGATAATCCAGATTCCATTGCCAGACAAGGAGAGTCGCATCAACATACTACGCATTAATGCCAAAAAGATACCAACAGTTGATAGTGTAGATGACCCACAGAGAGTAAACTTTGAGAAGATTGCAGAGATGACAGATGGATTGAGCGGTGCAGATACAGCATCGATTGCAAATACGGCAGTCTCACTTGTGATACATGAGTTTTTGGATGCACATCCTGATGTTAAAGATGTAGAAAAGAAGAGTACAGAGGCCAGAGTCACGATGAGGCACTTTGAGGAAGCAGTAAAAAAGGTCAGAGAGCAAAAAGACTTGAAACTAGGCGAAAAGTTAGCAGTATCTTATTACAGATAAGTTGTATGTGTAATGCACAATTATGGCATCTCAGACGAGCATACGTTTGATGATAATTGCAGGTGTGATGGGGATAATGATGATGATAATAGTAGTGTGGATAGTAGTAGTGGTAGTAGCCACCACAATAATAACGACACAACACACCTGTCTCAAAACGGATACCACGGCACAGCACTTGAAATTTTAAATAATAATAATAATGAAAAAACTATACTAGTCGGCGATACCATTACAATCATATCAAAAAATGCCACACATACTGGAATTTTAATGCCCAGATACGAATATGATGATGACAAACATGTTGTAATAAAACTCAAGAGTGGATACAATGTAGGAATCAACACAGATACAATAGAGAGTGTAAAGATAGTATCGCAACAGCAATCACAACCACAATCACAACAGCAACAACATAGTAAAGATCCCACAACAATAGTATCGACAATAAATGATCATAAAAATAACATTTCTGCATCACACCAGAAATCAAACAACAAAACAGAAAAAAGAATACTATTGTTATCAACAGGTGGCACAATAGCAAGTAGAATTGACTATAGGACGGGTGCCGTCACACCAGTATTATCAGCAGATGATCTGCACAAAGCAGTACCAGAGCTAGGCAGTATAGCTGCAATTGATACCAAAGTTATATTATCAGAGTACTCTGAGAATGTCACACCAGAGCACTGGCAACATATTGCAAAAGAGATTGTAAATTGTACCAAATATGACTATACAAGTAACGGTGATGATGGTGGTGGTGGCGATGATGATAAAAGAAACGAGACCCCCCATTATGATGGCATTATTATAGCACACGGCACTGACACCATACATTACACATCTGCATTTTTGTCATTTGCACTTGCAAAATTTCCAATTCCCATAGTATTGGTGGGTGCGCAAAGGTCATCGGACAGAGCATCATCTGATGCTGCAACGAATCTTTTAGGTGCTGCTCGATTCATCACATCACAAAAGGGTAAGAATGCAGTATATGTGGCAATGCATAAAAATACAGGGGACGATACAATAGCATGCCACATTGGAACACGTGTCAGAAAGATGCATACTAGTAAGCGGGATGCATTTGAGACCATTGGTGCAGAACCAGCATATGTGGTATCAGCAGATGGTAATGTCACAACAATTATCACAGATAGTAATGTTGCTACAACCATCACAGATAGTACAACAGATGAAAAGGACACTCAAAAATATACACCAAAGATAAACCTTGATCAAAAAGTAGCACTGGTAAAATATTATCCAGGATACGATAAAAATATAATTGAACATATGATAGACTCTAAATACAAAGCCATAATATTTGAAGGGACAGGTTTGGGACATGTAGGCAAAACGTTATACGAACAGGTGAGACGAGCTGCCAATAGTGGCATATTTTTAGGAATGACGTCACAGTGTATACAAGGTAGAGTTAGAATGACAGTATATGAGAGCGGACGAGACTTGATGAATATGGGCGTGGTGCCATTGTATGATATGTTGCCAGAAGTGGCACTAGTCAAGGCTATGTGGGCTGCAGGACATGCAGATAATGCAAGTGAAATCAAAGAGATAATGTTGCAAAATATCGCATCAGAGGTGAGTGTGTTGTGAATGGGGATGCAGGTATACAGACAGCAGTAACAACTGCAACTGCAACTGCAACAACTGCAACAACACAAACAACCATCACACCAACGGCAACAACAACTGACACCACTGACACCACCAACACAAATGATACAACTGACACCACAACAACAACAGAATCAGACAACATAACAGGCGTTAAAGTAGGATTAGAGATACACCAACAACTTGCAACTGGAAAAAAGTTGTTTTGTAGTTGTGCACCCTTAGAGCCTGACTCGTATACAACATCATTTGAGCGACGATTAAGACCATCAAGTGGTGAGATGGGCAAACACGATGCAGCAGCCATCTTTGAGGGCACAAAAGCAAAGACTATCAAATATTATGCAAATTATAATAGCAGTTGTCTAGTAGAGCAAGACGAAGAGCCACCCCATGAATTGGATGTAGATGCCAAGAAAATTGCACTCTTAATTGCATCTGCATTAAACTCGCGTATATACACAGAACTACATACAATGAGAAAAACAGTCGTGGATGGCTCAAATACAGCAGGATTCCAACGCACAATACTAGTGTCCCAAGGAGGATCATTTTCTATATTAAATGGAAAACAAAGACAGACAATCGGAGTCCAGTCAATATGCTTGGAAGAAGATGCTGCAAAAAAGATAGATACAAAAAATGATCATAATAGTAATAATCATATCAAGCAGGATATTAAACAAGATATTAAAAAATATGGACTAGAACGACTCGGGGTTCCACTCGTTGAGATTGCAACAGAGCCATTTCCCGTATCAGATTTCAATACTGTAAAGATAGTAGCATTGACGCTAGGCAGGATACTTCGTAGCACCAGAATGGTCACACGTGGATTAGGTTCCATAAGACAAGATGTCAATGTAAGCATAGCAAATGGAAATGGAATAGTTGTAGAGGTCAAAGGCGTACAACAACTTGACCAGATAGAAAACGTGGTAAAATATGAGGCACAAAGGCAGAATGGATTGCTTGAGATATCAAAAAAGTTACAAAAATGTGGATGGGTACATAATCCATCAAAGGATATAGTAGATGTGACTGATGTGTTTAGAGACTCAGAATCCAAGATAATACAAAAGGCATTAAAACAGGAAAAACAACAACAACAATCACCACAACAAAAACAACAAGATAATCACATCATAGCAGTAGCATTTAGAGGTGCAAAAGGAATATTTGGATATACACCATACAAAGATGTCAGACTAGGTAAAGAGATTGCACAACTAGTAAAACTATTTGGGATTGGTGGCATATTTCACTCTGATGAGCTTCCTGCATATGGTATAACTAGCAAAGATGTACAAAATGTATCAGAGTTGTTAAACATTGATCAACACAACTGCGATGCATTTTTTATGCTTGTAGCACCACATGCAAAGACAGATGCAATCATAAATCAAATCATACACAGAGTTCAACAGATAGCACAAAACGGCATTCCAGCAGATACAAGATATGCAACTATAGATGGCAAGACTGTATTTCAGAGGCCACGGCCAGGAGCTGCACGAATGTATCCGGAGACTGATATCCAAACCATACCAATTACACAAAATGAGATCAACTATGCCAAATCAAATATACCAAAACCATGGGACGAGTCAATACAAAATTTACAGTCCGCATATGGGATTAATCAACAACTTGCAGAACAATTGTGGGATTCGACACGTTTGGAATTATTTGAGGAGATTGCAGCAGGTATATCAAACAATGATAATATCAATAACAAACACGATACGGACACTGTTCAGAACAAAAATCAGACAACGCCCACATTTGTAGCATCAGTGTTATGTTCAACCATAACGAATCTAGAGAGACAGAATGATACTGACTCAAATCTTTTGAGTGATGATATGATACGAGAGACCTTTGGTCTGCTATACAAAAAAGAGATTACAAAAGAGTCAATTGAGATAATATTTCAAAAGATAATGACTAAAAAATCAAAGACCATCGCAGATGCTATAAAATCTGCATCCATACAAAACATCAGCAAAGAAGAACTTGCACATACTATAAACCAAATAATACAAGACAACAAAGACATGATTAAAAATCAAGGTACACGTGCTGCAAAGCCGCTTATGGGAATTGCAATGAAAAAGTTAAGGGGTAAGGCACCAGGTCAGACCATAAATGAGCTTGTAGTTGACAGTATCAAAAATATACTAGATAAGTAAACGACGTGAGCACCCAATCCAAAATCAAAAGATTAAACATCTAATAGAAACTACACATGGTGAAACATTATGGGAATGCTTGATAGAGTTGGATTACTTTGCATGATTGTTGATGGTGGCAATAATCACGAGATAGTTGGAAGAACAATGTTACAAAAGATAGCATATTTTTGTAAATATTTGGAATGGGATGTAGGATACTATCAACTACATTATTATGGACCTTTTTCTTTTCAGCTTACCAACACCATACAAATAGCAGAGAATATTAAATTAATCGAACAAGGTAATGAGACGCCGCACCTTTTTAGGCTCACAGATAAGGGCAAACGCACCGTAGATAAATTTACAGAAAATATTTGTGATCCCATAAAAGTAAAAAATACACGCACACTCATATCACAGTTATCAAAATGGGAAAAGAAAGAGATCGAGCTGGCAACAACAATAGATTTTGTCAATACAAATACACCACACATAAAAAAAGAAGAGTTAATTGACAAAGTACACATAATAAAAAGTAATTTTCGTCGCACTCAAGTCCAAAAAGCACATGATAAATGGAAATATCTTATGAACAGTATAAAAAATACAAAACAGTATAAATAATTACATAGTTTGAATAGTACAATTTTCATAAACATTTTCATAGTTAGCGAGACGTGTCACAGACTTGCTCATAGTCAGTTGTCAAATAAATTGCCGCAGACATGTCACATCATTTGATTATAAATAAACATTTGACATATATCATATACACAACATCTACACAAAAAAAATGCCCGTGTAACCGTTCAATCTATTCTCAAATTTAAGCACAAATTCACCGCCTAACGTCTGGCGCAGGTAACGGGGTTTGAACAGTTACACCTGATTTGGTACAAAGCTATTTTTAACGGCATATAAAGTACTCTACTCATGAATCCACGTCAAGTTACAGTAGAAAACTTTGGCCCTATTAAAAAAGGCACAGTGTCTCTAAAACCACTGACCATATTCATAGGTCCTAGCAACTCTGGCAAATCATACATGTCTACTCTCATATACTCTATCTTAAATTCTGAAAATCTACGTGGTCTTTTTCGGCCAGGTTATTTGCCCCACCACCTACGTAAATCCATAAAAAAAGAATTAAGCGCTATCATGCGCAATAATAAAAGTGATATAATTGAGATTCCTCCAGATGCCTTAAAAAATATGTATTCTCTTATAATCAAAGAAATGTTTGATAACAATCTTAAACAAAATTTAGAGAGGAATTTTTTTACATCCATTAAAAATTTAACAAGAAAAAATACCCCACACACAAAAATTAAAATTTCTACCTTTGCTGATGTGATAGTTGACTTGAATGGTAATCTTGAGATTAAAAAAATTACACTGCCAGACACAAAATATATAATTAAAATATCAAATCATATAAAAACATTTGAGGTAACAAAAGATAAATCTTCAATCACTATAACAATAGGCAAAAAATACAAACAAACATTTCTCAACCACGACACCATCAATCTAATAATAAACGTAATACGCTTGGATCTACTGATAAATAGCGTGCAGCAGTTGATCCCATTTTATTTTCCTGCATCACGATCGGGTATTTTGAAAACATATCCTGAAACAGCTGCTTCTGTAATTGAAGATCTTAGTTATTCTATATTGAGAAATATCGAGAAACCAGTAATTGATGGCATAATTACAGATTTTATTACACCCTTGATTACATTACAGCACAAAAAAACCCCATTTTTTAAATTGGCAGAAGAGATGGAATCCGACGTGTTTCGTGGTAAGATCGACACTCGTGTAGATAAACAAAGCATACCTCAACTTTTTTACACTTTTGATGGTAATACCATTCCACTTGATAATGCGTCTTCTGCAGTCTCGGAGCTTGCTCCACTTTTGATCTACTTGAAGTATATAGTAGAAGAGGGGAGTCTACTCATAATAGAAGAACCCGAATCACACCTTCACCCACATGCACAGGCATTACTTGCCAAACATATCATAAAGATGGTTCAGTCCGGTCTAAAGGTATTGGTCACTACACACAGTACATTTCTTTTGGCCGAATTTGGTAAATATGTGCTTGCTGACAGACTAGATGAGAAGAGAAGAAAGAGACTAAAAGTAGAGACACATATTACAGCAGATGATGTATCCCCATACGTCTTTAGAAAAAACAAGGATGAAAGCTATAACATAATATCCATACCATTTGATGATGAGAGTGGAATATCACAAGAAGAGTTTGGTAAAGTGGAACACGAGTTGTATGACCGATGGTTAAAAGTAGTAAGCAATCTTCCAATAAAGTAATCCAAACGATCAAAAAAATCTATGGGCATGCCGTGCTTGACAAATGTTGCGAACATGGAGTTGAGATAAAAATACGAAAAGATTCGTGCATAGTCATACTTAAGGGAGAAAGGTTGGTATCCGACGTGACTCTTAAAATGTGTGATTGTATTATATTTTATAATAATTGTATATTTTTAATTGAATTAAAGAGTGCCCATCTTAATTATAACTCAATTGTGACCAAATTTCAAAACAGCTATAAAAAATCAACTTGTATGTTGAAATCAGTATATCAGAGACCGTTTACTGTATTTTTTATAGTGGAGGCTAAAAAATATGGTAACCATTACACTACACAAGAGTTGAAATCTGGCTTTAAAATAGACAACAAACGATGCCGCATAATACTTGCGAAATCTCAAAAGAATTTCGATACAATAATAATAAAATCACATTTAGATGGATCTTTTTGGAGTAATAATAATAAAATATCATAGTATATAAATATAATACAATTTATATTTTTATGAATAATAACCAGCAAATAATTTAGTGTAATCTGAATGATATACAACACATATGATGCACAATAGGTAACTATTTTGCTTTTTGAAGTGGACACTTAAATTCTTATGATTATATACTATGATAATTTTGGTTTAAAAAATTTGATCAAAAACTCTAATAATTTAATCCAGAGGGTATTAAATCAAAACGCTTCCATCTATCATTAAGTGCAAATAAAATGATAGACAGGAACGATATTAGATCATCGCAAAAATCTGATTTAAGCGATCAGTGTGACTGGAAATGCAATAGTGTCAATTATTTGCAGGAGGTGGGAACATAGTTGTGCTGCTCAGAACCTCGTGACAAAAACACACAACATGCAAAAAAACCATGTCTCAAAAGTGATTGCGAGTGTTGCAAGTGGTGGTTGGAGAATACCGGAATTGACAAAATATTGCAAGAGTCATCGGATTCAAAGAAAAAAATAACGTCCAATGGGGTGTCTGAGATGCTACAAGATGTCAACACGTTAAAGACACAAAATGAAGAATTGGCCAAGGACAATAAAAAATATCAAAAGATCAACAAAGAGCTAAGGGCCAAGAAAAACGGCATCAAGGCAGTCACTGCTAGTGATAAACCTGACAAAACGCCAGGAGAAAATAAACCACGGGGCAGACCAAAGGGGCAAAAAGCTACCAAAACTACGCGCCCCGTGGACATAACCAGAACAGAGGTGATAGATGGCACTACATGCCCATAGTGATTTCATTAAAGATCCGATAGTTTTTACAGGCGATTTCGGCTAGGCAGGCGGGTACGGAGTGGAAAAATAGACGTAATTGGCACTATGTGTAGCAGATACCGTGTGGTGGCCAGAAGAGAGACGATGAATTGGGTGTGTATGTCAGTGGCAGGTATTGGTAATTTTTGATCAATTGGTTGAATTAATTTGACCTAGAGTGTCAAAAGGCGATGTGGCCATTAGTGTTTGATGAAAAACAAAAAAATGGTACATCGACTAGTACTCGTCGATGCCATATTTAACGACTCTGCAGGCAGATCGTCTTGCGGCATCGACGAGGTGCGTATTTTTTGAAGACAGCCTATGTAGAAAGAGGGGATGGGTTCATGCCCGACGTGTCCCTGGAAGATCTAAAGGCCGCCTACCGCAAAGAGCCTCCGGGTAAGTCCCGGGACAGACTGCAAGCTGCAGTTGGGCGAAAAAAGGGCAAGAGTGAGTCTGCAATAGCCGCCCAGCTCGGACGCAGCCAGAGCGTCATATCTGAGTGGCTCAACAGACTACAATCAGAGGGCTTGGAGGGCAGGTATGACCGCAAGAGCCCCGGCAGGCCGTGCAGACTCACAAAAGAACAACAAGAACAGGCAAAGGCCGATCTGAGTAGAGAGCCTATGCAGTGCGGCTTTGAGCGTGGGACATGGACTGCCGCCTTGTTTGCATTGCATCTGGTAAACATTTTTGACGTCCAGTACACGTGGACCGGAGCCCTGGCGCTAGCTCACAGGATGGGCTTTTCAATAAGAATGCCCAGGCCAATCCACCACAAGTCTGCCAGTCCATTAGAAGAACTGCATTATGTACACGACACAATACGAGCCATCATGGCGCACGCCCGTGCCGGCTATGAGGTGTTCTGCATGGATGCCGCTGCAATCACAAACTCGCCGTATGTCGCGCGCGGACTACATCTCCGAGGAGGCTCTGAGACTGTAAAGGTCAACTTTTCAAAAACGAGCATGAAGATGCTGGGTGCACTCGGGGCCGACACGTGCCACCTGCACTTTTGCGACAGTGCGAATACTGTAAACGTCATAAAACTGTTGGAGATGCTCCGAGAAAAGTACGGTAAGGTATTTGTCATATGTGACAATGCATCTGCGCACAAGTCCAAAGACATCAAGCAGTATCTGGAACAGACAAGAGGACAAGTCGCACTATGGTACTTGCCACCATACACTCCTCAACACAATCCCATAGAGATCCAATGGCGCGAGATAAAGCGCTCACTGGCAGGCAGATACTACAAGGGTGGTTTTCCAGAGATTCGAAAGTCCATATTACACATG
The DNA here is from genome assembly GCA_965207445.1 of Candidatus Nitrosopumilus sp. Taxonomy (GTDB): domain Archaea; phylum Thermoproteota; class Nitrososphaeria; order Nitrososphaerales; family Nitrosopumilaceae; genus Nitrosopumilus. The sequence continues at coordinate 360,806 of CBDBLX010000002.1, read as the reverse complement.
ATGGAAAACGGCGAGGTTGGTACAGTCAGGCTGCTAGAGTACATGCGCAATGCCATACAGGACGCAAAGAACAACGCGTTAATACCAGAACTCCGGGCTGCATGAACTGCATATTACGCGAACTAGGAGGTCCGGGCGAGGCTGTGCGACGCACAGATCGCACTATGATCAGGACGGCTGCGCACATACCCTTTACCACGTCGAAATACATGGCTGGCATGCCCCATGTCCATGGGAAAATCATGGAGCATGTATGGATTACAACATGGGGCCTGCTTGATTTCCCAATATATGATTATAAGAATGTCTAAAAACTATCGGAACTTTAATGAAATCACTACCCACAATGCAAAAACCCACTCTCATCGACCATAACAGACGAGTATGACAGGGTGGTCCAAATTATCACAACAATCACAGAGTATGTCAAGTTTGATATCAAACGTCGCTGGTGTAGTAAATGCAAAAAGCAAGTACAGCAACCCATTTCAAACGTAAGGCCTCATGCACGCCGTTCAACTAATCATTCTGCAACCACAGTCACACTAAACATGAAAGGTCTATCACACGCAAAGACTGCAGAATTCAGCAAAGATGTCATGCAAGTTGAGATCTCCCCATCGGCGGCATATCGTGACAAGATATCACATGCCAAAGCACAAAAACCAAAACACGATGAGATTAAACAAAAAATTTTGAACAAAAGCGAGTTAGGCTGTGATGAGTTTGACTGGCCTGGGGCAAACAAAAAACGTGCGTGCGGTTTAATTGCGCTCGGAGACGACTGCTGTCTAATAGAGATAACTGACAACAAAACAATATCCACCCTCAAAAAATTCCTGCCAAAATACAATGGACTAGTACGACATGACTCTAATCCATCATGGGGTCACATTGGAGTACAACATCAGATGTGTTTGTCACATCAGCTTCGACTGCCAAAAAAAGACATCCACTATGTGAATCCAAAAGGTGCAGTACTGCGATTTCTCAACACATTAGTTCAAATATTCAAACAATTCTTTAAAGCAGATGAAATAGACGATCCTCACACACGGCAAGTGGCCTCATATTGTTTGGACAGCCAACTGCGCCAACTAATGAACAATGATTGGACAAAGGAAAAAGACTGGGACGGTGACAAAGAGGGCATAATAAACAGATTCAAAAAGAGATGGAGACGCGAAGGATACCATATGAGCACCTTTTTACACATAAAGGGTATACCACCAGACAATAATGACGTTGAACGAACTAATCGAGTATTTGTATCCATAAAAAATGATGGTGGTGGAAACAGAACGTCTCGTGGTATGGAGGCCAACTCAATATTATTCACACTGCTTGCAACAGGTAAGATCAGCGGCGAGAGTTTTTTTGATATGCTGTGCAAGGGATACAAACCTGGCTAAAACTACAGAATCATTAATGTCCATCTGCGTATTATAATCAACTACGCGCTATCCTTGCCAATTGATTATATATGAATATACAATGCCGAGATCATCATGATCGGAAAAATCCACATGATCATTTACCTTATATGTGCACTTCAAAAAGCAAAATAGTTACCACAATAGTGAATTATCATTGATAAAAGTATGTACACTTTTTGTATATAATTAATTACACAAAAGTGATTCAGTCCAAATTGTCACTTTGATTGCTGAGATGCTGCTGCATTATTTCGTGCCTGTCCCAACAGCAGACTGCGCGACTTTAAGGTCTTGCGAATCAAGACAAATCCTAGTGCAGTAGTTATTGCACCAAACAGGATATGTGTCACGTTTGCATCCTCACCAGTTGACATCATGGTAAATCCTAATCCAAGTAGCATCATCAGTCCACCAAGGCCAGCAAAGATAATCATTACAATTGGTATTCTTTGTGGTGGAGTTGGTAGCCTTTTTGTATTTTTGTTGTGTGTGGTAGGAGCAGGAACAGCACCATTTGTGACTGCCTCATAGCACACATGGCAGTAATTGTGATGTATGCCACCTTTATTGTAGGGCCTCATAAAATAGTACTCTACATTGCAAAAGTCACACTGACGAGTGGGACTGACAATACGAGCATGCTTGTCAAACTCTTTTCCTAGTTCTAGCATACATGGCTTGCAATAATACCCCGGAATACGCCACATTCTCTGAAACTTGTACTTTTTCCACCCAAGGGTAATACCACATCCACTGCAGTGTGTCATTGGTGGTCACGCTCCTGGTTTAGCGGCATTATCATTATCATTGTCAGGTTTTGGAGGGGATTTGTCATCAGTGTCATCAGTGTCATCATCATCACTAGACGATGCCGTTTCACTACTACTACCCGTATCAGTAGCAACTGCCGTTGCTCTCCTGCCACGTGCGACTTGTGCGATTCCATGCCTTGCTTCTATTATAGGCAATCCAACTATAAAAAAGGTTGCAACGCTGACCCACGACACGGCTATGCCGACCCAGAATCCATAAAATGCAATATCAAAGACATATCCTGAAAAGAACAGAGGCATGGGCCACGCAATAATCAACACAAGTGTCATAAGCCCACCACCCTTTAGGCTAAACTTGAATGCCTTTTGCAAAGTCCTCTCATCATCATCCAACGCATCCATCTCAGCCTGACTGATATCAACTAGTTTAATGCGCTCTTTCATCAATTGCCAGTCAAATTTGGTCCTTGTTGCCAGACTACCCAATCCCGCAATGGCGCCACCTGTCAGTATACCTGCTATATTACCAAACAACATAGAATAGTTGTGTCCTAAACTTGCCAATGACACCTCACCGCCAAATTCCGGAAGAGATGCTGCAACTCCTACCCATGTGCCTAGTGCTACAACCAGCCCTGCGATCGCACCAATAGTAGCAGCATACTTGTTTGTCCGCTTCCACGTTATCGTCAGCGCAATAGGAATCACAGCAGAGCCTATCAGAACGCCCATTGCCAGATATACAAATCCTAACGACAGGCCCATACTCAACAGTATAACTGCCAAGCCACCCATCCCTATACCAAATCCAACTATAGTCGCGCGCGACACCTTTAGCAACTGCTTGCCACTAGCATTAGGATTCTTGTACGTCCGATACACATCATATGTGACAAGCGACGAGACTGCAATCAACTCTGCGGATCCAGCAGAAGTCACTGCCATAAATAACATCGTAAGTACCATAACAGCACCCACCTCACCCATTAAAACAGATGCCGCAGCCGGGACGGTAAGTCCTAACTGAACCTGCTCAGGCGTCAAATCAACGCCTAGCGCTACTGCGGTGAGTCCCATTGTAGTTGCAAGTGTAAATGGTATTGCAAACCAACATGCACCACCAAGCAAAAATCCTTTTACAGTCGAAGATGGTCTAGCTGCAATTGCGCGCTGCCAGTACGCCTGGTCTACAAATACGGTACCAAAATTACCCACGATATTTATGACACCAAATATCAGACCACCAATTGATGCCATGGTCAGATACGCACCTGCCGCATTACCTTCTACAGGATTAATACGCGCGGCCTCTACTAGCTTTTCGTACATGCCCTCAACACCACCTGTCACGGGACTGACAAAGTATACAGTACCCACAAAGACAAGTATCACGATAAATATAATGATAGTATGCATGTAATCTGCAACAAATGTCGCCTTTAGCCCACCCACCAGCGTATATATCATCACGCCAATCGGTATCAGAAATGCTGCAACTGAGATATCCATGCCAGTCAAACCATTAACCACAGCAGCACCACCAAGTAGCAGCATGGCGGTCACTATCATGTTTGTCATCAATGCAAAGACAAGAAAGACGCGGTGGGCACCATCGCCATACCTTGCTCGTATGATCTCCAAAAATGTATGCGCATTTGGTGCTTTGCGTTTGAGCTCTATTGCCAAAATACCAAAGAGAAGAACCTGAATAGATGCACCAGCAGCATACCAAAATGGACCGCTTACGCCATACTGATAAGCTACAGTAGATGATTGTAAAAGAGTCGCCGCCCACGTCCATGCCGACACAATGGCAGCAGCAGTCAATCCTGTTTTAATAACCCTGCCAGCAGTATTGAACCACTCTGAAGTCTGAGAGACTCCCAAGTATCTCTCCTCGACCTTTGTCTCTATTGTAATTACAACAGCAAAGACAGCACCAAGACCAACTACAATAAACCAGCCCCAGCCCTCATCTAACACATCACCTATTGCAAATCCTTCTGCAATGGCACCAGCACCAAACGCAATATTTGGCACACCAATGGCAACTAACATACCAACTACAACCATTGCCGCTAAAAATGGCAAAAACATCTGTCGTTGAGGTATTATATACGACGCAATTGACTCTATTGGAGCAATAACAGATGCAGTTATAGTAGATATAGTACTAGTCGCACATGGCTGCTTGCGTTCCATGTCACCATTTGGTAAAACTAGTACTAGTCATTTCAAAACGTTTCTTGCTTTATATACAAAAAATTTGATGCGATTATCGGGGGCATTGCATGCTCAAACTCAAACAAACATACACACCATCATATGTCAAATAAAGAATCGAAAATTTTATCGACGACAAATATATGGATCAAGAACAATAAATGAACATAAAATATTAAATTTTTGGATCATTGTTTGAATTATACATCATTCAAACATACCAACCAAGGTAAATAGTCGACATCGACTATTCATCAGTACAAATTATACAGTCTTGCAAGTGAGAGAGACATAGCAGGCGTTGTAGTTGCTAGTTTACCATCTACTAAAACCTCGTATGTCTCTGCATTAACCTCAATGTTAGGCGTAATGTCATTATACAATAAATCACGTTTGCCAATATCACGACAACCACACACTGGAACCAACTTTTTTGAGACATTTAATTTCTCAGATAGGTGATCATCAATTGCCATCTGTGATGTAAACGTCACAGATGTCGTGTGTTTGGCCCCACCTAGTGCCCCGAACATTGGTCTGTAATATACTGGCTCTGTAGTAGGTATACTAGCATTAGGATCACCCATAAGTGAGTATGCAATGAGTCCACCTTTAATGATCATCTTGGGCTTTACTCCAAAAAATTGCGGACTCCACACTACAATATCAGCCAATTTCCCAGGCTCAATTGATCCCACATATTTGGATATACCATGTGTAATGGCAGGATTTATCGTAATTTTAGCAAGATATCGTTTCACACGCAGATTATCATTGTATCCGGTCTCGTTGGGTAATCTGCCAGCTGTGCGCTTCATCTTGTCTGCTGTCTGCCAATTACGAGTAGTGACCTCACCGACTCGCCCCATCGCCTGGCTATCAGAGGACATCATTGAAATGGCACCCATATCATGCAAAACATCTTCTGCTGCTATAGTCTCCCCACGTATGCGAGATTCTGCAAACGACAAGTCCTCTGGAACAGATGAATCAAGATGGTGACACACCATCATCATATCCAAATGCTCAGAGAGTGTATTTACGGTATATGGTCTAGTAGGATTGGTAGATGATGGGAGTATATTGGGCTCACCTGCTACCTTTATGATATCAGGTGCGTGTCCCCCTCCGGCGCCCTCAGTGTGATATGTATGGATGGTCCTCTTGGCAATAGCATCGATGGTATCATCTACAAAGCCGCACTCATTTAATGTATCAGTGTGTATTGCCACCTGTGTGTCAGTTTTGTCTGCCACACGTAATGCAGAGTCTATTGTAGCAGGTGTAGTCCCCCAGTCCTCGTGTAGTTTGAGTCCACAGGCACCTGCTTTTATTTGCTCAAATAATGAGTCTTGCTGAGAGTCGTTTCCTTTGCAAAGAAATCCAAAGTTGAGTGGATAGTGATCGATTGATTCGATCATGCGGTGTATATTCCACTCACCAGGCGTGCAGGTAGTAGCCTTACTTCCATCTGCCGGTCCCGTTCCACCGCCTATCATGGTAGTGGTGCCATTACATATGGCATCGATTGCTTGTTGTGGTGAGATAAAATGTATGTGTGTATCTATTGTACCTGGTGTGCATATGGTATGCTCACCTGCAATCACTTCTGTGTGTGATGATACTATCATATCAATATCATTCATAATATTTGGATTGCCAGCATTTCCCACACAGGCAACTAGACCATCTTTGATGCCAATATCTGCCTTGATTATACCTAGTATGGGATCAATTATGATGGCATTTGTGATTAATAGATCAATTGAATCTTTTCTGTGTATGCCACTTGCCTGCCCTAGTCCATCACGAGCACTCTTACCACCACCAAATACTAGCTCATCTCCGTGCACGAGTAGATCTTGCTCAATCTCTACGATTAAATCAGTATCAGCGAGTCTTATCTTGTCACCTGTCGTGGGTCCATATAATTCAGCATAACGTTTGCGCGGCACATTTAGAGTCATTGTATGTGTAGCAGCCTCCTCCATGCCAATTTATCATTGCAACTACTAGTACACATGACACTTGCAAGCACATATTGCAACAACAATATAATCAACTCGACTTGTACCCCCTCTCAGATGCCACACGTAATGCATCACTCTTTTTTTGCTCTAATTGACCATTGACTAGCCCACCAAATCCATATACTATACGACTTCCTGCATACTCTACTAGTTCAACTGTTCTAGAGTCACCAGGCTCAAATCTCACAGAAGTTCCTGCAAGTATGTTTAGATGGTAACCGTATGCCTGCAAACGTGCAAATGACAGATACTTGTTTGCCTCAAAAAAGTGTGTGTGTGATCCGACTTGAATGGGACGATCGCCTGTATTTGTCACATGTATCGTGACAGTTTTACGATCTTTATTTATTGTAATGTCACCATCATCATCAGATATGATATACTCGCCGGGTTTTTCAATCATTATTATTCCTCACATTATGGTATATTTTAATAGTGATCATGTATAATAGAACCTCATCAAGTTATCGGGTCGTGTATAGTCACGAGTTTTGTGCCATCCTCAAACGTTGCCTCTACCTGCACAGAATGAATCAAATCTGGAACTTGAGGCAGCACATCATCTTTACTCAAGACATGTCTGCCAGAGCTCATCAACTCAGGGACTGTCTTGCCGTCGCGTGCCCCCTCTAAAATATGATCAGTGATAATTGCAACTGCTTCAGGATGATTTAGTTTTAGGCCGCGTTCTTTGCGTCGTGTTGCTATTTGAGCTGCGATAAATACATACATCTTGTCAATTTCACGTGGTGTTAGCATCAACAAGATAAATTGTCGATATGATGTATTTAATAATTACAAAAAGACGCTTGCAATTATGAATCATGACACATATTTGAGATTTTGAGAGGGTACGTAAGTTTTGGTCAAAAGCAGTAGTGCATACTGATATGATTAAAGATCCGATATTTTGATTGATATTCATCTCAAAGTTGAGCACATATTATGAATACAAAATATTAGAAAACTATCGGATCTTTAATGAAATTATTATGCATACTGATATGATTAAAGATCCGATATTTTGATTGATATTCATCTCAAAGTTGAGCACATATTATGAATACAAAATATTAGAAAACTATCGGATCTTTAATGAAACTATTATGCACGTATGCTCGTTTTAGGACTATTCATTTTGGAGTGAGAATCATCGCAGATTTAGCAATTGGGTTCAATGACCAACTAGGAAATCATTTCATAATTCCTGTAACACTGCAAACACAACTTTATTTTTTGAGCATATAGTATGTACCAAAAAATTGGAAATGTGGTGCTTGTGTGATAGAGCATCACGTCTCAAAGAAGATAAGAAATATTTCAAAAATCATCCGGACATTATATTGATGTGGTATTTAATGGGATATCCGTACATGAATCCTGTTGAAGAATTGATACATGCATGTATTTGGTCACATTCTTGTTTCAATATTGAATATGCGCTACATTTGACAAGAGTCGTTTTAAATGATTATATTATCATAAAATTTGATTGTACCAAAAATTATATGAATTTTTAGTTTACTTTTCCATCTACTCGTAAACCAAATATACATAGAAATTAAAATAATAGTGAGGGATATACATTGACAGCAACTGTTTCTTCTGATCAACCACTAGTGCTGGTAGCAGGAGGTGTGTTAAGAGATACTCTTGATGATATTTGTGATGCATTGGAACAAGTAAATAGAATATTTAATGAGCATGAAAAAAAGATAAAGCCATTTGAGGATATGCCCAAACAAGAGGCAACCAAAGAAATATTGACCGTTTTGCCGCCTAAAAAAGCATCTGCTTTAATAGCCGCGCTCACCGACATTAATGATCTTGCCCAATACATATCACCTGAAGATACCCAAAAACAATTTACCATAATAAATGAGAACATGAACAACTTGCAAAACATACGTGACAATTTACACAAGGCACTAGACGGTGTTGTGCCATGAGTCTAGGCTCGCAATCTCAGATTAGTTCAGTGGTGATGTCTACACTCATTGCAATACTTGCCAAGCCAAAGATCATAACAGACATTCTTGTAAACCCACCAGATATTGTGCTGATCAAAGATGAGGGATTTATTATAAACCTGAATAATATGGAGACTATGCAACCCTATCGAATGAATTTCTTAGATTCTAGATATGTGATTTGGAAAAACGAAAAAGGGGCACTAGTTATAGAGGAGGTATAACTGTATGTTTGAGGATATGTTGGCAGCAGGCATATCATCTTCATTGGTAGACACCTTCAAACGCGTCACTGTCTCAAAGGACATAATATGTTTCCACCAGAAACCAACAAATTGATCGGTCTTGGTGTTGTGATAAAACGTAAAAAATGTAGGTCGTGTGCGATAATCACGATAAGATGTATTTTCGTCATATTCAAGATCCGCTAGATGTGATCAAAGAGTTATCCAAACTCAAGGATAAAGGTAAACTTACAGAAGAAGAGTTCCAGCAAGGTAAAGCCGCGGCATTACATCAACTAGACAACAATTCAGATGAAACAACAGATACTGCGCGCTAAAAAAATCTCAATACAAATAGGATAAATACGTGATCAAATGCTTACATAATTTGTATCAGAACAATAGAGAATACGTAACCGCGGTCCCTTTTCAAATTTAGGCACAGATTCACCGCCTAACGTCTGGGCGCAGGTAACGAGGGTTGAACAGTTACACCACAGGCACCGGATCTGTTTATATAACCATCAACTTTACTATAGATCTTGGGGTCAGACACAAAAACAAGCGAGACAGTTCGGATCACTGACGTAAAGGAAGAGGATGACTCTGAATTACAGACATTTTCAAATGAAAACAACACAGTACTCCTTACATTTGTCGGCTCTTACGTACCGCGCAGATACGGACCAGCACAGTTCGGTTGGTCCACCATGTCTACAGCAGACGAGTTCAGTATTGAAGACGCTCTGACTTCCATCATAAAAGAATACAGTGTCAAGCCCCGCAGGTTGTATATGCTGGTAAACACACATGGAGGAGCTGTTGCATCCTCATTCAAGATAGCCATGGCTGTCCGACAATGTTTTGATGATATTACCGTATTCGTGCCACACATAGCTGCAAGCGGAGGCACAATGCTCGCGCTTACGGGAAACCGTATACGAATGGGGATGATGAGCCAGCTTGGTCCGGTGGACATACAAGTACCATACAAAGACGGTTACATATCTGCAAATTCACTGCCTACGGCAGAGGTGGATCTGAGTGACCGCATTGCCATGAAACGTCCCGATGAATTGTCATACGTAGAGAAACACTTGGTAGATTCGCTGGATCCGGCGATTATGGTGGAAATGGATAACATTGTACATATGGGCCAGATGTACTTGTCCAAGATACTGGAAGGAGTAGGATATTCGGAAGAAGAGGTAAAGAAGATCACTGATACTCTGATATTCAATTTGCCGACGCACGAGTTTGTGATACAGAAGGAATTTGCTAGGACAATCGGCATTAATGTGGAGGATGCCAGTACCAATACCGGCGAGTGGGACATGATGCGCAGATGGTTCGCGCGCTACATAGGACAAGCCACGGACAAGCATTTTGTCCGGTATGTCATACCAAAGAAATAAGAGTTGGGTCTATCTACGCCGAGTGTTCCAGCGGCTTGATGCCCGCTTGGCGCGGTCATCTATGACATCTTCTAGTCGCAATCCCACGTAAGAAGGATCCACACTTGTATCCTGAGAAGAGAGTGACTTGCTCCGCATTGAAGTTGATCTCTTGTCGGTAGTCATGATTAGTATACACGAAACTAATATTATAACCGTTTGGTACTAAGATACTGTTGCAAATTCGTGATCTCCTGCGCAGGCACGCCTAGAGGTACCTTTATGCAACCGTATTCTTCCACATCCCCTACTTTCCAGAGGATTTCATGTCCCTGTAACTTGCCAGATCCCCGACAGGTCACCGTTTTGACAGAGGGTCACAGGTCACCAGTTCTTGACAGTTCCACATAGATACTTTCCAGAGGATTTCATGTCCCTGTAACTTGCCAGATCCCCGACAGGTCACCGTTTTGACAGAGGGTCACAGGTCACCAGTTCTTGACAGTTCCACATAGATACTTTCCAGAGGATTTCATGTCCCTGTAACTTGCCAGATCCCCGACAGGTCACCGTTTTGACAGAGGGTCACAGGTCACCAGTTCTTGACAGTTCCACATAGATACTTACAAGACAACTTAAGAGACAGAAACTATACGTACCCTCAAACCAAATCAGATACTTGCAAGCATTTTGTACACTATATGATCAGAATTTTGTGATAAAAGATAAAATTACTACACATCAACCATATTGCCAATAATGTTAGAATAAAAGTATAACTTGATACCATACCCAATAATATCATGCCAGAAATATACACCAAAGTAATAAACAACATATTTGATTGTGATAATGTAGTAAATTACAAAAACAACAAATATGACACCGCATACATGACAAGGGCAGATATGGCAAAGAGCAGACACCTCACAGAAACTGCATCTGGCACTAAAATAGCAATAAATCTAAAACGTGGCACAATACTACGCCACGGAGACATACTAAACACAAACGAAACATTAGATAAACAAACACCACTTGTCATAGTAAAACAACTTGCAGAAAAAGTCCTAGTATGTTCAATAGATGACAAATGCAACGAGTGTATCACAAATTTTTTACTAGTCGCACATGCAATTGGAAACATGCACAGACCAATAGCAATTAAAAATAGCCATACCATATGGTTTCCAATACAAGATGACTCTGAACAAGATACATTCAAGCAAAAGTTTTCCAATGTGTATAGTAATATCAAAATTCATACATCAGATGAGATATTTGTACCAAATATAGGAGCAGACATACATGGACATCACCACTAGTACAAAAATAAACTCAAATATCAACAACAACATCACTAACACTGAAATAGACTCAGACATCAACATATCAGATGACCTCGATATGCTGCAACTCTCAGATTCAATGTTTCCAATAGGCATGTTTGCATCATCAAACGGACTAGAATTAATACACGCAAAAAAAATGTTCAATACACCAAACGACTTGGCAGAATTTTGTCAAACTATCATAAAACAACAGATCAGTGTCACAGATTGCATCATACTTGCAAACGCATATGATGCAGCACTATACAACCAATCAACACAAAAAATTGATCATGTATGTTGTGCCATGAAAACACTCAAAGAGACACGAGAGGCCTCTATACGCTCTGGTGTTCAGATGTGCAGATGTGTATCAAAATTTTGCAATGACAGATATCTGAAAAAATATCTCAATGATATCAAAAATGGCAACATATCTGGGATATATCCAGTGTCACTTGGCGTGTGCAGTTGCGCGCTCGGAATTAAAAAGGAAAAAGCCATATTGATACTATTGTATGGATTTGTTGCAAACATGACAGGGGCAGCATTGCGTCTGGGCATGATACAACACTTTGAGGCACAAAAAATTATACACGAGTTAAAACCACTTTTATGTAGTGTGGTAAAATCAACTATAACAGAAAAAAAGAAGATAACAGATGTTTGGCAGTTCTGCCCGCATGCTGAAATACTACAGATGGAGCACCAGAGAATGGATGCAAAGATGTTCATCACGTGATTACAATGACAGACAGACTACCTAGAATAGGAATCGGCGGTCCTGTTGGCGCCGGCAAGAGTATGTTAATTGAGCGAGTGGTGCCAATACTTGCAAACAAAGGGTATAGTGTCAGTATCATATCAAATGATGTAATATCAAAAGAGGATGCAGACCGTATGAGGGCTAATTTGGCAACACGTCGGGGTCTGCTTGCAGAGAATTTAGTCATAGGGTTGGCAACAGGTGGGTGTCCGCACACAGCAATAAGAGAAGATCCTTCAATGAACATGTCAGTTATAGAAGAGATAGAAGATAAACATCCAGAACTAGACCTGATTATAATTGAGAGTGGGGGCGATAACATCACTACAACATTTAGTCCATTGCTAGCAGATTATTTCATATATGTAATAGATGTTGCAGGAGGAGACAAGTACCCAAGAAAGGGTGGTCTGGGTATCACTAGTTGTGACTTGCTTGTGATAAACAAGATAGATTTAGCTGATATGGTCGGCGCCAATCTAGATGTAATGAGTGCAGATGCTCTAAGTATAAGAGGGGGAAAGCCATTTGTATTTGTAAATTGCAAGACTGACCAGGGAGTACCAACTATAGCCGATCATATAATAACGGATGTATTGTTTGGTGAACAACCAAAGTGTATGGAAAATGGATAAAAATGCGTGGAAAATAATGCCAATATCACCAAAGATACACATACAATCATCACATCCCACATCATCAACCACACTACCACATAACACACACCATATAACAGGAAAAAATGGCCAATTACATCTGTCATTTCATCACAATGGTAGTAAAACCATACTTGGCAAATGCAGATCACACCCACCACTATCAGTACAAAGAGCAGTATACTGTGAGTATAAACTACCAGAGATGGCATATGTGTATATAGCGACAACTTCTGGTGGAATGCTGCAAGGTGACTCTTATGACATATCCTTTGAATTACATCCTAAAACAAAATCACACATCACAACACAAGGAGCCACAAGAATATATAAAATGTCAAAAAACATGCAGGCAACACAAAAGATACACATGACATTGGGTGAGAATGCATATATGGAATATGTGCCAGACCAGATAATTCCATATGCGGATTCAGAGTTTTCACAAGATACCAGACTTTTAGTACATGATACTGCCACTATAATATACGCAGAGACAATAGCATCAGGTCGCATTGGAATGGGCGAGTCATTTGCATACAGATTGTATAATCTAAAATTGCGTGTGGTGAATCAAGATGGTATATTGAGATTTGTAGATGCTGCCAAAATAAAACCATTACATGTAAAATCATTTGGAGTCATGCATCAATATATGGTTACATCTACAGTATACATTATAACAAAACCAGAATATGTGTATGAACTTCAAAAGAGTATAGAAAAGATCATATTGGATAATGATAAAAATGTAAAAGGTGGCGCATCTATCATGAGTCGTGAAATGGGAGTGCTAGTTAGACTGCTTTGTATGAATAGTGAATCTGTCAAATCAGTTGTGAATGAAACAGTGGCGTGTGCAAGAAGAGTAATTTTGGATGCACCATTTACAAATGTTAGAAAGTGCTGATGGCTAGTAGAAAATATGTTTATATTTAACAAATTAGTGAACAGTTGCCCAACTTTTGTTTATAATTCATTTGAACAAATCCCAAACCAAAAGGCCATAGCCTGCTAGTAAATTAAAAGAATAAAAAAGAAAAAAGGGAATTTTTTTCTTTATGTTTTGTTTGCGAAAATATACTTAGTTTACAGTGATTGTTATCGTTGCAGGTGGAGACAGAGCAGTCGGCGTGTCAATGGATTCCCATACGAATGCAGTAGCAGTATACTCTCCTGCTTCAGTGGGTATCCAAGATGCTGACGGCGTTAATGACTGTTCTGCTTCTAGAGTACCTGATATCCATGCTAGTGAGACTGTAACTCCGCTTTCATCTTGAATCTGCACCAAATATGCAAACTCTTGTGTGCGGTCTTGGCCATTAACCAAGTCAGCTACAACCTGTACTTGCTGATCAACTGCCACAGTGTCTATGCTATTCTCGTGTGCATCAACTATTCTCAGATTTGAGATAGGAGCACGTTCGAGTGGAGGCACTTGTGTGCCGATCAGAGTTGTTGCAGAGATATTAAGTTCATCGCCTGTGTTGTATGGTTCTGGGAGCGTGTTATCCTCGTATTCGGCAGTTACAGTGTTGCTTTCGGCTACTCTGAGGCGGTGTCCGGATGAGTCGTCAGAAGTAGTAAAGAATACTGTTCCTTCGAATATTCCGGTTGCCTGGTTGGTCTCAGTGACTGTTAGGTCAATTCCACCTTGGTCACGGTCAGACCAAATGTCTACCTCAAAGTTATCCACTGCTTCTGGGTTCAAGTTCATGTCCGGATCAATTACACGGACTACACCTGTACCGCTAGCTGGGTAAGAGGACTCTAACCATTGAACCTCACCAATATTCCAGCGAATCAAAGCAGAGCCTACTACAGTCTCATCTTCAGAGAATTCAAATGATACGGTGATACCGTCATCATCATCAGTCTCGATAAAGCCGTCTGTAGGTCCACTTTCATCCTTGCTGGTTTGTTTTTGTGGGTTGTCATAGCCAGTATTCTCTGTACCTGTTTGTGTATTGCCGTCTGCATTGTGGTCAAATCCTATGAGGATTATCTCACCTGTAAATATGCCAGTGTCAGGACCAGTCTCTACCAGTTTGTACTTGTCAATGTCAGCACTACGTGTTGATACCTTTACTGGGTCATCGTCTGAATCGCCAATCTCATCTACTAGGTCACCGTCAAAGTTGTGATCAGGTGCTACTATAGTGATGTAGACCTTGTCAGTCCAAGTGTAGACCTTTTGGTCTAACTCGATTGTGGCTCCAAAGTTGGATGTGAATACTGTAAGAGTAATATCTTCAGTCTCATCACCAACATAGTCAGAACCAGATGGTCCATAATCAACGTATTCTAGTTCGATTTCCTCACCGCGATCTAGACGTTCGCCATCTAATTCAGATGGTATCTCGATGACTGACTGGAATATACCAGTGTTGTCACCGGTCTCACGCAGACCGTTTGGCTCGGGGTCAAATGCCGCAGAACCAGCTTCCTTGCTCTTGTCGCTGTCGCCCATTCCTAGGGTAGCAGCATCAGAGTCCCACTCGATCAAGTCAAGTGTGTATGTTTCTGCGCTATCACCATCCAAGTCAAAGTCAGGCTCAATCAGTGTCAGTATCATATCAGAACCGATAATGTATACAGATTTGTCTGATTGTAGAACACCATTGCGCAGGTCAAATGTCGCACTGTCTGTGACAGTGTTCGCTTCACCGGATGCATCGGTTGGATCTTCATATTCAACTTGGAGAATATCTCCTTGTAGTATACAACCATTAGTGAACCCTTGTGGGCATCCTTGAGCAGGACCATTATCATAACTAATTGACAATGGTAACTTAAAGACACCAGCATCAGGTGCTACTTCTGTGATTGTACTATCAGGTATAGCAATGGCTTCAGTTTGAGAACCACGAATTACACTGACTGATACGGTATTAGCTGGCATTGTATCTTCACCAGCAGCAGACACATCATAGTCTGGATCAGTTACATGAACGTATACTGTCAAGTCACCCATTGGGAGATTATTGCCAGCAGCGTCCTTAATTACGTTTTCGTTAAATGGTACTGGGTATACGGTACGATCTAGTGATACAGTACCTGTGCTTGCACGAACAGCAGCACCTGCACCTACCTCTATCTCGTTGCCGGATGCGTCACGGAAGTCTTGATAGTTGACTTCAATGTCAGTACCAGTTACGGATACGGCCTTACTAGTAGAGCTCTGACAATATTCAGTTGGGATTTGGAAGTCACCAGTAAATATTCCAGAGTTTCTAGTAGTTTCTGCTAGTGTAAATGTAGTTGCTTCGAATCCAGTAATACCACAGCCTTCAGTCCATAGCTCGTCATCAAATGTGACATCAAGTAAGAATGCATCATCACGATCACTATCACTGCCGATCTTGTCTTTGTGTTCTGAAGAAGTTGAGAATGTGTAAATATCAATTACATCATTATCAACGTTCAAGTCAGCATCATCGACTGTAATTACAACAGTGTCAGCTACCTTGTAGCTATCCTGATCAAATGTGACTATACCGCTATAAGTGGCAGCATCTTCTTGTGTAGATATTTGGGTTGATACGCCATCAGCGCCCAAGTCCAAATAGTTGATACGAACAGCGTCTTCATCTGTAAAGTCCTCGTTTATGACAATCAGTACCTCATCTGAGATTGCTCTCAAATCACTATAGGTAGCAGGATCATCATAGTTGAGTTGATTGAGCATTACATATTCTACTGTACCTTCAAACTCATCACTGTTTGTACTGGCTTCCTCGACCTCTATACGATATATGGCATTGTTTACTCTCTCACCGTCCGGTTTTTGACCAAACGAGAAAAAGTCTGCAACCAGTGTGATATCATCACATATGTGATTAACATCACCATCATTTAACATGATAACCAAGTCAACTGTATCACCTAGTGCATTGATCTCTGAGACCATGTCAGTAATGTCTTCTAGTCCTGATGAACCAGTACCAACACTATAACTGACATTGTGGTGTACATTTGCTATACGGATATCAGATACCGTAACATCAGGTATACCATCAAAGTTCCAGTTGAACATTGTGATAACACCATTATCAGTGTTGTCTGCAGGTGGTTGCCAGCCATATATGACGATCTTTGATTTACCAGGTATGCTTTCATTCATGTCAGCAAGCTCAACTAGTCTGAGTCTTTCACTATAGGTCTCGACTATCTTGTCGTCGCCTGTCCATGTGTAAACAGTCTTTGGATATGTCATCTGTACGTTATGAACAGCAGGTATCTCACTCACATCACCGATTACTGCCCTAGTTATGGGTGGGAATCCACTGTGTGATGTAAAGAAGGATACCGGTGTTGGTGTCAGGTCGACGCTGCTACTAGTAGCGGGTGGCTCAGGTATGTCTCCAGTTTGATTGGTCGATACTGCTTCATTAGTGCCGTCAGTAGCCAGCAATCGGAATATCAGATCGTCGCCGAATATATCCTCATCAGCAAGGTGTTCAACTGTGTTTATGCGGTCATTACCGGTGGCTAGTGGTTCGCTAGGAGCTGTAGTGGCGCCATCCATGTATACAAACTCATTATCATGTAATACTTGTAAGTGGATTGCAGTAGTACCCGCTGGCAGTCCTTTACTACTTCCGGTGACATCCATCGCAATCTGTCTGGCATCGGCAGCGCCGGTCCACGCGCTACGTGAATCGACACTGACACTATCAAGGAACAGTATCCTTGGCAGTACCATGTCAGTGGTGTTACCTGATCTTGCAATGTTGCCGTTGCTGTCAGTCTCTTGAAGTCCAAACTTTAGAGATTCGCCGGACAGCGCGATGTTGTTTATTGAAACCGTGCCGTTTAAGACACCGTCACTGTGCGCTTGTACAGTAACGGTATTATCAGTGGATGATAGTGAATCTGCAACAGTGTCGTCGCCATCATATATGATGAATTCAACTTCGGTTGGTGTAGCCTCGGTGGTTAATCCCGCGGTACCCTTTACGTCCAGATCAATCACTCCTGTGTCCCATCCCTCTGGATCTATCGTGACACTTGTCAACCTTAGTACAGGTGGAATGTTCTGCACAGTCATGTTTTCTGATGTTGCGGTTCCGGCAACCATTCTGAATATTGTGTTACCGGACACTGAGATGTCCGTGAGGCTGACGTCCGTTCTTATGCGGCCGTCGCCGGTGGCTAGTGGTTCGCTAGGAGCTGTAGTGGTGCCATCCATGTATACAAACTCATTATCACGTAATACTTGTAAGTGGATTGTAGTACCCGCTGGCAGTCCTACAGCATTACCAGTTACGGAGAGCGTGAACTCACTATTGCTCCATTGTTTACCAACAGCTGAAATCGTATCAAATGTGAGTATCTCATCTATTTCCACTGGGATTCTTGGTGACATGATAGGGGGTATTGTGCCATCTCCGGCTGCATCGGGATCAACAACCACTTGGAAGTCTATGGTTTTACCTGCAGTGGCTAGATGTGCACCTGAAAGGGTAGCATTACCAAATATTCCTGTATTATTGATCGCAAGTGTATCGATATCACTAGGTTCATACGGATTGATTATAGATATTACGGTATCCGTAGCATCTGGATACGTCAAGGTCGAAGATGTGACAGCAATGTTGGTACTGTTTGAACCCTTTATACTCAACAGAAGCTCTCCATTTTCCCATGTACCGACTGGTGTGATAGTCACGTCCATCAGTGGATCTATGTCTGCATTTCTCGCATCAGACTGTACTATTATGTCATCATTTTCTGGAATCACCAGTTTGAAGTTGGTAAGTCCAGACAACGTAGTGTCTCTAATGTTAACAGTTGCGACACCGTCTTCAAAAGTGGCAGGATATCCCTTTCCTATTGGATATCCCGTGCTGTTTACTGCACGAAGTTCTGCTCTATCGTTAGGTCCTGTCCCATCAAAGCCATTTACTGTGACTCTGAATTCATATGTGTTAGGGTTCGTGTCATCATCAACGTCATCATTATCGTCATCTACAAAGGTGGTGTCAACAAAGTACCATCTGTCAGGGGCAATGCTAGCCAGTACCAGTACGTCTGGAACAGTGACACGTTTTGTCTCTGACATGTTAGAGGTACTTGTCTTTGGTTTTAGACCAAGGTCTATGTCGCCCTGCACGCTAATGTCCGTTATGGATACAATCCCGCTTATGGTACCATCATTGCCTACCGGTACCGTTATGGGCTTAAAGTCGTCATTGCCGAATTGGGTCAGTACGACGTTGCGATCGTCAATACTGTGTCCTGTTATGTTCAGATTGAACTTTCCATTCTCCCAATTTTCGTTGACGGCCACAAGGCTATCCAGGGTTATCGGGAGCCGAACATTGACAGTTCTAGTCACCGGGTCTGCAGTGTTGCCAGAGCTGTCAGTACAATTGTATATGATCTCAAAAGTGCCAGTGGCACTCAGGTCGACTTCACGATTTGGCATTGCAGCCGTATCAACATCTGCATTGTCCATACAGACGGCTCCTGGGTCGTCATATGTGACACCACTTTGTCGCAGTACCGTGATTCTAGGCTCACCGTTCAGATTTATGGTGGGCTTTTGAGTGTCAGCCTCTATGACATTGACAGTTCTAAACACCGGGTCTGCAGCGTTGTCAGAGCTGTCAGTACAAGTATAGGTTACCGTCTGCTCGCCGGTCATGCTGAGATCAGGAGTGATGTCTGGTGTTGCTGGCGTGTCCTCATCGACGTTGTCGCTACAAACTGCGCCCAGCTCATTATAGGTGCTGCCTTGTATTACCGTGATTCTAGGCGCACCGTTCAGATTTATGGTGGGCTTTTGAGTGTCAGCCTCTATGACAGTAACAGTTCTAGTCACCGGGTCTGCGGCGTTGCCAGAGCTGTCAGTACAAGTATAGGTTACCGTCTTGTTGCCAAGTGTAGAGGTGTCAGGTGGTGTTGATGGCGTGGCGTCTTTGTCATCATCGACGTTGTCGCTACAGACTGCGCCCCTTTCCATATAAACAGCATCTTGCACTACTGAAACAGTCGCAGGACCATTCAGTTCAATTGTTGGTCTTGTCCTATCAGCCTCTAAGACCGTGACAGTTCTAGTCACCGGGTCTGCGGCGTTGTCAGCCATGTCAGTACAAGTATAGGTTATCGTATATTCACCTGGCTGAGTGTTGTTTACACTACCAGAGACAGTTGCAGGCTTGTTTGCGTCTTTATTGTCGCTACAGACTGCGCCCTGCTCAGTATATGGTCTATCCTCTACTATTCTAATGGTACTATTACCATTCAACCTGATTTCAGGTTTCATGGTGTCAGGCTCTTCTATATCAAACCACGTTACGTCGCCTGAAGCAGACGCAAGTGTGATAGGATCGCCGATTTTAATTGAAGGTATCAGTTTGCTCTTTGGGTTTGCAACCTCTAGGTTATCTTCAGCCAATGGGTTAACATTAGCATCAGCATCAGTTAATGTGAAAGGTACACGCTCACCAGAGTTCCAGACACCGTCTTCTACATCAATTGACATGTCTGCAAAGAAGTGACTTACAATACCAGATATTGCACCTGGTGAACTATAGTCAATCTCAAAGCTACGGTTTCTATCAGCGTCATCTCTTACCACTAGGTTGGACCTTTGGTCTTCTGCCCAGTTGATAAATGCATCATTGTTAGAGCCATCCTCTACAAATCCGATTACAAAGTTATCTGCTGTAAATATTTCACCTGCAGCAGCATTGGTGATGTTGTCAGTTGGTACACAAGCACCATTACTGTCATCATTACTCACCAAGTAATCCATATTTGCATTACTCGCATCTTGAATTCCAAAGTCTTTTGTGACTTGACAGTTAATCAAAGGATCACCGCCTTGTCCGTTACGAACTATGGATATCTGCTCACCAATTCCAGCTTCCCCTGCATAGTTAACAATTGTTGAGTCCATGATATTATCAGGTGTGCCGTCCTCATCAAACAGGTTGTAATAAGCAGCTCCGTTTTGAGTATCAAATGCCCACATATCCTCATCAGTAGGATCTATGTTTAGTGCATAGTCATTTATCGTGACAAGTACGTGTGCGCTTTGTGGATATCGCTCACTGTTTAGTGAGTGTGATTCTGATGGGTCATCTAATGTTAGTGTGACTGTCTGTTGACCACCTTTCTCATACACAATTCTGACATCGCTTTGTGAAGCAAAGTCAAAGACCTGTATGAATGGCCACAAGTTTTCATTTGCAAGTCCGAGCTGACCGATTGTATCCCCAGCAGGGTTCCAATCAGTCAGAGTTCTAGTCTCCCTTATCAGAGGGTGACTAGTATCACCGGGCAGTGCAGCACAGTTTGCATTAACTGAACCTGGAGGAAAGTAGACACCGTTTGTGTCACTTAGTGGTATAGTTGAAACAGTGCTTGCAGCACTTGCAGAACAATGCACACCATAGTCTAATTGTCCGTTCATTTCATCGATATCTTCAAGAGCATCGGCTTGTGCAAAGTATGCACGCCAGTTACCGTCGCCGGTTTGCAACATTCGCAAATCAGCACCATTTACGGTTACGGTAGGCTCAGCCTCACTCTCACCAGTATCTCCGATTGTACTATCTAAAATTATAACTTCTATAATGTTTCCTTCGGCAAATTGATTGTCAGCGTCTTGACCTTCTGCAGATACATACAGGTTTGCATTAGTTTGGTCCACAGCAGCATATGCTACGGGTGCAGTACCTGGTATTGCAAAGGTAAGCCCACCGGCAACCATAATTGCCATTAATGTTAGGCTAGTATATTTTCTGTAATTTTCGTTTTGCATGTTATTATTGATTTTTCACGGAAATTTCCTTATAAGCGTGATGAACAATTGATCCGGTGTATGATTTGATGCTAAATGAATATTTGTTATGATAATTTTGGTCTGGTGTGTGAGTTGAACATCTATTATGTAATTCTCCATGTGTGGGTATGGTGTAGTGATGTTCGTCGTTGCATTTCGTGTCCATACTGTTATGGTACAAGATAGTTTATAGCTTGTACTAGATGGTAGCTGTCAGGATGTAGTGTGTTTGCATACCATTATTTCTGATTTATTTTTTCATCTGTTAGCTTGCATTGGTACATTTTCTTGTTTGCGTGACATGCTTTTGAGCATTAAAGATGCGCTACACATTATGATCATTTTATGCCCTACGGTAATTATATTGAGCACATGTTTGGACTATAGTCATCGCTTGGTTGTTTTATAGACAAGGTTTCTTTGGGTTGTGCCGTTGTAAAACATGCAAACCCGGCTAAAACTACAGAATCATTTGTCCCATCTGTGTATTTTAATCAACTGCGCATTATCATTGCCAATTATTTCATATATATAATGCTGAGATCGCTATGATCAGAAAAATGTGCATGATTTTTTACCTTGTGTGTGCGCTTCAAAAAGTAAAATAGTTACGATCAACCGCGTTTGCAAGAGAACCCTGCGATTGTCCATCATAAGATGAAATTTTCAATGAGCGTTACTCTAGATCGAGATCTCCATAAATTTCTTTGATTATATTCTTTTGTCTCCATCCCAATGCAGATTTGTTGCTGATCAAGACTTGCTTAATTTGCTCTTTTGGATTACCATGAGGAGTTTGTTGTGCGCATGCAATTAATTCATCTAAAATATATGGGATCATTCTTTCCTGAGCTGCATTAAGATATAAAAGTATGATATTAAGAATTTGCTCTGACCGTTCAGGCTTCAAGCCTTCCCTAAAGAGATCTTTTAATTTTATATGGTGTGAGGAAGACCATCGGTCAGGATTTTGGAAAATAAATGATAGGTAATTATCCACCCGAGCTGAATCACTCTGCAAAAATACAATTGATTGATCTATAGCTTTTACAATTCCATGGGTGCCCGGAGGTTCCTTGGCGGAATTTACTAGTTGTAGTAACTCCAAGCCCTCGTCTTGTTTTGCGGCATCTGGGTCTACAATCAAGCGCTCTGAGTATCTAATAATTTCTCGAATATCATTGGACGAAGGTTTCAGTTTTAACACATATTGGTAGAATATCCGTTGTTCGGAATCCTCTTCAGATGCTACTTTTTTGCAGGTTTCTCTAATTGAGTCAATAATAGAATAGTTAAAGTCCTTGTCTAATTCTTGGGCTACTTTGAGTAGTGTAGAATACTGGTCGGGATCTTTTGACAATATTAGCCCGTTTAATCTTTCCGCAACGCTGTCTTGCAACTCAAATGGAGTATTCCATAGTAAATACCTCAAAATTTCCGCGTTATGTGGACCAATTGCAATGAATCGTTCAACTAGTGCAGCCGAAATTGCTTTTGATTTTAGAAATTCCTGTTTTCTGGGATTGTTTTCATTGAGGAGATTCAATATTGCATCATGATCTGCACCGCTCAAGTATGCAACAACTGCACGTTCTAGCGATTCGTTTACATCGACAGAAACATCGTCTGATTGTTCAAATTTTTCTGCTAGATTAATTATGATGCCAAATAATGCTTCTGACTGTTCTCGGTCTGTAGTTTCTTTTATCGAGTCTGGCAGAGTTTTGAAGATGCTTTCTTTTTGTTGGATATTTTCATCAATATTCTCTGGTATCTCTTTTATTGCAGTCATTAATGATGCAGGGAATGCCTGATCGCGGTTCGTAAACTCTAGGATAGCCGATCTTACTTTTTCAAGAAATCTTCCTCTCTCTGAGCTATGTATATCTCCTTTAATTTTTTCATATACGGTTCTGTATGAGGAATCATCGCTTTCGAAACCAAAGGTGATGTGGCCTATTATGACAGATATTGCTTTTGAGGGTTTAGAGACATTGTTTTGACTCCAACGGTATTTCACACAGCATTCGATTAAAAATTCCATATTGTCTACATTGTTGGAAATCGATTTACTGAATGCATCATCCACCATATCCATAATATAGGTAGAAATTTGCTCTCCATTCTTCATAAATTGAAATAATATCTTGTCATTTATTACTTCACCAGGAAAAGTTTCATGAATTAATCTTTCATAAAATTTGGTAGAAAGATGACGGGGCATTTCTTCAAGATGTTCAACCATGTTGTATCTGTCAAGATCAAATTTATCCCATTCATTTAAGAGGGAATTAGACAGGTGCCTTCCAAGAGTTGCCAATGCAAATTCACGATCTTCGATATTTTCAACATGTTTCAGAATACCAATTAAAGAAAGAGAACAGTTAACTAGAGTCAGCGGATCATTTTTCTCTGCACTTTCCTCCATAAGATACTCAATCTTCTTTAAATACTGATTCTGGTTTTTGGAGTTTACAAATAGCTTTTCAGATTCTGAATCCAATGTGGCAACAGCGGTCCCAAACTCATCCATTCCAGATTCGGCAGCATATGACTCTTGATTCAGTCGCAGAAATGGGATGACATCGTCTACATGAGACATTTGAGTTCTGTTTAGAAATTTTTCTAGCGCGTGAAGCGAAGGGTTTTCCTTTTCATTATTGTTGTTCGTGTTTTTCTCTTTCCTAGCGCGTAACCATTTAATATGATCATTGTTATTGAAAATATCCGGGTGTTCTTCGATTTCCTTATAGAACTCAGGCCATTCATGTCGAATTATAATTATTTTTGTCAAAAAATCTGTGTGTTCGGTTATTACGCCTTTTGGAAGTTTGTGATCGTTTTCTTTAAGCTCTGCAAGACGGTATAATGCTACGGTGTTATTCAAAAACTGGTTGATTTTTCGGGGGTTCTCAACTGCACCTGAGATTAATACTTGACGTACAAAGCGCTTAAAGTGAACACTTCTTCTTTTCATTAGATCTTCTGTGTATCGTTCTAAATTCTCTCCGATAAACGGAGGTATTCTCAATGTTACCTGAAAGAATTTGCTTAGAAATTCATTTCCGTCCTTGTCCGTGTACTGTTCACCTTTAACGTTTCGGAGATGCGTGATAATGGCTTCGTCGTCACAGGTAAGAATGTTTATGCAGTTCTTTTTGACCATGAAGGTTTGAATCAATCCTAATAATTCAACTGCAACTTCATCATTACATCTATCAAGATTGTCAATTACTACAACGATTTTTTTCCCTGATTCGTCGGTAATTTTTCTATAAATTTCTTTGAATTTAAGAGAGGATGTTGCTTTCGGAATGATTCGTTTAGATGTTCCCAAAAGTAACCTTGTAAGCGACAGTAGAAATGCGAGAATTGATAACAAGCTAATCGTGGAAATTTTAGTTGGAAGATCTGTAATATTATCAAGAGCTAAGAAGATTGCGATTCCAGCTGGTATCCCTATCCACCAAAATTTCTTTAGCGTACTAAGATTATAGGCGTCCACTTGTTGTACGTTATACAGTTTATCTTCAATCTCGTTCTGCTTGTAGGCCTTCTCATCTAGTTGAATATTGGTTTCCTCCAGTATTTCTTGCTGTAATGAGGCTTTCGATAGGCCCCAAGCGTCGATTTCAACGTATTTAAATTCTTTTAATTCTTCATCTGTGGTTATTGTTTCTTTTAACATGTGGACTATTGATGATTTTCCGACTCCCCATTTCCCGTATAGTCCAACATTAATTGGAGTCTCTGATTTCAGTAGAATATCTTTTAAGACCTCGACGTAGTGTAGATGCTTGAATTTGTCCTCATCTTTAGTGTCTAATGCTTTGTCTCTAAAATAATCTATGGGTTTTTCAGGGTTTTGAGACATAGGTTCAGAGTCATTGTTTTGTGTTTTAACTGATTCGTCTAAATCCTTCCGGACTGTCTTCCCCATATCAGAATTCCCATATACGGTATGATATGAGGTCTATTTTAGGATAAACCCGTACTGGGAGGTAACAGTTAAACCCCCTACCTGTACACCTCAACACACATCTACTGCTATGCGATGAAGTTTGGTGAATGATTTAGCTTGCCATGATGGTGTTATGGATGTTCTTTACAAGATCCTTGTCCTGATCATACCACGTCATCATACATGACATCAATATACCATAAACTTCCATTCCTGTTGTACTGCGAAACATCTGACGAATCTTTTTGTGAATTACGACGCGCCGCAGTGTTCGTTCGGATTTGTTGTTGGTAGGTGGCATGCCCGGATATTTGACAAATGTAAACAGGTCTGGCGCCGCATTGAGCAGTTTGCCACCAAACGAATATCCTAGTTCTGTATATGTGCCTGCAATTGCCATGACGGGATCTATCCAGTTGTCTTGCAGTTGTTGATCTGTGGTGTCTGGGGGTAGCTGTTTGGCCTCGTGAAATATGTGTTGGAGTTTTTGGTGTAATTCTACGAGATTGCCGCCTTGCATGGCTGCCAGCAGTTCGGCATCGCGTAAAACATGCGCCCAGCAGCGCTGTTTGGTTTTGAATTTGTTGTATGCGGCGTATCCATCCACCACGATTGGAATGTCAAATAACGGACAGTGTATATCTAATACAGCCGCACCACGTGAGCGAGTAATGACAAAACTGATGCCATATTCGCCTATGAACACCCACGCATAGCCACGTTTTATGCCTATTTTGACTGGCGTTTCATCACCCATCAAATATCTTGTTTTTGCAAGATTTTTTGAGATCTGTTTTGCAGTTGCTGCAAACTTTTCTCTTGCTACTGCTGTAAGAGCGTTCATTATGGTCACCTTTGAGACCTTTGGAACGCCGACTAGCGTTAGCATGTGTGATATGGAGTTTAGACTGAGTGTTGTAAAGAACATGAATACGATCATGGTCATGAGATTGGGGCCAAACATTGAGCCTTTGGTATATCCTTTGGGCATGGTGTTTATTTTGTGGTTGTTTTTGCACTTGCCTTTTGATGATTTAATCTGTTTTTTTGTGGCTTTGACTATTACTGGAGTGTCTATTACCATCTTGCATTCGTGTTTAACATCTACATCTGCACCACATTCAGGGCATTTGTCTACTGTACAGTCAATTTCCTCTGTGACGTCCATGTTGTATATTGTTGTTTTCTCCTCCTCATCTTCATTCCATTTTTTTCCTTTTGTCTTATCTTCTAACCCATACAGGATTAGACTGACTCCTTTTCTAACCGCTTTGTCGTTGGTTTCATGTGCAATTTCATTTTCGAGTACATAATTGTTAGAATTAGTAATGGCTTCCATAACTATTCCATATTCCAAGTAACAGCGTTCTGCATGTTCGCGTCTGTAATTTTTGAGTTTATTTTGTGAGTCACTTCCTGCAGAGGGAGGTGTGTGGGCATTATCAACACGGTGGTGTTGTCTGGTTTTTTGTTGGAGTTGTTGTTTTAGTTGTACATTCTCTTCTCTTAAAACTATACATTCCTGACTGCAATTGTGTTGCTGTTGCTGTTGCTTTATTGTATCCTCAAGCTGCTTGTTTTTGGCAGACATTTTGGAGTATTTCTCTTCTAATACCGCAATCTCTGCTCGCGCAGTAGCCGTCTCTAGATGACTCTTCTCTAATTCAGCAGAATTGTTGCGTATCGTATCATTTGCAGAATCCAACTGTGAGTGCAATGTATGAATTTCTTTGCGCAGTGTGGCCATCTCTGAGATCATTGCAACACACCACCTCTGATGATTTTGCTACCCACCGCACAACTGTGTTTGCGTACACCATGTACACAATTATGTAAATTTTCATTATTGTGGTTAAAATAGTCTAAATACTGTTTTTGCAATACAATATCAATAGATTTTCTACTTATCATTTTCGAGTACAATGATAAGTAGAAAAATATGTATTTAACAGGCCGCAATGTCAAAAGCTGACCACAGGTCAATTAGTTGAGTAATTTCCTGCCTAGATGCAAAAAATAATCAAACGTGTTTTCAACATTTTGAGCACTTTCTCACATATCGTCGTGTTTATCATTTAGATTTACGTAAATTCGATCACAGTAATGATCGGTGATCGCTATTGCTGTATCTGCATGACTACTTACAAAATAGGGGTTGAACTGTTACTACTGGGAGTCATGTCTTTGTGTGATGGATCTCTAGGTATAGACTTTGATGCCCAAGCTAGAAAGGTCCGACCTGCGAACCACTGCATAGTATGAAATGCGAGTATTGCATATGGTATTTCAAAGCGGAACTGTCAAGAACTGGTGACCTGTGACTGGCTGTCAAAACGGTGACCTATCGGGGCACTGCTTCCAATTCGGGTGGTCTACACACACAGGCGTGATTCACGATCTTCTCTGAAATGTAGTTCACAAGGTATTTTAACCGCAGCATCACAGATGGGGGTAATGGACTTTGATAAGTTCTGGCAACTGTTGCAGGAGTGCTTAAAGCACAACAGCTATTTCAGGACGCTAAATCAGAGCAAGCCGTTCAAGGCCGTAATGTCAGGCTCCGATATTGTAATCGCCACACCTGAATCCTCTGGAGAACCGAGGCCCATAAGAAAGGAGAAGGATTTCAGAAGGATGTGGAATCTCATGAAGGACGATGCCAGAAGCGAGAGGTACATCAACCGAGACGAGCGCTTTAAATGGTGCTATAATCCCGTGTACATATGTGCCCTCATAGACTACAAGGTCGGAGACCAGAAGATGCAGTAGGCTCGCGCAATTCGGTTAATAGATTGGCTAGCCTGACAGATTTCCTATTTTCCAGACTTTTCACGATTGTCATTCCTGCATAGCATCTGACAGTTATCTTGCGTCGTGCGGCCACCCCCCTACTTCAAGGGACTTTGTGGTCTGCCTCCATTTCTGACATCTTGAATTGTTTTTTGCATATCAGTAGTTCAAAAAGTAAAGCAGTGTTTGAGTCCGGATTCGGGTACATTGTCACTACGTGTCGCGTGTCAGGTCAGTGACACGATTGCGAGGTAGAAAACACATGTGTCGTATAGCTGATCAGGCGGGTTTGCAAGCCCGGTTCGGCGCGCCACAACATGACGTGCGCAGGCGGGGCCCGGTTTTTATCTTCCTGTGATTTGGCACGTTGTATTTTGTATTGTGCTTGCGGTATTTTTGAAGTAGGACATCACCCGATGTCTTCTAAAAAGAACTGGCTCGCGGCGACGTTTCTGAGTATCATTTTCTTGTACGTGTCGTAGATTTTTTCAAGCATCCGGTATAGCGTCAGTGGAGAACGCACATTAGAGCTGTCGGGAATCTCTTTGCGTATGAACCAGTTTATCATGTTCCATGCGTTATATATGATCATGGTAAAGTAAAACAGTATCAGTCTGACAGACGGGTTTCTGCTACATGTGAATGGCCTGCACTGCTTTGCGCACCTGTATCTAGTTTCTATTCCCCAGCGTTTTTTGTATATCTTTGGTATGTTTGCAAGTATGCTTTTGGCTCTGTGTCTGTCTGCGTTGGTTACAAATACCAGATATTTTTTTCGCAGAGGAGTACTCTTTTTCACACCCTTTCTTTTTACGATTACAAGCGTCGTCATTACAGATTTGCCACCACCTCTGATCTCGTACGGTAACACGCCCAGTCCCTCTTTTGCATCATATGCGGCCTACAATATCGTCGATTTTTTTGCTCCATCTTGCAGGCATTACATACTGCCGCCTTTCGGCATCCAGTATTTTTATGACCTCAACTTTGTAAAACCCCTTGTCAAGCAAATGTGTTTTTGATACAACTCCGGCATC
Source organism: Candidatus Nitrosopumilus sp. (assembly GCA_965207445.1). GTDB lineage: Archaea > Thermoproteota > Nitrososphaeria > Nitrososphaerales > Nitrosopumilaceae > Nitrosopumilus. The sequence continues at coordinate 331,421 of CBDBLX010000002.1, read as the reverse complement.
GCGTATCTGTCTAATTTGTGTGCCTACAATCGCCTCTTTTGCATGGTTTTTTCCCGTGGGATGCACGGCCAATATAAAACTGGTTGAACGTCCCACAATCTGCACCGTGGTATATCGTAGCATCTTGCTGGTTCCGCCCTTTGGTTTGCCTGCTGTCATATACTCGTCATCAACCTTTTCAAAATGAACCGGTACGTCATGATCGTCTGTGGCAGTAATCACGGGCTTTCTGAACAATCCCCGATTGCGCGGTTCTTCCAATGTGACGTCTATCATCCTGTCACACGATTCGTGCGTGTCAGAATAAGACGAGCCACCTACCCTGTTGAGAAGCGTTGCTCCGGTCGGAACCCTGGCAAGATCAATCTCGTCTTTGCATATCTGCGATATGCCCTCATGGCTGGCATTTTCAGCACACATCATAAACACATATCGCATAATCTCATCTGTGCCATACACTGCATTAGGGTCCGCATAAAACGACGGTGGCAACACTGTCAAAAGTTTCGGGCCCCTCTGTTAAATACGTCCGATGCGATCTTGTGTTGTTAGATGCGTTTCTTTTGTTTCATTACTTTAGTTACGTACCCGCCATTTATATGCGCGCTTAGCAATAAATGTTGCCCTTTTAGTAAAGTTTTTTTGAGCATTTGCATCTAGGGCCGTACAATTGTGACCAACTGCCAATACATAGAAACAATTGTCCATGCCATGCACTATTGCATGATATGAGTCTGAAAAAGATTGATCGTCTGCAGATTTTTAATGCGTTCGGCCCTTTGTGACACCGTCACTTTTTGAACTACTGAGGTGGAAAATTATTCATAATGGATTATTTATGGATTCAATTGCCGGATCAATCAGAAGACTGCTTTGGTGGGAATTAGAGCACAGTGGTTCCTTGCCATTGTAAATCTGCCGCACTGTATAATTAAAAATAAGATCATTAAAAATTGAGCACATTCTGAACTACTGATGTGGTTATTTCAGACACGAAATCACAAAAATTCATTGTACAGGAACTTATGCTCGTCGCTATAGCTAGGAGGAGGAGTGTGAACGCTTGCCTTCTCTTTTGTACCGTACACGTAAGCAGCCTGTCCCGACAATCTAATACTTCCACGATCCTTACACTTTACTTACACAATGATCCAAAAACTTTACAATGGGCTCAAGAATGGGTTTTTCTGGATCTTTTTCGCGCATTAGCTTGCAAAACTCCAATACCACCACCACCTTGGATTTTTTACCTTTGTTGACTTGTTTGAATATGCGCTGGTCAGTTTCTTTCATTAGGTTTTCAAGATCATGATTGATTAGAAAAATACACCCATTTGATTTTATCTCGTTTGCGGAAATCTCTCCCGTCGGCTCGTTTTGAAATATGTCTGTTTTTGCATCACAATCGGCCAAGATTATATAAGGTATTTCAAATGCTTTTAACAACCTGACATATTTTGGAAAATTGTATTTGCTGTTCACACTAATTATTATTATATCCTTTAGCGACAAATCATACTTGGAATCATTATTTGCCAAATCGTTTGTTATTTCTAGTAAGTTCCGGTCGGATTCACCCTCCGTCAAAATTACGAGATTAGCAAAAAATATTCTCTGGTCAATCTGGTGTCGGAGTCTACGTCGCTCGGTTATGAATTCTTTTTTGGTCTCATTATCCAAACTATAAATTCCACTCTGATTATTCATCTTTTTGATGTAAACTACGTCGTTGCCCTCATCAAACATCTCGTTAGATAAAAGCTCTGGAGAATGAGTGATAATGAAGAACTGATTGTTGGTATTTGATGACTTGATCGTACTAACAACCGCTTTAAGCATTGATGGATGAAGGTTGATACCGGGCTCATCTAGTAACACTATAGAGTTCTTAACTCCGTGTACTGCTGTCAGCAGATAGAGTACTCCGCGAACTCCTCCACCAACCTGATCCAGTGGTATGTGTTCTGGCAGTCCTGATTCCGTGATATAGATTTCAGGAAAGATTGGAATGTTGTTGTATGACCCAAACCGGGTTCTGCGTCTTGATGCATACTGTAAACTGACATCTACACCCAGATTCTGGCTGTGGAATATATTTTTAAACTCCTTCTGGATGGTTTGAAATCTATTTTTGTCGGAGAGATGAGGAGAGTTTTTCAAGCTAAAAAGAAGCTGTGCTATGTTACTGCCATCATGCTCTAGCGTCGTGGTGTATTCCATACTCACATACAGAATAGATGTTTCCAACATTTTGTTGTATTCATTTGCATTCTTATCATTATTATCTTCGGCGTATATCTTCTTAAATAGTTCTATGTATGGCTTACGCAGCAAATTTCTATTTTCCGAAGCATAAACAATTCCCTCTGATAGTATTGCCCCAAATACGCGAGATAGACTGAATGTATCGCAGTTTATTTTCTGTTGCAGCTGGTATAATAAATCTCGAACTCTCACTTTTTCCTCCTCAGAAAGCTTGTTAATGATGTTAGATGAAAAGGAAACAGGTTTATGAATCGCAATTTTGTCTGTAAAAAACGATGCGGCGCCCTTCTCGGGATTATCACTGTTTGAAAAAATCTGAATCAAGAATTTATTAAATGGTATGGTAATTGTTTCTGATTGAAGCGTCGATTCATCCTGCTGAGCTGTGAATATGCCTCCACTTAATGAACCACTCAATTTGAATCCGCATTTCAAAAACTGGATATGTATATACGGATTGACTGCCAGATTCTCCGGGGTTTTTTCCCATTTGATTCGTATTTTTATACTGTCAAAAAAATGCGAGATTTTAGATTGGTCAGGCAACGACTGTATGCGTAACTCAACATTACCTCCGCCTCCGTGATCTATGAGATGGTACGCAAAAAACTCTGAAAGAATTTGGCATTCATCGAAAGACAGCTGAACCTCCGCCTCGACATAGGGATCACTTGCACATGGTGATGTTTCAGAGCCTGAGAGATTATCCTTGATGCCAGAAAGGGTGTCGGACAAAACTTGTATGACCCTGAACAGATTCGATTTGCCTGCATTGTTTGGGCCAACAATCACAACGTGTTCTGAGAAGTCTATAGTGGATTCAGACGCGTATGAAAATAGCCCCGAACAAGTTAGGCTGTTTAGGCGTACCATTAACAAACTTCTTGTCTATGATATATGAAACTAATGTGACTGGTGCCAAAAGGATGACACGACGGCGAGTCGCCGTCATATGAACTGCAGCACGGTAGAATTTGACCTGAGATTATACGATGAGACGACTCTAAAATCTGTGCGCCATCAATAAGATTCGAGTGTGACTGATATGGGAAAGTGATCCGAAAATCCATTCTCATTATAAGTACTTTTTTTGGAAGGTCTGCCAAATCTGCACGGTTTACCTTTGCAGGCCATCTCAGACAAACCCTCAATTCTTATCGAATCTGGTTTGACTGACATTCCAGTATCTTTGCCGCGCAATAATCCTTTTGAGACCATCATCTGGTCAAGAACTGAACCTGTCCCGCCATAGTAGTGGGTGCCAAGTCCGTGTGCCATCAGTGGCCACATCAGATTGTAGAACATAGGTTTTCTAGATCGCAGTACCCGTCCCCTAGAATTTGTGGCCCGTGCGTGCTCCACTACGGAGCGGCTAAATGGTTCGTCATTAAAATCCCCCATTGCGATTACTGCGACATCTTTTCCGTGCACTTCTACTATTCTTTCGTGGAAATATGCCAGAGTCTCACCCGCTATTAGTCTGTAGGGCTCAGAACCAAACGTTCCGCCAATTCTTGCAGGCCAGTGATTCCCCACCAGTACCAGCAGCTTGCCGCTCTCTTTTATCCCTAGATTCACCTGAAACAGATCCCGTGTTGCGTTTCTTTTTACAATAAAATGCGAAAAGTTTCCCTTCAACTCAAATGAATCTGCGTCGTAAATGAACGCGGTATCAACCCCACGATTATCCTTTCCATCATCGTGTGCAATCTCATAATTTCTCCGAAGAGGGATTTTGTCCACTAATTTGTTCAACACTTTCCTGCTCTCCACCTCGCATACTCCCAAAATGTCAGGCCCGGCACCTCCATTTAGCTGCGCTATTATTTTTGATAACTGTGATATCTTTTTGTTCAGAACGGTGTTGTTCCACCCCTTTAACTCCTTTCCAAGCACACGCTTAAGCTTGTCCTCACGTGATGCATACTGAGAGTCAAAAAGATTCTCAACATTCCACCACGATACGCAATACTTTTTCACACATAGCCTATGCGCTGCCTTGCTTTAAGTATTATAGTGATCGGGGAGGTTGGTGCGTAATTGACATTAGGCCTGCCTGTGACCCTTCTGTGAGCTTGGTTTATTGTACATTCAATCTACAAAAGACTGAAATCTATCTATAGTGCGTTTTGTTTTTGAATATACATGTGTGTTTTAGCAGACAGATTATAGAACATAAAACGTGCAAGTGTGATAGCAGTCACTATCATTGGTATGATGGAATCTTTTGCCCTTTTTCATGAGCGCAGATAAATCTGTTCAGGGCGTTGATATTCCATGCAATCGATAATATTTTACCAAACCGCTTTCTGTTTTCGGCCAGACGCATACGACAGTGTAGCCTGTGATTCTTTGTCTCTTCTACGTAACCGTTCAACCCCTTCTCAAGTTTAGGCACAGATTCACAGTCTAACTTCTTGTGCAGGTAACGGGGGTTGAACGGTTACTCTTCTACTGCTCCAAATATTGCCTCGATAAGTGCGCGTTGTTTGTATGCATCTTTGTCAAAGATCTCCGCTGCCTTTTTTCTGCTTGGTGGTTTGCCACGGTTTGTATGACCTGCGCCATCTGTGTGATTGCGCTGTTTTATGTTCGGTTTTATGTTTGCATTGAATATTGTCTCGCAGTTTTGATCCGAATGTATCTCTTGTCTCCGTTGAATAAGCACTCTTCAATCTGTGTATAGTTTTTTACAAGAAAGTTGATCATATATGGAAGCATTGATGTGTCACTTGCATTGCTTGGAGTTGTGTATGATTCAAGTATGATCTGGTGTCCGGTTATCGAGTAAGGTTCTCTCGCAAACGCGGTTGTTGGTCGTTCATACCAAACGCGGGCGGATTTGTGGAACCGGGATCATGAATGCGTATGGAAGCGCTTTGCGCAAAGTGCGATGCCTCACTGCGGCAGGGCGGGCAGCTGCAAGCTAGGGGGATGTGGGGCCACTCAAGCCCGAAGGCTCGAAACTCACGCTCCGTCAAGAGTCATTCCATCACCGCAGCTATGGACAACGGAGCTAACATGTATTCAGTCACTTATTTTGTCAAATTAGAAATGTCTCCACAGTATTGCTCTAATCTATTCATTGCATCATCTGTCAACGTTCTAGTATGAGCAATTGCATTTCGTATGTCTTCTAATTCTTTTAACGGCAATGCAATTTTAGACTGATTACGAAAAATTGGTTCGAATATTTCACTCCAGTTATTGGTAATAATCTTGCTTAGATGTGTAAATGAAAGATATTCCAAATTACTCTCGGTTATAGATACTTGCCAGCCTTGTTGTTGTTCGGCATGTTGTCTATCATCAGCTAAAGTACGCAATTTACCACTTATTCCTTTGTTCCACCAATCAGTACCGTAATGTTCTGCTAATTTCGTTTCAATAAACTTTCGAAGACGATTTTCAACAATAAATAGACGTCTATATGCATTAGTCATTGGCTGATAATTTTGGGGGTCATAGTTATCTAATAGTAACTTTCCCGATGCCAATAATTTTACCCAAAAATTTCCCCCTATAAACATGTCCAGCTTAACATATTCTTTACTCTCCAAATACTTCATTTGAGAATATAATTCATCATGATCTTCGATTCCTATCGCTGCTACTAATTCATCGCGAGATATACATGCATCAATATCTTGATCATAATATGGTTCTAGAAATGTGAGAATTTTTTTTCTTTGTGCTTCTTTTTTTGCAAGAGATGAAGGCGATAAAACTTCTTCATATGCTTCAATTCCCGAAGGAGTAGTTATTTTATACCACCGGATGTCTCTTTCAACGTACCACTGACTTTCAAGAATTTGTAACGCCTGACCTACTCTATTTTCTTCTGTATTTACTGTTTCACATATAGTCTGTTTCGCACATCCCATTATTGGGTCACGCCACCATTGTTCATACAAAATACCCAAAATTTTGGTTTCTAATTCAAAATCAGCCATAATTATTAAGTACAGATATGAAATAAAAATATATTATCAATAGTCAAGTAACCGTTCGGCCTCTTCCCCCCCCCCCCCCCTTCGATGAGGCCTATGTAACATTCAGCGACCGATCTCTTTACAGATTCTGTCAAACGAGACTATCTTGTCATGTTCTTTAGATAGTGGTCCAAACCGCGCATGTCTTTAGCACTTATGCCCTTGCCTCACTCTGCCATGTCGAACGTACGCTTTAGTTCTGAATAGTCGATCAAACGATCTTGCATATCAGACAAGACGGAGTGTCTCAATTCTGACTCTGATGACGGTGGCATTAGTACAAAGTATGAGAATACATTGTCAACGGAGATTGGAATGGATTGTATTGCTCACTTTGTCACAAGCGCGGCCCTGCTAAGACGCCTAACAGGTCACGAATTCGCACCAATACCTTTACGTATTACCTTTTATACTGCAATTCATTCATTCTACTATGGGCTCCACCACGTGTTCAAACTGTGGAGCTATCGTTCCGGCCGGATTGCACTCGTGCAATTCATGTGGAACCCCTACCAGTTCGTCTCAGAATATCAACGGGTTCTGTTCAAACTGCGGATCTCCGCTGGGTGACAAATATGCCCAGTGCCCGCAATGTGGTCATGCCAAGACCGTTGCTAACCCATCCAACATAACTCCTCAAAATCCGTCTTCAGGGACATCTCCTGCAATGTACAAAAATGAGGGAACAGCACTGGTACTTGCCATCGTGATTGGCATACTAGGACTCAGTGGAATAGGACATGTCTACATAGGAAAAATAAGCAGAGGGATAGCATTGCTAATAGGCACGGCAGTACTGGTTTGGGTGGGTGTAGCCACAATAGTATTTGTTGTTGGCATATTCCTACTAATAATAGGGTTGGTCCTATTCATATGGCACATATTTGATGTAAGAAACCTATGTAGAGAATATAATAGTCACATACAGGCTCATGGGGCTCCACCGCCAAATTGGTAAGTGATGCTTAAACGCTTTTCTTACTGTGATGTGCTGTCCAGAATTTTCCCAGAAAATCACCGTACATATTATAGATCGTGATAGAATCCAGCTAGAATCCTTTTGGACCGCCTGCACGTCACACTTCCATGCCAAAACGACAATTCAGAAGGCACAAAAAGAATACTCACCATGGTTCTCTTGCAAACGCAGTTGATCGGTGTTTATGTGAACTTTTTATCTGAATTTGGTATTAGAGGTTGAAAAAGTGTAAGTTTTTAGTACTTTTTTGTATGACTATGACGATAGTTTGGAATAAGGATAGTTAGAGTCAGTATCAAAAAGACAAACGAGAGTGGTTCATCTTGAAGAAATTGAATTGTACACCAAAAATGATAGTTTGATTTGGCATCAAAACACAAACAGATGGAGAGTGTTTGTGTATATGATGTGTAATGTACAGAGTCTGGCAATTCAGGCAGAGGCACGTATGGATGCGTTTTGAATGAGTGTTATCCAAGCATCACAACTATCTGCAAGATCAGAGTCTTTTACTGGTATAATGTCAATTCCAATTGCCTTGGCAGGCGTCATGTTGTTTTTGAGGCTTGTGTGTTTTCTAAAAAAGTTATGATATACTATATCAGACGTAAGAGTCCCGGGGTCCTCTGATTTTAGTCCACGTACACACTTGAATCTATCCTCAAATTCTCCATTGAGTCGTTCGTAGACGTTATTTTGATTAAAAAGGCTCTGTATGTGTTGTATCTCACGTATGTATACAAACACCGATCCAGCCCGTCTAAAGAATACTTTTCTGGCAGGCTTTATGAACTCCTGCAGTCCATCACTTACAAGTATGCGTGGTAGCCTACGCGTACGGGCAGCAGCCATTTGAAACAGGTTAGTGGGATCAGATCCCTTTTTCTTCTTGAGGATCTCGTGGGATAAAACAAATCGACTTGCGCCATCCATTACACCAAACAAATATCTGGTCTGTTTACGTATTTTAAATTCTAACTCGTCGACATGCCACTGAAACCATGCATCAAGACACAGCAAACTTGAGAATCGTAGCATGATTCGCGAATACTCATCAGTCCACCTATGTATTGTAGATGGGTTTATGATGATCTCATCCATTGCAAGCTGCACACATACTTCTTCTGGAGACATTTTAGTTGCCATCATGGACAACGCTTTTGCTATTACGGATGCATCAAAATGCCGCCCCTTGAACCCTTCCATTCCAGAAAATGTACGGCCACATTTTTTGCACATGTATCGCCTCACAGATCTTTTTCTCTTACACTTGCGCTCTCCCCATCCTACCACATCTTTGGATCTGCATTTTGGATACTGACATCTCAATTTTTTGCGCCTAATCTGTATCCTTTTTCTACGCCCACACCACCACTCTTTGTCTAAGAGCTTGTATACCCCCACCACATGCTTGCATATCTTTTTTCCATTTTGATTGGCCTCACACTGACATCTCATTCCAAGTGAACTAAGCGACACCACATACAATAGACCTTGCACAGTTTGCGATGCGACTGTCCATTTAATCGAGCTTAGTGTAGTTATGGCACCTGCAATGCATGCAATCTGAATGCCTGCTTTCCTAATTGCATCAATCTGAGCCTTGGAGCGCCTCTGCTTGCCAGGCTTTGGGTTGTCATTTTCCAATGTTTTTGATCTTGATTGAGTAGTTTCGTCTACCACCTTTTCTTCCTGAACTATTTTTTGTTTCATTATACATATATCACCAATTGGATATATAAGCATTCGTGCGCAATCCGATGTCAGTGACGTTATAACGTTGTACTGAGAACAACAAACATGACTAAATGGGCTGCCAATGCTAACTGAATTCCAAGTATCTATAACCCACAACGTGAAAAGAGGTACCAGTTACTCATACATTCCAAAGCCGGTCCTTGCCAAACTTGGTAACCCAGAGGGTTTGAAGTTTATCATACGTGGCGACAAAATACTAGTTACGTGTCCGGATTGACTACAACGGTTCAAATCTGTATTAATTGCCACCAACCGCGTTTGCAGGAGAACCCTTACAAGACAACTTAAAATGTTTATTCGTACTAAACACAGTGTTTAGATCAATTTTCAGCAGATACGTTTTCGATCTCACAAATCCTTATTGATAAGTTGTCAAAATCTCGCTTCAGGCGCATTGATATCTCGCAATCACACACGTATTCACAATATTCAATGAATGTCTTTGTATGATTTTTAACATAATTTTCATCAATTAGCAGACTTTTATCAATCTCCAGATTGAAAAAATCATTCAATTTATTTCCCTTCTTACAAAAATAATTTCTCATAGTTGAATCTGTCGCGTATACCACAAAGCACCTACTAGTTTCATTGTGACGCTTGTACATTGCCAGCCTGAATATGTCCTTGAATAACTGGCCAGCATTCATTGGACGCGGCATCATGCTTCCCGTGTATCTATGAAACTTGAATTCGAATACAAATTCGGGCCTAGTTTCAGATGAAACTACAATCATATCTACTTCTTTTTTACCATCTGCCGGGTGCGGGGATTCTAAAAGTATTTCATTTGGGGATATGTCGAATGTACGTGTCATAGAGTGAAAAAACAGATACCGTACAGAATCTTCCTTTGTGTGTATTCCTGAGCATATCCGCTCCTTAAGCAGAATGGCAAAACTTCGGAACGCCTCGTCCAATTCCCACATGTCACACTGAATTAATATGCGGTATTATGTGTAGCTCAGGACACTGTTGTAACACCTTTGTGACCTAGGGACGTGTTGTAAAACATGTAATTTGCAAGGGAAAAATGCTCAAGTATGATCCCGGAGGTGGTGGCAGCTAGACCCTGTGAAGTGTAGAAGGACATCCCACACATACCCGAGGCCCATCATGAGCCCACTGTCACACCGTATTGGATGTCTTTATGCTCGAATAGGCAGACTGTATTCCTCGGTACGGAATCGCCACAACTGGCCCGAGCCTAGACCGGCAGAAGTAACCGTTCAACCCCATCTCAAATTTAGGCACAAATTCACCGTCTAACGTCTGGCGCAAGTACGGAGGTTGAACGGTTACCCGGCAGAATCCAGAAGCTGATATATACAAGAAACCACGTATCAGGGCGATTGAAAGCACTAATCGCTAGTTTTGAAAATGATGACAGGCAGAAATTTGCCAAACCCGCCGCCATATACGTACTGATATGATTAAAGATCCGGTATTTTGATTGATATTCATCTCGAAGTTGAGCACATATTATGAATACAAAATATTAGAAAACTATCGGATCTTTAATGAAACTATTAGCCATTACTAATTCTGACAATTATGTACTCGAAAATGCAATTGCACATGAAACCAACGACAAAGCGGTTAGAAAAGGAGTCAGTCTAATCCTGTATGGGTTAGAAGAGAAGACAAAAGGAAAAAAATGGAATGAAGATGAGGGGGAGGAGGAGAAAACAACCATATATGATATGGACGTCACAGAGGAAATTGACTATACAGTAGACAAATGCCCTGAATGTGGTGGTGCAGATGTAGATGTTAAACACGAATGCAAGATGGTAATAGACACTCCAAAAATAGCCAAAGCCACAAAAAAACAGATTAAATCATCAAAAGGCAAATGCAAAAACAACAACCACAAAATAAACACCATGCCCAAAGGATATACAAAAGGCTCAATGTTTGGCCCCAATCTCATGACCATGATCGTATTCATGTTCTTTACAACACTCAGTCTAAACTCCATATCACACATGCTAACGCTAGTCGGCGTTCCAAAGGTCTCAAAGGTGACCATAATGAACGCTCTTGCAACAGTAGCAAGAGAAAAGTTTGCAGCAACTGCAAAACAGATCTCAAAAAATCTTGCAAAAACAAGATATTTGATGGGTGATGAAACGCCAGTCAAAATAGGCATAAAACGTGGCTATGCATTAGGTGTTCATAGGCGAATATGGCATCAGTTTTGTCATTACTCACTCACGTGGTGCGGCTGTATTAGATATACACTGTCCGTTATTTGACATTCCAATCGTGGTGGATGGATACGCCGCATACAACAAATTCAAAACCAAACAGCGCTGCTGGGCGCATGTTTTGCGCGATGCCGAACTGCTGGCAGCCATGCAAGGCGGCAATTTCGTAGAATTACACCAAAAACTCCAGCACATATTTCACGAGGCCAAACAGCTACCCCCAGACACCACAGATCATCAACAACTGCAAGACAATTGGATAGATCCCGTCATGGCAATTGCAGGTACATATACAGAACTAGGAACACTCGTTTGGTGGTAAACTACTCAATGCGGCGCCAGACCTGTTTACATTTGTCAAATATCCGGGCATGCCACCTACCAACAATAAATCCGAACGAACACTGCGGCGCGTCGTGATTCACAAAAAGATTCGTCAGATGTTTCGCAGTACAACAGGAATGGAAGTTTATGGTATATTGATGTCATGTATGATGACGTGGTATGATCAGGACAAGGATCTTGTAAAGAATATCCATGACACCATCATGGCAAGCTAAATCATTTGCCAAACTTAATCGCATAGCAGTAGATGTGTGTTGAGGTGTACAGGTAGGGGGTTTAACTGTTACCATAATTTGAACAAGTACGTATAAAGCATGGATGGAAACGAATAGGCCATGAAAGCCGCAACTAAAGTCAAGAGTAACTGGTGGTTCCTGCTACCCATATCCTGAACATAAGCGGCGGAGCAATCGCATATTTTGTGTTGCGGAACGAAGACCCGGAAAAGGCCAAAAACTGCCTCATGCTTGGCGCCGTATTGTTGGCGATACTGATATTTCTGGGCGTACTTTTGACGTGGTTGGGGCCCGCAGAACAGGAATCTGAACCCGATTATGATCCGTCGGCACTGTCCCCGAAGAATTGTACAGGGTCATACGACGAATGCTTCACAACATCAGATGATCCAGTGATTACGTCTGCGCCACAAACACCGCCGCCCGCCACCGATACCATGAGCGCCACACCATCAGATGATCCAGTGATTACGTCTGCGGCCCAGATAGCGACGATAGAACCAATGCCAAGTTCAGGTATCCCAGGATGCCAGAATGCCGATGAGGGATGTTACAACTATCCGGTACTGACTGTGAGGCCAAGAACTACCATAACGTTCATGAACACCGACAATGTAGCCCACACCCTTATAGGTGGAACAGCGACAGACGGACCCAGCGGTGCGTTTGACAGCGGGCTTGTACTGGCGGGAGCATCATACAAGTTTACGCTAGACCAAAAAGGAACATACGACCACTATTGTCTTGTTCATCCGTGGATGACCGGACAGATCATAGTTGAAGGAGACCCCCTGACTGAGGAGGAGATGGCGGAGCTGGCGCACGAGCAAAACGGTTACATATTGAATCGTAATATTGACAAACCACAAGAACCACAAAAGATTAATCCAAACTTCAAATTTGTGGATAATTCTTGCAGTGAATCATTTCATTGTGATTTACGTTTAGAAATACAAAATGATATTAAAAAAGAAGCTGCAAATGATCCAAAATATGCACAATTCATACTTGCATTGGAAAAAATAACCATAGAAACTAAACCAGATTTAGATGCATTATTAGAGCAAGAAGGTAGTTTTTGTGTGAAAAACGAATGTCCAAAAGAACACGCAGGTACACTAATACGAGTATTGGCTAGTCTTGGTTCTAACATAGCAGATCAGTGTTATGAATTAGCAATGAAATTGTTAGGACATGATGATGTTAGTGGTGAGTGTATGTTATTTTCCTCTGATGTATATTATGATAAATATGAACAAATAGATAAAGAGATGATAAGGATATACGGTGATAAGTACTGGGTGGGCACTTAATCCTTGATTGAGTATTCTTTTTGGTAATACCTAAGAGTTTGGACCTTGAAAAAGTACATATTGATAAATAATTTCACGCCTAGATAGTGCCTAGCAATCACCCAAAAATCTTAGTAAATAATTTGACAAAAAGTAGGGCGTTTTTTGTCAAGAAAAGATGGCGTGGAAGACGAATTTGCCCAAGATGTAACCACAGAGCATTAAACCGTCTAGATTCAAGATAACAATGTAAGCGTTGTAAATTCAAATTTGGTGATTTTACAAATACTTATCTCGGTCGACTTTACATCCCACAGGATACAGTTTCACATCTTGTATATCTGTTTGTTCTTGGAGTCCCAGCATACCGAATAAGATTCTATGAGGATGTTAGTCTTCGCACCATTGAGCAAACATTCATGTTATTCAGACAGGCCATATATGATACATCACCAAAACTCATCTTTGATGTCAAAGTAGAGTTGGATGAGGTAATGTTTGGAGGTCATGGAAAAGAAAAACGTGGCTGGAGAGCTGCAGGAAAAACACTCGTCTTTGGTATACATTCTAGAAATGGAGAAATTTGTACATTTATCGTGCCTGATAGGAAGCAAAAAACACTCAGACCAATAATTGAAAGACATACCACGCCAGGCTCTTTGTATTATACAGATGAACATACTGCATACTGCACGTTAGATGAACTTGGTACACATCAAGTTGTGACTCACAGTAAGGATGAATATGTTAGAGATGATGTCCACACCAACAATGTGGAAGGTTTTTGGAGTTTTGCCAAAAAAAAATTTTGTATGCATATCGTGGTGTTCCAAAAGCATACTTTCCATTATATCTCAAGTATATCGAGTTTAGATACAACCATAGAGACGAGAACTTGTTCGAACTTTTGACGGACATTCTGGTTAAAGATATTTCAAAGATAGAATCAAGTATTTGCGTCATTCCGGATTCATTAGACAAAGAGATCATTTGATCTATAAATAAGTGTTCAAATTACCTAAAAAATCAGGTCCAAACTGTTACGTATTACCTAAATTATTGACCCATGTGAAATGCTACATGGGACTGCCACCGCACACCCGCGAGGAGTGTGAAAAACTGCACGCGGCCAAGCTTGGATCGAGCGAGACGTACAGGGACTATGAAGATCAGGACGGCATGAGCGTCGTAAGAGACCAGATCGTCATTGACGATGCCCAGAAAAAGATGTCAGGGAAGCTGAAGCAGGCTGGAATGTACACGGGGGAGGAAAAGTTGGGTTACCGAGGCGGCTACGACATTGCCCCGCGGTACTGGTTTGACGATTACGAGTTCTGGTGGGCCTACCAGGAAGGATGCAGGCATTGGAACGCGTTCGGGACGGGCCGCAACGTCGGTAACGGTACCCTGAAGATCACGTGCGAGATCAACTTTCCGATAGCAAACCGGCAAGGCAACATTGCAGGCGGCTTTGTCAGGGAGAACGGTGACCATCTGCATGTCGTACATTCTGGGAGGCTGGGCGGCAACTATGGCGGCCGGGCTAGGGACTTTAGAGATTATACCGAACACAGGCTGGACTGGCGGTCGTGCACGTGGTACAACGGCTGGCAGAAAAAGGTGGTGGCCTTTGTTTCTCCGCTTGATGACGGGGATCTAGTCGCAAATATCGCCGAGTTCGTGCATTTGGTTGACGAGTTCAAGGCCGGTTCCTGAGGATCAGTCCGCCGGTTGTCTGGACTTTTTACGCGCCCTGTACTCGAGCGGGATGCTTCCCTACTTTACAGCCCGTCGCGCGTCCCTCAGGCTTGACAGATCTTGCAGTAACCGTTCAACCCCTTCCCAAATTTAGGCACAAATTCACCGCCTAACGTCTGGCGCAGGTACGGGGGTTGAACTGTTACGCAGTTGCGTCCATAATCTTCATTTGCACCACCGTTTTAATTCGTCAAGAAAATCTTCTAGGCTTTCTCCTGCTATTTCGGCGGCTTTCTGTGCGCTAATCTTGTCTTTTTTGTACATGGAAATTGCCAAGTGCTTGCGGTTCTGCGCTATGTCTTTGAACTCTGTAGATTCTTCTGCAAGCACATCCTGAGCAGGATCAGAAAAATACACAAACGCAAGCAATTCTTTCTTGGTCATATCGTTGAGGATTTCTTTAAATTCTTCCACTTTCTTAATCCTTTCTTGATCTGATGTTTTTCTTAGTCTGGCCAATACCGCATCTCCATCTGCTGTTAGTGTAATGGGGCCGGGAGATCCTTTCATTAGACGGGATAGTTTTAATTCTTCTAATTCATTTGCTACAATTTCACTATGCTGACCCATAAAGTACGGCTCATAGTCTGTTTCGTCTGCTAGATCTGAAAATAGGTTTTGAAGCAAGTACATCTCCTTTTGCAGATGTAGTGGCCCCGGAATAGGCTTGGATTCATTTGCTCCAGCCAGCAGTATTATGAATTTGTCTACCTCGTTAAGCTGTTCTACCTGTTCAGCATCCATTAACACGCGCGTGCTTGTTTGTGATATGAATTTTTTTGTATGCGCGAGGTCGGTGCGTAATATGTGTGCAAACACCAATCCTGCTCGTCTAAAGAATACTTTTCTGGTAGGCTTTATGAACTCCTGCAGTCCATCACTTTAGTAGTTCGCAATGTGTAAATTTTTAATGATCTTATTTTTGATTATGCAGTGCGGCAGATTTACAATGGCAAGGAGCCACCGTACTCTAATTCCCACCGAAGCAGTCTTCTGATTAATCCAGCAATTGAATCCATGAATAATCCATTGTGAATAATTTCCCACCTGCAAGTCCGTCGTAATTTTCGTATCTTGTTATTGCTTACAATCCATATAACAACATTTCAAAAAAATATCAACAGTAATCGAAGCTGCAAGGCGTTACTAGGTCTTTGGGGTCGTGTTTTTTATCATTCTGTATCCCGTCTCCATTATCCAGCGCTTGCGATAAGTCTCGGGGATGGTTTTGATAAGTTTGCTTTTGTTAATGATTTTCATATTTGTGGCAAATGCTACATACTGATCGACTGTTTCATCAGTTTTTTTGGCATTATTTTTTTTCTTGACGACAAGTAATGTGAACTTGCTGCCTTTTTGTTTTTATCACGCATCTCAATGACTGATGCAGTTTTTCTCTTTTTGTTGTGAACTTTTAAAATGTACTTTTGTATGTGCTTATTTTTGATTGCCGGCATTAGAAAGACAGGTGCAGGCGCAAAAGTTCATCTATACATGAAACGTTGTAAAAACCTCGATCAAAGAGGCCAAGTTCCGGACGTGCATCCTATTGAATTAATTTTTCAATGATTTTACGCATGACTGTGACCATTTTATCATTACTGGTCACACGATGTGCAAACAATTACCTGCTTGATTGACCATTTGTGCTGTCATAAATGAATAAAATCTTGTAGTACCATTTTTGGGCTTTGTTTTTAGCATCTCAGGTTTAAGTTCTTTACCATAATTCCCATCCGGTCATATCAATTGCAATAGTACCATTGCCTTTTTTGAGCATGTTGTGTTTTCGGGCATTGTTAAACAGTTTTGACATTCTCGTCACCTCCAGTGTTTTACTTGCTCTAGATCTGCACTCTTTAGGCTTGAGCACAGTATTTTCAGATGGTATGTTTATGCGCTCGCCTTTTCTAAAATAGTTAGTCTCATTGCGTTTTTTTGTGCGTTGCTGCATTTACGCACATGTTGTTGAGTGCCATGGTGGCAAGTGTACCAAGATAATCATCCACCCAATACTTGCTGTTATATCTAGTTGATACATTTAATCTGAGATCGACGAATCGTTTTCGTAAATTTTATAATTTGCCCGTCCTAATTTATATTGATGTTCTAGTATCTTATTTTTCATATATTGTTAGAAGTACTAGAATGTTCCCATATATTATACTTTCTATTTGATCTGATCCAATATGATCATCAACGTTTAACGACATTGTAGATTATTTAAATAAAATCATATAAAACATATTGCAAACTACTGATGTTACTGGTAAGCTACGGCGTGAGAGCTGGTCCATGCAACAGTTCTGGGAGCATGACATAAACTCCAATCCTGACAAATATGCTCAGAAGATTAAAAAATTGTAGAACGGCGCCATGTGTGATAGCCAGTCCAGTAAAACTTAGATGTGACCGCGTTCTGGTTCGGATTACAAGTTGAATTGTTCGAATTGCTGTCTCTTTCTAGTGTATATGTCCTGATCGTATGTGAATCCCAAAGACCGGATCACCTCCCTCGCCGTCTTAACGGATTCAAAGTCGGGATGATGCACGGTGAACGCAGTACCACGTTTTCCAAAGTCTGCATCACCGTCAAAAATCAGTACTATGATACATTTGTTAGGCGGCACGCATTCCGTTGGAACTATCGGAAAGTCGATTCCCCGCAGCATTGTTGAGTAATTGCTGCTGTTCCTACAAGCGACTAGAAAGCCCACGCGGTTGTCTGGCAGTTGTTCCAATTTCTCCCGGATTTTTGGCAGGTCGTGTTTGGAATCCATGCTAACCCCGCCTTGTTCTGACACAATATCGGCAAGTCTGTCCGGAACTGATCCCGGATCATCATGAAGTATGTTGTTATAGACTCCCACGATCGAGGCCTTCTCTCTAGTTGCATGTTGATGTAGGCTTTGGCCCTGCCACACCTCAACGCAATAGTGATTGCTACATTTATCGGCAATCTCAATGTCAAAGTCGTATCTGCCGTCTTTCACCTCTATATCCATTATCGTGAAATAGTCATCTTCATGAAACCATTTTGTGACCATTGCTTGGAAATAGTGGACTGCTGTTTCAGATATGCGCGTTAGATCTCTCTGTAGCTTGTTTGCACGTTTTTCGGCATCCTTAAATCCGTCACTTTCCGGCCCGTGCTCGTACACGCACTTCGTGGCCTGAATCAAGCTCCGTTTGAATGCTGTAAATTTGCTACATACATCGTTCCGGTAGTTTTCAAGTTGCCGAATTATCCTGTTACATTTGTACACAACATCTGGATCCATATGGATGTTGTTGTAGTTTATTCTCCACCAACTGATCATGCAGTTTATTTCCTCGATCCTTGGGCAGAATGGGTAAATGACTCTATCTGATTCTGTCAATATGCTTATTTCGGATTTGTTGTTGGCGTCCCCCATGAATCGCTTTATATGATTCTTGTAATATATTGTTGCCAAGAAGGATCTCTATGAATAACAAAAATAACAACGAATTGGACGCATAGGTAATTACATATATGGTTACATTGGGTGGTTATCAAGTCACATCATACACCACAATTTCAAAAACATCTCAACAGTTGACGATTCTAATCCCAAATGAACAAGCATTGGTAGAAAAATACGATCTAAGATGATGATATTAGTACATTTAAATTCCTGCGCTATATAGTATACTGTATGGATATCAATGACCTCGACAATATGATAACCGAATGGGAGACGAAACAAGATCAAGCCAATGAAAAGATCAAAAAAGCAGTACGAAAATCCATGAAGGGAGACCTAATGAAGGCCAACAAGGCAGAAGAGCACAACAAGGCATTAGATGCCGCGCTTCAAGAAATTGAACAAATGAGGCATTTATTGGAGTCACTAAAGGATGTAAACAATAGTGCTACCGCTGTCCAACAGCATATGAAGTAACCAAATGTTGGCCAGAGATTACCCAAATTTTACTAGTAAGATGACGTCTCGACGTTACTCAACTTGTCAAGAATTACATCTAACTTTCTGTCTACATCATCTAACTTTTTGATAACTGTAGGAATTAGTAAAACACAATCCCCCATTGTCAATGGTTTGTCACTCATAAAAGGCTAGTAAACTAGCGTGTTGCATAATTCAATGCGTATCCTGTAGGACGACACCGTTGCAATATGACTCGGCAGGCTTGCAGTGACACGTGTAAGAGCGCAAGCCACAATGACCAGATTTGAAGCCATACATATTTAAAAATTAAACATGTTGATCCGGCCCTAGGACTCTTTACATCTGGTGCGTAATTATACGCGCAAATAGTTGTTTATGTTTATGTTGTTGTTTGAATTATAATGTCACCTCCTTTTGGCCAATTTGCAGCATTGTGTTATAGGTGCGGATCTTTAATTTGATCTCTTGGCAGATATTCTCCATCTTTCTTGCCATGACCGCACCACCGTAGGTTCGTGTGAACCAATCTTTGGACACAATAATGAAATTGCATACTTGTATTTTGTCACATTCTTACTGCATGTCAAGTATTGTACATGCGATGCCTTTGGCTAGTAGTTATTTTGAATGATTATATCAGTCATGGATCTTGGTTTACATGATTTTTGCATACTGTAACTAGAATCAAATATATTTTTGACTTTTCCCCTAGAGGCAGTTACGCGCCGCATTTCTTGCAGCCATGCCAGGCACATATCAAAAATGATCATGTATTATTTGCAATCAATTTGTGACTTTGATCTGTGCTAGTTTATGAGCGTCGCTATAATCACTAATGTTTTATACGCTATTTGCGGCACGAAAGGCGTACTGAGATGTATTACAAAAAGCTAATAAGGCTTGTCAGATCCAAGACAGAGCAAGCGTATTACAATTCCGCATTGCTTGTTACTATGCTTCAAAACAATGGGCATGCCACAAAACCGATGATAGAACAAACACTGAGAAAACAGAATCCAAAGTATGAACAAAACCGGCTAAACGACGCACTAGAGGCACTGATGACGGGAGACCAGCAGCAGTCTGCAATAAGATTGGAGACGGGAAAGTATATTCTTGTAAATTATGCAGAATTGTCACCTGCAGAAAAAGCCACACTGGTAAGATTGTCTAAGAGTAGAATAGAGAATTCTGAGGCCCCCTTTGCTGACGAATTTAACGTAGAGGAGATTGTCGCTCAGTTTACAGAATGGATGTCTTCGGACTATGGTAAAAGCCACAGAAAGATCATAACAAACGAGAAACTAGAAGTCAGGGAAATGATGGAAAGGCTATCGAAAATGGACAGAAAGAGTCAAGAGTTCACTGACACCATCCTGTATGGGCTATTACCACAGTATAAAACAAAATTTGCGAAAAGAGTAAGCAACTTTCCCGCGTTTATGAATATAAAGACGTTCTTCAAGAGCTACAACTACTCCGATGAGGACTGGAACGCCATAGCCAACATGGTATTTACGCTTGCAGAAAGATGCCAAAGGGAGCCTGAAAAGCTCAAAACTTGGATCGAGGAATTCGTCTCAGACAACAGACTCTCAAGAAAGCTACAATGCGGTTCAATCACGCCCATACTGTTTTGCATAAACGACTCGTTTCCCCTTACTAACAACAGCATCAAAAGAACGTATGGGGATTTCGCATATTACCAAGGATGGGACGACGACATTTCCCAAAAGCTTGCAGACTATATGGACAATATTGCAAAATGTGAAAAATTGATCGACCTTCTTGATATTGACGGGATGGATTTTGTGGTTTTTGATTTATTTTGCTGGTGGTATGACACCAAAAGAGAAACAGATCAATGGAGTGGAGCGGATGACGAGGCAGATGACGAGGCAGATGACGAATCGACCTCAAAGAAACCCAAGGAGGTGGATCTAAAAGAGTTCATAAACTCACTTGATCTTGAAAAGATGCCCGATCGGGATCACTACCACCTAAAAAGTCCCGACAAGATAAGGATAAAGGAACTTTTACTGCTCTGCCAAAGATGCGAGTGGCAGCTACCTAACTTTCAAAGATATTTTGATTGGAAAAAATCCAACATACGTGACCTACTTGATTCCATATTCCAGGATTTTTACATAGGTTCTCTACTACTCTGGGAGACACAAGGTGAGCCACAACTAAAACTCATTCCTATCATGGGGGCGGGCCCAAACAACAATGATGATGATGCTCAGACCAAAATGATAATACTTGATGGGCAGCAGAGGATTACGTCGCTGTACTATGCAATAAAGGGAGCCAAGATTGAAACAAAATACATCAAAAATACTGTTTATTTTTACATCGACTTTGGACGCTACCTACAAGGAAACGAGTGCAACAACATCGTCATGCGTGAACGCAGGCTGAGTTGGGAAGAGTCACTCAAGTCACTCTGGTTCCCGTTCTACGAGTTGGAAAATTATGACAAGTGGGTGCACGCCTTGTCAGATACGGTCAGTGACGGAGAAAACCACAATAAAGTAAGAAAGGTGGGGTGGTTACTTGCAGAAAAGTTAAAGCATCTTGTAGACGGGTTTGAGATACCGTACGTGGTGCTGCCACCCACCATAGATCTTCCGCAGGTAGCAGACATATTCGAAAAGATCAACACCAAGGGGAAGAGTTTGAGCGTCTTTGATATACTGATTGCTACCCTCAGCAAATACGACATTGATCTTAGGCGCCTGTGGGATGACGTGCTAAAAAAATACCCCAAATTCAAGGAATACAACAGGGAGGATAAGATGCCCATCTATATTCTGCAGTCGATCGCGCTGTCTTATCACGACTTGAGTTTGTGCGGAAAGGAGGACATCCTCAAGATATACAGTAGTGTGGTAGAGCCAAAAGATCTCATATTTGACGAGGTCTGGGACGAGATGGCCGATTGGACATACAAAGCCATACGTAAGCTTGAGAACCACAATGATGGGTTTGGTGTAAGCGGCCGCAAGGCGCTCCCATATCTTCCAGTAATTCCAATTCTGGCAGCACTGCTAAGAAACGTTGATGGGAGGACTGACAAGGGTGCATGCCACTCCAAGATAAGTATGTGGTACTGGGCGTCCATCTTTGCTGAAATGTATTCTTCTGGAGTGGACAGTCAACTGACAACTGACTATCGGGAGATGGTGGGATGGCGTAACGAGTCGGGCCGCATAGTTCCAGGATGGTTTGACGACGATTCCAAGATCCTAAAATCAGTTGTGGACTTTCGGAGGGGATTCCCAAACACACTGAACCTCGAGGACACAAAAACGGGGGCAATATTCAAGGGAATCATGTCCCTCATGGCCCTTGAGGGAGCGCAGGACTTTGACACGGGACAGCACTCTACAAACGACAACAACGACAAGCATCATATTTTCCCAAAGCGGCAATTCAGTGAGCAATCTGGCCATATCAACTCCATACTCAACATAACCTGGCTGTCTGAGGATACAAACAGAAAGATCAGTGACAAAAAGCCGTCCGTATATGTCAGTGAGCTTTTAAAGAAAAACCACGGAAACGACCGTGAAAAGTTCCAAGAGGAGATATTGGACAAACACCTTGTCAGCAAAAAAGCGTTTGATTGTATGCTAAATAACGATCTGAGTGGTTTTATGGCAGAGAGGGAGAGGTCAATACTGCAAAAAATCGCCCTAATGGTAGGACTGCCGGACAGCAAGTGATACTGCCAAGCACGCTGATCAAGTAGGACACACCGTTTTCCAACGAGTCTGCGCAAATGGACTCGTGGCAACCACTCTTTAAAGAGTAGGCGTTCATATATTACAAAACTTCAAAAATGGTTGTGTGGTATAATATCTAGATACAAAAAAAGCAGATATGAAATAATGAAAAAAATGGCACCACACTAGAAAACACAGCGCCCGAACTTTTTACATTTGTTTTGTATCCAATTATACCACAAATCTTGGAGAACAGTCAATGAAACCTATTAGGTCAAAGGCAGTCGTCTACAGCTAAAGAGTGACAAGGGGACAGAAAATCTCTGTGCGATATTTAGTTGTGTTGAAACGTAAAATCTGCGCGGACTAAAAAATGTCTGGAATGAATTGTATAAAATCATTGGCCCACCGTCTGATGACACATCTTAAAAATATATGATCTTGTTATTATGCCAAAATAGGTTGGTTCACACAAAATTTTCAATGATTGCCGTCCTAATATCTGAAAATTAATTCAAAAAACTGAAATCTTAATCCTTGTCTTCTAGTTCGTTGGCAAGGCCCTGATCCAACTTGGCTTTAGAGGTGCTTCCGATTTTTATGCCAGAGTTGATTATATAGGATGTGATTTTCTCCTCACACCCATAGAGCGCCTTTATCCTTTCTTTTTGCTTATTGTCCATTATTGCCTACCTCCAATAGGTCATAAGCGTTCATTCAATTAAAGTCTACTCTGAGAAAAAACGTGATGGCCAGCACTATGGGTACGAACCACAGCCAGAAATATGAATGCCTAATCTCTACGTTGACAATAAATCTGGGAATTATCAAAGCTCAAAGAAACGATGAACAGTGATAATTCAGTCTTGCGGTCTAGCAAATCCTCGGCTAGTGACTGCGTTATCCAATATTCCTCATACGCTACAGAATATTGCACTGCAATCAAAAATAACGAAAATGACACAAGCAAAACCATCGAGGTTGTGGGGAGCGCAATTATGGACGGTTTTGGTTTAAATGAATAAGAGATGATGAGGTTATCTTGGTTTGATCTGACAAGCAACGTGGATGTATATTCCGTGTCAGTATAATAAAAAGAATTATTCCGTGTGTTTTGCCATGATTTCTTGTTTGTTAGTTTTTCATCTTTGACTGTATAGGAAATTTGGTTTGTAATATTATAGTCTTTGATCAAATTTTTAAACCAAAATTATCATAGTATATAATCATAAAAATTTAAGTGTCCACTTCAAAAAGCAAAATAGTTACCAACAAACAGAGAAAAACGGCATCCGTCATCAAGATGTGTGACAAACCAAAAAAGTAGCAAGTTTAGATTACTTTTCATCAAGAAAAAAACAGTGTCAAAGAAGCTGATTATATACTAGAACAGTATGTAACATTTGCCACAAATATGAAAATCACTAGCAAAAACAAACTCATCAAAACCATCCCAAAGACCCATGCAAGCACTAGATAATAGAGACAGGATATAGTGATAAAAAACACGACTCCAAAGACCTAGCGCCTTGTAGGTTCTATTACCGTTAATATTTTTTAAAATGTTGTTATATGGCTTATTACAATGGCAAGATACGAAAATTACGACATACTTGCAGATGCAGAATTATTCACAATGGATTATTCATGGATTCAATTGCCGGATTGATCAGTACTGTTAAAAATTGGAACATTATATTTGATGGTAAATCGGCCGGACTGTATAATTAAAAAAAGATCATTGGACACATTGAAAACTAGCAACCTGTATATTTTTTTTAGTTGTTTAATTTTTGCATACTGGAAATAAACATATTTTTGACTTTTACCCCTAGGGGCAATTACACGCCGCACTTTTTGTGGCCATGTCAGACATATATCAAAAATGATCATATTTGTTTGCAACTGATTCGAAACTGATCTGTGTTAAAATTTTTGAGATATAATAAATATGATTAAATCATGACAAGATAAATCGAGACGCCTCCATTACATTTAGTGCCAATAATGACAACTGCTGTTGCTCGGTGCCCTCCATATCAAACACATTCAATGATGCATTTTTAATACTAGTGCGCAACAACTGCTCAATAGGCATTTTGGTGGCCTCACCTAACACTATCTTTATTGGGTCCATATGTGTGACCATTATAACTACACCCGTATCATCAGCATGCATCACACCACCACACACAATATCCAAAACACGCTTGCGAACCTGTTCAAATGTCTCAACTCCCATATGAGCAATCTCAATATCCCTTTGGTAAAATTTTGTAGACAAGTCACCATGCGATAATGCAACATCAGCATAACTCATACCAGTAAACTTTCCCATATCAATCTCAGTTAACCGCTCATCAACTACAACATCAGTATTACAGCATTGCTGCGATATCATACATGCAGTATCAAAAGCCCTAGTGACGGGACTAGAATAAATGGCAGATATCTCATTACATATCGTCCCTAGCATTTGTGCAGCATATTGTGCCTGTTTCACACCTAGTGGAGTCAGCATAACACCGTCCTGTCTGCCTGCAAGCACACGATCTACATTATTTTGAGCCTCCCCGTGTCTGACCATTATAATTCGCATCAATCGCAGACCTTTAAATAGAGATAATAATAAGTTCTATGGTTTCATCATATGACAACACCAAACACAACAGTAGGTATCATAGGTGGTACAGGCGGCATGGGCAAAGGTTTTGCCATCAGATGGTCAAACACAAATCACCACATAATAATAGGCTCTAGGGACAAAACAAGAGCAACAGATGCTGCTGCAACATACAAAAAAGAGGCAGAGCAAATATACCAAAAACCAGTCAACATTACAGGAAACGATAACATTACAGTTGCCAAGAATAGTGATATTTTGATACTCTCAATACCATATCAAAATATAAACACAATATGCCCACACATACTACCACACACAAAAGATACATGTATTATAGTATCCCCAATAGTCCCTATGGAAAAAACTGACACGGGATTTGAGTTTATACCCATCAAATACAATGACAAAAAAACATCACACGATACAGTAGCGCAACATATCAAAAATGATGCAAAACTAGTATCAGCATTTCATGTAATATCAGAAAAAAAGTTGGCAAATCCAAACATTACACTTGACTATGATATCTTTGTGTGCGGAGACGATACTAAAGCGATAAATGCCATTTGTGATTTTATCTCAGAGATCAACGGACTGCGTCCCATAATACTAGGACCAGGCAAACTAGCATACATGGCAGAGATTGCAACACCTTTATTGCTCAATGCCATGATAAGAAACAAAAATATGAAAAACCCTGGCATAAAGCTAGTATAATGAGTGATGGTATAGAATATTATCGCAAAAGGGGTAGAAACTGGTATACTGCAATAGGTGTGCTGTTTGTAGTTATGGCATGTATAGTACTAGTACAACAATTATTGATATGGGGCCCAGAATTTGTAACAGATTTTGTAGTAAATTCGCACATTACAAATGAAAAAGTATCTTTGTTTATGTTAGGTTTTGGAGCATTTATGATAGCAATGGGGTTTAGAAAGAACGCACCTACAAGAGGTCCGGGTACTTGAGTATACAAAAACATAAAGTTGATGCATTTTTAAGATCACAAAAAATAATGCACCTTGCCACCGTTTCATCAAAAAGTATCATACCACACGTGGTTCCAGTATGGTACATGTACAAAAATGATAAATTTTACATAGGTACACACACCAAAACCACAAAGGCAAAAAATATTGCAAAGACTACTCATGTGGGGTTTTGTATAGACAAAGGTGTACATGCACCAATATTTGGAGTCGCAGGATATGGATCAGCCAAACTGATAACAAACACGAATATGGTCATCACACACGCAAAAGATATACTAAACAAATATGACATATCAGAGTATGTCATACAAGATATACTTGCAAAAACTGACTGTATAATTATAATTACACCTGAAAAGATGTCTAGTTGGAGTTATTAGATAAAAAGAGAAATGACTCTAGTTTATCCATTGCAGATTGCAGCACATCCATACTAGGCAAATACACGAGTCTGATGTGCCCAGAGCCATATGTGGTACCAAACCCAGAGCCATGTACTGTAAGCACACCTTTTTGTTGTAGTAGAGACATTGCAAAGTTCTTGTCACTACCAAACCTTTGATTACAATTTTCAATCTTTGGAAAAGCGTAAAATGCTCCTTTTGGCATTGCACATGATATTCCAGACATATCATTTAGCCTAGATACCATATAGTCACGTCGCTTTTTGATAACAGAGACAAATTTGGCAATGTAATCTTGTGGCCCTCGGAGAGACTCTAGTGCAGCATACTGAAACGATAGATTAGTTGCAATTCTCACACGTGCTAGTTTTGGCAATGTTTCACGTATGGCATCTAATTTGGCAGATGCAGAATTAAATGCCAAATAACCAATCCTCCAGCCTGTCATCAAATGCACCTTTGAAAAGCCATTGAGTAATATGACGGGAGCCGTTCCTGCCACCTTGCCGATTCCAACAAATGGCTCATCATATGTAATATGATCATAGATCTCATCGCATATCAGATAAATGTTGTATTGTTGCGCAATCTCGGCAATCTCAGATAATGTATTGCGGTTAAACACAACACCACTAGGATTATTTGGGTTGATCAAACATATGGCTACCGTTTTGGGGGTTATTTTGGAGATCAAATCCTCAATATTAACAGTAGAGTCTTCCATGTTTACTGCAAATTCTATCGGAATGCCACCTCGAAGCCTGACATAAGAGGCGTATGGTGGATAGTAGGGTCCGGGTAGTAAAACTTCATCACCCTCCTCTACAATAGAGGATATTACCATATCTAGTGCTTCTGATACGCCATTTGTCACGACTATATCATCAGCAGACGTTGAGAGTCCCTTTGCAGCTTCTTTTAGTGCAATTGCCTCTCGTAATTGTATGATACCTTCTGATGGCGAGTAATAGTTCTCACCATCATATATGGCATCAACTAGTGCCTGTTTGACGTTATCAGGTGGCTGAAAGCCAAACTGAACGGGATCACCGATATTCAAATAGTCGATTTTAATGCCACGATTTTGTACATCACGGGCAGCTAGTACAATATCACGTATAGCATACTCGACTCCTGCTACTCTTTTTGAGACCTTCAAGAAATTAGACAGATATTTAGAGATGTAAAAATCTTATCTTTTTGGACTCGTTGCACAGTCTGGATAGTGCAGGCGGCTTCGGACCGCCAGGTCGAGGGATCGAAGCCCTCCGAGCCCTTTTATATTTTAAAATAAAATTTGTGTTTTAAAATGTGTAATATATATAAATATATATACATGTATATGATAATATTCATAATGAAAATTATTCTAAACTATATACATTAATTTATACCAAGTCCAATACACCACTAAATAGTCTGAAAGTAATTCACCGAGGTGTGCCATATTTTGAGACATTGCGGTTATACAGAACTATGTAATGCCTTGCTAGTCTAGAATTAGTGTGTACTGTTAGGTGGGAGAGAAATACAGGGTTAAATTGCCACTCATTGACAGTTGTAAATTATGATAGAATTTATTATTTGAATCATCATACAAACATGACATAAACAAATAGAACCATAATGACACATCATATTGGTGATTTTATTATTGTTTTTCTAGAATTGCCTCTTTTTGTGTGATACTATCTATCCCACTAGATAGTGCATTGGTAGTTTTTTGCAACTGTTCTTGTAGTGCCTTTCTAGTTTTCCACAGTGTTTCGTGATCCTTTTCTTCTTTGGCTTGTAGATTAAACATGTCTTCATTTGTCTTGTAAAAAGACTCCAAGATGGTAGAAAATTCATTGCTAATAATATATTCATATAATTTATACTGCTTTGCTTCCTGATCTTTTTTACTGTTTGAGAGTTTTGATATTTCAATAATGCCATTGCGTATCTGTTTTACTACTTCAATTATGATCTTGTGGTGTACAAGTAATATACCATCTTGCTCACCATACATACCATTAGGTACTGAAGTTTTGGGAAGTTTACTTGAGACAATAATTACATAGTTGGTGGCATGAACCTTTTTGTATTTCTTTGCCTTTACGATGTCTTTTTTGGTTACAGTTATCGCAGATTTATTGTCATATACTATGGGAGTGTCTAATGAACCCGTTGATGTTCGTATTTGCTGAATTAGATCTCCACTCACAGTCCCTCTTTTCTGTTTCCTAAAAAAATCGCCAGCAAACGCATGTGTAAGTTTGGCGTATAGATCTAATTCGCCTGCTTCACCTTTTAATTCAGACTGTGTTTTAGTAATACGGAGATCTTCTAGTTCTTTGTTGACACGACCAATCTGGATATCCTTTTCTGCTAGTTCTGCTCTTAATCTTCTCTCTTTGAAATCATATTCTTCTTTTATGCGGGTTTGCACATCTCTTTTAATTTGATCTTGTTCTTTCTTTAATTGTTGTATCTGTTTTGTCTTTTCTGCAATCTCACTTTTATGAGTAGATTTTAATTCCTTTGCTAATGATTTTAGTTCTTTGTTTTTATCTTGTATTGTTTTCCCATATTCTTGTTTTAGTCTTTTTTCAATACCTGTAAAACGTTTTTCGTTATCTTTGATCATTTTATCATAGTTTTGCTTGAGTATATCAGCTTGATTTTGATATCCATTTTCCAAACTCTTTTGAAGTGTTTCAATCTCTGCTTTGTGCAGTGTCTCACGTGTTTTTTCTTCTTTTTTGTATTTTTCCTCAAGGTTTTTGATCTCGTTGTTTAATGCAGTAGTTTTTTCCTTGATGTCATTTTCATATTCTTGTTTAATCTTTTTTTCTAGTTCTAAGCGTGCCTGGTCATACTCTGTAGATGAGAGAGGTTTGTGACACAATGGACACTTTGTGCTTGAAAAGCGCTTTGATACCATTACAAAATGAGTGTACATACGTCTATAAAAATATGTAGAATGTTTTCTTGCAAGGTTGAGTGTTATATAATTATATATTAATAAATTTTGAGAATATCTTGTGTAATCTAGTCAGGCATCTCTCATTAACAACAACAAAATAATATAGAGACTCAAAATACAATAACAGTATGCCAGGAATCGGACTGATCAAACGCAGATTAGAGACCAAAGTACAAGCAATAGCTCTGGCAACGTCACATGTGCTCAAAGTATATGATCTTGATAGTACAACTAACATCAACACACTAGAGACCAAATATGACACAGATGCAGGTGACTGGTATGTGGCATTAGAGTGGCAAAAAGAGTCAAAAAAAATAGTAGTGGTCATTCAGATGGACTCTATACTAGGCACTGTCACAAACACAAAAGAGTTGTGTGAGTAATGTTAAAGGCACTAGTAATGGGAGGCTCACGGGGAATCGGTAAAGCGATCGCAGACTCACTAAACAATGATGAGAATATCTGTGTTCATGCACTATCAAGCAAAGATGTAGATACATCAGACACAAATAGTGTAGAGAAATTTATCACATTACACAAGAGTACTGACATACTAGTACTCAATACCGGGGGCCCACCGCCAAAAGAGTTTGCCCAAATAACCAAAGATGACTGGTTAAAATATCACAACCAGTTATTTTTGAGCTTTTGCACCATACTACAAAACATAACCATAAATGATAATGGTTATATTTTTTTAATCAGCTCAAATGTAATCAAAGAGCCCAACCCCAAACTAGTCATCTCAGCAGCATATAGAGCAGCATTTGCCCAAGTGCTCAAGGTACAGAGTACTAGTACCGAATATGCAAGACGCAACGTATCATGTATCACAATAGCTCCGGGTCCAATTAACACTGATAGAACAAAACAACTAGTAGGAGACATTGAAAAATTCAAGTCAAATTTACCAATGAAAAGATTAGGTGAGCCAGAGGAGATAGGTGAGTTTGTGGCAGGTATAGTGAGTCGTAAAATAAAGTACTTGTCAGGTGTAGTCATTAATTTTGATGGTGCAAACTCACATTACATATTTTAATTGTATATGTACACATATATGACTGTAATGTTATTTGGTTTTAAATATATATAATAATTATTATTATTTTTAGAGTATAATTTTATTATAAAATCACATATATAAAATCACATATGTAGTAACCGTTCAACCCCTTCCCAAATTTAGGTACAAATTTACTGCCTAACGCCTAGCGCAGGTATGGGGGTTGAACGGTTACCCCTCATGTTTGCCATAAGTTTATAGGATTCTAGCACATAACAAGAGGTGAACCCTATGTCTGCCCGTAAAAATATAGTCCTGTTCCTTGGTGCGGGTGCATCGGTGCCTTATGAACTTCCCACTACAGAACAGCTTCTCAAGCGTCTTCGTAATGCTGATTCAGATCGTCCTATTTTACATAGTTTACTTCAATGTGAAAAGTTCACAGACATTGAATATGTTCTCCAAGCAATGAAAGACATGTTACAATTTCATCAGGCGCGTGGTGATACATATTATCAATGGCTAGGGGAACGAGGACATATGTCGATCCACACTCCAACAGATCAACAATATATGTATAATCAATTCATGGAAAAGATACCGGATATCTACAGTTATCTGCAAGGAGTAGTTTTTGATAACTATGTGTTGGATGTAATAACACATAGTTCACGCTTGAATGCTACATTAATGCCAATTTTGGAATTTTTGAGAAACCACTCTAATAAAATAACAGTTTTTACTACCAATTACGATTATGTAATTGAAGCGTTTGCACAGCAACAATCCGAGCAATTTACACTCATTGATGGTTTTAGATCTGAGAATAACCAAAACTATGTATTTGATCCTAGTATTTTTAAACATGATGATTTGGAATCCAAATGTTCGATATTTTTGTATAAACTACATGGATCATTAAATTGGTTTAAAGATTCTAATGATAAAATTCAACGAATATCTGTAGCCCAAAAACTTTCACCTCCCAACAAAAACTGCCTAATCTATCCTACACGATCACCAAAAGATGACTCTAACGAGGAACCATATATTACATTGTTTAAAGAATTTAAAATGAATATGGAAAATGCAGATGTGTTGATTGTTATTGGCTATTCTTTCAGAGATAAGGAAATAACAGATAAAATTTCTGAACAGTTTGTCACTGGAAAAAAACAAATAATTATACTATCCCCTACTGGAATATCTGACTATAGTCAAAATCTACTCAATGAAGAATATGATCAAGAACAATCATTACAAATACTCAAACCGAATCCTCATACTCTCATATTGAATCGAGAGTTAACTGATGAAACTTCACAAGAAATTGTTGACGAATTTAAGAATTTTCTTGACAATGTAGTGTAGATCAAAAGTTTTAGAATTTAATGGATCTTCGTTCTATAGTAAATTGAGTTGATTTGTAACTATTTTGCTTTTTGAAGCGCACACATAAGGTAAAAAATCATGCGCATTTTTCTGATCATAATGATCTCGGCATCATATATCCATATATAAATAATTGACAATGATAGCATGTAATTGATTACAATACGCAGATGGACATTAATGATTCTGTAGTTTTAGCCTGGTTTGCATGCCTTGCACAGCATATCAAAAAAGCTCTCGCCTCTGATCTTACCTGTTACAAGCAGTGTAAACAATATTGAGTTGGCCTCCATACCACGAGACGTTCTGTTTCCATCACCTCCATAATAGTTTCATTAAAGATCCGATAGTTTTCTAATATTTTGTATTCATAATATGTGCTCAATTTCAAGATGAATATCAATTAAAATATCGGATCTTTAATCATATCAGTATCCATCATCATTTTTTATGGATACGAATACTCGATTAGTTCGTTCAACGTCATTGTTGTCTGGCCGCACGCCCTTCATGTCAGTATTTACAATGTGTTTTATATGATTTTATTTGAATAATCTACAATATCGTTGAACGTTAATGATCATATTTAATCAGAACAAATAGAACATGTAATATATGAGGATATTTTAGTACTGCTAAATATATATGAAAAATAAGGTACTAGAACATCAATATAAATTAGGATAGATAAATTATAAAATTTTACGAAAACGATTCGTCGATCTTAGACTAAATATATCAACCAGATATAACAGCAAGTATGGTGTGGATGATTATCTTGGTACACTTGCCACCATGTCACTCAACAATACATGGGTGTAAATGCAACAACACACAAAAGAAAACACAATGAAACCAACTATTTTAGAAAAAACGAGCGTATGCGATATATCATCTGAAAATACTGCGCACAAATGCCTAAAGAGCGCAGAACTAGAGCAAGTGAAAGTGGAGGTGACAAGAACGTCAGATGTTTAACAATGCCAAAAAACACAACATGCTCAAAAAAGGCAAGTACTGTTGCAATTGATGAGCGGATGAAAATATTATGGCAAGGCACTCAAATCTGAGATGCTAAAAACAAAGTCCAAAAATGGCACTACGCGATTTCATTCATTTATGGCAGCACAAATGGTAAATCAAACAGGTAATATTGTTTGCACACCTATGACCAGTGATAATAAAATGATCATAGTTATACGTAAAATCATTGAAAAATTAATTCGAGAGAATGCACGTCCAGAACTTTGTCTCCTTGATCGAGTTTTTTACAACGTTGCATGCATAGATGAACTTTGTACCTGTCTTTCATAATGCCGGCAACCAAAAATAAGCATAATATATTTTAAAAATTCACAACAAAAAGAGAAAAACTGCATCGGTCATTGAAATGCGTGACAAAAACAAAAAGGTAGTAAGTTTACATTACTTGTCGTCAAGAAAAAAATAATGCCAAAATAACTGATCAAATAATTGATAGTATGTAGTATTTATCACAAATATGAAAATCACTAACAAAAGCAAACTCATCAAAACCATCCCAGAGACTTATCACAAGCGCTGGATAATAGAGACTGGTATAGAGTGATAAAAAACATGATTCCAAAGACATAGTAACGCCTTGCAGGTTCGATTACTATTGGTATTTTTTGGAATGTTGTTATATGGTTTATAATAATGGCAAGGTACGAAAATTACGACAGACTTGCAGGTGGAAAATTATTCACAATGGATGCGTTTATGGATTCAATTGCCGGATTAATCAGAAGACTGCTTCGATGGGAATTAAAACATGGTAGATACTTGCCATGACAAATCTGCCGCACTACATAATTAAAAATAATATTATTAAAAGTGGGCACATTGCGGACTATTGACATACTAGACATATATTATTTCGTTGCACAGAAAATTTATGACAAACAGAGATCGGCCATATGCCACAATTACCAAACATCAGTTAAATACAATAGATAAAAGTAAAATGTACACAGTGTATGACAAGTGGCCAGAGCTTGCACAAAATGCATACAAACCAAACCTAGAGCAAATACCAATCACATATGATGGCACCATAACAGATATTGTATTTGCAGGAATGGGTGGGTCAGGAGCCATTGGCGACATATTTGCATCCATACTATCAAAGACTGCCATGCATGTTACAGTCACAAAGGGCTATGAACTGCCAAAGACAATAAACAAAAACACCCTAATAGTTACAACTAGCATATCAGGCAACACGCAAGAGACATTAACTATACTCAAAACAGCAGTGAAAACTGATGCCAAAACAATTGCAGTATCATCAGGTGGTGAAATTGAGCAGTTTTGCAAGCGCAATAACAACAGACACATCAAAATAAAACAAATTCACTCACCTCGTGCGTCACTTGTCATTGCAGTATTTGCAATGCTAAAAGCATTAGAAGACATACTCCCCATACACAAAAAAGATGTAACAGAGGCAATTACACGTTTAAAAGATGTACAAAAAAATATATCATCGCATAATTCCACGGATAAAAATAATGACGCACGAAACTTGGCATTTCTCCTAAATGGCATACCGCTTGTTTACTATCCGTTTGGTTTGCAGGCAGCAGCAGTCAGGTTTAAAAATAGTTTTCAAGAAAATGCAAAAAGACATGCCATGATAGAGGATATAGTAGAGGCAAGCCACAATGGTATCGTTGCATGGGAGATGAAATCTAGTGTAATTCCAGTTATGATTATGGGTAGCGACGATCACCCAAAGACAAAACAGAGACAACAGATACTATTGGACTATTTTGTTGAGCATGGTATAATGTGTGAACAAATTAAAACGAGACAAGGTGGCATACTAGCAAAACTCATGGAGCTCATATATCACTGTGACTATACTAGTATATATCGAGCCGTTTATGATAAAATTGATCCAACACCTGTCAGATCTATAAAATATGTAAAAGATAGGCTGTGAGTAATTAGTTTATGGTCATATTATTATTGTTATCGTCATTATTACTACTAGTAACGCTACTGTTGGGGTTGCCACTATTGTGGTTGTTGCCATCACTATTGTCAATGTTACTATTGCTGTGATGACTATTACTATCATCTGAATGATTAGCAACGACTAACAGACCACCGTCTGTGAGTTGTTTTACCAGCTGCATTACCTCTTTTTCTACTTGGTTGCGTTGTAGTCCCGTCTGTTTTGCAAATATCTCTACTAAATCAGTGATCTTGCGACGTCCATTACAAGAACGCCAAAAGTCCACAATAGCCTGATTCACCATAAAACCCTGATCGTGCTCGTTTGCAAGTACAAGTGAGCCGTCCTCTTGTTTTATCATATTACCAACTCCCTGTGGCATTGCAACAGAATAATCAATTGGTGCAGGTGTTGCCATACTAGCAAGATTACCCATAGAGTTGAGTGTCTTTTTTGCATCATCAGAGAGCATCTCCATAGTCCAAGGTGGATCCCATACTATCTCAACATTGACGTCATTGACACCATTTACTTTTTTGGCGTATCTAGTAACATCAGATACCAAAGTATCGTGTAGTGGACACCCCTTTGTAGTCATGGTTAATTTGATATCAACATTATTGTCACCAGACACATCAATTCCATATACAAGTCCCATATCTACAATACTGATTGGAACCTCTGGGTCCATGCACTGTTTTAGGGACTCTCTTATTGCATCAGGTGTAACAGATACCGTAGAAGTACTCATATTGTACGCAAACACACAATAAATAAAAAGTTTTTAAAAATTAGCTTGAAATAACTTTTGAATAGACTCTTCAAAGGGCGGGGTTGCGACTCCTTTTTCAGTTATTATTGCAGATATCAAATGCGGTGGTGTCACATCAAATGCAGGATTTATCACTTTTATGCCATCAGGGGCAGTCTTGCGATCTCCGGTACGTATGACCTCATCAGGGTTTCGCTGCTCAATTACAACATCATCTGGACTGCTTTTCATATCAAATGTAGACAGTGGTGCTGCTACATAAAATGGAATATTATGTTGACGAGCCATTGTGGCCACTTGATATGTGCCAATCTTGTTATAAACGTGACCAGTTTTCAGTATGCGGTCAGCACCCACAACTACACGATTCACCAAGTTCTTTGCCATAGAGTATCCTACAGCAGTGTCTGGAATTAAACTGACATCTATTCCATCATGCTGTAGTTCAAATGCAGTTAGTCTAGACCCTTGTTGGACGGGACGAGTCTCAGTTGCAATAACTTTGATGTTTTTGCCAGAATCACGTACAGCCCGCACTACACCTAGTGCCGTACCATACGCAACAGTTGCAAGTGCGCCTGCATTACAATGTGTCATTATAGTATCATTGTCAGAAAAGAGTTTGGCGCCATTTTGGCCCATTGCCATATTTATTGCAACATCATCAGATGCCATTTTAATGGCAGTGTCGACTGTTTTGTTGATTATATCATTAATGGTTGCATTTGGATTATCAGTTATGGTATCTTTTACAGAGTCTAGGATTTGTTGCAGTCCCCATTTGAGATTAACAGCAGTAGGTCGTGTAGCTGCTAGTGTTTGAGCAGCCTGTTCTAATTCTTTGACTAGTTTATCTTTATTGTTGGTTTTAGATTGTTTTGCTGCAAGTGCCAGCCCAAATGCACCAGACACACCAATTGCAGGTGCACCACGAACAACTAGAGTCTTGATTGCATGTGCCACATCAGTATAATTGTCATATGTGACATATACTAGTTCGTTTGGTAGCTTTGTCTGATCAATCATTACGACCTTGTCATCTTGCCATTTGACTGTTTTGGTCAGATCAGAGGCTATCGATTTTGTCAATATGCCGATGACATATTGGGCATATAAGTAGATACTTGCATGGTAAATCTGCTGCACTATGTAATTAAAAATAAGATCATTAAAATTTGGCACATTGTAAACTACTGACGTCATGCAGCCCACGCCCTGCAGGACGACAGGACCCAACGTCATGATACTGCAAGGACGCCAAGACGCCATGTCATAAACTGCCATGCAGCGCCACATTGAGGACGAAACCTGAGCCCAAACTGCAAAGCCCACGTCCTGCCATGCCAGCTGCCACCACAAAAAACACCCCCCACAAGTAATCTTGTTATATCACAAGCATCAACACAAAGCATGAGATGTAATACATGCAAAAACCCTATAATGATACTAAACCAGTAGTGTCAAAACAAAGTAGAGCGATGCGGCTGGTTACTACCCTTACAGAAAAGAACGGGATTGGCGGAGCATTAACTTATCTATTATACAATGACATAGTCCCAGACAGGATAACAATCGACTCCAAGGGAAACATAGCCGTTGCAATGGGGCCAAAACTCATGACCTTTGATCTCAATGGTGAGTTTATCAAATCATTTCCATGCCGGAAAAGCATCCAAGACGTAGAAGTGTTTGCAGACATGATATGTACAGACAGCAAGCGTAACATGATCATTGTAGACAATAAAACTCACGCCATCATCATCTTAGATCATGAATATAGATTTACCAGAAGGTTCAAGGTGAAAAGCAAAATACGAAATCTACGCGTTACAAGTCATGACAACATAGTAACTATACAATACTCCGAATCAGAGGATTGGCATATATGCATGTATGATCAATTGGGAAATCTTTTGGACTCAAAGCAGATATCCCTGCAACAATGGACAACAAATATTCTGTGTGACGACTTTATGATCTCCAAAAAATCGCACGAGATCAAGGTGTACGAACTCACTCACAAGGATGATGACGGCAAACCAGTTATAACGGTCAACGGTGTTGATGTCAAAGATTTTGAGCACAATACCACCATTAAGGTTCACGGCCGCACCATAATCTTACTAGGTAATAACAAAAAATGTGATTTTATCTTACCGGTAGATTCTGCGTTGGATTTTAAAACGAAAATCGCCGTAAATGAAAAATATGAAAACTATACTCTTGCAACATATGTAAAAAATGAATACTACAGTAGTATAAATTCATTATACGACTCTGTAGGCGTATGGACCGGGACACGTTTTAGAGAAATCGGATCTGGGCTATGGTTGACTGACGGCAACGAGCTGCTAACATGGACAAGATGTGAAGAAAAGGGTTATGGGAGTCTAGATCATTGTGTTTCCAAGATTGATCTGCAAGACGACCTGCAAAGTTCTGCAAAGAGCATCGATGATGATGATGACGTATACGAGTCGTGTGACCCTACTCCAACCTCACCATCTGATGTAAGGCAAGACAACTTACCTTATGATGACGTATACGAGTCGTGTGACCCTACTCCAACCTATCCATATAGCGTGACCCCATTGTTTGAGTTTTATATATACCACGATGGGGGCCTGTACATAGCCACAGACAGCCGAGATCGCATCATTGCGTCAGGTTACAAGTGTGTCAGGATTCTAGATTCCGACGGAACCGTGGCCTTAACCATAACAGGACCGGACGGACGACGATTCGAGGACATCCAGCATATTGCAGTACGGGAAGACGACCACATACTTGTAACAGAGTGTGTAAAAAAATCAGAAAAGACGGAATATTACGCAAGTCCATATGAATTAAAAGTCAATGTTTTTGATCCTGACGGTGAGTTTGTGGGTACAGAAAATGTTAAAACGTATTTTAAAAACGTGGACGGTGATAGAACATCTCCTAGTATAAAACAGGCAACTTTTACACGCCCCGATGCCAATGGTAGGATATATGAGAAAATTCGTGATAGTTGGGGCGCTTTTATCAGAGTCACCGATTCAGACGGAGACCAAGTGTCGGAAATCCGAGCCACAGGCCAATATGGAGAGAGTATTGCCTTTGCAGGCGTGTTTACGATTGACAGAAAAGGTAGGATAATCGCCGTGGATAAGCACAAGATTACCGTAAGAGTATTTGAGCCTTCCGGAAAACAGATCTTCCAGTTCTCAGGCGTGCAGTTAGGCGGAAGATCCTACCGTGAAGTGTATGATGTGGCAGCTGACAGTCAAGGCAGGATACTCATATCTGGCCGTGTTGACAAAGAGTCCATCATACAAGTATTTGCACCAAACAAAAAACAGGATCGCAGGTTTAACTCCAAGAACCACCGCAAAACAGAAGATCCGTTACACGTACTGAAGATCAGGTACGTAAAAGGTCAGATAACAGAAGAACAGTTTGACCACATGGTGAAAAAACTGCGTAATTTATGAATGCCTAGAGTTACAATTATTGAAAATTTCACATCATACGCAGCAGTACAGAAACTTGTAGACGTCAAGCCTAATTGAGCACGTCCTAAAGTACTCGGACACCTTATGCGCCAAGTCCTCCAGCGTCTCGTAGTGTTCAGGTGACAAGCCTGTACTT
Source organism: Candidatus Nitrosopumilus sp. (assembly GCA_965207445.1). GTDB lineage: Archaea > Thermoproteota > Nitrososphaeria > Nitrososphaerales > Nitrosopumilaceae > Nitrosopumilus. The sequence goes on along the minus strand of CBDBLX010000002.1, from coordinate 292,156 downwards.
TGTAACTCTTCAGATTGATCTTGCAGATATAGCCATTTGCAAAATCATTTTTAATGTTGTAAAGACTAGTCCAACCACATCAGTAGTTCGTAATGTGTTTTATATGATTTTATTTAAATAATTTACAATATCGTTGAATGTTGATGATCATACTTGATCAGATCAAATAAAAAGCATAGTGTGTGGGAATATCTAGTACCTTTGAATATATATGAAAAATTAGGTACTAGAATATCAATATAAATTAGGATAGGTAAATTATAAAATTTTACGAAAACGATTCGTCGATCTTGACTAGACATCAATCAGATATAGCAGCAAGTGTGGTACAGATGATTATCTTGGTACACACTTACTACCATATCACTTGACAACATGTGTGTAAATGCAGCAATGCACAAAAGAAAACACAACAAATCTAACTATTTTAGAAAAAACGAGTGTATACGATATATCATCTGAAAATACTGTGCTCAAATGCCTAAAGAGCGCAGAATTAGAGCACATGAAAGTGGAGGTGACAAGAACGTCAGATGTTCAACAATGATAAAAAACACTACTTTAAAGACAACTAGCAGTACCTTGTAGATTTAATTATTGTTAATATTTTTTGAAATGTTGTTATATGGCTTGTGAGTAATGACAAGGTACGAAAATTACGGCAGACTTTGGTAGAAAATTATTCACAATGAATGATTTATGGATTCAATTGCCGGATTGATCAGAAAACAGTTTTGATGGGAATTAAAACATGGCAGATACTTGTCATGGCAAATCTGCTGCACTATATAATTAAAAATAAAATCATTAAAATTGAGCACATTGCAAACTACTGACATGCAAGGCGATGGAAATGGACGTCCTCGACTTGACGTTAGTAAATCTCTCTTACAATGGGCCATGAATAGATCTGGCAAATCTGTAGATGAATTATCCCGCAAGTCATCTCTTGGAAAATTACATGAGTGGATGACAGGAACCAGGAAACCTACCATGGTGCAGCTCGAAGCGTTTGCAAGAGCTACTTACACGCCGTTTGGACACCTGTTGCTCCCTGAGCCCCCTCTAGATACACCGTCGCCGATACCACACTTTAGAACCATCAGTGACAACAAACTTGCTGCTCGCAGCATAGACCTTGAGGATACAATCAAGATCTTGGAGTATCGTCAAGAATGGATCCGTGACTATTTGATCGATATTGGTGTCGAGCCTTTAGAGTTTGTTGGATCCTGTAACGTGCATGATGATCCTGTGGAGATAGCCAAGGAGATAAAAACGACGCTGGGGTTGGCTTCGAATTGGGCAGCAACCCACTCTAAATGGGATATCGCGCAGAAACACCTGGTGTCCATGGCAGAAAATGCTCGAATATTTGTGTCCAAGAATTCCATGGTTCAAAACAACACGTCACGTCCATTGGATCCTGAAGAGTTTCGGGGGTTTGTACTTGTAGATGAATATGCGCCATTTGTGTTTATCAATGGGGCAGATGATCCGGGCGCCCAGATGTTTACTCTGGCCCATGAGCTAGTCCATGTATGGATGGGTGAGAGTGCATCATTTGATCTGCGCGATCTTGCACCCCGTCCTGATGTCGAACTTGAAATTACATGCAACAGAGTAGCGGCCGAGTTTTTGGTCCCTACTGACACACTACTCAGACACTGGGATGAATTTGCCGCACACCCAGATGATCCGTACAAGGCAGCGTCAGATCACTTTAAGGTGAGTCGCATTGTTGCTGCTCGCAGGGCTCTAGATACAGAATGCATCTTGCAAAAGGACTTTGACGCATTCTACACAAAATATAAACTCAAGTATAATGCCTCAAAGATGCAGAAAAGCAAGAAAAGAGGAGGTCCAACTCCCGATTTGATGGCACCACATAGAGTGGGTAGTAAATTCTTGCAAACTGTCTTCACCGCCGTGGCCGAACGCAAGATTCTTTACACTGATGCATACTATCTTACCGGATTAAAGTCTGAAAGCTTTGACAAGGTAAGGGACAAGATGTACGGTGAGGTAGACTGAGCAGAACTGCCATGCGGTATCTGTTGGACACCAACGTCCTCATAGAAGCGCATAAACGATATTACGACCCCAACAGTGCCCGGGTTCTGGACCAATCTGGCAAAACAATCCAGATGCAACGTGATCTGCAGTATAGACAGAGTCAGAGACGAGATCCATGAGCGCAACAAATTCCTTACTAAATGGGCGGATAATGACTTTAAACTGTGAGAATCTACCAACAACAACGACACACTAGACAAGTACAACGAGCTCATTACATGGTCTGCAGAACACAGCCACTATAATCAAAAAGCCAAAAGTAGGTTTGCACAGGCTGTCAATGCAGATCCGTGGCTTGTGGCCCATGCAATGGCCACCGGCCGCACCATAGTTACGGAGGAAGTATACAATAAACAAGCAGTGTCGAACTTTCCACTTCTTGTTGTGTGCGAGGCGTTCAGTGTCAGGTACACGGACACGTTTGAGATGCTACTCAGTCTAGGTATCGTACTGTAATCAACTACCAGATTAAACTCAGTCGAACTACTGGAGGTTGGTGCGTAATTCATCAAATCGCCACCTGCATCGTACTTGCAAAGTTATCTGGAAATATCACCAGAGTTTTATATGTATAAATTAAATTATTCAATAATCTCATAGAAGGGTCACAGGCAGGCTAATGTCAATTACGCACCAACCTCCCCACGATCGCTTGACATAAATAAGAACCACATCAATATAACGACATGACAAAGCGGATCAAGATCTTTGAGTCTGGTGATTTGGAAGTCTTGGAGCGTAGAATCGAAAAGGGTTTGGAACTCCTGAATGCTCGCAACGGGACCTTTGTAAGCTTGCAGATCGTAGATTTGTCAGAGCCCAATCCAATCATAGGCGTGCTTGTCTATGAGGGCAAAGGTGTGTTTGATTCCCCGAATGTCTCAGATAAGTGATTAAGATACATCTCGGTGAAGTGAGAGAAGCAGGTCATGAATTCGCAAGAGTCGCATTCAGGGTCCTGTTGCAACTTCGTGACTTCGTCCGCAGGAGGGAGAGAGAGTGGGGGAGTACAAGTGGTTTGGGGCCTATAGCCTGTCGACATACGCGGACAGGTACAAGAATGCAAAGAAAACAAAGGACAAGTAGGTTATACGGGCCACCATAATGACAATGGGTTATAATGCAGAGGCACCGATATTTGACTGCAACCGTCCCTGGCCATTCGGCAAATTCTACACCTACGGGTAATGGTAGGCGCAGACGGTATGACGGAGTCAATATTTATGACCATATAAGGGCTGTACGACATCAGGTAGAATGCCGCAATAGAGTGCGAAAGGAGTGACGGGGTCATAGAACATGGGGCGTTGAAGGAATCGGGTAAATACGTGCAAGAAGAAATCATGAGGGCGTTTGAGGTAATGCTGTGATCATGGAATCATGCTGCCGCTTTCAGAGAAGATCGTGATCCCCCTGGCCTATCGCCGACCCGCCGAGTTGAAAATAGAACCTTTATACGTGGTTGGTGCGTAATTCATCAAATCGCCACCTGCATCGTACTTGCAAAACCATCTGCAAATATCGCCAGAGTTTTATGTACATATATTAATAAGCTCATATATAAAAGTATCTGCGCGCATACCAAAAGTTACTTATAGGGGCATCCCAATTGAATAATTGTGATAATAACAAAGTGGATGCTAAACAACGTTGACTAGTCAATGTTATCAACGTATCGTTTGTGAAGTGTGGTGGAACGACGACATATGGTGGGTTGCCACAACATGCTATACTACACAGAATGTCGCCCATTACAATGCATGGTTTGTGATGAATGTGGCGACTGCTTGTTGTTTGTGTAAATTTAGTGGGTGGGTATCAAATAAGAACAGATTATGGAGGCAGACCGTATAGTGACAGAGCAGCACAAGCGACGCGAAGGTTATTGGCAGTATTACGAACAGGCACGCAAATCTGAGCCGGATTTTATGCGCAAGACCTTGTTGTCAGCGATACGAAAAAACCCACATCCGTGCAAGGAAAAGAAAACAAATAGAGGATGCAAGCCGGTACACTCTCGTGACAAGATGGATTTTTTGTGTCTTTTAAAAGTTGCAAAAAATATTCCTTTTCGTGACGTGGTAAATGATCTTGGACATATGCATGATGAATGGGTTGACGAGCCGAAGCCTGATTATAGTTGGGTAACCAAACATATGCAAACAATTGATCTTGACTGGCTTGATTCTATTTTGGCATATACTGCCAATATGTGTCTAACTGAACTTAAAAAATCGGGGACAGATCCGGTACCGATAAAAGGTAAAGAGACCATACTTACGCACGGATCCGAGGATTTTGAGAGCGATAAACAAGACGTAAAACAAGAACCTACAGCTCCAATTGGGATAGACAGTAGTGGGGTAGAGACTGACAGGTACGAAAAACAAGAAAGACCTAATCATGTACTACAAGACTTTGAGCCGACACGCATCAAGATGTACCTAAAATATCACATTACTGCGATAACAGGACACCAGATCGTACTTGCATCATACACAACTCCAAGCAATGTGAGTGACACGTCAATGCTTCCATATATGGTCAGCTTTCTCGTAAAAAACTATACACAGATTGAAGAACGCTTATTCAACGGAGACAAGGGCTATGACTCGGATCAAAACTGTGAGATAATATTCAATGCAAACATGAAACCGAACATAAAGCAGCGCAATCATACAGATGGCGCAGGTCATACAAACCGTGGTAAACCAAGCAGAAAAAAAGCAGCGGAGATCTTTGACCAAGATGCATACAAACAACGCGCACTTATCGAGGCAATATTTGGAGCAGAAGAGACAAAGAATCACAGGCTACACTGTCGTATGCGTCTGGCCAAAAATCAAAAGCGGTTTGGTAAAATACTATCGATTGCATGGAACATCAACGTCCTGAACAGATTTATCTGCGCTCATGAAAAAGGGCAAAAAATTCCATCATACCAATGATAGTGACTGCTATCACACTTGCACGTTTCATATTCTATAATCCATGTCTGCCAAAACACACATGCATATTCAAAAACGAAACGCACTATAGATAGATTCCAGTCTTTTGTAGATTGAATGTGCAATAAATCAAGTTCACAGACGGGTCACAGGCAGGCCAAATGTCAATTACGCACCAACCTCCCTTTATACAAATAAGATAAATAATATTACACAATCTAACATGTATTGAATCACCTTGATGCTTTTGATGCCATATGTCTAACATTATCTGCAAACAATGGCGAGATCACAGGCAGAACGGTCCTGCAAAAATTAATCTACTTTGAAACAATCAAAATTTCAGAAATAAAATTATCAGAACCATATTTCGCATATTTTTATGGCCCATTTAACAAAAGTGTAGCAAATTCTCTAGGACGTATGGTGTTCTATGGTATTCTGAGTGAAGATAGAGTAAAATCAGGCTACACATACAAAATAGCTCCCAAGGGTGAGGAAATTGTTAAAAAGACTACATTAGAGTTTGCTATAATTTTTAAAAGTGTAAAATCGCTAGTCAAAACATGCAAGCAACATTGTAACCTAGATCCAGACTCTATGTCCTTTGCTGCCAAATTACATTATATGCAAAAATCGCAGGAAATTACAAAATATTCAGAAAGTGAACTTGTTGCACTGGGTGATACATTTGGTTGGGAAATTTCTAAAAACAACATGAAAAAAGGTTTTGACTTGTTGAGGCAACTGAATCTTGTCAACAACATACAGTGATAGCCGATACTTTGGGTACAAATCTATCCGTGACCCGCTGTATGGATTTGTTCAAACATCAAAAAAAGAAATTGATATCATAGATTCTGATGCGTTTAAAAGATTACAAAATCTCAAACAGTTATAGCGACGAGCATAAGTCCATGTACACCAATTTTACACGATTTTATGCCTGAAAAGATCATATGCAAAAATATTGTATTTTGAAAACGTTACATCTGTTTTTAATATGAATAGAAACGTTTCAAATGTGCATTGCAACAAGTGCAGTATGTGTACCATGCCCAAGAAATTAGTACTTGTTAATTTGTAATTGGTAAATATGCCGTGTTAGTACAAAAAATTTTGCGATACGCAGTCGTGGTTATTTTTAATTGTAAATCTACCGCACTATATAATTAAAAATAAGATCATTAAAATTGGACATATTGTGAACTACTGACGTACATATCACACATCAGACTTAAATATTCAAAATATGTCCATGTGAACATGGCAATAAAGTCTGATCTGTTGAGTCTTGACAAGCTGTTCAGCGGGCGCCTGTACGAGGTTCCTGACTATCAACGAGCTTATCGTTGGGAGACAAAGCAACGAATTGATCTCTTTAATGACATCAAAAACAGCATGGATGAGAATCGAGAACACTTGATGTCAACGATTGTGGTATTAAAAACCAAGACAACGACAATAAGGGCTAAAGAATACCAGGTAGTAGATATTGTAGATGGTCAACAGCGAATTACAACTCTGATTATTCTTTATCGAGCAATCATCAACGAACTTGACGAGAACAATCCAGATGAAAAGGAGATGAAGGCCGACCTTGAAAGAATGTTAATAATGACAAATGATGCCACCACATTATTACAAACCAACCATGATACTGAAAACCACTTTTCCGATTATATTCGGCATGGAAAATACAAAGCAACAGATCCACCCGAAACATCTGCAGAAAAAAATTTGATAAACGCAATAAGGGAATGTGAGAACTTTGTAAGAGAATACAAAAGCAACCGAAAATCACTACCCGATCTTGTCAATCACATCAACAACAGAGTTTTTTTTGTTTATCAAGAATTGCAAGATGAAGCTTTGACATATTACGTGTTTGAAGGACTGAACAATAGAGGACGAGCAGTTTCAAAGTTTGACTTGTTAAAAACCAATCTCATGCAGATGTTATTTAAGAATAAAGACAGACGCACAATAAATGAAGTGCACAATCGTTGGTCTGGCATTTATCGCAGTATTGGGACATCAGATTTAGAATCTGACATACTAAAGTTTACGGCAACTTTGTATCAGAATGCTAAGAGGCCTCTTTCGGAAGAAAAAGCCCGGGAATTCCTACTATGCGAATCTAAGGGAGGTGGGGCAAAAGCAATTCTTGAAACCGTGGGCCGTCTTGAGGCAGTCGCCAAGGCGCTTTATGAAATAGAAAATGACAAACCTGACTCTGCAGCATGCCCAGAACAACCTACAAAATATGTGCTTGTCGCCATAAAACTACAAGATGACCTTTCAGACGATAAAAAACATGACTTGTGTGATCTGTGCTTAAAAATTGGATTTATCATGTTTAGAGTTTGTTGGTACCCTCAATCTAAGAACTTTTTAAAAGAATTTTTGGAGCTAGCTTGTGACATCGTTAATAAAAAAATATCTGCACAAGAGATTGAAAGTAGATTGAGAACTATTGCGCGTCAGTTTCATGACGAAGGCTACGAAGGTCACGACGTATATGAAATGATCAAGGAAAGTGTAAAAGATGAGTGGGATATACCACAGATCCATTATTTACTTTATAAATATGAAGAATATTTGACAAACAAAGCTGGAAATGTATTTGACAGCAAAAACTTGAATCTTATTCTAGAAAAAGGCGCGACGGAAACTATCGAGCACATTTTGCCTCGAAGCTCCGAAAAATTATACGTTCATTGGCCTGGAAACTTGTTTTTGTTGTCCCCCGGAAAAAATAGTAAATTAGGAAAGAAAAAGCCACAAGAAAAAAGAGACGAATATTACGGAACTGGTTTTAAAATGGCAAATGATATAATACCTCACCTATCTAAATGGAACCAAAAATCAGTGATTAAACGCGGCGAAAAAATCTTCAAATGGGTATGTGAAGAGTGGGATAGGTGCAAATCGGGTTAACTAGTTTTGTCTTTTGATGTTATTGTGAGCGTAATTGTTGGGTTTCCACCAATTCTCTTAGATGTGTGAATAACAAGTGGTGACTAGAGCGCTGTGGCGCCAAGAGGTGAGCAGGTGCTATCTCTCATGAGTCTGTAGTAGGTATCCCAAGCACACAAAGTTTGGTTCCAAACTGCCAGATCAACTCCAAGGCAGGATAAAAGTGGATTTTGATTTATCCACATTTGCAAAAGATACTATGTTTGATTTTGCAAGAATGCTTTCTAAAAGTAAAACATTGTTAACGCCTGCATGTACTTTATGTCATGGAGCAGTTAGTTCAATGTCCACAATGATGATGGTGGTGGTCAACTAAGAGTGAATACTTAATAGTTTCATTAAAGATCCGATAGTTTTCTAATATTTTGTATTCATAATATGTGCTCAACTTCGAGATAATTATAAATCAAAATATCGGATCTTTAATCATATCAGTATACTTTTGAACGACTGTAGTGTAAAAGGTGTTAAAAGGAGTGGTGGAGGATCTTATGTGTCCCATATGTAGACTGATATTGTCACCTTTGCATCTGTTGCCGACTTTATACTAGTAACATAAAAGACCCTATAGGGCACCAAATTCTCAGAAACGGGTAAAATTACTAGTGTCGTCGTCACATTTAAAACAAAATCAAATTGTATAATAAATAACCACTTTGGTACTGGTAATAATTACATCAAAGCCTGTGACGCCTGATGGAACATTTCAGATTTTGCACACCCTGCTGCTAGCTCATCACCTGCACCACGTCTCATCAATCCACGATACAAGCCATCTTCCAACTTTACGCCTTCACGCTCTTCCCATTCTTCTACTGTAATCGAATATTTCTTTTGTATACGATCACGATACCACTCGGGAATTACATTAAATGCACAAAATGGAATGATACGCAAGTCAGGTGTCACATAATGAATATCACAACGCTGCAGACGCTCCAAGTCCTCATTGTACTTGTCTTGAAAGTGCATCATACCCAAAAATAACCCCTTTACATGCCAGCTACCAACTGCATCAAATGAGCGTTTCATCAGTATATTGCCAAACATCTTTGCCAAGTCCAAGCCGGCAGGTTGTTTCTTTGTGTCAACAAATGATTTTAGCTTGCGAACCACTTCTAGCATTGTAAAGTACTTGTTCTTTCCTGAGCGGATCTCTTCTGCCTTGTCCTCAAACAACTCTAACATACCTTGTATATCACAGAACTTTGTAAGTGGTACGAACTTTTTAGTATCTTCATCCTCAAATATGTACGTACCAGCACCACATGCAAAGTGTATCGATAGTTCGTACTTTGGCTTGCTTGAGAATGCCTCGATCACATTTGTCAGTGGCATGCAAGATGGAACTGGGAACCAGTCATCTATTGTAACCTCACCATTTGTCTGCTCTTCTATTCGCTGTATACAATCAGGTATGGTGATACGGTATTTGTCACGTTCAGTTTTACCCATTCTACCTGTAAGTGATACGGGTTGAAAGTTTACTGCGTGAACAACATCCATGTTCTTTTGGGCATATCTAATTATACCACCTAGTTCGTGATCGTTAATTGATTTTATTACTGTTGGAACAAACACCACAGTTGTACCAGTCTTGCGACAACTATCAAGTGCATATGGAATTTCCCAATGATTTTTAGGATTTGTGCGAGCAGTCACACCATCAAAACTAAGATATAGATTATTACACCCTGCCAACCTCACATCGCGTGCTGCCTCGGGGTCCATTGCGTGTCTAATACCATTTGTATTCATCTGTATGTGGTCGACTCCCTCTTCTTTCATTATTTTGATAACATCTGTAATGTCCTCACGCAACATTGGCTCACCACCTGTAATCTGCATAGAGTTGCCAGGTATTGGACGCTCTGCCCTCAGTGTCTTCATCATGGCTCTAACTTGATCTTGTGATGGCTCATACATGTATGCACCCTCTAAACCTTTTTTGACATAAAAGAAACAGTACCAACACGTCAAATCACACCTATTTGTGACTATCATGTTTGCAAGACCACTATGAGACAAGTGATTAGAGCACAGTCCACAGTTATTTGGGCAACTGCACTTTTCAATCATAACATTGGGGGCATGTGCACCCTTGCCATCTTGCCAGTATGTGCTAAATTTGTTGTATAACTCAAAAGAACCAAAGTATAACTCCTCACACTCACCATGTGTAGGACATGTCTTTGTCATGAATACCTTGCCTTCTCGCTCAAATACTTCAGCATCAAGTATCATGTTGCATTCAGGACATATTGATTGAGTAAATCGTATAGTAGATTTTTTCCCTAAATTTTTCGTAGATTGGTTAGAGATCTGAATTAAGCTCATTGTTTGTAATTTTGTTTTTCATTATATAAGACTTTTTACATTGGGTGAAAAGAGATGTTTTGGTGTCTTTATGTACATATTTAACTAATTATACAAATTTGCATGGTGTGTGCATCTCTTATTAAATAATGTATTTTTACTAGTATGTTATACACTAGTTAATGACATAGAAAATAATGAAAAAACATTTCAAAATTTGCTACCCGGCTCAGGTGCTAAATGTTAAGACTAGACATGTTCCAAGAATTTACACAGCAACATTTTCAGAAATGATAACTTGATTATGCGATGAATTTTGACATAACCAATCATGCTGCATCCAAAGTCATTTAAACTCTTTGTACATTTTACGCGGATCAGTATTTTGTTTTTTGACCATATAATTTGATTGCAAGTCTTCCAAGTATTCATACTCATATTCATAATCTGATGTGTATGTCCACCAATACTTTTCAGGGTTATACCACTTGTACCCACGACTTTTTAATTGATCTTTTATATCAAATGCATTAAACACCTTGATCTTCCATTTAGGCTCTAACAGTGAATGTAAGGTGCCAGGTATCACATGTAACATCCACGCAGTTGCCAGACAGTCATTGTGGGCCCTATGTGCATCAAAAAACCACCCTTCACGCATCATAATGTCACCTAGATTTGATGTGTTATGTCCAAACATTCGCCATGGGATCTCTTGTACTGTACATCTCCAAGGTAAGTCATTTGGACACATTTTCTCAAAACGTGGTCGATCAAATGATGCATTATGTGCGACTACAGCAGACATGTCATCACATTTCAACATATCTTGTACCATATCCCAGTCAATCTGTTTTCCTTGCACCATATCATCTGTTATGCCAGTCAAATTTGTTATATTCTCATGTATAGGCTCACCCGGGTCTTGGAGCATACTTAATATCTCATCTATACTTGATAATTGTCCGTCTTGATTATACGTACATTTTAACATGCATATCTCAATTATTTTATCATCAAATTCCATTCCAGTAGTCTCCAAATCTACAATAATTATGGTAGTTGCATCATCCTTTTGTAGAGACTCAAATGTTATTGGAATTTTTTCATGATGTAGTGGTATTCGCTCAAGTACACGATAATTCTCTGGCATCTGTGATATCTTTTGCACATACGTATCTGATGATGGCCTATCTATACCAGTAGGTGTTTGCCACATAATATTATAACACTATATTACAATATATGTTTTTTAATTTAAAGTAATAGATTTTAACATACCAACAACATCTACTTTAATCAAATCAATAGTTCACAATGTGTTTTATATGATTTTATTTGATAATCTACAATATGCCAAAGCATAATTAAAAATAAGATCATTAAAATTGAGCACATTGCAAACTACTGACGTAGATTGGGACGGACGGGTCAACACTTTTGACGCGGCGCGGGGTCACTTGGCCAGACTCCGATACCGCTTATATGCCTCCGGTGTATTTTCGGTGGCCATCTTGAGTGCGCTAGGTAGGCCCCACGCACGTCCGACATCGACCACAGCGGGTTCGGACCGTTTAACAATTCTCCGGACTGGAATCTTGTTACTGTTAGACAACTCCACCAGTTCGTGAATCCTGTCTTTGTCTGAAACTATTATCGGCGCACAGCACTCGATTGCCATTCCCATCATGAGGTTTGCTAGGCGATCCGAGTCTGTCGGGAGACGATGATTCCAGTGGTTCCAGATGATCGGGCGGCAGTTCATATCATACGCACGGTCAATCACACAAAAGCGTGCGGCGGCATCCAGAATGCGCTTGCCGCGTATCACGCCCACGTATACCCCGCCATGCTCCGTCTGAATGCAGCAGTCATCTGCGCTATTATGCCAGCGTCCCCCTGCTACACACACCATCGGCTGTCCATTCTTCAGCGATACGCGAACGGGCTTTTGGGGGTTCTTATTCTGCCTCTGCGCCTTGCTGGCGCACGGAAGGTTCGACCAGTCGATCGACTTGCCAGCAGAGGCGGTGTCGAGATCGACGATATAGACGACATCGGCCTCCGTACAGTCCGAGATCGGCTGACTGTCTGCGGAACCGGCCCTCCGGGCACAAAGTTCGTTGCCATCAGGCGAAAACGCAAAGGGGTGAGTATACGTCCGTGCTTCCTGGTCATCGTGGAGCGTGCAGAGAGCAAAGAGTCGATTCTCCACCGCCCTCAGCCGCAGGAGTGATGCCCACTTGGCATCAAGCACATTGGTACCGCTCGGGTTCAGCCACAGACGCGCGCCGCCGTTCTTGTACAGATAGCGCTGGAGCATCCCCAGATAATGATCATGGCAGATTGTCGCCCCGGCCTTTACGCCACCCAACTCAAACGTGCTCAGGCAGTCACGTGGATTCCAGTCGTCCTTCTCAAATGCAATCACACCGGCGGTGGAGTGTTTTGTGTACAAAAGAAATGGTTCGGAACCGTCTGGATTAAAACGAAGAAGAGTCTGCTCATCGTCACCTGCTCCCACCAGCAATGGCGCGTCCAATTTAGACGCAAGTCTCTTCAGTTTCTCGAGTGTCTCCTTATCAGACGAATCAACGTATCCCTCTGGAAAGAGCACAAAGTCCATCTTCTCGCAGGCAAATGCGTCTGCGTCAGGAAGCCAGCTGCAGTCCGAATCCAGCGATGGGAACACCAGTGCCACGCGCAGGGTTGATTCCGTCCGACCGGACGTGTGACGAATGGTTGCACCGGAACTGTCTGAGGCGCGTCTGCTACGATCGCCGTCTGGGCCAACATCCTGCCGCGTCGAGTCCTGCTGTGCCATAGATGCAGAACTGGCATCTCGATGGTACCCCCCACATTTACATTCGATTACGTCAAATCCGTGACCCTTAAGAAAGCGCTCAGACTCGTCACCTCCGGAGAATTCTTCCGAGTCCAGAAAATCTCCTGTGGCGATCTCATGGGCCAACGCGATCGTGTATTTCGGCGGAAAGCACCTACCGTCTGCTACAAGACAGTAATCTCTGCTCTTGCGTCGAGTTGGAAACCCATCAATGGTTATTCTCTGCATGGCTTTTCGGATGTGCCCTTTTTTTATGACCACTGGAATCATGTTGTGGATTTCACGCCAGCTTGACATAAAAAGTTAGTGTGTAAAACGCGGTTGGTGGCAAGTCAATCCGGACACGTAACTAGTATTTTGTCGCCACGTATGATAAACTTCAAACCCTCTGGGTTAAAGTTTGGCAAGGACCATGTACGAGTAACTAGTACGTTGTGGGTTATGGATACTTGGAACCATTGGCAGCCCATTGCATGTTTGTTGTTCCAGTACATGTTAGGCATCGGATTGCGCATGCTTATATATCGATTATGTATAATGAAACGTTCAGGAAGAAAAGGCGGTAGGCGAAACGATCAAAAACATTGGAAAATGACAACCCAAAGCCTGCAAGCAGACGCTCCAGTCAGATTGATGCAATTAAGAAAGCAGGCATTCAGATTGCATGCATTGCAGTGCCATAACTACACTGAGCTCGATCAGTCGCATCGCAAACTGTGCAAGGTCTATTGTATGTGGTGTCGCTTAGTTCACTTGGAATGAGATGTCAGTGTGAGGCCAATCAAAATGGAAAAAAGATATGCAAGCATGTGGTGGGGGTATACAAGATCTTAGACAAAGTGGTGGTGTGGGCGTAGAAAAAGGATACAGATTAGGCGCAAAAAATTGAGATGTCAGTATCCAAAATGCAATCCAAAGAAGGATGGGGAGAGCGCAAGTGTAAGAGAAAAAGATCTGTGAGGCGATACATGTGCAAAAAATGTGGCCGTACATTCTCTGGAATGGAAGGGTTCAAGGGGCGGCATTTTGATGCATTAATAGCAAAAGCGTTGTCCATGATGGCAACTAAAATGTCTCAGAAGAAGTATGTGCGCAGCTTGCAATGGATGAGATCATCATAAACCCATCTACAATACATAGGTGGACTGATGATATTCGCGAATCATGCTACGGTAAGTTTGTTGTGTCTTGATGCATGGTTTCAGTGGCATGTCGACCTAGAATTTAAAATACGTAAACTGACCAGATATTTGTTTGGTGTAATGGATGGCGCAAGCCGATTTGTTTTAACGAGATCCTCAAGAAGAAAAAGGGATCTGATCCCACTAACCTGTTTCAAATGGCTGCTGCCCGTACGCGTAGGCTACCAATACTTGTAAGTGACGGACTGCAGGAGTTCATAAAGCCTGCCAGAAAAGTATTCTTTAGGCGGGCGGGATCGGTGTTTGTACACATACGTGAGATACACATACAGAATCTTTTTAATCAAAATAACGTCTACGAACGACTCAATGGAGAATTTGAGGATAGACTCAAGTGTGTACGTGGACTAAAATCAGAGGACCCCGGACTCTTACGTCTGCATAGTATATCATAACTTTTTTAGAAAACACACAAGCCTCAAAAACAACATGACGCCTGCCAAGGCAATTGGAATTGACATTATACCAGTAAAAGACTCTGATCTTGCAGATAGTTGTGATGCTTGGATAACGTTCATTTCCATACGCCTCTGCCTGAGCCAGACTCTGTACATTACACATCATATACACAAACACTCTACATCTGTATGTCACGGTGACAATCAATCTTCAAGATGAACCACTCTCGTTTGTCTTTTTGATACCTCTAACTATCCTTATTCAAACTATCGTCATAGTCATACAAAAAAGTATAAAAACGTTATCAAATACCAAATTCAGATAAAAAGTATATAAACACCGATTTTGCAAGAGAACCTGTGTAAAACAATCGTAACCGTTCAACCTCTTGCCAAATTTAGGCATAGATTTATCGAAACGTTTGGCGCGGGCACGAGGATTAAACGGTTACGATGCATCAAACACCAGTCAAAAAAAGATTATAGAGACAAGTATAATTTAAAAAATCCATATAAGCAATCAAAGTAATACTTTTTTTATTTTTAAAAATTAGAATAAAATTCAAATGATAAAGTTCATATAATTATTAGTGAATAAATATTAATAAATAATTATACTTTACATACACACACAACACCAAACTATAAGAACAATGACAATATACAAAAAACATTGATGGGTGATAGGGACTATCGCAGTATAGTTCAAAATGCAATAGACTCGATTAGGCGAGAGTTGGATACTGCAATAGATACCAAAAACAACAACAAGATACATCTAAAAGAGATAGTCGGATGCATGCGCAGATCATACTATGATAGAACGGATCAAAGAGATGTTGAGACGCGTGGTTTTAATGATCTTTTATCAGGACTGTTGCGCAAGATGCAATATGGATGCGAACCAAAGACATTTGAGATTGCAGATGATGTTACACTAGAAGGTAGAGCAGACATGATTGCAGATGATGTTGTGGTGTTGTTTAGGCCCTTTCCTGTCACATTTAACACTCAGAGTGAATTAGAAGATGAGATAGAGAGTCCACATGCAGCAGACGTGTTATACCTAAATGCATGTATGTGGATGTACGACAAAGAGAGTGGGATTATAGTTTACATGTCAGGTGACCGCAAAGAAACAATGTTTTCGCTTGCACGCAACAAAAAGATGTTCGGGGAGACCATAAGAAGGACACGCGTACTATCAAATTTACTTAAAGAAGACAAGACACCCATCTTGGAGCCATCATCAGAATGTGCAGACTGTCAATATTATGAGAGATGTTATACCACACGACGAAATACAAAACAATTATCATTAAATGAGATGTTTGGATTAGCAAGTAAGAAAGACTAACACAATTCAAACAATAAAAGCCACAGACACACATAACAACGAAACACAGGCGAGGTAAGTTTAAACCATTTCCAAATTTAGGTATAAAATGACCACCACTACCACCACCACCTAACATCTGATGTCGACATAAAAGGTGGGGTGAATGGTTACCAAACGAGCATAGCATACGCTATATAGTAGCTGAAAAAGTGACAAGATTCTTCTTATCGTTTATTCTATAGGCTCTGGATGCCCTTTACCGCGAAGTGCAAAACATACTACTGCAAGTGCAATTGCAACGCCTGCTGCTGCTCCAAATGCGGCCATTCCTGCTTCTGCCATTTGAATAAAGTCGTTTTTTAGTGCTTTTATAACTTTGGCATGAAGATTTTGCTATAATGAAAATATCATAATTTTAAAATTTTATGATACATCAAGGCGTAATATCAAAGGTCAGTCGGTTTTCTTGTCCACTAGTCATTGAACTCAAATTATAAAAGACGTCACCTGCCACACGCCACGACACATCACCTGCCTCAAGTGCACTCCAAAATTCTGAGCTACCAGTGTTTGAGAGTCTAACAGTATCTCGAAGTATAATTGACGAATCAGATAACAGTGTGTAATAGTTGGAACTGAACTCTACCATTCCCTCAGGTCTGCTACCGATTTGACCTCCCCCAAGTGCGCCCTCATCATCATCATGGTATTTGTGCTCAAAGAGTCGATAGTCAAGTGTCTGAACGATCATCGAGCGTGGGTTGGGATTATACAGTACAAATGATACCTCTAGTGTCGCAGAACGATCAGATATACGCTCCAATTGAATATCATTTAATGACACTTGAAGTGGAATTATCTGCTCAGCAGTAGACAGAGATCTATCTGTACCAAACGGACTACTATCATCTACTATCATCATTGTGGGCCCTACGACTAGTATGCTAGCGATTATGGCTACCATCGCTACAACTGCTACACCTACAAAGATTTTGGGATTCAATATAATGCATGTAATGTTTGGTTATTATAACATTAGTATATTTGCCATAATATCATGCAATACTTTCAAGCAGTCCAAAAGGGCAAACAAAGGGCAAACCAGTCACAGTTGAAGATGTTTGATGCAGCAGGATTTGCCATGCTCACATTAACAACAAAAAAGATCGGCGGTGTATTTGAGCCAGTGGGTGAAGAAGAGATGGCAGCTGTGGTAGAGTCAGCAGACGGGTTTGTTGCCATCATAACTGATGCTGATGGGTATACAAAGGCACAATCAAAAGCCACTACAATACAAGAGGCATCCAAAATATATCAAAAACTGATAGGAGATGGGATGGACAAGTATTCAGGAGCTGAAATTCAAATATGGTCAGAGACTAGACGGACCATTAATGCAGATGATATTATGTAGTTGTTGTTGTGGTAGTTGTGGTAATAGTAGTTGGTAAAACAATCTCCGTTCCATAACTGGCGTGTTCTTTGAGTATCGTGCTTTGAATCATCTTAATGTCTGCTTTGATTATTCGTGTCTTTATTCTAGAGCGCTCTATAATTTTGAGCGCCACAATATCCATCAAGTCATACCCACCTGCCACAGAGTCCTCTTGCACTAGCATGCTCTTGAGTGCTTTGAGTTCGATGCGTTTGAATTTTTTTGCCTGTTTGAACTTGTTCGGATCCTTATCATATACGCCATCAACATCAGTGGCATTGATGAACATCTCTGCATTTACCTTTTCTGCAATTAGAGCAGCAGTACCATTTGTGGACTGACCTGGGTGCAATCCACCCGTAACCACTATCAAATTTTCATCTACTGCATGACGTATCTCTTGAAGAGTAGCAGGGGGGTGCGAGTACGCAAAACGCCCCAGAGCATAAATCAATAATTTGGCATTTAATCGTGATATCTCGATTCCAAGCTCATCAAGTGTAGACTCGTCTGCACCAAAAAAACGTGCATCTGATATGAAACGTCGTGCAGTCGTACCCCCACCTGCAACGATAACAGGTTGACATACCTTGCTTATCTTTACAAAAAAAGAGGCATAGTCTTTGAGTGCACGAGTATTGTCCGGATCAAACACTCTACCAGATAGTTTGAGTACGATAATGGGGCGATCTTTTTTGCCTTGATGTGTAGTTGTTGTTTTTGTGGTAGTGGTAGTGGTCGCAGTCATGATATATCATCTAGTATCTTTTGTGTTGTAATTTCAACATTGTTATGATATTTGGGTGTAGTGTAAACTCGTAATATGTTCATAAACCCAGAGATTGCATTCACAGATGGAATATCAGATATTGGCATCTTTTGAGCTTGTATGTCATTATAATGTGTACCATCTATACGATCATCAGTGTGATGTTTGTGGGGTATGACAAATATGTGACTTGATTCATTTTTTGATGGTGCAAGTGGTATAGAAGGGGTAGCCGAGCTATCAACGAATATTTCTGATTCAGGAACACCTGATGCATCAGATATGGTAGAGCGCAAACGCTCAGGGTCAATGCCTTGTAATTTTTGTCTGCTCATTGCAATATGCTCAAATGCACATTTGAGTAAACGACGATATTGATAGTCTGTTGCAAGTGAGCGTGCCCTTGCAAGTTGTGCAATATTAGTAGTTGCCATCATGTATAAAACAGGCTCATCAGTCAGATTGGGTATCTTTTGTAGATCAAATTTGGTAAATCCGAGTACATCATCAGACAGTCTGAGTGCCTCTAGCAACATTACATCAGCAGCTCTGACTGTGCGATGAAAGTAGACTGCCTTGAACATTTGATATCGTGCATGCATTATAGACTCAAACGAATACAGAGCAGATTGATCAATTGCCAGTTCATTTTTGTGAACCACAAATGCTTGAATTATTCGCTGATGTTCTGTGCGTCCCATCTGAGCGCCTGTAAAGTAACTGTCACGACGCAGATAATCCATCATATCGGCGCTTAGTACACCAGATATTATACTATTCATATATTGGTATTTTGATGTGCCAAATGCAATATCAGTAATCACTCTTTTGTCATAACCATTCTCAGATAAGATATCACCAATCTCTGATTCGTGTATGAGTCGCTTGCCAAACTCTTCGTGTGAGGTGTGACTGCGTCGCAGTACTTCTTCGAATAAATGAGAAAATGGTCCGTGTCCTACATCATGCAGTAAAGCCGCCAAGCGTAACAAGAATAGTTCATCTGTGCTCATCATCGACTTTTCAATTAGTGTACGTCCTGCTTGGTCTGCAATATGCATCGTGCCCAATGAGTGCTCAAAGCGCGTATGTTGCGCAGATGGATATGTAAGATACACACCACTCAACTGACGTATGCGCCTTAATCGTTGAAACAGCGGATGATCTATAATGGCAATTTCATGATCTAGTACTTTGATATATTCATGTACAGGGTCAAGTATGTCTAGGTGTTTTTTGTGTTTTGCAGAGGTGTGATGTTGTGAGGGACTCATACAATGATGCGATTTATTTGTTATTTTTTGTTTACTAAACAGGCACTTTGAACGGAGGGATGGTAACTATTTTGCTTTTTGAAGCGCACACACACAAGGTAAAAGATCATGCGCATTTTTCTGATCGTGGTGATCTCGATATTGTATATTTACATATAATCAATTGGTAATGATAACGCGCAGATGAGCACAAATAATTCTGTAGTTTTAGCCTGGTTTGCATCTCTTGCACAGCATATCAAAAGAGCTCTCGCCTCTGATCTTACCTGTTGCAAGTAGTGTGAATAATATTGAGTTGACTTCCATACCACGAGACGTTCTGTTTCCACCACCCGCCTCTCAAACTCTTAAATTGTAGGCAGACGTAAGAGACACATGAACCTTCTAAAGAACAGTATAGACGCCCCAGATCAGCCTAGCAAGGCCTTGGACGATTCGAGGGCGCTGACAGGTAGTCAAGACGCGCCTGTCATCGACGATCCCCGTATCACCCAGTCCAAGGGACGTTCCAACGCTAGTTAGGTGATTTGAACCCAAACTTTTTTTCCAAATGGGTCATCATGAACGGAATTTCATCCAGTAACCGCCTTTCGTATTTGTCTAAGAGTACATAATATTGCATCGTGGCTCTCGAAATCTTTTCATCTCTGCCCCTATTTTCTATGGTCAGCCTCAGATAATGATTGTGGTTTTTAATCATGTTGAATATGTTTTGTGTCTTCTGGTGTAACTCAGAATCGAGAAATTTTATTCCTCCCGAAAAGATAAGGCTGTCGTATATGTCGTGGTTAAGAAATCTGTTTGTAAATGTAAGGGTTTTGCCGTTGAATTCCACATCAAGCAGATCTTTTGGGAATGTGTCGCCTTTTATGGCGGACAAAGTATCGAATAATTCCCCGTACAGATTTTTTGACGTGCGCTCCCTTTCTAGCACTTCTGTCATCTTCCTTTCCTTTTCCATGGTTTCGGCCATCTTCCTTTCCCGTTCCCTTTCCATCTCCCTCTCATTTTCCCTTTCATTTTGTTTTACAAAATAGGCAATGGGCACGCCAACCAGTGAGAGAATGGTCACTATGGACGCCCACTTGCCCAGGATCTCACCTTGCCACATGTACGGCCAAAAGAAAACCGAGACAAGCACAACGAAAGACACCACAATGATCGCGCATATCCATCGATTCGCGCTGTTGTGGTTTTTCACAGTTTGGTACGCAGGTGACGCTATTTTACGGTTGTGAATAGATATGCACCAACCTCCTCTATCGACTAAGAGTTAAATATTATCTTCTAGAAATTGCATGCATGACGTCCGACTTTGACGCTCTTTGTAAGGACTACAAACAAGGCCACACAGACCCCGATCGCCTTGAAGAAATCAAACGATCAAACAAAGTTATCCGTCTGTTTACTGACAGGTATGTTATGGAGAACAGTGATGAATTGGAAAGAGACGGACAACAGTTCCGCTCCATGATACGTGCATATCTTAACATATTTGATTATGTGACTGGCGAAAAAGTAACATTAGGGAAGGTGTTGGTTGAACTACACTTGGAAGAACCCCTAAGGAACAACATAATGACCCTCTCAAAACATGGCCGATACAAATCTTTGAGTCGAACCATTGTGAAGGAATATGGCGAGCAGGCGCGCAGCACATTCTTGGATGTGGTTGAGGCACTCTATAATCATAAAAACTACAACGATGCCCAACTTTACAGCAAACTAGAGATGTTTGAAGAAAAAGATGTCACATGCAGGACATTTGGCCCCGCCTTCATTTCCGGCCTTGCCGCCGCCCTCTATCCACAGAAATTCAGTGTATACAACAGAATATCTGTTGAAATTCTGGACCAGTATGGTGAATACGAACACCTTGCACGTCAAAAGAACCTTAAAAATTACCGGGAATTCAACAACCTACACAGAAAAGTTGCCAGTCGGATCAAGAGATCAGTAATAGAACTTGACGCGACAAGTTGGGATTGAAAAATACTCGAAAAGTAAGAATTGTCCTCAGGCGCCACGTGTGTTTCTTATTTCAACGGGCATCCGGTTCATCTTAAACGGTAGAAAGTAAAACCACCACGCGCCCTCAAAGAACATCCTGACAGTTGGTTTTTACCGCGTTCATACTATCCGTATGGCACCCCCAACACGTATCCGTCCCAGTGGTGCTCGTTGCCATCTTGACATATTGGGACGTCTGCATACCAGTTAATCTCGGCATAGTGTACAAACTGCACCATCTCACGGGTCGGGTAGTTACGAAAGCCGATAAAATGGTCGTAGACACCGTGTCCCAGACAGTCGATCTTGTCAAGCGCTTCAGTCAGGTCAATGCGCGCTTCATTACCACCCATTCCGTTACACGTGCCCCCTTTACCATAAAGTATCGTATGTCCTGCATGTCAACAGACTGGAGGGTATTTTGGTCAGAGTCACATACGGCACCAAGTTTCTCGATATTTTTCCTGTACATCGTACGCGTGAGTGTTAGTGTGAATCAATTTCTTTGGATGCACTAATGAAATCACATACTTGTATTTGGTCACATCCTTCATTGCATATCAAGTATCGTGCATGCAATACATTTAGCTAGGAGTTATTTTTGAATAATCATATCAGTCGTGGAGCTTGTTTAACACAAAATTAGACTTGTCTAATGCATTAACCCCAACAAACACATTGAAATGCTCAAACATAATCTCTAGTTCCTTTAAACTTTTGAAATTTTTTACTTTGAGTTGTTCCAAATACGGTAAATTTCTCTGTGTGTATGACTGACGCGCGCTGTACTGTAGACATAATGTGGACTAGAGAATGAGTGAGTAATTATATATGCTTGTGAGTTTTATTTTTCTAGTACAAACATATTTACATCTTTTAAAATACAAAGTTAATGTATGGCGACAGTGCATTTTAGCACAATATTGAACTAGTAGAAATCTACAAAAAATTGATGAATACTTACTGTAATTATATGTAATTATATGTAATTATATGTAATTATATGTAATAAATTATGTATTTAAATAGAATATATTATTTAATCACATTTGAAATTACATATTGAAAAATGTCTTGATGTATTTCTTCTTTTGTCCTATTTGCATCAACGATCAACCATCTTTCACTCTCTGCCATCTTTTGATATTCGCTTCGTACTCTTTCAAGAAAGCTTCGATTTTCCTCAAATTTGTCACGATTATCAGGCGATCGTCTAAATGATTCATCTACTGATATATCCAGTAAAATGTTAAGATCAGTTTTTGGCAATCCACGCTCAAGGTTCTCAAGCCACAATTTATCTAATTGATTTGCCATACCATACACTATATTAGATGTCAAATAGCGGTCAATTATCACCACATCATATTTTTGGCATGCATCCTGTATTACATCAAGGCTCTCCCACTTGTTTGCTGCCTGCAGACAATGCAATACACGCATATTACTACGAGTCTTCAAGTGTCGAGTTATCTCTTTGCCTACATGTGTACTATAATCTGGAAAATGTAATATTTTTGATGATAAATGCTGTTTTTCAAGTGCAATGCTCAATACGCTTGCTTGTGTCTGTTTGCCGGCTTTGTCGATACCTTCTATTGCTATAATCAATCCTAATCATTGTTGCCCATATGTCACTTCATAATAATCTATATAAATGTACATATTATTATAGGCAATATTTATGCAAAATTAAACAGAAATTATTACACGTATATTAAAAAGTAGATATACAAAAGATACGCAATTTTAAAGATGTATTTAATTTACATCCCTTATTATTTGCAAGTATTACTTATTTTAAAAATATAGTTTTATTATACGTGCGACTGGTAACTATTCAGACCCTGCGCCAGACGCTAGACGGTGAATTTGTGCCTAAATTTGAAAATAGAGTTGAATGGCTACGTACGACTGTACAATCAACTACTTATAACTAAAAAATCATAGTTTCAATAATGAGACTAGTAGAGAACATGGCAAAAGAGATGGCAAAAGAGATTGAGAGTAAGACGAGGGAGTTTTACGAGTTTGTACTGCCACCAGTTGATATGACTATCAAAGACGATTATCTTTTAGTAACAGTAGATGTGCCAGGATTTGATAAAAAAGACATCGATATAACACAGAGAGGCAAAATATTACACATCAAAGCACGCAAAAAAAGAGTGGATGATATGTCCGATGCTGCAAAAGACAATGCCGATAATAGTAATCACGATTACAAGATAATATGCGCACAACGTCCCAATTTCATAGACAAAAAGATACGGCTTCCTATTTCTGTGTATGGTGCATCAAAAAAAGAAGAGGGGAAAAACGACGAGGATACACGCAAATCTACTACTGCCAAATACGACAATGGGGTACTTTTAATTACAATACCAATAAGAAAACGCCGCGGGCTAGTGATTCCAATAGACTAGTACACCCCGCAGTTAACGCCTCGTTTTGGCAAACAATGAGAATATTCCCATTGATACAAACGAGCCTACCATACCCACAACTCCAATATCTGTTGCAGATGTTGCCATCAAAACAGTAGAACCAACAAACAACATACCAGAAAAGATAGCACCCGATAACAGTATGATACCAGAACTATTACGTCGTCGCATCTGATATTGTGCAGACCGAGTCTCATCTAAATGACGCTTTAATTCTGGCGCTAAATGTATAGCATCATCAATTGATTTTGCAAATCTTGTAATAGAGTGCTTTATCTCTTCTACATACGCATCTTTGATCAGTTGTTCTTCTTCGAGTATCTCACGTAATACGCGTACGAACTTGAACTCTACCTGATGTGTCTTGTATATACCTTCAATTATAGATGCCATGCGCATGTACAGTGCAAGATTCTTTGGAAGTATAAACGGAAATCTACTCATCGTCCTATTTGCAAGTTCCATCAGACTGTCGACTTCCATCTCATCAGGCTTGCGTCCATGCATGGCCTCAATGGTCATATCTATCCCCTTTACAAGCACATAACGATCAAAGTCAGGTATCAGCATTCCTAGATCATCCATCGCATTAACTGTTCTTGATGAATCTTTTTCGACTAGTGCCAGATACAACCTGACTAGTTTCATGCGAGTCTCATTGTCAAGTCTTCCGACCATTCCATAGTCATATAAGATCAGTCTACCGTCATCTGCAACAGAGATATTGCCAGGATGCGGATCTGCATGAAATACCGAGTGCCTCAACAACATGGTAAAGAATATCTTGTGAACATCAATGACTAGTTTAGTTCTATCAATACCTAGTTCATCTAATGATTTGATGTTAGTTATTTTGATACCAGGTATGTACTCCATTGTGAGTATATCTTTAGAGGATAAATCATCATATACAGATGGTACCACAACGTCACGACCACTAGTTTGCATATCATTTTTTATTCGCTTTAGATTCGCAGATTCAGCCGTATAGTCCATCTCCTCATATATGCTCTCGATAAATTGCGATAACATTGCCTTTGCTGAATATCGTAGATTCGGATCCACAAAACGTAGTGCAATAGGTAGGACTTTTTTGAGCACTTTGAGATCAAGGCTCACAACCTTTTCAATCTCAGGCCTCTTTACCTTTATGGCTACCTGCTTTCCATCATATGTGGCCAAGTATACTTGTCCCAAAGAAGCGCCAGATATCGACTCATAGTTAATCTCATCAAATGTTTCATTCAATGGCCCCAAATTCTTTTCTAGAATTGGCTTTACCATCTCAAATGGCGCAGCAGGTACATCATCTTGAAGTTTTGCCAACTCTTCTAGATATGGATGCGGTAGTATATCTGCGCGAGACGAAAGCCATTGACCTAGTTTTATGTAAACAGGACCAAGTGACACAAATGTGTCGAGCATACGACGCGCATGTGATTGGAACTTTGAAACATCAATGGGGGCGTGATTTTGCGGCGCAGATGATCTTTTGGATGCAGAGATAGAGGCCCACTTGCGTCTGTCGCGGCGCAACGCAATAAATGATGGCATTAATTTTATCAGTATTCCAATGGCACGTAGATTTACTGACATTAGTCATTCCTTGTCCTTTTGTGTTTTTTGTTATTATGATGGGGGTTATCATGATGGGGGTCATCATTGTGATAACGAGTAGATAGATAGTTGCGAATCTCTTTTGCTGTAAAATATGAAACATATCCAGATGATATAGCAGTAAATATGACATCAGTGTAACTTTTCTTCTTTTTTTTTCTATTTTTGGTGTTTTTCATATTTGATGCTACATATGCTCCAGCAATCAGTCCACCTGCAACTCCAGCCAATATCTCTGGTGCATCATGCAATAAATGGCCAAGTGCATCCTTGCGCGGGTCTATTTTATCAGTATGTACTATATATTCAGAGTCATATTCACGTATGTGCAAAGTACCATAACGATACTGTTTGATAGAACCCTGCGGGTATCCCAGAATCGTTTCTTGCGCCCAATTAGGCATAATCTCTCGAACCTCTTTTGGGACACGTATCTCTTTTGATGCCATGTTGAGATATGTGTGATATAGGTTATAACCTTAAATTTTGATCACATGTGTGGTGTTTGTGTACGCCATAATTCTAAGTTCAATTCCTAGCAAAAATTAGGCATAATACAATAATAATATTCAACATAGACGCATTCCAATCTTGCGCATCATAGTAAACGTGTCTGTATATGATATGTTAAACTCTTTACAAACATCTGGTAGTTTTATGTGCTTGCGTGATTTTGGTTCAGGTTTCTCATGTGTGACTAGTGTATACCCAGTAGTAAGTGCATAAGCGGCAAGCCAACCATCTGCTATACGATAAAACTCATCTTTTGCCGCAGCAGCCAAATATTGCTTGCTGCCAACCCAAGTCACTATTTTACCGTAGTTTTGTTCTATATGTAGATCATGTGTCGATACAAACATTGCTTTGTTCTCTGTGGCCCATTTATTAAGATCATCTTGTCTACCATCTAATTCATCATATATTCTATCTATGCTGCACACTGTCCCTTGTTTGTTGTAAGATGTAAGGTGTAACCAGAATTTATTACATATATCCCGCGCATAATACGTGTTGTTGGCATTGATGAATACGTTTGCATCTAACACAAACACATCTTTGACAGATGTCATCTAATTAACACATCCTTTGTGCATATCGCTCAAATGCACCACCACGTATGCCTGTCAAACTGTACGCATCAGTATAAGACAGTCGACCTTCTGCTACGGCTAGCACGATTGCTTTTCCAAATCTCTCACCTATACGATATTTTATCGGGTGCCAATAGTTGCCGCCATTTTTTTTCCGTATAAGTTGCTGATGTTTTGCATAGTTAGAATAAATTATATCAAAACCCCTCTTGCCGATAACCCCTGCATCAGACATACGCCTCATAGTCATTATACGACTAACCTTATAGTATTTGGCCGCGCTATTATCCCCATGCTCTTTTTTGGACATAAAATCAAATAATGCATCACTAGGAATTAAAAACTCTGCGGCAATTTTATTGCACCGCCTCTCCACTTTATTATCAAATAGTGGCAGAGTTTTATTCAGCGATGAAAGTCCCTCTGCACCAATAAATATATGCGCAAGTTCATGTGCAACAGTAAACATCTGTGCGGCTTTGTAATCTGCACCATTAACAAATATTAGCGGAGCATAATCATCTACTAGCGCAAACCCTTGAAACTCATTAGGATCTAGTTTGTGGTGTGTATTACCTCTGACTGTGCCATCTACTATAGCCATTATACCTATTTCATCAATGCGTCCGATCAGATGAGAAAATGCACGGTCCAACGTAGAGTGCTCAGAGAACCATTCTTTACAAAGGCCCAAGGTTTTGTGCATTGCATCAGATACAACAGGTATGGGTTTGTTTTTATACTGTCCCACAAATGTTGGAGGTTTGATATCAAACTCTAGCATATAACTGCGCATCCATTCTTGTCTGTTTTGCATATGGTATATTGTAGACAATAGTCCTGGGCTTGCAATAATTTGCAGTTGGTTATAGTCTTTATGCGTGCGAAAATCCACAATTGGTAGCGATTCTATTATTGGTTTCTTCATAAATAAATAGCCAAATGGTGTATGGGTATATCGAGCAAGCTTTTCTGCGTGATTTCGTGACAACTGTCCGGTGGCTTCCCATTCTTCTACTCGCTGTGGTTTTGTGCGGATTTTTTTTGCCAAATCATCAATACTCAAGTCTGCACGCTCGCGTGCCCACTTTAGCACACTGGGGGCCAGCTCCATTTTTCGCCTTGTAGTAGTTGTTGCAACATCGGTCTTTGTCATTACAAACAATTAACGTAACCCCTTTATAAAATTAAATTAATATATTCATATAAAATTTTTTGTTAGATTAAAAATTATTTACAATATGATACAACTGTTGATTTTAACAAAAATATATAAAAGTACATAAAAATTATTTTTCCTAAATATATTGTAATATAATCTTATAAAATACAGATTAAAAATAGACTCTAACAATAGAGTCAACTGTCAGGTAACTTTGCAATTTATGATAAAAGTCCACGCTTTGCCTTGTTTTTGGTAAAAAAGACAAAACTTGCAATAAATGCTCCAATCATCACAGCTCCAGTCACATATGCATAATTGAATTCTTCAATGGTATCACTAGTCAAATCATTTACAGTGTCACTTTTAATGTTCTTATCAATGTCAGGTGAAATAGAATTATTCTCAACATAACTATTATTGAGAAAAAACGTGACAACAAGTAGTACTGCGCCTACAAACGTCAATAATCTGTGAGTCTCCAACAAAATTACAATAATTGTTGTATTAATCAGTCATGCGGTTTAGTTGTTATATTACCATTTACAATTGTGTAATATGTGCCAATAATTAGCTAGAAAAATTTATGCACAGATTTGTAACATGGTCGACCAAATTGTAATTAGTAATAGTACTACATCTACAAACCGTACAAACCATTACGTACAAACCATTACGTACAAACCATTACGTACAAACCATTACGTACAAACCATTACGTACAAACCATTACGTACAAACCATTACGTACAAACCATTACGTACAAACCATTACGTACAAACCATTACGTACAAAATATCAGTCATCATCAGATTCATCACGTCGTTGCCGTCTGCGCGATGATACTCTCCACACTATCACCCCCACAACCACAGCCAACACAAGTATACCTGCAACTAGCATGTTCTGCAAAGATGATGGTGTTGAGACATTGCCAATCAACTCAGAACCATTATCATCACCATCATCATTATACACTGAAATATCAAATGGTCCACGTTCTGGTGGCGGAGGTTCCGGTATCATAACCTGAGTATCATATGTGAGTATGTGTTCGTCTCTTATGCTGTCTTTATACCTGACATCAATACGAATATCATGTGCACCATACACAGGAGTCCCATCAAACGTCACAGGTATGTTAAATGGCACGGGTGCATCTATCTCTATCTCATCTATAAACTGCGATACTGGCTCTAAATTAGAGTCTCCAAGCGGCGTCACATGGACAAATCCAAACAGTCCATCTTCATTTCCCTCATTTATGATCTCACCGATTATCATAGGAGAACCAGATATCTCTATCACATCTACATTAAAGACTGTCAGATCGATCAATCCTTTAATAAAAAAGTCCACAATTTTTGAGATTGTAATCTTGTCACCGTGCGCATTATAATACGAGATCTCAAGTGGTATCCTCAAAGTCTCACCGCTCAAGTTCTCTGGAACATACACAGTAGTTGTAATTATCTGTGTAGTGTCAGATTCAATCTGGCCCAAGTCCCAACTTGACTGTGACAGTACAACATTCTCAACATTTGTAGTCGAGGCCGTAGTCGAGGCGCGCTCAGTCTGCGTATTTGCAGCTAAAACTTCAACACCTGCAAGAGGAGCAGTCCCACCATTATTAATCTCAATTATAACATTGTTCGTGCGCAGTGATGTCAAAAATGGGTCTAGTGCTTTAACATTTACAACCGTGTCACCTGTGACCCTAAAGTCAAAATTAACGAATTCTGTACGTACACCAGACTCGCGCAAACGTGAATAATCAACCTTGGCAGTTGCCGGATACAATCCAATATCAGTATTCTCTCCAATATTCACATAAAATGTGAGTACAAAGGTCTCGCCTGCAAGGGCGTTTGTGTCACTGTTCGCATATATGACAGTACCAGGGCCATCAGGGGGGATAAATCCAAAGGGAAGTGAGAGTTGACCATTTATTCCAGTGATGTCTTGTGTCCCTACGTTGGCAAACAGCAGTGTAAATGGTATGTTGTTGTCACCTGCCTCTACTTCGATCTTTTCATCTAGTGTGCCAAAATACGCATCAAGAAATTTCACATCACCAAAGTCGCGCTCAAATGGTGAGTTTGAGTACCCGCCGCCACTATTTTGTGCATACACAAATTGTGACTGGGTCCACATACCATTGCTTTGCGCAAATATACTAGTAGCAAGAACACTAATCACCATTATAGTAGCCATCACACACAAAGCACGATTTGAGTGTGCCATCATATTTGATAACTCAGACACCATTCAAACTTGCACTCCCTTTACATATGGTACCTCTTCTGAATATGCCTCTTCGGATATCTTGCCATCACTAACTGTAATTACACGATCAACGTCACCGAAATGCTGTCTGTCATGTGTCACTATAATGAATGTTTGATTTAACTGCCTAGCAGTAGACTTCATCAATCGTATCACAGACTCTGATGTCACAGAATCTAAATTACCAGTAGGCTCATCTGCAAGTACAATAGAAGGCTTGTTTATCAATCCCCGTGCAATAGCTGCTCTTTGTGCTTGACCTCCCGATACCTTGTTGGCACGTCTGTTTGCCTGCGATTCTAAGCCTACTTCTTTGAGCATTACCATTGCTTCTTTTTTGAGTAGTCTGCTACCCGGATTCAGTTTGCCGCCTGCAATCTGTCGAGGCAACATGACATTCTCAATTACAGTCAAGTCTGATAATAAATTTGCAAACTGAGCTACAAACCCTAGTTGTTTGTTTCTAAAGACAGCAGCCTTTGTACTTTTGAGTTTTGTAACGTTAACACCATTAATTATAATACTCCCACTTGATGGTGTACTGAGTAATCCGATCATATTCAATAGAGTGGTCTTGCCAGAACCCGACGACCCCACAATCAACACAAACTCTCCTCTATACACACTAAAAGATGCATTATCAAGCGCCTTTACTTTGTTGTCCCCCTCACCATACACCTTTGAGACATTTTGTACTTGCAGTACAATATTGCCATCATAACTGCCATCATAATCACCACTACCATAATTAGACAGCTCGTATCGCCTCCACAGGTACTAGTCTAGTCGCCCTATATGACGGATACAACGACGCAATTATTGCAAGCACAAATGATGTTAATGCAGTTTGAATAATCTTTGGCCAATCATAACTCACCTCTAGTGGTAGACTATTGTTAAATGACATTTTAGTCTCCTTGGCATACACAGTATATGACAGACCAGCAGCAGTTCCTACCCCTGCGCCTATTGCTCCAATCAACATCCCTTGCATGATAAATATCACCAAAATGTCACGACGTTTTGCGCCAAGTGCTCGTAAAATACCAATCTCACGTGTCTTGCCATTTACAATCATCATTTGTATAGTTACGATAGCAAACGCTGATGACATCATACCAAAATAACCGATCATATTTATCATGGCAATACCTGATCGGAATCCCTGCAATTGTTCTTCTGATGCCTCTTCTATCGTCTCTGCCAAAAAGTCATCATTTGGGAAAGATCGCAAAAACAGATCCCTAACATCAGAGGCCTGTGACTTGTCTGCCATTCGCACCATAAACGAACCAGTCTCACCGTCACGTGCCATCATATCTCGCAGTGTGTCAATATGCATAACAACACTGAAATCAAATCCTTGTCCACCAGGGGAGCTTGCAATACCAGATACTATAAATCGACGTATCTGTTCCTCACCCCATCTATCAGTAATCATAACTTTGAGTGTATCACCAACTGTTGCATTACCCAAGTCCCGTGCCACATTTGATCCCAAAACTATAGAGTTTCGCGCAAATACGTAACTACCTTCAGAGATAGTTGTATGAACAGTTGATGCTCGAATATCTTTGTACGGGTCAACTCCCACAACGGGCACTCGGGTCTCTTCAATAACCCGTCCATTTTTTGTAATGTTAATCTCGGCCGAGCCTGATAATCTAGGCGCGACCGCCTCTACAGACGGGATGCGCTCAAACCAGCTCGTAACGGCTAGATCAGACTTTTCGATAAAACTATCCTCATCAGTTATGATAACATCACCTGTACGATAGTCGCCGATATCCCTCACAATAGCATCAAAGAGTCCCTGAAATATTACAAAGTTAACATGAATCACCAATATGCCAATCGTGACTGCCAGTACAGCACCTATCAAGCTGCCTTTGCGATTAAACAGCATTCGTTTGGCAAGTCGTACCTTGTAATTCATACAACGTATAGTATAGTCGCATATATAATGTCTATGTTACTAAATTTCATCATAATGGACAATTTTTACCCATAATAGTAATTTCTATATTGTGCAAATCGATTTTACATTATATAATGGACAATTTTGATATGAAGATTCTCAGTATACTTTTGGACAACTGCAGAGAGTCTGACCGCAGTATCGGCATAAAGTTAAAGATGTCAGGTGGGACAGTAAAATCTCGAAGAGAAAAGATGCAAGATGCAGGTATCATACAGCAATACGTCTTAAAGGTAGAACCACCACTGTTTGGATTTGGTGTGTTGTATGTTGTAGTGACTGGTCAAGATACTGATAACATATTACAACAATGTAAATTGGTAGGCAAACCATATCTTATGGTTCCATGCGTAGGGGGTGTTACGGTATGTGGCGTAGTTGTGAGGGGTGATGAGATAGAGCAGAAAATAGATCTAGCAAAAACGTTGATGAAAGACGTTCGTATATTGAGTATATTTGAGGCGCAGAGTACATCAAATACGTCATCAAATACGTCATCACACAACAAACTTACAAGAACAGACTTTGAGATTCTCAAAAAACTCATCACATCACCACGACAAAAAACACACACAATGGCAAAAGATACTGCATTATCTGTAAAGACTATTTCTCGATGTCGAGACAAATTGTATGATAACTCGGATATACAGTTCACACTAACGTATGATCCTAAAAAATTGTATGAATATATACCATTTGCCATATTAGTATGGACCAAACATGAATCTACAGATGATATAGTAAAAATAAATGAAAAGTTTTCACAATATTATTTACAAATACCATTTTTGGCAAAAAATCAGGTTGTGTTGTTTATGTACTGTAAGACAATATTTGAAATGGATGAGATTACACAGCAAGTCAGAGATATAGATATTGTGAGTCAGACAGATTTGTTCATACCAAAAAAGATATTCATGTATAATGAGTGGCTATATGATATAATCAATGAGAAAACAAAATCTTCAAGATTGCATGTAAAGTAATTTATGACAAGTTCGTTGATCTGTTAAAAATGCGTATATAATCATTGATAATTTTGACTATACACAAGCCAATGAAAGATTGTTTTAATCATAGTATTAATTATTCAATTCTCTAATTTTTTAAAAAAAATAAAAAATGCAGCAATCATTTTATAACGTAGTTAATAGATAGTAAAGTCAGAGCCACAAGCGTGTGGCTTTAGGGAAGTAGTTCCCCCGCAACTGTGCGGACCTGCTTCTCGATCATATGATTAAGGAAACTCCTTGAGACCAAACCCGTCTAATTTGCCGTCGGCTCGGTACATTTTCGACTTTAACAGCTCAAACAACTCTTCGAATTCCGAGTCGCCCTTGTAGTGCTTGAGCATTACATATGCGATCATGTCCGCCAGTTGAATCAAATTATGTACGTGTGATTCTACAAAGATAGGGCACCCAATGACGTGGTCAATACTCTGCCAGATGCTGCCGTTTTTCACTGCCTTCTGTAGAGCGCGTCTTATGTCGTAACTATTTTGCTTTTTGAAGCGCACACATAAGGTAAAAGATCATGCGCATTTTTCTGATTATAATGATCTCGGCATTGTATATTCATATATGAATAATTGGCAATAATAACGCGTAGTTGATTACAATACACAGATGGGCACACAGATGATTCTGTAGTTTTAGCCAGGTTTGTATCCCTTGCACAGCATATCAAAATAGGTTGGTTCACACCTTTTGACCAAATTCATATTACTGTATGGCACATCTAGTCGTAAATTCTCCTCTGTTAGAGTGATTGAGAAATTATGAGACAAACTACAATATGGCTCAACGTCGTTGCTTGTTATGTTTAGTAATTAAACGACGATCCAAAAATTTTGGTCTTTTATATTCATTTATTGTTCTTGATCCATCGATGTTTGTCTATGGAATTTTCTGTTCCTTATTTGAAACACTATGTAGTCTATAAAACATCAAGTTCTAGTAACTTTGCATACCACGTCAGTGTAAGATTTGAACAAGCCCAACACTTGAAAACACAACCCAAAACTTATCTAATAAATAACATATCATATCACGCATAACAATGAAAAAGAAAGAGATCTACAAAGGTCACATAATTAATCTAAACGTGTATGAGGGAATATTACCTGGACACAAAAAAAAGACAAAACGTGAGATTGTAGAGCATCGAGGAGCTGCTGCCATACTGGCATTTGCACCAGATGGTAAAGTTATCATGGTAAAGCAAGATAGGTTCCCGCGTGGGTCCACACTAGAGATACCAGCAGGCACACTAGAGATAGGAGAAGAGTCATTTGAGTGTGCCAAAAGAGAACTAGAAGAAGAGACAGGATACACTGCAAAAAATATGAAACATCTAGTATCGTTTTATCCATCTATTGGGTATAGCACTGAGATTATACACTGCTATGTTGCTACTAAAACTGTACAATTACAAGATGGTCAAAACTTGGATGATGATGAATACATTACTATACAAAAGATGAGTCTAAAAAGAGTGCTATCGATGATCAACACAGGTAAGATACAAGACTCAAAGACCATATGTGCAGTACTAAAGTATACTGCAAAAAACAAGTTGTCAGTTAATTAAATCACATTTTATTGTAGATTGGTTTTACCAAGTCTGCCACATCGGCCCATGACCGAGCAATCTTTTCATACATGTGAATTATATCAATAAAATCAACTGCAAGTTGTCCACTATTATTATTGTTGTTGTTGTTATTGTGGTCAGTATCATGGTCATTGGTGTGGTCAGTATTATGGTTATTATTATTATGATCTTTTAGATGATTAACAACATCATTGCGGTCTTGTCTAGATGACATTGCGCGTAGACTCGCTAGTTTATCTTGTAGTTTATGATGGATCGCAATTGACTCTATTGCAAGTAATCTATCAGGTTTGGTAAATGCATCAATTGCAATACTTGCCATTCGCTCAAAGTCTTGCATGACTTCAAATATCACATTAGAGTGCTCTACAGAAAGAGATGACTGCATCACTTGTTGCGCTAGTTCAACGATAAAATCACCACCATTCTCAAGCAAGTTAGCGGCCACCCTATAATCCAAGATATCGATACTCCCAAGATTAAACGCGCCTGCAAGCTTTCTATCAGTAAGTGTGCTACGAAGCAATCGCACAAGTAAAAAGTACTGCCTGTTAACTTCTATATCCCTATTCTGTATAGTTAAGAGGTTTGATTTGTCATTAGATATCAGCCCACGTGTCACGTCCTCACACATACCAACTGCAATAGATGACATACGCTTGAGTATCTTTGGAGGATTCAGTGTAGCAGCATCAAGTAAAAACTGTATCTCTATATGTGACGCATCTTCTTCAATAATCTCCATACCTACCAACCGCCTCATAGAGTTGCGTATCTCCTCACGATCAGTAATTGGAATAATTCTACCACTACCTGCAGATTCTATACGTATCACATTATAGCCAAGTAGGTATGCCCCAGTTGTATTTGCTACAATGTTCTCTTCTGCAGGAAGTGGATACGATATCACCAAATCCGAGTCATACAATCCGCTAGTCTCACGATGCTCATCCCCAGATACGGATACAAATAGTGAGTTCTGTCCAGCAGTCTCCAAGTCTACCTGACTTCCTTTTTTGAGATTGTGTGAATTTATCCACTCTTTTGGTAGAGAGACTAACAAACTATTTCCTATCTGCTGAAGACGACGTGTAAATTTAGTCAATTTAAACTAGTTATAATAATTTAAGCCATATTCTTATATTTTACGATTAGTTTAAACAATTGCAGATGGTACGCATACTCAAGAGGTCAAAGGCCTTTTGCCCTGCACACATAACAGGATTCTTCAATACTTGCACCAATGATACCACACATGATACACAAAAGATTGGGTCCACTGGCGCAGGCTTTTCAGTTGTTTTGGGTGTCACTACTAGTGTCTC
Organism: Candidatus Nitrosopumilus sp.; assembly: GCA_965207445.1. Lineage (GTDB taxonomy): Archaea > Thermoproteota > Nitrososphaeria > Nitrososphaerales > Nitrosopumilaceae > Nitrosopumilus. The sequence goes on along the minus strand of CBDBLX010000002.1, from coordinate 256,039 downwards.
AATTATAGAAAAGACACGTGATGATGCGACATCTCTGCCATATACGATAACATATACTACAACAGCAGCAGCAACAGCAACAGCACATACAACAGCAGCAACAGCACCATCTTCAAAATCACACACCAAAGACGACAATACACAGCAGATGGGGATTTCTAAAAACGTGATTGAAAAATTCCTAAAATTATCAAAGAGAACAAACGTTATAGTAAATGTAAATCATCAAATAGCAATACCAATAGGATATGGGCTTGGTGGTAGCAGTGCAATTGCATTATCACTTGCATATGCACTTGATGATGCACTAGAGACACATATGACAAGTACACAGATCGGAGGCATTGCGCACACCTCAGAGATAGAGTGCCAAACTGGACTAGGTGATGTACTTGCAGCATATCATGGCGGATTTGAGATACGTACCAAACCAGGTGCACCGGGAGTTGGTAGAGTACAGACCATCAAAACACCAAATCTGAGCATAATTATCATATGCTTGGCACCAATCTCTACAAGGCAGTTTCTTACACAACATCTCTCAAAGATAAACGGAGTGGGAGAAAAGATGACAAATGATCTATGTGTATCAAAAAACTATATGGACTTTCAGACAATGTCACTAGAGTTTGCAAAATATGTTGGAGTGATAACTGAGCGAATGCAAAATATAATTAATCATCTTGAAAATGCTCATATAAAATGTGGCGTTGCGTTGTTTGGTGAGACCATATTCTGCATGATTAAATCTGGCAGTACTGCTGAAAAGAGGGCACAACAGATACTAGACAATTATGATGCAAAAGTAATCATCAAAACAAAGATCGATGAAAAAGGTGCCAGACTTACGAGGTGATAATAATATGAATAATAATAACAATAAAAAAAGTAAACATACTTTATCAATGAAAACAAATGTAGACGCCATCATTGCACAGAGCACTTTAACAACAACAACAATACCAAATTCTCATCCAAGAGCAGAGTCTCTACACATCCGCCACAAACTCGTTGAAGGATACGAATCAGGTCTAGTAGCAACAGAAGGGCTACTTGCACACGGTAGAGGTGAGGCATTTGATTACATATTAGGAGAACATACTAGTGATATGGCAAAAAGAGCGTGTACTACAGCAGCAGCTACACTACACATGGCAAAGAGTCCAGTCATATCTGTAAATGGTAATGCGGCTGCACTGTGTGCAGAACAACTAGTAAAGATTGCAAAATATACCAAAGCCACACTAGAGATAAACCTCTTTTATGATAATGAACAAAGAAGAAAAGCAATTGCGCAACATTTGCGTAGGTGTGGAGCCTCTGATGTACTTGGCACCAATAAAAGAGATATGCAATTTTTGAGCGGTATAGATTCGGCACGCAGAAATGTGGATGCAGAGGGCATTATGATATCAGATGTAGTAGTTGTACCATTAGAAGACGGCGATAGAACAGCGGCCCTCAAAAGATCAAAAGAAAGAATAGTAATTGCATTTGATCTCAATCCATTATCTAGAACTGCACAGACAGCAGACATTAGTATAATAGATAACATAACTAGGGCATCTGATGTGTTGGCACAAGAGTGTTACAATTTAATGAATGCAACAAACACAGAGTTGGAGCGCATTAAAGCAGATTTTGACAATGTGGTAAATTTAGAATCGGCTATAAAACAGATTGGTGCAAATTTGCAAAAGCATCAGTATGATATTGCAGGGGTAAGAGATGTATGACATGTGATGTAACAAGTAATGCAGTAAGTGATGCTGCAACAAACACTGTTGCAGGCAACACTGCAACAAACGTAGCAACAGGAACAGCAGCAACAGCAGCAACAGCAGCAAAAAGAAAAACAATACGCGATATTCTCAAAAAAAAGGCCCAACACGAGCCCATAGCAATAGTCACAAGTTATGACTATACACTTGCATCGTTGTGTGATAGAGGCGGAGTTGATATCTTGATGGTAGGGGACAGTGCCGCCATGGTGATGCTCGGATACGACAGTACAGTGCACGTGACTGTCAATGATATGTGTATATTTGTGAGTGCAGTGTATAGAGCAAGAAAGAGTGCTGTTATAGTCGCAGATATGCCATTTATGTCATATCAAACAAGTACCACAGATGCAATCAAGAATGCAGGAATACTCATCAAAGCAGGAGCAGACTCTGTAAAGGTAGAAGGTGGCGGGGCAGAGACAGTACTATCAAGGGTAAGGGGCATTGTAGATGCAGGAATACCCGTAATGGGACATATTGGACTGCAACCACAAACAGCAACACTTGTAGATGGGTATAGAGTACAGGGAAGAACAGCACAAGAGGCCAAAAGACTTGTATCAGATGCCATAGCATTAGAAGAGGCAGGTGCATATGCAATAGTGCTTGAGATGGTGACTCATGAGGTAGCAAAAGCAATTACAGAATCAGTGAGCATACCCACAATAGGAATAGGTTCTGGTGCAAAATGCGACGGGCAGGTACTAGTAATACATGATATGCTTGGAATGTACGATGCGTTGAAACCAAAGTTTGTAAAGAGATATTGTAATTTGGCAGATGATATCACAAAAGTGGTCGCATCATATGTAAGTGATGTTAAGAGCGGTCAGTTTCCCACAAAAAACAACGAGTTTAGTATGAAAAACGAAGAGTATCAATTATTTCAAAAGAAATACAATATAGATAGATGATTACAGTGACATATAAAAAGAGAACAGATATCTTAAACACAACAGTGAAGAACAAAAAGCATCCATCCTTAGATATTGTATCTGCAAGTGGTACAGAATTAAGTGGTAAAAGAATAGTACTATGCATATCAGGAAGTGTTGCAGCATACAAGGCAATCGAGCTAGCACGACTTTTGATGAGACATGGAAGTTCTAGTGTCACGTGTGTTGCAAGCAAGGCTGCAACTAGACTGATTCGACCCGCGTATCTGAAATGGGCAACAGGAAATGATGTAATAACAGATCTGACAGGTGATCTAGAGCACATTAGGCTTGCAGACTATAACAGGTCTGATATTGTGATTGTGTATCCTGCTACTGCAAATACCATAGGCAGACTAGCAAATGGTATGGATGATGCTCCCGTGTCAACTGTATTGACAGTAGCGCTTGGCTCAAAGATTCCGATTGTGATATGCCCTGCAATGCACGAGTCAATGTATGAGAATCCGGCAGTGCTACGAAATATTGAATTTCTTGGTGGTGGTAATGGTAATGGTGGTGGTGGTAGTAGTAGTAATGGTGACAACAGTCAAAAAAACAATAGTGGTAGCAAAAAGAAAAAGAAAAAATTAGTCACATTTATTGGCCCCCAGATAATAGAGGGAAAAGCAAAGGCACCAGAACCCGAATACGTACTAGAACAGATCATCTCAAAATTTGCTCCAAAAAGCTCACCTCTTTATGGCAAACATATACTATTGAGCGCAGGCCCCACAGTAGAGTATATCGATTCAGTTCGGATGATCACAAATAACAGCTCAGGTAAGACAGGTGTTGTACTAGCATCTCACATGATATTAGCAGGAGCCAAGGTGACCATAATATATGGTCCAGGACGACACGAACCACCCAAAGGCGCCAAGATAATCAAAGTAGAGACAAGCAAACAAATGCACAATGCAATACATGCAGAACTCAAAAAGAGAAGATTTGATATAGTTATAATGGCAGCAGCCATATCGGATTACACGCCAGTATCAACTCATAAACAGCACACAAAGATAAAAAGTGACATGTCAGAATATATGATTCACCTCAAAAAGACACCAAAGACAATATCAACTATAAAAAATCTTCAAAAGGATGTATTTTTGGTTGGATTTAAAGCAGAAGCAAACGTATCAAACACATCACTGATAAGATCTGCACGTACTGCAATGACCAAATATCACGCAGATATGATGATTGCAAATGACATTGGCAAAAAATATCAAAAAAATCCTAATATGAATAATGTAATTACAATAACGGGTCCCAAAAAAAGTGATGTAAAAGAGTCTGGCTGGCACAAAAAAGAGCATGTTGTAAAATTCATTAAAAATGCAATAGAACAAGAGTACTCTAAAATAAAGAATCACAAGAATAATGATCATGCATAACACATACAAAAAATCAAACATGAACACATGGAACGAATTAGCTCCCAGATACCACAAAAGGTGGGCATCTAAAATGCACGGTCCACTTCAGAGTACACAAAAACTACTACAAGATCTCAAAGTACACAAAGACGATACAATACTTGATGTTGCGTGTGGAACAGGTATGGTCACAAAAATGCTAAACCATACAACATCAAATAACGGACTAGTAGTGGGAGCTGACATGTCAATATCAGCAATCAAAATAGCGCAAAAAGAAAATGCACACAACATCCTGTTTGTAAATGCAGATGCAGAGAATATGGCATTTGCAACAAAGTTTGATGTAATAACATGCCAGTATGGACTGTTCTTTTTTCCTAATGCAACAAGGGCGCTCAAAAATATGCGACGCAACCTCAAGAAAACAGGTAAGATAGGTATAGTGGTGCATGGTAGCAGAGACAGGGCACCATTTTATGGCTCCATATTAGATGCAGCAGAGAAATTCATCAAAGATTACATACCAAAAGATACGCCTCAATTAGACAGATACTCTACAAAAAAAGAGCTAAAAAAGGTAGTATATAATGCAGGATTTACAAATGTTGCAATTAAAGATTATACCTTTGAGTATAGTCCAGGTACATTTGAGAGTTACTGGAGGGATTATCAGAGGTATGTCTCAAAACCATTAAAAGAAAAGATTGATGCTCTAGGAAGGACAAAGAAGAAAAAATTCAGAGAAGAGATCAAATGCAACACCAAGCCATACACTGATGAAAATGGCATCATAACATTTCCATGGCAAGTGCTGGTACTAGTTGCGATGCGTTGATAACAAGGGACAAAGTATACCATATATGGCCCGAGACAAGAGAAAAAAGAGCAATAAAAAACATCAAGACGAATATAGTAAAAGAAGCGATAAAAATTTGCTGTCCTCATCATCATCATCATCAGATTCAAGTTTTAAGTCATTTCTCAAAAAACGTGCACCCATATACTTGGGACTAGTTGCACTCTTTTTGATATTTGTCATACCAGAATTAACAAAGGGTAGTATAGATGACGTACTACCAGTACTAGAGGCAGATGACCAAATTGTACTAGATGCCCTGATGTCATATAATGGCCCAGATGAAACAGGATACACCATCAAAGAAGCCATATCGCAATTGGTTACAGAGGAATTAGGTGACAGAGTGTTTAGTGAAAAAGAGACAACAATTGACATTGTCATATATGATACATCCAATAATATACCATCAAATACGCCATCAAATGTATCATCAAATGTATCATCAAATGTATCATCAAACACATACAATGTTACAATGAATATCAACTCTAAAGATGGAAATCAAGAATATTTTTGGATAGTAAATACAGACTCGGGTAAAATAACTTCAGATAATGTAAAGTCCAAATATATCATAGATTTGGTGAATTTTTATGATTAAAATATAACTTAATAAATAATCAGATTAACAACAATATTACACATGAATCAATTCTTTTGTAAATTTATGCAGTATGAGAGGTTTTCTATCACGCACAACAAGCGTATCCTCAATTCGAACACCAAGCTTACCAGGAACATATATCCCCGGCTCAACAGTTATTGCCATATTTTTTTGTAAATTTGTCTGTGATTTTTGTGATATTATAGGCATCTCATGAACCTCTAGTCCGACGCCGTGTCCGGTAGAGTGAACAAAGTACTTGCCATATCCACGAGAGTCGATAAAAGAACGACACGCATCATCCACAGACTTACACGATGCATTTGAGCGTACAGAGTCTAGTCCACCCTTTTGGGACTCGTGCACAATATCATATATGATGCGTGCTTTATTGTTTGTATTACCCATGGCAAACGTTCGAGTTGCATCAGATACATACCCATCATATCTCAATGTTAGATCAACTACAACAAGATCCCCTTTCTTGAACTTTCGTTGCGATACTTGAGCGTGAGGTAGAGCTCCATTGGGACCACCTGCAATAATGAGGGGGTTTAGTGTAGAGGCATATCCAGTATCAAATGCACCTAACATGGATGCTTCTGCCATTAAAATTGACTGCATGTCTGACTCTCTTTGGCCCACGTGTAGTTTGTGTGTGCATATATCAAATAGATTATCTATTATTTTAGATGCTTTTTTTAAAGTGCGTATCTCCGATTCATCTTTGATCATTCTTGCAGAATAAAATGTGTCTTTATTCTGTTTTATTTTTGGGAATTTACGCTTCATATATGTCACGGACTGGTAATCGTCACAATCAGTGCATATATTTTTGCAGGTACGTTCTTTGAGAATCTTGACGACGCTTGTAGACAATCCTTGCATGCTGCGCTCAGCTACAAGAACATCACAGTCCTTTGATTCTGATTTTGCTCTAGATACTTCTAATTCAGGTGCCACAATCACAGTAGGGTGTCCTTTGTGCAGTATGGCAACTGCTTCCCCCCAAAAACCTGTCATGTAAAATATGTTCTCTGGTTTGAATGCGACTAGTGTATCACAGTTAATTTTGTCTGCATGATTTAAAAGAATTTGATCTCGTTTGTTCATGTATGGTATGCAAATATTGAATGGTATTAATCTTGTATTTTATCCCTCATCATGTTAAAACCATAGTTTACAATTAGATTTTTTTGGTATTGTTTGGCGTGAATAAGAGTTTGGATTTGAATCAAAGGTAGCTCTCTGTATTAACTATTATCTGAAAAAAATACACATTTCAAAGCTTGTATAAAGGACACAAATCATGCTAGTACATGTCAGATGTGATGCCAGATGTGATGCCAGCTACAAACAGTGAACAGAGCAACGATAATAATTATAGTGATCATAATTATAGTGATCATGATAATGATAATAGCAACAGCAATAAAGAAAAGAAAAAGGTAGTGGCTCTACTCTCAGGTGGACTTGATAGTCAACTTGCAGTTAAAATGATGCAAAAGCAAGGCTTTGAGGTATCTGCTGTGGCAATTAAGACACCATTTTGTGACTTTGATTGCGGGAGGGGGTGTGGTTTTGAGATCAGAGAGAGGGCAGATGATCTTGGAATAAACCTAAAGACAGTGTATCTCGGAGACGAATACATCAAGATGTTAAAGAGCCCCAAATATGGGAGAGGTGCGGGGTTTAACCCATGTATTGACTGCCGTTCCATGATGTTTGATGCTGCCAAAGAGCATATGAATGAGATTGGTGCTGAGTTTGTGATATCAGGTGAGGTACTAGGACAGCGCCCTATGAGTCAACATGGACCTGCACTACGCACAATAGAAAAAGAGTCTCAACTACAAGGTAAGATAGTAAGACCACTTTCAGCAGCGCTGTTGCCAAAGACCGATCCAGAGATAGAGGGACTCATCAAACGAGAAGACATGGGAAAGATAAGAGGGCGAACAAGACGTACCCAACTCCAGATGGCAAAAGAGTTTAACATTGAAGATCCTCCCAATGCAGGCGGTGGTTGCTTGCTAACAGAACCACAATTTGGTATAAAAGCAAAGGATCTGTTTGATCACACAGAGATGCCTACCATAAATGACATTGACTTGTTAAAAGTAGGTAGACACTTTAGATTCGATGAGCAAACCAAAATGGTGGTGGGTAGAAACAAAGATGAAAATGATCTCATCGAAGCAATAGCACTGCCAGGGGACATATTACTAGAAGCAAAAGACTTTACGGGACCTGTGTCGATAATACGTAGCAGTAGTAAAATTCAAGATGATATTATCAAATTCACTGCATCAATTACCCTTCGATATTCCGATGCCCCAAAGAACATTACCACAACATATACTGTAACAGTCAAGCATGTAGGGGGGGGTAAAGATGGCAACCATACAATACAACATATACAAGCAACACCAGCTACTGAAGAATCATACATAAAATTCAAGATTCTCTAAAACACAACAATTATAGAAAGTGTTTACACAGCAAGGGACATGAATAGTGTGCAAAAACAGAACAATCCCACCTACATAAAGGCAATGAGTCTCAAGGATCCAAGTGACATTCATGCAATCAAAGAGGACATTAAAAAGAATATCATATTGATACTTCGAGTCACACCTCTAGCACAAAAGGATGTAGGAAAGCTCCGAGAGATCATAGATGCAATATACACAACTGCCAAAGCACACAATGCAGACATTGCAAGGTTAGGGGAAGAGCGTATCATTATAGCACCCTCAAACATCAAGATATGGAAGCCTCAGTATGACCTAAAATAGCTTTATTGCTTCTTGTATCTGTGGATTATGAGCAGCTACTCTAAAGTTACGACGTATGTTAACTGTCAGACTATCTGATTTTTTACGTTCGCCGTGATTTACAAGCACACGTCTGATCTTGGGGCGCATCCTTTGTACAAACGCCATTAGTTGATTATAATCACTGTGCCCACTAAACCCATCTAGTTTCTCGACTGCACAGTTAACAGTTACAACCTCGACTTTGCCTGCCTTGCCTGCCATCGTCACTTGTCGTGAGCCATCAAGAACACGTCTACCCATCGTACCATTCACCTGATATGATACAAACAATAGTTTGTTGTTTTCATGTGGTGCAATATTCCTAAAGTATTCCAAGACAGGCCCACCTTCCAACATACCAGAAGTGGCAAGTACTATACACGGAGAGTCCTCACGCAACGGCTCTTCTCTGTCATCTGCATGTTCAATATTTGTAAAGTATTCAGAGTCAAATGGATTATCGTCAGTCTCTAGTATCTTTTGTTTTAACTCACGTGCCAAATATTCAGGATACGACTCGTGTATAGCAGATGCTTCTGATATCATACCTTCTGTAAACACGGGTGCTTCTATCATCTCACCAGACTTCATATAATGATCAATTACCATCATGATCTCTTGAGCACGTCCTACAGCAGGAATTGGGATCAATATCTTACCACCGTCTGCAAGTGTATTGTTTACAGCATTGATGAATGCTGACTCTACCTCTTGTCTACTTGGTTGTATATCCTCTCGCAGTCCATATGTGCTCTCAATTAACAAAGTCTCAACACGCGGGAACCTAAAGTCTGCTGCCTCAAAGAGTATAGACTTTCCAAATTTTATATCACCAGAATACACAAAGTTGTGTTCTCCATTTCCAATGTGAAAATGACACAGAGCAGAGCCTAATATGTGTCCAGCATTTGCAAATATCAACTTGATATCAGGGGATATATCAGTTACCGTCCCGTATGGTAATGTAATTGATTGCCGCATTACCTGCTTTACATCACGCTCAGCATATATGGGCACTCTTCCTTGGGCCGTGGCCACCTTTATGGCATCAAGCTGTATAAGATTCATCATAGGTAGTGTAGGTTCAGTGCAATAGATTGGTCCCTTGTATCCATATTTGCACAAGACAGGTAAAAATCCAGTATGATCAAGATGTGCATGACCAATTACAACTGCATCCAAGTCACCTAGTGTGAGGTTCAGTGAGTCAAGTCTCGGATACGCATCTGCTGCCAAACGCGCACCAGGATTTATTCCACAGTCAACTAGTATCTTGCTTTCTTGTGTAGATAATAACATGCAAGAGCGCCCCACTTGGCCAAAGCCACCTAACGTATACAGAGATACTTCTGTGCGCTGTGATAGTCGGGGCCGAAATATCTCATCACCCACCTGCTTGAACTGTTTACTACGCTCAGCAGATGATTGTTTTAATGTGGCATTTATCATCTGAATGGTTCGTGATGGTAATGTAGTGGATTTGCGTATACGAAGACGCCACCCAATCTTATCTATAAGATCAAATTGATTAAAATCATCTGACTTTCGTTGCAAGATCCACGGCCTCTTTGCCTCAATTGAGACTTCACCTGTTGTGGTATCAAAAATGGCACCTTGTAATCCTGCTTCTTGTGGCACATATTTGGCAATTAATTTACGAGCTTCATCTTCGCTTTTGCGAATAGATTCTGATGTTCTAACAACGATGCGTTTTTTGATAATGTTAACTAGGCGCGCTATACGTTCGTTGTGTTCTAACAAAAATCTAGGCGTATTAGAGTATAGTGCAATACGGGGCCCCTCATACTCGATCTTTGTGACGTTGGCCTCTTTTGGTATATTTTGCAATATGATGGCCATTACGCTTTGTGTGTCAGGTGGAGGACCACTTGTTGATAGAGGTGGTGTCGACATTTGTTTTTTTTGCATTATATCACTAGAGTTTAATTACTGATTTCTTTTGTTCATCTGTCAAAAGTTTGAATCCATTTTGGTCAACTACAGCCACGTTGATACCATCACCGGTCCCGATATTTCTAACGATTGCTGCTTTGACTGCACGAAGAGCAACTTCTTTTGCTTCAGATACGGTAATATCTTTTGAATATTCTGCTTCCAAGAGCCCATATGCTACAGGAGAGCCACTACCTGTTGTGACATAGGACTTTGGTTCAACTGAGCCAAACATATCAATGTTAAATAAAGCAGGGCCTTGTTCATCATCATATCCCCCTACCAATATATCTGCGATAAATGGATAACCACGGTTCTGATGAAATATCAGAGAACATAGTCGTGCAAGTGAATGTATACTGATAAATCCACCCTTTTCAACTTTGTGCAATCCAGCATGATATCGTAGTATGTCAACTATGTTTTGAGCATCAGCAACACCACCTGCAAGGGTCAAACCTGCATGGTCATCTATTTTTTGTATCTTCATTGTGTTATTGTTTGCAATAAAGTAGCCAGCAGAGGCGCGCATATCGGCGCATAAAACTATCCCATCGCTTGCACGTATGCCAACAGTCGTGGTTCCATGTAATATCTTGTTTTCAATACTATTTCGTGACAAAAAATCACCTATTTGCCAGTGTATTTTAGCCTTTTAATAACTTTGTTTCAAGCATTTTTTGATAGTATAAAGGTAAAAAAATTACTGTGTATGCTCAATTAAGGTATAGTTAGTTTTTGTTAGTTGTATAGTAATATGTTAGTTTTGGGTGTTGTTTGTGTCTGTTGTTTTTGTGTCGCTGTTGTTGTCGCTGTTGTTGTCGCTGTTGTTGTCGCTGTTGTTGTCGCTGTTGTTGTCGCTGTTGTTGTCGCTGTTGTTGTCGCTGTCATCCATAATTGATTCAAAGTCAGCATCCACATTATCATTAATGTTTTTTTGATCATTAAAGATCGAATGTTCAGTACTATCCTCGTTATCATTTTCTTCATATGCTTTATCACCACCATCATTATCACTACCATCATCATTATCACTACCATCATCATTACCACCAACACTAGAATCAGTTTTATCATGCACATCTGTCTGTTCATCAGAAACAAGTGCATCATCATCATCAGCATCATCAACGTACGGGTCTACTTCACCATCAGTGATATCATCAATTTCTTCTTCTTCATCATCATCATCATCACTACCCATATCCAAAGAGGACAGTTGGTCTGAAATAGAAGAAGCATTATTGAGTACACCTTGTGTTGATGGATTTGTGTAGCCTTCTAAGAAATTAATAAGGTGCAGATTTGGTATAAATTTAAACAGATCACGTACAACAAGACGTTTTGCAGATTGTAAATTTGGCAAGGACAGCACATCGCCAATAAGGGAGACAAAAAGTTCATTATTATCGTCGTCTAGGTCATGCTCCACATCACCACTATCAGCTAGTTTTGTACGCAGAATTGCTTTGATCTTTTCATCATCAGTTATCAGGTGTTCTCTAACTATAACATCATAAATCAACGTCTTACCAGCGTACTCGTGGTTAAAGTCCACCTGCACTCGTCCAGAGCTTATAAATCGGATTATACCAGTTTTATTTTCTATCTCTACTGCATCTCCTACAGAGTATTTCTCAGCATCTTTGCCAAGTTTTCTTATTGAATACATGCGTATCTTTTTAGGATCACGTGTACCCCAGGCGCGCTCAGGTGGAATCTCAATGAGTCGTTGTTCTCCAACTGACATAGTTAATAGTTCATTTGCCAATGCATCAAGTACCGGATAATTGATCTCCTTTATTGATACAAGTTTTTTGCCGTATCGTGCCTCTTCGTCATATATAGAGTGAGCTTGTGCAGTAGTCTGATTAGTAGTCTCAATTACCTTGCCATCGGACTGTAAACTTGCTGTATATTCGACATAGATCAAAGATCCTTTCTCAAAACTCAATGCGACTAGTGTCAAATTTCCACATATTAAATCAAACGCACAATAAGATTAACGATACATCATTGCCACTGTACGGCAATTATCACCAAAGATCACAATTACAATACTCATAGTGTCTGCAGTATTTTTTGTGCAGCACTCAATCCAGCTTGCGGGTCAGTATCATATCCCATCATCGCAAGTGTGGATGATATTGCAGATACTGTACGCATAACATGATAAGGTCCAACCTCACCCATACAGCCAACTCGAAATACCTTACCCTTGAGATCCCCAAAACCACCTGCTACAAGTACTCTGAATTTTTCTGCAAGAGTATTGCGAAAAGTCTTGTCCTCCAAGCCCTCTAGATAATTCAAGGCTACAATAGATATTGAGCGGTCTTCCTCTTTGGCAAAGGGACTCAGTCCGATTGCACTCAAACCAGAGTACAAAGCATCAGAGCATATCTTGTGACGCCTAAATACATTTGAGAGTCCCTCTTCTAATAGAATTGTAAGTGCTTCTCTATACGCATACATCAACGGCAGTGCAGGTGTAAATGGTGTATGCTTTGACTCTTCATAATATTTGAAATATCGTGCCAGATTAAAGTACATTGTATTTGGAGGGTTCTCGATCATATACTTTTTGGCCCTTGGGCTTATTGAGATAGGAGATATGCCGGGAGGTGCTGCAATTGCCTTTTGAGCGCCAGTCATACAGATATCCACATTCCACTTGTCAACTGGTAGTTCTGCGCCACCAAGCAATGATACAGAATCAACCACGTAAAACGTGTCATTTCGAGACGTCAAATCAGATACTCTATCCAAGTATTTGACCATAGTGCCAGTAGATGTCTCATTATGTACAACATAAAATGCTTTTACATCAGAATTGTTATCAAATGCCTCTTTTACTTGCTCAAAGGTAGCATTTTGGCCAGGTGGTGTCTCGAGTCTGATAGTATTGGCACCTTGCCCTTCTATTAATTGAGCAAGTCTGTTTGAGAACTCACCATTAACAGGGATGATAACCTTGTCACCTTTTTTAACCAAATTAATGACTCCTGCCTCAACAGCACCTGTTCCAGATGATGACAATGCGACCACATCATTAGTCGTCTCAAATACCTGTTGTGTCTTTTCAACAACATCAGTGTATAGTTTGACAAAATCGTCACTGCGATGATTAATCACAGGTGCAAGCATAGCCCTCATCACCCTATTTGGGACATTTGTAGGTCCAGGGAGCATTGCCAAATATTCCATATTTGATTATTATACAAATGTGCTTTATTTATAATTAGAGATTTGAGAACCTTGAGAGAACATCACACTTGTTGAGCACACTAAGAGTTCCAGATGGGACCAAATCTCGCCAACTTTGTTCTCCAGAGTTCTGTAATGCATCTCTTTTTATCAAATATCTGATTCGTGTACCTGATAACTGTTCACGATTAGAGAATGGAATGTTGAGTGTTTTAACATCGGTTCTGCGAGAGTAGAGATGATGAGTTAAATCATCGTTTGTAAAGACCATCTTAAATGAAGGTACTATTTCGTCTATTACACTCAACCACTTTACATGATTATTAACATCAGGTATCTCATATATGGAGATACGAGAGAGTGAATTCTGCTCAAGAGATAAAGTAATCATTTCTTTGCGCTCAGAAGCAGTAAATGGATTTTTGGCCTCAATTGGCTTGTTAGAGCTGCCTATTCCTATAAAGAGACAGTCTACCATATTTAATGCAAATTTTAATGCTGCAAGATGTCCAAGATGAAATGGCTGAAACCGTCCTATCAAAAGACCATGTACCATAACAATCATCTAGAATATAATATATATGCACACATATTATTTGTTTCTGCACTCCATACATTCACTAGGTAACATGGAATGATCATTTGATTCTAGGCATTGTTTTAATAATTCTGGTGACCCTACAATGCCAAACATTTCTTGTATGTTTGATATTCCTTGTGCTTGCTTGCCACATTTGGGGCACGAGTATACCAAGTCATCTGCGTCGTTGTCGTCTTTATCATCATCATCATCAGCATCAGCATCATGGTCATCTTCGATCACACCACCGCGTGCATTTTGGTGCGTTACTGCAAGCATCTCACTGGCGCTTTTCATATCAAACTCTATATCTTCCATTCCAACTTCATTTTCATATGGATCAACCCACTCTTTCCAAAAGTTGCGAAATATCTTCCATCCCAGTTCTATTGATGTAGAGCCAAAATCTTGCCGAAGCTGAAAGTTATCATCAATGTCAACTAGGAGCATACTCTCAGTCCCACCACTCTTAGAGCCGCGCATACCACGTCCGATCATTTGTGTATACAATAATGTACTCCTGACAGGCCGTCCCACAAAGACACAATCTATGTTGGGCGCATCAAAACCAGTAGTCAGAACATCAAAGTTACACAACACCTCTAGATCACCTGAGCGAAATTGTTCAATTGCATTAACACGAGAATCGAGGTCCATCTTTGAGTCAACAAATTTTACTTTCATGTGATATATCACCTTGAGCAACATGGCAATCTGCCTAGAGTGGGCTAAACTGCATCCAAAGAACAGTATCTTTTGTTTGCCAAGTTTATGTAGTTTGTAGATCTCTTGAATTATCATTGCATTGCGATTTCTGTCACGGCCCAACTCTCTTAGCGTATCACCACGAAACTCACCAAAAGTAGACATGTATTTCATATCTTGTGCGCTTAATTCGTAGCTGCCGGACTTTAACACCTTGTGATACACATCACATAGGATATTTCGCATGATAAGTCTGTGATATAGATCTTGTTGGCGCTCCTCAGGCGTCATTTTGGTTTGAACAGGTCTTGCTTCTACTCTGATCTGTGTGGTTGTGGTAGATTCATTACGAAAATTATCCTGAACAGTTAATGCAACCTCATATATGCCAGGTTTTTTAAATGTGTGAATAATATTTTTCTGACCATCATACTTCCATGTGGGAAGGGGAGATGTTGCAGTCTTTGTTTTATTATTCTCAGAGCTTTTGTCTTCCGAGTCATCTTTTTCGCTTTCATTATCATCATCTTCATCATCTTCATCATCTTCATCTTCTTCATCTTCTTCATCTTCTTCAGGCACATTTTCAACTACATTATCATCATACACCAAAATTCCATTATCCTCTGTCACATTATCAGTTGACTCCTCATCAATAGAAGATATACGTGTGAGTACCCAATGGAAATCTTCATCTGCAATATGACCATCCCGATCATACGAGCTCTCACCAAGAATTTTAATAGGATCCTTGGAATACGCCATAACCTGACAATCCACTATTGCATGTGGCTTGTATCGCCTCAACTCCTCAGAGTACGGAATGGTAGGAAAATACGTACCACCCATACGCCTTTTGAGTCTGTCAGTATCAACCCCAGTACCTTTACCTCTAAATGGCGTAGCAGTAAGTCCTATGAGTATTATACCCCACTCAGAGATCTCAATCTTTCTATTGTCCCAGTTAAAGCCCATGTGTCGGAGTACATCTGAATAAGAAGATGCAACAGCATGATGAGCCTCATCTATAATAATACATGAGGTTAATTTACCAAGTGTCTCAAGCTGCTCTGGCTCATCTAGTATTTTGAAAAGTGAGTGTATCGTAGCAACAATGATACCCTTTTCATCAAGGAGATCATCCATACCCAATGTTGGTAATGCTCCCCCTATACCCCAGAATCTATGCATATGAAGTGTAGTTCCACGTCTGCCTGCATCCTCAAATACGGTCTTAAATGTACTAAATGCCTGTTCACAGAGTTCATTTGATTGTGCGATCCAGAGTACAAATCTAGAGTCACGTTGTTGTGTATTTTTTGAAGGCTTACCGTCATTGAGCCACTCTATTATGGTCTCAACGATCATACGAGTCTTGCCTGCACCAGTAGGAACAGAGATCATTCTTCGTTTTATCTCTTTTCCATGCTCAACAAATGTGCCCTCTAACATCTGCCGCACTTTAATTCCTGTTGTAAATTGGTAATCATATAATGGATTGAGTGGCGTATGTGGGATAATCACCTCAGTGTCCGGAAGTGTCTCTACATGTTCTTTTTCTGCAGCAGAAGGTGGGAGTCCCAACACGCTTGCAAGCGCCAGACCTAAACTGTTGGTTATCTCTGCATTGGAGATGTCTGATATTTTATTTATAGTATCTTTTCTAGACTTGCGCGCATTGTTTCTTGCAGCCTCTACAATAACATCAGGATCTATAATATTTTTTGTAGTCACCGTTGCAAGTACCAAGTCTAAAAACAGTCTACGTTTCATAGTATCATTTTCAATATTTCTCAAAAAACGACTACCTACAGTATCATATAATATCTCAGAGAGTCGTTCAGAGTTAAATACTTCCTCATTGTCCTCTGAAAACATCATTATGATATCAGGGTTGATCTGTGATATTATTGCAGATAATTCATCTGTAGACCACCACTCTTGGAATCGATTCATGCATAGCCGTTTGGAGTTTACTACTGTTGGCTCATTAGGATCCTTTTTTGGATGAGGTCGCTTTGTTGTAGTGTTTGTAGTCGACTCTGCAATACCAGTCTTTCTTGTCTTTGCCATTATTCATTATGCTACATTTGTTATATTTTTATTGTGTGTTTGTTTGTCAATGTTAAAAAATAACGACCAGTAATGGTTGTTTATACTATGATGTTGTAACCGTTCAACACCCCCGTTTACCTGCCTAAATTTGGAAAGAGGTTGAACTGGTTCTATGATGTTTTATCAAACTACACTCAAATTATAATTAAAGATAATTTGGTAAAATTATAATCCAGATGTTAAGCGGCGATTTCATTTAAAATATATTTTTTTAAAAATATAAATAATTAATCTAATTATAATGGATTTAGTTAAAATGAATTTAAAAATATAAAAATTCAAATAAAGTGGCATCTACACAATACCAGTAAATTTTAATGTTAAATTTTCTAATCATTCTATTTTGTTATAGTTTGTAAATAGTTGTGTGTATTTTGATAAATCATAATTGATACAATATATCATGTAATAGAATTAATTCTGAACTCTTTATCAATAGTACTCCATGATGTCTGTGTAGTCAAGATACCTTCTACTGCAAAGTCAGAAATTTGACCATTTATCATTGCCTCATAGATGTGACTGTCAACAGAACTCTTATCAAGCACAAACGTACTCTCAAGTGGTATAGCAGCACCAGGATAAAATACGGCTCTGCCAGGCAATGCAATGTCAATTACAGAGTACTGTCCTGATCCCAATAATACCGCATCGCCATACAATTCATATCCAATACTTGCCACTGTGAATGTCTTTTCACTAGGATTAGATACAACAAACGCTACTGTGAACTTTGCTTGATTCGTCACTGTATTGATATCTCGCAGTTCGATAGAGCCAAGCTCAATCTCTGCTTGTTCCAATGATACATTATCCAAGCTTGCATAATATACAATACCACCCATCAGCGCCAAAACGCCACCAATGGCAATATAGACAGTAGTCTTGCTTTGAAGTTCCATTATGCTACAAACCCTTACGCGTCTAAAAAAGGTTTCAAGTAATCCCCTTGTCACAAAAAAAAGATAACCACTAATAGATAAGACCCCCAAACAGCATTGTGACATGTCAGCACTAGAACAAGCCATCATCACATGGGTGCATCTTGTATCTGCTGCAATTTGGGTCGGAGGCTCACTATTCATCGGTATAGTGTTCTCACCACTTCTAAAGACAATGTCAGACTCTGTAGAAGAGAGAATGAAAATAATGATACGTGTAGGAAGAAGGTTCAACCTAATTGCAGTTCCCTCACTTGCAATACTTGTGGCAACCGGACTGTACACATCTCATGCATTATTAAGTAGGCCAGATCTTTTAGCAGCTACTAGTTATGGT
Source organism: Candidatus Nitrosopumilus sp. (assembly GCA_965207445.1). Lineage (GTDB taxonomy): Archaea > Thermoproteota > Nitrososphaeria > Nitrososphaerales > Nitrosopumilaceae > Nitrosopumilus. Next base: position 237,815 of record CBDBLX010000002.1, on the reverse strand, counting down.
ACATTTCTTGTAATAAAGATATCACTTGTGATAGCCTTGATTATAACATATGCACTTCATGTAAAGATCATCTCAAAGAATGTAGAGGAAAAAATCATGTCAGGGGCCATGAAAACAACAGAGATACAGCGACTAAGAAAAAAGATCATAATATTGGGCGAGCTTACAGTTGTGATATCAGTTGCAATACTGTTCTTCGCAGCTCTACTTGATGCTGGAGTTTGATCTGTGGGGATATGAAAATTTGTGCATGATGTATAAATAAACAAAGTGAAGATTAAAGACTGAACCAAGCTATTATCTAATATTTACAAAACAATGGTTATAGGTAAACCAAAGACTTAACAAACGGTTCACATCATGTATTATAATGGCGCTTCAAGAAGCTGTATGGGATGATAATGCTCCATCTCTCAAGTCATACACACTAACTAACTTTAGAAAACTTCCACAGATGGAGGATTTACCAGAGCAGATGAAACAAGAGATGGAAGTGGTAGGAAATGTACTACCATTCAAGGCCAACAATTATGTAGTTGAACAGCTCATAGATTGGACCAATATGCCAAATGACCCAATGTTTGTATTAACATTTCCACAAAGAGGAATGCTAAAACCGGAACATTATAAAAAAATGGAATCTACACTAAACAAAAATGCAGATAAAGACGAGATTGCAAAAGTGGCAAATGAGATACGCCTGCAACTCAACCCACATCCTGCAGGGCAGATGGAACTTAACGTTCCCACATTAAAGGATGGAACCAAACTGTATGGCATGCAACATAAATACAAAGAGACATGTCTATTCTTCCCAAGTCAGAGTCAGACGTGCCACGCATACTGTAGTTTTTGTTTCAGGTGGCCACAATTTGTCGGTATGGATGAGATGAAGTTTGCAATGAAAGAGGGAGAGCAATTAGCGCAGTATGTATCAGAGCATCCAGAAATTACAGATATTTTGTTTACTGGAGGAGATCCCATGATAATGAAGGCAAAGATGTTTGCAAAATATGCAGACACTATTATAGAATCCAAGTTACCAAACCTCAAAACCATCAGAATAGGGACAAAGGCACTTGCATATTGGCCTTACAAGTTTACAACAGATTCTGATGCAGAAGAGATGTTAGAGACATTCAAGCGTATTACAGATAGTGGCCTGCACTTGGCAATAATGTCACATTTCAACCACATAAATGAAATGTCAACTAGCGCAGTAAAATTAGCAATAGATAGAGTACGAGCCACAGGCGCCCAGATAAGAACACAATCACCACTACTAACGCACATAAATGACGATGCTAACATGTGGGGACGTATGTGGGAAAAACAAGTCAAGATGGGGTGCATTCCATATTACATGTTTGTAGTAAGGGATACAGGCGCCCAGCACTACTTTGGAGTATCTCTTGTAAAAGCATATGAAATATTTAGCAAAGCATACTCTACTGTAAGTGGTCTTGCAAGGACGGTTCGTGGTCCTAGCATGTCAGCAACACCAGGCAAAGTCCATGTAGCAGGTATACCAACTATTGGCGGTCAAAAAATGATAATGTTGAAATTTTTGCAAGGCAGAAATCCGGATTGGATTCACACACCATTTTTTGCCAAATATGATGAGAATGCAATATGGCTCGATGATCTAAAACCTATTGAAGGTGCAAAGTTCTTTTTTGAAGATGAACTAGAGCAGATAAAAACTGCAAAACAAAAAGAGTTCGTGGCAGCAAACTAACAGTACAGATGAATAGTGATCTCGAGATTTTTATGATAAAAAATTATACGTGTCACATTAACTGTCTACATATACATCACTTTCCATATGCACATAAAAGATATCGCACAAAAAACATTTGATGAAATGTGTGAACCAAGCTCCATGACTAATATGATCATTCAAAAATAACTCCTAGTTAAATGTAGTGTATACACGATATTTAATATGTATATAATAATGTGACCAAATATAGATATGTGATTTTATTATTGTGACCAAAGAGCGTGGTTCATACCAAAAAAGCAGTAAAGTTCACTCTACTTGCCGTCAAGAAAAAAACAATGCCCAAAAAACTGATGAAATAATTGATCAGTATGTAGCATTTGCCACAAATATGAAAATCACTAGCAAAAGTAAACTCATCAAAACCATCCCAGAGACTTGTCGCAGGCGTCAGATAATAGAGATGGGATATATAGTGATAAAAAACACGACTCCAAAGAACTAGCAACGCCGTGCAGTTTTGATTACTGTTGATATTTTTTGGAATGTTATTATATGGTTTATGGGTAATGGCAAGGTACGAAAATTACGACGGACTTGCAGGTGGAAAATTATTCACAATGGATGCGTTTCTGTTCAATTGCCGGATTGATCAAAAGACTGCTTTGATGGGAATTAAAACATGGTAGTTACTTGTCATTGTAAATCTGTCGCACTGCATAATTAAGTTGAAATCTGTATGAGGATGCATCTTGGCGAAACCGGAACAACACACGGTTACCGACAGTTAATGCAAGAGATCCGAAAGGCATCCCAGATCTAAGTTGACCTCCTTATATAACGCAGGAATGCAATGGTGTGTAATGACTATGAAAAACGCAAAAACAATAACAACAATTGCGGCCATATTTGCCGTGTTTCAGTCCTGTTACATTTCCATATGTTGCATCCGATGCAGGAACCGTGGAAGACTTACTGGCACTCCGATACTGACATGTGTTACAGTGAATCCTCGTTGGATGATCTAGATTTCAATGACTCTACCGGAAACGGTGATGACGTAATCGATGAAATGGAAAAATCGCGCAGTACATACAATGGCGAAATGAACGGAGTAACGATTAACGAGCATGGTTGGTTTAGTTGTTATAACAACCACATTGACGTGCAGTCTGAATCGCAAGACGGAGCCGGAGGGATCCTAGCGTATGAAATTTCTTATAAGATCGGTACCAGAATGGCCCAGTCTGAAATCAGATTTGACTCCGATGAAGGATGGGGCGGGGACAGCAATAAGTGTACGCTGGGCGATATTGACATAGAGTGGATTATGAATCATGAAATGGGTCACAGCATTGGCCTTAAACACCACAACCACAACCCACCCAACTCAGTAATGCATCCGATATGCAATGCAGTCATGTCAAGCTTACAACCTGTCGATGACACCACAATAGACATTAGGTATGCGTAGGTGTATGAACATGAGTAAGAAACGCGTCATAATTCCTTGCGTTGTAGCGGCCGTCTTGACTATTGGCAGTCTTGCCATGTACGAGGATCAGCAAATGAATGCCCATGTAAGTGCGGCAATCTATGAACACACGCTGAACGAACTTACACAAAAGGCCGAATATGTAATTGTTGGAACCGTGAAAGAAACCACGTCTATCAGAGTAGACATGCCAAAAGAGTCTGATGGAGATCGGGTGTATACGGACATTATAATAAACGTCGAAGAAGATCTCTTGGGAAATTATAATGGTAGCCAGATCTCAGTAAGAATGCTGGGTGGAGAAACCGAAACGATGATAATGACTACGGATTTTGCCCCTAGTTTCGTGGAGGGCAACAGAGTAATAGTTCTTATCAGCGACATTTCCGACGGATACACCTACAAAGGCCATCATTTCGTAATTGGGCAAAAGCAAGGAGTTTTTGACTTAAGCGTCAGCAACGTCGCGACAAACCAATACTCCGGCGACACCATACAAAAAAATGAATTGGTTTCTAAAATAAAACACAGCAGAGGTATACAGTAACCCCCCCCACTTTTGTAACTATTTTGCTTTTTGAAGTGGACACTTAAATTTTTATAATTATATACTATGATAATTTTGGTTTAAAAAATTTGATCAAACACTTGAATAATTTAACGGTATGAACCAAGATTTATGACTGATATACAACACAAGATGGTGCAGGGATTGTTAGGATTTGAGGGTGATACACCAGATGTAATGACTCTCACAGAGTCAGGTCAGATCGTACCAGAACACTCTACAGCAGCATTGGTTGTACATCACTCACAAGCTCGCTATTTTTAATTTTTTTTGTTGTTGTTGTTGCCATGCATTTGTGGCAACAAACTAAAGGCGGTATAAAATATGTATATAAATATATATAAATACATAAATATTCTAACAAACATGTATTTAATATATATATCAAATTATAATGACTGCGCCGTAGTATTATTAATGGTTATTTTTTGAGTATATTTGTGAGTAATGGATATAGCTCTATGAATGCAGAGCAGGTATTAGATATAATTAAGAAAAAATCGATCTCTTTTATTGATTTTTGGTTTGTAGACGTATTTGGTGAACTGCACAAGGTAGGAATGCCACACTATGCAATAAATCAAGATAGTTTTGTAAATGGTCTAGAGAAACTAGATGGAAGTTCCATCTTGGGCTTTAAGACAGTCAATGACTCAGATATGGTTATGCTACCTGATCCCAGTACGTTTCAAATTCTTCCAGAAGATTATGATCTGAGTGGAAGAAAAAATGCTCGCATAATATGTGATCTATATGATGGAAGTACCAGCCCCGATGCCAGATACAATCGTGATTCTCGTGGCATTGCAGAAAAAGCATCAAAGAAAATCTCAGAGTTTGGATTTTCTCATACTAGTTGGGGACCAGAGATAGAATTTTTCGTATTTGATGGGATTAGTGTATACCCATCCCCGTACGCTGCAATACACTCTGGTGTCGGGTCAGGATACTCGATCGAATCAAAAGAGTCACCATGGTCAAAGGGTAATGTTAGTACTGCAATTGAGGTTCGAGAAGGATATTATCCAGCACAGCCAAAGGATACACTAGATGGTTTTCGTAAAGATGTCTGCCATGAATTATACAAATCATTTGGTATCAAAATAGAGGCAGAGCACCACGAAGTTGCAACATCAGGGCAATGTGAGATCAACCTCAAATATGGGGAAATGATTAAAATGGCAGATACTGTAGTTACGATAAAGAATTTTGTAAAGGTAAAGGCGCGACGTAAAAATAAAGTAGCGACATTTATGCCAAAGCCAATAGTAGGTGATAATGCATCTGCAATGCATGTGCACCAGAGTCTCTGGAATAAGAATACAAATGTAATGTATGATGAGAATGATACAATCGCACAATTGAGTCAAGCAGGCAGATATTATGTGGGTGGAATACTAGACCATGCATCTGCATTGTGCGCAATTACAAACCCCACTACAAACTCGTATAAACGACTCATTCCAGGATACGAGGCCCCGATTAATGTCTGCTGGGGATTTGGCAATAGGTCTGCTGCAGTCAGAGTTCCAATGTACACAAAACATCAAGAAGAAAGTAAAAGAATAGAGTACAGAGTTCCAGATCCGACTGCTAACATATACTTGTTAGAGTCAGCACTCTTACTAGCTGGACTTGATGGCATAAAAAGAAGACTAGACCCTGGCGATCCAATTGCAGAAAATGTATATCAACTCACACCAGAGAAAAGACGCGAGTATAATGTTGGATCGTTGCCAACATCACTCAAAGGAGCAATTGAAGCACTACAAAGCGACAATAAGTTTTTGATTGATGTATTTACCAAAGATTTTCTTGATGTGTATACTGATCTTAAAACCAAAGAATACTCATCATTTGCTCAAACTCCTACACCATGGGAGATCTCAATGTATGCAGATTCCTAATTCATATTATTATTACTATTACTATTATAATTATTATATAATGCGGCGACAGGACGCGGCCGGATCGACTGCTGGAAAAGTTTGCGTCCCTGATGAAAAAGTACTATGGAATGACGCCAACATGCAGCGCCGCCATCAAACAGATCCGTCCAAATAGCAGCCGAGCTGACACACGTGGATAATAGGGTGGTGGGCGTTGACGCGGAGCTGTTGGCCCTTGCCTTGGCCGATCCCTACTCCAAATTCCTGTTCACGCCGGATAATACATTGCTGAAAAACAAGGGAATTTGTGGCTATGATCTACGACTTTGCCACGACGAGGAATGAAACACAAGACTGAACTATCGGAAGATTTGTAGTCATGTTATTGTTTTAGGTCTATCATATGTGCGGCCTGCAGCTCATACAGCACGTTTGCAATGTACTCTATGGAAAACCTGGGGGTGGTCCATTTGACGTTTTCGATCAAGTCGTTCCTGTTAGGAAGAGTTTCACTGCGGTCCATCAAAGTAGTGGCCACGTACAGTCAATCGTCGTCCCTGTTCCTGACAAAGTCCAGAAACTCTCCACTTCGAAACGACTCTGGAAGCCGTATCACGATCTGACGGTCATCATCCTGCCGTCCGGGGCTTCTCGTGTGGTTTCCCGCGTATTTGAGATAATCGCCCATCAAGGCTCTGGACTGGGGGGGCCCGTACAAGCACATCATGTCATACTCGTAGTGCATGTCAAGCCCAAAGCGCTTTGCCAAGAACACGTACCTCTGCAGCCTGTGTCTGCTGTTGAAACTAGACTCACCCTCGTTCCACATGTCAAATTGTACGAGTCCGTTCTTCTCCAAGTCTCGTGACACCGTCACTTTTTGAACTACTGAAGTGACAAAATAGAGTGGACCAGACGGGATTTGAACCCGTGATCATACAACTGACAATTACACGCATTGCCTATGATACTACTGGCCCATATTTACCAGCTATTATTATATTTAAATAATTGTATTAATTAATTGTGTTTAATATAGGGGTAATAAAATTAATAAGATAGATGTGTATAATAAGATTAACTGACAATTGCATAGTACAGAATGCTACTGTACTAGATTTTTTTATTATTTCAAAGTCATAAGTACCAAATTTCCACACATGGAATGAAAGGCAGACAAACAATAACGATTTTTGCAAATATTATGATAATTACAAGTCTGTCAACTGTAGGAACTGCATATGCAGAGATACCAGACTGGATTAAAGAAGTAGCATGTTTTTGGGCAAATGGTGATATAGATGATGAAACTTATTTGAATATAATATCTTGGCTTGTAGACAATGGGTATACAACACTTGCAGGGCCGCAAGATGAACCAGACCCTGAACCAGTAGATGAACCAACTACTGAACCTGAACCAGTAGATGCAGACCCTGAACCAAGGTCAACTACTGCAGGGCCAGCAGGTGATCAATCTAAACCATATATTATAACTGATAAAGATACATACATAATAAATGATACTATAAAGGCCATAGGTTATATCCCACCCCCTCCAAATGTGTAACTGTTTTACTTTTTTGAAGTGCACACATAAGATAAAAGATCATGACTAAACGTAGCCACTCGACCCCCGTCCATACGTCTGGCTGCCACCCGTAGGAGGCATATTTCCGCCTACTGTTCTTTCATAGATCATTTATTATTGACACTCATTGACGGATCGGTGATGCAAAACAGACAAACCGTGACGATCATGATGGTTGCGGCTGTTATGGTGGGACAGGCGGCGGTGGAAACCGCGTACGCGCAAACTGCGATCCCGGATTGGGTAAAGGACGTGGCCGGGTTCTGGGCAGACGGCCTGATAGATGATGACGCGTACGCGGGCACGATAGAGTACCTGATCAGCGAGGGCATCATATCTGTAGAGGCTCCGCCCGCGAGTACGACCGCGACATCCAGTGAATGCACAGACAGTATTGAACGAGTTTTGTTGGGTATGGGAATGGTGTACACACTTACCTACATGAATGATAACGCACTTGGAACATTTAGTCATACCACAGAGAGTAGGAATATATTCGAAAAAGGCCTGGCCCAACTGACAGATATATCAGACAAAAACCTAGATGAAATAGTCAAGTTTGAAGATGTTTGTGAGGGTGAAGATGGATTTGGATCTTTGTTCGTAGTGCTTGCACGGGATCATATGTTCGACCAATCCAGCTTAACAAGCAATACACCCACCACAGGCACGCCGGATATACTGCCCCAGGCCGAAGGTGTTTCACGCGAACCATCATTATTCGACTATGAACTTGTTGACGTAGACACCTCTTTGTTCAAAGCCACAACCAAAGAATGTAGCCAAACCGGCGGTTTGGTTCACGTACCCGCCGTTATAGAGAACACAGGGTCTCAGGAATCCAATGTTCAGTATCAAGTCCACATCATGACAGAAAACGGCACCATAATCAACAGCTCCCAGATGTTAGAGTTGTGGAACCTGTCTCCTGGTACAAGCGCGCATACCAACAACAAAGTTCCTGGTGTCGATAAAGAGTGGAGTAAATGCGGTATAACGATCGAATCGGCCACTGCACGGGTTACCAAAGATGTAAGCGATCCAAGCCCGCCGGACACGTCCACTGAAAACAACATTTTGGATATTGATATCATAAAGTGCGAGCAAAGTTCATCCCAGTATGTCAATGTGGAGGGCAGAATCAAGAACTTGAGCACGAGGACGTATGACGTGAATTACATCTATTATGTGGCAGATTCAAACCAAGACATAATAACATTTGACACAGCAAAGATCTGGGATCTACGACCTGGACAGATCGAGTTTCTGGATAAAGTAATACGTTACTCGGGCAGCTGGGAGTACTGTGGCATCCGGACAACCGGCGTTGAATGACTTCCTCATGAGGATATTTTTTTAGAGCATATTGAGAACGTCTACAACAAGGTTGTGGGCAATGGTATTGGTGCTTGACAAAGCGCCGTGGCACACTTTTAAAAATGCACAAAATTTCTTTAGAACACATGGCATTATCATCTTTCGGCCCTACTTGACATGCATCTGAATCCGATAGAAGAGGTATGAGTATACTCAAGTGAGCAGTTGATGACGCAATCAGAATACTGCTTACAAAATTACCCATCTAAATACCGTGTACGAGTTTGTTGACAATCACATATTTGAATGAATTTACAAAATTTTGAAAGTGCAGTCCGCCAAAAAGCCTCATGTGTCCATTTGTAAAGGCAAATTCCAGCACTGCTGATTCAAAAATAGGTGAATATAGTGTAGGCTAAAAGTACCACATATCATCTCTATGTTTGCATGTCCCGTCACATGTTAGCTCACGTGTGTATCATAAAGCCCCGATACCACATTTTTTGACACTATATTTTAAAAAATATGACAAATCTGAATTGCTGAGTATTTCTATACAAAGATGTCTGTTAAAAATTACCTAGCATGATTTTTTAGTTGTACCAGAATTTATGAACATCGCTATAATTTGATAATTGGTAGAAATCATCTAAAACAAACCACAAATATGAAAGCCCTAAACAGTAATTGTTGATATTGTAAATGGTGATAGAGTCAAATTACGATATACTTGGAATTCCCGAAGGTTCTACTGAAAAACAGATACGGGATGCATTTAGACAGCTAGCGCTCCAGTCACACTCAGACCGTGGTGGAGAAGGCAAGCAGTTCATACGTATCAAGCAGGCATACGAAGACCTCAAGATGGGCAAAAAGTATCCAGATACAGACGATGAACGGCTGAAGAACTCACGTGTGTTTGCAAATGAGACAGATGCAGACGTTATGAGAAGAAACCAGATACTCGGACAACAGATCTACAAAGAGATGAGAACGGCCGAAGAGTGGGTAGCAGCATTATGTCGTGCAAACATAACTGCAACACGTCTCTTTGGATCAAAGACATTAGGGGAGATCGAACTTGAACGAAAGGCAAATGGGGCATTACTAATCAAAGGAAATTTTATGGCAGGTAGTATAACATATGACGGCCCAATCATCATGAGGGGAAATATAACCAGTCCATCTATGGCAGACGAGTATCGAACGCACATACGACTCACACACGGTGACTTTAAGATGGTCGATCCACTAGAGAATAAATACAAGATAGAGAATGGAGCACACCTTACAGTTGAAAATGGTAATGTAGTAATTGGAGATGTGTATGGCCGCAAGCACAGAATAGAGGATATAGAAGGAAGAGTAGGAGTATACAAAATTCGTGAACGACGCACGCAGATCTCAGCTCCAAACGGAAAAATAATTGTTGAAAATGTTGAGAATACAGTATCACTAAACGCAGATACAGTAATCATATATAATGCAGAAGAAGATATAGTAATATCAACACGTGAATTATTGTTTTATGGAGGTAAGATCACATATGATTGTATAATCAAATTAAAAAAAGGCGGTACAATGAGATTCTTTGAAGAGTTTTCCATACAGGGGCTTAGTGGAGATGTCAAAGTAGAGTTAGAGGACTCCAAAGTCATACGCCTCTTTAATCTCAAGACTAGACGTATACGAAGTTTGCCAGATGATTTGGTACCAAACAAAGAACAGTATGCCAAAGATGCCACAATGGTCGGAAAAGGATTTACCATAACATACGAGATGCTCCAGCGACTGCCAGTAGGCGAGATGCGAAAGTCAGACAAGGTAGAAGATGACAAACACGAACCATCATCATCATCAAACTCTACAGACAATAGTAACAAAAAAAATAGAGGTTGGTCATCTAAATTTAAACTCAGAAAATAATTATACATGTAAAAGGTAACCGTTCAACCCCTGTACCTGCGCCAGACGTTAGGCGGTGAATTTGTGCCTAAATTTGCGAAAGGGTTGAACGGTTACATGTAAAAGTAAAATAATGTTTAGATAAACAATGTTATCAAAGTGTACATACTACACAAATAATAATAATAATAATTATAAGAAAAAGAAAAAATATAGAGAACTGATTTAATCGATCAGTTCTGTCCAACCTTTCTCAAAGACTGAATTCTTGTAGAGTGGAACTGGCTGCCCGACAGTAAAGTCCATCGGTCGCATCCAAAAGATTGCTTTTGTTGGGCATACACCAATGCATGCACCATCAGAAATACATCTCTCTGGATAAAAGACAAAAGCCTTGCCTCTCTTCCAGCCTTCAACGGGTTTTACTCTTAGTACATCAGGTCCGAGGGATGTACAGATCTCTACACATAGTGCACAGCCTATACACATCTGTTCGCTAATGTCTGGAATAATTCCTACTGGCATTGTAACTCTAATTCTCGATTCATTACTAATAAGACTTGTTGTAAATAATTGGTCTATAACGGCGTTTGCCATTTTATAACGGTGTTATATACACGACTAATTGCATTACACAAGAACATTTGTAATCAACGGATGTAGTCGTGTGCCCTCTAAGAATAAAGTATGATGTGGTGTTATTTTTGGTATTTGACGTCCACTAGGATGCAAAACGTACTCTTCAAATACCTTGAGAGTGTCTTTGTCATTATTGGTATGATTGTGGGAGGTGTTATTACTTGTTTTACGGCTATTTTTTCTTCGTATCATTGCGCCCACTATAACAGAAGAACCTGCTTGTCTTGCAAGGGATGCAATTGACATGATATGAGTATTAGCAGACATTGCAGAGTCAGATTTGCCAAACAACTCATAGACACCATTTAGTGAGTCGATTATAACAACAGTCTTTGTAATAGACGCTTGATGTATGATGTCAGTGACGGTACGGTGCCATGTATCTTGGTCAGGACAATGAATGGTTGTGTGATCTTTGTTTTTGTAAAGTCCCGCATATACACAACCAGTATACAACATATCAGTATCAAGGTATAACACACGATTTGGTGCCAAGTCCGACAGCATCCCAAACAGACGTGTCTTTTTGATAGCATCAGTACATAATATTATACTGATTGGTGCGGTGAGTTGACTCATAAATGATTGTGGCGTATATGATATCATTTTATTGTCAGTCATGGTTTTTATCCATCATTATCATATGTAATTCTAGATATAATAATGAGTATCGATGCCAAAACACCACAACCACAACCACAACCACAGCACAACAATCTAGTAAATGATTTTGAAGAGTTTTCATATGCAGACAACAAAATTTACCTAAACAATGCATCAGTCTCACTGATGCCAGATTCGAGTATAAAAGCCATGTCAGATTTTTTGTTCAAATATAACATGATTGGGCCAGACTCAATGCAAGCAGATGAGTTTGTCACAAAAACAATGCAAAATGTCAGAAGTATGATCTCTGAAATTATATCTTGTAAACCCAATGAAATAGCCTTGACTCAGAGTACAACAGATGGCATTAACATGGTTGCCACCGGACTAGAATCATTACATGAAAGGTGCAATATTATCATCAGAGGTATGGAGCACGAGCATCATGCAAATTTTTATCCATGGCTATATCAGAGACAGAAAAAAAATATACAGATTAAAAACCTCAGTATTGACCCTACAGGTCTCTTTGATATAGACGAGTTAAGAAATAGCATGGACCAAAGCACCAGACTAGTCGTACTAAGTCATGCTCTGTACAATACAGGTACCATTATACCAATAACCAAAATAGATGATGTAATACGTGATTATAATTGCAGTTTTTTTGTAGATGCTGCACAGACAATCGGGTGTACAGATGCACACACATGTAGTGTATTTGAGATTGGATGTGATTTCATGTCTTTTAATGGCTCAAAGTGGCTGTGCGGTCCGATGGGCACCGGCATATTTTACTGCAATGATGATGCAAAAGATGCGTTGAGTCCAGTTATGATCGGAGGCGAGTCTGCCACATTATCAAAAAATGATGATAATAATAATAATAATAATAATGTAGAAGAATTGCATTTCAAAGATACACCAAGTAAATTTCAGACAGGTTTTAGAAACTACGTAGGTGCAGTTGGACTCGAGTCATCACTTGCATACATCAAAAAGATTGGATTAGAAAAGATACGAGCAAAGAACAAAAATCTCTCACAACTACTGCAAGATGAGTTAGAACACATGTCCAATGCTACAATTCACATGCATCCAGATTCTGATATGCGCACAAGTATTACATCCTTTACTATAAAAGAAAAAAGCCCACAATATGTAGTCGACTATTTAGAGAAACGAGGCATAATTTTAGCTGTACGTGAATCAGGAGAGCAAAACATAGTACGCGCGTCACCTCACTTTTACAATACCGAATCGCAGATACACGAGTTAGTCAGGACACTAAAGCAGTTGTTATAGACCTTCTTGTTCCTCTATTACCATCATGGTTAGAGTTGACTGGACTTTGTTTATCCTTCTTACCTTGTTTGTAATTACTCTACGCAACTCTTCAGGGTCATCTGCGGTAAGTTTTAGTACAATATCATACACACCATATACCCCTTGCACCTCAAATGTCATCTTTTCAGATTCTAGTATTCCTTTTACCTCGTTAATTATTGACTCGTCTGATCCAAGATCAGAATTCAGTAGAACATATGCTGTTGGCACATTTTTAATAACGCGTAAAGCATATTTAACTTTTCATGACATGTGGTTTGTTGTGTAATTTGGCAAAGTAACCGTTCAACCCCTTCCCAAATTTAGGCACAAATTCACCGCCTAACGTCTGGCGCAGGTACACGGGGGGGCTGAACGGCTACATTTGTTCGTTGTGTAATTTGACTAATTGGTGACAAATTATGCAGTAAACTACAGTACACATGACATTTAACAGACCACGCGCAACCCCACATAATGCAAAAAAGAAGACGACTATTTGATCTCACACTACCAATATCAAAGACACTGCCAACATTTCCAGGCTCTCCGCCTTCACAGTTCATCAAATACTCTGATCTTGAGCAAGATGGCTACAACCTAGAGTTATTCTTTGCAAGTACGCATACAGGAACACATATGGATGCGCCATACCACTTTACTAAAAATGGAAAAAAGATAAACCAAATTCCCCTAGAGCGACTGATCGGTCCTGCGACGCTAATCAGATTAGATAACAAAGAGACGAAAATAAACAATTATGCAATTACCAAAGATGATATAAGATCTTTTGAGGAGGAACGAAAATGCAACATACCACAACAACATATAGTCATATTTTATACAGGATGGCAAAGAGAACATTTGCGGAAAAAAGATTACTTTACAGAAAATCCTGGACTTGCCAAATCAGCTGCAAATTATCTTGTGTCAAAAAATACACGTGTGATCGGTATAGACTCACCTAGCATCGATATAGGAAGAGATTCAAAGTTTCCAGCTCATCTCATATTGACAAAAGCAGGAATACCAATAGTAGAAAACTTGGCAAATCTTCAAAAAATACGCTCAACTGAGTTTGATTTTATGGCACTCCCATTAAATCTCAAAGACACAAGCGGCTCACCTGTCAGAGCATTAGCCATAGATAACAACAACAACAACAACAAAAAGTAAAAATGAACGACCAAATAGCACCCAATTATGAGCAGGCCAGGAAACATATGGAGAAAAGTACATGGCCATATAGTTAAAAAACCTACTAACTTTTCATGGGTTATCGATGACAAGCTTGCAGGGTCAGGCAAACCTACGACAAGAGAAGAGTTTGAGTGGATACTATCACAAGGTGTCACATCCATTGTTACAATGACAGAAGATGCCCTCCCATCAGAATGGATTACTGCATATGATACAAAATACCTGCATGTCCCAACACCAGACTTGACAGCACCAAAGTATGAACGATTAAACAATGCAACTGATTTCATTGAAGAGCAGATCAAAGCAGGGAATCAAGTGATGGTGCACTGTGCAGCAGGTATGGGAAGAGCAGGGACAGTCTTGGCATGTTATTTGATAAAGTATGCAGGATACACAGCAGTTGATGCGATAAGGGAGATAAGGAACAAAAGACCAGGCTCAATCCAGTCTACAGTGCAAGAAGATGCAATAGTATATTTTGAGCAAATGTCAAAAGAGAATTGAATTATAACTGTCGATAAAACCATAAACTAGGCAAACTCTGATCTCAGAGTACCATTATCAGTTATCGTGATCTTTAAGGTTTGATCATTTTGAAACACAAGCGTCACACCACCATCAGGGTCAGGATCTATAACCTTGACTAGTTCTTGCATCTTTATGGAATCAAACTTCATCATTATAATCACTCTGGTATTGAGACGGTTTCAATCTTTCCATCTATTGCTTTTATGAATAGAAAACGATTATCTTTGAATATGAATGTAATACCACCCTCTTTATCTGGTTCTTCCACCTCTAATACTGGTTGTCCCAACAGTCCATCGTATTTTGCCATATGTGCAAGTACACCTAGTTCTTTATATCCCTAATTAATGAGGGTAATCTCAACACCATTATCAACATCATGTTTAATGTTACCTGATTCAGTATAATTGTGCTTTTGCCATGATGCATGTACACTAGCACCTAGTTTGTAAGTACCAGCATCGTCCCCCAACTCGGAAGGTTTTATTACAAATACCTCTGTAAAGTCAAAGAGTTCACTGCAAACTTCCTCCTCTGTTAGTTTGATGTATGGCATAAAGTTCTTTGCAACTTGGACCCATATTCTCTTGTCCTTCATCGGATTTACCAACTTTGGATTTCTAGTCCAAAATATAGATGCCTTGCGATATGTCTCAACAGGTCTCCCAATAGCTTTTTTCCTAAAGCCTCCTGTTGAAATTTTTGCACCGTACTTTAACTTGAAAGAGACATCATTTGCCTCGTAAGATTTTGTCCAATTGACCTCATTAAATGCGTCTCTGAGTCCACCCGTTATTGAGAACTTTACTGTAATCTCAATGTTTTCATTACGCGTGTACTCTGTTTTTGGTGCACTAAGTGTTAGTTCTGAAAACCTACTTTCTGCCAATTCAATCGATGATGCGCCACATCCTGTTTATGTGTGTAGAGTTGTTGCCAAAATCAACATATTACATCAAAAATATTTTGAGCATTGTTATGTTAATTGCAGACAAGTTATCTATGCATCCTGCCCCTACAGCATCAATTCAACTCACAGACACACCAGACTAGACGACATCTAAAAGTTAATGAAATCCATTGAGGACAGATAAGAGTCGCCAACAAGTCGTCATACTATTATCATCACATATGTAGGTGGAAAAAAGGGCTCAGAGCGCATCATATATCGTATGATATACAACCATACATAACAGCATGCTCCCGTGCACGCATTCTCGATAGGCATTCTCCATTTACCCATACCACATATTACAACCCATGCTACTTTTGCAGAGGTATTTTTTATCGCGTTGTATATGCACAAAAAATTAATCTGAATTAGGGGATTAAACGTCTTAAAAATTAGTTGATGTAAAATAATAAAAAATTACCATAGTAATTGATCAGGTTTTATAGTATATTAAATATTCATATGGTATAATTAATGTAAAGTTAATACAATACGTAATGTCACCTTGTAAAATTTTTATTAACATTGTGTATAAAATATGAATATATTAAATAAATAGGACAGTTGGCATTATAAAAAAAATCAACTTCTATTGATTTATATCAATATAGAAATTCACAAAATCACATGAAAGCTACAGTAATTAACTCAGAGCCTAAAGAGATAAACATATCAATCACCGAAACTGATATTGGAATTTTATATATAGTTCAACATGAACTCTTAAAGGCAAATAGCACTAATTTTGCAGGAGTTATAGTAAAACATCCACTTACAAATGAATGTTGGATGAAGGTCAACTCTTCTTCAACACCAACAAATGAGATTCAAAAGGCAACAGATGCAGCCATAAAGACTGCACAAGATCTTAAAGAGACCATCAATGCAGCAATCAAGGTAGAATAAATTGAAATTCTGCCCAAAGTGTGATCAAAAACTAAAAAAGGATATAGATGGTCACAAATGCCCAAAGTGTAATTATATTGAGAGTGATAATAGTTCTGAGAAAAGTGCAAAATCAGACATTGCGCAAAAAACGACAAATCCTGAAAAAGCCTTTGAGGTGTTCAGTGAAGAAGATCAAGATGAGACACGCCCTACCATCAAAATAGAGTGTGAAAAATGTGGGCATGACGAGGCCGTATGGTGGATGCTTCAGACTAGAAGTGCAGACGAGCCTACTACGCAGTTTTATCGATGCACAAAATGTGGGTACACTTGGCGCAACTATGCCTAACTATGATCAATCACTTACACATTATTTGATATTTTTAATCACAACAGATAAAAAACATTTTGTCTTGTTTAAACACAACTGCCGTTACAGCAATACATAACATGTTGTATAATTTGTTAATCAAATTTGTTAATCTACGCTTTAACAATACGGCATTGCAAAAATAGTGTGAACCAAGATCCATAATTGATATGATCATTCAAAATAACTCCTAGCCAAATGCATCACATGCACGATACTTGATATACAGACAGGAATATAACCAAATACAAGTATGTGATTTTATTATTATGTTCAATGAGCTTGGTTCACACAAAAGTGTGACTATTGCGTACTGGGACATGTGATACCATCCTCAAAAGAGGACAGTATCCAAACACAATACAGGATACAAGACAAACCGCAGAGAGGGGGGGCCTGATACACAAGTATGGTACAAAAAAGACATCTACTGCGCAGTCTGCGAACTACTGACATGGTAGTTACTTGCCATAGTAAATGTGCCATACTGTATAATTAAAAATAAGATCATTGAAATTGGGCACATTGTAGACTACAGACATGCCGGTAGCAATCCGTATGTCAAAAGCAGTCCCACTCATGCTCTTGTGCTCGTGTTCATTACCGCCCGGATGCGGCTGGCCGTATAAAACGGAGATGTCAACGGGTAGAATTCCCGTTATTCTGTGCATGGGCCACAAACATCCGGATCAGTCAGGGACACAACGGGGGCATCGACCGGTGTTCGACGTATGACAACCCCCTCTGATCGGGAGGATCAAACCCCATGATGCACATATACAAATCAGAAAACGGATTCTGTGGGTTCCTGTATGCATACATGGGTATTATCACAACCAGTACGATCAAGAGGCCGACTACAATGATGCTTATTCTGAAAAACAACTTGTCCATGCTCGGTCACCGTATTATTTGTATACATAAGAAAAGAGAGTCTGTTGCAGATTTAGTTTAAGACTGTAATTATGTCCATGTCCCGGTCCGTGATCTTTTCTGCGTCCGGGTGTGGAAGGTCACCTGGCAGTGTTGCCTCTTTCTCTGCCATCGTGTCTTCAACAATGCTTGTTGTCGCAAGTGACGCCAAGGTGACACCCACCAGCGGCGCGACTGCAATTGTTTCGGATTTGTTTTGCATGTTATTCCTATGGATCTATATCTTTTGTTATATTATAATTGACTCTGGTTTGCAGCATGCCTTTTGTGAGTGACTCAGAGGCAATGAAGCGTGCATTTGTGTGAGCCAACCTTCCTGATTGATATATTCATTTAAAATTTGAATATAAATAAATAAAATAATTTAGATTTTTAGGTTTTGTAATAATTATGTTTTTTCATATTTTAATTAATCTATTTAAGTTGCAGTTGGGTGTGTGTAGGAGGGGGAGAGTATTTCAATTAGAATTACCACGAATCAAACATTCATCTATTGTCTGAGATGCCTTTTATCTCTAAATCTGCTACAAAACTACCCATACACGCCGCGCCATATCTGACTCTATTTGGTATGATCGAAGAATTATACAACATACTAGCAAAACCGCTCAACTCCTTCAGATTTAGACATAGATTTGTCGACTAACGTCTGACGCATATACGAGGTTGAGTGGTTCCCACTAACAACACACGTACACTTTTAAAATAGCACAAGTACACCTAAAATGACTTGACGTTTATTGCTAAAACTAGTGGTTCAGATGACCTAAAGACCATCATATCTGCGATATCTACTCTAGTCGAAGAGGCCACATTTGATGCAACAGCAGAAGGTATCACATTTCGCGGAATGGATCCATCACACGTGGCATTAATTGATATTTCATGGCCTAATTCTGCTTTTGAGAAATACGAGTGTGACAGCGACGTAAAGTTTGGAGTTCGTATAGATGAATTTGCCAAAATAATCAAACGTGCAGACAAAAAAGACAGCATCGACATTGGGATCTCAGATGACAACAAACTGTTGGTTACGGTTGGTAAAAATAAAAAGTATAAAATAAGATTAATTGAGAGTTCAGCAACTGATACTCCTCTACCCAAAGTACCATACACGACGAAGATCATAGTACCCACCACAAAGTTTGAAAAAGTGCTCGGCGACGTGCAAGTAGTATCTGAATATTTGACGATTGATGTCTCAAGTGAACTAGTATCATTTTCAGGAAAAGGTGACTCTGGTGAGGTAAAGATAGATCTGGCCGTGAGTGGTACACGTGATACAGGTAGTGATAATGAGAATGAGTCGCAAAATATAATCGAAGATGTTGAGACCACTACAGAGAGTACAGGTACATACTCATTAGAATACTTGAATCCTCTGATAAAAGCAGTCGGGTCCGCTACTGCACGCGTCACATGTGAGTTTTCATCTGCAAAGCCACTCAGACTAGAATGTAAGATTGCAAATATAGGTAGAATTCACTTTTATCTGGCTCCACGAGTAGAGAGTTAAAATTAAGACTTTGTGGTGTCGATGTTGACATGGTACAACACAAACAGCAAAAACAGCCATTATTAATTATAAAGTACGATGGTGAATCTCTTGCATCTGCAAATAGTATGAAAAATATTGCAAGTCATATAGTCACACTAGTAAAAGAGAATCGTCTTGTGGTAGTATGTTCAGCTACCAAAGGCACTACAGATGAGTTGATCAATATCACAAGAGCTGTTAAAACAGGCAACAAAAAGATAGCAAGACGTTTTGCAAAGATAATGATCGACAGGCACAAACGCCTTGCAAGACAGATAATAAACAAAAAACAGTCACTACAAAATAAAGTCATATCTGAGATAGAGTCTGACTCTGATGAACTAATGGCACTTATAGATAGTATGGTGTTATTAGGTGAGTTCACAAGTAGTATGATGGATTATGTATTGTCATTTGGTGAGCGTCTCTCGATTAGACTAGTTGCGGGTGCTATATCTGACCATAATAAAAAGACAGTACCACTTACAGGAAAAGAAGTTGGAATATTAACAGATTCAAAGTTTGGTGAGGCAAAACCACTCATGGATACTACAAAGTTGCGCGTTGCAAAGACCATCAATGCCATACTTGCAGATAATAATAAAATTCCCATAGTAGGAGGCTTTGTAGGCTCTGATCAACACGGACGTCTCACCACACTTGGGAGAGGTGGTTCTGACTATACTGCAACAATAATAGGCGCTTGTTTGCATGCTGATGAGATATGGTTAATGGGTATAGTGGATGGACTTGTAACTGCTGATCCTAACATAGTAAAAGATGCAAAGATTCTCAGACACGTCTCATATGCCGAAGCAGTCGAGATGGCGCTCTTTGGCGCAAAGCAGATACATCCAAGAACATTTGAGCCCGTACTTTTAAAAGAAATTCCAATGCGCATACGTAACTCACAAAACATTACAGATGACGGTACACTCGTAACAGCATCCCCACCTGAGATGGTAAAAGATACAGTAAAGTGTGTTAGTCGCATAAGAGGAAACGGTCTGATCGACATACATGGTGCAAGTATGGTAGGGATGCCGGGTACAGCAGCTAAAATATTCACCACACTAGCAAATGCAGAGGTCAATGTAATGATGATATCACAAAACCCATCAGAGTCAAGTATTACTATAGTAGTTAAGAATGCAGATATTGACAGAGCTGTAAATGCGCTAGAGTTACGACTATTAGGCAGTATAATCAAGAAACTTGACGTCACAGTTGATATGACCATCGTAGCATTGATTGGGTCCGGGATGCGTGGTACAGCAGGTGTTGCCTCAAAGGTATTTGATGCTATGGGGTCAGCGAATATCAATGTGGTAATGATAACACAGGGCTCATCTGAGCTTAATCTAGCATGGGTTGTACGAAATTCAGATGCTGATAATGCTGCGCGGGCAATACATAGTGTGTTTGATCTTGGTAAAGAAGCAAAAAAGTAGATTTCCAAAATAATTTAAAGGAACAATCTTAAAGCCGTACATTGAGCGCAAGTAAAAAAAAGAGTTCATCAATAGGCATCATACTAGCAATAGCATCAATAGGTATCATTATGTCTATATTTATCATAATACCGGGTTTGGATACTGAACAGTTTGCAGATGCCAATATTAAGAAAAAAATTCATTTTACTCAGACCGTATCATCAATATCTGACCCGAGTATAGCAGGTACAGGTACACACCACATTGCATTTGTACTGTCACCTAACAAGGATACAATATATGATGGTTCAATGACATTTGTATCAGATGTTCCAACTGACGTACTAGTATTACATGCAATGACACAAGATGGCATCACAGAGGCTGCAAATACAACACTGCCCATATGGACAGTGGATAATCAGACAAAGTACGCCGCATCTGTAATCAGTTCCCAGAACAATAATAGCAACTCTGGTGTGATAGACTTTACAGGAGCAGCCGTTGCTTTGTATTCGACACAAGAGTTTGTTGCCACAATGAGTGTAGATGCATGGGTAAGAGGTGAACCCACACCTGTAGCAATGCAGACTATCAAATCTGACATATCGCCAAAAAAAGAACCAAGTCTTGCACTCGCACACGCAAGTGTTCCAGCAGTGATCCCAATGCACAAGGGCATGTATAATGGAGAGTCTCTATTATACATCATAACAGATGCCAATGATGAGGATTATGTATCAACAATATCAGAGGCACAGAGATGGAATGTGTCACATGCTCCGAGTTTATCATCTACGTTGCCAGAGGTGGCACTACAACAAGTGTACGTATTTACAAATGGTATCAAGGGTGACGGGCTGTATGGTTATCAACTAGAAGTATTCTCATCCACACCAAATGACGATACATACAGTGCATTAAGTGAGGTCATCGAAGTGAGTTGGAGGCCTGGTCAAAACCATATTGTACTTGAGAGCGCCGATGAGATCATTAGAACAAAAGATGCAGGGCGAATAACGTTTGCAACACATGATGATGATGATGAGCAAGATAATATCATAATAGCAAATATGCCTCAGATCCCATCATCAGATGACAGTAATCTTTTACGTACTGATGCAGAATTTGTAGATGATATGCCATATGGTAGTGGTCAGATTACACA
This sequence comes from Candidatus Nitrosopumilus sp., assembly GCA_965207445.1. Taxonomy (GTDB): domain Archaea; phylum Thermoproteota; class Nitrososphaeria; order Nitrososphaerales; family Nitrosopumilaceae; genus Nitrosopumilus. The sequence continues at coordinate 215,744 of CBDBLX010000002.1, read as the reverse complement.
TGTAGATACAGAGAATATGACTGTGACATTTGTGGCGCATAGAAGTTGGGGTCCGGATGGGCAAACAACATATCATATAGTCACTGGTGCAACACCACAACGTCCTGCAGATATTATAGGAGTAGAGTTCATACCAACATACGCTAGTTTGGTGGATCACTCAGGAGCATCAGATATGTACATATTTGAAAACGGGATAATTGGTTCTGGGTCTGTAGGATTTCAACCTGCCATATTTGGAGCAGTGCCTGGTGATGATAATTATACACCAATGTGGCGTATTAACTCTGTAGAATGGAACAAACCCGCATCAGATGCAAAAATTTTAGAGAATATACAAGATATCGAATTGTTTGCCAAAAAAGACATGTTGACTGCAGGTTTGGCAAGACCAACAAATAGTTATTATGTAATTAATGCGCCTCTTGTTGATCCGTTTCAATAAATTCAACTGACAGATAAAGTAAATAGATCAAATTCATACACTTAAATGATAATATTATACAAAAAAACACACGTAACTGTTCAATCTAACGAGTAGTTTAAACACAATCATCAAAGATGATGTAGCTACGGATAAATTACAATCTACTTGAATTCACATATGGGTGGCACACTATTTATCGTAGGCGTAGGGCCTGGGCATCACGATCATATGACATTTCGAGCCAAAGAAGCAATTGCACAAAGTGACACCATAATAGGATATGAGACGTATGTAAATCTAGTAAAGGATCTCATAGATGGTAAGACCGTATATCGTTATGCAATGACACAAGAAGTAGAACGCGCACAACAATGCATTGACATTGCAAAATCCGGCAAGACAGTCTCACTTGTTTCAAGTGGGGATCCGGGAATATATGGAATGGCAGGTCTGATATATGAGACTCTTGCAAAATCCGGATGGGATCCGACAGTAGATAGTGACGATCTAAAAGTAGAGATAGTTCCAGGTGTCTCTGCACTAAACTCGTGTGCATCTATAATCGGATCACCGTTGATGACTGATTTTGCAGTATTGAGTATGTCTGATCTGTTGGTTCCATGGGAAATAATAACAAAACGTGTAGAGGCAGCAGCACAGGGGGATTTTGTAATTGTGATATATAATCCGGCAAGCAAACGACGCATACACCAACTACAAGATACACGTGAAATACTATTACAATATAGAAAACCAAATACGCCTGTTGCAATAATTAAAGGGGCATTCAGAGAGTCTCAAACTGTGGTCTTGACTGACCTCGAGCATCTCACGGATCATTCTGATAACCTTGGTATGATAAGTACGGTCATAATAGGAAACTCATCTACATACACATACAAAGATTTGATGATAAATCCGCGCGGCTATACATCAAAATACCAGTTGGGAACAGGTGCGAGACTGTCTTCGTAATAGTTGATCATATTAAAATTGTTTTGGATTCAAACGATCATGTTAATGTATGCGGTGTTAATATATGCGGTGTTAATATGAGGTGACATTATATATTGTGACATTATATGTGATGTTTTACAATTGGCAAAAATGTTTTTTACCAAAATATAATTATGATGAGAGATTGTTTTGAATGATTTGCGCTGTCTCATCTGAGAGATCAAGTTTGTCACGTATGGGTGCAACAATCTTTGTCAATTCCTCACCTATTGCACGCTTCAAGTCTGCGGGGTGCAAGCTGTTGTTTGCAAAAGCAGACTCTAATGATTCATAATTATCAAATGATACATTGCCACCAAATTTCTCTGGTCGTTCTATAGTAATCTCATTTGGTGTGTGAAATATGATATTTTTTGCAATTGCAAGTACGGGGTTTTTTTCTGTCTCACCCTCCTCACACCATGCTTTTTTGATCTTTTTTTGTATCTGTGAGTCCGTGTCATGCATGAATATACTAGAGTCAGGGTCCGATTTACTCATCTTGCCGACTGTCTGTTGCCGTTGTTGTTGCTGTTGTTGCTGCTGTTGTTGTTGTAGCCGCTTCTCACCATCTTGATTCTCACCAGTAACAGGCCTTGCAAGCCCAGGTAATAGTTTGTGGTGCACAGCTACTGGCACCTTCCAGCCCATCTTTGGAAAGATCTCCCTGACTAGCATGTGTATTCGACGCTGGTCCATTCCAGCATGTGCGATATCAACATCAAGTGAGTGTATATCCACTGCTTGCATAGGAGGATACAACAACCTTGCCAATCCAATATTTTTTTCATCTTCTGAGCGTCCCATTATGGTAAGCGCTCTTTTGGTACGCTCAAGTGACATGTGTTTTGTAAATGAGACTAGTTTCTGCCAATATTCTGTCTTTTCCTTGTACAGATCAGTGCCAAGTTTGATTGTAGCATCAGGACAGACTAGTCTGAATGCATCCTTGTAATACTCTGTGACCTTTGATATTGTATCCCAACTTCCACCCAATTTATCATTAATTACGGTATGCCAATCTGCAAGAAATACAGTACACTTTATGCCAGCATTTGTAAAGTCATTAATCTTATACCCTACACTCAAAAGACTACCTAGATGCAAAAATCCTGATATCTCAAGTCCTATGTAGTGTTTTGGTGAATCATTTGTCTCAAAGATTGTTCGTAGATCATCTTTTGTGACTATCTCCTGTGTGGGAGGTGCGGCAACTAATCTAATCTTTTCTTCAATGTCCAATTTTAGTTTGAATATTGAATGTAAACGTATAAAGCTACGGAAAAAATATGAAAATTAATCTTCAAGTGTCTTTCTTGGTTTTGTGCTGAGATATAGTGCGTGTGAGCTAATGATAAAACATGCAAGAAATATCTTTGTTGCAAAGACCAGATTCCATGGCCTATCAGGATCTGGATAAGCTACCATTAGACGATCAATGTCTGGAACCACCCCATTTACAACACCAGCAGTTATCTGTGCATTCAATACCGTAAAATTGTACAGTACTTCATACAGTGTGATAATTGCAAATCCAAGCAACATGAGTTGCAACAAAGCCATTCGGGTTCCAGTGATCTTGTCACCTGCAGTCTTTTTCCAGCCGATTCTCGATACACAGTACCACCCTATTATAGTAGAGAAGAATATCCATGTCGACACTCTTGCAAAATTCTCAAATGGGATAGCAGTATTATGTATCGCCTCACCCATGACATACGTGTCTTTTTCCATCCATTCAATCATAGTCACGTATACACCATAGACAAATGAGGCCAGCATTATACTAGCACATAAATAAAAAATGTACAGATAGACTTTGTAAGAAGCATCACCCTCTTGTAGATGCCTAGTCTTCATGTACAATGTCAGTATTTGAAATATAAGAATTCTTGCCGCTATACGACTTTTTGCAAGTTTGACAATATACCACCTCGTGGTTGGGGGAAATATACACACGCTGCCCAAGGGACTATACAACTTTTTGCAAGTTTGACAATACAGTAGATGATCTTGCGCACATCCAAGTCACAAACTCTTGCGTCTAAAAACAGTTGAGAAAATTAAGATGATAACCAAGACCATTAAAAATGAGCGATTTATATCATCATTCCAGCACAAACAAACATGAACATTATACATGATATTTTAGGTGAGGTATGTAAAGTCGTGTTACCGATTCCACAAGAGTCATACCGTGGCAACCCCGAATCATCTATTGCAGTGTGTACATTGTGTGATATCAAACTGCTCAAAAAACTAGCCGTGCCAAACGTGTTGCAACATGTCAATATCATAGGACGTCTCTTATCAGAGAACAAAGGAATTGATGCCATGCTAAAATTTCTGTACGAAAACCCACACATACATACAGTGATCATTTGTGGCACAGATGGACACGGCCACTATCCCGGACACTCACTTGTCTGCTTGCACAAATACGGAATTCACAATGATCAACGAAACACAAATAGAATATCAAACTCACACAGCCCAGACCCATATCTGAGGGCAACTGTAAAGCAGATCAAACACTTTAGTCAAAACGTGTCGCTAGTTGATAAAACAGGAGTATCAGATTATAATAAAATAATAAAATGTATAACAAATATTACAGATTAAAGTCTAGTATCCATCTCTCTGCCGGTCTCGATTTATCTGATTCTTTCGTTTGTACTCGGCTAGTATATCATCAGGTGTCAAATTCAACTCTAGTGACGCCTGTACTACAAAATGCCATATGTCAATCAACTCTTCTTTTGCCTCTGATTTGTCAAATTCAGTAGGTGTCTTCCACCACTTCCAGTTTGTTGTGCGTTGTAGTTCTACTGCCTCATGTATTATTGCAGTACATAATGCAGATACTCGCTCCTCTGGCTCTTTTGGATATTTGCCCTGCTTCATCACACCTGCAAGTTCTCGCTGTAGAGCAAATATTACATCTAGTCTGTCCTTTGTCTGTGAATCATCTGAGTTGTTCATCATTTATCTACATCCATAATCACAATGGAAGGGATTGTATATACATTTTAGCACGCTTCTCTATGCTTTTTGGTGAATTAGTTGCTTTTAGTAACCCATCAAGACCATACCCTTCAACTGTAAAAGAACCCATTACATTTCCATAAACAAGAGATCGTCTTAGATCGCCAATAGACACTTTAGGTTTGTTGAGGTTTGCCAAGTACCCCATCACAGCACCAGCAAAGGCATCACCTGCACCGGTCGGATCAACTACACCCTCAAGAGTATATGCAGGTGCTGCCACCACCACCACTGCATCATTATCACCATAAAACAAAAGTGAGCCATGCGGCCCCTTTTTTATAATCAAATATTTGACACCTGTCTCTGCCCGTATCTTTTTTGCACATTTGAGTAGGTTGTGCTCACCCTTTGCAAGTAGTATGGCTTCCTCATCATTCATAATAGCAGCATCAACTTTTTTGATGATTTTGATTACAGATGCACGCTTTGTCTTTATCCAAAAATCTATGGTATCACACATAGAGAATCTAACTTTGTTGGTAAATTTCCCCAACATCTCTAGATTCTGATCAGGATCACTGTTCGCTAAATAAACATATTTGGAGGAGGCATACGTCTCAGGTAGTGTGGGTTTGAAGCCTTCCAATACGTTGAGTTGTGTTTTTAGTGTGGTTCTGACACTTAATGTCTTGTCATACTTGCAGTCATATCTGAACGTCTTTCCAGGTTTTTTTACCAGTCCATCAACCATGACACGACTAGCAAGTGTCTGATAATCTTTTTGAGGCAAGTCACTGCCCACCACTGCAACTAGTCCCGTCTTGGTAAAACTGCTCGCCGAGATAGCAGCAAAAGTAGATGCGCCACCAAGTTTGTCTTTGAGTGTCTTTTTTGGGGTTCGGGTGGTGTCAAGCGCTACAGAACCAAACACAACAAGCATACACGCGCCCTAGCTCTGGCGTATAAAATCTCTTGCTTGCTCACTAGTAGGCTGATACTCAAATGGAACACCAATTGAGACAAACAACATGTCATATTCAGTCTCGCCAACGATCATTACAGTCTCACTCTCATCAGTTATGCTCACATCATCATCATCATCTGTGTGGTAAGTGCCATTGACTCGAATCTCATTGAGTGGTGTTAGTGTAAATGGCTCCAAGACACCTCTTGCAACTATCTCACCGTCTGCGCGAATCTCAAATTCCGTCTCTCCTGCCTGTAGTATAAGTAAAGAAGGATTCTCAAACTCTAGTTCAATAGAGTACTCTGAGCCATATGCGCTTGTACTGATCAACTCGTTGTCTATCACATTTACAGAGATTAAAGAAGCAGATGCATATTGCGTGTACCCAAATATCGTAACACCTATAGCTACAAGCGCTATAATGCCAAGTTTTTGCGATCTTTGCATGATAAGTATTAGCCGAGTTTGTTTTTAACCATACCATATTCATATGATTTAAAATCCAAGTCAATTTTAATAATCATATAACGTGTTTATATTCATAGTTCGATATAGTATGATATGGCACATATTAGAATAAAGATAGGCTCAAACGAAATTGAAGTGGACTCGCGTGACTTTTACGTTGATAATGATACGGTACAACAAGTTGTAGAAGAGTTAATCAAGTGTATACCAGAAAACCAGCAGCATGAAAACAAGCCAAACTATTTGAGTGACTTTGATAGTAAGATAAAAGAGGCAGAGTTTTATGAGCCAGAGCTAGAGGATGCAGGTCCAATGCACTCACACCAACAGATAAGAGAAGGGTTGAGGGCACTGCACAATACAGATAACTTTTTTGAGAGCCCGCGTACCATACAAGAGATTACCCAAAGAATGCAAAAGAGCAGATGGCTTACAAACTCAAAGATCATATCAAAAGTATTGACAGATATGACAAATGATAATGAGGTCATATGTAATTATTCAAAAGATGGAACAGAGGCATATGTCTCACCTATGTGTATTACTAGCATGTGATTTTGCATCTGAAAAGTTGCACATGTGACAAGTGTAAAATATCTCACCGCTTTGATGAACAAAACATGTACTAGTCAGCAGCTCATGTAATGCATGCCAATTCAGCTATACCTCTAGTTTACTAGTTTATTCAGTTTTGAGGTTAGTACATCACACTTGACACTTGACTGACATTTACAATCTATAGTGTGTATATTAAATAGATGTATATTTATCATAGTGTGTATATATTTTATTAATGGAAAAAAATACTGACGGAAACTCAGGGGTAAAAAATGATGAGGAATTTAAGATTCCACCAGAGATCGATGTGCATCTTAAATTGTTTGGAAAGGAACCATGGGAAGTCGAGTATGGAGAAGTGTGCCCAGAGTGCCAGAGTCGAACTGACGAGTTTGGTTTTTGTACGTGTGGCGCCGGTGGCGAGTAGAAATTATTTTCTTTGCCACAAATATTCCAATAATTGATACAAAGGCAACAACTAGTACCACAGTGTAATAATACCAAGAGGTGTCTTTTGAGGAGGATAGTATCTGTTGTTCAGTTACAAATTGTGATAACATACCATTAATAGTATATGTTCCACTTGATTCTAATTTGATTATAATGTGTGAGTGTGTACCATTTTCAAATCTTTTATGTGACGTTTGTGCCCCATCATGCAAAATTGTAAATGGAGGGTTCATCAAATCAGCAGGAATTACAACTGTTATGAATTGTGAGTCAATATTATCACTTTCATCACCATGTATCTGAAATGAGATATCACCTGTTGCCAAATCAAATTCAAGATTGGTGTTTGTATGTGATATTATTTCTGTAGTAAATGATGTGTGGTCATTGATTTTTATCTCTTGTACGTGTTTAGAGGTATCTACTGAATACTCCAACTTCATATAACACCCATGACAGGCAAATCCACTCTTCTCCTCAAGATTTATCACTCTATCGTTGACAAGCACTACATCTGTATTATCTGGTGTGTAAAAGGTGGTAGTATGGGGATAATCATAATTAATAGAGTATATCATACCTGTGAGGTCTAGTGCATTTTGGATGACATATTCAACTGCAATTATCTCATCATCTGTAGGCGGCACTAGTATCGTCTTGCTACCATCATCATCACTAGTGTTTGTTTGTACATTCTGATACAATAACTGCTCAGAGTCTAGGGTACCGGCCGATATTGTTATGTTAGATACATCAGGTCCTACTAGATTTAGTATAGTCTGCTCATTTGATGGGGATAATACATGTCTGACATGTATATCAAGATGGCTCTCTGCGCCTAAATTAACAGTTATTGATTCTTGAGATGCCATGTTTTGGGCGTGTGCAGTAGTATATGATTCCAAAGTCCCAACAGCAGCAGCAACACAAACTAGTAACATACACAAGTACAATGATCGTGAAATGGATAATTGTGGTGATGGTGATGGTTCTAAATGTCCAATATGACATTTTCTAATACGTCGTGTCATGCTTCAATAGACACTTTAGTCATTTTGGCTTCTTGTTGAGGGCAATCATTTCCATCCCTTTGCAACATTACGATCTTATCGGCCACATCCATGCCTTCTATAACATTACCAAATACGGTATAATTTCGATCAAGAAATGTGCTATCACTGACCACTATAAAGAACTGAGATCCTGCACTGTCAGGATCTTGTGATCTTGCCATAGATACAATCCCACGCAAATGTGAGCGAGAGTTAAACTCTGCTTTTATGTTATACCCAGGACCACCCGTGCCCCAAGAACCCTTGTTGGTAGTCTTTGTGTTAGGGTCACCACCCTGTATCATAAATCCAGGTATTACTCTGTGAAATAATGTACCATCATAAAATCCACTGTTGGCGAGGCTCTCAAAATTTCGAACATGCTCTGGCGCGAGATCAGGTAAAAGCTCAAACCGTATAACTCCAAAGTTAGTCTCTATTTTAGCAACTGTCATGATCACACCCTTATCAATATACTAATAATCCTTTGTAGTGTATTTTGCACATAAAAGTGCAGACTCCATAGTAACCGTTCAACCCCCGTGCCTGCACCAGATGTTAGACGGCGAGTCTGTGCCTAAATTTTGGAAGGGGTTGAACGGTTACGACTCCATACTGACGTACGCTTATCATGTAGTGTGCAAATCCGCATTTTAATGATTCACAAACACGTAATTCTTACGACTATTATGATTCTCGTCATAGCATTCGGCATTACATACGCGAACGCCATAACGGAAGATGATGATGGTCCAGTCGGTTCTATAGGTTCCACGGATGCAGTCTCCCAAAACGCCGTCGATCTTCCCACCAACGGCACGCAAGCCACGTTGGGAAACACCGGTGTTATAGATGACAGGAACAGGGCCACTACCGTGAAAGAACAACTCAATCACCAAGCTGTGATAGCATATGTTGAGATGAACATGTCCGAGAATGGCTGGAACCAGGCCATGCGCGACGAAAATATACGTATCTATAACCTGGAGACTAGGATCGGGCAAGAGGTGGCTGGCTATGAGCTCGTGGCACTGTCGTCTCAAAAGGAAATTCTGGCAGGTGCGCACGATCCCACAGAAGCCGAAGCCCGCCTGTTGGAATGGGCCAAAACACAATATGACATACCATTTGATTTAGCGGACATCAACGACCGCATAGTGGACATGGTTGGTATTGCCAACATAGGACTGGTGGACGAATTTACGTCTTCCGTGAAAAACATGACTAACCACGGTAACGTTGGTCCGAGTATACGCGCTACTGATCCTGACTTTTGGGACATGGTTGGTAGCCTCTCTCTATGTAGTTACGTAGAGGCTTGTAATTCAAAAGACACAACCGGTAGAGATTCAGACATCAAATTCGTGACGAATTTTGCCAACCATTGGGCAGACATACGAATAACGTATTCCCCCCTGTGAGACCATTGATGAGATATGTTCTGGATATGAATGGAATTCTGGAAGCGACATTGAGAGCATTGTCATACCCGGGCCGAATCATGTACAAGACTGGTACATACATGCAGTGATGCGCGGGTGGAGTATATCAGATTCCGTGATAGTTGTAAAGGGACAGGTTACCGATCCGGTGCAGGGTCGCGAATTGATAGGTTACGACATGGATGGTACTGTGACCAAGACTGGATTTTTGTACAATCCAAACGCCAGATCAGAATCAAGGGTAGAGATAACCTTTACCAGTTACGTGTATCAGAGGTAGTCATATGCGTACGCGTCACTTCGTCTTTTTTATTTTTCTTACAGGAGTCCTATTGTTTCCTGTAGGATATCTTTTGGGAGTCGGATCAGATGATGGGTCAAATGTTGTCTTAGAGATATCATCGCGCGAGGATCTTGAGGCAATATCCGTGGCGCTATACGAGGAGATGCTTCGGACAGGTGTGACACTAACCAATAAGGAGATAGACTTGTTGGTTGCACCCGACAGGCAGGCAGATGTTTACAGATTGCCCCCAAACGAAAGATATTCAGATTGGGACGGCGATGAGGCATCGGTGAGATTCTCCAGCGGATATGGCGAGGGAGGGACTTGGGTTCACTACCGTACGACATATGACAATGGCACCCGCATATACGAAAAATATTCACAGGATGGCGAACTGCTCAAGTACTTTTTGGTCAACGATGAGCCTGAGAAACACATCACCATAATAATCAAGGAATGACTTTGTATAACATCATCAAGCGCAAACGAGATCCTGTGTGTACTGCCCTAAATGTGCCTAAAAATTTGACCCGAGCTTGTACATAAAAGTATCATTGCATTAGTTGTGGATAAAAGTTACACTCTACTGGTGAGTATGTCCTCACCAATGACACCATATGAACTGATAAAAATGGGACAAGACAATCCAATAAAAGCTGAGAATTTATTGTTGGATCATGTATTGTGGATGGAAGAAAAAAAGTATGTTCCAGGATATATTACTGTGATGATGATTGCCATAAAACCGTGGTTTGACTATAATCGTATAGAGATCAGACGTAAGATTAAAGTGACCAATTCGAATGTGCCAATAAGCATACAAAATGAGATAATACCAGATAGAGAGCAACTGAAAAAGATACTTGACTCATCAGACCCGCGACGTAAAACGATCATCATTGTGATGTCCTTTGCAGGTCTAAGACCGCAAGTTATGGGATTGGCAGATCAAAGTGATGGGTTGGTGTTATCGGATTTCCCAGATTTGGTATTAGATGGAAATGATACTCATTTTGAAAATATCCCTGTAATGGTGGTGGTGCGATCAAATTTGAGTAAAATTCGAAAAAAATACTTTACATTTTTGACTAAAGGAGGATGTGAATACTTGCTTGGATAACTAGATGAGAGAATGACATTTGGGGAGCGTCTAAAACCTGACTCGCCACTTTTAACTACGGGTATTGATTATCGTCTCAAAGGATGGAGTAAACTAAGTGGACATGGAGGTAAATTTCTTACAACAACTTCAATAAGTGGGGTATCATTCGACCCGTTATCAAGAACGTATTAGATATACGTCCATACACTCTGAAGGCATACTTTGATAGTCAGTTGTTAATAGCAGAAAGCCACGGAGGTATGACTCACTCATACAGACAGTTCTTTATGGGACACAAGGGTGACATGGAGGCCAGATATACAACAAACAAAGGCAAGTTAACCGAACAGATGACAGAGGATATGCGACGTGCATTTGAGTAGAGTCAGATATTTTTATCTACTGATGAGACATATGATTCTGAAACAGACAAGCGCAAGATACTCATAGATATGTGGCGACAACAAACCAGAATGTGTGGATTCGATCCGGATGTTATGCTTGCATCAGAACAGATAGGTAAAGTACAGAATTCCGGTTCATTACAACAAGCAACAATAAAACCCACAACAACTAGCCAGATAAAGGCGAAAATCACAATAACAAAACAGATACAACCACCATATCCGCAGGTACGAGTAAAGATACTAGATCTACGTTTCTTTTTTCCACATATGATTACTTTTGCTTGCAAACAAGGGATACTCATCTGTAAGCGCCATGCATAATGTCGCTCTGAGAATGCACAAACACCAACAACAAGAATACATGGATTGCCACATACTGTACATGGGTGACCATGACCCTTAGTGGGATGGATATGGTCCGAGACATACGTGACAGATTATGAAAGTTTGATTGTTTTGTAAACGTAGAGCGCATAGCAGTAAACATGAAACAGAACGGAGAGTATGATCTTCCTCCAGATTTCACAAAAAAGACCGATCCTCGTTTGGGAAATATTCAGACAAGTATGGTGGTAATTCATGGGAACTAGACGCTCTAAAACCAGAAGATCTTACCAACATACTAATACAAAATATAACCAAATATTTGGATATTGACGAATACGAGGATGCAATAGAACGAGAAGAGGAAGAGAAACGTAATCTTGATGATGCCGTTAAAGGAATGTATTGATTTTGAGTCAAAAGAAAAGTAAAACTACAGGATGCAAAACGTCTGACAAGGCTACAACAGATATCACGCATGATAATCAACAGCGACAACACAAAACTCTAAAATTGCGACAAAAAGATCTAGTCCGTCACGCATGTACGATAAGCATCATCTTGATCCACGTCACCTGTTATGTCTGTCTGACAGAAGGTGAGAGGTGAACAGTTGTAAGAACTCACAAAAGGCATATCATTATGTATTTAACTGGTATTTGTGCACATCAGATATTGATACATTTACGGTTATCTATTGTTCTTGCCCTTGCATTAGCTCTATTCCTGCCCTTGTCAGCGCTTGCGCAGACAACAGACGAGCTGTCCGACGATCCTGTTGTGGACAATCCACATGTACTGAGCCCTGATGATGAGATAGGACCCGTTGGTCGCGCAGATGACCTCTATGCAGCACATAGTGATCTTACCGACATTATGAAACAGCAAAGCCTGGGAAATTTTGACACTCCTGATTATCCATTTGTAATGTCTTATGTGGATGAGGAGCGTGGTGACCTTGTCATAATGATGGATGCAATGGCAGCTGCAGTAGGCTTTGCGTACGAACCAGAGGACGTTGCGTTTGCAATAGGCCATGCCGGCATACCGGTACATATTGAATATGGCATGATTACCCTTGACGCCTCACAAAATGATATCAACCAGTGGAAGTCGTTTTATGACAGTAGCTGCAAGCCCGTAAAGCCAGGGTACCAGTCACTGTGCACATACTACAAGCAGCGGCTGGTCGAGGAGGGCGTGGATCCAGATTCCAATACACCCGCACCCACATTGTCAAAAGAGAACCCATGCGATACGAACACCGGCTCACTTGCATGTTATTACTACAAGCAGTACCAGAACAAGTGTATACCTAGCCACACCACCGCTAGATGCAACACGTACAAGACCCAGATTAACACGCTTGGGTACGAGGTGCCCACTACAAAACCCCCCACAAGTAAAGTATCGCCCCCGCCCGTCTCAAGCCTAAAGGCGGTGAAATCTGGCGATAACATACGTGTAACATGGAGCACTCCGCAGTACGAGGTCAATTATTACAGGGTGTATGTCTACGAGGACGGCAATCGAATTGACAGAGATACACACCGAACAAATACCTACACGTATGACTCTCCAGATCCAGGCAAAGAATACAAGTTCAGAGTGTATGTATACTACAAGAGCGACAGCAGGTTGACAGGCACTAGCGGTGGATACGTGACATCAAACCCCGTGACCATCCCACTGCCTTCTGATACCACGCCTCCGGTCATACTTCAACCTGTTGACATTGATCTCGATACCACAGATAGTACAGGTCGCATCATCACATATGATGTATCGGCACAAGATGACAGTAGTGCGGTCACTGTGACATGTAGTCCTACAAGCGGCACAAAGTTTGCAGTGGGGACAACCACAGTTACGTGTACTGCCACGGACAAGGCAAACAACAAGGCCACTGCCACCTTCAAGGTCATAGTAAATTATGTGACACAAGATACCGAACCTCCCGTGATAACTGTTCCTGCGCCTATAATATTTGGAATAGAAGATCCAGACGGGTTAAACATGAAATATGCTGTGTCCGCGCACGACAATGTCGACCCCAGCGTCACACCTACATGCATTCCAGGCTCTGGAAGCTTATTTCATATTGGAACCACCATCGTAAAGTGCTCTGCCACTGATGATGCCGGCAACGAGGCCAAAAAGTCATTCATAGTAAGAATTGGTAACAACAATCAATGTATTATTGGCGGCATGGAATTTCAAAAATCTTATTGTGACGCTATAGATTACATAGACAGTAAATTCAGAGACGTCTTAAAAGCGCCAAACGTCATGTCAGGTGGCACCATAATTTCCGGAAATCCCATACTCGCGTACCATAAAATTGGCTCTGAACAGGACATAAAAACTGGCACTATAGGATTGGTGTTTACAACTGACAACGGAACAAGTACAAAGATGCTCACTGCATCTCATGTTGTAAACCCCACAAAAACCATCAAAACCGACATAAAGATACTACATTCCCGGAATCCAATACTAGGCCAGACAATCGGCCCAATCGATTCGGATTCTATGTTTAGAATTGAAAAGGACGGTGGAAACGTGGCAGACGCAGCTGTAATCAATGTCACTACGGATGTGCTACCCGTACACCCGTACAAGATCAAATATAAGGAACATACCCTTAATATCACCTCTCTTGGCGGTGTACAAGATCTTGAAGCAGGTACGCGCATACACATTGCAGGCATACATAATGACGGACCAGGTGGACTCCAGTACAAGAACATAACGATAAAAATCAAAGACGACAATAACAATGCAATAACATTGGTGAATCATACAAGCGGTTCATATCCTGGTGAATCTGGAGACAGTGGAGCCCCGGTATTTGTAAAAAATGGCACCGATGCCACGTTCTTAGGAATCCATGTAGCATCTGGTTGTTCCCTTACTCTTTCTAGTGGCGCTACCATTAATCTAATGTATGACTTTAACGGGGTGCCGGTATGCAAGTCAGAACGGGATGCAGTGTTCAAGATATTTACACCATGGGAGAACATCGTTGATACTCTGAATTTGGATCTCCAGTGACGCTTATGAGAAAACGAAGTAAAATAATTGTACTTGTATTGTCTGGATTGATTGTGTTAAATTATTCGAGTCCGTTGATTGTATTTGGTGGGCCGTTCTGCAGAACTACGAATCCAGAGGCTGAAAAAAATCAAGACCCGTCGTATAATTATAATCCTAATCCATCCTTGCTTCCAACTTATTGTGGGTGGGGCCCTGAATATTTTTTTAGGGCTATTTTTCAACATTTCCCATTTCTTATACTGTTTACACCAATTCTAATCATACTCGCTTTAAACAAGGCAGGCAACAGATACATATAGCACACACTGACAAGGATTAAGATAATCAAACAGACACGTGTCATACCCGTAAAGATTAGACAGATTGGTAGATTGAATGTCTGGTTTGGATACTACAGCGGATAGGACTATGCGATAATTGTTTTAACAACCACATCAGTAATTCGCAATGTGTTTTATATAATCTTATTTAAATAATCTACAATGTCGTTAAACGTTGATGATCATACTTGATCAGATCAACTAGAAAGTGTAATATATGGGAATATTCTAGTACCTCTGAACATATATGAAAAATGAGGTACTAGAGCATCAATATGAATTAGGACAAGTAAATTATAAAGTTTTACGAAAACGATTCAACGATCTCGGACTAAACATATCAACTAGATATAACAGCAAATATGGTGCGGATGATTATCTTGGTACACTTGCCGCCATGGCACTCAACAACATGTGCGTAAATGCAGCAACACACAAAAAAAACGCAATGAAGCTAACTATTTTAGAAAAAGCGAACGCATAAACATACCATCTGAAAATACTGTGCTCAAATGCCTAAAGAGCGCAGATCTAGAGCAAGTAAAACAATGGGGTGACGAGAACGTCAAAACAATGCTCAGTAATGCCAGAAAACACAACATGCTCAAAAAAGGCAAGCACTATTGCAATTGATATGACCAGATGGGAATATTATGACAAGGGACTTAAACCTGAGATGCTAAAAACAAAGCCCAAAAATGGCACTGCGCGATTTCATTCATTTATGACAGCACAAATGGTAAATCAAGCAGGTAATTGTTTGCACATCGTGTGACCAGTAATTATAAAATGGTCATAATCATGCGTAAAATCATTGAAAAATTAATTCAAGAGGATGCACGTCCGGAACTTGGCCTCTTTGATCGAGGTTTTAACAACGTTGCATGCATAGATGAACTTTTGCGCCTGCACCTGTCTTTCATAATGCCGGCAACCAAAAATAAGCGCATACAAAAATACATTTTAAAAGTTCACAACAAAAGAGAAAAACTGTATCAGTCATTGAGATGTGTGATAAAAACAAAAAGCAGCAAGTTTACATTACTTGTCGTCAGAAAAAATAATGCCAAAAAAACTGATGAAATAGTCGATCAGTATGTAGCATTTGCCACAAATATGAAAATCACTAGCAAAAGCAAACTCATCAAAACCATCCCAGAGACTTATCGGGTTCTCTTGCAAACGCGGTTGATCGGTGTTTATATGAACTTTTTATCTGAATTTGGTATTTGAGGTTAAAAAAGTGTAAGTTTTTAGTACTTTTTTGTATGACTATGCCGATAATTTGGAATAGAGATAGTTAGAGTCAGTATCAAAAAAACAAACGAGGGTGGTTCATCTTGAAGAAATTAGATTGTACACCAAAAATGATAGTTTGATTTGGCATCAAAACACAAACAGATGTAGAGTGTTTGTGTATATGATGTGTAATGTACAGAGTCTGGCAATTCAGGCAGAGGCACGTATGGATGCGTTTTGGATGAACGTTATCCAAGCATCACAACTATCTGCAAGATCAGAGTCTTTTACTGGTATAATGTCAATTCCAATTGCCTTGGCAGGCGTCATGTTGTTTTTGAGGCTTGTGTGTTTTCTAAAAAAGTTATGATATACTATGATCAGACGTATGAGTCCGGGGTCCTCTGATTTTAGTCCACGTACACACTTGAGTCTATCCTCAAATTCTCCGTTGAGTCGTTCGTAGACGTTATTTTGATTAAAAAGATTCTGTATGTGTATCTCACGTATGTGTACAAACACCGATCCAGCCCGTTTAAAGAATACTTTTCTGGCAGGCTTTATGAACTCCTGCAGTCCATCACTTACAAGTATGCGTGGTAGCCTACGCGTACGGGCAGCAGCCATTTGAAACAGGTTAGTGGGATCAGATCCCTTTTTCTTCTTGAGGATCTCGTGGGATAAAACAAATCGACTTGCGCCATCAATCACACCAAACAAATATCTGGTCTGTTTACGTATTTTAAATTCTAGTTCGTCTACATGCCACTGAAACCATGCATCAAGACACAACAAACTTGAGAACCGTAGCATGATTCGCGAATACTCATCAGTCCACCTATGTATTGTAGATGGGTTTATGATGATCTCATCCATTGCAAGCTGCACACATACTTCTTCTGGAGACATTTTAGTTGCCATCATGGACAACGCTTTTGCTATTATGGATGCATCAAAATGCCGTCCCTTGAACCCTTCCATTCCAGAAAATGTACGGCCACATTTTTTGCACATGTATCGCCTCACAGATCTTTTTCTCTTACACTTGCGCTCTCCCCATCCTACCACATCTTTGGATCTGCATTTTGGATACTGACATCTCAATTTTTTGCGCCTAATCTGTATCCTTTTTCTACGCCCACACCACCACTCTTTGTCTAAGAGCTTGTATACCCCCACCACATGTTTGCATATCTTTTTTCCATTTTGATTGGCCTCACACTGACATCTCATTCCAAGTGAACTAAGCGACACCACATACAATAGACCTTGCACAGTTTGCGATGCGACTGTCCATTTAATCGAGCTTAGTGTAGTTATGGCACCTGCAATGCATGCAATCTGAATGCCTGCTTTCCTAATTGCATCAATCTGAGCCTTGGAGCGCCTCTGCTTGCCAGGCTTTGGGTTGTCATTTTCCAATGTTTTTGATCTTGATTTAGTTTCGTCTACCACTTTTTCCTCCTGAACTGTTTTTTGTTTCATTATACATATATCACCAATTGGATATATAAGCATTCGTGCGCAATCCGATGTCAGTGACGTTATAACGTTGTACTGAGAACAACAAACATGACTAAATGGGCTGCCAATGCCACTGAATTCCAAGTATCCATAACCCACAACGTGAAAAGAGGTACTAGTTACTCGTACATTCCAAAGCCGGTCCTTGCCAAACTTGGTAACCCAGAGGGTTTGAAGTTTATCATACGTGGCGACAAAATACTAGTTACGTGTCCGGATTGACCGCAACGGTTCAAATCTGTATTAATTGCCACCAACCGCGTTTGCAGGAGAACCACTTATCGCAAGCGCTAAATAATAGAGAGATGATATATAGTGATAAAAAACATGACTCCAGAGACCTAGCAACGCCTTGCGGATTCATTACTGTTGATATTTTTTGGAATGTTGTTGTATGGTTTGTGGGCAATGGGAAGGTACGAAAATTACGGCGGACTTGCAGGTGGAAAATTATTCACAATGGATGCGTTTGTAGATTCAATTGCCGGATCAATCAGAAGACTGCTGCGGTGGGAATTAGAGCACGGTGGTTCCTTGCCATTGTAAATTTGCCGCACTGCATAATTAGAAGTAAGATCATTAAAAATTTGCACATTACGAACTACTGATGTGTCTGTCTGAGGCATAGATACATCTACAGAAGTAAATCATCAATAGTGGCGTAAGCATCAAATGCCATGTACAACAGATACAACATATCCAATTCGGCAGACTTTCTGCGATATCTAAAGATCGAGCCAGAACCAATCTATGCTTTACAAGCTACGAGCTTAAAATAAGCTTGAACTCAACCAACATAGTTATATGCGAATCTTTTTCAATCCATATATTGACAGACACAAAGTTAAAGAGTAAAACACGAGCTCAAAATAGGCCCATAAAAAATGGAAATGGGCCGAATGAGATTCGAACTCACGATCACCGCCGTGTCGAGGCGGTATCCTAACCAGCTAGACTACCGGCCCACTGAACCAACAGATATGATGCAGACTATTAAGGTTTAACAGGGGTGTATAAACAGATAAAAAAAGGTCAAGCAAATGTCAAATGATTTTAGTAAAGAAGAACGACAAGGACTGTACAAGGCCATATACACCAGAAGAGATGTACGATCACATTTTGTACAAAGAAAAATAGATGACCAAATACTAGTAAAGATTCTCCATGCAGCACACCATGCACCATCAGTTGGATTCTCGCAACCTTGGAATTTCATACTAGTCAAAAGTGCCAATACGCGTCACAAGATCAAAGAATCATTTGAGGCAGAGCGTATAAGATCGTCTGCTTTGATCAAAGATCCAAATCAGAAAAAAAAGTATCTATCACTCAAACTTGAAGGAATTATAGAATCTGCACTAAATCTATGTGTCACATATGACCCAACTAAATTTGGCCCCTTTGTCATAGGTAGAACAAGCATTCCAGAAGCAGGGATGCACAGTGTATGTTGCGCCATACAAAACTTGTGGCTAGCGGCGCGCACAGAAGGAATAGGTGTAGGATGGGTCAGTATACTTTCCAATGATGCACTCAAGAACATACTACACATACCAAAACATGTGACACCTGTTGCTTATCTGTGTCTAGGACATGTCAAAGATTTTGCACGCAAGCCAGACCTAGAAGAGGCTGGCTGGCTTCCGAGACTTGATCTCAAAGACGTGACATATTTTGAGCAATGGAGTGAGACTAGTGTAGATTCAAGTTGGAATGGAGTAGAGGGTATAATTAATAGTACAAAACAGGATCAGAATTAGAATCACATACATCCAAGTAGGCTTAAATAATTACATACGTTTCTCAAACTGGGCTTGTGGCGCAGAGCTTTATAGCGTGCAGTATGGATAGCGTGGTAGCCTCCTAAGTTACAGGTCGAGGGATCGAAGCCCTCCAAGCCCGCTTTTGTTCAGTAACCGTTCAATCCCTTTCCAAATTTAAGCATAGATTCATAGTCTAACTTCTGGTGCAGGTACGAGTGTTGAATGGTTACAGTTACCTCTGCACGAATCTTTATTAGTAGATTACAAAATAGATTATTAGATAAGTATATAAAATATATGTATGGAGTTTTTGATGAACATTTAGAAACCATGACACATCTCGTTGAAAATGAAGCGTTTAAGAACTGCTTTAACATGTCTAAAGATTTGACTCATATATCTACACTTGCAAATTTTAAACGGGGTGTTTTTGTAGCAGAAGTCCTAGAAGGTATATTCTCACAAGTAGGGCCACTTTTTACAAGATATATTATACCAGAATCAGACAAGAATAAATTAAAAAATCAAATCCATGAGGATATACTCAAATTATCATCAGCCTATAAAAGCAGTGATGTAGTAAGCTTGTATGAAATTTTAGAAAATATGCGCTTTATTGCTACTTCTTTTCAATCCAAATGTACATCTTTGTTCAAACGCAATGAAAATATAAAACGTCGAACCGATAATGTTGTGATATAGTATGGAAATACCGAAAGAATCAGACGGGGAGTATTATATGCCGCACTCATCTATTTTAATGTCACGTCGCGATTTGTACACATTCCAACATATTGACTTGGCCAACGACACAGAATATCCAAAATCATCTTTCATTTCTGTGAGATCTGAAATATCTTCTAATCCAATGCGTAGTATGTCCGAATATCCTAGTCAACAGCATTACGAAAACATATAACGTACAAATTATCAAAGTTCCGAGATGTCATGGATTTATGATATGATAGAAGAGTTGACAAGGGAGGTTTCAGCGCTCAAGACACAAGTAAAGTTTCTACAAGAACATATTAGAAAAGAACACCTTGACAATCTTTTGGCACAAAATGATCTAAGCAGGAAAAAGATTGAATCTATTTTCAATATTAAATCCGATGATGCAATAGACACATTGTCTCTTGACGGTCTACTTAGTGATTATATTGATGAAAGACAAAACTCAAGTGAGCTGGTAAGATCTGTCAGGGATAACGAATAATGATCTAGTCTATTATGATACCAATGTTTGGATCTCATATATGTTAGGGCATAGAGACGATTATTATCCTAATTATAAGTCCCTAATTAATGACATCGAACACAAACGAAAGATTGCGGTTGTTTCTCATTTAGTTATTCTGGAATCGATTCATATCTTGCGTCGTAGAGTTGTTGAAAAATCCCCATTTACCCCCCCCCCCCTCTACACCACTTCACCTCACTTTTACCATCTTTGCAATTTTGTCCCTCTCTACACGGAGTGATGATGGACGGGGGGTTGAACGGTTACTTTGATCATCATACATCATTTAAATGAGACTAGAAAAGATATGATTCATGAAAGTTGTGGTAATATCTGGCAGTCCTAGAAAGAATGCCAATACGGAGATAATGATGAAATATGTTTATGAATATACAAAAAATAATAATAATAATAATGTAGACACCACATTTCTAAACCTATCGGAGAGAAAGATGGAGTGTTTCCACGGCTTTGACAAACAGTACAACGAAGATACAACGTCAGCTGCAAAGGAACTAGTACAGGCCGATGTTTGGTTAATTGGTACTCCGATTTACAACTCTTTTTTTAGTGGAGCTCTCAAAAACCTATTTGAATTTGTAGACTATAAAAAGACGGCTGGTAAGACGGCTGGAATGGCCATATTAGCAGCAGGCCACATCGGTTTTACTGATGTTCAGACTTTGCTTACACAACTATTGTCATACTTTAGGGTCGTAGCAAACCCAAAACCAGTATTTATGACGACAGATGATATAATAGATGGTATGAATACTAGTGACGCACAAGAAAGACTCAGAGAGATGGTTGATAATACACTAAATATGGCAACAAAACTAGCATCAAGTAATGATGATGGTGGACAGTAGTATTGCAATCCCAATTAACACATACTACAAAAGAGCAAATAGACCCAACTGAGTTATGTCCATGTAAATGTCACTACGGGGGAGCAGTTAGTTGTCCTTCTTGCAAAAAAAACCACATTGAGCAAAAACACTGCAGTCACTGTAACATGTAATCATTTTTTCTGTTTTGATGCGAGCATCTTTAGGTTTGCCAGCTCAGCTTTGATAGTCTCTATCTGGACTCTGGTCTGCAGGTTTATAATTTGGCGATTCAATCTATCAATCTCACTATCTTTGAGTTTGAGTGACTCTTTGAGTTCATCAACATCTGCCAAAAGTTCGTTTTGGACACGTTGTATATCAGATGTGTCATTTTGGGCTTTAGAGGTAGTAGTATCACTATTCAAGCTTTTTTTTTCATCTTGCATGTATACAGTACTAGATGTAGTTGTTGTGATGTGTTCTTGTGAGTTGTGTTGTGCGGCGGGGTGGGAATGTTGTTTTGAGTGCATGTAATCGGCGCTCTTTTGAGCTATCCAGCACGTAAACACCAAAAACCACATTATAGGAACAGCCATAATAAAGACAAACTCAATGACTGGTGAAAAGTCAACAAATATTGGCCACAATACAGTCAAAATAGCAGCAAAGACTCCTGTCACTACTGTAGCTAGATGGTTCCCTAAATATCCCATATTTTGACTCTACTAATTCACTATTTATGTGATATGTGGGATTATCAATCATGCTTCTAGTATCACATGATATGACCAACACCCAAATGGTATTAGGAGGCATGCATGCGAAACAATAAACCACACAACTTGTCTAACAAAGTCTGGCCATCACACCATACACTAATTGGGTATAATTTTAGAGGTCACAAATTATAACAAAATTCTGATCCTTGCCATGTCTGATCTTGCCAAAATTTGTGTGAACCAGGCTCCATAATTGATATAATCATTTGAAAATAACTCCTAGCCAAATGCATCGCATGCACAATACTCGACATGCAGACAGGAATGTGACCACTAAACACAAGTATGTGATTTCGTTATTGTATCCAAAGAGCTTGGTTCACACCAAAATCTGAGCGTAAAATTTTGTAGTTTGTTATCTAATGCAGATATAAAATACAACCTTTAATTTCTAACCACCAATAAATCAATCATACTAAAAATAATCACACTAGTCATCTTTGAAACTCTAAAATCAATGAAACCCATAACCACACAAACAATACAATCTTTGTCTTGTATACATATATAGTAATAATAATAATGGCATTTACAAACATGACATCATCATCATTATTATTATTATTACACTTGAGGTGTATGATATAATGGTAGAAGAGTTATCACAGATTACAGTAGGCGAGTTTGAGGCCGTTTCACATTTACTTGCAATATCCGAATCACTTCAGATTGCATTTATCATCTTGGCAGTGGGGGTAATAGCCATTACAATAGTATACAAAAAGTTCTCATCGTGGGTAAGATCGCAGAGATTCTACTATGAGAGGCCGCATATCTCCAGATTCATGCGCAGTGTCATGTTGCCAGTATTTGCATTTATCTTAATTACAATAGTCAATGTACACGTCCAAGCAACCATCTTGGTAGGAGAAGAGTTCATAGACATGGAGTTAATGCAAGGAGAGGCGCACACTGCAAGTACAGTATTTGCAAAGATACTCAATACTTTTAACATACTTGTAATAGGTTATTCAATATCACATCTAATTCCCATAATACTAACAAAGCGAGAACGTGGAATGCAAGAAAAGATAGATTTTGATGCATGGTTTGAGATGCGGGGGTTTGTAGATGATAAAGATGATCTCTTTTACAAACTATACAAATGGATTCCACCAAAAGAGGCACCAGAGGACATGTCGCAAGAAGAGTACCAAATTCTCCTAAAGACAAAAGAGGGTCAAAAACGACTCGAGCAGTTTCGAACATCAAAAGGAAACTCGATAGGCGTCTATGAAAAAAGAGTAAAGGATCCACTAGAGCAATGGAAGAGATCAGAGCGCGTCAAATACTCAGAGTATTATGATAATTGTATAAGTGGGAACAATAATTCAGGGGTAAAGCTAAAGCCAAATGCCAAACCTGAAGAGATATACCCTATTGACATATGGAGAGAAGAGAAACGACTAAGAGGGTATGAACCGATCATCCCAAGCTCATACCCACCCGGATATGCAAAAAAGAAGAGAAAGGGACTTCCCAAGTCTATGAAGCAGATATTGCCAGTTGGAGTGTTTGCACTCATTTTTTTGGGCGTGTTAGGATGGTGGGGCGTAGATCTATTTGTAGTTGCGACTGCAACAGGTGGGTTCTCAATAGGTCTTGGACTAGCGTTGCAAGAGACTATGAAGAGCTACTTTGCATATCTGAGAATTAGAAAGGACAAGATCGTAATTGAAGGAGACAGAGTGCAATTAGAATCGGGATACAATGGAAATGTACACAAGATTACGCCACTAGTCACGTATATTATAGACGCATTATACGAGTCAATAGCAATCATACCCACAAGCAGTTTAACCTCAGCTCAGATCATAAACTACACCAAAGAGAACAAACTAGTACCTGCAATAGTCAAAGTAGGAGTCTCATATTTGAACAATCCAAGACAAGTCGCATCCATTTTGGTAAAGATAGGACAGCGTGCAATGGTAGAGGTCGTAGACACAAAGGGAAGGCATCTTGTCAGGCAGTCTGTATGTCCATATCGAAGTCAGAACAAACCAAGTTGCGGATGCGACAAGGACTTACATGTAGAACTCACACAGCCAGTAGTCAGATTTACAAACTTTAATGACTCATCACTTGACTTTTCATTATGGGTGTATGTTCGTGACTATGGAGCACAGTTCAAAACCACAACTGATATGCGCATGATAATGTACGAAGAGTTTAAAAAATACGACATTAGGATTCCGTGGCCAATCAGGACCATATATCACGGAGATGAGAAGAGAGAGGACCAAGAGATTGGCATGTTAGATGAGCAAAGAGAGAAAGTCATCGACGAGTATGGTACAGGGGATATTGGACGCGCCGATAATGATAATGATTGATAAACTCTCAAGACTTAAGATACAGGCATAAACATAGCCAAGTATGAAAAGTAAAAGAGCAAAAACGACATGCGTAATATCCAATCAAATAGATAGTATGGTAGACAGTATAGCAGACAGTATAGCAGACAAACTTGGCGCAAAACTGATCAAATCAGAGATACGTGTGTTTTCTGATGGAGAGAGTAAGATAAGACTTTGTGCCAAGATACCAAAAAACAGTAAAGTGATAATAGTGCAGTCATTGCACATGCCAGTAGATACCAATCTATTCAGAGCGCTATGTTTGATATCAAAAGTAAAGGAGAGTACATCTGACATAACCATTGTGATACCATACATGGGATATGCAAGACAAGATGCCGAGTTTCTCAAAGGTGAGATCATAACAGTAAAGGTGATCGGTACTCTGCTCAAAAAAATGGGTGTTGTTAAAATTATCATAGTTGATATACATAGTACAAAAGGACTCACACTACTAGGACGTCATGCCAAGAACGTGACTGCAATACCTGCGCTTGCTAAATATTTTGACACCGCAATGCAACACCATATCAAAAATCCCATTGTGATATCACCGGACAAAGGTGGGGCACAGAGGGCGCAACAATTTGCAAAAGAGTTAGGATGCGACCACATTATACTTGAAAAATCAAGGGATAGAAAGACAGGAGAAGTTTGCATCAAGACTAAAAAAGCAAGTATAGTGAGAGGAAAGGACGCGATAATTATCGATGATATGATAAGTACCGGTGGTAGTATAGTAAAATCTGCACAGTTTCTAAAGAGTCAAAACAGCAACAAAATCTTTGTTGCATGTACACACGCGCTACTTGTAGATGGTGCAAGATCAAAGATCAAAAAGGCAGGTGTGAACAAGATAATCAGCACCAATACGATACCAAATACAACTACTGCCAAAGTTGATGTATCAGATGCAATAGTGAAAGTTATAGAAAAATAGCATAAATACCAAAAGTGAATAAATACACAAAATCATACCATACACAATTAACAAAACAACATATGGTTAGGCATAAAGTATACCCATAACAAATCACTATATGAGAATCATCTTTTTAGGAACTTCAGGCTCACAGCCCACAGCATCAAGAGGTCTCTCATGCACATGTATTGATACTGACAATGAGATTATTGTATTTGATGCAGGTGAAGGATCACAGATGGCATACGCAAAAGCAAAACTAGGATGGAACAAAAAGATGAAGATATTCATCACACATCTGCACGGGGATCATTGTATAGGAATACTAGGTATGTTGCAGACCATGTCCATGCAACATAGAACGACTCCACTTGAGATATTCGGGCCTGCCGGCATAAACGAGTTTGTCACTACAAACATTAGAATGCTCAACTTTATACCATCGTTTCAGATAACCATCAATACAGTAAAGCAAGGTAAGATTGTAGATTACAATAACAAATACGAGATATATGCATGCAAAGCAAGCCACACGATCACTGCATTTTCATACATGTTGCGTGAAAAAAACAGGCCAGGTGAGTTTAATGTTGAGAATGCCAAAAAACTCAAAGTGCCAAGAGGACATCTATGGGGAAAACTCCAACGAGGATTAGACATAACAGTAGATGGGGCAGTAATACGCCCCGAACAAGTGTTAGGTGAGGAAAAAGTAGGAAAGACAATAGGTATATCAGGTGATACCACACCTAGTGTAGAGTTGCAAGAATTTTTTGCAAAATGTGATTATTTAGTATTTGATGGCACCTTTGTAGATGAGCATGAGCAGAGAGCAGTAGACACTAGACACTCTACTGCAACGCAGGCGGCCATGCTTGCAAAATCAGCTGGTGTAAAAAATTTAATTCTGACACACTTTTCTGCAAGATATAAAGATGACAAAGAACACCTATTGCAAGCGCAAAAGATTCACCCTAGTGTGACAACTGCAACTGACATGTTGGAGATTTTGGTTGTGTAGAGTAATTATGCAATAAATTATTTTCAAAATAAAAAGTGATAATATTATACTTTGAATTACAGCTGGGTGGCAATATTAACTGAATAGGGTCATTTAGTAATGATATGTTTGGTAGTTATTGTGCTAGTAGTAAAATGGTGTGAACCGAGCTCTGTGTATGGGTTCTCCTGCAAACGTGGTTAGTGACAATTAATACAGATTCGAACCGTTGTAGTCAATCCGGACACGTAACTAGTATTTTGTCGCCACGTATGATAAACTTCAAACCCTCCGGGTTACCAAGTTTGGCAAGGACCGGCTTTGGAATGTACGAGTAACTGGTACCCCTTTTCACGTTGTGGGTTATGGATACTTGGAATTCAGTGGCATTGGCAGCCCATTTAGTCATGTTTATTGTTGTCAATCCAACGTTATAACGTCACTGATATCGGATTGCACACAAATGCTTATATATCCAATTGGTGATATGTGTACAATGAAACAAAAAACAGTTCAGGAAGAAAAGGTGGTAGACGAAACTACCCAATCAAGATCAAAAACATTAGAAAATGACAACCCAAAGTCTGGCAAGTAGAGACGCTCCAAGGCTCAGATTGATGCAATTAGGAAAAGCAGGAATTCAGATTGTATGCATTGCAGGTGCCATAACTACACTGAGCTCGATTAAATGTACAGTCGTATAACAAACTGTGCAATCTGTTGTATGCGGTGTCGCTTGTTCACTTGCAATGAGATGTCAGTGCGAGTCCAATGCAGGTGGAAAAAAGATATGCAAGTATGTGGTGGGTGCATACAAACTCTTAGACAAAGAGTGGTGGTGCGGGCGCAGAAAAACTATTCCAAACTATCGTCACAGTCATGCAATAAAGTACTAAAAATTTACACTTTTTCAGCCTCAAATACCAAATTCAGATAAAAAGTTCATATAAACACCAATCAACTGCGTTTGCAAGAGAAAACCTAATTCTCATATTTTTATATATATAATATTTTAATATATTATATTACATATAAAAAATTATTCTGCATCATCATTTTTGTTATCTGTTAAAATATCTTGAACAGAATCAAATGGATTTAGCCCAGAGGTCTCATTTATCACACGCTCTTGTATGTCTTGTACATTATCAATTATGCTACCAGTAGTGTCATTTACTGCTTGAGTGATATGTTCGCTTGTCTCAGACAATTTATCATCAACAAAACCAGTAGTCTCATTACTTATCTTTTCAACATCAGACTTTAACAGGTCTGGTACAGTGGATGCAGTACTAGGAAACAATTTAACAATTTCATTAGAAAATATAAGACCGCCCAATATAACCAGCCCTACAATAATAGCAAGTTTCACTATCATGATATTTGATATAGTAAATAGTATTTAACAACAAAAAATATAGTTTTTAATCAACCCAAGAGTTGGAAATATTATTCATTTTTGTATATTAATTTCCGAGTTGCATTGTCAACCATCTTTAGAGTAGTATTGGGTTAATTACTTTATAACAGAGAATTTAGAATTCGATGAATCTAGCATTATCATTATAGTACAAAGAGCATAGTTGTAAATAACAAACATGCCACATCCAGTTCATCGGACAAGAACTCGTAAATTACTCATTTATAGTATCTGATATGCTTTGTATAAAATGGCAACATCTAATCTGCAACAGACACAAACCAGTCTATGAACTGCATTAAATCAGAACATGTGATGGTAATTTTGATCGGTCCGAGTGGGGACTCGTCTGCCTCTTTACAGATTGCCACGTGACCTGCAAAAGCTGCTTGTTTGTTGAGATAAAACCACGTGGTGTCTTTTAGAGTATTTGTCATCATATTACGCCTATATGCAGAACCAATAGTACGTGTACGAATCGACTCACGTATAATCTCAAGGGAGAACAGATCAGTTGAATTTGCATGAACAGAAAAAGCTCGGCTACTCGTTGTACCATCAAAGACATTACATATGGCAGTCTTGACTTTATCTGGATCCTCTGAAGGATGTACAGCAGCAAAAACTGCAATATTGATTGGAAGTGTAAATGGTTTAATCATTATAATCATCATCATTGCATGTTAATTGAGTTGATTAAGATCTTTTTGCCATTTTGAAATTACACGAAATGCCTCATCCACTAGACCTTTTTTTGTAAGACCATCATTTGATAATACATAATCAGATAATGCAATAGAATCATTTATTCCAACTGAGAGTTCACGTGAATCTCTCTGATCAAAGTGGTCACGTGTATGTGGATCATCATACCTCTTTCTTGTCTTTAAAAATTCAAACCGATTATCAGTAGATGCATGAACTGCCAAAATTTTCAAAACTCCAAGATCCGAGAGTGACGCAATTTCATCATTAGAGCGCACGCCATCAACGAGTATTACATCAGATTTTGACTGTAAAATTTTTGGTTTTGTTAACTCTGCTATTGCACCCGGTCCATTTTTTTTGCGCAACTCCATCATAATAATGGCAAAATTTGAATGAGTGGGTTCTAAGTTTCGCCGTTTTGCCTCCTCCCTTATAGCATCACCCATAACTACTACATCAAATCCACGAGCACGTAATCCATCTGCTATAGTAGACTTGCCTGCACCAGGCATCCCTGTCAGACAGACGATCAGTTTTCCCCTCAATTATATCACAAATACCAGTTTGAACACATCTATCTAAATTTTTTAGTAAGATATATGACAAAACTGCATGAGAGTGTTTGTTGCAGTAGAGATTAACAACTCTGATATAATTAAGAGTATAAAAAATATACAGACAGAATTTACAGAATCACTACCAGATCTCAAATGCATTAAACTAGTCGATGCGGATATGTTACATTTTACATTACAATTTCTAGGTGATATACCAGATACAAAACAGGCACCCATTACAACAGCACTCTCAACAATAGAGTTTGTACCGTTTGATATAGAGATAAAGACTGTAGGTGCGTTTCCAAACCCCAAGGTGCCAAAGATAGTATGGGTAGGAGCAGACACGCCCATTGCAGTAACAGCACACAACGGCACACAACACAACGGCACACAACACAACGGCACACAACACAACGGCACACAACACAACGGCACACAACACAACGGCACACAACACAACAATACAAATCGTCAGTATCACCACAATAACAATAACAGCAACATAACAGAACTAGCACAAAAGGTAGCAAAAGTACTAGAGCCATTAGGATACAAAAGAGACAAACCATTCAAGCCACACAGTACAATATTTAGGGTTAAAATGAGAGAACAGTCGATTACAAATAAATTGAACATATTAAAAAATACTACATTTGGCATTCAAAAAATAAAAGAGATCAAACTAAAAAAAAGTCAACTGACACCAAAGGGACCGATCTATACTGATCTTGCAGTGATTAAATCAAGAGATGAATAAAAATGCTCAAAAAACTCACAATGCCACAAGATGACAAACAAAGCACACAACAAGCAATAAAACAAGCACATAGTTTTGTCATACCCACAAAAGAGAAACAGACAAAGATCGATGGAATTGCCGATATACTCTTAACACTAGTTAATGAAGAGGCCACAAAACACCCAGAGATCAAAAGAGTAGAGACAGGTGGTTCTTATAGAAAAGACACATGGGTTGCAAACTCTGAGATGGATATTGACATTTATCTCATATTTGATTATAATGTAGATAGAAAGAAATTCAAAGATGTCGGAGTTGATGTAGGAAAAAAGTCCCTCAAAGACTATAACCCTTACATAAAGTTCTCAGAGCATCCATATGTAGAGTCCGAATTTGAGCCAGGTGTATTAGTAAATGTGGTTCCATGTTATGAGATTATAGAGTCAAGGGAGTGGAAGAGTGCAACTGATAGGTCACAGATTCACACAGAATACATGACTAGACAATTAGACCAAAAGAAGAGAGATCAAGTGAGACTACTCAAAGCATTCCTAATGGCCAATGGATTATATGGTGCTCAAATTGCCAAAAATGGATTCAGCGGGTATGTCGCTGAGGTTTTGATTACACATTTTGAGAGTTGTGAAAAAACGATAAAAAAATTTGCAAATATTAACTCTAGTCATATAATAGGACATGCCACAAAAGAGTTCAATACTATGATAACCATAATGGATCCCATAGATAGTAACAGAAACCTTGCAGCAGCAATATCAGATACAAATATGATTAGGTTCATATTAGCATGCAGATCATTTTTGCACAGACCAACAGTCAAGTTCTTTGATACAAACAGTATGAAAAAAAGTAAAAAAAAGACAATAGTAAATACATGTTGGAACAACATACTGGTAGTAAAGTTTGGATTTGAGAAACGGCCACCTGATTCAATATGGGGACAAATAAAAAAATCCGTCACAAAGCTTGTAAGGTTCATGGAGCAAGACGGATTTCCAGTACTCAGATATGGAACTTTTGTAGATTTGAAGAACAGACATGGATACCTCTTTGTGCTCTTGAACTCTGTTACGATACCACTCACATACAATGTATATGGTCCAGAGTTTAAGAGGCGAAGAGAAGTTGACATGTACATAAAAAAAAGTTTTGCAGATAAGACTGAGATGATGTGGGTTGATAAGCAAGGAAGGCTTGTAGCACTCAAAAGAAGATCATATACAGTAGCAGACAAATACGTAAAACATATCTTGAAAGAAAATGCCACATTATTGCCAGTAAGACAGACTACACCACCCAAAGTATGGATCGGGAAGAAGAATTTGAGTGGGGCCATCAAAGAAGCAGCAGAGGAGGTGATCTCAACTGATACGACGATCGTATATCTTAACTGAGAATATACCAAATAATTCTGATGCCTTGGCAGTCTTGGCATATCCACACGCAACGCAAAGACAGAAAAAAGCCAGGGTACAAGAACTGTTGAATTTGGGTATAAAGTCCGTCTCGTTTTCAGGTTCAGCAACTACACTTGGTAAGATAACAGTGCTCGGTAAAGGGTATACTGGTGTAGTAATGTTAGCAAAAGACGCACACAACAAGTATTGTGCAATAAAGGCAAGACGAACAGATGCGCCCAGAAAAAATATGATGCATGAAGTAGCACGATTAATGCAAGCAAATCAGGAGAGTGTGGGGCCAAAGTTGTATGCATATAGTAGAAATTTTATTGTCATGGAGTATGTCAATGGTCAAAGAATAAGTGACTGGGTAGAGTGTCTAAAGGGCCCAAATACGATTGCAAGACTCAAGCGAGTCATACGTTCTGTCATAACTGACTGTTACAGACTAGATAAGAGGGGAGTAGATCATGGTGAGATAAGCAATATATCAAAACATGTTATCATATATGGTAAAAACGACAAGCCAGTGATAATTGACTTTGAGAGTGCCAGCGATATTCGAAGACCATCAAACGTCACATCCATCACACAAGCTATCTTTATCTCATCACCCATTGCAAACAAAGTTCAAAGAATATACAAAAAGACCTTACCATCAAAAGATCAGATAATATCAAATTTGAGAGACTATAAAAGCTCACCAAATGAACAAACTTTTAACACAATACTTGAGACACTCAAAATTGATGGTTAATACATAACTAGTCATTTTTAAAAAATCCAGAGTAATATTAAAAATAATTCATGTATTACAAGTAATCCTTTTAGTAGTCATTAATAAATTTCATACATAGTATATACAAACACATGACGACTACACTCACTCAGATACTATATATGATTATAGCACTATTTGTCTTTTCAAGATCACTTGGATTACGTATCATAAAGATATTCTGAGTGTGGAAAGCCATCAAGAAATGCATACTAAAACAGTACGAGAAATTCTCAATTTATTAATAATTTCTTTTACAATCTAGGCCCCGTCTCAGTATTTTTAAACTAGACAAAAATTTACTAGTTGTGTTTTGTTTAGGTATAAAGTCAAACGGTTGTTGTTTGGTGTCAAAAGTATATAAAAAATAGGATAATGGTGGGACCGGCAGGATTTGAACCTGCGACCACTAGCCCCCCAGACTAGTATCATACCAAGCTAGACGACGATCCCCTGCTCATTTACAAAACTTGAAATTATTAAATCGTAGTGTTAGATTAATGAAGATCTGTCGCATATGCAACAAGTTATCTGCAACTGATTCGGATCATATAGATTGTATACAACAGAGAAGAATAAAGATGGAAGATGATAATCTCAAAGAGAAATTGCCAGAGAAACTTGACATGGAAAAGGATTCAGATAATTTGGGAGTTGAGATAAAGGCAATTTTAGAGTATATGGCAAGAGAAAAGATAGAATCAGAAAGATCATAAATTATTACGAATAATTGCGTTTATGCCACTATGTTTACAAATATTTCAAAAACGATACAAACAAACTAGATATGTGTTTTAAATATATTCATAAAAATAAATACTATTTTAAAATATACAAAATAATTGAGTTGAATATGTATAGATACCTCTTTATAGTTACAACACATGTTATCCATAGAATATTTGTGTCAGAATAAATTTTAAAATTCCATATGGACATTTATTAAAATGTTATAGTCAATTAATTTCACACATTTCAATTTAATGATAAGATGTTGGGAGTGGGGCATCAAACTACTACTACTAGCGCTCTTGTGTTGTGGGCCGTATCAAAATCTCATTAACATTAACATGTGGTGGTGAGTCAGCAGCATATACAATTGCAGATGCAATATCCTCTGCCCTGAGGGATGTCATCTCTTTTGCTTTTTTGACAAAGTCAGCAAGTGATTCATCAGTTATAGTTGAGGTTAGTTCAGTATCCACAACACCAGGTTCAATACATGATACACGTATGTTTGATCGTGTACTGAACTCTTGCCTCAGTCCTTCACTCAAAGCAGTAACGGCATGTTTTGTGGCACAGTACACACTACCAGACGGAAAGACAGTTCTTCCTGCCACAGAAGATATATTAATTATATGTCCTGATTTTTTATCCTTCATGTGTTTAATGACAGAAGCTGTGCAGTACATTACACCTTTGATATTTACATCGATCATGCGATCCCACTCATCAATCTTCAAGTTTTGAAAAAAGCTCAGCGGCATCAAGCCCGCATTATTTACCAATATATCAATAGAACCCCACTCATCAAGAACTGCTGCTGCAAACTCGTCACAATCAGATCTCTTTGAGACATCAAGTTTTCTGTACAGTACATGTCCACCCTCACTTTTTATAGTATCTGCCAACTCTGCAAGATTATCGACTCTACGCGCACCAATTGCAACTTTTGCACCAGCCCTTGAGAGTGCAAGTGCAGTAGCAAGCCCAATTCCACTACTAGCACCAGTAATAATTGCAACTTTGCCAGCTATCATGAATTACGGCTTTAATGCGTGCCTAAAAATCTTTAGAATGCAACACTCATACAGTTTTACCACAATCACACATTACAAATCAGCACGAGTACTAAAACTTGATTAATAGCTTTTACATGTTAAAACAACGTGTACGAAGAGAAATGCGCCTATTGTGGAGAGATGACAGACATGCCGTTTCATTGCAACTATTGCAAGGATCCATTTTGTGCCGAACATAGACTGCCAGAAGAGCATCGTTGTGTAAAGCTCAGCCAGATCAGGGCAAAGAGGTTTGGACAAAAAGGAGTAGTACGAGACGGGGGACGTGGCAAGCCCAATATCTTCAAGCGTATGTTTGGTAAATCATAACTAGTAAGGACTCTTTTCAGGTGATATCATGGCACGCTTTCCCTGATACAAGAGCGCAGCTGCGAGTGCAAACAACACCAGTGCAGTCATTGGAAAGTTTTGTGGTGCAGGTAACAAAAACCAATAGTAAATTCCAAATCCGATCGACACAGCAGCCTGAGTCCAGAGTTTGGCCCATTTTGGTGCGCGTATTAATCGAGCTATCCCCTCTACAACAAACAATCCAATGACAGGATATATCGTATAAAAAAGAAAATCAATCACATCAACACCTGTATGAGACATAAGTCTAGTTATTTTTCTGATAATTTTTACCTATTTGATAATTATCTAGAGCATCATCGTTTGTTCAATTTTTTAAGAATAACATGACAGCCACAGAATCAATCTTTTATTGATCAGAAGACACCACCATACACAAATAAGATTTGTACCTTTTTGGTGTAAATGCTGGCAATCTCAAAAAAGGATTTCGTAATACACAAAAAAAGATTATTGATAAAATGTGTGAACCAATCTCCATGACTGATATAATCATTCAAAAATAATTCCTAGCCAAATGTATCGCATGCACGATACTCGATATACAGATAGGAATATAACCAAATACAAGTATGTATTTCATTGTTGTGTACAATGAGCTTGCTTCACACAGATTAGTTTCTATCTGTAGATTACACTCAAATCCCAAAAAGTATTTACAAAAGAATCAAAGATTACCAATATGAGGGCCATACTTGTGTTACTGTTTGTTTTGTGCACCCCGTTGGGAATAATACAAGCGTATGGATTACAATACGTTGACGAAGAACAGGGGTTTTCCATAGATTATCCTGCTGGATGGGGGGTTGAAAATACATTCTTTTCAGAATCTGGCGTTGATTATTTGGTGACTTTTTATGATGATACAAGTGGATGGAGTTCGGTGTTAGTAGTAAGATATGCTCCCAGCGTGTCACTCGTATGGGCAGGCGATGATGAACAGTTGCTGAATGCGTTAAGCATGGGTTTGGAACAAAATTGTGAATTGTCTACACTTGAGGTATTTGGAAGCACATGTACCAACCACGAATTAATAGATTCAAGAGTAATATACATTGATGGAAAAAAATCCTACCAGCATACCTATTCTTGGACTGAAACACTGGAAGACTCGACGCAGTATGAGAACATTAGCATTAACACGATGATTCCTGATGGATTTGGTTCTTGGATCATTTATTCTGAAAGCGCAACTGACGTATTTTTATCCTACAGAGATCAAATTATCTCGTCGGTAAGCTCATTTGACGTATTGAAGACTCCTGCTGAAAGAATGGCACCTACAGGTGACAGTAGAATAATTTTTGAGGAGAACATTAACGGATTTCTAGATCTTAGTCCCCGACCGATGAGCTTGATAACTCCGGTAGAATTTTCCCCAGAATGGTATGTTAATGACGAACATGGCTTTGCGATAAAATTTCCCCATTCGTGGGAAGAAAATTGGGATGTAAATGAATCCTTCAGCGGACAAAAATTCGCCGAGTTTTCATCTAAAAACACAGATGGAAAGATAGAACTTTTCATTGAAGATCGGGACTTATTTCAGACATTCAATGGGCTTGAAACAGACCAACTATACGAAGAAGCAGAAAAGATGGTGACCGAGTCCATTAGCAGGTTTCCAGGATTTTTCCATGTTGATTATCTGGCGGTTATAAAATTCAACGACGGGTTTCTAACAGGAGCAACATTTTTCCAACTCGATGATGCAGGTGAACCGATTCAATACGACGTGTCCTATTTGATCTTCGATGATGGGAAAATCGTCGAGATTGTGTATTATGGCGACAATTATTCTACAATCAGTTATGATGATCACGCGCTAATGCTGGAATCTTCTTACTTGGGTGACACGTCATCAATACCCGTAAATGAGGAAATAACGACTGATTCAGAAGTGTTTGTTGATTTTGACTTGGGGTTTTCGTTTATTCCCCCGAAGCAATGGAAGCAAGAAAATCTTAATGCCCAAATTGAACTAGTATCCACTCCTGGATCACTAAATGCAGTAGCACTGTTTATTCCACCCAATTTTCAAGGAGTTATACCTCCGGCAGTGACCTTGATGTATGCGAATTTTGAAAGATCACTGAACTTAGACGACCAAGATGTCCGTGAGCAATTTTTACAAAGTTTTAGTGAGGGGTTATCAGGGGGCACGGGCGAAAACATAAAAGTTGAAATTATAGACTCTGACGTAGATCTTTTCGATAATATGGCAAAAGTTAACATAGATGCATTTATGAAATTCGATCTGGATGGTTATCTCATAGAACGCCAACTGGATGTTGTTGTATGGGCATTTGAAAATGGAGAATTCTACTATCTCTTTTTTGCCGCAGACACTGTTGATTTTCCCACGTATCATGATGCATTTACAAATTCAATCAGCACTGTGGCCTTTGATGAAAAGCCTACAATTCACCAAACAGAAAATGTGTCTTTTGATGAAGAACCACCAAACAAACAAACGGAAAATGGAGGTGGCTGTCTTATCGCAACAGCTACATACGGTTCCGAACTAGATCCACAAGTCCAACAGCTACGAGAACTCCGGGACAACAGATTGTTGCAAACCGAGTCAGGTACTGTTTTTGTGAGTACGTTTAATAGCTTCTACTATTCATTCAGCCCAACAATTGCAGATTATGAAAGGGAAAACCCAATACTCAAAGATGCTGTCAAGCTTGCGATAACTCCAATGATTCATTCGTTGTCAATTCTAAGTCATGTCGACCTAAATTCTGAACATGCGGTATTGGGATATGGAATCTCACTTATTCTATTGAACTTGGGAATGTATGTCGGAGCGCCTGTTGGCATAATTGTTGGAATGAAGCGATGCCTGCACTTTGAGAACGAGATCAAACTAAAATATTGCAGGTCGGAGGGACAAAAAAGCCAAACTGAAGACTT
This sequence comes from Candidatus Nitrosopumilus sp., assembly GCA_965207445.1. Classification (GTDB taxonomy): domain Archaea; phylum Thermoproteota; class Nitrososphaeria; order Nitrososphaerales; family Nitrosopumilaceae; genus Nitrosopumilus. Next base: position 178,545 of record CBDBLX010000002.1, on the reverse strand, counting down.
GGAGCTGGAGTATTAGCGTGAACCAAACTCTTTGGACACAATAATGAAATTACACACTTGTATTTTGTCACGTCTGTCTGCATGTCGAGTATTGTGCATGTGATGCATTTGGCTAGTAGTTATTTTGAATGATTATATCAGTCATGGATCTTGGTTCACACGATAAAATCAATGCAGATAGTGATGTGTTCATAACATGTGTTCATAACAACAATGTACATATTCCCACGACAGATAAAATACGCATACACGAAATAATTATTTTTAATATGCATATATTTGATTAGGGTCATTAAATATATCATTGAAAAATATATTTGCATATAAATAACTACAATCTTCCCCCATAATCTTCTGAGCGCACGTGAACTGCAACATCTTCGGATATTAGAGCTTGAGCATTTTCATAAGGTATGGTTGCAATATCTTCTATCTTAAATGGTCCATACATCTCCATATCTACACCTATCATCGATTCTACATCTTTGATAAACCGAACTAGTATCCTACTAGTCTTGTGTTTCTCAGATATAGATTCTAACAGTTTGGACCGACCACTTATAGTCGCAGACAACACAATATCCTGACGCTCTTCATACTCTTCTGCTGAATTGAGGATAAACTTTTCCTCATCAAGCAACCGCTGCATCATCAGGGTAGTGTTATCTCTTTTCCCACCATTATTATCATCATTATTATTATGATCACCACCACCACCATCACCATCATAAAACATGAACCGTGTAGCTTTTGCAAGACGCACATCCAACATTAATGAAACGAGTTGCGACGCAGTTGAGATTATCTGCTCCATTATACTGCCTTCAACATCAGAGTATCGTTTTCTGCTTTGAGTATCAATGAACACAGAGACATTTCTATACAGTTCATCACTTATTTCTGTGAGTGCAACATCATCTTCTACCTCACGCAACACATCATGATACAGTTTGCTGAGAATAGTCTGAGCATCAGTGTCTGCTACATATGGTGAATCTTCAGCAGAGGTATCTGCTAGTGGGGGTTCTGGCAACTTACTACCCAATCCTTAAATGTTAGTTCTATTTGTGTGTGATTGAAGCGCAAGAAAAATGCCGTATAGAGTAAGTCATGGAAAAACGATGCAGGTTACATACTCACCTGATGAGGTATTCTCAAAGATACAACATGAAAAGATACAATTCATTGATCTACAGTTCACAGGTCTAACAGGACATTTCCATCACACGACAATATCAGCATCAACATTCACACCAGAACAGATGAAAGATGGACTGCCAAAGCTCGACGGCTCATCAATAGTTGGATTTACAAGCATAGATGACTCTGATCTGCTCTTAAAACCTGATCCTAATACATTTGCGATAATTCCATGGATGACAGAGAATAAGACAGCACGTCTCTTGTGTGACGTATATTGGGGAGGCAATCGTGGTAGACTCTCACGAGACCCACGTGGTATTGCACAAAACGCAGAAGAGTACATCAAATCTCAAAATTTTGATTTCTCAACATGGGGCCCCGAGGTAGAGTTCTTTGTATTTGATAGAGTGAACTGGGATGTATTAACACCATACAAGGGCCAATCATACTCGATCGAATCAAAAGAAGCGCCATGGAGTCAAGAAGGAGATGGATACCCAATGGGACTACAAGAAGGATACTACCCAAGCACACCCTCAGATACATTAACACCATACAGAAATGAATGTGTAAACATACTACATAACAGCTTTGGAATACTGTGTGACAATCACCATCATGAAGTAGCAACAGCAGGGCAATGTGAGATTGACATTAAATATGATTATTTGACAAATGCTGCTGATGCAGCTCAAACATACAAATATGTAATTAGAAACATTGCACAAAAGTATGGCAAGGTAGCAACTGTAATGCCAAAACCAATTGCCATGGACTCTGGTAGTGGTATGCATGTTAATGTGAGCCTGTGGAAAAATGACCAGAATACGTTTTACGATCCAGACGAAAAAGATGAGTTGAGTCAGACTGCAAGATACTTTTGCGGAGGTATGATAACACATGCAAAAGCGCTCTCTGCAATATGTAATCCGACGACTAACTCATACCATAGACTCGTACCAGGATACGAAGCACCAGCATATATTGCATGGAGTGCAGGAAATCGTTCAGCAATCATAAGAGTTCCAAGACATTTGACAGGTAAAAAATATGCTCATCTCAAACGATTAGAGTTTAGGGCGCCAGATCCAGCATCAAATCCATACTTGGTATTTGCTGCAATAACAGCAGCGGGACTTGATGGTATAAAGAAAAAGCTAGAACCAGGTGACCAAATACATGATGATATATTCAAGATGACACGCTCAGATAGAGCAAAACGCGGCATAGGCGTACTACCAAAGAGTCTAGGGGATGCGCTAGATGAATTGGAGAGTGACAGAAAGTTCCTGCTTCCAATATACACAAATGATGTTATAGACAAGATCATATCACTTGAGAGAAAGGATCAACGTGCAATAGCAATTAGGCCCCATCCGCACGAATTTTACCTGTATTTTGATATATAATGCACAAACTCATAGACATACCTTCACTGAATGCCAACAAAACAAAACAAAACAAAACAAAACAAAACAAAACAAAACAAAATGAAAAACAAAAAATGATAATTAGAATCGCCCTGTCATGTAAAATATCCCAAATGAGGATATTGTCATGAGGGCAAAGCCGATTCCAAGTAACATCTCTCTTTTGTTGTTGTCAGTGGCGGCTTTGTACAATAGTATGCCACCGGCGAGGCCTAAGAACAAGACCAGTACACCCACCACAACTATATCAAAACTAGTATTAGTGATAAGAGGATGAAAGAATCCTGCCAAGAACATAAAAAATACAATAATATATACATATTTGAAACTGTTCGATGCAATTACATTTTTAGTTAGTGCCATAGATACACCCGTAAGACATAGAATTGACTAAATAACGGTCACATCATACCGCCCATATCCGGCATACCGCCCATGCCGCCACCCATGCCAGGCATACCGCCCATGCCGCCACCCATGCCAGGCATACCGCCTTCACCGCCTCCAGGTGGTCCACCTGCAGACTTTTGAGTAGCAATGACATCATCAATTCGTAGTATCATACATGCAGCCTCTGTTGCAGATGATGTCACTTGTAGCTTTACTGCAAGTGGTTCTATAATCTCACTGTGCTTCATGCTTGCTATTCTAGACTCCATGACATCAATACCAGTCCAGCTCTCACCGCGTTGTTGTTTTGAGCGTAAGAGTGTTAATGTGTCTATTGGGTCCATACCAGCATTCTCAGCAAGTGTGAGTGGGATTGACTCTAGCGCATCGGCAAACTTTTCTGCTGCTAACTGTTCTCTGCCCTCAAGTGATTTTGACCAGTTACGAAGTTTTGTAGCTGCAAAGGTTTCAGGTGAGCCTCCGCCTGCCACCACAGATGGATTCAATATGACATCTTTAACTACCATTAATGCATCATGAACAGAACGCTCCACCTCATCTACTACCCGTTGTGAGCCACCACGTAAAAGCAACGTAACAGATTTTGGATTCTGGCATCCTTCAACAAACACCCACTTGTCCTCTTCTATCTTTCTCTCCTCAACAAGAGAAGCAGAGCCTAGATCGTTTGCAGAGAGATCATCTAGATTAGTGACAACTCTACCACCTGTGGCCCTTGAGAGTTTTGTAAGATCGCTCTCCTTTATACGCCTAACAGATATGATTCCTGCCTTTGCAAGATAGTGTTGTGCCATCTCATCTATGCCTTTTTGGCACAATACAACACTAGCACCAATGTCAATGACTTTTTGAACCATCGACTTTAACATGTTGTTCTCCTCATCAAGGAATGACTTTAGTTGTTGCGGATCAGATATGTTGATCTTGGCATCAGTTTCAGTCTTGTTTATCTCTAGTGCCGTGTTTAGTAATGCAATCTTGGCATCAGATACTTTTTTTGGCATGCCACCATGCACTATCTCTTTGTCTAGTACTATACCTTGAATAATTGAAGAGTCTTTTATAGAACCGCCTGCTTTTTTCTCAACTTTAACATCATCAATATCAACATCATACGAGCCATCCTCACTCTTTTCAGATACGGTCAGTACTGCATCTACTATAATATTGGCTATCTGATCGGAGTCCTTGCGAACAAGTTTGGTTTGCATAGAGGTCTTTGCAATTTTAGTTAGAATATCTTTATCATCAGAAGAGACTGGCTCTGCGATCTCTTTGAGAAACTCCAATGCTTGTTTGCCTGCCCTACGGTATCCATCTACAATAATTGTTGGATGGACATTCTGATCCAATAGTGACTCTGCATTCTCAAGCAATCCACCTGCAAGTACTACAGCAGATGTGGTTCCATCTCCAACTTCATTATCAGTAGTCTTTGATATCTCAACTAGCATCTTTGCAGCAGGATGTTGCACATCTATCTCTTTTAGTATAGTAGCACCATCATTTGTTATAGTAACATCTCCAAGTGAATCAACAAGCATCTTATCCATGCCTCGTGGTCCTAGACTAGAATGAACAATCTCTGCAATAATCTTTGATGCAGCAATATTGTTCTTTTGAGCATCTTTGCCCTTGGTCTCACTGCCACCTTCTTTTAAGAGTACAACTGGCATGGTTCCTTTAGATGTTGCTTGTATTGCCATAATTACGCCCCCAAAAATCCACTTTTTATATCTTAAGATCAAGATAATTTAGGTGCGGTTTTAGAGTTTTTCTCATAATTATTCATATAATTTGCTTTAGAAAATAACACATAGTCTAATAATTAATGAACAAATATTATATGCCCAATTACACCAAAAATATAGTTGTAAAAATCCACATCCAGTAGTATAGGCTTTATCTAGTATTGACACAATATCCATATATCAGACTCTGAGAACACACCACCAAACAATTATCTTTTTATCTTGATAAAATTAACAATGTAAAATGTTTAATAGATTTAGAAATGAAGGAGAGAGAGAGTCAACGATGGCAACAACAGAACAAGATAACGACAACACAACAACAACAACAGCAAAGATAGTATCTGATACTGAAATGTCAACGGCTACAACAATAGAACAATCAACACCTGTATCAGGTAACAGTCAAATCGGAATTGGGGATCTTATGGACAAACGAGCAAGACTAGAGGAAGCAATTGATTATGTAGGTGTGATGATAAAGAATCTCAAAGACAAGCGAACCTTGCTTGAGAAAGATATCGAGGATGAATCAGTGGACATAAAAAATCTCAAAGAGAAACTTCAAAAAGTCAACGAGTATATTGAAGATGAGAATGCAGGAATCACAAAACTTGCACTAAAGAGAAGAGAGGTAGAAAACGAGGCCGACGAAGTAGGCACAATAATTAACAATCTCAGAAACAAGCTTGCAGGAATTGACCAAATTATAGATGCAGAAGGAGACAAGGTCAGAAAGATAAAAGAGACGAGGGATGATGCTACAACAACTGCACAAGAGAGATTCTCAATAAATGATTAATTATTTATTAAAATTATTTGTAGAAGGTATAGTTGTTTCCTGAGTCTGTGTTGGTACAAACGGAAACATCTCCCCAGTAGTATTACCAGCTATAACTGCAGCTTCTTTTAGTATTGCCTCGGCTTCGACACTTGTATTCTCATCTGTACCAAATGCAGATTCACCTGCAAAGCTCTCTGTTAAGAATCCACCTAGCATAGTTGCCATCTGAGATAGCTCTTGCTCTGCTCCAGGCATGATTTTTCCTAGTGATGATTTGATGTTTTTCATTAAAGCGATCGTTGGCATTATGGTGACTACGGTATCACCAAGATCACTGCATGTTCCAAGTCGCATCTCTATGCGCTCAAGCGCAGTTCTAGCACCACTCAAAACTTTGATAACTTTTCTGATCTCTGCGAGTTCATTACCAAGTACATTACTAGTATGTTGATCATGTTTTTGAACAGCAGAAACTACTCTTTGAAATAGTGCTGAATCTCGCTTTTGTAAATTTTCAATCATTCTGTCTAATCTTTTAATCTGAGGCTGTAACTGTTTTATCGCATCTCGAATGCGGGGTTTTAGTGGGCCCTTGGGATGTATGGTAGAGCCTATTCTCTCAGATATGGTCGGTGTCTGTGGACGTGTCCATGTCTTTTGAATATTTCCCATATCAATTTATCACAAATACAGTATTTAACCACCCACATGAGTAACCGTTCAACCCCTTCTCAAATAAGCACAAATTCACCACCTAACGTCTGGCGCAGATAACGGGGGTTGAACGGTTACCCCCACACGATTCACATGACTTTTTTAATTGGTATTTCATATACAAAAAAGATGAGACACAAAAATCTACTAGTAATATGTGGATTTATAATTATTATAGCAATGATTAGTGGAATAATCGGAGGTACACTTTTACCACACTCTGAGAAAAAGGACAGCACGCAAAATAAAGAGATTGTCTTTCATGCCACACTTGCAGAACCCAAATTATATGTTAATGGTATCTATACAGATACATTTGAGATTGAATATAATAATATGATAGATGAAAATCAATCTAACGGCCAGTATGTGTTTGATTTTGTGCCAAATGGAAGTAGCCCAGATGTGTTGTCTATCACATTAAATGGTGAGACTCTAAGCTATTCAGAAGACTTTGATCTAAATGGGACAAGACATGAAGCAGGATTAGGGGAGTTTTACACGTGGGAATATCTAGGAGATGATACAGTGTTTATTCCAAAGGGCAATACAGTAATTGAGATCACAGTTGACCCCAACGGCAACACACGAGGCTCAGTATCAGTATACCTGTATCATATATTAGAATGAAAATGGCGCAACCCCTGTACTACAGAACAGTGAGAGATTCCTCTCAATTCGGACATGTTTCCGTGCAATTGTTCGTTCTGCGGGGTCACGCTAAACTAGTCGATAGGAGTGATTTCCATCGGCATACCATATATAGAAAATGCAGGTATTTAATACTTTTTGTAATATAATAGATTTTTTTATACTTTTTATTAAAAAAATTTTAGAAAAAAAGGTAAAAAAATAAAAATTATACCAAATGGACATTAAACACAAAGTTTGCAAAAAACTTGTCACATTTATTATGACTAGAGAGTATTTAGATACATGATGAATAGAAAAGCAAAAGCTAAATTAATCATATTATTAGGAATCATCTGGGTAATCATAACATTACCATTGCCATGGATAATAAACAATCCATTGATCTCCGAATCACAGTTCAATACCATACTTGGTATTATAGGGATCATGTCAATACCGTTTGTCGTACTAGGGGTGGTTTGGACATTAAAACCAGAATTGACCACATAGAATACAACCATCTGGCAAAACATATGCCAATATCAAACACCATATTTGATCTTGCATTGAGGTCAGTCATCAATGCAGGTAGTATAGTTCTTGATATGTACAAACAAAATACCACAAAGACAGAAAAAAAGCAAGATGGCTCTCCAGTCACAGAAGCGGATCTTGCAAGTCATCGAATTTTGACAGATGTACTCTCAAAGAGTAAATATCCCATACTCTCAGAAGAGCAAGAAAATCCAAACATAGGTAAATCAGATACTATCTGGATTATAGATCCACTTGATGGGACATCACACTTTGTAAATGGCACAGGGGAGTTTACCATAATGGTATCACTTGTAAAAAAAACAGTGCCAATATTGGGTGTGATATTGTGGCCTCTTGGAAATACAATATTTGTAGCACAAAAAGAAAAGGGCGCATATAAATATCAGAACAAGTGTTGGAGTAAAATTACAGTGACAGATATTGATACACTATCGGAGTGTAGAATGGTAGGCTCAAAACATCACCTTACAGAAAAAGAGATTATATTCATCAAGAGCCTCAAAACATCTAATTTTGTTAGTATCGGTAGCTCACTCAAAGTAGGTCTGATAAGCTCAGGTGAGGCAGAAGCATACATTACAACCACAAACAAGATGAAAGTGTGGGATACTGCTGCATCACACTGTATCATAACAGAGGCAGGTGGTAAAATGACAGATGTGAATGGAGATGAACTAGCATATAACAAAGACGACATATATCATCATCATGGAATTTTGGCAACAAATGGTGTGATACATGATAAAATAGTTAAAGAGTTTGCGGCACGATACTAGTCAGAGTAGTAGGTTGCGTTTGCCCAAAAATATCTTGACTTTTTTTGCGCTATCCTCTAGTGGTTCATTTTCCGTATCAATTACCAAATCAGCATTCTCAGGTGGTTCATATGGGTCATCTATACCAGTAAATCCTTTGATCTCACCTTTACGTGCCTTGGCATACATACCTTTGACGTCACGTTCCTCACACTTAGCAAGTGAGCATTTTATGTAACATTCTACAAACTGGTCACCAGAATCAATGATCTCTTTTGCATTACTTCTGTTCTCCACATATGGTGAGACTAGAGACACTGCACTAGGTACACCATGTTTTAGTAAAAGTTTAGCAAGATGTGCAACTTTTTTGTTATGTTCGTCTCGTCCTTTTTTGGAAAAGTCTTTTGGTGAAAACCACTCTCGCAACTCGTCGCCATCGAGCATCGCCAAGTTTGGAATGTCCTTTTGAAGATCTTTGACTATGGTAGTCTTGCCAGAACAAGGCAGTCCTGTCATCCACAGAACAAATGGTTTCATTATATGGGCGTGATTTAAAACACTTAAAGAGTTTGTGACCTATCTACTAGGAAATTGTATACTTGATTCACAACCATTTAATCTTCTAGACTCCTTCAAGCAGAATGTTGGTAGTGTAGATGCCAGTGCATAATAGTTTCATTAAAGATCCGATAGTTTTCTAATATTTTGTATTCATAATATGTACTCAATTTCAAGATGAATATCAATCAAAATATCGGATCTTTAATCATATCAGTATGCATCTCAATGCCCGACTCAAGCGGATCGCAGTCGTTCAGAGGGCCGTTTGGGCATTATGACAACTGCCAGTAACCTCCGCCGTAGACGAGTTTGAGGTCTATCTCGTTTCCAATCACGCCCCTGATGGTTTTTTCGTATTTCTTCATGTTGTCCAGCGTGGAAAAGTCCTGGTGAATCCTCACCACCAGCATCCCGTCCTGCTCGCTGTATCCCATCCTTGTGAACGGGATTGCGGCATGTCCGTTCTCCTGTTTTGGCATGTCGGCGATCGCGGCGGTCAGGAGGTGTGCTGCCGCGGTATACTGCGCCGTCCTCTGGAGGTTTGCGGGCGAGGCGGATTCTTTGAGATGCGTTGAAGCCTCTGCGATGATGCGTTTCCGCTCTTCGTCGGTAGTTGCTCTGTCGAATGTAGCCTCAAGTTCGTTGAGCCTAGTGCGGTCGTCCGCTGGCCGTTGTACCGGGTCCGGTTCGTAGACGGTCGTACCGCTGGACTCCGTGCCGGCTTTACCCTGTCCGGAAACGAGGTCAAAGCCGACCACGGACGCCGCCACCAGGAGTATTGCAGCTGCGGCTATGGAAAGTTTTTTCGCGTTGTTCGAAATCATTATGATCTGAAGCGGCTCTGTCTTTATAGAGATTGATTCAAATCAAATTATACCAAATTAGGTCTTGTTGTGAATTCGTTGATGGGGGTGCAGGCAGGTAATGATGATGTCATATGTAATAAGAATAGGTAACTCACGGAGATACTGTTGTAAATTTATGATCTCTTGCCTGCATACTGCGCCTGCTCCATCTGCCACATCATGGTGTTCAACACAAAATCTTTAAGGAGTTGTACGTTCAAATCTCTTTTCATTTTACTAATCGTCCAAGCTGGTCACGTAGTTACGTGCGCCCATGCTACCATCTGGAAATTCTGGCCCGTACGCGAAGTATCCGTCTTCAGTCTCCGTTATCGTATATTCTATGGGCAGGCCAGACGCAGAGATGCCGTGTAGGGATATGTGATACGTGTCTCCGCCGAGGTCTTCTATCTCGACCCATAATTCGTCGCCCCAACCATCCTCAGTGTATATTGCGCTAGTCTCGTCTCCAAGACTGTCGATTAACTCACCCCACCAGTCCGTCATGTCCGGATTGTAGATGCGGGTGTCGCTGCCCGCGTCAGATGAATCTATGACAAATACGTCAGTAGTGATGGCGATAGCAGTGCCAGTGACGGCGATCGTGGCAATCCCCATCAATAATATGCGCAGTTTTATAGTCTTAATCATTATGGGGTTCACCGGCCGGATATGTTATTAAAGATTTGAGTGGGGTTACGTTCAGCCATGATGGCTTGGCGGCGGGTGGTGACGTGGGAGGCTGCCAAAAAGAAGAAAAAAAGGGAGATTTCTTCGCGTTGTTTGAAATCATTATGATCTGGAGCGGCGCTGTCTTTATAGGGATTGATTCAAAACAAATTACACCAAATTAATAATACATATACGGTTGGAAGGTTTATTTGTTAAAGGCTGTAAGTATCCTCTCCAAAACCAGTCCTGCAACAACAACACCCAACCCGACCGCCACGGGCGCGAACGGTTCTGCCACCGTCGGCACGAATTGTCCGTCTTCCGTCAGATACCACACGTTGTCTGCAACGTTCACCTGAGCCGCGACTAGCCACGAGACCAGTCCGGCTATACCTATGGCGGCGAATCTCATTATCTTCCTCAGCGAGAGCGACAGCAGCTTGCTGCTCTTGGCCTTGTCGTACGCCCCCTCCGGGACAACCATGATTATGGAGACGGCGCGGTAGTGCTTCATGTCGCGGTTCTTGCTGTTCTTTGATACCCTGCTGACGCGCACCAGCCCGGCGCTCTGCATCTTCTTCAGGTGGTGGGTACTGATATGATTAAAGATCCGATATTTTGATTGATATTCATCTCGAAGTTGAGTACATATTATGAATACAAAATATTAGAAAACTATCGGATCTTTAATGAAACTATTATGGGCCACCAGGGAGAGAGACAGTTCGGCGTCCCTCGCGACTTCGTACGCAGTCATCTCGGACTTTGACAGCATGAGCAGCATGCGCCTGCTAATGTCGTTTCCAAGTGCCTCTCCCAGGAACTTGATCCTGTCCTCGCTGCTGGAATACAGGTTTACGTCGACGGACACGTCCGCCGGCTCGCCTGTCTTTGCCTCGGTCGTGTTCCCATCTTGCTCTGACATACACTGTCAGATGACGGACTTGCGATTTAGGTGTTCTCGTTTTTATGAGGTTGGTGCGTAATTGACATTAGGCCTGCCTGTGACCCTTCTGTGAGCTTGATTTATTGTACATTCAATCTACAAAAGACTGAAATCTATCTATAGTGCGTTTTGTTTTTGAATATACATGTGTGTTTTAGCAGACAGATTATAGAACATAAAACGTGCAAGTGTGATAGCAGTCACTATCATTCGTATGATGGAATCTTTTGCCCTTTTTCATGAGCGCAGATAAATCTGTTCAGGACGTTGATATTCCATGCAATCGATAATATTTTATTAAACCGCTTTCTGTTTTCGGCCAGACGCATACGACAATGTAGCCTGTGATTCTTTGTTTCTTCTGCTCCAAATATTGCCTCGATAAGTGCGCGTTGTTTGTATGCATCTTGGTCAAAGATCTCAGCTGCCTTTTTTCTGCTTGGTTTACCACGGTTTGTATGACCTGCGCCATCTGTATGATTGCGCTGCTTTATGTTCGGTTTCATGTTTGCATTGAATATTATCTCACAGTTTTGATCCGAGTCGTATCCCTTGTCTCCGTTGAATAAGCGTTCTTCAATACGTGTATAGTTTTTTGTGAGAAAGCTGACCATATATGGAAGCATTGACGTGTCACTCACATTGCTTGGAGTTGTGTATGATGCAAGTATGATCTGGTGTCCGGTTATCGAAGTAATGTGATATTTTAGGTACGTCTTGATGCGTGTCGGCTCAAAGTCTTGTAGTAAATTATTAGGGTAACTATTTTGCTTTTTGAAGTGGACACTTAAATTCTTATGATTATATACTATGATAATTTTGGTTTAAAAAATTTGATCAAAAACTCTAATAATTTAATCCAGAGGGTATTAAATCAAAACGCTTCCATCTATCATTAAGTGCAAATAAAATGATAGACAGGAACGATATTAGATCATCGCAAAAATCTGATTTAAGCGATCAGTGTGACTGGAAATGCAATAGTGTCAATTATTTGCAGGAGGAGGGAACATAGTTGTGCTGCTCAGAACCTCGTGGCAAAAACACACAACATGCAAAAAAACCATGTCTCAAAAGTGATTGCGAGTGTTGTAAGTGGTGGTTGGAGAATACCGGAATTGACAAGATATTGCAAGAGTCATCGAATTCAAAGAAAAAAATAACGTCCAATGGGGTGTCTGAGATGCTACAAGATGTCAACACGTTAAAGACACAAAATGAAGAATTGGCCAAGGACAATAAAAAATATCAAAAGATCAACAAAGAGCTAAGGGCCAAGAAAAACGGCATCAAGGCAGTCACTGCTAGTGATAAACCTAACAAAACGCCAGGTGAAAATAAACCAAGGGGCAGACCCAAGGGGCAAAAAGCTACCAAAACTACGCGCCCTGTAGACATAGCCAGAACAGAGGTGATAGATGGCACTACATGCCCACAATGCAAAAACCCACTCTCATCGACCATAACAGACGAGTATGACAGGGTGGTCCAAATTATCACAACAATCACAGAGTATGTCAAGTTTGATATCAAACGTCGCTGGTGTAGTAAATGCAAAAAGCAAGTACAGCAACCCATTTCAAATGTAAGGCCTCATGCACGCCGTTCAACTAATCATTCTGCAACCACAGTCACATTAAACATGAAAGGTCTATCACACGCAAAGACTGCAGAATTCAGTAAAGATGTCATGCAAGTTGAGATCTCCCCATCGGCGGCATATCGTGACAAGATATCACATGCCAAAGCACAAAAACCAAAACACGATGAGATTAAACAAAAAATTTTGAACAAAAGCGAGTTAGGCTGTGATGAGTTTGACTGGCCTGGGGCAAACAAAAAACGTGCGTGCGGTTTAATTGCGCTCGGAGACGACTGCTGTCTAATAGAGATAACTGACAACAAAACAATATCCACCCTCAAAAAATTCCTGCCAAAATACAATGGACTAGTACGGCATGACTCTAATCCATCATGGGGTCACATTGGACTACAACATCAGATGTGTTTGTCACATCAGCTTCGACTGCCAAAAAAAGACATCCACTATGTGAATCCAAAAGGTGCAGTACTACGATTTCTCAACACATTAGTTCAAATATTCAAACAATTCTATAAAGCAGATGGAATAGACGATCCTCACACACGACAAGTGGCCTCATATTGTTTGGACAGCCAACTGCGCCAACTAATGAACAATGATTGGACAAAGGAAAAAGACTGGGACGGTGACAAAGAGGGCATAATAAACAGATTCAAAAAGAGATGGAGACGCGAAGGATACCATATGAGCACCTTTTTACACATAAAGGGTATACCACCAGACAATAATGACGTTGAACGAACTAATCGAGTATTTGTATCCATAAAAAATGATGGTGGTGGAAACAGAACGTCTCGTGGTATGGAGGCCAACTCAATATTATTCACACTGCTTGCAACAGGTAAGATCAGCGGCGAGAGCTTTTTTGATATGCTGTGCAAGGGATACAAACCTGGCTAAAACTACAGAATCATTAATGTCCATCTGCGTATTATAATCAACTACGCGCTATCATTGCCAATTGATTATATGTGAATATACAATGCCGAGATCATCATGATCGGAAAAATGCGCATGATCATTTACCTTATATGTGCACTTCAAAAAGCAAAATAGTTACTTATTAGGTCTTTCTTGTTTTTCGTACCTATCAGTCTCTACCCCACTACTGTCTATCCCAATCGGAGCGGTAGGTCCTTTTTTTACGTCTTGTTTACCGCTCTCAAAATCCTCGGATCCGTGCGTAAGTATGGTCTCTTTACCTTTTATCGGTACCGGATCTGTCCCAGATTTTTCAAGTTCATCTAGACACATATTGGCAGTATATGCTAAAATAGAATCAAGCCAGTCGAGATCAATTGTTTGCATATGTTTGGTTACCCAACTATAATCAGGCTTCGGCTCGTCAACCCATTCATCATGCATATGTCCAAGATCATTTACCACGTCACGAAAAGGAATATTTTTTGCAACTTTTAAAAGACACAAAAAATCCATCTTGTCACGAGAGTGTACCGGCTTGCATCCTCTATTTGTCTTCTTTTCCTTGCACGGATGTGGGTTTTTCCGTATCGCCGACAACAATGTCTTGCGCATAAAATCCGGCTCAGATTTGCGTGCCTGTTCGTAATACTGCCAGTAACCTTCGCGTCGCTTGTGCTGTTCTGTCACTGTACGGTCTGCCTCCATAATCTGTTCTTATTTGAAACCCACACACTAAATTTACACAAACAACAAGCAGACGCCACATTCATCACAAACCATGCATTGTAATGGGCGTCATTCTGTGTAGTGTAACATGTTGTGGCAACCCACCATATGTCGTCGTTCCACCACACTTCACAAACGATACGTTGATAAGATTGGCTAGTCAACGTTGTTTAGCATCCCCTTTGTTCATATTACAATTATTCAATCGGGATGCCCCTATAAGTAACTTTTGGTATGCGCGCAGATACTTTTATATATGAGCTTATTAAATATATGCACATAAAACTCTGGCGATATTTGCAGATGATTTTCCAAGTACGACGTAGATGGCGATTTGATGAATTACGCACCAACCACCGTTTTTATTGCTTCATTTTTGCGGGTGCCCGCACGGCGGCCTATCGTCTTATCCTGCGCCTCCTTGCCCGCCTCCCCTTTGTGCACGGGTTGATGCATTTGACGCCCACGTCCCTAGCGACCACCGTCAGCCCGTTGTCGCACATTACGAGCACGAACTCCCGGGCGTAGGTAAACGCCAGTATCTCGCTGTCGCCGCGGTGCAGCAGATCGTGCCTTTTCTCGAGCAGTTTTGACACCCTGCGCTCCACCTCGGACACCTCGGCGAACGTGATCGTCTGGATTCCGAGCCTTGTACGTAGTATGGCGAACATGACCTGCATGCCCAGCCGTGTCGCTCAAGCTCCTTGATAACTCTGGAACTTATGATTATCTCGTGCTGTCCGGCCCCTATGCATAGGAGGAGGAGTGGCGTGTACCACATCATCTGATATCCTGTATGTTGTTGTGTATGATTTTAATTAATCATATATTGTATTAAATGCCGGTCTTTTTGTTTATACAAAAATCGGCAGTATAATCATGTTTTGTAACATACACAAAACCAAAGTAAACCATATTTGCTGTTGAACAAAATCTGCAAAAAAGGTCACGCAGCCCACGGTTGAGACTCTAAATAATCTACATCTCTGAGCAGGTCATCTAATTTTTTTGAAGTGTCTATAATAGAACGAAACTGTTCATACATCTCATACTCTTCTTCTTTTGATAGAATTTCGGCTTCTGCTCTGTCAAAAAAGTCCTCTTCTTTTGAGAGATGGTCTGCAATATACACAGAGTATGCCCTCAAGTATCGTGCTAATGGCTCTCTAGAGTTCAGGTCACTACCAGTATCCTTCCAAAGTCTCAGATACTTGCGTAATTGCACTGCAACACGTCTTGAGAATTCGTGTTCAACTAACAACACATGCATCTCACGCTTTAGATGATCATAACTTGCAACACACGGAAAGTACGCATCTTCTTCCCTAGAATAATGTATAGAGTCAAAAAACTCTTCCATTACATGTGCCATCTTTTCTATATCCTGCAAGGGGACATCCTTCCCATCATATAATGCAGTATAACATTTTATAATTATGCTATCAAACCGGCGCACATGCCGGTGATCTTCTCGTAAAATCTCCGTGGCACTCAATATCGTACATTATCTGCACATGATAGTCAAATAATAATTGCACGCATTATAGGAAAATTATCATAACGAACACTTACCACACCATCCTAAAAAATATACACATTTTCAAATAATCATAATAAAAAGAAAAAACAGTAGAACAAAAAGACACGCTTACAAATCAAGTGAGTCTTTGAGTCCTTTGTACCTATTTCTGATAGTGACCTCTGTAACATTTGCAGATTCGGCGATATCACGTTGAGTCTTATCCTCACCATTTTTGACGCATGACAAGTATAGTGCTGCTGCTGCAAGTCCCATTGGGTCTTTTCCTGCAGACACTTCGTGTTCTTGTGCTTTTTTGAGAACTTTTATCGCATATCTCTTTGTCTTTTCCTCGATTCCAATTCTACTTGCAATTCTTGCCACACATTGAATTGAATCGGTAACAGGCATCTTCAAGTCAAGTTCTTTGACAAGTAGTCTGTAACATCTTGCAATGTCCTTTCTTTTGATGTTAGCTGCCTGCTCGACATCCTTTAGGTTTCGTGGTGTTGCAGTCTCTCTACAAGCTGCATAGAGTGCAGATGCCATCAGTGCAGATATAGAACGTCCACGTACGAGTCCTTTATCAAGGGCCTTTCTGTATATGTAAGCGGCTTTTTCGATCACAGGATCAGATATTGCCATCTTGTCCTTTAACCTGTTGAGTTCACTGAATGCTTGTCGAAAGTTTCGGTCAACTGGTTCATGTACTTGACTACGACTATCCCAAGTTCGAAGACGCTCAATAGTACTCTTCATGGTTGCAGCAAGCGGACGCCCAGAAGCATCTTTATTCAATGGATTGATGATTGTTGCAAGTCCCATGTCGTGCATTGTCAATGATGTTGGTGCACCAGCCCTTGCGCGATCACCGTGCTCATCTTGAGCAAATGAACGCCATTCAGGACCGGACTCTTGTAGCTTTTCAGAAACTACATAGCCACAAGTAGAGCAAAACATCTCTCCAGATTCGTTATCTGTGACCATGACGCCTTTGCATCTAGTACACAGGTCTTTTGAAATACTAACCATTGGCTATTATTCTCTAAAAATGGTCTTTATTAACCATCAACTTTTCGTGTGTGGGTAATAATTATCAAATGTTACCATCACCATCATCACCACCATCATCATTATTATTATTCAAGCACGTTACTTTAGAGGTGTGGGAGAGTCAAATACAGTAATAGTAATGAGGACGATACATCAGACAAAAGAGATGTTTTACCATCCATCTCTTAACACACACAAGCAAAAGATGTCCATAAACACGTTTGTCTTAACAGCAATCATGTGTGTTATTATCGTCACATTATTATCAACAGTACTATTACCAACAGCAAACATTACACATGCAGAAACAACTGACAACTATACAATAGAAGGGGGAGTGGACATACAGATAACATACCCAGACAGTATGATAACAGGACGAGAGGGAACAGTATCAATTCTTGTTAAAAACAACGGTTGGGAAAACAAACAAGATATTGCCTTTGGTATATCACTATCAGATAACAAAGTAATCACAACTGACCCCACAGCTAGTGTAGAGATAGGAAATCTTACAGAGGGTGGTTCATACGGAAAGAGTATAAATTTACACATAACAAATGATGCAAGTCCAAGTACGCATTATCTAAATCTGCGCTATACACACGTATTGGTTGCAAACAACGAGACACCACAAGAGCCATTTTTTTACGACATTGCAGTTCCAATCAAGGTAAAAAAAGATCCAAACATAACTATACGAACACAGACACCAGAGTCAATATTTGCAAATGCCGAATTTCCAATTACAGTAGAAGTGACCACAGATGACATAGATCTTAGAAACGTACAGATCAGAATAGTGCCACCATCTGATATCACTTTTCGAGGAGAAACACAGCATACATTCACAAAGATAGAAAGACAGATGCCTGTCAGTATAACATCGCAGATCATCACACCTGCCAAACAAATCTCGACAGATTACAATCTACCATTTGAGATTATCGTCACATATGTAGATGACATTGGAGAAGAAAAAACAGATTCACAGACGGTATCTGTAATACTACGACCAAGAATGTTCATGGAAATAACTACAGATGGTGGTATCTGGTTGGGAAACATCTTCATAGCACCGTACGTAAGCATAGGTACCATTATAGGAATTCCAGCAGGAGCTATAATCTCAATCTTGTTAAAGAAAAAGTTTGACCGTCACATACGACATGAAAAATAATAACATGATTATATAATTGAAAATTATCACATATAGATAACTGTATTTGGAGAATTAAAATAAGCAGTAAATAAAATTCACACAAAAAATAGGTTGGTTGGCTTTGTATTTATAAAATACAATATGTTGTTATTTCAAGTATTGAAAATACATTCATTATAAAAAATTGAATCAACCACCCTCAAATTACACAACAAATATCAAATTGTATTATTTGGTATCATTTGTTATTATCTGATATTATTTATCGCTGTCGGATATACTAGCAGACATGACGTCAGTGTACATTTTACTATACTTGTTGTATAATCGGATTTTATTTTGAGCAAGTGCCATGGCACCTGGTCTACTATTGACCATATCTTGTATTTTGTGTTGTTCTTGTAATAGATGTGATATTTCATTACTAGTTTTGTCTTTGAGTTCTTGTAACAGCACATCTAACTCTGATGCAAGTAGGTCTCTAGTATCGGGAATTGCAGGTGGTTGTGAGCCTATAATCTCTTTTAATGTAATATGACCAAACACTCTTTTGTGAAGATCAAGCATATACCTACATTACAGAAGTATAAAATGAATCAACCCATTTACAAATTAGAAAACAATACACAAATTGGTGCTGTTTTTAATACTACAAGAACACCCAAAGTTTATCATGAAAAAAGTAACCGTTCACCTATGTTAATCCCCTGGGGGCGTTGATAAGGTAATTCTGTCGTTGCACTTTCATTTCATGCCTACTGATATGCAGAATCGTTGATATCTTACGCTAGGGGTGTAAGCTTGAATTTTATTCCATTCTTTGGCGTATATCGTGCACATTGCAACATACTGCCATAATCTTGAACATAAAAATAGTCATATTGTTATTTACTGTAACGTTTTCACAATTGGACTTTGGCACATGTAATTATTTCAGGCATGAAATCACAAAAATTCACTGTACGGAAACTTATGCTCGTCGCTATATGTTTTGATAAGTAATAAAGGATCTATAAAATGTACTATTAATAACATGCATTAATAATATGCATTAATAATATACACTAATTTATTTGAATTAAATCTATTTTGATAGTGCCTACTCAGGTAGACGGTGATTCCACGCATAAAATTTGGAAAGTAGTTGAATGGTTACTTTTAGTCAGTGTAAAAAATGTATAATTACAGTTAGTATATAATTACAGTTTTATAGACTAAAATTTTGCACTCGGTAATGGCTCTTAATTTAAGATGTGCAGACTATGGATTTGAATGTGGATATATTATTAGTGCAGAGACAACAAATACAACGATTGAAGAACTAAGACAGCATTTTGAGGAAGAGCATGGTATTGACTATTCCATAGAGACCATAATACAGATGGTGACGAATCGGGGCCACACCATAAATTCGATTAAAAAATAAGTTATGCATAATAATACATCCTTATGCCTTTTTATGGAGAAATATAATTTCCCGATGTATTCATTTTAAATAATACCAACTTGTAAGAAATAGAAAAGAGTAAAGAAAAATAAGATTGGAAAAGACGATCACACTAATCTACTTTGATCGTCTTCCCATCTTGTGGACCTTTGACCAAGTCAAAGGTAATCTGAAGAATTCCGTTTCGATACGTAGCTTTGGCGGAGTTTGCATCAACCTTGTGCTCAAGTGGGATCTGCATCTGGTATTTTTTGCCGTCATTATGAGTATCAGTGGATACTGATACGTGGCTCTTGTTGACGGTGATCTTTATGTCACTCTTCTCGACACCAGGCATCTCTGCTATCAGTTTGAGAACTTTTTCTTTCTCATCAACGATAGTGTCCATCAAGGGCTCTCTCGCATCACGAGATTGTGTAGCATCTTGCAAGTATCCCTCTTGCTCTGATAGCTTGTGCCCCACAGAACCCATGTTGCCGTACTCACGTACAATAGGACGGCCATCTGGTCCCATAGTTGCCACAAAACCATAGTATCTTACACTAGGGTTGCTACGAAGTGAAACATCACTCTTGTCTTGGTTTATACCACAGCCAGAACTTCCATCGCAAGTATCCAACTCAAATCCAAACGGATCAGAGAAGAATCTCTTTAGGAGTCTGTCTGTGTCGTTTCCGAAGAACATGTCATATTCACCTACTTATGTAATACATATTACATTATATAAAGATTACTTGTATGTGTGCTAATGTATTACAAAAAACTATTATAGCTTACAAACTGTAATACTATATGCGAACCATCGGTACATCAGTTCCAGAGGCAGTGAGGGAGATCATATCAAGAAATAGATCCATATATGACTGTATGATGATGGACTTGATCAACTATACTGCACTAGCAGTAAAGATACAACCAGACGTTGAGAGTATACTAGGCAACAAAGTCAATCTCAATACAATAGTAGTAGCTATTAAAAGATACGCAGATAGGTTGGCAGAAGAAGAGATACCAAAAGAAGAACCAATACTAAAGAATGCAAGAGTGACACTAACTGATGGAATGATGGATGTTAGGTTCTCTACCAATGAGTTTGACCAGCAGGGGGGAGCACCAGAGGTGTTGAGAAGATTTGCCAAGGCAGGTAGAGATTATGAGTTCTTTAGGTTCTCGGACTCTTTTAGATTTTTGGCAGAAGATATGGAGGTTGTCAAAGAGATCTTCCGTAGTATGCAAGAAGGAAAAACAAATGATAATATGTTTAGTACAGGCCTCGCAAAGATCAGAGTTGTAGTGGATACGCCTAATAATGGCAGTCCATCTGATGCGTTGTCGCATGTAGCAGACATTTTACACACAGCAGGAATAGATCTTGTAAATGCATACTTTGGTCAAGATGACATTATAATAATAGTAAGGGAAAAAGATGCTGTACGAGCATATGGTGTATTGCGTGACGGTATAAGACGCGCGTGATAGCATATATAAACAAATTAAAGATAAATTGTCAATTGAGCACTAGTAAAAGAAGAGAGAAGAGGATACTCATATTGGGTGGTGGGTTTGCTGGAGTTGAGTGTGCACAGAATCTAGAAAAAGAATTAAAAAGTGATCCAGACATAGAGATCATACTAATCAATGAAGATAATTTTATGCTATTTACACCAATGTTGCCTCAGGTAATATCAGGTATGATAGAGACTAGACATATAGTCACACCAATACGCGCAATTTGTAAAAAGACCACATTTTATGAAGGGAGGGTAAAGGGAATAGAACCGCATGCTAAAACCGTAACTTTATGGGGCACATCAGACAAGAGAGGATTGTACATACATTACGACTTTTTAGTCATTGCGCTTGGAAGCGAGACAAACTTTTTTGGAATGTCAGATGTTGAGAATAATGCATATACACTCAAAACACTTGGTGATGCGGCCATACTTAAAAATAGAATTATTGACATGTTGGAGCAGGCAGAAAATGAGACTGATCCGATTTTACGAAAGAGTATGCTCTGTTTTGTGATTGCAGGTGCAGGATTTGCAGGAATAGAGACAGCAGGTGAACTTGTAGACCTCTTGCATGATGCGCGCGTAGAGTACTATCACTCTATAAAAAAAGATGACATAAAGGTCATAGTGTTAGACGCGCTTCCAAACGTACTGCCTGCATTTAATCAAAGCTTGGCGAAATTTGCAAAAGAAAAGATGGAAGCGCATGGAATAGAGTTTAAACTGCAAACTGCTGTCAAGGGGTTTGATGGTACCACGGTCACCTTGAAAAGTCTAAGAGATTCAAATCATGTAGAACAAGAGGAAACAATAATGACAAAGACACTTGTGTGGACAGCAGGCGTCACACCAGTCAATACAATCAAAAGATCCATGTTAAAGACTGAAAGGGGTAAGATTCTAGTAGATGAATACTTGGAGGTACCAGGATCACCTGAGATCTTTGCGATAGGGGATTGTGTACATTTTGTGGATCCATGCACAGAGCGAGGCGTACCACCCACGGCTCAGATTGCAAAGGCACAAGGTAAGATTGCCGCCAAAAATTTAATTGCTATAATCAAGGATCATAAAAAAGAAAAATTTGTCTTTAAAGATAAAGGCCAAATGGCCATCATAGGTAAGAGGACAGGCATTGCATCTATTTTTGGTATAAATATTTCCGGGTTTTGGGCGTGGGTTGTATGGAGGATTATCTATATTGCAAAGATTCCATCAGGGGAGAAAAAGACTAGAATATTTCTTGACTGGGTTATTGACTTGTTCTTTAAGAGAGACATATCTAGACTCAAGCTTACAGAGCGCAAGGCCGAAAAAGAGTTCAAGGTTCTTGATGAAGTAGACGATTTATGGTAAGTCAAATGTCAGCCATCTTTAATGTTGTGTAGTATTATTATTATTATTAGACCTTTTACACAATCAATATATTATAAGAACAAATAAAAATTAAAACAAATTTCAATAAAAAATCATATTTCTATATGATCTATTATAGATGGAAAATAAATGAAAGCATGCCCGGGCAAAATGAATCCTTAATTACTGGTCAGAGATCAAACTTTAATTTTTTCTCTTTAGAATCCCAAAGTAGACGGTGGTTAACTAATCCTGATATAATCTGCAAGTCACAGTCAAGAGAATCATCAGATCTGATGTATATATTCGCAGCATTGAAAAATGTTTTAGCTTTCCTATTGCACGCTCTACCAACTTGTGGGTTTGTCTTCATCTGCAGTCTGTGTTGATTTCATACGCTCAGTTATAACACCCAAATCAGGATCATCTAAACGAAGCATTGCCATGTCATGTTTCTTGTCATTGTAAACAGATCCTGCATAGATTATCAATCCTGTTTGTTTATAACGATCGTCGATTTTACAGTATGTAGTTTTTTCTTTCTTTCCAGAATGGTATTCTTTTTGTACGTCATTGTCGTGTGGGCGTTTCATTGTAAACTCGGTGCCATCAATCATGTGTTTATTATCAGGCACAAATTGATCAAGTGTAGTTGCATCTGCGTCTTTGATCTTTTGCTGGATAACATTGGCAGTAGGTAATACTTTGACAAGTATACAATCGATGTGTTCGATTGCCCTTGAGATGGTACTTTGGCTTATGCCAAGCCACATCTCAAAGTCTACCTGTCTTGTGGCAGACTTTTTCGATAAAATTGACATGTATATAGTCTGATTTCATGACAGTTTGCATCTGTTGTCAGGTCGAGGACTGCCATCTTTATAGTACAATGTCATCTTTACAAGATATGTTGACAACTTTAACACACACGTCATTGAATCTTTCTTTTGACATTGAGACGGTACGTCTTAATTGGACGCCCACTATTTATCGTAGTCTCGATGTTGTTTTGAGCATGCATGAATTGTAAGTTCCCACCACGTTTGAGAACATTGAAATTTCACATAGATTCAAGTTCATTTACCTTTTTGGTAAATTTTTCTATTGTCTTGTCTTTTTTCTGAATTGTGTCGTCTTTTACTTGTAACTGTATTTTTGTTTTTTAAAGTTCTTCTCTTGAATCTCTTATAATTTGCTCTTGTTGTGCTGTCAAGCGTGTGACCTAAATCTGACCACATATTAAATGTTTGGATAAATTTTCATAAATGATTATAAAACTAACTAATCAAAAATACTTAATATAATCTTTTAAATATAAAAAAATAATATGTACTAATAAAATATTGATTATGCATATGATCTATTGTATATAAGCCAAGATATTGTATTTAGATAAGTTTGATCATCTATACCACCTTCTGCCTAAAAACTTGCTGCTTCTCTAATCCAGTCTGGTATCTCTGCATATGCAATTCCTGTAGTTGACAGACGTATAATTATCATAATACTTGCAAAAATTGTTATTGTTTGTTTATCCTTTATTACATAAGGGACAAATTTGATACTTTATGACTTTGATTTACGTATTATTTTTTACTCTTTTTGTCTTTCTTGCTCTTTTTACCGTTCACTGCCTTTAGTATACTATTGAGACATTCTTTGTGTGTTTGTAATGTTGTGTTTACATCTTTTATTGCTGCGTCTACCTTATCCAGTCTACCATTCACATTTTTTAATGCATTTCTCATATAGTCTCGATCTTCTTTCCATTCACTATGCATAACTGGTCTATCATCTTTTTCACTTACCATATTACATCTATCTTATTTTCGTTATATAAGAGATTATAATTATTGTGTCACTTCCAGTACAGGCTTTTCTGTATCTGAAATTGCAGGTATTGTATGATCTAAAACCGCATGTCTAACAAAATCAATCTTTTTGATTCCTTCCTTTTTGCAATATTAACGATCAAGGTATATTCTGCATCTGTAACACGTATTGTAATTGAGCGTGTCTTTGGAATTGGTTTGTGTGTTACATTGTAATACATTTTTTCAACTCTATCAAGTCTGGATTTTGTCAACTCTTGTTCATACTTTATCTTTGTTAGTCAGTCTGTATCCTTGAGAGCATCTACTAGTACGTCTGTTAAAGTCATGTCTGCACGTTTGGCACGTGTTTTGAGATCGTCTATTACATCTGCATAATAGTTTCATTAAAGATCCGATAGTTTTCTAATATTTTGTATTCATAATATGTACTCAACTTCAAGATGAATATCAATCAAAATATCGGATCTTTAATCATATCAGTATGCATCAAGTCTGAAATTTACAACATCTTTTTTGCCACACAACGTCTTACAAAACTTTGTTTATAACGTGTATTATTAAATTACCAAGAATTCTTATTTAATGCTGTAAAGGGCCCTTTTGTTTGTAATCTTTTTGTATGTAAAGAATCCAACTAGAGGCGCGACGATATACAATCCAATATTCAATACTATTATCGCAGAGCCAAACACAACAACATCACCCTCAGAATTAGTATCAGCAGCATTCATTATAGCAAGTGATGATATCATGGGAGTAATGAATAGCTTGACTGCTTCCCTAAATATCGGGTACTCACGTTGCGCATCTGCTACATGTGGCGAGAATGAATAGTATACAGTGTTAAATCCTGACATAAAAGCAACACCAGATTGTGTGGACAAAACCGTGTTGTCTCTTATCTCACGCAAGCTTTGAACTTGAGGTGCCAACTCGGAGCCAAATGCAGCAGTTGCAATCAAACATCCACCATTGTCACCACCAGTATCAGAGGACATGGCACCTGTTAGTTCGTTTTCTAATTGTGTATCAGTTGTGGTGTCACCAGTCATTACATCATTGCCATTACCATCATCATCATCATTTAACATAGTCTCACTAGTGTCCATGGATGGGGAATCATCATCATTTAACATAGTCTCACTAGTATCCATGGATGGAGAGTCATCAGAGTCCATGGATGGAGAGTCAGAGTCGATTGTTGGTGGCCCAGTCACCTCAAACGTCTCTAATAATTTGAGAAAATCAGGTACAGCAGTCTCAAAATGCGTTTGTACATGTGCATAAGCTAATCTGTAATAGTACTCGTCACCATAAACCAATATCTCTACAAGTTTAACTGGAATGGTGGTATTATCAAAAGCAATGTTTTCGATAATCTCAAATTTATGAGCATCAAGTCCAGATACAACAGTAGGTTCTTGTATTAATGTATCAAAGTCCTCTACGCTTACTATACTCTGAATCTCTGCTACTCGTTTATCTACAAGCTCCTCGATCGTCATATTGTTAGCATCAACAACATAGACATAGAATTGAGGCATAGAACCATCTGCCGGGTTCTGTGGCCCTATAGCAACAACGTTAGGGGCTTCGGGGTTTTGGCGTCCTGGTTCTTGTATGAACCAACCTGGAGGAACCATAAATGATATTCCAAGCTCATCGCTAATGTATGCCTGCTCAGTTGGAGGGGGTGGTGTTTGTATAGATTCAGTGCTACGCTCAGGAGGTGAGAGTGTAAGTGCATCGGTTATCTCAGAGCGTTCTATGATACGGATGCTGTTTATTCGAACCTGTTCAATATCAACAGGTCTGTCTTGCGCTTCAGTCTGGACGCTGGCTATTGCATCTAATGTCTCAAAACTACCATCTGTAATGATCCTACCAAACACCGTATACTGTCCGTCAAGAAAGTTAGAATTTTGATGAACTATAAAAAACTGAGAACCAGCACTATTGGGGTCTTGAGATCTTGCCGCAGACACGATACCGCGGTTATGTTTTATGTCATTGAACTCTGCATCTATTGCATGTCCTGGGCCACCTATGCCCCATGTATTTTGTTCACCATTAATTGTATTGGGATCACCACCCTGAATCATAAAATCAGATATGATTCTATGAAATAAAACCCCATCATAAAATCCAGACTCTGACAAGTTTATGAAATTAGACACATGGTTGGGCGCATCATCATCAAAAAACTCTATTACGATCGTACCCAATTCTGTCTCTAGTACTGCCACCTTGTCATCGTTATCTTGCAATTGCGCATATACCATCACCTGTGTGATTGTAGATGATGACGCCAATACGGCACATGCAGTTACTAAAAGTGATATTGTCATAATAGTCATACTAAAACTCAGAGTCCTAGTGCTGTTTTTCAATATAGGTGTGTCATTCAACTTACTTAAAAGCCCATCTTGTTGCACCTTACTTTAAAAAAGGTGGCATACTTGTTAGGCATATGCACTCTGATGAAAAAATTCATGCACATATAGTCTCAGTGTGGAGAGAATCCATCGGATTCTTTTCAATTGGAGGTAGAGAAGGAATGCTCTTTCTTACAGATAGACACGTAGCGTTTGTGCACAAGACAGAATCGAACTATAAATGGTGGGATGCAATAATGCGAAGACAGGTAGTAAAGTTTATCAGATCAAAAAATACCATGATTCGACACGATGGATACACAGAGGAGAATTTGGTAGATGATTTGTTAGATGATAGAAATATCGAGATACCATACGAGTGTATAATGGATATCACATATGAGGAAAAAGCATGGGGCAGTGTGTTGGAGATCGAATATCAAAAAGATAAAGGTAAGAAAGAAAAGCATAGTTATACAATAGCACAAGACTGGGTAAAGTATCCTGCAAAGGAGCCCACCAAATACATGAAAGTTGATTGGGGTCCATTCGTTGAATTTGTGAAAGATAGGCGACGGCACTTACAGCAACAGTGATGAGTATATGATGAGTATATGATGAGTATAATGATAATATAGAGGAGGGACATAAAACGACAAAACTAGAATCATCTACGCGCGTCTATGCAGTGGGTGTAGGGCCTGGTTCTCCAAAATATGTAACTCGTATAGGAGAAGAGATCATACAAAAATGTGATATTATTGTAGGATACCAGTATACACTCAACACAATACGACATATTACATCAGAAAAAACTACCATACACAAAGTTACAATGTCAAGTCAGGAAGATGTTTTGCAAAGTGTTGCAACAAGTATGACTAGAGATGAGACATTGGTAGTGCCATTTACAGGTGACGCGAATTTTTCAGAGTCAGAGGTGATAGACAGATTATTTGAAATATTTGGTAGAGATAAAGTAGAGATAATTCCTGGTATTAGTTCAGTTCAAGTAGCAGCAGCTATGACAGGTGTGCCGCTTGACAAATCTAGAATAATAACAATGCATGTCACATCATCCATCGAGGGTAAAAAGCAAGAAATGTGTGAGGCACTCAAAGTAGGATTGAGTGTAATTTTGATTCCAAGACCATGGCCAAAGAGACCAGACAAGCATTTTATGCCATCAGAGGTGGCCATATATCTCAGAGAGTATGGTTTTGATACGAAAAGTATGCGTGTGAGTGTCTTTGAAGCACTCACAACAGAAGAACAGACAAGATTTGATGGAATGACAAGCGATCTAGAAGGAAGAGAATTTTCTGATTTGTGTGTAATGGTGTTCAATCAAGCAAAAATAGACTCTTACATGAATTACAAGTGGCAGTGGGATAGTAGTAAAGAGGAAAGCGAATCCACAAAAGACAGCCAATAATCAATCAACTGTGCTCTAGAAACTCTTCTATCATAAAGAACTCTACATAACCACCTATCAGTAAGAGTATTATGACTATACCTACTTCAATTATTGTACTTTTCAAATGCACTAAGAGCGGCTGTCTCTTTATTATTGAGAAAAGTAGGATCAAACTTCTTGACATGCCAAGTGAGTATGCACAGATTTCCAACAAGCCAAATGGTGTGAGGAACAACAAAGCAAGTGGCATTGTAGGTATTACTCCCTCAACGTCAGGCATACTGAAAGTGATCGCAGCAAACACAAATCCAGTTGACCAAGCAGAAAAAAGTCCCCATATCATACCAAACCCAGGTATGAACATTAATAGTGCAATAGTTGTATTGTGTAAGAATATTCCAAACGCATCTATCCCATCGATCAACTCTTCAAATTGAGCCATAACGAGTTCTGCTTCTGGCTCTGATATCTCAGACATGGAGCCGAGTTGGTAGATGGTTGCAAATGCTCCCATGACTGCAAAAAACCATACCAGCCGAGTGTACTCCACAATGTGACAAGTATTACTGTCTATTTGTGGGTAACCGTGTCTATGTGGGGAATCGTATCTATTGTTTTTAGATCAGTGTGTTAGTTGTTCATAAACAAAATGGTGATTTTTGAGATTAGAGGTATAGATCTTTTATATGGTCTTGACACATTATCACCACTCTTTTTTGTTGAACTGTTTTACCCTAAAACGAAAGATCATTAACAGACAACCTATAACTAAATCTAACTAAGAATCGATTTAATTAACAAGAAAGTTATCTGTAAATGATGAGCTGGAATAGTAAGGATGCACTACGATATGCACTCAGTAAAAACGTCCAAATCAGCACAGGTGCATTTGATGTTATAAAATCAATCCCAGAAAGCATACTTGAGGATGTGATAAAGAGTCTTGTACAGTTAAACAAGAGAGAGCGCCGCGCCATGATAACTAGAGATGAGATCAGAAAATACCTAGGACTCGAAGACGATATTAACAACATAGAATCAAAACTAGAGGTGTTATCTGACCCAACTGGGCACACCATGACAGGTGAGGGAGTTGCAGGGTATGGATCTCTCTTTCTCAACAGATATGAAAAGCTCAAAGAGATTATGTTAGAGAGGCCAGAAGTAAAGGGGTTAAAATCATTAGCAGGAGTTGCAAAGCAAAGTAAAGAAGACGATGATGATTTGTGTGTAGTAGGTCTAGTTGAACAACGCGATATAAATGCAAATAGAGTGAGGTTACGTCTAGAGGATCCCACTGCAACACTAGATATTCCCGTATATAATGAAGAGTTGCAAGAAGAGGTGGGTCTGTTGATGCAAGACCAATTTGTTATGGTAAAATTACGTCATGGTAAAAATGGAATTTTTCTCAAAGATGTAATACAACCTGATATCCCAGCACATGTTCCTAATAAATCAAAGACAGAGGCATTTGCAGTACTCTTATCAGACCTTCATGTAGGCTCCAAATATTTTATGGAAAAAGAGTTTGTAGAATTTGTAGAGTGGCTCTCTGCATATGATACTATTGCAAAAAAGATTCGATTTATTCTATTATGTGGTGATGTTGTTGATGGAGTTGGAATATACAAGGACCAAGACAAAGAATTGTTATTACCAACAATTGAAGAGCAGTTAAAACATTTAGAAAAACTACTTGAAAAGGTTCCAAAACACATCAAGATTGTAATCTCACCAGGAAATCATGACCCAGGTAGAAGAGCATTACCACAACCTGCCATTCCAGAAAAATATTGTCCTGGGTTATGGGAAAAGGAGAATATTACTATGGTTGGGAATCCTGCCATAGTAATATTAAATGGTGTAAAGGTGTTGATGTTTCACGGTCAGTCCATTGATGATATTGTGAGAGTAACGCCAGGGCTTAGTTATGATGAGCCAGTTAATGTAATGACGCATTTGTTAAGGGCCCGCCATCTGAGTCCCATATATGGTAGTAAAACACCTATTGCACCAGAGTTAGAGGACTGGATGGTAATACAAGATAGTGTAGATATATTTCATGCAGGACATGTCCATAGGTGGGGGGTGGGGATGCATAGAGGAACACTTTTGATTAATTCAGGTACATGGCAGCAACAGACACCATTTCAGATGAGTGTAGGTATAGTCCCAAACCCAGGAATAGCTACTATAATCAATCTCAAGAATTTCAAAGTACATGAAAAGAGTTTCAATAATAATAATAATAATAATAATAATAATATAACAAGTTAAAGTACTTCTTGTAGTGTAAGATCACTTTCAAATGCTTTTTTAACTGTATTATGTGATACTGTCAATTGATGTTTTTTTGTGCGACCATGTACTCCTTGACTTGCAATCTTACCTGTAATAATTCCAGATAACTCTATCTCATTTAACATCTGAGTTACACGTCGTTGTGTGAGGTGTTCTACTGTAACATTCTTACATAATAATTTGTAATGCGCGTATATTCCTCCCGTAGAGTTATTTTCTGTCTGTATGATTGCAAGTATGATGATCTTTTCATGTAGAGGATATGATTTTAGAGCCGTCATCTCTTTATCTTCCTCCATTTTTTTAGATGCCTCTCGCACATGCTCAGCAGAGACAGTACTATCACATTTACGCTCTGCAATCTCCCCTGCAACACGTAACAAGTCAATTGCTCTCCTAGCATCACCATGTTCTTTTCCTGCTAGAGCCGCGCATAGACTCAAAGCAGCATCTTCAACAGAGTTTGGTGTAAATGCTATTATTGTTCTCTCTTTTAGAATTTTTTGAATCTGCTCTGTTGTGTAATTTGTAAACACCACTTCCTCATCTGCCAATCTACTTATCACACGACCATCTAAATTATCCTTAAATGATAAATCATTTGATATACCAACCAAGGTAGTTGAACCAGATACTAGACGTTCATTAGCGCCAGTTAATTGATATAAAATATCTTTCCCAGTACGTCCAACCAATCGTGCCAAATGATCAATCTCATCAATAACAAACACCACGTTGAGATGGTTATTAGCAATCTCATCTAATATGCGTTTGAAGATCTCACTTATTGCAAGGCCAGTCACAGGTAGACGTTTTTTATCCATACCAAGTTCCTTTCCAAGACTCGTGAGTAAACCACCCAATGTTGTTTCATCTTTGGCATTTGTATATACAAGTCGTATTGGAAACTCAGAATTTTCAACTCGTTGTTGTATCTTTGATATGACCTTGCGTACAACTAATGTCTTACCAGTTCCAGGTTTGCCATATACAAGTAAGTTTGATGGCCTTGCACCTTTTAAGATAGGAAGTAGAATTTGAGCAACTGCCTTTTGTTCTTCATCTCTATGAAGGATAGTGTCTGGTATATGTGTAAAATGCATTACAGTTCTATTAATTATTAAAGATCTTCCTGCCTCTGCTGCATCAAGTAGATTATCAATCGGATCACCCATCATACTAGTATTACTGAATTGTGTAATAACATTCACTATATACATCATAACTATTATTCAGAATCATTCATTATCACACATCACACTACATATTACAAAAGTATAACAGACACACCTTCATTTCCACAGACGCTACCACTCAGAACTGTAGGTACTCTAGATTACAAAAATACAACAGACACACCTTCATTTCCACTCCAGAATAATTTACTTTAATATTACTTTGGTTTTTCTTTTATTATTTCTTTTATTATAATTATTAATTATTAATTATTATTATTAATAATTAAATATAATATCTATTTTCAAAAAAAAAAAAATAGAAAGCGTGGAGTGGAAATGAAGGTGTGGGGGTCACTAGTTAACAATAGTTAATTTTTTGTTAAAATTAAACTCAAAGTCCTTGATTTTGACCCCTTCATTTCCACTCCAGTCGTGAAGATTGATGTTAACACTGTCAACATATGTGATTTGACCCCTTCATTTCCACTCCAGTCGTGAAATTTATGAGAAAAATAATAATTTTATATCAAACATGTTATAATCGAATTTTATGCTAGGCACACGCTAGGCATGTAAACTTAACAGTAAATTTTGTTAACAATTACGGTGTGTTAAATACTGTTATTGTTAATATAATATATGACAAAACAGAGGATACGTATAGATCTTGTAGATGATGATGATATCAAATATGATTTTAAAATAGAAGGGAATATTACACGTGATAAAATGTTAAAGATCTATGAGATGATGCAGATAATGGATATTGAGAATGATGATGAAAACAGTAAATCATCTAATAATATTAACATTGACTCTACTGGCTCAAAAATCTGGCATATAGTAGACAAATATTTCCCACTCAGTAAGTTTACATCTACTTCTGTGCTTGAGAAATATGAAGATGAGTTTAACGAACCTATTAAATTGAGTATTATATCTACTTATTTATCTAGATTCTCTACAAAAAACAAATTAGATAGGATAAAAACAGGTAGAGAATGGACATATCAGACTATAAAAATTACTCAAAAACACTAACTAGACCACCAATCCTAATCAAAATTAAATTCTCAAACTAAAATAAATTAAAGGGTCAGAGTCTTGTAATTCCCAAAATATCTATCTAGGATATTACAACCTTACGGATTACCAATTCGTCATTTTTGAATATCATTTTGACATAATCACCCTTTGATACATCCATGAACTTTCGGAACTGTTTTGGTATGGATATAGTTCCTGCAGATGTAATTTTAACGAGCGTCTCGTTTTCTTGCATGTTTGGTATGGATATTGTTTCAATATATAATTTATTGAAATTATAATTTATTAATAATATTTAAAATTAAATTTATATTTTAATTTTACATTAATTTATTAAATTTATATTTTAATTATTTATAATAAAATCACTATTGGTTGATAAATGACTGCAACTCTCAAATATTGACTTGGCACACTAGTAGCAAAAATAATTATTATGATGATGAATTGAGTGTATGCTGCGTCTTATTCAAACTCTCCAACCTCTCTATTCCTTTTTGTGTTGTACTGTATGTGTATGGTCTTTTGTCTTTACTTCTCTCCAGGTACCCATCCTCATACATCTTTTTTAATAGGCGTGATGTGTGTTCTCTACTCTTCTTCATTGTGATTTGAATATCACGTGATGTTGTGATGTTATTTGTGATTAAATGCAACACATAATCAATTGGGTTTGGGTATGTTTTAAACTCAATTTTAGGTATAGTATCTATACTCTTTGCTTTTTTCACATCACTTGTTGATGTAGACATCACATCATTTTGTTCTACTTTGTTGTCTTGTGATATGTTGTCTTGTGATATATCACTTTCTTTATCATCACTGGGCACTTTGGTTAACAACTCGGTCAATCCAGCCAGTAGTGCAGTCATAGGTTGAGTATTGTCTTGTGATTCGTCACGTTTTGTGCCTTGTATTATCTCTAGTGCATCTAGTCGTATCTTCATGTCTATGAGTTGTCTCTCATAGTATTCTAACCGTTCTGAACCTGTCATCTCACCACTTTTACTCTCAAGTGCAGACTCTTTGTATGTTGTTCGAAACCAAAAAAACACAAAAAGTGACAACAACCCTATCAAAAATGCAATACCTAGACTAGCCATAAACCATGGATCAAGAGATTCCTCTGCCATCACATGTGTCACAACATACTGTGATATATCATCTTCGGTTGATATTTTCTCACACAACACAACAAAAAATCACTAGTATGCTACATCAGTTAATCTTCTGTATTAGTGATGCAACATTATATATCACATGTTACATGCCTGTCGAATGTACTTTTCAATCACATTTATCACATCATCAACGTTCTCTGGTGGTACATCACTATCATTTATCACATCAATCTTCTCTGAAAGATCTAACATCACATCAATATCATCAGGTAAGATCACACCTAAACCCCTCAAAACAACTATTGTATAGAAGAGTGCGACCATTTTCTCCTTTGTCTGCCCTACTTGCCTATAGTATGCACCTCTTGTTATGGGGAACTCTGTTTCTAGCAAGTCCCGCTGATTTAAAATAATTTCAATTTGTCGTTCAGTAAATAGTGATTTTTCTATCATTTTACGTATAACGGCATTAAAAGTTGGTTTACCAGAGTCGCTCATAGCTATACAAATTTGTATACACCGTAAATTAAACTTTAAAATACCGACTATGAGACCATCTATGAGCGGGTATGGAGAAAGGACGAGTAGAGCGGTACTTGAATACGGAACGAGAGCGACGTGGTACATTATTATTTGTATTGATTGACTCTGAGGTATCTGATATAGAAGAGTCATCAAGACTAGTACGCACAGTAGAGCAGGCTGGTGCTTGTGCAATATTGGTTGGAGGATCTTCTGCAATTGACCAGATGGAGATGTCAAATGTAGTCAAAGAGATCAAACAGAGTACAGAACAGATCCCAGTTATACTGTTTCCTGGAAACGTGACCGGGGTTGTACCTGATGCTGATGCCATATTATTTAGTTCTCTTTTAAACTCAGAGAATCCATATTTCATATCACAAGCACAAGCACTCGGTGCCCCTGCCGTTGCAAAGTTTGGTCTTGAACCACTACCTACTGCATATTTAGTTATAGGTGAGGGGACTACTGCATGGTTTGTAGGATCAGCACGTGGTATTCCACATGAAAAACCAAAGATAGCAGCAGCATACTCACTGGCAGCTCAGTTTATGGGTATGCGGTTTGTATACCTTGAAGCAGGTTCTGGCGCAAAGACAAATGTCACACCAAAGATGGTCAAGACAGTCCGAAGTGTCTTTGATGGTTTTCTTATCGTCGGTGGCGGTATAAGGGATGCTGATGTGGCATCATCACTTGCTGAGGCAGGTGCTGATGCACTTGTGATCGGAACTCTGTTTGAAGACGGCAAGACAGCAAACAAGGACAACAGACTCTATGAGATTATAGATAGGATCGACAAGACAAAACACTGAGGAGTGAAAAGTTGTCTAACACAAGTACCCATGCAGTTAACGCTACAAGTCACAAAGACGTAGATAATCGACTCGAACATACAAAGATGCCTGATGAGTATCGTGTTTACTACAAAGAACTCTCAGAAAAGGCCGCTTACATATTTGAAAAGGCATCTACTGCAAAGTCAAAGAGTCAAGCAGATTCTACTGTTATTGTAGAGCCTAAGATTGCCTATGATTTGGCAGATCGTGTATCAAAGATGCATGATATTGATATCGCCGGCGAGTTGAGAGAGTTGCTGGCTAAAAACAGCAAAGAATTTTCTGCATTATTACTATCAAAAGATATCGCACTAGGCAAGCACCACAAAGAGGAGACTCCAGTTGAGGAACGATTAGACTTGGCAGTTAGAGTGGGGCTTGCCATTGTGACAGAGGGCGTGACTATGGCTCCTCTTGAGGGGATCAGTGATGTTTTGGTAAAACAGAACCAAGATGGTACCAAATACCTCTCAATATCAATTGCTGGCCCTATGCGTTCTGCAGGAGGTACCGAATCAGCAGTCACGATGCTTATAGCAGATCATGTCCGCAAGGCAGTCGGACTTGACAAGTACCAATCTACCTCATATGATGATGAACCAGGCAGATTTGTAGAAGAACTTCGTGTCTATGAGCGTGATGCTCACAACTTTCAGTATCACGTGAGTGATGAGGATATAGAGCACGTGATTCAAAACCTCCCAGTAGAGCTTGATGGGGTTGAGACTGATAACTTTGAGGTTGTAAATCATCGCAACATGAAACGAATCAAGACTGACAAAGTACGTGGTGGCGCTCTGCGTGTGCTAAATGACGGATTGATTGGTAGGTCAAAGAAACTTCTCAAGAGAATAGAGAATTATGGTCTTGATGGCTGGGACTGGCTTGCAGAGTTAAAGGGTGCCGTTCAGGTAGGTGGAGACTCAGCAGATGACAAAGAGAATGCAGGAGCAAAAAGGATGCGCGAGGTTATCACAGGACGCTCCGTGCTCTCGATGCCTGGCAAACATGGTGGCTTTCGTCTCCGGTATGGTCGCTCATGTAATACGGGCTTTGCTGCAGTAGGGTTTCATCCCGTCATTGCAGAGATGCTTGATCACACAATCGCAGTGGGTACACAAATCAAGACAGACATACCTGGCAAGGGTGCATCTGTTGCCTTTGTAGACTCTATTGATACACCTACTGTGCTGCTTGATGATGGTAGCGTAGTTAAGGTGGAGAGTATAGAGTATGTATCTGAGATAAAGGCAAGAATAGTTGAGATTTTGCATATGGGTGATGTCTTGATATCTATAGGTGATTTTATAGAAAATAATACACAACTGCGACCATCTGGTTATGTAGAAGAGTATTGGTTGGCAGAACTACAAGAGTTCTTATTACAAAAGTCTAGTAATGATGCCTCTGAGGGCCATGCGTGGCAACACCTTGAGAGTTATTTGAGTAGAGTGCCTACAGTAGATGAGGCAATATCTGCATCCCTTGAGTTTGGCATATCCCTTTACCCCAAGTATCTGTATTTTTGGGATGAGTTAAACATTACAGAACTAGAGTCACTTTTAAGTCCAGATGCTGTATCTGAATCTGAGATTAGATATGATGGTTATAATCGTGATGATATGACAAAAAGGTCACTTGAAAAGATAGGCGTGCAGCACGTCTTTGTGCCTTGTGATGTTGGGGATAATGATAACCACAGTGATAGCCACAGTGATAGCCACAGTGATAGCCACAGTGATAGCCACAGTGATGGTGGTGATACGCAACACGACCCTGATGATATTGAGAATAATGACGATCACATAATCGCACCAAATGACATACTCAAACAAAAAATTCCTTTACGTGGCAACATCATCATTAAAGGTGCACAAGCAAAGATTATGTACAATATCCTCTTTAGGGTAAAACCATCCATACATCACAATAAAAGTAAAGGTGATACATCACCTGATACCATCCCTGAGATTCTATCAACTAGTGGTATTCGGATCAGAGTAAAATCTTCTGCTTTTATTGGTGTACGTAATGGTAGACCTGAAAAGTCTGCTGCTCGTGAGATGAATCCCCCAACACATTTACTGTTTCCTGTAGGTGACAAGGGTGGCGCCACTAGAGATTTGATAAAGGCATCAAAGACAGGCGATTTAATACAGATTGACATGTGTAATAGACACTGTCAATCATGTCATGTACCTGTTTTGGGACTAGTCTGCCGTGAGTGCGGTATAGAGTCAACACTTACGCGTCGATGTTTACGTTGCAGAGAAGAGATCGAACATGAATATTGTGAGCGATGCAAGAGTAGAACTGTACTTTATTCATCATTGTGGTTTCCATTAAAATCTCAACTACTCCGTGCACAAGAACGCCTAGAGCTGCGTGCACAAGAGCCTCTAAAGGGTGTAAAGGGACTCTTAGGTGAGGACAAACATGCTGAACCTATAGAGAAAGGATTGATTCGCCAAAAGTATGGTCTTAGTGTATTCAAAGATGGTACTGTTCGTTTTGATGCCACAAACTCTCCACTAACACAATTTAAACCATCTTGGATTGGGACAACAGTCAGTCGTTTATGTGAGTTGGGTTATACACATGACATCCATGGCAATACCCTTGTTAGTGAGGATCAGATAGTCGAGCTTCGCATGCAAGATATCATCATACCATACACAAGTGGCAAATACTTGCTTGCAACTGCCAAATATGTTGATATGCTTCTCTCTAAATTTCACAATGCAGAATCATACTATAATGCCAAGACTATCCAAGACATGATAGGGCATCTAGTGATTGGACTTGCACCTCACACATCAGTAGGTATAGTGGGTAGAATCATAGGGTTTGCAGAGACTCATGTCTGTTTTGCCACTCCAAATTGGCACTCTGCAAAACGAAGGGATGCTGATGGGGATGCAGACTCGATCATGCTTTTGATGGATGCATTATTGAATTTTTCAAAGAAATTTTTGTCTGGGCGGATAGGTGGCTTGATGGATGTTCCACTCTTGATTCAACCTCTTGTCCTTCCGCACGAGTCACAGCCACAAGCACACAATCTAGAGGTCACAAAGACACTTCCACTAGAGTTCTTTAATGCTACAATGCGTGGTGAAAAAGCTGGTAATGTAAAATCAGTTGAGATTATCGAGTCTAGGCTTGGAACAGAGAGACTGTTTTATGATTATCACTTTACTCATGGGACATCTACTCTAACAACATCGCGGTCTAGAAGTGCATACTCTACGTTAGGCTCTATGCCAAACAAGTTAGACTTTCAACTCAAAAATGCTGCTATGATAAGAGCAGTTGATCCAAATGAGACTGTCTTGAATATTTTAACTACACATCTTGTGCCTGATTTGGCAGGAAACTTGAGGGCGTATGCAACTCAGACGTTTCGTTGTACTGGATGCAATAAAAAGTACAGGCGTATGCCACTCTCATGCAAATGTACTAACTGTGGTCAAAAACTATCACTGAATGTCACACGCCCTACTATAGAAAAATACTTGTCACTAACAAAGAATCTTGCAAAAAAATATGATATTGGTGCGTATCATCGGGGACGAATTGCAGTACTTGCAGATGAACTCTCCTATCTGTTTGGCAAGAGTCAGGGAGATCAATCAATGATCAGTGACTATACATGATACATATGACCACTATTTATTTTACTGAACAGTTTCATAAAAAAAATTATCGTAATTTGATGTATTCATAAGCACCACGTCGAGAGCCATCTGGAAAGCAGAACCGCACCTTTTGGTACTCTTTTCTCATTGATCTGACTTTTGAGAGTATTTTCTTGGTGTCTTTTTTGTCAATTACCACCTGTCGTATCAGAGAGGCAATCTCTATCATCTCTGCACGTTTCATACCTAGTCGCGTGATCTCAGATACTCCAATTCTAATGCCACCTGGATGAAAATAATTTCTCTTTGCTTTGATATCGCCTGGTATGAGTTGTCTATTTACTATAATGTTGGCCTTCTCCAAGTCCGCCTCGACCTTGCCGCCATCAGAGTACTCTAGTACATTAATTGCAATCTGGTGTGATTCTGTAAAACCTTTTGATTCACCTAGTACCTTGAAACCTTCATTGCTGAGTGCTTGTGCTAGCGACTTTGCGTTCTTGATTACTTGTGTGGCGTATTTTTTGCCAAACTCGAGTGCTTCTGCAAATGCAATTGCCTTACCTGCCATGTTGTTTATATGATGACTACTAGTCATTCCAGGAAAGACTGCTTTTTTGATCGACTCCTCGTGCTCTTGATTTGAGCCAAGTATTAGCCCACCTTGTGGACCAAACAAGGTCTTGTGCGTACTCATGGTCATGGTATCTGCCCCCTCTTTGAATGGGTCTTGAAACTTTGAGCCTGCAATCAGACCTGCTACATGTGCTGCATCGTAATTAATGTGCATGTTATCATACCCTTTTAGAAACTCTGCAAGTTCTTTGACTGGGTGAGGAAACAGAAACAACGAGCCTCCAAACATTGCTATTTGTGGAATGTATTTTTTTCCTTTTTCTGCTAGTTTTTTAACACGTTTTTTCGTCTCATCTACATCTATGGTCATATCATGCGCATCAAATGCATAAAATTCAATGTCTAATCCGTGTACTAGACCTGCTGTACCTGCATGTTCTTTTTTACCGTGTGAGATGTGCCCACCTGCTGGTATGGATGGTGCTAGCATTACGTTTCCTGGTTCGGAGAATGCTGAATATACTGCCAAGTTTGCAACTACTCCTGAGATGGGCCTCACATCTGCAAACTTTGCTTTGAATAGCCTTTGAGCTAGTTTCATACATTTAACCTCAACTTTATCAATCATGGCGCAACCTGCATAGACGCGCTCACCTGGCCAGCCCTCTGCGTATCTATTGCCAAAGTCAGTTGCGACTGCCTCTCTCACTGCTGGACTTGGAATGTTTTCACTTGCAATGAGTGGAATTGATTCTGAGAATAGTTTATGATGCTCTTTAAGACTGGCAAACACACTATTGTAGGCATTCTTATTCTTTGAGTTTTCCAACATTTGCGTTATGTATGGTCCCAATTTAAAAACAGCGTTGTACTTGGAATTTGCATCATGTGGATACAAAACTATATGATGTTCAATACTATTATTCAACATACATCGCACATCACGCATCACGTATCACACATTGTATAATATATGTACTATTAAATAGCAGTTGGCTTTTAACTACTGAATAAAACTTAGTTTACTACAACTGTGATCTTTGATGGTGGCGACAATGCATTTGGATTTGGTATGGACTCCCATACAAACACGTTTATCGTATATTCGCCTGCCGTTTTTGGTAGCCATGATGCAGCAGCATTAAGTGATTGTTTTGCTTGTAGACTTCCTATAATCCATGACAGTGATATTGTGGTATTGGTATCTTGTTCATTTAT
Source organism: Candidatus Nitrosopumilus sp. (assembly GCA_965207445.1). Taxonomy (GTDB): domain Archaea; phylum Thermoproteota; class Nitrososphaeria; order Nitrososphaerales; family Nitrosopumilaceae; genus Nitrosopumilus. The sequence continues at coordinate 137,965 of CBDBLX010000002.1, read as the reverse complement.
CATTACAATATAGACAAACTTTTGTCTTTTGTCTTGCTCGTTTGTAAGCAATGATGTTATCTGTACTTGTTGGCCTGCCGATATTGTATTACCGACATCTGTGCCAAAACCTGTTGTAACCTTGGGTTCTGACACCTTGATTCTCTCAAGTGGAGGGACGACTGTACCAACTTTGGTTTGGGATGTTATCTCTTGGCTGTCGGCTGTAGAGTATGGCCTTGGTAATGTATTGTCTTTGTATGATGCAGTTATGACATCGCCCTGTACAACTCTGAGTTGTTCCCCTGAAGATCTACCAGTTGATGTAAACGTTACGGCTCCTTCAAATATTCCAGAGGATTCCCCACTCTCAGTTACAACAAGTGTGATTCCAACAGGTTCAGATTCGGACCTCACATTTATCTCAAATCTGTCAAGAGCATCTGGGTTCCAATTCATGTCTGGATCAATTACCCTGATTATGCCTGTATCTGATATTGTGTATGATGATTTGAGCCATTCCACTTTTCCAATATTCCATGTAATTATTGCCGAGTTTGATATTGTAATTTCATCTGAGTAATCAAAGGCGACTGTGATTCCATCGTCTCTGTCAGCTGCAATATAACCACCCCTTGGGCCATTCCCACCCGTACTTCTCTGTGGATTGTCGTATCCTGCTGACATGGAGCCTGTCTTTGTGTCTCCGTCTGCATTGTGATTAAAACCGATCAGTGTGACCTCACCTTGGAATATACCAGTGTTCACACCTGTCTCTATTAGTTTGTAGTCTTTCAGCGTCGCTTCTCTGGTAGATATTTTTACTGAATCATGTTCAGTGTTGCCAATAGTGTCGATTGCATTAGAGTTAAAGTTGTGATCTGGTGCGAAAATAGTTATGTGTACTTTATCAGTCCAACTATACACTTTTTTTCCAAACAAAATAGAGTCAGCATTATCTTCCCCATTACTATCTAAAACGTTGAATTGGAATGGGGTTATTACACTATTTGGAAACATGTTGTTAGTGTTTTGATTATTTTCAACAGTATGATAGTCACTAAAAACATTGTATTGGTTTGTTAAAGCATTTGCCGTCGTGTAGTCTACTGTAATCAACAATATGCTAGTTGCCAGTATTATTGTTATCATATACATGTTGCACTTATGTGGTATGTTGTATTTATGCGATATATCGTACATATTACAAAGTAGTCTCCTCCACTCTAACATACCTTCTTACCACAACCACTAATCAATAACCCTTTCATTTCTCTGTGAACTGTCACTCTCTTGTGATTGCATTTACCTCATTTAACATATACAATATCACATTGTAATCAATTACATGTGACTCTTCATTACTACTTTGACAAAAATGATCTCTTCGTATCCTTTAACTAACACAAGAGTATAATTGATGCTGATGCTTGTACTTTATTTTTGAGCATCAAAACACACATTCGTGTAATCGTACCTGATCTCTACTGTAAACTGTATTCTGTTAGACATTGGCAAATTACACAACAATCAAACAACCACACCTCTTAATTTTGTAGACACTCATCAAATACTGCGTCGATGCAAATACAGAGCATAAATTACAATAACATGTGATGCATTCCACAGTGGACCTGACACATCACCGAATTCATAAATATCAAGTGTGTATACATAATTGTACACCTGCCCTGTCTTAATAGAGAAAATGACATCTGGGCTTTTGCGTGGGTGAGATGCTGCTAAATTATTCTATTATTTTGTTTGCGTAAATACCAAACGCAAGTTATGCAATCCCATTGGTATAATTTTAAAAAGTGTGATCCCATATAATACTAGTGTTAGAGCATACACGATAAACCCATCAAAGATGCCCAGCACGAGATATAGACCACATAACACACCACCTGCAAGCCCCATTAAACACAAACATATCATTGAATATGCGGCATCTGGTGCAATCCATGTATTATACGATAGAGCAAAAAATGATACTATAGCAATCATAACAACTGCCCCCCACGTATCAGGTATGAGGTTTGGTGTATAATTATTATGATTATTATTATTATTTGACAATATATCTAAAATTGGGTTTGTTAGAGATACATCAGGCAATGACACTACTGCAAAATATATGGATGGCACAAGTACAGCCAAAAATAACAGTTTCATAACAACACCCCGATATTGTTTATCGCCTCAATTATAACATCAATTCCATATCCTATAAAACCACCTGCAAGCATTGTACAGGCATGTCTTACAGCAGCTTTTAATTGACTGTCAGATAGACTATCTGCAATTCGTTCTAATTCATTCGTGTATCCTTGCAGTTGTCCAAATTTTCGTTCGGCGCTATCATTACTATTATTCAAAACATTCTTCATATCGGAAACCACCCCTGAAAGTTATGATTTGTGATCTCTTTCATTCATATATAATATATAACTATGTATTTTTTAAATATTTTGTTTGCAGAGTGCTCCAATGTTTTAGTCGAGTGCTTTGATATAATCTGCATACCATCTGAAAATACTAGTAACCGTTCAACCCCCGTACCTGCACCAGACGTTAGGCGGTGAATTTGTGCCTAAATTTTGGAATGGGTACTGATATGATTAAAGATCCGATATTTTGATTGATATTCATCTCAAAGTTGAGCACATATTATGAATACAAAATATTAGAAAACTATCGGATCTTTAATGAAACTATTATGGGCTGAACGGTTACGTTCAAATCTGTATTAATTGTCACCAACCGCGTTTGTAGGAGAACCTGTGCAGTCAGACAATTATGACGTTGAACGAACTAATCGAGTATTTGTATCCATAAAACATGATGGTGGTAGTGGAAACAGAACGTCTCGTGGTATGGAGGCCAACTCAATATTGTCACACTGCTTGCAACAAGTAAGATCAGCGGCGAGAGCTTTTTTGATATGTTGTGCAAGGCATGCAAACCCGGCTAAAAACTACAGAATCATCTGTGTGCCAATCTGTGTATTGTAATCAACTACGCGTTATCATTGCCAATTGATTATATATGAATATACAATGCCGAGATTATTATGGTCAGAAAAATGGCATGATCTTTTAGCTTATGTGTGCACTTCAAAAAGCAAAATAGTTACGTTGCGTGGCTGTTTGTTTTTCATAGCTACGGATAAAAATTTGAGAGGCAGATAATCTAGTATTTAATCGCCATTATTCGCAAACATCATATACGTTTTAGATGGGCGTAAATCATGGCATCAAGGGCTATAACTGTCGGCGTTGGCATTCCGATGATTGTGGTAGGAGCACTAATGGCATTTTTATGGGCACCTACTGTCGACGCGGAAAATTATGCACCCCAGGTTGAGCTTGTGGGTAGCACTATTGGCATACTTGGCATTATATTCTTCATAGCAGGACTATTTTATGCAAAAGAGCCTATTGTCCAATAACTGTATTATTTGCTTTTGGTCGGTCACGGCTTTTTAGAACTTGTGATTTTAGTATCTTGATATTTAATCATATATTTTTTACTAGATAAATTGACTGTAAAAATATAATCATTATTGTGACTATTTCTCATTAAAATTTATAGAGTATTTGCTTGATACTACTGTTCATTCTTTCATTGCATATGTGATTTTCATTATATGGTTGTGTAGATCATTTGGTTTTACTATCAAAACTGATAGACTTTTGTGTATTGATGCTAGATGTTTGCAAATCCTAAAATGCCTTGCAATAAAATTTCTAATATGTCAAGTGACTATTGTGTTATTTCAAAAATTACGATGCAATCATGTCATCATTATATGTGCATTTATCAAATATCTAATATCAATTTTGTTTTATTTGGGTCGTTTGAAAAAAATACCAGTTACAAAATATTCACTTGTTTTGAGCCATGTCGTGTAATGTGTCGTGTAATGTATCATATAATATATTGTATAATTTATTGCCAAATAAATCCATCTACATTTTACAAAGGAGAGATATCTTGTCAAAAGTAAGATTGTATGAGATATTCACGTCTGTAGAGGGTGAAGGAATACTGTATGGAACAAAGACACTCTTTGTGAGATTAGCAGGGTGTCCATTTACCTGCTTTTATTGCGATACAACAGATGCACTTGCACTTGATTCTGGTGTTGAATATACGATAAGAGATGCAACAAAACTGATCGACGAGTCACTTCAAGAGCATACTTACAAGGTGAACTTTACTGGAGGTGACCCACTTTTACAACACAGAGCAGTTGCCAAAATGGCACAACATGTACATTCAAAAAATAAAAATATACTGACATATTTAGAATCATCTTGTTTTGATTCAAAACGTTTTGCCTTTGTGTTGCCACACATTGACATTGCAAAGATCGAGTTCAAGACACGTGACTCTGAATTTACAAATACAGAACAACAATACCAAAAGATGACAGAACAAGCACTTTTGTGTCTTAAACATGCTACATCCGATAATAATCATGTTAAAGGGGGGAATAAAGCAACTGCAACCACAACTGCAACCACAACATACATCAAGATCGTTGCAAGCTCAAAGACTGCTGTCTCTGAGATACAAGACTTGGCATCAAAAATACTTGATGTTGTATCTGGGTGTACTAATGCCATATCTGGTTTTGTTATACAACCTGTTTATGGAAAAGATGCACCTGATCTTGACTTGTTGCTTGAGATGTATGATGCCATAAGACCTATCTATACAGATGTCAGGGTTGTTCCACAACTTCACAAATTAATTGGTGCGCCTTAAATATTGATTCTCCCCTTTTAGACTAAATTAACTTCATATACACCTGTACTTGATGTAGAGTGATTAAGATGAATGATGAGCGAATGCAGAACCTAGTAAGAGAAATACTCATAGAATTAGGTGAAGATCCTACCAGAGAAGGGCTACGAGAGACACCTAAACGTATTACTAACATGTACAAGGAGATATTCAGTGGCTACGATTCTGATGCTGAACTCTCTGTGCAGTTCTCAGAGGATTCTGATACCGTGGTTGCTTGTGATATACAGTTTTACTCTATGTGTGAGCATCATATGTTGCCTTTTTATGGAAAGATCCACATAGCCTACTCTCCAAATGGGATGGTGTTTGGTATATCAAAACTTGTGAGATTAGTTGAAAAATACTCAAAGCGTCTTCAAATTCAAGAACGACTCACAAAGAACATTGCAGATGAGTTGTATTCACAAGGAGTTCGTGGCGTTGCTGTTATGACAGATGCTGAGCACCTTTGTATGAAGATGCGTGGTGTTAAAAATGACGCTACCGTACTGTCATCGGCATTTCGTGGAACATACACTGCAAAAGATGAACGAGAGGCAATAGTTGCACACATCAGACGAAGTATTCCACATAGACAGTACTAATCTCAAACCACCGCGCCCTCTTTTTACAAATAATATACTAAACAACAGATAAATTTACAATTACTGTTATTTTGTATCTTTAAGATATTTGATTATCTCATTTGATGTCAAGAGGTATCTAATACTTGCAACTTTTTCAATCTCCCTTTTTTGCTCATCAGTTCCCCTATACACTATACACAATAAATAATCACACTTAAAACCTGCTTTTCGTACGGCATTTACTGCCTTTAGTGCAGAGTCACCACTTGTAATTACATCATCTACTATCACCACTACTGGACCATTTATCACACCCTCGATCATCTTTTGCGTTCCGTGTTCTTTGCGGTTCTTTCGTACAAAAAATGATGATAAACTAGGCATGTTCTTGGATTGTGAGTCGTGTTGTTGCATCTGAGCACTCTTGTATGATATTGCAGTTGCAATTGAGATAGAGCCGGATTCTAATCCACCAACTGATTTTGGCATCATTGTGTGTTGGTCATCGTCATGATCATCATCATATAGGTGTCTTGTCATGTGGTATAGCGCAGATGCAACTGCTCTTATACCATCGGGTTCACCGCACAAAACCCTTAGATCAAAATAGTGATCAGACATCACACCTGATGCTAGTTTGAACTCTTTTTTTAAAGAAAATTTTGCAGCACCTGTCTTTTTTAATAGTTTTAAGATCTCTTTTTTGTGATCTTCAAGTACATTATTGTCGCCATTATTGTCGCTATTGTTATTTGACATGTATGTTGTTGATGTAGTTTTAAATTAAATTCTTGTTAATTGCCAATTACTTGTCATTATATCTTCTTGGCACAATGGGAGCAATGAGTGGGCAAGGGGCAGACGCATTGGTTGAGCACTATCAATTACTTGTCATTGTGGCTTGATAGTTGTGGAAGTAGTAGTTGGCTGTTGATTATTTGATACTCTGCTAAGTGCCAACTTTACTAGTAGCAACCACGTAATCACAATTGGAACATAATATGTGGCAATTCTCCATCCAATAACTGCATCCCACACTAGTCCATCTTCGCCTGTCATATCATCTGTAAAACTAAACGGATTCAAGTCATGAAGATACGCCACAATACCAAATTCGGCAAGACCCGAACCACCTACTGTTATGGGTAGATTTCCTATTGCGTTTGCTGCCATTACTGCCATGATTGAATCAAATGCAGTGATGATATATCCTGGCCCAATTGCTATTATCATAAATGATATTCCATAAAATAACCATGATGCAAGTGAGATCAAAAACGATACCAAAAATATTCTTTTAGCCTCTGATGTTTTAAGATGTTTTCTGCTCATATTACATACTTCTTCCATCCACATGTTAGTTTCCTTTACGTATTTGGCCGCTCTTTTCTTGCCCAATCTAATGGAGACTGATGCCAATACTCTAGGTACCTGAAACGTACGCTTTGAGGATAGCAAAAACAATACCATCCACAATACAGTCACAGTTATACTAGTTGAAAGCACCACTATTGCTACCAAGTACAATCCACTAAACAACGCAATGAGTCCTGCCATGATTGACAGTATGCCTCCTGCTAACACTTCTGTTACGATATCCATTATTGCAATCCACGTTGACTTTGAGGGTTTGACGCCTTTTTTATGCAGATAATATATGACTATAAATTCGGCGCCGATAAACATTGGGGTTGTAAATTTAATAAATTCACTTCCAACTCTAACACCGACAAGCTTACGTATGGTGTCGAATCCTGCAAGATACTTTCTTGTTATGTATGCAAATTTTACACCTTGGAGTACCAGTTTCATCATTATTGCAGCTACTGCTCCAATAAACGGCACTATGCCTATTGCAAATACGTCTTCTGGCTTTATGTCAAATTGAATGGCAATTATTATAATCGGTATGAGTGTTACTGGTACTATTGCGAGTCTCCAATTCATTGTAAAAAATTAGAGTTCTGTAAATATGAATTATGGATTGTAATCCTTTTGTGATACAGTAAATTACAAAACAAGTCAATAATGTGTGTTCAATTAATATAAAATGTATGTTGTTGTTATTGTATTTGAATTTTAATGTATGCCTGAGTATATGCAAGCTTTGAATAATGGGTGTGCAGCTATACAATAGTTGAAAACAATATTTATCTCTGGAACTGCCGGTAGTGGCAAATCTCTTCTTACCTCTAAACTATACGAGTATTATACCCGAAACGGAGCCTTTGCTGCTATACTTAATCTTGATGCAGGTGTTGAGAGTATGCCATATACGTGCGATGTGGATGTCAGAGATCATATTGATCTTGTGTCTATAATGCGACAGTATGATCTGGGTCCAAACGGTTCATTGATGATGGCAAGTGATTTGTTGGCCACAAAACTAGATGTTGTACAAGATCAAGTAAATAACGTAAACCCTGACTATCTTTTAGTCGATACTCCAGGACAAGTAGAGTTGTTTGCATATCGTTCAAGTGGTAGTTATGTTGTGCACAACTTGTCATCAGATGAAAAAATGTCTATATTTCTCTTTGATGGAGGATTGATCACATCGCCGGTGAATTTTGTATCCATTGCACTACTTGCTACATCAATAAGACTTCGACTTGGCTTGCCGACTGTCAATGTACTCACAAAAGTGGATTTAATTACAAAGGAGATAAAAAAGATACTACAATGGTCCACAAATTTAGATTCACTTGAGGATGCGATAGCTGCTGAATCAGACGGTGAGACGTATACGTTGACTACCAATATATTGCGAGGACTGAATTTGGGCGGGTTTGCGCAGGGACTTGTTCCCATCTCAAATGTATCAGGTGATGGGTTTGTGACTCTAGAAGGAGCACTGAGCCGTATACTTAACAGAGGAGAAGAGGTGGAGGATTGATTATGTGTCAAAGTGCAATGTGCCAACATACAGTAGCGTGCTCCACACATACAATGTATACTTGTGATAATGTACATGTATTTAATAAATATGAAAACAAAAAAGGTGTACATGTATGAAAAAGAGGCTAGTGAAGTCTGTAAATAAAAAAACGGCAAGGGCGTATTCTAGCTCTGCTAATTTGGGGCCTGGCTTTGATATATTCGGACTTGCACTTGATGCATTTTATGACGAAATAACCGTTACAAAAATAGATAAACAAAACAATAGTAGTAGCAACAACAATAGAAACAACCCTTCCAATATCACTATCAAATATGAGGGTGCTACCACCACAACCCTACCAACTGATCCGAACTCTAACACAGCAGGACTGGTCGTAAAGTCCATGTTAAACAAACACAACATCAACGACGACGTTGAGATTTCAATTAAAAAGGGTGTTCCCACCGGCTTGGGATTAGGAAGCAGTGCTGCATCTGCTGCCGCTGCTGCTGTTGCGTGCGACGCGCTGTTTGGTCTCAAGCAAACACAAACACAATTGGTAATGTCAGCAGGTCAAGGCGAAAAGGCAAGTGCAGGTACTATACACTATGACAATGTAGCTGCCTCTGTTGTAGGTGGCTTTGTTATAGTGAGGCCATCTGATCAAAGGATATCTGTGATTGGATTTGAGCCTGCTGATAACTTGAGATTCTGTGTTGCTATACCTGTAATTGATGTACCCGATAAAAAGACAAAGGTCTCAAGAGGTGTCTTACCTAAAAAAATTACACTCAAAAATACGATACAAAATATGGCAAATGCATCTTTACTTGCCAGCTGTCTTGCAACTAAAAATAATACAATGTTTGGATGTGGTATAACTACTGATGTAATCGCAGAGCCTGCACGAAAGCACATGATACCTGGCTTTGATACTGTTAAAAAATATGCACTTGATGCTGGCGCAAAAGAGGTAATGATTAGTGGTGCTGGACCATCTGTTATTGCGATAATGGTTGATGCAGATTCAAAGACAAAGCGCAAGATAGCAGATGCGATGTATAAAGGATTCAAGTCTGCAAATGTGGAATCCCAGACCAAAATTTGCAAGATAGCAAGAAATGCAAAGATAGTTTCAAGTAAAAATGGGCGGTGACAAGTTGTCTGCTCGTATAAAGAGTGATGATGATGATGATGTGAGATCGTCTGTTGGCACCACAACTACCCCCACAACTACCCACACCGCAGCAGTAGTTGTGTTTAGTGGCGGTATAGACTCTGTTTGTGTGGCGTCTATGCTAAATCAACGATACGATGATGTGTATGGTGTTACGTTTGTGTATGGTCAAAAAGCAAATCGTGAGGTACGCTGTGCCAAGACATTGGCAAAAAAACTCAATTTAAAACAACACCGAATTGTAGATATTAGTTTTATGAAACAGTTGTATGGCAACTCAAACGTCTTGACTGGCGTTGCACACAAAAAGATGCCTGGCAAGTTCGAGTACTCTATTGTTGTTCCTATTCGAAATGCAATATTCTTATCAATTGCTACTGCATGGGCATTTTCAATCGATGCGTCTTGTGTAGCGTATGGTGCACATACAGGTGATACACATTATCCAGATTGTAGACCACCATTTACCAGAAAACTAGAATCTGCGCTGAATGCTGGTGAGTCCGATGGCATAAAGTCTGGCTTGCGCAAAAAAATAGAGATATGGTCTCCGTATATTGCTGGACTCACAAAAAATGATTTAATCAAATATGGACTAGATGTGTTGGGTGACACCATATATGAGACATGGAGTTGTTACGAGAATCAAAAGTTACAATGTGGTGTGTGTGAATCATGTATGAATAGAAAGCGCTCATTTGTAGGTGCGGGTATTGTTGACAAGACTAAATATATGAATTAATTATTCATTCATTCATTCGATTATTCGTATGTGTTTCTCAAGATTTTTTTTCTAAACAGCAAGTGTCGCAGACCAATATACCATGCCAAAAATATCAATCCAACGATTCCCATGAATACATAGTTTTGCACATCAGGTGCTAGTTCCTCAAAAGAGTCTGTAATCTCGCGTGATACTAGCATGGATGCTGCAAGTACAATTCCAAATTCAATTGCATACCATGTCCAGCTAGGCCAAGCCTCTTTTGGAACATGTGTATATGGCGGTAATCCCATGATCTTTCTCTTGGATTTGATTATTTAATTTTTGTCAAGAACGGTTCTCTTGCAAACGCGGTTGATCGGTGTTTATATGAACTTTTTATCTGAATTTGGTATTTGAGGTTAAAAAAGTGTAAGTTTTTAGTACTTTTTTGTATGACTATGATGATAGTTTGGAATAAGGATAGTTAGAGTCAGTATCAAAAAGACAAACGAGGGTGGTTCATCTTGAAGAAATTAGATTGTACACCAAAAATGATAGTTTGATTTGGCATCAAAACACAAACAGATGTAGAGTGTTTGTATATATGATGTGTAATGTGTAGAATTTGACAATTCAGGCAGAGGCACGTATGGATGCGTTTTGGATGAGTGTTATCCACATATCACAACTATCTGCAAGATCAGAGTCTTTTACTGGTATAATGTCAATTCCAATTGCCTTGGCAGGCGTCATGTTGTTTTTGAGGCTTGTGTGTTTTCTAAAAAAGTTATGATATACTATGATCAGACGTAAGAGTCCGGGGTCCTCTGATTTTAGTCCACGTACACACTTGAGTCTATCCTCAAATTCTCCATTGAGTCGTTCGTAGACGTTATTTTGATTAAAAAGATTCTGTATGTGTATCTCACGTATGTGTACAAACACCGATCCAGCCCGTCTAAAGAATACTTTTCTGGCGGGCTTTATGAACTCCTGCAGTCCATCACTTACAAGTATGCGTGGTAGCCTACGCGTACGAGCAGCAGCCATTTGAAACAGGTTAGTGGGATCAGATCCCTTTTTCTTCTTGAGGATCTCGTGGGATAAAACAAATCGACTTGCGCCATCAATCACACCAAACAAATATCTGGTCTGTTTACGTATTTTAAATTCTAACTCGTCGACATGCCACTGAAACCATGCATCAAGACACAACAAACTTGAGAACCGTAGCATGATTCGCGAATACTCATCAGTCCACCTATGTATTGTAGATGGGTTTATGATGATCTCATCCATTGCAAGCTGCACACATACTTCTTCTGGAGACATTTTAGTTGCCATCATGGACAACGCTTTTGCTATTACGGATGCATCAAAATGCCGCCCCTTGAACCCTTCCATTCCAGAAAATGTACGGCCACATTTTTTGCACATGTATCGCCTCACAGATCTTTTTCTCTTACACTTGCGCTCTCCCCATCCTACCACATCTTTGGATCTGCATTTTGGATACTGACATCTCAATTTTTTGCGCCTAATCTGTATCCTTTTTCTACGCCCGCACCACCACTCTTTGTCTAAGAGCTTGTATACCCCCACCACATGCTTGCATATCTTTTTTCCATTTTGATTGGCCTCACACTGACATCTCATTCCAAGTGAACTAAGCGACACCACATACAATAGACCTTGCATAGTTTGCGATGCGACTGTCCATTTAATCGAGCTTAGTGTAGTTATGGCACCTGCAATACATGCAATCTGAATGCCTGCTTTCCTAATAGCATCAATCTGAGCCTTGGAGCGCCTCTGTTTGCCAGGCTTTGGGTTGTCATTTTCCAATGTTTTTGATCTTGATTGAGTTGTTTCGTCTACCACCTTTTCTTCCTGAACTGTTTTTTGTTTCATTATACATATATCACCAATTGGATATATAAGCATTCGTGCGCAATCCGATGTCAGTGACGTTATAACGTTGTACTGAGAACAACAAACATGACTAAATGGGCTGCCAATGCCACTGAATTCCAAGTATCCATAACCCACAACGTGAAAAGAGGTACCAGTTACTCATACATTCCAAAGCCGGTCCTTGCCAAACTTGGTAACCCAGAGGGTTTGAAGTTTATCATACGTGGCGACAAAATACTAGTTACGTGTCCGGATTGACTACAACGGTTCAAATCTGTATTAATTGCCACCAACCGCGTTTGCAGGAGAACCTCAAGAACAACGGGGAATTATATATTTTAGTTGACTCGACACATGAACACTCCTGGTGGCTTTTGGTATAGTTTCATGAGGCGCATGTGTTGTTTGGGAATCAGAGATTCTTCAAATATCCATATACCCATGCAGTATCTTCTTGATGTTTTTGGACAGTTCCTCCTGTAGACCTGACTCTTGCAATGCGACTCGGATCGTAGTGCGCATCTTAAAGTCTCCAATGTCAGTATAATGTGTCTTGTATGTTTGTTGTGCCAGTTTCGCACATTCAATAGATATGTCCACAATCTTGTTATGTGTTGTACTCGATTGACAAAATCTCGGAAGGGGTACATCGTTTAGTATGTGCATGTGAAAATTTCTATCTGTTTTCTGTGCAGATACAAATGCATTATGTAGGCAGTCTGCGTTTAAGAGTGCTGACAAAAACTGCGCTTCCTTCTTTCCTGTTGTGTTGACATATACCGTGCCCACACCGCATATTACATGGGGCTGTATGATGGCCGCATACAGATAGTCTCCTACCGAATTATACACAACGCGGTGATTCTTGGAACCCATCTGCTTAGTCAGTTTTTGCATGTGATCCAGACTTGCTTCCAGTGTCTTTGGCGTGTTCTTTCCAAGACCCTTGTGGTTATCATACATACTCTGGGCTGACTGCCAGTATGCATTGGTGTTTCTAGACGGATCCCATGACCCGTCATCGCGCATCGGGATTATATTACTGCCAATCTTGGCGTAGAAAGGAAACATGCCTGCACTAATCAGAGTATCTTTGGCAAACCGCGAGGGAACCTCACCTGTCCGACTTCCCAATGCCTTCCATGGCGTCTTAAATGATGCAAAAGTGGTGAACTTGATATTTTTTCCATGAACCTCACTGTCCTTTATGCGCACAAGAGTCATAGGTTGAAGTGAGGCGCCATGCCTGCCAATGTATTCAGATGGTGCACTTACAAACTCGGAGATTCCAACATCGCATACCTTTCTTTCAACCGCACTCCACGTTTCATGTGGCTTGACGCGCAAAATGCCCCGCCGCATGCGATATGCCTTTCTGGACGCCCCGCCGCGTCCGGACTGCTTATCATCCATCAAGATCACACATGACGGTGTGTTGTGAAACGGCAGGCGGCCCATATCCCACTCGTCTGTAGTTATCTGCCCGTATGAATCTGCGAGCTTTGACCAATTTTCAGCCCCCAGCATGGCGCCCTGTGGCAGCAAGAACCCCATCTTTCTTTTACCTTTACTCATGTACAGATTAATTGAACGGCGTACCGCAAGCATGGCAACATCGAATCTGCCTGCGACTTTACCACCCACAAACAGATTTTCGGCTTTGGCAAACCGCTCAATCTCTTCCTTTCTGGGCTTGTGTTGTATTTCCTGTAGTGCGACCCATGGTGGGTTTGAGACGATCCTGCCCACCTTGCCCTCGCTCAGTAGGATTGGGGCTGCTTGGTTTACTATATACCAATACCAAACACCATTTTGCTCCTCTTTGATGATTTTTGACATTATCTTGTGGGCTTCCTCAACCTCATTCTGTTCGTTCTGAGATAATCCTTCTGTAATTCCCACGGGAAGACGATCTCCAACCTGCGCCGACAGTACGAATGCGCGTATGTCATCATTGGATCGAAGAAAATTTTTTGGAATGACAAGTTTGTGCCCCTTGGGAGATTCAAGGAACATTGACTCGCCCCCACTACTCAATACAGAACTCTCAGACCTAGCGACGAGCATTGAATCCCCTTGGTACACATGTATTGCCGTGGGTGGCACAGTAGGCAGCAGGCGTTGCATGTTGCCGCGTGACATCTCAACTGCCACCGGATGTATATCCATTCCATGAACCATCTGTGACACAAAGTCATTTTTCTGGTGATCCGTAAGAGTGGCTTTTGCAAGCGCCTCTGAACTGAGAATGCGCCGCACTGCATGTACAAGAAATGTTCCAGAGCCACAGAACGGATCCAACACTCCCATTATGGTGGCTCCCTTTCTGAAATTTGTAATCTGCTCCTCTATGTACGCGTCATCGATTGTCTTGTGGCATATGCGCTCGGCCAGCCAATCCGGTGTATAATATTCGCCAAACGCCTTGCGGTGTTTGGCATCCACAAAATTCCCGTACAGTCCTCTGAGTATGTCGATCTTACGATGTCTCCAGTTGTATTGGTCTATGACTCCTGCCAAATCCCTGATAAACTCACCGTCTTCGGACACCCATTGGACAAAGCCTGCCGTGGTATCGTTGTCGTCGCGCCGTATGGTCTTGATGATGAGCCGCGTTATGAGTATGAGTAGTGTGTGTCGCACAAACAACTCATCAATACTTTCAACGGGTGCATTCCCACTTGCTCTGAGTTGTTGCAACCACAGATTGCGCTGTGTTATGGTGGCAGGCACATATCGTTCACGCTCATACAGGTTGCGTAGTCTCTGCAGTGATTCTGCGAATAGTTCTGACGGGTCTGCTGGCGCCCATGGCTTGCCCACACGGCGGTCAAACAACCGCTCAAGATTCCTGATGTTGTTGCTTGACAGTAGCGTTCCCTGCCACCCGCCAATCTCGCGGCCATCGGCGTGTCTGGTATGTTCCCATTCCCACACCCACCACCTGCGTGCATCCGTGACGCATCCAATCCATGTGGTGTCCTTCCGTGGATTCTCTTCATCTACAATGTATGTTTGTGTAATCTTACGCTCATCCTCAACATATCTTGCAAGTTGCTTATATGCGGATTCTTTATACGATCCCAGTCCGACTCGCGGGTCATTCCCAAGGGAGCTAGGCGTCTTTACTTCTATTATGGCACGATGAGTTGGCAGATAGATGTCAATCTGGCCTCCTGCATCAGTCACATATTCAAGTTCGGGCGCTGTGTTGGGAAACGTGACATCAATCCAGCCCATGATTGCATTTTGGCGCGTCTTTTCACTCTTGGCACTGACCGATACCAGTCTGCTTACGGCTCGATTATAGTGATCCTTATCTGAACGGGAACGTTCTGTTTTCTTATGCAGTAGTCATGCCCCTCCTAGACTTGGATCTGCTGCCGCATTGACAGCAATGGGAGTTACCTCATCTGTAATGTAGCATGTGCAAAATTTAGATGCCCAAAAAATAAACCCCCCGTGTCGAGGGTACTTCTCTGTAACTTCTCTGTAACTTCTCTGTAACTTCTCTGTAACTTCTCTGTAACTTCTCTGTAACTTCTCTGTAACTTCTCTGTAACTTCTCTGTAACTTCTCTGTAACTTCTCTGTAATAACATTCAGACTACATCTCCATCAAGCCTGCCTGGTTCTATGAGCGTATTGTATGTAAGCTTGCTTCCCGCCATGTTCTCGGCCATCGTACCCATAGTAGTTTCATTAAAGATCCGATGGTTTTTGCAGGCGATTTCGGCTAGGCAGTTGTGTACTGAGTGGAAAAATAGACGTAATTGGCACTATGTGTAGCAGATACCGTGTGGTAGCCAGAAGAGAGACGAGGAATTAGGGTGTATATCCCGTGGCAGGTATTTAGAGTAACTTTTGATCATTTGGTTTAACTAATTTGACCTCGAGTGTCAAAAGGCGATGTGGCCATTAGTGTTTGTTGTCAAACGAAAAAATGGTACATCGAGTAGTACTCGCCGATACCATATTTAACGACTCTGCAGGCAGATCGTCTTGCGGCATCGACGAGGTGCGTATTTTTTGAAGACGGCCTATGTAGGAAAAGGGGACGGGTTCATGCCCGACGTGTCCCTGGAAGATCTAAAAACCGCCTACCGCAACGAGCCTCCGGGTAAGTCCCGGGACAGACTGCAGGCGGCAGTTGGACGAAAAAAGGGCAAGAGTGAGTCTGTAATAGCCGCCCAGCTCGGACGTAGTCAGGGTGTCATATCTGAGTGGCTCAATAGACTGCAGTCAGAGGGCTTGGAGGGCAGGTACGACCGCAAGAGCCCTGGCAGGCCGTGCAGACTCACAAAAGAACAACAAGAACAGGCAAAGACCGATCTGAGTAGAGAGCCGATGCAGTGCGGCTTTGAGCGTGGGACATGGACTGCCGCCTTGTTTGCATTGCATCTGGCAAACATTTTTGACGTCCAGTACACGTGGACCGGGGCCCTGGCGCTAGCTCACAGGATGGGCTTTTCAATAAGAATACCCAGACCAATTCACCACAAGTCTGCCAGTCCATTAGAAGAACTACATTATGTACACGACACAATACGCGCCATCATGGCGCACGCCCGCGCCGGCTATGAGGTGTTCTGCATGGACGCCTCTGCAATCACAAACTCGCCGTATGTCGCGCGCGGACTATATACCCGGGGAGGCTCTGAGACTGTAAAGGTCAACTTTTCAAAAACAAGTATGAAAATGCTGGGTGCACTCGGGGCCGGTACATGCCACCTGCACTTTTGCGACAGTGCGAATACTGTAAACGTCATAAAGTTGTTGGAGGTGCTCCGAGAAAAGTACGGCAAGGTATTTGTCATATGTGACAATGCATCTGCGCACAAGTCCAAAGGCATCAAGCAGTATCTGGAACAGACAAGAGGACAAGTTGCACTATGGTACTTGCCGCCATATACGCCTCAGCACAATCCCATAGAGATCCAATGGCGCGAGATAAAGCGCGCACTAGCAGGCAGATACTACAAAGGTGGTTTTCCAGAGATTCAAAAGTCCATACTACACATGATGGAAAAAGGCGAGGTGGGTACAGTCAGGCTGCTAGAGTACATGCGCAATGCCATACAGGACGCAAAGAACAACGCGCCAATACCAGAACTCCGGGCTGCATGAACTGCATATTACGCGAACTAGGTGGGTCCGGGTGAGGCTGTGCGACGCACAGATCGCACTATGATCAGGACGGCTGCGCACATACTTTTTGCCACGCCTGAATACACGGCTGGCATGGACATGGCACGGAAAAATCATGGAGCATGTATGGATTACAACATGGGGCCTGCTTGATTTCCAAATATATGATTATAAGAATGTCTAAAAACTATCGGATCTTTAATGAAACTACTACCCATCATCTCTACACTATCCATGTTCCTAATGTTGTGTCGTCCGGTGGATTCATTAACGTATCGGTACAAATGATCCTCGGATATGTGATGGTACATCCGTCATAACCGCACGTTATACAACTGACCGTGATCATACTAGAAGAGCAGTCGGATATGTGATGGTACATCCATCATAACCGCACTTCATCATGGACCAGAATAACTCCGTGCCGTTTGTATGCGCCTGTCCCTTTCTCTTTCTATTCTTTTAGCTTCTAGTCTCTCAGCTAGAATAACTCCGTGCCGTTTGTATGCGCCTGTCCCCTTACATACTCTCCTACAAAGTGGTTTACGGACTCGTGATTCCTCAAGTCAGAATATATCCTATTTTCATCAGTGTATTTTTTGGCATCCTCGGTCACATTCTTTTCAATGAAATCTTCCAAGCATGTCTTTGTAATTTCTGGCACTGGCTTTACAGTAACCTTGTTTGATGTACGGTCTTTGACACCACCTACAGCAGTCTTTGGTTTGGTGACTTTCTTGTCTGCATGACGATTCTTCTTATCTGAGCCACCAACGAACGCCTCATCAGTCTCTAGTCCCATCCATCTTATCAACGCCTGCCAACTGCTTCCAAGATTCGAGGAGCCTTGTAAGCATGAATCATGCAGACTTTTGGGTCATTCCTAAATCTCTATGAATTTTCATACTTGAGACACCTCAGGTTAGTTACAACAAGATAGGTTCCAATAGCCCATTCTGATATGATATGTGTGGCTGCTTCATTACAGTACCTTTTTTGACTGAGAAAAAGTGCCGGCACTTGTAACAATAGTAAGGCGTCGTCTTTTGTGTGGATACTGTGGTGTATGGATTCTCGCAAGTTGGGCATCCTCTACCGTCATTTCATATGCGCCTCTCAAACCACTGCATTGCAAACTGATTATCAGGGAATATCTTGAACAATTCAGTCCGAGTTATACCTTCCCTAAAATGCTTGCCGGGTACTCTGATTCATAGTAGGGGTTGGTTTTAGGGTCTCACACAGTTAACTAAAATATACAATTCCCGAACAACGCAAAGTACAATTTAATTAATTGAGAAAGAAACTTCATGTGAGATAATTGTCACGTTTGGTATCATCTTACATTACTACTAGTATTATCGCCCTCACACTTGTAGCTTTATCTGCCATACCTGATTCTGTTGCTACTGAGCATAACACACAACTAGACACTGACACAGATATCAAGAATCCGTCTCTTACCATAGAGGAGATTACTATTGATGCATCCGAGTTCAACCGTGTGTTGCGCGTTGCCCCGATTCAAGATCTGGAAAAATCCCATATCATAAGCTGGCAAGCTACAATAGATAATGATTTGATATATGCGCATCCTAATGGAAACGCCGTAATTAGATTATATGACAAAGAGACACAAGACGAGTTTGTAGAAATTGGAATGGGTGCAAATCCAGATTATAGGTTTTGGGTAGCAGTACAGACGCCTGATGAAGGATATATAATAATTCACAAAGATTTGGAGCGTGGGTGGTATCCGCAGGCTAAAGTCATCGTGTCATATACGGAGCGTGCTGGTATGACTGTAAACAATGGCGCAAGAATTGTAGTATCTAATTTGGATATTGGGTTGTTTGCACCTGTATCTTTTTCTACACATGGAATGGAGGGATCAACTGACCCGCCTGCCGTGGCATCTGGTACCGTTCTAGTCGAATTTCTATCAGGTGATCCTTCTCAAAATGTATTTGCATTATTTCCATTTTATGTGGCAGCAGGGATAGGAATTATTGTGGGTGCGCTATACTTGACAAAAAAGAGATAATCTTGTGACGTCTTTTTTTTACTTT
Source organism: Candidatus Nitrosopumilus sp. (assembly GCA_965207445.1). GTDB lineage: Archaea > Thermoproteota > Nitrososphaeria > Nitrososphaerales > Nitrosopumilaceae > Nitrosopumilus. The sequence goes on along the minus strand of CBDBLX010000002.1, from coordinate 118,711 downwards.
GTATAGTAATTTTTGATCATTTTATTGAGATTGACTGTTTTGTAAATGGACTTTAACAAAGACTGCATCTGTCTTAATTGATACTAAATATTACTCTAATACTGATTATTTTAATGATCATTATTATTATACTTAATCATCATTTGTTAATGTAATAAAATTATCTGACTCTGTATCTAGTGTGACGTGTGATCCTGTATTGAGCATATTCAATATATTATCATCATCAATGACTAAAAGTGGAATATCTGCAACGGCGCACCCTGTTGCAATTGTCAAGTCAGCTCTTTGGCATATCATAGCATGTGGGGCTACTTTGTTTGCTTTGATAGAGTATATGGTATATGCTCCCACACTACTCCCTGCCCCCGATGGAATACTAGTATGACATTTTTAATGCTTTTTTTATATAATTCGTGTTTTTTATCAGTGATCAAACCAGTCTTTTTATTCACTGCGCCTAGAAAGTTTATCGGTGTGTGTGATTGTAGTATGATGCCATCAGTCTTACCACTTACTAGAATTTTGCATTTTTGGGGTTTTTGAATAATTGTATGATTCATTATACAGTCTCGTCCTCTAGGATTTCAGATAATGATTTCAACTCTACTCCAACACCACTTGCATTGTTAAGATAAAACGCACCCTTGATACTATTTGTAGTCACGGTATCTATATCATCTGTCTCAACTAGTGGCGAGAGGCACGCGCAACAATCTGCCATGACCTCACATCCTGCCTTTTCTAACACTTGAATCTGTTCTTGTGCTTGCTCTTTTACTATTCTAGGACAAAATATCATACATCTCTTTTGAAATGAGCGGCCCTTCAGTCGTTTGATTAAATCTAATATCTCCCATAATCCAAGCTGTGGGCTGCCAAGTATGACTACATCTCCATTCTCTGCTGTGTTTAACTCGTCTTTGACTTGTTGCATTGCATCATGATCAAAATCTATCTTTTCTACATTTTTTTTATCATTATTACTCACAAACCGAAACTTTGCACAGGTACCTGATGTTCCCATGCCCCCGCACATAGCTTTGCATTGCCGTCTATCCATTGCAGATGACAAGACGCCTGATATATCAACTACTGACGTATCAGTGGCTTTGCCTGCAAAGTATCCGAGCATCCCATATGCTAGCTCATCTGGTTCTTTTATCCTCATACGCACAACTGGTATTTCATCTGACTCTTCATCACGTCGTAGATCAGAGTATGGACTCTTTCCAGTTATGGCGCTTGCAAGTGCGCTAAATGCACTTTCTTTATTCGTTTTTAAATGATCAAATGAATTTGCATATATTGCAGCATTACTCTCTGCAAATGCTATTTGTGAATTTTTGATAGGCATCTTGAATATCTCATATGGTATGCATGAGAATGACGGTGTCACGCCCATTATCGTGTATGATTTTGCTATTGACTCTTGTTTTGCAATAAACTCATCATCTAATCCATATCTAGATACACTGTCAGCATCAAATCCCATAGGATTTAATGTTGTCTTTACGCGCACCCTGGCACCCTTGTGGCTTAAACTCTTTAGAAATTCCTCACCTGCATCTCCTATGGTATTATAGTTGACACCTGATAGGTGTGCCCATTGCACGGGTACTAGTCTGTCTGCATCAGTTGCCTTGCCAGTTGCAACTAGTATGCGATAAGCCATCTGCATAACCTCGCCACTCTCACCTGCAAGTGCTCTTTCTTCTGATTCTGTTAACTCCACACGTGTACTCTAAATGTTACAGATATAACACTTGCATGAATACTATATGCATGAAAAAGATACTTGATGGCATGACAAAGACTATGAACGCCGTCAAACCTCCTAGAATGACTGCGCTCAGAGAGCTACATGATGCAGAGACTGGAGGTCCATTTAGTATCCTGATTGGGACAATTTTATCTGCGCGTACAAAAGATGAGAACACTACAAAGGTAGTCAAGAAACTCTTTGCCAGATATACAAATTCCAAAGAACTTGCAACTGCTCGAATAAAAGACGTTGAGCGTATTGTAATGCCTATTGGATTTTATCATGTAAAGGCGCGTAGAATTATCGATGTTGCCAAGATTATAGAGAAACAATATGGTGGTGTCGTACCAGATGATATTGACAAACTTGTATCATTACCCGGTGTAGGGCGCAAGACTGCCAACTGTGTTTTAGTGTATGCATTTGAGCGGCCTGCCATACCAGTTGACATACATGTACATCGAATATCAAATAGGTTAGGACTTGTAAATACAAAGACACCCGAAGATACCGAACAAGCGCTAATGGATTTGATACCCAAACGATATTGGTTGCGCATAAACGACACGTTTGTAATGTATGGGCAGAATATTTGCAAGCCCGTCTCGCTATGTGTGGGGTATGCCAGATACGTGATGATTGTAAATTTTACCGAGAAAATGGTGGCAAAAATTCTAATTAGTAAATCTCAATATTAGATCATTTTAATACTTTTTTTAATCTGGATAATCATGGCAATATTTACCCTTGAAATATAATCACTTTTCTAATAAAATCCAACGTTCACCTTTAGTTTTGCGACGTTTTTCTTCAAAAAATTGTAATTTAGCTCTGTATTGGGTCTTGCACACTTGTGAAACAAATGTGATTTGCTTTTTAAAATTCTTTTAAAAAACCTCCCGATTTAACTATGCTGTACCTGCATTTAGGCTGTCCCATCGTTCATCGGCTTCCTTCAAAAGCTGTTCTGTGCGATCAAAACTGAGCGCAATGTATTCCAGATCATCTGCATGTTGTGGTAGTTTGTCTTTTAAACGACGTGCCACTTCTCCACCTTTGCTCATGTATGTATTGATACGGGCAATGTCTATAAATTTTATGTGTGAACCAAGATCCATGACTAATATGATCATTCAAAAATAACGCCTACTCAAATGCATCGCATGCACTATCTCAATATACAGATAGAAATATGACCAAATACAAATATGTGATTTCGTTATTGCATCCAAAGAGTTTGGGTCACACAAAGAGTTCATATGTTACAAAACTTCAAAAATGGTTGTGTGGTATAATATCTAGATACAAAAAAAGCAGATATGAGATAATGAAAGAGTTTGGCGCCACACTAGAAAACGCAGCGCCCGAACTTTTTACATTTGTTTTGTATCCATTTGTCTACTCTACCACAAATCTTGGAGAGCAATCAATGAAACCTGTAACAAGTCAGAGGAACAGTCGTCTGCAGTTGAAGAGTGACAAGGGGGCAGAAAATCTCTGTGTAATATTTAGTTGTGTTGAGACGTGGAATCTGCGTGTACAATGTCTGGGATGAATTGTGTAAAATTATTGGTCTATCACTTGATGATAAATCTTAAAGATATATGATCTTATGATTATGCCACAATAAGTTAACTCACACGAAAATACAGGTATGAATATTCAGATTTACATGAAGCCTTAAGTAGACGATACCATCATACCCGTTCAATGACTTTGCAAAACGTAAAGACTGCACTGTCCGCGCCCATAATCACCGCAATGATCCTGCCGCTTGGCGCAATGGATCGTGCCGTGGCCGAGGAAGCGACAGGCTTGTCAGGCAGCGAAAAAAAGGAACTGATACGGCAAGTGCAGTCCCTGGAAGCGCAGATACAGCAGGCCGAAGACGTGCAGATTAGGGAGAGCCTAAAGTCCGAACAGCAGGACGTGCTCCAGAGGCTGCACGATGACGTCTCCGACGTCCAGACGACACAGGCCACGAGAAGCGACACCCAGCAGCAGAGCACCCAGTGGAGGGACCTGTTCAACATGTACGGGGTCAACAAGGGATGTGACGATGCCAACGAGACGTGGCACTACAAGGTTGACTATGACGGCAACATCAACCTCCGTGTCGACCAGTGGTTCCCGAGCATACTGACGTCCGGAGATTCCCCGAACTGCGAGGAACACGGCTGGGAAACCAATGTGTACCTTGACATCAGGAACGTCTGGGACGGATCCGGGTGCCACGCCAACTTGGAGGTGCCCCCGGTAGACAAGTACCCGCTGGAATGCGCCACGCTTGGGGGCCTTTACATAGTCCACGTCACGGTGGACTATGACGGCAGGCAGACAGGCAGTTGGAGCTGGTTCTGGGCATAGCCCCTTTCACTTTTTTGAACTACCATGAATAAGAAAAAAGCCGCGAAATCGACGAAAAAAACGTCAAAGACGCCGGTTCCGTACGAGTACTTCAAGGCGACTGAGGTCATGCCCGGCGAGGGGCCAGTGGTCCAGCCTGAGATAATACGCGAGCAGCTCGTCCGTATGATGACCGGCATGGACCGGGAGGGCGTCGAAAGGATGGCGGACTATGTGGTTCACCTGATTGCAAGGTTGAGGGACCTTTCCGACCAGAACGCAAGCTTGAGGGCCGGACGCCCAAAGTACCCGAAACGCGGGTAAAGGGACACGTAACAGTTAAACCACTATTCTGTAAGTATGCATACATATACAGCAATATCGATCGTTGTTGTGATCGAATTTATGTAAATCTGAATGATAAACACGATATGTAAGAAAATACCCAAAATGTGTAACTATTTTGCTTTTTGAAGTGAACACTTAAATTCTTATGATTATATACTATGATAATTTTGGTTTAAAAAATTTTGAGTAAAAACGAGTTAGGCTGTGATGAGTTTGACTGGCCTGGAGCAAACAAAAAACATGTGTGTGGTTTGATTGCGCTCGGAGACGACTGCTGTCTAATAGAGATAATTGATGACAAAACAATATCCGCCCTCAAAAAATTCCTGCCAAAATACAAGGGACTAGTACGACACGACTCTAATCCATCATAGAGTCACATTGGAATAATCCATCAGATGTGTTTGGCACATCAGACTCGACTGCCAAAAAAAGACATCAAATATGTGAATCCAAAAGGTGTAGCACTGATTTCTCACCACGTTAGTTCGAATATTCAAACAATTCTATAAAGCAGATGAAATAGGCGATCTTCGCACACGACAAGTGGCCTCATTGTTTGGACAGCCAACTGCGCCAACTAATGAACAATGATTGGACAAAGGAAAAAGACTGGGACGGTGACAAAGAGGGCATAATAAACCGATTCAAAAAAAAGAGATTGAGGCGCAAAGGATACAACATGGTGGTTGGTGCGTAATTCATCAAATCGCCATCTGCATCGTACTTGCAAAGCCATCTGCAAATATCGCCAGAGTTTTATGTACATATATTTAATAAGCTCATATATAAAAGTATATGCGCGCATACCAAAAGTTACTTATAGGGGCACCCCAATTGAATAATTGGAATATGACCAAAGGGGATGCTAAACAACGTTGACTAGCCAATGTTATCAACGTATCGTTTGTGAAGTGCGGTGGAACGACGACATATGGTGGGTTGCCACAACATGCTATACTACACAGAATGACACCCATTACAATGCATGGTTTGTGATGAATGTGATGTCTGCTTGTTGTTTGTGTAAATTTAGTGTGTGGGTTTCAAATAAGAACAAATTATGGAGGCAGACCGTATAGTGACAGAGCAGCACAAGCGACGCGAAGGTTATTGGCTGTATTACGAACAGGCACGCAAATCTGAGCCGGATTTTATGCGCAAGACCTTGTTGTCAGCGATACGAAAAAACCCACATCCGTGCAAGGAAAAGAAGACAAATAGAGGATGCAAGCCGGTACACTCTCGTGACAAGATGGATTTTTTGTGTCTTTTAAAAGTTGCAAAAAATATTCCTTTTCGTGATGTGGTAAATGAGCTTGGACATATGCATGATGAATGGGTTGACGAGACGAAGCCTGATTATAGTTGGGTAACCAAACATATGCAAACAATTGATCTCGACTGGCTTGATTCTATTTTGGCATATACTGCCAACATGTGTCTAACTGAACTTGAAAAATCTGGGACAGATCCGGTACCGATAAAAGGTAAAGAGACCATACTTACGCACGGATCCGAGGATTTTGAGAGCGGTAAACAAGACGTAAAAAAAGGACCTACCGCTCCGATTGGGGTAGACAGTAGTGGGGTAGAGACTGACAGGTACGAAAAACAAGAAAGACCTAATCATTTACTACAAGACTTTGAGCCGACACGCATCAAGATGTACCTAAAATATCACATTACTGCGATAACCGGACACCAGATCATACTTGCATCATACACAACACCAAGCAATGTGAGTGACACGTCAATGCTTCCACATATGGTCAACTTTCTTGTAAAAAACTATACACAGATTGAAGAACGCTTATTCAACGGAGACAAGGGATACGACTCGGATCAAAATTGCGAGACAATATTCAATGCAAACATGAAACCGAACATAAAGCAGCGCAATCACACAGATGGCGCAGGTCATACAAACCGTGGCAAACCAAGCAGAAAAAAAGCAGCGGAGATCTTTGACCAAGATGCATACAAACAACGCGCACTTATCGAGGCAATATTTGGAGCAGAAGAAACAAAGAATCACAGGCTACACTGTCGTATGCGCCTGGCCAAAAACCAAAAGCGGTTTGGTAAAATACTATCGATTGCATGGAATATCAACGTCCTGAACAGATTTATCTGCGCTCATGAAAAAGGGCAAAAAATTCCATCATACGAATGATAGTGACTGCCATCACACTTGCACGTTTCATGTTCTATAATCTGTCTGCTAAAACACACATGTATATTCAAAAACAAAACACACTATAGATAGATTTCAGTCTTTTGTAGATTGAATGTACAATAAACCAAGCTCACAGAAGGGTCACAGGCAGGCCAAATGTCAATTACGCACCAACCTCTACAACATGAGAACCTTTTTACACATAAAGGATGTGCCGCCAGACAACAATGATGTTGAACGAACTAATCGAGTATTTGTATCCATAAAAAATGATGGTGGTGATGATGGAAACAGAACGTCTCGTGGTATGGAGGCCAACTCAATATTATTCACACTGCTTGCAACAGGTAAGATCAGAGGTGAGAGTTTTTTTTTGATATGCTGTGCAAATCATATAACCCTGGCTAAAACTACAGAATCATTTGTGTATCCATCTGCATATTATAATCAACTATGCGTTATTGTTGCCAATTGATCATACATGAATATACGATGCCGAGATCATCATGATCAGAACAACACGCATGATCTTTTACTTTATGTGTGTGCGCTTCAAAAAGCAAAATAGTTACGGTCTGAAGGGGTTTACGTGGCTGGGCATGACTGCTCTACACCCACATACCATATGAAAATCAATTTATGCGGATGCGGCGCTACTGAGTCTTGACAACCTAGATCCTACTGTAAGACTGACGATTGGAAATGGACTCAGGCGATCTTACCGCTGAAAGTAGTCTGATCTTGTTCCATGTCACGCGTTTAACCGGCGGATTCTTGTTCCTGTAACTTGACAGCCTCGTGAGAATAGTTAGTATATAACTAAGTTAGTAGTGTGAGGATAGTTAGTATATAACTAAGTTAGTAGTGTGATGACAATTCTTATATAAATTACTTAGTAGTACAGTGCATGATTGCAGATGGCGACATCATAAGGGACAATCCATGGTGGAGAGGTTCTGACAAGTAAAGTTTGATAATCTCGATGTAGAACGTGAGATCATAAGGGACAATCCATGGTGGAGAGGTTCTGACTGGGTTGACGATGATCCGGAGATAACAATGTGGATGAGATCAAAGTTGCAAATTGTACCGAGAATAATGCACAAGATAACCTATGATTTTGAGCCCGACAATCCTGTAGTGTATACATTAAGGGGAACACGCCAGATTGGAAAGACCACCCTGTTAAAACTACAGATACGCGAATTCTTGAAGAAAGGAACATCTCCTTGGAACATACTCTACTATTCATTTGATCTGTGCAAGACACCGAGTGAGCTGGTCGACGTAGTAGAGTCTTACAATAGACTAACACGTCGTATGTGGGATAAAGGGAGGCGTTACATCTTCCTAGATGAGGTATCGACCATCCCAAACTGGCAAAAGGGTATAAAACGATTGAAGGATAGAAACAGTATTGCAAACAGTACCGTCATGGCGACGGGTTCTGATGCAATAGACCTGCAGAGATCAATTGAACGGCTGCCCGGGCGAAGGGGAAGCACAACAGAACCTCACGACAAAGTTCTTTTTCCGTTAAAGTTTGCAGAGTATGCCAGTGCGATGGATTCGGAGATAAGAACGATTGTGGATTCGTATTTTCTCAGATCCAAGGATCGGCTTACAACATTTGGCAAACTGGCAAATGGTGAAGTAGATCGTGCAATGGATCTCACTCACATGCATCAACACTTGTTAGACGATCTTTTGTCCAAATACATGTACAGCGGAGGAATTCCTTTTGTCGTAAATGCCCAAGCATCGACTTTGCCTATTCGCGAAAACGTGTACAGTACATACATGGATAGCATCATGGGGGAGTGGTCAAGGCTTGGCAGAGACAATAATCTGTTAAAACGCGTTGGCAGGGAGGTTGTAAAGTCACAAGGAAGCCATGCATCATGGAACAACATGGCCAAGAATGCAGATGTCGGATCCCCCAAGACGGTACAGGACTCTGTGCAGACACTCTCAAACCTCTTCGTTTTGCTTACAATATATGGATACAATATGGATAGCAGGAGCCCTATGTTTCACCGTAACAAAAAAATCTACTTTGTTGATCCGTTTTTCTTTCACATGTTCAATGGATGGACTGCATCTAGGGGCTACTTTGACGCATCATCAGAATACCTTGATGCAAGCGAAAACAAAAGTGTGTTGATAGAGGGTATTGTCGCCAACCATCTGACAAGATTGGCCTTTAATGCCAGTCCCAGCAAACAAAATTTTGACCACCACTATAGAATCTTTTATCACATGGAGAAGGGTCGTGAGGTTGACTTTGTATATGATGACGGTGGCAAGATGGTGGTGCCAATAGAAGTAAAATATCGAAACAGGCCGGGACGTGACCTAGCCGGCATGTGTAGGGTTCTGAACAAGACGCGTGGCAAGGGTCTAGTAATATCCAAAGATCGACTCGACGTTTCTTCAGAATATGTGATGGTTCCGGCGTCACTCTTTCTGCTTTTGGCCTAATTTTAACGGACCATTGACAAGACAGTAGGATACCGACAGTAGAAAATGCCTCCAGCAGATTTACAAAGACATTATGCGTAGTGAAGCAAATTAGATCTGCTTCCAATTTATGACCTATCTGTAGTTTTAGACTAGATCATGAATTGTAACAGAACCGATGAATTAATGTAAAAAATGAGTGACAGGATTGTAAGCGTCCCGTTCGCTTTTTGTCATTGTTGAAGTATTCGAAGCCTCTGACTCATAACGATGACATCAGTATCGTCCCGGCCAATCTTATGCTCATACCGGTGACCAGTAGTTCGCAATGTGCTCAATTTTTAATGATCTTATTTTTGATTATACGGTGCGACAGATTTACTATGTCAAGTAACTACCGTGCTCCATTAGATTTCAAATCCAATTTTTTTTAAATTACCTTTTATTTCACTTTCAAGTTTTTTACTCTGTTGAAATTGTACAGACAATTCTGTTGTAAGTTTGAACATTTCTGTTTCGAATTCTTCTTCATTTTCAATTTCCTCTTTAATCCCAACATATCGACCCGGCGTCAACACCCAATCTTGTTTTTCTATGTCTGATACCGGTACAGATTTGCAAAATCCTGCAACATCTTTGTATTTAGAGTTAAATTTTTTATTGCGCCAAGCATGGTAGGTATCTGCAATTCTAGTGATGTCTGTATCTGTTAGCTCCCGATGTCGTCTATCAATCATCATACCCATATTGCGAGCATCAATGAACAGTACCTGTTTTTGACGATTTTTAAACTGGGTATTTTTTTTCTTGTTTTTAGTTACAAACCACAGACAGGCCGGAATCACTGTGTTGTAGAATAATTGTGAGGGCAGTGCGACCATACAATCTACCAGATCTTGTTCTACTATTTTTTGACGAATTTCACCCTCACCGCTTATGTTGGATGACATTGAGCCGTTTGACATTACAAATCCGGCCGTTCCTGCAGGTGACAAATGGTTTATGAAGTGTTGAATCCATGCATAGTTTGCATTGGTTACAGGTGGCACGCCATACGCCCATCTGACATCATCTTGCAACAGATGTCCATTCCAGTCACTGTCATTGAATGGCGGATTTGCAAGTATGAAATCTGCTCGTAAATCTTTGTGTTCATCCTGTACAAAACTACCTTGCCCATTCCATTTAATCATGTTGGATTCTATTCCGCGTATGGCGAGATTTGTTCTGCACAAGCGCCAGGTGGTGGGATTGCTCTCCTGCCCGTAGATTGAGACGTTTCCAATTTTTCCACCATGAGCCTTGATAAATTTCTCACTCTGGACAAACATTCCCCCTGATCCGCAACATGGATCAAAAATCCTGCCCTTGTATGGCTGTAAAACAGCTACCAATAATTTGACAATGCTTCGTGGTGTGTAGAACTGCCCACCCTTTTTACCTTCTGCGTCTGCAAACTGGCCTAAAAAGTACTCATATACGCGTCCAAGAATGTCTTTACTTCTACTTTCCTTGTCTCCTAGACCTATGGTGCCTATCAGGTCTATTAGTTCTCCAAGCCTCTGTTTATTGAGGCTGGGCCGTGCATAGTCCTTTTGCAGGACTCCGCGCAAGGATGAGTTCTCTTTTTCGATAGACTGCATTGCATTGTCGATCAACTCTCCTATCTCTGGCTTTTTTGCATTGTCCGAAAGATAGTCCCACCGTGCCTTTTTGGGTACCCAGAAGATTCTTTTAGCAATATACTCGTCTTGATCTTCTGGATCAGAATCGGGGTCTTTCTTCAGTGACTCGTGGAGAGACACAAACGCATCCGAGATGTACTTTAGAAATATCAGGCCCAGTACAATGTGCTTGTATTCTGCTGCGTCCATGTTGCTTCGGAGCTTGTCTGCAGCCTTCCACATCTTCTCTTCAAATCCGAGTAGATCTGTATCGGCAGAACGATTTGTGTCTGCCCCTCCCGATGTGGATTTGGATTTTGTCTGTGCCATTCTATGATTCGTGACGACGTTCTATTTATCAACATATTAAGTATACATTCAAGCCGGTCAAGATGTTCAATTTGGATCCCACACAAACGTGCTTGCATACTACAATAGCATCCGAACCGTAAGCGTTCAGGTCTAATTATTGGTGATCAAAAGCAGGCACGCCTGCACGGGTCAATTAATGATATCCGTAGTTCAAAAAGTGACGGTGTCACGAAGGTTTTTGGAAGACATCAGGTGATATCTTGCCTCAAAAATACCGCAAGCACAATACAAAATACGACGTGCCAAATCACGGGAAGATAAAAACCGGGCCTCCGCCTGCGCACGTCATGTTGTGGCGTGCCGAATCGGGCTTGCAAACCCGCCTGTTCATCTGTACGATACATGTGTTTTCTACCTCGCAATCGTGTCACTGACCTGACACGCGACATGTGGTGACAATGTACCTGAATCCGGACTCAAACACTGATTTACTTTTTGAACTACTGAGATGAAAAATTATTTACAATGGATTATTTATGGATTCAATTGCCGGATTGATCAGAAGACTGCTTCGGTGGGAATTGGAGCACGGTAGTTACTTGACATAGTAAATCTGCCGCGCTGCATAATTAGAAATAAGATCATTAAAAATTGGCACATTGCAAACTACTGACGTAGGTGTCGAATCCCAATCAGATGAAAAAGAATCTTTTGAGGAAAAAATGCAACAATTAGCATTGCAGTGGGGCGAACTCCAAACAAAATCCAAAAATCTAGATGCTGCAATTACATAAAACATAAAAAATCTAGAATTTGATATAAAGCGGAGTAAACAATGAGTCTTGATGTTACATCGTTGGCAAAGGCAATTAACCAACTTGAAAATGCACTAGATGCGTACTATGAACTAATACAAGAAAAACCAAAATACAAAATATACATGCGCGGTGCAGTCATACAAGCTTTTGAATTTACATATGAGATGACCCTCAGAATGATCAAACGACATTTGGGAATGACATTATTTAACCCTGCAGAAGTCGCCTCTATGAATTTCAAAGACATTGTTCGTGAAGCGTACAAAAAAAATCTCATTCGATCTGATGTTTATTATTGGGATCAGTATCGAAAAAATCGTGGAATTACTAGTCACACATACAATGAAGAAAAAGCACAATGTGTTTTTGAAGCTGCATCTGATTTTTTACTCGAAGCTCAATACACACTGTCTAGTTTGCAAAATGCTCAAGCCGATTCACCTCCAATAACCCCGAAATCTGCGAGAAAGAATATTGAATTCGAGATCAAAAGACTTCAATCTAAATTACGTGATATTGATGCCGATTCCAAAAAAACTAAAAATTCAAAAGTTGATACAACTACAAAAAACACACGCAAAATTTCTAGGAGTTGAATAATTTACTTGCCAAATCCAATTGATATTAGTCCTGATTCATTGGAAATAATATTGGACATACTGCGTAAGTACCTACTACCTAATACACGAGTTTGGGTGTTTGGAAGCAGAGCAAAATGGACCACGCATGATGGATCCGATTTGGATCTTGCAGTGGAGGGTACCCAACCTATTGACTATGATGTTATGATAAACATGAGTATTGAGTTTGATGATTCGAATCTTCCTTACACTGTAGATATTGTTGATCTTAGAACGATTAGTAGTAACTTTAAAAAAATTATAAATGCACAAAAAATACCATTGCTGTTTGCTAACCAAAATAATAACTCAAAAATACAATCCAATGAAACTACATTTACTCCAAAAAACTGGATCCATGCAGTATTTAGTGATGTGATTGACATTGACCCTAAAAGAAATTTAAAAAAAGACACCATTGTGAAATTTGTTAGTATGGAAAATCTTAAACCCTTTACTCGAAAAATTTCAAATTACACAATAAAAAATTACTCAAGTGGATCAAAATTTCAAAATGGTGATATTCTCTTTGCACGAATTACTCCAAGTTTAGAAAACGGAAAAACCGCTTATGTGGATTTTTTAGATAAAGATGAAATTGGAGCGGGTTCAACGGAATTCATAATATTGGCGCCCAAAGATAAACGTCTTGATTCCATTTTTGTTTATTATTTATCTAGAACTACTATGGTGCGAGATATTGCTATAAAATCTATGACTGGAACTTCTGATAGACAGAGAGTTAAAAATGATATATTTAAAAAAATAAATATTACCATACCGTTAATACAAGAACAAAATGCAATTGCCAAAATTCTTTCTGACCTTGACTCTAAAATAGAATTAAACAACAAAATGAACCAAACCATGGAGAGAATTGCACGTAGGTTGTTCAAGTCATGGTTTGTAAATTTTGAGCCTGTTCGTGCCAAGATGGATGGGCGCTGGAAACGAGGACAATCACTTCCAGGATTGCCATCAACTGCCTATGATTTATTTCCAGATACATTGGTCGATTCAGAACTAGGCATGATTCCAGAAGGGTGGAAAACAAATGTGCTTGAAAACTGTTTTGATTTAGTTATGGGCCAATCGCCACCAAGCGACACATATAATGATGAACAAAATGGACTGCCATTCTTTCAAGGTAGTGCTGATTTTGGGTTAAGATACCCTACAAATCGAAAATATTGTACAGAACCCACTTGTATTGTGCATACAGATGATACATTGATCAGTGTTAGAGCTCCTGTTGGAGCAATAAACATGGCTTGGGAAACATGTTGTATAGGGAGAGGAATTGTAGCAATTAGACATAAAACAAATTCAAGATCATTTACATATTATTACATGTGGTCATTACAAAAGGATCTAAAACAATACGAATCAATGGGTACTGTATTTGGTGCTGTTACTAAAAAACAACTTGAAAATATATTGACAGTTGAACCACCTATCAATTTAATTCATCAATTTGAAACACATTTGTCAGCATACGATAAATGTATAAGGACTAATACATACACATCTAGATCATTAACAAACATACGCGACATGCTGTTACCAAAACTCTTGTCAGGAAAAATTAGAATCCAAACGATGGCCCAGAAATGATAAATCAAATTTCAGAATCAGATGTGGAGGAACATGCTTTATCCGTGCTAGAGACACTTGGTTATGAAATAATACGTGGGAGTAATGAAGAATACCCGACTGGTGGACCTTCTTTTGCACTGCGCGATGATTACCAGTCGGTAGTTTTGACAGGTAGGCTGCGGGTGGCACTGCAGCGAATCAACCCAAACATCCCAGAGACTTCAATAGAGGATGCGATAAGGTAGGTGCTTTGAAACTCGTCACATCAGTCAATTGTTGACAACGAGTCATTTTACAAAATGTTGGTTGATGGTGTGGATGTTTTTGTCAAAACGGAATCAGGTGAACGGTCTAGAAAGGTGTGACTCTGAGTTTGACAGTAAAAAAATTAACAATAATGACTTTTTTGCAGTTAACCAGTTTGTCATAGTTATCCTCTGCAATATCATTAATTGACCCATGCAGGCGTGCCTGCCTATGATCATCAATAATTAGACCTGAACGCTTACGTCATATTGAGTCTAACTTGATCATCTATTACCCTTATATTCATTCATGTAAACTAGTATACAATGACCACTTCCTCCCCACAAGTATCGATAATACTTCCAACATACAATGAGTCACAAAACATCATATCAATACTAAAGTCAATACGTGAAAATATACCAAAAGGCATTCTAGCAGAGACCATTGTCGTAGATGACAATTCACCTGATGGAACGGGTCGTATGGTAGATGATTATATCCAAAATGTAAGAAAATTTGCAAAGGATACTGTCAATATAATACATCGTAAAGCAAAACAGGGTGGGCTTGCATCTGCGATACTAAATGGCATTCAAAATGCAAAAGCAGACATTATTGTAGTGATGGACTCTGATTTCTCACACCCCCCTCAAGTCATACCGCGTCTCTTAGAGACTATCAAACAGTACCAATGTGATTTAGTTATTGCCTCAAGATATGTGCAAGGTGGCAATACATATGGCTGGACTATGAAGCGCAAGATCATAAGCAAGTGTGGTGCTATGATTGCCAAACTAGGATTGCGTGTAAAGACAAAGGACCCTATGTCAGGATTCTTTGTATTTAAGCGAAATATCATAAATGGTCTGACATTTGATGCCTTGGGGTATAAATTTTTGTTAGAGTTACTAGTAAAGGCAGACAAAACCATTACTGTCAAAGAGATACCGTATACATTTGTGAATCGTAAATTAGGTGAGAGTAAACTAGACGCATCCATATACAAGACGGGCGTCGAATATATGCATGCTGTATGGAAGCTATACAAGAGTAAAAAATTACGAGATGAACCTACAGAAAAACGAAAGTCAGTAAGGTTCTTCTCAAAGGCTGCCCGATTCTTTACGGTAGGCGCATCAGGATTTTTAATCAATTATTTGGTGTCGACACTATTCACATCTGGCGTTGCTGACTTTTGGTATCTTCAGGCAAACGTGCTTGGAATCATAACGTCACTCTCAACTAACTTTATACTCAACAAAATATGGACATTTGAGGATCCCGACTTTGGACTCCGAAGAACACTATCGCAGTATGGCCGATTTGCAGTCTTCAGCTCACTAGGTGCTGCTGTTCAACTTGGCGTTGTGTACTGGTTGGTGGACACATATGGTATGTCATATCCATTTGCACTATTCATTGCAATTACTATAGGCGCATTTAGTAACTTTATACTCAACAAAAAACTCACATTTCGTGAAAATGTTTGGGAATAATTTTTTGTCATTATATATTTATGAATCATAATAAATGTATATTTAATATTAATACATATAATTACAATTTATGATCATAACATAAAAATAATAAAAAAGAAAAATACTTGTTCCTATTACGGAACAAAGTTTGATGTGCTTGTCATCTGGGACGAAGATCCTGTAGTCGAAGGTACAGATGGGAACTGCTGAGCGGTCTGCTGCTCTGCAACTGCCGATGCTTGTCGCAATATCTCTTCTGTCTCTTCGTTGGATACATCTGATTCCATACCAAAA
Source organism: Candidatus Nitrosopumilus sp. (assembly GCA_965207445.1). Lineage (GTDB taxonomy): Archaea > Thermoproteota > Nitrososphaeria > Nitrososphaerales > Nitrosopumilaceae > Nitrosopumilus. Next base: position 102,582 of record CBDBLX010000002.1, on the reverse strand, counting down.
GAGTCGCCTGCAAGTGAGTCCATCATAAGACCATTGAGCGTCTGCGTCATTGCATTGAGCTCTGAATCGGCCTCTGGCATGAACTTTCCAAGCGATGACTTTAGTCCCTTCATAGTGGACATTGCCGGCTGGAGTGCTACCATGGCGTCGCCCAAGTCATGAACGGTGGTCAGTCTGAGTTGGCTCTGCTCGAGTGCCATCCTCATATTGCTTAGCATCTTTGTAACTTTACGTACCTCTGCTAACTCGTTAGAGTAAACCCTACTAGCTGCACTGTCATGCTGCTGCATGGCTGCGACGACCCGCTGAAATAGCTTTTGATCCTTTTCACCAAGTTTCTTGAGCATGCTGTCCATCTTTGTGATCTGAACTTGCAACCCATTAACTGCAGTCTGGATTCGAGGCTTGAGCGGGCCCTGCGGCCTTGTAGCATCACGAAACTTGTCAGCTACACTTCGGGTGTCTGGTCTAGCCCAGTTTTTGTCGAAGTTACTTGCCATAATACCTTGTCATAAAGTTTGTACTTAACGACGCTAGTCAGTTTTTTTTGGCTAAAAAACTAAATTATTCAAACCAAATTCACTAATTGTGGTGGCTAGAATTGTGGTTTTTGACTCTGGTTTAGGCTCATTATCGGTGATAAGAGAGCTACAAAAGATGAACAAAACAAGCGAGATCATCTATCTTGCTGATACAATGAACTTTCCATATGGCATAAAATCAAAAGAGCAACTAGAGCAGATCATACACACCACTATACAAAATATCAAAGAACGTTTTGATCCTGACGTGATTGTAATTGCTTCAAATACACCTACTATGGTCTTGGGTATTGATGATGGATACTGCAAAGGTGTGTATGTGATGGGCGTGAGGCCTCCACTTGAGAGTGCCATCAAACTATCTCAGACTTGCAACATTGGTATACTTGCAACAGCATCTAGTATAAAGAGTGCAGGATTAGATCAACTGATCAAAAAATATACACTGCATGATATACGCAACATTACAGTTCATCGAATCGATGCATCTGTACTTGTTGATGCAGTAGAGTCTGGCTTGTTTTTGAAATGTGTGCAGTCGTGCCGTGTTTTAATACGTCAGACATTGACACCTGTCATATCCAAGTATGATATTGATACCATGACACTGTCTAGTACACATTTACCGTTTTTGTCACCACTATTGCAAAAAGAATTTCCTCTTGTAAAATTTTTAAATCCTGCACGCAATGTGGCAGAATTAATATCCATAAAATATCCGTATAAAAAATCAGACAAGGGTAGTTTAGAGATATATGCTACTGGTAATTATGACATACTGCAAGATAATTTGAGGAAACTTGGAATTATTGAAACTGTGCAAAAATTTTGATTATTATTGTTATAATTTTGATTATTATGATTACGATACTGATTATGATTATGATACTGATTATGATTATATTGAATCATAATTTTTTATGTAGATTTTTAACTTACAATGAATATTTGTAGGTGGGAAAAATTGTTTCTATTTATGATAACTAGACTATCGTTACTGTTTTTAAAATAATAAATTAATCATGTGTCATGTGAGGGTTTGTGTACGATTTAATTTTTTATTGCCTTTCTATATCCGTGGCTAAACTCTTTGTCATACAGTCTAGAATATTCGTACGACTCTGGATTTATCACGTCACCGATAATTACAATTGCAGTTTTCGTAATGTGCGCATCCTTTGTTTTCTGTTTAATGTCATTTAATGTACTTTTAATCACTTTTTGATCGTCCCAACTTGCACGATATATCACAGCAACAGGCGTAGTACTTTTGTAACCCCCCTTGATGGATTCTGATACAATCTCATCTAATAAGTGTACACTAAGATAAAATATCATAGTTGCCTTGTGCGCTGCTAACTTTGATATGGATTCGGCATCTGGTACTTTGGTGCGTGATTCGGCTCTGGTGATTATCATAGTCTGTGTGACACCTGGTAGTGTGAGTTGTGTACCCAAAGCAGCCGCTGATGCTAAAAATGATGTGACGCCTGGTATGATTTTGGTTTGTATCTCTTTTTTATGTAATGCATCAATCTGTTCTTTGATGGCACCATATATAGCAGGATCACCGTCGTGCAGACGCAACACAATCTTACATTTAATTGCACTTTGGTATAACGTATCGAATATCTCTTCTCTTATCATCTTTGCTGCATCATGCAATTCTGCCGTTTTTTTTGCCATTGCGATGATCTGTGGTGGAATCAATGAGCCAGAGTACACTATAACATCGGCACTTTTGATCAGTTTTTGCGCCTTTATCGTGACTAGTTCAGGATCGCCTGGACCGCACCCAACAAAATATACCTCTTTTTTATTAGTTGACACGCTTGACCACCAATATCGAAAAGTATCTTGAGCCTAAATCTGCATCGTCTACCTCATCTAATGTCATCTTTTGTATTACCTCTTGTTCTGTTCCTAGTGATTGACCTATTGCAAATATCGACTTTGGACCAAATCCAGACTCACGTAATACTTGTATCACTTGATCAAAGTATCTGCCATCTTTGAGAAATATCATTGATTCTGCATGTCTAGCTATCTCTTTGACGCCTGCCATATCATAACAAGAAGGAATTACTGCCACTTTCTCTGCTCCTTCTGCGACACTGACTCCTACCTTTGATGCAAACGAAAACATTGACACGATACCCGGTATTACTGATATGCTCATATCTGGATACTTGGCGCGCAAGTGCCTGTGCATGTATATCCATGTACTGTACAGATACGGATCGCCGACTGTCAAATATACAATATTCTTACCTGTTGCTACTGTTTGAGCCATGATCTCTGCGTTACGACGCCATGTCTCTTCTAATATGTTGCGATCTTTTGTCATTGGGAAAATCAATTTTATAACTTTTTGCTGTTTATTTTTTTTTTGAGTCGGATTGTCATTTATCACATCTGAGACGATAGAATATGCTATACTGTCTCTGTCAGGTGCAGATGCTGGACACATGATAATATCTGCATTGTGTATTGCGCGCACTGCCTTGATGGTCAATAACTCTGCATCACCAGGACCTACACCTATTCCTATCAAACCTGCCATAATGTTGGTGTGTGGCAACCTATTTTTAATCTAAATTAATCTAATGTTAATGCACATTTGATTGGCAACACTATGATCGCAACACTATGATCGCACCAGAACCTGATATTCTTAATCTCATCTTAACTAGTATCTGAATTTTGAGTCGCAGATACTATTGTGACTGGATTTCGAGCAAGCATCATGGTGCCACTTGATGTCTTACGACTCTTTGATATGGTAGCTTGTGTCACATCTATCTCTTTGAATTGCATGTTGTATAATGTGTCTAGTACTGCGCTTAGTGTCTCTATCTGTATTGTACTGATTACCATTCGACCACCTTTGATCAATTGATCAGAGCACGCCTTTATGATATTTGCAGTGTCTCCTCCCGTCCCACCAATAATTACTGCTTGGTACTTTGTTACTGGTTCTTCTTCTTCTTCTTTTTTTATTATTACATCTACTGCATCACCATGTACTATTTTTGTCATGTAATCAAATCCAAATCTTGCTAGGTTCTTTTTTGTAAGTTTAACTGCATTTTTATCATGATCAATTGTTGTGACGATTCCTTTTTGGCCTAGTTGAATTGCAACCTCGACTGTGACAGAACCCGAACCACTTCCTACCTCCAATATGCAATTACCCGAATGGAGTCTTGCTCTGTTGATGATTATACTACGTATCTCTTGTTTTGTGATGGGAACATTTTCTGTCCTCTCAAAGTACTCATCAGGAATACCAGGTGACATCGAACCCCAGTAAGTGTGATTCCCTATTGCCTCTTTTGGAATCTTTTTAGAGATTGATTCCATTTTGTACATTCTCCAGGTTCACTAGAGTATATGATACAATCCAAGTGAACAAATACAAAAATACGTAGCTGCCAAGTGCTTGTGTGACGATCTTTTTTCTATCAGATGATGGCAGCTGCATCTTCATGCTCTTTGCTACTATGATCGTGGCAATAAACAGTATAATCATAAATGCAATAGATGCCCATCTCCGTTCTTCTCCCTCAATACCCTCAAAGACAAATGTGGCAGCTATTCCTGCTGAAACTGAAACTATTATGCGCAACCAGAACAGTTGGTTGAGCTTGCGGTCTTTTTCACTCCTTTCTGCCTCTGAGAATGGTGGATCAATGGGTGGTGGAGGAGGCCCTGGTGGTGGCCTTACTGTTGGACGTTCATCATCTACATGTTCAGTAGGTGGTATATCAGACGTGTCTTGTTTTGTGGTTTTGCCGTCTTTTGTTACCGTCGGATTTGATTTTCTCTTTTTGAATTTTGCCAAGTAATCTAGCGTGTATTCCCTATGCCTTGTTTAATACCTTTTGTGTTGTTTAACTATTTTTAATCATCTACATCTGATCGTAATATCACATGTGATACCAAAATTGGACCAAATATGCTGTGACATGTTTTTGGGATTAGACTGAGTACTTGTCATCTCTGCAAACTCGTTTCAAACTTTTAATTTTATTATGCAAATATAACAAATATCAGGCTTGTTTGGAGACGTGTTTGCAAGTGACTGGACTGACAGTCTAGCAGATAATCATAATTGGCAAGGAGTTTAATTTACGTATATTACGAATATTATAATGGCCCTTGCTGGAATAGAACTTCGTTTTATTGTAGATCATATCTCTGATCAACTAGACGGCTATTATGTCAATAACATCTATGGCATCACACGCGACAGTATACTCTTCAAGCTACATCACACCACCAAAGACGACTTGTTTTTAATGATCTCTGTGTTTGGCATATGGTTAACATCAACTAAACTAAGCCAGATAGAAGAAAACAAGATGCAGCGGCGTCTGCGAAGCAACCTTTTGCGCATGAGACTAGAGGGTATTAAACAGATAGGTGCTGAGCGTATTGTCTATCTTACGTTTGAAGGGTTCGATAATCATTACGTCTTGGTAGTAGAATTATTCGGTGATGGTAATGTAATCTTATGTGATGAGCAAAATATGAAGATACTTGCACTGATGCGTTCAGTAAACGTCAGACACAGAACATTAAATGTTGGATCTGTGTATATGCCACCTCCCGCCATCTCTGGTAATGATGCAGAAAATACAATTGATATTTTAAATCTCTCTGCGCATCATTTTAACAAATTACAGGACACTGATATGGCAGTTGCAAGATGGATTGGCCGCTCACTAGGCTTGCCAAAAAAATATGCAGAAGGCATACTGTACATATCAAATATCAAATCTGGAACTATCGGACAACAACTAAACACAGAACAAGTAAATACAATATTTTCTACTATTCAAAGACTAGTCTCTGATATCATAAATGGCAATCATAGACCTGCCATAATATATGATGGTGACAAATCAGAGGCCATTCCAATCAAAGATATAATCCCAGATACATCTGACTCTGAATCTAGTAAAAAAATAATGTCTGTGTCGACCTTTATGGCAGGACTAGATAAAATATTCACAGAATCATTAATTGGAAAGGCAAGAGATGTCAAAACATCACACTCTGCAACTAGAATAAAAGATCTACAGACAAAGATTATCGAGCAAGAAAAAGCCATACGTCTTGTAATGGACCGATCAGAGTCTATCAGTGCATTGGCGCGATCACTGATGAGCCTTGCGTCTCAAGGTGTACTGTCAATGTCAGATGCGCAAATAACCCCTGCATTAGAACAGTGCAACGCTCGTATAATTCAAGAAAAGGGTGCGCATCTAATCTTAATATCTGATAATAAAAAAATAAACGTAAACATGGAAACCTCACTACAATCAGTAGCATCCAAACTGTTTGATGAGGCAAAGCATCAGGCAAAAGCGGCACCTGCCATACAAAAATCGATGCAAGAGGCACAACGCAAACTTGCCAAACTACAAAACACTGCCGAATCTGATCGTAGCAAAGCCGATGAACTAGCCTCTGAGATACGCAAAAAGAGCTGGTTTGAAAGGTATAGATGGTTCTTGACATCTGATGGCTCCCTTGCAGTAGGCGGACGTGATGCTGCATCAAACTCGGCTGTTATTAGAAAGCAGATGTCAAAAGATGACCGTGTGTTTCATGCAGAGGTTCATGGCTCACCATTTTTCATACTCAAAGATGCCGTATCGCCTTCTGATGTAAGCATGAATGAGGTCGCACATGCAACTGTATGCTTTAGCAGGGCATGGAAAGAGGGAATGTATGGCATGAGTGCATTTTGGGTGCATCCTGACCAAGTAAAAAAATCTGCACCAACAGGCCAATTTCTTCCAAAAGGATCATTTACTATACAGGGGCAACGCAACTTGATTCGTGCTCAAACGTTGCGATTGGCAGTTGGAATTATCAAACATAATGATGATTATATATTGATATGTGGGCCCCCAGAACCCATCATATCTCATTGTGTGATATATGCGATTATCGAACCACACGGCTTTGATCTAGCAGAGGCCGCCAAGCGAATTAGAACAGAATTTCTAAATGTAAATGAGACCATAACAAAGATAATCCATCTTGATGACTTTGTTAGAGTGTTGCCATCTGGAAAGAGTCAGATCAAAGATATAGGGTACAAGCAACAAACACAAGAAAAAGAAGAATAAACAAAATTCAAAAATGTCGTTGTTCATTATCAAGATCGTGAGCTGGACCCCTATGAATTGAGAGCGTTTTTTGAGAAAAAATCGAGAGATCGCCAGTCATGAGTTTTCTGCCTCTTCCCATTTGGATGCAAATTTTGCTGGCGGCATGTATCCGATTACAGAGTGGAGACGTCGTTTGTTATAATCAACTAATGCTCTCAGTATGATCTTCTCTGCTTCTTGAAAGGATTCCGGATATGCTGGCCATACATATTCGAATTTAAGTTTTCCATGAAATGATTCACAATGTCCGTTATGCTGTGGTGTCTTGTACCTTATGTATTCATGTTTTAGATCCAGCGCACTAATGGTTAAATTGAATTCTTTGCTCGTATACTGACTACCATGCTCAGTACGTATCGTGAGCTTGGTAAGATCTGCTTTGGGATGCCTATGTAGTGCATCAAGTAGCGTCTTTACAGCGGCAGTTGCATTGGTAGTAGTGCTCAGGGTGTATCTCACCCAGACCCGCGTAAAGACGTCAATCATTATATAACAATAGGCCCATGATTTTTCTGCCGGGATGTATGTAATGTCCGCTTCTCGGATTTCATAGGGATGTGTTGGTGTGAACCAACCTCCATGACTATATAATCATTCAAAAATAACTCCTAGCCAAATGTATCGCATGCACGATACTTGATATGCAGACAGGAATATAACCAAATACAGGTATGTATTTCATTATTGTATCCAATGAGCTTGGTTCACACAACTAATCGAGTATTTGTATTCATAAAAAATGATGGTGGTGGAAACAGCACATCTCGTGGTATGGATGCCAACTCAATATTATTCACACTGCTTGCAACAGGTAAGATCAGAGGCGAGAGCTTTTTTGACATGCTGTGCAAGGCATGCAAACCTGGCTAAAAACTACAGAATCATTAGTGTCCATCTGCGTATTATAATCAACTACGCACTATCCTTGCCAATTGATTATATATGAATATACAATGTCGAGATCATTATAATCGGAAAAATGCGCATGATCTTTTACCTTATGTATGCACTTTAAAAAGCAAAATAGTTACGTTTACTCGGTTTAGTCCAGAATGACCCACATGAGCTTATCCACTTGGGTGAACTTGTTTTAGGACTATTCAGACTTGAGAAGGGCTCTTGACGGTTCGCAATAGTTTTGAATCTGCCACGATCACTACCTGCCCGACCCAAAGCATTGGTTTTTAAGATATCATGAAATCATGCAATCGAAGATTCAGTTATAAAGTTCATATTACATAATACGATATTGACATTTACAATCAAGAAATCCAAAAGACGCGGGCAGGTGTTATTTATTGACGCCCGCAATATGGGCAGAATGGAGGATCGTACACATCGTGTGTTAGATGAGGTAGATGCACAAAAGATCGTAGACGTGTATCATGTATGGCAGAACAAAAATAAATATACAGACGAACTGGGTTTTTGTAAAAGTGTCGGAATTGAAGAGATTCGCGAACACGGCCACGTACTCACGCCGGGTCGTTACGTAGGAGTTGCACCTCAGGAGGAAGGTGATGGTGAGTCGTTTGAGCAAAAGATGAGACGACTGGCAGCCGAATTAGGCAAACAACAGTCTAAAGCGCGGAAACTGGACAAATTCATCACAAAAAACATAAGGGACTTGGGGTTTGCAGGCATGGAGGGTGGCGTATGAGTCTTGATCTTGGACCATTGGAGAGAGCAGTGGCCCAACTAGAAGAGTCCTTGGACATATACAAGCGAGAGGCAACTAGGAATGATGTTGTGTTGCAAAGACACCTGCGCTCGGCCACCATACAGGCCTTTGAATTTACATATGAACTTACATTTAAAATGATCAAGCGATATTTGATAGAAACTGCACCCAGTCCCAAAACAGTTAACGATATGACTTTTAACAGAATTATACGAGAAGCATATGGCAAGAATCTTGTATGTTCTGATGTGACCGTTTGGCGCAAATACAGAGAAAGTCGTGGAACCACCAGTCACACATACAATGAGGACAAGGCACAAGAGATCTTTGAAGGTGTGGTAGATTTTCTGCAGGATGTACAATATACCTTGGCCCACCTCAAGGAGATGAATGCGTCTGTTGACTAGTCCAATCGACATATCCACGAATCACATGAGTATGGTGTGCGATATTCTTCAAAGACATCTTGAGCCAGATGTCAGAATGGGTATTTGGAAGCAGATCTAAATAGACAACACATGATGGCTCAGATTTGGATCTTGCCGTGGAGGGTGAACGACCCATAGACCACAACACCATGACAAACCTGAGTATTGAATTTGACGATTCTGATCTTCCTTAGTGTAGATATAATAGATCTAAAAACAATTGATGATCAATTTAAAAAAATTGTAAACGCACAGAAAATTTTACTGTTCAAAGATAAAACATCTTTAGATGTTACTAGTAGAGATAACCCTGTGTATTTGAACAACATGATTACTGTAACTCGTGGCCGTTCGTATAAAAGCTCAGAATTACAAGAAAATACAGAATGTGCACTAGTCACATTGAAATCATTTGCACGTGGAGGACAATCAAAAAAAGAGTTGGCAGAAGATGAGAAAAAAAATACAACAAATCCATCAGTAAAATTCGAATCAAAATAGAGCATGCAATAGTAAAACTAAAACATTTTTCAGTGCTGCGAAACATATACATTAAATTTGATGATTCTCTTGACCGTATCTTGCAGATTATATCGGGGCTAGTTAACCACCATACACTTGGATTCTAAAGAGAAAAAATTAAAGTTTGATCTCTGAGCAGTAATTAAGGATTCATTTTACCCGAGCTTGCTTTTATTTATTTTCCATCTATCATATATCATATACTAATATGATTTTTTATTGAAATTTACTTTGATTTTTTCTTATAATATGTTGATTGTGCAAAAGGTCTATACAAATAAAACCAAATTTCTATTTGAAATAACTAATAAATGATCTTTTATTTTATACGCACTTTTTGTTATGGATATGCAATACGTTTTGCTACAAACTCATCTAACTGTGATATACTAATCCTTGATTGCTCCATACTATCTCGCATTCTAATTGTGATAGTTTGGTCTTGCAATGTCTGATGATCGACTGTTATGGCAAACGGGGCCCCTACTTCATCTAGTCGCCTGTATCGTCTACCAATGGCACCTGAATGATCTAAAAATGCGTCACATTTTCGTTTTATCATACCATATATCTCATCTGTCTTTTCGCGCAACCCATCTTTTTTGACTAGAGACAAGACACCAATATGTACTGGCGCCAAATACGGCTTTAATGACAACACCTTTCTGTTCTCGTGCTCTTTGTCAAAATACAAACTATGCTCTAGTATGGTGTACAAACTGCGATCAATACCCATTGATATCTCAAAGACATGTGGCAATACTTTTTGCTCACAGTCGATCACCTCAAATTTTTCTCCACTTTTATCAGCATGTCCCTGCAGATCGTGCCCTGATCTGTAATTACACGCAACTAACTCTAGCCATCCAGTCGAGGTCTTGACCTCAAAATCAAATGCGACTTGTGCATAAAACGCCTTTTCTTTTTGTCCCAATTTACGAAATCTACTATATGACATGTCAATTCCGGTTTTTTGATAAAATTCAGTTAACATGCCCAAATAATATGCGATCAATTTGTTTGGCAAAAAACCATTTTTTACTGCCAGATCACATGTTACAGTATGTTGTGTACCATCACTCTCATCAGAGTCCAACTGTAAATTTAACTCTACATCCGCTATCTCTGCAAAATTTGGTACCTCATCGAGTCGTTGAGGATTACAAAATACTTCAATCTCTGCTTGATAAAACTCACGCAATCTCAACAGACCTTGTCTTGGTGCAATCTCGTTTCTAAAACTCTTACCTATCTGCCCTATTCCTATTGGTAATGTACCTCTCATCGACTTGTATAATCTGGGAAAGTCAACGAATATTGACTGACACGTCTCTGGGCGCAAAAAAGCTTCCCTTTGCTCAGGACCAATTCCCACTTTAAACATCATATTGAATCGTTCAGTTTTTGTAAATTCACCCTTGCATTTGGGACACCGTATGTCATATCTTGATATGATATCATCAAACTCTCCAGGCTCTGCTGACTCGGGCACTGTAATGTTTACTATCTCTTGTATTGTCTTGTCTGCTCTTGCTGTCAGCCCACATTTTTGGCATTTAATGATAGGATCTACAAAACTTGCCAAATGTCCTGATGCCTCAAATACCAAACCTGACATTATCTGAGAGCCGTCGATCTCCATCATCGAGTCTCTTCTGAGAAGTTCACGTCGCCACAACTCTAGAAATTTATTTTTTAGTGCAACACCTGATGGACCATACTCCCAGAATCCTGCTTGTGCATCCCCGTACACCTCACAACTTGGAAAGTAAAAACCGCGCTCTAGTGCAAGTTTTACTACTTGTTCATAATCTATCATATATTATCATCTCACAAAATCAATTATAATTAAACCGTCGCAAACAACTCTCTTGCTTTTTCCATGTTTCCTATATCATCTCTCTTCTCATCAATTGGGGTCTCTAAAATCAGCGGGATGCCTTTTTGAACTGCAATCTTTATGGTCTCTGCCAATCCTCTCTCCCCTATCTCACCTAACCCTATGTGGTAGTGTCTGTCGCGCTTGGAGCCTAACTCACCTTTGGCATCATTGAGATGAATTATTCGTAGTCTATCTAGCCCTATATGCTTGTCAAACTCTGCAAATGTCTCATTTACTTTTTGTTTTGTTCTCATGTCATACCCTGCTACAAATGCATGACATGTATCAAAACAGACGCCAAATCGTTTTGCAGGCTTGCAACGACAAAGTATCTCCCCTAACTGTTTCAGATCAGCGCCCACAGAGTTCTTTTGGCCTGCTGTATTCTCTAAGAGTATCATAACATCATCAGGTGTATCTTTTGCAGCGGCGTTTAATCCCTTTTCTAATCTGTTTATACCTGCCTCTTCACCAGTACCCATGTGACTGCCAAGATGTGTTACAACATATGGTATTCCAAGCAAAGAACACCTGCGTATTTCATCTTTTAATGATGCCAGTGACCTTTTGAATTTTGCATCATCCGGTGACGCCAAATTAGGCAGATATGGCATATGTACACACACTGCATTACTATTAATGTCACTTTGCTCTAGTTTTGTCTTGAATGATTCTATTGTTTGTTCATCCAAGTCTTTTGCATACCATCCCCGTGGATTGTGTGTGAATAGTTGAAATGCAGTACAATTACGGCTAGTAGCATTATCGACTGCATTTGCAAGTGAGCCTGATATAGAGACGTGGCATCCTATCTGCATATCTTTTGGTATTATTATGATAATTTAAACCCGGATCAAAAATTACAAATTAGGAAACTTGTGTGTACTATTATTGTTATCGGCACCACACTATGAAGTAAGAAACAATAAGAATCAAAAGTGTCACCTGTTACCATATGTGGGAAACAAATCTGGTTTCACTCACATATTTGATGACTTGATGCCAAACGAATATGGCGAACAAATCTATGACCTGTTTGGTGGCTCTGGGGCGTTTACCATATACTGTTCTTTTCGTTTTGGGCCTTTGAGTGATATCACATATAATGACAACAACCCTGTACTGACTAATTTTATGACATGTGTGCGTGATGACATTGATCAACTTATACATGAATATAACAAACACAAAAGTCGATCATCTCATGAGTATTATCTAGCAGTACGTGCAGAGGACTCGTTAACTGATGGTGTAAAGGGCGCAGGACAATTTCTATACTTGGCAAAAAATGCGTTTAGTGGTAAGATTCGTTTTAATCGAAAAAACAGATTTAATGTACCCATGCGTAAAAATACACGCTGCCCTGATCTGCTAAATGGACATATGCACAATATTAGCAAGAGCATAAAAAACATAACAATAACAAACAAGAGATTTGAAGAATTTGAACATCTTAAAAATTCGTTTTTGTATTTGGACCCGCCATACATGAACAATCCCAACTCACATTACAATGAGGTTCCGACAACTGAGAGTTTCTTGCAGTTTGTAGATGCTACACGCAGAGATAATCGTATCATGATATCAGAACAAAACAGCCCTGATGACTTGGGACTGTCAGATATGAAATTTGAGACATATTATGTGGCGTTGCGACGATCACTGCAATATACAACACAAAATGACAGTATGGAGATTGTTGCCATAAATTATCCTCATACGCCTGGGCAAAAATTTCTGTAAAATAGTAACTTTTTACAAGCTGCCCTGAGCGCGTATCTGTGCAATTATATTCATATGAATTATGGTTAATTCCAGATTTCATCTCAGATACCAGTCTGCCATGATCGTAGGCTTTGGGAATATTATATCTAATGATCATTAAAATATAATATGATTTGTAAATACTTTTTATGATTTGATGAGAACTCTCAAAAAAAAGAATAACAACCATACCTAATTACAACCTCTCCAACTGATATAGTCGTGCATTTTATGTATGTGTTTGTTGATGCAATAGTATGCTAATATTGGGTCGTGATGATTTGGCAAAATACCCATTTATGACTGGTGCTGGAAAATACCTTCAGGATTATGGTTTTGAGATATCTCAATTTGGTACTGACCCTGCCCTTGAGATTATAGTAAAAACAGCATATGAGCGTGTAATGACGGCAACTCAGGGCAAAGTGTACAGATCTGAGCATAATAACAAGACCACCTTTTCTGAGGATCAAATGTTTGATGTAGAGATACTTTCATTTTTGATTGCCATTGTACTCATCAAACTAACAAAACGCCACACACTAATACAACGATTTGCGCTAAGTGAAGCTAGACGTGCAGAAGAGCATCTCAAAAATGATCTCAATATCATACATAATAACACCATGCGATACAACCTAGTACGCCTCATCTTTATTGATATGTTTGGTATGGAGATCACACAGCGCAATGATTACTATTTGATACGCATATCTGAATATCTCAAACACTCTGCAGTATTTCATGAGCGTGAGTGGAAACTGGTAAACAGGCAAGTTGTAAAAGGATACGTAGCATTAACACCTGATAAGACAGTCCGCCTGATACGTCACGCACTCACAACATACATCATATCTCGTATCAAAAATTCACCTACACCAGACATGATACCTGGATTAGAAAAGATAGTCTCAAAACTAAGTACATGCGCTGATCAACTCACCCCAAAATACGAGCACACAGGTGAGTACCCACCATGCATCAAACACGCAATCTCTGTACTTGAACGGGGCGAGAATCTACCTCACTCTGGTAGATTCATGTTGGCGACTTTTCTACTTGGACGAAATCAGACGGTGCAACAGATAGCACCTCTGTTTAAAAATGCGCCTGACTATAATGAAAAAACCACCATGTACCAGTTAAATCACTTGTCAGGTCAATTCGGCACCACTACAAAATACATATGTCCTTCTTGTGACAAACTACGCACACAAAATTTGTGTCACGCTACACCTCAATGTGATGGAATTATTTCACCTATGCAGTTTGGCAGAAAAAAGATAAACACAACAAAAGATGATAAAGTTGAATCCGCCTGATATTGAATTTCTTGAATCATTCTTCAAGCAATACTACTATGATCATACAGATGACATACCCCACCCTACACACATACAACGCCGCGAGTTTGGATACCAAACGCTTGGAAATATTGGCATGATGCGACATATCCAAATACGTGATAAAAAAAATATGAATATATTCTTTTTGCGCAACACGCCATCTGATGTCTACTGCTCTAATGCATATTACAGATTCCCAAATATGCCATTGACAGAAAAAGACTGGCAGGGCGCTGACTTGATATTTGATGTTGATGCCAAAGACTTGCAGTTGCCCTGTCGCAAAAATCATGTGTTTTATGTGTGCCATACGTGCAATGCTGCATCTACTAAAATTACATGTGACACATGTGGGGAAAATATCAACACAAAACCAGTATCACTGCCGTGCAAAAAATGCATGGCAGGCGCAAAAGAGCAGATCAAACTACTAGTTGACATATTGTGTGATGACTTGGGCATCTCGCCAAATGTAATTACAATATATTTTTCTGGTAATGAGGGTTATCATGTACATGTTTTACATGGGCCTTTTTTGAAACTAGATGCTAGTGCGCGTACAGAACTAGCCGATTATATCACACTCAGAGGACTGTTACCTGAATCTATGGGAGTGAGCAGATCTAAATTTGAAAAGCAATACATTCCTAATATTGGTGAGCGTGGTTGGCGCGGCAAGTTTGCAAAATATGTGTTTGTCTCTAAAAAAGGCCGCAACAACATATTATCAGAATTTGATAAACTAGATGGTGACTCTAGGTATGCTAGATTTCAAGGTATGGTTAATGATGCCATTAATAATATTGGCATAAAGATAGATTCTGGAGTTACGATGGATGTGCATCGTATATTTAGAATGCCGCACACCATAAACAGCAAGAGTTCGATGATAAAGATGACCTGCTCTGATATAGATACATTTGATCCATATGTGGATGCTGTGATTGATACTAGTGATACTGTTGATGTGGTTGTGCATGATTGTCCACTTCGGTTCCGTCTGCGAGACACGGTACTTGGATCATACAAACATGACAAAAAAATTACTCTACCAAAATATGCTGCTGCCTATCTACTATGTAAAGGACTTGCCCATATACCATAATGTTGAGATTAATTACCATGTATGGTGAAATTTTAGTGATTTTGCCTATTTTATTGAAAATCATACATACAAGTGCACATTTTAGTTGAACATTTTATTACTGTGCCAAACCTAACAACACATTAATTTAACAAACAGATACGATATACAGTTTTGTATAGCGCAACTACTGATAAACCGACCCCGCCGGCTGACACTAGCAAGTATCTGAGGCTTATAGTCGTAGCTGCAATTGCAATAGCTACGCTGATCGTGGTGGGAAACCAAGGTGTGGTACTTTACATGAACTTTTCAGAGTTTGATGAAGAGTTTACTAGACCTTTGTATTATACTTTGGTGTCCTCGCTCATACTAGCTGCCATAGCTTTGGTGCGCGTTAACATGTTAGGTAGGTCATCGATGTTCTGGTATGCTATAAAGACCACATTTGCATTTGTGGCACGTGGTCCTAGAACGTCTCCAGTCCAAGAGCCTATATCTGATAGTCTGGAAAGTTATGCTGATTACAAGCTTAGTGTTTTGCAGTTTGTTGTATGGCAGATAACAAAGGTGTTGCTGTTTGGTGCATTTTTTGCAAATATAATGTTCGGGTTTGGTGCAGTTGCATTTTTGGTAGACGGTAATATGTTAGGTGTTGAGAATCTACCTATTCTCTTTACGTTGCCATTTGTAACTCCGCCTACTGATGTGATATATGCTACTGAGAGTGTAATTCCGATGATACCTGCACTTGTAGTTTTGATACCGCCTATCTTGGCTGCTATTGGGTTGCGTCTTATACTGTATGTGGGTGTTCATAGGATGATTCATGTTGTAACATCCTTTGTTCAGGACTCTAATAGTGGCAAGCCTCGATATTTGAATTATGTATCCACTATAGAAGGCTTGGTTGGAATTGCTGTCTTGTGGGCAGGCTTTAACATGTTTTTTACAAACCAGATTGATTATAACACCAAATACGAAATTGGTGGCGTCTTGATAATTGGTCTTGCGCTTGTTGCTTTTTCTGTAGTAGATCGTATACGCGCGCGTGTCTTAACTCACATGTTCAAGCGTGATGTGTGGATACGCTTTTTGACCATCTTGGCCATTGGTGTTGCTCTGTTTATCTTTGTAGAAGTTAATGATACAATAGCTGACGCGCGCAAAATAGAATATTTGGGCCCCTATACCGCTCAGCAGATTAGTGTGAATAGATATTTGGGTGAGCTTGATGATATTAACAAAGTGACCCATGATGTACAGTTGCGGCCCGTCTCGCCAAATAACATTGATGGCTATGTAAAGAGTAATGCAGATGTACTTGATGTCATACGCGTGTGGGATTGGGAGGCCGCCTTTGCAAAACTAAAGCCAGAGATTGGTCTGATACCGTATGTTGACTTTGAGGACAATGACATATTGCGATTTGATGATACTTTGTACTGGACTGCATCGATGAAACCTATACTGCCATCATCTGTGAGTTCTGATAATCGATGGTATAATGAGCATCTTGTGTATACGCATGTACCTGATGGGTTTTTGACTTTGGAGGCAACTGATGGTCAGATAGTTGACAGTAATCAGTTCTTCCAGCAACGTGAGATATACTATGGAGAGGGTGGACTATTTGAGTCAACGTGGTCTGGACACCCGACTTCTAGGGGTCCTGGTGAGAGCGCAGAGTTGGGGGAGGCGATGTACTCTGGGGTAGGTGGCTTGGATGTTGGACCTCCATTTAGCTGGATATTTGAGCCGAACTTTTTACTTCAGTTTCCAGCTGAATCAGTACATGTTATGAGATACAAGGACGTTAATCATCGCATGGAAGTGCTGTATCCGTACTTTTTGTATGACTTGTTTGGAAAAGAATTGGATTCGCTACCTGTTACAGATGGCACAAACTCGTATTGGTTGATTCCGCTTATTATCGGATTTGATACTCAGAATGTACCGTGGTCAATTGGCAATCCATATCTTAGGCTAGTCGGATATGCGCTAGTTGACTCGTATGATGGGAATATACAACTATTACAGACCGGTGATGACTTTTTTACTGAAATGTTTGCTGCCCAATACGCAGATCAGTTCAGTCCGATGCCTGCATGGCTAGAGGAGCAGATCAGATATCCAGTAGAGTTGTTTAATTGGAAGACTGAAATGTACAACATTTATCACGTGACTGATGTAGAGACGTTTATCCAAGCAAATCAGTTTTATGAGATACCTGCAGGACTAGATACGTATTATGTAGAGGCAAAACCTCCTGGGTTTAATCAGACGGAATTTTTGGGATTGTTGTCACTAGAGTTGAGGGGCTCACAAGGCAGGAATCTAGCAGGATATATCGTAGTGGAAAATGATCTGTCGCGTTTGGGTAATATACAGTTTTATGAAGTACCGCTTAATTCTACTACCAAACTGATAGGGCCCACTGCTGTAAAGGAGGCGCTTGATAGAGACCCAGAGTTTGCGCAACTAAAGACGTTATTGAGAACACCCCGAATAGGGGATAATATCTTGTATCGTGTAGGTGAGCATGATGTGTATTTCATACCTGTGTATACTGCAGGTGCCGGTGGTGTAGTGGCCCAGTTGGGAACTATAGCTGCTGTTGGTGCTGCGTTTAATGGTGAGTATTTTGTAGGGTTAGGGGACACGCAAGAAGACGCATTTGAGGCGTATCTGAGCAAGGTTTCTGGTGTTGAGCCATCTGGTGTTAGTGGTGGTGATGGTAATGATACTGAGGGCTTTGTTAAATTAGAGCTAGAAGATAGAATTGATATTGTGCTGCAGGTGTTTGAGGACGCTGAACTAGAGGTGTCAAGACCTACATCTTTGGCAGTACCGTTGTCATTTAATGTCAATGAACTGTTCTTTTACACTGATCGGGACCGAGAAGAGACCATAGAGGCGCTAGAAGAGTTCATCGATGATTATATCGTGCCGCGGACTAATCGTGTGTTGGTGTGGGATGCGAATAATTTGGATGATGACAGTGACACGGTAATTAACATTGGTACGATACTGATTAAAGATGGGATACCTGAGGTGTACTATGTATCAGTAGGTGTCGGAGTTAATTGACCATACTAATTGTTGATAACGGCTCATCTTACACAGACGAACTTGCAGTATTGTTGGATTGTTTGAATGTTGTGTATAGACGCATAAAACCATTTGATCTTGACTTGGAAACATTGTCTGTGTATAGTGGAATAGTGTTATCAGGCCGCAAACGCAACGATCGATTGGTCAACAAGGTCAACTCTAAGGTTATCAAATATGCGATATATCATGATGTACGATTGCTTGGAATATGCTATGGTGCAGAGATACTAGCATTGACGCTAGGTGGCACCATAAAACGATCCGATACGCCGCAAAAAAATACACATAATATAGTGAGTGTTTACAAAGATCTGCCGATAGTTGACAAGGGTATAGTGAGTGTATATGAGAGTCATAGTTATGAGATAAGTCGATTGCCTAATGTGTTGGAGGTGGTGGGGGGGTCTGATGCATGTGCATACGAGATAATCAAACATGTGAATAGGGATGGTGTGTATGGGATGCAGTTTCATCCTGAGATGAGCAGAGATGGCCGCTTTATGATTGAGCGGTTTTGTAAGTTGTGATGATGATGATGTTGATGTTATATGATATTATATGATATTATATGATATTATATGATGATGATGATGATGATGATGATGATGATATAATGACGGTGTCATGATGATAATTACACGTATTGACATCCTGATAGTAAACATGTTTTAATAACTCACTTTTTGTGTATACTGTATGTCTACAGACGAAAATGATGATCATGTGTTGTTTTTACCACTAGTGACAGAAGAGCTAGTGTCATTACCATTACCCATTAATGTGGTGGCCTCGTACTGGAATGTCTCACTACCAGTATCAGAAGCAGTAGAGACTGCCAAAAGGTATCCGGGGTTTGATGGCAGTATTATAATTGAAGGTGTCGAGTTAGCAGAGCGACACGGTCTGTCGTGTGTAATGCTGCACACCGATATGCAGGGATTGAAAACTGTAGTTGATGCTGGCATTCCACCAATTGTTATCTTGCCTGGTATTCCTGGCAATCCAGAAATAACACAACATGCATCTGTTGTCTCTGGGTATAGTGATGCAGGTATGGTGTTTCATTATGTACAACAAGGTACGGCGCAAGGTGAGCAGCAAGAGGGCGCCATACCAAGTGATACGTTTGATGTACAATGGTCTGAGGAGGGTAGACTGATGATAATTGTGGCACCATCAGATACGTTATCTCAACTACCTATGAGAATATCTGCACAGATGAGTGTTGCGTGTAGGTTGTGTTTTGATGCAGAACGCGCCATGATATTAGGTGACAAACCTAGCGCTACGAAATCTTTACAGGAAGCATTACAAATGGACCCTGAAAACGTGACGGCACTGCAAATGTTGGGGGCTCTATACAATGAGCAGAATAATCCAGAATGTGTAAAGTATTATGAACAATGTATTCAAATAAATGACAATGCGTATTTGGCACATAATGGCCTTGGCAACTATTATCTCAAAGGCAACAAATTTGAGCAAGCCATATCATCTTATACAAAGGCAATTCAAATAAATGAAAAACGCTCTGCGCGCATATACAAGAATCGTGCATACTTGATGGAAAAGCTAAACAAAAGACAAGAGGCAAGTGATGACTTGAAGATGTATCTGAAATATCTACCAAATGCAATAGATAGAGGCGTTATAGAACAAGCAATCAAGGAATTGGCATGATGCGGAGTGCGGGATTCGAACCCGCGGCCTTCAGCTTGGGAAGCTGACGTCATACCGGGCTAAACTAACTCCGCCTAACTAGTTTTATTTACTTATGATTAAATATCTTCAGTGTTAATATGATGTATGGATGCAAAATGCCCAGAGTGCAGTAGTGTTGCTATATTGGATGATAATGTCACAAAGGTGACGTGTCCGCATTGTGGATTTGAGCGCGAGTATGATGAATATTTGGAGATTATGAAGGACTTGGCAGTTAACATGTCTGCTGACTACATACCTGACCGTCCCGGACTCTAGTCACCAGTAACTTCCTTTATCTGAGCAGTCCATATGAGCGCCACAATTACTACAATGTAAATGACAGGCTTGCATGTTTGTCATAATGTTGTCACATATGGGGCATTTAATTACATCGTCGTCTGGTTTGTCTATCTGCACAATATTGTAATTTTTTTATGTGTTAAAAATATGTTGACTCTGTCATATCTTATTTTTATATATTCATTTTATATTTTACTAGCGTTCAAATAAATAGTATCATGTGGGCGTGATTTGTGAGTATGGAGAAGAGTGATGTTCCAGATCTTATACCTGTGAGAATGTTGACTCAGTTTGCATACTGTAAACGTTTGGCATATTTGGAATGGACTCAAGGGGAATTTGCATATAATACTGAAGTTATAGATGGTAAATACAAACACCGAAATGTTGACAAACCATCAAAGAGAACAAAATCTACCAGCAATACGGATGATGGTGCCGATGAGATCATTCATGCACGATCTGCCATGCTCTCTGATTCTGAACTGGGATTGATTGCAAAGATGGATTTATTGGAGATTGATGGAAATGTTGCTACGCCAATAGAGTATAAACGCGGTACAATTCCTCAAACTCCTACAAACACATACCCTGATCATGTGGTTCAAGTATGCGCCCAAGGATTGGTTTTACGCGCTAATGGTTACACTTGTACACATGGCATCATATACTATATTGGCTCCAAGAAACGTGTTACAGTAGATTTCGATGATCAAATCATAGCCATGACACTACAAACCATACATGATATGAAGGAAATGGCACAAAAAGATCTTATGCCGCCACCATTGGTTGATAGTCCAAAATGTCCAAAATGCTCACTTGTCGGAATATGTTTGCCTGATGAAACAAATCTTCTTGGTGCTATTAATGATGATGATGATGAAACGCAACATATCACAAAAGATCAAGTTCGTCGCATGTATCCAATTCGTAATGATGCTGTGCCTGTGTATGTACAAGAACAAGGCGCCTACGTATCAAAATCAGGTGATTGTTTGCATATCAAAGCCAAAAACGAAATTAAAAAGGTTAGACTTATCGATGTATCTGAACTCACTATATTTGGAAATGTACAAATTAGCACACAAGCAATAAGAGAACTATGTGAGAGAAATATCCCCATTTGTTATATGACATATGGTGGGTGGTTCATGGGTATGACTAGTGGGCTTGCAAGCAAGAACATTGAGCTCCGAATACATCAACATTCTGTATATGCTAAACCTAGCTTACAACTAGCAATTGCACGAGAGATCGTTGCTGGAAAGATAAAGAACAGTATAACATTACTCAGACGAAATCACAAGTCACCTCCAATAGAGAAGATAAATGAAATGGAATCATTTGCTGATAGAGCGCTAACTGCAAGACAGTATGATACTCTACTTGGATTTGAAGGAATAGCGGCGCGTTTATACTTTTCAGAATTTCATGGGATGATAAAATCTGATTCAACTACATTTGATTTTGATGGTCGAAATAGGAGGCCACCAAAAGATCCGATTAATGCAATATTATCATTTTTGTATGCTGTACTTACTAGACAAGCCACTGTTACTGTTTCCGCAGTTGGGCTTGATCCATATCTTGGTTATTTACACCGACCCAAATACTCAAAACCTGCACTTGCACTTGATTTGATAGAAGAATTTCGTTCAATCATATGTGACTCTACATGTCTTACTGTTGTGAATAACGGTGAGATTACAGAGTCTGATATGACAAAGACTGATTTTGGTGTGTCACTTTCAGCAGAGGGAAGAAAGACAATCATAAAGGCATATGAGAGACGTATGGATACATCAGTTATGCACCCATTACTTGGGTATCGTGCAAGTTATAGGAGAATATTGGAGACTCAAGCAAGATTACTTGCTAGACACGTACTGGGTGAAATTCCTACATACCCTGTGTTTCGTACGAGGTGATGTATTGCGCAACAGATATTTTGTGTGTTATGATGTGAGGGATGGACAACGGCTTGTACAAACATACAAAAAGATGAGTGGATATGGTGATCATATGCAATATTCAGTTTTTATGTGCGATCTAAGCCCTAGTGAATTGATAATAATGAAAGATGATCTAGCAGATATCATGAATATGAAAGAAGACAGTCTCATTATCGTTAATGTGGGTCCTGTTGGTCAAAGTGATGTGCGGATAACAACGATGGGTGTGTCACTTGAAACACAAAGAGAGGCAACAATAGTGGTGTAGATCTGTGCGAGAGGTCAGGAACAAATAGAAAGGTGTGTGAGCACTCGCAGATATTATATATGGCAAACGCACAAACACTATAATGCTGTTACAATTAATCTGTGGAACGTACATAACTTTAATAAAATTTATGAATAATTGTGAATAATGTTGAATATCGGCATGTGTATAGGATTTCCGCAACACAAAAGTTGCGGCCCCATTGAAGGGGTTTGTGGAGATATACAACGCGCTCAAAGCATACTATTTCCGCAACACAAAAGTTGCGGCCCCATTGAAGGATAATTCACGTAATTGGAAACCTATTGATCTTAGTGAATTTCCGCAACACAAAAGTTGCGGCCCCATTGAAGGACAGATATATTACATCAAATCGATTTTACTGAAAACAATTTCCGCAACACAAAAGTTGCGGCCCCATTGAAGGCGCCATTTTGCATACAGTACCCGATCCGCACATTGGATTTCCGCAACACAAAAGTTGCGGCCCCATTGAAGGAGCTATGGTTATTGGATTGTCCATATGTCTGGGTGTCATTTCCGCAACACAAAAGTTGCGGCCCCATTGAAGGGATATATTCCATCAACGTATATACTAATTGTATTGTTAATTTCCGCAACACAAAAGTTGCGGCCCCATTGAAGGATTCTGTAATGAGAATGTATGTGTATATGGCGCACTAAATTTCCGCAACACAAAAGTTGCGGCCCCATTGAAGGAATGCGTCTTTGAACTTCGTTCTGATCATTTCCATTTGATTTCCGCAACACAAAAGTTGCGGCCCCATTGAAGGAAACAAGGGGTTGCGTTGTTATTGATAGATATTAATATTTCCGCAACACAAAAGTTGCGGCCCCATTGAAGGATTGACATTGATGATGAATTTGCACGTAGAGCATACAATTTCCGCAACACAAAAGTTGCGGCCCCATTGAAGGATCTTATGAAGCATGTGATTATATTGATTCGAATGGAATTTCCGCAACACAAAAGTTGCGGCCCCATTGAAGGTTGTGTGATGTATGTTATAGTGGTAAATTGATAGTAGATTTCCGCAACACAAAAGTTGCGGCCCCATTGAAGGCCAAGTGGTATGCAACGTCTACCTTTTGAATTTACACATTTCCGCAACACAAAAGTTGCGGCCCCATTGAAGGCTAGTCTCAATAGCCACCCAACTGCTCCAACTGCCAATGATTTCCGCAACACAAAAGTTGCGGCCCCATTGAAGGATATATCTCAGGCACATGGACCACAACCACATATACTAATTTCCGCAACACAAAAGTTGCGGCCCCATTGAAGGATACTCGCGGTATTCTATGGGGCGGCCACCAAGTGGGTATTTCCGCAACACAAAAGTTGCGGCCCCATTGAAGGTTGGCATAGTGCATCTACGCGGCGCAGTAGGTGATCAATTTCCGCAACACAAAAGTTGCGGCCCCATTGAAGGTGCAAGTCCCCCCCGACGATCAAAAACTGGATTATAAATTTCCGCAACACAAAAGTTGCGGCCCCATTGAAGGTGCGGGCTTTGTGGTTTCTACAGCAGTAGATATACGAATTTCCGCAACACAAAAGTTGCGGCCCCATTGAAGGCTATATTCTGGGGGTCTGTCCATTGCGTCATATTGCTATTTCCGCAACACAAAAGTTGCGGCCCCATTGAAGGTTGAGATTAAAGCTGATATTTTTCGTTTATCTTTAATTTCCGCAACACAAAAGTTGCGGCCCCATTGAAGGTCACTAGGTGCGTTTGGTTCGGGGTCGCGTCCTTGAAATTTCCGCAACACAAAAGTTGCGGCCCCATTGAAGGTCCTTGTTGAGCAAATGCTTCATGTTGAGTGGTAATAATTTCCGCAACACAAAAGTTGCGGCCCCATTGAAGGTTTGAGTATAAGTTCTGCCTGTACCAGTATCAGTTCTATTTCCGCAACACAAAAGTTGCGGCCCCATTGAAGGATGGAAATGGCAGGCAGTCATGCAAATGAAGACTTAGATTTCCGCAACACAAAAGTTGCGGCCCCATTGAAGGTTTAGAATACGGACAAGGTATATCCACGCCCGACCTATTTCCGCAACACAAAAGTTGCGGCCCCATTGAAGGGAACAACCGTACGTGTACCCACGTGAGGGCGTCATAATTTCCGCAACACAAAAGTTGCGGCCCCATTGAAGGATTTTTGGCAAACGTGCAAAGACTGGTGTTAGTGCGATTTCCGCAACACAAAAGTTGCGGCCCCATTGAAGGTTGCATTGCAACTCCTGTGCAGAGTCCCATCTTTTTTGATTTCCGCAACACAAAAGTTGCGGCCCCATTGAAGGATCGTTATTATCTCTATACAAAGTAGTGCTTCCCATATTTCCGCAACACAAAAGTTGCGGCCCCATTGAAGGCATCTTTCTCTTGTTTTGTGAACATACGTGGCGCTAAATTTCCGCAACACAAAAGTTGCGGCCCCATTGAAGGGTGGTACGTGGCTTCCTTGTAATCGTACTGTATTGAATTTCCGCAACACAAAAGTTGCGGCCCCATTGAAGGCATCCCTTACCATTCTAGCCACGTGTATCTCGGGTGCTATTTCCGCAACACAAAAGTTGCGGCCCCATTGAAGGATTAGGTCGGCTGGTGGGATTGCTTTTTTTATGGCATGATTTCCGCAACACAAAAGTTGCGGCCCCATTGAAGGTTATATGGAAATAACTTATGATTTAAAATCACTTCTGAATTTCCGCAACACAAAAGTTGCGGCCCCATTGAAGGTCCTAAGATTTTGCTTGGTTGTGTCTGGGTGTGTAAATTTCCGCAACACAAAAGTTGCGGCCCCATTGAAGGATGTCAAAACGTCTCATGTATATGTCACCGCTAGTAAATTTCCGCAACACAAAAGTTGCGGCCCCATTGAAGGTGTTTTTGTGTGTCTGTTCGGATCGTCATTATGCCAATTTCCGCAACACAAAAGTTGCGGCCCCATTGAGTAACAGTTAAACCCCCTACCTGTACACCTCAACACACATCTACTGCTATGCGATGAAGTTTGGTGAATGATTTAGCTTGCCATGATGGTGTTATGGATGTTCTTTACAAGATCCTTGTCCTGATCATACCACGTCATCATACATGACATCAATATACCATAAACTTCCATTCCTGTTGTACTGCGAAACATCTGACGAATCTTTTTGTGAATTACGACGCGCCGCAGTGTTCGTTCGGATTTGTTGTTGGTAGGTGGCATGCCCGGATATTTGACAAATGTAAACAGGTCTGGCGCCGCATTGAGCAGTTTGCCACCAAACGAATATCCTAGTTCTGTATATGTGCCTGCAATTGCCATGACGGGATCTATCCAGTTGTCTTGCAGTTGTTGATCTGTGGTGTCTGGGGGTAGCTGTTTGGCCTCGTGAAATATGTGCTGGAGTTTTTGGTGTAATTCTACGAGATTGCCGCCTTGCATGGCTGCCAGCAGTTCGGCATCGCGCAAAACATGCGCCCAGCAGCGCTGTTTGGTTTTGAATTTGTTGTATGCGGCGTATCCATCCACCACGATTGGAATGTCAAATAACGGACAGTGTATATCTAATACAGCCGCACCACGTGAGCGAGTAATGACAAAACTGATGCCATATTCGCCTATGAAGACCCACGCATAGCCACGTTTTATGCCTATTTTGACTGGCGTTTCATCACCCATCAAATATCTTGTTTTTGCAAGATTTTTTGAGATCTGTTTTGCAGTTGCTGCAAACTTTTCTCTTGCTACTGCTGTAAGAGCATTCATTATGGTCACCTTTGAGACCTTTGGAACGCCGACTAGCGTTAGCATGTGTGATATGGAGTTTAGACTGAGTGTTGTAAAGAACATGAATACGATCATGGTCATGAGATTGGGGCCAAACATTGAGCCTTTGGTATATCCTTTGGGCATGGTGTTTATTTTGTGGTTGTTTTTGCATTTGCCTTTTGATGATTTAATCCGTTTTTTTGTGGCTTTGACTATTACTGGAGTGTCTATTACCATCTTGCATTCGTGTTTAACATCTACATCTGCACCACATTCGGGGCATTTGTCTACTGTACAGTCAATTTCCTCTGTGACGCCCATGTTGTATATTGTTGTTTTCTCCTCCTCCTCTTCATTCCATTTTTTTCCTTTTGTCTTCTCTTCTAACCCATACAGGATTAGACTGACTCCTTTTCTAACCGCTTTGTCGTTGGTTTCATGTGCAATTGCATTTTCGAGTACATAATTGTCAGAATTAGTAATGGCTTCCATAACTATTCCATATTCCAAGTAACAGCGTTCTTCATGTTCGCGTCTGTAATTTTTGAGTTTATTTTGTGAGTCACTTCCTGCAGAGGGAGGTGTGTGGGCATTATCAACACGGTGGTGTTGTCTGGTTTTTTGTTGGAGTTGTTGTTTTAGTTGTGCAACCTCTTCTCTCAAAACTATGCATTCCTGACTCTCTCAAAACTATGCATTCCTGACTGCAATTGTGGCTGTTGCTGTTGCTTTATTGTATCCTCAAGCTGCTTGTTTTTGGCAGACATTTTGGAGTATTTCTCTTCTAATACCGCAATCTCTGCTCGCGCAGTAGCCGTCTCTAGATGACTCTTCTCTAATTCAGCAGAATTGTTGCGTATCGTATCATTTGCAGAATCCAACTGTGAGTGCAATGTATGAATTTCTTTGCGCAGTGTGGCCATCTCTGAGATCATTGCAACACACCACCTCTGATGATTTTGCTACCCACCGCACAACTGTGTTTGCGTACACCATGTACACAATTATGTAAATTTTCATTATTGTGGTTAAAATAGTCTAAATACTGTTTTTGCAATACAATATCAATAGATTTTCTACTTATCATTTTCGAGTACAATGATAAGTAGAAAAATATGTATTTAACAGGCCGCAATGTCAAAAGCTGACCACAGGTCAATTAGTTGAGTAATTTCCTGCCTAGATGCAAAAAATAATCAAACGTGTTTTCAACATTTTGAGCACTTTCTCACATATCGTCGTGTTTATCATTTAGATTTACGTAAATTCGATCACAGTAATGATCGGTGATCGCTATTGCTGTATCTGCATGACTACTTACAAAATAGGGGTTGAACTGTTACCCCCATTGAAGGTGACAAATTTAATAACACTGTGGATAATTCCGCAAATTTCCGCAACACAAAAGTTGCGGCCCCATTGAAGGAACGGCCACCTCGATGAGACTGAACCCTCATGTGATGAATTTCCGCAACACAAAAGTTGCGGCCCCATTGAAGGTTACAATTGTGTGCACATATTGTGCAGTAAAATGAATTTCCGCAACACAAAAGTTGCGGCCCCATTGAAGGCTAAGGTATAATTGCTTATACTCAATATCTTGTCCTATTTCCGCAACACAAAAGTTGCGGCCCCATTGAAGGAAATAAACAGTCAACTGAGCAATAATACACACATGTATTTCCGCAACACAAAAGTTGCGGCCCCATTGAAGGTCAAGCAAGCGGTTAAATATCTAAATATTGATTCAAATTTCCGCAACACAAAAGTTGCGGCCCCATTGAAGGGTGCCTTTTGTACAGTGACTTGCCAGTGGTCATTATGTAATTTCCGCAACACAAAAGTTGCGGCCCCATTGAAGGCCTGATCGCAATCCAGAGTATACAATTCCCCTAGAGAAATTTCCGCAACACAAAAGTTGCGGCCCCATTGAAGGATATGTCAACTCTACAGATCAAGAAACTGTAATATCCAATTTCCGCAACACAAAAGTTGCGGCCCCATTGAAGGTCTGATATGTTTAAGATGTTACGTCAATTAGGCCTAGATTTCCGCAACACAAAAGTTGCGGCCCCATTGAAGGGCATAATACCTGCATACATTTACACCATTTATGGACTTATTTCCGCAACACAAAAGTTGCGGCCCCATTGAAGGTTGACACCCGGCCGCGTCGATAAAGGAGATATTGACGATTTCCGCAACACAAAAGTTGCGGCCCCATTGAAGGTGAGGGTATTGATAATAGTGGTAAAACTACCCACATGATTTCCGCAACACAAAAGTTGCGGCCCCATTGAAGGCACAACGAACATCACAAGAATAGATATGAGGGTGGCAGATTTCCGCAACACAAAAGTTGCGGCCCCATTGAAGGGCCATAATACTGTTCAATAGTATCATAGTCACTAGATTTCCGCAACACAAAAGTTGCGGCCCCATTGAAGGTGATTGACTAGAGGAGAAGTATAACCACTATGTGGGGATTTCCGCAACACAAAAGTTGCGGCCCCATTGAAGGGCCTGCTTGGCTTGCGTCGTTTCTCTGTTTTACTGATTTCCGCAACACAAAAGTTGCGGCCCCATTGAAGGAACGGTAATAGGGGCCTCACTATCATTCATGAACACCATTTCCGCAACACAAAAGTTGCGGCCCCATTGAAGGAGTAGACCTCATACCGGGGATGGACGTGATATCAAATTTCCGCAACACAAAAGTTGCGGCCCCATTGAAGGACTGTATGCCATGTAATACCTTTATCTGCACAAAAGATTTCCGCAACACAAAAGTTGCGGCCCCATTGAAGGCTATATAACGAACCACTTACATATACTGTGGCTTTTGATTTCCGCAACACAAAAGTTGCGGCCCCATTGAAGGATCTAAATTACACCGTTCAATTATTGTTTGATTTGGGTATTTCCGCAACACAAAAGTTGCGGCCCCATTGAAGGACCCAAACATGCAAAAAAGAACCACAATATTATCATAATTTCCGCAACACAAAAGTTGCGGCCCCATTGAAGGAACGCACGGGCTTCATGCGATGAAATCTCTATTTTAAATTTCCGCAACACAAAAGTTGCGGCCCCATTGAAGGTAGCTCTATCTTTAAGGCCTGCCTTGCTTCTAGTAGAATTTCCGCAACACAAAAGTTGCGGCCCCATTGAAGGTGTGCATATTTGATGCCGACTATGAGGACTGGGAGGGATTTCCGCAACACAAAAGTTGCGGCCCCATTGAAGGTAAGAAATTTGGAAGTAATACAACTCTTGGCAGTGGATTTCCGCAACACAAAAGTTGCGGCCCCATTGAAGGTACCTCACACACGTGGCGTAAATTTCAAAGTACAGTAATTTCCGCAACACAAAAGTTGCGGCCCCATTGAAGGAACGATCATGAACTCTACACGGGTTTGACGGCCCGTATTTCCGCAACACAAAAGTTGCGGCCCCATTGAAGGATAATCTTGGGAAGTAGTTTGGCTTGTGTCGTCCCTCGATTTCCGCAACACAAAAGTTGCGGCCCCATTGAAGGTTTGGCCTGCAATTATAATGATAGTGGTGCTTGCCGTGATTTCCGCAACACAAAAGTTGCGGCCCCATTGAAGCCTGCCTAAACTTTTTGCCGCCACAAGCGTGGTGCCTGATTTCCGCAACACAAAAGTTGCGGCCCCATTGAAGCGTAGGTGAGATGCTGATGAATACCGTAGACGTAATGATTTCCGCAACACAAAAGTTGCGGCCCCATTGAAGCGGCATGTATATTCATTATATTGGCAGGGCGCGGTATAATTTCCGCAACACAAAAGTTGCGGCCCCATTGAAGCAGGTGATAATTCTGATTATTACGCAATGGCTTTCTATATTTCCGCAACACAAAAGTTGCGGCCCCATTGAAGCGGCTACGACTACGGCCACATTAACGGCGGACACTAAATTTCCGCAACACAAAAGTTGCGGCCCCATTGAAGCTATTATCTGCACTGTTAATATTTAGCAAGGGGTTTAATTTCCGCAACACAAAAGTTGCGGCCCCATTGAAGCCCGTCTGATATATGCGCATTTCTGATTCCGCACAGCAATTTCCGCAACACAAAAGTTGCGGCCCCATTGAAGCCTGAACCTGTGGAGATTCCATTTGATCCCGACTCGATTTCCGCAACACAAAAGTTGCGGCCCCATTGAAGCATGTCTTTGGTTTTTTAGAAGTCATCAAAGAAAAAACATTTCCGCAACACAAAAGTTGCGGCCCCATTGAAGCGATTATGGCAGTGTTTGCCTCCCGCTGTAATTCCATATTTCCGCAACACAAAAGTTGCGGCCCCATTGAAGCCCGTCTGATATATGCGCATTTCTGATTCCGCACAGCAATTTCCGCAACACAAAAGTTGCGGCCCCATTGAAGCCTGAACCTGTGGAGATTCCATTTGATCCCGACTCGATTTCCGCAACACAAAAGTTGCGGCCCCATTGAAGCATGTCTTTGGTTTTTTAGAAGTCATCAAAGAAAAAACATTTCCGCAACACAAAAGTTGCGGCCCCATTGAAGCGATTATGGCAGTGTTTGCCTCCCGCTGTAATTCCATATTTCCGCAACACAAAAGTTGCGGCCCCATTGAAGCAGATAGTCGTTGCCGGTTGCCATTGCTTCTTGGGGGAATTTCTGCAACACAAAAGTTGCGGCCCCATTGAAGCAACAGTACAGTTGACAATTCCGCAACTGAGGTCACATTTCCGCAACACAAAAGTTGCGGCCCCATTGAAGCACCACGGCAGTCCGTGCAGAATCTGTCTGACGCCCCTATTTCCGCAACACAAAAGTTGCGGCCCCATTGAAGCAATATGGCGTTATACACTTGAATAGTTTCTTGTATATATTTCCGCAACACAAAAGTTGCGGCCCCATTGAAGCTACAAACGACGGGGTTACAGGTGGTAATACATGATGTAATTTCCGCAACACAAAAGTTGCGGCCCCATTGAAGCATCGCGGCTAGTCTGATCTCTAATTTGCCAGCATCAGATTTCCGCAACACAAAAGTTGCGGCCCCATTGAAGCATTACGTATTGTTTTAGTCGTTTGTAGTCCTCCTCAGATTTCCGCAACACAAAAGTTGCGGCCCCATTGAAGCTTTGACACAAAAGCAATCCATTTTTTTGCGTCTTGATTTCCGCAACACAAAAGTTGCGGCCCCATTGAAGCACTCTTTTGTTTGCATTGCCGCCGCCGCTGCCCAATATTTCCGCAACACAAAAGTTGCGGCCCCATTGAAGCGATTATGGTGGGTGTGGTGTGCCAAATGATAAGCGTATTTCCGCAACACAAAAGTTGCGGCCCCATTGAAGCAAAGTTGAGAAAGCCGAATTGGGCGTACAAAAGGGGCGAATTTCCGCAACACAAAAGTTGCGGCCCCATTGAAGCAACTGCGGCAGATACTGACGGAAAATTACCATCATTGATTTCCGCAACACAAAAGTTGCGGCCCCATTGAAGCTACCAGCAATAGGACAAACACTTGATACCTTTATAGATTTCCGCAACACAAAAGTTGCGGCCCCATTGAAGCGTTGGTCACGCTGACATGTTGGCCCGTCATGAAGCGATTTCCGCAACACAAAAGTTGCGGCCCCATTGAAGCACCAGTATACATGCCAAAATATGTATTTTTTGTAGTCATTTCCGCAACACAAAAGTTGCGGCCCCATTGAAGCTACGGTTTTACCGCTTTTTGTTACAGCAACAACTAGATTTCCGCAACACAAAAGTTGCGGCCCCATTGAAGCTACGGTTTTACCGCTTTTTGTTACAGCAACAACTAGATTTCCGCAACACAAAAGTTGCGGCCCCATTGAAGCATACATGGGACAGACAAACGAAGACCCGCAATTGTGATTTCCGCAACACAAAAGTTGCGGCCCCATTGAAGCCCGTCTCCTTAGTGGTAGGTGGTGTGGGTGTGGTTGATTTCCGCAACACAAAAGTTGCGGCCCCATTGAAGCGGCTCGATCTTGTTGGTGTCCACCTGTCTTGTGATTATTTCCGCAACACAAAAGTTGCGGCCCCATTGAAGCAACGTCGATAATGACTTACCCTTCATACATAGGGTTTCATTTCCGCAACACAAAAGTTGCGGCCCCATTGAAGCGTCACAAATTCAGACAGAGTAATACCAGGCAGTGACATTTCCGCAACACAAAAGTTGCGGCCCCATTGAAGTCTTGATATTGTTGCGTCATGAGCAAATTCAAAATTTGATTTCCGCAACACAAAAGTTGCGGCCCCATTGAAGTATGCAAGCCGAGTTAGTAGACATGATGTTCGGTCACGATTTCCGCAACACAAAAGTTGCGGCCCCATTGAAGCATGTCAGGTGTAATCATAGTTTTCTCACCGATGTTAATTTCCGCAACACAAAAGTTGCGGCCCCATTGAAGCCCGGTGCCTTCTCTTCCACGTATTGAGATTGTCGTGAATTTCCGCAACACAAAAGTTGCGGCCCCATTGAAGCTACGGGGTGGCAGGTGTGTATTATGATCCCATGGCAATTTCCGCAACACAAAAGTTGCGGCCCCATTGAAGCAAAATTGAGCAAGATAAGATATACACGTATAGACACATTTCCGCAACACAAAAGTTGCGGCCCCATTGAAGCAAAATTGAGCAAGATAAGATATACACGTATAGACACATTTCTGCAACACAAAAGTTGCGGCCCCATTGAAGCCCGGTGCCTTCTCTTCTACGTATTGAGATTGTCGTGAATTTCCGCAACGCAAAAGTTGCGGCCCCATTGAAGCGTATAATGGTGAGAGAGTATTTGCCGAACGTACATCTATTTCCGCAACACAAAAGTTGCGGCCCCATTGAAGCGTCTTTTTTCAGCAGTCTGTCAAGCTCAAAGCAGATGATTTCCGCAACACAAAAGTTGCGGCCCCATTGAAGCTTAACATTTAATTATTATATACGATATTATTTTTTATATTTCCGCAACGCAAAAGTTGCGGCCCCATTGAAGCAGATATATTAAAAAAGTTACAAAAATTTCTAGATTAGATTTCCGCAACGCAAAAGTTGCGGCCCCATTGAAGAGTTGAGTTTAATATATGGTATGTTTAATTCACAATAATTTCCGCAACGCAAAAGTTGCGGCCCCATTGAAGATGCATCGTGAGTGGTGAGTGCTGCTGAGGTGGCGTAAATTTCCGCAACGCAAAAGTTGCGGCCCCATTGAAGCATACATAATGAATTTATCATAAACATCCAAGACAAATTTCCGCAACGCAAAAGTTGCGGCCCCATTGAAGCGGTCATGGAGGCGGCGTCAAAATATATGAACACTGTTATTTCCGCAACGCAAAAGTTGCGGCCCCATTGAAGCATCGCCCCGGACTCGAGAGCATAAACAAAATCCTATATTTCTACAACTAACAAATTATGACTCATTGAAATTATATTGCACTAAAAAACTCGCTCTCCCCATGTAACGTTACGGAACTTTTCATCCCAAAATATATGGGCTTTTATGACTTGAGTCACTCCCATTGCCTTTAAACTTAGCTCTTCATCACGGGTAAGTTTATTGTTCTGTATGCTGGCCATATATTGACTACACATGAGTGCGCGTATTGAGCCGAGTGTCATCTTTTTCGTCCAAATTGGCCAGAATGTACTCCAAGTCTTACCATCTCTTTTACACGCAACCGTACTTAGCTTATTTTTGGTTGGAACGCACCAGTAGTTGATAAAGCCCACTGCTGCCAGTCGATTCGCGCCATCAATTGCAGAAAATTTCTCAATACTTGGGTTTTTCGCACGATATGCATGCGGTCGATACTCCTTGGGATCCCACCGAAACGTAATCTTTGATTCTTTATCCTTGTATTCCCATTTTTCAAACAATACGTTTTTTATTTTTTCAATATTTTTATCACCCTCATCATAGTCGACACATGTGGCATTCTCAAGCCGCTCCAAAAAATTCTGCTTCCCACTACCAAGCATGGTACACAAAGGAGGATACAGGACTTTACCTGTATCATCTGCAGCCCCATCGGATCCAAGTGCCACCATAATTTCCGGTGATATTCGCTCCTGTAACTTGCTAAATTCTTCATGCGTAAGTTTCAGGTTCTTGAGCGGACTGAACTTCATTAGGCCTCCGATTTCACTTATGCCTTTGAGAACTTCTCGGACGATCTGTTCCTGGTTTGCCTCAGTTGATATGTGCAGGTGTGGTGTTACTCCCGCCCAAGACGCGCGTGGGTTCCACTCCGGACGCGATCTGCCAAGTGCGGTCAACAATCCCAACAGAGCAAGAAATGCGAGTAGGTTGTGGCCGTCAAACCCGCGCATCTCGACGTCTTTACTCATGTCTTCTGCTCCTTTTCAGACTGGCGGTGATCCGCAAGTCGTAGCAACATCTCCAAGTACGCAAGCTGCCACCAACCGTATCTATGTCCTAGTCGATTGACCATGTCTATCCATCCGGAATCAATACTTGTAGTCTCGTAATCGGACTTGGCCTCTACACCATCAAACAAAAACACATCTGTGCCGTCATAGTGGACGTCGTTTATTGCTGGAAACCACGGTCTTCCATACCCGTGGTGTGTTCCTATCAGGTACAGAACTAACTCGTGATCGTTTGCACTACCGATGTTTGGGTGGTTTTTTGCGAGATTTACAGACCAACATTCATGCCTGTATCCCCTTGGTAGATGCGCCCTGTCTAGGCACTTGTTGTATTCTTCCAAACTATCTGTACTTGAAATTCCCTTCGCGAGTAAATTATGATCGTATAACTCGTCAGAGTCTTGTTTGCGTAGTAGCGCTTGCACCCTCTTTTCTGCCTTGCCGGAGTCGTGCAAGAACGCGGCTATCTTTACGTCGTCAAGTATGGCACTATCCAGTCCTATGTGAGTGCCAAACATATTCACATGTTCCCGGACTCCCTCACTGTGGTGGATTAAACTGACGGTTTTCACACCCGAGCCGGACTCGTGTTCCTCGTCGGTAGATGACTCTGAGTGGGTGTTTTCATGTTTTGCGCTTTCATGAATCCCAACTTCGTCACTGTCAGAAAAAATATCATCGATCTCTGGCAGTTGGATCTTTTTCTTGTATGTTATTCCTGTTATCCATGTCTCGTCACCCTCTGATGTCTTTTCGACCCCTACTAGACTCACATCCCGACTCATTATGTCTAACATGCGCCCCCACGTCTTGGGAATGCCCACCATGTCGCGCAGACTAGAGATCATCTCATCATAATCGGGAGACTCTGCATATTTTTCTGTAATTTTTTGTACCTGGGACCACATCTCATGGCCGCATACAGATTTAATCATCTGTTCATTAAGCCTGAGGGTTATGCGCCTTCTTTGAACCAGATTGGACTCTGTACCTATGTCTTTCACCTCGTCTGAGCTGTTGTCGTCCCACCCGTACTTGTCACACCCACCGTATGAAGATGGCACTATGATCGTATCTCCTGGGATTATATCTTTTGAATCCCCAATCTTGGTTCGCGGGCTTTTTTTCCCATGCCACAATAATACCTTCCTACTTGACACTCGACTATCATTATCTTCTTCTGGTTCTGGTACCCCCTCAACGTCACCCACCATCCCGTCCGTTTTCTTGGAAAGCCACTTCTTTACGGTCCAGATGGGGATGGATACCGCCTCAAGTTGTGATGGTGGACTTACAAGTGTCTGATGATATCGTTCTGATTCTAGTATAATGTCTGTCCTCCATATGACTTGGACGTCGGGAGACTTTGTGTCTTTCCCGTGCAGGAAGAATTGTGGGGCCGGATCTGGGTGAGGTGGAGGCCGAGTCTGTGCCCACAAATCGACGTAGGATGGGAACAAGGTGACGGAGTTCGGCCTTGGAGCCGAAACTTTGGGTTCTTTTGGATTAAAATATTTTATACCAAAATCAATCTCATCATTTTCGTTTCTTAAATCACATAGGTACTTCCAAGCAAGTGGTAGAACGTCTCCATATATGGGATCGCTCTTGTTTTTTGTTAATATCTCGTTTCCAACAGCCACGATAACTGCCTTACTCTCTTCAAACTTTCCTATTCGGTTCAGACGGCCAAAGCGCTGGCGCAGTGAGTCTATGGGGGCAATCTGAGTTACAAGTGCATCAAAACTCACGTCCACACCAACTTCTATGCACTGGGTCGCGACAAAAAATATCTTATCTACTGTGACATTGGCCTCGTTACGTATTTGATTTAGTTTGTTTTTTACAAACATGTCGCGTTCTAGTGGACGTGCCCTGCCTATGAGAAGATGCACCTCACACTCGCCAAGACTATGTCCTTTTAATTTTTCCCGCATCTGCAAAAAAATGCGCCGCGCCGCACCCACCCTATTGACCACGATACCTACACTCTTGACATCGTCTGGTCCGGCGAGATCCAGCGCAAATTTAACAAACTTGTCGTACTGCTGGCTTGTGTTTGTCTTTTCTAACTTTGCATACTTGTGGGCCGACATTCTCTTTTGTAAACAACTGTCGCCTGATAACATGTTTGAGTTTTCAGGAGGGAACAAACTCCCACTCGGGAGAGTCGCACTCATTGACACGAATTTGAACGGCCGTAATACGTTATTGGATTGCATTATCTGGCGCACTTTTTTCATAGTGTCACAAAAGGGCTGGGACGTATGTGCCTCATCTAAAATGTACAATACATCGGTTCCCAAAAGGCCTGCGTGAACCGGCCTCATCGATTGCGACACCCCATATCCCCTAAACAGTAATCTTGATCCTGCTTGGTCTATCGTGGATACTATAATCAAGGGTTGCGCAGGAGTCTTGGCCCAGTCTGGCTCTTGCACCATACCACCTCTTATTTTGACTACGCGTAAGGGCTCGCCGGTTGTCGATAGCATACTTAATGCCTCTGCGACTTTTTTAGTAACCGGACCGTTTGACTCTTGTATCTTTGTTGCTATCCTGGACGCATGTTCAAACACATCATCCACAACAAGGCGCCGATCCACCACAAATACTATCCTGATTGGCGCATTCCTGTCTTGCTTTTTGGCGGCCTCCTGTGCCAAGTGAAAGACGGCCACGTCAATCACGGACGTTTTTCCGGAACCGGTTGGGAGATTCAACCCTTCGGGCCATTCGCCTGTATGGCACACCTTTTTGGCCAGCGCCGCCTGCCACCTGAACGGTTCGAGCCCATCATGCACCTCCTTAAAAAATGCACTAAAGTCTGATGTTGAGAGGCTCACTACACCCTCTCACCTTGTCTCACACACAATCCTAACCCATAATATCGTCCGGAACCTATAATCACGGGTCCGCGCACCATGTCATTAAATCTGAGTGATGCGTGGCATATGAATTTGTTATCCAGCATTCCGCGCTTGGGTGGCATCCAACCGTCACTTGATTTCTTTGCCGTAAACGCCGCGGAGGCGCCTACCACGCGCGAGTACCTGGAGATCTCGATCGACACTGGCCTTGGTAGCTCCACATTCTCACAACTGTCAGATATTATGTCCTCTGCGCTCTTATTCTTCTTTGGGTGCTTGTCCAGCACGATCGGGGTTACGGTATTCCAAGTCTTACTACTCTGCATGTAGCGCCCTGATTGCAGAGACGCTTTGTCACCATTGTATCTCTTCAACTGCAGTTTTGTGTGCATGCCAATTTGCAGAGTGCCGGCCTCTTCGGGCTTGGATTGGCTTGAATTTAGAAACTGAATTACCGCACCCTTCAACTGCCTCCTTTCCACACTTCCATATTTGGACGTGCTAGGCAATATCATGGCAAGCCCCAAGAGTCTCCCGTCAGAATATTTTTTCCATCCTACATTTGCCAAGGGAATTATAGCTAGGTGTGGCTTCTGAAGTGAAGTTCCATCTGGATTGTGCCCAGAAATTACCGCGTGTACCGGATCGTGTATGTGCGACATGATGGCGTCCCTCATTCTTTTTGCCACAACTGGAAATGCTCGTAGTGGAGGGACGTCGCCGGCTTTACATGCAAGAACCGTCCAGTCACCTCCCATTCTGTTTGGAATCTCTTCGGACACATGTTTTAAATACCTGTGAGCGGGTGCTCTGCTCGGGCGCCATCTAAACGGTGTATCCTCCAGACTACTATAATGTTGGTACTCTTCTGTTAAACTATCAAATCTTCCCTTGTACGGACAACGGAGAAAAAGGTAACCTTCGTCGTCGTTGCGGACCCACCTGTTTTCACATTTATGATGGTTTGTACCGGGCGACACCGTGACGCGCACCAGTGACGCAGAATGACCCAGTCGTGACACGCTACTTGTTAGATTTAGGAGTGCAGTACGATACTTTGCGGGGACGTCTGAAGCGTTCCATATCATATATACGACTCTACTGTCGTCTGGCAGGACCATTGCGGGAAAGAATCTCTGTTTTCGTATTATGTTTTTTTCGATCTCGTATATAGGTTCGTACACCTTTCCTCGGCCCTTGATCTCTTTATGTCCAAAGTATGTAAGTGATTGCGCGTCGTTGCTTGATGTTGGAACAAAATTTTTAAAATCTGTACGGCGGTGCGCATGTGGAACCAACACGTCGGGGGGATTCTGCGATTCTAGCCACCGCAAGGCATCGGCCTCTTCTGGATCCTTGGTTGATTCTCCCCATGCCGCAACAAGGGCTAAGAAGACTCTATCGGGATTGGGGGGCCACTCTACCTCATTCTTGTCACTTCTGGCTGCTGAAAATGAGATGCCATTTAGGTACTCAATTTCTAACGCAAACATTTCTACTAGTCCGGTGTGGGGATGAGACTTCTGGATTTTTTTATGAGGTCTACAAGTTTTTCCTGCGGCGATAGTATTATGGGCTCAGTCTCCCAGGGCAGACCAAATTCTTTTGCTGTTGCAGTGGTCTCATCAAGCAGTTTCTTTGAGTCTTCAACTGTAATGTCAACTTCATCTATGTCGCCGTTGTTGTGTACTATCTCTGTCTTGCTGGATTTTGGGTATAGGTCACATCTTGATCTTAATGCGTAGCCTTTCTTGTCGTTTTCAGTGATTGCACATAGTGCCAGCGCGACAAGCGTAGTCCATGCTGCCACATCTCGTTCGTGCGTGGTCTTGCCACTCTCATCTGGAAATGACAATTTTCTAATTCCAGCAAACGTTATCGTGGTGGTCTGCTGTGCGTAGTCTATTGTTACCCCTTGGTTGGCGATCTGTGGGGGAATGTTTCCGTGCATTACATCTGATGGTTTGGCTTTTGTGCTATTTTGGAACTCACTATGTGACCATTCAGATTTTAATGTGTTGGATTTGAAGATGTTCGTCTTTTCGATCTCTAAGGGATCAATTCTACTGGACGGCTTTTTGCCCTCTGGCATGGTTGTGATCTGCCCGTTCTTGTTGTCCTGCGTGGTGGTGACTGGAACATCTATGCCAATTATCTCTGACACAATACACCGCTGAAATCGCGGCCCATTTCCCCCTCTGTCTCCACTAGAGTTCCATCCTCCAAAAATAAGGGTAGTGGGAGAGAAGCGAAACAGTGCCAGCGCATTACGTGGCGTTGCCTTGTCTATATCTCTACCAATCTCAGTCTTAGAAAATTCCTCTGAACCAAGTTTGGAGTCTCGTATGATCGCGTCGAATATCCTGTGGGGTGCGCGTAATGACGATATGATTCCTACATCCTCTACAGCATCACGGAAATCAACCTGTACATCTGGTATGGCTAGCTCCCCTACCTGTAATGCTTGTGATAATGCTTCCTCAAATCTATTGGCTTGTGATTGTACACTGTCTAGCAATACACACTGTGTATCATTACCTGTAATTCTACGCCTTTCAAAGACATGTACGGGCTTTTTATTACTGTCTAGATATGTGGGGGGTGCGACATAACTTCCTTCCCCACCAATGGGTTGTAGGTGACGGATACGACGTATTGCATTGGATTTTTCCACATATTCTATCATCTGATTAATCTTCATATGGCGAGCCTGGATTTTATCCCTTATTAACCATTTGATGGAAAAGGCGGTAACCATTCAACCCCCGTGCCTGCACCAGATGTTAGGCGGTGAGTCTGTGCCTAAATTTGGGAAGAGGTTGAACGGTTACGAAAAGGCGCTTCTAGATCGTAAGCATTCAGGTCTAATTATTGATGATCATAAACAAGCACGCCAGCACGGGTCAATTAATGATATCACAGAGGATAACCCCGAATTAATTATGTCTAGGTGTAAGGTGATGGGCATGATAGTCCGAATTGTGAGTCATGTAAATTTTAGCAGTTGATATGATGTCAAATTTTAGGTGTTGTGACTAGATGACGCAGGTAAGTTGGCCATCCTGACCTGAGCCTGTCTGATAATGCATCTCGGATACCTTTTGGTGTCTTTCTTGCAGCCTTTAATCTGTGTCACCACATTGCAACTGTTCTTCTATCGTAGCTGTGTTTTCGTTCAGTATCACTAAATATGCCCAAACTAAAAAATAAAATTAACATGCACAATCTGCGTACGACACGACCGTCTTTTTCGGTTTTTCGTATGTTCAACAACTGTTCAAGCAGGTCCATACCCTAGTAAATAATTTGATCATTTAAAACTTTCCCAAAAATAGGCACGCCTAAACGACTGCAAAATTTTTTGCGGTAACGCGGCATATTTGCCAATTACAAACTAGTAAAATATAAAGTACTAATTTTTTGGGGCATGGTACAAACACTGCACTTGTTACAATGCATATCTGAAATATTTCTATTCATATTAAAAACAGATGTAACGTTTTCAAAATATAATATTTTTACATATGATCTTTTCAGGCATAAAATCGTGTAAAATTGGCACACCTGGACTTATGCTCGTTGCTATAGGTATGGAACAAAAATGCAACGACAGACTGGACTCAACCACGTTTGGGGGATTAACATAGGTGAACGGTTACGAACCAGTTGAAGCAAAGGATTATTAGCTTTCTATTCTCAATGTATATATGGCAAATTTCAAAGTGACCATATCTGACTCTAAAGGAAAATCGATCTCAAAAGAGCTAAAGGACTCTGATGCTATTCCACTACTAGGACTTCAACTAGGAGCAGAAACTGACGCTACTATAGTTGGGTTATCTGGCAAGATCATACTGACAGGCGGTAGCGACAAGTCTGGTGTGCCTATGCGCAATGACA
The DNA here is from genome assembly GCA_965207445.1 of Candidatus Nitrosopumilus sp. Taxonomy (GTDB): domain Archaea; phylum Thermoproteota; class Nitrososphaeria; order Nitrososphaerales; family Nitrosopumilaceae; genus Nitrosopumilus. The sequence goes on along the minus strand of CBDBLX010000002.1, from coordinate 60,835 downwards.
TACACGGGGCTGCTAGAAAGTATGTACTACTCTCAAAAGGTGTGGGATTGCAAGCAGCAGAAAAAGGACAACGTGTCCGCAAACTTATGCGTGGAAATACAGTATCCGAAGAGATTTACCAGATTAACTGTAGGTATGATGGAGAATTCCCAGAAGAAAAACAAGAAAGCCCTGATGATAAATCCTAAGTCTCAAATTTACTTGTCTTATACAAAAACAAAAACACCCATAAAATACCCTTCTTCCAAAACAAACTTAACATACTATAATTCACGACTTTTACTATGCATTGGCGTGACACACTCCCTGATTGGTACATAAAAAAATTCGGCTATCAGCCCTGTGTAAACATAGGAACGGCCGGACACGTTGATCATGGCAAGACTACTTTGATTCAAGCACTTACTGGTTCATGGACTAGTGTGCACAGCCAAGAACTAAAGCGAGGCATAACTATACGTGTGGGATACTCTGATGCGGCATTTTACAAGTGTGCTAGTTGTGATGAGCCTGGGGGATACTCTACCACTTCTAAATGCAATCACTGTAGCGATGATAGTGAACTTACCCGAGTAGTGAGTTTTGTTGATAGTCCGGGACATGAGAGTTTGATGGCAAATATGTTATCTGGTTCTGCTTTGATGGATGGCGCCCTCCTTTTGGTTGCAGCAAATGAACACGTTCCAAGATCTCAGACAAAAGAACACATGCTAGCACTTCAAACACTAGGAATAAAACAGATTGTAGTCATACAGAACAAAGTAGATCTATTAACATATCAAGACGCCTTGGCAAACCACAAAGACATTGTAAATTTTCTAGATAAAACACATGTGAAAAATCCACCCATAATTCCAGTGTCTGCACAATCATCACTTAATGTTGATGCGTTGATTGGCGCAATAGAGTCCACTATCCAGACACCTGACCGTGATGAGAGCAAAAACACTGTAATGCATGTATTGCGCTCATTTGATGTGAACCGTCCTGGTACTAGTATAAACAAGATAAAGGGTGGTGTGATAGGCGGTAGTTTAACTCAGGGTGTATTTAATGTGGGCGATGAGATCGAGATAAAACCGGGTATAATATCTGAAAAACGCAAAGGACAGTACACGCCACTAATTACTGAGATCACATCACTAGGAACAGGAGCAGGTACTGTAGAGTCAGTAAAACCTGGTGGACTTGTTGCAATTGGCACTAAACTAGACCCATCTATGACGCGCAGCGACTCTTTCATAGGATCTGTTATTGGTCATCCTGATACACTCCCTCAGAGTACAACTGTGCTAAAAATGTCAATTAGTCTATTTGATTCGGCAGTAGGTACTACGAAGGATGTAAAGATCAAACCCATTCAGACAGGTGAAATGTTGCGCTTGAATATTGGAACAGCGCCCATACCTGGTCAGGTAACGCGTTTGCGAGTAGGTGGGGATAGCAATGTGATAGAGGTCGAGTTAAAGCGCCCTGTATGTGTATTTGAGGGCGGCCGTGTTGCAATCAGCAGGAGGATAGCTGATCGGTGGAGACTGATTGGCGCAGGTATAGTTGACTGATGTTATATGTGATACTAGCTTTTTGATGCATCTGGCCACTAGGCGAATCAGAAACATTGACAGACTAGGCCAAGAGATAGGTGATGTATCGTTTGTAGTCCCACGTGTAGTTTTAGACGAATTAATTCATATATCAAAGCACAATGATACCAAGCAGGAAGATGCAAAACAGACATTATCATACATCAAAGGATTTGAAACCATATCGATATCTGACAATATTATTAATGCAGATGATGCAATCATCTCTTACGCGCAAAGACATGATGGTAATCTTATAGTAGCGACAATGGACAGACAGCTAAAACGAACACTTGTAGGGTGTGGGTGCACAATAATGTCATTTTCAAATGATAATATTGTTTTAGAGTCTCATGTATGATATTATTTAATAAAAGAAACCCTTAATTTTAGTACTCTGTGATATCATATATGACACATATCACAATAACAAGTGATGCGTTTGAGAACAATGGACAGATTCCAAAAAAACATGGATACAAAAACGACAATCATAGTCCACAACTCTCATTCACTGGTATTCCCTCTGATGCAAAATCACTTGCTCTGATAATGGATGATCCTGATGCTATGAAACCTGCAGGCAAAGTATGGTCTCATTGGATAGTCTGGAATATCCTACCTGATACGACTCAAATCAAAGAGAACTCTGCGCCTAACTGCTCAATACAAGGTGTCACGGACTTTGGAACTACTGGGTATGGTGGACCCGCACCCCCTGACAAAGAACACACTTACATCTTTACGCTTTATGCCTTGGATGCAATACTTGATCTTCCCGCCACTACGACAAAAAAACAGTTAGAAGATGCAATAAAGCCACATATACTGGCTAGCGCGCAACTGCGTGGCAAATACTCTCCTGATTAAATACACATATAATTATTTTTACACCGTATTTGTGATTAATCGGTGAACTATACACCCTTACTCTCAGAGTTGTATCTTGATGCTAGCCTGTATCTGGCATATTTGTCATCAGGTGAATATTTGGCAGGATGTGCTGACACTGTATCTGCATCACATGTGGGACATTTGACTTTTAATGTGTACTTTTTGCATGAGACACATCTACGCAATAAAAAACGCACTAGTTATCCCTCGTCTTTTTTGACTCTTCTCGCGTAAAACTAAATGTGCCCTTTTTCTTTTCGATACGTGACTGAATCTCTGCTACTATTGGTTTTAGTGACTTTTCGGCAGATTTGAAATCCTCTGATATAACTGACAGTCTATATTTTGGCGCGCCCAAATAAGTGATCTCTGTCTTTTCTGTTGTACTGTCTTTGTTATCTGATATTGCAGCAGCACCCTGTAATACCTCTTTTATCACCTCTACACCATTGGGTCTACTACTTGTTATCTCCATTACTCCTCTAATCTCAACTGATGGTAGTTTGATTTTTGATGCCACATCTAACATAACTTGCACAATTTTATCATCAATTTGCATATTCTCAACTACACCCTCACCTCTACGCCCTATCTCTATGAACGCATCATACACAGAGTCAAACTTTGTGTATATCTTGTCCTCTAATTTTGTAATGTCCTCCTCACTCAGATTTAGCTTGTCTTGTACATTTTGTAATAGTGTATTGCCCTTTTCGTACCTCTTTACCTCTTTGAGTTTCTGTTTTCTTTGATCCTTTGAGATCTGCTTGAGTGACAAGTCAATATCACCTCTGTGGGGATTTACCTTTTTGACTACTAGTACCTTTTTCTCGCCATTTTTGACATGTTTGTTAATAGAGCGTATCCATCCTGGTGCAATCTCTGAGATGTGTAAAAATCCCTGTACTCCATCATATTCGTCTAGTGACACGTATGCTCCATGATCCATCACTTTTGTGACAGTCGCAATTACAATCTCGCCTTGTTCTGGTACATTGTCATCTGTTGTTGTTGTTGTGGTAGTAGACATGTAGATATGTTGTCTTGGGCACATTAAACAGTTTCTAAAAGTCGATACCCTTTTTTGCCTTTATTCCTTTTTTGAATGGATGCTTGATCTCCTTCATCTCTGTCACCAAGTCTGCTTGCTCAATGATCTCTTTGGGGGCGCGATTACCAGTTAGTACTATTGTTGTAGTGCTACTATCACCACCACCACGTGCATCTATAACATCAAGCACATCTGCCAATTCTACCAATCCTAGGTCAATTGCATAGTTTATCTCATCTAATATCACAATATCATACTTGCCGCACTGTATCTTTTCTTTTGCCAACTCTAATGCTTGCCTTGCAATCTTTTGGTGCTCTTCTCGGGGACTGTGATCATCTATAATCCCAACAAAACCTTTTCCTGCTGCAATCATCTCAAACTGTGGCTCTAATAATTTAGAAGAGTACATCTCACCATAACTCCACGACCCCTTGATGAACTGTACCATACATACACACTTTTGATGTCCTATTGCACGTAATGCCATTCCGAGTGCCGCTGTAGTCTTGCCTTTACCACCACCTGTATACACTATAACTAGTCTGTCATCTTTTCCCATGCACATTCTAAACAACAAGATATTATTAGAATTGTTATCATACATACACATGAGCAATAAACGATTGATTATTGCAGGCGCATCAAGTGGTGTCGGTAAGACCACCATCACATGTGCTATAATCAACGAGTTGAGAAATAAAGGATTTACTGTCTCGCCCTTTAAAGTTGGGCCTGATTATATTGATCCGTTATATCTGGGTGTAGCAGCAGGACGTCCTGCACATAATTTGGACACTTGGATTATGGGTAGTAAAAATAGGTTACTGGAGAGCTTTCTCACTCACTCAAAAAATTCGGACATATCTGTAATTGAGGGAGTAATGGGATACTATGATGGACATGATGGCAAAACTGATCTTGCTAGTACTTTTCAAGTCTCATCAATCAATACAGTACACATCTCATGATACTGCATATACATGCTAGGTTTAGATATATTAAAAAAGATTCTGAAAAAAGTGGAGTAGCCTAGTAAACTACACCGGGATCGTCAACCAACATCTCTTACAAACTATTAAATAAAAAGATACATGCAGTCCAGAATTGGACAAAGCATGCGGCTGAAACCCAGATAGTCTTTATGTGGCTTTGATAAAAAAATTCTGAAAAAAACTGCGGCCCTTTGTGGACAGCAACGGGATTGATAACAACCATTATAGATTTTGCCATTATAAAAATGGTAACCGTTCAACCCCTTGTAACCGTTCAACTCCCTCCCAAATTTAGGCACAAATTCACCGACTAACGTCTGGCGCAAGTACGGAGGTTGAACGGTTACCAACCCCTTCCCAAATTTAGGCACAAATTCACCGCCTAACGTCTGGCGCAGGTTACGGGGGTTGGACGGTTACCAGGCCACTCACTATAACCTCTTATAGTGCCATCTGCTAAAGAACCGTCCATCTCTACAACTTCACACTCATCTCAAACTGTGGCTCTAACAATTTAGAAGAGTACATCTCACCATAACTCCACGACCCCTTGATGAACTGTACCATACATACACACTTTTGATGTCCTACTGCACGTAATGCCATTCCGAGTGCCGCTGTAGTCTTGCCTTTACCACCTACCTGTATACACTATAACTAGTCCATCATCTTTTCCCATGCACATTCTAAACAACAAGATATTATTAGAATTGTTATCATACATACACATGAGCAATAAACGATTGATTATTGCAGGCGCATCAAGTGGTGTCGGCAAGACCACCATCACATGTGCTATAATCAACGAGTTGAGAAATAAAGGATTTACTGTATCACCCTTTAAAGTTGGGCCTGATTATATTGATCCGTTATATCTGGGTGTAGCAGCAGGACGTCCTGCACATAATTTGGACACTTGGATTATGGGTAGTAAAAATAGGTTACTGGAGAGCTTTCTCACTCACTCAAAAAATTCGGACATATCTGTAATTGAGGGAGTAATGGGATACTATGATGGACATGATGGTAAAACTGATCTTGCTAGTACTTTTCAAGTCTCATCAATCACACGCTCACCTGTCATACTAGTTGTTGATGCCTCAAAGGCTGCACGCTCAGTAGCTGCTGTTGCTTTAGGATTCAAGGCATTCAAAAAAAACTCTAGAATCATAGGTGTGATATTGAACCGATTAGCAAGCTACAAACACCAAAATATTTGTTGGGATGCATTTAGTGATTTGAATATTCCAATATTGGGAACAATTCACAGAGACGAGTCTTTGAAATTAAAAGAGCGGCATCTAGGACTAGACTCTACTATAGACCATACTATATTGCAAGAGCGTATACAAGATATTGCAAAGTCTATAAAATTAGATACAAGCCGTATACTGGATTTATTATCTTCGTGTGTGCGACCCTTGCCGCCGCCTCTGTCTCATATGGCATCTTCTAATCAAACGTCTACTATTCGCAAAAAAATTAATCGTACCATACCGCAACATTTGGGACTCTCATCGTTAAAACCACGTACCATACCGCACAAGGCCAAAAATAGTAATAAACCAGTTATTGCAGTGGCATTGGATAACTCTTTTAATTTCTATTATCAGGATAACTTGGATGCATTATATCGTGAGGGCGCAGAGTTGATATTTTTTAGTCCAGTGTCAGATAAGAAACTACCTGCATGCGATGGTGTATACATTGGAGGTGGTTTTCCAGAGATACTATCAGAGCAACTAGAGCGTAACGAATCAATGATGAAATCAATAAAACGCGCAGCAGAAGATGAGGCTCCAATATATGCTGAGTGTGGTGGGTTGATGTATCTTTGCAAAGATATCACAACACAGAAAGGCACAAAGCACAAGATGGTGGGACTCTTTGATCCCAGTGTTGTAATGACAAAAAGGCCAGTCTTGGGATATACTAAAGGTATGATTGATTCGTATACGCCAATTACGGGTGGTAAAAAACATGCGTTCAGGGGACACGAGTTTCATTACTCAAAGATGATTCATGTTCCACGTGATGCCAAATTATGTATGATATTAGATAATGCGGATGATGAATATCGTGCCTCGTATTTTCATAATAGTGATGAAGAGGTAAAATCACGCAATATGGGAATATGGAGATATCGAGATGGTATTATGATGTATAATACACTTGCAGCATATGGACATTTGTACTTTGATATGTCGGCATTTGCATACATGTTTGTTGAAAACTCAAAGACATACAAGAGACGTTGATTGAATGTTTATAAATAATTTTTAGTATATTGATTTGTATATATGTATTATATGATAGTATAATATGATAATATCATGTGGTAGTATAACATCGTAATGCCATCGTAATGCCATCGTAATGCCATCGTAATGCCATCGTAATGCCATCGCAATACATGGCATAAAATTTCAATACCATATACCATTTTAATTTGCAGTTTCTTCTCTGATCATCTTATACATGGCATTTATTATAGCAGATGTGGCCGGACTTCCTCCCTTTCTACCTACATTTGTAATAAATGGTATATTATCATCTTGCAGTGTTGATAATTCGTGTTTTGACTCTGCTGCATCAACAAAACCCACAGGCATGCCTATCACTAGCGCTGGTTTTGTAACTTTTTCCCTTGTCATCTTTATGACCTCTCTGAGTGCCGTAGGTGCATTGCCGATTGCTACTATACCACCATTCATCTCGTCGGCTAACATGCGCATGGCAGTCTGTGATCTAGTCAGAGACATTTCCCTTGCCATCTGTGCTATCTGAGGGTCTGATATCTTACATATTATCTCGTTTCCAAAGTCTTTTGGATTTTGCTTGTTGAGTCCACCTATCACTCCATTTACATCAATTATGATGTTACATCTATTTTTGAGTGCCTGCATGCCACTTTTTACTGCATTGTGGTAAAATATGATCTTGCCATCTGTAGCAAAATCAAAGTCTGCTGTTGCATGTATCACACGTCTTACTATCTTCCACTCTTTCTCACCATATATGCTCTTACCATCAATTTCAGAGTCGATGATGCGCATGCTTTCATCTTCAATTGACTGGCCCCTGTTAGTCTGTGACAATTGCTGACTCTACCTCTTTGGCTCTCTCTACTATTAGGTCGACTATTCGTTCATCTGTACCTATATGTTTTGTAATGTATACATTTTTTATAGTTGATTTTTCAAGTGCTGGCAACAAGTCACTATTTATGTCAGTTTTAACATGTGCGCCTTCATGCAAAAAGTAAAACACAACAACTAGTACATTTGGGTAGTCTACCTCACACTTTTTTATTCCTGCAAATATGTCTGGCTGTTCTATCTCAAGCCAGCACCTACTAATGTTACGATATCTGTCTTTGAGACCATTTATTATATAATCCATAGATCTTTGAGCATTCGGATCCATGCTCCCATGCCCTATTATCATTACATCTATCTCTGAATCTGGTGCTGTGACATTGTTGTCCTGCAGTGCTGCTGCAACACGGCTATACACGATATCAATTAATGTGCTGTGCATACTCATTGCCCTTGTGACTAGCAGTTTGATGTCTGTCTTGTCTTGGTATGATATGGCATCTGTTACTGCATTTTTGACCTTTTTGCCAGGATACAAAAAGTATGGCACAATAGTTAGTGTGTCTATTATATTTGGCTTGAGGCACTTTAGCATACCATCCTCAATATATGGTGGCTCTACCTCCAAAAAACAGTACTCTGCAAATTCATAGTTTCCTTTCTCTTTTACACCTGCGCAAATACTCTCTAGTTCTTCTGATGCTTCGCGTTCACGACTTCCTCTATCAATTAGTAACAAGCCACGTCTTTTGTTGTTGTTGTTGTTCATCATCACCCCGCCTCTTCCCTTGCTACTGCTATTGTCAAGTCTGGTGGAAATTTCTGTTTCTCTACTATTAAACTACCCATATTGCATGATATCATACATGATGCTTCTGATACGCTTGCTGTACCCTCAAAGGATTTTACGGTATCAGATGGATTTGGTACTTTAATTTCTGCCAATCTGTCCTTTTCATGCAATAATAACTGCACGTCGAGTTCTTTTGCTGCCTGTGCTAACCCTGGTATATCAACAGGTTTTTTCATAGAAGAGATCTTTGCGATACTCTTTTTTGCAAGTCTGTACTTTTCAAATGTATGTGTAATACCATCTATGATAGTCTGTGCTGTTGTGTTATAGTGCAATCCAACTCCTACTATTAGTGTGGGGGGTCTATACACTACAGTCGGTTTGCTAATATCTGGTTTGATGATTATCTTGTCAGTTATGATAAGATATGCTACTGAATCTGACTTGTACATCTCATCAAGTGTCTTATAAATGTGAACATTTACTGGCAACTCTTTATTATACCACTCTTTGATGCCAGTCCCTGCATCCTGGTATATGCCAATTTTATCTTCATTGACCATATGTGCACTGACTGCTGTAATGTGAGTATCATCTTGTATGACCCATTTGAGATCTCGCCCCACCATATCTACTGGTATGGTATTCTTGACATCAGCTGCCGTAGTGATTACTGCTTGTGCGCCTATCTTTTGTGCAACTGTCTTTGCCAAATAATTTGCGCCACCAATATGTCCTGACAATACACTGATTACAAAATTGGCCATCTCATCTATCACCAAGACTGCCGGATCCGTCTTTTTGTCTTTCATATGTGGCGCAATTAATCGTATGGTAGCTCCAAGTGAGAACATGCATATCATACCGTTGTATTTGCCAAAGATTTGAGGTATCATGTGTGATGTTGTATCAGTATACCATTTCACGCGCTTGTCGTACTCATATGTAGCTGCAAATTTTTCTGGTGCGTATACTATCCATTCTGGAAAATATTTGTGTAATTTTAGACTAGTGCTAATACCATGTTTTGTAATTGCCAATATTGCTATATTATTGTCGTCTGCCATATGTGTCGTATAATGATTTTTATAAAATACCTTGTGAAAGTGTCAAACTGTACAATTAATTACCCTCTGCTTTTGCCAACACACGACCATCAAAATCAAAGAGTATCACTTGAATTGGAATTTTCTCAGATCGTGCATGTTTTATCATATGCTCATACACATTGTGACACAAAATCCCAAAGAACCGCTTTGCGTGTTTGGTTTCTGATATAATCTCCAATACGTGTCTTGCTGTATTTGCTTTGGATACCATTTGTATGATATTGTGGTCTGCTCCTACTTGTTGCGCCAAATTTGCAAGAAACTTTGTATCTACCTTTGAGCCTTTGACATGTGTCTGTCTCACACCCTTTGCCATCTTTGCTAATTTACCTATAAATCCAACAACATACACCTGTTTGATGTGCTCTGATCTCTTTGCGCACTCACTAACCGAATATCCTACAAAATCCCCCATCTGAATAAAACAGTGATCTGGTAAATCCGCAATGGTTTTTTTTGCAAATTCCTCACTTCTGCCACCCGTAGTCAGCACAACTACATCCTCACTCATTGCAATTGCCACATCTAGGTTTTGTCTAATTGATGCTGCGTATGATGCAGTAGAAAATGGTATGACAATACCACTTGTTCCTAGTATTGAGATTCCGCCTATTATTCCTAGTCGTGGATTATCTGTTTTAGGTCCTAATTCTTTACCTTTTGGCACTATAATTGTGGCCTTTATACCATATGTGTTTAGCATATCAGATGGTATCTCTGCTCTAAGATTCTCTTCTATGATCTTTTTTGGTACAGGATTGATCGCAGATTCATTGAGTGTGAGACCGAGTCCGGGCTTTGTGACTATTCCGACTCCCTCTCCGCCTGTAATCTCTATGATATTTGTGTTATCAGTTAATTCGAGTCTGACTATAATTTCGGCCCCGTGAGTGACGTCAGGATCATCTCCCCCATCTTTGATTACTGTACATGTAGCAGAACTATCATCAAAGACGCACTTTTTGATTGGTATCAAGAGCCGGCGTTGTTTTGGCAAGGATATCAATATGCCATATGTGGCCCTTGCCGTTAGTATGGCTTTTAGTGCAGCAGTGGCAGCAGCAGCAGCACAACTACCAGTTGTATACCCTGTGCGCTGTCCGTCTTTTTGTACACTGTTGTTATATTGATCAAGTATCTGTTGGGTGAGTTGGACTCTTCCTTCTATATAATCATCTACTGTATTTAATATCTTGTTTTTTCTCTCGTGCATATCATATCTTACGTCTAGTAGTATTTTTGTTTGTGTTATGTTGATTACACTTAAAACTACAATGATCATCTTGTTTGTGTGAGTACGCAAGTTGCCATTATAGGTGCAAATGGTTTCATTGGTAGTGCTTTATACCACAAACTCAAAACCTCCCTACTTTTAAAAGATGTTTGTATAATCACACTATCACGCAAGACACTTGAGCCTCTATATCATGGATCTGATTCTTTTGAGCGCATTAATCCTGATGATTACAAGTATTATGAATTAGATAATAATGACTCTCGTGTTAATAATTATGAAAAGTGCAATATTACACCAAATGAAAGTTTGACAAATATCTTATCTGTTATCAGACACTTTGATGTGTTGATAAATCTTGCAGGCAATGGCAGGCAATCGGCTCTATGTAGATTCGAAGACTCTATTGTTCGTACAGCATCACTTGCAGTATTTTTGGCACAGAGAGCCAGTATACCGAACATTATACACATGAGTGGACTAGGTGCGTCTTTGCATACACCAATTGCGTACCTTGCTGCCAAATATGCTGCCGAATGTGTGGTTGCTGAATCAAAACTAAATCATGTTGTGCTTCGCCCATCTTATGTAGTCGGGGGGCAGCAGCACACCATTGCACCACAACGACGACGCATGGACTATCTATCCTCATATGTGCACAAGCACAAAATATCTGGCACAAAAGAGCCACTTGACATATTTAATTGCAACAGTCTCATACAGCCAATTCATATAGATGATGTGACAAATATAATCATATGGGCAATCAAAAAACTTGTTGAAAATACTACTTTTAGTACAACACTTGATTTGGTAGGTCCGGACTGCATACCATTTTTCACTTACATGTCTTTGCTTGCTAAAGCATATGATGTGGAGATAAATCCAGTCTCTATGGAGGCACTGTATAAAAAAGCGTTATCACATAGTAGTAAAACTGATACCATATTTGGAGTCGATGATTTAGGTGTGATTGCAGGCGGCTTTGTCAGTGATCATACCAAAATATCACAAACTACTGGAATTACTCTATTTTCTGTTGTAAAACAGTTAGAGACTGTCGGCATACTGCCTTAATGTCTGTGCCATGTCTGTCTTCTCCCACGTAAACTCGTCTCTACCAAAATGACCATATGATGCTGTCTTCTTGTATGATATGTGTTTGAGGTTTAATTTTGATATTATGGCCGCTGGTTTCATATCAAAGTTCTCCCTTACCATTTTTGTTATATTCTCATCTGTAATGCGACCTGTTCCAAAAGTATTGACATAAAGTGATACTGGCTCTGCCACTCCGATTGCATATGCAATCTGAACCTCACATCTCTCAGCAATTCCTGCTGCAATAATATTTTTTGCAATATATCTGCACATGTAACATGCTGACCTGTCTACCTTTGATGGGTCCTTGCCTGAAAATGCCCCTCCACCATGTCTTCCAAATCCACCATACGTATCAACTATTATCTTGCGGCCTGTAAGACCGGTGTCTCCTTTGGGACCACCCGTCACGAATCTACCAGTAGGATTGATGTGTATTACTATATTGTCATTGTACATGTCCCCTAGCACGGGTTTTATCACCATATCTGTGATCTGTTGGGTGATAACTTGTTGTGAGATGTCATCTGCATGTTGTGTTGATATTACAACTGCATCAACACTTGTGGGCTTGCCGTCTTTATACTGTACAGAGACTTGAGATTTGCCATCTGGTCTGATCCATGGTATAGTGTTGTCTCTTCGGACTTGAGAGAGTCTCTTTGTTAATTTATGTGCAAGTATAATTGGCATTGGCATTAACTCTGGTGTCTCATTTGTGGCATAGCCGAACATCAACCCCTGGTCTCCTGCACCTTGTTCTCGCCGAGACGTTGCCGTCACGCCCATGCTGATATCTTGACTCTGTTGGTGTACTTTGAGTATTATTTGGCAGGTGTCTGCATCAAACCCTAGACTCTTGTCATTATATCCTATCTCTCTGATGGTATCTCTTACTAGTTTCTCTTGTGTTGTCTCATCGACATTTGCTATGTCTGACTTGTACTCGCCTGCCACAACTACAAAATCCGTAGTGACGAGTGTCTCTACTGCAACTCGAGCATCTGGGTCTTGTTGCAGGTATGCATCTACAAATGCATCTGATATGTTGTCGCATATCTTGTCTGGATGACCTTCTGTTACTGATTCAGAGGTGAATAGGAAACTGGCCATGATTAATGCCTCGAGTCATAGTTCATCTTCTAGTTTTATGAACAGTACGTTATTTCCTCTAACTATAACTCTGCCGTAATTTGCTATTGTTTTACCATTGTGCAACTCTTCAGCATCAACCATGATTAGGTTCATGTATGCATCAATGTTGCTCATTCTGCCTTTGTATTCTACTTCATTTTTTAGCCTGACTGTGACTAGTCTCTTTGTGTTTTTTTGTAGAGTAGTCAATGGTCTCTTTGCTGTATTGGTCTGGGACACTAATTTTTCACTTGATTTGTGCATGAAAGTCTTGAATAAAAGCCTTATGTGTTGTGCTGTGTAGATCAGTTTTGTGATCGAATTGACAGATAGATCAACTAGTAGACGTGTTGTTGCAGTTGGTGTGGGTATTTTGGATGATATGTTTGGAGGTGGGATTCCGTCTGGTGTTATTGTAGATGTGTTTGGCAGACACGGTACTGGTAAGACTCAGATGTTACTGCAGGCTGCTTGTAGGTTTGCCATATATGGTGAGCGCAGACGTGTGTTGTATGTGGATACTGCAGGTACGTTTAGGCCAGAGAGGATAATGGAGATGGCAACAAGTCTCACCCAAAATAACGGCCAAAATGACAAGATATCTGAACAGCAACATGTCAATAGCATAACTGACATACTTGATGCAATATCAGTTGCCAGAGTGCAGAGTGTATCAGAGCAGATGAGATTGATAGAAAAATTACTTTATGGTAATTGTCCTTTTGATCTGGTAGTGATTGATAGCTTGACTGATTTGTTTTCATACGAATACAGCCGGTATGGAGATTTGCGAGAAAAGAGTCAAAAATTCTTCAGATATATGCGCAATTTGGCAAGACTTGCAGTACATTATGGTGTGACTGTAATGACTAGTAATATGGTACGTGTCTTTGATGACAAAGAGGTCGAGAATATGGCCGCAGAAGTTGATCTCTTTTCACACATAAAGATACATTTGATAAGTGAAAAAGATACTGTTGCACAAAAAAAACAACTGTATGGGTATGTATCGTGTGCCATATATGATAATTATTTTAATCAACAGAAAACCGTTACTACATATCATGATCATAATATTAATTCTAAAAAGGATGCTGATGCTATATTTTCATATAAAATTTTAACGTCTGGTATACAAACCTTTGAGTATGGTAAAGTGTAACCGTTCCACCCCTGTACCTGCGCCAGACGTTAGGCGGTGAATTTGTGCCAAAATTTGGGAAGGGGTTGAACGGTTACGCTTCTAAATCCAGCCCGGAGACGCAGAACATCTCACAAAGACGCAATCATATGTAGAAGTTGGTTTGCGCACTGCAATGTACAGTGTATCACACGCCCTTGATAAATGCTTAAACTCAATCAGATCAAATACATACACAAATGAAAAAGGGGTATGTATACTGTAAGCGTCCCGGTTCGCTTTCTGCCGTCATGTGTTGGGTATTCGCACCCCAATTGGGGTCCAAACACCTTTAGGCCCGCTATCACGTTTTTCGAATCGGTTTCAGCTCGAATTTTGCCATCCGGATTCGTGCCTGTCAACATGCAGGTTCGGGGCAAAGTAAGATTTAATCCTGCCAGATGGGTTCGAGTTGGTCTCAATTCGAACTCTGCGAGAAGTGGATTGAGGCGCTAGGTACGTTAGTCAGCAACAGAAGACCAACATCCAAACGACTGAGAAGTGGCAATTGGCGTGAACCTATGTCAATCATTACAGGATGGACTGTAAAGTCTGCGTGACCCGTAGACGTGCGAACAAGTAGGCAGATCATGCAGACTTTAGTCCCTGTATAAACTGGTACACGGACGCTAACTACAAAATCTAGGAGATTGGAGGCATCGGACAGAGAGATGTCCGCAACGACATCATGATCACCTCTTGAGAGCGCTGAACAGCATAAGGAAACCACCTTGTTACCCCCACAGGGTACTAAAGGCCGAATTCATGCCATAACAGTCAACCTTAAGACGAGATTAAGAACCACAGCCACACAAATCAAAATAAAAGACATATTTTTTTTTAGCATGTTCTTTTTGAACAATCCGAATATTACGAGAAATGTTATTGTCGCGTAGATTAATATAAAATCTACATGGCCAAGACGGGATGTAAGATAATATTCCAGATCAAAGAATGATCCACTGACCGCCAAAAATGCCATTTGAACTAGATAGAACGACCAGCCAATACTAGTGATGAAAACCGCACAATGTGCAAAGAACTTCCAAGAAAATAAAGGGAGTAGATGGAACTTACCAGCTTCCATACCATGCGTCAGCCTCTACTCTGAACGAACCCGTGTTTGACCCGTGCGAGAAGTCGCGATAGTCTGCTCGGTTACTGCTTCCAGACCACTCATACGTGTTTCCTTGGAACGATATTTCACCGTTGTCTACAGAGTGTCCTAGTATGCACCAATGGAAATAGAACTGATCAAAGTTCCAGTGGACAGTTGTCCAATAGTCGTTGCCTAATACAACTGCGGAAGTCTCGTAATCTCTAAGATTACACTGTTCATAACGGTCTTCCAAGCGCAGTAGTTCCTCCCACGTTGCCTTGTAGCCACTATCATACAGATCCACTTTGGCGCCTGATATGTCCGAACTTCCACTACCTAGGGGGTGAATGGTTTTCGAGTTGCGTACCTGTATCTGTCCATGCTCATTAAAACCACTACTGTCCCCACGGCCAAACACGACATTAAATCCGTGCTTTTCGTTGATCATATGGATCGTGTTGTCGGCATTCTTCGTAACTGTAATGGTTTCGTTGTTAATAGTGACACCACGATAAGCAGCTATCGACTGTACTATGTACGTGTTACTCCCTGTAGGCGTTACGGTATTTGTAACAGTAACAACAGACGAGTCATCAAGCGTGTGTTCGGTTATGGTTGTTCCGGTTTTGTCAATCACATTGTCAAGAAAAGTAACCATCCGGGAATCATCAACGTGTTGCGGCGTGTCACTGCTAATTGCAGCCGTATATTGCACCGAAGCCATAGCAAATGTTGCAAGCATGCATAGAATCAAAGCCGTTTTTGTACGTTTTGCAGTCATTGTATATCCTCGCATCCTGCGTTATATAAGGAGGTCTTTCCAAATCCGGAGTGTCTTTTGAAGATCCTTGCATTAACTGTCGATAACAGTGTTGTTCCTACCGATTACCATTCTTGCAGGATAGTGAAATTTTTCTACCGCATCTACTCTTTGTAAACTATTTGGTAGGGAATCTTTGTTTTCTAACTCGCCTCATGACGCCTGCCGAGTCTCTGTCGGATGACAAATGGTGTATCTACAGGTACAATTAGGAAACAGAGTTGGTTGGTGGGAGGGAGCGTCAAGTTCGTATGTACTTACGGATACACCATCACACACCAACTTGACAGCACGCGAACTTCGGGACGCACTGCGTAGACATGCGTAACCAGAGAAACATGGAAGCACCTCTACACAACAACCGTCGGGCCGACTCCACCCATTTGCCTGCCACAGACATGGAAGCAGGTGGTGTGTCGCCCATGGATTTTGTGGTATGAACCAACCTATTTTGGCATAATAACAAGATCATATATTTTTAAGATATATCATCAGACGATGGACCAATAGTTTTACACAACTACTAAACATTTAGTCCACGCATCTTCCACGTCTCAACACAACTAAATATTACACAGAGATTTTCTGCCCCTTGTCACTCTTCAACTGCAGACGACTGTTCCTCTGACCTATTACAGGTTTCATTGACTGTTCTCCAAGATTTGTGGTATAATTGGATACAAAACAAATGTAAACAGTTCGGGCGCTGTGTTTTCTAGTGTGGTGCCAAACTTTTTCATTATTTCATACCTGCTTTTTTTTGTATCTAGATATTATACCACACAACCATTTTTGAAGTTTTGTAACATATGAACGCCTACTCTTTAAAGAGTAGTTGCCACGAGTCCATTTGCGCAACGCGATAAATTTTTTGTTCAACTCATTATACAAATTGGTAGCAGATTCAAGTTCACTACGATTTGAAATGGTTCCACTCTCCCGCACAATGTGTTGTGTGCAGCGCTGTTTTATGTGATTTGGAAATACAGTATCATATCCGCGATATCCATCTCGACTTATTGCACCAATACAGTTTTCGGCCTGTGCTATGAGATCTGTTGCACTACGATTCTGAGAGTGCAGGTACGCTACGGTGTCATCGTTTCTAACTGCCATTATCCATCTTTTGGGCTCACCTTTGTATTCGGTCTCATCCATGATTACTGATTGTGATTTTTCTAATTCTGCCATGAAACCATCTCTTATGGGTTTTAGCATTGCAGTTTGACGGTCGTATATATTACGAATTGTCGTATCAGAAACATCTAGTTTGAACAGATTCTTTAAATCTTCTGAAACCATTTTAGGAGTCTTTCTGTGCATGGATTGATATGTTACATAGCGAATTACAGAGTAATCGAACTGACCGTTTGGTGGAAGGTTATTTTTAGCTTGAAATTTTGCACCACAATCAAGACAATTGTACTGGGCAGTTTTGTGTAGTGTTACAGTGTGAGGTGGGGGGGGGGGGGGGGGGGGGGGGTTGAACGGTTACTGGTAAAGTTTGTTGATGTTTGGTTTAGTGAGAAATGATTATGAGTATTGTGCATGTGTGTTGAATATATATTAAATGTATATTAAATATATATTAAATGTAGACATATAATATTTTTTAGATTGTATTTTTTACTCTAATTTTATGTCCAACTATTTGGTGTGTTTTTACACTTGTGTGTTTTGTATAATTGAGATCAATTTTGATTCTTTTTTTTTGAGCTTACAATACCATTTGAGAGGAATTATGTTTGATATGATGACACTCACAAATTCTAACACAGATTAAAGTCACGCGTCATTGTGATTTTTTAGTTGCTTTATTACTCATGCCGTAAAACAGTTACAAGATTGCTGGTCAATCTTAAGATTTTTAACGGTAGTTATCAAAAACCCTAACATGACAGAAATATTTGATTATATTCCAATTATATGCACTGTGTTGTTTGCTGCTGGGCTGGTAGGGGCAATTCTATATGAGCGAGCAAGAACAAGCCCTATTAATGACTCTGATAGAAAAATCAAAAAAAGAGAACACGCATCTGGAAAAGAAAAAACAACCATTAGCACCTCAGACAACAACACTGCCTCAGACAACATCACAACCAAAACAAAGTCAAAACCCAGCAACCAAAACAAAGCCAAAAAATCAAGTGATTGAATCTCTTTTTGCAAAATTTGGCTTTGAGAGGCTAACTACTATACAATCAAAAGCATCTCCTCTCATACTTCAAAAACGTGACTGCTTGGTTGTGGCACCCACCGGCTCAGGCAAGACTGAATGCTCTGTAATTCCAATATTCACTATAGTATCAGAATCACTACAAAAAACAAAACACGATGGCATCCAAATATTATACATCACACCCCTTCGTGCTCTAAACAAGGACGTCTTTCGTCGTATAACCACATATGCTAAAAATTGCAATCTTACAATTGGAATCCGGCATGGGGATACGCCCCAGAGTCAGCGCAAAAAGATTACAGAGAACCCACCTGATATACTAATCACAACTCCAGAGACACTAGTCGTATTACTCTCACAGCCAAAGATGTTGTTGCCACTTGCAAGTTTACAGTGGGTTGTAATTGATGAGGTCCACGAGATGCTATCAAACAAGCGTGGCTCTCAACTCTCTTTGAGTTTAGAACGACTCGAATTAAATGCACGTCATCCATTAACACGTATTGGATTATCTGCTACTGTTGGGAATATTTCTGATGCTGCAAAGTTTGTCTCTGGTACGAATAGGCCCTGTCGTGTCATACAAGACAGAACGCTACGCAAGTATGATGTTGATATCGTGTATGAGAGCGGTTCAATATCTGATATTGCGCGCGCAATATATGATCGTATCAAAGAGTACAATTTAGACTCCCCTGTCTTACTATTTACAAACACTAGAGGAGAAGCTGAGTTTTTGGCGTCTGTACTAAAAGAGATAGCCACAACACCAGTTGAGTTACACCACGGTTCATTGTCAAAAAGTGTCAGAGAGGATACAGAACACTTGTTGCGTGAGGGCAAAGGACTGCGTATTATAGTCTGTACATCCTCACTTGAACTAGGAATTGATATTGGCTCTGTAGAATTGGTTGTTCATTATGGCTCTCCTCGGCAAGTCTCAAAGTTTATTCAACGAATAGGCCGCAGCAGGCATAACAGGGATTCTGCGCGTGGATTAATCATAACCAACAGTGCTGATGATGAGCTAGAAGCAATGTCAATTTTAGAGCGCATACACAATGGCTCAATTGAACAACAACACCTGCATTTCAATGCGCTTGATGTCTTGGCACACCACATGATAGGACTGTCTATTCAGGCAGGCTCACACAAGATAAAAATTAATGCAGCACTAGATATGATAAAAAAGGCATATCCATACCACAACTTAGAATTAGAGACATTCTCCCAAGTACTAGAACAACTTGATCAGAGTAGACTCATTATATATGATCGTGAAAATATGACATTTATCAAAAGTGGACGGTACATTACATATCACTTTGAGAATCTCTCTACTATACCTGATATGTTGCGCTTTAAGGTATTTGATACTGTGGGCAGAAAAAGGATGGGAACACTTGATCAAAGGTTTGTTGGTGATCATGGTGAGCAAGGCAACATCTTTGTACTTCGTGGTTCACAGTGGCGAATACTAAATGTGGATGAAAAGTCATTTACGGTAAATGTCGAGCCGCTTGGGCCACATATGTCAGGTGCGGCTTCAAAGACAGTTCCTTATTGGGAGGGGGAGACGATGCCAATTGATTACAAGACTGCGTATAGGGTGGGTGAGCTACGTGGATTGATCAAAGATGGAAAAGTTACTGCTCAGAATCACGTGTTTGATGAGATAACATTTGACATTCCTTTGATGGATGAACATAATGCTAAACATAATGCTAAACATAATCATACTGTTCATAATAATATTAATTACGACTCTACTGATCAAAAAAGTACTGATCAAAATTATATTAATAATGGAAATAGTAGTATTATAGTCGAATCTCAAAAACTACAAGGTGTTATCATACTACATTGCTGTTTTGGAAGCCGTATCAATGCAACTCTGGCAATACTATTATCATCAATGTTGTCTGCACTCTCAAATTCGCGAGTAGACTCTCGCTCAGATGGATATCGTATCGTTTTATCTTCATCATCTATACGCATATCTGAACTCTTACTGTTACGTTTGTTGCAAGATGACTATGACCTACCAAAAGTGATAGGCACATCACTTGTAGGCACTCACAATCTTAATTGGCGTGTGTGGTGTGCTGCAAAAAAATTTGGTGCTACAAGACGAGGTGACATGTATGAGAGTAGGTTTGCTCGCTTTTTGTACAATCAATATGTAAACACACCAATAGTCAAAGAAGCACTCCGAGAACTATTTCATGACAAGTATGATCTCGACGGATGCCAAATGATACTTGATTATATTAAAAATGGCCAGATTTTGGTACATTGGAATGAGGCGACAGATGGATTCTCAAAATTGGCAGTTCCAATACTAGACCATACCTCTAGATATTATTCGTCACCTGCTGTACTTGACAAGCGCATACTAGATTCCATCAAGAACAGAATCACACATACTAAACATCGTATGATATGCATGCGATGTGGTAAATGGGAGAGGATTGTAGAGACGTGTGATATAATAGGTAAATTGAAATGTCCGCACTGTCGTAGTGGACAGATTACCGCATCATATTACTCTGACATTAATCTGTCTGGTATCATTCGTAAAAGAGTTGGTGGAATCAAAATCACCCTTGAGGAGAAGAAAAAGTTTGATCGAGCTTGGAAAGTGGCATCTCTCATAGAATCCTTTGGTAAAGTTGCTGTAATGGTCATCTCTGGGCACGGTATCGGTGCTGATACTGCTGCGCGTATATTGCGTAATATGATAAGTGATGATGAAGATAATCTCTTCAAACAGATCTATGAGGCAGAAAGACAGTATGTCACAACGCGTGGATTTTGGGACTAGTGATTTTGAGCATTACTGTTGTGGCGTCTCTTCTCTCACAGATGCTTCTGGTGTAATCGTAGAGTATTCAGTCAACGTCAGGTCTACCATACCCTCACCCATACCCTGCTGCGCTCTAATGCCTGTTATGATGTATTTGTCTCCTACATTGCATTTTTCAAACAATGTTGATTGGTTTCTCCATGCTTTGATCACACCCTCACCAGAACCATCTCCGATTCCAACTTCAGCCATACGTATTGTATCACCATTTTTTGTCAGTATCTCTCGCATATCCGGTGCATTAAACAAGACGCAACCAATACAGTATATTCCGCCGTCTGGTTTTATATCGAGTATGGGTGTTAGCACATCTTTTAATGTCGGCATTATTGCTGTTGCTTGCTCATCTGTACTCTCACTACTTATGCTTCTGATATACGAGCTAGAGTCTAGCGTGACACTTCTGCCTTGTATGCGAGTGGGCACACACTCTATTATCTCGCCTTCATTATATGCCACTGATACTTGGTCCTTGTCAATGATCGTGTACAGTTTGGCATTAGAGTCGACCCCGAGAATGGCTTGTCTTGTGTTGGTATTGTTGCTACTGTTTGTTGGTGTGGGCTTTGCTAGAATTCTTATCGTAATGGGATCTATTGTATCGTTGCCGTCTCCTTCTCCACCTTTGATCTCAAAATGAGTAGACTCGTTTCCATGAATTTCCATTCCTTGCTGCTCTGTAATTTTTGTAGATACTCCAATTAATGTCACTTGTGGAGATGCTGTTGTGATCTTTTTTGGTACTGATGACATGTCTTTGCCCCATAACACTATGCGTCTTACACTACTGCCACCACCACCACCACCACCACCACCAGTGTCATTCTCCCCCCTCATCCTAAACTTGAGGGCAGTTGCTTGCTCACCTGTCTGTTGTCTTGTATACTCTAACAACTGTATATTACCATCTAGTATGCCTGAGACTACCAGATTAGATTCACTTTTAGTCTCTGACAAGTCACTGATATCTTTTGTAATACTCTGAATAGTTGGTATCTCGCGTTGTGGTGTATCAACTGGCTCTATTATTGAGCCAGACCCAACATGAATTGCAAGTGGTTTTTTGGTATCTTCACTACTATTGTCATCTCCTCCTCTACCTCTCTCTTCTTTTATGTTGGCGCCTGTGATTTTTACAAAGTCCCCCGGCTTTAACTCGTTTATCCCTGGTAGGCTTGCTTTATCATTCCACAACTTTACACTTGCAGTGTCCTCTATACTATCATATACGGTTATAGTTCGAAGCGCGCCCTGCCCTCCGTCTTTTTGTGTGTACTTTCTGATAGGTGACACACACAACACTCTGACCTCTAGTGAAACCTCGCCTGCACCTGCATACATCTCTTTTATTGCAACATCTGATTTTACTGGCTTGCCGATGGTAATTCCACACTCACTTGCAATCAAAAATACCGCACCTCTATCAGTCAGATAGTTTGCACCGATTGCATCTTTTTTTGCTTTGATGCGTGACAAGATCTCTTCTTTGTTTAACTCTGGTCTCTGTTTTGTAATCTCGTCTATTAGGTCATCAATATCTGTCAATTCTTTATCACCTTGTGCTGTGTTATGGTGTGTAATAAAAGTTGTAAATTGCAATTTATAATACTTAAGGTACAAACTCAGATAAAACCAACACACCTGCGGCAACGATTCTGTCACCTGTTCTGTATCAGGGCTTGATTGGACAGTTTATGCCCACACCTTGTAGTGCCAAGTCTTAACCAATTAATGATTTGACCTGAGTCTATACCTTGAAATTTTTGTGTGAACTAATCTCTATGACTGATATGATCATTCAAAAATAACTCTTAGCTAAATGTATCGCATGCATGATACTCGATATACAGACAGGAATATAACCAAATATAAGTATGTATTTTATTATTGTGTCCAATGAGCTTGGTTCACACAAATTTTTCACCTAGTGCATTTATACTGTATTTTATTAATGGCTATAAACTAATCATATATATCTACACCTAGATATAATCAAATGTATGGTTGATTTAACATTAACATTGAATTATGATTATAAATACGTCTGACAGTGTTTAATTGTGTCATGTATAGATGTAAGCCACCTATCAAAGTCATATTCTAGTACAATTGCAGTAAATGATATTTCGTTTTCAGTTCAAAAGGGATGCGTATTTGGATTCTTGGGACCAAACGGGGCTGGTAAATCAACTACAATCAAGATGTTAACTACGCTTGTCAGACCCACTGTAGGCTCAATATCTGTATTAGGTATTGATGCCATAAGGGAGCCACTTGCAGTACGTCACAAGATAGGTGTTGTACTACAACAGTTAAGCTATGAGCCCACACTATCAGTTGAAAAGTCACTTGAAAAATATGGGATGATGTGGAATGTGCCAAAACATGTTTGCCATGAACGTGCAGAGTCTCTTTTAGAAGAGTTTGGTCTTGTTGAAATACGACATCGCCGCAACGAAGATCTCTCAATAGGCCAGCGCAGGCGTGTTCAGGTGGCGCGTGAATTCATGCATGATATGGAGTTGCTCTTTTTAGACGAGCCGACAGTAGGACTTGATCCTAGTGCGCGTCGTGACTTGCTTGATTATCTTCGAAATAGAGTCAAGACGGGTTTAAGTATATTTTACACAACACACATACTTAGTGAAGTTGAGTATTTGTGCGATGAGATTGCAATAATGAACAATGGTCAATTATTAGAGGTCAGTACACCTGATGAATTAAAATCAAAACTCGGAAATGAAAAGACGATAAAGATTCATTTATCATACAGCCCTCCAAATTTACATGAAATGTTATCAGGTGTGCAAGGCTGTCAGATCAACTCCAATAGTGGTGATGCGCATCACAATAATGCAAGTCAAAATAACACAAAAGCCTCAAATTCACACATGACGCATGACACATATAACAACAACAACAACAACAAAAAATCGACTCGGACCACCATTATCATCCGATCATCAAACTCTGATTCTGCTTTATTGCAAACGCTTCAGATACTACATGACGCTGGAATTGAGATAGAAGATCTGTCTGCTACCCCTACTAGTCTTGAGGAGATATTCTTGGATATGACTCACATTAACAAGCAATCCGAGCACCGTAATGTGCTACAAAACCAAAACCAACAACAACAACAACAAAACCAACAACAATCATCGACGCAACATGACAATTCCAACAATACACCTATCGGTAATCACAATACTACAAACAACACACTTTAGTGATTACAATGCATCCCATACTTCGACTAGTAAATCGTAACATCACAATATCACTCAATCCTGGATTTTTGATATGGCAGGTAATATTTCCACTCGTATACATATTCATAGCGGGATTTGCATACGCTCCCCTAGTATCTGGAATCCAACTGGGCCCAAAAGATTTGGATTATCCTGCGTTTTTAGCATCTGGTATGATTGGATTTAATATAATGAACAGCACTCTGGTCTCTGGTATAATAATATGGAATGATAGACGACATGGAATGTTTGAACAGATAATGTCAGGCCCATTTACGCGTGGACAGTACATATTAAGCAACATCCTTACAATTGCGATAATTGGTCTTGTTAGTGCGTCGTTTATTTTAGCAGTAGGATATCCAATATTTTTTCACGATGTGGTACTGTCATCTGTAACTATTCCTCTTGTCATATTTGGTGCTGTATCTGGATCTGTATTGTTTGGTTCACTTGCATCTATAATATCTACCAGACTTCGATCAAGTGAAGGGTTTAATGTCATCATAAATACTGTATTTTTATTCTTTGCATTTGTCAGTACTGCCTTTTACCCTGCAGACGGCGTGCAGGAACCGTTACGCACTGCATTTTATTTTAATCCTTTGACATATTTAGTAGATATTATCAGAGCTGGTATATTTGGTAACATTACATCATTTGTCATACTAGAGGTGGCAATATTGGTTATACTGGCAGGCACATTTTTTGCAATTGCATCTAGATTGCTTACAAAACTAAATGTTTGATGACTGTTTTACTTTGTAATGATGTCTTTTGTATGTAGTAAAATAATAGCCCGGCCCAGATTCGAACTGGGGTCGGAGGGTCCAAAACCCTCCATGCTTGACCACTACACTACCGGGCTGATAATACACTAGCATATGCAATACCTTAATGAACTTTTTAGATCGTACATTCTAAATTTTACAATAGGTTTTTCTTTTAGCCACTGTGACTGTACATATGGTAAAGAACAGTTCTAAAAATAAAAAATCAAAAAAAAATGACACTACCACCAATGCAGCAACAACCATTCCTAATGAAATACATCATGCTACTGCTACCACTACTGCTACCACTACTGCTACCACTACCACCTCCAAACCTCCTCCCACAGTCACAATATTTGGCATGAGTACCGAAGGGTACAATATTGCACGGCAAGCTGCAATAGATGGTGCTGTTGTCTATATTGTTGATGAGTCAGATTCTACTGCTATATCACTGAATCCTGAAATTGCAAGAGCGTATCCTAGTATATCTACACTCAAAGAAGATGAACCAATAATGCTAATGGAACGATTACCAGTCGCAATATCAAAGGCCGATTACCTATTCTTTACTCCACGTATTCGACCAAATGAGCATAACATTAAGGCAAATATACAATCACTCTTCAAAGATGCCATTGAGTATGTACGTGAGGGCGTATCTGTAGTATTCTGTGCACCTGCTGGGATTGGTGATGGTGAAGAGTATGTTGCTATATTAGAACACATGACAGGATTTGAGGCAAATACTAAAGTATTTTATTATTACTATCCATTAGAGAGCAGACGCTCACCTCCACAATTCATTGGCGTATATGATGTTGCTATAACTGATCAGCGTCTTGGACTACTATTATCCACCGGACCAGATTTCAAAATGCCCAAATTTATCACTGTGCGTGCAGCAGAGTACAAACATGCATTAGATATAGTATCAAGATTTGCTAATATTTGCTCTATTATAGAGTTGGGTGATTCTACTCCTAATGATGCAGCATCAGAACTTACAATAGACCCGCGGATACAAAACTTGAACATTGATTTAATTTTAGATGGCTTGCTTGATTTACGTATAATATCTGCATCACTTGAAATCAAAAGACCTCTACGACGAATGACAGACTCATTTATTAAGATTATAACATCATATGTTCGACATTTGCCTGAGCATATAAAATATGTCATGCGTGATCATGACTTGAGACGTACCAGAATAAAGGTAATTTTGTTGTGGAATTTTGACACTAATCTTTTACGTGGCGATCATAGCGAAATGTGCAACTTTTTTCTTGAAAGGTTACAAGGATGGATAACAGATGTAGAATTGTACTCTGAACTTCCTCATGATCTAAATACCTTACAAATACCCGT
This sequence comes from Candidatus Nitrosopumilus sp., assembly GCA_965207445.1. Taxonomy (GTDB): domain Archaea; phylum Thermoproteota; class Nitrososphaeria; order Nitrososphaerales; family Nitrosopumilaceae; genus Nitrosopumilus. Next base: position 34,304 of record CBDBLX010000002.1, on the reverse strand, counting down.
GGCTATAATTCCGTGTACAATAAATGATCATAAGGTTGCAAAACTAACAACGGCAGATATGCCAAATGTAATAGTGGTGAACACTAGTCCTATACTTGAACGTAAAAATTTGACTTTGTAAATGGTAGTGGTGTGCACTACTGATGTTCATTTTATCATGATATGTGGAAGGTCTTTATTTTCACATCATTTTGTAGTTTTTGTGTTCAGGAGAAATAGTGGATTTTAACTATGGTGATCAAATATCACAATACACTTTAGGAAACTCAACTAATGAGCATTCGACATCATTTCCAAGTAATGATTACATTCCTGGGGGGATTATATCATCGATTTGGATAATCTCGATCTGCAAAAAATACATGAATTGGAGAAAGATGGTAAATTTGTCAAAAACTGTTCTGTAAAAAAGTATTCTTGGAGATGTTTGCATATAAACAACAGACTATGGTTTTGAAAAATGGTATGCGAAAACCATTTACCCTCAATCAAAAAGTGCATGGTAATGATGATGATGTATCGGCCTTTGATGATTACTTTGATATGTTAGAAAAACAATTTGATCAAGCTCTTGGGACTAGACAAGTAATTAGATATACCGGGGACTAATATTTTGCTGCTGTGTATACGACTGTTGATTTTTTGGTAATAATTGACCAATTTTTTATAGCGTGTTGCATAATTCGATGCGCATCGAGTTATGCCAACACGTTAGCACATTTACACTGCTGTATAATGGCACATTGTACAGCTTAAATACAAATATAAAGATATGTGTATGTACACACAAAATGCCAAGGCGTATCCCACGCCATGTTTTGCGCGTACACTTTGTAGGCTTGAAGCACGGCCCGCTTATGGCTTGTTGTAGGCGTGACTTGACACATACTGATATGATTAAAGATCCGATATTTTGATTGATATTCATCTCGAAGTTGAGCACATATTATGAATACAAAATATTAGAAAACTATCGGATCTTTAATGAAACTATTACACACCCGCTGGCATCATATCTTGAGGCAGACAGTCTTCCTGTCCAGTTTACAGAGCATTTGAGTGGCTTCAAATTGTGTAACGTAGGTTGCGCGACTCAGACCACATGGCCACGACCCCAGAGGAGTATAAATTTACGAATTATGCAACACGCTATTAAAAACTGAAATTTTATTTACGCAGTAGGCCCATATGATAATGTCAAAGGGCGATACGGTGTGTCTCCTATGGGGTGTGCTAGCGGGGCGTTCCCGGCTACACATTCTTGACGTTTGTGGGTGTTTTTTACGCTAGCTGGCAGGTATTGTCTTTAGGTCGTTTCTCCCCAGTTTGTTGCGGATGACCTCCCAGTAGCTGTCAAACTGCTCGTTTTTCTTGCTATGCTGCAAGGCACAGTAAGCGAACGCGTCGGCCACCTGTATACCGTGCACCCTTGCTGAGTCGGCAAAGATTGATTGTGTGGCCTTTGGTATCCTCTGGCACCTTGTACCAAAGTTTTTCAACTCATCGATGATTCTGATGATGTCACGCTGCGTTTTGTTTGTACTTTTGTCTACGGAAATCCTTCCGTCATGCATATTTAACCTATTTGCACATTTACACTGTTGTATAATGGCACATTGTACAGATTAAATACAAATATGAAGATATATGTATGTACACATAAAATACCAAGGCGTATCCCACGCCATGTTTTGCGCGTACACTTTGTAGGCTTGAAGCACGGCCCGCTTATGGCTTGTTGTAGGTGTAACTTGGCACACCCGCTGGCATCATATCTTGAGGCAGACAGTCTTCCTGTCCAGTTTACAGAGCATTTGAGTGGCTTCGAATCATGTAACGACAAGGTTGCGCGGCTCAGACCACATGGCCACGACCCCGGAGGAGTATAAATTTACGAATTATGCAACACGTTAATTTTTTATGATTAGTTTTAATAACAAAAAAAAACAATCAAGAATTTGTATAATTGTAATGATAGATTATTCATCACAAGAACAATTTACCGTTAAATTATAAGTTGCTTGTAAAGACTAGATATAATGTCACAAAATAATGATGACCCTCAGATAAAAGAGTACAAAGAATTAGAGATAACAGATGATGATGTACCTATAGTAAATTTAACAAGTAAAGATGATCATATTAATAATCAGACCAATTCTGATGTTAATACGACACACAATGATACACCTGTTGTTGAACCAGCTGAGCGATCAGAGGATACCCCACACAACGGTAATGATACCAACAACGATAACTCCAACAACGATAACTCCAACAACGACACTTACGACGACACTTGCAACGATAACGTCGACAACGAATCTTTATCTGTATTATTAGAAAAGGAAAAAACAAGATCCTCTGAGTTTGAGCAAAAGCTTCGACTAGCACTTGCAGACTATCAGAACCTCTCAAAACGCACTGCATCTGATATTGACAACCGTGTCATGCAACAGACCCGTGATGTGATGACGAGTTTAGTAGATATACGCGATGACTTTATTCGCGCTCGTGATGCATTTACTAAAAACAATATTGATGTAAGCGGGCTTGATTCTGTACTACGCAATATGGATTCTGTATTAGGAAAATATGAGGTACGTCCCATCGATGCACTAGGTGAAATATTTGATCCAAATACACACGAAGCAATATCTACTCAAATAGACCCCACCCTTGATGATAATACAGTTATTCAAGAGGTACGGCGCGGTTACACGTTTAGAAATACGATTATAAGGCCTACAATGGTCGTCATTTCAAAAAAGGAGTGAAAATATGAGCAAAGTTATAGGTATCGATCTAGGAACAAGTAATTCTGCTGCTGCTGTAATGATGGGTGGCAAACCCACAATTATTCCAGCTGCTGAAGGAGCTACAATAGGTGGTAAGGCATTTCCATCTGTTGTTGCGTTTACAAAAGAAGGTGAACTATTGGTAGGTGAGCCTGCCCGTAGACAAGCAGTCACAAATCCGACAAATACTATAGTAGCCGCAAAGCGAAAGATGGGTTCTGAGTATGCATTCAAGGTGCAAGACAAAGAGTACAAACCACAACAGATATCTGCATTTATTTTACAAAAGATCAAAAAAGACGCAGAAGCATTTGTAGGTGAAACGGTCGAAAAAGCAGTTATTACGGTTCCTGCATACTTTGATGATAATCAACGCCAAGCAACAAAAGATGCAGGTACGATTGCTGGACTCGATGTCGTTCGCATCATAAATGAACCTACTGCTGCATCCCTTGCATTTGGGCTTGACAAAGCAAAAGAAGACATGAAGATTCTCGTCTTTGACTTTGGTGGTGGCACACTTGATGTCACTATAATGGAGATGGGTGGTGGCGTATTTGAGGTTATGAGTACATCTGGCGACACTCAACTAGGTGGAACTGATATGGATAAAGTATTAATTGATTATATAATTGATGAGTTTAAAAAGAAAGAAGGCGTTGATCTATCCTCTGATGCAACTGCCATGACGCGTGTGCGCGAAGCAGCAGAAAAAGCAAAGATTGAACTATCCACTGTAATGGAGACTGATGTTAATCTACCATTTATTGCACATGATCCATCAACTGGTTCCAAAAATCTAGAGATTCGAATAAGCCGAGCAAAACTTGATGAGCTCATTGAACCTATTATTCAACGCTGCAAACCTTCTATCCTCAAAGCATTAGAGGATGCTAATGTTGGCCAACCTGATATAGACAAGATCGTAATGGTCGGAGGACCTACACGCATTCCACTTGTGCGTAAGTTTGTAAGTGAGGTTGTTGGAAAAGAGTCCGAATCTGGTGTTGATCCTATGGAGGCAGTAGCGATGGGTGCTGCAATTCAAGCAGGTATCATAGCAGGTGACGTTACTAGTGATATAGTACTACTCGATGTGACGCCGCTCACACTTGGTATCGAGACACTTGGTGGAGTTCGAGAACCACTCATAGAGCGCAATACAACCATACCTACATCAAAATCAAAGGTCTTTACTACTGCTGCTGACAGTCAAACTGCTGTTACGATTCATGTTGTGCAGGGTGAGCGTCCAATGACAGTAGATAATGTGTCTTTGGGCAGCTTTAATCTTACTGATATACCTCCTGCACCAAGGGGTGTTCCACAGATAGAGGTTAAGTTTGACATTGATGCAAATGGAATTATCAACGTGACTGCAAAGGACTTGGGAACACAAAAAGAGGCAAAGATTACAATCGAGTCGTCTAGTAAGTTGTCAAAAGACGAAATTGAAAAACTCAAAGAGGATGCAGAAAAATTCTCAGAGGAAGACAAAAAGAAGAAAGAAAAGATAGATTTGAAAAATGAGGCCGAGAGTTTCATATACACTACTGAGAAGATGGTGAACCATGATCTCAAAGACAAGATAACTCAAGAACAAGGCATAAAGATTACAGATGCCTCACGTGAGGTCAAAGAAGCACTTGACAAAGAGCCTGAAGAACTGCGATCAAAACTTGACGTGCTCAAAGATATTGTAAATAAAATCTCTACAGAGTTGTATCAAAAAGCTGCTGCGGATGCAGCTGCCGGTGCGGGTGGTGCTGCTGCCGGTGCTGCTGCCGGTGCTGCGGATGCTGGTGCTGGAGGAGGATTCGGCCAAGGGCAACCAGGTGAAGATGTATTTGAAAAGATGGATCCAAATCAAACACAAAGTGCTGGTGATAGTTCAGAATCGTCTAACACTACTGGTAGCGATAATGGTGATAATAATAATAATGGTGATAATAATAATGATAATAACAACAACGATAGCAACAAATCCGATACTAAATCAGAAAACAAGACTGACTCTACAGTATAAACCACCTGATCGTTTATACATAAATTATAGATGTGATGCTTTATGAGTGCGAAACGTGACTATTATGAGGTTTTAGGTGTTGATAAGAACGCATCGACATCTGATATTAAAAAACAGTATCGTAAACTCGCACTAAAGTTTCATCCAGACCGAAACAATACTACTGATGCTGCTGAGCATTTCAAAGAGATATCTGAGGCTTATGCAGTATTGTCTGATGAGACAAAGCGACAATTATATGATCAACATGGACATGCGGGTGTAGATGGCAAATATAGTACAGAGGATATATTCAGTGGTGCGCGTGGGAACTTTGATGATGTATTTGGCGGTAGCGGATTTGATTCACTGTTTGAGCAGATGTTTGGGGGACAACGTGGTGGTGGTGGTGGTGGGCCATCTCAAAGACAAGGCGCTGATCGTCTATACGAAACAACAGTCACACTAGAAGACGTGCTTCATGGTACACCTGTTGAAATCAATATACAAAAACAGATCATATGTAAAACATGTATGGGATCTGGATGCCGTGAGGGAACCAAGAAAATCGTATGCCATCCATGCGGCGGGCGTGGTCAAGTACAGCGGTCTCGAAGAATGGGATTTGCATCATTTGTGACCATGTCCCCGTGTCGTGAATGTCGAGGACAAGGTTTTATGATTGAATCTCCATGTAAAGAATGCAAAGGCAGAGGTACCTACAAGGCTAAAAAGGAGATAGGATTTAGAATACCGCCTGGTGTTGTAGATGGCGATTATACAATATCTGGTGAAGGCGATGAGGTTCCTGATGGGCATAATGGTGATCTAATAGTACGTGTACGAGTAAAAAAACACGAACTATTTGAGCGTGATGGTAAGGACATTCACATGAGTCTTCCTATATCAATGGTAGATGCAGCATTGGGGTTAACAATGACTGTTCCGACATTAGATGGCAAAGAGCGCATCAACATAGACTCTGGGAGCCAACCCGATGATATCATCAAAATAAGAGGTAAGGGCGTGTCTCATATACGCAGTCGCGGCAAGGGCGACATGTTTGTTCATTTACAAGTTGACATACCAAAAAAACTCAACCGCAAGCAAAGACAATTACTTGAAGAATTTCAAAGAGAGATCTGATGTCCCTACATATTGCACTTGATGTAGATGGTGTTTTGGCAGATGTCATGACAGCATGGCTTGCTCTTACAAATCCTGGAAGACTTGTGCCATTGTACACTCATGATATGTCAAGTTGGGATTTTTGGTCAAAGCATGGCATCAAAAAGCGTGACTTTTACCAACAACTAAATTCGTGTTGGGACTCGTGGGAGTCGATCCCTCCAACTGAATCTGATTTGGCAAATACCACTCAAATATTATCTAATCTAGGTGATACTGTGGATATCGTAACTGCTAGATCGCCTAGTACCAATAACAATGTCAAATTATGGCTCAAACAACAAGGCGTTTTGTATAACAAATATGTCTCAGTTGCATCAGGACATATGAAATCAGATTTGAATTATGATGTGTTTATAGATGACTCACCTATAAATGCACAAGCGTTTTTGGGCAAAGATAAAAAGATCATACTATACAATCAACCTTGGAACACCAATGTTGCAGATTCTAATGTTCAAAAGATTATACGTATATTTTCTTTAAAGGATGCACCTAGTGCAATGCGCAAATTAAAATTATTATGATAATAAATTAATTAATTATAAAATTAGTTTTGTCTCTATAACAAAATAGTTTTATTTTTTCTATGTGTTTTATTTGTGTCTACACACTGAGTGGTTTGTTGCATGTAATATCTCATCTTAAATTAAATGGATATATTTTTTTTAATCTGTATTGTATGACCATTTTTAATATGTATAATATGGACAGTTTTTAGCATTTCATTTATCTTCTCATTATTGTAAAATTTAGCATTGTATTTACCTAGTATCTTTTTGCAATTGTTGCAGTAAATTGTTGTGTATTTGGTAGTTGATGCCACTATTCTTTTTGATAAAAAACGTGTATTATTTTTGTATTCGGATGGACACATTAAATTATTTATAAATACCTTAATTTATATATAAAATGATTACTTACAGCAAAACAAAAATTATACGTCACATGCGATGATAATTGAACAAAATCATTTACAATTCATCTTTACAATACTGCAGTTTGAATAGTTGTATCTCTATGTATCGTACTCTTTGGTGACGCTAGACGTTAACTGGCATGCCTCATGTCATCACAGCAAACCGTATAGCTATGTATTGTACTCTTTGGTGACGCTAGACGTTAACTATGCCATGAATTTATCACCTTGTAATTTTATTTTATATCTTAAATATTTCTAGATATAGTCTATTTTAATAAATTAATTTGATGAAACAACTATTTAATGACTAAAATTACATATTTTATACAAAAATCATAAATACTTGATACCCTTTATCATATATCATGGAATCATATGATACGTCACTTGTAGAGCAGATCGAGGTTCGTATGATAAGACCTTCACAATTTCCTACACGTTGCCTTGATCCGAAAAACTCACCAGAATTAGAAGGGCTCAAAAAGAGCATTCGAGATCATGGATTACTTCAACCAATTATCATACGACCACTTGATAGAGGATTTGAGATTGTAGCAGGACATCGAAGATTTGCCGCTTGCAAATCACTTCATTGGCGACATATATTGTGCAAAATAGTAGAGTTTACAGACAAGCAGGCATATGAGATTCAGATTACTGAAAATCTACAACGCAAAACACTTGACCCAATAGAAGAGGCCATGTCGTATCAAAAGTATGTGGTTGATTTTGGTTGGGGTGGTATAAGTGAGCTTGCAAAACATATTGGAAAGAGTGAAGAGTATGTCTCGCACAGAATGCAATTACTCAAACTACCTGAAAAGGTGCGTAACAGTGTAGAACAACATACGTTAAGCGTCAGTCAAGCACTGGAGCTTACAGACTCTAAACTTGGCTCAAAAACTCAAGAGTTGGCACAAGAGATCATAGATAACAAAATGACTGTAAAGCAGATACGACAGCTAAAAAATGAGATGAAGCAAGCAAGCAATCCTGGTAATAATAATGGAATCGGATTTGATTATTCCGGACTGGAGCCTAGTGATCAGACTGATTTACAATACGACAATAATAATAATAATAATAATTCTAGCACCAATCTGAAAAAAAAGGAGACCATTATAGTTCGACGAAGTGTACTTGCACTACGAATTGCATTATCAAGAATTGATGAGTTGATAGAAGATACCAACAAGATACGCTCAAAGGACAAAGTCGAGTTAATTACATTTTTGATGGATGTTCGAAGACAGACTCATACTATGATAGATGATACTCTAAGATACAAGCGCACGCATTGCTCTGGTGACCAATAATCATTTTCCTATAAACGGCGGGATCCACTCTTTTAAAAATTCTTGATAATCTGATTTCGTATATGACATTGCATACATGGTAGCATCTGATTGTGGGACAAAGTCATACACTTCATATGTTTGTAATATGTCACCGAACAAGTTACGGTAAATGTCACTCTCCTCATCTGCCATCTCTGTATTTAAAAATGATTTTATTGTAATCCAATCGTAACCGCCACGTGTTCTACCAGAAAAAGCGACAAACGGTGCATCTTTCAAATACTGTTTGAGCCCTTCTAATCTCTTTTGCAATACCTGTGATGTTCTAAACGTGACTAGGTCTACCCGTATGACTCTTCCTGGTATCTTTTTTGTATCAATTGATATTGTATATCCTTTGATAATGCCACTCTCCTCTAACTCACGCTTGCGTGATTCTATCTCTTCTTCTGAGATATTATATCCAAACCCTCTAATGTAATCCCAGATCTCAAATGTAGATTGTCTTGCATCTTGGCTTAGTGCAGAAAGTAAGAGTTCATCAATGGTATCTATCATTTTCATGTATATCGTATGTATATCTGTAATATGTATTTTTTCATTTGATCGTGTCTTGCTATGTTGTCCTGTGTGCAGAATATAGTTTTGAGCACTAATTTTCTGAGATTTATTCTACCCAACTGATTTTTACAGCAATGTAATGCTTGCGTGACTCTCACAACACATCATTTTGACCAATATTTTGGATTCTTAGTTACACGGTGAACTTTTTATGTCTAGTATCAATGATTGAATCATGCGAAAACAGAGAAGATTTTTTCGACTGCTCTTTTACTTTCGAACAGGCTATGCTGTATATTTGATGTTGGCAATTGGTGGGATCAATGTGTTAACATCGACTTACTTTTTGGCAGCTGATGACTTTCCATTTATCACATACTTGTTTCCAACATTTGAGATATATGTTACAGCAGCAATATTACTTGGTATCCCAATAGTGTCTGTGACTGGATATATTCACTTTAAACGAATAGGTGCGCATTCAGCAAACTCGGCCGTTTCGGTACAAAATTACATATACCATTACAAGCTACGACCTGGATTTGAGTCGGAGGTATTTGGCCCTTCTTATAAAATGATATTACATTTAATGTTCAAGCGCATGCGCACAGAAAAGTTCACTGACAATGAGATAAAAGAGATCGACGAACTTCGAGCTAAACTTAAACATTTGGCAGATGGTGGTTCTGTAGGAAAATATCCAAAGGGGGTAATTGATGATTGACAATAGGCAGTCACAGCTCCAACCGATCTATACCGTTTCGTTCTTGGGTATATTTTAGAACTGGATATGCAGAGTATTTTGTGTTTATATTTGGCGTACTTAATACACTCACCTTGACATTTTATCTTGCAATCGATAATTATCCTACACTTTTATCTGTATTTCCAGACTTTACAACGTATATTGTAATTATTACTATAGTCGGGTTTCCACTTTTAACTTTACTCGGTTATATTCACATATATCGCTCTAGTGCATATCGCTCAGAAGTAGAGGTGAGTATTGAATCTGACCCATACATGTACAAAATTCCTCCTGGAGTACATCAGGAAGTGTTGGTGCCTTTATTTTATGAGACACTCGGCATCCTCAAAAAAGCAGATGCTGGAGAAGAACTAAGCCAAGATGAGATCAAATCCATCAAAGAGATCGACGAAAAACTCGAACTATTGATAAAAGGCGGAATATTAAAGCGCCCTGATGATTTTGGCGGAGTTTGACATTTGTCGTTATTATAATTACAAAACAACCACATTCATCACAAATTTTTACTTTAATACTAGATGGTGCTTGTTACTTGTGCTTTGGTTGCAATACTCTCAGAAAGCATAGGTTTTTTGGTTCTAATAGGCGTGGGACTCGTCATGGCATTGACTGTCTCTTTGATGGTCAAAGCAGAAACAAAATGGCTTGGGACACGTAAGACATCAGAGTGGTTTTACACTGCTGGCCGCACAATAAAGAGCGGACTCATTGCATCTTCTATCGTGTCTGCCTGGACGTGGGCCGCTACTCTACTTCAGTCATCTACGGTCACGTTTGAGTTTGGTATTGCTGGTTCATTTTGGTATGCTGCTGGCGCCTGTATTCAAATAATCTTGTTTTCTATACTTGCAATAGAGTTAAAGCGCAAAGCTCCGATGACACACACATTCACTGAGATGATACATGTAAGGTTTGGTAAACACGCGCATAAAGTGTTCTTATTTTTTGGATTGATGACAAATACACTAGTGACTGCAATGTTGGTGTTGGGTGGTGCTGCTGTTGTTAATTCGTTGACTGGAATTGACATTACACTTGCAGCATTCTTTTTGCCTGTGGGTATCATTTTATATACAATATTTGGGGGATTAAAGGCTACATTTTTTGCAGAATACATAAATGCAGGTTTTATCTTTGTGGTCGTGCTTGTGTTTGTATCTGTGATATATTTTGTATCCCCTGAGATAGGTGGTATTGTAGGTATGTACGAAAAGTTGTCTACTGCTGCTATTATTGGTCCAGTTGAAGGAAATGCAATGGGTAGTTTTCTTACATTGGCATCGATGGGGGCTTTGGCATTTGGTGTAATTAATATCGTGGGGAATTTTGGAACTGTATTTGTTGATCAATCATATTGGCAAAAGGCAATAGCAGCTAGGCCTGGTTCTGTTGTTGGGGGATTTGCAATAGGCGGGTTGGTCTGGTTTGCAATACCCTTTACACTTGCCACTACACTAGGATTGGCCGCCATTGCAACTGGTGTACCACTTAGTGAAAACCAAATAGGATTGGGTCTTGTTGCACCTACTGTTGCTGTTAGTATAATGGGTGATATGGGTGCCATACTGATACTTGCAATAATATTTACTGCGGTGACTGCTGCAGGCTCATCTCAATTGGTGAGTGTCTCATCGTTGATAACATATGATGTGTTTAGAACTTACTTGAAGCCATCTGCTACAGGCAGACAACTAATACGCGTATCGAGATTCACAATTCTGTTATTTGGAGTCGGTATGGGCATACTAGGCTCTGTGCTTTTTCAGCTAGGAGTGGGTCTGCAGTATGTGTATTTGATGATGGGCATCTTGATAGGCTCAGCAGTAGCACCCATATCACTATCAATATTGTGGGGTAGAACTAATAGATATGCTGCTATTGTGGCAGCGCTCTTTGGTTTGGTGTTGGGTGTTGTGGTGTGGTTGGGAACCTCATACTTGATGTATGATGGTCAAGTTAGTATTGAGTCTACTGGTACCTTTACTCCACTTTTGGTAGGAAATATAACATCTATACTGTCAGGCTTGTTGATTACGCTAGTGGGTAGTCTACTATTCCCAGAACGATTTGACTTTAGGGATCTCAAACAACGCATACTTTTAGTTGATGATAGAATGCGTTCTACTCTGAGACGCAACGCAGATGCACATATGCTGGAGCGCGCATTAAAGTTGGCAAAACGTTTTGGAGTTGGTGTTTCTGTCTTTTTAGTTATTGTGTGGCCCTTGTCATTTTTTATTACAGAATATGTATTTACTTTATCGTCGTTTGTTGCATGGGTAAGTCTGGCAATTATCTGGGCAGTTGCTGGTGCAATTGTTGTGATCGTTTTACCTATTGTTGAGGCACGACATAGTGTAAAGGAGATTACAAAAAAGATGTTTACAGACAATGATTATATACGTGACGTTGGTAATGTCCATGATCAAGAGTCGTCTGTATCATCCGTCAAAGATCACACATCAAGTAAATCTCCAATCAAAGTTTTGGTGCCAATTGATGGTTCTGTAAACTCACTTCAAGCACTCAATCATACCAATTATCTGCTAAGAGATGCATCTGCATTGCATGTGTATCTATTGTATGTGATGGAATGGACTGATGAAGACTCTGATAGTGATGAGAATCCTGATGAACAATTAGGTGATCAGATGCGTCATGAAGGGAATATAGTTCTTCGAAGTGTAATAGTACCACAAGTGGACAGTTGTGTGCGTATCGTCAAATTGGGGATGCCTGCAAAAAAGATTGTAGAGATTGCTACCAAACTTGATGTTGATATAATTGCGATGGGACGTCGTGGCCTTGGGAATACAGATGAGGCGATGGGACACGTCACTGTAGAGGTGATTGGGCTTACAAAAAAACCAGTTGTATTATTGGATTAAGTTAGGTAATACGTAACTATTTGGACCTTGAAAAAGTTCATATTGATAAATAATTTCATGCCTAGGTAGTGCCTAACAACCATCCAAAAATCTTAGCAAATAATTTGACAAAAAGCAAGGCATTTTTTGTCAAGAAAAGATGGGCAGGAAGGCGAGTTTGTCCAAAATGCAATAACAGGTAACTAAATCGCCTGAGTTCTAGATATCAATGTAAGCGGTGTAAATACAAGTTTGGTGATTTTACAAACATCTACCTTGGGCAACTTCGCATATCACTGGATACAGTTTCACATCTTGCATATCTGTTTGTTCTTGGAGTTCCTGCATACAAAATAAGATTTTATGAAGATGTTAGTCTTCGTACCATTGAGCAAACATTCATGTTATTCAGACAGGCCATATATGACACATCTCCAAAACTCATCTTTGATGGCGAAGTAGAATTGGATGAGGCAATGTTTGGAGGTCATCGAAAAGGAAAACGCGGTTGGGGAGCTGCAGGAAAAACACTTGTCTTTGGTATACATTCTAGAAATGGACAAATTTGTACATTTATCGTGCCTAATCGAAAGCAAAAAACACTCAGACCCATAATTGAAAAGCATACTATGCCAGAGTCATTGTACTATACAGATGAACATACTGCATACGGCACACTTGATGAGCTTGGTACACATCAAGTGGTGACTCATAGTAAGGATGAATATGTTAGAGATGATGTGCACATAAACAGTGTTGAAGGTTTTTGGAGTTTTGCCAAAAATTTTCTGTATGCATACCGTGGTGTTCCAAAAACATATTTCCCATTATATCTCAAGTATATCGAGTTTAGATACAACCACAGAGATGAAAATTTGTTTGAGCTCTTGACAGATATTCTGGTTAAAGATATTTCAAAGATAGAGTCAAGTATTCAAGTCATTCCAGACCCATTACATAAAAGATCATTTAATGTGTAATTAAATGTTCAAATTATCCAAAAAATCAGGTCCAGATAGTTACGTATTACCTTAAGTTAATGTGTTATAATGTGGATTTTGCTTTTCAGTGAGTTTTCAAAACATGTATGAATATGTGTATATTTTTACTATTTAATAAATTCATTTAATTTATCATTACATCTGCATTACATCTGCATTACATCTGCATTACATCTGCATTACATCTGCATTACATCTGTACTATATTTACACTACATTATCTTAATAATGTTCATTTAAATTAATTCTTGCAAATTCTTATACAAATCAACTCCCACCTCAACAAAACAGTCACAGGCAGGCGAATGTCAATTACGCACCAGTCTCGCTTGATGTTAAACGTTATATGATTTACCACCATACCATACGGTAAGAGTCTGCCATCGCGCAGCTCCAGGGAAGCAGCTTTCCGCAACTGTGCGGACCTGCTTCCCATCCTAACGTGAATATGGAATCTCGTTTATGCCAAAACCGTACAACCTATTATCGGAATGATACATCTTTGGAACCAGTAACTTGAACCACCTCTCAAACTTTGCATCCTGCTTGTAGTGTTTGTGTACCACGTACGCAATCATGTCTGCCAACTGAATCAGATTCCACCTGAATGAATCTACAAATATCGGATTCTCGACAACGTGACGGCTGCCCAACCTGCCATTCCTCCTTCTCACCTCTCTCAATATGACATCCTTAATCTTTGCTTCGGGAGTCTTTTGACTGGCGTCTATGAGGAACAACCCGTCGTTGATATGGGCTTGGTTCTGATCCAAAAAATCCTCAAACCGGGACGTGAGCCGCCGCCAAGAAAATTGCGTAACCATCGGGGATCGTCTTTGCGTTAGCATGTCCTTGAAGATGATCACGTTGATTATGGTGATTTCAGACTCGCATGCAATATTGACAATCTTTGAAAAAACCTCATCCTTCTTTTCACTGTTTAGTCCAAGTTCTTCCCTGGCAAAAAATTCCTTCCCGTGCCAAATATCGTGCGCGTGCAGCTCCCATTTGTTTGGGCGGAACCCCGGGAACAAATTCTGCTTCACATCAACTAGTCTCTTTTCAACGGACCTCCAGTCTTTCCCGTGGACCAGCACTCCGCTCAGAACGTACAGGCCGTTGTCTTGGATGCTGTTTTTTATCGCTGTCTGGCCCGAGCCGTCTGCGCACAGGTAATACATGGACATGTCACGTAACGTGCAAATAAATACCAATTTGCCGGGTCCGCTGCCTTTTTTCTGCTTGGTGGTTTGCCACGGTTTGTATGACCTGTGCCATCTGTGTGATTGCGCTGCTTTATGTTCGGTTTCATGTTTGCATTGAATATTGTCTCGCAGTTTTGATCCGAATGTATCTCTTGTCTCCGTTGAATAGGCGTTCTTCAATCTGTGTATAGTTTTTTACGAGAAAATTGACCATATATGGAAGCATTGACGTGACACTTGCATTGCTTGGAGTTGTGTATGATACAAGTATGATCTGGTGTCCGCTTATCGAGTAATATGATATTTTAGATACGTCTTGACGCGTGTCAGTTAAGTCTTGCAGTAAATGATTAGGTCTTTGTTGTTTTTCGTACCTGTCAGTCTCTCTACCTCACACACTAATGTCTATTCCAATTGTACCTGTAGGTTCTTTTTTTACGTCTTGTTTACCGCTCTCAAAATCCTCGGATCCGTGCGTAAGTATGGACTCTTTGTCTTTCATCGGTACCGGATCTGTCCCCGATTTTAAGTTCATTTAGACACATATTGGCAGTATATGCCAAAATAGAATCAAACCAGTCGAGATCAATTGTTTGCATATGTTTTGTTACCCAACTAATCAGGCTCCGACTCGTCAACTTACTCATCATGCATATCTCCAAGATCATTTATCACGTCACGAAAAGGAATATTTTTTGCAACTTTTAAAAGACACAAAAAATCCATCTTGCCACGCAAGTGTACAGGCTTACATCCTCCTCTATTTGTCTTCTTTTCCTTACACGGATGTGGATTTTTACGTATCGCCGACAACAATGTCTTGCGCATAAAATCCTGCTCAGATTTGCGTGCCTGTTCGTAATACGGCCAATAACCTTCGCGTCGCTTGTGCTGCTGCTCTGTCACTGTACAGTCTGCCTCCATAATCTGTTCTTACTTGAAACTCACACATTAAATTTACACAAACAACAAGCAGGCGACACATTCATCACAATCCATGCATTGTAATGGGCGCCATTCTCTGTGTAGCATAGCATATTGTGGCAACCTACCACACATATGTCGTTGTTCCACCACACTTCACAAACTAGCGTGTTGCATAACTCAATGCGCATCCTATAGGACGACACCGTTGCAATATGATTCAGCAGGCTTGCAGTGACACGTGTAAGAGCGCAAGCCACAATGGCCGGATTTGAAGCCTTACATCTTCAAAAATCAAGCATGTTGATC
The DNA here is from genome assembly GCA_965207445.1 of Candidatus Nitrosopumilus sp. GTDB lineage: Archaea > Thermoproteota > Nitrososphaeria > Nitrososphaerales > Nitrosopumilaceae > Nitrosopumilus. Next base: position 18,457 of record CBDBLX010000002.1, on the reverse strand, counting down.
CGGCACTAGGACTCTATTTGCATCTAGTGCGTAATTATGTGCACAAATAGTTGTTTATGTTTATGGTGTTAGAATTATGGTTTCACCCCCTTGCCAATTCGCAGCATTGTGTTATAGGTGCGGATCTTTAATTTGATCTCTTGGTAGATATTCTCCATCTTTCTTGCCATGACCGCACCGCCGTATGTTCTCTTGAATGCAGATATCACAATCTCAACAAGCTAACCGTAGTCCATAATCCACTTGTTTTTTCCACTCTTTGCGGTTTGCCTCACGTTCGGATTCTGGAAGTGATGCAAGTTTCATTGGTGTTGCATCTGGGCCACCGAGCTGCTCGAGTACCACATTGGATCTAGCGCGGTCAACGCCACGAGCTTTGGTATTTGAGTTTGTCTGAACTCTAATGTTTGGCGTAATGTCTAATTCTCTACACATTGAGAATATCTTTCTTGTATCAAAACCACCATCAGCAGTCATAGTAATTTTAGGATATGTCTTGCTCTTGTGATTTTTTTGCTCTTTGACCTGTCTGCGTCGCGCGTCAGGTTCAATATCCATATTTCTGAGGGCGTCTTCTAAAAGTCCCTTGAATACGGGCTGCTCACCTGTTGAACTGTTTGTGATACTAAATGACAGAATCTCTTGGGTGTCTCTATCAATCATTATAACTAGTCGGATAAATCCACGTCGCACCTTGTGTACGATACGAATGTACTCACTGCGTGTAAAAGGTGTCAGCCCAGTACCATCAGGTATCATATTGATTGAAAAATTCTCACAAGTAGTCTTTGAGAGGCTGTCCTTTACAGATACATTTTGTGTATTAATTCGTCTAAACAGTGTGGTGAAATCTGGATATCCCTCCTTCATAGCCGCCTCACACATACCCTCACATGATCTGTATGGTAGTCGTATTATATCACGTACACGCGATACAATTGCTATTAGGCTGCGTGTGTACACGAATGGACGTCCTTGCTTGTTGCGGTTCATGGCAGCTAGCTCCTCTGGATCATTACAGTTTTCAAGTAGGTTTGTTATCATATCAAACAGATAGTGTGAACGTTTGACATACTTGTCATTGTATTCGTATGATGATCGCTTGTCTGGTTTTCGCTGCCTGGTGGTTTTGTCTACCTTCTCTGCACTTTTGCCTACCTGCTTGGTAGTTTTGCCTACCTGCTTGGTAGTTTTGCCTACCTGCTTGGTAGTTTTGCCTACCTGCTTGGTAGTTTTGCCTACCTGCTTGGTAGTTTTGCCTACCTGCTTGGTAGTTTTGCCTACCTGCTTGGTAGTTTTGCCTACCTGCTTGGTAGTTTTGCCTACCTGCTCTGCACTTTTGTTCATGATACAACCTCACCTCTGGTCTGCGTGCGCGGGGCACAAGCAGTGTTAAATTTACCCTTTACAATATTGCATTGCTGATGTTTTGATCTCATCATTTTAGTGATCGATGAGATCTCACGTCATGCGTATTTAACCTATTTGCACATCTACACTGCTGTATAATGGCACATTGTATTGCTTAAATGCAAATATGGAGATATGTGTATGTACTAACAAAATACCAAGGCGTCTACCACGCCATGTTTTGCGCGTACACTTTGTAGGCTTGGAAGCACGGCCTGCTTATGGCTTGTTGTAGGCGTGACTTGACACACCCGCTGGCATCGTAGCTTGAGGCAGACAGTCTTCCTGTCCAGTTTACAGAGCATTTGAGTGGCTTCGAATCGTGTAACGTAGGTTGCGCGGCTCAGACCACATGGCCACGGCCCCAGAGGAGTATAAATTTACGAGTTATGCAACACGCTATCACAAACGATACGTTGATAACATTGGCTAGCCAACATTATTCAGCATCTTCTTTGGTCATTAGCAATTATTCAATTGGGATGCCCCTACAAGTAACTTTTGGTAAGCGCGCAGTTACGTTTATATATCTGAGCTTATTGAATAATTTAATTTATACATATAAAACTCTGGCGATATTTGCAGATGACTTTGCAAGTACGATGCGGGTGGCGATTTGATGAATTACGCACCAACCTCGAGTTAACTAATTTACAAATATACTGTCAACTACACGATACCCTTGCTACCTGTGTATTTTAATAATAGGTAAAATGTGTATTCTCATGTCCGATGAGATGCAAAAATCCAATACCTCACATGATCCTTTTTTACACCTACTAACTGATCTCCAGAGCCATCATGACCGCATCACATCTCAGATCTCCGGTGATGTTGTACATGGCACTACTAAAAACAGGTACAACATTGAGCCATCAGAGTTTTTAGAGATAAAAATGTCTAATACACAACATCCCAAAAAAATGGCCTTTGTTGATGGTGGAAACGACACTTTAGACCAATCACCAAGCCATCTGATTGCATTGAATCGTATCTATTATACTATATTTCAAGGTACAAAAAAATTATCACCTGCCCATAACACGACACAACGCACGACATTTCTATCGTGTGTGACTCCACATACACCAAATGATAACTCAATTGATACACTGACATTTGATACTAAACTTTACGTGTTCGGTGACCAAAACGACAAAGACGCGCATGATACTCTTCCCAAAAAAGACGATCTTTTAGAGATATCATCTGATGGCAACAGAAACACCATAGATGGCACAATGCCACTAATCTCGCTTCCACGTAGACTTGCTGAGATCAAACTTGCAACAAAAGTAGTATCTGATGAGCTTGATGCAGGTGATATGCTTGTCATGGATGGCTCCTTGCAAACTCCCTTTGGAGTACAAGGCAAGTATGCTGATGATCTGTACAAACTGGCAATAGAAAAAAATGTTATTATATGTGGATTGGCAAAAACTAGTAGACTAATTACTGAATCTGGTAATTCGTTGTTACCACGAATTGCTGATATATCGCGTCATGTATCTTATGAGAGGTGGTATGTTCCTGTTGCACAAAAGATATACCATGAGAGTAGGGGATTTACACTATGTGTAAAATTACACCCCAATGCCAAGTTTGTATTCAGACTTGATATATTAAATGAACAATTCAAAGGAATGTCTGATACAGAAAAAAATGATGTGTTAGCAAGCCTTGCTTATAATTCAAATGATCTTTTAATATTGGGATATCCGTATGGCGCAATTGAATCTGACAAATATGCCAAGGTACGTTCATCCGAAGCTGCCATGCTCAAACGTATGTTGTATTCACGCCGTGCGGGAAACGACAAGTGGCAAAATATTGCCAAAAACACTGATTCGGTTATATTCCATGATTTACTCAACAAGGTTACAGGGTAAGGTTAGAGAATGGTTTCAGAATGGTTGCAGGATAAGGTGAATATGTGATGAAGAACGTGATTCATGATGATGATGGCAGTCTCACTCATAGCGATATAATAGGTCAAGTGATAGGGGGTGGGTTTGGCAAAGTTGTAGTTAGGCAAAAATCTGGATTTGAGTTAGAGATTGGAGATATACTAGTTTTAGATGATCAATCAAACAATAATGATACGATATTTTTGTCTGTATTTGATTTAGAGTATTCGTCACAGATGGACGGCAAGACACATGAGATGCTATCAGGCGTCACACTTGAGGAAGATGTAACAGATGCTGTTATGTATGAGCCGAACATTGTCAACTATGTTATTGCTAGTATCAGATTGTTGGCGCGAGTAAATAATACAATAAATTCTAATGCTAGTGCAAGACCACAAGTTAGTATTCCAAAGACTTTGCCGCCTTTTGGTAGCAAGTTACGTCTTGTCTCAAAGGATGATTTTAAATTTCTAGAGCAGGGACAAGGAGGCTTGTTTGTTGGTAGTATTAGAAGCGGTTCTGGAGTAATAGAAGATGCCAAAGTCTGGTTGCCGATGAAAGACGTCTTTACTCATCATGTGCTGATTCCCGCAACTACAGGGCGTGGCAAATCAAATTTGGTGCAGACTATGTTGTGGCATATCATGGACTCTAAGACTCTTGTAGGTGTATTGGTGTTGGATGCACATGATGAATATTATGGCAAGACTGGTGTGGGACTAAAGGATCATCCTCGTGCAGCAAACAGACTAGCATATTATACTACTCAACGAGGCACATTACCTGGATCACGTACTCTGATCATAAATATTAAAACTTTAGAGCCGCATCACTTTGATGGTATTGTGGATTTTACTGATGCGCAGTTGAGGGCCATATACGGTTATCATAGCAAATATGGAGTAGATTGGATTGAAAATATAATGAGATCATCTAATGATGATAATAGTGACTCTAATAATAATAATAACACCGCCACCACTACTACCCCCACCCCTTCTAACGATAATGATACCAAAAACCCTCGCAAAAAAGATAATGACAGCAAGCGCACTTTGTCAATAATACGACGAAAATTAAAGATGTTGTTAGGACTTGAGATCGCACATGATGGCAAACTATACTCACAAAATGGAATATTTGACACACAAACCAAAGGTGAGAATACCATTGATGATATTGTCAGCTATATCGAATCTGGTATGATCGCAATTATAGATGCATCCCAGCTTGACAGTGAGGCAGAACTAGTAGTCGGGAACATGATTGCATCCAAATTGCTTAACAAATACAAGTATTACAAGACAACTGGTGATCTTTATAGAAAACCTGTCGTATCCATTGTAATCGAAGAGGCTCCACGTGTGATAAGTGAGGATGTACTAGCATCAAAAAATAACAACATATACGCAACAATTGCTCGTGAGGGGCGTAAATTTCAGATAGGACTTGTGGCCATAACTCAACTCTCAAGTGTCATACCGCGTGCAATACTTGCCAACATGACTACAAAAATTATTCTAGGAAATGAGATGAAACAAGAGCGAGATGCACTCATCGCATCTGCATCACAAGACTTGTCAAATGATGATAAAAACATTGCAAGTTTAGACAAGGGAGAGGCAATTATAACTAGCATATTTGTCCCATTTGCGATTCCAATCAAGATACCGAACTTTAAAGATGTTGTAGCACAAAGTCGCAACAATTCATTAAATAAGGGAAAAATACGGATAATTGGTTAACAATGAAATTTGCACATTTTTCTGATATACATTTGGGATTTCAAAATAAAAAGACGCTTCAAGATGTAGAACGCACAGTATTTGAGCGCGCAATGGATGACTGTATAAAACGTACAGTCGATTTTATTTTAATATGTGGTGACATGTTCCATGTACCAATTCCGGCGATGAGGGTACAAAAGTTCGTCTTTGCAAAATTACGTCAAGTGTATGAGGCAGGTATACCTGTCTATGTCGTGTTTGGTAGCCATGACTTTTCACCAAGCTCTACATCTGTTATTGACTTGTTAGTGGAGATTGGTTATATTACAAAGGTACAACTTATGGTTTCACATGAAGATGATAAATCTGTATCACTAGATTTTATCACAGACCCAAAAACTAATGCAAAGTTAGCTGGCATCGCCGGTCTGTCTGCATCAAAAGACATTATCTATTACCAAAACCTCAGACTAAAAGAATTAGAGTCAGAACCGGGATTTAAGATATTTTTATTTCATGGCGCAATATCTGAGATGCGCACCACTGATGATATTGAGGCTACTGCTAGTGCTGCTATGCCTATATCATACATGCCAAAAAATTTTGCTTACTATGCAGGGGGCCACATACACAAATATCAACATAAAAATTTCGATAATTACCCACATGTCGTATACCCTGGTACACTATTTGCAGGATTTCCACTTGATTTAGAAGAGAATACTCGCACCAATGTCAAACGTGGATATGTACTAGTAGAATTTGATCATAGTGGTATTACAAATGTAGAGCAGATTCCAATAGAAAACTGTCAATACGAGTTAATCGAGGTCGATGCGAGTCACAAAAAGCCTGTTGCAGTAAATGCTGAAATTAAAGCAAAAATCAAAGACATTGATCCCACAGATAAAGTTGTAATACTGAGTGTAAAGGGCAAACTATCAGAAGGGAAAACTACTGATATCTCTTTTACAGATACAAGACATGATCTTACAGATGGCGGTGCGCTAGAGGTGGAGATAAAGAGAAACCAACTCAGCTCTGCTGAATATGAGATCGTCGAGTCAAAAGGTGACACTGATGATGAGATTATAGAAAATACATTATCAGAGAACATCGGGCAGGTCGATGGCCCGTATGATGAGTTGATGGGCAAAAAAGGAGTTAATCTTGCAAAGAACATGCTGAGGGTTTTGAGCAACCCGCCCCTTGATAATGAACCACAAGAAGTATATCGATCACGTATAACAGATGAGGCTATCTCTACTCTGGGACTATCTGATCAAACAGATAATAAAGAAAATAAAACGGAGGTATCAAATATAGATGATTCTTGACTCACTTGTACTCAATAACATACGAAGTCACAAAGATACCAAAATCGAATTTCCAGAGGGTATTGTGCTATTTGTAGGTGATATTGGGTCTGGTAAATCAACCATACTGATGGGAATAGAGTTTGCATTATTTGGATTGAGTTCGATCAAAGCAGATAGCTTGCTTGCCAAGAATGTTGATTCTGGTGAGGTGTCTTTGACCTTTCATGTAGGGGACATAAAATATGAGGTGGGAAGAACGCTAAAGCGCGATCGCACAAAGATCTCACAAGATAGTAAAAATGTGTATCTACGTGTCAACAATACCGAAGAGCCATTAACTGCTACAGAACTAAAGTCACGCATACTAGACATACTAGGATTAAATGAACCATCTAGTGCAAACTCAAAGAGTCGTATATACAGATATGCAATATTCACGCCACAAGATGAGATGAAATCGATTCTGTGGGATTCGGCAAAACGGTTAGAGACCATACGTAAAATATTTCAGATGGAAAATTTTCAGATAGCAAAAAATAATGCTGGTCTAGTCACCGCCGAGATGCGTCGCATGATGACTCGTTTTCAGGTAAAATTTGAGGATATGGCAGGCAAGAAAGAAAAATTAGAGCAAACAAAATTAGATGTTGAGAAACTACAACATGCAATAGATGAAAAGTCTAAGATTCAACAAGATCATATTATACAAGAGCAAAAAGTTCAATCCGATCTAGACGCATATGATACTAGGAAAAAACAAAGACATGATCTTGTAGTGCAATATACACAGATAAAATCCAACCTTGATGGTGAACAACAGATGCGTGAGCAAAATGAGAAAACAGGCCAAAGAAACAAAGAGCGTATCAAACAACTAGAGGCTAACCTACGTACATTTGATCTTGGGACAAAGCCTACTACAAAGTCAACAAGTCAGATAAATGCAGAAATTGACAAGTTTAGACAACTTCATGAAGATATTACTGCCACTCGTACTAATATTAAGACACTCAATGATCAGGTAAATTTACTGGCATCCAAGATTCCTGACCACATTAATAGTGGCATTGCACAATTAGAGGCACAACTATATCAATATACATCCGAATTAGATTCTCAAAAGAATACATTAAATGAGCAAATTATAAAGCAAGAGGATACTAAAACTAGCAAGATCAAAATTACATCTGATATACAAAGTCTCCAAAATAGTTTGTCTGATCTTGAAAAACTTGGAGCAAAATGTACATTGTGTGGGCAGATAATCACAAAAGACCATCGGGCTCGACAAAAAGACGACTTGCAAGGTAAGTTAGACACTCTTCAAGTACAACTAGACGAGTTGCAAAAAGAGTACAAGGCGCAATCCGATACAATTGAGCAACTACAAGCACAATGCAATACTTCTCAAGAAAAGGTTGATTCATTTAAAATGATTATACCTGATGCAAAAGAGTATGCTCGTCTCTCTGGTACACTCAAAGATTTGCAAGAAAGATCAAAAAAATTGGATTCACAATATATGGTGCCTGCTGAGCCAAACTTTGCATATACTGCAGCACACAAATCACCTGTTGACTATTTGTCTGCACTAAAAGATGCTTTGACTGATTATAATAATGAGCAGAACAATTTGGCAAACACCAAAGAACAGATTGCTCATCTTAATGATCAAAATAAAGATCTTGGCGTGCAAATATCTCAATCTATTACACGTTCATCTGAATATAATGCCCAACTTGATAAAATATCTGAGCAACTAAACATGTACAATGATGATGAAAAGGCAATATCTGATTTAAAAAATAAATTAAAAGACACTCAAGAGTCTCTGCGCCAGATAAATCACGAACTATCTACTAGCAAGGCTAATCTTGCAACTGGACACGAAAAGATAAGCGATCTGGAATCAGACATTAAGGATGCTAAACATTGGCAAAAGACCCACTCCAAATTTGATGCGTACAAGAGATGGCTTGATGACTTTTTTATTCCAAATGTGGAGAGTATAGAGAAGAGTGTACTATTAAAGATACAAAATGACTTTAATGATTCGTATCGTGATTGGTATGCTCAACTGGTAAATGATACTACAAAAGATTCTCGTATTGATGAAGATTTTACACCGATTATAGAGCAAGATGGCCTTACTCAACAAGTCGAATACTTGTCTGGTGGTGAAAAGACTAGTGTTGCGCTTGCATACAGGCTGGCTTTGAACTTTGCAATGAGACGCCAGACTCCGAGTTTGCGGTCCAATCTACTTATACTCGATGAGCCTACTGATGGTATGTCACAGGTACAACTGAGAAATTTAAAATCACTATTAGAAAAATTAAACTCAAAGCAGATTATACTAGTATCTCACGATCGTGAAATCGCCACACAGGCAAGTCACGTCTTTGAGGTTGTGAAACATTCAGGTGAAACTCAAGTATCGACCAAAAATAACTCGTACTATTGATGTTACGTGCTACTGAGTTTGACCTCTTGTACATTATGGCGCAAACTGACAACATATGATATAAACAAAAAAGTCGTAAACAGGATCACCGCAATTTTTTAGTTTTGTATAATTATACAAATATGGCTCTTAATTCTATCTTTATTACATTTTTGCGGCACGCTTTGTAATAAACTTATAAGAACCATAAATCAAATTTTACCAATCATATGACAAAACAAAATATTGACAATTTAGATTCGTCTATACTCTCTGAACTATCTGCTGATTCTTCCATATCAGTACCACGATTGATCAATCGTGCCAACAACTCTTTGGAGATATCGAAAAGATTGATGCTAATCCATCTGTTGTATATTCTAGAATAAAACGTCTAATCAAAAATAATATCATAAAGGGATATACAGTTTTAATAAATGATGCTGCATTAGGTTATGCTGTCAAAACTTTGACTGGTGCAAATTTTAACATAGATTATAATTTTACCAAATTCTACTAGAACTGAGTTCTAAACATGATCATATTATATCTGAGCTTTTCAAGATTGATGGCATCAGAGAGTGGTTTCCTGTATATTGGACTGAAGTGACGGGTAGATTTGATATATGGCTCTTAATTCTATCTTTATTACATTTTTTTTGTAATAAACTTATAAGAACCATAAATCAAATTTTACCAATCATATGACAAAACAAAATATTGACAATTTAGATTCGTCTATACTCTCTGAACTATCTGCTGATTCTTCCATATCAGTACCACGATTATCTGAAAAGATTGATGCTAATCCATCTGTTGTATATTCTAGAATAAAACGTCTAATCAAAAATAATATCATAAAGGGATATACAGTTTTAATAAATGATGCTGCATTAGGTTATGCTGTCAAAACTTTGACTGGTGTTAACATAGATACTAGTAAACATGATCATATTATATCTGAGCTTTTCAAGATTGATGGCATCAGAGAGATATCTGAAGTGACGGGTAGATTTGATATATTGATCACAATGCACTCTGTATCACTTGATGATATGCACAAAGTAGTCTATGAGCAGATAGGCCGTATAGATGGTGTACTTTCCTCTGAATCATTTGTAGAGATGAAGTCACGTACAAAGGCAATGCCATATATGAGAAATGATGGAGACGATAATGCGTAATGCAACAACACGAAAAATCTCAATCAAGAATAGCAGTATACTATGAACTCACAAAACCCAAAATATGGTATCTCTTGGTGTTTACCGCATTTGGGGCAACACTAACTGCATCAAACATCTACAATGTGGAAGTATCGCCTTTGACGTGGCTACTAGTACTGTTTTCTGTAGCGGCCGGCTCTGCTGCTGCAAATACCCTTACCAACTATCATGACCGCGATATTGATGCTATAATGGAGCGCACAAAAAGTAGACCACTTCCATCAAAGAGAATATACCCTGCAACAAAGGCTCGCGACTTTGGACTTGTGCTTGCGGGAATATCCCTCGTGTTGGCAGGTTTAATTGCATTTACCACTACACTAGAGCAAGGATTATGGGCTGCTGGATTTATAGCATTTGGATTATTTAATAATGTTATCATATACTCATACGCGCTAAAACGAAACTCTCGAACTAATATCATATTGGGTGGCTTGTGTGGAGGAGCACCTCCTATGATAGGTTGGGTAGCAGTTACGATGTCAGACTTGTGGACTATGGGGCTTGCAATGGCAGGATTGGTCTTTATCTGGATTCCAATGCACATTTGGGCACTTACCTTGCACTTTAAGGAAGATTACAACAGGGTGAATGTTCCAATGCTCACTGCTGTGCAATCTGAAAAGACATCTGCAAGATCAATTGCAGTCTCTACTGTAGTTATGGTACTGTTTTCGATATCGCCATTCTTTCTTGTTATGAGTGATGGGACTAGTATGGTGGGTCCTGTGTACTTGTGGACTGCTATTGCTTCTGGTGTACTTATGATTTTATTGTCTGCATGGGTGATAATAAAGCCAATGGAGCGTGCATCTTGGACACTCTTCAAGTTCTCTAGTCCTTATTTGGCAGTCTTGTTTATTGCATTGATGGTAGATTCTGCGCTCTGATTATCTTTGTGTACTATGGTTCAAGCCCGTTGATCTTGCGTGTAACTTCAGAGTGTTCGTATACTAGGTCCGAAAGTTCTCCTCGTATTTGTTCAGAGTTCCACTTGTATTCTGTTACCAAACGTGTCAGCTTTGCCACTATAGCTTGTTGCAGTGTATTTTGTTTGTCGATTAACTCTAAAAATTGTCTGCCTTTTTCTTCTTCGTCAGGTGTGCTCATGACTGTATGTTGTAGGACTCTATGTTAATTGTTGTTATGGTTATGGTTGATTGGATGGTTGATTGGATGTAGTTGATAATCAAAACAATGCATTAATAAAATTTATGATCATAACAACTTACTGTAGATAATCGACTAACAATTTGAGAGAACACACATGCTCTCAAAAATATTCTGATCACTGTTTTGTGGTCTAGTATATTTTCAAACATCTAATCCGAGATTTACTCTACATGTGTAAATTGAAAATATTTAATATTCTTACAATTTTACATGTACAATGGGCAAAGGTAAAAAGAAGAAGAAGAACAAGTCTGCCAAACATGATAATTATGCAAAACGCACAAAATCATCATCACCCACTACATCACCCACTACATCACCCACTACATCACCCTCATCTGAATTGACATCTACTACTGAATATCCTACTACCTCGTTGTCTCCAGGTTCAGACTTTGAGCGTGCATGGATTATGTATGGTACATCGTATATGCACTGGGCAAAATCATTTTTGAATTTACAAAATACTTCCATGTCAAACACTTTTTCATGGTTTGAAGTATGCCACAAAACACTCGAATTAGATACTGAGCTGTTAAAATCCATGTCTATGTATTGGGAAGAACATTGGCAAGATGCGTGTACTGATAGTATAACACAACACCTAAAGGCAGTTATATCTTCAACCTCACTTTATGCAGGCGCCGTACGTGACATTCAGACAAATGCATTACAGGAATATAATCGTCAGTGGGTTCGCTTTTTTGGTCTTTAAGTATATTATTAATATACTCATATACAAACTATAATGCCATAAATGACATTTTATCAAAATATTCAACCCAAATTCTAATTGATCATTGATACGGGTCAACTTCGGTACAATCAATAACATGTATGATGTATTCTTGCCAAGTACATTGACTGATAACTATGACTTGATACAAGAATGCACCAAATATGCAAAACAGATCAAACTGCATGATCCTGATCCATACTATGTCAAATACTGTTTTAGTGAATATCTCAAATCAGTTGATGTGGTCATTAATGATATATTTGCTAGTGCTGATGTTGACTTTGGAGTGTTCTCTCCACAGCCAGTCACACGCAACTCTTTTGCAACACATATTGTACAAAAATACAACAAATATCAAAATTCACTTGCATTTAAATTTCTAAGGTGGTTTGATGAGCAGTATAATGGGCAATGGCACACTGGTACATATCCATTCATGATGAGGATTACTCGTGATGTATTTCGTATTACAAGAAAAATTCCCCGTGTCAAGATAATGCTTAGGCCAAAACATAGATACAAAGATGATCCGACATTTGAGTTGAGTACAGTAGGTTTAACCTCTGATGATAAATTACACTCAAAAGATGCACTACGTATACAGATGAATAGATACATGCCAATATTTTTGGATCTTGTTAATCACAAAAGACAACAGCAAAATGAGCCTGTCGTATCGGCCAAACAAGTAGTTGCATCTGCGTTTGCAATAGTTGATGATACTAGTGTCATTTGTGGCAATCAACACATTAACTATCCCCAACAATACAAATATGACGCTTTGATTGATTTGACCGTATTGCCTCGCACCACCATCAAAATGGAGATAGGCCATGCAGCTGAGCTATACACCCATCTGATCAAAAGAATGCGCTCTGAATCATCTGCATATATAAAACAACTGATCAAATACACATATTATCTCAAATAAAACCAAACATTGGATGTGACTCTTTGAACTTTACAACTGGCATGTAGACATAACCGTGCTCTACTTTGTCTGTAAATTCTGGTTCTTGTTGCGTGTCCTCTTTGTATCTGAGAAAAGGCATGATAGGCTCTACATCAAGCTTGATGTAATAGAACTCATAATGTGGTTTGTCCATACTATATGTGAGCCAATACCCTATTGCCCATGAGTTATCATTTATGGGTATCACATACAATGTAAGTTCAGGGTCTTCGGGATTAGCGCCGTCATATGATAATCTTGCCAAGCTACCCAAATCTTTTAACTCGATTGGATCAAAGGCCTCTGGAATCTCGTATTTGGTGCGTGCCACTGTGAGTTGTATGATGTTTGATTTGTAATGTATTATGGGGGCATTAGTTGATCTGTTCGTTGCAGTATCTGTGATACTGTATGACTCTTTTTTCATGCTGTCTATTTTGTATGATATGTATTTACCATCTTGATCATGTTTAGCCAATGGGGAATACATGATTAAGAGCGTATTTGGAAATATAGTCACAATGGATGCCACTCTAGTACCATTTAGATCAAAACTCTCTACCCTTCTTGGATATTGCCTATATGAGCATGCCATTCTTGCTAGGTCTGCCATACTTGCAAACTCCACATAGCATATTTTTTGCCCTATCTCCTCAGTACTCATTGCAAATTTGTGCTAGTATTTGATGTTTTTATTCTTTGCTTGCCTTTTATTTAATAAATAACCATTTATCTTTTTGGCCACATTGAACTCCAAGTATCGGCAAATTTTTTGAGCATCTCACCATACGCATTCATCTGCTCTAGGCCCGTACTGCCTAGCGCTTTTTGCCAACTCTCTGCAAACTGTGCAAATCCGCCAGAGCCTGCCTCATCAAGTACTTTTTGCCACCCTTCACTAAACTCTTTGAATGATTTGATGCCTGCTTCACTCATTGCCTTTTGCCAATTCTCTGCAAAGAGTTTCATGGTGTCTGCACTTGTATCTGTTGTTGCTTTTTCCCAGATCTCATTGAATCGTGTCTGCATGTCTGTACTTGCAGTTTGAGCCTGCTCGTACATACTCTTCCAATTCTCAAGTGATTTGGTGTATTCTGTCCATAACATATTCCATTCTTTTGTAGATTTGTTGCCTTCTGACATACATTAATTTCCGTGTCCCTACACTTAAAGCTTAATTTTGTTGGGTTATTATTTGGACCAAAGTACTTTGTATTATGGGCAACGACATAGATTTCAAGATTGTTCCTACTGTTATACATCCTGATGTAGAGATCAGGGGTACAATCACCGTATCGTACCCTGGCAAGTATGATGGTGTTGTAGTCAGTGCTCAAATATCAGACTCTAATGAGCATATAACGTACAAGTCTTCAAACGGTAAACCGATCTCTCAAAATGTAGCAAGACTGTTCATAGGATATGATACTATAACAGATAACACTGCAGAGTTTACAGCGGCTATATCATTTGAGCCTGAATCAGAACACGAGGTAAAGTTCAGAGCATCTGTAATAGAACAACATAAAGAGATTGATAGTAAGATTATATTTGCAAAATATACGAGTGTTTAGAATCTGCTCTTTTCTACAGATATAGTACCTTTCATCCATGGGTGGGGTATACAGTGATATGTGATGACTTGTGGTTCTGTAAAGATAAACTCATAAGATTCTCCTGGAAGCATTACCCCCTCTGAGCCAAAGTCTCCACTGTAAGAGTCTGCATGTCTGTGGTCTGGTGTCACGGTATGCGCAGTCTCATCGTTGTTTTGCCATATTACGTGATTATCTACTGTCAGATATACTTTATGATTATTTGGGACATAATTTTCATTACCTTCTGTTAGTGCGCCCGGTACGATATCAATTATGGATGTCTTTTCAGGATGCAATATATGTTCTGATACTGATGGTTTTAACAGCGACTCGGGTAGGTAAAATGATGTGTAAAAGACAATTGTGGCTGACAATGCTACTATGAGTGCAATTGCCCCTATACCGTATGCATGACTTGATGTAGGCGCAGATGATGAAGTACTCATAAGTCATAAACTACTCGTGACGTATTTTAAGTATTTGTTGATGCTTGTTGTTCGTAAATTGATAAAAGTTTGTTTAACATATGGCTTTTTGGAATATCTTTTATTTGTGATATTTCTTTATAAAATTGTAATGAAATATTCTATTTACACTGTTGGAATTTTGTTTTCAATAATTATGATCTCTGTGTTTGCATCAGAGTATGTATATGCTGAATCTCAGATTGCACCTACTGAGAAAGGTACACTTGATGTTAAACTAGAGTATGATAAAATAGTACCAAATCAAAATACTGCAATTAATGTAGAGTTTCTAAACCCCTTGACAAAGTCGACCCAAGTACACATAGATTATGCATTTACGATTACACGTGACGGTGAGCAAGTGTTTGGCCCTACCTCAAGAATTCACACCTCACCTGGCATCATATCAATTCCAATAATGTTTCAAAGTGAAGGTGTGCATTCAATCAGCTTTGTAGTAGATGGTATACTCTTTCAACCTATTCCTCCTGAGACAGTATCATTTGATCTTGTTGTTGGTGGTGATAATGATAATGGTGGTGATAATGATAATGGTGGTGATAATGATAATGGTGAGATGGTGGCAGTTGATGATATAATGATTCCAGACTGGATAAAAAACAATGCAGATTGGTGGGCGCAGGATCTGATAGATGATGCAACGTTTGTGAGTGCTTTGCAATATTTGATAGAAAATGATATACTCATAGTTCCACTATCAGATCAAAGTAGTGATACTGATATGATGGATACTGAGATTCCATCTTGGATAAAAAATACTGCTGGTTGGTGGGCGCAGGATCTGATAGATGATGCAACGTTTGTGAGTGCTTTGCAATATTTGATAGCGCAGGGCATAATACAAGTCTCATGATATTTTTAGACGTGTGTTTTACACCCTTGTACTTTTTATAAAACACTATATTTGTCACGTAATCTTTATCCACGTTTGTTGTTATATGTTTGAACCAAGATGTTTAAATGAAAAAAACTGACACATAATATATGATAAATGTGCTGTTGTTGCGTACAAACTTGACGACAATATTTCTGATTGCCGTTTTAGCCATTGCGCTTACCTTATCTATACCTGTAATCTTTCCAGAGATGCTACATGGATTTCATATGGCACATATTCTCTTGCATACGGGTGGGATGATATTGTCTCTATTCATTACCATATTGGCAGTACACTCGTATCGGTTAATACGTTCACGACGTCTACTATTGACATCTATTGCATTTGGAAATTTTGTATTTACAGAGACACTCTTACTCACTAATGCGTTGAACTCTGGAATAATAAACTCAAAGGACATACACATATCAGAGGTAGGACATTTATTGATGTTTGTCACATTAGGATTATTGGCATTAGGAGTGTTACGAAATGACTGATCGTGCAGAAACGATACTCAGCATAGTAGAAGAGAATCCCGGTATTCATTTTAGAGAGATAATGCGCAAGACTGGTCTTATGAATGGTGTTGTGTCACATTACTTGTCAAAACTAGAAAATGGTAACAAGGTAGTGGCCATGCGCTCGTCTCGAACAGCTAGATTTTATGCAGCTAGCATATCTGCGGATGATTATATAGTAATCAAGGCTCTACGAAGGCCCACTCCGAGGATCTTATTGTTGACACTCTTACATGATGATGGGTTATCATTTGTACAACTAGTTGACAAGGTGGACAGATCACCTTCTACGGTATCTCTCTATCTTGCACGTCTTGTAAAAGATGAGTTGGTGACTGTACGTATATCAAAACTAAAAAAATATTATTATTTGAGTGATAGAGAAAAGATAGATCGTTTACTTGATCATCATGGACCAAGTTTACTTGACAAGTACGCATCTAATTTTGAAGACATGATTAATCCAATTCGATTTTAAAGATTGCTGTGAAATTTATCCTGGTCCATACTGGCCCATATTTACAAATACTCAAGTATACTAGTTCTTGCACGTTCTAACTTGTGTATGTTTGCATTTGCAATGAGTGTTGATTCAATGTACAATTGTAACTGCTGATGTTTGCAACTATATCCTAATCAAGCCACAATTCTATATCTGCCATATATGACATATGCAGTGGCCACTAACAGTACAAGTGATGCTACAACAAACCACTCACTTATACTCTGATATTGTATATCATATTCTAACTCTGTCTGTATGTCTGCAAATACTACATCAAGCATGCTTTCATCAAGTGTTTTTGAAAAAGTACCGTTTGTCATGGTTGCAATATTTTTCAGTGTACTCTCATCTAACTCTGCGTATTGTGGCTCTCCAAAAACATCATTTTTTATAAAAACTTGCTCAACTGAGCCCATTGCCACTGTGTGTATTGTGACATTTGTTGCACGTGCATATGAGATTGCTTCTTGAGGTGTTATCTGTCCAGAGTTATGCACTCCATCACTGAGCAGAATGATTGTCTTGTCTCGATCGGGAATAGATAACACCATATCAATTCCTAGTGACAGTCCATCTCCGATAGCTGTAGCACCACTACTCTGGTCAATTGACATTACTGCTTTTGTTGTCTTTTGTTTGTCATGTGTGAGATATGATACAGTTGTCGCACCTGTCTCAAATAATACAACTCCTATATAGTCACGCTCATCTGATGTCTGAATTAACCTAGAGATGGATTGTTTTGCCGCATCGAGTCTAGTTGGTTTGTAGTCAGTAGCCGCCATACTCTCAGAACCATCTAATACGATACTGATGTTTCTTCCTTTGGCATCTATTGCCTTTACTTGTATATCTGGAATCTGTAAATCTGCTAGCGCTAGTACTGTTGTGCCTATTCCGATCATTAAGAGTATAAATGGTAAATGTCTGCGTGCAAAACTACTCTTTTCTGTGACGGCCTTTGAAACTATGTAAAGTGAACTGAACTTCAAAATGGTATCCTTTTTTTTAGATGTATACCTTGCATACAGTGCATACATGGCAGGTATTACAAGTAACAAAAGCAAGGCTTGTGTTTGCTCAAACTGCATTGTCTTACACCTTTACCTTATCTGCATGCCGTCTGCTTATCTTACTAGCATGTCTATTAAACGTAATATTGTATGGCTCCTCATCTGTTATATTCATATATGTAGCATTTCCGGCTAGTGCTTGTCTTTTGATGTCACTTGCCATGCCTTTTGCCATCTTGATATATGCATTTTGAAATTCTTTTTTGGATGTATCAACAAGAATCTGTTGTCCAGTCTCTATATCCTCTAAATATGCATATCCAATATCGGGCATTATAATCTCATGTTTGTCTGTGACATGTATCATTACCACTATATGTGATCTACTTAACAGTCTGATCTTTTCTGCAAACGGCTCCATTATAATATAATCAGATATTAAAAATATTATACTTTTGTGTTTTATTTTACTTGCAAGTTGTGATATTGATGCTACTAGATTGGTTCTCCTGCTGCTATGTAATTGTGATTTATACTGTAGTATGTTGCGTATAAT
>CBDBLX010000001.1:0-121040 GCA_965207445.1 Candidatus Nitrosopumilus sp. | reverse complement strand
TACTGATGTAATCGCAGAGCCTGCACGAAAGCACATGATACCTGGCTTTGATACTGTTAAAAAATATGCACTTGATGCTGGCGCAAAAGAGGTAATGATTAGTGGTGCTGGACCATCTGTTATTGCGATAATGGTTGATGCAGATTCAAAGACAAAGCGCAAGATAGCAGATGCGATGTATAAAGGATTCAAGTCTGCAAATGTGGAATCCCAGACCAAAATTTGCAAGATAGCAAGAAATGCAAAGATAATTTCAAATAAAAATGGGCGGTGACAAGTTGTCTGCTCGTATAAAGAGTGATGATGATGATGATGATGTGAGATCGTCTGTTGGCACCACAACTACCCCCACAACTACCCCCACCGCAGCAGTGGTTGTGTTTAGTGGCGGTATAGACTCTGTTTGTGTGGCGTCTATGCTAAATCAACGATACGATGATGTGTATGGTGTTACGTTTGTGTATGGTCAAAAAGCAAATCGTGAGGTACGCTGTGCCAAGACACTGGCAAAAAAACTCAATTTAAAACAACACCGAATTGTAGACATTAGTTTTATGAAACAGTTGTATGGCAACTCAAACGTCTTGACTGGCGTTGCACACAAAAAGATGCCTGGCAAGTTCGAGTACTCTATTGTTGTTCCTATTCGAAATGCAATATTCTTATCAATTGCTACTGCATGGGCATTTTCAATCGATGCGTCTTGTGTAGCGTATGGTGCACATACAGGTGATACACATTATCCAGATTGTAGACCACCGTTTACCAGAAAACTAGAATCTGCGCTGAATGCTGGTGAGTCCGATGGCATAAAGTCTGGCTTGCGCAAAAAAATAGAGATATGGTCTCCGTATATTGCTGGACTCACAAAAAACGATTTAATCAAATATGGATTAGATGTGTTGGGTGACACCATATATGAAACATGGAGTTGTTACGAGAATCAAAAGTTACAATGTGGTGTGTGTGAATCATGTATGAATAGAAAGCGCTCATTTGTAGGTGCGGGTATTGTTGACAAGACTAAATATATGAATTAATTATTCATTCATTCATTCGATTATTCGTATGTGTTTCTCAAGATTTTTTTTCTAAACAGCAAGTGTCGCAGACCAATATACCATGCCAAAAATATCAATCCAACGATTCCCATGAATACATAGTTTTGCACATCAGGTGCTAGTTCCTCAAAAGAGTCTGTAATCTCGCGTGATACTAGCATGGATGCTGCAAGTACAATTCCAAATTCAATTGCATACCATGTCCAGCTAGGCCAAGCCTCTTTTGGAACATGCGTATATGGCGGTAATCCCATGATCTTTCTCTTGGATTTGATTATTTAATTTTTGTCAAGAACAACGCAAAGTACAATTTAATTAATTGAGAAAGAAACTTCATGTGAGATAATTGTCACGTTTGGTATCATCTTACATTACTACTAGTGCTATCGCCCTCACACTTGTAGCTTTATCTGCCATACCTGATTCTGTTGCTACTGAGCATAACACACAACTAGACACTGACACAGATATCAAGAATCCGTCTCTTACCATAGAGGAGATTACTATTGATGCATCCGAGTTCAACCGTGTGTTGCGCGTTGCCCCGATTCAAGATCTGGAAAAATCCCATATCATAAGCTGGCAAGCTACAATAGATAATGATTTGATATATGCGCATCCTAATGGAAACGCCGTAATTAGATTATATGACAAAGAGACACAAGACGAGTTTGTAGAAATTGGAATGGGTGCAAATCCAGATTATAGGTTTTGGGTAGCAGTACAGACGCCTGATGAAGGATATATAATAATTCACAAAGATTTAGAGCGTGGGTGGTATCCGCAGGCTAAAGTCATCGTGTCATATACGGAGCGTGCTGGTATGACTGTAAACAATGGCGCAAGAATTGTAGTATCTAATTTGGATATTGGGTTGTTTGCACCTGTATCTTTTTCTACACATGGAATGGAGGGATCAACTGACCCGCCTGCCGTGGCATCTGGTACTGTTCTAGTCGAATTTCTATCAGGTGATCCTTCTCAAAATGTATTTGCATTATTTCCATTTTATGTGGCAGCAGGGATAGGAATTATTGTGGGTGCGCTATACTTGACAAAAAAGAGATAATCTTGTGACGTCTTTTTTTTACTTTGTATAGTAATTTTTGATCATTTTATTGAGATTGACTGTTTTGTAAATGGACTTTAACAAAGACTGCATCTGTCTTGATTGATACTACATATTACCCTAATACTGATTATTTTAATGATCATCATTATAACATTTAATCATCATTTGTTAATGTAATAAAATCATCTGACTCTGTATCTAGTGTGACGTGTGATCCTGTATTGAGCATATTCAATATATTATCATCATCAATGACTAAAAGTGGAATATCTGCAACGGCGCACCCTGTTGCAATTGTCAAGTCAGCTCTTTGGCATATCATAGCATGTGGGGCTACTTTGTTTGCTTTGATAGAGTATATGGTATATGCTCCAACACTACTCCCTGCCCCCGACGGAAATACTAGTATGACATTTTTAATGCTTTTTTTATATAATTCGTGTTTTTTATCAGTGATCAAACCAGTCTTTTTATTCACTGCGCCTAGAAAGTTTATTGGCGTGTGTGATTGTAGTATGATGCCATCAGTCTTACCACTTACTAGAATTTTGCATTTTTGGGGTTTTTGAATAATTGTATGATTCATTATGCAGTCTCGTCCTCTAGGATTTCAGATAATGATTTCAACTCTACTCCAACACCACTTGCATTGTTAAGATAAAACGCACCCTTGATACTATTTGTAGTCACGGTATCTATATCATCTGTCTCAACTAGTGGCGAGAGACACGCGCAACAATCTGCCATGACCTCACATCCTGCCTTTTCTAACACTTGAATCTGTTCTTGTGCTTGCTCTTTTACTATTCTAGGACAAAATATCATACATCTCTTTTGAAATGAGCGGCCCTTCAGTCGTTTGATTAAATCTGCTATCTCCCATAATCCAAGCTGTGGGCTGCCAAGTATGACCGCATCTCCATTCTCTGCTGTGTTTAACTCGTCTTTGACTTGTTGCATTGCATCATGATCAAAATCTATCTTTTCTACATTTTTTTTATCATTATTACTCACAAACCGAAACTTTGCACAGGTACCTGATGTTCCCATGCCCCCGCACATAGCTTTGCATTGCCGTCTATCCATTGCAGATGACGAGACGCCTGATATATCAACTACTGACGTATCAGTGGCTTTGCCTGCAAAGTATCCGAGCATCCCATATGCTAGCTCATCTGGTTCTTTTATCCTCATACGCACAACTGGTATTTCATCTGACTCTTCATCACGTCGTAGATCAGAGTATGGACTCTTTCCAGTTATGGCGCTTGCAAGTGCGCTAAATGCACTTTCTTTATTCGTTTTTAAATGATCAAATGAATTTGCATATATTGCAGCATTACTCTCTGCAAATGCTATTTGTGAATTTTTGATAGGCATCTTGAATATCTCATATGGTATGCATGAGAATGACGGTGTCACGCCCATTATCGTGTATGATTTTGCTATTGACTCTTGTTTTGCAATAAACTCATCATCTAATCCATACCTAGATACACTGTCAGCATCAAATCCCATAGGATTTAATGTTGTCTTTACACGCACCCTGGCACCCTTGTGGCTTAAACTCTTTAGAAATTCCTCACCTGCATCTCCTATGGTATTATAGTTGACACCTGATAGATGTGCCCATTGTACGGGTACTAGTCTGTCTGCATCAGTTGCCTTGCCAGTTGCAACTAGTATGCGATAAGCCATCTGCATAATCTCACCACTCTCACCTGCAAGTGTCCTTTCTTCTGATTCTGTTAACTCCATACGTGTACTCTAAATGTTACAGATATAACACTTGCATGAATACTATATGCATGAAAAAGATACTTGATGGCATGACAAAGACTATGAACGCCGTCAAACCTCCTAGAATGACTGCGCTCAGAGAGCTACATGATGCAGAGACCGGAGGCCCATTTAGTATCCTGATTGGGACAATTTTATCTGCGCGTACAAAAGATGAGAACACTACAAAGGTAGTCAAGAAACTCTTTGCCAGATATACAAATTCCAAAGAACTTGCAACTGCTCGAATAAAAGACGTTGAGCGTATTGTAATGCCTATTGGGTTTTATCATGTAAAGGCGCGTAGAATTATCGATGTTGCCAAGATTATAGAGAAACAATATGGTGGTGTGGTACCAGATGATATTGACAAACTTGTATCATTACCCGGTGTAGGGCGCAAGACTGCCAACTGTGTTTTAGTGTATGCATTTGAGCGGCCTGCCATACCAGTTGACATACATGTACATCGAATATCAAATAGGTTAGGACTTGTAAATACAAAGACACCCGAAGATACCGAACAAGCGCTAATGGATTTGATACCCAAACGATATTGGTTGCGTATAAACGACACGTTTGTAATGTATGGGCAGAATATTTGCAAGCCCGTCTCACCTATGTGTGGGGTATGCCAGATATGTGATGATTGTAAATTTTACCGAGAAAATGGTGACAAAAATTCTAATCAGTAAATCTCAATATTAGATCATTTTAATACTTTTTTTAATCTGGATAATCATGGCAATATTCACCCTTGAAATATAATCACTTTTTCTAATAAAATCCAACGTTTACCTTTAGTTTTGCGACGTTTTTCTTCAAAAAATCGTAATTTAGCTCTGTATTGGGTCTTGCACACTTGTGAAACAAATGTGATTTGCTTTTTAAAATTCTTTTAAAAAACCTCCCGATTAAACTATGCTGTACCTGCATTTAGACTGTCCCATCGTTCATCGGCTTCCTTCAAAAGCTGTTCTGTGCGATCAAAATTGAGCGCAATGTATTCCAGATCATCTGCATGTTGTGGTAGTTTGTCTTTTAAACGACGTGCCACTTCTCCACCTTTGCTCATGTATGTATTGATACGGGCAATGTCTATAAATTTTATGTGTGAACCAAACTCCATGACTAATATGACCATTCAAAAATAACGCCTACTCAAATACATCGCATGCACTATACTCAATATACAGATAGAAATGTGACCAAATACAAATATGTGATTTCGTTATTGCATCCAAAGAGTTTGGGTCAAACCCAAAGAGGAGTTCATATGTTACAAAACTTCAAAAATGGTTGTGTGGTATAATATCTAGATACAAAAAAAACAGATACGAGATAATGAAAAAGTTTGGCGCCACACTAGAAAACGCAGCGCCCGAACTTTTTACATTTGTTTTGTATCCATTTGTCTACTCTACCACAAATCTTGGAGAACAGTCAATGAAACCTGTAACAAGTCAGAGGAACAGTCGTCTGCAGTTGAAGAGTGACAAGGGGGCAGAAAATCTCTGTGTAATATTTAGTTGTGTTGAGACGTGGAAGCTGCGTGTACAATGTCTGGGATGAATTGTGTAAAATTATTGGCCCATCGCCTGATGATAAATCTTAAAAATATATGATCTTATAATTATGCCACAATAAGTTGGCTCACACGAAAATACAGGTATGAATATTCAGATTTGCATGAAGCCTTAAGTAGACGATACCATCATACCCGTTCAATGACTTTGCGAAACGTAAAGACTGCATTGTTCGCGTCCATAATCACCACAATGATCCTGCCGCTTGGCGCAATGGATCGTGCCGTGGCCGAGGAAGCGACAGGCTTGTCAGACAGTGAAAAAAAGGAACTGATACGGCAAGTGCAGTCCCTGGAAGCGCAGATACAGCAGACCGAAGACGAGCAGATTAGGGAGAGCCTAAAGTCCGAGCAGCAGGACGTGCTCCAGAGGCTGCACGATGACGTCTCCGACGTCCAGACGACACAGGCCACGAGAAGCGACACCCAGCAGCAGAGCACCCAGTGGAGGGACCTGTTCAACATGTACGGGGTCAACAAGGGATGTGACGATGCCAACGAGACGTGGCACTACAAGGTTGACTATGACGGCAACATCAACCTCCGTGTCGACCAGTGGTTCCCGAGCATACTGACGTCCGGAGATTCCCCGAACTGCGAGGAGCACGGCTGGGAAACCAATGTGTACCTTGACATCAGGAACGTCTGGGACGGATCCGGGTGCCACGCCAACTTGGAGGTGCCCCCAGTAGACAAGTACCCGCTGGAATGCGTCACGTTTGGTGGCCTTTACATAGTCCACGTCACGGCGGACTATGACGGCAGGCAGACAGGCAGTTGGAGCTGGTTCTGGGCATAGCCCCTTTCACTTTTTTGAACTGCCATGAACAAGAAAAAAACCGCGAAATCGACGAAAAAAACGTCAAAGACGCCGGTTCCGTACGAGTACTTCAAGGCGACTGAGGTCATGCCCGGCGAGGGGCCAGTGGTCCAGCCTGAGATAATACGCGAGCAGCTCGTCCGTATGATGACCGACATGGACCGGGAGGGCGTCGAAAGAATGGCGGACTATG
The DNA here is from genome assembly GCA_965207445.1 of Candidatus Nitrosopumilus sp. Classification (GTDB taxonomy): domain Archaea; phylum Thermoproteota; class Nitrososphaeria; order Nitrososphaerales; family Nitrosopumilaceae; genus Nitrosopumilus. Next base: position 114,530 of record CBDBLX010000001.1, on the reverse strand, counting down.
TGGTTCACCTGATTGCAAGGTTGAGGGACCTTTCCGACCAGAACGCAAGCTTGAGGGCCGGACGCCCAAAGTACCCGAAACGCGGGTAAAGGGACACGTAACAGTTAAACCCCTATTCTGTAAGTATGCATACATATACAGCAATATCTATCGTTATTGTGATCGAATTTATGTAAATCTGAATGATAAACCCAATATGAAAGAAAATGCCCAAAATGTGTACCTATTTTGCTTTTTGAAGTGGACACTTAAATTCTTATGATTATATACTATGATAATTTTGGTTTAAAAAATTTTGAGTAAAAACGAGTTAGGCTGTGATGAATTTGACTGGCCTGGAGCAAACAAAAAACGTGCGTGCGGTTTGATTGCGCTCGGAGACGACTGCTGTCTAATAGAGGTAACTGATGACAAAACAATATCCACCCTCAAAAAATTCCTGCCAAAATACAAGGGACTAGTACGACACGACTCTAATCCATCATAGAGTCACATTGGAATAATACATCAGATGTGTTTGGCACATCAGACTCGACTGCCAAAAAAAGACATCAAATATGTGAATCCAAAAGGTGCAGCACTGATTTCTCACCACGTTAGTTCAAATATTCAAACGATTCTATGACGCAGATGAAATAGACGATCCTCACATACGACAAGTGGCCTCATTGTTTGGACAGCCAACTGCGCCAACTAATGAACAATGATTGGACAAAGGAAAAAGATTGGGACGGTGACAAAGAGGGCATAATAAACCGATTCAAAAAAAAGAGATTGAGATGCAAAGGATACAACATGAGCACCTTTTTACACATAAAGGGTGTGCCGCCAGACAACAATGATGTTGAACGAACTAATCGCGTATTTGTATCCATAAAAAATGATGGTGGTGATGATGGAAACAGAACGTCTCGTGGTATGGAGGCCAACTCAATATTGTTCACACTGCTTGCAACAGGTAAGATCAGAGGTGAGATCTTTTTTGATATACTGTGCAAGGCATGCAAACTCGGCTAAAACTATAGAATCATTTGTGCCCATCTGCATATTATAATCAACTATGCGTTATCATTGTCAATTGATTATATGTGAATATATAATGCTGAGATCATTATAATCAGAAAAATACGCATGATCTTTTACTTTATGTGTGCGCTTCAAAAAGCAAAATAGTTACAGTCTGAAGGGGTTTGCGTGGCTGGGCATGACTGCTCTACACCCACATACCATATGAAAATCAATTTATGCGGATGCGGCGCTACTGAGTCTTGACAACCTAGATCCTACTGTAAGACTGACGATTGGAAATGGACTCAAGCGATCTTACCGCTGAAAGCAGTCTGATCTTGTTCCATGTCACGCGTTTAACCGGCGGATTCTTGTTCCTGTAACTTGACAGCCTCGTGAGAATAGTTAGTATATAACTAAGTTAGTAGTGTGAGGATAGTTAGTATATAACTAAGTTAGTAGTGTGAGGATAGTTAGTATATAACTAAGTTAGTAGTGTGAGGATAGTTAGTATATAACTAAGTTAGTAGTGTGAGGATAGTTAGTATATAACTAAGTTAGTAGTGTGATGACAATTCTTATATAAATTACTTAGTAGTACAGTGCATGGTTGCAGATGGCGACATCATAAGGGACAATCCATGGTGGAGAGGTTCTGACTGGGTTGACGATGATCCGGAGATAACAATGTGGATGAGATCAAAGTTGCAAATTGTACCGAGAATAATGCATAAGATAACCTATGATTTTGAGCCCGACAATCCTGTAGTGTATACATTAAGGGGAACACGCCAGATTGGAAAGACCACCCTGATAAAACTACAGATACGCGAATTCTTGAAGAAAGGAACATCTCCTTGGAACATACTCTACTATTCATTTGATCTGTGCAAGACTCCGAGTGAGCTGGTCGACGTAGTAGAGTCTTACAATAGACTAACACGTCGTATGTGGGATAAAGGGAGGCGTTACATCTTTCTAGATGAGGTATCGACCATCCCAAACTGGCAAAAGGGTATAAAACGATTGAAGGATAGAAACAGTATTGCAAACAGTACCATCATGGCGACGGGTTCTGATGCAATAGACCTGCAGAGATCAATTGAACGGCTGCCCGGGCGAAGGGGAAGCACAACAGAACCTCACGACAAAGTTCTTCTTCCGTTAAAGTTTGCAGAGTATGCCAGTGCGATGGATTCGGAGATAAGAACGATTGTGGATTCGTATTTTCTCAGATCCAAGGATCGGTTTACAACATTTGGCAAACTGGCAAATGGTGAAGTAGATCGTGCAATGGATCTCACTCACATGCATCAACACTTGTTAGACGATCTTTTGTCCAAATACATGTACAGTGGAGGAATTCCTTTTGTCGTAAATGCCCAAGCATCGTCTTTGCCTATTCGCGAAAACGTGTACAGTACATACATGGATAGCATCATGGGGGAGTGGTCAAGGCTTGGCAGGGACAATAATCTGTTAAAACGCATTGGTAAGGAGGTTGTAAAGTCACAAGGAAGCCATGCATCATGGAACAACATGGCCAAGAATGCAGATGTCGGATCCCCCAAGACGGTACAGGACTCTGTGCAGACACTCTCAAACCTCTTCGTTTTGCTTACAATATATGGATACAATATGGACAGCAGGAGCCCTATGTTTCACCGTAATAAAAAAATCTACTTTGTCGATCCGTTTTTCTTTCACATGTTCAATGGATGGACTGCATCTAGGGGCTACTTTGACGCATCATCAGAATACCTTGATGCAAGCGAAAACAAAAGTGTGTTGATAGAGGGTATTGTCGCCAACCATCTGACAAGATTGGCCTTTAATGCCAGCCCCAACAAACAAAATTTTGACCACCACTATAGAATCTTTTACCACATGGAGAATGGTCATGAGGTTGACTTTGTATATGACGACGGTGGCAAGATGGTGGTGCCGATAGAAGTAAAATATCGAAACAGGCCGGGACGTGACCTAGCCGGCATGTATAGAGTTCTGAACAAGACGCGTGGCAAGGGTCTAGTAATATCCAAAGATCGACTCGACGTTTCTTCAGAATATGTGATGGTTCCGGCGTCACTCTTTCTGCTTTTGGCCTAATTTTAACGGACCATTGGCAAGACAGTAGGATATCGACAGTAGAAAATGTCTCCTGTAGATTTACAAAGACATTATACGTAGTGAAGCAAATTAGAACTGCTTCCAATTTGTGACCTATCTGTAGTTTTAGACTAGATCATGAATTGTAACAGAACCGATGAATTAATGTAAAAAATGAGTGACAGGATTGTAAGCGTCCCGTTCGCTTTTTGCCATTGTTGAAGTATTCAAAGCCTCTGACTCATAACGATGACATCAGTATCGTCCCGGCCAATCTTATACTCATACCGGTGACCAGTAGTTCGCAATGTGCTCAATTTTTAATAATCTTATTTCTAATTATACAGTGCGACAGATTTACTATGTCAAGTAACTACCGTGCTCCAATTCCCACTTGATCTGATCAAGTATGATCATCACCATTTAACGACATTGTAGATTATTTAAATAAAATCATATAAAACACATTGCGAACTACTGACATCACTAAATATTACGCGAATCTACTCTCTTGAGTTTTTTGTAGATATGACTCTGCCTCCAACAATTTTTGATACATTGTCTATGGATTTTTTAGTATCCACTGTATGCATTTGCTCCATTAGATTTCAAATCCAATTTTTTTTAAATTACCTTTTATTTCACTTTCAAGTTTTTTACTCTGTTGAAATTGTACAGACAATTCTGTTGTAAGTTTGAACATTTCTGTTTCGAATTCTTCTTCATTTTCAATTTCTTCTTTAATCCCAACATATCGACCCGGCGTCAACACCCAATCTTGTTTTTCTATGTCTGATACCGATGCAGATTTGCAAAATCCTGCAACATCTTTGTATTTAGAGTTAAATTTTTTATTGCGCCAAGCATGGTAGGTATCTGCAATTCTAGTGATGTCTGTATCTGTTAGCTCCCGATGTCGCCTATCAATCATCACACCCATGTTGCGAGCATCAATGAACAGTACCTGTTTTTGACGATTTTTAAACTGGGTATTTTTTTTCTTGTTTTTAGTTACAAACCACAGACAGGCCGGAATCATTGTGTTGTAGAATAATTGTGAGGGCAGTGCGACCATACAATCTACCAGATCTCGTTCTACGATATTTTGACGAATTTCTCCTTCACCACCTGTATTAGATGACATTGAACCATTTGACATTACAAATCCTGCCGTTCCTGCAGGTGACAAGTGGTTTATGAAGTGTTGAATCCATGCATAGTTTGCATTGGTTACAGGTGGCACGCCATACGCCCATCTGACATCATCTTGCAACAGATGTCCATTCCAGTCACTGTCATTGAATGGCGGATTTGCAAGTATGAAATCTGCTCGTAAATCTTTGTGTTCATCTTGTACAAAACTACCTTGTCCATTCCATTTAATCATGTTGGATTCTATTCCGCGTATGGCGAGATTTGTTCTGCACAAGCGCCAGGTGGTGGGATTGCTCTCCTGCCCGTAGATTGAGACGTTTCCAATTTTTCCACCATGAGCCTTGATGAATTTCTCACTCTGGACAAACATGCCACCTGATCCGCAACATGGATCAAAAATCCTGCCCTTGTATGGCTGTAAAACCGCTACCAATAATTTGACAATGCTTCGTGGTGTGTAGAACTGTCCACCCTTTTTACCTTCTGCGTCTGCAAACTGACCTAAAAAGTACTCATATACGCGTCCAAGAATGTCTTTACTTCTACTTTCCTTGTCTCCTAGACCTATGGTGCCTATCAGGTCTATTAGTTCTCCAAGCCTCTGTTTATTGAGGCTGGGCCGTGCATAGTCCTTTTGCAGGACTCCGCGCAAGGATGAGTTCTCTTTTTCGATAGACTGCATTGCATTGTCGATCAACTCTCCTATCTCTGGCTTTTTTGCATTGTCCGAAAGATAGTCCCATCGTGCCTTTTTGGGTACCCAGAAGATTCTTTTAGCAATATACTCGTCTTGATCTTCTGGATCAGAATCGGGGTCTTTCTTCAGTGACTCGTGGAGAGACACAAACGCATCAGAGATGTACTTTAGAAATATCAGGCCCAGTACAACGTGCTTGTATTCTGCTGCGTCCATGTTGCTTCGGAGCTTGTCTGCGGCCTTCCACATCTTCTCTTCAAATCCGAGTAGATCTGTATCGGTAGAACGATTTGTGTCTGCCCCTCCCGATGTGGATTTGGATTTTGTCTGTGCCATTCTATGGTTCGTGACGACGTTCTATTTATCAACATATTAAGTATACATTCAAGCCGGTCAAGATGTTCAATTTGGATCCCACACAAACGTGCTTGCATACTACAATAGCATTCGAACCGTAAGCGTTCAGGTCTAATTATTGGTGATCAAAAGCAGGCACGCCTGCACGGGTCAATTAATGATATCAGTAGTTCAAAAAGTGACGGTGTCACGAAGGTTTTTGGAAGACATCAGGTGATATCTTGCCTCAAAAATACCGCAAGCACAATACAAAATACGACGTGCCAAATCACAGGAAGATAAAAACCGGGGCTCCGCCTGCGCACATCATGTTGTGGCGCGCCGAATCGGGCTTGCAAACCCGCCTGTTCATCTGTACGATACATGTGTTTTCTATCTCACAATCGTGTCACTGACCTGACACGCGACATGTGGTGACAATGTACCTGAATCCGGACTCAAACACTGCTTTACTTTTTGAACTACTGAGATGAAAAATTATTTGCAATGGATTATTTATGGATTCAATTGCCGGATTGATCAGAAGACTGCTTCGGTGGGAATTAGAGCACGGTAGTTACTTGACATAGTAAATCTGTCGCACTGCATAATTAGAAATAAGATCATTAAAAATTGACACATTGCGAACTACTGACGTAGGTGTCGAATCCCGATCAGATGAAAAAGAATCTTTTGAGGAAAAAATGCAACAATTAACATTGCAGTGGGGCGAACTCCAAACAAAATCCAAAAATCTAGATGCTGCAATTACATAAAACATAAAAAATCTAGAATTTGATATAAAGCGGAGTAAACAATGAGTCTTGATGTTACATCGTTGATAAAGGCAATTAACCAACTTGAAAGTGCACTAGATGCATACTATGAACTAATACAAGAAAAACCAAAATACAAAATACACATGCGCGGTGCAGTCATACAAGCTTTTGAATTTACATATGAATTAACACTTAAAATGTTAAAACGACACCTATACACATCATTGTTTAATCCTCACGAAGTTGACTCTATGAGTTTTAAGCATATTATTCGTGAAGCATATGCAAAAAATCTGACAAATTCTGATGTTGTGGTTTGGACGGAATACCGTAAAAATCGTGGGATAACCAGTCACACGTATGACGAAGTCAAGGCACAAGCAGTTTTTGAATCAGTATCAAAATTCCTAAATGAGGCACGTTATGTGCTGGCCCGTTTACAAGAGATTCAACACGCTCCACCCATTACAACTCAAAGCAATACAAAGAATAGTAAACTAGAAAATAAAATATCCAAGTCGAAATCTAAAATTAAAAAACACACTTCAAAAATTAAAAGTAACAAAGGCATCAAATTTGACAGTGCTAAAAAGAGATCAATTAAAATCTAAGAGTTGAAATTGTTTGACACATCCCATAGACATAAATCCTGATCATTTAAATATGGTATCGGACATTTTACACAAGCATCTACCATCAAATACAAAGATTTGGGTATTTGGAAGTCGAGCCAAGTGGGAGACAACTGATGCATCAGATTTGGATCTTGCCATAGAAAATATCAAACCCATAGATCATAAAACCATGACTGCACTTGATGTTGCGTTTGATGATTCTAACCTTCCATACACTGTGGATGTTGTAGATTTGAAAAATGTTAGTGATAATTTTAAAAAAATTATAAATGCTCAGAAAGTTTTACTGTTCAAAGATAAAACATCTTTAGATGTTACTAGTAGAGATAACCCTGTGTATTTGAACAACATGATTACTGTAACTCGTGGCCGTTCGTATAAAAGCTCAGAATTACAAGAAAATACAGAATGTGCACTAGTCACATTGAAATCATTTGCACGTGGAGGAGGTTATCGCCGTGATGGACTCAAACCATATATTGGACCATTCAGTACAGAACAGATTATACGTCCAAATGATATAGTTATTGCTCAGACAGACATCACTCAAAATGCCGATGTGATTGGAAGACCTGCCATTGTACCAATGGACACTAATTATAGTACGTTAGTTGCTTCACTTGATGCAGCAATAATACGCGTCATTGATAAGTCTCAACTAGATTCTAATTATCTTTACTATTTGCTTTTATCTAACGAATATGTAAACCACATCAAATCATTTGTAACCGGAACTACGGTACTGCACTTATCTCGTAATGCCATATCTACGTTTCAATTTTCTTTGCCGCCTTTAAAGGAACAACAAACTATCTCACACATACTGAAAACTTTGGATGACAAAATAGAGATAAATCGACAAATGAACAAAATGCTTGAAGAAATGACCCGTACACTGTTCAAGTCATGGTTTGTAAATTTTGAACCTGTCCGTGCCAAGATGGATGGTCGCTGGAAACGAGGGCAATCACTTCCAGGATTGCCATCAACTGCCTATGATTTATTTCCAGATACATTGGTAGATTCAGAACTAGGCATGATTCCAGAAGGGTGGTCTATTAAACCTCTTGATGAAATAGCGGATTTCAGAAATGGACTCGCATTACAAAATCACAGACCCGAAAAAAATGAAGATAGATTACCTGTTTTAAAAATAGCACAATTAAGAAATGGATACACTGATGGTAAAGAATGGTCCAAAAAAAGTATTGCGTCTGAATGCATTATTAATAATGGTGATGTTGTTTTTTCATGGTCAGGAAGTTTACTTGTCAAAGTTTGGTGTGGTGGACGTGCAGCATTAAATCAACATCTGTTTAAAGTGACCTCACACAATTATCCAAAATGGTTTTATTTATTGTGGTTAAATATACACTTAAAACAATTCCAAAGTATTGCAAAAGATAAAGCTACGACAATGGGACATATCCAACGTCATCATTTAAGTGAAGTAAAATGTGTTATACCTAGTAATGATTTTCTTTATGCAATAAATGATGTTTTTGAACATTCACTTGAAAGATGGATTCAAAACAATATTCAATCTAATTTACTAATTAATTTAAGAGATACAATTTTACCAAAATTAATGTCAGGAAAAATTAAAGTTAACAGAGGAGGGAAAATAACCAAATGATTTCAGAATTAGATGTAGAAAAATATGTTCTATTTGTATTAAAATCACTTGAATACGAAATAATACATGGAAACAATGAGGAATATCATCCTGAAGGCAGATCAGCATTACGTGACGATCGCAAATCAGTAGTGTTGACGAACAGACTACGGATGGCATTACAACGAATCAATCCCACCATTCCAGAATCATCAATAGACGATGCAATAAAGCAGGTCCTGCAAAACTCATCTCATGCACCAATTGTTGATAATGAATCATTTCACAAAATGTTAGTTGATGGTGTGGATGTTCTTGTCAAAACTGAATCAGGCGAGCGATATGAAAAGGTGTGGCTTTGTGAGTTTGATGATAAAAAAATCAATAATAACGACTTTCTTGTAATCAATCAATTTACTATAGAAGGAAATGATACACGTATACCTGATGTATTGTTTTTTGTGAACGGCATACCGTTAGTAATCATGGAGCTAAAGAATTTGGCAAGTGAAAATGCAGATATCTGGTCTGCGTATAATCAACTTCAAACATACATGGAAAAGATTCCCGACCTGTTCAGATACTTGGAAATTCTCATAATAAGTGACGGCCTGCAGGCCAGGGCAGGAACAATATCATCTGGCAAAGAGAGATTCATGGAGTGGAAGACCATCGATGGTGGCACTACAGATGACGGACTTTCCAAGGCTGAAATTTTGTTGCGCGGCATGTTTGAGAAACATCGGCTCTTGGATATCATACGCAATTTTATCGTATTTGAAAAAGATGAAAAAACAACCAAAAAGCTTGCATCGTACCACCAGTACTGGGCTACCAACAAGGCCATACAGTCTACAATCAAGGCACGCGGCGGCACAAAAAAGGCAGGCGTGATATGGCATACGCAGGGATCTGGAAAGTCTCTGACGATGGTGTTTTACTCAGGCAAACTAGTGCGCAGTCTGGACAACCCCACCATTGTTGTACTTACGGATAGAAACGACCTTGATTCACAACTGTTTGGTACGTTTGGCAGGTGCCATGACATACTTCGACAAAAGCCCGTGCAAGCAGAAGCTCGAAGGGACCTGTCAGATATGTTACGTGTTGCATCAGGTGGTATTGTGTTTACAACTATACAAAAATTTCTTCCCGATAATCGAGACCAGCATCCGGTCCTGTCAAAGAGAGACAACATAGTGGTCATTGCAGATGAGGCCCACCGAAGCCATTACGGATTCGCGGCCAAGATAATAAACAAAAACGACAAGTCGTTTATCACATACGGCTACGCCAAGTATCTAAAAGATGCCTTACCCAATGCCTCTTTTGTAGGGTTTACCGGCACGCCAATTGAAAAAAAGGATCATTCAACTCCTGCCGTCTTTGGAGATTATGTAGACATCTATGACGTGCAGCAGGCAGTAGAGGATGGTTCTACCGTCAAGATCTACTATCAGAACAAGTTTGTGCCAGTTGACATAAAATCTACTGAGCGTCTTCACATTGATGACGACTTTGCAACTGTGACAGAAGGGGGTGAACCAGATGAAAAAGAAAAGGCAATGAAGACATGGTCCCGTATGGAAAAGCTGATAGGGGCTCCAGCGCGCATCAAGAAGATTGCAGATGACATCATTAAACATTATGAGGAAAGGGATTCTGTCCTTGAAGGCAAGGCAATGGTTGTATGCATGTCCAGAAGGATATGCGTCGAACTGCACGACGAGATCGTGAAACGGCGCCCCGATTGGTACCACAAAGACGATGACAAAGGGATAATCAAGGTGGTGTTTACCGGCTCTGCGTCTGACCCAAAGGAGTGGCAAGAGCACATAAGAAACAAGCAGAAAAGAAAAGCAGTCGGTGACCGATTCAAGGATCCCAATGGAGTGCACAAAATCATCATAGTACGGGACATGTTTCTCACCGGATTTGACGCGCCGTCTCTTCATACGATGTATCTGGACAAGTGGATGGACGGCCACACCTTGATGCAAGCTGTGGCAAGAGTAAACAGGGTCTACCCGGGCAAGGAGGGAGGTCTGATTGTGGATTACATGGACATGAGCAGAGAGATGATGGATGCCATGTCAAACTATACTGCAAACGGCGGCCGTGGTAAGCCAACCAACGTGCAGGATGATGCGGTATCTATCATGCTTGAAAAATATGATGTTATAAAGAGCATGTTTCACGGGTTTGACTATATGGAATTCTTTAACCTCAAGCCCGAGAGGCGCGTGCCGTTCATGTCACGTACTGTGGATCACATACTAAAGGAGCCTGGCAAAAAAGAGAGATTTCAAAAAGAGTTCCCTCTGCTACGGGGGGCGTTTTCCATAGCTCTACCAAGGGAGGAGGCCATGCAAATCAAAGATGAGGTGGGTTTCTTTGAGGCCATAAAGATTGCAATCACAAAGACTACGGGGCACGGAGGCGTAAACCGTGACAGATTTGATGCCGGAATAAAACAGATCATCTCAAAGGCTATCATATCAGATGAAATAATCGATGTAATTGGCAATGCGGGGAACACGAATGTTGAAGTGTCCATACTGTCGGATACATTTCTTTCAAACATAAAAAAATCCCCTGAGAAGAATTTGGCGCGCGAAGCCCTTAGAAGGATATTGGAAGAAAAGATCAGGACATACTCAAAAAGAAATATCATCAAGGGAAAATCTTTCCGCGATATGCTGGAGGGTACCATACAAAAGTACAACGACAAGAGGATCAGCACAAGCGAGGTCATAGATGAGCTTGTCAAAATTGCAAGGCAGATTAGAGAGGAGAAGGATAGAGGCGAAACATTGAACCTGGACGAGGATGAGCTTGCGTTTTATGATGCGCTAGAAGTCAATGACAGTGCGGTAAAGGTCTTGGGAGATGAGGTGCTCAAGGCAATTGCAGAAGAACTGACAAGTATGATAAGAAGGAGCGTCACGATAGACTGGACTCAAAAGGCAAGTGTACAGGCGGCCATCCGGCTGAAGGTCAAAAAAGTACTGCGAAGGCACGGATATCCACCTGACAAGACCAAAAAGGCAACTGACACTGTTTTGAGCCAAGCTGAAGTCATAGCAAAAAATTGGACTGGAAATTTATGAAATTGAGACTCAAGAACACATCAGTAGTTCGCAATGTGTTTTATATGATTTTATTTGAATAATCCGCAATGTCGTTGAACGTTGATGATCATATTTGATCAGATCAAATAGAAAGTATAATATATGGGAACATTCTAGTATCTCTGACTAAGTATGAAAAATGAGATACTAGAACATCAATATGAATTAGGACAAGTAAATTATAAAGTTTTACGAAAACGATTCGACGATCTCGGACTAGACATATCAACCAGATATAACCACACGTATGAGGTGGATGATTATCTTGGTACACTTGTCACCATGTCACTCAACAACATGTGCGTAAATGCAGCAACACACAAAAGAAAACGCAATGAGGCTAACTATTTTAAAAAAGGCGAGCGCATAAACATACCATCTGAAAATACTGTGCTCAAATGCCTAAAGAGTGCAGATCTAGAGAAAGTAAAACAATGGGGTGACGAGAATGTCAAAGCAATGCTCAAGAATGCCAAAAAACACAACATGCTCAAAAAAGGCGGTACTATTGCAATTGATATGACCGGATGGGAATATTATGGCAAGGCACTCAAACCTGAGATGCTAAAAACAAAGCCCAAAAATGGTACTGCGAGATTTCATTCATTTATGACAGCACAAATGGTAAATCAAGCAGGTAACATACCTTTGTTTGCACATCGTGTGACCAGTAAGGATAAAATGGTCACAGTCATGCGTAAAATCATTGAAAAATTAATTCGAGAGGATGCACGTCCGGAACTTGGCCTCTTTGATCGGGGTTTTTACAATGTTGCATGCATAGATGAACTTTTGCGCTTGCGCCTGTCTTTCATAATGCCGGCAATTAAAAATAAGCGCATACAAAAATATATTTTAGAAGTTCACAACAAAAAGAGAAAAACTGCATCAGTCATTGAGATGCGTGATAAAAACAAAAAAGCAGTAAAGTTCACATTACTTGTCGTCAAAAAAAATAATGCCAAAGAAACTGATAAAACAGTCGATCAGTATGTGGCATTTGCCACAAATATGAAAATCACTAGCAAAAGCAAACTCATCAAAACCATCCCAGAGACTTATCGCAAGCGCTGGATAATAGAGACGGGATACAGAGTGATAAAAAACACGACTCCAAAGACAACTAGCAACGCCTTGCAGCTTCGATTACTGTTGATATTTTTTGGAATGTTATTATATGGTTTATGGGTAATGGCAAGGTACGAAAATTACGGCGGACTTGTAGATGAAAAATTATTCACAATGGATGCGTTTGTAGATTCAATTGCCGGTTCAATCAGAAGACTGCTTCGGTGGGAATTGGAGCACGGTGGTTCCTTACCATTGTAAATCTGTCGCACTGCATAATTAGAAATAAGATCATTAAAAATTGAGCACATTGCGAACTACTGACATGGAAGTCACGATATGATGGAATGGGAATTCCAAGTTACATTCATCAGAATTTTGCTCGGACAAATAACCAAGTTGTCGTAATTGATGTGGGGTGTTCTACTGGAATTGCGCTCACAGGATGCAAAGAATGTCTCGCTACAAAAAATGTCAGGGTATATGCCATTGGAATTGATCCCCATGCGAAGGAAACTGTTGAATCACGTCTTGATGAGTTTATAACAAAAGAGGCTGCGGATATAGATGACTATATTGGACAGGCAGACGTTGTAATATGTGTCAACGTACTCAATAGTATTCATCGTAATTCAAAGAAAATATTTTTGGACGCAATAAAATTTCTAAAGATTGGTGGTATTGTAATTACTGATGCGCATAAATTACCTGCAGAGTACTTGAAGGGATTCAAGACACGATCAGATTTTAAGAGAAATACTTTATGTTGCTCAAAATGTAGCTGGAGTTACTTGTTATACATCCGACATAACATACAGATATATGAAAAAATGGTGTGAACCAAGCTCTTTGGACACAATAATAAAATCACATATGTGTATTTGGTCACATCTTTGTCTGCATATCGAATATCGTGTATGCGATGTATTTGATAGAGTTATTTTTGAATGATCATATCAGTCATAGAGATTGATTCACGCGATTATCCTCTGCAATATCATTAATTGACCCATGCAGGCGTGCCTGCCTATGATCATCAATAATTAGACCTGAACGCTTACGTCATATTGAGTCTAACTTGATCATCTATTACCCTTATATTCATTCATGTAAACTAGTATACAATGACCACTTCCTCCCCACAAGTATCGATAATACTTCCAACATACAATGAGTCACAAAACATCATATCAATACTAAAGTCAATACGTGAAAACATACCAAAAGGTATTCTAGCAGAGACCATTGTCGTAGATGACAATTCACCTGATGGGACGGGTCGTATGGTAGATGATTATATCCAAAATGTAAGAAAATTTGCAAAGGATACTGTCAATATAATACATCGTAAAGCAAAACAGGGCGGGCTTGCATCTGCGATACTAAATGGCATTCAAAATGCCAAAGCAGACATTATTGTAGTGATGGACTCTGATTTCTCACACCCCCCTCAAGTCATACCGCGTCTCTTAGAGACTATCAAACAGTACCAATGTGATTTAGTTATTGCCTCAAGATATGTGCAAGGTGGCAATACATATGGCTGGACTATGAAGCGCAAGATCATAAGCAAGTGTGGTGCTATGATTGCCAAACTAGGATTGCGTGTAAAGACAAAAGACCCTATGTCAGGATTCTTTGTATTTAAGCGAAATATCATAAATGGTCTGACATTTGATGCCTTGGGGTATAAATTTTTGTTAGAGTTACTAGTAAAGGCAGACAAAACCATTACTGTCAAAGAGATACCGTATACATTTGTGAATCGTAAATTAGGTGAGAGTAAACTAGACGCATCCATATACAAGACGGGCGTCGAATATCTGCATGCTGTATGGAAGCTATACAAGAGTAAAAAATTACGAGATGAACCTACAGAAAAACGAAAGTCAGTAAGGTTCTTCTCAAAGGCTGCCCGATTCTTTACGGTAGGCGCATCAGGATTTTTAATCAATTATTTGGTGTCGACACTATTCACATCTGGCGTTGCTGACTTTTGGTATCTTCAGGCAAACGTGCTTGGAATTATAACGTCACTCTCAACTAACTTTATACTCAACAAAATATGGACATTTGAGGATCCCGACTTTGGACTCCGAAGAACACTATCGCAGTATGGCCGATTTGCAGTCTTCAGCTCACTAGGTGCTGCTGTTCAACTTGGCGTTGTGTACTGGTTGGTGGACACATATGGTATGTCATATCCATTTGCACTATTCATTGCAATTACTATAGGTGCATTTAGTAACTTTATACTCAACAAAAAACTCACATTTCGTGAAAATGTTTGGGAATAATTTTTTGTCATTATATATTTATGAATCATAATAAATGTATATTTAATATTAATACATATGATTACAATTTATGATCATAACATAAAAATAATAAAAAAGAAAAATACTTGTTCCTATTACGGAACAAAGTTTGATGTGCTTGTCATCTGGGACGAAGATCCTGTAGTCGAAGGTACAGATGGGAACTGCTGAGCGGTCTGCTGCTCTGCAACTGCCGATGCTTGTCGCAATATCTCTTCTGTCTCTTCGTTGGATACATCTGATTCCATACCAAAAGAGTCGCCTGCAAGTGAGTCCATCATAAGACCATTGAGCGTCTGCGTCATTGCATTGAGCTCTGAATCGGCCTCTGGCATGAACTTTCCAAGCGATGACTTTAGTCCCTTCATAGTGGACATTGCCGGCTGGAGTGCTACCATGGCGTCGCCCAAGTCATGAACGGTGGTCAGTCTGAGTTGGCTCTGCTCGAGTGCCATCCTCATATTGCTTAGCATCTTTGTAACTTTACGTACCTCTGCTAACTCGTTAGAGTAAACCCTACTAGCTGCACTGTCATGCTGCTGCATGGCTGCGACGACCCGCTGAAATAGCTTTTGATCCTTTTCACCAAGTTTCTTGAGCATGCTGTCCATCTTTGTGATCTGAACTTGCAACCCATTAACTGCAGTCTGGATTCGAGGCTTGAGCGGGCCCTGCGGCCTTGTAGCATCACGAAATTTGTCAGCTACACTTCGGGTATCTGGTCTAGCCCAGTTTTTGTCGAAGTTACTTGCCATAATACCTTGTCATAAAGTTTGTACTTAACGACGCTAGTCAGTTTTTTTTGGCTAAAAAACTAAATTATTCAAACCAAATTCACTAATTGTGGTGACTAGAATTGTGGTTTTTGACTCTGGTTTAGGCTCATTATCGGTGATAAGAGAGCTAAAAAAGATGAACAAAACAAGCGAGATCATCTATCTTGCTGATACAATGAACTTTCCATATGGTATAAAATCAAAAGAGCAACTAGAGCAGATCATACACACCACTATACAAAATATCAAAGAACGTTTTGATCCCGACGTGATTGTAATTGCTTCAAATACACCTACTATGGTCTTGGGTATTGATGATGGATACTGCAAAGGTGTGTATGTGATGGGCGTGAGGCCTCCACTTGAGAGTGCCATCAAACTATCTCAGACTTGCAACATTGGTATACTTGCAACAGCATCTAGTATAAAGAGTGCAGGATTAGATCAACTGATCAAAAAATATACACTGCATGATATACGCAACATTACAATTCATCGAATCGATGCATCTGTACTTGTTGATGCAGTAGAGTCTGGCTTGTTTTTGAAATGTGTGCAGTCGTGTCGTGTTTTGATACGTAAGACATTGACACCTGTCGTATCCAAATATGATATTGATACAATGACACTGTCTAGTACACATTTACCGTTTTTGTCACCCCTGTTGCAAAAAGAGTTTCCTCTTGTAAAATTTTTAAATCCTGCACGCAATGTGGCAGAATTAATATCCATAAAATATCCGTATAAAAAATCAGACAAGGGTAGTTTAGAGATATATGCTACTGGTAATTATGACATACTGCAAGATAATTTGAGGAAACTTGGAATTATTAAAACTGTGCAAAAATTTTGATTATTATTGTTATAATTTTGATTATTATGATTACGATGCTGATTATGATTACGATTATATTGAATCATAATTTTTTATGTAGATTTTTAACTTACAATGAATATTTGTAGGTGGAAAAAATTGTTTCTATTTATGATAACTTGACTATCGTTACTGTTTTTAAAATAATAAATTAATCATGTGTCATGTGAGGGTTTGTGTACGATTTAATTTTTTATTGCCTTTCTATATCCGTGGCTGAACTCTTTGTCGTACAGTCTAGAATATTCGTACGACTCTGGATTTATCACGTCACCGATAATCACAATTGCAGTTTTCGTAATGTGAGCATCCTTTGTTTTCTGTTTAATGTCATTTAATGTACTTTTAATCACTTTTTGATCATCCCAACTTGCACGATATATCACAGCAACAGGTGTAGTACTTTTGTAACCTCCTTTGATGGATTCTGATACAATCTCATCTAATAAGTGTACACTAAGATAAAATATCATAGTTGCCTTGTGCGCTGCTAACTTTGATATGGATTCGGCATCTGGTACTTTGGTGCGTGATTCGGCTCTGGTGATTATCATGGTTTGTGTGACACCTGGTAGTGTGAGTTGTGTACCCAAAGCAGCCGCTGATGCTAAAAATGATGTGACGCCTGGTATGATTTTGGTTTGTATCTCTTTTTTATGTAATGCATCAATCTGTTCTTTGATGGCACCATATATGGCAGGATCACCGTCGTGCAGACGCAACACAATCTTACATTTAATTGCACTTTGGTATAACGTATCGAATATCTCTTCTCTTATCATCTTTGCTGCATCATGCAATTCTGCCGTTTTTTTTGCCATTGCGATGATCTGTGGTGGAATCAATGAGCCAGAGTACACTATAACATCGGCACTTTTGATCAGTTTTTGCGCCTTTATCGTGACTAGTTCAGGATCGCCTGGACCACATCCAACAAAATATACCTCTTTTTTATTAGTTGACACGCTTGACCACCAATATCGAAAAGTATCTTGAGCCTAAATCTGCATCGTCTACCTCATCTAATGTCATCTTTTGTATTATCTCTTGTTCTGTTCCTAGTGATTGACCTATTGCAAATATCGACTTTGGACCAAATCCAGACTCACGTAATACTTGTATCACTTGATCAAAGTATCTACCATCTTTGAGAAATATCATTGATTCTGCATGTCTAGCTATCTCTTTGACGCCTGCCATGTCATAACAAGAAGGAATTACTGCCACTTTCTCTGCTCCCTCTGCGACACTGACTCCTACCTTTGATGCAAACGAAAACATTGACACGATACCCGGTATTACTGATATACTCATATCTGGATACTTGGCGCGCAAGTGCCTGTGCATGTATATCCATGTACTGTACAGATACGGATCACCGACTGTCAAATATACAATATTCTTACCTGTTGCTACTGTTTGAGCCATGATCTCTGCGTTACGACGCCATGTCTCTTCTAATATGTTGCGATCTTTTGTCATTGGGAAAATTAATTTTATAACTTTTTGTTGTTTATTTTTTTTTTGAGTCGGATTGTCATTTATCACATCTGAGACGATAGAATATGCTATACTGTCTCTGTCAGGTGCAGATGCTGGACACATGATAATATCTGCATTGTGTATTGCACGCACTGCCTTGATGGTCAATAACTCTGCATCACCAGGACCTACACCTATTCCTATCAAACCTGCCATAATGTTGGTGTGTGGCAACCTATTTTTAATCTAAATTAATCTAATGTTAATGCACATTTGATTGGCAACATTTGATTGGTAACATTATGATCGCACCCGGACCTGATTATTCTTAATCTCATCTTAACTAGTATCTGAATTTTGAGTCGCAGATACTATTGTGACTGGATTTCGAGCAAGCATCATGGTACCACTTGATGTCTTACGACTCTTTGATATGGTAGCTTGTGTCACATCTATCTCTTTGAATTGCATGTTGTATAATGTGTCTAGTACTGCGCTTAGTGTCTCTATCTGTATTGTACTGATTACCATTCGACCACCTTTGATCAATTGATCAGAGCACGCCTTTATGATATTTGCAGTGTCTCCTCCCGTCCCACCAATAATTACTGCTTGGTACTTTGTTACTGGTTCATCTTCTTCTTCTTTTTTTGTTATTACATCTACTGCATCACCATGTACTATTTTTGTCATGTAATCAAATCCAAATCTTACTAGGTTCTTTTTTGTAAGTTTAACTGCATTTTCATCATGATCAATTGTTGTGACGATTCCTTTTGGGCCTAGTTGAATTGCAACCTCGACTGTGACAGAACCCGAACCACTTCCTACCTCCAATATGCAATTACCCGAATGGAGTCTTGCTCTGTTGATGATTATACTACGTATCTCTTGTTTTGTGATGGGAACATTTTCTGTCCTCTCAAAGTACTCATCAGGAATGCCAGGTGACATCGAACCCCAGTAAGTGTGATTCCCTATTGCCTCTTTTGGAATCTTTTTAGAGATTGATTCCATTTTGTACATTCTCCAGGTTCACTAGAGTATATGATACAATCCAAGTGAACAAATACAAAAATACGTAGCTGCCAAGTGCTTGTGTGACGATCTTTTTTCTATCAGATGATGGCAGCTGCATCTTCATGCTCTTTGCTACTATAATCGTGGCAATAAACAGTATAATCATAAATGCAATAGATGCCCATCTCCGCTCTTCTCCCTCAATACCCTCAAAGACAAATGTGGCAGCTATTCCTGCTGAAACTGAAACTATTATGCGCAACCAGAACAGTTGGTTGAGCTTGCGGTCTTTTTCACTCCTTTCTGCCTCTGAGAATGGTGGATCAATGGGTGGTGGTGGAGGCCCTGGTGGTGGCCTTACTGTTGGCCGTTCATCATCTACATGTTCAGTAGGTGGTATATCAGACGTGTCTTGTTTTGTGGTTTTGCCGTCTTTTGTTACCGTCGGATTTGATTTTCTCTTTTTGAATTTTGCCAAGTAATCTAGCGTGTATTCCCTATGCCTTGTTTAATACCTTTTGTGTTGTTTAACTATTTTTAATCATCTACATCTGATCGTAATATCACACGTGATACCAAAATTGGACCAAATATGCTGTGACATGTTTTTGGGATTAGACTGAGTACTTGTCATCTCTGCAAACTCGTTTCAAACTTTTAATTTTATTATGCAAATATAACAAATATCAGACTTGTTTGGAGACGTGTTTGTAACTAGACTGACAGTCTAGCAGATAATCATAATTGGCAAGGAGTTTAATTTACGTATATTACGAATATTATAATGGCCCTTGCTGGAATAGAACTTCGTTTTATTGTAGATCATATCTCTGATCAACTAGACGGCTATTATGTCAATAACATCTATGGCATCACACGCGACAGCATACTCTTCAAGCTACATCACACCACCAAAGACGACTTGTTTTTAATGATCTCTGTGTTTGGCATATGGTTAACATCAACTAAACTAAGCCAGATAGAAGAAAACAAGATGCAGCGGCGTCTGCGAAGCAACCTTTTGCGCATGAGACTAGAGAGTATTAAACAGATAGGTGCTGAGCGTATTGTCTATCTTACGTTTGAAGGGTTCGATAATCATTACGTCTTGGTAGTAGAATTATTCGGTGATGGTAATGTAATCTTATGTGATGAGCAAAATATGAAGATACTTGCACTGATGCGTTCAGTAAACGTCAGACACAGAACATTAAATGTTGGATCTGTGTATATGCCACCTCCCGCCATCTCTGGTAATGATGCAGAAAATACAATTGATATTTTAAATCTCTCTGCGCATCATTTTAACAAATTACAAGACACCGACATGGCAGTTGCAAGATGGATTGGCCGCTCACTAGGCTTGCCAAAAAAATATGCAGAAGGCATACTGTACATATCAAATATCAAATCTGGAACTATCGGACAACAACTAAACACAGAACAAGTAAATACAATATTTTCTACTATTCAAAGACTAGTCTCTGATATCATAAATGGCAATCATAGACCTGCCATAATATATGATGGTGACAAATCAGAGGCCATTCCAATCAAAGATATAATTCCAGATACATCTGACTCTGAATCTAGTAAAAAAATAGTGTCTGTGTCGACCTTTATGGCAGGACTAGATAAAATATTCACAGAATCATTAATTGGAAAGGCAAGAGATGTCAAAACATCACACTCTGCAACTAGAATAAAAGATCTACAGACAAAGATTATCGAGCAGGAAAAAGCCATACGTCTTGTAATGGACCGATCAGAGTCTATCAGTGCATTGGCGCGATCACTGATGAGCCTTGCGTCTCAAGGTGTACTGTCAATGTCAGATGCGCAAATAACCCCTGCATTAGAACAGTGCAACGCTCGCATAATTCAAGAAAAGGGTGCGCATCTAATCTTAATATCTGATAATAAAAAAATAAACGTAAACATGGAAACCTCACTACAATCAGTAGCATCCAAACTGTTTGATGAGGCAAAGCATCAGGCAAAAGCGGCACCTGCCATACAAAAATCGATGCAAGAGGCACAACGCAAACTTGCCAAACTACAAAACACTGCCGAATCTGATCGTAGCAAAGCCGATGAACTAGCCTCTGAGATACGCAAAAAGAGTTGGTTTGAAAGGTATAGATGGTTCTTGACATCTGATGGCTCTCTTGCAGTAGGCGGACGTGATGCTGCATCAAACTCTGCTGTTATCAGAAAGCAGATGTCAAAAGATGACCGTGTGTTTCATGCAGAGGTTCATGGATCGCCATTTTTCATACTCAAAGATGCCGTATCGCCTTCTGATGTAAGCATGAATGAGGTCGCACATGCAACTGTATGCTTTAGCAGGGCATGGAAAGAGGGAATGTATGGCATGAGTGCATTTTGGGTGCATCCTGACCAAGTAAAAAAATCTGCACCAACAGGCCAATTTCTTCCAAAAGGATCATTTACTATACAGGGGCAACGCAACTTGATTCGTGCTCAAACGTTGCGATTGGCAGTTGGAATTATCAAACATAATGATGATTATATATTGATATGTGGGCCCCCAGAACCCATCATATCTCATTGTGTGATATATGCGATTATCGAACCACACGGCTTTGATCTAGCAGAGGCCGCCAAGCGAATTAGAACAGAATTTCTAAATGTAAATGAGACCATAACAAAGATAATCCATCTTGATGACTTTGTTAGAGTGTTGCCATCTGGAAAGAGTCAGATCAAAGATATAGGGTACAAGCAACAAACACAAAAAAGAGACGAATAAACAAAATTCAAAAAGTTATTGTTCATTATCAAGATCGTGAGCTGGACCCCTATGAATTGAGAGCGCTTTTTGAGAAAAAATCGAGAGATCGCCAGTCATGAGTTTTCTGCCTCTTCCCATTTGGATGCAAATTCTGCTGGCGGCATGTATCCGATTGCAGAGTGGAGACGTCGTTTGTTATAATCAACAAATGCTCTCAGTATGATCTTCTCTGCTTCTTGAAAGGATTCCGGATATGCTGGCCATACATATTCGAATTTAAGTTTTCCATGAAATGATTCACAATGTCCGTTATGCTGTGGTGTCTTGTATCTCATGTATTCATGTTTTAGATCCAGCGCACTAATGGTTAAATTGAATTCTTTACTCGTATACTGACTACCATGATCAGTACGTATCGTGAGCTTGGTAAGATCTGCTTTGGGATGCCTATGCAGTGCATCAAGTAGCGTCTTTACAGCGGCAGTTGCATTGGTAGTAGTGCTTAGGGTGTATCTCACCCAGACCCGCGTAAAGACGTCAATCATTATATAACAATAGGGACGTTACGTAGGAGTTGCACTTCAGGAGGAAGGTGATGGTGAGTCGTTTGAGCAAAAGATGAGGCGGCTGGCAGCCGAATTAGGCAAACAACAGTCTAAAGCGCGGAAACTGGACAAATTCATCACAAAAAATATAATGGACTTGGGGTTTGCAGGCATGGAGGATGGCGTATGAGTCTTGATCTTGGACCATTGGAGAGAGCAGTGGCCCAACTAGAAGAGTCCTTGGACATATACAAGCGAGAGGCAACTAGGAATGATGTTGTGTTGCAGAGACACCTGCGCTCGGCCACCATACTGGCCTTTGAATTTACATATGAACTTACATTTAAAATGATCAAGCGATATTTGATAGAAACTACACCCAGTCCCAAAACAGTTAACGATATGACTTTTAACAGAATTATACGAGAAGCATATGGCAAGAATCTTGTATGTTCTGATGTGACCGTTTGGCGCAAATACAGAGAAAGTCGTGGAACCACCAGTCACACATACAATGAGGACAAGGCACAAGAGATCTTTGAAGGTGTGGTAGATTTTCTGCAGGATGCACAATATACCTTGGCCCACCTCAAGGAGATGAATACGTCTGTTGACTAGTTCAATCGACATATCCCCGAATCACATGAGTATGGTGTGCGATATTCTTCAAAGACATCTTGAGCCAGATGTCAGAATGGGTATTTGGAAGCAGATCTAAATGGACAACACATGATGGCTCAGATCTGGATCTTGCCGTGGAGGGTGAACGACCCATAGACCACAACACCATGACAAACCTGAGTATTGAATTTGACGATTCTGATCTTCTTTAGTGTAGATATAATAGATCTAAAAACAATTGATGATCAATTTAAAAAAATTGTAAACGCACAGAAAATTTTACTGTTCAAAGATAAAACATCTTTAGATGTTACTAGTAGAGATAACCCTGTGTATTTGAACAACATGATTACTGTAACTCGTGGCCGTTCGTATAAAAGCTCAGAATTACAAGAAAATACAGAATATGCACTAGTCACATTGAAATCATTTGCACGTGGAGGAATCAAAAAAAGAGTTGGTAGAAAATGAGAAAAAAACACAACAAGTCCATCAGTAAAATTCGAATCAAAATAGAGCATGCAATAGGAAAACTAAAACATTTTTCAGTGCTGCGAAATATATACATTAAATTTGATGACTCTCTTGACCGTATCTTGCAGATTATATCGGGGCTAGTTAACCACCGTATACTTGGATTCTAAAGAGAAAAAATTAAAGTTTGATCTCTGAGCAGTAATTAAGGATTCATTTTACCCGGACTTGCTTTTATTTATTTTCCATCTATCATATATCATATAGTAATATGATTTTTTATTGAAATTTACTTTGATTTTTTCTTATAATATGTTGATTGTGCAAAAGGTCTATACAAATAAAACCAAATTTCTATTTGGAATAACTAATAAATGATCTTTTATTTTATATGTATTTTTTGTTATGGATATGCAATACGTTTTGCTACAAACTCATCTAACTGTGATATACTAATCCTTGATTGCTCCATACTATCTCGCATTCTAATTGTGATAGTTTGGTCTTGCAATGTCTGATGATCGACTGTTATGGCAAACGGGGCCCCTACTTCATCTAGTCGCCTGTATCGTCTACCAATGGCACCAGAATGATCTAAAAATGCGTCACATTTTCGTTTTATCATACCATATATCTCATCTGTCTTTTCACGCAACCCATCTTTTTTGACTAGAGACAAGACACCAATATGTACTGGCGCCAAATACGGCTTTAATGACAATACCTTTCTGTTCTCGTGCTCTTTGTCAAAATACAAACTATGCTCTAGTATGGTGTACAAACTGCGATCAATGCCCATTGATATCTCAAAGACATGTGGCAATACTTTTTGCTCACAGTCGATCACCTCAAATTTTTCTCCACTTTTATCAGCATGTCCTTGCAGATCGTGCCCTGATCTGTAATTACACGCAACTAACTCTAGCCATCCAGTCGAGGTCTTGACCTCAAAATCAAATGCGACTTGTGCATAAAACGCCTTTTCTTTTTGTCCCAATTTACGAAATCTACTATATGACATGTCAATTCCGGTTTTTTGATAAAATTCAGTTAACATGCCCAAATAATATGCGATCAATTTATTTGGCAAAAAGCCATTTTTTACTGCTTGTTCACATGTTACAGTATGTTGTGTACCACCACCTTCACCACCACCACCACCATCATCATCAGAGTCCAACTGTAAATTTAACTCTACATCTGCCACCTCTGCAAAATTTGGTACCTCATCGAGTCGTTGAGGATTACAAAATACTTCAATCTCTGCTTGATAAAACTCGCGCAATCTCAACAGACCTTGTCTTGGTGCAATCTCGTTTCTAAAACTCTTACCTATCTGCCCTATTCCTATTGGTAATGTACCTCTCATCGACTTGTATAATCTGGGAAAGTCGACGAATATTGACTGACACGTCTCTGGGCGCAAAAAAGCTTCCCTTTGCTCAGGACCAATTCCTACTTTAAACATCATATTGAATCGCTCAGTTTTTGTAAATTCACCCTTGCATTTGGGACACCGTATGTCATATCTTGATATGATATCATCAAACTCTCCAGGCTCTGCTGACTCGGGCACTGTAATGTTTGCTATCTCTTGTATTGTCTTGTCTGCTCTTGCTGTCAGCCCACATTTTTGGCATTTAATGATAGGATCTGCAAAACTTGCCAAATGCCCTGATGCCTCAAATACTGAACCTGACATTATCTGAGAGCCGTCGATCTCCATCATCGAGTCTCTTCTGAGAAGTTCACGTCGCCACAACTCTAGAAATTTATTTTTTAGTGCAACACCTGATGGCCCATACTCCCAGAATCCTGCTTGTGCATCCCCGTACACCTCACAACTTGGAAAGTAAAAACCGCGCTCTAGTGCAAGTTTTACTACTTGTTCATAATCTATCATATATTATCATCTCACAAAATCAATTATAATTAAACCGTCGCAAACAACTCTCTTGCTTTTTCCATGTTTCCTCTATCATCTCTCTTCTCATCAATTGGGGTCTCTAAAATCAACGGGATGCCTTTTTGAACTGCAATCTTTATGGTCTCTGCCAATCCCCTCTCCCCTATCTCACCTAACCCTATGTGGTAGTGTCTGTCGCGCTTGGAGCCTAACTCACCTTTGGCATCATTGAGATGAATTATTCGTAGTCTATCTAGTCCTATATGCTTGTCAAACTCTGCAAATGTCTCATTTACTTTTTGTTTTGTTCTCATGTCATACCCTGCTACAAATGCATGACATGTATCAAAACAGACGCCAAATCGTTTTGCAGGCTTGCAACGACAAAGTATCTCCCCTAACTGTTTCAGATCAGCGCCCACAGAGTTCTTTTGGCCTGCTGTATTCTCTAAGAGTATCATAACATCATCAGGTGTATCTTTTGCAGCGGCGTTTAATCCCTTTTCTAATCTGTTTATACCTGCCTCTTCACCAGTACCCATATGACTGCCAAGATGTGTTACAACATATGGTATTCCAAGCAAAGAGCACCTGCGTATTTCATCTTTTAGTGATGCCAGTGACCTTTTAAATTTTACATCATCTGGTGACGCCAAATTAGGCAGATATGGCATATGTACACACACTGCATTACTATTAATGTCACTTTGCTCTAGTTTTGTCTTGAATGATTCTATTGTTTGTTCATCCAAGTCTTTTGCATACCATCCCCGTGGATTGTGTGTGAATAGTTGAAATGCAGTACAATTACGGCTAGTAGCATTATCGACTGCATTTGCAAGTGAGCCTGATATAGAGACGTGGCATCCTATCTGCATATCTTTTGGTATTATTATGATAATTTAAACCCGGATCAAAAATTACAAATTAGGAAACTTGTGTGTACTATTATTGTTATCGGCACCACACTATGAAGTAAGAAACAATAAGAATCAAAAGTGTCACCTGTTACCATATGTGGGAAACAAATCTGGTTTCACTCACATATTTGATGACTTGATGCCAAATGAATATGGCAAACAAATCTATGACCTGTTTGGTGGCTCTGGGGCGTTTACCATATACTGTTCTTTTCGTTTTGGGCCTTTGAGTGATATCACATATAATGACAACAACCCTGTACTGACTAATTTTATGACATGTGTGCGTGATGACATTGATCAACTTATACATGAATACAACAAACACAAAAGTCGATCATCTCATGAGTATTATCTAGCGGTACGTGCAGAGGACTCGTTAACTGATGGTGTAAAGGGCGCAGGACAATTTCTATACTTGGCAAAAAATGCGTTTAGTGGTAAGATTCGTTTTAATCGAAAAAACAGATTTAATGTACCCATGCGTAAAAATACGCGCTGCCCTGATCTGCTAAATGGACATATGCACAATATTAGCAAGAGCATAAAAAACATAACAATAACAAACAAGAGATTCGAAGAATTTGAACATCTTAAAAATTCGTTTTTGTATTTGGACCCGCCATACATGAACAATCCCAACTCACATTACAATGAGGTTCCGACAACTGAGAGTTTCTTGCAGTTTGTAGATGCTACACGCAGAGATAATCGTATCATGATATCAGAACAAAACAGCCCTGATGACTTGGGACTGTCAGATATGAAATTTGAGACATATTATGTGGCGTTGCGACGATCACTGCAATATACAACACAAAATGACAGTATGGAGATTGTTGCCATAAATTATCCTCATACGCCTGGGCAAAAATTTCTGTAAAATAGTAACTTTTTACAAGCTGCCCTGAGCGCGTATCTGTGCAATTATATTCATATGAATTATGGTTAATTCCAGATTTCATCTCAGATACCAGTCTGCCATGATCGTAGGCTTTGGGAATATTATATCTAATGATCATTAAAATATAATATGATTTGTAAATACTTTTTATGATTTGATGAGAACTCTCAAAAAAAAGAATAACAACCATACCTAATTACAACCTCTCCAACTGATATAGTCGTGCATTTTATGTATGTGTTTGTTGATGCAATAGTATGCTAATATTGGGTCGTGATGATTTGGCAAAATACCCATTTATGACTGGTGCTGGAAAATACCTTCAGGATTATGGTTTTGAGATATCTCAATTTGGTACTGACCCTGCCCTTGAGATTATAGTAAAAACAGCATATGAGCGTGTAATGACGGCAACTCAGGGCAAAGTGTACAGATCTGAGCATAATAACAAGACCACCTTTTCTGAGGATCAAATGTTTGATGTAGAGATACTTTCATTTTTGATTGCCATTGTACTCATCAAACTAACAAAACGCCACACACTAATACAACGATTTGCGCTAAGTGAAGCTAGACGTGCAGAAGAGCATCTCAAAAATGATCTCAATATCATACATAATAACACCATGCGATACAACCTAGTACGCCTCATCTTTATTGATATGTTTGGTATGGAGATCACACAGCGCAATGATTACTATTTGATACGCATATCTGAATATCTCAAACACTCTGCAGTATTTCATGAGCGTGAGTGGAAACTGGTAAACAGGCAAGTTGTAAAAGGATACGTAGCATTAACACCTGATAAGACAGTCCGCCTGATACGTCACGCACTCACAACATACATCATATCTCGTATCAAAAATTCACCTACACCAGACATGATACCTGGATTAGAAAAGATAGTCTCAAAACTAAGTACATGCGCTGATCAACTCACCCCAAAATACGAGCACACAGGTGAGTACCCACCATGCATCAAACACGCAATCTCTGTACTTGAACGGGGCGAGAATCTACCTCACTCTGGTAGATTCATGTTGGCGACTTTTCTACTTGGACGAAATCAGACGGTGCAACAGATAGCACCTCTGTTTAAAAATGCGCCTGACTATAATGAAAAAACCACCATGTACCAGTTAAATCACTTGTCAGGTCAATTCGGCACCACTACAAAATACATATGTCCTTCTTGTGACAAACTACGCACACAAAATTTGTGTCACGCTACACCTCAATGTGATGGAATTATTTCACCTATGCAGTTTGGCAGAAAAAAGATAAACACAACAAAAGATGATAAAGTTGAATCCGCCTGATATTGAATTTCTTGAATCATTCTTCAAGCAATACTACTATGATCATACAGATGACATACCCCACCCTACACACATACAACGCCGCGAGTTTGGATACCAAACGCTTGGAAATATTGGCATGATGCGACATATCCAAATACGTGATAAAAAAAATATGAATATATTCTTTTTGCGCAACACGCCATCTGATGTCTACTGCTCTAATGCATATTACAGATTCCCAAATATGCCATTGACAGAAAAAGACTGGCAGGGCGCTGACTTGATATTTGATGTTGATGCCAAAGACTTGCAGTTGCCCTGTCGCAAAAATCATGTGTTTTATGTGTGCCATACGTGCAATGCTGCATCTACTAAAATTACATGTGACACATGTGGGGAAAATATCAACACAAAACCAGTATCACTGCCGTGCAAAAAATGCATGGCAGGCGCAAAAGAGCAGATCAAACTACTAGTTGACATATTGTGTGATGACTTGGGCATCTCGCCAAATGTAATTACAATATATTTTTCTGGTAATGAGGGTTATCATGTACATGTTTTACATGGGCCTTTTTTGAAACTAGATGCTAGTGCGCGTACAGAACTAGCCGATTATATCACACTCAGAGGACTGTTACCTGAATCTATGGGAGTGAGCAGATCTAAATTTGAAAAGCAATACATTCCTAATATTGGTGAGCGTGGTTGGCGCGGCAAGTTTGCAAAATATGTGTTTGTCTCTAAAAAAGGCCGCAACAACATATTATCAGAATTTGATAAACTAGATGGTGACTCTAGGTATGCTAGATTTCAAGGTATGGTTAATGATGCCATTAATAATATTGGCATAAAGATAGATTCTGGAGTTACGATGGATGTGCATCGTATATTTAGAATGCCGCACACCATAAACAGCAAGAGTTCGATGATAAAGATGACCTGCTCTGATATAGATACATTTGATCCATATGTGGATGCTGTGATTGATACTAGTGATACTGTTGATGTGGTTGTGCATGATTGTCCACTTCGGTTCCGTCTGCGAGACACGGTACTTGGATCATACAAACATGACAAAAAAATTACTCTACCAAAATATGCTGCTGCCTATCTACTATGTAAAGGACTTGCCCATATACCATAATGTTGAGATTAATTACCATGTATGGTGAAATTTTAGTGATTTTGCCTATTTTATTGAAAATCATACATACAAGTGCACATTTTAGTTGAACATTTTATTACTGTGCCAAACCTAACAACACATTAATTTAACAAACAGATACGATATACAGTTTTGTATAGCGCAACTACTGATAAACCGACCCCGCCGGCTGACACTAGCAAGTATCTGAGGCTTATAGTCGTAGCTGCAATTGCAATAGCTACGCTGATCGTGGTGGGAAACCAAGGTGTGGTACTTTACATGAACTTTTCAGAGTTTGATGAAGAGTTTACTAGACCTTTGTATTATACTTTGGTGTCCTCGCTCATACTAGCTGCCATAGCTTTGGTGCGCGTTAACATGTTAGGTAGGTCATCGATGTTCTGGTATGCTATAAAGACCACATTTGCATTTGTGGCACGTGGTCCTAGAACGTCTCCAGTCCAAGAGCCTATATCTGATAGTCTGGAAAGTTATGCTGATTACAAGCTTAGTGTTTTGCAGTTTGTTGTATGGCAGATAACAAAGGTGTTGCTGTTTGGTGCATTTTTTGCAAATATAATGTTCGGGTTTGGTGCAGTTGCATTTTTGGTAGACGGTAATATGTTAGGTGTTGAGAATCTACCTATTCTCTTTACGTTGCCATTTGTAACTCCGCCTACTGATGTGATATATGCTACTGAGAGTGTAATTCCGATGATACCTGCACTTGTAGTTTTGATACCGCCTATCTTGGCTGCTATTGGGTTGCGTCTTATACTGTATGTGGGTGTTCATAGGATGATTCATGTTGTAACATCCTTTGTTCAGGACTCTAATAGTGGCAAGCCTCGATATTTGAATTATGTATCCACTATAGAAGGCTTGGTTGGAATTGCTGTCTTGTGGGCAGGCTTTAACATGTTTTTTACAAACCAGATTGATTATAACACCAAATACGAAATTGGTGGCGTCTTGATAATTGGTCTTGCGCTTGTTGCTTTTTCTGTAGTAGATCGTATACGCGCGCGTGTCTTAACTCACATGTTCAAGCGTGATGTGTGGATACGCTTTTTGACCATCTTGGCCATTGGTGTTGCTCTGTTTATCTTTGTAGAAGTTAATGATACAATAGCTGACGCGCGCAAAATAGAATATTTGGGCCCCTATACCGCTCAGCAGATTAGTGTGAATAGATATTTGGGTGAGCTTGATGATATTAACAAAGTGACCCATGATGTACAGTTGCGGCCCGTCTCGCCAAATAACATTGATGGCTATGTAAAGAGTAATGCAGATGTACTTGATGTCATACGCGTGTGGGATTGGGAGGCCGCCTTTGCAAAACTAAAGCCAGAGATTGGTCTGATACCGTATGTTGACTTTGAGGACAATGACATATTGCGATTTGATGATACTTTGTACTGGACTGCATCGATGAAACCTATACTGCCATCATCTGTGAGTTCTGATAATCGATGGTATAATGAGCATCTTGTGTATACGCATGTACCTGATGGGTTTTTGACTTTGGAGGCAACTGATGGTCAGATAGTTGACAGTAATCAGTTCTTCCAGCAACGTGAGATATACTATGGAGAGGGTGGACTATTTGAGTCAACGTGGTCTGGACACCCGACTTCTAGGGGTCCTGGTGAGAGCGCAGAGTTGGGGGAGGCGATGTACTCTGGGGTAGGTGGCTTGGATGTTGGACCTCCATTTAGCTGGATATTTGAGCCGAACTTTTTACTTCAGTTTCCAGCTGAATCAGTACATGTTATGAGATACAAGGACGTTAATCATCGCATGGAAGTGCTGTATCCGTACTTTTTGTATGACTTGTTTGGAAAAGAATTGGATTCGCTACCTGTTACAGATGGCACAAACTCGTATTGGTTGATTCCGCTTATTATCGGATTTGATACTCAGAATGTACCGTGGTCAATTGGCAATCCATATCTTAGGCTAGTCGGATATGCGCTAGTTGACTCGTATGATGGGAATATACAACTATTACAGACCGGTGATGACTTTTTTACTGAAATGTTTGCTGCCCAATACGCAGATCAGTTCAGTCCGATGCCTGCATGGCTAGAGGAGCAGATCAGATATCCAGTAGAGTTGTTTAATTGGAAGACTGAAATGTACAACATTTATCACGTGACTGATGTAGAGACGTTTATCCAAGCAAATCAGTTTTATGAGATACCTGCAGGACTAGATACGTATTATGTAGAGGCAAAACCTCCTGGGTTTAATCAGACGGAATTTTTGGGATTGTTGTCACTAGAGTTGAGGGGCTCACAAGGCAGGAATCTAGCAGGATATATCGTAGTGGAAAATGATCTGTCGCGTTTGGGTAATATACAGTTTTATGAAGTACCGCTTAATTCTACTACCAAACTGATAGGGCCCACTGCTGTAAAGGAGGCGCTTGATAGAGACCCAGAGTTTGCGCAACTAAAGACGTTATTGAGAACACCCCGAATAGGGGATAATATCTTGTATCGTGTAGGTGAGCATGATGTGTATTTCATACCTGTGTATACTGCAGGTGCCGGTGGTGTAGTGGCCCAGTTGGGAACTATAGCTGCTGTTGGTGCTGCGTTTAATGGTGAGTATTTTGTAGGGTTAGGGGACACGCAAGAAGACGCATTTGAGGCGTATCTGAGCAAGGTTTCTGGTGTTGAGCCATCTGGTGTTAGTGGTGGTGATGGTAATGATACTGAGGGCTTTGTTAAATTAGAGCTAGAAGATAGAATTGATATTGTGCTGCAGGTGTTTGAGGACGCTGAACTAGAGGTGTCAAGACCTACATCTTTGGCAGTACCGTTGTCATTTAATGTCAATGAACTGTTCTTTTACACTGATCGGGACCGAGAAGAGACCATAGAGGCGCTAGAAGAGTTCATCGATGATTATATCGTGCCGCGGACTAATCGTGTGTTGGTGTGGGATGCGAATAATTTGGATGATGACAGTGACACGGTAATTAACATTGGTACGATACTGATTAAAGATGGGATACCTGAGGTGTACTATGTATCAGTAGGTGTCGGAGTTAATTGACCATACTAATTGTTGATAACGGCTCATCTTACACAGACGAACTTGCAGTATTGTTGGATTGTTTGAATGTTGTGTATAGACGCATAAAACCATTTGATCTTGACTTGGAAACATTGTCTGTGTATAGTGGAATAGTGTTATCAGGCCGCAAACGCAACGATCGATTGGTCAACAAGGTCAACTCTAAGGTTATCAAATATGCGATATATCATGATGTACGATTGCTTGGAATATGCTATGGTGCAGAGATACTAGCATTGACGCTAGGTGGCACCATAAAACGATCCGATACGCCGCAAAAAAATACACATAATATAGTGAGTGTTTACAAAGATCTGCCGATAGTTGACAAGGGTATAGTGAGTGTATATGAGAGTCATAGTTATGAGATAAGTCGATTGCCTAATGTGTTGGAGGTGGTGGGGGGGTCTGATGCATGTGCATACGAGATAATCAAACATGTGAATAGGGATGGTGTGTATGGGATGCAGTTTCATCCTGAGATGAGCAGAGATGGCCGCTTTATGATTGAGCGGTTTTGTAAGTTGTGATGATGATGATGTTGATGTTATATGATATTATATGATGTTATATGATATTATATGATATTATATGATATTATATGATGATGATGATGATGATGATGATGATGATATAATGACGGTGTCATGATGATAATTACACGTATTGACATCCTGATAGTAAACATGTTTTAATAACTCACTTTTTGTGTATACTGTATGTCTACAGACGAAAATGATGATCATGTGTTGTTTTTACCACTAGTGACAGAAGAGCTAGTGTCATTACCATTACCCATTAATGTGGTGGCCTCGTACTGGAATGTCTCACTACCAGTATCAGAAGCAGTAGAGACTGCCAAAAGGTATCCGGGGTTTGATGGCAGTATTATAATTGAAGGTGTCGAGTTAGCAGAGCGACACGGTCTGTCGTGTGTAATGCTGCACACCGATATGCAGGGATTGAAAACTGTAGTTGATGCTGGCATTCCACCAATTGTTATCTTGCCTGGTATTCCTGGCAATCCAGAAATAACACAACATGCATCTGTTGTCTCTGGGTATAGTGATGCAGGTATGGTGTTTCATTATGTACAACAAGGTACGGCGCAAGGTGAGCAGCAAGAGGGCGCCATACCAAGTGATACGTTTGATGTACAATGGTCTGAGGAGGGTAGACTGATGATAATTGTGGCACCATCAGATACGTTATCTCAACTACCTATGAGAATATCTGCACAGATGAGTGTTGCGTGTAGGTTGTGTTTTGATGCAGAACGCGCCATGATATTAGGTGACAAACCTAGCGCTACGAAATCTTTACAGGAAGCATTACAAATGGACCCTGAAAACGTGACGGCACTGCAAATGTTGGGGGCTCTATACAATGAGCAGAATAATCCAGAATGTGTAAAGTATTATGAACAATGTATTCAAATAAATGACAATGCGTATTTGGCACATAATGGCCTTGGCAACTATTATCTCAAAGGCAACAAATTTGAGCAAGCCATATCATCTTATACAAAGGCAATTCAAATAAATGAAAAACGCTCTGCGCGCATATACAAGAATCGTGCATACTTGATGGAAAAGCTAAACAAAAGACAAGAGGCAAGTGATGACTTGAAATTGTATCTGAAATATCTACCAAATGCAATAGATAGAGGCGTTATAGAACAAGCAATCAAGGAATTGGCATGATGCGGAGTGCGGGATTCGAACCCGCGGCCTTCAGCTTGGGAAGCTGACGTCATACCGGGCTAAACTAACTCCGCCTAACTAGTTTTATTTACTTATGATTAAATATCTTCAGTGTTAATATGATGTATGGATGCAAAATGCCCAGAGTGCGGCGGTGTTGCTATATTGGATGATAATGTCACAAAGGTGACGTGTCCGCATTGTGGATTTGAGCGCGAGTATGATGAATATTTGGAGATTATGAAGGACTTGGCAGTTAACATGTCAGCTGACTACATACCTGACCGTCCAGGACTCTAGTCACCAGTAACTTCCCTTGTCTGAGCAGTCCATATGGGCACCACAATTACTACAATGTAAATGACAGGCTTGCATGTTTGTCATAATGTTGTCACATATGGGGCATTTAATTACATCGTCGTCTGGTTTGTCTATCTGCACAATATTGTAATTTTTTTATGTGTTAAAAATATGTTGACTCTGCTATATCTGTAACCGTTCAACCCCAGTACCTGCGCCAGACGTTAGGCGGTAAATTTATGCCTAAATTTGGGAAAGGGTTGAACGGTTACGAACCAGTTGAAGCAAAGGATTATTAGCTTTCTATTCTCAATATATATATGGCAAATTTCAAAGTGACCATATCTGACTCTAAAGGAAAATCGATCTCAAAAGAGCTAAAGGACTCTGATGCTATTCCCTTACTAGGACTTCAACTAGGAGCAGAAACTGACGCTACTATAGTTGGGTTATCTGGCAAGATCATACTGACAGGTGGTAGTGATAAATCTGGTGTGCCTATGCGCAATGACATACACGGGGCTGCTAGAAAGTATGTACTACTCTCAAAGGGTGTAGGATTGCAAGCAGCAGAAAAAGGACAACGTGTCCGCAAGCTTATGCGTGGAAATACAGTATCCGAAGAGATTTACCAGATTAACTGTAGGTATGATGGAGAATTCCCAGAAGAAAAACAAGAAAGCCCTGATGATAAATCCTAAGTCTCAAATTTACTTGTCTCATACAAAAACAAAAACACCCATAAAATACCCTTCTTCCAAAACAAACTTAACATACTATAATTCACGACTTTTACTATGCATTGGCGTGACACACTCCCTGATTGGTACATAAAAAAATTCGGCTATCAGCCCTGTGTAAACATAGGAACGGCCGGACACGTTGATCATGGCAAGACCACTTTGATTCAAGCACTTACTGGTTCATGGACTAGTGTGCACAGCCAAGAACTAAAGCGAGGCATAACTATACGTGTGGGATACTCTGATGCGGCATTTTACAAGTGTGCTAGTTGTGATGAGCCTGGTGGGTACTCTACCACTTCTAAATGCAATCACTGTAGCGACAATAGTGAACTTACCCGAGTAGTGAGTTTTGTTGATAGTCCGGGACATGAGAGTTTGATGGCAAATATGTTATCTGGTTCTGCTTTGATGGATGGCGCCCTCCTTTTGGTTGCAGCAAATGAACACGTTCCAAGATCTCAGACAAAAGAACACATGCTAGCACTTCAAACACTAGGAATAAAACAGATTGTAGTCATACAGAACAAAGTAGATCTATTAACATATCAAGACGCCTTGGCAAACCACAAAGACATTGTAAATTTTCTAGATAAAACACATGTGAAAAATCCACCCATAATTCCAGTGTCTGCACAATCATCACTTAATGTTGATGCGTTGATTGGCGCAATAGAGTCCACTATCCAGACACCTGACCGTGATGAGAGCAAAAACACTGTAATGCATGTATTGCGCTCATTTGATGTGAACCGTCCTGGTACTAGTATAAACAAGATAAAGGGTGGTGTGATAGGCGGCAGTTTAACTCAGGGTGTATTTAATGTGGGCGATGAGATCGAGATAAAACCGGGTATAATATCTGAAAAACGCAAAGGACAGTACACGCCACTAATTACTGAGATCACATCACTAGGAACAGGAGCAGGTACTGTAGAGTCAGTAAAACCTGGTGGACTTGTTGCAATTGGCACTAAACTAGACCCATCCATGACGCGCAGCGACTCTTTCATAGGATCTGTTATTGGTCATCCTGATACACTCCCTCAGAGTACAACTGTGCTAAAAATGTCAATCAGTCTATTTGATTCAGCAGTAGGTACTACGGAGGATGTAAAGATCAAACCCATTCAGACAGGTGAAATGTTGCGCTTGAATATTGGAACAGCGCCCATACCTGGGCAGGTAACGCGTTTGCGAGTAGGTGGGGATAACAATGTGATAGAGGTCGAGTTAAAGCGCCCTGTATGTGTATTTGAGGGCGGCCGTGTTGCAATCAGCAGGAGGATAGCTGATCGGTGGAGACTGATTGGCGCAGGTATAGTTGACTGATATTATATGTGATACTAGCTTTTTGATGCATCTGGCCACTAGGCGAATCAGAAACATTGACAGACTAGGCCAAGAGATAGGTGATGTATCGTTTGTAGTCCCACGTGTAGTTTTAGACGAATTAATTCATATATCAAAGCACAACGATACCAAGCAAGAAGATGCAAAACAGACATTATCATACATCAAAGGATTTGAAACCATATCGATATCTGACAATATTATTAATGCAGATGATGCAATCATCTCTTACACGCAAAGACATGATGGTAATCTCATAGTAGCGACAATGGACAGACAGCTAAAACGAATACTTGTAGGGTGTGGGTGCACAATAATGTCATTTTCAAATGATAATATTGTTTTAGAGTCTCATGTATGATGCTATTTAATAAAAGAAACCCTTAATTTTAGTACTCTGTGATATCATATATGACACATATCACAATAACAAGTGATGCGTTTGAGAACAATGGACAGATTCCAAAAAAACATGGATACAAAAACGACAATCATAGTCCACAACTCTCATTCACTGGTATTCCCTCTGATGCAAAATCACTTGCTCTGATAATGGATGATCCTGATGCTATGAAACCTGCAGGCAAAGTATGGTCTCATTGGATAGTCTGGAATATCCTACCTGATACGACTCAAATCAAAGAGAACTCTGCGCCTAACTGCTCAATACAAGGTGTCACGGACTTTGGAACTACTGGGTATGGTGGACCCGCACCCCCTGACAAAGAACACACTTACATCTTTACGCTTTATGCCTTGGATGCAATACTTGATCTTCCCGTCACTACAACAAAAAAACAGTTAGAAGATGCAATAAAACCACATATACTGGCTAGCGCGCAATTGTGTGGTAAATACTCTCCTGATTAAATACACATATAATTATTTTTACACCGTATTTGTGATTAATCGGTGAACTATACACCCTTACTCTCAGAGTTGTATCTTGATGCTAGCCTGTATCTGGCATATTTGTCATCAGGTGAATATTTGGCAGGATGTGCTGACACTGTATCTGCATCACATGTGGGACATTTGACTTTTAATGTGTACTTTTTGCATGAGACACATCTACGCAATAAAAAACGCACTAGTTATCCCTCGTCTTTTTTGACTCTTCTCGCGTAAAACTAAATGTGCCCTTTTTCTTTTCGATACGTGACTGAATCTCTACTACTATTGGTTTTAGTGACTTTTCAGCAGATTTGAAATCCTCTGATATAACTGACAGTCTATATTTTGGCGCACCCAAATAAGTGATCTCTGTCTTTTCTGTTGTACTGTCTTTGTTATCTGATATTGCAGCAGCACCTTGTAATACCTCTTTTATCACCTCTACACCATTGGGTCTACTACTTGTTATCTCCATTACTCCTCTAATCTCAACTGATGGTAGTTTGATTTTTGATGCCACATCTAACATAACTTGCACAATTTTATCATCAATTTGCATATTCTCAACTACACCCTCACCTCTACGCCCTATCTCTATGAACGCATCATACACAGAGTCAAACTTTGTGTATATCTTGTCCTCTAATTTTGTAATGTCCTCCTCACTCAGATTTAGCTTGTCTTGTACATTTTGTAATAGTGTATTGCCCTTTTCGTACCTCTTTACCTCTTTGAGTTTCTGCTTTCTTTGATCCTTTGAGATCTGCTTGAGTGACAAGTCAATATCACCTCTGTGGGGATTTACCTTTTTGACTACTAGTACCTTTTTCTCGCCATTTTTGACATGTTTGTTAATAGAGCGTATCCATCCTGGTGCAATCTCTGAGATGTGTAAAAATCCCTGTACTCCATCATATTCGTCTAGTGACACGTATGCTCCATGATCCATCACTTTTGTGACAGTCGCAATTACAATTTCGCCTTGTTCTGGTACATTGTCATCTGTTGTTGTTGTGGCAGTAGACATGTAGCTATGTTGTCTTGGGCACATTAAACAGTTTCTAAAAGTCGATACCCTTTTTTGCCTTTATTCCTTTTTTGAATGGATGCTTGATCTCCTTCATCTCTGTCACCAAGTCTGCTTGCTCAATGATCTCTTTGGGGGCGCGATTACCAGTTAGTACTATTGTTGTAGTGCTACTATCACCACCACCACGTGCATCTATAACATCAAGCACATCTGTCAATTCTACCAATCCTAGGTCAATTGCATAGTTTATCTCATCTAATATCACAATATCATACTTGCCGCACTGTATTTTTTCTTTTGCCAACTCTAATGCTTGCCTTGCAATCTTTTGGTGCTCTTCTCGGGGACTGTGATCATCTATAATCCCAACAAAACCTTTTCCTGCTGCAATCATCTCAAACTGTGGCTCTAATAATTTAGAAGAGTACATCTCACCATAACTCCACGACCCCTTGATGAACTGTACCATACATACACACTTTTGATGTCCTACTGCACGTAATGCCATTCCGAGTGCCGCTGTAGTCTTGCCTTTACCACCACCTGTATACACTATAACTAGTCCATCATCTTTTCCCATGCACATTCTAAACAACAAGATATTATTAGAATTGTTATCATACATACACATGAGCAATAAACGATTGGTTATTGCAGGCGCATCAAGTGGTGTCGGTAAGACCACCATCACATGTGCTATAATCAACGAGTTGAGAAATAAAGGATTTACTGTATCACCCTTTAAAGTTGGGCCTGATTATATTGATCCGTTATATCTGGGTGTAGCAGCAGGACGTCCTGCACATAATTTGGACACTTGGATTATGGGTAGTAAAAATAGGTTACTGGAGAGCTTTCTCACTCACTCAAAAAATTCGGACATATCTGTAATTGAGGGAGTAATGGGATACTATGATGGACATGATGGCAAAACTGATCTTGCTAGTACTTTTCAAGTCTCATCAATCACACGCTCACCTGTCATACTAGTTGTTGATGCCTCAAAGGCTGCACGCTCAGTAGCTGCTGTTGCTTTAGGATTCAAGGCATTCAAAAAAAACTCTAGAATCATGGGTGTAATATTGAACCGATTAGCAAGCTACAAACACCAAAATATTTGTTGGGATGCATTTAGTGATTTGAATATTCCAATATTGGGAACAATTCACAGAGACGAGTCTTTGAAATTAAAAGAGCGGCATCTAGGACTAGACTCTACTATAGACCATACTATATTGCAAGAGCGTATACAAGATATTGCAAAGTCTATAAAATTAGATACAAGCCGTATACTGGATTTATTATCTTCGTGTGTGCGACCCTTGCCGCCGTCTCTGTCTCATATGGCATCTTCTAATCAAACGTCTACTACTCGCAAAAAAATTAATCGTACCATACCGCAACATTTGGGACTCTCATCGTTAAAACCACGTACCATACCGCACAAGGCCAAAAATAGTAATAAACCAGTTATTGCAGTGGCATTGGATAACTCTTTTAATTTCTATTATCAGGATAACTTGGATGCATTATATCGTGAGGGCGCAGAGTTGATATTTTTTAGTCCAGTGTCAGATAAGAAACTACCTGCATGCGATGGTGTATACATTGGAGGTGGTTTTCCAGAGATACTATCAGAGCAACTAGAGCGTAACGAATCAATGATGAAATCAATAAAACGCGCAGCAGAAGATGAGGCTCCAATATATGCTGAGTGTGGTGGGTTGATGTATCTTTGCAAAGATATCACAACACAGAAAGGCACAAAGCACAAGATGGTGGGACTATTTGATCCCAGTGTTGTAATGACAAAAAGGCCAGTCTTGGGATATACTAAAGGTATGATTGATTCGTATACGCCAATTACGGGTGGTAAAAAACATGCGTTCAGGGGACACGAGTTTCATTACTCAAAGATGATTCATGTTCCACGTGATGCCAAATTATGTATGATATTAGATAATGCGGATGATGAATATCGTGCCTCGTATTTTCATAATAGTGATGAAGAGGTAAAATCACGCAATATGGGAATATGGAGATATCGAGATGGTATTATGATGTATAATACACTTGCAGCATATGGACATTTGTACTTTGATATGTCGGCATTTGCATACATGTTTGTTGAAAACTCAAAGACATACAAGAGACGTTGATTGAATGTTTATAAATAATTTTTAGTATATTGATTTGTATATATGTATTATATGATAGTATAATATGATAATATAATGTGGTAATATAACATCGTAATGCAATCGTAATGGTATCGCAATACATGGCATAAAATTTCAATACCATATACCATTTTAATTTGCAGTTTCTTCTCTGATCATCTTATACATGGCATTTATTATAGCAGATGTGGCCGGACTCCCTCCCTTTCTACCTACATTTGTAATAAATGGTATATTATCATCTTGCAGTGTTGATAATTCGTGTTTTGACTCTGCAGCATCAACAAAACCCACAGGCATGCCTATCACTAGCGCTGGTTTTGTAACTTTCTCCCTTGTCATCTTTATGACCTCTCTGAGTGCCGTAGGTGCATTGCCGATTGCTACTATACCACCATTCATCTCGTCGGCTAACATGCGCATGGCAGTCTGTGATCTAGTCAGAGACATTTCCCTTGCCATCTGTGCTATCTGAGGGTCTGATATCTTACATATTATCTCGTTTCCAAAGTCTTTTGGATTTTGCTTGTTGAGTCCACCTATCACTCCATTTACATCAATTATGATATTACATCTATTTTTGAGTGCCTGCATGCCACTTTTTACTGCATTGTGGTAAAATATGATCTTGCCATCTGTAGCAAAATCAAAGTCTGCTGTTGCATGTATCACACGCCTTACTATCTTCCACTCTTTCTCACCATATATGCTCTTACCATCAATTTCAGAGTCGATGATGCGCATGCTTTCATCTTCAATTGACTGGCCCCTGTTAGTCTGTGACAATTGCTGACTCTACCTCTTTGGCTCTCTCTACTATTAGGTCGACTATTCGTTCATCTGTGCCTATATGTTTTGTAATGTATACATTTTTTATAGTTGATTTTTCAAGTGCTGGCAACAAGTCACTATTTATGTCAGTTTTAACATGTGCGCCTTCATGCAAAAAGTAAAACACAACAACTAGTACATTTGGGCAGTCTGCCTCACACTTTTTTATTCCTGCAAATATGTCTGGCTGTTCTATCTCAAGCCAGCACCTACTAATGTTACGATATCTGTCTTTGAGACCATTTATTATATAATCCATAGATCTTTGAGCATTCGGATCCATGCTCCCATGCCCTATTATCATTACATCTATCTCTGAATCTGGTGCTGTGATATTGTTGTCTTGCAGTGCTGCTGCAACACGGCTATACACGATATCAATTAATGTGCTGTGCATACTCATTGCCCTTGTGACTAGCAGTTTGATGTCTGTCTTGTCTTGGTATGATATGGCATCTGTTACTGCGTTTTTGACCTTTTTGCCAGGATACAAAAAGTATGGCACAATAGTTAGTGTGTCTATTATATTTGGCTTGAGGCACTTTAGCATACCATCCTCAATATATGGTGGCTCTACCTCCAAAAAACAGTACTCTGCAAATTCATAATTTCCTTTCTCTTTTACACCTGCGCAAATACTCTCTAGTTCTTCTGATGCTTCACGTTCACGACTTCCTCTATCAATTAGTAACAAGCCACGTCTTTTGTTGTTGTTGTTCATCATCACCCCGCCTCTTCCCTTGCTACTGCTATTGTCAAGTCTGGTGGAAATTTCTGTTTCTCTACTATTAAACTACCCATATTGCATGATATCATACATGATGCTTCTGATACGCTTGCCGTACCCTCAAAGGATTTTACAGTATCAGATGGATTTGGCACTTTAATTTCTGCCAATCTATCCTTTTCATGCAATAATAACTGCACGTCGAGTTCTTTTGCTGCCTGTGCTAACCCTGGTATATCAACAGGTTTTTTCATAGAAGAGATCTTTGCAATGCTCTTTTTTGCAAGTCTGTACTTTTCAAATGTATGTGTAATGCCATCTATGATAGTCTGTGCTGTTGTGTTATAGTGCAATCCAACTCCTACTATTAGTGTGGGGGGTCTATACACTACAGTCGGTTTGCTAATATCTGGTTTGATGATTATCTTGTCAGTTATGATAAGATATGCTACTGCATCTGACTTGTACATCTCATCAAGTGTCTCATAAATGTGAACATTTGCTGGCAACTCTTTATTATACCACTCTTTGATGCCAGTCCCTGCATCCTGGTATATGCCAATTTTATCTTCATTGACCATATGTGCACTGACTGCTGTAATGTGAGTGTCATCTTGTATGACCCATTTGAGGTCTCGCCCCACCATATCTACTGGTATGGTATTCTTGACATCAGCTGCCGTAGTGATTACTGCTTGTGCGCCTATCTTTTGTGCAACTGTCTTTGCCAAATAATTTGCGCCACCAATATGTCCTGACAATACACTGATTACAAAATTGGCCATCTCATCTATCACCAAGACTGCCGGATCCGTCTTTTTGTCTTTCATATGTGGCGCAATTAATC
This sequence comes from Candidatus Nitrosopumilus sp., assembly GCA_965207445.1. Taxonomy (GTDB): domain Archaea; phylum Thermoproteota; class Nitrososphaeria; order Nitrososphaerales; family Nitrosopumilaceae; genus Nitrosopumilus. The sequence goes on along the minus strand of CBDBLX010000001.1, from coordinate 71,253 downwards.
GTATGGTAGCTCCAAGTGAGAACATGCATATCATACCGTTGTATTTGCCAAAGATTTGAGGTATCATGTGTGATGTTGTATCAGTATACCATTTCACGCGCTTGTCGCACTCATATGTAGCTGCAAATTTTTCTGGTGCGTATACTATCCATTCTGGAAAATATTTGTGTAATTTTAGACTAGTGCTAATACCATGTTTTGTAATTGCCAATATTGCTATATTATTGTCGCCTGCCATATGTGTCGTAAAATGATTTTTATAAAATACCTTGTGAAAGTGTCAAACTGTACAATTAATTACCATCTGCTTTTGCCAACACACAACCATCAAAATCAAAGAGTAACACTTGAATTGGAATTTTCTCAGATCGTGCATGTTTTATCATATGCTCATACACATTGTGACACAAAATCCCAAAGAACCGCTTTGCGTGTTTGGTTTCTGATATAATCTCCAATACGTGTCTTGCTGTATTTGCTTTGGATACCATTTGTATGGTATGGTGGTCTGCTCCTACTTGTTGCGCCAAATTTGCAAGAAACTTTGTATCTACCTTTGAGCCTTTGACATGTGTCTGTCTCACACCTTTTGCCATCTTTGCTAATTTACCTATAAATCCAACAACATACACCTGTTTGATGTGCTCTGATCTCTTTGCGCACTCACTAACAGAATATCCTACAAAGTCCCCCATCTGAATAAAACAGTGATCTGGTAAATCTGCAATGGCTTTTTTTGCAAATTCTTCACTTCTGCCACCCGTAGTCAGCACAACTACATCCTCACCCATTGCAATTGCCACATCTAGGTTTTGTCTGATTGATGCTGCGTATGATGCAGTAGAAAATGGTATGACAATGCCACTTGTTCCTAGTATTGAGATTCCACCTATTATTCCTAGTCGTGGATTATCTGTTTTAGGTCCTAATTCTTTACCTTTTGGCACTATAATTGTGGCCTTTATGCCATATGTGTTTAGCATATTAGATGGTATCTCTGCTCTAAGATTCTCTTCTATGATCTTTTTTGGTACAGGATTGATCGCAGATTCATTGAGTGTGAGACCGAGTCCGGGCTTTGTGACTATTCCGACTCCCTCTCCACCTGTAATCTCTATGATATTTGTGTTATCAGTTAATTCGAGTCTGACTATAATTTCGGCCCCGTGAGTGACGTCAGGATCATCTCCTCCATCTTTGATTACTGTACATGTAGCAGAACTATCATCAAAGACGCACTTTTTGATTGGTATTAAGAGTCGGCGTTGTTTTGGCAAGGATATCAATATGCCATATGTGGCCCTTGCCGTTAGTATGGCTTTTAGTGCAGCAGTGGCAGCAGCAGCAGCACAACTACCAGTTGTATACCCTGTGCGCTGTCCGTCTTTTTGTACACTGTTGTTATATTGATCAAGTATCTGTTGGGTGAGTTGGACTCTTCCTTCTATATAATCATCTACTGTATTTAATATCTTGTTTTTTTCCTCGTGCATATCATATCTTACGTCTAGTAGTATTTTTGTTTGTGTTATGTTGATTACACTTAAAACTACAATGATCATCTTATTTGTGTGAGTACGCAAGTTGCCATTATAGGTGCAAATGGTTTCATTGGTAGTGCTTTATACCACAAACTCAAAACCTCATTACTTTTAAAAGATGTTTGTATAATCACACTATCGCACAAGACACTTGAGCCTCTATATCATGGATCTGATTCTTTTGAGCGCATTAATCCTGATGATTACAAGTATTATGAATTAGATAATAATGATTCCCGGCTCGATAATTATGAAAAGTGCAATATTACACCAAATGAAAGTTTGGCAAATATCTTGTCTGTTATCAGACACTTTGATGTGCTGATAAATCTTGCAGGCAATGGCAGGCAATCGGCTCTATGTAGATTCGAAGACTCTATTGTTCGTACAGCATCACTTGCAGTATTTTTGGCACAGAGAGCCGGTATACCGAACATTGTACATATGAGTGGACTGGGTGCGTCTTTGCACACACCAATTGCATACCTTGCTGCCAAATATGCTGCCGAATGTGTGGTTGTTGAATCAAAACTAAATCATGTTGTGCTTCGCCCATCTTATGTAGTAGGGGGGCAGCAGCACACCATTGCACCACAACGACGACGCATGGATTATCTATCCTCATATGTACACAAGCACAAAATATCTGGCACAAAAGAGCCACTTGACATATTTAATTGCAACAGTCTCATACAGCCAATTCATATAGATGATGTGACAAATATAATAATATGGGCAATCAAAAAACTTGTTGAAAACACTACTTTTAGTACAACACTTGATTTGGTAGGTCCGGACTGCATACCATTTTTCACTTACATGTCTTTGCTTGCTAAAGCATATGATGTGGAGATAAATCCAGTCTCTATGGAGGCACTGTATAAAAAAGCGTTATCACATAGTAGTAAAACTGATACCATATTTGGAGTCGATGATTTAGGTGTGATTGCAGGCGGCTTTGTCAGTGATCATACCAAAATATCACAAACTACTGGAATTACTCTATTTTCTGTTGTAAAACAGTTAGAGACTGTCGGCATACTGCCTTAATGTCTGTGCCATGTCTGTCTTTTCCCACGTAAACTCGTCTCTACCAAAATGACCATATGATGCTGTCTTCTTGTATGATATGTGTTTGAGGTTTAATTTTGATATTATGGCCGCTGGTTTCATATCAAAGTTCTCCCTTACCATTTTTGTTATGTTCTCATCTGTAATGCGACCTGTTCCAAAAGTATTGACATAAAGTGAGACTGGCTCTGCCACTCCGATTGCATATGCAATCTGAACCTCACATCTCTCAGCAATTCCTGCTGCAATAATATTTTTTGCAATATATCTGCACATGTAACATGCTGACCTGTCTACCTTTGATGGGTCCTTGCCTGAAAATGCCCCCCCACCATGTCTTCCAAATCCACCATACGTATCAACTATTATCTTGCGGCCTGTAAGACCGGTGTCTCCTTTGGGACCACCCGTCACGAATCTGCCAGTAGGATTGATGTGTATTACTATATTGTCATTGTACATGTCCCCTAGCACGGGCTTTATCACCACATCTGTGATCTGTTGGGTGATAACTTGTTGTGAGATGTCATCTGCATGTTGTGTTGATATTACAACTGCATCAACACTTGTGGGCTTGCCGTCTTTATACTGTACAGAGACTTGAGATTTACCATCTGGTCTGATCCATGGTATGGTGTTGTCTCTTCGGACTTGAGAGAGTCTCTTTGTTAATTTATGTGCAAGTATAATTGGCATTGGCATTAACTCTGGTGTCTCATTTGTGGCATAGCCGAACATCAACCCTTGATCTCCTGCACCTTGCTCTCGCCGAGACGTTGCCGTCACGCCCATGCTGATATCTTGACTCTGTTGGTGTACTTTGAGTATTATTTGGCAGGTGTCTGCATCAAACCCTAGACTCTTGTCATTATATCCTATCTCTCTGATGGTATCTCTTACTAGTTTCTCTTGTGTTGTCTCATCGACATTTGCTATGTCTGATTTGTACTCGCCTGCCACAACTACAAAATCCGTAGTGACGAGTGTCTCTACTGCAACTCGAGCATCTGGGTCTTGTTGCAGGTATGCATCTACAAATGCATCTGATATGTTGTCGCATATCTTGTCTGGATGACCTTCTGTTACTGATTCAGAGGTGAATAGGAAACTGGCCATGATTAATGCCTCGAGTCATAGTTCATCTTCTAGTTTTATGAACAGTACGTTATTTCCTCTAACTATAACTCTGCCGTAATTTGCTATTGTTTTACCATTGTGCAACTCTTCAGCATCAACCATGATTAGGTTCATGTATGCATCAATGTTGCTCATTCTGCCTTTGTATTCTACTTCATTTTTTAGCCTGACTGTGACTAGTCTCTTTGTGTTTTTTTGTAGAGTAGTCAATGGTCTCTTTGCTGTATTGGTCTGGGACACTAATTTTTCACTTGATTTGTGCATGAAAGTCTTGAATAAAAGCCTTATGTGTTGTGCTGTGTAGATCAGTTTTGTGATCGAATTGACAGATAGATCAACTAGTAGACGTGTTGTTGCAGTTGGTGTGGATGTTTTGGATGATATGTTTGGAGGTGGGATTCCGTCTGGTGTTATTGTAGATGTGTTTGGCAGACACGGTACTGGTAAGACTCAGATGTTACTGCAGGCTGCTTGTAGGTTTGCCATATATGGTGAGCGCAGACGTGTGTTGTATGTGGATACTGCAGGTACGTTTAGGCCAGAGAGGATAATGGAGATGGCAACAAGTCTCAACCAAAATAACGGCCAAAATGACAAGATATCCGAACAGCAACATGTCAATAGTATAACTGACATACTTGATGCAATATCTGTTGCCAGAGTGCAGAGTGTATCAGAGCAGATGAGATTGGTAGAAAAATTACTTTATGGTAATTGTCCTTTTGATCTGGTAGTGATTGATAGCTTGACTGATTTGTTTTCATACGAATACAGCCGGTATGGAGATTTGCGAGAAAAGAGTCAAAAATTTTTCAGATATATGCGCAATTTGGCAAGACTTGCAGTACATTATGGTGTGACTGTAATGACTAGTAATATGGTACGTGTCTTTGATGACAAAGAGGTCGAGAATATGGCCGCAGAAGTTGATCTCTTTTCACACATAAAGATACATTTGATAAGTGAAAAAGATACTGTTGCACAAAAAAAACAGCTGTATGGGTATGTATCGTGTGCCATATATGATAATTATTTTAATCAACAGAAAACCGTTACTACATATCATGATCATAATATTAATTCTAAAAAGGATGCTGATGCTATATTTTCATATAAAATTTTAACGTCTGGTATACAAACCTTTGAGTATGGTAAAGTGTAACCGTTCCACCCCTGTACCTGCGCCAGACGTTAGGCGGTGAATTTGTGCCAAAATTTGGGAAGGGGTTGAACGGTTACGCTTCTAAATCCAGCCCGGAGACGCAGAACATCTCACAAAGACGCAATCATATGTAGAAGTTGGTTTGCGCACTGCAGTGTACAGTGTATCACACGCCCTTGATAAATGCTTAAACTCAATCAGATCAAATACATACACAAATGAAAAAGGGGTATGTATACTGTAAGCGTCCCGGTTCGCTTTCTGCCGTCATGTGTTGGGTATTCGCACCCCAATTGGGGTCCGAACACCTTTAGGCCCGCTATCACGTTTTTCGAATCGGTTTCAGCTCGAATTTTGCCATCCGGATTCGTGCCTGTCAACATGCAGGTTCGGGGCAAAGTAAGATTTAATCCTGCCAGATGGGTTCGAGTTGGTCTCAATTCGAACTCTGCGAGAAGTGGATTGAGGCGCTAGGTACGTTAGTCAGCAACAGAAGACCAACATCCAAACGACTGAGAAGTGGCAATTGGCGTGAACCTATGTCAATCACTACAGGATGGACTGTAAAGTCTGCGTGACCCGTAGACGTGCGAACAAGTAGGCAGATCATGCAGACTTTAGTCCCTGTATAAACTGGTACACGGACGCTAACGACAAAATCTAGGAGATTGGAGGCATCGGACAGAGAGATGTCCGCAACGACATCATGATCACCTCTTGAGAGCGCTGAACAGCATAAGGAAACCACCTTGTTACCCCCACAGGGTACCAAAGGCCGAATTCATGCCATAACAGTCAACCTTAAGACGAGATTAAGAACCACAGCCACACAAATCAAAATAAAAGACATATTTTTTTTTAGCATGTTCTTTTTGAACAATCCGAATATTACGAGAAATGTTATTGTCGCGTAGATTAATATAAAATCTACATGGCCAAGACGGGATGTAAGATAATATTCCAGATCAAAGAATGATCCACTGACCGCCAAAAATGCCATTTGAACTAGATAGAACGACCAGCCAATACTAGTGATGAAAACCGCACAATGTGCAAAGAACTTCCAAGAAAATAAAGGGAGTAGATGGAACTTACCAGCTTCCATACCATGCGTCAGCCTCTACTCTGAACGAACCCGTGTTTGACCCGTGCGAGAAGTCGCGATAGTCTGCTCGGTTACTGCTTCCAGACCACTCATACGTGTTTCCTTGGAACGATATTTCACCGTTGTCTACAGAGTGTCCTAGTATGCACCAATGGAAATAAAACTGATCAAAGTTCCAGTGGACAGTTGTCGAATAGTCGTTGCCTAATACAACTGCGGAAGTCTCGTAATCTCTAAGATTACACTGTTCATAACGGTCTTCCAAGCGCAGTAGTTCCTCCCACGTTGCCTTGTAGCCACTATCATACAGATCCACTTTGGCGCCTGATATGTCCGAACTTCCACTACCTAGGGGGTGAATGGTTTTTGAGTTGCGTACCTGTATCTGTCCATGCTCATTAAAACCACTACTGTCCCCACGGCCAAACACGACATTAAATCCGTGCTTTTCGTTGATCATATGGATCGTGTTGTCGGCATTCTCCGTAACTGTAATGGTTTCGTTGTTAATAGTGACACCACGATAAGCAGCTATCGACTGTACTATGTACGTGTTACTCCCTGTAGGCGTTACGGTATTTGTAACAGTAACAACAGACGAGTCATCAAGCGTGTGTTCGGTTATGGTTGTTCCGGTTTTGTCAATCACATTGTCAAGAAAAGTAACCATCCGGGAATCATCAACGTGTTGCGGCGTGTCACTGCTAATTGCAGCCGTATATTGCACCGAAGCCATAGCAAACGTTGCAAGCATGCATAGAATCAAAGCTGTTTTTGTACGTTTTGCAGTCATTGTATATCCTCGCATCCTGCGTTATATAAGGAGGTCTTTCCAAATCCGGAGTGTCTTTTGAAGATCCTTGCATTAACTGTCGATAACAGTGTTGTTCCTACCGATTACCATTCTTGCAGGATAGTGAAATTTTTCTACCGCATCTACTCTTTGTAAACTATTTGGTAGGGAATCTTTGTTTTCTAACTCGCCTCATGACGCCTGCCGAGTCTCTGTCGGATGACAAATGGTGTATCTACAGGTACAATTAGGAAACAGAGTTGGTTGGTGGGAGGGAGCGTCAAGTTCGTATGTACTTACGGATACACCATCACACACCAACTTGACAGCACGCGAATTTCGGGACGCACTGCGTAGACATGCGTAACTAGAGAAACATGGAAGCGCCTCTACACAACAACCGTCGGGCCGACTCCACCCATTTGCCTGCCACAGACATGGAAGCAGGTGGTGTGTCGCCCATGGATTTTGTGGTATGAACCAACCTATTTTGGCATAATAACAAGATCATATATTTTTAAGATATATCATCAGACGATGGACCAATAGTTTTACACAACTACTAAACATTTAGTCCACGCATCTTCCACGTCTCAACACAACTAAATATTACACAGAGATTTTCTGCCCCTTGTCACTCTTCAACTGCAGACGACTGTTCCTCTGACCTATTACAGGTTTCATTGACTGTTCTCCAAGATTTGTGGTATAATTGGGTGGTTGGTGCGTAATTCATCAAATCGCCACCTGCACCGTACTTGCAAAGCCATCTGCAAATATCGCCAGAGTTTTATGTACATATATTTAATAAGCTCATATATAAAAGTATCTGCGCGCATACCAAAAGTTACTTATAGGGGCATCCCAATTGAATAATTGTGATAATAACAGAGGGGATGCTAAACAACGTTGACTAGCCAATGTTATCAACGTATCGTTTGTGAAGTGTGGTGGAACGACGACATATGGTGGGTTGCCACAACATGCTATACTACACAGAATGTCGCCCATTACAATGCATGGTTTGTGATGAATGTGGCGCCTGCTTGTTGTTTGTGTAAATTTAGTGGGTGGGTCTCAAATAAGAACAGATTATGGAAGCAGACCGTATAGTGACAGAGCAGCACAAGCGACGCGAAGGTTATTGGCAGTATTACGAACAGGCACGCAAATCTGAGCCGGATTTTATGCGCAAGACCTTGCTGTCGGCGATACGAAAAAACCCACATCCGTGCAAGGAAAAGAAAACAAATAGAGGATGCAAGCCGGTACACTCTCGTGACAAGATGGATTTTTTGTGTCTTTTAAAAGTTGCAAAAAATATTCCTTTTCGTGACGTGGTAAATGAGCTTGGACATATGCATGATGAATGGGTTGACGAGACGAAGCCTGATTATAGTTGGGTAACCAAACATATGCAAACAATTGATCTCGACTGGCTTGATTCTATTTTAGCATATACTGCCAATATGTGTCTAGATGAACTTGAAAAATCTGGGACAGATCCGGTACCGATAAAAGACAAAGAGTCCATACTTACGCACGGATCCGAGGATTTTGAGAGCGGTAAACAAGACGTAAAAAAAGGACCTACCGCTCCGATTGGGATAGACAGTAGTGGGGTAGAGACTGACAGGTACGAAAAACAAGAAAGACCTAATCATGTACTACAAGACTTTGAGCCGACACGCATCAAGACGTACCTAAAATATCACATTACTGCGATAACCGGACACCAGATCGTACTTGCATCATACACAACTCCAAGCAATGTGAGTGACACGTCAATGCTTCCATATATGGTCAGCTTTCTCGTAAAAAACTATACACAGATTGAAGAACGCTTATTCAACGGAGACAAGGGATATGACTCGGATCAAAACTGTGAGATAATATTCAATGCAAACATGAAACCGAACATAAAGCAGCGCAATCATACAGATGGCGCAGGTAATACAAACCGTGGTAAACCAAGCAGAAAAAAAGCAGCGGAGATCTTTGACCAAGATGCATACAAACAACGCGCACTTATCGAGGCAATATTTGGAGCAGAAGAGACAAAGAATCACAGGCTACACTGTCGTATGCGTCTGGCCAAAAATCAAAAGCGGTTTGGTAAAATACTATCGATTGCATGGAACATCAACGTCCTGAACAGATTTATCTGCGCTCATGAAAAAGGGCAAAAAATTCCATCATACCAATGATAGTGACTGCTATCACACTTGCACGTTTTATGTTCTATAATCTGTCTGCTAAAACACACATGCATATTCAAAAACGAAACGCACTATAGATAGGTTTCAGTCTTTTGTAGATTGAATGTGCAATAAACCAAGCTCACAGAAGGGTCACAGGAGGCCAAATGTCAATTACGCACCAACCTCTATAATTGGATACAAAACAAATGTAAATAGTTCGGGCGCTGTGTTTTCTAGTGTGGTGCCAAACTTTTTCATTATTTCATACCTGCTTTTTTTGTATCTAGATATTATACCACACAACCATTTTTGAAGTTTTGTAACATATGAACGCCTACTCTTTAAAGAGTAGTTGCCACGAGTCCATTTGCGCAACGCGATAAATTTTTTGTTCAACTCATTATACAAATTGGTAGCAGATTCAAGTTCACTACGATTTGAAATGGTTCCACTCTCCTGCACAATGTGTTGTGTGCAGCGCTGTTTTATGTGATTTGGAAATACAGTATCATATCCGCGGTATCCATCTCGACTTATTGCACCAATACAGTTTTCGGCCTGTGCTATGAGATCTGTTGTACTACGATTCTGAGAGTGCAGGTACGCTACGGTGTCATCGTTTCTAACTGCCATTATCCATCTTTTGGGCTCACCTTTGTATTCGGTCTCATTCATGATTACTGACTGTGATTTTTCTAATTCAGCCATGAAACCATCTCTTATGGGTTTTAGCAGTATAGTTTGACGGTCGTATATATTACGAATTGTCGTATCAGAAACGTCTAGTTTGTACAGGTTCTTAAAATCTTGTGAAATATTTTAGGAGTCTTTCTGTGCGAGAGTTGATATGCCACATAGCGAATTACAGAGTAATCGAACTGACCGTTTGGTGGAAGGTTATTTTTAGCTTGAAATTTTGCACCACAATCAAGACAATTGTACTGGGCAGTTTTGTGTAGTGTTACAGTGTGAGGTGGGGGGGGGGGGGGGGGGGGTTGAACGGTTACTGGTAAAGTTTGTTGATGTTTGGTTTAGTGAGAAATGATTATGAGTATTGTGCATGTGTGTTGAATATATATTAAATGTATATTAAATATATATTAAATGTAGACATATAATATTTTTTAGATTGTATTTTTTACTCTAATTTTATGTCCAACTATTTGGTGTATTTTTACACTTGTGTGTTTTGTATAATTGAGATCAATTTTGATTCTTTTTTTTTGAGCTTACAATACCATTTGAGAGGAATTATGTTTGATATGATGACACTCACAAATTCTAACACAGATTAAAGTCACGCGTCATTGCGATTTTTTAGTTGCTTTATTACTCATGCCGTAAAATAGTTACAAGATTGCTGGTCAATCTTAAGATTTTTAACGGTAGTTATCAAAAACCCTAACATGACAGAAATATTTGATTATATTCCAATTATATGCACTGTGTTGTTTGCTGCTGGGCTGGTAGGAGCAATTCTATATGAGCGAGCAAGAACAAGCCCTATTAATGACTCTGATAGAAAAGTCAAAAAAAGAGAACACACATCTGGAAAAGAAAAAACAACCATTAGCACCTCAGACAACAACACTACCTCAGACAACATCACAACCAAAACAAAGTCAAAATCCAGCAACCAAAACAAAGTCAAAAAATCAAGTGATTGAATCTCTTTTTGCAAAATTTGGCTTTGAGAGACTAACTACTATACAATCAAAAGCATCTCCTCTCATACTTCAAAAACGTGACTGCTTGGTTGTGGCACCCACCGGCTCAGGCAAGACCGAATGCTCTGTAATTCCAATATTCACTATAGTATCAGAATCACTACAAAAAACAAAACATGATGGCATCCAAATATTATACATCACACCACTTCGTGCTCTAAACAAGGACGTCTTTCGTCGTATAACCACATATGCTAAAAATTGCAATCTTACAATTGGAATCCGGCATGGGGATACGCCCCAGAGTCAGCGCAAAAAGATTACAGAGAATCCACCTGATATACTAATCACAACTCCAGAGACACTAGTAGTATTACTCTCACAGCCAAAGATGTTGTTGCCACTTGCAAGTTTACAGTGGGTTGTAATTGATGAGGTCCACGAGATGCTATCAAACAAGCGTGGCTCTCAACTCTCTTTGAGTTTAGAACGACTCGAATTAAATGCACGTCATCCATTAACACGTATTGGATTATCTGCTACTGTCGGGAATATTTCTGATGCTGCAAAGTTTGTTTCTGGTACGAATAGGCCCTGTCGTGTCATACAAGACAGAACGCTACGCCAGTATGATGTTGATATCGTGTATGAGAGTGGTTCAATATCTGATATTGCGCGCGCAATATATGATCGTATCAAAGAGTACAATTTAGACTCCCCTGTCTTGCTATTTACAAACACTAGAGGAGAAGCTGAGTTTTTGGCGTCTGTACTAAAAGAGATAGCCACAACACCAGTCGAGTTGCACCACGGTTCATTATCAAAAAGTGTCAGAGAGGATACAGAACACTTGTTGCGTGAGGGCACAGGACTGCGTATTATAGTCTGTACCTCCTCACTTGAACTAGGAATTGATATTGGCTCTGTAGAGTTGGTTGTTCATTATGGCTCTCCTCGGCAAGTCTCAAAGTTTATTCAACGAATAGGCCGCAGCAGGCATAACAGGGATTCTGCGCGTGGATTAATCATAACCAACAGTGCTGATGATGAGCTAGAAGCAATGTCAATTTTAGAGCGCATACACAATGGCTCAATTGAACAACAACACCTGCATTTCAATGCGCTTGATGTCTTGGCACACCACATGATAGGACTGTCTATTCAAGCAGGCTCACACAAGATAAAAATTAATGCAGCACTAGATATGATAAAAAAGGCATATCCATACCACAACTTAGAATTAGAGACATTCTCCCAAGTACTAGAACAACTTGATCAGAGTAGACTCATTATATATGATCGTGAAAATATGACATTTATCAAAAGTGGACGGTACATTACATATCACTTTGAGAATCTCTCTACTATACCTGATATGTTGCGCTTTAAGGTATTTGATACTGTGGGCAGAAAAAGGATGGGAACACTTGATCAAAGGTTTGTTGGTGATCATGGTGAGCAAGGCAACATCTTTGTGCTTCGTGGTTCACAGTGGCGAATACTACATGTGGATGAAAAGTCATTTACGGTAAATGTCGAGCCGCTTGGGCCACATATGTCAGGTGCGGCTTCAAAGACAGTTCCTTATTGGGAGGGGGAGACGATGCCAATTGATTACAAGACTGCGTATAGGGTGGGTGAGCTACGTGGATTGATCAAAGATGGAAAAGTTACTGCTCAGAATCACGTGTTCGATGAGATAACATTTGACATTCCTTTGATGGATGAACATAATGCTAAACATAATCATACTGTTCATAATAATACTAATTACGACTCTACTGATCAAAAAAGTACTGATCAAAATTATATTAATAATGGAAATAGTAGTATTATAGTCGAATCTCAAAAACTACAAGGTATTATCATACTACATTGCTGTTTTGGAAGTCGTATCAATGCAACTCTAGCAATACTATTATCATCAATGTTGTCTGCACTCTCAAATTCACGAGTAGACTCTCGCTCAGATGGATATCGTATCGTTCTATCCTCATCATCTATACGCATATCTGAACTCTTACTGTTACGTTTGTTGCAAGATGACTATGACCTACCAAAAGTGATAGGCACATCACTTGTAGGCACTCACAATCTTAATTGGCGTGTGTGGTGTGCTGCAAAAAAATTTGGTGCTACAAGACGAGGTGACATGTATGAGCGTAGGTTTGCTCGCTTTTTGTACAATCAATATGTAAACACACCAATAGTCAAAGAAGCACTCCGAGAACTATTTCATGACAAGTATGATCTCGACGGATGCCAAATGATACTTGATCGTATTAAAAATGGCCAGATTTTGGTACATTGGAATGAGGCGACAGATGGATTCTCAAAATTGGCAGTTCCAATACTAGACCATACCTCTAGATATTATTCGTCACCTGCTGTACTTGACAAGCGCATACTAGATTCCATCAAGAACAGAATCACACATACTAAACATCGTATGATATGCATGCGATGTGGTAAATGGGAGAGGATTGTAGAGACGTGTGATATAATAGGTAAATTGAAATGTCCGCACTGTCGTAGTGGACAGATTACGGCATCATATTACTCTGACATTAATCTGTCTGGTATCATTCGCAAAAGAGTTGGTGGAATCAAAATTACCCTTGAGGAGAAGAAAAAGTTTGATCGAGCTTGGAAAGTGGCATCTCTCGTAGAATCCTTTGGTAAAGTTGCTGTAATGGTCATCTCTGGGCACGGTATCGGTGCTGATACTGCTACGCGTATATTGCGTAATATGATAAGTGATGATGAAGATAATCTCTTCAAACAGATCTATGAGGCAGAAAGACAGTATGTCACAACGCGTGGATTTTGGGACTAGTGATTTTGAGCATTACTGTGGTGTCTCTTCTCTCACAGATGCTTCTGGTGTAATCGTAGAGTATTCAGTCAACGTCAGGTCTACCATACCCTCACCCATACCCTGCTGCGCTCTAATGCCTGTTATGATGTATTTGTCTCCTACATTGCATTTTTCAAACAATGTTGATTGGTTTCTCCATGCTTTGATCACACCCTCACCAGAACCATCTCCGATTCCAACTTCAGCCATACGTATTGTATCGCCATTTTTTGTCAGTATCTCTCGCATATCAGGTGCATTAAACAAGACGCAACCAATACAGTATATTCCGCCGTCTGGTTTTATATCGAGTATGGGTGTTAGCACATCTTTTAATGTCGGCATTATTGCTGTTGCTTGCTCATCTGTACTCTCACTACTTATGCTTCTGATATACGAGCTAGAGTCTAGCGTGACACTTCTGCCTTGTATGCGAGTGGGCACGCACTCTATTATCTCGCCTTCATTATATGCCACTGATACTTGGTCCTTGTCAATGATCGTGTACAATTTGGCATTAGAGTCGACTCCTAGAATGGCTTGTCTTGTGTTGGTATTGTTGCTACTGTTTGTTGGTGTGGGCTTTGCTAGAATTCTTATCGTAATGGGATCTATTGTATCGTTGCCGTCTCCTTCTCCACCTTTGATCTCAAAATGAGTAGACTCGTTTCCATGAATTTCCATTCCTTGCTGCTCTGTAATTTTTGTAGATACTCCAATTAATGTCACTTGTGGAGATGCTGTTGTGATCTTTTTTGGTACTGATGACATGTCTTTGCCCCATAACACTATGCGTCTTACACTACTACCACTACCACTACCACTACCACTACCAGCGTCATTCTCCCCCCTCATCCTAAACTTGAGGGCAGTTGCTTGCTCACCTGTCTGTTGTCTTGTATACTCTAACAACTGTATATTACCATCTAGTATGCCTGAGACTACCAGATTAGATTCACTTTTAGTCTCTGACAAGTCACTGATATCCTTTGTAATACTCTGAATAGTTGGTATCTCGCGTTGTGGTGTATCAACCGGCTCTATTATTGAGCCAGACCCAACATGAATTGCAAGTGGTTTTTTGGTATCTTCACTACTATTGTCATCTCCTCCTCTACCTCTCTCTTCTTTTATGTTGGCGCCTGTGATTTTTACAAAGTCCCCAGGCTTTAACTCGTTTATCCCTGGTAGGCTTGCTTTATCATTCCACAACTTTACACTTGCAGTGTCCTCTATACTATCATATACGGTTATAGTTCGAAGCGCGCCCTGCCCTCCGTCTTTTTGTGTGTACTTTCTGATAGGTGACACACACAACACTCTGACCTCTAGTGAAACCTCGCCTGCACCTGCATACATCTCTTTTATTGCAACATCTGATTTTACTGGCTTGCCGATGGTAATTCCACACTCACTTGCAATCAAAAATACCGCACCTCTATCAGTCAGATAGTTTGCACCGATTGCATCTTTTTTTGCTTTGATGCGTGACAAGATCTCTTCTTTGTCTAACTCTGGTCTCTGTTTTGTAATCTCGTCTATTAGGTCATCAATATCTGTCAATTCTTTATCACCTTGTGCTGTGTTATGGTGTGTAATAAAAGTTGTAAATTGCAATTTATAATACTTAAGGTACAAACTCAGGTAACAGTTCAACCCCTATTTTGTAAGTAGGCATACAGATACAGCAATAGCGATCACCGATCATCATTGTGATCGAATTCACGTAAATCTAAATGATAAACACGGCGATATGTGAGAAAGTGCCCAAAATGTTGAAAACACGTTTGATTATTTTTCGCATCTAGGCAGGAAATTACTCAGCTAATTGATCTGTGGTCAGCTTTTGACATTGCGGGGTGTTAAATACATAGTTTTTTACTTACCATTGATACCAAAATGGTAAGTAGAAAACTTAATGATATTGTATTGCAAAAACAGTATTTAGACTATTTTAATCACAATAATGAAAATTTACATAATTGTGTACAGTGTATACTCAAACACAGTTGTGCGGCGGGTAGCAAAATCATCAGAGGTGGTGTGTTGCAATGATCTCAGAGATGACCACACTGCGCAAAGAAATTCATACATTGCACTCACAGTTGGATTCTGCAAATGATACGATACGCAACAATTCTGCTGAATTAGAGAAGAGTCATCTAGAGACGGCTACTGCGCGAGCAGAGATTGCGGTATTAGAAGAGAAATACTCCAAAATGTCTGCCAAAAACAAGCAGCTTGAGGATACAATAAAGCAACAACAACAGCAACACAATTGCAGTCAGGAATGTATAGTTTTGAGAGAAGAGAATGTACAACTAAAACAACAACTCCAACAAAAAACCAGACAACACCACCGTGTTGATAATGCCCACACACCTCCCTCTGCAGGAAGTGACTCACAAAATAAACTCAAAAATTACAGACGCGAACATGCAGAACGCTGTTACTTGGAATATGGAATAGTTATGGAAGCCATTACTAATTCTAACAATTATGTACTCGAAAATGAAATTGCACATGAAACCAACGACAAAGCGGTTAGAAAAGGAGTCAGTCTAATCCTGTATGGGTTAGAAGAGAAGACAAAAGGAAAAAAATGGAATGAAGATGAGGAGGAGAAGAAAACAACCATATATGATATGGACGTCACAGAGGAAATTGACTGTACAGTAGACAAATGCCCTGAATGTGGTGCAGATGTAGATGTTAAACACGAATGCAAGATGGTAATAGACACTCCAAAAATAGTCAAAGCCACAAAAAAACAGATTAAATCATCAAAAGGCAAGTGCAAAAACAACCACAAAATAAACACCATGCCCAAAGGATATACCAAAGGCTCAATGTTTGGCCCCAATCTCATGACCATGATCGTATTCATGTTCTTTACAACACTCAGTCTAAACTCCATATCACACATGCTAACGCTAGTCGGCGTTCCAAAGGTCTCAAAGGTGACCATAATGAACGTTCTTACAGCAGTAGCAAGAGAAAAGTTTGCAGCAACTGCAAAACAGATCTCAAA
This sequence comes from Candidatus Nitrosopumilus sp., assembly GCA_965207445.1. Classification (GTDB taxonomy): domain Archaea; phylum Thermoproteota; class Nitrososphaeria; order Nitrososphaerales; family Nitrosopumilaceae; genus Nitrosopumilus. The sequence goes on along the minus strand of CBDBLX010000001.1, from coordinate 54,688 downwards.
AAATCTTGCAAAAACAAGATATTTGATGGGTGATGAAACGCCAGTCAAAATAGGCATAAAACGTGGCTATGCGTGGGTCTTCATAGGCGAATATGGCATCAGTTTTGTCATTACTCGCTCACGCGGTGCGGCTGTATTAGATATACACTGTCCGTTATTTGACATTCCAATCGTGGTGGATGGATACGCCGCATACAACAAATTCAAAACCAAACAGCGCTGCTGGGCGCATGTTTTACGCGATGCCGAACTGCTGGCAGCCATGCAAGGCGACAATCTCGTAGAATTACACCAAAAACTCCAGCACATATTTCACGAGGCCAAACAGCTACCCCCAGACACCACAGATCAACAACTGCAAGACAACTGGATAGATCCCGTCATGGCAATTGCAGGCACATATACCGAACTAGGATACTCGTTTGGTGGTAAACTACTCAATGCGGCGCCAGACCTGTTTACATTTGTCAAATATCCGGGCATGCCACCTACCAACAACAAATCCGAACGAACACTGCGACGCGTCGTAATTCACAAAAAGATTCGTCAGATGTTTCGCAGTACAACAGGAATGGAAGTTTATGGTATATTGATGTCGTGTATGATGACGTGGTATGATCAGGACAAGGATCTTGTAAAGAACATCTATGACACCATCATGGCAAGCTAAATCATTCACCAAACTTCATCGCATAGCGGTAGATGTGTGTCGAGGTGTACAGGTAGGGGGTTTAACTGTTACCAAACTCAGATAGAACCAACACACCTGTGGCAACGATTCTGCCACCTGTTCTGTATCAGGGCTTGATTGGACAGTTTATGCCCATATCTTGTAGTGCCAAGTCCTAACCAATTAATGATTTGACCTGAGTCTATACCTTGAAATTTTTCACCTAGTGCATTTATACTGTATTTTATTAATGGCTATAAACTAATCATATATACCTACACCTAGATATAATCAAATGTATGGTTGATTTAACATTAACATTGAATTATGATTATAAATACGTCTGACAGTGTTTAATTGTGTCATGTATAGATGTAAGCCACCTATCAAAGTCATATTCTAGTACAATTGCAGTAAATGATATTTCGTTTTCAGTTCAAAAGGGATGCGTATTTGGATTCTTGGGACCAAACGGGGCCGGTAAATCAACTACAATCAAGATGTTAACTACGCTTGTCAGACCCACTGCAGGCGCAATATCTGTATTAGGTATTGATGCCATAAAGGAACCACTTGCAGTACGTCACAAGATAGGTGTTGTACTACAACAGTTAAGCTATGAGCCCACACTATCAGTTGAAAAGTCACTTGAAAAATATGGGATGATGTGGAATGTGCCAAAACATGTTTGCCATGAACGTGCAGAGTCTCTTTTAGAAGAGTTTGGTCTTGTTGAGATACGACATCGCCGCAACGAAGATCTCTCAATAGGCCAGCGCAGGCGTGTTCAGGTGGCGCGTGAATTCATGCATGATATGGAGTTGCTCTTTTTAGACGAGCCGACAGTAGGACTTGATCCTAGTGCGCGTCGTGACTTGCTTGATTATCTTCGAAATAGAGTCAAGACGGGTTTAAGTATATTTTACACAACTCACATACTTAGTGAAGTTGAGTATTTGTGCGATGAGATTGCAATAATGAACAATGGTCAATTACTAGAGGTCAGTACACCTGATGAATTAAAATCAAAACTCGGAAACGAAAAGACGATAAAGATTCATTTATCATACAGCCCTCCGAATTTACATGAAATGTTATCAGGTGTGCAAGGCTGTCAGATCAACTCCAATAGTGGTGATGCGCATCACAATAACACACGTCAAAATAACACAAAAGCCTCAAATTCACACATGACGCATGACACATATAACAACAACAACAACAAAAAATCGACTCGGACCACCATTACCATTCGATCATCAAACTCTGATTCTGCTTTATTGCAAACGCTTCAGATACTACATGACGCTGGAATTGAGATAGAAGATCTGTCTGCTACCCCTACTAGTCTTGAGGAGATATTCTTGGATATGACTCACATTAACAAGCAATCCGAGCACCGTAATGTGCTACAAAATCAAAACCAACAACAACAACAACAACAAAACCAACAACAACCATCGCCGCAACATGACAATTCCAACAATACACCTATCGGTAATCACAATACTACAAACAACACACTTTAGTGATTACAATGCATCCCATACTTCGACTAGTAAATCGTAACATCACAATATCACTCAACCCTGGATTTTTGATATGGCAGGTAATATTTCCACTTGTATACATATTCATAGCGGGATTTGCATACGCTCCCCTAGTATCTGGAATCCAACTGGGCCCAAAAGATTTGGATTATCCTGCGTTTTTAGCATCTGGTATGATTGGATTTAATATAATGAACAGCACTCTGGTCTCTGGTATAATAATATGGAATGATAGACGACATGGAATGTTTGAACAGATAATGTCAGGCCCATTTACGCGTGGACAGTACATATTAAGCAACATCCTTACAATTGCAATAATTGGTCTTGTTAGTGCGTCGTTTATTTTAGCAGTAGGATATCCAATATTTTTTCACGATGTGGTACTGTCATCTGTAACTATCCCTCTTGTCATATTTGGTGCTGTATCTGGATCTGTATTGTTTGGTTCACTTGCATCTATAATATCTACCAGACTTCGATCAAGTGAAGGGTTTAATGTCATCATAAATACTGTATTTTTATTCTTTGCATTTGTCAGTACTGCCTTTTACCCTGCAGACGGCGTGCAAGAACCGTTACGCACTGCATTTTATTTTAATCCTTTGACATATTTAGTAGATATTATCAGAGCTGGTATATTTGGTAACATTACATCATTTGTCATACTAGAGGTGGCAATATTGGTTATACTGGCAGGCACATTTTTTGCAATTGCATCTAGATTGCTTACAAAACTAAATGTTTGATGACTGTTTTACTTTGTAATGATGTCATGTGTATGTAGTAAAATAATAGCCCGGCCCAGATTCGAACTGGGGTCGGAGGGTCCAAAACCCTCCATGCTTGACCACTACACTACCGGGCTGATAATACACTAGCATATGCAATACCTTAATGAACTTTTTAGATCGTACATTCTAAATTTTACAATAGGTTTTTCTTTTAGCCACTGTGACTGTACATATGGTAAAGAACAGTTCTAAAAATAAAAAATCAAAAAAAAATGACACTACCACCAATGCAGCAACAACCATTCCTAATGAAATACATCATGCTACTGCTACCACTACTGCTACCACTACCACCTCCAAACCTCCTCCCACAGTCACAATATTTGGCATGAGTACCGAAGGGTACAATATTGCACGGCAAGCTGCAATAGATGGTGCTGTTGTCTATATTGTTGATGAGTCAGATTCTACTGCTATATCACTGAATCCTGAAATTGCAAGAGCGTATCCTAGTATATCTACACTCAAAGAAGATGAACCAATAATGCTAATGGAACGATTACCAGTCGCAATATCAAAGGCCGATTACCTATTCTTTACTCCACGTATTCGACCAAATGAGCATAACATTAAGGCAAATATACAATCACTCTTCAAAGATGCCATTGAGTATGTACGTGAGGGCGTATCTGTAGTATTCTGTGCACCTGCTGGGATTGGTGATGGTGAAGAGTATGTTGCTATATTAGAACACATGACAGGATTTGAGGCAAATACTAAAGTATTTTATTACTACTATCCATTAGAGAGTAGACGCTCACCTCCACAATTCATTGGCGTATATGATGTTGCTATAACTGATCAGCGTCTTGGACTACTATTATCCACCGGACCAGATTTCAAAATGCCCAAATTTATCACTGTGCGTGCAGCAGAGTACAAACATGCATTAGATATAGTATCAAGATTTGCTAATATTTGCTCTATTATAGAGTTGGGTGATTCTACTCCTAATGATGCAGCATCAGAACTTACAATAGACCCGCGGATACAAAACTTGAACATTGATTTAATTTTAGATGGCTTGCTTGATTTACGTATAATATCTGCATCACTTGAAATCAAAAGGCCTCTACGACGAATGACAGACTCATTTATTAAGATTATAACATCATATGTTCGACATTTGCCTGAGCATATAAAATATGTCATGCGTGATCATGACTTGAGACGTACCAGAATAAAGGTAATTTTGTTGTGGAATTTTGACACTAATCTTTTACGTGGCGATCATAGCGAAATGTGCAACTTTTTTCTTGAAAGGTTACAAGGATGGATAACAGATGTAGAATTGTACTCTGAACTTCCTCATGATCTAAATACCTTACAAATACCCGTGGCTATAATTCCGTGTACAATAAATGATCATAAGGTTGCAAAACTAACAACAGCAGATATGCCAAATGTAATAGTGGTGAACACTAGTCCTATACTTGAACGTAAAAATTTGACTTTGTAAATGGTAGTGGTGTGCACTACTGATGTTCATTTTATCATGATATGTGGAAGGTCTTTATTTTCACATCATTTTGTAGTTTTTGTGTTCAGGAGAAATAGTGGATTTTAACTATGGTGATCAAATATCACGATACACTTTAGGAAACTCAACTAATGAGCATTCGACACCATTTCCAAGTAATGATTACATTCCTGGGGGGATTATATCATCGATTTGGATAATCTCGATCTGCAAAAAATACATGAATTGGAGAAAGATGGTAAATTTGCCAAAAACTGTTCTGTGAAAAAGTATTCTTGGAGATGTTTGCATATAAACAACAGACTATGGTTTTGAAAAATGGTATGCGAAAACCATTTACCCTCAATCAAAAAGTGCATGGTAATGATGATGATGTATCGGCCTTTGATGATTACTTTGATATGTTAGAAAAACAATTTGATCAAGCTCTTGGGACTAGACAAGTAATTAGACATACCGGGGACTGATATTTTGCTGCTGTGTATACGACTGTTGATTTTTTGGTAATAATTGACCAATTTTTTATAGCGTGTTGCATAATTCGATGCGCATCGAGTTATACAACACGTTAGCACATTTACACTGCTGTATAATGGCACATTGTACAGCTTAAATACAAATATGAAGATATATGTATGTACACATAAAATGCCAAGGCGTATCCCACGCCATGTTTTGCGCGTACACTTTGTAGGCTTGAAGCACGGCCCGCTTATGGCTTGTTGTAGGCGTGAATTGACACACCCGCTGGCATCATATCTTGAGGCAGACAGTCTTCCTGTCCAGTTTACAGAGCATTTGAGTGGCTTTGAATCGTGTAACGACAAGGTTGCGCGACTCAGACCACATGGCCACGACCCCCGAGGAGTATAAATTTACGAATTATGCAACATGCTATTAAAAACTGAAATTTTATTTACACAGTAGGCCCATATGATAATGTCAAAGGGCGATACGGTGTGTCGCCTATGGGGTGTGCTAGCGGGGCGTTCCCGGCTACACATTCTTGACGTTTGTGGGTGTTTTTTACGCTAGCTGGCAGGTATTGTCTTTAGGTCGTTTCTCCCCAGTTTGTTGCAGATGACCTCCCAGTAGCTGTTAAACTGCTCGTTTTTCTTGCTATGCTGCAAGGCACAGTAAGCGAACGCGTCGGCCACCTGTATACCGTGCACCCTTGTTGAGTCGGCAAAGATTGATTGTGTGGCCTTTGGTATCCTCTGGCAACTTGTACCAACGTTTTTCAACTCATCGATGATTCTGATGATGTCACGCTGCGTTTTGTTTGTGCTTTTGTCTACGGAAATCCTTCCGTCATGCATATTTAATCTATTTGCACATTTACACTGCTGTATAATGGCACATTGTACAGCTTAAATACAAATATGAAGATATATGTATGTACACATAAAATGCCAAGGCGTATCCCACGCCATGTTTTGCGCGTACACTTTGTAGGCTTGAAGCACGGCCCGCTTATGGCTTGTTGTAGGCGTGAATTGACACACCCGCTGGCATCATATCTTGAGGCAGACAGTCTTCCTGTCCAGTTTACAGAGCATTTGAGTGGCTTTGAATCGTGTAACGTAGGTTGCGCGGCTCAGACCACATGGACATGACCCCCGAGGAGTATAAATTTACGAATTATGCAACATGCTATTAAAAACTGAAATTTTATTTACACAGTAGGCCCATATGATAATGTCAAAGGGCGATACGGTGTGTCGCCTATGGGGTGTGCTAGCGGGGCGTTCCCGGCTACACATTCTTGACGTTTGTGGGTGTTTTTTACGCTAGCTGGCAGGTATTGTCTTTAGGTCGTTTCTCCCCAGTTTGTTGCAGATGACCTCCCAGTAGCTGTCAAACTGCTCGTTTTTCTTGCTATGCTGCAAGGCACAGTAAGCGAACGCGTCGGCCACCTGTATACCGTGCACCCTTGTTGAGTCGGCAAAGATTGATTGTGTGGCCTTTGGTATCCTCTGGCAACTTGTACCAACGTTTTTCAACTCATCGATGATTCTGATGATGTCACGCTGCGTTTTGTTTGTGCTTTTGTCTACGGAAATCCTTCCGTCATGCATATTTAATCTATTTGCACATTTACACTGCTGTATAATGGCACATTGTACAGCTTAAATACAAATATGAAGATATATGTATGTACACATAAAATGCCAAGGCGTATCCCACGCCATGTTTTGCGCGTACACTTTGTAGGCTTGAAGCACGGCCCGCTTATGGCTTGTTGTAGGCGTGAATTACACCCGCTGGCATCATATCTTGAGGCAGACAGTCTTCCTGTCTTGAGCATTTGAGTGGCTTTGAATCGTGTAACGGCGCGGCTCAGACCACATGTGACCCCCGAGGAGTATAAATTTACGAATTGTAGGCCCACAAAGGGCGATACGGTGTGTCGCCTATGGGGTGTGCTAGCGGGGCGTTCCCGGCTACCCTTGACGTTTGTGGGTGTTTTTTACGCTAGCTGGCAGGTATTGTCTTTAGGTCGTTTCTCCCCAGTTTGTTGCAGATGACCTCCCAGTAGCTGTCAAACTGCTCGTTTTTCTTGCTATGCTGCAAGGCACAGTAAGCGAACGCGTCGGCCACCTGTATACCGTGCACCCTTGTTGAGTCGGCAAAGATTGATTGTGTGGCCTTTGGTATCCTCTGGCAACTTGTACCAACGTTTTCAACTCATCGATGATTCTGATGATGTCACGCTGCGTTTTGTTTGTGCTTTTGTCTACGGAAATCCTTCCGTCATGCATATTTAATCTATTTGCACATTTACACTGCTGTATAATGGCACATTGTACAGCTTAAATACAAATATGAAGATATATGTATGTACACATAAAATGCCAAGGCGTATCCCACGCCATGTTTTGCGCGTACACTTTGTAGGCTTGAAGCACGGCCCGCTTATGGCTTGTTGTAGGCGTGAATTGACACACCCGCTGGCATCATATCTTGAGGCAGACAGTCTTCCTGTCCAGTTTACAGAGCATTTGAGTGGCTTTGAATCGTGTAACGTAGGTTGCGCGGCTCAGACCACATGGACATGACCCCCGAGGAGTATAAATTTACGAATTATGCAACATGCTATTAAAAACTGAAATTTTATTTACACAGTAGGCCCATATGATAATGTCAAAGGGCGATACGGTGTGTCGCCTATGGGGTGTGCTAGCGGGGCGTTCCCGGCTACACATTCTTGACGTTTGTGGGTGTTTTTTACGCTAGCTGGCAGGTATTGTCTTTAGGTCGTTTCTCCCCAGTTTGTTGCAGATGACCTCCCAGTAGCTGTCAAACTGCTCGTTTTTCTTGCTATGCTGCAAGGCACAGTAAGCGAACGCGTCGGCCACCTGTATACCGTGCACCCTTGTTGAGTCGGCAAAGATTGATTGTGTGGCCTTTGGTATCCTCTGGCAACTTGTACCAACGTTTTTCAACTCATCGATGATTCTGATGATGTCACGCTGCGTTTTGTTTGTGCTTTTGTCTACGGAAATCCTTCCGTCATGCATATTTAATCTATTTGCACATTTACACTGCTGTATAATGGCACATTGTACAGCTTAAATACAAATATGAAGATATATGTATGTACACATAAAATGCCAAGGCGTATCCCACGCCATGTTTTGCGCGTACACTTTGTAGGCTTGAAGCACGGCCCGCTTATGGCTTGTTGTAGGCGTGAATTGACACACCCGCTGGCATCATATCTTGAGGCAGACAGTCTTCCTGTCCAGTTTACAGAGCATTTGAGTGGCTTTGAATCGTGTAACGTAGGTTGCGCGGCTCAGACCACATGGACATGACCCCCGAGGAGTATAAATTTACGAATTATGCAACACGCTAATTTTTTATGATTAGTTTTAATAACAAAAAAAACAATCAAGAATTTGTATAATTGTAATGATAGATTATTCATCACAAGAACAATTTACCGTTAAATTATAAGTTGCTTGTAAAGACTAGATATAATGTCACAAAATAATGATGACCCTCAGATAAAAGAGTACAAAGAATTAGAGATAACAGATGATGATGTACCTATAGTAAATTTAACAAGTAAAGATGATCATATTAATAATCAGACCAATTCTGATGTTAATACGACACACAATGATACACCTGTTGTTGAACCAGCTGAGCGATCAGAGGATACCCCACACAACGGTAATGATACCAACAACGATAACTCCAACAACGATAACTCCAACAACGACACTTACGACGACACTTGCAACGATAACGTCGACAACGAATCTTTATCTGTATTATTAGAAAAGGAAAAAACAAGATCCTCTGAGTTTGAGCAAAAGCTTCGACTAGCACTTGCAGACTATCAGAACCTCTCAAAACGCACTGCATCTGATATTGACAACCGTGTCATGCAACAGACCCGTGATGTGATGACGAGTTTAGTAGATATACGCGATGACTTTATTCGCGCTCGTGATGCATTTACTAAAAACAATATTGATGTAAGCGGGCTTGATTCTGTACTACGCAATATGGATTCTGTATTAGGAAAATATGAGGTACGTCCCATCGATGCACTAGGTGAAATATTTGATCCAAATACACACGAAGCAATATCTACTCAAATAGACCCCACCCTTGATGATAATACAGTTATTCAAGAGGTACGGCGCGGTTACACGTTTAGAAATACGATTATAAGGCCTACAATGGTCGTCATTTCAAAAAAGGAGTGAAAATATGAGCAAAGTTATAGGTATCGATCTAGGAACAAGTAATTCTGCTGCTGCTGTAATGATGGGTGGCAAACCCACAATTATTCCAGCTGCTGAAGGAGCTACAATAGGTGGTAAGGCATTTCCATCTGTTGTTGCGTTTACAAAAGAAGGTGAACTATTGGTAGGTGAGCCTGCCCGTAGACAAGCAGTCACAAATCCGACAAATACTATAGTAGCCGCAAAGCGAAAGATGGGTTCTGAGTATGCATTCAAGGTGCAAGACAAAGAGTACAAACCACAACAGATATCTGCATTTATTTTACAAAAGATCAAAAAAGACGCAGAAGCATTTGTAGGTGAAACGGTCGAAAAAGCAGTTATTACAGTTCCTGCATACTTTGATGATAATCAACGCCAAGCAACAAAAGATGCAGGTACGATTGCTGGACTCGATGTCGTTCGTATCATAAATGAACCTACTGCTGCATCCCTTGCATTTGGGCTTGACAAAGCAAAAGAAGACATGAAGATTCTCGTCTTTGACTTTGGTGGTGGCACACTTGATGTCACTATAATGGAGATGGGTGGTGGCGTATTTGAGGTTATGAGTACATCTGGCGACACTCAACTAGGTGGAACTGATATGGATAAAGTATTAATTGATTATATAATTGATGAGTTTAAAAAGAAAGAGGGCATCGATCTATCCTCTGATGCAACTGCCATGACGCGTGTGCGCGAAGCAGCAGAAAAAGCAAAGATTGAACTATCCACTGTAATGGAGACTGATGTTAATCTACCATTTATTGCACATGATCCATCAACTGGTTCCAAAAATCTAGAGATTCGAATAAGCCGAGCAAAACTTGACGAGCTTATTGAACCTATTATTCAACGTTGCAAACCTTCTATCCTCAAAGCATTAGAGGATGCTAATGTTGGCCAGCCTGATATAGACAAGATCGTAATGGTCGGAGGACCTACACGCATTCCACTTGTGCGTAAGTTTGTAAGTGAGGTTGTTGGAAAAGAGTCCGAATCTGGTGTTGATCCTATGGAGGCAGTAGCGATGGGTGCTGCAATTCAAGCAGGTATCATAGCAGGTGACGTTACTAGTGATATAGTACTACTCGATGTGACACCACTCACACTTGGCATCGAGACACTTGGTGGAGTTCGAGAACCACTCATAGAGCGCAATACAACCATACCTACATCAAAATCAAAGGTCTTTACTACTGCTGCTGACAGTCAAACTGCTGTTACGATTCATGTTGTGCAGGGTGAGCGTCCAATGACAGTAGATAATGTGTCTTTGGGCAGCTTTAATCTTACTGATATACCTCCTGCACCAAGGGGTGTTCCACAGATAGAGGTTAAGTTTGACATTGATGCAAATGGAATTATCAACGTGACTGCAAAGGACTTGGGAACACAAAAAGAGGCAAAGATTACAATCGAGTCGTCTAGTAAGTTGTCAAAAGACGAAATTGAAAAACTCAAAGAGGATGCAGAAAAATTCTCAGAGGAAGACAAAAAGAAGAAAGAAAAGATAGATTTGAAAAATGAGGCCGAGAGTTTCATATACACTACTGAGAAAATGGTGAACCATGATCTCAAAGACAAGATAACTCAAGAACAAGGCATAAAGATTACAGATGCCTCACGTGAGGTCAAAGAAGCACTTGACAAAGAGCCTGAAGAACTACGATCAAAACTTGATGTGCTCAAAGATATTGTAAATAAAATCTCTACAGAGTTGTATCAAAAAGCTGCTGCGGATGCAGCTGCCGGTGCGGGTGGTGCTGCTGCCGGTGCTGCGGATGCTGGTGCTGGAGGAGGATTCGGCCAAGGACAACCAGGTGAAGATGTATTTGAAAAGATGGATCCAAATCAAACACAAAGTGCTGATGATAGTTCAGAATCGTCTAACACTACTGGTAGCGATAATGGTGATAATAATAATAATGGTGATAATAATAATAATGATAATAACAACAACGATAGCAACAAATCCGATACTAAATCAGAAAACAAGACTGACTCTACAGTATAAACCACCTGATCGTTTATACATAAATTATAGATGTGATGCTTTATGAGTGCGAAACGTGACTATTATGAGGTTTTAGGTGTTGATAAGAACGCATCGACATCTGATATTAAAAAACAGTATCGTAAACTCGCACTAAAGTTTCATCCAGATCGAAACAATACTACTGATGCTGCTGAGCATTTCAAAGAGATATCTGAGGCTTATGCAGTATTGTCTGATGAGACAAAGCGACAATTATATGATCAACATGGACATGCGGGTGTGGATGGCAAATATAGTACAGAGGATATATTCAGTGGTGCGCGTGGGAACTTTGATGATGTATTTGGCGGTAGCGGATTTGATTCACTGTTTGAGCAGATGTTTGGGGGACAACGTGGTGGTGGTGGTGGTGGGCCATCTCAAAGACAAGGCGCTGATCGTCTATACGAAACAACAGTCACACTAGAAGACGTGCTTCATGGTACACCTGTTGAAATCAATATACAAAAACAGATCATATGTAAAACATGTATGGGATCTGGATGCCGTGAGGGAACCAAGAAAATCGTATGCCATCCATGCGGCGGGCGTGGTCAAGTACAGCGGTCTCGAAGAATGGGATTTGCATCATTTGTGACCATGTCCCCGTGTCGTGAATGTCGAGGACAAGGTTTTATGATTGAATCTCCATGTAAAGAATGCAAAGGCAGAGGTACCTACAAGGCTAAAAAGGAGATAGGATTTAGAATACCGCCTGGTGTTGTAGATGGCGATTATACAATATCTGGTGAAGGTGATGAGGTTCCTGATGGGCATAATGGTGATCTAATAGTACGTGTACGAGTAAAAAAACACGAACTATTTGAGCGTGATGGTAAGGACATTCACATGAGTCTTCCTATATCAATGGTAGATGCAGCATTGGGGTTAACAATGACTGTTCCGACATTAGATGGCAAAGAGCGCATCAACATAGACTCTGGGAGTCAACCCGATGATATCATCAAAATAAGAGGTAAGGGCGTGTCTCATATACGCAGTCGTGGCAAGGGCGACATGTTTGTTCATTTACAAGTTGACATACCAAAAAAACTCAACCGCAAGCAAAGACAATTACTTGAAGAATTTCAAAGAGAGAGCTGATGTCCCTACATATTGCACTTGATGTAGATGGTGTTTTGGCAGATGTCATGACAGCATGGCTTGCTCTTACAAATCCTGGAAGACTTGTGCCATTGTACACTCATGATATGTCAAGTTGGGATTTTTGGTCAAAGCATGGCATCAAAAAGCGTGACTTTTACCAACAACTAAATTCGTGTTGGGACTCGTGGGAGTCGATCCCTCCAACTGAATCTGATTTGGCAAATACCACTCAAATATTATCTAATCTAGGTGATACTGTGGATATCGTAACTGCTAGATCGCCTAGTACCAATAACAATGTCAAATTATGGCTCAAACAACAAGGCGTTTTGTATAACAAATATGTCTCAGTTGCATCAGGACATATGAAATCAGATTTGAATTATGATGTGTTTATAGATGACTCACCTATAAATGCACAAGCGTTTTTGGGCAAAGATAAAAAGATCATACTATACAATCAACCTTGGAACACCAATGTTGCAGATTCTAATGTTCAAAAGATTATACGTATATTTTCTTTAAAGGATGCACCTAGTGCAATGCGCAAATTAAAATTATTATGATAACAAATTAATTAATTATAAAATTAATTTTGTCTCTATAACAAAATAGTTTTATTTTTTCTATGTGTTTTATTTGTGTCTATATGCTGAGTGGTTTATTGCATGTAATATCTCATCTTAAATTAAATGGATATATTTTTTTTAATCTGTATTGTATGACCATTTTTAATATGTATAATATGCACAGTTTTTAGCATTTCATTTATCTTCTCATTATTGTAAAATTTAGAATTGTATTTGCCTAGTATTTTTTTGCAATTGTTGCAGTAAATTGTTGTGTATTTGGTAGTTGATGCCACTATTCTTTTTGATAAAAAATGTGTATTATTTTTGTATTCGGATGGACTCATTAAATTATTTATAAATACCTTAATTTATATATAAAATGATTACTTACAGCAAAACAAAAATTATACGTCACATGCGATGATAATTGAACAAAATCATTTACAATTCATCTTTACAATACTACAGTTTGAATAGTTGTATCTCTATGTATCGTACTCTTTGGTGACGCTAGACGTTAACTGGCATGCCTCATGTCATCACAGCAGACCGTATAGCTATGTATCGTACTCTTTGGTGACGCTAGACGTTAACTATGCCATGAATTTACCACTTTGTAATTTTATTTTATATCTTAAATATTTCTAGATATAGTCTATTTTAATAAATTAATTTGATGAAACAACTATTTAATGACTAAAATTACATATTTTATACAAAAATCATAAATACTTGATACCCTTTATCATATATCATGGAATCATATGATACGTCACTTGTAGAGCAGATCGAGGTTCGTATGATAAGACCTTCACAATTTCCTACACGTTGCCTTGATCCGAAAAACTCACCAGAATTAGAAGGGCTTAAAAAGAGCATTCGAGATCATGGATTACTTCAACCAATTATCATACGACCACTTGATAGAGGATTTGAGATTGTAGCAGGACATCGAAGATTTGCCGCTTGCAAATCACTTCATTGGCGACATATATTGTGCAAAATAGTAGAGTTTACAGACAAGCAGGCATATGAGATTCAGATTACTGAAAATCTACAACGCAAAACACTTGACCCAATAGAAGAGGCCATGTCGTATCAAAAGTATGTGGTTGATTTTGGTTGGGGTGGTATAAGTGAGCTTGCAAAACATATTGGAAAGAGTGAAGAGTATGTCTCGCACAGAATGCAATTACTCAAACTACCTGAAAAGGTGCGTAACAGTGTAGAACAACATACGTTAAGCGTCAGTCAAGCACTGGAGCTTACAGACTCTAAACTTGGCTCAAAAACTCAAGAGTTGGCACAAGAGATCATAGATAACAAAATGACTGTAAAGCAGATACGACAGCTAAAAAATGAGATGAAGCAAGCAAGCAATCCTGGTAATAATAATGGAATCGGATTTGATTATTCCGGACTGGAGCCTAGTGATCAGACTGATTTACAATACGACAATAATAATAATAATAATAATTCTAGCACCAATCTGAAAAAAAAGGAGACCATTATAGTTCGACGAAGTGTACTTGCACTACGAATTGCATTATCAAGAATTGATGAGTTGATAGAAGATACCAACAAGATACGCTCAAAGGACAAAGTCGAGTTAATTACATTTTTGATGGATGTTCGAAGACAGACTCATACTATGATAGATGATACTCTAAGATACAAGCGCACGCATTGCTCTGGTGACCAATAATCATTTTCCTATAAACGGCGGGATCCACTCTTTTAAAAATTCTTGATAATCTGATTTCGTATATGACATTGCATACATGGTAGCATCTGATTGTGGGACAAAGTCATACACTTCATATGTTTGTAATATGTCACCGAACAAGTTACGGTAAATGTCACTCTCCTCATCTGCCATCTCTGTATTTAAAAATGATTTTATTGTAATCCAATCGTAACCGCCACGTGTTCTACCAGAAAAAGCGACAAACGGTGCATCTTTCAAATACTGTTTGAGCCCTTCTAATCTCTTTTGCAATACCTGTGATGTTCTAAACGTGACTAGGTCTACCCGTATGACTCTTCCTGGTATCTTTTTTGTATCAATTGATATTGTATATCCTTTGATAATGCCACTCTCCTCTAACTCACGCTTGCGTGATTCTATCTCTTCTTCTGAGATATTATATCCAAACCCTCTAATGTAATCCCAGATCTCAAATGTAGATTGTCTTGCATCTTGGCTTAGTGCAGAAAGTAAGAGTTCATCAATGGTATCTATCATTTTCATGTATATCGTATGTATATCTGTAATATGTATTTTTTCATTTGATCGTGTCTTGCTATGTTGTCCTGTGTGCAGAATATAGTTTTGAGCACTAATTTTCTGAGATTTATTCTACCCAACTGATTTTTACAGCAATGTAATGCTTGCGTGACTCTCACAACACATCATTTTGACCAATATTTTGGATTCTTAGTTACACGGTGAACTTTTTATGTCTAGTATCAATGATTGAATCATGCGAAAACAGAGAAGATTTTTTCGACTGCTCTTTTACTTTCGAACAGGCTATGCTGTATATTTGATGTTGGCAATTGGTGGGATCAATGTGTTAACATCGACTTACTTTTTGGCAGCTGATGACTTTCCATTTATCACATACTTGTTTCCAACATTTGAGATATATGTTACAGCAGCAATATTACTTGGTATCCCAATAGTGTCTGTGACTGGATATATTCACTTTAAACGAATAGGTGCGCATTCAGCAAACTCGGCCGTTTCGGTACAAAATTACATATACCATTACAAGCTACGACCTGGATTTGAGTCGGAGGTATTTGGCCCTTCTTATAAAATGATATTACATTTAATGTTCAAGCGCATGCGCACAGAAAAGTTCACTGACAATGAGATAAAAGAGATCGACGAACTTCGAGCTAAACTTAAACATTTGGCAGATGGTGGTTCTGTAGGAAAATATCCAAAGGGGGTAATTGATGATTGACAATAGGCAGTCACAGCTCCAACCGATCTATACCGTTTCGTTCTTGGGTATATTTTAGAACTGGATATGCAGAGTATTTTGTGTTTATATTTGGCGTACTTAATACACTCACCTTGACATTTTATCTTGCAATCGATAATTATCCTACACTTTTATCTGTATTTCCAGACTTTACAACGTATATTGTAATTATTACTATAGTCGGGTTTCCACTTTTAACTTTACTCGGTTATATTCACATATATCGCTCTAGTGCATATCGCTCAGAAGTAGAGGTGAGTATTGAATCTGACCCATACATGTACAAAATTCCTCCTGGAGTACATCAGGAAGTGTTGGTGCCTTTATTTTATGAGACACTCGGCATCCTCAAAAAAGCAGATGCTGGAGAAGAACTAAGCCAAGATGAGATCAAATCCATCAAAGAGATCGACGAAAAACTCGAACTATTGATAAAAGGCGGAATATTAAAGCGCCCTGATGATTTTGGCGGAGTTTGACATTTGTCGTTATTATAATTACAAAAAACAACCACATTCATCACAAATTTTTACTTTAATACTAGATGGTGCTTGTTACTTGTGCTTTGGTTGCAATACTCTCAGAAAGCATAGGTTTTTTGGTTCTAATAGGCGTGGGACTCGTCATGGCATTGACTGTCTCTTTGATGGTCAAAGCAGAAACAAAATGGCTTGGGACACGTAAGACATCAGAGTGGTTTTACACTGCTGGCCGCACAATAAAAAGCGGACTCATTGCATCTTCTATCGTGTCTGCCTGGACGTGGGCCGCTACTCTACTTCAGTCATCTACGGTCACGTTTGAGTTTGGTATTGCTGGTTCATTTTGGTATGCTGCTGGCGCCTGTATTCAAGTAATCTTGTTTTCTATACTTGCAATAGAGTTAAAGCGCAAAGCTCCGATGACACACACATTCACTGAGATGATACATGTAAGGTTTGGTAAACACGCGCATAAAGTGTTCTTATTTTTTGGATTGATGACAAATACACTAGTGACTGCAATGTTGGTGTTGGGTGGTGCTGCTGTTGTTAATTCGTTGACTGGAATTGACATTACACTTGCAGCGTTCTTTTTGCCTGTGGGTATAATTTTATATACAATATTTGGGGGATTAAAGGCTACATTTTTTGCAGAATACATAAATGCAGGTTTTATCTTTGTGGTCGTGCTTGTGTTTGTATCTGTGATATATTTTGTATCCCCTGAGATAGGTGGTATTGTAGGTATGTACGAAAAATTGTCTGTTGCTGCTATTATTGGTCCGGTTGAAGGAAATGCAATGGGTAGTTTTCTTACATTGGCATCGATGGGGGCTTTGGCATTTGGTGTAATTAATATCGTGGGGAATTTTGGAACTGTATTTGTTGATCAATCATATTGGCAAAAGGCAATAGCAGCTAGGCCTGGTTCTGTTGTTGGGGGATTTGCAATAGGCGGGTTGGTCTGGTTTGCAATACCCTTTACACTTGCCACTACACTAGGATTGGCCGCCATTGCAACTGGTGTGCCACTTAGTGAAAACCAAATAGGATTGGGTCTTGTTGCACCTACTGCTGCTGTTAGTATAATGGGTGATATGGGTGCCATACTGATACTTGCAATAATATTTACTGCGGTGACTGCTGCAGGCTCATCTCAATTGGTGAGTGTCTCATCGCTGATAACATATGATGTATTTAGAACTTACTTGAAGCCATCTGCTACAGGCAGACAACTAATACGCGTATCGAGATTCACAATTCTGTTATTTGGAGTCGGTATGGGCATACTAGGCTCTGTGCTTTTTCAGCTAGGGGTGGGTCTGCAGTATGTGTATTTGATGATGGGCATCTTGATAGGCTCAGCAGTAGCACCCATATCACTATCAATACTGTGGGGTAGAACTAATAGATATGCTGCTATTGTGGCGGCGCTCTTTGGTTTGGTGTTGGGTGTTGTGGTGTGGTTGGGAACCTCATACTTGATGTATGATGGTCAAGTTAGTATTGAGTCTACTGGTGCCTTTACTCCACTTTTGGTAGGAAACATAACATCGATACTATCAGGCTTGTTGATTACACTAGTGGGCAGTCTACTATTCCCAGAACGATTTGACTTTAGGGATCTCAAACAACGCATACTTTTAGTTGATGATAGAATGCGTTCTACTCTGAGACGCAACTCAGATGCACATATGCTGGAGCGCGCATTAAAGTTGGCAAAACGTTTTGGAGTTGGTGTTTCTGTCTTTTTAGTTATTGTGTGGCCCTTGTCATTTTTTATTACAGAATATGTATTTACTTTATCGTCGTTTGTTGCATGGGTAAGTCTGGCAATTATCTGGGCAGTTGTTGGTGCAATTGTTGTGATCGTTTTACCTATTGTTGAGGCACGACATAGTGTAAAGGAGATTACAAAAAAGATGTTTACAGACAATGATTATATACGTGACGTTGGTAATGTCCATGATCAAGAGTCGTCTGTATCATCTGTCAAAGATCACACATCAAGTAAATCTCCAATCAAAGTTTTGGTGCCAATTGATGGTTCTGTAAACTCACTTCAAGCACTCAATCATACCAATTATCTGCTAAGAGATGCATCTGCATTGCATGTGTATCTATTGTATGTGATGGAATGGACTGATGAAGACTCTGATAGTGATGAGAATCCTGATGAACAACTAGGTGATCAGATGCGTCATGAAGGGAATATAGTTCTTCGAAGCGTAATAGTACCACAAGTGGACAGTTGTGTGCGTATCGTCAAATTGGGAACGCCTGCAAAAAAGATTGTAGAGATTGCTACCAAACTTGATGTTGATATAATTGCGATGGGTCGTCGTGGCCTTGGGAATACAGATGAGGCGATGGGACACGTCACTGTAGAGGTGATTGGGCTTACAAAAAAACCAGTTGTATTATTGGATTAAGTTAATGTGTTATAATGTGGATTTTACTTTTCAGTGAGTTTTCAAAACACGTATGAATATGTGTATATTTTTACTATTTAATAAATTCATTTAATTTATCATTACATCTGCATTACATCTGCATTACATCTGCATTACATCTGCATTACATCTGCATTACATCTGCATTACATCTGTACTATATCTACACTACATTATCTTAATAATGTTCATTTAAATTAATTCTTGCAAATTCTTATACAAATCAACTCCCACCTCAACAAAACAGTCACAGGCAGGCTAATGTCAATTACACACCAGTCTCGCTTGATGCTAAACGTTATATAATTTACCACCATACCATACGGTAAGAGTCTGCCATCGCGCAGCTCCAGGGAAGCAGCTTTCCGCAACTGTGCGGACCTGCTTCCCATCCTAACGTGAATATGGAATCTCGTTTATGCCAAAACCGTACAACCTATTATTGGAATGATACATCTTTGGAACCAGTAACTTGAACCACCTCTCAAACTTTGCATCCTGCTTGTAGTGTTTGTGTACCACGTACGCAATCATGTCTGCCAACTGAATCAGATTCCACCTGAATGAATCTACAAATATCGGATTCTCGACAACGTGACGGCTGCCCAGCCTGCCATTCCTCCTTCTCACCTCTCTCAATATGACATTCTTAATCTCTGCTTCGGGAGTCTTTTGACTGGCGTCTATGAGGAACAACCCGTCGTTGATATGGGCCTGGTTCTGATCCAAAAAATCCTCAAACCGGGACGTGAGCCGCCGCCAAGAAAATTGCGTAACCATCGGGGATCGTCTTTGCGTTAGCATGTCCTTGAAGATGATCACGTTGATTATGGTGATTTCAGACTCGCATGCAATATTGACAATCTTTGAAAAAACCTCATCCTTCTTTTCACTGTTTAGTCCAAGTTCTTCCATGGCAAAAAATTCCTTCCCGTGCCAAATATCGTGCGCGTGCAGCTCCCATTTGTTTGGGCGGAACCCCGGGAACAAATTCCGCTTCACATCAACTAGTCTCTTTTCAACGGACCTCCAGTCTTTCTCGTGGATCAGCACTCCGCTCAGAACGTACAGGCCGTTGTCTTGGATGCTGTTTTTTATCGCTGTCTGGCCCGAGCCGTCTGCGCACAGGTAATACATGGACATGTCAAGTAACGTGCAAATAAATACCAATTTGCCGGGTCCGCTGCCGCAAATCTCACAACCCGTGCTCAAGGGACGGTAAAGTTCACGTGAGTCGGGTTCGGTTGTAAAATCCGTGAGTCTGATTCTTCCCGAGAAGGCTCCGCTTCCAATTCATGGCTTGGTCAAGGACTGCAGGTAGATCGAGGACTGTCCGCAGTGTCCGAGAGCGGATATTATTATGCCTGCATGCGTGGCAAATTGCCGTGCGGTGAAAGGAAGTTGGTGCGTAATTGACATTAGTCTGCCTGTGACCCGTCTGTGAACTTGTTCGGTTTATTACACATTCAATCTGAAGAAGACTGAAATCTATCTATAGTGCGTTTTGTTTTTGAATATACGTGTGTGTTGTTTTGGCAGACATAGATTATAGAACATGAAACGTGCAAGTGTGATAGCAGTCACTATCATTAGTATGATGGAATCTTTTGTCCTTTTTCATGAGCGCAGATAAATCTGTTCAGGACGTTGATATTCCATGCAATCGATAGTATTTGCTAAACCGCTTTCTGTTTTTGGCCAGACGCATGCGACAGTCTAGCCTGTGATTCTTTGTCTCTTCTACTGCTCCAAATATTGCCTCGATAAGTGCGCGTTGTTTGTATGCATCTTTGTCGAAGATCTCCGCTGCCTTTTTTCTGCTTGGTGATTTGCCACGGTTTGTATGACCTGCGCCATCTGTGTGATTGCGCTGCTTTATGTTCGATTTCATGTTTGCATTGAATATTGTCTCGCAGTTTTGATCCGAATGTATCTCTTGTCTCCGTTGAATAAGCATTCTTCAATCTGTGTATAGTTTTTTACGAGAAAATTGACCATATATGGAAGCATTGACGTGACACTTGCATTGCTTGGAGTTGTGTATGATGCAAGTATGATCTGGTGTCCACTTATCGAGTAATATGATATTTTAGGTACGTCTTGACGCATGTCAGTTAAGTCTTGTAGTAAATGATTAGGTCTTTGTTGTTTTTCGTACCTGTTAGTCTCTCTACCCCCCACCCCCCCCCACACTAATGTCTATCCCAATTGTAATGGGCGCCATTCTCTGTGTATCATAGCATGTTGTGGCAACCTACCACACATATGTCGTCATTCCACTACACTTTACAAACGATACGTTGATAACATTGGCTAGTCAACGTTGTTCAGCATCCCCTTTGTTCTTATCACAATTATTCAATTGGGATGTCCCTACAAGTAACTTTTGGTATGCGCGCAGATACTTTTATATATGAGCTTATTGAATAATTTAATTTATACATATAAAACTCTGGCGATATTTGCAGATGACTTTGCAAGTACGATGCAGGTGACGATTTGATGAATTACGCACCAACCTCGAGTCAACTAATTTACAAATATAATGTCAACTACACGATACCCTTGCTACCTGTGTATTTTAATAATAGGTAAAATGTGTATTCTCATGTCCGCTGAGATGCAAAAATCCAATACCCCACATGATCCTTTTTTACACCTACTAACTGATCTCCAGAGCCATCATGACCGCATCACATCTCAGATCTCCGGTGATGTTGTACATGGTACTACCAAAAACAGGTACAACATTGAACCATCAGAATTTTTAGAGATAAAAATGTCTAATACACAACATCCCAAAAAAATGGCCTTTGTTGATGGTGGAAACGACACTCTAGACCACTCACCAAGCCATCTGATTGCATTGAATCGTATCTATTATACTATATTTCAAGGTACAAAAAAATTATCACCTACCCATAACACGACACAACGCACGACATTTCTATCGTGTGTGACTCCACATACACCAAATGATAACTCAATTGATACACTAACATTTGATACTAAACTTTACGTGTTCGGTGACCAAAACGACAAAGACGCGCATGATACTCTTCCCAAAAAAGACGATCTTTTAGAGATATCATCTGATGGTAACAGAAACACCATAGATGGCACAATGCCACTAATCTCGCTTCCACGTAGACTTGCTGAGATCAAACTTGCAACAAAAGTAGTATCTGATGAGCTTGATGCAGGTGATATGCTTGTCATGGATGGCTCCTTACAAACTCCCTTTGGAGTACAAGGCAAGTATGCTGATGATCTGTACAAACTGGCAATAGAAAAAAATGTTATTATATGTGGATTGGCAAAAACTAGTAGACTAATTACTGAATCTGGTAATTCGTTGTTACCTCGAATTGCTGATATATCGCGTCATGTATCTTATGAGAGGTGGTATGTTCCTGTTGCACAAAAGATATACCATGAGAGTAGGGGATTTACACTATGTGTAAAATTACACCCCAATGCCAAGTTTGTATTTAGACTTGATATATTAAATGAACAATTCAAAGGAATGTCTGATACAGAAAAAAATGATGTGTTAGCAAGCCTTGCTTATAATTCAAATGATCTTTTAATACTGGGATATCCGTATGGCGCAATTGAATCTGACAAATATGCCAAGGTACGTTCATCCGAAGCTGCCATGCTCAAACGTATGTTGTATTCACGCCGTGCGGGGAACGACAAGTGGCAAAATATTGCCAAAAACACTGATTCGGTTATATTCCATGATTTACTCAACAAGGTTACAGGGTAAGGTTAGAGAATGGTTTCAGAATGGTTGCAGGATAAGGTGAATATGTGGTGAAGAACATGATTCATGATGATGGCAGTCTCACTCATAGCGATATAATAGGTCAAGTGATAGGGGGTGGGTTTGGCAAGGTTGTAGTTAGGCAAAAATCTGGATTTGAGCTAGAAATTGGAGATATACTAGTTTTAGATGATCAATCAAACAATAATGATACGATATTTTTGTCTGTATTTGATTTAGAGTATTCGTCACAGATGGACGGCAAGACACATGAGATGCTATCAGGCGTCACACTTGAGGAAGATGTAACAGATGCTGTTATGTATGAGCCGAACATTGTCAACTATGTTATTGCTAGTATCAGATTGTTGGCGCGCGTAAATAACACAACAAATGCTGGTACAAGACCGCAAGTTAGTATTCCAAAGACTTTGCCGCCTTTTGGTAGCAAGTTACGTCTTGTCTCAAAGGATGATTTTAAATTTCTAGAGCAGGGACAAGGAGGCTTGTTTGTTGGTAGTATTAGAAGCGGTTCTGGAGTAATAGAAGATGCCAAAGTCTGGTTGCCGATAAAAGACGTCTTTACTCATCATGTGCTGATTCCCGCAACTACAGGGCGTGGCAAATCAAATTTGGTGCAGACTATGTTGTGGCATATTATGGACTCTAAGACTCTTGTAGGCGTATTGGTGTTGGATGCACATGATGAATATTATGGCAAGACTGGTGTGGGACTAAAGGATCATCCTCGTGCAGCAGACAGACTAGAATATTATACTACTCAACGAGGCACATTACCTGGATCACGCACTCTGATCATAAATATTAAAACTTTAGAGCCGCACCACTTTGATGGCATTGTGGATTTTACTGATGCGCAGTTGAGGGCCATATACGGTTATCATAGCAAATATGGAGTAGATTGGATTGAAAATATAATGAGATCATCTAATGATGATAATAGTGACTCTAATAATAATAATAACACCGCCACCACTACTACCCCCACCCCTTCTAACGATAATGATACCAAAAACTCTCGCAAAAAAGATAATGACAGCAAGCGCACTTTGTCAATAATACGACGAAAATTAAAGATGTTGTTAGGACTTGAGATCGCACATGATGGCAAACTATACTCACAAAATGGAATATTTGACACACAAACCAAAGGTGAGAATACCATTGATGATATTGTCAGCTATATCGAATCTGGTATGATCGCAATTATAGATGCATCCCAGCTTGACAGTGAGGCAGAACTAGTAGTCGGGAACATGATTGCATCCAAATTGCTTAACAAATACAAGTATTACAAGACAACTGGTGATCTTTATAGAAAACCTGTCGTATCCATTGTAATCGAAGAGGCTCCACGTGTGATAAGTGAGGATGTACTAGCATCAAAAAATAACAACATATACGCAACAATTGCTCGTGAGGGGCGTAAATTTCAGATAGGACTTGTGGCCATAACTCAACTCTCAAGTGTCATACCGCGTGCAATACTTGCCAACATGACTACAAAAATTATTCTAGGAAATGAGATGAAACAAGAGCGAGATGCACTCATCGCATCTGCATCACAAGACTTGTCAAATGATGATAAAAACATTGCAAGTTTAGACAAGGGAGAGGCAATTATAACTAGCATATTTGTCCCATTTGCGATTCCAATCAAGATACCGAACTTTAAAGATGTTGTAGCACAAAGTCGCAACAATTCATTAAATAAGGGAAAAATACGGATAATTGGTTAACAATGAAATTTGCACATTTTTCTGATATACATTTGGGATTTCAAAATAAAAAGACGCTTCAAGATGTAGAACGCACAGTATTTGAGCGCGCAATGGATGACTGTATAAAACGTACAGTCGATTTTATTTTAATATGTGGTGACATGTTCCATGTACCAATTCCGGCGATGAGGGTACAAAAGTTCGTCTTTGCAAAATTGCGTCAAGTGTATGAGGCAGGTATACCTGTCTATGTCGTGTTTGGTAGCCATGACTTTTCACCAAGCTCTACATCTGTTATTGACTTGTTAGTGGAGATTGGTTATATTACAAAGGTACAACTTATGGTTTCACATGAAGATGATAAATCTGTATCACTAGATTTTATCACAGACCCAAAAACTAATGCAAAGTTAGCTGGCATCGCCGGTCTGTCTGCATCAAAAGACATTATCTATTACCAAAACCTCAGACTAAAAGAATTAGAGTCAGAACCGGGATTTAAGATATTTTTATTTCATGGCGCAATATCTGAGATGCGCACCACTGATGATATTGAGGCTACTGCTAGTGCTGCTATGCCTATATCATACATGCCAAAAAATTTTGCTTACTATGCAGGGGGCCACATACACAAATATCAACATAAAAATTTCGATAATTACCCACATGTCGTATACCCTGGTACACTATTTGCAGGATTTCCACTTGATTTAGAAGAGAATACTCGCACCAATGTCAAACGTGGATATGTACTAGTAGAATTTGATCATAGTGGTATTACAAATGTAGAGCAGATTCCAATAGAAAACTGTCAATACGAGTTAATCGAGGTCGATGCGAGTCACAAAAAGCCTGTTGCAGTAAATGCTGAAATTAAAGCAAAAATCAAAGACATTGATCCCACAGATAAAGTTGTAATACTGAGTGTAAAGGGCAAACTATCAGAAGGGAAAACTACTGATATCTCTTTTACAGATACAAGACATGATCTTACAGATGGCGGTGCGCTAGAGGTGGAGATAAAGAGAAACCAACTCAGCTCTGCTGAATATGAGATCGTCGAGTCAAAAGGTGACACTGATGATGAGATTATAGAAAATACATTATCAGAGAACATCGGGCAGGTCGATGGCCCGTATGATGAGTTGATGGGCAAAAAAGGAGTTAATCTTGCAAAGAACATGCTGAGGGTTTTGAGCAACCCGCCCCTTGATAATGAACCACAAGAAGTATATCGATCACGTATAACAGATGAGGCTATCTCTACTCTGGGACTATCTGATCAAACAGATAATAAAGAAAATAAAACGGAGGTATCAAATATAGATGATTCTTGACTCACTTGTACTCAATAACATACGAAGTCACAAAGATACCAAAATCGAATTTCCAGAGGGTATTGTGCTATTTGTAGGTGATATTGGGTCTGGTAAATCAACCATACTGATGGGAATAGAGTTTGCATTATTTGGATTGAGTTCGATCAAAGCAGATAGCTTGCTTGCCAAGAATGTTGATTCTGGTGAGGTGTCTTTGACCTTTCATGTAGGGGACATAAAATATGAGGTGGGAAGAACGCTAAAGCGCGATCGCACAAAGATCTCACAAGATAGTAAAAATGTGTATCTACGTGTCAACAATACCGAAGAGCCATTAACTGCTACAGAACTAAAGTCACGCATACTAGACATACTAGGATTAAATGAACCATCTAGTGCAAACTCAAAGAGTCGTATATACAGATATGCAATATTCACGCCACAAGATGAGATGAAATCGATTCTGTGGGATTCGGCAAAACGGTTAGAGACCATACGTAAAATATTTCAGATGGAAAATTTTCAGATAGCAAAAAATAATGCTGGTCTAGTCACCGCCGAGATGCGTCGCATGATGACTCGTTTTCAGGTAAAATTTGAGGATATGGCAGGCAAGAAAGAAAAATTAGAGCAAACAAAATTAGATGTTGAGAAACTACAACATGCAATAGATGAAAAGTCTAAGATTCAACAAGATCATATTATACAAGAGCAAAAAGTTCAATCCGATCTAGACGCATATGATACTAGGAAAAAACAAAGACATGATCTTGTAGTGCAATATACACAGATAAAATCCAACCTTGATGGTGAACAACAGATGCGTGAGCAAAATGAGAAAACAGGCCAAAGAAACAAAGAGCGTATCAAACAACTAGAGGCTAACCTACGTACATTTGATCTTGGGACAAAGCCTACTACAAAGTCAACAAGTCAGATAAATGCAGAAATTGACAAGTTTAGACAACTTCATGAAGATATTACTGCCACTCGTACTAATATTAAGACACTCAATGATCAGGTAAATTTACTGGCATCCAAGATTCCTGACCACATTAATAGTGGCATTGCACAATTAGAGGCACAACTATATCAATATACATCCGAATTAGATTCTCAAAAGAATACATTAAATGAGCAAATTATAAAGCAAGAGGATACTAAAACTAGCAAGATCAAAATTACATCTGATATACAAAGTCTCCAAAATAGTTTGTCTGATCTTGAAAAACTTGGAGCAAAATGTACATTGTGTGGGCAGATAATCACAAAAGACCATCGGGCTCGACAAAAAGACGACTTGCAAGGTAAGTTAGACACTCTTCAAGTACAACTAGACGAGTTGCAAAAAGAGTACAAGGCGCAATCCGATACAATTGAGCAACTACAAGCACAATGCAATACTTCTCAAGAAAAGGTTGATTCATTTAAAATGATTATACCTGATGCAAAAGAGTATGCTCGTCTCTCTGGTACACTCAAAGATTTGCAAGAAAGATCAAAAAAATTGGATTCACAATATATGGTGCCTGCTGAGCCAAACTTTGCATATACTGCAGCACACAAATCACCTGTTGACTATTTGTCTGCACTAAAAGATGCTTTGACTGATTATAATAATGAGCAGAACAATTTGGCAAACACCAAAGAACAGATTGCTCATCTTAATGATCAAAATAAAGATCTTGGCGTGCAAATATCTCAATCTATTACACGTTCATCTGAATATAATGCCCAACTTGATAAAATATCTGAGCAACTAAACATGTACAATGATGATGAAAAGGCAATATCTGATTTAAAAAATAAATTAAAAGACACTCAAGAGTCTCTGCGCCAGATAAATCACGAACTATCTACTAGCAAGGCTAATCTTGCAACTGGACACGAAAAGATAAGCGATCTGGAATCAGACATTAAGGATGCTAAACATTGGCAAAAGACCCACTCCAAATTTGATGCGTACAAGAGATGGCTTGATGACTTTTTTATTCCAAATGTGGAGAGTATAGAGAAGAGTGTACTATTAAAGATACAAAATGACTTTAATGATTCGTATCGTGATTGGTATGCTCAACTGGTAAATGATACTACAAAAGATTCTCGTATTGATGAAGATTTTACACCGATTATAGAGCAAGATGGCCTTACTCAACAAGTCGAATACTTGTCTGGTGGTGAAAAGACTAGTGTTGCGCTTGCATACAGGCTGGCTTTGAACTTTGCAATGAGACGCCAGACTCCGAGTTTGCGGTCCAATCTACTTATACTCGATGAGCCTACTGATGGTATGTCACAGGTACAACTGAGAAATTTAAAATCACTATTAGAAAAATTAAACTCAAAGCAGATTATACTAGTATCTCACGATCGTGAAATCGCCACACAGGCAAGTCACGTCTTTGAGGTTGTGAAACATTCAGGTGAAACTCAAGTATCGACCAAAAATAACTCGTACTATTGATGTTACGTGCTACTGAGTTTGACCTCTTGTACATTATGGCGCAAACTGACAACATATGATATAAACAAAAAAGTCGTAAACAGGATCACCGCAATTTTTTAGTTTTGTATAATTATACAAATATGGCTCTTAATTCTATCTTTATTACATTTTTTTTGTAATAAACTTATAAGAACCATAAATCAAATTTTACCAATCATATGACAAAACAAAATATTGACAATTTAGATTCGTCTATACTCTCTGAACTATCTGCTGATTCTTCCATATCAGTACCACGATTATCTGAAAAGATTGATGCTAATCCATCTGTTGTATATTCTAGAATAAAACGTCTAATCAAAAATAATATCATAAAGGGATATACAGTTTTAATAAATGATGCTGCATTAGGTTATGCTGTCAAAACTTTGACTGGTGTTAACATAGATACTAGTAAACATGATCATATTATATCTGAGCTTTTCAAGATTGATGGCATCAGAGAGATATCTGAAGTGACGGGTAGATTTGATATATTGATCACAATGCACTCTGTATCACTTGATGATATGCACAAAGTAGTCTATGAGCAGATAGGCCGTATAGATGGTGTACTTTCCTCTGAATCATTTGTAGAGATGAAGTCACGTACAAAGGCAATGCCATATATGAGAAATGATGGAGACGATAATGCGTAATGCAACAACACGAAAAATCTCAATCAAGAATAGCAGTATACTATGAACTCACAAAACCCAAAATATGGTATCTCTTGGTGTTTACCGCATTTGGGGCAACACTAACTGCATCAAACATCTACAATGTGGAAGTATCGCCTTTGACGTGGCTACTAGTACTGTTTTCTGTAGCGGCCGGCTCTGCTGCTGCAAATACCCTTACCAACTATCATGACCGCGATATTGATGCTATAATGGAGCGCACAAAAAGTAGACCACTTCCATCAAAGAGAATATACCCTGCAACAAAGGCTCGCGACTTTGGACTTGTGCTTGCGGGAATATCCCTCGTGTTGGCAGGTTTAATTGCATTTACCACTACACTAGAGCAAGGATTATGGGCTGCTGGATTTATAGCATTTGGATTATTTAATAATGTTATCATATACTCATACGCGCTAAAACGAAACTCTCGAACTAATATCATATTGGGTGGCTTGTGTGGAGGAGCACCTCCTATGATAGGTTGGGTAGCAGTTACGATGTCAGACTTGTGGACTATGGGGCTTGCAATGGCAGGATTGGTCTTTATCTGGATTCCAATGCACATTTGGGCACTTACCTTGCACTTTAAGGAAGATTACAACAGGGTGAATGTTCCAATGCTCACTGCTGTGCAATCTGAAAAGACATCTGCAAGATCAATTGCAGTCTCTACTGTAGTTATGGTACTGTTTTCGATATCGCCATTCTTTCTTGTTATGAGTGATGGGACTAGTATGGTGGGTCCTGTGTACTTGTGGACTGCTATTGCTTCTGGTGTACTTATGATTTTATTGTCTGCATGGGTGATAATAAAGCCAATGGAGCGTGCATCTTGGACACTCTTCAAGTTCTCTAGTCCTTATTTGGCAGTCTTGTTTATTGCATTGATGGTAGATTCTGCGCTCTGATTATCTTTGTGTACTATGGTTCAAGCCCGTTGATCTTGCGTGTAACTTCAGAGTGTTCGTATACTAGGTCCGAAAGTTCTCCTCGTATTTGTTCAGAGTTCCACTTGTATTCTGTTACCAAACGTGTCAGCTTTGCCACTATAGCTTGTTGCAGTGTATTTTGTTTGTCGATTAACTCTAAAAATTGTCTGCCTTTTTCTTCTTCGTCAGGTGTGCTCATGACTGTATGTTGTAGGACTCTATGTTAATTGTTGTTATGGTTATGGTTGATTGGATGGTTGATTGGATGTAGTTGATAATCAAAACAATGCATTAATAAAATTTATGATCATAACAACTTACTGTAGATAATCGACTAACAATTTGAGAGAACACACATGCTCTCAAAAATATTCTGATCACTGTTTTGTGGTCTAGTATATTTTCAAACATCTAATCCGAGATTTACTCTACATGTGTAAATTGAAAATATTTAATATTCTTACAATTTTACATGTACAATGGGCAAAGGTAAAAAGAAGAAGAAGAACAAGTCTGCCAAACATGATAATTATGCAAAACGCACAAAATCATCATCACCCACTACATCACCCACTACATCACCCACTACATCACCCTCATCTGAATTGACATCTACTACTGAATATCCTACTACCTCGTTGTCTCCAGGTTCAGACTTTGAGCGTGCATGGATTATGTATGGTACATCGTATATGCACTGGGCAAAATCATTTTTGAATTTACAAAATACTTCCATGTCAAACACTTTTTCATGGTTTGAAGTATGCCACAAAACACTCGAATTAGATACTGAGCTGTTAAAATCCATGTCTATGTATTGGGAAGAACATTGGCAAGATGCGTGTACTGATAGTATAACACAACACCTAAAGGCAGTTATATCTTCAACCTCACTTTATGCAGGCGCCGTACGTGACATTCAGACAAATGCATTACAGGAATATAATCGTCAGTGGGTTCGCTTTTTTGGTCTTTAAGTATATTATTAATATACTCATATACAAACTATAATGCCATAAATGACATTTTATCAAAATATTCAACCCAAATTCTAATTGATCATTGATACGGGTCAACTTCGGTACAATCAATAACATGTATGATGTATTCTTGCCAAGTACATTGACTGATAACTATGACTTGATACAAGAATGCACCAAATATGCAAAACAGATCAAACTGCATGATCCTGATCCATACTATGTCAAATACTGTTTTAGTGAATATCTCAAATCAGTTGATGTGGTCATTAATGATATATTTGCTAGTGCTGATGTTGACTTTGGAGTGTTCTCTCCACAGCCAGTCACACGCAACTCTTTTGCAACACATATTGTACAAAAATACAACAAATATCAAAATTCACTTGCATTTAAATTTCTAAGGTGGTTTGATGAGCAGTATAATGGGCAATGGCACACTGGTACATATCCATTCATGATGAGGATTACTCGTGATGTATTTCGTATTACAAGAAAAATTCCCCGTGTCAAGATAATGCTTAGGCCAAAACATAGATACAAAGATGATCCGACATTTGAGTTGAGTACAGTAGGTTTAACCTCTGATGATAAATTACACTCAAAAGATGCACTACGT
This sequence comes from Candidatus Nitrosopumilus sp., assembly GCA_965207445.1. Classification (GTDB taxonomy): domain Archaea; phylum Thermoproteota; class Nitrososphaeria; order Nitrososphaerales; family Nitrosopumilaceae; genus Nitrosopumilus. The sequence goes on along the minus strand of CBDBLX010000001.1, from coordinate 23,281 downwards.
ATACAGATGAATAGATACATGCCAATATTTTTGGATCTTGTTAATCACAAAAGACAACAGCAAAATGAGCCTGTCGTATCGGCCAAACAAGTAGTTGCATCTGCGTTTGCAATAGTTGATGATACTAGTGTCATTTGTGGCAATCAACACATTAACTATCCCCAACAATACAAATATGACGCTTTGATTGATTTGACCGTATTGCCTCGCACCACCATCAAAATGGAGATAGGCCATGCAGCTGAGCTATACACCCATCTGATCAAAAGAATGCGCTCTGAATCATCTGCATATATAAAACAACTGATCAAATACACATATTATCTCAAATAAAACCAAACATTGGATGTGACTCTTTGAACTTTACAACTGGCATGTAGACATAACCGTGCTCTACTTTGTCTGTAAATTCTGGTTCTTGTTGCGTGTCCTCTTTGTATCTGAGAAAAGGCATGATAGGCTCTACATCAAGCTTGATGTAATAGAACTCATAATGTGGTTTGTCCATACTATATGTGAGCCAATACCCTATTGCCCATGAGTTATCATTTATGGGTATCACATACAATGTAAGTTCAGGGTCTTCGGGATTAGCGCCGTCATATGATAATCTTGCCAAGCTACCCAAATCTTTTAACTCGATTGGATCAAAGGCCTCTGGAATCTCGTATTTGGTGCGTGCCACTGTGAGTTGTATGATGTTTGATTTGTAATGTATTATGGGGGCATTAGTTGATCTGTTCGTTGCAGTATCTGTGATACTGTATGACTCTTTTTTCATGCTGTCTATTTTGTATGATATGTATTTACCATCTTGATCATGTTTAGCCAATGGGGAATACATGATTAAGAGCGTATTTGGAAATATAGTCACAATGGATGCCACTCTAGTACCATTTAGATCAAAACTCTCTACCCTTCTTGGATATTGCCTATATGAGCATGCCATTCTTGCTAGGTCTGCCATACTTGCAAACTCCACATAGCATATTTTTTGCCCTATCTCCTCAGTACTCATTGCAAATTTGTGCTAGTATTTGATGTTTTTATTCTTTGCTTGCCTTTTATTTAATAAATAACCATTTATCTTTTTGGCCACATTGAACTCCAAGTATCGGCAAATTTTTTGAGCATCTCACCATACGCATTCATCTGCTCTAGGCCCGTACTGCCTAGCGCTTTTTGCCAACTCTCTGCAAACTGTGCAAATCCGCCAGAGCCTGCCTCATCAAGTACTTTTTGCCACCCTTCACTAAACTCTTTGAATGATTTGATGCCTGCTTCACTCATTGCCTTTTGCCAATTCTCTGCAAAGAGTTTCATGGTGTCTGCACTTGTATCTGTTGTTGCTTTTTCCCAGATCTCATTGAATCGTGTCTGCATGTCTGTACTTGCAGTTTGAGCCTGCTCGTACATACTCTTCCAATTCTCAAGTGATTTGGTGTATTCTGTCCATAACATATTCCATTCTTTTGTAGATTTGTTGCCTTCTGACATACATTAATTTCCGTGTCCCTACACTTAAAGCTTAATTTTGTTGGGTTATTATTTGGACCAAAGTACTTTGTATTATGGGCAACGACATAGATTTCAAGATTGTTCCTACTGTTATACATCCTGATGTAGAGATCAGGGGTACAATCACCGTATCGTACCCTGGCAAGTATGATGGTGTTGTAGTCAGTGCTCAAATATCAGACTCTAATGAGCATATAACGTACAAGTCTTCAAACGGTAAACCGATCTCTCAAAATGTAGCAAGACTGTTCATAGGATATGATACTATAACAGATAACACTGCAGAGTTTACAGCGGCTATATCATTTGAGCCTGAATCAGAACACGAGGTAAAGTTCAGAGCATCTGTAATAGAACAACATAAAGAGATTGATAGTAAGATTATATTTGCAAAATATACGAGTGTTTAGAATCTGCTCTTTTCTACAGATATAGTACCTTTCATCCATGGGTGGGGTATACAGTGATATGTGATGACTTGTGGTTCTGTAAAGATAAACTCATAAGATTCTCCTGGAAGCATTACCCCCTCTGAGCCAAAGTCTCCACTGTAAGAGTCTGCATGTCTGTGGTCTGGTGTCACGGTATGCGCAGTCTCATCGTTGTTTTGCCATATTACGTGATTATCTACTGTCAGATATACTTTATGATTATTTGGGACATAATTTTCATTACCTTCTGTTAGTGCGCCCGGTACGATATCAATTATGGATGTCTTTTCAGGATGCAATATATGTTCTGATACTGATGGTTTTAACAGCGACTCGGGTAGGTAAAATGATGTGTAAAAGACAATTGTGGCTGACAATGCTACTATGAGTGCAATTGCCCCTATACCGTATGCATGACTTGATGTAGGCGCAGATGATGAAGTACTCATAAGTCATAAACTACTCGTGACGTATTTTAAGTATTTGTTGATGCTTGTTGTTCGTAAATTGATAAAAGTTTGTTTAACATATGGCTTTTTGGAATATCTTTTATTTGTGATATTTCTTTATAAAATTGTAATGAAATATTCTATTTACACTGTTGGAATTTTGTTTTCAATAATTATGATCTCTGTGTTTGCATCAGAGTATGTATATGCTGAATCTCAGATTGCACCTACTGAGAAAGGTACACTTGATGTTAAACTAGAGTATGATAAAATAGTACCAAATCAAAATACTGCAATTAATGTAGAGTTTCTAAACCCCTTGACAAAGTCGACCCAAGTACACATAGATTATGCATTTACGATTACACGTGACGGTGAGCAAGTGTTTGGCCCTACCTCAAGAATTCACACCTCACCTGGCATCATATCAATTCCAATAATGTTTCAAAGTGAAGGTGTGCATTCAATCAGCTTTGTAGTAGATGGTATACTCTTTCAACCTATTCCTCCTGAGACAGTATCATTTGATCTTGTTGTTGGTGGTGATAATGATAATGGTGGTGATAATGATAATGGTGGTGATAATGATAATGGTGAGATGGTGGCAGTTGATGATATAATGATTCCAGACTGGATAAAAAACAATGCAGATTGGTGGGCGCAGGATCTGATAGATGATGCAACGTTTGTGAGTGCTTTGCAATATTTGATAGAAAATGATATACTCATAGTTCCACTATCAGATCAAAGTAGTGATACTGATATGATGGATACTGAGATTCCATCTTGGATAAAAAATACTGCTGGTTGGTGGGCGCAGGATCTGATAGATGATGCAACGTTTGTGAGTGCTTTGCAATATTTGATAGCGCAGGGCATAATACAAGTCTCATGATATTTTTAGACGTGTGTTTTACACCCTTGTACTTTTTATAAAACACTATATTTGTCACGTAATCTTTATCCACGTTTGTTGTTATATGTTTGAACCAAGATGTTTAAATGAAAAAAACTGACACATAATATATGATAAATGTGCTGTTGTTGCGTACAAACTTGACGACAATATTTCTGATTGCCGTTTTAGCCATTGCGCTTACCTTATCTATACCTGTAATCTTTCCAGAGATGCTACATGGATTTCATATGGCACATATTCTCTTGCATACGGGTGGGATGATATTGTCTCTATTCATTACCATATTGGCAGTACACTCGTATCGGTTAATACGTTCACGACGTCTACTATTGACATCTATTGCATTTGGAAATTTTGTATTTACAGAGACACTCTTACTCACTAATGCGTTGAACTCTGGAATAATAAACTCAAAGGACATACACATATCAGAGGTAGGACATTTATTGATGTTTGTCACATTAGGATTATTGGCATTAGGAGTGTTACGAAATGACTGATCGTGCAGAAACGATACTCAGCATAGTAGAAGAGAATCCCGGTATTCATTTTAGAGAGATAATGCGCAAGACTGGTCTTATGAATGGTGTTGTGTCACATTACTTGTCAAAACTAGAAAATGGTAACAAGGTAGTGGCCATGCGCTCGTCTCGAACAGCTAGATTTTATGCAGCTAGCATATCTGCGGATGATTATATAGTAATCAAGGCTCTACGAAGGCCCACTCCGAGGATCTTATTGTTGACACTCTTACATGATGATGGGTTATCATTTGTACAACTAGTTGACAAGGTGGACAGATCACCTTCTACGGTATCTCTCTATCTTGCACGTCTTGTAAAAGATGAGTTGGTGACTGTACGTATATCAAAACTAAAAAAATATTATTATTTGAGTGATAGAGAAAAGATAGATCGTTTACTTGATCATCATGGACCAAGTTTACTTGACAAGTACGCATCTAATTTTGAAGACATGATTAATCCAATTCGATTTTAAAGATTGCTGTGAAATTTATCCTGGTCCATACTGGCCCATATTTACAAATACTCAAGTATACTAGTTCTTGCACGTTCTAACTTGTGTATGTTTGCATTTGCAATGAGTGTTGATTCAATGTACAATTGTAACTGCTGATGTTTGCAACTATATCCTAATCAAGCCACAATTCTATATCTGCCATATATGACATATGCAGTGGCCACTAACAGTACAAGTGATGCTACAACAAACCACTCACTTATACTCTGATATTGTATATCATATTCTAACTCTGTCTGTATGTCTGCAAATACTACATCAAGCATGCTTTCATCAAGTGTTTTTGAAAAAGTACCGTTTGTCATGGTTGCAATATTTTTCAGTGTACTCTCATCTAACTCTGCGTATTGTGGCTCTCCAAAAACATCATTTTTTATAAAAACTTGCTCAACTGAGCCCATTGCCACTGTGTGTATTGTGACATTTGTTGCACGTGCATATGAGATTGCTTCTTGAGGTGTTATCTGTCCAGAGTTATGCACTCCATCACTGAGCAGAATGATTGTCTTGTCTCGATCGGGAATAGATAACACCATATCAATTCCTAGTGACAGTCCATCTCCGATAGCTGTAGCACCACTACTCTGGTCAATTGACATTACTGCTTTTGTTGTCTTTTGTTTGTCATGTGTGAGATATGATACAGTTGTCGCACCTGTCTCAAATAATACAACTCCTATATAGTCACGCTCATCTGATGTCTGAATTAACCTAGAGATGGATTGTTTTGCCGCATCGAGTCTAGTTGGTTTGTAGTCAGTAGCCGCCATACTCTCAGAACCATCTAATACGATACTGATGTTTCTTCCTTTGGCATCTATTGCCTTTACTTGTATATCTGGAATCTGTAAATCTGCTAGCGCTAGTACTGTTGTGCCTATTCCGATCATTAAGAGTATAAATGGTAAATGTCTGCGTGCAAAACTACTCTTTTCTGTGACGGCCTTTGAAACTATGTAAAGTGAACTGAACTTCAAAATGGTATCCTTTTTTTTAGATGTATACCTTGCATACAGTGCATACATGGCAGGTATTACAAGTAACAAAAGCAAGGCTTGTGTTTGCTCAAACTGCATTGTCTTACACCTTTACCTTATCTGCATGCCGTCTGCTTATCTTACTAGCATGTCTATTAAACGTAATATTGTATGGCTCCTCATCTGTTATATTCATATATGTAGCATTTCCGGCTAGTGCTTGTCTTTTGATGTCACTTGCCATGCCTTTTGCCATCTTGATATATGCATTTTGAAATTCTTTTTTGGATGTATCAACAAGAATCTGTTGTCCAGTCTCTATATCCTCTAAATATGCATATCCAATATCGGGCATTATAATCTCATGTTTGTCTGTGACATGTATCATTACCACTATATGTGATCTACTTAACAGTCTGATCTTTTCTGCAAACGGCTCCATTATAATATAATCAGATATTAAAAATATTATACTTTTGTGTTTTATTTTACTTGCAAGTTGTGATATTGATGCTACTAGATTGGTTCTCCTGCTGCTATGTAATTGTGATTTATACTGTAGTATGTTGCGTATAATATTCATTGTGTGTTGCTTGCCTTTTTTTGCCAATATGAACATCTCAAGACTATCTGAGAATGCGCCAAATCCGACACCTTTAGAGTTTTTGTGCAAGGTAGCAGATAAAACAAGTGACATGCCAATATCACGTATCTTGTCACTTTTACTTTCTTGACCACTGCCAAATATTGTACTGCTTGATGAATCGATCACCACATAGATACTAGCATCATTTTCCTCTGTAAACTCTTTTACGTATAATTTGTTGTATTTTGCAGAGACGTTCCAGTCGATATATCGTGGGTCATCCCCTGCTGTATACTCGCGTACTTTTGAGAACTCTATTCCATTGTTTGTTTTTGTGTGACTATGTTTTAAGGAATATTCGTCATGCGTGTTTTTGCGAGTTGATTGCCACGCTTCAACGTTTAATTTTTTTGCGCGGTTCTGTATGTGTTGCGCTATGTCTGCGTTCATTGCAATTCTATTGTAGTTAGTTGCCATGTCTCCTACTTAGTCATCATATTTGCAATTTATGGCGCATTGATCTTTTCTAATATCTCAGATATTATCGTATCTGGTGTCTTTCCTTGGGTTTCTGCCTCAAAGGTGGGTATTATTCTATGCCGCAACACATCATTGGCTAGTGCTTTTACATCATCTGTTATTACAAATCCCCTACCTCGTAACAAAGCATGCGCCTTTGCAGTTTTTACAAGCCAGATCGATGCCCTTGGAGATGCACCATACTCGATCATATCTGTCATCTCTTTAATATCGTATTTGAGTGGGTTTCTAGTTGCATGTACAATGTCAGTAATATAATCAAGAATTAATTCATCTACATAGATTTCCTCACAAAATTTTTGCATCTCTTGGATCTCTTTTGTGCTTGACACTGCAACGGGTTGAGTATTGTGTGTGGTGTTATCGTTGTTATTTTTTGTGATTTTAATCTCTTCGTTCTTTGTTGGATACGTGACGGTAATTTTGATCGAAAACCTATCTATCTGTGCTTCGGGTAATCTATACGTACCATCACTTTCTATAGGATTTTGTGTTGCAAATACCAAAAATGGTACGTCTAACTTGTGTGTATCACCATGTATACTGACTTGTCGTTCTTGCATTGCTTCTAATAGCGCAGATTGAACTTTTGGAGGTGCTCGGTTTATCTCATCTGCTAGTACAAAGTTGTGAAAAATTGGTCCCTTTTGTGTCACAAATGTTTGTGTAGTGTTATCGTAGATTTTAGTTCCTATAATATCTGCTGGCAGTAGATCTGGCGTAAACTGTATTCTAACACTATCACTTCCAAATACTTGAGCCATTGTCTTTATCATGAGTGTTTTTGCAAGGCCTGGAACACTCTCTACAAGTACGTGCCCGTCACTTATGATACCAATTAACATTCTCTCTAATGCATAATGTTGACCGATAATCTTTTTGTGAGCCTCATCTAGTATCTTTTGTAGCGTGTCACTATATGATTGTGCATGTTTATTTAAGACCTTTATCTTGTCATCTGATGTGGAGTAATTTATTGGAAATCTTTGCATATGGTATAAAACCAAAAAGCGTTTTTTAAATCAGTGGTATATTTTGAAAATGTACCAACAATGAAATTAAAAGAAAGTGTACAATAAATGCTGATGTTGTATGTGTCTGGCTCTAAATATCATATATGTTTTATATTATATGTAATTATATTATTTGGGTTTGTATCCTTTGAGGCTCATGCACAAACAGTAGATGAACTATTGGTACGTTGGACGATTCAGGGACAATCCGATGTGGCCGAAGATGTTTCATCAGAGGATATTTCTAAAGATAACATAATTGTAGTAATTGAAGAGACGCATTTAGAACAAGTACCTTCATCACAAGAAGCGCAAACAACTATTGACTCTGATTTCAAATACGACAGTTTTGTCACTGGAAACCAGTATGGAATTGGAGACTATAAAATATCTATATTTTCTGAGGAAGGGCAGATACTAAATCAGGTTATAATTGACCAACAAGCAACACAATCTGATAATTTCCGTCACAAGATCAAATACTATGATAGATTTTCAGATGGGTATATTGAGATTGCAGAATCTCTTTTAGATCCACTTGGGAAACAGACATATTTTATAGATGGCTCAGTTTATGATTATAATAAGAATTCTAATTTAGAACTTTTTGTATTAGAACGTGGCTATTCATTAGATAACCTATATGCAATACCAAATGAGATATTTTCACCTATGGAATTTACACTTGGGCGTGCTCTACTTGCTGATGCCACATCTGCCGGAAAAGGTGCAGGTGACCTTCGTGTGTACTCATCTAATCATAGAGTGTTTGATGATCTAGAATTGAAATCAAAGATAGAGGATTCACTATCAAAGCAAAACATGGATGTTATAAATGAATTATTTGCACCCTCGGGGCAGTTTTTAGTAGCAGAGCCTAATTTGTACACATTAACACCACCTTTACCTGAACCCTTGTCTGTTTCAACTGACCCGCTAGTTGAGACAAAACCCCAACCGGATATCATAGATGATCTATTTGATGATATTGAATTTATGCCGAGCAAATTTGAGGATGCCGGACGTGTTCGTATGGCAGTTGAGATGTATAATTATGAAAAACCACAAGTGCAACCACCGAGTACTCTCGCATATGTGACGTTGTTCCAAAACATAAACAGTGTGCATGATGTTGTAACAGTTGCTCTCTTATCAGTAACTATTGGTTTAGTATTTTTTGGATATATAATGTGGAGAAACGCAAAACAGCGGCACACCGTTGTAGATACTCAATTATTGACGACTAGTGTTGTTTCTATACAACCCTCTAATTATAACAAGAATGTGATTCATGAAATGTTATCTAATGCACAGAGTAATTACACCAAAGGATACTACAAGGAGGCATATGAGATGCTCGGGCAGGCAATACGTTTGTTTTACTCACACCGTTTTAATTTGCAGCAGCAAGGACAGCTTACAAATGAAGAGTTACTCAGACATATGCAACAGCATGTACCATCTGATTCCAAAGAATATCTGTCTGTTAAAACGTGGTTGATTGTGTGTGGTAGTGTAGAGTATGCCAAGTATGCACCAGACTTTGATGCATTTGTAGATGTACTAGATTCATTCTCAGATGTTATCAACTAGTTGGAGATTTGACATGTGGCAAAATTTTTGTCCCATTTTACATGTCCAAGAAACATCCTTGTCTCAAATTCGTCTATTTTGGTAAAAGATATGATTGTCTCACCTATAATATTGCCACTCCAATCTACAAATGAAATTTCCACGTCGATTTTTACTTTTGGTGTGTGGTTGTTGGTGTATTGGCCAGTAATAGTCACAACTCCAAAGTCATCTCGCATGCAAAGTAGACCAGTCACTCCGTAGATGGATGTTCTTTCTAAATCTGTGAAATGCTCTTGTGAATTTGTGTTATTTACTGTGTCTGTTTTGTTTATGATGTGATCAATAAATGCGTCTTGGCTAGTTTTGTTTTCGATTGTTATATTACTTGATAATACACTTGTCTCATTTTGTGTATCATTGTCATACAATGGTCTGTTTTTTTCCAATATATTGTGCAATTTTGGAATTGAGTTTATATTATTACCCATTAAAATATTTATTTTTTTAATTATTCTATTCATTATGTATGTTGTAGGTTCTGTTTTGTCAATTTCAATGTTTGACATTTTGTATAAATAATGTTCATTATACATATCAAATATAATAACTTGTATTATTATTTTATCTAGTGTACAGATTGTAACTGCACCTGTGTCAGTATATTTGAAGATGCACTCAAAATTATCATCTATGTGGCCTATCATATCCGATGACGCTAGAATCTCTTGGTTCGTCTGGTTTATGTAACTCATCCAATAATCATTTACACTTGTTGTATTTGTCAACTGTGAAATTTGCATTGACATTGTGGGTATTTTATATTGGCCATATATGGGATCGTACACTCTGTTGATATCTTTCATAAGAATACGAATAGAGCTTTTTACTCCACTTGTCTCATCAAAATTATGCTCTGTTTTTACAAATCTCCATATTGATTTTTTTGTTATTGCATCGATTTCTTTTTCAGTAGGAAGTATTCCTTCTAATGACACAATATCTGTTGACCCATTTGGTACACTCCGTTGATCGTCTAAATATCCTGCATCATCTAGTTGATACACTGCATCTAAAAATTGTCTGTCTGTGATCCTACCTTCTAGCCACCATATTGTTCTATCTTCAATCCATGTACGTACTTGTTCAGTTATGATTATTGCGTCTGATGGTAACGGTAGTGGTGATCCAAGCGATGAAACTGATGATGTACTTGACATGTTGCCTGTGTTTGAGTCAGATGCGTTGTATTCTACTAGCATGGTTGAAAGTGCTCTCCAGAACTCACTGTCTGTGATGTCACCGTTGATCCATTTTACTGCTGGCTCTGTTATCAAGTAATCAATGTCTATGTTATCTGCTTGTGCCTCTACAGCAAACATATGTATTAAAAACAAAACAGAAAAAATCACACTTGTAGTAGTTATTGTATTGAACATTGTCTGCTGTGTGATTTTTTTGCATTATTAAAAAATAATCCATTGGTACATTTAGCAAATATACCATATTGCTTTTAAGTTGCAAATACTTTTTTTATGTATGCAAAACAGACGTACTGTTGTCATATTCACAAGTATCCTTATTGGCACTATGTTGACTGGCTTTGCCATGTCTTCTACAGTATTTCAATCTGCACTTGCAGACACAGGTTTTACAGTCGTTAAAAAAACTACAGGCGTTATAATGAAATTTTGTATTAATGAAGCGTTTACACTTCAGGATTGTAAGGAACGGTATGAAGGGTTAGGATGGACTGATCGAATAAATGTACTAATATATGCTCCTGGTTGGAATGAAGATTCTAACAAGATCGATGTGATTGGTACATCTACCAATCCTATTACGGTATCTACAGGTTCAAATCGTGTTACGGAGGTAGATTTCTCTGAAACAGGACCTGACACTGGTATTTTTATGGGTGTAGTCAAGATGACTGGAGCACCTGGCCATCTAGTTCATGATACTTATTATAGCACCATTTTTAGTCATGGCGTCACTGGTTCTACTGAAAATGGCGCCCCGGCACATGGTCATACAGGCCATGGAGGACATACGGCTCATGATACAACTCAAGACATGCAAGCTGACAATACTGCTGATGCCCACTCTGGACACATGCAAGCTGACAATACTGCTGATGCCCACTCTGGACACATGCAAGCTGACAATACTGCTGATGCCCACTCTGGACACATGCAAGCTGACAATACTGCTGATGCCCACTCTGGACACATGCAAGCTGACAATACTGCTGATGCCCACTCTGGACACATGCAAGCTGACAATACTGCTGATGCCCACTCTGGACACACCACCCATCAAGAAAGATCTACAGGATCAGAGATCTCATCACATGATCGCGCAGTGCTAATAGCAACAGAACCTCAAGGTGGAGGAATTACAGTGACATGGGAACCAAACGAAGATGTGATAATCCAAAGATCTGCATCATATGTATGGCAGATAGGTGAAATTATGTTTGACAAACCTTCGTACACTGTAGATGAAAAAGTCAAGTTTCATCTACGAGATGCTGATTTATGGATACATCATTCAGAATTTCATACTAATTACGTAAACGTTTACTCTGATTCGGACAGGGCAGGAATCTACGTAGGTGTTCAGTTTACACCTAATATGGAACATGCAACCGTTCAAGATGGTTTTAGCAATATGCATCTTACAGAGCCCGCTGCAAGCTCACTTACAAAATACACTGAGGATGGTAGATGGAAAGTCTACTTTTGGTGGGAACCAGGAGGACTGCTTGGTGTTGACCAAGATTACCTAATTAATCTCATGGCCCACGACGGTATGACAGATGTACACGAAATGGGACTTTCATATACAATGGAGATCTACCTAAATGGTGAACTTGTAGAGACTCGTAAGGATCGTTTCTTTACAGATGGTCAAGGACTTGAACCTATACGTTTTGATGAACGTGGTTCTGTTCGTATAATAATAAAAGATATCTTTAATGATGTATCCCAACAAGTCAACTTTTCATTTCAAGTAGCTCCAGAGGCTGTAATTAAAGAGGTTGTACCAAGACATAGTACATTTGAGAAAGGTAATATCCCAAAATATTTAGAAGGATATGAACACCCACACCACTATAACTATCTGTCAGGTGAATTTATCATGACGACTACTGACATATCGCACAACCAAGATAGACTACGTGTATCTCCTGGTGACACCATCTACATTTCTTATGATGATATTACACTTCCGAAACCATATACAACGGCAGATCAATTAAAAATTGTGGATAAAGCGCTTGTAGTAGATTCTAGACTCATACTTGGTGATAACTCTGAGGTTTATGTTGAGGCTCATTTACAGGAGTGATGAATTATGAACAAGAGTAACAGTATGCATCCACAAAAATTACGTGTAAAAACACTACATGCTAGACAAAATTCGATGATAATGTTGTCTGCTGTGACTATTGGTATTGCTTTGTTATCCATTTCATTAATGTACGGTGATATTGAAGTTGCATATGCTGGCGGTTCAGGCTCTGCTGGTAGTGATCTCTTATTGATAGGTGATGACTATTATTATATGAATATAAAAACAGATCCTTCCATATTAAGCGATGGTGGTGAGGAGAGAGTAATGGTAATGTTATCATTAATGCGTGAAGGGGCAGATGGAACTAGCAGCGCTGTTTCTGATGTAGAGTATAATCTCAAATTTGTCAATGAACAAGTCGGTGTCACACTTGCAGATGTTGATGTGTATTCACCTGATGAAGAACTTGTTATAATGCTGATGCCGATTGAAGGTGAACAAAGAGTGTCAGGAACAAATATCAATGAAGATGATGTTTGGCTTGCATCTTCTGATTCACCTGTTGAGTTATCTGCCCCGGTCTTTTTGGAGAGCGGGTTAGTTAATATCTATGCGACACTTATTTCTATTGATTCCCAACCAGTCATCGCAGGATCAAGCACATTTGAGATTGTGTTTAGCATGGGTGAGTTCATATCATTTACAGTAGATATCAATGATACTCCTACTGAAATGGTATTTGCTACATACTTTGACAAGATAGAAAAATTCGAGTATGATTCACAGACACGTACTGTGTCTGCTCATATGCCTTTTACGTGGACTGAAGAGTACATTGAATTTGCATCCTTTATACATGCTGAATACTATATACCAAAAACAATTGATCTCTTTGAGAACAATGAAATACTACTTGCTGTAAATGGGATGGATTACTTTGGTACAGTGGATCGGTCCAATAAGGATGAAATTGTGATACATTATCTATTGTCTACTGATAAATTAATTGAACTTGGAAATAATGCTGGGTCTGATTATGCTGGCAAACTAGTTTTTGATATACGCGCAGGAGAACCTCGTAAGCAACTAAATTATGACGCAACGATCGAATCTGGAGATATTGTTGTTGTTAAATCTACAGGAGATGTTGATGAAGAGTACTTTGTTAAAATTTCAGCAAAACCATCCGGCATGTTGCATCCAAATGATGAGATAACAATTTCACTTGTTTTTGAGCGTGTTGGTTCTGATGATCCAAATACTAATGTAAAATATGATCTAGAACTACTTTTTGATGATAAGGTTTTGTTATCTGAGATGGGACGTGATGCAGATGGCGGAAGTGATACTATCACAGTTACATTTGAAAAGACTGGAATTGCATCTCTTGCTATATCGAACATTGATGATACTTTGGCATCAAGTAAGGTTTCATTTATTGTGAGTGAGCCACATGAAATGGGGCATGGTCATGAGCATGGCCACGGAGATGATGATGAGCATGGCCACGGAGATGATGATGAGCATGGCCACGGAGATGATGATGAGCATGGCCACGGAGATGATGATGAGCATGGCCACGGAGATGATGATGAGCATGGCCACGGAGATGATGATGAGCATCACTCCAAAGATATGATGTCCAATGAGATGAAAGATATACACAATGAGATGGATGCAATGTGGAAAGAACATAATGCAATGATGGAAGAGCATCGTGAAATGATGGACTCAGATCGAACATCAATGGATATGGAAGCACATGAAAAGATGATTCAAAAACATGAAAATATTGTAAAGTCACATGAAAAGTTGATGAACGAACATGAAGAGAAACATAAGGCTCATGAGAATATGATGAAAGATAGTTCAGATATGCACATGGATTATGACATGATAGCAAATCACGAGAAGATGATTGAGTCTCATAACGCAATGCGCGAGGATCACAAAACAATGCGCGAGGATCACGAACGAATGATGAACGAACACAAAAACATGGAAATGGAAACTGATGATGACAAAGCAGATATTGAAGATCCTTCAAACAATAACAATACTGAAAATGGTGGTTGCCTCATAGCAACTGCTGCATTTGGCTCTGAACTTGCTCCGCAAGTTCAACAACTCCGAGAGTTGAGAGACAATACTGTGCTTGCAACTGAATCTGGAACCGTATTTATGTCTGGCTTCAATCAGATCTATTATACATTCTCTCCTGCAGTAGCAGATCTTGAAAGAGAAAATCCAATGTTTAGAGAAATAGTTCAGATAGCATTGACACCAATGCTGTCATCACTTTCACTTCTAAACTACGCTGAGATTGACTCTGAGGCAGAAATGTTAGGATATGGTGTATCTATCATATTACTTAACTTGGGGATGTATATTGGTGCTCCAGCATTTGCGGTACTCAAATACTCTCAACTAGTACGCTCTAAATTACATTAACTTTTGTTGATGTTACCTTAATTATCTCATTTTGATTTTTCTTCATTTTGTTGATTTGTTAATTTACAATAATAGTTGTCTAGTTTACCAATTTTATATTTTTGATCATACAAATTTTACCATCCATTTGTTTGTGTTCGTACGAGGACCTCTTGTCTGATTTTCTTTGTTTGGTGGTTTTGTCTATCTTTACACTTTTATTCATAATACAACTCTACTGCCTCTAGTTTGTGTGCACAGGGCACAAATAGTGTTAAATTTATCCTTTACAATATTGCATTGCTGATATTTTGATCTAATCATTTGACTGATTGATGAGATCTCACATTATGTGTATTTAACATACTTGCACATCTATATTGTATAATGGCACATTGTGTCGATTAAATACAAATGTAAAGATATGTGCCTATACTCGCAAAATACCAAGACGTATCCACTGCCATGTTTTGTGCGTGCACTTGGCTTGGAAGCACGGCTCGCTTGTGACTTGTTGTCGGCGTGACTTGACACACCTGCTGGCATCATATATTGAGGCAGACAGTCTTCCTGTCTAGTTTAGAGCATTTGAGTGGCTTCAAATCGCGTAACGACTAGGTTGCGTGGCTCATCACATGGCCACGGCCCCAAAGGAGTATAAATTTACGAATTATGCAACACGCTAAATAATTTTGAAGGTTTATAAGCGAATTTTGAGTATTTAATTTTGAGAATGCCAGAGATCATAAAACGAAGATCTGACGGTTTATCGCGTAGAGATTTCTTAAAGCTGATCGGCGCCGCAGGAACTGGATTGGCTTTTGCTCCGTTTGTGCCGTTTGGTAACTTTATGCCCAACCCCAATCAAGCGTCACTTGAACGAGTACCTGCAATACTACCTGATGGTAGCCAAGCCAACATCAATACATTTCCAGTAAATCATGCAGAAGTTATTACATATCCTGCAACAGGTGATCCCGCACTTGATGCAGAAGCATTTCGTAAGTGGCAGCTTATACGACTTCCTGAGGAGCTTGGAGGTGCAAATAACGATGTATCTGCACTACGCGCGTTTAGTATGATATGTTTACATCTGTGGTGCCTTTGGAAGTATTGGCCCAATGATGGTAGGAAACGTGGAGAGTGTCCGTGTCATGGTACTATGTATGATCCATCCACAGGAGTGGCATTCATAGGTCCTGCATCTGTTCAGGCAGCTCCATCAAATACATTACCAAAACTTACCCTTGATGTTGATAGTGATGGCTTGGTGTTTATCTTGCCACCAAAGTTTGTTACTAGTGAGAATGGAGTAATAGGATATGGCCGCCTCGCTTGAAGGAGTCTCGTTTGCATCACGAAAGACTGGTGCTGTAGCATTCTTCTACTGGTTGTGGGAAGGCGTTGACCGTACCATATTTACTGCCATAAAATTTTCATTTCCTGCAAGATTTGTAAGCCCATTTGGATTTCTTGGAATGCTTACATTTATCGTCTTTATAATTCTGGGTATATCTGGAGCTCTGCTGATGTTTTACTATCAGCCGATACTTGATAGGGCATGGGACAGTGTCCAATTCATAAACGATGAGGTCCCATTTGGATTTCATATACGAAATATACACTATCATGGATCAAATGCAATGGTACTCTTAGCGGTACTACACATGTACTATCAATACTTTAGTGGACGCTATAAGATACGAAATGAAGTACTATGGATGACTGGAGTCATACTAGGTGTGGTCACTATACTAGAGGCATTCACTGGCTATGATGTGATATTTAGTGAGAGGGCAGAACTTGCAATAAGCATTGCAGCATCACTTACCACTTCGATTCCAGTGGTAGGCCCACTAATACGTGATGCTGCGCTAGGGAGTGGGTTCTCTGATTTTGTATTGCGATTTTATGCTCAACATGTATTTTTACTACCTGTCGTAATGCTTGGATTGATGGCAGTTCACTTTCCACGATTTTTGGTTTTTGATGTTCCTATGGTAATGGCAATTTCAGGCGCTATATTGATTACTGGGGGTGTGTTTCCAATTGATCTGGGATTTAAATTCCAACCTGATGTGCCACCTGGCGTGACTGTTCCTGAATGGTACTTGACAGGAATATACGCGTTTATGCGCACACAATACGATAAATTCGTAACAGGATTGTTGTGGCCATTACTGTTCATCATATCATTTGTACTAATACCGTTTATTGATAGATATAAAAAGTTCTCCTGGCGTGACCGTCCTATTATAACTGCATTTGGTATTACTAGTTTGGCACAAATAATGGTCACCACATATTGGGGATTTTACATCACACCTGATTCATCTATCCCTCTAGTTGAGAGGTTAGTCATTGATCCAATATTCTTCTATGGCACAATGATACTGTTGGTTCCACTTGGGTTTGGATTTACATACATGATGATAAAGTTGGCAAATGAAGCAGAACGCAAGGCAAAGCTTGCAAAAAGCACTGGTCCACAAAAGGTGGCTACTATCAACTTGTCAGAAAAATGGATAAACTGGGTCTTGGTCGCACTGTTGGCATTTCAGGTCTTTTTGAACATTGCAGCGTATAATGCCGCACTCACAGGCATGAACAACATATCTCTATTCTTTATAGGGATAATTCTGCTGGTATTTGCAGCATTCTTCCATGTGTATAGATATGGTATGAGCCAAGAAAAGGCAGCGCCACCACCTATACCTGTATCAATACAAGAAGAGGTTCAAACACCTCATCTTGTGTCCGAGGGCAATGTTGTTGCCGCTTTGGCGGATCCAAAACTTGCAAACGGTGATGCTACTGCCAAGATTTCACAAGAGGAGAAAAAAGAGCTGGCTCACCCACCTGAGATACCTACAACGAAATCCACTACGGATAATGATGTTCCAAACACCTCTTCTGCAAAAAAGGATGATACTCAAGAATCTACCAAGCCATCTGCATGAGCGTTGGTTTA
The DNA here is from genome assembly GCA_965207445.1 of Candidatus Nitrosopumilus sp. GTDB lineage: Archaea > Thermoproteota > Nitrososphaeria > Nitrososphaerales > Nitrosopumilaceae > Nitrosopumilus. The sequence goes on along the minus strand of CBDBLX010000001.1, from coordinate 5,534 downwards.
ATAATTCACCTTTTGATCTTTAAATATAGTAAAAGAATAGTATTAATATGTACATGCGGCTTGTCGTACTCGTGACAATTGTGGCAGTCTTTACAATTCCTATAACAGTAGACCAACTCGTGTTAGGCCACGGAATAGGTGGTGACCAAGCTCCTCCAATCAGCTTTGCTGGTATGAATGTTACTGTTAGAACCGATATTACTCCTGCTGATATCACAATTGCTGACACGGATGATGTTAATCTAAAGATTAGATTCTTTGATGAAGATACGGATACAACACTAGAAAAGGTCACATACAGGGTAGAGATGTGGCGTGGAGGAGAATTACTTGCAAGAAACCTCTATTATGATCTTGATGGTAGTCTGGATCTCGAGATTCGACCTGTTCCAAACTGTGACCAGGATAAACTAGAAGATTGTACTACCTATACGGGTTCTGAGCACGTTAGTGCACCTGGTGCACGATTTGTATATGGGGTATCATGTGATGGTACGAACTATGACATATGTGCACGACCTACTATCACCGGACCTATATTTGAAAAGGGTGGACTATACAACATACGCGTTGATATAGTTGGTGCGACTGCCCCTACAGTACAACTTCTAAATGAGTTAAGTTATGAAACATTTCTCAGTGTGGCGCAAGAACAAGACTTTGCTATACAGACTGCTCACGCAGAAGAAGTTCCTGTTATAATTAAGACATATTATGATGATGTAAAGAATTTCGAGTTTGATGCTCTGGATAGCTCTATTACATTTGATATGGACTTTGACTGGTCACCTGATTATGTAGACCTAGTGCCAGTTGTACATCAAGAAGTTAGAGTTCCTAAAACATTTGTTCCATATGGAGATGGAAAACAATTTCGTGGATATGTAAATGGTGTAGAGATTGATCAACGCGCATTACTTAATGACCATTTTTCGTACACTGATACAAACGTTGTACACTTTCTCATATCAAACTCAGAACTACAAAATATAAGAAACTCAATGGATGCAGACCAACGAGCACTAAATAATATGAATCTCAAACTAGTTCCAATACAAGAAGGTACTACAAGCTCAACAGAATTTGATCTTATGCGTCTTGGTTCTAAAGCAACACTGGGGTTAACAGATGTGAATATATCGTGGGATCCAAGATATGGCGCAGGTGACACCATACCATTTACGTTTACATTCCTTGATGAGAATAGACAACCAATTAATGATGTCTGGTATGGGTATGCAGTAAGTGATCAGTCAGAGAATATCATAAAAGTATTCAAAGGTGATGAAGATGTTGGAATTGAAACACCAGAAGGTATCGATACTCAAAAGATAGAGATCCAATCAACTGGGTTGATTCGAATAGATGTAATGGTGTATGGCACGGGTTTTGATTACGACCCTACATATGCTGGAATCGGCTCGGGTTCAATTGAGATTGGACCAAGCACAATTGGCAAAACACTTGATTCTAATACAGGACTAATTGTAATTGAGGCAGAATCCCCCTCACCCTCATACGTGATACCTCCTTGGATCAAGACTAATGCTGAATGGTGGGCACAAGGGCAGATAGATGATGGCACATTTATCTCTGCTATACAGTATCTTGTAGAAAATGATATAATTATAGTTCCATTAACAGATGTTGTGAATGATAATATGGATGTGAATGCTGAGATACCTCCTTGGATCAAGACTAATGCTGAATGGTGGGCACAAGGGCAGATAGACGATGGCACATTTATCTCTGCTATACAGTATCTGATAAAAGAAGGAATTATACAACTCAATACTATAAATTGATTAATCAAAGTGTATGATGGTATGAAAGACATAAACGAGATAATGCCCAAGATTGACAATATGAAATGGGGCGCCCTGACAAACAGACCTCCTACTAGAGATAGGATACATGAGATGGATAGAATATTTCCAGATAATGGTAAATGGCATACGGTATTTGAGGACAATGATCTTATCTCAATTGATGGGAAGCATATCCGTAAGAAGAGTCCTGACAAGTGGACCTAACTGACGATTATGAGTGTAATTAATTCAAAGAAACAGAACTCCATGATGTGTAATTACATGTGGTTATTGATAACATCTGTTGTTATATTATCTACAACTGCAATCTTGTTCTCATCAACTGTAGAAAATGTAGCAGGACATGGATCCTCTAGTGAAACATTTCCACCTGTAGATCTAAATGGCAAGCAAGTCACATTAGAGGTATCCTCCTCTGCACCGCCTCCGCCTGAGACGACTGGGAGGCCGCCTGCTGGTATTACACCTGGTGAAGATCTCCAAATAGCAATGGCGCTAATTGACTTTGAGAGTCAGATAACTCTACGTGATGTGACGTTTCAAGTAAGAGCTGATTTGGGAGATAGATTTCTCTTTGAGCAAGAGTTCAAAGCCGATGATGGTTTTTTGGTGTTTAATTTTATCTCCACAACAGATGAATCTATAACAGTAAATGACCTTGGCGATACGGACAATCAGCCTGATGCACTGGCATATCTACTTGGAAGTAATAGTAGGACAATTAATGTCTCTGGTCCAAAACTCGCAGACGGTGGATTGTATCGATTCGAGATTGCCATAACTACAGCAGGTGACTATGCTAAAACATTAGATGATCCTCTCACATATAGTTCTGGTATATCGATTCCACAGATTATAACATATGCAGTAGATGATCCTAACTTTGGTGAGCAATATATCCGAGTAATAACATATTATGATGAGATACAGGAGTTTGAATACGACTCTGAATTAAAAGAGATTGAATTTTTTATGCCGTTTGAATGGAGTGACAAAAACTTGAATCAATCTTATGTCGTACATGAGGAGATCTCAATTCCTGATACATACGGTGATCTTTTAGTATCTGGATTTGATATGTACATAAATAATATCAAGTTACCTGAAGAGATGATCGTAATTGATGACTTTTTTGTAGGTGAACGAATAATTCATTTTATCATACCTCAAGAACAACTCTATGTGATACGAAACAATACTAAAAACATGGATTCAAATGTTGATGGGATGAACTTTGTCATAAGACCTGATGTGGAATATACTCGTCTGTCTTCTGTAACAGAAAATGGTCAATTTAGAATATTTGTATCGTGGGAACCAGAAGAGTTGAAATCTGGTCAAAGAGCTACAATAATGTTTGAGATAACAGATGTATTTTTGAAAAACTCACCAGTAGCTGTTAACTATGAGTTTACTGTGACAAAAGATAATATAATTATATTTGAACAGTTTGGAACTAGTACTGACTCAAAGGACAACTTTGTGAACTTGGCAGAATTTGTGTTATCTGATGATGTATCTGGTATAGTACATTTGAATTTTGAGAACATTGCTGGAAACGAAAGAGCAAAAACTTCTATACCTATTGCTATTGACCGTATAGCCGGCAAGGCTATTGTAGATGATGGTACTATAGGCATAATTGACACTGCAAACATGAATGATGTGCAGGGAGGTGGTGGTGGATGTCTTATTGCGACTGCTGTGTATGGTTCTGAAATGTCTGCACAAGTTCAACAACTCAGAGAACTACGAGATGATGTAATACTTGATACTGCCTCCGGTAGTATGTTTATTTTTGGATTCAATACTGTGTATTATTCATTCTCACCTGCAATATCTGATATTCAAAGGGAACACCCAATTCTCAGAGAGATGACAAGGATCATGTTGACACCATTACTCACGTCACTTTCCCTATTGCAACATATCAACATAGATACAGACTATGAGATGATCATCTATGGTGTTGGTATAATTATACTCAATTTGTTAATCTATATTGGTCTGCCTGTTTTTACTGTAATTTTGTTACGTAAAAAACTTGGGAAAAAGATGATGGCCCATATATCTAAAAATTATGTTTGATGAGATATAATTTGCGAGCATTGTTGTGTGTGGTAAATATTTTTTCACAATTAGTACAAGTAACAGTTTAGTATAAAAATGGCTAGATTTTTAAAACCCATTCTATAATCCTAAACTATGATGACTAAAGCAGTCAGTTCCTTTTTTTTACTGTCTGTGCTTGTAACGGGAATGGTTGCTATTGCACCCTCGGCATTTGCTGATGTCCATCCAATACTAACACCTGTCGAAGGTTCAGGTGTACCTGGATGTCAAGATACAGAAGAACTATGCTACAATATGCCAATCCTGACTGTGAGTCCTGGAACCGAGATTACTTTTGATAACACAGATAATGTGGCACACACATTAACGTCTGGTTCACCTACAGATGGTGCTACTGGTGTGTTTGATAGTAGTCTTGTACTTGCTGGTAGTTCATACGTATTCACAATAGATGAAGAAGGTACGTATGACCACTACTGTCTTGTTCATCCGTGGATGACTGGTCAGATCATAGTGTCTGCATCTGCAGATCCACACTCTGATAATGACTCTGACATGATGGTAGATGACTCTGACATGATGGTAGATGACTCTGACATGATGGTAGATGACTCTGACATGATGGTAGATGACTCTGACATGATGGTAGATGACTCTGACATGATGGTAGATGACTCTGACATGATGGTAGATGACTCTGACATGATGGTAGATGACTCTGACATGATGGTAGATGACTCTGACATGATGGTAGATGACTCTGACATGATGATGGATGACCCCCCAGTAGATGACACTACCGGTGATGACGGAAATGGTGGTTGCCTCATAGCAACTGCTGCATTTGGCTCTGAACTTGCTCCGCAGGTTCAGCAGCTTAGAGAGTTGAGGGACAACACTGTGCTTGCAACTGAATCCGGAACTGCATTTATGTCTGGTTTCAATCAGGTCTATTATGCATTCTCTCCAGCAGTAGCAGATCTTGAAAGAGAAAATCCAATGTTTAGAGAAGTAGTTCAGGTAACATTGACTCCAATGTTGTCGTCACTTTCACTTCTAAACTACGCTGAGATTGACTCTGAGTCAGAAATGCTAGGATATGGTATATCTGTAATACTGTTGAATTTGGGAATGTATGTTGGCGCTCCAGCATTTGCAATTCTAACATGTACCAAACTTGTACGAGCAAGACTACATAATGGAAAACTCCAAAATAGATGATGTGGTGTTAAATCAGACTCATTATCTATCATATTTTTAATTTTTCTAGAATCAAAATTAAACTCACTTTTATTATAAATTAACTTGTATCGTTACATGTTTTATAAATATATGTATATATATTTATATTTTTAATTTAATAATTATTTATTTATTTATTTATATTGTATGTTCATTTGCATTATTATTTTGCATTATTATTTTATAGTTGAAATAAAACCAAACGTTTAATGTTACCCCACATTCTGTTTACTACGAGTCAATGCTATCACACTCAACACTACGGCAACAGCGGACATGGAGAGTCCCATAACTGCAAAGCTGTATAAAGTACCGTCATCAGTAGGGTTAGATGAAACAACCGTCTCACCCGATTTTAATCGTGCTATATCCTGTTGTAAAGATGTAATT